>NZ_WIAY01000001.1:0-314887 GCF_009467805.1 Stenotrophomonas nematodicola
TGCCGCCATCGGCGCGGCGCACCTGCAGGGTCAGCGGCTGCTCCAGCCACGGCGCCATGTCCAGGAACGCATCGGTGGACAGGCAGTCGATCTCGAACCGGGTGCTGCCGCAGACCGCCTCCTGGCCATCGAAGCGCTCCACCACCAGGCCGGAGGCCGGGCCGAGCAGCTGGATCAGGCGCGCCTGCTGGGAGGGAGCGCCAAGGGTGGCCAACAACGAGGAGCGAGAGACATCCATATCGACAGGCTCTTGTCAGGGAGTGTGATGATGCGTGTGCCAGGCTGCGGCCGCGTGACGCCCGCAGAGCCTGTTTCACGTCCATGTACCCGGCAACAGTAACAAATCCCATTGACGGGCTCTTTCACCGACCGGCTTCGCACGCCCCCTGACGTGTGCCTGCAACGCAGACGGGAAGTGGATCGATTTTGTCGCATTCAGCGCGACACGGGGCCGCTGCGTCAAATTATAGACAGGAAACTGTGATGAATCGCACGATATTGAGTCGGTGTCGGAGGCAAGTTGCTGGCGCGACCTGCCAAGGGACCGGGTAGGGACATCGCATCGAAGGTACGCCGCACACCGATTGGGGAGCAGCAGCGCCGTTTCCACAACGTGTAACGTGGCAGGGTGGAATTCGAGTGCACTGTGCTCAGGTCGACACGCGCCTGAAGCAGTGGTGGGCATGCGCGCGATCCGGCGCGACATCCGCATGACGCCGGTGGTGCGGCGTCATGCGGAAGGGTCGATCACCCGTCTCAGGGCAGGGTGATCGTGATGTGCGCGGTGCGCTGCGGCATCTGGACAACGTCGTTGTAGGCCGCCATGCGCTGCTGGGTTTCGTGACCCAGATAGAAGCGCAGACCGAAAAAGCCGATCACGCCAAAGCCTGCCACCAGTGCGGCGGGCAGCCACAGCGGAACAACGCGACGCAGGCTGTGACGGATGTGGTCCGGCGGCAGCGCATGCGGTGCGAACCCGTGGCGCTTTCCCTTGAGGTAGACGATCTCATCGCCCAGCCGCGCGGTGAGGTAGCCGAGCTTCTCGGTACCTTCCAGGCGGTACTTGCCTTCGAAGCCCATCAGCAGGCAGAAGTGGTACACCTCCAGCGACGGCAGGCGCGGTGCCCCCTGGCGGCGCAGTTCCTCCAGACGGTCGAAGAAGTGCTCGCCGGCCAGATGCTCGCCGAACAGGCGCAGCTGCAGCGGATTGCGCTCCCAGATCTCATGCAGCGCGGAGGGCTGGGACAGAATCGCTTCATCCACCGCCGCGCAGAACGCGTATTTGGCGGCGTAGACATCCTCGGAGGCGATGCCCATGCGATTGGCATTGCGCTCCACACCGTCGAGGAACTTCTGCACGGTCTGCACGAACGCTTCGGCATCCGACGGCAGCTGCCCACGCTTGAGCAGCAACAGCAGGTAGAAGCCGTCGGCCATCAGGTCCTGCAGGCTCTGCGGATTGGCCGCCTGCGGCGACGGCGCGGCCATGCCGCCATGCGAGCTGAGCGAAGGCATCGGGCCCGGGGTAGGGGGCAGGGGCGAATTCATCATGAGGTCACCGCGACAAGTTCCATTTTGAGATCGGCAACGCCGGCCGGCACGTAGATCATCAGCGACTGTGCCTTGAGCATCCGCTCATACAGCGCGCCGCGCGAATCCAGTTCGAAGTAGTGGCTGCCGGGGCGCACCGGGATCGCGGCGGGCACCTGGTTGGCATGCGCCAGCTTTACGCCGGGCAGTGCCGAAAGCACGCACTTCTCCACGTCGTCGGGCGCGCCCACCTTGAATCGGACCGGCACCATCTGCACCAGTTCCTGGGCGGGGATGTCGGCCGATACCGCCAGGTAGAACGCGGCGTTGTCGTCGATGCGCTGCGAGTCCAGACGTCCAAGGTGGTAGGACGGCTTGATCTCGTTGAGCGCGATCTTGAAGTAGCGCGCCGAGATCACCGTGTCCAGCAGGTTGCGGATGATGTCGAACAGCTGGCGGAACCCCGCCTCCGGCTGCGTGTGCTGATAGCGCGGCAGATCGTTGAGCGCGTAGGCATTGGAAAACGTCAGCATCGCGCCGGCCATGCGCAGCAGCTCCTGGTGCAGGCGCTCGGGATGCAGCTGCGGATGGTGGTACAGATGCGCCAGCGCACTGAACGAGGAGTTGATCGTGTGCAGCAGCCAGAACGAGGCGATGTCGCCCGAACGGAATTCGATGATGTTCTTGGAGGGCTCGCGGTGCAGTCCGTACAGTGCGTCGACCTTGGCCTGCAACGAGTCCAGGATGCCGCGCAGCTCGCGGTGCAGGGTGGGCGAGGCTTCCAGGTGCGCGCACGGCGGGATGAAGTCCTCATCCAGTTCGAAGCCGCCGGTGGAGGTGCGACGGATGCGCGCCAGCGCCACAGTGGCGTAGGAATCGCGCGGGTGCTCGTCGGTGAGCAGCTTGACCGCCTTGCCGAGGAAGCCGAGTTCGGCCTCCACCGCATCGGTGAACAGGTCGTTGGCGGCCCGGTTGACCTGGCGGTAGCGCGCCAACTGCGCGGCGTCGGCGTCGGCACAGTTATCGCCATCGTCGCGCAGCAGGGGAAGCCCGAGGTGGATCACGGTGGACTGCACGCCGGGCGGCAGGTCCTTCAGCGACAGCGCATCGGGCAGCGCATCGTGGACGGGCGCGTCGTAGCTCTCGCCATCGGGGAACACCGCCGAGATGTCCAGCGGGCGCAGCGTGCCGCCGTTGAGCGCCTGCGGATCAAAACGCACGCGGCGGCAGCCCCATGCGTACGGATGCAGGGTCAGCGAAAGATCCTGCAGCCGTGCCTCGTGATAGGCGTCCTGACGCTGGAAATGCTGGGGCCGCAGAAACAGACCCTCACCCCAAAGAACCTTCGACATCCTGCTTACATACGCCACATTTCAATCCTTGGAAATTTCAGGCAAACCGCACCCGATGAACGCTAGGTTTCCACACACATTCCCAATACAGGAATGTGAAAGTGAGCTGCGCCTCACATTTTTGATGCGACGCGAGGCTTGGATACTATCGTATGCTGGAATTCTGACGTCAGAATGAAGTCACCCCCTCAGCGAGGAGAGACGCAGCGCACGGATGCCAGACTGCTCGGATCACCGGAAAGCCGCGTGACCAACGCCGGGCTGTCAGTCGTCAGTGCGCACGCATGGATTCCCACGGTAATACCGTCGGCTGGCAGCGCCTTCTGTTTTCCGTCGAACGTCAGCCGCCAGCGGTTGTCGGCCGGCGCGCGGAACAGGGCAACCACGCCCAGTACGGCAGCGCCTTCGCTCAACTGCTCCTTCAGTTCCTGGCGCGCGCCGGGGGTCAACACGATCTCATTGACCGACAGCAGGTCCGCGCCAAGGGCGGCCTGCTCGCCGTTCTGGTCGAGGAAGGCGTTGAACGGGGCCTGTTCGAAGCGCTGGGCGCTGCGCAGGTGGTAGACCTTCACCACCGCGGCGGTGGGGCGCTTGTCATTGCCGGCATTGAGATTGGTGCCGGCATAGAGCCGCAGTGGAATGGTCGGCGGGGCATCCGGCGCCGCTTCCTTGATGCCAACGGCTTGTAACGTCTTGTCCATAGCCTTGCCAAGACCGCCACTGGCGCACCCTGACAAGGACAATGACATCGCCGTGACAACACATAAGAGAGTGTGACGGCCTAAGCAAAAATTTCGGCTCATGAGAGGCTTCATGCATTCTCGGGCGAAAAAGGACAGGGAGAGTGATTCATGCGCGGAAGTCCGTTGCGCATACAGCAGAACGCGGAAGACGGTGTGAAAATCTGCGGCGTTGCATTGAAGCAATCTATGCGCTTCACTATACCCTTGCGTATTTGCAGTTGTACACTTGCGGCGGTAGGGGACGGAATCCCGTGTGTAGTATCGGCGGGGACCGGTCTTACCTTTAGGAGTTTCTACGAGGGATTGGCATGAAAGTGAAGGAAAAGGGGAAGGCCGTCTATCGGCCGATGCTGGCATTGGTTCTGCTGTCGGGTCTGGCGGCATGCGCATCGACGCCGAAGAAGGCGGTGGTGCCGCCCTTCGACACGTCGATGACGACCGCCGAAGCGCAGGTGACCACGGCGGGTGCCGAAGCGGCGATCACGAGTTTTGAAGCTGCCTCTCGTGCCGATCCGACCCGCAAGGAACCGTGGGTGCGCATCGCGCAGCTGCAGTTCGATCAGGGTAATTACGCGCGTGCCATCGTGGCCGCCGAAGAAGTGCTGCAGCGCGATCCGGACGACCTTGTTGCCGATGGCGTGCTGACCGTTGCCGGTTTCCGCATCGCCAACCAGTCGCTGAAGCGCCTGCAGGGACGCGGCGCACTGGCCTCGGACACGGCCCGCAAGGAAGCGCAGACGCTGGCCACCACGCTGCGCACCACGATGGGTGAAGCCATCCTGGAACCGCCGGCAAAGCCGAAGGCCACCCGTGCCGGTCGTCGTACCGCACCGGCTGCCCGTCGTACGACCACGCCCGCGGCACCGGCAGCGCAACCCGCGCGTCCGGCGTCGTCCGGTGCCGGTGCGGACCCGTTCCAGAACGTCGGCGGCAACTGATCCGCATTTCGTACGGCCCCCAGTCAGGAGACACCGATGGCCAAGAAGGACAGCATTCAAAAGCGGTTGCAGAAGATCCGCCCCCCGCGGGTGCAGCTCACCTATGACGTCGAGAAGGGCGACGCGATCGAGCAGAAGGAGCTGCCGTTCGTGGTCGGCGTGCTCGGCGACCTGAGCGGCAATCCGGAGCAGCCGTTGCCGAAGGTCAAGGACCGCAAGTTCGTCAATGTGGACCTGGACAACTTCGATGAAGTGATGGAAGGCGTGGCACCGCGTGCGGTGTACCGCGTTCCGAACAAGATCAGCGACAGTGGCGGCGAGTTCGGCGTGGAGCTGAAGTTCAATTCCATCGACGATTTCCGTCCCGAGTCCGTGGTCGACCAGATCGAGCCGCTGCGCAAGCTGCTCGAATCGCGCACCAAGCTCGCCGACCTGCGCAACAAGCTGGCCGGCAACGAAAAGCTCGAGGATCTGTTGACCGATGTCCTGAACAACACCGAGCAGCTCAAGAAGCTTGGCACAGGGAAGGAGGAGTAAGTCATGGCAGCAGAAGCTACCGGTGTTGCCGAACAGGCGTCCGCTGCGGTCGAGGAGATCGGCCTGCTCGACCAGATCGTCGAGAAGAGCAAGGTCGCCAAGTCCGAAACCGAACACCAGCGTGCCAAGGACATCATTTCCGAGCTTGCCAAGGAGGTGCTGGAAGGCACCGTGGTGGTGTCGGACAACCTCAACCTGACCCTCGATGCGCGCATCGCCGAGATTGACCGGATCATCTCCGAGCAGCTCAGCGCGGTGATGCATGCGCCGCAGTTCCAGCAGCTGGAAAGCACCTGGCGCGGCCTGCACTACCTGTGCCAGCAGACGTCCACCGGCCCGAACATGAAGATCAAGGTCTTCAACGCGCCGAAGAAGGATCTGGTCAAGGACTTCAAGTCGGCGATCGATTTCGACCAGAGCGCGCTGTTCAAGAAGGTCTATGAAGAAGAGTTCGGCACCTTCGGTGGCGCGCCCTTCGGTGCTCTGGTGGGTGACTACTTCGTCGGCCGCCAGCCGGAAGACATGTACTTCATCGAGCAGATGTCGCACGTGGCGGCCGCCGCACACGCGCCCTTCATTTCGGCAGCGTCCGAAAGCATGTTCGGCCTGGAGACCTTCACCGACCTGGGCAAGCCGCGCGATCTGGCCAAGGTGTTCGACACCGTCGAATACGCCAAGTGGAAGTCGTTCCGCGAGAGCGAGGACAGCCGCTATGTGGGCCTGACCATGCCGCGCTTCCTGGGCCGCCTGCCGTACAACCCGAAAGACGGGACCACGGTGGAAGGGTTCAACTTCGTTGAAGACGTCGATGCCAGCGACCACAGCAAGTTCCTGTGGTGCAACACTGCCTACGCGATGGCCGCGCGCCTGACCCACGCGTTCGAGGACTTCGGCTGGTGCGCGGCGATCCGCGGCGTGGAAGGCGGTGGCCTGGTCGAAGACCTGCCGACGCACACCTTCCGTACCGATGACGGCGAAGTCGCGTTGAAGTGCCCGACCGAAGTGGCGATCACCGACCGTCGTGAAAAAGAACTCAGTGACCTCGGTTTCATGCCGCTGGTGCACTGCAAGAACACCGACTACGCCGCGTTCTTCGGCGCCCAGTCGGCACAGAAGCCGAAGAAGTACAACACCGATTCGGCCAATGCCAATGCGATCCTGTCTGCCCAGCTGCAGTACATCTTCGCCGTCTCGCGTATCGCCCATTACCTCAAGGCGATGATGCGCGAGAAGATTGGCAGCTTCGCATCGGCGGGCAACGTCGAGGAATTCCTGAACCGTTGGATCTCCCAGTACGTGCTGCTGGACGACAACGCCTCCCAGGAAGCCAAGGCCCAGTACCCGCTGCGCGAAGCCGCTGTGAACGTTTCGGAAGTGCCGGGCAAGCCCGGTGTCTACCGCGCTGTGGCGTTCATCAGGCCACATTTCCAGCTCGATGAGCTGTCTGTTTCGTTGCGACTGGTTGCCGAACTGCCGGCGACTGCAAAGAAGTCGTAACGCTTTGATGTTGCTGTAGCGTCAAGGGACGGATGTCCCGATTTGCAGTGACGTTTTTCTAAGAGGGCTAAACCCCCTGAACCGCCGGGAGCGATCCCGGCACCCAATCTCACGGAAGACCGGAACTTAGGAGACCAGATATGCAGCACGCTTTTCTTTCCATCGACACCATCAAGGGCGAGTCCCACGACGACAAGCACAAGGATTGGATTGAGATCCAGTCCTTCTCGCAGGATCTCCTGCAGCCGCGCTCGGCCACTGCGTCGACCTCGGGTGGCACCACTGCCGCGCGTGTGAACCTGTCGCCGATCGAAGTCACCAAGTCGATCGACCTCGCCTCCACTGCTCTGAACCAGGCGGCTGCCAACGGCACCACCTTCCCGAAGGCCCGCATCGAGTTCATGCGCGCCGACAAGGACGGCAACGCGATCAATTACTACCTGGTCGAGCTGCTGAACGTGCTGGTTCACCGCGTCACCACCACGGTCGATTCCGATGGTATGCCGCAGGAAGTGATCCAGCTGAGCTTTGGTGCGATCAAGTGGACCTACCAGCAGCAGAAGCCGGAAGGCGGCGTTGGTGGCAAGGCCGTGGCGCAGTGGAGTGCAACCAAGAACATTCCGAACTACGCCGTTTGATGTTGTGTCGCTGCGATGGCGCCTAGCGCGCCATCGCAGTCTGAAACGCCACTGGCAGTACATCGGGCGCGGCCAGGATCGGCCGCAACGCGTGTTGCCCCTCTGCACGATGCAGGGACGCAGACAGACCGGAATGACGAATGAAGGGACTCGAACCCAGCTTGCTCGAGAAATTGTTCGACGATGCCCCCAAATCCAACGGGGGAGGGCATGTGTTCAAGTCCGTATCGCTGGAGCAGTACAAGGAGTCGATCGCGCGCGATCTGGAGGGCCTGCTCAATTCCCGGGCGGCTTTCCAGGAAGACGACATGGCGGCGTTTCCCAACTGCAAGCAATCCCTGTTGACCTACGGGCTGGCCGATTTCTCGGCGATGAGCCTGGCCAACGCCTATGACCGTGCCGCCATCTGCCGTTCGCTGGAGCAGGCCGTGGCGCGCCACGAACGCCGCCTCAAGAACGTGGGGGTAAGCCTGGAAGTGGGCTCCCAGTTCGGGGGTGGGCTGCATTTCACCATCCATGCGCTGCTCGATCTCGAGCCGGCGCGGGAGCCGGTGAGTTTCGATGCAATGCTGCAGCCCTCGACCCTGCAGTACCAGGTCAGCCGCATGCGCCGCCAGCAGGCGACGGTCTGACATGCAGGATCTGCTGCCTTACTACGAACGCGAACTGGCCTACCTGCGGCGCTATGGCCGCGAGTTCGCCGACCGCTACCCCAAGATTGCCGGCCGCCTTCAGCTCAATGCCGACGGCAGCCAGGACCCGCACGTCGAGCGCCTCATCGAGGCATTCGCGCTGCTCAGTGCGCGCGTCTCCAAGCGCATCGAGGACGACTATCCCGAGTTCACCGACGCGCTGCTGGATGTGCTGTACCCGCACTATCTGCGGCCATTCCCGTCGTGCTCGATCGCGCATTTCGACATGGACGGCGTGTCCGCCAAACTCAGCGCGCCGATCACCGTGCCGCGCGGCACGGCGCTGCAGAGCCGCCCGGTCCGCGGTGTGTCGTGCCGCTTCCGCACCGCCTACGACGTGGTGCTGGCACCGGTCGTGGTGCAGTCTGCCGTCTATCGCGGTGTCGCCGAGGCACCGATGGCCACCAGCCTGCCGGCCGGCAGCGGTGCGCAGATCTCGTTGAACGTCCGGCTGGTGTCCGACCAGGCCAGTTTCGACACGCTGGGCACCGACGCCCTGCGCCTGTTCCTGGATGGCGAGCCGTCGTTGCGCGCTGCGCTGCGCGATGCGCTGGCGCTCGGCGTGAAGGTCGCCTATGTCGAGGCCGATGGCGGCGGTCGCTGGCGCCGGCTGGAGAGCGTGCCGCTGCGCCAGGTCGGCTTTGCCGACAACGAGGCACTGGTCGATTTTCCGGCGCGTTCGCATCCGGCCTATCGCCTGCTCACCGAACTGTTCGCCTACCCGGAGAAGTTCGGGTTCGTCGATCTGGACCTCAAGCCGGTCACGGCCGGCGCCAGCCGCAGCTTCACCCTGCACCTGATCCTGCACGCCAGCGCGCCCGAGCGCGGCAACCAACTGGTGCTCGAAGAGCTGAGCGCGAGCAATGTGCGCCTGGGCTGCACGCCGATCGTCAATCTGTTCACGCAGGCCGGTGAGCCGATCCGGGTGACCCATCGCACCGTCAATTACGCTGTGTTGCCGGATGCACGACGCGCGTTCGCCTATGAAGTGCATTCGATCGACTCGGTGCACCGCATCCGCCAGACCCCGCAGGGCGAGGTGATCCAGGCGTTCCGGCCGTTCTATTCGCTGCATCACGGCGAGGATCCCGACCGGACCGGCCAGTACTGGGTAGCGCGCCGTGACGAGGACATCGCACGCCAGAGCCCCGGCTTCGAGACGGAGATCAGCTTCGTCGACCTGGCGTTCAATCCGACCGTGCCGCAGACTGACACGGTGAGCCTGGAGCTGACCTGCAGCAACCGCGATCTGCCCAGCCAGCTGGCCCACGGCGTGGCCGGCGGCGACCTCAGTCTGGAGGGTGGCACGCCCGCGCGTGCGATCGGCCTGCTGCGCAAGCCGACCCGCCCGATGCGCTTCCGTCAGGGCAAGAACGCGCAGTGGCGACTGATTTCGCACCTGTCGCTGAACCAGTTGTCGCTGACCGGCAGCGGCCTGACCGCGTTGAAGGAAATGCTGCGCCTGTATGACCTGTCCGGCAGCAGCGTATCGGCGCGCCAGATCGACGGGCTGGTGGCGCTCGAGCAGCATCCGGTGACCAGCTGGATGTCCGGCAAACAGTTTGCCTCGGTGGTGCGGGGCCTGGAGATCCGACTCACCGTCAACGAGAACCATTTCGTGGGGGCCGGTATTGCCGCGTTCGCCCAGGTGATGGATCACTTCTTTGCACTGTATGTGCATGCCAACAGTTTCACCCGGCTGGTGCTGGTCTCCAGCGAGTCGGGGGAGGAGATCGTCCGATGTCCGGCGCGAAGCGGCGAATCGATCCTGGCGTAGCGCAGCAGCTGCTCGCCGAGCCGCATCGCTTCCAGTTCTTCCAGGCGGTGCGGTTGTTGGAGCAGGTGTTCCAGCGCCAGGGCGTGAAGTCCGGTCAGGCTGTGCCCATGCGGGTGCGGTTCCGCAACTCCCTGTCCCTGGGCTTCCCGGCCACCGAGCTGAGCGCCGAAGGCGTGGCGTACTCGTTGCAGGGCGACCGGCTCGAGGATGCGGCCGCGATCGACGAAGCGCTGATCGGTGAGACGCTCGCCGAGGTGCATCTCACCCCGCACTTCATGGGCCTGCTGGGCACGGCGGGTGCGCTGCCGCTGCACTACACCGAGACCCTGCAGTTGCGCGAACTGTACGAGCGCGACCGTACCGCCCGGGCGTTCCTGGACATCTTCTCGACCCGCGCGGTGTCGCTGCACTACGCGGCCTGGAAGAAGCATCGCCTTGCCCTGCAGTACGAGATCGACCGTCGCGAGCGCTTCCTGCCGCTGATCATGTCGCTGTTCGGCATGGGCATGAACGAACTGCGCGACCGGCTGGTGGACGGCCACGGCGATGTGTTCGACCAGGCCTTTGCCTACTATGCCGGCGCCATCCGCCAGCGCCCGGTGTCGGCGGCGTTGATGCAGCGCGTGCTCGCGGACTACTTCCAGGTGCCGCTGGTGCTGGAGCAGTTCGTGGGTGCCTGGTACCGCGTCCCGGCGGGGCAGGCCACGCGGCTGGGCCAGGCCAATGCATCGCTGGGCTCCAGCGCGCTGGCAGGCGACCGTGTATGGCAGCGCGATCTGCGCATGCGGCTGAGCATCGGCCCGCTGCGGCGCGAGCAGTTCGACGACTTCCTGCCTGGCGGCAGCGCCGAGCAGGCCTTGGCGAAGTGGTTGTCGCTGCTCACCGGTGGCACGCTGGAATATGAGGTGCGGCTGGTGCTGCGCCAGCAGGACGTTCGTGGTTCGGGACTGGGCGCCGGCAATGGCGCCCGCCTGGGCTGGGACAGCTACATGTGCTCGCGGTCGGCCGAGGGCCCGCGTTCGGACACCACGTACGGCATCCATACACTGCAATGAACCAGCAAGGAGCGCGTTTCCCCGCATGAGCATCAATCTCAAGACCCTGATCAGCAAGCTGGACGACACCTGCCGTCTGGCCGCCGAGCGAGCTGCCAATCTGTGCATGTCGCGTGGCAACTACGAGGTTGATCTGGAACACCTGTTCCTGGCGTTGCTGGAGCAGCCGCAGAGCGATTTCGTGTTGATCGCGCGCCGCTGCGGGATCGCCCCCGAAGCGCTGGAGCGCGACCTGTCCGACGAGATCAGCCAGTTCAAGACCGGCAACAGCCGCACGCCGGTGTTTTCACAGCACATTCCCAAGCTGTTCGAGCATGCCTGGCTGATCGCCTCGCTGGACTCGGAAACCAGCCGCATCCGGAGTGGCCACCTGCTGCTGGCGCTGATGACCGAGCCGGAGCTGTCGCAGCTGGCCTATCGCGGCTCCAAGCTGTTCGTGCGCTTCAAGGTGGATGCGCTGAAACATGACTTCGCCAAGCTCACCGAGGGCTCGCAGGAAGCCGGCCAGACCGTGCGCAACGCCGATGCAGGGGCGGGTGAGGGCGATCTTGGCGGCGAGACCGCAGCGGCGGTGGATGGACAGAAGGGCGGCCTGTCCAAGACCCCGGCGCTGGACCAGTTCACCACCAACCTCACCGAGCGCGCGCGCGAAGACCGCATCGACCCGGTGATCGGCCGTGACGCCGAGATCCGCCAGGTGATCGACATCCTGATGCGTCGCCGCCAGAACAATCCGATCCTCACCGGCGAGGCAGGCGTGGGCAAGACCGCCGTCGTCGAAGGCCTGGCCCGGCGGATCGCCGGGAAGGACGTCCCCGACGTGCTGCTGGGCGTGGAGCTGCACACCCTGGACATGGGCCTGCTGCAGGCCGGCGCCAGCGTCAAGGGCGAGTTCGAGAACCGCCTGAAGAACGTGATCGACGAAGTCAAGAAGAGTCCGCATCCGATCATTCTGTTCATCGATGAAGCGCACACCATGATCGGTGCCGGCGGCACCGCTGGCCAGAACGATGCGGCCAACCTGCTCAAGCCGGCATTGGCACGCGGCGAACTGCGTACCATCGCGGCTACCACCTGGAGCGAGTACAAGAAGTACTTCGAAAAGGATGCGGCGCTGGCCCGTCGTTTCCAGGTGGTCAAGGTCGAGGAGCCCACCGAGGCGCTGGCGGCGGCGATGCTGCGCGGCATGGTCGGGCTGATGGAGGCGCACTTCAACATCCGGGTGATGGACGAAGCGGTCACTGAAGCTGTGCGGCTGTCACATCGCTATATCAGTGGTCGCCAGTTGCCGGACAAGGCCGTCAGCGTGCTCGACACCGCCTGCGCCAAGGTGGCGCTGGGCCAGAGCGCGACGCCGGCGATCATTGAAGACACCCGCAAGCACCTGGACCGCCTGGCGGCCGAGCTGTCGGCGCTGGAGCGGGAAACCGCCGGCGGCGCCAGCCACCATGCCGAGCGTCTGGGCGAGCTGCGTCAGCTGCAGGCCGACGCGCAGGCCGTGCTGGCCACCAACGAAGCGCGCCTGACCAGCGAGCGCGCCCTGGCCGATCAGATCCGTGCGCTGCGCGCGCAGATGGAGGCGACCGGCCCGGAGGCGGCGACCGATGTGCCTGGCGCGGCCGACAAGCCGGCGCGGGGCAGGAAGGCGGCCGCGAGCGCGTCGCCGCAGCAGACCGAACTGGACCGCCTGCTCGGCGAACTGCGTGCACTGCAGGGCGAGACCCCGATGGTGCCCCTGCAGGTCGATGGTGGCGTGGTGGCCGAGATTGTGTCGGCCTGGACCGGCGTGCCGCTCGGCCGCATGGTGAAGGACGAGATCCGCACCGTGCGCAACCTTGGCGGGCTGCTGGTCGAGCGCGTGATCGGCCAGGACCATGCGCTGGAGGCGATCGCCCAGCGCGTGCGCACCGCGACCGCCAAGCTGGAAGACCCGAACAAGCCGCGCGGCGTGTTCATGTTCGTCGGGCCTTCCGGTGTGGGCAAGACTGAAACCGCGCTGGCGCTGGCCGACATCCTGTATGGCGGCGAGCGCAAGCTGATCACCATCAACATGAGCGAGTACCAGGAGGCGCACAGCGTCTCCGGCCTGAAGGGCTCGCCGCCCGGCTACGTGGGTTATGGCGAGGGCGGCGTGCTGACCGAAGCGGTGCGTCGCAATCCATACAGCGTCGTGCTGCTGGACGAAGTGGAGAAGGCCCATCCGGACGTGCTGGAGATGTTCTTCCAGGTGTTCGACAAAGGCCAGATGGATGACGCCGAAGGACGCGAGATCGATTTCCGCAACACGCTGATCATCCTCACGTCCAACATCGGTTCCTCGCAGATCATGCAGGCGTGCCTGAACAAGCCCGCCGAGGAGATGCCGACCGCCGATGCGCTGGGCGACGCCCTTCGCCCGGTGCTGATGAAGAGCTTCAAGCCCGCCTTCCTGGGCCGCATGAAAGTCGTGCCGTACTTCCCGATCAACGACGACGTGCTGGCCCAGATCATCGCGCTCAAGCTCGGTCGCATCCGCGACCGTGTGGCGGGCAACCACAAGGCCACGTTCTTGTGGGACGACAGCCTGGTCGAGGCCGTGCTGTCGCGTTGCACCGAAGTGGATTCCGGTGCGCGCAACGTTGATCACATCCTCAACGGTACGCTGTTGCCAGAGATCGCGGAAAGCGTCCTGGCAGCGATGGCCGAAGGAAACCGGATCAACGCCATCAAGGTGACCGCAGGGAAGAACGGCGCCTTCAAATACAAGTTGTCCTGAGTTGACTTGATAGGAGACACGAACATGGATTTCTACGGATTCGACCGCGCCAAAGCCGTTGCCAACTGCGACAGCCTGAACCTGGGCCTGGCCCGCGACACCGACAGTGTCCGCGCCTGGAACCGGCTGCGCCCGGAACATATCGTCGAGCTGCTGCACGGTGCCGCCGCGGATGCCCGTCAGGATGCGCGCAACCTGGCGGCGCAGATCAGCCGTGGCAGCTGGCGGATCTACATGCAGGCGCCGGCCCAGGGCAAGGCCAACCAGCTGGTCAGCAATGCACGGGAAGTTGCCGTCAGCGCGGGTGGACGCGACTACCGCCTGCAGCTGAATGAGGGCACCAAGCTGCAGCTTGAGCGCATTACCCAGTCGGCGTGACCGATAGACGATAGGGCGCCCGCCGCAGGCAGACTGCGGCGGCGTCCGGTATCGGAAGTGCGGTGTAAATTGTGATTTAAATCACAATTTAATAGCGATCCACGTGAGAACGCCTGCAAGGATTGACGGGTGAAGATCGCGTGGAGAGTCGTGTTCTATGCTGTCGATCAAAATCAAACCAGACGATAGATGTCGCTGGACAAATGAATGCGGGGAGCACCATGGATTCGGTAACCAAGATAATCGCCGCGCTCGCGGCACCGGCGCAGACGCAGCGCCTGCTGCAACTGCAGACATCGTTGGGGAGCGATGTACTGGTCGCCGAAGCGCTGAGTGGCGTCGAGCAGATCGACGGCACCGGTTTCGTGCTGGACGTCACCGCACTGTCAGTGGACGCCCGGATGTCGCCCGACGATCTGCTGGGGCAGCCGGTGCTGCTGCAGATGCAGGCCACCGGCGCGCCGCGCGATTTCCACGGCCATGTCACCGCGGTGGAACGGCTGGGCAGCAATGGCGGCCTGGCCCGCTATCGCCTGCGTCTGCAGCCGTGGCTGGCGTTCCTGGCCCAGCGTGTGGACAGCTACGTGTTCCATGACCGCAGCGTGGTGGAGATCGTCGAGGACATCTTCGCCGACTATTCCGGCCTGGTGCCGGCCTGGCGCTGGGCGCTGGCCGACCGCAGCCAGTACGCCCGGCGCAGCCTGACCACCCAATACCAGGAGTCGGACCTGGCCTTCCTCCAGCGGCTGCTCGCCGAGGAGGGCATCTACTACTGGTTCGAGCATGCCGGCGACCCCGGCAACGCCCGGCTGGGCGCCCATACGCTGGTGTTGGCGGACAACCATCAAGGCGCCCGCGATCTCGGGGCGGTGCGCTTCCATCGCAGCGATGTCACCGAGCGCACCGACAGCGTGCAGCAGTGGTCCACCGCTCGTCGGTGGTGCACGACCAAGGTCGCGCGCGCAAGCTGGGACTACCGCACGCTCGAACTGCGCCAGGCCAGCGCCGAGGCCGACACCGCGCACGGCGCGGCTGGCGAAGACATCGACACCAGCGGCCCATACGGCTGGCAGGACAACGCCCGCGGCCAGCGCCGCGCGCAGCAGCATCTGGATGCATTGCGCGTGCGCGCGCACACCATCGAGGGGCAGGGCAGCTGGCGCCAGCTGGTACCGGGCGCGCAGTTCCAGTTGGGCCAGCATCCGGGTGTGGACGCCGGCACGAGCTTCCTGTGCCTGTCGGTGCAGCACCAGGCCCGCAACAATCTCGAGGCGGACATCCTCGATGCGCTCGAGCAGCAGCTCGGCCCGGTCGCGCAGGCGCCGCTGGCGCTGCCGGTCGCACTGGCCGGGCTGGCCGCCGCCGCACCCGCGCAGGCGGTGACCTCCACCTTCTACGACAACCGCTTCGTGGTGATTCCGGCTGACGTGGTCTATCGCCCGCAGACCGAGGACGGCCACGGCGTGCGCCTGCATCCGCGCCCGTCGATCACCGGCACACTCAGTGCCATCGTGGTCAGCGACGGCGAGCCGCTGCAGTCCGACCGCGACCATCGCATCAAGGTGCAGTTCCCGTGGCAGCGCGGCGGTGCGTCCAGCACCGGCCAGGCGCACCCGGGCGGCGACGACAATGCCCCGGCCAACGGCGGCGCCTGGACCTGGGTGCGGGTGATGACCCCGTGGGCCGGCGACAACTGGGGCGGGGTGGTGCTGCCGCGGCGCGGCCAGGAAGTGCTGGTGGCGTTCCTGGAGGGCGACATCGACCGCCCGGTAGTGGTGGGTGCGGTCTACAACGGCCGCGGCCAGAACGATGCCTCGCACAACCAGGTGGCCAGCGGCGGCGCGCAGGCCACCGGCAACGCGGCCGCGTGGTTCGAGGGCAACGACCACGGCGCGGTGTTCACCGGCTTCAAGAGCCAGGCGCTGGCCGACAGCCAGGGCGGCGCGGGCGGCTACCAGCAGCTGCGCCTGGACGACACCCCCGGGCAGGGCCGCGCGCAGCTGTCCACCACCCAGCATGCGACCACGCTGACCCTGGGCCACCTCAAGGGCGGTGAGGACAACGTGCGCGAGGCCGAGCGCGGCTTCGGCGCCGAGCTGTCCAGCCAGGCGTTCGGCGCGCTGCGCGCGGGCAAGGGCCTGCTGCTCAGCACCGAAGGCGGCGAACCGCAGCTGGCGGCCAATCAGGCGATGGCGCAGCTGCAGGAAAGCACCGAGCTGGTGGCCACGCTCAACGAATCGGCCCACAACCAGCAGGCGATGCTGCCGCAGGAGCCGAGCGAGCTGCCGGCGCACCAGGCGCTGCTGCAGTTGCAGGAAAAGCTGGGCGGCATCCAGAGCGGTGGCCCGGCCGGCAGCATCCAGGGCGGTGACGGCGAAGCGCCGGGTTGGGATGCGCCGACGCTGATGGGCAGCGGCGTGGCCGGGGTGATGAGCCTGACGCCGGCCGACCAGGTGTGGGTCAGCGGCACGCAGACCACGCTGGCCTCAGGTGTGGCGCTGAACTGGCTGAGCCAGGGCTCGCTCACCCTGGCGGTGTCCGGCGGGCTGGTGCTCTACACCGCCGGCAACGAGGCCAAGGCGGACAGTCCCAACGCCGAGCGCGGCATCGCGCTGCACGCCGCGCAGGGCAAGGTCAGCGCCCGCGCGCACAAGAACGTGGCGCAGCTGGCGGCCAAGACCGCGGTCAAGATCGCCAGCACCGAAGCGGACGTGCTGGTGTCGGCACCGGCCAAGCACGTGCTGGCCACTGCCGCCGGTGCGTACCTGCGCATCGAGGGCGACAACATCGAACTGGGTGCGCCGGGCAAGGTGGAGTTCAAGGCCAGCCAGCGCGAGTGGACCGGGCCGGCATCGGTGCCGGGCTCCGTGGTGCTGGTCAACACGGCAGAGGCCTTCAAGCTCAAGTACGTACTGCGCGACTACACCGGCAAGATGATGGCCAATGCGCCGTACACCCTGTTGATGCCCGATGGCACGATCAAGGAGGGCACCACCAATGCCCAGGGCGAGACCGAGCAGGTGATGACCGCCGGGCCGGAAACCATCCATCTGATCGTTGGCGAGGACGAGCAGCAGCACGAAGGCTACTACCTCGCTCCCGAAGAAGGTTGAGTGGCCATGAAGGCCCCCGCCGGACACCTCCAGGAAGAATGATATGGCGAATGGAAATTTCAGGCTGACCTACGAAGACGGCAACCGCGGCGTTCACCCCGCCGCCAAGGTGCGCTATCGGATCCTCCAGCTGCCGGGGCGCGAACAGGTCGCGACGGGCGCAACCGACGCCAACGGCTACACAGTCAACGTTGACAGCCAGAAGCAGGGCTACTTTCCGCTGACCAGCGTCAGGCCGATCGCACCGGTCATTCCGATGAAGGCGCCCACGCTGCTGCGCTTCACGCTGCAGGTCTGGGACTACGACCTGCAGCAGTGGGCCGAGCCCGACCTGAAACCGGTCAGCAAGCCGGTGCATGGTGGCAGGAACGAGCTGAGCATCGGCACCAACGCGATCACGATGGCGCCGGTGGTCTGCGAGCTGTCGCTGCAGCCTTACCTGCGCGTGCTGTTCCAGATGCAGGCCAACAATACGCCGATCGCCAGTGCGCCGTATGAAGCGGTAATGCGCAACAAGGACGGCGACGAAGTGGCCGGCCTGGATGCCGCGCGCAAGCCGGTCAAGGGCAGTACCGGCAAGGACGGCATGACCCCGCGGATCACCTGCAACCAGCCGCTGAAATTCAAGTTCACGCTGCCAGGCAGCAAGTCCGGCCGCAACACCGAGCTGCTCGTGCCGCTGATCAAGGGCCAGCAGGTCACCAAGTACGTGCTTGGGTTGAAGAGCCAGATCGCCTCCACCGAACCCAAGGATGGGCGGACTGCCACCATCCAGGGCAAGGTCAGCGCGCCGGCGGTGCTCAATCCGCAGGCCGAGGAAATGCTGCTGCTGGGGCCGAAGGAATGGGAGGAGTTCGAAGCCCTGAGCGGTACCATCGAGAACACGATGGCCGGGCTGCATCGCGCCCGCGACAAGCTCACCCTGGCGCTCCAGGGGCGCAGCCCGGAGGAAGTCAAGGCGGCCGAGAAGGCGCTGGGCATCGCCGAGGACGACGTGGCCAAGATGTTGAACGACAAGTTCGACAAGCTGACCGAGCTGCAGGAGCTGGTGACGTTCGAGACCTATGACAAGGGCCGCACGACGGGCAACGGTGGGGTCAAGGACCGCATGGGCATGCGCCGCCGCTACATCCCCAAGGCCAAGTACGAGGATCTCAAGCGGCGACGCGTCAAGGGCATCCCGATCAAGGTGGACATGGGGGTGGCGGGCAAGGTCAAGGCCGGCAACACGACCGCATCCAACAAGGCCAAGCATGACCCCTACGGCAAGGAGGACTTCGACCGCGCCAAGTTCATGGAGTCGCTGAAGAAGATCACGACGGCGGCAAAGGTCAGCAAGGAGGTCAAGACCGACCCGTACGTGTTCGACTTCATCGAGGTGGCCGGCAACGAGTTCGCCGAGACGGTCAAGAAGAGTGAGAGTTACGAGGTGCAGAGTTCGGCGCAGTGGCTGCGTTTCGTGGCCGGTGCCGGTGCCAGCGCCGAGGCGAACTGGGACCCGAAGAAAAAGACCGCCAGCGTCAAGGCGCAGGGCAGTGCCTCGGCCAAGCTCGTGCTGCTCGAAGCCAAGTGGGTGCACACCTATTCGGTACCGTCGGCCAAAGGCTGGCAGATGCAGTTCCAGAACATCGACCTGGGCGCGATCGTGTTCGTGGTGGCCTGCGAGCTGTATGGCTTCCTCGGCGCGAAGGCATCGGTGGTCGGCTCGGCCGAACTGACCTACGTTGGTGGGAAGCCGACCGCAACGCCCACACCGCGCGACCGCGGCGATTCGATGTCCGAGAATTTCGATACCGCCCACGGGCTGCCGCGCGCCAACCTCGATCCCGCACGGGTGGTGCCGATGGGGCAGAACGAAGGCGCGCCGAAGGGCAGCAAGGCCGGTGTGGAAATCAACGCTGAGGTCTTCGCCGGCGTCGAAGGTGGCATCATTCCGTCCGGCGATCTGCGCTGGCTGCCGCCGGATCGCCGTGAGCCGGTCAGCTTCGCCAAGCTGTCGGTGGACATCGCCGGCAGTGCCGGTGCGGGTGCCAAGGCGCAGCTGGTGATCTATTACGCCAAGGGCAAGTTCCGCATCAAGGCGGCCGCCCGTCTGTGCTGGGGGCTCGGTGCCAAAGGCGCGGTCGATTTCGCGGTCGATGCCGGCGGCATGGTCGAGTTCGTCAAGTGGGTGTATTACCAACTCGCGCATGCCGGTTTCAAGGCGCTCACCTACATCGCCCAGGACGCGTTCCAGGCGTTGTCGCAGATCCTGTTCATGGTCATCGCCGAAGACAGCAGGGTCGGCCAGTACCTGACGGAGTCGTTCGCGACGGTCAACGTCATGTTCGATTCGCTCCAGGCGCGCCTGGAGCGCGCGGAGGCGCGCTCCAAGCTGGTGAACAGCATCAACCAGAAGCCGGAATGGCTGGTCTACGCCACGCCGGAAACCCGCGGCATGCTGCTGTATGCGATCACCCGCCACTACGCCGAGACCCATACCCACAACGCACCGACGATGGACGTGGGCTGGACAGACGTGCAGGTGCATGCGTTGCCGGCCCACAAGCAGGCGATCCTCAACGTGATGCTGCCGATCACCACCCGTCCGGAGTGGGAGAACGTGATGCAGCACATGACGGTGGACGGCCGCCGCCGCGCCGATTCGGGCAAGGCCGAGGGCGACGTGGTGCGGTTCCTGGATTACGGCTGGTCGTTGAACAACGACCTGCCGTCGGTGTTCAAGCAGATGAACGTGCTGTCGCGCGACAAGCCCAAGGATGTCGGCAATACCTACCTGCAGAAGTACATGGAAAAGCGCGTCGCACTGCTGAAGGAATTCCCGCGCGGTTACGAGGTGGCATACCTCAACGCCATCGACGATCCGGTGCAGCTGGCCGCATTGGACGGCACGGAATCCCCGACCTTCGCGATGATGGACCCGGTGGACGTCTGGTTGAACCGCGACGACACCACCATGATGGCCTGACGCCAGTGTCGGCGGGGAGGTTCAGCCTCCCTGCCGGTCTGCACCTCAGCGGAGCGCGGTCGCGCAGCGGAAGCCGTTGCCGCCGTTCGGGTTGGGATTGCCTTCCAGCACATTGCCTTCGCCATCCGTCATCGGGCCCGGTTCCGGCACGCGGTGATTGCGGGTGAAGGTCATGGACGTGATCGAAAGCTGATCGGCGGCACGGTCCGTACTGCTGCGCTGCACGCGCTCGGTACCCGAGGCCGGGCCGCGCGGATTGCGGGTCTGGCGGGGATCGTACTCGGGGGCGTACCAGTCGGCGACCCACTCATAGCCGTGGTCAACCATGTCATACAGGCCGAGGGGATTGGGGGGAAACGCGCCCAGCGAACTGGTTCGTGAACGCGTGCCATGCATGTCGGCGAAGGCGTCGTACTGGGCGATGCTGGATACGTTGCGGCCGTCCTCCAGCGTGCCGGTGTCGGTCGCGTAGACCCGCATCTTGCCGCCGGCCCGCGCCGCGTATTCCCACTGGGCTTCGGTGGGCAGGGTCATCGGGGTGCCGATCTGCTTGCCGATCCATTCGCAGTACGCGACGGCCTGGGTCCAGCTCACACCGGCCGCGATATCGGGCAGGGTGCGATAGGGCTGGTCCAGTGTGCTCTGCGCGACCCGAGGTTTGCCCACCGCGTCGGTATACACATCGAAGTCGGCATAGCTCACTTTGTGCGACTGCAGCGCGTAATCGTCCAGCGTCACCTTGCGCAGCACATCATCGTCGGTGGTGCCGGAGTAGGGCAGTTTCTCGTCATTGTGCTGCGGGCCGAAATCGCCCATCAGGAACGTTCCGCCCTTGACCTGCACCAGCTGCGCGCGGGTTTTCGCCTTCAGCGCATCGACCGCCTTGGCCGTATCCGCAGTGGGGGGCGTTGGCGGCGTCGCGGCTGCCTTGCCGTCATCGGCGTGGCACGCAGCCGTCCCCAGGATGAGCGTCATCGGCAGCATTGCGGCCATCAGGGTACGGTTGGAAAACATGCCAGGTTCCTTTGACAGTGATGCTTTGAATAGTAACAAGCAGCCTGTTTGGAATGTGAATGCTGGCGCACAGATGCGCACGTGCGCGGTGCCGGGGTCAGCGGGCGCGCCGGCGCGTTCGGCGCATGCTTCTGCGTGGCCAAAGCAGCACGCCGAGGCCGACGCCAAGCACGGTCAGCAGCAGGCCGAGGCCGCCCCAGATGAGCGAGAGACCCCACTCGGCGAAGGTGCTGTCCAGACGCGCTTCGTCGGGTGCATCGGCGCGATAGCGCACCTTCACCGCATCTCCGGTGGCATGGTCCGCAGGGAAGCTGCACTGGCCGCTGACAAACTGATGCGGCTGGTCATCGTTGGCGATGAAGCTGATTCGGGGGCAGTAGAACTGGCGACGCTGGCCATCGCTGTCGCGGTCGGTCGACCAGACCTCGACCACGCCGACCACCTCGCCGGTGGCACTCAGCGATGCGGCGCGGAAGCGCAGCGCATCGCGCGCGAACCAGGCGGTGAGGGCCAGCATGCACAGCCCGATCGCCAGCGGCGTGGCCCATAGCCAGTGCACGCTGATGTCGTCGGAGCGTCCGTCGGGGCGCAGTGCAGTCATGCCGCGTGACGCACCACTTACATCGCCGGGCAGGCCGGATCCTTGCCGAGTACCGCGGCGCAGATCTTGCGGCGGCAGTCGATGCCCTTGAGCGTGTTCGCGCCCGGGCAGCGGCGCAGCTGCGACTGGATGTTGGAGCTGGTGGACGCCGTGGACTTCTTGCCGCCGATGCTGTCGAACGCGGTGTTGGCGTCTGCATCCTGCTGGCGCTCGTCGGCCTGGATCTGGGCGATCAACGCATCCATCGTCTCCGGCTTGGCCTGCGCCTTTGCCTTGGGCTTGGACTTGTCTTCTTCCTTGATGATGCCCAGCAGCGTGCCGAGCAGATTCTCGTCGCCTTTGGGCCTGTCACGCGAGGTGCGCGCGATGGTCGCGGGCGCGGCCGCACGTTCAGCGCCCGCGGTGGCACCGGCCGTGGCGGCCGCCGCCGCGCCGGCCACCGGTGTGGCTGGATCTGTCGCATCGGTGCCCGCGCCGGTTGCCGGCGTCGTTGCGGTGGATGCGGCGTCGGCGGGTGCCGGGGCGGCATCGACGATGGTCGCGCCACCGGCATCAGGTGACGGTGCAGCTGTTGCATCGGCGTTGCTTTCCGGGGGCAGCGAGTAGCCGATCGGTTCCTCGGCGCTGCTGCCCGCGCTCATCCGCCAAGCGGCCAACGCGCCCACGACGACGACGGCCAACGCCATAAGCGACAGCCACAGCCAACGACGTGATCGGGCTCCGGTTGCGGGTGCGGCGCGTGCAGCGCCGGCCACCGGCCGTCCTTCCATGTCAGCCAGGATCCGGCCAGAGCTTGCTGCCGGACTCTTCGTCTGCGCTCCCCCTGAGAGCAGACTTGGTCGATTTATTCCGCCATTATTCAAGTGCATCCAGCCCTTGTTTGGGTCGGCGTCTGCCGAAAGCGAACCGCCCCATTCTAGTGACTGGGGCATGGCCGTCAACAGCGTATCTCAGGGAGCAGCAGTGGTCGTCATTGTCATAGGAGCGGTAGTGCTGTTGGTGGTCATGGCAATGGTGTGCTGGGTACTGATGTTTCCCGATGCCTTTGATCGTGTGCAGGCGCAGCTCGGCCGCTGGTTCGGTCGCGTCGGCCAGGCCGCCAGTGGCGCCGGTCGGCGTGTATCGCAGCGCACCGACCGTCTGCAGGGCGGCGTGCGCGAGGAGCTCGGCGCGGCGCAGGGGGCGCTGCGACGGCATTGGCCGGTCCTTGCGGCGGCCGTTCTGCTGTTGTCGATTCCGCCGCTGGTCATTCTGATCACGCGGCAGAACGTGGTGCTCGATGAATTCCAGGGCGACGACCTGTCCGCGTCGGGCTCGATGGTGGCCCAGTTGCTGCGGGGCGAACGGCTGACCCCGCCGCCGCCGCCGCCGCCGGAGGTCTTCACGACCGAAGAGATTCGCCGCACGCGGCCGGAAATTGTGACGGCCGACAGAAAATGGGGGCAGATTGATCCGGACCTGCAGCAGCGCGTGCTGGCGATCTACGAAGTCATGCGCCGACAATACGGGTATGAAATGGTGCTGGTGGAAGGGTACCGCAGCCCCGAGCGGCAGGCCGAGCTGATGAGCGGCGGCAAGGCGACGCGTGCGGGCGCCTGGCAGAGCTGCCATCAGTATGGGCTTGGCGTGGACAGCGCACCGATCCGTGATGGCAAGCTGCAATGGGACATGGGGGATCCCTGGACCAAGCGCGCCTACTTCCTGTACGGCGAACTGGCCGAACAGGCCGGGCTGGAGTGGGGCGGCAACTGGCGCAGCATCAAGGATTATGTGCACGTGGAAATGTCGCAGCGTTGCCGCGCGGCGCGTGCGGCCAAGAAAGCTGAATTGGCGGGAGGGTGATACTTTCGCCGGTCTACTGGTATCGTTGCGGGACGATCCGGATCGCCAGGGGGTACAGGGGGCGATGGAATGACCGGATGCGCACGCAATCAAGGAGCATGATTGATGTCACGACCATTTGTTGTAGTCGGGGATAAGTTGAGCCACGGTGGCACGGTGGTAAGCGGCGCTGCCGAAACCGACATCGGCGGCAAGCCCGTAGCGCGCATCGGCGACAAGGCGGTGTGCGCGGCGCATGGGCCGACCACCATCGTCAGTGGCGACGCCACGGTGATCATCGACGGCAATCCGGTCGCGCGCGATGGAGACCGCACCGGCTGCGGCGCCACGCTGATCGCATCGCAGGCAACGACAGGCATCAACTGACAGGCAGCGTCGGTTCGACGGAACAGGATGGTTCGATGACTCAGGGAGCGGGACGCTAGATGTCCGGGATACTTGGGAAGGCGTTTTCGGTGATCGCGGTGTTCGCGGTGACCTGGGGAAGCGTGATTTTCTATTGGCGGAACAGTGGCACGGTACCGACCGGCATGGAGATGCTGGCGTACCTGGGCCTGTTGCCGGTGGGCGTGAGCAGCGCCGGCTTCATGCTGCGCAATGCCGGCCGTTCGATGCTGGACAAGGCCGTGGCCGCAGCCGACGCGCCGGATGCGGCGGACACGCCGACGGCCTCGACGGCGACGGACGCCGCGTCGCGCCCGTCCTCGGTGGCCGTGCTGGCCACCGACATGCGGCTGGGCCTGGACATGGACGCGGGCGCCTTGCTCGCGGCTGCGGGCGCATTGCCACGACCGGGCCTGGACGGGCGCTTCCATGATCGCGACGGACTGCCGCTGCTGATGTGCGCGGCCGCCGACCTCGACGACGCCCGCGTGCTGAAAGCGCAGATGGGTGCCTTCGATACGCGCGCCGCCGAGCGCCGTGCGATGGCGCTGCTCGAACCGGTGGCCGACAGCCTGCTGGCGCAGGCGCTGCTCGCCTTGCCCGAACTTGAGGTGGCCGAAGAGCGCGTGGTGGCCGGCCTGCGCCGTCGTGACGAGCAGGTGGTGGACTCGGTGCTGGCCATTGAGCTGCTGGTGCCGGTCGATTGGTCGGTGTCGGTGCGCGGCTTCTGCGCCGAGTGGCTGCAGGGTCGGGCCGAGGCCAATGGCCTGGACGCCCGGCGGTTCACGGTTGACGTCGGCATCGCGGCCGACGCCGGTGAGGTGTGGTCGCGCGTGCAGCGCATTGCCGATGCGGTCGGGCAGGGGACGCCGCCGTGGTATCTGCTGCTCTCGTGCAGTTCGGCGATCGACCCGGGCGTAGTGGCGGCGTGGCTGGAAGAAAACCGCATCCTGCACCGGCAGAACAAGGAAGGCATGATTCCGGGCGAAGGCGCCGCAGGCGTGCTGTTCGCCACGCCGTCGGTGGTGACGAAGGAAACGCCCGTGGTATGGCGACCGCAGCGGATTGAACTGGCGCCGCAGGCGGGCGCGGCGGAACGCCGCCGGCAGAGCGAGGCGCTCGGGCGTGGCCTTCTGGGCAGCCTGACGCTGCCGCCCGATCGGGTGCAGATGGTGCTGCACGATGCCGACCAGCGCAGTGAACTGGCGGTGGATGCCTCGGCCGCCGCCACGGCGGTCAATCCGGATCTGGACATCGGCCGGCAGACGTTGGCCCTGCCGGTCTGTGCCGGCGAACTCGGGCCGGTACTGCCGCTGGCGCTGTTGACGCTCGCCCATCACCACGCGGTCGCTGCGCAGAGCGCGGCACTGATTCTCGGCGTATCCGCGCCCGACCAGCGCCTGGCGGCGCTGGTGGATTTCCCTTCTTCGCATGACCCGTCGGCCGACAGCGTGTCGCCGGCCTAACCCTGGACGCCTAGATGATGTTGAGTAATTTCAGGTTCTTCCTCAGCGACTATCGCCTGTGGATGGTGATCGGCTTGATTGGCGCGGGGTCGCTGGCGTATTTCGGCGCGGCCGAGGCCCGGCAGATCGGCATCTGGGTGGCGGTGGTGCTGGCGGCGCTGTTGCTGTTGGCGCTGATCGTGTGGGTCATCAAGCGCATCCTGGCCCGGCGGGCGGCCAAGCGTGTGGAAGCCATGGTGCAGATCCAGGCCGACCAGGCGGTCGCATCGGCGCAACCGGCGCAACGCGCCGACACCGAAGCGCTGCGGTCACGCATGATGGAGGCGGTCAAGCAGATCAAGTCGTCGCGGCTGGGGGCGCTCAAGGGCAAGGCAGCGCTGTACGAACTGCCGTGGTATGTGATCATCGGCAATCCGGCGGCGGGCAAGAGCACCGCGATCCTCAACTCCGGGCTGCAGTTCCCGTTCGAGGACAACCGCAGCAATGTGATCCAGGGCATCGGCGGCACCCGCAACTGCGACTGGTACTTCACCACTACCGGGATCGTGCTGGATACCGCCGGCCGCTACTCGGTCAGCGTTGAAGACCGCATGGAGTGGCTGACCTTCCTTGGCCTGCTGAAGAAGAACCGTCCGCGCGCGCCGATCAATGGGGTGATCATCGCGGTCAGCATCGCCGAACTGTCCGGCAGCAAGCCCGAGTTCGCCATCGAACTGGCCAAGAACCTGCGCCAGCGCGTGCAGGAGATCACCGAGCGGCTGGAAGTGTTCGCGCCGGTGTACGTGCTGTTCACCAAGGCCGATCTGATCGCCGGGTTCAGCGAGTTCTTCCGCAACCTGGATCCGTCCGAACGCGAAAGCGTGTGGGGTGCGACGCTGCCGTTCGATGTGCAGGCGCAGAGTGATGCGCTGACCGCCTTCGATGCCCATTTCGATGAGCTGGCCGAAGGCATCAAGGAAATGAGCCTGTCGCACATGGCGATGCAGCGCGGTCGCGAGGTGTCGCCGGGGCTGCTGACGCTGCCGTTGGAGTTCGTCGGCATCAAGCCGGCGCTGCGCACCTTCATCGCGACGCTGTTCGAGGACAATCCGTTCCAGTTCAAGCCGGTGTTCCGTGGGTTCTACTTCAGCAGCGCACTGCAGGAAGGGCATTCGGTGCATCACGCGTCCGAGCGCGTGGGCCGCCAGTTCTCGCTGTCCTCGCGCGGCGCCGATACCGATGCCGCGCCTACCGGGCAGACCGCGTTCTTCCTCAAGGACCTGTTCCGCAAGGTGATCTTCTCGGACAAGGAACTGGTGCGTCAGTATTCCAGCCCGCACCAGAACCGCCTGCGCTATGGCGTCTTCCTCGGTGCGGTGGGCGTGCTGGCCCTCGCGCTTGGCCTGTGGACCTGGTCGTACACCACCAACGTGCAGTTGGTGAACAACGCCACCAAGGACCTGGAGCAGGCTGTCCGCGTGCAGAAGGACCGCGTGGACCTGAAGTCGCGCATCGATGCGCTGCTGTTGCTGCAGGACCGCATGGAGCAGCTTGACCGCTACAAGAAGCAGGGTGGCATCACCACCAGTCTGGGGCTGTACCAGGGCGACAACATCCGCGCCAAGCTGATGAAGGAGTACTACCACGGCATGCAGCAGGTGATGCTGGATCCGACCGTGAGCAGCCTGGAGGGCTACCTCGGCCAGGTGGTGGCCGAGCGTGACAAGCTGGGGCAGGGCACGCAGGCGGCAGCGGAGAGCGAGGTGCTGTACCAGAACGCGTCGCCGACCAGCACCAACGATGCGTACAACGCCCTCAAGACCTACCTGATGCTGGGCAACCGCAAGCAGGTGGAAAGCGCGCATCTGTCCCAGCAGCTGACCCTGTTCTGGCGCAACTGGCTGGATGCCAACCGTGGCCAGATGAGTCGCGAGGACATGGTGCGGGCCGCCGAGAAACTGATGAACTTCTATGTGGCCCAGTCGGCAGATCCGGGTTGGCCTCAGATCCAGAACAAGGTGACGCTGGTCAGCGACAGCCGCCAGGCCCTGACCAAGGTGATGAAGGGGCAGCCGGCGATGCAGCGCGTGTTCGCGCAGATCAAGGCGCGTGCCGGTGCCCGCTTCCCGACGGTGACGGTGGATTCGCTGGTTGGCGAAGAGCGCAACGGCCGTCTGATCACCGGCAGTTACGCCATTTCCGGTGCCTTCTCGCGCAAGGCGTGGGAGGACTATGTCAAGGACGCGATCAACGAAGCGGCCAACACCCAGCTCAGCACCACCGACTGGGTGCTTGATACCACCGAGCAGAGCGATCTGTCGCTGGCGGGCAGCCCGGAACACATTTCGCGCGAACTGGTGACCCTGTACAAGCAGGAGTACGCCAAGGAATGGACCAAGTTCATGCAGGGGTTGAGCATCGCCCAGTTCGACACCTTCGAGCAGGCCACCGCGCGCATCAACACGCTGGGCGACGCCACCAACTCGCCGCTGCGCCTGCTGCTGGAGAAGATCAACGAGCAGACCATCTGGGACAACCCGGCCGCCGAAGCGCGTTCGAAGAAGGCCAAGGGCGGGTTCGTGGCATGGTTCCAGAAGACCATCCTGCGCAAGGACCCGGAGGCGGCGGTCCAGCAACAGCCGGTGGGCCCGATCGGCAAGGCGTTCGAAGGCATTGCCAAACTGACCACCAAGCGCGCGGACCAGCCGGCGGTGATCGACGCGTACTTCGAAACGCTGGGCAAGCTGCGTGCGCGCCTGAACAACATCAAGAGCCAGGGCGAACTGGGCGTGGGCACGCGCAAGCTGATGCAGGACACCTTCAGCAATGAGGGCTCCGAGCTGAGCGTGGCACTGGCCCTGGTCGACGAGCAGGTGTTGACCGGCCTGGATGCGGCCCAGCGCGACGCGCTGCGCCCGCTGCTGCTGCGTCCGCTGACCCAGACCTTCATGGCGCTGGTGGAGCCGACCGAGGGTGAGGTCAACCGCAGCTGGGGCGCGCAGGTGTACGAGCCGTTCAAGGCACGCATCGGCCAGCAGTATCCCTTCAATCTCAATTCGGACGTGGATGCCGCGCCGAGCGACATTGCCGCGATCTTCGGTGCCAGCGGCAGCATCGCCGCGTTCAACAAGGACGCCCTGGGTACGCTGGTGATCCAGCGCGGCAACCTGCTGGAAGCGCGCCGCTGGGCGGGCATGGGCATCACCCTGTCCAACGAGCTGGTGGCCAAGTACGGCAACTGGGTCAGCGGGGGAGCAGCGGGGGCCGCCTCGCAGGACACCACCATCTTCGAGCTGCTGCCGTCGCCGGCCACCGGTGCGATCGAGTACACGATCGAGATCGATGGCCAGACCCTGCGCTACCGCAACACGCCGCCGCAGTGGACCACCATGCAGTACCCGAACCTGGGCCAGGTGCCTGGCGCAAAGGTCACCGCGGTGGCCCCGGATGGCCGCACCGTGGAGGTGTTCAACGCCGCCGGCGCCAATGGCTTCAGCCGGCTGATGAAGGAAGGCCAGTACGAGCACCTGGACGGTGGCAGCAGCCGCATCACCTGGAGCGCCGATGGCGTGGCGGTGACGGTGGAGATGCGCGTGGTGCGTCGTGCCGGTGCTGCCGCCGATGGCGGTGACTGGCAGCGCGGCCTGCAGCTGCCGCAGACCGTGGCCGGCAGCGGCCCGGTGGCACCCGCGCCGACCGCGCCCGGTGCCGTTGCGCCGACCGCGCCTGCGCAGTCGACCGGAGGTACGCCATGAGCCGCGCCGTGAGTGCCGGGGTGTCCTACTTCGGCAAGGTGCCGTCGCGGGGCGACTTCGTGCGCGCGGCGGACAACCACCAGCTGCTCGGCTGGCTGGACCGCTGGGCCGGAGAGAGCGTGGAACTGCTGGCGCAGAACCCGGACTGGAAGCGCGTCTATGATGCCTCGCCCGAGATCCACTACGCCTTCCTCGGTTCGCGCAGCAAGCTGGTCCTGTGCGGGCACTTCCTGGCCAGTCGCGATGCCTCGCAGCGGCGGTTCCCGCTGCTGTCGGCGGTGCGCCTGGAGGCGGCCGAGCCGCTGCCGTTCATCGGCCGCAGCCCGCTGGCCATGTCCAACGCGTGGTCGGGACTGTCGCGCATGGCGCGCCAGGCCTTCAGTGACGAAGACGCCGGTCCGGCGTTGAACGAGCTGGCCGATGCGCGCTTCAGCATCAGCACCGATCCCAGCGCCTACAACGCCACATTCCGTGACTTCCTCGACGGCCAGACCATCGGCTCGATGGAACGCCTGCTGCGCGATGCGGGCCATCCGGACGTCGTGCTGAAGCAGGCGCTGCCGGCACTCGGCCTGCTGCTGCAGCCGGTGCTCAGCGGCGGCGATGTCAACGTGGACAGGGCCCTGGTGTTTCCGCTGGTGCGCGATCCGTTGTACCGGCCGCTGGTGGCGGCATTCTGGCTGGACATCGTGTCCTGCTTCGTTGCCCGTGGCGATTTCGAGCTGGCCGTCCTGATCCGCAACGATGCCGCGCCGACGATGGTGGTGGGCTTCAACGGTGCCGACCGGCACGCGCTGCGCGCGGTGCTGGACCCGGCCGAGGCCGGCGACTTCCTGATCCGCGTGCAGCAGGCCGAATGGGTAGACGACTACCTGCACAGCGACTACAACCTCAATCGCTTTGCCAGCTATCTGGATCGCGATGACCTGGCATTGAGCACGGCGCGCAGCCTGTTCGGCGAGACTTTCCTGGGAACCTGACCATGCGCCTTCGTTCTGCTTATGTACTTGTCCTGGCCGTACTGACGTCGATCGGCTCGGCCGCTGCTGCCGGCCAGGCCGCGCCGGCGGCGGCTGGCACCGAACGGCCTGTCGTGATCGAGGGCGTGGTCCCCGACCAGGCCACCAAGGCCCGTCTGCTGAAGAACCTGCGTGAGGTCTACGGTGCCGAGCGGGTGGTGGACCGTGTGCAGGTCGAGTCCATCGCCACACCGCCGAACTGGGGCGACTACGTGGCCGGCATGATCAACCCCGGGCTGAAGCGGGTGTCGCCGGGCAAGCTGGAGATCAACGGCCAGTCGGTACGGGTCAGTGGCGAGGTCGGCAATGAGGCGCTGCGCCAGCAGGTGGCCAGTGACCTGAGCCTGGCCAGCAACACCTCCTACACGGTGACCAACGCGCTCAAGGTGGGCTCCCAGCAGAAGCTGCTGGACCAGACCCTGGCCAACCGCATCATCGAGTTCCAGAGCGGCAGCGCCAAGCTGACCCCGCTGGGCATGCGCATTCTCGACGAGATGTCCGAAAAGATGGTGCAGATGGGCGATACCAGCTTCGTGGTCATCGGCCATACCGACAATGTCGGCCAACGCGAGAGCAACCTGGCGCTGAGCCATGCGCGCGCCCAGGCGGTGAAGGCGTACCTGGTGCAGAAGGGCATCGCCGCCAACCACCTGGACGTCGTTGGCAAGGGGCCGGACGAGCCGGTGGCCGACAACGCCAGCCTGGACGGTCGCGCACGCAACCGTCGCATTGAATTCAAGATCCAGTAACGGCGTGACGCTCGACGGGCTTATTGCCCGTCGAGATTCTGGTTGATATCCAGCATTTCCTCCATCTGGTCGAGCACGCTGGAATCCTTGATGACCCGCTTGAGCCACACGTGCAGCGGCATCTCGCCCCAGCGCGCGGCCTTCTCGGCCAGATACGCGACCGGGCTGTGCGGTTCGGTGCGGCGGAAGAACTCGGCCACCTGCCGCAGCTGCTGCAGCGCTTCCTTGCGCGTGGTGGGTGCGCCGCCGGGGCTGCGTGCCGACGGTGCGGCGGCGTCGCCGGGGCCAGGCTGGGCGGTGAACGCGTCTTCGGCATCCAGCGCATCGACCACCTCGCCGTCGAGCAGCACGCCGGCATCGCGCGCGAACCGCATCACCGTACGCTGGATGTGCTCGATCTGTTCGCGGACCGCGCTGAAACTGGGGCCATCCAGGCCGAGCCGGTTGTCCACCGCTGCCTGCAGCGTTGCCAGTGCATCGGCGCATTCGGGCAGGGTTTCCAGCAGCTGCCGATAGAACTCATGCTGGGTATCGCGGCGTGCCGCTTCCAGCTGCTCCAGCCCGGGGCGGTCGTCGTGATAGTCGCCGCCGTTGCTGGCGCGGGCGTGTGCGACTTCGAAATCGGTGAGCGTGAAGCGGCCCTGCGGCGCCGAGACGATCGGCACGTTGCGCAGCCACTGCAGGGAGTTGCTGAGCAGCCAGCTCAGGTTGCCGATGCGCTCTTCCTGGTCGTCGTCGGGTGCCTGCGGGTGCACCTCGTCCCAGTACTGGTCGCACAGACCGGCCACGACCCGGTACCCCACCGCCAGCCCGCGGAAGCCCTCGACCTGGGTGGCCGCTTCGGTCAGCCAGCCTGCCAGGCGCAGGTCCTTGGTGCGGGTCTGCAGCAGGTCGGCGCATTCGCGCGCGACGCTGGACCAGTCGGCGTACTTGATGTCGGTCTGCCACTCGCCCTGGTCCAGGGTCGGGTCGTCGGCGCGCCGGCTTTCCTGGATACGGTCGAACTCGGGCGAGAAGGCAAGGTCCTCGCCGGTGGGGGCGTGGTCGGCGATGGGGGCCAGCAGGGCATCCTGATCCAGCATGGCAAATCTCGTGATTGGGAACGTGCCGATTCTAGCCTGCGTTTGCGTGCGGGGTGACGGAGCGCCGGGGTGTTTGCCTGGTGGCCGGCGCCGGTGCATAGTGCACGCACCGTGAGGGGCCGTGCCCGCGATGGGGCGGGCAATCCATGACTGACTGACACCGGGGAAGGGGCGCCGACATGCAGGGAAGGACGATTTCACAGGCGCTGTTGCTGGCGCTGGGGCTGGTGGCCGGCCTGGATGCCGCCGCGCAGGCCACGACCGATGCCAAGGTCTTCGGAGGATGGCGCAACCTCCATTCCGAGAACGGCGCCGAGCCGGCGCTGGAAGACATTCCGTTTGCGATGCTGCCGGCGGAGACCGCCAAAGGCACACGGTTTGCCGTGCTGGATCGCGAGGGCAAGCGCACCGTGTGCTGCATGGTGGTCACCAGCGACCGGTTGGATGCGGCGGCGCTGGAGCAGCGCTACCGGCTGCCCGGGGTATGGATATCGGACGTGCTCAATGAGGGCACCACCGAGAGTCGTCCGTACGAACCGCGCGTCTATGAAATGAAGCGCGACGGGGCGCTGCAGACATATGCGTTCTTCGACGCCGCCGAGGCGTACAGCGATCTTGGCGGATTGCTGCTGCCGCCGTCGGCCACGCTGGATGCGGCGGGCAATGTGAAGGTCGGCGCGGACAGGTACACGCTGCAGTTCCAGTCCACGGCCTTCGCCGATGACGACGGTGCGCTGGATCGCTTCACCCTGCGGCCGGTCGGCAAGCCCGGCAAGCCGGTGATCGTCGAAGTCCCGTACGGGACGTATTGAGACAGCAGGGATTGACGTCGCTTTAACATACCGCGTCATGCTTGCGTGCGTCTGTCATTGGCATCTGCTACCGTCGTGTCCACAGGGGATGGAAGCGTCGCGGGCTGCGCCCGTTGCGTGCACGACTAGGTGAGCCATGGATGCAATACGGAACCTGATGACGCAGGCGGCCCGGTTGTCGGGTGAGCAGCGTCTGTACCAACTTTCGCTGCCGGCCGCGCCGGATGTGGTGGTGGAGCAGTGGCACGGGCAGGAACAGCTGTCGCAGGGATTTCGCCATGAGGTGACGTTCCTGTCGCTGCAGGCCGATCTCCCGCTGGAGTCCTGGTTGGGCGCGCGCGCGAGCCTGCAGACCCGGTTGGCTGATGGTGCCCTGCACAGCCGTACCGGGGTGGTGACCGAAGCGCATCTGCTGGGAGCCGACGGCGGCGTGGCGCGTTACCGCATCGTCTTCTGCGATGCCAGCTGCTGGCTGGCGCAGACGCGCCACAGCCGCGTCTTCCAGGACCAGACGGTGCAGCAGATCGTGGACAGTGTGTTCGCCGCGCACCAGGGCCACGTGGCCTGGCGCTGGAGCGAGGAGGTTGCCGATTTCCTCAAGGGCGCGCGTCAGCGCAGCTACTGCGTGCAGTACCGCGAAAGCGATCTTGATTTCGTGCAGCGGCTGCTGGCCGAGGAAGGCCTGGGCTGGCGCGTGCAGCCCGATGACGGCGATGGCAACGACGGTGGTCATGCGCTGGTGCTGTTCGCCGACAGTGGCGTGCAGCCACAGGACGCGGTGAGTGCGCGCAGCGGCGGCATCCGTTTTCACCGTGCCGATGGCACCGAGCAGAACGATGCCGTGCAGGCACTGGGCCAGCGGCGCCAGCTGGGCGCGCAGGCGCTCTCGCTGCACAGCGACGATTACCGCACCGTGCGCTCGCTGGGTGCCGGCGTGCCGCTGGAAGGCGGCGGGAGCGGCGGGCGTGAGCTCTACGATCCAAGCGGTGCCTACGCATTCGTGGATCGGCACGAAGCGGACCGCTACGCGGGCTTGATGGCTCAGGCCAGCGAGGCCCGCTGGAATGACTGGCAGGGGCGCGGCACGGTGCGCAGCGCCACCGCCGGCCAGTGGCTGCAGCTGCGCGATCTGCCCGGCGATGCGCCCGAGGAGCTGCTGCTGGTGTCGCTGCGCCTGGCAGGCATCAACAACCTGCCGGTCGATGTCCGTGACGCGCTGGAGGCGGCCCTCGGGCCGGCCGTGCAGCCCGATGCCGACGCTGCCTTGCTCTGGGAAGACGCGCGCCGGCATGGCTTTGCAGCCACCTTCGCAGCGGTAGCGCGTGACCAGGTGTGGCGTCCGATCCTGCTCGACGAGACTGGCGCGCGGCTGAATCCACGTCCCCTGGCGCCCGGTTACCAGACCGCCGTGGTGGTTGGCGATGCATCCCGTGGCGAGGGACCGCAGGAGGTCCATGCCGACGCCCTGGGCCGGGTCCGGGTCCGCTTCCACTTCCAGGCCGATCGCCGGGACGCAGGCACCGCTCAGGACAGTACGTGGCTGCGTGTGGCGCAGCGCTATGCGGGTCCGGGCGTGGGCAGCCAGTTCCTGCCGCGCGTCGGCCAGGAAGTTCTGGTGGGCTTCCTGGAGGGCGACATTGATCGGCCCGTGGTGGTGGGCAGCCTCTACAACGGACAGGGTGAGGCGGGCGTCGCCCCGACGCCCGCCGGAAAGACCACCGAGAGCGACACCAGCGCCTATGCACAGGCGACCGACCGGATCGCCAGTGCACAGGGCAATCGCAGTGGCGGCCAGGCGCCCGTGTGGCACGCCGCTGCTGCCGGCGACGACGCACACCGTCATCCAGGCGCGCTGTGGGGCGTGCAGTCGCGCGAGTGGGCCGGCGAGGGGCATTCGCGCCTGCTGTTCGACGACAGCGACGGCCAGTTGCGCGTGCAGCTGGCGACCACGCAGGCAAGCAGCGCGCTGACCCTGGGCCACCTGATCCACCAGGCCGACAACTTCCGCGGCAGCCTGCGCGGCGAAGGCTTCGAACTGCGCAGCGATGCCTGGGGCAGCGTACGCAGCCGCGCCGGCCTGTGGCTGAGCGCGTATGCGGCCGGCCCGGCGTCGCCGGCCGGCACCGTATCCGCGCCGGTTGCGCTGTTGAACCAGTTGAACACGCTGGGCACCACGTTCGCGCAGGCCGCCGGCACGCACCTGACGGTCAAACTGGCCAGCGCCGAGGGCGTGGGGCGCCCGCAGCATTCCAGACTGGTCGGCGACGCTGCGCCGCTGGAGGCAGTGCTGCGCAGCGCCCGCGCCACGGTACCTGGCGATGCCTTTGCCGACGCACGGGGCGCCGCGGGCGACCGCGACGGGTCGGCCGGGGAGGGCCGGGTGCCGCATACGGGCGACCCCCTGCTGGGCCTGGCCGCGCCGGGCGGCGTGCTGCATCGCGCCGGCCAGTCCATACACTGGAGTCTGGGCGAGACACTGACGCTGGGCAGCGGCCTGGCCAGCGAAGCCATCGTGCTTGGCCAGTCGCGCTGGCACAGCCGCCAGGCGATCGGCATGCTGGCTGCCGCCCGCACCGGCGAGGGCGCGCAGACGCGCACGCTGAGTGTGGTGGCGGGCCTGGGCGAACTGGACGTGCAGGCGCAGAACGACAGCATCCGCGTGCAGTCCAAGGCCGCGCTGCGCGCGGCAAGCGCGCAGGCCGCGGTGGAACTGGCGGCGGGGCGCACCGTGCATGTGGCCACGGCCGGCGGTGCCAGCGTGACCATCGAGGGCGGCAACATCACCTTCACCGCGCCGGGCACCATCACGGTGCACGCCGCGAAGAAGTCGTTCCTGCCCGGCGGCAGCGGCAACTACCCGTTGCCGGTGTTCCCGCAGTCGGTATGCAAGGAATGCCTGCTGCTGGCCGCGCAGCGCGCCGCTCCCCTGACCCCGAAGGGCTGAGCGATGCTGCCGATTCTGTTTCCCAGTACCGCCGTAGTGTCGCTGGACGCCGCGTTCCGGCGCTATCTGCTCCTGGATGGCGCCCAGTGCGAGCGGCCCCAGACAGTCCTGAAGCGGCTGCCCTATGCGGCATCGCGGCTGTTCGACGGTCTGTTGGCCGACGGCAGTGCCGACACCTCGGTTTTTCTGGTGCCGCTGCCGGAGGCGCTGGATCTGCAGGACGCGCTGCTGCGATTGCAGGACGGTGTGCGGTCGCTTGGCGCCTTGACGCTGCTGGAGTCGCCGCTGGAGAGCGGCGAACTGACCCAGCGGCTGGCGCGCCGCCTGGATGCGCGGTATCCGAATGGCAAGGAATTCATCGCGCGCTTCTACGACGGCCGCGTGCTGCCGTGGTGGGTGCAGGCGCTGAACGATGCCCAGCGGCATGACTTCCTGGCGGTGGGCGAGCGCTGGCATTACGTGACGCACGACCACCAGTGGGACACGCTGGCCCTGCACTGCCCGATGCAGGATCCGCATACCGTGCCGTGGACGCTTGACGCGCCGCAGCGGCATGCGTTGATCGACGCGTCGTATCCCTACACGCTGATCGAGCACTTCCAGCTCACCGACCCGGAGCTGCTAGACCGCCTGCCGTCGGCGAACTGGTATGCGTTCATGCGCAACGCGGTGGCCGTGGCGGCGGCGTTCGGCATCGAGGACAGCCGCCGGGTGGTGATGGTCTGCACGTGGGCGCTGCTGGTCGGCGACGACCTGGGTGAGGATCCGGATTGGCAGGTGCGGTTGCGCGACTTCGCGGACGGGCGGCGCAATGCAAAGGAGATCGGCGATGAGGTGTGGCCGATGGAGGAGAGCTGGTGAACGCACCGGGCATCATTCAATCGTCAACCGGGTGCGCGCATCGCGCCGCCCACTGCGTCGTGGAGCCATCATGCTGAGCAACAAACCGCTGCTGTGGATCGTCGTGGCCGTGATCGTCGTGGCCGCTGCCAGTGCAGGCTGCGCCCGCGCGATGGCCAAACCGACGCCGCGCTCGCCGTACCTGACCTTGTTTGCCTTCAACTACAGTGACCGCTACCTGCATGACGTGCGCGTGGACGGCAAGTGGATGGGCGGCGTCTCGGCCTATACCAACGGCGGGTCGGTGATGGGACCGCTGGCGCCGAAGCACGACAAACCGTTGTCGATCCGGGTCGAGTGGGAGCTGTCGGACCGCTACGATCTCACCACCAACACCTACCAGACCGCCGGCCCGCGCGAGCCACGTTCGGCGGTGGTGACGGTGCGGCAGCCGTATCCGCCGGACCCGCGCACGCTGCTGCTGCATTTCTACCAGGACGGCCATGTGGAGGCCGAACTGATCGACCGCTCGAAGGATTACTGGGATTCCCGCCGCGAGGTGCTGCCCAAGGGCCACATCGCCAACGACGGAGCAGCGCGCCCATGACGGCCCAAGACCCAACCGCCATTCCCGGCCAGGTCGACCTGGAGCCCGGCTCACCCGAGCCGGTGGCCGACGCCGACCCCACCGCACGCACCGCGCGGCTGGCGCGTGGCACCCGCCCGATGACCGACGCCGAGCGACAGCAGCGCCAGGCGGCGCAAAGCTGCTCTCTGCCCGACAAGGAGGAAGCGACCACCGGCTGCAGCCAGGCGCTGCATTTCACCGTTTTCTTCGACGGTACGGGCAACAACCGCGATGCCGAACTGGCCAAGGGCGAATCCGAACGGGCGTTGTCGAACATCGCGCGACTGTACAGCGCGCGGATCGATGGTCGCCCCAATGTGGTGTCGACCTACATTGCCGGCGTGGGCACCCCCTGCCCGGAAGTGGGCGATACCGGCGGCATGCTTGGCCTGGCGATCGGCAAGGGCGGGCGCGAGCGCATCGATTACGCGCTGGAAGAGCTGGACATGAAGATCCAGCAGCAGCCGGCGTCGATGCGTATCGTGATCCTCAACGTGGCGGTGTTCGGCTTCTCCCGCGGGGCGGCGCAGGCGCGCGGTTTCGTCCGCGATCTGGTTGCGCTGTGCAAGCGGCAGCCGGACGGCACCTGGCTGTATCGCGACAGGACACCGATCCGGATCGGCTTCGTCGGCCTGTACGACACCGTGGTGTCGGTATGGCCGTCGCTGGTCCATGCGGCGGTCAATGCGGGCAACGGCCACAACGGTTGGGGCGAGGGCATGCGCATTCCGCCGATGGTCGTGCAGTCGGTGCACATGACCGCCGCCCATGAGCTGCGAGGCCAGTTTCCGCTGGATTCCACCCGCGACGATGCGCGCTATCCCGACAACACCCAGGAGATCTGGTACCCGGGCGTGCACTCGGATGTGGGCGGTGGCTACGATCCGCAGCACCAGGGCCGGCAGAACAGCATTGCCCGCTTTGCGCTCAACGAGATGTACGACATCGCGCTGGCTGGCGGGGTGCTGCTCAATCCGCTGACCCGCCTGCCGTCGCCGGTGCGGGCCGAGTTCGACAAGACAGATCCGGAACTGCAGGCGGTCTACAACGCCTACCTGCAGGCGGTGCGGATCAAGCGCGGGCGCATGGAGGACGTGCAGGCCGCGCACATGGAGCTGCTGCACCGCTGGTTGAAGGTGCGCGTGGCGCGTGGCGACAAGCTGCCGTCGATGCAGCGCCTGGCACAGCGGCAGCAGCAGCTTGAGGAGGAGGTCAAGACATTGCGGCGGGAGAAGATGCGGCTGCGCGATCCGTACGGGAACGACTACGCCGCCTCCAGCATGACCAGCGAGGAGATCGCCGAATGGAACCGGGCGTCCGATGCGCTCAGCGCGCGCAGCGACGCGCTGGGCGAGGTCAAAAAGCAGCGCAAGGGCCTGGCCAGCGAGACCGATACGCTGGTCGGCAAGATGGTGGCGTTACGACGCAAGCGCGAGCGCGGCAAGACGTTGACCCTGGCCGAACGCACCATGCTGGACGCCTGGGACAACAAGACCCTGCTGCCGGAGGCGGTGGAGACGTTCTTCGACGGCTACGGCCACGATTCGATCTCGCACTGGTTCATCGGCAACCTGGCGCAGTGGCGGGTGCTGTATTTCGGCGACACCAAGTACAAGCCCGGCGAAGTGGTGGAAGGCGCAACCGCGCCGCAGGAGCAGACCGAGCCGGCGTGACCGCTGCAGGCCGCGCCGGGGGGCGAGGTCAGTCGCTGTGGCCGCGATGCACCGCCTCGACGCGGTGGCCGTCCGGATCGACCAGGAAGGCCGCATAGTAGGTGTCGCCGTAGTCCGGTCGCAGCCCGGGGCCACCGTTGTCGGTGCCGCCGGCCGCCATCCCGGCGGCATGGAAGGCCTGCACCGCCGGCTCCGATGGCGCCGCGAACGCGAGATGGAAGCCATCGCCGGGCGGCCCCGCGTCGGGCGTCAGGTTGAGCAGCAGCAGGTCCTGATCGTCGACCAGGCCGTAACCGATCGATTCCGGGCCGTCGAACACGCGGCGATAGCCGAGCGCGCCGAGCGTAGCGTCGTAGAAGCGGCCGGCACGCGGCAGATCGCGCACGCCAAGGGACAGGTGATGCAGCATGCGCTCGGTTCCGGGCAGGTGGGGGGGGCTGAGCATACCGCGACCGCTGCCGCGCCACAGGCGGGACGGTCCACGCGTCGCGCGAGGTCGGCAGCCTGGCGCTCGATTCGCCGCTCAGCCGCACATCCACGTCGATTGCCTGCGCGCGGGCATCCTGGCACCCCACTGTCTATCATTGCTGCCGGCGCCGCCGCGTGCACGGACTGACCAGAGCAAGGACCCCGCCATGACCGATACCTCCGCATACCTGCTGCCGGCGCCGCGCGCCCTCTGCGCCGTTTTCCTGTTGGCCGTGCCGTGGGTGGCCCTTGCGGCCGATACCCATGATGCCGCCGGCAACCGGCTCGAGTCGTTGATCGAGCAGCCCGGCACCGCGCCACCGCCGACGCTGGAAGGGGGTGATCCGGACATGGCGCAGGCGGTATCGCCGCTGTACTGCACCGCCGACCGCGCCTGGTGCGTACGCCTGATCGCCAGCCGCAACAATCCCAGACCCTCTCTGCAGGTGCAGGAGTTCGTGCCGGGCGAGCCCGAGCCGCGCGACCGCCATGTGGGCTACACCGGCCCCGAACGCGACGGCCGGTTCCAGGTCTGGCCCTACCTCCTTCGCCTTGCGCCCGGCCTGGGCGCACCCAGCGCACCCACCGATCCGGCGCAGGCCGCGTTCGAGAACGTGGTGGTGGGCGTCATCGTGGAGCGGACGACCGGCTATTCGGGAGGCGGTGCCTCCAGCAGCACGCTGCTGCTGGAGACGATCTATCACACTGACGAAGGGGCGGAGACCAGCAGCGTGCTGTCGCTTCCGGTGGCGGGGCAGGCCAGCATCCGTGCCTGCTACGGCGAGCAGGATGCCGCCCTGCGCAAGGGCGCCTGCCACGACGAATACCGCTTCAGCGCCACCCTGTCGCTGCTGCCGCAGGGCCGTGGCATGCCACTGCTGCGCTATGCCAGCACCGCCACCCGTTTCCCGGCATTCGCCTCGCGCAGCCGCGATTCGCTGGCCAGGGGCGCGCTGAGTGACCGCGACCTGCGCACCGCGCGCGATCCGGACTGCAGTTTCGAGCGGACCCTGCGCTTCGATTCGGGCCGCTACGTGGCCGAACCGGCCCTGCCGGACTGCAGCGAATTCACCGAACTGTAGGCGGAAATCATCGCAAAGCCACGCTATAGTGGCCGATCAATGCGGTGCCCGCTTTCGCGCCCGGGCCGACTGGCGCGTCGTCAATGACTCATTCCATGACTGCTGAAACGAATACCCCGGCCGCTGCGGCCGCGCCGACCGGTCCGCTGTTCTACCGCCAGACCGTGCCTCTGAGCGCTGAAGCGCATGCCAACTGGCGCCTGCGCACCGAATCGGCCAGCTTCGCCGCCGGCACCAACTCGCTGCCGGTGGTGGTGGGCGAGTTCGGCTCGATCGCCCAGTTCTACCCGATCCTGTTCACCGGCAAGGAAGCCGTGCCCCTGGCAGCCGTTGGCCTGGCCAAGGACAACCTGTTCGTGACCGATGGCTACTGGGCCGCCGATCATTACGTGCCGGCCTACGTGCGCCGCTACCCGTTCGTTTTCATCCAGACCGACGACCCGCAGAACTACGTGCTGGGTCTGGATGCCGAAGCCGAGCAGGTCAACCAGGGCGATTCCGACGAGGGCCAGCCGCTGTTCGAGAATGGCGAGCCGACCGAACTGGTCAACGCGGCAATGCGCTTCTGCGGCGACTTCACCCGTGAGCACGAGCTGACCCGTCAGTTCAGCGCGGCGTTGATCGAGCAGGGCCTGCTGGTGGACCGCAGCATCGACGTGACCCTGTCCAACGGTGCGCAGATGTCGATCAACGGCTTCCGCGTGGTGGATGTGGAGAAGTTCTCCAAGCTGCCGGACGCGCTGGTTGTGGCCTGGCACCGCAACGGCTGGCTGGCGCTGGTGCACCACCACCTGAGCTCGCTGGCGCGCTTCAATGCACTGGTGCAGCGCCAGAGCGCAGTGCCGCTGCCCGCCGCTGCCTGATCGGCGTCGCGCAGTACACCGGACGGCGGCCTGCGGGCCGCCGTCCGCGTTTCGGGGGCGGGGTCAGTCGCGGGTGCTGACTTCCCAGGTGGCATGCAGCACCCCCGGTTCGTGCTGCAGTCGGGCGACGACGGCATCGAGCTCATGGGCCGCCACGGCAGTACTGACCAGGATCGCGACGATCTCCACGGGTGCATCGCCGTGTTCGACCACCTGCACATCGCCCACCGGGTACTGCGCCGCTTCCAGCAGCTCCACCAGGCGCTCGCGGACAACCGGCGTGGCGATCGGATCGGCGCTCAGCCGCACCTCATACGTGGCCTCCGAAGCGGCCTCGTTGATCGGGATGCGGTTGATCGCGTTCACGAGCGGGCGCAGCAGGGTATTGCCGGCAATGACCAGTGCGGTCAGCAGCACGCCCTCGGCGAGCATGTCGGCGCCGGTGCAGCAGCCTACCGCCGCCGAACACCACAACGTGGCCGCAGTGTTGAGCCCGCGCACGTTCATGCCTTCCTTCATGATCACGCCCGCGCCGAGGAAGCCGACGCCGGACACGACGTAGGAGATCACCCGGACTGCTTCGGTGGAGCCGGCAATGCGCATGCCCAGGTCGACGAAGGCGGCCGCGCCGACGGCCACCAGCACATTGGTGCGCAGCCCGGCGGTGCGCTGGCGGTACTGGCGTTCGGCGCCGATCAGGGTGCCCAGCACGAACGCCGCCACCAGGCTGACCACCGTGTCCAGGAACGGGTAGAGCGAGAAGGTCTCGATGAAGCGCATGGGCTCAGCGCCAGCTCTGCAGCAGTTCCAGCACCTGCGGCTCGCGAGGGCGTTGCAGCAGCTCGGGGAGCAGCGCGTCGTAGGCGGCGCGGTAGTCGGTCGACTGGTGCGCCAGGAAGTCCTCCACGGAGGCCTCGTTCCAGCGTTCGTACAGGGTGAACAGGGTGGGGTCCTGGGCATCGCGGTGCAGGTCGCAGGACACGAACGCCGGCTCGTCCGCCATGCGGTCCACCAGCGTGTGCAGCGCGTCGAGCCAGTCCTGCACCCGTTCGGGCTTGACCTGGAGCTTGACGTAGAAGACCAGCGGGGTATCGGGGGCGCTCATGGCAGGCTCCAGCAGGCAATGGCGCGCAGTGTAGCCGCTGGTGATGACCGCGCGTTGCGCTTAGTCGGAAACCCGATATGCATATCCCGGTCGGTCATTTCACCCGCAGGCCCCCATTCAGCAGACTGGCGCCCCTCCTGGCCCGCATCCCTTGCATCGCGCGCGCCGGCGCTCCGTTTCCCCACCCTGGAACCTGCATGTCTCTGCTCCACCGTTCGTTGCGTCCGCATCCCCTGGCCCTGTCGTTGTTGCCCCTGCTCGGACTGGCGCCGCTGGCCGCCGCTGCCCAGGACACGGCACCTACCCAGCTCGACGCCGTCAAAGTCACCGGATCGCGCATCCCCCGTGCCAGTGTGGAGGGGCCGTCGCCGGTGACGGTGATCACCCAGGAGCAGATCGAGGCGCAGGGTTACCGCAGCGCGTTCGAGGCCCTGAGCGCGCTGACCGAGAACACCGGCAACGTGCAGGGTGAGGACTTCGGCAACACCTTCACCCCGGCGGCCAACACCATCAACCTGCGCGGACTTGGCCCGAACCGCACGCTGGTCCTGGTCAACGGGCGGCGGCAGTCGGACTACCCGCTGGCCTACGAGGGCTCGGTGAACGTGGTCAACCTGGCCAACATTCCCAGCGCCCTGATCGACCGGATCGAAATCCTCGCCGGCGGTGCCTCGGCGGTGTACGGCTCGGATGCGATCGCCGGCGTGGTCAACATCATCCTCAAACGCCACTACGATGGCGTGGGCATCAACGTGCGCGCCGGCACCACCGAGCAGGGCGGCGGCGACAACCAGCGCGTGCAGGCGGTCGGTGGTGGCTCGGGCGACCAGTGGGACGCGATCTTCGGTCTGGAACTTGGCAACCGCAAGGCGATCTACGGGTCGCAACGCGACTTCATGGATTCGTTGACCGACGATCCGCGCGGCGTTGCGCCGCTGCCGACCGCGGTGGCGTATCGCCGCAATGCGGGCAGCGGCAACTACATCGATCCGGGCCTGGATGGCTGCGATGCGACCAGCGGCCTCTACGGTGGCAGCGTGTTCCGCGCGCAGAATCCACGGCAGGGCGCCTACTGCGGCAGCAACGACGCGGCCGCCACGTTCTGGACCGTGCAGACCGAGAAACGCAACATCGACGCCTACAGCGCGCTGACCTGGCGCCTGAACGACCGCCAGGAACTGTTCGCGGACGCCGCCATCGGTACCGCACGCATTTACAACAATACCCGTGCGCCGACCTGGACGTCCTCGCGCAATTACTTCTACAACCAGAACAGCGGCCAATTGGAAACCTGGTACCGACGCTTCGCGCCGGAAGAAATCGGTGGCGTGCAGAGCAATGCCAACCGCTTCCTGGAACAGTCGTGGTCATTCAACGTGGGCGCGCGCGGCAGCCTTGGCAGCTCGGACTGGGACTATGAAGCGGCCTACAGCCGCTCGCGCTACGAGAACCGCACGCGCCGCCCGGTACTGCTGGCCGGCATCAACGACTATCTGCTCGGGCCGAAGCTTGGCACGCGCAACGGCGTGGACGTGTACGCACCGGACCCGACGCGCCTGTACCGCCCGCTGTCGCCCACGGAGTACGACGGGCTGTCGGATACCCAGGAAAGCCGCAATGCGGCCTGGCTGCAGACCGCCAGCGTCAGTGTCAACGGCGAACTGTTCGCCCTGCCCGGTGGCCGGGCCGCGCTGGCGGCGGTGGTCGAAGCAGGCAGCCAAGGCTACCGCAACCGTCCCGATCCGCGCCTGGCGACCGGTGAATTCTGGAACACCAGCGCCGGTGTTCCCGCTGGCGGTGAGCGCGACCGTTACGCGGCCGGCGTGGAGCTGCAGCTGCCGCTCCTGGAGCGTCTGACCGCCACTGTGGCCGGCCGGTACGACCAGTACCGCGCCGCCGGCGACCACATCGGCAAGGCCACATGGAGCGCCGGTCTGGAATTCCGCCCGGTCGATACGCTGCTGCTGCGCGCCAGTGCGGCCAGCAGCTTCCGTGCGCCCGACATGAACTACGTGTTCGCCACCGAGACGCGCGGCTACAACCCGGGCATGACCGACTACTGGCGGTGCCGTACTGCGGGACAGGCCTACGACGACTGCGACTACAGCGGGCTGGCGATCGACTACACCAGTGGTGCCAACCCGCAGCTGCAGCCGGAAACGGCACGCTCCTACGGGCTGGGCGCGGTGTGGTCGCCGTCGGCCAACCTGGATGTCACCGTCGACTATTACGACATCCGCATCGAGGACGAAGTCACCAACCTGGATTCGACCCGCATCCTCAAGGACGAGGCCGACTGCCGGCTGGGCCAGACCGTCGGCGGCGACGCCCGCGACATCGCCTCGGCGCAATGCCAGGACGCGTTGCGCCGGGTGATCCGCAACCCGGCCGACGCCGCCGTGCAGCCCAACCAGGTGGTGCGCGTGCTGATCAATCCGATCAATGCGGCCGCCGAATCGGTGCGCGGCGTGGACCTGAAGGCCAACCTGCGCTGGGACGCCGGGCGCTACGGGCGCTTCTCCAGCCGCCTCGCGTACTCACTGGTGATCGACCACGACTACCGGCAGTTCGACGGGGATGCCATCCAGGACCAGCGCAATTCGCTGGATTCCTACCAGTGGCGCAGCCGCATCAACGGCAGCGTGACCTGGGCGATCAACGACTGGACCGCGACGCTGTACGGGATGCGCTACGGCTCGTTGCCGAAGACCGACGGCAGTGGCCGCATCGCGCCGTACATGACCTACAACGCCAGTCTGTACCGCCGGCTCAACGACAACGCCACGCTGGGCTTGATCGTCAACAACCTGCGCGACAGCCGCCCGCCGGCGGACCGCAATGGCGGTGGCTGGCCGTTCTATCCGGTGGGCAACTACGACCCGTACGGCCGCCAGTTGTGGCTGGAGTTCGACTACCGCTTCCTGTAATGCAGCACATCGCGTCATCCCTGGAGGCCCGGCACTGCCGGGCCTTTTTGTGCGCGCTGTGACGTAGGGGAACAGCGCGGCGTTGTACGGTTGCGACGCACGTCGGCACCTTATCCAGCCCCCCTCGGCGATGCTGCCGGCACGATGAAACAGGGGAGCGTGTGGCGAATGAACAGGATGATCTGGAGCGTACTTGTGTGGCTGGCCTGCATGCCCGCGCATGCCCAGACGGTGTACAAATGCGTGTCCGCCGGGCAGGCGCGGTATCAGTCGGCGGCGTGCCCGGAGGGCCGCACCGAGCAGACCTGGAGTGCGGTACAGCACCGCCCGGTGCGTTACTACGCCGCCTATGTGGAAGCGCTGCGACGGGAGCTGAAACGTGACGCTGCCGCGCGACGTGGCCGGCAAGCGATGCCTGCCGCCCGCCGTGGTCGCGCCACGGCAGCGCCGGGGGTGCGCGGCCATCTGATCTCCGTGCATCGCGATCCGCAGGCCTGCGCTGCGGCCCGGCAGCGGCGCGAAGCGGCGTATCGCGCGGCGGGGCTGACGCGCGACCTGGCGCTGTCCCGGCGCCTGGACGATGCGGTGTTCGAGGCGTGCCGGTGAGGCGGGGTGCGGGGTTGCAGCTGCGAGAACGATCAGGCGCGCGCGCGGGCGCGCGGCTGGGGGCGCGGCGTCCTGCGCGCGAGCAGCAGCGGGCGCGCCAGCCAACGTGCGAGCAGGTACTGCACCAGCAGCGACAGCGCGATGACGGCAGCGGCGGTCACCAGATTCAGCCACGGCCGTTCGGCGGTGGCGGCGACCAGAGCGACGAGTCCGGCCAGCGGCGTGAGCAGGGCGAGCGCGGCCGTGCACGCCAGCAGGGCCGCGGCCGCGCTGCGCGCGGGCGGCACCGGGGACACCAGGCCGGCCAGCCCGTCCCACACGCCGCGCGTGCCGACCACGGCGATAGCCACCAGCAGCATCGGCATCGCGATACGGATCGGCAGCGGCACCTGCGCGGGCACATACGAAATCAGCGGAAGATCCATCAGGCTTGCCAGCAGGAATGTCCAGCCGCTCCACATCGCCAGCAGGCAGGAGGGCCCGAACACGGCCACCACGCCGGTGCGGACATCCGCTGGCCGGGTGGTGCGGGCCGGGTGGCCGGCCTGTACCGCGGCAAACATGGCAATGGTCAGCAGGCCGGCCCAGCCAAGCAGTTCGGCCCCGTGTACCAGCACCGGGGCGAGCGGACCCAGCGGCTGCAGCAGCCCGGAGAGGGCCAGGCCGGCGGCATGCCCTGCAATCAGCAGGCCGACGAACACCAGGCCGGCACGCCAGCGGTGATGCAGGTCGTGGAGGCCGAGGGCGTGGGTCAGCACCACGCCGATCAGCCAGGTCAGCAGCAGCGGTTCGGCAGCGCGCTCGACAAACGCCAGGGTGCGGCCTGTCCAGAGCGGTGCCGGCAGGGGGGCCGTATCGGCCGACAGCGGCATCCACGGCGGGTACCACTGCCACAGTGAACCCGCCAGCAGGAACGCAAGCGACAGCAGAGTCGCCTGCAGGGGCAGGCGCAGTACGGGCACCCCGGGCATCGTCGAATCTGTTCCCTGTGTTCGTCGATGCTCAATCGTGCCGCAGGCGCGGAGTCCTGCCAAGTCCGCGCCTGCACATTCACCTGTTGGGGAACCGGCTTACGGGGTGCGGTCGTAAGCGAACTGGATGCCGGCCGTGCCGCCGGTCCGGATGAACAGATCGATGAAGGCCGGTACCGTGTCGCTGCGGTTCCAGTCGCGCTGAAGCTCGCAGAACAGCTGCGTCACACTGATCAGCACACCACCGGCCTGCTCGATGCGGCGCAACGCGGCATCATGCGCGGCCAGCGAGGTGCCGCCGACGGCATCGACGACCACGTAGACCTCGTAGCCTTCGCGCAGCGCATCCAGCGCAGGGAAGGTCAGGCAGGCTTCGGTCCACAGTGCGGTCATGATCAGCTTGCGCCGGCCGGTGGCTTGGACCGCCTGGCGGAACGCCACGTCTTCCCACGAATTGATGGTGGTACGGTCGTAGGTGGGGTAACCCTCGAGTACCTTGCGCAGTTGCGGGATCGGCGGCTTGTTCAGCCCGGTCTGGACATTGACCGTGGAGTGCACGATCGGCAGTCCGTAGGCCACGGCGGCCGTTGCGGTGCCGACAATGTTGTTGACCAGCAACTGGCGGTCCATCGAGGCGATGGAGTTCACCTGGACCGGTTGGTAGTCGATGATGACGAAGGCGGCATTCTGCGGCGTGAGCAGCGTGTCGCTGGCGGGATCGCGGATCGGTTCACTGGCCATGATGGGGCTCCTGGGGGATGACGCGTTGGCAACGCGGGCGGCAGGCCTGCGCTGAGGGGCGCGGCCGTGTAGAGCGCACGGCCGCAGGGGTCAGTGCGGGGTGGCGGCCATGCGGCCGAAGCGCCCGCTGTTGAAGTCGCGCATCGCCTGGGCGATCTCGGCGTCGGTGTTCATCACGAACGGCCCGTGCCCGACGATCGGCTCGTTGATCGGTTCGCCACTGAGCAGCAGCACGGTGGCGTCCGTATCGGCCACGATCGAGACACCTCGACCGTCGCGATCGAGGATGACCAGCTGGGCCTCATGTGCGACCTGCTGGTCGTTGACGGTCACGCTGCCCTTGAGGACCACCAGCGCCAGGGTGCGACCGGCAGCGACCTCCAGCAACGTCTGATGACCCTGCTTGAGGCGCAGGTCCCAGACATCCATCGGCGTGAAGGTCCGGGCGGGGCCGGCGTGGCCCTCGAAGCTGCCGGCGATCACCCGCACGGTGCCGGCCCCGTCGGGCAGGGCAATCCGTGGAATGTCGCGGTCGAGCAGAGTCTGGTAGCCCGGCGTCGCCATCTTGTCGGCCGCCGGCAGATTCACCCACAGCTGCACCATGTCCAGCGTGCCGCCGCTGCGTGCGAACGACGAGGCGTGGTACTCCTCGTGCAGGATGCCTGCGCCTGCGGTCATCCACTGCACATCGCCGGCGCCGATATGGCCACCGGCCCCGGTGGAATCGTGGTGCTCCAACTCGCCCTCGTAGACGATGGTGACCGTTTCGAAACCGCGGTGCGGATGCTGCCCTACGCCGCGGCGCTGGTCGGTGGGCTCGAACCGGTACGGGCCGGCGTAATCCAGCAACAGGAAGGGGCTCAGGTGCTGGCCGTGCGTGGTGTAGGAAAACAGCGAGCGGGCCGGGAAGCCATCGCCGACCCAGTGCGGGCGGGGGGCGCTGTAGACGCCAAGAACCTTCTTCATGGGGATCTCCATCCCGGGCGTGCCGGGCGATTTCTGTTGGAGATCACAATATTGGTGGAACGATAGGGGCGGTAGTAGTCAGATTATGGCCTGACCGTCCTATGGCGTGAACGATGGCATTCACCCGGCCGCCAGGCCACCGGCGCGTCGGAAATGCAGGCTGCGGTTCCGTCGCGCAGTGCGGCCGGCACCCACATCGGGCAGACGCCGACACTCCGCATCCGTCGCACGTGATGCGAGGTGGGGAGGGGCGACCGAGTGTCCTGTCAGGGCGTGACCATCAGAGCGCGTGCGATGGCGTCGAACGCGGGCAGGGTGATGGGATCGTTGGCGCTGTTGCTGGCGGTGGGATGCGAGGCGAACCGGGCGATCACCACGCGCGCGGTGGGGTCCACGTACAGCGCCTGGCCGTGCACGCCGCGTGCCATGTAAGCGCCGTGCGGGTTGTGGGTGATCCACCACATGCCGCGGTAGCTCCAGCCGGGCAGCTGGGCATACCCGGCGCGGGCGAAGGCCGCTTTGTCGCCACCGGCGCGGATGCGCGCAATGGCCGCCGCCGGAATCACCTGGCGCCCGTCGATGCGTCCGTCGTCAAGCAGCAGTTGCCCGACCCGGGCGAGGTCGAGCAGACCGGCGTTGAAACCGCCCCCGGCGTACGGCGTGCCGCTGGAGTCCACGGTGAAATAGGCGTCCTGGCTGGCACCCAACGGACGCCACACGCGGGACTCGAGCAGTTGGGCCACCGACTGGCCCGAACGACGGGCGATGATCCAGCCCAGCACGTCGGTATTGACCGTGCGATAGCCGAAGGTCTCGCCATGCGCGCCTTGCGGGCGTACGGTTCGCAGATAATCGTAGTAGCTGGTGGGGCCGCGGTAGCCCGGCGGGTGCGGCAGGGTGCTGCCGGCCGCCGCGTACTGCCACACGTCGGCGTCGGGATCGGCATAGTCCTCGCTGTAGCGCAGGCCAGTGGTCATCTCCAGGATCTGCTTGACCGTGGCATCGCCGAAGCCACTGCCGTGCAGCTCGGGCACGATGGCATCCACGCGGGCGTTCTCGTCCAGGGTTCCGTCGGCGACCAGGATCTCACCGAGCAGGCCGGTCATCGATTTGGTGACGGACATGGCGCCGTGCTGCCCCTCGGCATCCAGGCAGCCGCTGTAGCGCTCATAGACGACGACGCCGTCGTGCAGCACCACGATGCCGTCGGTGTAGGTGGCATCCAGCGCGTCTGCCCAGCGCATCGGCGCGGTGGCCCCCAGCGGGGTGAATGTCACGGCGTCCAGCGCGCTGTCGAGGCGGCGCGTCATCGGGCGTGCGGCGCCTTCGCCGCGGCTGACGCCCACGGTGGGCATCAACTGGCGGAAATGGCAGACCGTCCAGCGCAGCTTGGGGAAGGCGAAGTAGTCCTCGTCCGTGTAGCGGATGCGTTTGTCTTCCGGTGGTGGTGCACCCTGCATCCAGCCGAGCGCGACCGGATCGGACTGCGCGGCCGTCAGTGGCGGCGCAGCCACGGCGGTGACGGTGACGAGCAGGGACAGCACCAGGCCCACTACGGGTCGCAGCGGCGGGAAAGGCATCGGCATTCCTTGCGTACGATCGAACAGTGATCGGAGATCAGCATAGCGCACGGTGCGCACTGTTCGAGCAACGCTCCCTGGCAGGCAGGGAGCGCGCGGCCCGCAGGTGTTACGGGGTGCCCGACTGGCCTGACGGGGCAGGTGCCGGAACCGGTGCTGCCTCCGGCGTGGGCAGCGACAGCTCGGGATTGCCCTGCTGGGCCTGCAGCAGCTGGATGCGCTGGTTCAGCGCGTCCAGCTCGCTGTGCGTGCTGCGCAGATCGGTGCTCAGGCTGACCGCCTGCTGCTTGGCTTCCTGCAGCGATGCGCTGACCTGCAGCGACTGCTGGCGTTGCAGCTCGGCTTCCTGCTGCAGGCTCTGCAGGCGCTGGGCGTTGTAAGCCACCAGATTCTCGGTGTAGCGCTTGCCGGCCTGCAGACGCGTGGTGTCGATATACACCTGGGCCAGCTCTTCGGTCTGCTGCACGAACGTGCGGTAGACCTTCTCTGCGTTGTCCACCGAATCGGTCTTGATCACCCGCCAGAACTCTTTTTCGTGGAACAGCGCCACGTAATAGTTCAGCGTGCTGGTGTTGAACAGCAGGCTCGCGCCGTAGCTGCCGTTGTAAGTGGTGCGCAGCTCGGTCAGCTGGCGCGAGTCCACCAGTTGCCGCAGTTCGTCCACGCTGTTGCGCACCGTGGGTACCGGGCGCTGCGCGGGTTCGACAGGCGCTTCGGCGCGCGGCGCCCGCGCGGCCAGCACCTGCGGTGCAGCCGTGATCAGCAGCAACAGCATCCCACCGGCGAGCGTACGCCTGGTGGCGGAATCAACCCCTTTTCTCTCTCGCATATTCAGGCCATCCACGAATGGATTCAACGGTGATGTGAAGTCCCCGCGGCAGTCTAGCATGCAGCGGGGCGGGGTCCGCACGCCCCCTGCGCGCGGGCGGGAGCGGCTCAGTAGACCAGCTGCGCGGGGCTGCAGTTGATCGACTGCAGGTGCACGTCGGTCCGTCCCAGTTCCAGCCCGAGCACCTGCGCCAGGGTCTGGGTGAGCAGGGTACCGACGCCGTTGAGGATCGGCTTGAGCAGGTCCAGCACCGGTTTCAGGCCCAGGCACAGCAGCCCGCTGCACGCCACCGTGTCGGTGGACGGGTCGACCACGCTGCCGCTGCCCTGGAAACTGTCGAGCACGCCTTCCTCGGCGGTCTGCAGGTAGGACGCGAGGTTGCCTTTGACACAGGCGTTGTAGGCCAGCAGACCGGTGAGCAGGCTGTTGCAGCGGTTGATCACCAGGCCCCCGAGCAGCGTGCCGAGCACGCCACCGAGCAGGCCCTGTCCGTTGCCGGTGACCGCGGCCTCATAGCCTTCCCAGACTGTGCCGTCGCGGAAACATGTGATCAGGCCGCAGGGATACGGCACGCCCTTGGGGATGTTCCAGGTGCCGATCGGCTCGATACCGCGTGCAGGCGCACCGTTCTTCAGCAGGTCGATGGTGGCGTGCACGTCGTACTTTTTTCCCGGATCCGGATTGGCGGCCTTGAGGTACTGCTCGGCCAGACGGTTGGCGGTTTCAGCCGTGCCGAGACCTTTCGGTGCGGGATTGAGCACGTTGCCCAGCACGCGCAGCAGTTCGTTGACCAGTGCGGCGACTGTATCGCCGAGCAGGGCGGCGTTGATGCGGGTCGAGGCGGTTTCGCCGGCGGCGAGGGTGACGCTTTCGGCATGGGTGAGTCCGTTGAGGCGGATCTTGTCGTTGACCAGGGTGGCGCCAAGCAGGGTCAGCATCTGTTCGTTCTCCAGCGTGGTTTCGCACACGTTGCGGGTGGAGAACCGGTTGGCCGGGTCAACCCTGCCCACGCAGGCGCGCAGCACGGAGGACTCGACGTTGATGGTGGCCGTAGGGGGCTGGGCACCGCACTGCAGTGCGGTCAACGTGCCCATTGCGTTGGTGACATCGGCGTAGATCGGCAGATGCAGGCGAACGCCGAGGGTGGACAGGATCGGGCCGAGTCCCACCAGATTATTGCTGTCCACATCGACGTTCAAACGCACCTGCGCGTTGTAGGCGCGCGTGCCCACGCCGCCGATGGCGATGGACGGCGGTTCGATGATGGCCGCCTTGGCGTTGACCAGGCCGAGCACGCTGAGGTTGTCCACGTCGACCCCGCGCCCGCCGTTGGCGATGCTGATGCCGGTGGTGAGCAGGTCCATCACATTGACGTCGGCACGCAGTGCACTGGAGGCCGGGCCTTCGGGGGCCACGATGCGTGCGAACAGGCCGCTGCCGGCATCGTTGGAGCCGAGCTGCAGGTTGGCCTGGTCGATGTTGATCTGCGTGGCCAGCGCATCTTTGAGTGCGCGCAGGTCGACGTTGGCCACGCCGCTCTGTGCCAGTACCGTCGCGGTGGCATCCAGCAGCTGGCCCAGCGAGATGCGGTTGGCGGCCAGCAGCCGGTTGAACTCGGCGATGCCGATGTCGGCGGCGACCTCGATGCCGAGCGCCTGCAGCAGGCCGCCGGGGGTGATGTGCGCCTGGGCCAGGCCGTCGTAGCCGAGCAGGGTGGTGCGGTCCAGGTCCACGCCCACCAGCCGCAGCACATTGCCGAGCGGGGTGTTGCCGTTGACCCGCAGCAGCTGCGAGCCGACGCTGAACACGGCGGTGGGCTGGGCGCGCATGGCAACGGCCTGGACCTGCAGCGTGGGCAGGGTGGTGTTCTGGCCGAAGAACGGCAGTACCGAACGCTGCGCCTGTACGCGCACTGCATTCAACGGCGCCTGCGGGCCGAGCGTGGTGGTGAAGTGATCGGCGGCGGGGTTGGCCGGATTCCAGTTGCCGCACTGCACCTGCACCGTGCCGGGGAAGCGATTGGCGGTGATCGCGTTGCCGCGCGCCGCGCTGTTGTCGGCCTGGTTGGCGGCGCACAGTTCCAGCCGCTGCGCCCCGGCGAGCGCGGCCAGGTCGGCCACCTTCTGTGCATCTCGCTTGGCCCAGTACAGGAAGCCGATCTCCACCAGGCCCAGCATCATCACCAGGCCCAGCATCACCAGCATCATCGTCACCGACATGCCGCCGCGCTGCTGCATGCGCAGCACACGGGGGGCCGGGCGGGGCGCCCCGGCAGGGCCAGGTACGTTCATGGCATCAGCCTCCGTCGTTGGACCCGGAAACATCCTTGCGCACGTTGGTCTTCATGTACTCGGGAATCTCGTGCTCGAAGCTTTTGAGGTAGCGCGCGTAGCTGGCGGCCGCCTGGTCGCCGAGGATCGGCAGCCGCGTGCCGGCGCTCGTGCCGGCGGCTTGGAGCTGCAGCAGCGCGCGTGTGGTGTCGCCGATCCGGGTTGGTGCCGGCGCTGCAGATGCCGGCGCACGCGGCGGTTGCCAACCCGCGTCGTTGTCCGGAGCCGGCACCCCAGGCGCGGGTGCGCGCACGGGCGGCGTCGGCGTCGGCAGGGGCGGCTCGGCGAGCATCCTGCCGGTCAACGGGGCCTGCTGGGCACGGGCGTCCACTGCCAGCAGCAGCGCTGCCGCCACCCCAAGGCCGGTCAACGCGCGCAGCGCGGGTGCGAATGCGATCCGGGTCATGACGTGCTCGTTCATGGTGTGGTCCCCGTGGTGGTATCGGTGGCGCTGAAGCGTTCCAGCATGGAAGGCGCCAGGCGGGCATCACCGCTGGCAGACGGGCGGTTGGCGTCGCCGGCCAGGCGGGTGCTGCGCTCGCGCGCTGGCGCGATCGCGGGCGCGACACGGGCCGGCGCAGCCGCGGCCGCAGTGCGTGATGCCGCGCGCTGGCGCAGCTGCTGGGCCAGGCGCTGGATTTCCTCGCGTGCGCCATCGGGCAGGCGGGCGTCGCGGATGATCCGCTCGGCGGTCCCGTGCTGGCCGCTCAGCAGTGCCCAGACCGCCAGGTTTGCATTGGCCTTGACGTTGCCGGGCGCCAGCTCGGCGGCCATCGCCAACGGCGCCTGCGCCTGGTCCCAGTGCCCGGCACGCAGCCGTGCAAATCCGAGGTCGCCGAGGTAATCGGTATTGAGCGGTTGCAGCTGCACCGCACGGGCCAGCGCGGTCTCGGCACGGGCGTCGTCGTCGCTGCGCGCGGCAATCAGGCCGATGCCGTGCCAGGCGGCTGCGGCCTGCGGGCCCGTGGTCAATCCGGTGTAGGCGGCGAGCGCGGCATCGCGCTGCCCGGTTTCGCGGAGGGCGTCAGCATGCAGCCGCCGCAGCGCCGGGTTGTCGCCGTAGCGTTGCCGGTAGGCATCCACATGCGCCAGCGAGGCGTAGAACGCGCCCTGCTTCTGCATTTTGGCGATCAGGTCCAGGTACAGCACGCGATCCTCCTGCGGCGGCACCTCCGGCGAGGCCTGGGCGATCGGGTCCTGGCGGTACGACGCCGGCCGCGTGGAGGCGCAGGCCGCGCACAGTGTGGCCAGCAGTACGACAGTGCCGAGGCGGGGCAACATGGGGCTTGGCATGGTCTTTACCCGATCCTGGTCAAGGCGGTGGCCAGGGCGATGATGGCCGGACCGGCCAGCACCAGCATCAAGGCCGGCAACAACGTCAGCATCATCACCACGGTCATCTTCACCGAGAGCTTGCCGACTTTTTCCTTCAGTGAACTGCGCCGCTGTTCGCGCAGACGCACGCTGAACTGCCGCAGCGGTTCCTGCACCGCGCCGCCGTGTTCATGCACCTGCATGATCAACTGGACCAGGCTGCGCAGGTCTTCGTCGTCGAACGACTCGCTCAACCGGCGCAGCGACTGCTGGCGGGTGCGGCCGTGCATGTAGGCGATGTTGGCCTGGTGGATCTCGCGGCCCAGCACCGGGATCGCGTTGCGCAGTTTGTCGCCGAGGGTCTGCAGGCTCTGGTCCATGCTGAAGCCCACGCCCTGCAGCAGGCGCAGCAGGTCGATCAGCAGCGGCAGTTCGGCCGATACGCGCCTGCGCAGGCGCGTCGCCCAGGCGCGCAGCGCGAACTTGGGCAGCAGGATGCCGAAGGCCAGTGCGGCCAGCATCAGCATCACGCGGTTGAAACCGGTGCTGTCGCTGAAGGTGAGTGCCACGACCAGCGACACCACGGCCAGGACCAGCCGCAGGCCGAGGAAGATCGCAGTGCCGGCGCTGGTGTGCCAGCCGGCCTGGTCCAGCAGCAGGCGATCCTCCGGCGCCAGCAGTGCCTTCTCGATGCGGCTGCCACTGAAGCGCTGGCCGAACGCGGTCAGCCATGCGAGGCCATGCTGGCGTGCACTCGGCGCTGCGGCCGGCGCGCCGGTGGCGGCGGCGCTGTCGCGCGGACGCAGGGCCGATTGCAGGGCCGCTTCGGTAAGCTGCTGGTGCCCGCCGAGGATGAACCAGCGGATGCCGAGCAGGGCCAGCCCCGCCGCCAGCAGCAACAGGGCCGCAATCCAGTAGCCGGTGCTGGTCATGGATGCCCCCGTGTCATATCGATTTGGCCAGCCGGTACAGCAGGAACCCACCCGCGGCCTCCAGTCCCAGTGCACCGAGCAGCAGCTTGTGGCCGAGCGGCTCGTGGATGACGGGCTGGAAGAAGTCGGGGCTGGCGATGGCCATCAGCACCGCGCAGATCGGCGGCAGCAGGCCCAGCACCCACGCCGACATGCGGGTTTCGGAGGTGGTGGCCATCAGTTCCTGCTGTGCCTGGTCCAGATCGCGCATGAAATCGGCCATGCGCTGCAGGATCTGGTCGGCGCGCCCGCCAATGCGCACGCTGACGCCCAGCACCACGGCCAGCACGTTGAGCGGCTCGAGCCGGTAGGGCTGTGAGGCCTGGGCAAGCGCGCGGTCCAGGTCGAGCCCGCTGCGGGTATGCGACAACGTGGTATCGAGCAGACCGCGCAGCGGCATGGGTACCTGCGCCGTGGCCGTCTGGAAGGCCATCTGCAGGCTGTTGCCCAGCCCGGCCAGGCGGACCAGATTGTCCAGGAAGTCCGGCAACTGGCGCAGCAGGCGGCGCTGCAGGTTGGCGATGCGCCGGCTCAGCCAGAACCACACCACCAGGGTGCACAGCACCAGCATGATCGGCACCATCCACCACGTGCCCAGACGCGCAGTGGCGATCCATGTCGCCAGCAGGCTCATTCCCACCACCAGCAGCGGTACCCGCCAACCGGTGGGCAGGGCGGCCCGCCGTAACAGCGCATCCCACGGACGCTCGCCGCGGGCCCGTGCACCGCCGGTGGGCGCGGTGCCCGGTTCCGGCAGGGCGCTGCCTGGCCCGCCACGTGCCAGCCGCTGTTCGGCATGCTGCAGCGACACCTGGCGCTGCTCGCGAGCGCTGGCGCCGCTCCACAGCGCCAGGGCTGCGGCGACCAGCACCAGTGCCACACTGGCCAGGAGCAGGGTGAAGACCATCGTCAGTAGCCTCCATCCAGGGCCTCGCGCAACTGCCGGCGGAACGGTTCGAGCTTGTGCGAGTGCGGCTGGAACCCGAGTCCGATCCAGCGATCGTGCTCCTTGCCGTCGGCATCGAACTGCACTTCGTGACGGAACATTTCCTGGGTGGTGATCAGGTTGTCGCTGACGCCGGTGATTTCCGTGATCGACACCAGAACGCGGCGACCGCTACCGAGGCGGGAGATCTGCACGATGAAGTCGATGGCGCTGGCGATCTGCCGTCGCAGGCTGTCCTCGCTGCCCTGGAAGCCGGCAAAGCCGGCCAGCATCTCGATGCGGTACAGGCAATCGCGCGGCGAGTTGGCGTGGATGGTGGCCATCGAGCCGTCATGGCCTGTATTCATCGCCTGCAGCATTTCCAGCACTTCGGCGCCGCGTACTTCGCCGACCACGATCCGGTCCGGCCGCATGCGCAGGCTGTTGCGGACCAGATCGCGGATGCTCACGGCACCGTTGCCATCGGCACCACCGATGCGGCTCTCCAGACGGACCACATGGGGATGGTTGAGCGACAGTTCGGCCGTGTCCTCCACGGTGATCACCCGCTCGGTGGGCGGTATGTAATTGGCCAGCGCATTGAGCAGCGAGGTCTTGCCCGAGCTGGTGCCGCCGGAGACGAGGATGTTGCATCGACCCAGTACCATCGCATGCAGCAGCGCCTGCATGGGGCGGTCGAAGGTGCCCATGCGCAGCAGTTCGTCCGGGGTGAACGGATCCTTGCGGAACTTGCGGATCGATACCATCGGACCGTCGACGGCGAGCGGGGAGATGATCGCGTTGAGGCGGCCGCCGTTGGGCAGGCGCGCATCCACCATCGGGTTGGATTCGTCCAGACGCCGGCCGAGCGGGGCGAGGATGCGGCGCAGAATGCGCAGCAGGTGGCTGTCATCGCTGAAGCGCTGCGGTGCGCGCTTGAGCATGCCGCCCTGGGATACATGGATGTCCTTGTAACCGTTGATCAGGATGTCCTCGATCTCCGGGTTGTGCAGCAGGTCGTCGAGCGGGCCGAAACCGGTCAGCTCCTTGACCAGCGCGGCGGCAACGATGTCCTTCTCGATCTCGTTGATCGGGATGCGCCACTCCTGCACGAACGCGGCGGTCTGGATGTGCACGTAGCGTGCGACCGTGTCCGGCGCCCAGGCGTCGATGTCGATGCGTTCGTCCTCGATCGCATTGAGCAGGTGTTCGTGCGCCGCGATCAGGACCTTCTGGTACTCCTCGGACTGCTCGAACGGCAGCACCGCCGCGCCCGGATCGGCGGGCGGATCGTGGCGCGCGGCGGGTACCGCGAACGGGGTCACTTTGTCTTCCATTGGCTACCACTCAGACGAAGGGCGAGGTGTTCCCGCCAACTGCGTGCCGCAGGGGCAGCGGCGGGATCCAGTCGGGATAGCAGCGGGGCCAGGGCGCGTAGATACGGATCGCGTGGAGCCTCCTGCAGCAGCAGCCGGCCGTGGCTGGCCGCCGAGCGCAGGCGGGCGCGGTCGGGCAGGGTGGCCAGCAGTGGCAGGCCGAAGCGGGTGGCGATCTGTGCCGGGCTGATGCCACTGGCATCGTCGAAGCGGTTGATCACCAGTTGCAGACGCTTGTCGCGTGCACCGACGCGCTCGAGCTGGGTCAGGGCCTGATCGAGGGAGACCAGGGTGCCGATCGCCTGATCGGCAACCAGCCAGATGTCGTCGGCGCTGTTGAGCAGCGACACCGGAATCTGGCGCACGCAGGCGCCGCCGAGGTCGCACAGCAGGGTGTCGAAGATGCCACGCAGCCGCTGCATCAGTACGGCCGGATCGGCCATCGGCGTGCCGTCGGTGCCGGCCGCCTGACCGAGCAGCGCCAGGCCGGCCGGGTGACGCGTCATGGCCGTGCGGGCAAGCGTGGCATCGATGCGGCTGGCATGGCGCAGGGCATCGTCGTAATGGAAGCTGCTGTCCAGGTTGAGGTACAGCGCCAGGTCGCCGGCCGGTTGCGCGAGGTCGAGCAGCAGCAGATGGTTCGCCACGGGCGGCGGATCCTCCTCCTGTGCCAGCAACGGACTGTGAGCCTGCTGGGCGAGCACGCCCAGATGCGCGGCCAACGTGCTGCAACCGACGCCGGCGCGGACGCCCAGCAGCAGGACCATGCGCGCCTTGTGCGCGACTGCCGCAGGGGCGCGAACCGATGCATCCGTGGCGCTGGCGCGGCGCAGCACCGCCTCGATCTCGTGCGGCGGGGCATCCAGGTCGATCAGATCGCGCAGCCCGGCGCGCAGGGCTGCCACCACCCCGGCGAGCTGGTCGCTTGCCGTGGAGCCCACCGCCACCAGGGGCAGCTCCGGTGCCTGTGCCTGCACCTGGCGCACCAGTGCGGCGGAGAAGGCGGCCTGCTCGTGGCGGAAGTCCAGCAGCAGCACACAACCGGTATCACGCAGGGGTTCAAGCGCGGCGGCAGGCGCGCCACTGTCCTGCCACTGCACGTCGGCGGCGGCGGGCAGCAGCGGCGTCAGCCGCGACACCAGGTCACGATCCCGCGCGTACAGCACCAGCTTCATGGCCGACTCCCGGGGGTGAACCAGATGCATGGTGGCGGTGGACATGGCGGGGGGCGTCCTGGCATGGCTCAGCGTGAGAAGCCGGGGAGCTGGTCCGACGACGCCGGCCCCAGAAGCCACGCGCCCCAGACCGGCTGGTTCGGCGCCGCTTCACGCTGGCCGGGCAGGGGCAGCTCGGTGCCCTTGGCCAGTGGCTGGACCAGCCGCGGCGTGACGATGATGACCAGTTCCTTCTCCTCACGTTTGTAATTGAGGTTGCGGAAGAACGACCCGATGATCGGAAGATCGCCGAGCAGAGGCACTTTGTCCACGTTTGAGCTGACCGCATTGCTCACCAGACCGCCGATGACGAACGACTCCCCGTCGCCGAGTTCCACCGTGGTGTCGGCGCGACGGGTGGTGATGGAGGGAATCAGCACGCCGTTATAGGCGATGCCGGTGCTGTAGTTGAGGTCGCTGGCTTCCGGCGCGACCTTCAGCGCGATACGATCGGCGCTGAGCACGGTTGGCGTGACGGTCAGGCCGATGCCGAACGGTTTGAAGGTGACCGTGGTGGTGCCCAGCCCCTGCGGTTCGAGAATCGGCAGTTCGCCGCCGGCCAGGAAGCTGGCGCTCTGCCCGGACAATGCCACCAGCGTGGGTTCGGCCAGCACGCGCGCCATGCCGTTGCTCTGCAGCAGGTCCAGGTTGGCCAACCAGCCGTGGGTGAGTGAACTGGCGACCAGGTTGAATGCCGACGACAGCGGATTGAGCGTTACCGTGGTCTCGCCGCCGTTGCCTGAGCCGCCGTCGTCAGTGGTGGGCGGAATGCCGCCGGGGCGGGTGAGCCCGTAGGTGAAACCACCATTGCTGTTGTAGAAGCTCACACCGACCTGGCGCAGTGTGGTGCGGTTGAACTCCACGACCTTGACCTCGACCTGCACCACACCGCCGCTGGCGATGGTGGCGACATCGGCGAGCTGTCCTTCCTTGCCGATGGCCATTGCGGCGGCCTTGCGGCTCTGTGCGTGGTCCAGCATCGACGGGCTCACCCCCTGCAGCAGGCCCTGGTCGTCCTGTACGGTCAACCGGGTGCCGGCGCCGTCACCCAGCGCGCCCTGCACGGCGCTGCGCACGTCGATCTGCATGCGCTGCGGCTCGCTGTTGTCGCGTCGCCACAGCAGCAGCGTGGTCGTTCCCGGGGCCTTGCCGACCAGCAGCGCCTGACGCGGGCCGCGCAGCATCACGATATCGGCCACGCCGGGATCGGCGATGGCCACGCGTTCCAGGTCGGTCGGCAGTGTCCACGGCCGCTGCTCGCGGGTCTGCAGCACCAGGTCGGCGTTGGCGTGAGCGGAGGGTGCCAGCATCAGCGCCAGCAGCAGCCACCCGCCCGGGATTCGGGCGTGGAACAGACGGCACGCAGGGGTGGGGCGTTGGGTCATGGGCTGTCTCGGCAGGTGGCTCATGGCGAGCCGCTGGGGGAGGCGGCGTCGCCGCGGATGATCTCCACGCCGCGGTCCAGGCGCGGTGCGCTGCGGCGGGGCGCGCTGCCCGTCGATGCCACCGGCACCGGGCGGGCGCTGCTACGGCCGGCCAGCGCGGCGCTGTCGATACCGGCGTAGGCGTCGTTCTCGGGCGACTGCAGTGCGAGCCGCTGCTCGGGGGTCAGCTCGCGGCGCGGGGCGAGCACCCCTGCAGGTTGCGCGAACAGCGCCAGGTCCGGCTGGCCGACGTCCGCCGGATTGCGCAGGGCCAGGAACAGTTTGCCCTGCTGCGCGCCCAGCAGCAGGCGGCTGGCATCCGCCACCGGCACCGCCAGTACCGCGCTGCGCGCCGCCGCGGTGCTCGAGGCGTCGTTGGCACGGCTGCTGGACGGGCGCTGGGTGATGTCCTGCGCGCGGCTGTCGGCAGGCGAGGGTGTGTCGGTGGTAGCAGACGCGGGGGCGGGCGTGCCGAGATCGTCCGCACCATAGCTGAGCACGCGCAGGCGCGAGAGCAGCAGGCGTGCCTGTGCATCGCCGTCGTCGCGGACACCGGGCGTCGAGCGGAGATTGAGGAAGACATCGACAAAGTCGCCGGGCTGGATGCGGTTGCCCGCAGCCACCAGTTCGTCCACCGGTACTGCGAGCGCGCGCTCGCCCGGATTGAGGCGCAGCGCGTAGCCCTGTGCGATGACCAGGCCATCGAGAGCGGTGCCGGCGGCGATGTCGCGGGTCGGCACGGCGCCAACGACGTCGGCCACGGTGGTGAACCCGCCGGCTACCGGCTGCGCGCGGCCGGCCACGCGCAGGTCCTTGGCCGCGATCGGCAGGCCGGCGGGCAGGGCGTTGACGGCCTCCACCACCGGCCAGGTCTGCGCCTCGGCGGCACGTGTCTGCGCGGGTGCGGCCGGCGCCTCGCCTGCACGCCGGCTGACGCTGAAGGCGACCACCGCCAGGATTGCCGCCAACGCGATCAGCAACACGGCGGCAATGCGGGTCAACTTGAGCATGCGGCGTCTCCTGGAAGTGACATCAGTTGCTGCCCTGGTCCAGCTGGGCCACGGCGGTACTGGTGATGGGCCGGGATACGACCCAGCCATAGACAGTGCCGGTACCCGGCAGGAACGGATTGGCGCGGTAGTCGTAACTGACCCGTACCTGGATGCATTGCGCGCTGGGCAGGTCGGCGCATGGCGCCGGGGCGGACACGATGATCGGCGGCGCGGCGCTGGTGGCGCAGTCCGGATTCTGACCGGCGTAGGCCAGCAGCCACTGCATGGAGCGGCGAGCGGCCACACAGGCAGCCAGTCGGCGCTGGTCCGGCGCGGCGTAGCGCAGCGACGCGCGCGCGCCCTCGGCCGATGCCATCGACAGGGTCTGCTGCACAGCCATCAGCATCACTCCGGAGTAGGTGATCAGCAGCAGCGGCAACAGCCCGAACATCAGCATCAGCGCGAACTCGAGCGTGGCGATCCCGCCTTGGCGGCGCCGGCTGCCGGGCGGATTGCGCGCGGTCGTCACGGCGACACCGCATAGGTGTTCCGGACAACCCAGAGCAGGGCGCCCAGCGACAGATAGGCTGCAAACGGGATTCCCACGCGGCCCTGCCGGGCGCGGCGGATCTGGTCGGCGGCGGGGTGATGCTCTAGGTGCTGCAGGGTGGTATCGCGCAGAAACTGCAGGCGCAGCGGGATCATCGGGCGCACACGGCGAACGGCATAGATGCACAGCGCGTGTCCGCCCGCGCACAGGCTGGCGATGATCCAGACCGGCAGCAGCGCGGTCCAGCCGAGCAGGAGGCCGAGCACCGCGAAGTATTTGACGTCGCCGGCGCCCATCCAGCCGATGGCGTAGAACGGCAACAGCGCGACCAGACCTGCCACAGCGCCCAGTACATGGGCAGTGGGCGCGCCGGTCCGCGTGACCGCCCACTGCACGCACAGCCAGGCCACCGCGGCGGCCGCAGCGAGCAGCAGGGCGCGGTTGGAGACGCGCCGGGCGTACAGGTCGCTGATGGCGACCTGTACGCCGAGCAGCAGCGCCAGTAGGGGAAGAAACGACATGGGCACAATCCCCCTGTGCGGTATCAACATGGACCGCGGGCCAGACGCCACCGTTGCCGCCGGGAAAACGGCAGTCAGGGCAGACCGACGCGCGCTGTTACCGGTCAGGCCGCAGCGGAATCGACCAGTGCGGTCAGGCGGGTGAACAGATTGGTGAAGAAGGCGGTGATCTGGGCGCGGCCGGTAACAACGAGTACGCCGGCGATGACCGCGGCGAGCAGGCCGTATTCCAGTGCGGTGACGCCGTCTTCCTCGACCAGGAACTTGCGGATGGATGCGTTCATGACGGTTATCTCCATTTACCTATCAGGGCCCGGATGGGCAGCAGCTGCCTTGCGATGTAGAAGGTCGTTCCGACTCCGCGGAGGGCCTTCCGCTGGCCTGCGCACGTCCTGGCGCAGGGGAGCGACCCATGCGGGTCGCCGATGCCGGCCGGACTATCCCGGCTGCAACCGTGCCTGGCGGAACGCAAGCGCCTGCAAGGCGCAGCCCGGATGCCGCAGCCGCTGCTGGCTGCCGGCGGAAGCAACGACTACGGTTGCCTGCCTGTCCATGACGTTCCCCCGTGATGCGATGGCGCCGCGCGTGGCGTCATCGAAATTCAACGAAATGCTCGGCGAATGCGAAGGGCTGTGATGCACAAAATCGGCACGGATAATCCGAACTTTAGCCCCGCGTTGCCGGTGACTGAACCGTTCTGCGTTGGCTCCCATTTAATATCCGGAAGGTGAATGAATTGTCGAGATAATGTGATGGCCGGGTGAAAGCGACGTAATTCGCGGAATTTCCGGCCATCGATTTTGTCTTCGTGTGTGGGGATTGATGCATACTCGTCGAAAATGCGCAGCAGCATTTTGCAGTATGCGAGGAGCGCGGGCAGTTCTTGGAGACGGGAAACCGGTGATGCGCGATGCACACCGGGCCAACGGGGGGCATCACTGTCATGGTCGATGGTGTAGTGGGCGACATGGGCGACAACCTCAGGGCGTTCGACCTGGCCACGCTGGGCGGTGTGCTGCGGGTGTGCGACGTCGAGATGGTGCTGCTCGATGGCAATGGTCCCCGCGCCAGCGTCGATGCGGTGGTGCATGACGAGGCACTGTTCTGCACGCTGGCCTGCGGCTTTCACTTTCGTGGGCGTTTCATGTTGCCGCCCGACTGGTGTCTGCTTGGGTATGTCCACGACACCGATGAAGGGGTGAGCTGGTGCCACGGTGTTCCGTTGGCGTCCGGGATGGCGCTGACCGTGTTGCCGGAGGGCATCAGCGAGTTCACGTTCAGTGCCGGCACGCGCCTGACGTTGCTGCTGGCGCCGATGCAGCGGGTGCAGCGAAAACTGACCCAGCTGAGCCTTCTCAGCACGCCACCGGCAGGCCAGGCATTGTCGCTGTTCCATCCAGCCGGCGGGGTCGGTGTGCACCGGCTGGTGCAGCAGTACCGGCACCTGGAGGAATCGCTGGGTGGGCAGGGCGTGGCACTGGCCGATGACGCAGTGGAAACGCTGCTGCACGCGCATGTGCAGGCGTTGCTGGCCGCCGGCCCGGGCGATCGGCCCACCTGCAGCCGGGCGCGGCGCACGCATTATCTGATCGCGCAGCGCGCCGAGCATTTCATGCGTCTCAATCTGCGTCGCTATATCTACATGAATGAAATCTGCGACGCGGCCGGCGTCAGCGAACGCGCACTGCGCTATGCATTTGAAGACCTGTTTGGTACCTCGCCGAACCGGTATCTGTCGATGCTGCGTCTTTGCGCGGCGTGCCGTGGCCTGTCGATGGCCGATTCCAGTCGCAAGTCGGTCAAGGCGATCGCGCTGAGCTGCGGACTGTGGGATCTGTCCCGTTTTGCCGACAATTATCGTCGTGTCTTCGGTGAGCTGCCCCGCGACACCCTGATGCGGGCCCCGGCGCAGATCGGCAGCCCGGCCTGAGTCATCGGCGGGCCGCCGGCCGCCGTCCCCCGCTCACCCACGCAAGCCGCCGCCCTGCAAGGGATTCCGGTGGCTTTCTGCCGTATTTGCGCATTCGCCTGCCGGTTTTCCCCGTTGCTTTGCCGGAACCCGCTGTTGGCGTGCCGGAATGAAGTGCGCGGCGCTCGACGCGGCGACTGTAATGGGTCCCACGTGCCCAGAGGCATGGACGCCGCAGTCCGCATCGATCGTCAAACGGGGGAATACCGTCATGAATCGCATCTTTCGTCTGGTCTGGAACCATCAACTGAAGGCCCTGGTGGTCGTCTCGGAAATCGCCACCTCGCGTGGCAGTCTGGCGGCGGGCCCGGTCCGCGTGCACCTTCGCGTGCCGCTGTCGGCCCTGTCGATCGGCCTGGCGCTTGCGCTGTGCAGCGGCGGCGCATGGGCCGGCGAAAGCCAGACACTCAACGATCTCCAGGCACTGGCCGCCAAGTACGCGCCACTGCCGGTCAAGATCGACGCCGAGGCCGCGCTGGCAGCCGTCACGCATACCCGCGACACCTCGCCTGCGCTCAGCGCCCAGGCCAATGTGAATCTCGCCCTCGGCACCCGCAACGTCGCCGCACCGGATGCTGCCAAGGTGGAGCTGTCCCTGCCCAGGCGCATCGCGCTGCCTGGCAGCGGCGACACGCTGGCCGGGTTGGGCGTGGATGTACGCGTTGACACGCCGGTGGCGAAGGCCACGCTTGGCGTCGCGCCGACGGTCCCGGTGCCGCACCAGGGGCTGGGGGTGCAGGTTGATGCCGCCGCGGGCGTGCAGGCGGCAGGCGTAACGGCGGCTCCCCAGGCGCAGGTCGATGTACAGGCCACGGCCGCCGCAGGCCTGGCACCGCGCGCTGGCGCGGCGGCTGTGACCGCGGCGGTCAACAGCGCTGCCACTGTGAAGGCGTCAACGCCGGTGGCCACTGTCGATGCCGACGTCACGGTGGAGGTGGATGCCCTGGCGCAGGCGGACGCCCCCCCTGCGCATGACACGGTGGCCGCCTCGCTGGCCGCCACCGCCGCGGGCGGCGTCAAGGTGGCTGCACTGGGCCACGGGGTGGATGCGGCCGACCGCAATCCCAAGCTCGTGGACGTCTCGGCCGCCGCGCGACAGACCAGCTCGATGACGCTTGCCCCGACCGGCCTGCTCGGCGGGGTGGGCGATCTGCTCAACGGTGTGGGCACCACCGTCGGCGGCGTCCTCGATGGTGTCGGTGGCACCGTGGGTGACCTGCTGGGCGGCGTGGGCAACACGGTGGGCGGGATTCTCCAGCCGGTGGTGGGCACCGTGCTGCCGGCCCCGACCGCGCTCCCGCCGGGCAGCCCGAAGGGACCGGCGCCCGCCGACCCCAATGCCGGCCTGGTCATCGGTACCGGCGGGCTGGTCGGTTCGCTGTCGCAGCTGGTGGGGCCGACCGCGCAGGGCCTGCTCGGTGGCGATGGCTACGTGCGCAACGGCAACCTGGCGGTCAGCAGCGCCAACGTCATGCAGACGTACTCGGTGACCAACGTGCTGGGCATTCCGACGGTCAATCTGACCCCGGTCGGCACGCTGCTCGACGGACTGGGCACCGCCTCCACCGGCGGTGCCTCGCACCTGACGCTGATCGGCGGTGTCACCTCCGACAGCTACATTTTCAATATCAACAACGGCAAGCCCAACGGTCTGCTCGGACTCCTGCTGCCGGACGGCTCGCCGGCGTGGTCCAACACCTGCGTCAACCTGCTGGTGGCGACCGTGGACTGCTGGGCGGTCAACGCGGCGCAGGACTACCAGGTGCTGGTGGGTGATGGCGCCTACGCCAACGGCTCCAAGGAAGTGGTGATCGGCGCCAACGCACGACATGAGCTGCCGCGCCAGGACGCCAATATTGCTTTCCCCGGGAACGGGGTGAACGACCCGACCGATCCGACCGGCGTACCCACGGCGGACTACGCCGCCCGCATGGGCCATTCGGTGGTGGTGGGCGACAGTGCCCGCGGCACGGCCAACGGGCAGACCATCCTGGGCGCGGAGGCCACCTCCAGCCAGGCCAACAGTGTGGCGCTGGGCTATCGCTCGGCCGCCAACCGTGGCGCGCAGGCCAGTTACAGCGCCTACGGGCTGACCACTGCGCAGGTCTCGGCCGGTGAAGTATCGGTGGGCTTTGCCGGTGGCGAACGGCAGATCACCAACGTGGCCGCCGGCAGCGCGGCCAACGATGCGGTCAACGTGGCCCAGCTGCAGGGCGCGATCTCGCAGATCGATGCGGTCAGTGCGTTTGCGGTCACCTACGACGACGACGGCGCCGGCAATGCCAACTATCGCCGGATCACGCTGGGCGAGGGTACCGGCACCACCACGCTCGGCAACCTGGCCAATGGTGCGGTGGCGGCGGGCAGCACCGAAGCGGTCACGGGCGACCAGCTGTTCGGCACCAACACGGCGATCGTGGACTACTTCGGCGGCCTCACCGCCTATGATCCGGCGACGGGTGCATGGACGGCGCCGAGTTTCCAGATCAGCACCATTTCCAGCACCGGGGCGGTCGCGCAGGGCGTGTATGACAACGCCACCGACGCATTCTCGGCGGTGGACGGTTCGCTGGTGAATCTCAATACGCAGATCACCGATATCCGCAACGGCGCAGGCAGCCGCTACCTGAAGGTCAATTCCACCGGCATCGACGCCAGCGCCGCCGGTCTGGACAGCATCGCGGTGGGCACGGGCGCCACGGCAACGGCGGCCAACGCGATCGCAGTGGGCGCAGGGGCGGTGGCCGACCGCAGCGGTACGGTCTCGGTGGGTGCGGTGGGCAGCGAGCGTCAGGTGGTGAATGTCGCGGCCGGCACGCAGGCCACCGATGCGGTGAACCTGGGGCAGTTGCAGGCGTCCGAGCAGGGTGCCCTGCGCTATGACGAGAATCCGGACGGCAGCCTCAACTTCGCCAGCGCCACGCTCGGCAACGGGACCGGGCCGACCACGCTGCGCAACATCGGCGCCGGTGTGGTGGGTGCCCTCAGCACCGAAGCGATCAATGGCGCCCAGCTGTTCGCGGCCAACCAGGCCGTGGCCACCCACCTGGGCGGCGGTGCCGCGGTGGATGCCAGCGGGGTGCTCACCGCGCCGAGCTATACGATCAACCAGGTCGCCACCAACGGGCAGGTCACCCCGGGCACGTACGACAACGTCGGCAGTGCATTCGATGCGGTCAGCCAGTCGCTGGCCAACGTGGCCGACCAGACCGACACCATCGACAAGCTGGCGGTCAAGTACGACGTGGATGCCTCGGGCAATGCCACCAACCAGATCACCCTGACCGGTGACGGCACCGGTGCGGCGGTGGGCCTGGACAACCTCGCCGACGGCAGCGTGCTGGCCGGCAGCCGCGCGGCGGTGACCGGCAACCAGCTGTTCCAGACCAACAACGCGCTGGTCGGCTACTTCGGCGGCACCACGAGCTTTGACGGCAACACGGGCATCTGGACTGCGCCGACCTTCCGCATCTCCACGATTTCCACCGACGGCAGCGTGGTCGGCAACGATTACAGCAACGTCACAACGGCCTTCGCAGCGGTGGATGCGTCGCTGACCACGCTCAACACGCGCATCGACCAGATCCAGCCGGGTGCCGGCAGCCCGTATGTGCAGGTCAACTCGCTCAAGCGGGGCGCCGCCGCCAGCGGCGCCAACAGCGTGGCGATCGGACCGCTGGCCAGCGCCGGCGGTGCGGGCAGCGTGGCCGTGGGCGATGGCGCCAGCGCTTCGGCAGACAACAGCATCGCTCTGGGCAGCGGCTCGGTGGCAAGCGTGGGGGCGCAGAGCGGCTATACCGGCGCCTACGGTGCCGCCGGCGCCAGCAGCTCGGTGGGTGAAGTGGCGGTGGGCAGCAGCGGCGCGGAGCGCAAGGTCACCCACGTGGCCGATGGCTCCGAGCGCTATGACGCGGTCAACGTCGGCCAGCTGCAGAACGGCGTGAACTACGCCATCGACCAGTCCAAGGCCTACACCGACACGCAGATCACCAACATCAACAATGGCACGTCGGGCATGTTCCAGGTCAACAACACCCAAGGGCTGGCACAGCCGTCGGCCACCGGCGCCAATGCCGCCGCCGGCGGTGCCGGGGCCACGGCAGCAGGCAGCAGCGCTACCGCACTGGGCAACGGGGCCAGCGCGCAGGCGGACAACTCGGTGGCGCTGGGCGCAGGCTCGGTGGCCAACCGGGCCAATACCGTGTCGGTGGGCAGCGTGGGTGCGGAACGGCAGATTGCCAACGTCGCCGATGGCAGCCAGGCCACCGACGCGGTCAACGTGCGCCAGCTGCAGGCCTCGCAGCAGGGCACGCTGCGCTACGACACCAACGTCAACGGCACCACCAACCTCAACAGCGTGACCCTGGGCAGCACCGCTACCGGCCCGACCACCGTGCGCAACGTCGCCGCCGGCACTGCCGGTACCGATGCGGTCAATGTGGACCAGCTGCGCTCGGGGCTGAGCCAGACGCTCGACTGGTCCAAGGCGTATACCGATCAGCGCATGGATTCGTTCGACCGCAACCTGCAGAAGACCGACAACCGTGCCTCGGCCGGTGTCGCCTCGGCGATGGCGGTGGCGGCGCTGCCGCAGCCCTACGAGGCCGGTCGCAGCATGGCTTCGCTGGCCGCCGGCAGCTTCAACGGCGAATCCGGGGTGGCGGTGGGCATCTCGGGCGTCTCCGAAGGCGGCCGCTGGATCTACAAGTTCAGCGGGTCGACCAACAGTCGCGGCGACGGCGGTGTCGCCGTGGGCGCCGGCATCCAGTGGTGATCGCCGTGGGCGCCGGCACCCGCCGGCGCTCAGCGGCTGGCTACCTGCACCTATCCAGGGGGATCGCATGTCCACATCATCCACATCCATGTCACCGCTGCTGCGCTCGCTGTCGCTGGGGCTGGCGGTCCTGCTGTTCAGTGCCTGCGCCAGCCACGGGCGCAAGGCCGACGGTCCGGGCATGCAGGAGGCCGGTAGCGCAGCGCCCGATGCCCCCGCGTTCCCGGACCCGCGAAAGGCCACGTTGAAGGAAGGGCTGTTCGTGGACATCGACAGCCTGCGCCTGTTCGCGCGCGGCATGAGCAAGCGTCAGCTCTACAGCCTGCTCGGCACGCCGCATTTCGGCGAGGGCATGTGGGGGGTGCGCGAATGGAATTACCTGTTCAATTTCCGCAGCACGCCCGGCGGTGACTACTTCACCTGCCAGTTCATGGTCACCTTCGACAACAAGGGCATCGCCCAGGACAGCCACTGGAAACCGGCTGCCTGCGCGACGGTCCTGCAGCCGCCGGCCCCGCCGCCGCCGGCCCCGGTCGTGATGCCCGCCGAGCCACTGCGGTTGTCGGCCGATGCGCTGTTCGCTTTCGACAGCGCGGTGCTCACCGCCGAAGGGCGCCGCAGCATCGAGGGCCTGCTGGCGCAGGTGCGCAGCGCCAGCCAGGTGCAGACCATCCAGGTGCTGGGATACACCGACCGCATCGGCACCGATGCCTACAACCTTGATCTCTCGCAGCGCCGGGCGCAGGCCGTCCGCGATGCACTGGTGCAGGGGGGCGTGCCGGCGGCGGCGATCATCGCCGAAGGCCGTGGCAAGGCCAACCCGCTGGTGCAGTGCGATTCGGCAGGACGCAAGGCCCTGATCGCCTGCCTGGCGCCGAACCGCCGTGTGGAACTGTCGGGGATGGCCACACCGCGCTGATCGCGCTGGCCCAGCGCAGAGACACGTTCCGGTCCCCTTCCTTCCGCGTACCGGCCTGCCTGTGCACGCCGTGCGCACCCCCTTGTCCCGGCCCGCCGCTTTCACAGCGAGATGTCTCCCCCGTCATCGATCTGGGAGCGGCGTGCCGGGCCATTCTTCTCCGCCAAGGCGCGGCGTCAGACGCCGCGTTCGCTGGTGATGGTGGCGCCTTCGCGCATCACTTTCGTGACCGGCGTCTTTTCGACCACCTCCAGCAGCCGCGCCCATTGCGCATCGGTGAGCGGCGCGCTGGCGTGCAGTACCCGGTGCACCACCAGCCGGTCGGCGGCGTCGCGACGCGAGCTCAGTTCGGCACGGAACTCGCCCAGCTCCCAGCCCTTCTTCTCGGCATACATGCGCAGGGTGATCGCGGTGCAGGCCGACAGCGCGGCCAGATACAGGTCGAACGGGGCAAAGCCGGCGCCCTGGCCGCCCAGACTGGCGGGTTCGTCGGCAACCAGTGCATGCGCTCCGCTGTGGATCTGGTGACGGTAGTTGGGGCCGTCTGAAACGATCTGGACCTGGGCCATGATGCGCGACACCTTCCGGTTGGGATGAGGTGCCGAGCATGGCACGTGCCGTTGCGGGGCAGGCCGGCGTATCTGGAATGCACCGGTGCAGGACTGCTCATTGGAGACCGGCAAGGCCCACCTTCAGCGCGGCAGCGGCGGCATCGCACAAAACCCGGGGGCACACTGCAGCGGCGGACGGGAGCGTTGCGAACAAGCGGGCGGCCGGGAACGCTGCAGCGAACGGACCCACCGCGTCCCGCACACGCTACCCCTGCGGGATGAAGCCATCCGGGCTCCAGTCCTCGCTGCCCACACCGTGATGGATCACGAACAGGCCTTCCGGGTCGTAGCGGCGCTTGGCGGCCAGCAACCGTGGGTAGTGCGGCCCCCAGAACGCCTGCTGCCACTGCGGCTGGAAGTAGTCGCACTCGGAGACATAGGTGGCCGGGTCGGGCGTCACGTCGCGCAGGGCGGCGTAGGCACGGCCCACCCGCACGGCGCCCTTGCGCGCGCGGTCCTCGTCCACCTGGCCGCCGCAACCGGGATACACCGGCCCGCCCGCATTGCCGATCAGCGCCAGGGCGAAGGCATCCAGAACGCCCGGATGGGTGGCGGTATCGCGCGCGGCGGCCAGCGCCCCGGCGGGCGCGCCGAACAGCCCCTTGTTGCAGTGCAGTTCCACGTCCATGTGCGCGGCAGCGGCACAGATCGCGGTGGCCGCTGCCGTACGCCGGGCGTCTGACAGCAGGTCAGAGGGCAGCCAGACCGAGGCGTAGCCGTGCAGGAACCAGCCTACCTGGCCCTGGTCGCCCTTCCACAGCATATGCTGCGGTGGCGAGTCGGCGCGGGTGTCCTCTGCGATGAACTGCGGGGCGTGCGCGCGGAAGAACGCCGCGTCCCACATGTGGCGGGCCGGCAGTGACAGCGCCTGCAGGGGCTCGACGATGCGATAGGCCGGACGCGCCTGGAGCCACGCCAGGAACGGCGCCCAGACGGCCTCCGCATCGTCCTTGGCCAGCCCCTGGACCACCATCGAGACGCGCAGCGTGCGTTCGCCGCGGAACGCGATCTGCTCGCCCCAGTGCGGATTGCACAGGGCGTCGCGGTAGAAGCGCAGCATCTCCACGACCAGGTCGTGCCAGGCGCCATCGCTGTCGGCCCGTACCGCCAGCGAAACGCCCCCGAAGGTGTCCGGCAGCGCGTGGGTGCGGAGGGTCAGGCGGGTGACGACGCCGAAGCTCGCGCCGCAGCCCCCCTTCAGTGCCCAGAACAGTTCGGCGTCATTGTCGGCGTTGACCACCCGCACACGGCCGTCGGCGGTCACCACCTCAGCCTCCAGCAGGTGCGAGGCCGCGCTGCCGTACGCCTTGGAGAAACTGCCGAAGCCACCGCCGGTAACCAGACCGGCCACGCCCACCGAGGTGCAGCCACCGCCCTGCACGTAGCGACCGCGCCGGGTGGTGACCGCATCGTAGGCATCGATCCACATCGCGCCGGCGCCCAGGCTCACGGCAGGCTCGGCGGCAGTTCCCGCCCGCGCGTTGTGCGGGATGAACGCGTCGTGCACCTCCACCTGGTTCATCGCCCGGGTCCACACCAGCAGCGAATCGGGGGCGCAGGAGGTACCGTGGTAACTGTGTCCGCCGCCTTTGATCGCCAACCGGAGCCGGTGCCGGCGGGCGAAATTGACCGCTGCGGCAACATCTTCGCTGCTGGTCGCGGCTATCGCCCGGGCACTGGGCACCGAACGCCAGGCGCCGTAGTAGCCGCTGGTCTGGGTCAGTGCCGGCTGGTCGCCGATGTAGAACGGGTTGTGGATCTGGGCCAGGGCCTCGGCGCGCGCGGTTGCGTCCCCAAGGAAGGGCGACTGCGGAAGGGAGAGACGACCGCCGACGGCCCGTGACAGTCGCGCCCACTCGGCATCGCACGGCCAGCCCGCGCTGCCCGGACGCACCCTCGGCAGGCGGGGTGGAAGGGGGGCGGTGGTCTTGGACAACAGGGGGAGCAGCGGCAGTACCAGTCCGGCCTTCAGGCAGTCGCGTCGTTTCATGGCGGTGTGTCCTCGGCCTCCGGGCCATCTGTTCAGGGGCCAGTGTCCGCCCGGCGAGGCCCGCCGTCATTGGGCCGGGGCCGAATGCAGGCCCCTGTGGGACGAGTGGCGGCCGGGCAGGGACGGGCTTGACCTTCCCATGATGGGAATCTTTACCCTTGATCTCCCGAATCCCGTTCCGAGGCCGCCATGTCGCCCAGCGCCACTCCTGCTCCCCCTGTCGACCCGTCCGCGAGCGTGCGCATCAGCGTGCCCGTCGACGGCATGACCTGTGCGTCCTGCGTTGGCCGGGTCGAGCGCGCGCTGGCCGCGGTCGCGGGCGTCCGTCAGGCGTCGGTCAACCTGGCCACCGAACGCGCGGACATCACCTTTGAGGGTGTGCCCGATGCACCGGCGGTTGCGGCGGCGATCGAGCATGCCGGCTACAAGGTGCGCGCCGCCACCACTGAACTGGTGATCCAGGCGATGACCTGCGCGTCGTGCGTGGGTCGCGTCGAGCGTGCGCTGACGGCGGTGCCCGGAGTGCTGGAGGCAAGCGTCAACCTCGCCACCGAGCGTGCGCGGGTGCGCCACCTGGACGGCGCGGTGGCCCTTGCCGACCTGATCGCGGCAGTCGAGCGGGCGGGCTATGTCGCCCAGGCGGTGTCGGCCGGCACCACGCAGTCGGCCGACGAGGACGCCGAACGCCGCGAAGCGGAGGACCGCTCGCTGCGGCGTGCGCTGACAGTGGCAGCGGCATTGACCCTGCCGGTGTTCGTGCTGGAGATGGGCGCCCATCTGATTCCAGCGCTGCACCACTGGGTGCAGCACACCCTGGGCGGACAGACCAACGCGTATGTGCAGTTCGTGCTGACCACGCTGGTGCTGTTCGGGCCGGGCCTGCGCTTCTTCCGCAAGGGCATCCCGGCACTGCTGCGGGGCGCGCCGGACATGAATTCGCTGGTGTCGGTCGGTACGGCGGCCGCGTATGGCTATTCCCTGGTGGCGACATTCGCACCGCAGGTGCTGCCGGCCGGCACCGCGAACATCTATTACGAGGCCGCGGCCGTGATTGTCACGCTGATCCTGCTCGGTCGCGTACTGGAAGCACGCGCGAAAGGGCGTACCTCGCAGGCGATCAAGCGCCTGGTCGGGCTGCAGGCCCGGACCGCACGGGTGGAACGCGATGGCCAGGTGCAGGAGATCGCGCTCGACCAGGTGGTGACCGGCGATGTCGTGCTGGTCCGGCCGGGCGAGAAGGTGCCGGTGGACGGTACGGTGGTCGACGGCAGCTCCTACGTGGATGAGAGCATGATCACCGGCGAACCGGTTCCGGTGGCCAAGCAGGCCGGGGCGAGCGTGGTTGGCGGCACGATCAACACCACCGGTGCGTTCCGCTTCGAGGTCACCCAGGTGGGCGCCGACACCGTGCTGGCGCAGATCATCCGCCTGGTCGAGCAGGCGCAGGGCAGCAAGCTGCCGATCCAGGCGCTGGTGGACAAGGTGACGTTGTGGTTCGTGCCGGCGGTGATGGCCGCCGCCGTGGTGACGTTCGTGGTGTGGCTGCTGTTCGGGCCCGCACCGGCGCTGAGTTTCGCGCTGGTCAACGCGGTGGCGTTGCTGATCATCGCCTGCCCCTGCGCGATGGGGCTGGCCACGCCGACCTCGATCATGGTCGGCACCGGCCGCGCGGCCGAGCTGGGCGTGCTGTTCCGCAAGGGCGAGGCGCTGCAGGCCCTGCGCGATGTGGGCGTGGTCGCGTTGGACAAAACCGGTACGCTGACCAAGGGGCGTCCGGAACTGACCGATCTGGAGATCGCCGACGGCTTCGCCTCCGACGAGGTGCTGGCCCTGGTGGCAGCGGTGGAGACGCAGTCGGAGCATCCGATCGGCGCGGCCATCGTGGCCGCCGCACGGCAGCGCAATCTGGCGCTGGCCGCTGTCGGGAACTTCGATGCGGTGCCGGGCTTTGGTGTCTCGGCCACGGTGGCCGGCCGCAGCGTCGCGGTGGGCGCGGACCGCTACATGACCCGGCTGGGACTGGATGTCACGGCGTTCGTCGCCACCGCCGGGCGCCTGGGCGCGCAGGGCCGCAGTCCGCTGTACGCGGCCATCGACGGCCGCCTCGCGGCGGTGATCGCGGTTGCCGATCCGATCCGTGAGACCACGCCCGAGGCGATCCGCGCGCTGCATGCGATCGGACTCAAGGTCGCGATGATCACCGGTGACAATGCCGCAACCGCTGCCGCCATCGCCGGCCAGCTCGGCATCGACGACGTGGTGGCCGAGGTGCTGCCCGACGGCAAAGTCGCCGCGCTGCAGCAGCTGCGTGCCACCGGCATGCGCGTTGCGTTCGTGGGCGACGGCATCAACGACGCCCCGGCGCTGGCCGCGGCCGATGTCGGGCTGGCGATCGGGTCGGGTACCGACGTGGCGATCGAGGCGGCCGATGTGGTGCTGATCTCCGGCGACCTGCGCGGCGTGGCCAATGCCATCGCGATCAGCAAGGCGACCATCCGCAACATCAAGCAGAACCTGTTCTGGGCGTTCGCCTACAACGCGCTGTTGATTCCGGTGGCCGCCGGTGCGCTGTATCCGATCAGTGGCACCTTGCTCTCGCCGATCTTCGCGGCGGCCGCGATGGCGCTGTCCAGCGTGTTCGTGCTGGGCAACGCGTTGCGTCTCAAACGCTTCCAGGCGCCCCATGTACCGACGCGAGCCGGTACCCTCTGAACGGTCCACGAGAGGGTGAAGCCATGAACATCGGTGAAGCGGCGCAGTTTTCCGGCGTCTCGGCGAAGATGATCCGCTATTACGAACAGATCGGCCTGATTCCGAAGGCGCTGCGCTCGGAGGCCGGCTATCGCCACTACAGTCCCCAGGACGCGCACAGCCTGCGCTTCATCCGGCGTGCGCGCGACCTCGGCTTCTCGGTGGAACAGATCGCCGACCTGCTGGTGCTGTGGCGCGACCGCACCCGCGCCAGCGCCGATGTAAAGGCGATGGCACTCTCGCATGTGGCCGGATTGAAGGCGCGGATTGACGAACTGCAGGCGATGGTCGGCACTCTCGAACACCTCGCCGAGCACTGCCACGGCAATGACCGGCCCGATTGCCCGATCATCGCCGACCTGGCCGAACCGGCCGTCGACGCGGTGGCGCAGACGCCGCCGGCGGCGCGCAGAGCGCCGTTGTTCGGCGTCGATGCGCCGGTGCCGTCACGCCGCACCGGCACACGGAAAAACCGTTGACATTGCCATGCTGTCAGGCCGGAGAGTGATCGGACACCTTCACTCAACAGGTAGACACGATGTTCCAGTTCCACATTCCCAACATGACCTGCGGCGGCTGCGCCCATTCCGTGACCCGCGCGCTGCTCGATGCCGATCCTCGGGCCCGCATCGAAACCGATCCGTCCGCGCGCTCGGTGGAGGTCCGGTCGGAACGCGATGAAAGCGTCCTGCTGGCCGCCCTGCTCGCGGCAGGGTACCCGCACACCGCGCGGCCCGATGCCGCGCGCAGCTGATCGGGGTACCGCAATGCATGCCCGGCATCACCTCCTGGTGATCCTGCCCTCGCTCGCGGCGGAGGCGTCCCTGTGGGGACGCCTGGCCGGGCCGGCCGGCACGGCGCCGCCGGCCCCTGTTCAGCGGTGTCGCGCTGCCAGGGGCGCCGGCGGAACAGCGGCGGCGGACCAGGCCCGCAGGCCCATCACCGCAAGGCCGACGAAGACCAGGTAGAGCACGGCGGTCACGTGCAGCGACTTGACCAGGTACATGCCCACGTACACGACATCGACCAGGATCCACAGCCACCACGCCGCCACGTGCCGGCGCGCCTGCCACCACTGGGCCACCAGGCTCAGTGCGGCCAGCAGCGCATCCAGCCAGGGCAGGGCGGCATCGGTGAAGGTGTGCATTGCCGCACCCAGCGCGATGCCGGACACCACGCCGATGCCCAGGTCGCGCCACGCATGGCGAGCCGACAGCGGCGCAATGACGATCGCACCGTCTTCCACCGCATGCCGGCGCCAGCTGAGCCAGCCGTAGACCAGGAACGCGCCGAAGGCCACCTGCAGCAGCGTGTCCGAGTACAGGCGGGCCTCGATGAAGACCAGCGCATACAGGGCCACCGACAGCAGGCCGACCGGCCAGGCGATCATCCAGCGGCGCCCCATCATGGCGACGCCCGCCATGCTGACGATCGCCGCCGTCCACTCGAGCACGGCGGCGTTCACAGCCCGAACGTCACCGACAGGCGCGCCTGGCGCGGTGCGCCGGCGAACAGGTAGTAGTCGCCGGCGCTGCTGCCGGTATCGCGCCAATAGAAGCGATCGGTGACGTTGTCGACCGTGAGGTTCCAGGTCACCGGCCGCTCGCGCAGCAGATGGCGATAGCGCACGCCCACGTCGAACACGTGGTAGGCCGGTGCACGCACCGCTCCGTCGACCGTGGCCACGTTCGCGCCTGCATAGCGCCAGCCGCCGGTCACGCCCAGACCCGGCACGGACGGCACCTGGTAATCGGCATGCACCGTGGCGCGCACCTTGGGCACGTTGACCAGCTGATGGCCTTCGTGGGCCGCAGTGCCGGTATCGTGCGCGCGCGCCTGCAGCACACTGGCACTGGCGTTCAGTTCAAGCCGCTCGGTCAGGTGGCCCTGTGCGGTGAGTTCCAGTCCGGTGTGGACCTGCTGTCCTGCCTGGACGAACGTGAAGCCGGCGTCGCTCCGGTCCGGCATGGCGTACTGGTAGGGCTGGGTAGTGCGGAACAGGGCCGCGCCGAGGGTCAGCGCATCGGCGGAGGCAAATTTGACGCCCACCTCGACCTGGCGCGACAGCATCGGTGCAAGGAAGGTGCCGTCATTGCTGGTCCAGAAGGGGGCTTCCTGGCCCAGCGCGATGCCACGGACGTAGCTGGCGTACGCACTGACCTCGTCGGTGGCCTTCCACACCAGCGCGGTCTGCGGCAGGAAGCGCGACAGCCGGCTGTGGCGTTCGGGGACGCCGGCCTTGCTGTAGGCGCGCTCGTTGAGACGTACGAAGCGGCCACCCGCCAGCCATTCCCAGTCGTCGCCAAGGCGCATCCGGTCCAGCGCGAACACCGCATTCTGCCGGCTGTCCAGGCGGCGCGCCGAGGCGCCCGGCTGCCGGGGCGACGGCGCGAACTGCGGCACCTGCGCGTCGTTGATGTTGGCCGTGCCCACGTATTCGTTGACGTTGCGGCGTTTGTCCACCGTGCGCCGGAAGGTCTCCGCGCCGAAGGTCAGTGCGTGCTCGACGCGGCCGCTCCGCAGGGTGCCGCGCAGCTCGGCGCGTGCGGCCTGGTTGCGACGGGTGTCGTCCGGGCTGCGGTAGTCGTAGATGTCGTAGGCGCCATCCGGACCAAAGTAGTTGCCCGGCACGCTGCCATCGGCGCAGGACGCGGCGTAGTAGCAGCCGTAGGCGAAGGCGACGTTGTCGTCGATGACCGTGCGGCTGTGGCTGACCGAGACGCGCGACTGCCAGTCCGGGCTGAAGTCATAGGTGTGCAGCGCGGTGATGTTGGTGCTGTCGATGCCCACCGGCTGCTGCCAGGCCTGGTGGCCCAGCATGTGCGACCGGTCCACGCCGCGCGGCAGCACCGTGGCGCCAAGCAGCTGGTAGCCGGAGGCCGAACGCTGCGCGCTGGTCTGGTAGTTGGCGTCCACCTCGAGCTTGCCGCGCTCGCCGATCAGCCAGTCGGCCGCCACCGAATAGAAAATGCGGCGACCGTCGGCATGGTCGATGTAGGAGGCGGTGTCCTCCCAGGCGGCGTTGACCCGCACGCCGAAACGCGGCGTCAGCCACTGGCCCACGTCCACAGCGGCATAGCGCGAGCCTTCGGCATCGGTGCCGAGGGTTGCCGTGCGCACGTCTGCGGCACGCTTGCCGACGTAGTTGATGATGCCGCCGGGCGACATCACGCCGGCGGCGAGGCCGGCTTCGCCCTTGAGTATCTCCACCGTCTGCACGTTCTCCAGCGCCAGCCGCTGCTCGCCGGCAATGGGCAGGCCGTTGAACCGGTACCCGGTGGCGGTATCCAGCGCGAAACCGCGGATGGCGATGTTCTGGTAGTAGCCGACCGGGGCATAGCTGTCGCCCAGCGACGCGTCCTGGGTCCCGATCTCGGACAGGGTGCGCAGGTGGCGGCGTTCGATCTGCGTCCGATCCAGCCGCGTCACCGAGGCCGGGGTGCTCTTCCAGTCGCCGGCGCCGAAACTGGTGGACTGCGCGGTATCGGCGGCCGGCTGGCGGGCCTGCACGCGCACCGCAGCCAGCTCGGTCGGCGAGCGGTCGGCGGAATCCGGGGCAGGTTCGGCCGCGTACAGCGGCAGGGCGGCGCACAATGCGACGGTGAGCAACGCAGGGGAATAGCAGCGGTTCATTCGATTCGTCATCAGCCAGCAAAAGGAGACGAAGCGACGGCGCGCGCGCATCGACCGTCAACGGTCCCTGCGCCCACTGCTCAAAGCTCCCTACGCCGGTGCAAACCGGATCAGGTTCCAAGGGACTCTCTCAGCCTGGTTTTTGCCAGGCACCCCCGCTTCAGCGGCTATTTCACACCAATTGGCGCGCGTTTGCGAGCACGGGTTCAGGCAGCGGCATGCAACGCCGCCAGCAGCGCGGTGCCGCGGGGCGTGCCGAACCACTGCGCATGGCCCAGCAGGAAGGTCCGGTAGGCCACATGTGCGTTGGGCGTGGACCGCGTCACCCCGTGGAAGTACTCCACCTCGGACAGGGCGAAATCCAGGTGCACCAGCGGCAGCAGGTCTGCCAGCAGATGAACGCGTGCCGCCGACAGCGGCAGTACGGCCCGATATCCGTCGACCAGCGCCAGCGCGATATCGGGCCGGACCGGCATCGTGCCGTCCAGGTCCAGCCAGGCGATCGCATTGCGCTCGATCGCGGTGGCGAGGTCGAACAGGGCGCTGGTCGGCGAGGCCAGGCCGAAGTCGAGCACCGTGCCGACCCGGTCGCCGGTGACGTCCTGGTGCCAGAGCAGGTTGGACACGTGCCAGTCGTTGTGTGCCCACAATCGCGGTTCCTGGTCCAGGCGCACGCCCACGCGCGCATGCCAGGGCAGCAGATCGCGCTGCAGATCGTCCTGCCAGGCGGTGCCGGCCAGGTAGTCGGCGAGGGCGGGGCGCTCGTCCAGCTGCGCGGCGAGCGCCGCGAGCGGGTCGCGGGCACGGATCAGGTCGTCGCGGGCCACCAGCAGATGGGTGCCGCGCTGGGCGGCGGTGTAACCGGCAGCGGCCTGGTGCAGTTCTGCGAGGGCGCGGCCGGCTTCACGGGCGTGGCCCACGTCGGTCAGCGGTGTCCAGGACGGTGCGTCGCGATACAGGTCGGCGCCGTGGCCCACACGATGCAGTTCGTACGTCCAGCCGGCATGCTCGACCGCTGTTGCGCCATCCCGGTCACGCAGCAGTGAAGCCACCGGAACGCCCCGAGTGGCGAGGTGGTCGATGAACCCGTGCTCTTCCTGCAGGGTGGCGGCGCTGCGCACGGTGGCGTGGTGCCGCTTGACGAACACCGCATCCGCGCCGCGGCCGACGATGGCCGCAGCGGACAGCGGGCGGGGACTGTGCCACTGCAGCGCTGCATCCCCCTGCAACGCAGGGAAGCGCGTGCGCAGCCAGGCGATCTCGGTCGCGTCGATGGCGGGCCAGTCGGGGGCCACCTCGTCGTTGTCGAGGCCCTGGACGCGGTGGTTGGGAAGGGTCATGGCGTGGCGGTCGGAGACGGTGCTGCGGGGACAGGCCGACGGGCCTGCCGTCGCAGCGGGGGCGCACATGCTACTCCGCCCGGCGCGGTGGTCACACCGTCCATGTCGCTTCCTGGCCCGCAGGCAGGTGCATCAGCTGGTCGAGCTGGCGCAGCGCCCGATGCAGCGCCTGGCGGTCGGCGGCTGCCCCCAGCGAGATCCGTACGGCATCGCTGATTGCCACGCCTTCCGGCGTGAAGGCCGACGACGGCGCGATGCCGAGGCCCTGCAGGCGGGCGGCGTGGGTCAGGCTGACATCGGTCCAGTGCGCGGGCAACCGGCACCAGGCGTGCACGCCGGCGCAGGCCTGCAGAAACCGGGGCGACAGCGCGGAGCGCGCCAGGTAGCGTCGCTCGGCCGCCTCGTCCTGAACCAGCCTGAGCATCGCCTGCGCCGAGCCGTCCAGGATCAACTGGGTGACCAGTGCGTTCATCAGGGGCGGTGCCATCAGATTGACGGCGCGCAGCGCATCCAGCACCGCCTGCCGGGCGACGCCGTCGGGCAGGTGCACGAATGCGGTGTGCAGCCCCGGGCTGAGGCATTTGGACAGGGTGGAGATGTAACAGGTGTGCGCGGGCGCGAGCAGCGCGAGCGGGGCAGGCGCATCCTCGCCAAGCAGCCAGTACGGGTCGTCCTCGATCAGATGCAGGTCCTGCGCGCGCAGCACCTCGGCCAACGCGCGCCGACGGGCGTCGGGCAGCGTGTGTGCGGTAGGATTCTGCGCGGTCGGGTTGAGGTAGACCACGCGCGCGCCGGTGGTGCGGGCAAGCCGGCGCAGCGCGTCCGGGCGCATGCCGTGCTCGTCGCTGTCCACCACCTGCAGACGCCGCTGCAGCACCCGTGCGGCGTGCAGCAGGCCGGGGTACACCAGCGGCTCGCACAGCACCGTATCGCCTGCGTCGGTCAGGGCCAGCAGCAACGCCGACAACGCTGCCTGCGCGCCTTCGGTGACCACCAGCCGTGCCGGCTCGCATCGACCGAGGATGGGTTTCAGCCACTGGGCGGCCGCCAACTGGTCGGCCGCGCTGCCGCCGCCGACGTGGTAGGTCATCAGGTTGCCGGCATCGCTGCGGGTCAGTACCGACGACAGCCCGCGCCGCAGCACCTCGGCCACCTGGCTCCCGCCGGGGCTCGGCGGCAGGTTCATGCTCAGGTCGACCAGCTGCGCCAGCTCGACCTGCGGCGGTGCCACGAACGAACCCAACGGCCCGCGCGCGTCGATCAGCCCGCGCTTGCGTGCCTCGTTGAAGGCGCGGGTGATCGTGGTCAGGTCCACGCCAAGCTCGCTGGCCAGGCTGCGCTGCGCCGGCAGGCGTTGGCCGGGGCGCAGCGTGCCGGACCAGACCGCGCGCTCCAGCGCCTGCACGATGCGCAGGTACACCGGCCCGTGGCCGTCGGCGATGAGGCGCTGCCACTCGGCGGTCGTTGCGTTCATTGCCGCATCTTACCCGCCGCCGCGCAGGCGCCTGCGACAGTGTGTCGCATCATGTATGGATCATGTCGTTGCCTAACGTACGCGGCTGCGGCGGGCACCCCCCATGCATATCGGTCATGCAGGGGGGCGTCCGCCACTTTCCTGTTACGGGCCGCCCCGGCCCGGGTACCGCGTTGGAAGGGCCGTCACGCATGAACCCAGCTATACACACCGCTCGCCGGACGCCATCGTCCGGCCGCCGCAACGCCGGACGATGGTTCGGCCTCGCCGCCCTGCTGCCGCTGCTTTCAGGGTGCAGCAACCTGGAGCTGTTCAATCCCAAGGGCAGTATCGCCGAGCAGGAGATGCAGCTGATCCTGGTCTGTACCGGACTGATGCTGCTGGTGGTAGTGCCGGTGATCCTGCTCACGCTGTACTTCGCGTGGCGCTACCGCGAATCCAACACCCGGGCGACCTACGCACCGGACTGGTCGCACTCCACCGCGATCGAAGTGGTCGTGTGGACCATTCCGTGCCTGATCGTGGTGGTGCTGGGCGTGCTGATCTGGCGCAGCACGCACGCGCTGGACCCGTACCGGCCGATTGCCTCGGACAAGGCGCCGCTGCGCGTGGAAGTGGTGGCACTCAATTGGAAGTGGCTGTTCATCTACCCCGACCACAACGTGGCCACGGTGAACGAGCTGGTGATGCCCGTCGATACGCCGGTGGCGTTCAAGCTGACCTCCGAGTCGATGATGAACGCCTTCTTCGTGCCGCAGCTTGGCAGCATGGTGTACACGATGGCCGGCATGCAGACCCGCCTGCACCTGATCGGTCACACGCCAGGCACCTACGCCGGCATGTCCTCGGCCTACAGCGGCTCGGGCTTCTCGGACATGAAGTTCGATGCACGCGTGGTCACCGAGGCGGACTTCCAACAGTGGCTGGTGCAGGCCCGCGGTACCGGGGAGCACCTGGGCGCGACGCGCCTGGAGGTCCTGGAAACGCCGACCCACGGCGCACCGATGCAGCGCTTCGCCAGCGTCGATGCCGGCCTGTTCTCCAGCGTGGTGCGTCGCTACGGCGGCATGCCCGACGACGAAATCTGCCTGCCGGGCGAGGAGCCTGGCGCCACATCCCAACTGGTGAGCCTGGCCGCGCCTGCCAGCCGTACCGCGGAGAACTGATTGTGCTTGGAAAGTTGAACCTGGAAGCGATTCCCTACCACGACCCGATCATCATGTCGGCACTGGCGGGCTCGGTGCTGCTGGGCGCGGCGATCATCGCGGCCATCACGTACTACAGGAAGTGGGGCTATCTGTGGACCGAGTGGATCACCTCGGTGGACCACAAGAAGATCGGTGTGATGTACATCATCCTGGCGCTGGTCATGCTGGTGCGAGGCTTTGCAGACGCTCTGATGATGCGCGCCCAGCAGGCGATCGCCGCCAACGATGCGGCCGGCTACCTGCCGCCGGAGCATTACGACCAGATCTTCACCGCGCACGGCGTGATCATGATCTTCTTCGTGGCGACCCCGCTCATCGTGGGCCTGATGAACGTGGTGGTGCCGCTGCAGATCGGCGCGCGCGACGTCGCGTTCCCGTTCGTGAACTCGCTCAGTTTCTGGCTGTCGGCGGTGGGCGCGGTGCTGGTGATGGCGTCGATGTTCGTCGGCGACTTCGCCGCCACCGGCTGGGTGGCCTATCCGCCGCTGTCGGGGATCGAGTACAGCCCCACAGTGGGCGTGGACTACTACATCTGGTCGCTGCAGGTGTCGGGTATCGGCACCACGCTGACCGGCCTGAACTTCATCGTGACCATCCTCAAGATGCGTGCGCCGGGCATGGACCTGATGAAGATGCCGGTGTTCACCTGGACCGCGCTGATCACCAACATCCTGATCGTGGCGATCTTCCCGGTGCTGACCGCGACCCTGGCGCTGCTGACGATGGATCGCTACTTCGGCATGCACTTCTTCACCAATGATGCCGGCGGCAACGCCATGATGTACGTCAATCTGATCTGGATCTGGGGCCATCCGGAAGTCTACGTGCTGATCCTGCCGTGCTTCGGCGCGTTCTCCGAGATCATCGCCACCTTCTCCGGCAAGCCGCTGTTCGGCTACCGTTCGATGGTCTACGCGACCTCGTCCATCGGCATCCTGTCGTTCTTCGTGTGGCTGCACCACTTCTTCACGATGGGCTCGGGCGCGAACGTCAATGCGTTCTTCGGCATCATGACCTCGATCATCTCCATTCCTACCGGGGTGAAGCTGTTCAATTGGCTGTTCACCATGTACCGGGGGCGCATCCGCTACCACTCCTCGACGATGTGGACGATCGGCTTCATGGTCACCTTCGCACTGGGTGGCATGACCGGCGTGATGCTCGCCATTCCGGGCGCGGACTTCGTTCTGCACAACAGCCTGTTCCTGATCGCGCATTTCCATAACGTGATCATCGGTGGCGTGGTGTTCGGCTGCCTGGCCGGCATCAGCTTCTGGTTCCCGAAAGCGTTCGGTTTCACCCTCAACGAGCGCTGGGGCAAGATCTCCTTCTGGTGCTGGCTGATCGGCTTCTACCTGGCCTTCATGCCGCTGTACGTGCTTGGCTTCAAGGGCATGACCCGGCGCATGAACCACTACGCGATCGACGGCTACCAGCCGTGGCTGATCGTGGCGGCCATCGGTGCACTGGTGATCGCTGCCGGTATCGCGGCGATGTTCATCCAGTTCTACGTCAGCGTGCGCGACCGCAAGGCCAACCAGGACCTGACCGGCGACCCGTGGAATGCGCGCAGCCTGGAATGGGCGACGTCCTCGCCGCCGCCGTTCTACAACTTCGCCAGGCTGCCGGTGATCACGTCGCTGGAACAGCATTGGGACGACAAGCAGCATGGCCGCGCCTGGCAGCGGCAGGACCACTACGAGGACATCCATATGCCACGCAACACCGCCTCCGGCGTGGTGATCTCGGCGTTCAGTCTGGTGCTGTGCTTCGCGCTGGTCTGGCATATGTGGGTGCTGGCCGGCATCGGTCTGGTCGGTGTGATCGCCACGTTCGTGCTGCGTTCCTATGACCGCGACGTGGACTACTACGTGCCCGCGGCCGAGGTGAAACGCATCGAAGAGGCGCACCTTGCGCAGATGGAAGGAGCCAGGGCATGAGCGGCGATACCCGGAGTGCAGCGCCGCTGCACGAGACACGCGACGTCGGCCGGCACCACGCCGCGCACGAGCACCATGACGACGGCAGCAAGACCGTCGTCGGATTCTGGATGTACCTGATGGGCGACTGCCTGATCTTCGCGGTACTGTTCGCGACGTTCGGGGTGCTGCTCAACGGGACCGCCGACGGCCCCAGCGGCAAGGAGCTGTTCAAGCTGGGGTTCGTGCTGTCCGAGACGGTGGTGCTGCTGCTCAGCAGCTTCACCTTCGGCCTGGCGATGCTTGGCATGCAGGCCGGGCGACGCAACCAGGTGGTCGGCTGGCTCGCCGTAACGGGTGTGCTGGGTGCAGTGTTCATCGGCATGGAACTGTACGAGTTCGCCGAACTGATCCATGAGGGCGCAACCCCGGATGTGAGCGCCTACCTGTCGGCGTACTTCACCCTGGTGGCCACGCACGGCCTGCACGTCACGTTCGGCCTGCTGTGGCTGGCCATCATGATCCACCAGGTCCTGACGTTCGGCCTGGATGGCATCGTGCGCCGCCGCCTGGCCTGCCTGAGCCTGTTCTGGCACTTCCTGGATCTGATCTGGATCTGTGTGTTCACCTTCGTCTACCTGCGGGAGTTCGTATGAGCCACTCTGCTGCCGATGCCGATCACGGCGGTGGCCACGCCACCCTGAAGGGCTACATCGCCGGTCTGGTGCTGTGCCTGGTGCTGACCGGCGCGTCGTTTGGCGTGGTCATGACCGAACTGGTGCCCCAGCCGCTGCGGCTCACCTCCATCGTGGTGCTGTGCGTGGTGCAGCTGGTGGCCCAGCTGGTGCTGTTCCTGCATATCGGGGCTGGCCGCAGCCAGCGGGAGAACACCGGCATCTTCCTGTGCACGGCGTTCCTGATCGCCATCGTGGTGGCCGGCTCGCTATGGGTGATGCACAACGCCATGCTCAACATGATGCCGATGCAATGACGCGCGTGTCTGGCGTCCTGCTCGCGGCCATCCTGACCGGTGCCGGCGTGGTGTGCTCGCCCGGGGATGCGGTTGCCGCACCTGCTGCGGCCCCGGGGATCACCTACGATGCAGCGTGGATCCGGCTGCCGCCGCCGGCGGCGCAGGTCGCGGCGGGCTACATCCAGCTGCACAATACCGGCGCTGACGACCGCCTGGTGGGCGCAACCTGCAAGGACGTCGCGCAGGTGCAGATCCACGCGATGCGCATGGACGGGGATGTGATGCGCATGCACGCATTGCCGGATGGCCTGCCGTTGGCTGCCCGGGCCTCGGCAGCGCTGCAGCCCGGCGGTTACCACCTCATGTTGATGACCCCCAAGCGGCCATTGCAGGAGGGTCAGGTGGTCCGCGTGCTGCTGCAGTTCGAACGCGCGGGAACGCTGCCGGTGGACTTCGTGGTGCGCAACGCTGACGCGATGTCGGGGGGTGCCCGGTGAGCGCGTTGCGGACAGTGGTGCTGGCGGCGTGCGGGGTGCTGGCGGCCTGCCAGGCGGCCGATGCGCCGGTGATGGGGCAGGCCGCGCTGCAGTCGGTGGCATTGCAGAGCAGCGACGGCCGGCGCCTGTCCATCGCCGGGCTGCGGGGCCAGCCGACGCTGTTGTTCTTCGGCTTCACCCACTGCCCCGAGGTGTGCCCGCTGAGCCTGTACAAGGCGGTGCAGTTCAAGCGCCGGCTGGGTCCACTTGGCGACCGCCTGCAGGTGGTATTCGTGACGGTCGATCCGGCACGCGATACGCCGGCGCACCTGCGCGAGTACCTGGCCGCGTTTGATCCCGGCTTCATCGGCCTGTCCGGCGACGAGGCCGGCACCCGTGCCGTGGCTGAAAGCTTGGGCGTGACGTACCGCCGCGTGGGCGAGGGTGACGCGGCGACCTTCGAACACACCGCGTCCTGGTTCCTGCTGGGTGCCGATGGCGCGCTCCAGGACGTGTACGGCTACGCGCTGGACGACCGCGAAATCGAAGCGAGGCTGCGCGCGCGCCTGGCCGTGCCGGGCGAATGAACCCGGCAGCGCCGGCACGCGTGGGCGGACCGGATGCGGTGCTGCTGCTGGCATCCGCGGGCTGCGCACTGACCGTGCTGGACACCAACGTGGTGGGCGTGGTGCTGCCGACCATCGCACGGGATCTGTCGGCCAGCTTCGCCGATATCGAGTGGGTGGTGAGCGCCTACGTCCTGTGCTTCGCCTCGCTGCTGCTGCCGGCCGGAACGCTGGCCGACCGGATCGGTCGCCGGCGGCTGTACGTCATCGGGCTCCTGTTGTTTGCGGCGACCTCGGTGGCCTGCGGGGCGGCCGCGAGCGCGCCGGTGCTGTACCTGGCACGGGGCGGGCAGGGCGCGGCGGCGGCATTCATGCTGGCGCCAGCGCTGTCGCTGATCGGCCATGCGCACCAGGGCGCTGCGTCGCGTGCGCGGGCGTGGGCGGTCTGGGGCGCGATCATGGGCTTGACGATGGTGCTGGCACCGCTGATCGGGGGTGTGATCGCAACCTGGCTGGGCTGGCGTTGGGCCTTCCACCTGAACCTGCCGCTGTGCCTGCTGCTGGCCGCGATGAGCGCGCGCCGCATCGCCGACTCCTGCGATCCGCAGCGACGACCGCTCGATGTGCCGGGCGTGCTGCTGTTCGCCGGCGCGATGCTGGCATGGACGTGGGGGTTGATCCGAGGCCCTGTGGCGGGTTGGTCGAGCGTGACGGTGCTGCCCTGGCTGTTCGCCGCCGCCGCGCTGGCCGGCGCCTTTGTGGTGGTCGAGCGCCGCCGTGCGCAGCCGATGCTCGACCTGGGCCTGTTCCGGTACCCGGCGGTGGTCGGTGCGGTGGTCGCGATGTTCGCCTATGCCGCAGCGGTGCAGGTAATGGCCTCGCTGCTGCCGCTGTTGCTGCAGAACGTACGCGGCGACAGTGTGCTGGAGGCCGCGCTGCACATGCTGCCGTTTGCGCTGGCCATGCTGTTGATGCCCTTCGCTGGGCGTCGTCTCGGCCGCCGCTGGCCGACCGGCAGGCTGCTGGCGCTCGGCCTTGGTGTGGCGGTGCTTGGCAACCTCGGCATCGCACTGGCGCTGTGGCGGCACAGTGACCTGGGCCTGCTGCTGTCAATGGCGGTGCTGGGCAGCGGGGGCGGGCTGCTCAATGGCGAAACGCAGAAGGCGATCATGAGCGTGATGCCGCCCGAGCGCGCGGGCATGGCCTCCGGGATCAGTACGACCGCGCGGTTCTCGGGCATTCTGCTCGGCTTCGCCACGCTGGGCGCGGTGCTGTCGAGCCAGGTACGCGCCACGGCGGCACAGTCCTTTGCCGAGGCCGGTCACGCCGTGTCGCCGGCCCTGCTGGAGCGCGTGGTGGTGGGCGAGCTGTCGATGGCCGCCGATGGCATGGGGCGCCTGGCACGCCAGGCGTATGCAGGCGGCGCGGTGTATGCGTTCCTGACGGCGGCGGGCATCGCACTGGCCGCACTGGCGCTGACCGGGGTATTGATGCGACCACCGGTCAGGGCGCGCGGGCGTGCAGCGCCCAGCAGGCGGCGGTGAAGGCCACTGTGTCGCCATCGATGAAGGGCGCGAACGCCGCGTCCATCGCCGCCAGCACGCGGGTGCGGAGCGCGGCATCGACGTCCGGGTCACGCAGCGCCTGGCCCACCGGACCCAGCAGGGCCACGTAGCGCGTCAGCTCCGCACGCGTGATGCGGCAGACCACGTCCAGCGGTTCAATCCGGATATCGGTCCAGCCGCTCGCTGCCAGCAGGTCCGCGACCGCGTCGCGGGCGGCGAACGCGAACTGCCCCGGGCCGCCCGTGGGGCGCGGCGGCAGCGGGAGCAGCGGTGCCGCCGCGCGTTCGGCGGTGGTCATGAACGGGTTCTCGGCCGCCGCGCGCCAGACGATGGCGTGCAGGGCGCCGCCGGTGCGGGTGGCATCGCGCAGTCCGGCAAAGGCACGCTGCGGATCGTCAAAGAACATCACCCCGAAGCGTGACACCACGCGGTCAAGGCGGGCGGCTGGAAAGGCATGGCGCTGTGCGTCGGCGACCAGGAAGGTTGCCGCCACGGCATCGTCGCGCGCCCTTGCGCGTGCGGTGTCGATCATCGGTGCGGAGATGTCGACGCCCGTACAGTGGCCATCGGTACCCAGCCGGCCGGCAATTGCCAGGCTCACCGCGCCGGTGCCGCAGCCGACATCGAGCACCTGCCAATCCGCGCCCGGCGGGACCGCATCGGCGAGCACCCGCGCCAGGGGCGCGAACATGGCGTCGAGCAGGCACTGCGCCTGCACCCACGCCTGGCCGGCCGGGCCATTCCACAGCGCGTGTTGGGGGGTGTCGGTCATCGCGGACTCGCTTCGGACTTGCCAGCAGGGGAGGGAGCCCGCACTGTGCCACTTCAAGTGCACATGAGGTCAAGCCATGCAGGAAATGGATATCGCCGAGGTCGCTCGCCGCTCGGGACTGGCGGCCTCGGCACTCCGCCACTACGAGAGCGTGGGACTGATCCGCGCGATCGGGCGGCGCGGGCTGCGCCGGGTGTTCGATGCCGGCGTGCTGGAGCAGTTGGCGTTGATCGCACTGGGGCGCGCGGCGGGCATGACCCTGCAGGACATCGGTGCGCTGCTCGGCACGGCAGGGGCGGGCGGCTTCGACCGCGCGCAGCTGAGCGCCAGGGCTGATGCACTCGACCGCAGCATCCAGACCATGATCCGCGTGCGCGATGGTCTGCGCCACGCGGCCGCGTGCCGCGCCTCCAGCCATCTGGCGTGTCCGCGCTTCCGCGCCTTGATGCGGCGCGCGGCGGGACCACGCTGACGCTCTGCTGGCGGATCGGTGTACTCACCACCCGGATCGACAGCGGCGTGGGTTGGCGGCACGGGTACGACCGCACGCTGGTCAGCCTGCCAGCGTATCCACCAGCAGCTTCACGTTGAGCACCACAATCACCGCTGCGATCACCCAGGACAGTGCGATCAGCCAGCGCGGGGCGACCAGCACCCCCATTCGGGTCCTGTCGGATACGAAGCGGACCAGCGGAATCACCGCAAACGGCAGCTGCATGGACAGCAGTACCTGGCTGAGCACCAGCAGCCGCGCGGTGCCCTGGTCGCCGTAGAGGGCGGTCACGACCACCACCGGGACGATGGCGATGCCGCGGGTGATCAGCCGGCGCGCCCACGGCGCGATGCGCAGCCGCAGAAAGCCCTCCATCACGATCTGGCCCGCCAGCGTCGCGGTCACCGTGGAGTTGATGCCCGAGGCGAGCAGGGCAACGGCGAACAGCGTGGAAGCCAGTCCCACGCCCAGCATGGGTGCCAGCAGCTCATGGGCCTGCTCGATGTCCTGCACGTCGGTGCGGCCGTGTGCATGGAACACGGCCGCCGCCAGGATCAGGATCGAGGCATTGATGAGCAAGGCCAGCATCAGCGCCAGGGTGCTGTCGGCCACCGCCCAGCGCAGCGCACTGCGGCGGCCGGGGTCGGTGCGTGGATACGCGCGGGTCTGCACGATCGAGGAATGCAGATACAGGTTGTGCGGCATCACCGTGGCGCCGATGATGCCGATGGCCAGGTACAGCGCCTGCGGGTTGGTCACCACCTCGGCATGCGGGATGAAGCCGGCCAGCACGGCCTGCAGCGGCGGCGCGGCCAGCACGATCTGGACCGCGAAGCAGCCGAAAATCACCAGCAGCAGCGCGATGACGAACGCTTCCAGTGCGCGGAAACCGCGATGCATCAGCAGCAGCACCAGCACGACGTCCACGGCCGTGATGACCGCGCCGGCAAGGAGCGGAATGCCGAACAGCAGCTTCAGTGCAATGGCGGTACCGATGACTTCGGCCAGGTCACAGGCGATGATCGCCATCTCGCACAGCAGCCACAGGCCCAGGTTCACCGGCCGACTGAAATGGTCGCGGCAGGCTTGGGCGAGGTCGCGGCCGGTGGCGATGCCCAGCCGCGCTGACAGGCCCTGCAACACGATCGCCATCAGGTTGGACAGCAGGATCACCGACAGCAGCAGGTAGCCGAACTGCGCGCCACCGGCGATGTCGGTCGCCCAGTTGCCCGGATCCATGTAGCCCACCGACACCATGTAGCCCGGGCCGAGGAAGGCCAGCAGGCGGAACCACCAATGGCCCCCACTCGGCACGGCCACGCTGGCGTTCATCTCACCCAGGCTCGGGCTGTGTCCGGGCGTCGCCGGCCAGGCGGGGTCTGCAGGAGCGGGGAGGCGAGGGCGGTCCATGCCTCAATATAGCAAAGGCTATATTAGTAAGTAATTGCAATATCAGGCCGTATCGCCTCGTGAACCGGCCACGCCGGAGAGGGGGTGGGCTCTGGCGGGCAATGCCACCGTCTTAACCGCAGACCGCGTATCGTCATCGCTCTTTCGTTGAGCAGGTGATGCATGCGCTGGATTGTGTTGTTGGCCGCAATGGCCATGCCGGTCGTCTCGTGGTTTTCGCAGTCCGGCATGTTCGGTCCGACCAATGGCGCCATCTCCGACCGCTATCCCACCCTGCTGGTGGCGGCCGGTTACGCCTTTGCGATCTGGGGCCTGATCTTCCTGTGGGATGTGGTGTTCGGGCTGTGGCAGCTGCGTCGGCGCAAGCCCGATCTCGATGGCGTGCGCGGCTGGGCGGCCGCCGGTTTCGCGCTGACCGCCGCGTGGATGCCGGTGTTCTCCAACCAGTGGTTCCTGCCGGCGCTGGCCATCATCTGGGCTGCCTTGATCTGCCTGCTGGTGGCTGCGTTCCGCGCGTCGCCGCTCAACGCCAGCGGCGCCCAGCGCGCCTGGGCCGCCTACCCCCTGGCGCTGCATGCGGGTTGGTTGAGCATGGCCGCCTTCCTCAACACCGCGCAGGTCATCGTGGCCTACCAGTGGTTGCCCACCCGGAACATGTTCGGCTGGAGCGTGGTGCTGCTGGTGATGGCCACGCTGCTGGCGTGGTGGGCCAACCATCGCCTGCGCGGTCATTTCGCCTATCCGGCCGCCGTGGTCTGGGCGCTGGTGGGCGTACACATCAAGCAGTCCGGCTGGACCCTGCCGGGTGCGGACAGCATCGCCGTGCTTGCGTTGGCAGCCGGTGCGCTGCTGGTCCTGCAGACCCTGCTGCTGCGGTCACGCGCCTGGCGCCATCCGGTGCCGGCGGTCGTCGCAGCGCACCGTCACCGGCGCTGAGCGCAGCGCCGTCTTCCATCCTTTCAGGAGATCCCCCATGACGATCCCGCTCCGTGTTGCACCGTTCCCCACCCCGCGCGACGCCGCCTGCCGCGTCGGGAGCCGCTGATGCGGGCGGCCCTGCATGACCGTTTCGGCGAGCCGGCCGATGTGCTGCGCTGCGACCAGGCCCGCCTGCCCGAGCCGGACACGGGCGAGGTACGCATCCGCACCGTCCTGGCCCCCATCCACAACCACGACCTGTGGACCGTGCGCGGGCGCTACGGCTACAAGCCGCCGCTGCCCGCCATTGGCGGCAGCGAGGCAACCGGCGTCATTGATGCCCTCGGCGCCGGTGTGGAAGGACTGCAGGTTGGGCAGCGGGTCAGCGCGGCCTCGGTGCACGGCACCTGGGCCGAGGCCTTCATCGCTCCGGCACGCATGGTCATTCCGATGCCCGACGCGATCGGGGACGAGGTGGCCGCGCAATTGATCGCCATGCCGCTGAGCGCGCTGATGCTGCTGGAGTTCCTGCAGGTGCGGCCGGGTCAATGGATCCTGCAGAACGCGGCCAACGGCGCGGTGGGCAAGGCGCTGGCGATGCTGGCCAAGGCGCGCGGGGTGCACTGCGTGAACCTGGTGCGTCGCGATGACGGCGTGGCCGACATGGCGGCGCTGGGCATCGAGCACACCGTCTCCACCGCACGCTCGGACTGGATGGCCCAGCTGCAGACGCTGGTGGGCGAGCAGTCCATCGCCGCGGCGGTCGACTCGGTCGGCGGCCGGGCCAGCAGCGAGCTGATGACCCTGCTCGGCGACGGCGGCACGCTGGTGTCGTTCGGGTCGATGAGCGGCGAGCCCATGCAGCTCAATTCGGGCGACGTGATCTTCAAGCAGGCCACGGTCAAGGGCTTCTGGGGCAGCAAAGTCAGCCAGGCGATGGCACCGGACGACAAACGGCGTCTGGTCGGCGAGCTGCTGCAGCTGGCGGCCAACGGCGGCCTGAGCCTGCCCGTTGAAGGGGTGTACGGTCTGGAGGACGTGGCCGCCGCGGCGCGTGCCAGCCTCGAAGCGGGTCGCAGCGGCAAGGTGCTGCTGCGGCCCTGAGTCGGGCCGCGGACGGGGGTGAGGAAAGTGTTCGTGACCGCGCGCGCGTTGGGGTTCCGTGGCTGGCTCGCCCGCGCCTGTGCCGGCCGCTGCGGTGACGATGATAAAATCCGCGTTTTCCCGCCACCCGACGCGAGCACGCCATGAACGACGCCACCTTCTACCCGATCGGCACCCCCGGCCAGCCGTGGGGGGCCGCGGAGAAGGCGCAGTGGCGTGCGCGCCAGGTGCCGCAGCGGCGCTATGCCGATGACGTGCTGCCGGCGGTGGAGGCCCTGCGCGATACGTTCGATGTCAGCCAGTACGGCACGCTCGAGTACGCGCCGGACCAGTACCCGCTGTTCGCCGTGCGCAGCCGCGACTGGAACCCGTCGTTGCCCACCATGCTGGTCACCGGGGGCATTCATGGGTACGAAACCAGCGGCGTGCAGGGCGCGCTGCAGTTCCTGCAGACGCGTGCTGCCGGGTACGCAGGCCGTGCCAATCTGCTGGTGGTGCCGTGTGTGAGCCCGTGGGGCTATGAGCGCATCCAGCGCTGGAACGCCGATGCGATCGATCCGAACCGCTCCTTCGTGCCCAACAGCCCGGCCGCCGAATCGGCGGCGTTGACCGCTCTGGTCGCGCCGCTGCGCGGCAGTATCGTGATGCACATCGATCTGCACGAGACCACCGACACCGATGAAACCGAGTTCCGCCCGGCGCTGGCCGCGCGCGACGGCAAACCGTTCGAGCCGGGCCTGATCCCGGACGGCTTCTATCTGGTCGATGACACCGAAAACCCGCAGCCGGCCTTCCAGACTGCGGTGAATGCAGCGGTGGAGCAGGTGACCCATATCGCACCGGCCGACGACAAGGGCGAGATCATCGGCTCGCCGGTGGTGGCGCCGGGGGTGATCGAGTACCCCCTGAAGAAGCTGGGCCTGTGCGCCAGCGTGAGCGGCGCCCGCTACACCACCACGACCGAGGTGTACCCGGACAGCCCGCGTGCCACCCCGCAGCAGTGCAACGATGCGCAGGTGGCGGCGATCTGCGCGGCGATCGACTACGCGCTGACGCACTGAAGGCACCGCTGCGTCGCCGTGGGTGCGATCCAGCCGCCTTTGCGACCCGGTCACGCCTCGCGTGTGGCCCGGAACTGGTCCAGCAGCCACAGGGCTGCCGGCCCCAGCGGCGCATCCCTGGACCACACGGCATCGCAGGCGACCAGCCGCGGCCAGCCGGGCAGGGCGAGTTCGCGAAGCTGGCCGCGCCCGTAGCGGGCCACCAGCGCACGCGGCAGTTCGGCCCAGCCGAAGCCGTCTTCGGCCATCTCCAGCACCATCAGATAGTCCGAGGCGGCCCATGTCCGGCCGCGTGGCTGGCCGTTGCGTCGTTCATTGCCGCTCAGGCAGATCTGCCGGTGGCCGGCCAGATCTGCCTCATCGATGGCAGGGCGCTGCGCCAGAGCATGGCCGTGGGCAACGAACACGGCCATCTCGGCGCGCAGCGGCACCGCCCGTACCGCCAGACCGGCGGGATAGGCGGCCTGCTGCGGCAGCAACCCCAGATGGGCGCGGCCGCGCTGCACCGCGTCCAGCACATCCTCGCCCTCGGCATCCAGCCACTCCAGCTCGATGTCCGGAAAGCGCTGCTCGAAGCGCCGCAACAGGTGATGGGCGGGGTCGATCTGGTAAATGTCGGAGAACACCAGGCTCAAGCGCGGCTCCACCACATCGGCGAGGCGGATGCTGAGCTGCTCCAGGCGGTCGGCCGCGGCCAGCACGTCCTGCACATGGCCGAGTACCTTGCAACCGTCGTTGGTCAGTACGGGGTAGCGGCCACTGCGATCGAACAGGGTCAGCCCGAGGTCGGCTTCCAGCGTGGCGATCGCGGTGCTGATGGTGGACTGGGTCTTCTTCAGGCGGCGTGCTGCGGCGGAGAACGAGCCCAGCGCGGCGGCTTCGACGAACGCATGCAGGGATTCCGGGCTGTAGCGCATTGACGTATCGCCTTTTACGATGGAATCCATCTTTGATGTGATGGAATTGACGATGATAATAGGCGCCTCACCCGGGCGCCATCGCCCGTTCCGCGCATCCGCCGTTCCGGCCGATGCCCCGGTACCCGCGCGTCAGCAGGGCGCGCGCCGGCTGACATCAAGGAGCTCTCCATGCACACACAGGTGCATTCCCCGTCCCGTGCCCGTGGCGGCCTGACCGCCTGGTCCTGTCTGGTCGTGGCGATCATCGCCGAAGTGGTCGGCACCTCGTTCATGGCCCATGCCGCCCGTCATGGCGGCTACCTCGGCTATGCCGTGATGGCGGCCGCACTGGCCGTGTCGTACTACTTTCTGGCGCTGTCGGTGCGCGGCATCGCGGTCGGTGTGGCCTATGCGGTGTGGGAGGGCCTTGGCCTGACCCTGCTGACCCTGGTGGGCATCCTGGTGTTCAAGGACAGTCTGTCGCTGCAGCAGGCGCTCGGCCTGGCAATGGCGGCCGTCGGCATCGTCTGCGTCACGCTGGGCGAGGAGCACGGGCCGTGAACCTCACCGCATTCCTGTTCGTGCTGTGCTCGGCACTGATCGATATCGCCGCCAACATGATGGTCGCCAAGTCCGATGGCTTCCGCAGGCCGGGATGGGGCATCGGCGCCATCGTGCTGGTCTGGGTCGCGTTTGCGCTGCTCGGCCAGGCGGTCAGAACGCTCGACCTGGCCACGGCCTATGCGATGTGGGGCGCCATCGGCGTGATCGGCACCGCCGTGTGCGACCGGGTGCTGTTCGGCAATCGCCTGCGCCCGATCGGCTGGGTGGGCATCGCTCTGGTCACCGGTGCCGTCGTGGTGCTGACCAGCCACTGATCGGGGTCAGCGGAACAGCTGGTTCAATACAGCGCCGGAGGCCGCATCGGCGAACCCGTCGAAGCGGCCTTCGTCCCTCAGCAGCTGCGAGGCCCGCATCATCCCGCCCCACGCGGTCCGTGCCATCGCACCCCCCACGCTGACCCGGCGTACGCCCATGTCGGCGATGTCCTGCAGGGTGTAGGGTACCGCGCTGCCCACCAGCAGGTTGACCGGTCGCGGTGCCACCGCGGCGACCACGGCCTGGATCTGCCCGGCGGTGGTGATGCCGGGGGCATACAGGCAGTCCGCACCGGCGGCCGCGTAGGCGCGCAGGCGGGTGATGGCATCGTCCAGGTCGGGGCGGCCTACGAAGAAGTTCTCCGCGCGGCCGACCAGAATCACGTCTTCACCGGACGCGTCGATCGCATCGCGCGCTGCGCGTACCCGTGCCACCGCCTCATCCAGCGTGCGCAGCGGGTGTGCCGGGTCCGGTCCGGCATCCTCGATGGAAATGCCGGCCACGCCGGTGGCGATGGCGCGCGCCACGTTGTGGCCCACCGCCTCGAGACTGCCGAAGCCGTCGCCGAAGTCCGCGTTCACCGGCAGCGGCGTGGCCGCTGCCAGCGCGTGCAGGTGCTCCAACGTAGCCTCCAGTGACAGCTCGCCGTCGGCGTTGCCCTGGCTCCACGCGACCCCCGAACTGGTGCTGGCCAGCGCCGGGAAGCCGAGGCTGTGCAGGTAGCGCGCGCTTCCCACGTCCCACGGGTTGGGCAGCACGAAGCAGCCGTGGTCGTGCAACGTGCGGAAGGCCGCGCGGCGCGGGCGCGGATCGAAGGAAAGTGCCGTCATCGTGCGCATCCGGTAAGCAGGGGGCGATGGTAGCGCCAGCGCGGGCCGTTCAGAACGCGAGCGTGCCACCGTTGTTGTCGGAGGAGCGCGTGCAGCCGCCGCGGTCGAGCAGATTCTCGACGCCGATCCCCAGCATCAGGTCGTGCCGTCCGGGCCCGACGTCGCAGCCAGCTCGGGCTGCAGCAGCGCTGCCATCCAGTCCATGAACGCCGCCGCCCGACGCGGCAGGTGGCGCCGCTGGGCGTAGAGCAGGCTCACCGGCATGGGTTCGGCCACGCACTGCGGAAGAATCTCCACCAGCGCGCCACTGGCCAGCGCCTGTCGGGCACCCAGACGGGGTACCTGGATGATGCCGAGCCCGGCCAGCGCCGCGGCGGTATAGCTCTCGCCACTGTTGACCGTTACCGCGCCGTGCATCGGCAGGGTCCGGTAGCGCTGCCCGTCGTGGTACTCGAAGCCGGGCGGGCGCTGGCCCAGCGTGCCCACATAGTGGACCAGCGCGTGAGCGGACAGATCGGCCAGCGCATGCGGCACGCCTCTCGCCGCGAGGTAGGCCGGGCTGGCGCAGTTGACGATGTGCATCCAGCCCAGCGGCCGTGCGACCAGGGTGTTGTCGTCGAGCGGTCCGACCCGGACCACGCAGTCGAAGCCTTCGCGGATCAGATCGACGCGGCGGTCGGTGCCGCTCAGTTCGATCTCGATCCCCGGGTGCCGGGCCAGGAAGTCAGGCAGGTGCGGGATCACCAGGTGCCGGGCCAGGCCGCTGGACATGTCCACCCGCAGCCGGCCCGTCAGTTGGCCGGTATCGCGGCGGAACATGCCCTGCAGCTCTTCGATGTCATCGAGCAGGTCGCGGGCGCGCTGCTGGAACCGGGCGCCGTCGGCGGTGAGTTGGACCCGGCGCGTGGTCCGGTGCAGCAACTGCACACCGACCTCGGCCTCCAGCCGCTGGACCGCCAGCGACACCGAGGCCTTGGGCAGGCCGAGCGTATCGGCGGCGCCGGTGAACGAGCCCAGTTCGGCGACACGCAGGAAGCTGCGGAGCTGGTCGAGGCGATCCACGGATTGTTCGCTCTGGTTGGACAGTAAAATCAGGATCGCGCGATTTATCCAGCCCGGCAACACCAATACGCTGCACCTCTACCCACGCAGGAGAGTGAGATGAGCGTTCAGAACCGTATCGTGCTGGTGACTGGCGGGAGCCGTGGCCTCGGGCGCAATGCCGCATTGGCCCTGGCCGCCGACGGCGCCGATGTGATCCTGACCTACCGCAGCCAGGCCGATGCCGCCCACCGGGTGGTGGCGGATGTCCAGGCGCTGGGTCGCCGCGCGGCGGCCCTGCCGCTGGACATGGCCAGCAGCGCCAGCTTCGGCGACTTCGCCGGACGCGTGCGTGACACGCTGCAGGGCTGGGGCGCGTCCCACCTGCAGGGCCTGCTCAACAACGCAGGCGAAGGTCTCTACGCGCCCATCGCCGAGACCACGCCGGACCAGTTCGATCATCTGGTGGCCGTGCATCTGAAAGGGCCGTACTTCCTGACCCAGGCGTTGTTGCCGTTGATTGCCGATGGCGGTCGCATCCTCAATGTCTCCAGTGGCCTGGCCCGCTTCTCGCTGTCAGGCAGCTCAGCCTACGCCATGATGAAGGGCGGGGTGGAGGTGTTCACCCGTTACCTGGCCAAGGAGCTGGGCGAACGTGGCATCAGCGCCAATACGCTGGCACCGGGCGCGATCGAGACCGATTTCGGTGGCGGCCGCGTGCGTGACAACGCGCAGACCAATGCGATGGTCGCCTCGATCACCGCACTTGGCCGCGCCGGGCAGCCCGATGACATCGGGCCTGTCGCGGCAATGCTGTTGTCGCCCGGTACCGGCTGGATCAATGCACAGCGGGTGGAAGCGTCCGGCGGCATGTTCGTGTGAGCGCGGCGGACGTGCGGCCGCCGGTCGCACGTCCGCAAACGGGTCGTATTCTCAGCAAGCCGCTATCATGGTGGGTTCCGATGACTGCGACGCCGAGTGTGACGTGAACGCAAAACCTCCGATGCACCCGATGGGCCGTGTGTTCGCCACCGTCGCCTTCATCGAAGCCCTGACCTGGGCCGGCCTGCTGATCGGCATGTACTTCAAGTACCAGGCGGCCGATCCGAGCCCGGTCGGCGTGCGCCTGTTCGGGCCGCTGCACGGGATCGCCTTCCTGGCGTATGTCGTGGTTACCGTGCTGGCTGCAGTGAAACTGCGCTGGCCGTGGTGGGCCGCGTTGGTGGCGTTGGCCGCCGCCATCCCGCCGCTGGTCACCCTGCCGCTGGAGGGGTGGTTCAAGCGCCGCGGCCTGCTGGCCGCCCGCGCCCGGTAACCAGGTCGGCGCGCCGGGGAAGCGGCTGGAAACCGGCGCTACATCCCGGTGCCGCCCGCCGCCACTGCAGCGCGGATCTGCTGCGGTGTCTGGAAGCCAGGCAGCCGGGACACTTCGTGCCCGTCACGCACCAGTTGCAGCGTCGGGGTCTGGCGCAGCCCAAGGCTGCGGAAGAATGCCTCGCCGAGCGTTTCCAGCTTCACGTTGAGCAGTACCACGCCCTCGGCCTGTGGGGTGGCGGCGAACGCGGCCAGCGACAGCGCCAGCATCCGGCAGCCGGGGCAGTTGTCCTTGTGGAAATCGACCAGCACGGTCGGGTGCGCGCGCAGCGCGGCGTGGTAATCATCCGGCGTGGTGGCGTGCAGGGTCAGCATGGCGCAGGGCCTCGATGGCGGCCGATACGTGATCGGCCCAGTGGTGGATGGTGCGGGTGTCGGCATCGCCGTGCGGCATCTGCTCGATCTCCAGAACCGGGTGCGGGGAACCGAAGAACCGCGCCAGCCGATGCGCCGCACCGCAGTAATACTCCTGGCCCCATTGGGTCTCGCCGGTACCAAACACCGCCACGCGCGCTGCCGGCGGCATTCCGGGGCCGTCGCGCAGCGTGGCGACGAACTGCTTCATCTCGGCCGGCGTGCGGCCGGCATTGTCGGTCCAGCAGCCCAGCAGCAGCGCATCGCGCGGCTGTCCAATGTCCGCTGCGTGCGCACCGTCCACCTCCACGCACCGCACCACATGCCCGTGCATGCGCAGCCGTGCCGTCACGATGCGCGCGACCTCGCGGGTGTTGCCACTCAGGGAGGCATAGGCGAGCAGTACATGCATCGGCGTGGCCTACAGATCGTCGAAACCGTTGTCCGAACTGGTCTTCTTGTAGCTGGCATTGCGCATCTCGAAGAAGTCCGTCTTGGTCTCGGTGAAATTGTCGGCGTAGGCCTTGATCCACGGCATCACGTTGACAGTGGTATCGCTGTAGAGCTTCTCGATGCCGAGCATGCCGGCCATTTTGTTGGCGCGGTACTTCACGTAGCGGATCATCTCGTCCACGTCGATGCCGTCGATACCGTCCAGCACTTCGCCGGTCCAGCGTGTTTCCAGCGCGATGGCGTGCTCGAACGCGTCGTGTACGTAGGCGGTGAGCTGTTCGCCCTGCAGTTGCTGGTTCTCGCCGACGATGGCGCGGATCAGCTCGCTGATGAACTTGGTGTGCGCCAGTTCGTCGCGGTTGATGAAGCTGATGATCTTGCCGGTACCGGTCATGCGGTTCTGCCGCACCAGGTTGTAGAAGAACGCGAACCCGGAATAGAAATTGATGCCCTCCAGGATCGACGACTGGATCAGCGCGCGGATCAGCGTCTCGGCGGTCTTCCCGCGCATGAAGTCGTCGTAGGACTGCATGATCGGCGCGTTGCGCGCCAGGATCGTCGGATGGGTCCGCGCCAGCTCGAACACCCGGTTCTGATCGGCCAACCCGGCAATGGAGGCCAGTACATAGCTGTAGCTCTCGTTGTGGATCACCTCCTGCTGGCCGATGATCGCCGCGTTGGCGTGGGCGGCCGGGTCGGTGATGTACTCGGCCACGTTGTAGATGAAGCGGGTCTGCGGCGAATCCAGCGTGGCCAGCAGACCGATGATCGAGTCGTACGCATTCTTTTCGCGGGCCGACAGCTCGCCGTACTGGCGGGCGTCGCCCTTCATGTCCACTTCGTCGGGAATCCAGAAGTTGGTCGACAGCTCCTTGTACGCCCGGTAGAAGGACGGGTAGGGGATGTCGTTCCAGTTGAGGATGCCACTGGTGCGGCCGTTGATGATCCCGGTGGAGCGGTTGGGATGGCGCGGTTCGAGGATCCTGATGCGTTCGAGCGGCGTTGCCATGAGGTGTCCGGAGTTGATCCCCCTGCGGCAGGGGGGGCCGCGAAGCGGCGGGGTGTGGGTACCGGTGGGGAGGCGGTGCGGAGGCGCCGTGCTAGCTCCCGCACCATTCGCATTCGTCGATATCGATATCGTTCGAGCGCACGTAGTACGTCGTCTTGAGGCCTTCGCGCCACGCGCTCATGTGCAGCGCGAGCAGGGTGCTGGCGCGGATGGTGCTGGGCACATACAGGTTGAAGCTGATCGACTGGTCCACGTGGCGCTGGCGGCGCGCGTTCTGCCGGATGCTGGCGAACTGGTCCAGCCGGTAGGCCCCTTTTTCGTAGTAAGGGTAGGTGTCCAGCGACAGGCCCGGCGCGGCCACCGGGCGCCGGAAGTCCTTCTTTTCCTCGTAGTAGAACGCCCCGTACACCGGGTCGATCGAGGCGCTGGAGCCGGCGATCTGCGCGGTGCTCATATTGGGGGCCACAGCCATCAGCCAGCCGTTGCGCAGCCCGTGCACGCCGACCTGCGCGGCCAGCTCCTGCCAGGCCGGGCTGTCGTAACCACGGGCGCGGAAGTACTCGCCGTTGTGCCAGTCGCTGCCGAGGAAGGCGCTGTAGCGTCCCTTTTCCTCGGCCAGGCGCATGCTGGCCTGGATGGCCAGGTAATTGATGCGCTCGTACAGCGTGTCGGCGTAGTCCTCGGCCTGGCGCGCGTCCCACGCGATGTGCTGCTGGGCCAGCAGATGGTGCCAGCCGAAGGTCCCCAGCCCGATCGCACGGTACTTGCGGTTGGTGATGGTGGCCTGCGGCACCGGCAACTGGTTGAGGTCGATGACGTTGTCGAGCATGCGCACCTGGATCGGTACCAGCCGCTCCAGGACATCGCTGGACAACAGGTCCGGCGCCGCAGTCACCGCGCGGCCGAGGTTGATCGAAGACAGGTTGCACACCACGAAATCGCCGGCCTGGCGCGTGGTGACGATCTGGTCGCCGCTGATCATTTCCTGGATCAGCCGCGTCGGGCTCATATTCTGCAGAATCTCGGTGCACAGGTTGCTGGAGTACACCTTGCCGGCATGCTTGTTGGGGTTCATCCGGTTCACTTCGTCCCGGTAGAACATGAAGGGGTTGCCGGTCTCCAGCTGGCTGACCATGATCCGCTTGAACAGATCGATCGCCTTGATCGTGCGCCGCCCGATGCGCTCGTCGGCCACCACCTCGGCGTAGCGGTCGCGGAAACTGCCCTGGCCGCGCTGTTCGTCGTGGAAGTCCTGCAGGTACCAGCCCTTGATCCGCTTGACCTCGTGCGGATCGAACAGATACCAGTCGCCGCGCCGCTCGACGGCCTCCATGAACAGATCCGGCAGGCATACCGAGGTGAACACATCGTGCGCGCGCAGGCGCTGATCGCCGTTGTTCAGGCGCAGGTCGAGGAAGTTCTCGATATCGCGGTGCCACACATCCAGGTACACCGCGATGGCGCCCTTGCGCTGGCCAAGCTGATCCACGCTGACGGCCGTGTTGTTGAGCTGTTTGATCCACGGCACCACGCCGCCGGAGGAATTGGCGACGCCGCGGATCGATGCGCCGGCCGAGCGCACATAGCCCAGGTACGCGCCCACGCCGCCGCCGTGCTTGGAGACCCGCGCCACGTCGGTATTGGAGTCGTAGATGCCCTGCAGGCTGTCGTCGACAGTATCGATGAAGCACGACGACAACTGGCCAGCCACCTTGCCGGCATTGGCCAGGGTCGGGGTGGCCACTGTCATGTACAGGTGCGACAGCGCCCAGTACGCTTCGCGCACCAGCAGCATGCGCCGGCGCCGGCTGCGGTCGCCACTGCGGTGCTCGTGCTGCATCAGGTACAGCGCGATGGTCAGCCAACGCTCCTGCGGCAGCTCGTACACGGCGCGCGAGTGATCGGTGGCCAGGTAGCGGGTGGCCAGCAGATACAGCCCGTTGTAGGCGAACAGCAGGTCGCGGTCCGGCTCGATCATCCGGCCGGCTTCCTCCAGTTCTTCCTTGGAATATGCCTTGAGGATGTCGATGGAATACACATTGCGGTCGGCCAGGCTCTCCTGGAGACCCACGTAGGAGCCGTATCTGAGAGCCGCATCGTAGAACCGGTTCTTGCTGGCGCGCTTGTACAGTCGGCGCAGGTACAGGCGTGCGGCGAAGTGCTCCCATTCCGGCGCGGTGAGATCCACGCGCGATTCCGCTTCGCGGATCAGCAGGTCCACCATCTCATCGGCGCTCAGCTGCTGCCGGCGCGCGAGCAGGGCCAACACGCCGTCCCGATAGTCGGCCAGGTCCAGCTGCGGGAACTCGGCGTGTACGGTCTGCAGCGTCCGCTCCAGGCGCTGCCGGTCGAACGGCATGCGGCGGTTGCCGCCTTCCTTGGTAATCCACAGGGCCGTATCGGCCGCTGGCAGGGCCGGGTCCGGCAGCGTGCAGCTGTCGGCGGCGGCGGAGGTGTCTTCGTTGCTCATCGGAATTCCATGCAGGACGCGGTTGTCGTGGCGCGATGCGCGCATCGCGGCGGCCGGTCGGGCGTCATGGAGGCGGTGTCCTGCGGGGGCAGGTGGTCGGAACCGGTGCGGACCGGCGACCTCGGGTGTGCTTCCAGACGTCGTTCGCGGGGTCACGCCGTGCGGGGTGCAGGGACGTGACGGAACACCGGGCCTGGCGGAAGCGGGGAGCCGATGAACACAACATAGTGTGGGTCTGCCTCATCGTCAACATCATATGTTGGGCTGTCGCCCAACAAGAGGTGACCAAATGCCGCAGTCCAACGCTGCGGCGGCGCCTACCGCCAGCGGCGCCTTTCCAGGATCACGGTGCGGTCGTGAACCAGTTGGGCGTGCAGCCGTGCGTAGGCCATGTCGGTGAACGCGGCGGCCATCGGCGAGGCCGCCGCATCGCGTGCGGTCTGCGCCCGTGCGGCATCCAGGTTGTCGCTGCGCAGTGCGAGGTCGGCCAGCACGATCACCCGGCCCGGCTGCACCTCCACATAGCCGCCCGATACGTAGATGTGCATCGGATGCGCCTCGGCGACCGGATGGATCGTGAGCATGCCTTCGCGCAGCGTGCTGAGCAGGGGCGTGTGCTGTGCCATGACCCCGAACTCGCCCTGGCTGCCGGGCAGTCGCACCTCGCGCACGTCGCCGGACCACAGTTCGCCGGTCAGGCTGATCACCTGCAGCGCGACAGGGTGCGTCGTCGTCGCGATGAACGCCGGCAGCGCCGTGGTCGGGCGGGGGGTAGCCATGATGGTGCACCAGGTCCAGGTGCACCGAGCTTAGCCGCGTGCCTGTGTGCGCGAATTGATGACTGAACGTCCGCCATCGTCATCGCCATTTCGCGAATGCGAACTGTTATCATTTGATCCGATAGCCACATTGATCACCGATCAGTGAAGCCGATCAATCAACGCGCGTGGGCGGATCCGCGCGCGCCATCCATTCTGATTGGCAGTGGTCCTCATGCACGCACGCTCCACGGTTTCTGGACTTCCCGCGCTGGTATTCGCCGCGCTCGTCGGCACGATGGCGATGATGTCCTTCGTCGCGGTGATCGGTCCGGTGGTGCGCCTGCTTGGCCTCGCCGAATGGCACGCCGGTCTTTCCGTGACGGCTGCGGGAGTGCTGTGGATGCTGTCGGCACGACGCTGGGGCATGCTCAGCGACCGGATCGGCCGGAAGCGGGTGCTGTTGATCGCGCTGGCCGCCTACGCGGCGATCTACGTGTTGATGGCGGTCTTTGTCGACAACGCGTTGCAGTCCCCGCCCGCGTTGTGGGTGTCGGTGCTTGCGCTGGTCGGCACACGGGCACTGGTGGGCCTGTTCTACGCCGCTGTGCCGCCGACCGCGGCCGCGCTGGTTGCTGACGAGGCCGCGCCCGGCCAGCGGGCAGGGGCGATGGCCAAACTGGGGTCGGCCAATGCACTGGGCATGGTGGTCGGCCCTGCCGTCGCAGGCTGGATCGCATTCCAGCATCTGTCGCTGACGCTGTACATCGCCGCACTGCTGCCGGTGCTCGCGTTTGCGGTGATCGCGTGGCGGTTGCCTGCCCACGGGCCCGCAGCACCCCGCCAGGACGGGCCGCGACCACGCCTGGCCTGGTGCGATGCGCGCCTGCGACTGCCCGTGCTGGCGGTCTTCGCTGCAATGATCTCGGTCACCATCGCGCAGGTCACAGTGGGCTTCTTTGCGATCGACCGGCTGCAGCTGTCGCCGGCCGATGGCGCCCGTGTGGCGGGGTTGGCGCTGACGGCCGTGGGCGTGGGCCTGATCCTCGCGCAGGTGCTGGTGATGAAGCTGTCGCATATTCCGCCGCGACGCTGGATTGCGGTGGGCGCATTGATCGCCGCGATCGGTTTCGCATCGGTCGCGGCGGTGGCAACGTCGTGGCAGCTGCTGCTGGCCTACGCTGTCGCCGCGTTCGGCATGGGCTTCGTGTTCCCCAATTTCCAGGCGCTTGCCGCCGACTCGGTCGAGGCCGGCGAGCAGGGCGCAGCGGCCGGCACAGTGGCCGCCGTGCAGGGCCTGGGCATGGTGATCGGACCGATGGTGGGTACCCTGATGTATCAGTGGTCGCCCAGCGCGCCGTATCTGCTGGTCGGCGTCCTGCTCCTGCTGCTGGCGACGACGGCAGCCCTGCACGGCCGCGGCGGTGCCGCATGAGCGGGACGCTCGCCGCCGGGGCACTCCGGGATGACGTGGCCGAGGCGGTCGGCCCGGCGCAGGACGCACCACTGTTCCTGCTGCGCGCTCCCCGGCGCAGCCTCGCCGCGCACGGCTGCCGCGCCCGGCTGCCGGCCGGCACCACTGCGACGCTGGCAGAACGCGTCGCCCGGTTCTTCGCCAGCGCCAGGCCTGGCCCTGCGCTGCTGGTGGGTGCGCTGCCGTTCGACCCGGATGGGGACGACGCACTGTTCCAGCCCGGCAGCATGACGGACACGCTGCCGCCCGCGCCGCCCGCTGCGCCGGCCACGGTTGCCGACCTGCGGGCCGAGCCCGGCGGGGCCGCGTATGCGCAGGCGGTAGCAGACGCCGTCACGGTACTGCGCAGCCCCGGTGCCATGCTGCAGAAGGTGGTGCTGGCGCGCAGCCTGCGCGTGGCCAGCATCCAGCCGGTCGTGCCGACCGCGCTGGCCGCGCGACTGGGCCGTGACCCGAGCGTGGCGACGTACGTGGTGCCGCTGCCCGATCCCGGGGACGCGCCGGCCTGGCTGGTCGGCGCCACGCCCGAGCTGCTGGTGTCCCGCCGCGGGCCGCTGGTGTACTCGCATCCGCTGGCCGGCTCCGCGCGCCGCTGCGCCGATCCCGACGAGGACGCGCGCGCGGCCGAGGCGCTGCTGGCATCGACCAAGGACCATGACGAGCACCGCCATGTGGTCGAGGCGATCGTGGCCGCGCTGGCGCCGGTGTGCGAACACGTCGAGGCAACCGCGCAGCCATCGTTGCATGCCACGGCCAGCATGTGGCACCTCGGCACACGCATCCAGGCCCGGTTGAAGGACCCGTCCACGACGGTTGCCTCGCTGGTCGCGCGCCTGCACCCCACGCCGGCGGTCTGTGGCACGCCGCAGCGCCTGGCACTGGACACGATCCGTTCGCTGGAGCCGGTGCCCCGCGGGTTCTACGCGGGCGCGGTTGGCTGGACCGATGCGCAGGGCGATGGCGACTGGTATGTCGCCATCCGCTGCGCGCGGGTGCAGGGCCGCCAGGTGCGGCTGTATGCCGGCGCCGGCGTGGTGGCCGGTTCGGACCCCGCTGACGAGCTGGCTGAGACCGCTGCCAAGTTCACCGCACTGCTGACCGCGCTCGGTGTCAGCGATGCCCCAACGACATGAAGCACCCGGAGCCTGCGATGACCGCCGCCCCCCCTTCTGGCAGACCCCCGCTGCGGCAGACCTGGCCGCCGGCCTTGGTGGCCCGCTACCGCGCTGCCGGCTACTGGCGCGGCGAGACCTTTCCAGGTTTCCTGCGCGAGCGGGCGCAGCAGCATCCCGACCGCATTGCGGTAGTGGGCGGTGACCTCCGTCTGACCTATGCGCAGCTGTGGCAGGAGGCAGGGCGCATCGGTGCCGGCCTCCTCGCGCTGGGCCTGCAGCCGGGTGACCGCGTGCTGGTGCAGCTCGGCAACGAGCCGGCATTCATCAGCGTCGTGTGCGCCCTGTTCCGCGCCGGCCTGGTGCCGGTGTATGCCCTGCCGGCACACCGCATCGGCGAAGTGGCGCACCTGGCCGCCAAGGCCGACGCAGGTGCATTCATCACCTCGGCCGTGCGCGATGGTTTTGACCACCGCAGCCTCGCGCGCGACGTGCAGGCGCAGGTGCCGTCGGTCCGCCATGTGGTCATCGCCGGAGAGGCCGAAGACTATTCTGCGCTGGATGACCTGGCCGGTGACCCGGCGCAATTGCCCGGCGATCCGGACCCGCAGTCCGTGGCGTTCCTGCAGATCTCCGGCGGCAGTACCGGCCTGCCCAAGCTGATCCCGCGTACCCACGACGATTACATCTATTCGTTCCGGGCCAGCAACGGCATCTGCGGCATCAACCAGGACAGCGTGTACCTGGTGGCACTGCCGGCCGCGCACAACTTCCCGATGAGTTCGCCCGGCTTCTTCGGCGCGCTGTATGCCGGTGCGCGGGTGGTGCTCAGCGCCGGTGCCGGGCCGGACGTGGCGTTTCCGCTGATCGCCCGCGAGGGAGTCACCTGCGTTGGGCTGGTGCCGCCGCTGGCACTGCTGTGGGCGCAGGCCGCGCAGACCACCGTGCATGACCTGTCCAGCCTGCAGGTGGTGCAGGTGGGCGGTGCCAAGCTGGTGCCGGAGGCGGCGCGGCGCGTGGTTGCAGGCCTCGGCTGCCAGCTGCAGCAGGTGTTCGGCATGGCCGAAGGACTGGTCAACTACACCCGCCTGCACGATCCCGAGGACCGTGTGCTCACCACCCAGGGTCGGCCGATCAGCCCTGACGACGAGGTGCTGGTGGTGGACGGGGAGGGCCGTCCGGTTGCCGACGGCGAGACCGGCGATCTGCTGACCCGCGGCCCCTACACGATCCGTGCGTACCACAACGATCCGGTCGCCAATGCGCGCAGCTTCACCGAGGACGGCTTCTACCGCACCGGCGACCGTGTGCAGCGCGTCGACGGCGGGTACCTGGTGGTACAGGGCAGGGCCAGCGACCATATCAACCGGGCCGGCGAGAAGGTGTCTGCCGAAGAGATCGAGGACCACCTTCTCGCCCATGCGGGCGTCTTCGATGCGGCGGTGGTGTCCCTGCCGGACCCTCACCTTGGCGAGCGCAGCTGCGCATTCGTGATCGCGCGTGGCGCGCCGTTGACCGGGCCGGCGCTGAAAGCGTGGGTGCGGGGGCGCGGACTGGCGGCGTTCAAGGTGCCGGACCAGATCGTGTTCGTCGACGCATTCGATACCACAGCGGTGGGCAAGGTCAGCCGCCGCGAACTGCGCGCTCACCTGCGCGCGCGTTTCCTGCAACCCGATGGAGTTTCGCCCTGATGGCACTGCCGACAATTCACGCGTATCCCTTGCCGCAGGCCGACGAGCTGCCGGCAGCTCGAGGCCCCTGGCGGCCAGACGCCGCGCGCGTGGCACTGCTGGTGCACGACATGCAGCAGTATTTCCTGGCCGCGTTCGCGCCGGACGCATCGCCGTTGGCACCGGCGGTGGCCAATATCGAGCGCCTGCTGGTGCAGTGCCGTGCACGCGGCATCCCGGTCTTCTACACGGCACAGCGCGGGCAGCAGGATCGACGCGACCGGGGCCTGCAGGCCGATCTCTGGGGGCCGGGCATGTCCGCCACCGCCGCGCACGAGACCATTCTCGACGCGGTCGCGCCCGCCGCCGGGGACCACGTGCTGGTCAAGCACCGCTACAGCGCCTTCCAGCGCAGCAATCTGCAGACGCTGATGCGTGCACGCGGCCGCGACCAGCTGCTGGTCACCGGGGTGTATGCGCACATCGGCTGTACCGCTACCGTGCTGGAGGCGTTCCAGCACGACATCGAGGCCTTCATTGCCGCCGACGCGGTCGCTGACTTCTCGCGCGATGACCACGACATGGCGATGCGCTGGATCGCGCGCACCTGCGGCGTGCCGATGACCACCGCGCAGCTGCTGGAGGCATTGGCATGAGCGTGCCGTCGCCATTGACGCTGGAACGGATGCGTGCGGATATCGCGGGCATGCTGCATGAAGCCCCCGACGCCGTGGGCGACGACGACCACCTGATCGACCTCGGGCTGGATTCGATGCGCGTGCTTGGCCTGGTGCTGGCCTGGAGCAACACCGGCATCGCGCTGGAGTTCAGCCACCTCGCCGAACACACCACGCTGCGCGCATGGTGGGCCGTGGTGCAGCGCCTGCAGGGCGCCGCCACGGCATGAACGCTCCGCACGCACCGGAGCGCCACGCGCTGACCGAGGCGCAGACCGGGCTGTGGTATGCCCAGGCAGTAGCGGCCGAAGCGGCGGCGTTCAACACCGCCCACGTAGTGTGGATTGACGGTGCGCTGGACGAGCCGGCCTTCGCCGCCGCTGTGGGCGTGGCCCTCGCCGAGACCGATGCGCTGGCGCTGAGATTCGCCGAGACCGACGATGGCGTGCCGGTGCAATGGGTGGATCCCGCCCAGCGTCCGCGCCTGGAATACGTGGATGTGTCGGCGCATGAAGAACCCGAGCAGGCCGCGCGCCAGGGCATGGACGACGACCGTCTGCGCGCGGTGGACCCGCGGCGCGACCGCCTGGCCGTGCAACGCCTGTATCGTCTCGGGCCGGCACGCTTCGCCTGGTACCTGCGGGCTCACCACCTGGCGACCGATGGCTATGGCATGGCGCTGTTCTGCGAACGGGTCAGCGCGCTGTATGCCGCCAGCAGGACGGCAGCGCCGGCGCCGGTGCCGCTCGCACCGCTGCGGCCGGTGCTGGACGAGGATATCGACTACCGCGACAGCCAGCGACGGGGCGACGACGCGGCGTATTGGCATGCCTACCTGCAGGCGGCTCCGCCGGTGGATGGCCCGGGCGGTCGGACTGCCGCAGCCTGCGCGGACGCGCTGCGGATCGAGCGCGAGGTCGAGCCGGCATGGTTGGTACGGGTGCAGGCCGCGTCCACCCGGACCGGCGTGCCGTGGCCGGACCTGCTGACCGCGCTTGTGGCGGCGTATTGCCAGCGCATGGCCGGTGCGGATGAAACCGTCGTGGGCGTGCCCTATATGGGACGGCTGGGCAGCGCCTCGGCGCGCGTTCCGGCGATGGTGATGAACGTGCTGCCCCTGCGCGTTGCCGGGGGCGCCGAGCCGGTGGCGACCTTCATCGCCGGCGTTGCCCGCGACCTGACCCGCGCACGTCGGCATGGCCGCTATCGCGGTGAGCAGCTGCGCCGTGATCTCGGGCGTGTGGGTGCACAGCGCCGCCTGCATGGACCGCTGGTGAACCTGCAGCCGTTCTATCGCCCGCTGCCACTCGCGGGCGTGGCTACCCGGCTGCAGGTGCTGGGGACCGGGCCGGTGGACGATCTCACCCTCGGGTTCCGCGGCGATGGTGGTAGCCGGCTGACGCTGGAAGTCGAGGCAAATCCCGCGTTGTACAGCCCGCTCCAGGCGCAGGCGCATGCCACGCGCCTGCTGCATTTCGTGACCCGCGCTCTGGATGCCCTGGACGCCCACGGTGCAATGGACGATATCGCCCTGGCCACGCCGGCGGAAGCACACTGGGGCGTGGTGGAGACCAACGCCACCGCCCATCCGCTGCCCGACACCCCCTTGGCGGCGCTGCTGGACGCTGGCATGGCGCTCCAGCCCGACGCCCCCGCCGTTGTCTTCGGCGCAACCAGGCTCAGCCATGCCGTGCTTGAGCAGCGCAGCCGCGCACTGGCGCTGCAGTTGCGTGCCCTCGGGGCCGGCCCTGGTACCCACGTGGCGATCGCCTTGCCGCGCTCGCTGGATCTGGTGGTGGCGCTGGTGGCCGTCGTGCGGGCCGGCGCTGCGTACCTGCCGTTGGACCTGGACCACCCGCCGGAGCGTCTCGCGCGCATCCTGCGCTCGGCCGCGCCGATCTGTGTGCTCGCCGAGGCCGAGGCGGCCATTCGCCTCGACGGCGCGGCCGTGGTTTCGCCCGCGCAATGGGCACGGGAGCCAGGCGCCGCTCTTGCGCCGCTGGCCGGACCGGCAGATGCGGCCTACGTGATCTATACCTCCGGCTCCACCGGCGAGCCCAAGGGCGTGGTGATCGAACACCGCGCCATCGTCAATCGCCTGCTGTGGATGCGTGACCACTACGGCATCAGCGCCGACGACCGCATTCTGCAGAAGACCCCCGCCACCTTTGACGTGTCGGTCTGGGAGTTCTTCCTGCCGGTGCTTTGCGGTGCGGTGCTGGTCGTGGCGCCGCCCGACGCGCACCGCGATCCGATACTGCTCGCCGACCTCGTGCGCACCCACGCCATCACTACGCTGCATTTCGTGCCGTCGATGCTGGCGGCATGGCTGGCTACCCCGGCCGTACATGGGCTGGCGCTTCGCCGCGTGTTCACCAGTGGCGAAGCGCTCGATGCCGAGCTGCGCGACCGCTTCCACGCCACGCTCAACGCCGAGCTGCACAACCTTTACGGGCCCACGGAGGCCGCAGTGGATGTGAGCTGGTGGCCCGCCGGGCCAACCGATGCCGCGCGCCCCGTGCCGATCGGTTTCCCGGTCTGGAACACCCGCCTGTACGTGTTGGACGCGCGCCTGCGTCCGCTGCCACCGGGCGTGACCGGCGAGCTGTACCTGGGCGGCGTGCAACTCGCCCGCGGCTACCTCGGCCGTGACGACCTCACCAACGAACGCTTTCTTGCCGACCCGTTCCTGCCGGGCGAGCGCATCTACCGCACCGGCGATCTCGCGCGCCGGCGCGAGGATGGCGCGGTGGACTATCTCGGCCGCACCGACAACCAGATCAAACTGCGCGGGCTGCGCATCGAACTGGGCGAGATCCAGTCCGCGTTGTGCAGCGCGCCGGGCGTCGAGCGGGCCGAAGTCCTGCTGCGCGAAGACCGTCCGGGCGAACGGCGACTGGTTGCCTACGTGGGCGGTGCGCCGCTGGACGTCACGGCGCTGCGCGCCCACGTGGCCGGTCTGGTACCGGACTACATGCTGCCCGCCGCGTTCGTACACATGGCCCAATGGCCGGTGACCGCCAACGGCAAGCTCGATCGCGCGGCGCTGCCGGCGCCGGCCGGCCCCGACAGCCACGGTTGTCCGTCGCGCACCCCGACGGAGCACGCGCTGGTGGCGCTGTTCGCGCAGGTGCTGCGCCACGACGCGCCGATCGGGATCGACGCCGACTTCTTCGCGCTGGGGGGGGATTCGCTCAGCGCGGTCCACCTGCTGCTGGCGATCCAGGCGCGTTGGCGCTGCGACCTGGGCCTGGGCGCAGTGTTCGCCACACCGACCGTGGCCGGGCTGGCGGCCCGGATCGACGCGCCGCCACAGACGGCCGATCACGGCCTTGCACCGTTGATCCGCTTGGCCACGGGCACCGACGCGCGCGCACCGCTGTTCGTGGTCCATCCTGCAGGCGGCATTGCCTGGAACTACCGCGACCTGGCGCGCAGCCTGGACCCGACCCGCGATGTATTCGGCCTGCAATCGCCGGCGCTGGACCCGGCGCGGGACCTTCCGGACAGCATCGAGGCGCTGGCGGACGCGTACGTGGCGCGGGTGCAGGCGCAGGCTCCGGAAGGCCCGGTGCACCTGCTGGGCTGGTCGGTGGGCGGCATCGTCGCCCAGGCGATGGCCGTCGCACTGCAGGCGCAGGGCAGGGCGGTGGGCATGCTGGCCTTGCTGGATGCCTATCCCAGCGACTGCTGGCGCGCGGAGCCCGAACCCGACCCGGTGGCAGCGCTGCGTGCGCTGCTGGCCATCGCCGGTCATGACCCGGACGCGCATCCCGAGCTGGACAGTCGCGAGCGCATTCTCGCCTTCCTGCGCCGCAGCGACAGCGCGCTCGGCAACCTGCCGGGCGTGGTGCTCGATGGCGTGGTGCGTGCGGTGACCGGCACCAACCAGCTGATCCGCGCCCATCACCATGCCCGCTATGATGGCCCGCTGCTGCACGTGCGCGCAGGGCTGGACCACGCCCATCGGCCGCATCTGCAGTCCAGCCTGTGGGCGCCGCATGCGGCCGTCGTCGAAACGATCGAGCTGCCGTTCCTGCATGCCGAGCTGACCGGTCGCGATGCGGTGGCGCAGTTGGCCCCCGCGCTGTCGGCACGTCTGCAGCAGTGGGACGCCACACAGGAGACATCCAGGTGAAACTGACGGGATTTGAAGGGACTGTGGCCGTGGTTACCGGCGCCGCAGGCGGCATCGGCGCAGCACTGGTGAGGCTGCTGCTGGACAGCGGCTGCATCGTGGTGGCCACCGACCGCGACGCGACGATGCTGCCGGCGTCGACGGGCACGCTGCACACGCGGACGCTGGACGTGGCCGATGCCCGCGCTGTCGACGCGCTGGTCGCGTGGACCGAGACCACGCTCGGGCCGATCGGGTTCGGCGTCAACGTGGCCGGTGTGCTCCAGGTGGGAACCGTTGCCGACACCGACGATGCACAGTGGCGGCACGTATTCGCGGTCAACACCGACGGCGTATTCCATCTGGGCCGGGCGTTGGCGCGGGTGATGACGCCGCGTCGTCGCGGCGCCATTGTCACGGTCAGTTCCAATGCGGCCGGCGTACCGCGTCACGGTATGGCGGCCTACGCCGCATCGAAGGCTGCCGCTACCATGTTCACCCGCTGCCTGGGTCTGGAGCTGGCGCCGCTCGGCATCCGCTGCAACATCGTCGCGCCCGGCTCGACCCTGACGCCGATGCAGACCGGCATGTGGGCCGAGGAAAGTGGCGCCCAGGCCGTGATCGATGGCAATCCCGGTGCGTACAAGGCCGGCATCCCGCTGCGCAAGCTGGCCACGCCGGACGACATCGCGCAGGCCGTGATGTTCCTGTTGTCCGACCAGGCCGGCCACATTGCCATGAGCGATCTGTACGTGGACGGCGGCGCTACCCTGCGCGGCTGAGGGTTTGACAATGAGCAGGGATCGGGAAGCGGACGCGCTACCGCGGTGCCACACCGTGGCTGTTTGCACGGGTGACACTTGCCGCCTGCAGCTTTCATCTCCTCCCAGTGCGTAACAGAGGTCGTGAAGCACGTCGGATGACACCGTAGAATTGGCGTCCAGACGCAATTGCGAAGGACTCGAGCTGAGGAATGGATTGGATTACCGAACAGTTGGAGTTTTCACCGAAGGCCGGTGACGTGATTCATGACTATTGCAGTGCTGAAACCTTCCTTTCCATCCTCACTCACCGCACCATTCGCTTGTCCGACATTCAGTGCATGAATGATCGTGGTGAGCGGATCTGGGGAAGAGAGATCATCGGGCAGGTGGCGCTGGCGGTGTCCGCCGGCAAGGCCTACGCGGCCGATTTCGTCCGAGGTCTCGCAGCTGCGATCGATTTCTGGCAGATCAATTCCATTGCCGCCGCCGCCTGCTTCTCTCTACATCCGGATTCACTCGGTCAGTGGCGAGGTTACGCGGAGGATGGAAGCGGATTCTCGATTGGATTCGACGCATGCGCAATGACGGCTGTTGACCGTCTAAGTTCAGTGCATTGCGTCTACGATCCCGAGGATATTCGGAAGAAGATCGAGTTCAGTGTCAACGCGATCTATCAGCGCTTTGCAGGCAACCTTGCAAGGAGTGGCTGCCAATGGGCTGACGGAACGGAGGTTCTTGATCTCGGTTCTGAGGTGAAGGAATCCGCCGGAGCTTACGCAACGCCGTGGCACGATAGAGACACGATGTTTCTATGCGTAAGCCTGACCCGAGCATTGGAATCCTTCAAACATCCGGCTTTCGAGCAGGAGGGCGAAATCCGACTTACCCACATCGTACATCGCGTTGAATCGGGAGCGGGGTTCCGCCTGGAGTCTGCCAACAAGAAGATGACCGAGCCAAGAATTCAGTTCCGGCTCCGGAACGGGGTACCTGCGCCATTCCTTGATTTTCCGCTACCCGGCAATGACGAGCGTGGGCACCCGATAAGAGACGTCATTCTCGGCCCAAAGAACCCTGCCTCGCCCGAGCAGATTTCGGTCATGCTGGAAACAATGCGCTTCCCGGACGTCCGGGTACGTCGATCCAGTGCGCCGTACTGCTAGGTCGAACGGTGCCGTGCCGGTAGAGCGCGCCGGTGCGGGCGCGCGCTTAGGAGAACATCACCCGGGCTTGCGTGCACGCGGCCGACGCGGCTTGCCAGGTGAGGGCCTGGGGCCCTCCTTTCCGCCCAGCAGGCCGCCCTGCTGCAGGTGTTCCATCCAGGCCAGCGCGTCGACGTAGGCCATGAAGTGGCGCAGATAGCCGGGGGCCAATTCGCCCATGCGGGTCATCGCGCGGTGAATGAGCACGGCCGAGTTCAGCGGTCCGCCGTCGCCCGGTCCCTGCGCCAGCGACTGCCGGACCTGGCTGCGCGTGCGCACCGCCGTCCACAGGGCCTGGAACTCGGCAACGGCCGGCATCGCCGGAAAGGCCGTGGGTGTTGATGATGGAGCTGCGGACAGCCGATCGGCGCCCGGGGCGCCGGCGGCCTGCGCCCGCAGCGCCCCGCGCAGGGCGTGCAGCGCGGCCTGGCCAGGCCGTGTGCCGGGGGCCGTAGCAGGGGCGGCAGGTACTGGGATGGTCAGCGCCTGCGCATACGCGGCAACGCGGGTGGCCAGCGTCTGCTCCAGCTGCGCGCGCGCCGCGCCGTCATGGTCCTGCGCACGCTCTGCCAGCGACTGCATCGCCTGCAGCCGCCACGGCGTGTGGCCGGCGGCGGGCTGCGCCAGCCACTCGGCCAGTTGCGCGCGTGGATCGGTCCGATCAGTGCGCATCGCGCGGTGCCGACGGGCGGGGCATCGGGGCGATCTCCACCCGGCGATTGCGCGCGCGGCCTTCCTCGTCGGCGTTGGAGCCCACCGGCTGCTCCGCGCCGAATGCCGCCGCGAAGACCGCATTGGCCGGCACGCCCTCGGCAATCAACGCGCGTGTCACGGTCAACGCACGTTCGGCCGACAGCGCCCAGTTGTCGGCGAACTGGCGGTTGCCTTCGCGCACCTGGCGGTCGTCGGTGAAGCCGCTCACCATCAGGATCTCCTCGCGCGAGGCGAGGTAGCCGGCCAGCGGCGCCGCCAGGCTGTGCAGCAGTTCGCGGCCTTCAGGCTGCAACTGGTCGGAGTTCAACGCGAACAGCACGCTGCCGCGGATGCCGATGCGACCATCCACCAGCGTGACGCGGCCAGCCGCCAACGGCACCGCCAGTGCCTGTTCCAGGCTCTGGCGACGCTGGGCCTCGGCCTGGCGTTGTTTGACCTCCTGGTCCAGCCGGTCGGACAGCTCCACCTGCAGCACCACCACGCCGACCAGAATCAGCACGAATGCGCCCAGCAGCACCGACATCAGGTCGCCGAAGGCGGCCCAGATCGGCGCACCGGACTCGCCGTCGGACTCGATCTCTCCGCTCATGCGGTTTCCGTTTCCGCGGCGGTGCCGCGACCGGCGAGGGCCTGCAGCTCCTCGATGATCTGCTTCTGGGAAAGCACGCTGAGATCGATCACTTCACGCGCCTGCGCCACGTAGTAGGCCAACTGGTCGTCGCTGCGCGCCAGCGTGGTCTCCAGCGCGCCGGCGATCTGCTCCAGGCGTTCGCCCAGGCCCTGGCTGGAACTGCCGAAGGTATGCATCGCCGCACCGAACGCATCGGCCAGGCTGGCCACGTCCACGGCACTGCCGGCGACCTGTGCCGCCACCGCGTCGAGTTTGCCGGTTTCGGCGGCGATGTGGTCGGTGAAACGGCTGCCCACGCGTTCCATCAGCTCGGCGGAGGTGCTGACCAGCGCATCGACCGCGCCACGCTGCTCTGTGGACGCGTGGTTGACGGCATCGAGCAGCGTCCCCAGCGTGGCCAGCAGATGGCTGCGTTCCTCCAGCATCGCGGTGTCGTGGACCATGCTGTCGGAGAGCTTCTGACGCAGTTCGGCCACCACGTCGGCCGCCGCCTTCGGCGCTTCCGACGCGGCCTGCACGAGGCGCGAGATTTCGCTGATGGTGTCGCTGGCGTGCGCCTGGGCCTGCGCGGTGATGCGCTCGGCGGTGACGGCCAGGGTGTCGCAGATCGCCTGCTGGCGCTGCGCGATCTGATCCCCGGTACGCTCCCAGCGGTCGCCCAGGCGGGCCGACAGCGTGTCGAAGGCGGCAGTCCAGGTGGTCAGGCGCAGCGCGTCGCGCGACTCCAGCGCTGCCTGCAGGCCGGCGTGGGACTGCTGCATCGCCTCGATCAACGACAGGCTGCGCGCCTCCAGCGCGTCCGCAGCGGCGGCCAGCGCCTGCTGGTTGCGCTCCACCAGTGCCGCGTTGACGCTGTCCTGGCGCGCCAGTGCGTCCTGCCAGGCAGTGGCGGCGCCGGCAGCACCCGCGTCCAGTCGCAGTGCAAGCGCATCCAGCAGGTCGGTCGCACGTTGATCGTGGCGCTCGCCGAACCGGGCCAGTGCCGTGGCGAGCTGGGAGAGCAACGCGGCCTGGGTCTGCGACTGTGCGTCCAGACCGGCCTGCCAGGTGTCGGCCGAGGCCTGCAGGCGCGTGGACACCGCATCGAGCAGCGCGACGCTGCGGGCGTCGTCACGCGTTGCCGCTGCGGCGAGGTCGGCGCGCAGGGCGCTGGCCAGTGCCGCGCCGGCGTCCTGCTGTTCGCTGGCAAGCGCGTGCTGCGCTGCCTGCTGGGCGGCTACGCCGCGTTCCCACTGCTGCACCGTGTCCTGCAGGCGGGCGGACACCGACTCCACCAGCGTGCCGATCCGGCCATCGTGGTGCTCGGCGAAGGCGCCCAAGGCGTCACGCAGATCGCTGGCCAAGGCCGACTGGGCGTCACGTTGCGCGCCGAGCGCAGTGCGCCACTGGTCCGCCGCCTCTGTGCGGCTGGCCTCGAAACCTGCGCTGAGGCCATCCAGTTGACGTTGCACGGCGTCGCGCACCGCTGTCTGCAGCGCCGTGTTCTCGCGGACGATGCCGGTGAGCGTGCCTTCCAGCAGCGGCTGCAGCACATCGCCGATGGCCCGGGCGCTGTCGGCGACGCCGGTCTGCAGCGTGGCCTGTACCGCGTCGGCGAAGCGGGCGTGGTCGGCGTCCATGCGGGCATGGAAGGCCTCCTGGCTGGCGAGCAGCCGCTCGCTCGCCGCCGTACTGCTCTGTTCAATGGCCTGCGTCATCGCCTGCAGGCGCTCGACCAGGGTGGGCAGCACGCCGGCCTGCTGCTCCAGCAGGCGCAGGGTTTCGCTGCGCTGGTGCGCCTGCGAATGCACGTGCAGCGTAGTCGCGATCTGGCCATCGAGCCCCTGCACGGCGAGCAGACGCTCGCGTCGGCACAGCGCGGACAGCAGGCCGAGCATGGCCGAGGTGGCCACGCCGGCGATCGACGTGCCGAATGCAACGGCCAGCCCCTCCGCCGGTGCGCCAAGCGACCCGCGGATGGCCTGCAGGTCGGTGGCGTGGGCCAGCGCCAGGCCGGTGCCACGCAGGGTGGCCATCATGCCCACCAGCGTGCCGAGCATGCCGAGCAGCACCAGCAGGCCGACCAGGTACGGGGTGAGCGTGGGTGCCGGCAGCGCGATGCGCTCGCCTTCCACCCGCAGACGGACCGCATGGCGCAGGGCCGGCGGCACGCGCTGCAGCCAGCCGGCCAGGCCCTCGTTGGCCGCCGACACGTCACGCACGGCCGCCTCCAGCGCCCGCGTGCCCTGCCGGTAGCGGTACAGTTCCACACCGCCGGCGAGATAACACGCGCCGATCAACAGGGCGACCGCCGCACCGACCGGGTTGGAACCGACATAGCCGGCGCCGATCCAGCAGACCGCAGTCAGGCCGAGGAGGAAGACAACAACGTAGAGGCTGTTCTTGAACATGGGGTCCCAGTTATCGGGGCCGAAGCGCTGCAAGCAGGCCTTCGATCGGTTGGAAACGAACGTCCAGCTCGGCCATCGCGACGTTCTGCATATCGATGCGGAACGCGGTGCGCCAGGTGGAAACGAGGGGTGGGGCAGTGGCCGGTTCCGCCGTCGGCGCAGGCTCGGCCGCGTCCTGCAGACGCTGGAAGTGCGCAGCGAGCAGGTCGGGGATGCCGGCCAGCAGGGCGTTCTCGCGCGGGCTCAGGGTCTGTTCCATGACCGCGTCGATCTCCGCCAGCCGCGCCAGCGCCGGCGACCGTGCCGCAAGCATGTCGCGCAGGCGGCCACGCAGCCGCCCGGTCGCGGCCATCATCGCCCGCTGCTGGGCCTGGTAGCGCCGGCTGAACACGGCCGCGTCCGCGCCTTCGGCCACCGCGCGCTCCGTCTCGGCGTCCTGCTGCAGCGAGGCCATCAACGTCGCGCGGACACGGACGCACGCCGCGTCCTCGGCGGCGTCGAACACCGAGGCAGGCGCGGGGGCAGGGGGCAGGCGGCCGTCGAGCGCGCGCGACAACGCCACCGCCCGGGTCCAGTCCACCCATTGGCTCAGGCGGTCGGACAGGTCGGGGCTGGACAGCGCGATCCCGCCGTCCATGAGCCCGGACAGCAGGCGGATGAAGGCCGGGCCCGCTACAGGCGTCCGGTGCGGCGTAATGGGCATGATCCCGCGTAAAAACGGCGAATTTTACACGTGATCGGCAGGGGGCGCCGGTTTCGGGCGTTCAGCCGGCAGCGCTGGGTGCGGCCTTGCGCCGCAGGGGCCGGCGGCGCATCGCGTATCATCGGCCCTCGTTTTTCCTGTGCCTCCGGTCGCCGCTCCTGGCCATGTCGTCTTCACCGTCCACCCCGAACCCGGCCGCCGCCGATGATGGCGATGCGCTGCGGTTCTGCAGCACCTGCGCCTTCTCCGACGCCTGTGCGTCGCAGGGCTACGACAAGAGCGCGCTCTCCGAGCTGCATGTGCTGGTGGACCATGTGGGCCCGTTCCATGCCGGCGAGCCGGTGTTCCGCGCAGGGGAACCGTTCGACGCCATCGCCGCGGTCCGTGCCGGCATGGTCAAGACCACCGTCATTGACAGCCAGGGCCACGAGCAGGTGCTGGGGTTCAGCCTGCCGGGCGAGGTGATCGGCCTCAATGCCATTCATGACGGGCGCTATCCCTGCGATGCGGTAGCACTGGACACCGTCTACCTGTGCCGGTTCTCGTTTCCGCGCATGAGCCTGCTGGCGACCCGCATGCCCGGCCTGCAGGCGCGGCTGTTCAGCCTGCTCAGCGCCGAAATCGGCAAGGTGGCGATGCTGGCGGCCAATCACCGCACCGACGCGCGGGTGGCGGCGTTCCTGCTGGACCTGTCCGGCCGCTATGCGCGTCGGGGTTTCTCGGCCACCCGCTTCACGCTGATGATGGCTCGTACCGACATCGCCAACTACCTGCGCATGGCGCCGGAGACCACCACACGTGTGCTGCGGCGCCTGCAGGACGATGGTCTGATCGAAATCCGGCAGCGCGACGTGCTGCTGCGGCGGCCGGATCGACTTGCCGCGCTGGTGGCGTCGGCCGACGCCGGATGAGCCTGGGTTACCGCCGGGGTCAGTACAGCTCGCAGTGCAGCCGCCCCTGCGCGGCCAGCGCCTCCCAGCCGTGCGGCGACCCGGTAGCCGCCACGACGCCGTCGATGGCGCCGCGTACTGCTGCCTCAAGGTGCCGGCGGTTGCCGCACAGATACAGGTGGGCGCCCCGGTCGAGCCATGCAGCGATGGGCGCAGCGTGGTCGCCGATCGCATCCTGCACGTAGTACTTGGCCTGCCCGTCACGGGAGAACGCGGTCAACAGCGCCGTCAGGTGTCCGGCCTGCTGCCAGGCCAGCAACTGCGCGCGGTACAGGAAATCATCCGCGCGGCGCTTCTCGCCGAACACCAGGCAGATCTCGCGCCGCCGGTCGCCGGCCGCCATCTCCTGGACCAGGCCCATCAACGGCGCGATGCCCGTACCGGTACCGATCAGCAGCAGCGGGCACTCCGGGTCATCGGGCAGGCGGAAACCGGGATTGGCGCGGCAGTAGACCCGAACCGAACCGGTGCCCTGCAGCAGCGTTCCGGTGCCGGCCCCGCGCCGTTCGCGGCCACGCCGGGTGTAACGGACCTCGCGTACACACAGCGCGACCTGTGCCTGCCCACCGGCCGAAGCGATGGAGTACGCGCGGGGCAGACAGGGCGACAGCAGGGCCGCAAGCCGCTGCAGCGGAACGGTGTCCGGATGGGCGTGGTCCTGCAGGATATCCAGCAGGTCATGTCCGTGCAGGTAGGCCTCCAGCGCGGCACGCTGGCTGCTCTTGAGCAGCTGCCTGAGCGGCTCGCTGCCGCCCAGCCGGGCGATCTCGCGCAGCACGGCGCGTCCGGGCAACCGCATTTCACGGTCGGCCAGGACGAGAGCCGCCCGGGAGTCGCGGTACCACGCCGCCAGCGCCTGCAACAGCGCCGGGTCGTTGTCGGGGATCACATGCAGCGTGTCGCCTGCCTGATGGACGATGCCGCTGCCGGTGAGGTCCAGGGTGATGTGCCACGCCGCGGGATCGGACCGGCTCAGGCGTTCGCGCGCCACGATCGGGGCGTTGAACGCATGGTCCTGTCCGTACGCCGTCACCTGCAGGCAGAGATCCTGCGCCGCCGTGCCGTTGCCGGCCAGCACCTCTCCCAGTGCCGGGGCCCAGCGGTCAAAAAACGCCGGATAGCATGCATCGGCGTCCACCCGCTGCAGCAGGGGAAGGGCGTTGCGCTTGCCCAGCAACGCATCGAGCGCCTTGCTGAAACCGCAGAAGCGCGGGTAGCCGGTGTCGCCCAGCCCGAACACGGCATAGCGCAGACCCTGCAGGCTGTGCGCCTGGCGCAGTGCCGCGACGAAGCGCTCGCCGTTGGCCGGCGGCTCTCCATCGCCGAATGAACTGGCTACAGCCACCAGCACATCGCCCTGGCCAAGCTGCGCCACGTCGATATCATTCAGCGCCAGCACCTCGGGCGAGTGGCCGTGCAGTGCAGGGTGGTCCGCCAGGCGCCGGGCCAAAGCACGCGCCGTCCCCGACTCGGAGCCGTAGCCGAGCAGAACGCGCTGGATCGGCGCCATCGCGTTCATGCAGCGGCGTAGGCGTCGTCGAACTTCTCCTTGCTGAACTCGACGGCGTCGAAATCAGCCATGAGATCGTTCACCACGCGCCGGATGCTGATGTAGGCGGTGATGTTCCCTTCCGGGTCGAACAGCGGCTGCACGGTCGTATCGACGACATAGAGGACGCCGCCCTTGCCCAGATTCGGCACGATGCCGGTCCAGATGCCGCCGGCCTTGATGGTGTCCCACATGTCCTTGTAGACGGCCTTGGGCACGTCGGGGTGCCGCACGATGCTGTGCGGCTGCCCGATCAGTTCTTCGCGCCGGAAGCCGGTGAGCGTGCAGAACAGGTCGTTGGCGTAGGTGATGGTGCCCTGCAGGTCGGTGGTGGAGATCACCATGACATTGTCGAGGGCCTGCAGCAGCTGGGTGGAGTCGGGACGGTAGTGCATGACGGGTTCCTGTTGCGGGTGTCGTTGGGGCCGCGCGGCCGGCGATCGGTGCGGCGACGTCGTGTCCTGCATAGAAATACGGCAGCGCCAGGACGCCCGCGTTGACATTGGTCAAGCGACTGCCGCATGGGTGTGCGACATGGCGTCGCAGGGCAGCGGAACGGCAGTGTCGAGCCGCGCTGGATGGCTGCACCGCAGGTTGCAACACACGGTCGTACGCACTGTCTGCCGCTCGCGTACATCTTCGTCTGCACCGCCGCCTGCGGCCTGGAGGAGACGACATGGAGGACGAGGTCACCGCGGCCGTGCATCGCGCGTATCGCGCCGGACTGCCGCTCGAGGAGCAGATGCGGGCATTGGTCGGCGAGCTGGCGCTGCACGTGCGGGCGGTGGAGGCAACCGTGATTGTTCCGGCCGCGCACCCGGTGCATCTGCGTGCCGCGTCGCCTCGCCTGCGGGCGGGCGCGACCGTGCAGCGCTGCTTCCCGCTCGCCTATGCGGGTGTCCCGCTGGGCGAGTTTCGGCTGGGCTGGACGGGCGCGGCGCCCGGCCCCGACGTCCTGCGCTTCTGCGTGCTGTTCGCCCATCGCTGCGCGCTGCTGGTCAAACGCCATGAGCTGCAGGCGTGGGCCGTGTCGCGGTTGTCGCGACCGTTGCTGCTGGTCGGCGTCTGCGCGGCGCGCACCCGTCTTGATGCCTTCGTGGAGAAGGCCGCCTGCAGCCGCCTGCCGGTGATCCTGCACGGTGAATTCGGCACTGACACTGCCGAACTGGCCGCGGCGATCCATGCAGCCGGGCCCTGCCACGATGCGCCTTTCGTGGAGATCCAGTGCGCCGATCCGTCCGGCGTGCCGGCGCAGTGGTTCGAACAGGCACAGGACGGCAGCCTGTTCCTCAACGGTGTCGACGCGCTGCCGCTGGCCGTGCAGGTGCAGTTGCCGCACCGCATCCATTGCCTGCAGAGCCAGCGCCTGCAGGGACCTGCCGGCAGGCGGTGCCGGGTTATCGCCTCGTGCAGCAGCGACCTGTCGCAGCGCGTGCGGGAGGGAAGGTTCTCGCAGACCCTGTTGGCCGAACTGAACTTTCTGGTGGCTGACGTGCCGCCCCTGCGCGAGCGACCGGGCGAACTGGATGGCCTGGTGCACATGCTGCTCGCCCGGCATGGCTTCGATCCTGCGGCGCTGGTCACCGACGCACTGCTCGCCACGCTGCGCGGGCACACCTGGCCGGAAAACCTCTTCGAGCTGGAACGGGTGGTGGTTCGCCGGGCCGCGCTGGGCGAGGGGGAGCCGCTGCGCGGCAGTGGGCCGCCCGCACCCCCTGCTGATGCCGTCGCCGGTTTCGTGACGCCGCGCCTGGGGCGCCCGGCCGCCCATTGGGCCGGCATCGCACTGCAGGGCGATGCGGCGGCGTTGTACCCGCTGCACGATGCCGTGCGGCGTGCCGTGCTGTTTCTCGGCGAACACCATGCCGAGCCGCTGTCGTTGGGGCTGCTCGCCCGCGAGGTGCACGTCAGTCCGTCGCACCTGGGCTACCTGCTGCGCACCGAGCTGGGCACCTCGTTCAAACCGCTGCTGCAATGCCTGCGCATCGAGCAGGCCAAGCGACTGCTGTGCGAGCAGCCGCGTCTGCGCATCACCGAGATCGCACAGCGTGTGGGCTTTGGCGACCTCAGCCACTTCGAGCGCAGCTTCCGCCGCCAGGTCGGCGCCTGCCCCCGCGCGTACCGACGCGGTGGGCAGGCGTGACGGTGAATCAGTCGACGACGAGAAGACTGCGGATCGCGTCGTGCTGACGGCTCAACGCGGTTCGCACCAGATAGTCTTCGATCAGCGCTGCAGCGGCTTTGCGCTGCGCGTCCATGTCAAGCAACGAGGCATATTCAATGCCAGCGTGATCAGGATCCCGCTGGAACGGCGCCTGCAACGCGGAGGCACTGGTCAGCGTAAGGAACGTGGTCGCTTTGTGCCCGTCGAACACCACGAAGGTGCACTCATAGCTGGGTCCACCCGGTCGCGGCGTGTTGTGGGATTGCCACTCAACCTTGATTCCCTTTCCCGGCACGTCATCCTGGCTCGACTTGCGCTTGGATGCGCCCAACGCCCGTGCGAACTCCGCGGTATCGAATCCAATGATGTCTTCGTAACTGGCCCGAATCACGGCGGCAGCATCGATTCCGCAAAAACCGATTCGATCGATGGCCAGATACGGATTCTCAGCCAATGCCCTGAACATCGCCAGGTCGTCACTGTATGCAACGGAGAGCAGTACAGTGTCACCAAATGTCCGCCTCATCGTTTCCAGCGTCCTCCGCAGGCGTTGCCGGCCCTGGGTGATGCGCTCGGCCGACGCCGTGCTGACATGTCCCTTCCAGAAGTTCCCGTCGCTCGCGGCGGTACGCTGGGCGATGGAATCCATCAGCGCCTTGCACATGTCTTCAGCGCTGTCGCCTTCGGCGGCAACGGTATCACCTGCCATCGCGTTCACCGTGTCGCGGAAGCCAGCCTGGCGCTCAGGCGTTGTATAGCTCTGGTATATCTGCCCGATGCGCTGGAGGCGTTTTGGCAGCTTGTCCGCATGGTGTGAGGATTTGTCTGCCACCTCACAGATCATGGTCAGGTTCTCGCGCAGGTGGTAGTCCAGGTCCGGCAGGGGCAACGTGACGCCCATATCGGTGCCCGGGACGATCCTGAGTCGATTGCGCTCCAGGTCGGACCAGGTGGCCACCGCTTCGATGGTGTCCCGGCGGGGCAGGGTGACGTCGATCAGCTCCATCAGGATGGGACGCGAGCTCAGGTTCGGGTCCGGCCCTGCGCCTGCGCCGTTCTGACGCTCGCCGTGCCAGGTGTATCCCAGGCGGTGAAGCGCAAACGGTTTGATTCCGTCGTTGAGAAGGATGCCGGGCAGGAGCGTGGGCGAAGGGATCGTTTCGTCGCTGAGCTGGCGCCGGTCATCGGTCCACAGCCCGAGACGATCGCGATCGAAGACCCGTCTCAACGTTTGCGGTGAATCACAGGCAAGCGTGTAGTTGACGGTCGCGTCGGCGGGCAGGGCTTCAGTGACGGGACGCAGTGGCGATACATCCTGTGGCCGCGCATTGATCGCGGTTGCAACCTTGAGCCCTGCAGTCCGCAGTGCATCGATCAGGATGTCTTCGATGTCACCGTACAGGCTGTTCTGGATTGTCGCAGGCAACCACGGATCGATGATGGCCTGGGTGTCCCAGTCCGACTTTCCCACGCCGAAAAGATCATGGTCACCGCGCGATATCGCCATGATCGCATCGAACGCATTGCCGCCCTTGATGTAGAACCGTACGGCGCGGGGCGCTTTCCGCAGGGGGAACTTTTCGCGCACGGATGCGTCGAGCTGATCGATCCTGTCGGCGATCTCGGCGAGCGATTCCACCAGTGCTTTGCGGATGCCGGGATGGTTGGCCGCGTTGTTGATCAGTGCGGTGAGGCGACGACTGAACTCGCGACGCACCTCGCGCTGGGCGCTTGTCTCTTTCATTGGGGATCCTCCTTGCCCGACGCCGCCCCCATCGCCTGGTCGGCCTCGCGGATGGCGGCCTCCATCGCGGCGTCGGCGGCGCTGTCGGCCTGCTGCATCGCGCGGGTGGCGGCGTCCATCGCCTGCACCATTGCATCCGTCGCGCCAGGCAGGCCCTGCATCGCCCTCTGCACAGCGGCATCGCTCTCGGCCATCGCCTTGTCCACCAGGGTCTGGGCCATCAGCAGGGTGTCCTGCATCAGCGCAGGGCCGCTGGGGGGCGCAGGCGTGGTTGGCGCACCTGGCGCCGGGGTAGGGGTGTCGTCGACCATGTTCGGTTCTCCTTGGCGGCGGGATGCGGAGCGAAAGGAACGGGCAGGTGATGCCGGCGTGGCGGCCTGCAGGGTGGCCAACGCGTCGCGCAGCGCCTGTTCGGCATCGGCCAGCGCACGGCTGGCGCCATCCACTGCAGCGCGCCGCCCCTGTTGCACGGCCTCCTGGGCGGCGGCCGTTGCGGTGGCCAGCCGCTCGGCCTGTGCGTCGCGCGCGACGGCGCTCATGCGGGGGGTGCCTCGGGCGCGACACCTGCGGTGGGCGCGGGGCCGAAGAACTGCAGCGAAACCACACCGTGGTCCACCTGCAGCACGGCGCGCACGCCATCGGCATCGATCTGGAACGTGCCGCGGCGTCCGTCCTGCGCGAGGCGGCCCTGGGTGGGGCGATGCGCGGTGAGGAAGGCCCGCGCGCGGTCCAGGTACGCGGTGGCTGCAGCCGCAGCCACCGGGGGATCGGCAAGGTCGCCGGACGTGTTCGCCGCCACCTGCTGTGCGGCCAGGGAAATGCGGTCGAAGCCCACGGGGCGATCCTGCAGCCAGGTGGCCAGGCTGGCCGCCACCTCGGCCGGAGACGGCAGGCCATCCACCTGCGGGCAGTCCAGCGCGCCGAGCAGCGCCGGCAGCAGCGCCTGCATCGTCGCCGTGGCGGCCTGTTCGCGCCCCTCCGGCGTGGAGGCCGACGATGCGCAGCGCGCATACAGGCGCAGGTAATCGCCGAATTCCACCGGCGTGCGTGCCTGCGCCGCCGCAAAGGCGCCGGCCTCCTTGATCACATCCAGCGGGATCCCCAGCGTCGGGCAGGCGATGACGGTCTCCGCCAGCGCCAGCGATTCACCGAAGTCCATGCACTGGAACAGCGGCGATGTCTCCAGCTGGAACTCGCGCAGCCCCAGCGTGCCGGTCATCAGATAGGCCATGTCGGCCAGGTAGTGATCGGTGCGGATACGGTGGATCTGCGCGTCCAGCACGTCGTCGTGCTCCCCGGCCTCATAGCGCGCCAACAGGTCCAGATCGTTTGGCCCCAGGGTCATCAGCTTGACCGGGCTGATCCGGGTCATCAGCCGCGGCAACAGGGTGAGCGGCGAGGCGTGCAGGCCGCTCTGGACGGTCTCCAGCAACAGCGTTTCATCGGCGAACGCATAGCGGCGGCTGGTCGATGCAAGCGCCCACGCCAGCCATTCGGGACCGCCGTCGATGAAGCGCAGCACCTGCTGGCAGCGTGGCGAGAGCTGTGCGGGGTCGGTAATGGTGCGGCCTGCCAGTGTCACGGTCATGGCGGTTCTCCTGGGACTCAGCCGGCCGGGAAATCTTTGAGCACGGTCGCGGCGGCGGTGCCGACGCGCGCGAAGTCGTCGGTGGCGCCCTGCATCAGCGACTGGGCCTGGGTCAGCGCCTTGGCGTACTTGTCTTCCCCGGTGGCCAGGTACTGCGCCATTGCGACGCCGGCCGCCGTGGTGGCGATGGTGGAGACATTGCGCAGCGCATCGGCTGCATCCTGCACGGCGATGGCCGCCGACTGCGCCACCGACTGGTACGCCTTGCCAGCGCCACTGGTGAGCACCACCTGTGGACTCATGGTGGCGAGCTGCACCTGGTTGATGACATCGATGACCTGGGCATTGACCTTGGTCGGGTCCATGAGAGTTCCTTGCTGGCGTCAGGAGGACGGGGTGTCGTTCGGATCGGACGCCGGCGCGGCAGGTGCCGGCGGAGGCGACGGCGGCGGCGGCGAAGGCGGAGTGGCTGCGGCCGAGAGGTCGTGCAGGGTCTGCAGGTCTGCCTGCGCGGCGCTCGCGTTGGCGCTGCTCCCGGTGGCCTGCGCCTTGAGTGCGCCGATGGCGGCCTTGCCTTCCGCCGTGGCGGCGGCGATCACGGCGGCCGGCGGTGGCGGGATCGGCGGCGGGCCCGGCAGCGCAGCCACATTCGGCGGCGGCGGCGGTACGGGCGGCGGCGGTACGGGCGGCGGCGGTGGCGGCGGCACCGGGAACGGCGCGGAGATCATCTTGGCGCAGGCGGCGGTGATCGCCGCCGCGCTGATCATGCTCGCGCTCTGCTGGCGGTTGACCGCGTTGTGCATCGCATTGCCAAGTGTTTCCAGCAGTACGATGTCGAGCATCGCATGCGCCTGGCCGGGCGCCTGGCCGGCCGCGAGCGTCACGATGCCATTGACCGTATCGACGATCTGGCTGTTCATGGTTCCTGGGTCGCTCATGTCGACGTCGCTCCTTTCTGGATGATCATGGCAAGGGTCTGTGCGAGTGCGGCACCGGCCATGACCTGTCCGCGTTGCTGGTTGGCGATGGCGTTCTGCATGGCCAGGCCGAGCGAATCGGCCATCGTCAGGTAGGTCGCCACCATCGCGAAGGCGGGCGCCTGGCCAAGGGCCATCGCCGACCCTGCGTCGGTGATATCGACCAGGGCGGCGATGGCGGGGACGTCGGCCATGCCGTACGTTCCAGACCGGGATGGTCCGGCACGTCAGGCGCGATCCCCCGCGCCTGCGGGCCGGATCAGCCCAGGCCCAGGATTTCCCGCGTGGCCACGCCGTTGGACGCGGTGTCGATCGCATACAGGGTGGACACCCCCTGCGTGGTCGACGCCTGCATGGTCACGTAGGACTGCTGCTGGTTGTTGGTCGCGTTGTGCGCGGCGTTGGACAACGCCTGGCTGGTGGCGACGAACAGGTTGCCCATCGCGATCGCCGGCGAATCGCCGAGGACCTTGGTGTTCACCTGCGAAACCGAATCGGTGATCTGGTTGTTGACGGCAGTGGGAAATGCCATGGTGGTTGCTCCTTGTGGGACGACTGCGGAATGGAAGGGTCCAGCGGCGGGTCACATCAGCCGAGGATCTTCCGGGTGGCGGCGCCGGTAGCGCCGGTATCGAGCGAGTAGAGCAGCGACACGCCCATCGTGGTCGCCGCCTGCGCGGTGACGTACATCTGCTGCTGCGCCAGCGTGGCGTTGTGCGCGGCGTTGGCCAGCGCCTGCGCGGTGGCCTGGTACAGGTTGCCCATCGCAGTGGCCGGGGCAGTGCCCAGCACCTGCAGGTTGGCCTGGGAGACCGAATCGGTGATCTGGTCGTTGACGGCGGTCGGGAATGCCATGTGCGCGACTCCTTGGCGTCAGGCGGGATTACGCGCCCAGGATCTGCTTGGTGGCCACGCCGGTGCTGGCGGTGTCCACGGCATACAGGGTGGCAACACCCATCGTGGTGGCGGCCTGGGCGGTCACATAGCTCTGCTGCTGCGCGTTGGTGGCGTTGTGCGCGGCATTGGCCAGCGCCTGGGCGGTTGCCTGGTACAGATTGCCCATCGCGATGGCCGGGGCGTCGCCCAGCACCTTGGTGTTGACCTGGGTCACCGAGTCGGTGATCTGGTTGTTGACGGCGGTCGGAAATGCCATGTAATGCTCCTTGTTATGCAGCGGTCAGTGATGCGCGATCAGCCCAGGCCACGAACGCCGGTGCTGAGGATTTCCTTGGTGGCCACGGCGGTGGAGGCGGTATCGATGGAGTACAGCGTGGCCACCCCCATCGTGGTGGCCGACTGCGCGGTCACGTAGCTCTGCTGCTGGGCGTTGGTGGCGTTGTGGGCAGCGTTGGCCAGCGCCTGCGCGGTGGCCTGGTACAGGTTGCCCATCGCGATCGCCGGCGCATCGCCGAGGACCTTGGTGTTGGCCTGGGTGACGGAATCGGTGATCTGGTCGTTGACGGCGGTCGGGAATGCCATGTGAATCTCCTGCGGTTGTGGGTAGGCAAGACGGCGGAACTTCACGGCGTCCGGGTCCTGCCGATCATTGGCCACCGGTCTGTCGCTGTGCCGGGGAGCGTCACGTGGCGGAAGGTCGTTGCACCGTGGGGTCACAGTAGGCCGACGACCGAAACGCCGATACGCGCCAATGACGGAAAATGCGGCGCCGATGACGGCAAAGCAGGGCGGTGCTGTCGGGAGAATCCCGACACTGATGCGCGATTGCGCTGTATTCACGCGATTGCGTACCGCCACAGTGGTGCGGCAGGAGCGGATATGGAAGGATTGGGGCCACTACCCAGGGAATGGAGATGGCTGTGAAGCAGGAGAGTCTGGTGCAGGCGGCCATCATGGCGTCGCTGGAGGTCTACGGCGACCGCAACGCCGTGCATACCGATGTCTTTGCGCCCTACGCCAATCAGCAGGGCTACACGGGCGGCAAGTATCCGGGGGACATCATTGGCCTGCTCGACGGTGCGCGGATCCTGCTGCTGGAGGTCAAAGAGCTGGACTATAAGGCGGCCGTCCCCGTTCTGAAGCAGTTTGATCTCCTCCAGCACCTTCACTACTGCTGGCTGGAGCAGTGTGGGGTTGATGTGCAGTACGCCTACGCCGCCCGCGCAACGATGGCGTACTTCGCGCCTTTGCGGCGCCGCGAGTGGCCGTATTCCACGCTACATGTCACGCATGTCGCGCCGCCGGGAAAGTTGATGGATTCGATGGCAGGCATCAGTGCGAAGCGACCTGCGATTGAAGCGCACAAGAATCTACTTGACTGGCTGCTTTCCCCTTCATCTGTATCGACGGCGTCTGCAGCCGCGCACGTGATGCTTCTTGCATCAAGCGCGGCGGATCTGACCGCGTCCGTACTGATCGTTCATACCCGGGCTGGCGCGTTGATTGCGATGCCGGCGGTTGGAGTACGTGCTGCGCTGAAGAAGGTGTTGAAGAAGCCATTGGAGGACAAAGATCTCCAGCGCAGGGTTGAAGCTGTACGGGATGAAATCCGGGCCCAGAAAGAAGAATATGAGGAGAAGCAGAAGCATCTGGATCAGCGGATCGATGCGCTGGCGCACGAACTCGAGCGGAAGAGCGGAGGCCCCTCGGGCCCCAAGCCCACCAAAAAGGCGCGGAAGGAGTTCAGGAAGCAGGCTCGCGAGCAGATCCTGAAGGGAATATTGAGTGACATGTTCCCTGAGGCAGTCAGTGATCCGGACAGCGATCCGAGCAATGATCCGAGCAATGATCCGAGCAATGATCCGAGCAATGATCCGAGCAGTGATCCGAGCAGTGATCCGAGTAGTGATCCGGACAATCCGAGTGGCACTGCGGGCCGCGCTTTCCCTAGCACTACGCGCCGGAAGCCAGGGCCTTAAGGCCACGCTGCTTCTGCAACGAGAGGGAACGAAATGCACCAACCATCGTTGAAACGCGCCTTCTTCCTGGCGGCGGGGCTGCTATGCACAGGTCTTTCAGTGGCCGCCGAGCCACCACCGCCTGCCACGCCCACCACTGGCATCCGCCACGTGCAGGCGTTCGATCTGCCGGTGTCGCCGTATCTGAGTGCCGAGGCCACGGCCAGCGTCATCAACGCCATCAGTCGCGGCGATCCCACCGCGAAGATGGACAACCCAACCCTGCTCAAGGCGCTGCCGGAGCTTCGGCGGGGCACGGAAGCGTGGGCGGAAGCCGAAGTAGCCGCATTGCAGGAACGGTATCCGGTCACCCTGCACCCGGAAAACTGGAACGGCGTGCGCGTGGTGCGCGTGCAACCGCGCAGCGCGCCGACCTCGCCGGCGCGGCAACGCCTGCTGATCGAGCTGCACGGCGGCGCATTCGTGTTCGGCAGCGCCAACGGCCTGGGCCTGATGGAGGCGATCCCACTGGCCGCGATGACCGGTGCCACGGTGGTGGCGGTGGAGTATCGGATGGGGCCGGAACATCGGTTCCCCGCCGCCAGCGAAGACGTGGCGGCGGTGTACCGCGCCGCGCTGGAACGGTTCCCGGCACGCCATATCGGCCTGTTCGGCTGCTCGGCGGGCGGTGTGCTGACCGGCGAATCGCTGGCCTGGTTTGCCAGGGAGACGCTGCCGATGCCGGGGGCGGCGGGGCTGTTCTGCGCCGGCGGCGACGCGCGCTACGGCGGTGATACCCGCTATGTGGCGGCTGCGCTCAACGATGCGCTGCTGCCGCACGCCGACGGCACCTTGCCGATTGCGGAAGACCTGTACTACGGCGAGGTGGATTTCCATGACCCGCTGGTGTCGCCGGTGTTCTCCGATGCGGTGCTCGCACAGTTCCCGCCAACGTTGTTTATCACCGCCACGCGCGCGGCCGAGCTCAGCAACGTGGCCTACACCCATTCGCGCCTGGTCGATCTGGGGCGCACCTCGGATCTGCATGTCTGGGACGGGCTGGGGCACGCCTTCCACCTGGACGCCCGGCTGCCCGAGAGCCAGCAGGCCTATCGGGTGATGGCGCGCTTTTTTGCGCGCCACCTGGATATGACGCTGCCGGAGCCGGAGCCGTAGCCGCCCGCTACCGACCGCCGTGCATACGGAGTGCACACAGTCGTATGCACGGCGCTTACATGGCATTGCCTACGGTGGGACACGGGCGCTACGGCAGCCCGTTTCCCGCAGAAGGAGTCAACCATGAACCCCAACATCCCCGAAGGCACCCTGATCATCGTCGCTGACGGCGGCTCTGCCCGCGTGTTCACCAACGTGGGCACCCGCCACGCGCCGGTACTCAAGCAGCAGGACGAACTGAAGGTGCAGGACATCAGTGAACACGGGGTATCGGGGCAGGGCCCGTCCGGCTCGATGCCGCAGGACATGAGCATTGCCCAGCTCAACGAGGCCACGTTCGCCAAGCAGCTGGCCGCGCAGTTGAACGAGGATGCGCTGAAGAACCGCTATGCGCACCTGATTCTGATCGCCGACCCGCAGACGCTGGGCCGGATCCGCCCGCAGCTGCACAAGGAGACCCAGGCGCGGCTGCTTCAGGACATCGCCAAGGACCTCACCAATGCGCCGCTGGAAGACATCCAGCGCGCACTCGGGTAATCACTGATGGCTTTCGCGCGCGACGCCGTCGCCGTCGAGCCCGAGGCGGCCAGCATTGCGGCCAGCGAAGGCTGGCTGCTGCTGGAGTTCGGGGCGCCGTGGTGTGGGCACTGCATCGCGGCGCAACCGGCGCTGCAGGCGTTGGCTGATGGCCAGGCGCTTGCCCACGTGAAGGTCGAAGACGGCAAGGGGCGTCCGCTGGGGCGCGCCTTCCGGGTAACGCTCTGGCCCACGGTGGTTCTGCTCCACGATGGGCAGGAGCGGGCGCGGGTGGTGCGGCCTCGCGACAGCGACGATCTGGGCCCGCTGCTGGCGGCACTGGCACGGGGGTGAATTGGCATTTATCCCCAATTTGGCCAAAAGGGGTATAGTGACCCCAAGACCCGCCTGCTGGAGCCTGCCATGACCCTTCCCCTGGATGTCCCTGGCCTGGAAAAGGCCACCGCCTCGTCGGTCAAAACCCGTGGCTGGCCGAGCCTGATGCGCACCGTCCGCGAGAAGCAGGCGCTGGTGATCACCAACCACAACCACCCCGAAGCGGTGATCGTGGACATCAAGGCATACCAGGAGCTGCTGGCGAAGGCGGCCGGTGCCGATGGTGATGAACGTCCGGGAGAGCTGGAACGGTTGCGGGCCGAATTTGACACCCGCCTGGCCAGCCTGGGCCGCGACGGGGGCCTGGGCAAGGTGATGGGCCAGCCGATCCGCCGCGGCCGCAAGGTCACGCTCGGCCCGTCTCTCTGACCCGTGGGGCGGATCCTGGTGCTGGCCGGCGTCAATGGCGCCGGCAAGAGCTCGCTGCTGGGCACGTGGCTTGAGGAAGACGGGTTGTCCTGGTTCAACCCGGACACCTTCACCCGCTGCCTGGTCGACCAGGGCTGGGCGCTCGACGCGGCCAATGCGGCGGCCTGGAACGAAGGCGCGCGCCGCCTGCGCGAGGCGATGGCGGACGGCAGCGACTTCGCCTTCGAGACCACCCTCGGCGGCAATACCATTCCGCGCCTGCTGCGCGACGCCTGCACCACCCACGAGGTGGAAATCTGGTTCTGCGGGCTGGACAGCGTGGCGCTGCACATCGAGCGGGTGGCGGCACGGGTCAGCGCAGGGGGGCACGATATCCCGCACGACAAGATCCGTGCGCGGTTCGATTCCGCGCGCGAGAACCTGCTGGACCTGCTGCCCCACCTGGCCACGCTGCACGTGTACGACAACAGTGCACCCCCCGATGCGCAGGGCAGGGTGGAGCCACTTCCGTTGCTGCAGATGGACCGCAGCGGGCTGCACTACCCGGTCTCGGTGATCGAACTGCTGCAGACGCCGGACTGGGCCAAGCCGATCGTGATGCGCGCAATGGAACTGCACGCCGCAGGCGATTGATGCGCTGAGAGAACCGTGAGAAACCGCTGAAAATCCAGCGGTTTCCTGTAATGCATGCCCGTCACTCGGTCACCCTTCCTGCCGTGACCTCGGATGCTTCCCGGCCGCACACACGGCCGGCGTGAGTCCCGCACAGGCGGCGCCCCATGCACTGCAGCATGCGGGCGTCGCCAGCCGGTGCTAGGATCGGATCAACTTGAATCGATCTAAATTCAACACCATGACAAAGACGGGGACGGTGCGGTGGTGGGGGCTCGCGGTCGGAGCGATGCTGGTGGCCGGAGCGGCAGGGGCAGCACCGTCGACAGTGGGCGAACGCGCCTACGCGGCGGTCGATCCCTTCATCGGCACGGGCGGAGAAGGGCACACGTATCCCGGCGCCACGGTGCCGTTTGGCATGGTCCAGCTCAGCCCGGATACGCGCATCCAGCCGCGTGAGAAAGCCTATGGCTGGGCCGCAGGGTACCGCTACGACGACACCAGCATCGTCGGCTTCTCGCACACGCACTTTTCCGGCAGCGGCCACTCCGACCTGGGCGATGTTCTGGTGATGCCGTTCACCGGTGACCCCGGTCTCGAGCGCGGCGACCCGGACAAACCCCGCAGCGGCTACGCCTCGCGCTTCCATCACGACAACGAAAAGGCCGAGCCCGGCTACTACGCGGTCACCCTGGACGACTACGGGGTGCGAGCCGAGCTGACCGCCAGTGCGCGCACCGGCGTGCACCGTTACACCTACCCGCGCGGTGCGCAGGCGCGCGTGCTGCTCGACCTGCGTACCAGCCTGTACGACTACCCGGGCAAGATCCTGTGGTCGCGCCTGCGTCTGCGCGCCGATGGCACCCTGACCGGCTTCCGTGAAACCCGCGGCTGGGCACCCGGGCGGCAGCTGTACTTCGCGATGCGCTTCTCGCGGCCGCTGACCGGCCATGCGCTGCACAACACCGAGACGGACATCGCCTACAAGGGCTTCCCGCCGCCGGGTCACACCGATCCCACCCAGCGCCCGCAGATCGAAGGCCGCCAGCTGGTCGGCACTTTCGATTTCGGCAGACTCGATGCGCCGCTGGTGGTCAGCGTGGCGATCTCGTCGGTGAGCGAGGACGGCGCCATCGCCAATCTCGATAGCGAAGCAGGCGACCAGAATTTCGACCGTGTCCGTGCCGAGGCGAAACAGCAGTGGACCCAGGCACTGTCGGCCATCGAGATAGACGCCCCGGAACATGACCGGCGCAGCGCCTACACCGCGCTGTATCACAGCCTGCTCGGCCCGACCCTGTTCATGGACGTGGATGGCCAGTACCGCGGTGCCGACAATGCGGTGCACCGCGCCGAAGGGTATACGAACTACTCGACCTTCTCGCTGTGGGATACCTACCGGGCGCTGCACCCGCTGCTCACGCTGGTGCAGCCGGAGAAGCGCAACAGCGACGTCGTCAACTCGCTGCTGGCGCACCAGCAGCACAGCCCGTATGGCATGTTGCCGGTGTGGGCGTTCCACGGCCAGGAAACGTGGTGCATGATCGGCTACCACGCTGTACCGGTGATCGCCGACGCCTACATCAAGGGCATCCGCGGCTTTGACGCCGACAAGGCGCTCGCCGCGATGGTGGCCACCGCCAACTACGGCCCCTACGACGGCATCGCGCAGTACCGCGAACTGGGCTGGGTGCCGATCGACGAGGAGGGCGAGGCCGCCAGCAAGACCCTCGAGTACGCCTTCGACGACTGGACCATCGCACGCATGGCGCAGGCAATGGGCCGCAAGGATGTGCAGACCACCTTCGATGCACGCGCCGGCAACTGGCGGCACGCCTTCGATCCGGACACCGGCTTCATGCGCGCCCGCAAGCGCGACGGCAGTTTCCGTACCCCGTTCGATCCCAGCGCCAGCGGCTATGGCACCGACTACACCGAAGGCAACGCCTGGCAGTATTCCTGGTACGTACCGCAGGACGTCGCCGGACTGGCCGCTGCGCATGGCGGCAGCGAAAAGCTGCTTGCCCGGCTGGACCAGGTGTTCGACGCCAAGGTGGACCCGTCCATCTTCGAGCACATGGAAGACATCACCGGGTTGATCGGCTGGTACGCGCACGGCAACGAACCCAGCCATCACGTCGCCTATCTCTACGCGTATGCCGGCCAGCCGTGGCGTACCCAGGCCCGCCTGAAGCAGATCATGGACACCCAGTACGCCGACCGCCCGGATGGGCTGGCCGGCAACGACGATCTCGGCCAGATGTCGGCGTGGTACGTGTTCACTGCGCTGGGCTTCTACCCGGTGGCACCCGGCAGTGGCGAGTACATCATCGGCCGCCCGTTCCTGCCGAAGGCGGCACTTCACCTGCCCAACGGCCGTACCTTCACCGTCATTGCCGATGGATTGGACCCGGCGCACGGCTACGTGGGCGCGGTGACCCTGAATGGTGCACCGCTGCAGCGCACCTTCCTGCGCCACGACGAGATCATGGCGGGCGGGGAACTGCGCTTCACCCTGCAGGCCGCGCCGAACACCGCGTGGCCGGCACAGGGCAGCGAGCAGCCGTACTCGATGTCCACCACCCGGGCGCAGTGAACCGCGCGGCCGTATGATCGGAGGATGGCGGCAGCGCAGCGCCATCCTCCCGATCAGCAAGGACGCCCCGTGGCCATCGCCCGTCGTAGTTCCGCCTGGCTGTGCGCGCTGCTGCTCGCGCTGCCCGCCCTTTCTGCCGCCGCTCACGCAGATCCGCTGGCATGGCCGGTCGCGGCCGACACCCCGGCCAACCCCGAGGACGGCCTGGCGCCACTCGCGCAGGCACTGCTCGATCCATCTGACCCGGCAGCGACCCTCACGCCCGCGCAGCGGATCCACCTGCTGATCGTCGCCGGCCGGCCGGCGCAGGCGGTCACGGAAATCGACGCGTTGCTGGCCACGCTCGACGCCCCCGAGCGTGCGGCACGCGCCCCGCGCTGGGCGCCGTTCCTGCTGTATGCCCACGCCCGTGCGCAGGCGCCGGCCGGCGGCGACGCCGTGGCTGGGGCCGCGTACGCGGCGGCGTTCCAAGCGCGGGTGGCGACGTTGGACGACCTGGCTGCGGTGCAGACCCATCCTTGGCTCAGCGCCGATCTGGCGGCCGCCAATACGCGCCTGCGCGAGGCGCGGGCGATGCACGCGGGTGCCGCCACGATCGGCCGCGACGACGCGCTGGAACTGGTCCGCCAAGCCGCGTTCGTGCAGGCCTACCGCGCTGCGGATGCCCACGCCCCAGCGCTGGTCCGTGCGGACGAGAGGCGGCGTTTCGTAATCGACGATGCCGTGTTGATTCCGGTCGGGGAGGGCGTAACGCTGTCGGCGCATCTGGCCCGGCGCCGTGGGGCCGAACCGCGCCTGCCGACCGCCATGCTGTTCACCATCTACACCCAGCCCGCGCGCAACCGCAGCCAGGCATTGCAGGCGGCGGCGCGCGGTTATGCCGGGATCGTGGTGGATGCCCGTGGCAAGCGCCTCGGTACCGGCACTGCGGCGCCGTACGAAACCGAAGGCCGCGACGCGCATGCCGTGATCGACTGGATCAGCCGGCAGCCCTGGAGCGATGGCCGGGTCGGCATGTACGGCGGCAGCTACTCCGGCTTCGCGGCTTGGGCCGCAGCAGGCCATCGGCACCCGGCACTGAAGACCATCGTGCCGTATGTGGCGGCCATCCCCGGCCTTGGCCTGCCGATGGAGAACAACGTGTTTCTCAGCGCCAACTACGCCTGGCCGTTCTATGTCGCCAACACACGCCTGCTGGATGACGCCACTTACGACCAGCACGAGCGCTGGTCGCACCTGGCCGATGCCTGGTATACCTCCGGCCGGCCCTACCGGGACATCGACCAGATCGACGGCACGCCCAACCCGTGGCTGCAGCGCTGGCTGCGCCACCCCGACTACGACGCTTACTGGCAGGACATGGTCCCGTACGGCGCACAGTTCGCCGAGATCGCCATCCCCGTGCTGAGCATCACCGGCTATTACGACGATGGGCAGATCTCCGCGCTGCAGTACCTCAAGGAGCACTACCGCCACCGGCCGAACGCGGACCACACGCTGTTGATCGGCCCGTACGACCATTTCGGTGCGCAGTCCGCGACCAAGGCACTGGAGCTGCGCGGGTACACGGTGGACCCTGTGGCGCAGTTCGATACCCCGGCGATCACCTTCCAATGGCTGGACCACGTGCTGCGCGGGGCGCCGCGGCCCGCGCTGCTGGCCGACCGCATCAACTACCAGCTGATGGGTGCCAACCAGTGGGGGCATGCGCCGTCGCTGGACGCTGCCGCCGACGCGCCGATGACGCTGTACCTGTCCACATCAACCGACGGTGACGGCACCCGGCACCGGCTCAGCCAGACGCTCCCAGCCGCCGGCACCTTCCTCAGCCAGCAGGTGGATCTTGCCGACCGCAGCACACGCCAGGGTGCGTACTACCCCAGCCCGATCGTGCGCGATGCGCTTGAACCTGGGCCCGGCCTGGTGTTCGCCAGCGCGCCCTTCGCGCAGCCGGTCGATATCGTCGGCACGTTCTCCGGCGTGCTGAGCCTGCGCATCAACAAGCGCGACGTCGATCTGAGCGTGGTGCTGCATGAGCAGTTGGCGGATGGCCGCCTGATGCAGTTGTCCTACTTCGTGGGCCGAGCCAGCCATGCCCGCGACATGACCACCCGCACGCTGCTGGTGCCGGGCGACTGGACCGAGGTCCCGTTCGAACGGACCCGCATGACCGCGCGGCGCACCGCACCCGGCAGCCGCCTTGTCGTGGTCGTGGACGTGCTCAAGGACCCGATGCACCAGGTCAACCACGGTACCGGCCGCGACGTCAGCGACGAGTCGGTGGCCGATGCCGGCGAGCCGCTGCGGATCGACTGGCGGTCGGACAGCCTGATCCGCATACCGGTGCACAGCACCGGTGAAGGCCCGGCAATGCCCTGACGGGGCTGCATCGCAGGCGGGTACAATCCGCGCCTGGACAGGCGATGCGGAACGGATCATTCGATGAAGTCAGGCAAGGGAGCAGCCATTGCAGCCGCCGTCATTGCACTGTTGGGGGTCAACCACGTCGCTGCCGCCGACCTGCTCCCGCCGGGCCTGTACCGGCTCGTCGAGGGCGCTTATCGCGAGGCGGAACCGCTGCCGCCGGTGCAGGGCGAGTCCCATCAGGACCGCTTCGAGCACGCCGTCCCTGACGCCGCCCGGGTACGCTACGCGCTGGTCGCGCGCGACGATGCCGCAGGCCTGAACACGCTGGTGTTCCTCTCCGATGCGGCAGGCGCTTACGGCGATACGCCGGGCCGCCGTACCTGCCAGGCCTACGCGTTCCCGGACTGGAACGACTACACCACCGCGCGGCCATTCTGCCGCATCGCCATCGGCGCGGACGACGCCCGCGTCGCATCGACGGACGACGGGTTCACGATCAGCTACGAGAACGTCAAGCGCCATGTCGGCGCCACCCGGGTGCCTGCGGTGCGCGCACCGACGGCGGAAGAGGCGGGCATCTGCGCCATCGCCGATGTCTGCGCGCGCGAGGCCTATGGCAGCACGATCAACCAGTACGAGGTGACCCACTATCATGATCGGTTCGTGCTCCTCGCGCCGCACGCCTACCGTGACCTTCTGTTCGTGCCGCGCCCGGTGCCGATGCTCGCGTCTGCGCGATCGGTCACCGCGATCGCTGAGATCGACGCCGGCAGCTTCGTCGCGGTGATCGACCGCGATGGCGAGGGGTATGCCATCGAACGCATCGCAGCGGACGGCACGCGCGCGGGCGGCTGGCTGGATCGCGACGTGCTCGAGCCGCTGCAGTGGATCGAACAATCGGTGACGCTGCCGGGCATGCGCTTCCGGGTGGGTGTGCTTCCCGGTGAGGACGAGGAGGGCGCGGTGCTGCCGACAGCCCTGGAGGTGCTGGACGCCACCACGGGCGCGCGCCGCCAGGTGCTGCGTGACCTCGACGCAGACGCAACCCGGGCGTCGCCGGACCTGCTGCAGGTGGTGGATGCGAACTTCGATGGCGCCCCCGACCTGCAACTGCCTGGGCTGTCCGGCGGCGCCGGCCCGAATGCCACCAGCAACATCATCCTGTTCGACCGGGCGCAGCAGCGATTCGTACTGGACCCGGAATTGTCCGCGCTGCCGCAGCTGGAGATCGACCCGGCCAGCAGATCCATCCTGTCATTCCAGCGCGGCGGCTGCTGCGCGCATTCGGTGGAGACCTACCGCTACATCGACGGCCACCTGGTGCTCGCCGAACAGACCACCACCAGCCTGTCGGCCGATGGACGCCATGAAGAAACGTCGACCGGCCGGTTGATAAACGGGAAGATGGTCTACCGGACCCATCGCGCGCGCGCGCGATAGGCAGCCGCAGGCGCATGCCGGGCCTGTGCGGTAGCATCGGCCCACCATTGGAAGGTGCAGGGCAGGTCATGGACAGTCGTCATCTGTTTCCGAATCATCTCCGCCGGGCATGGCTGACCGGGGCCGTTGCCGCCGCGATGAGCTTCGGCGCCGCGGCCGCACCCCCGGCGTCGGTCGAAACCATCGCCGACGGGCTGCTGCGCGACAACGCGTTGCCCGACATCCCGACACTGGAAGCGGCCTACGGCGCCTTCGCCGCCACCGATCCGGCGTGGCAACGCACCTTCCGCAGTGCGGCCTTCGGCTCGGCCGACGGCTACCGGGTTGCATTCGTCGAGTACCAGATGCACCCGAGTACGGCCGGTGCCACACGGCTGATCGTGCTGCAGATGGCGCCCGGGAGCTGCTATCCGGTGCAGCGCCTGGAGGCTGCGCATGGCCCCCTCACGTCACTGACCTTCATGCCGGCGGGTGGCAAGCGGCCGCCCAAGGGCTGGAAACCGGCAACCTCGCTGCAGAAGGACGTCGGCGACTACACGGTGTTCATCGAGGGCAGCAGGGACCAGCCCGACTGCCTCGACACCCTCATCAAACGCCAGCGCTGACCCGGCCGTCGAGGCGATCGGCAAACGCATCGGTCGCCCGCACCAGCGCATCGGCGGTGGCCGGCTCGGTAGCGCTGTGGCCGGACAGCACCATCTCCAGGCGCGCCTCGGGCCACGCACAGGCCAGGTCCCAGGCGCTGCGTGGCGGGCAGATCACATCGTAACGTCCCTGTACGATCACGCCCGGCAGGTGCCGGATGCGGTCGATGTCGCGCAGCAGCTGGCCGTGCGCGAGGAAGGCGTTGTTGCGGAAGTAGTGCGCCTCGATGCGCGCCTTGGCCAGCGTGTGCAGCGGGTCGTCGGTGGATACGGCATCGACGTCGTGCACCAGCGTGGCCGCGTTGTCTTCCCAGCCCAGCCACGCCTGTGCGGCGGCGATGCGGGTAGCCATGTCATCGGCATCCAGGCGTTGCCAGTAGGCCTCGATCAGATGGCCGCGCTCGGCTTGCGGAATATGCGCTTCGTAGCGCGCCCAGCGTTCCGGGAACAGCCAGCGTGCGCCGCCGTCGGCTTCATTGAACCAGCGGTTCTCCTCTCTGCGCCCGAGGTAAACACCGCGCACGATGAGGCCGGTGGCCCGCTCTGGATGCGCCTGCGCGTAGGCGAGCGCCAGCGTTGACCCCCACGAACCGCCGAACACCAGCCAGCGGTCGATCCCCAGCAGGGTGCGGATACGCTCGATGTCGGCGACCAGGTGCGGTGTGGTGTTGTCCTGCAGCGCACCGAACGGCGTGGAGCGTCCGCTGCCGCGCTGGTCCAGCAGCACGATGCGATAGCGCGCAGGATCGAAGAACCGCCGATGCGTCGGCGACGCGCCCGCGCCCGGGCCGCCATGCAGGAACACCACGGGAATGCCCTCGGGATCGCCGCACTCTTCAACGAACAGGGTATGCAGGTCGTCCACTGCAACCTGGTGCGTGCGGTACGGGGTGATCTCCGGGTAGAGCGTGCGCATGGGCGTGTCTCGTCTAAGCAGGCTGCGAGCATACGCCTTGGCCCTTCATCCATACAGCGAAGCAGGCGACGCCAACACAATTTCGCCATATCTCGCCCGCATCTTGAAATCGCCCTGCAACGAGTGCGGTTGGTATGCGTGCAGACTGGAGCGAAAATCTGTCGCACCGATAGGATGGTTTCCCTTCTTTCGATGCCGCAATCCAGCTACGTTCAAATGCAGGCTCAGGGGTTGAACCCGTGCGCTGTTCTATGCGGGCTGTGCAGTACCCGCGTGTGTATCGGCGCGCAGCCCACGCAGCAGCAGGTCGAGCGCAGTGCCGGCCTGCAGCAGCCGCGCCGCCGGCGCTTCGCCGTCCGCGATCCAGAACGCGGCCTCTTCCAGACTGCCGTAGATCAGTGCGGCCAGCGCCTGCGGGTCAGCGTGTGCAACCACGCCGTCGCGCATCAGCCTGTCCAGGAGCCCTTCCATCGAGGCGATGCAGTGGTGCTGTGCATCCGGTGACGCGCCCCCGAGCACCGCGCGGGCATCACGCAGGACGATGCGTTGGATCTCGGGTTCCAGTGCCATCTCCAGGTAGGCGCGGCAGCGTGACCGGAACCCGTCCCACGGATCGGCTGCGGAATCACTGATCGCCTGGAGACGTGCGTCCATCTCCGCGTCCAATTGCGCCACCACGGCGGCGAGCAGGCCTGTCTTGTCGCCGAAGTGGTGGTAAAGCGCGCCGCGGGTCAGTCCCGCGTGGGCAGTCAGGTCATCCATCGACGTCTCGGCGTAGCCGCGCTCGCTGAAGGCCGCGCGGGCGGAAGCCAGCAGGGCGGCACGGGTCTGTTCCATCTCGATGCGGGTACGACGGGCCATCACGGTTCCTCGGGTGGCAGCGGCAGGGCATTTACATACGTCGCGTATGTATCTATCCTTTTATACATACGCAATGTATGTATTGTCTGTCGCGGCCTCCTGGGAGGCAAGCGGCCTGATCTCGGAGACGGACATGTCCACCTCTTACCGGGCGCTGTTCAGCGCCCGCGGCACCCGCGCATTCGCCCTGGCGGGGCTGCTGGCGCGGCTGCCGCTCCCCATGACCGGCATCGGCATCATCACGCTGCTGTCCCGGACGCACGGCAGTTATGCGCTCGCCGGCGCCGTCTCCGCCACCTTCGTGCTGGCCTACGCGCTGCTGTCCCCGCCTATCTCCGCGCGGGTGGACCGGTATGGCCAGGCACGGGTGCTGCCTGCGGCGGCCGCGTTGAGTGCACTCGGCATGCTGGCGCTGGTTGCGAACACCCACTGGCACGCGCCGGACTGGAGTCTGTTCGTCTGGGCCGCGCTGGCGGGCACCATGCCGAGCATGTCGGCGATGGTGCGGGCGCGCTGGACGGCGATGTTCCGTGGGCAGCCGCACCTGCAGACCGCGTACTCGCTGGAAACCGTACTGGATGAATTGACCTTCATTGGCGGTCCGCCCGTGTCGGTAGGGCTGTCGGTGGTGGCATTTCCCCAGGCAGGGCTGCTGCTGGCGGCGCTGCTGCTGATACTGGGCGTGTCCGCCCTGGTGGTGCAGCGGTCTACCGAGCCTCCGCCGTCATCGGATGCACGTTCCCACGGCAACGGCAGTGTGCTGCGTTCCTCCCGTGTGCGGCTGCTTGCCGGCCTGATGGTGGCGATGGGCGTCATCGTCGGCACGGTGGACATCGCCAGCGTGGCCCTCGCTGCGCACCTGGGCAGGCCGGCAGCGGCCAGCCTGGCGCTGTCGGCCTACGCGGCCGGTTCGTGTGCGGCCGGCCTGCTGTTCGGGGCGGTTGCGTGGCGCATCCCGCTGCACCGTCTGCTGCTGTTCGGCGGCATCGCAACTGCGGCCACCACCTCGCCGCTGCTGCTGGCGGGGAGCATCCCGGCGTTGTCTGCCGCTCTCCTGCTGGCTGGTGCGTTCTTCGCGCCGACCATGATCGTGGCGATGTCGCTGGTCGAGCGCCTCGTCCCGGCGGCGCGCCTGACCGAAGGCATGACCTGGCTGCTGGCAGGGCTGAACATCGGTGTGGCGATGGGCGCGGCGATCGCCGGGCAGGTGGTGGACGGGCAGGGCGCGCGGGCGGGATTCGCGGTGGCGCTCGCCGGCGGTGCGGCCGTGTTGCTGCTGGCCGGTATCGCGCATCACCGCCTGCGCGCCAGTTCAGTCAACACCGACGCGGCTGCATGACACCGCCCTTCGTTCCTCCCACGTACGGACCCTCCGCATGAACGATGCTTCCTCCCTCAACGCGCCGGCCGTGCGCCATCCGTGGGCTGCGGTCATGGCCGTCGGCCTGGCCACGTTCTCCGTGGTCACCACCGAGATGCTGCCGGTCGGCCTGCTCACGCCGATCGCCACTGCCCTCGACAGCAGCCCCGGCACCGCTGCGCTGATGATCTCGGTGCCGGCGCTGCTGGCGGCCGTGCTCGCGCCGGTGGTGGTGCTCGGCGCGGGGCGCGTGGATCGGCGCCACATCCTGTGCGCGTTGCTTGGCTTGCTGGCGCTGGCCAACGTGGCGTGCGCGCTGGCGCCCGACATGGCCTGGATGCTCGCGGCACGTGCATTGGTCGGGTTCTGCATGGGCGGCATCTGGGCCATCGCCGGCGGACTGGCGGCGCGCCTGGTACCGGCTGCGTCCATCGGGCTGGCGACCTCGCTCATCTTCGGCGGGGTGGCGGCGGCATCGGTACTCGGGGTTCCGCTGGGCGCGCTGATCGGCGGGATGGCGGGGTGGCGCTGGGCCTTCGGCGGCATGGCCATCGTGAGTGCGCTGGTGCTGGCCCTGCATATGATCGTCCTGCCTGCATTGCCGGTCAGCCACTCCACCTCGCTGCGTCACGTTGCCGCGCAGTTGCGCAACCGCCCCCTGCAGATCGGCCTGCTGCTGACGTTGCTGCTGGTGGGAGGACACTTCGCTGCCTTCACCTTCGTGCGCCCGCTGCTGGTGAGCGGGTCCGGCGTCGCGGCCGAATGGGTCGGTGCGCTGCTGTTCGGTTATGGCCTGGCGGGCATTGCCGGCAACTTCCTGGCCGGCACGGTCGCAGCGCGGCACACCACGCGCACCATCATTGCGATCGCACTCGGTCTGCTGCTCACGCCTGTGCTGTTCCTGACCCTTGGCGGCACGCCGGCCGGCGGTGGCGCGGCCTTGATCGCCTGGGGTCTGGCGTATGGCGGCGTATCGGTGGGGCTGATGACCTGGATGATGCGCGCGACCCCGCACGCGATGGAGATTGCGGCGGCGTTCTATGTGTCTGTCTTCAACGTCGGCATTGCACTCGGCGCTTGGACGGGCGGGCAGCTCGTGGACCGCCACGGCATCACCGCGGTGCTGTGGGCCGTGGGGACATGCGCTGCACTGGCGGTTGTGGTGGCGCTTGCCTGTCGCCTGACGGAGACACGCGCACGCGTCGTATCGTGACGCACGCAATGCGCTGCGACGCAGTCTGTCGCACCGCGCGACCACGCGCCTCCCGCGGCCCAGGATCCGGCGTCCCAGCGCGTTTAGTTTGTGTGACGTAATGCTCATAATGCTGGGATGCGCCTGTGACGCTGCGTTACGTACTGGAACGGACGCCGGCAGGCCATTGCCAAGGAGCGCGCGTGACGGAACGTCTGTGGGGATTGTTGGGACCGGAGAAGCTGGCAACGACGCGTCGTACGCGCACGCTGGACCTGGGCAGGGTGGTGCGGCGGTTCAACGAACGCGCTGTTCCCGGTACCGGTGGTCTGTGGTTTGGCCGGCAGGCCTACCTGACCGCGCTCAGCGTGGTGGTGGCCGAACGCGTGACCGTCCGTGGCCAGCGCTGCAGCAACATCGAAATGGCCAATGCCATCGAGGCCGTCGCCTGCATGATCGGCTATGCGTCCAACGGACGGGCGGCGGACCCGCGCCTGCGCGGCCGCAACAAGCTGCCGGCCGGTGGGGCGCCCTCCTTCGCCGTCGCGCGGCAACGCGGCTTCCATGTCGCCCAGCCCATGCGCATGTCCACTGCACAGGCGCTGCCCTCGCTGGGCCTGGCGCATGCGGCGGGATCGCGCTTCAACGCGTTCAGCAGCAGCGATGCCGCCGTGGCCTTCATCGACGCCTGCGCCGATGGCGCGAAGGTGGGCAGGAACAATAGTGTGGTCGAGCACCTGGAGTACTGGGCCGACGGGAGTGGGCTGAGTCTGGGCAGCGGGGGGCTGCGGGCTGCGCTCGATCCCACCCGGCCGCTGCCGGTCAGCGCCTGCAAGCTGCTGCAGCGTGCGTTGGAGGAGGGCGGCAGCCTGGACCCCGCCGACCGCGCCCGCCGCCAGAACGCCTGGCGCTGGGTGGCGCGCCTGCAGCAGTCGGCGTCCGCCGCCGACCGCATCGACCATCACGCCGGGCCGGCCGAGCTCGACGCCGATCACTGGCATGACGTGCGCGCGGGTGCATACCTGTTCCGCGTGCGCGACGCCGCCAATGCCGTCCTCGACTGTGTCGAAGGCATCCTGGCAACACGCCAGGGCAAGACGCGTCTGCCGTTGGATGGCCCGTTGCACAAGGACGTCGCCGTGCACCTCGCCCAGCTTGCCGGCCATGCCCGCGCCTTCCTGGCACTCGGCCACGGCGATGATGAGGCGAACCGCTTCAGCCGCGAATGCGAGGCCGGAGACGCGGACACGCTGCGGGCCCTGCTGCGCCGCGACGACCACGTGCTGCGCCTGCTCGATGACGGCGCGCAGCCGGGCCCGGCCTACACGGGCCACCCGCCGGCGCTGTCGCAGGACAACGGCGATCCGCAGGAAGAGACCGGCCTGGGTGCATACGTGACCTCACTCCCCGACGGTTGTTCGTACCGCCTGCGCAATCTGTATCTGCTGCATATGGACGTGCACGGCCTGCTGGGCCCGAAGATCGATGCCAGCCGCGTCGCCGGTGCAGGAGCGTCGGCATGAGCCGCGCGCCTGGACTGCAGCTGCCCTCGCTGCTCGATCACTTCACCGCGCCCGAAGGCTTTGTGGGTGAGTTCGGCTGGATCTGTGGCTTCTCGGCCGATGCCGGTTTCATCAATCAGGCCGCAGAACGCTTCACCACGTACGCTGCCGCGCAGCGCGCTGCCGCCGGACAGATCCGCCTCGCACTGATGCTGGACCCCAGCCAGCCAGTGCTGCTTCCCACCGTGGTCCCCGGTGTCGCGCATCTGCCGCTGCAGGACCTGTCGCGCAAGCCGTTCCGCCTGCTGCACGCCAAGGTGGCCCTGCTGGGGTTCCGGGATGCTGCGACGGCAGACCGACATCATCTGCGGCTGGTCGTCTCCACCGGCAACTGGACGCGGCAGACTCTCGAGGAAAGCCTGGACCTGGCATGGCGCGTCGATCTGGAGGTGGCGCCCGACGTCGCGGACGACGCGGTCAGTCGTGCGGACATGATGGCCGCGCAGGGCTTGTTCGCGTGGCTGCTGGACCTGCACGACACCCGACTGCTGGAAGCGGACACGCCGCTGTCGGGCCGGGACGCTGCCGATCGTGTAGATCAGTGGATTGCCCGCTGCAACCGCGCTCCCCGGGCGCGGCCGCGGTTGTTGGACACGCGCAGCCGATCGCTGCTCGACCAGATCATCGCCGGGCTCAAGCGCGAAGGCGGTGTGGCACGCAGCCACCTGTGCATGGGCTCGGGCTTCTATGAAGCAGCGACCGTGCGCAAGGGCGGCACTGGGACGCCCGTGCTGCCGCACAAGATCGTCAAACGCCTGAAGGCAAGCCAGGCGCTGTCCCCGCGCGCGCGCGTCGATCTGTATGTGAATCCGCAGGCCTGCCAGGCCATCGCCGGGGCGGTGGATCACCTGCGGCTCGATGCGGATCACCCCATCCATGTCAGGGCGGCGGCAGCGCCTGCAGCGGTGTTTGGTGCAGGACATGAGCGTACGCTGCATGCCAAGTTCCTCTTCTCGTCCAACCGCAGCACGACCACCGGCGCGTGCAACAGCGCCTGGCTCTATCTGGGCTCGGGCAACCTGACCACCGCCGGCCTGCTCAATGCGGCCTCGCAGGCGGGAGGCAATCTCGAAGCCGGTATCCTGGAGTTCCCCGAAGGCCTGTCCTGGAAAAAGAGCCCCGACCCGTCGCGGTGGATCGAAAATCTGCTGCCGATCGGCGGAAACACCCTGGACGATCTGCCTTCACTCCAGCCCGGCGATCCGTGGGCGCCACCCCCACCGCAGCATGTGGCCGCGCCCATCGCCTACCTGGTCTGGACGGCCGACGGCCGGCTGACCCGTCCCGATTCGACGGCAGGAGACGTGGAGGTACTCGACGAGGCAGGTACTCCCTGCGCGATCACGGCGGACGGCTACACCTGGTCCGGTCCTGCGCCGCGCCTGGTGCGCGTGCGCTGGGTGGCGGGCGCGGAAGCCCGGCTGGCCTGGGTGCCGGTGATCGACGCGCACGGGCGCGTGGCCGCCACGCCGCTACCGGCCATCGATCTCGATCACGCCTGGACGCAGCTTGCCGCGTTCCCGGGCCTGCCCGACGAGGAGGAGGGCGAAAGGGAGGGGGATCCGGGGATTTTCCCGGACGACCGACACACGGGTCCGAAGCGGCGCACGCCGCGAAACCTGACGCCGGGCACGGCGATCCGCCAGATGATGATGCTCATTGAACAGATTGCCGCGCAGCAGACCGCTGTCGACGCCGTGGACTGGACAGCCTGGTGCAACCGGCTCGAGCAGTCCCTGTTCCAGGCGCGGCAGTGTCCTGCCGTGACCTGCTTCGTGCAGATGCAGCTCAACCCGCTCAGCCCGCTGCGCGCGCCTGCGTTCCGCCCGGACTTCGCCGAAGACGCCGGCACTGCGGCTGGGCGGCACTACGAGCAGACCCTGCGCCGGATCGAGCTGGCGTGGGAAACACACGACTACGCGCCCCTGGAGGGCAGGCAATGAGCACCCGGTTCCGTGGATGGCAGGACGTGGACACGTATGCGCACGACGTCGTCCGCGACAAGCGGATCGAACTCAACCCCGGCCAGGCCGCGAGCCTGTTGCAGTTGACCACGCGCCTGAAAGAGCACGGTGCGATCCTCGCCGACGAAGTCGGCATGGGCAAGACGCGCATTGCCGTGGCGTTGGCCCATTGCGTCGTACAGGCCGGCGGGCGCGTGGCGATCGTGGCGCCGCCGGGCCTGGATGACCAGTGGCGACGCGAACTCCAGCGTGGCGGTCTTCCGGCGCGACCGCTGCTGCGCAGCGTCTACCAGTACCTGCAGGCATGGGAGCACCCGCATGCGCCGGCCCCCTGGTTCGACGAGCCGGTCGTCCTGCTCTCGCACTACTTCGCCCGCTGGCGGCTCGGCAGCGCATCGCACGCCTGGCGCTGGGCGCTGCTGCCGGAGTTGATCGCCTGCTGGCGCAAGCACGAGACGGGCGCTGCACCGTGGGGCTACAAGGACCACCCGCTGCTGACCGACCCGTGGGTCAACCACGCCGCCGCGTCCATCGTGGAGCGCCTCGCCGCCCCGGGGCATCGGGCGGAACGAGCCGCCCTGCGCAGACTGGCGGACATCCACGACCCGTGGGTACACGCCCTTGCACCGGACGGCTACGGCAACGACACGCCGCTGCGCCAGTCCCTGCAGCGCGCCACCGGTCTTGGGCTGGGCAGCGTCGATCTGATCATCATCGATGAGGCGCACAAGAGCCGCAGCGACAGCAGTCTGCTCAACCAGCTGTTGAACGACGTACTGCTTGCGCCGGGGGGCAGCAGCCGGCGCCTGGCCATGAGCGCCACGCCGGTCGAGCTGGACGCCTCGCAATGGACGCAGACGCTGCAGCGCATCGGCCTTCCCGACGAGGACGCAAAACGCATCCAGAAGGCCATCGACGGCTACGTCGCTGCGGTGGCCAACGTACGCCGCTTCCCGTTCAAGGAAGGCATGGTCGAGGCCTTCACCACGGCATCGCAGACCTACCAGACCGCGCTGGCACCCTACGTCCTGCGCCGCGACAAACGCGAAGATGCCGCCGTACAGTCGTTCAGGCAACACGCCGGAGGCGACATCAGCGCCTATCGCCGCATCGAAGACATCCGTGTCACCCTCGACACCCTGCCCAGCGAATGGAAGCGGGCGGTATGCGCCGCCGAAGCCCTTTCGCTCGCCAGCCGGCAACGCGAGGACGCCCACGCCAAGCGGCAGCGCCTGACCATTGGGAACGGGCATGGCATCGCCGAGATGATCGATCGGGCCGTCGATCCGGCTGAATGCGCTGCCGCTGCGGACGCGGTGGAAGACGACACGTCTGCATCGCCCGCCCACACCAAGCGCATCGCGCGCACCGCGTGGTGGACCACCGCGCTGCGCAACGCGGTGCGCCCGCCGCGCGATGCCGGCGGCGCGTTGTACCAGCACCCGGCGATCCTCGCGGCGGCGCAGGCCATCGAAGCCATCTGCGACCAGGGCGAGAAGGTGCTGGTGTTCGCACGCTACCGGGCGCCGATGGACGCGCTGGCACACCTGCTCAATGCGCGCCGCCTGCTGCGTGCGCTCGACGCCGGCCTGCCGTGGCCGCAACAACGCATTCACCAGGACGAATGGCCGGCGGTCCAGGCGGTCCACGCGACCCTCCATCCAGACCGGCCGCTCGACCGCACGGCGCTCGACGCGCAGCTGGCGGCCAACTACCAGCAGCTGGAGAACAGCCGCCAGCGTTTCCGCACCGCATTGGTGGCCACGATCGGGGAGGGCATGCGTCTGCTCGACGCACCGCTGCGCAGGCGTTTCATGCCCACGTTCCACGCGTTCCAGGAGGCGCAGCACGCCCAGCACGTGGACACCGACGGCGCCGCAGTCAGTGTGCTCGCCGCCGTTGCGCGCGCGCTTGCCGACCACCTCGGCGAACAGCTCGATGCCGTGCCGCCCGAGGAGGTGGCACGGGCATTCATCGAACTGGTGCAGGCTGCCACGAACCTGGACCCCGGCAGCGATGACGAAGACGAACGCGCCGACAAGGCCGACGACGAAGGGGTGGGTGCCGACACATGGTCAGTCACCGCGCAGCGCGTCACGGAAGACTACGCGCACAATCGCGGCGGCTTCGCCCGGCTGATGCACGGTGGTACCGGAGCGGGCACCCGGCGGCTGCTGCAGTTGGCGTTCAACCGCGAACATGCATTCCCGCGCGTGCTGATTGCCCAGTCGATGGTGGGCCGCGAAGGGCTGAACCTGCATCTGGCGTGCCGGACCGTGGTGCTGCTGCACTCGGAATGGAACCCGGCCGTGGTGGAACAGCAGATCGGCCGCGTGGACCGGCTGGGCAGCCTGTGGGAGCGCAAGCTCGCCGACGCGATCCGTGACAATGTTGCGCCCGACCAGCTGCCGCGGATCGAGATCCGGCCCGTAGTGTTCGAGGGGACCTACGACGAAACACACTGGGCCGTGCTGACCCGGCGCTGGGACAACCTGCGGGCGCAGCTGCACGGCGACATCCTGCCGCCGTGCGCGGCCGGGGACGAGGAAGGCATTGCACTGCGCAGACGCATCGCCGAGGCCGCGCCACAGTTCTCGCCGTCGAAGGCGGCGCGGTGAGCGACGCGGGAGACCGGCTCAGGTCTCCCGTTTCACCCGCGCCCGGTAGGCCCCGACGTTGTTGCCGGGGATCTGCCGTTCCTGCGTCCCCGTCACGGTATCCACCAGCCGGTCCGAGCCGGTCACCGGCTTGGCCTCGACCGTGGTTTCGCGCTCGAACGCGTGTGACTTGTCGGTATTGCGGTAGTACCGGTACAAGGCCCAGTACAGCGCCGTGGCGCCGGCGGGGCCGGCGGCCAGCAACCAGAGACCACTGTCATCGCTCATGAGGAGGCCACCAGGAAGAAGAGGACGAGGGCTTCGATGATCGTGCCGGTGGTGAGCGCTGCCAGCAGCAGCTTCCACTGCTGGACCGGCACGCTGCCCATCGTCTCACCGGTACGGCCGTTCACCGCGATGTAGTGCAGCATGCCACCGTTGCGGCCGGGCTGGTGGTACGAGTACAGCCACACCGGCAGATACATGGACACCCAGCGCGACCCGTGCACGTCCAGCCGCTCCTGTTCCCAGCGCACGCCACGGTCGTAGCGACGCACCGATCCTTCGACCTGCGCGCGGGCGATCGACAGCAGCTGATCCTCCAGGCGCGGACGCAGCTGCTCCACATCGACGTTGCGCTTTTCCGAGGTGAAGCCGTTCAGATACGAGGCGTTCCACTTGAGCGCGTTCTTGGTGTCGAACGGCAGAATCGTGTTGATGATGTTGTTGGTATTGGCGCGGGTATCGAGGTTGCCGCGCTCGGTGGACGACTCCAGCGGCAGATCGTCCACGGTGAAGTCCACGTGCCGCTCGACCTGGTACACATCGGCGTCGTAGTAGGTCTGCTTGTTCTTCTCGGTGCCGCGGGTGTACTCGCGGGTCTTGATTTCGCCCTTGCCGGCCACGCTGGCGCTGACATTGCTGTCCACGATCATGTAGGGCAGGTACACGCCCACCACGTTCTCCGGCGTGAACTGCTCCTTGAACGCCTTCAGCGCGAACAGGCGGCGCTTGTCCACGAACTGGCGGATGCGCGCCACCGCGTCGTCCTTGGTGATGTGGAACGGGAGCACCGCATCCGGCACCGCACCGTTGGCCACCTGCTCATTGACGCCGAACACATGGCGGCACCAGTGGCAGCGTGCCGTCATCGTGCTCTCGGTATTGATCGTCACCTCGGCACCGCAGCCGGTGCACTTGAAGCTCATCAGGCTGGCGGCATCGGCCGCGATGTCCCGCGCGCCCGAGGCGATGATCGTGCCGCGAAGCTGGTCCAGGCCCTCGCCGAGCCCGAACGCATCCTCCACCGTGGTGCCATGCCACTCGTTGCGGCAGAACTGGCAGACCAGGATATCGGTACCGAGCTTGGGCCGGATGTCGGTCGAGCCGCACTTCGGGCAGCGGTTGAGGCCGTCCTTCAGCTCGGCGGCCGAGGTATCGATGGCCACCGGATCGGGCGCCTGGATTTCTTCGCGGATCGGATCGGGCAGCGTGGCAGGATCGACCGGGAAGCTGCCGGGCAACGGCGGAACGTCCCGGGGCGAACCGGGACCGGTCACCGGTGCCGCCGGCGAGGGCGGCAACGGAGGGGGGGCTGCCGGCAGCGGCGGCGGAATGCGGGAGTCGGACATGGTCGCAGCGTATCCCCGGCCTTACAGGCCCAGCGCCTTGGCCTTGAGTGCGTCGTAGTCGTCCTGGGTGATCAGGCCCAGATCGAGCATCTCCTTGGCCTTCTTCAGCTTGGCGACCGGATCATCGGCGGCCGGTGCGACCGGCTGCTGCATCCCGCCGACACCGAACATCCCCGATGCCATGCCCACGCCGACCAGGCCCGCCGCACCGCCGTTCTCGCCGGCGGACTGGATGCCCTGGGCAACGCTGGCCTGCAGGTTCGAGTTGCCGCGGGCGCCGGCCAATGCGTCGGCGCGCTGCACGGTCTTGAGCAGCTCGCGGGTGTTGGCGTCGTACTCGATCGACACGATGGCCGTCTTGACGATGGCCAGGCCGCGATCGGACTTCCACTGGTAACCCTGTTCGACCGCATCGGACAGGCTCCTGGCGAAGCCCAGCGAATCCTGCTGCAGCTTGGTGATGCGGTTGCCCTTGGCCGGATCGTTCGTGTACAGGCTGAACGCCGGTGCAAGCGAGCCCACCACCTCGTTGAAGAGCTGGCTGGCCGCGGCATTGTCCAGGTCGGTGAAGTCGAACACCTGGCCCGGCTGCAGGTAGCTGGCCGGGACGAAGTTCTTCACGAACAGGATCGGATCGACGATTTTCAGCGTGTACGAGCCGCGCGTGATCGCGCCCACCTGGGTGCCCAGGAAGCCGTCGTCCCAGTAGATCTCGGATTGCGTGCCGAAGCGGTTGTCGGGCAGTTCCTTCAGCGACACGAAGAAGGCCGCCTGCTGGGCACCCGGCTGGCCGCCGAACTTGAAACGCTCCCAGCTCTGCTTGATCAGCGGGCCGACCAGGCCGTCGCCGGCGAAGATCGACTGCGAGTTGGTGTCGTCCGAACGCCATTCATAGCCGCCGGGCTCGGCGACGAAACCGGTGATCGCGCCATCCTGGAACAGCAGCAGGCCGTAGCCTTCAGGCACGACGATCTTCGAGCCGTTGGTGATGATGTTCGACGATGCGCTGGTATTCGACCCGCGCCCGGCATTGGTGCCGCGCGGGACGGCGGCGAACAGCGCGGCCGTCGACGGCAGGCCGGCCGGCACGGTGAAAAAGTCTTTCCACTGGTCGGCCAACACGCCGCCCACTGCACCCTTCACTGCCTGTACAAGACCCATGTTGCGCTCCCTGTGATCGACGGACGGGCACCGCGCCCGTCATTGAATCGCACTATATCAGCAGGTGAGGGCGGTCCATCGATGCCCGCGTGGCCCGGAAGTTGCCGGCCGGCAACTTCCGGGAATGCCAGCCGCTCGCCGGCACCGCGCAGCTCAGAACCGCGCGGTTGCTCCGACGAAGAAGGTGCGCGCACCGCCGTCGTAATTGTTGCCCTCGTCCACGGTGGAGACGTCGCCCAGGTTGAGCACGCCTGCACGCAGGGTCAGGCTCTCATTGACGTCGTAGCCGGTGACCAGATCCCAGGTGGTGTACGCCTTGGCGAAGGTGGGGCTGGTGCTGGACACCAGCTGCTTGCCGATATGCTGCGCACTCAGGTTGAGCGACCACGCGTCGGTCACCTGCCAGTCCAGCGAGGTGTTGGCGGTCAGCTTGGGCACCACCAGCAGGTTGGCGCCGGTGGTGCGGTTCTTCGATTCAAGCATGCGGGTGGCGTTGGTGGTCCAGCGCAGCCGCTCGTGCAGGGGAACCGTCACGCTCGCCTCCACGCCGCGGGTGCGCGCCTCCTGGATGTTCTGCGCCACCGTCCACCAGAACCCGTTGACGAAGCTGGAGCTGTAGCCCGGGATGTCACGCAGCGGCACCTGTTCGATCTTGTCGTCGAAGTCGGTCAGGAAGTAGGTCGCCGACGCGGACCAGCCGTCGCGGTCGAAGCCGGCACCCAGCTCGTAGTTGGTGCTGGTTTCCGGCTCCAGGTTCGGGTTGCCCGCCATGTAGCAGCCGGTGGTGCCGTCGGCGCTGACCGAACGGCTGGTCCAGCCTTCCACGGTCAGGCTGCGGCAGCCGTTGCCGCCCGACTGCGTGGCCGCGCCGGCACTGCCCTGCTTGAGGTTGGGCGCGCGGAAGCCCTGCGACACGCCGCCCCGGATCGTCCACGCATCCGACGGGTGCCACACGCCGTAGATGCGCGGGCTCAGGTTGTCGTCGTAGTTCTCGGTGTTGTCCCAGCGCAGGCCCACGGTGAGGGTGAAGCGCTCGTGCAGGGCAATATGGTCTTCAGCGAACAGGGCCCAGGCATCGGCTTCGTTGGTTGGGCTGATGCGGCCACTGCCGCTCCACGTCACCGGCACCGTGCCGATGGTGTCGCTGTTCGTCAGCGCCTCGCGCTTCCACTGGCCGCCCACGTTCAGACGATGCTCGACGCCCCACTCGAAGCCGGTCGAGAACGCCGTGTCGAACACGGTTTCCCTGGAGTGGTTGCCCACCTGGCTGCCCTTGTCCTTGTAGTCGTTCCAGGTCAAGGTGCTTTTGGACGTGCTGGCATCGCCGTAGCGGCCATCATGGGTGGCCGCATAGCCGGTGTGCACCAGCTTGGACAGGCCCCAGGCGCCGAGCGTGCCGGCGCCCTTGTTGCGCTGCACGCCGCGCGATGCCTCCACGCCCACGGTGTGGTCGTCATTGATCGCCCAGTTGAGCAGCGCGTTGGCGTTCTCGGCCTTGTTGCCCGGCGTCTGCCCACGGACCCGATCGGACGCGCGATCGGTCACGTTGGCACCCACGCGCAGGCCCAGGCTCTCGGTCAACGGGCCGCTGAAGAGCGCGCCCGCCTGTACCGTATCGCCTCGGGTGGACGAATCCGGCGCGCTGTAGTTGTAGGTCACCGAACCGCCCCATTCGGGGGCGATCTTGCGGGTGATGATGTTGATCACCCCGCCCATCGCATCGGAGCCATACAGCGAGGACATCGGACCGCGGACCACCTCGATGCGCTCGATCATGTCCGGCGACAGCCAGTTCAGATCCTGCGGACCGAGATCGTCGCGGTAGTTCACGCCGGAGGAATTGCCCTGGCGACGCCCGTCGATGAGAATCAGCGTGTATTGCTCGGGCAGTCCGCGCAGGCGGATTTTGGACTGGGCACCGGACAGCGCGTAGCCGCCGGTCACGCCGGGCACCGTGCTCAACAGCTGGCCGATGCTGGAGACCGGCTTGCGCTCGATCTCCTCGCGGGAGATGACGGTGATGCTGGCCGGGGCATCTTTGATCCACTGCTGGGCACCGGTCGCGGTGACTACGACGGTATCCATGTCCTTGGCAGCGGCTGACGCGGACGCATCGCCGTTGACGGCCGCCTGCGCCGGGCTGCACAGGGCAAGGGCAATCGCGGTGGCAAGCGTGGCGGCGGTGTGGGCAAGCGTGGGGGAAGCAACGCGCATCGGGCAAACTCCTGAAAAATAAGGGTCCGCTGGCGATGGCTGGGACGTCCGTGTAACGAGGGCTTTAGATAACGTTAACAATGGTATCACGACGCATTCGCATTTGACACACGACGACACATGGCGCGCTGCGGATGCGTGCGGCAAACATCCTGCAACGACACGCCAAACCGCCGCCGCCACCACGACGTAGAAAGAACGCTCCGCAGTCCCGCACGCGCAGGGCTGCATCACCCGGGAGCATTCCATGTCCATGACCACCGACCAGGCGGGCGCCTTCGTCACCGCCGCGCTGTCGAAGATCTCCGAACTGTTCTATGCCGGCGCCACCCCAACTGCCTTCGATATGCCGATGGTGGGCAAGGTCATCACCGAGGAGGGTGAGCAGCCCAATGGCAACCTGACCCCGATCGACGAAGAGATGGGTCTGGTGGTCAGCAAGGGCCTGCTGGCGCTGCACGACGATCTCACCATCAAGTTCGCCCTCGGCCATGAGCTCGGGCATGGCACCAGCCTGCATATCCTCAGCCAGGTGGGATTGGAAGGCATCAGCGGGCAGGCCACCGAGGTGATCGCCGATCTGAGCGCGGCCTATATCCTCGTGCAGCTCGGCAGCACCTGGGACGCGGTGATCGGATCGATCAGCACCTGGCGCGACACGGATATTTTCGATGCCCATGCCAGCGGCCACCATCCGCCGGGCGACGAGCGCGTCGCCCATGTGCGGGCGCTGCAGGGTCTGATCGGGAAGAAAGTGGCGTTCAAGGATGCCGCTTACCAGATCTGCAACCCGCTGCCGCGTTCCTGAGAACAGCGCGGTGCGCAGGGAGAACAGGACACCGATGCGCTGAAGCCAGGTCGCAGGGATCGCGATCCGTATCGCGCATGGCGGGTCGCCGCTATCATTCCCCCTCGCAAGGAATGCTCCGGGGGAATGATGTAATGGACACCAAGGCACCACCACGCGCTGCAATGGAACACCTGTACTTCGGCACCGCCCTCGCACTCGTGCTGCATCAGATCGATGCCGCGTTCTGGCACGAATGGGACATGTTCGCCGTCCCCGGCGGCATCCAGGGCTTTCTGGTGTTCAATCTCGTCGCGGTCGGTGCCGTGCTGTGGGGCTACCGCAGCGTGACACTCGGCCTGCGCTCCGCGCGACGGTGGTCAATGGGCTGCGGTGCGCTTGGCATTGGCACGGCGGCACTGCACACCGCGTTTGCCGTGGCCGGGCATCCGGCGTTCGGCCTGCCGCTGTCGATGCTGACGTTGCTGCTGTGTTTTGCGCTGGGGGTGGCGCTGGTGGCCGTGGCGTACCGCCGCACGGGTCGTGATCACCCCAGTGGCAGGCGGTCCGACGCCACCGGCCGCCCAAGCAGCCAACCCTGACCGATCCCACCCGGCACCAGTGACAGCATGTGCGATGCCTGCTCCTCGGTCTCGACTCCTTCAACGATCAGGTCCAGATCCAGGGCGGCGGCCATCGCCGCGATGGACTGCACCACCTGGGTCACCGCCGAGGCCGTGCCGATCGCCCGGGTGAAGCGGCGGTCCATCTTGATGGCGGTGATCGGCAGTTCGGTCAGATACGCGAAGTTGGAGTAGCCGGTGCCGAAGTCATCCACGTAGAAGCGATACCCGAGTGACTTGAGCTCAAGCATGCAGCCGGCAAGGTCGTGATGGTCGGCCGTCGCGCGTTCGGTCAGCTCCAGCACGATCTGGTGCGGGCGCAGGCCCAGGCGGCGCACCTCATCGTGCACATAGCGCCGGAAGTTACGGTCCAGGAGGTCCTGCGAGGTAAGGTTGATGCTCAGGTAGAAGGCGGCGTTGCCGCGCAGCCGCCCGGCCATCTCGCCCAGTGCGATGCGCACCAGCCGCTTGGCCATGCAGGTGCCAAGGCCGTCGCGTTCGGCCAGCGGAACGAACCGGTCAGGCGGAATCTCGCGCCCATCCTCGGTTCGCCACCGCGCCAGTGCCTCCACGCCCAGCAGCTGCCGGTCCGACAGTGCGCGGATCGGCTGATACACCATCGACAGCCCCTGGCCATCGATCGCGCGCCGGAGCTGGGCGAGCAGGGAGCGACGACGCTCCCGATACTCGTGGACCGCCAGCGCGATGCCTGCACCCGCCAGGGCGCCCAGCACTGCAAGCGACAGGGAGAACCACCACGGTTCCACCAGCACGCTCGATCCGGATTTTCGGGCCGACACGCAGATATCGAACGCGGTACTGCAGCGCCACGCCAGACGCGTTGCTCCGACGTCCAGCGCGGACGCCGCCTCACCGACGGTCACGCCCTGCGAGTCGCCAAAGCGCTGGAACAGGTGCTTGCCGTCGCGCGTGGCAACCACCACGCCCATGCCAGCCGGCGCACGGCTGACCCGATCGAATGCAATGGGTGATGTTGTCACCACCACGCCGTCGCGGGCGGCCATATCAGCGGCGATATCGGCACCGAAGACCCCCGGCAACGCGTGCCAGAGGGCGAAACCGCGTACGCGCCGGTCTGGCGGGGGCAACGGCGAGGGCACGGCAAAGACGCCCCAGGAGGCCGTGCAGCGAACCGCGCCGTCCGCCACGCGTCCGACATCGCGCACGTAGTGCGACTGGATCGCCAGTTGCCGGAGATCCGACAAATCTTCCTCGGTGCACGCCGGGCCCGGCAGTGCCGCAGCACGGTCCAGTGCCTTCACCGATGCCGATGCGACCAGCTCTGCATGGTCCAGCACGAGGTCCGCATAGGCATTGAGCGCGCGATCATCGCGCTGCACCACCACCACCTGCGCGCCCACCAGGGTCACCGCCGCCCCGAGCGCGGCGGCACACAGAATGCGACCGATACCGGCACCTGGCGCCAAGCTGCCCCACCGCGAACGCACTGTCTGGCGCATCTGTACTTCCCTGTCTGGATGCCAATCTGCCTCGGATGAGACCGTATCAGTAACCGGTGTCATCTGCGTCGTTCTTATCGGCGACGGCGCCGCTCGCCTTGAGCCCTGCGGGGCATGGCCGCGTGCAGGCTGGACGCGGGAACTCTTCCTGCCTGCGCCGCCGGTCATGCGCCCCGTGGCAAGTCGGTTGTCGGCGGACGGACCGCCGACCGAGCGGCCGCCGCATTGCGCCGGCCATCCGCGTCTTGCGACGCTGCACACGCCAATTGCCGCCGTGAATGTGATGTTATAACATCCCGCCTCTTTCAAAAGGGGGATGTATGCGTCGTCAGGTACTTGCAGTCGCCATTCTTTTATCCATCCACAGTGCCTACGCGGCGGAGGACATCACGCTAGCCACGGTCCGCGTCAACGCCGATGGCCCGTCACGCATCGACAGCATCGTGGTGGTCCAGAACCGCCAGGCGCAGAACCGTACGCTCGGCACTCTGCTTGAGCATGTGTCCGGGGTGCAGAGCAGCGCCTTCGGACCGAACGCGGGCGCTCCGGTAATCCGCAGCCTGAGCGGCAACCGGGTGCAGATACTGGAGGATGGCCAGTCCATCCTCGGCCTGAACGCATTGAGCGGCGACATCAACATTCCCTTCGACCCGCTGTTTGTCCGCAGCGTCACGGTCAACAAGTCATCGGACACCGTCCGTTATGGCGGCAACGCGCTGGGCGGCAGCGTCAACATCGATTCCGGCCTGATCTCCCGGACGATGGAAGACCAGGACCAGGCGATGGAACTGGTACTGCGAAAAGGGTTCAACGCCGCCGACGCCCAGGGCTTCCGCATGAATTTCAACAACCGGCGCAACCTGTCCACGAACCTGCAGATGTCGGTCCAGCGGATCTCGCACTACGACATTCCGGGCAACAGCAAGGCCGCGGTGTGCGACAGCCAGCTTTTCCCGGCCACAGGCGGGGTCAACAGCGCGCTCGCCGACGCGTGCCAGAAAGAGGCGAGGGTGCAGCAGATCTACAACAAAGCCTCGCAGCCCTACATCGATCAGTTCATGACGGAAAATCCCGACTGGGCCGACGGTGACTTCTCCTTCTACACCAACGCACCCCGTTCGGTGTGGATGGGCAAGACCTATGTCAATCCGGTGAACCCTGCGTATCAGAAGGGCACGCCGTCGTATGTGACAAGCAGGATCAACCGCGATGTGACGCCCAACTACCACGGCACGCTCGGCAACAGCTACGCAAAGAACACGCATCTCGGCGTGGGCTCCACGTACTTCTTCGACCGTGGCCATGTGGGCGTCAGCCTGGATGCCACGGACAGCACCTACGGCGTGCCCGGCTTCTCGATGGAGAACCAGTCCTTCGGGGCGGACGCCACCCGCGACCGTCCGGTAGGCGTCAAGCTCACGCAGGACAAAGTGGCGATCGAAGGCCGGCTGCTGGACCCGCTGCCCTTCCTCGACAGCGCCGAGCTGCGGGCCTCCCGGTTAAGCAATACGTCGGGCGAGTACCTGGGCACCTCCAAGGCCAATGCGTACCGATTCGACACCACCCAGGCCGAACTGCTGCTGGCGCAGCGGCCACGTGGGCCGCTCAGCGGTGTGCTCGGCCTGAGTCATCGCACCCGCGACGTGGACGGCGAGGGCAAAGATCGCTACCTGCCAGACGTCATCACCGACAGCAGCGCGGTATTCGTCAAACAGACCCTGGCGTTCGATCGCGCCACCTTCGATGCCGGATACCGGCACGAACGTGTGGCGCACGACATCAGGGAAAGCCGCTTCACCCCCTCACGCAATTCCCCCAACATGCGACTGGCGGGCCGGTCCTACGCGCTCAACAGCTACAACGTCGGCAGCTATGTGAGGCTTGGCCCTCTCTTCGGTGCCAAGGTCCGCTATGCGTCCTCGCAACGGGCACCCGACATCAACGAGCTGTACGCCAGCAACCGCCACTACTCGATCATGACCCAGGAGGAGGGCAACCAGAACCTCCTGCCGGAACGTGCCCGGACCACCGAACTGACCCTGCTGTTCAACAGCGGTGGGCTGCAGGCCACGGCGACCGCGTATCGGATGAAGGTCGACGACTTCCTCTACCAGGGCTACGCGGGCCTGCAGACCGCCAACCGCTTGCCGCTGAAGTACTGGAAGCAGACCGATACCACCGTCAAAGGGTTCGAGGTGGACCTGGCGCAGTCGCTGGCGCTTGGACACGCCGGCACGCTCACGCTGGCTGCCTTTGCCGACCTGGTGAAGAACCGGGCCGACCATCCCGACCGTCTGCGCGCACACAACGACGGTGCGTACCTGCCCAACATGCCGACCAACCGCTACGGTGCGAACCTGGCGTGGGAGCGCGAGGGCTGGACCGCGCGGCTGTCCAGTACCTACTACGACACGCAGCGCTACCTGGGCAAGAACGTCAGCCAGGAAGTGCCGCTGGATGCGTTCAACCTGGTGGACCTGCAGCTCAGCCGTGCATTCGCCGTGCGCAACGCGTTCGCGTCATCCGTCGAGGTATTCCTCAATGGCTCCAACCTCCTCAATGAGGATGCGCGTCCACACAATTCACCGCTGAAGTACATCGCCCCGTTGCCCGGCCGTGGGTTCCAGGTCGGGGTAACGGTACGGATGTAGCCTGGATTGCGCCCCCCTGGGGGGGCGCAGCCACGGCGTCTTCGCATCGCCAGGGGTATAGTCGGAGCATCCTCAGCACAGGGATCGACGCGATGCAGAAGGGCTCGGATCTACTGGTCAAGGCGCTCGAGAACGAAGGCGTGGACCGCATCTTTGGCGTGCCGGGTGAGGAGAACCTGGACTTCCTGGAATCGCTGCGCGGCTCGCGCATCGAACTGGTTCTCACACGCCACGAACAGGCGGCCGCGTTCATGGCCGCCACGCATGGCAGGCTCACCGGCCGGCCCGGCGTCTGCCTCGCGACGCTGGGTCCCGGCGCGCTGAACTTCTCGACCGGCGCGGCCTACGCCCACCTCGGCGCGTGGCCGATGATCCTCATCACCGGCCAGAAGGCAGTGATGAGCGCCAAACAGGCGCGGTTCCAGATCGTGGATATCGTGGCGTCGATGAAGCCGCTCACGAAAATGACACGTCAGATCGTCAGCCCGGCCTCCATTCCGGCCACGGTGCGCGATGCGTTCCGCGTGGCGATGGAAGACCGCCCCGGGCCCGTCCACCTGGAACTGCCGGAGGACATCGCCGGTGAGGAAGTGGAGGATGTCGCGGTCATACCGGTGCACCCGCTGGAGCGTCCCATCGCGCCGCCGGCCGCACTCGACCGTGCCGAAGCGGCCATTCTTGCAGCCAGGCGGCCACTGGTGATGATCGGCGCGGCGTGCAGCCGGCCGTGGCTGGCCGAGGCGTTGTCCGCGTTTGTGGCGCGCACGCGCCTGCCGTTCTTCAACACGCAGATGGGCAAGGGCGCCGTCACCGGCGGCTCCAACCTGTACGTGGGAACGGCCGCCCTCTCGGAGGGTGACTATGTGCACGAGGCCATCGCCCGGGCCGACCTGATCATCGCCATCGGCCACGACACCGTCGAAAAGCCGCCGTTCCTGATGAAGAGCAGCGGTGGGCCCAAGGTCATCCATATCAGCTTCCAGTCCGCCACGGTCGAACAGGTCTACCACCCGGATATCGAGGTGCTGGGCGACATCGGCGCCTCGGTCGACGCACTGGCCGGCCGGCTGGAAGGACGCCTGCCCACCGATGAAGGCATGGTCGACCTGCGACAGAAGATCCTCGCCCGTCTCAACGACCGCGCCGAGGAAGATCGCTTCCCGGTCACCCCGCAACGTCTGGTGCATGACGTGCGCCAGTCCATGCCGGACGACGGCATCGTCTGCCTCGACAACGGCATGTACAAGATCTGGTTCGCCCGCAATTACCGCACGCATGTGGCCAACACACTGCTGCTCGACAACGCGCTCGCCACGATGGGCGCCGGCCTGCCGTCGGCCATGATGGCGGCGATGCTGTACCCGCAGCGTCGCGTCATGGCGGTGTGCGGAGACGGCGGGTTCATGATGAATTCGCAGGAGATGGAAACCGCCGTGCGGCTGGGGCTCAACCTGGTGGTGGTGATCCTCAATGACAGCGCTTACGGCATGATCCGCTGGAAGCAGGCGGTGGATGGTTTCGAGGACTTCGGCATGCGGTTTGGCAATCCGGATTTCGTAAAGTACGCCGAAGCCTACGGCGCCAAGGGCTCCCGGGTGACAGCCGTCGACCAGCTGGTGCCGATGATCGAGGCCGCCTTCGTCGGTGGCGGCGTTCACGTGGTGGATGTGCCGATCGACTATTCCGAGAACACCCGCGTACTGGTGGATGAGCTGCGCAATCGCACGCCGGTGGTCGGCTGCGCGTAGGCACGCTCTCCCTTTGGCAAGGAATTCAACATGCTGACCGTCGTACAGGCTTTCGACCGCGCGCCCATCGCAGAGATCGGCGTTGACAGTGCCGCCGCGCTGGAACGCAAGCTCAGCGCCGCCGAGCGGGTGTTCAAGGACCGCGACGGCTGGCTCCACCCTCATCAGCGCGTCGCGATCCTGCGCAGGCTCGCCGCCCTGATGGACGCAAGGCGCGAGCACCTGGCCCTGCAGATCGCCCGCGAGGGTGGCAAGCCGCTGCCGGATGCCATCGTCGAGACCACCCGTGCCATCGACGGCGTTCACAACGCCGCCGACGAACTGCGCAACTTTGCCGGCCGCGAGATCCCGATGGGCCTGTCGGCGGCCGCCGAGAATCGCTGGGCGTTCACCACCCGGGAACCCATCGGCATCGTGGCGGCCATCTCGGCGTTCAATCATCCGCTGAACCTGATCGTCCACCAGGTCGCCCCGGCCATCGCCGTTGGTTGCCCGGTCATCATCAAGCCGGCCTCCTCAACCCCGCTGTCATGCCTGGAGTTCGTGGCGATGGTGCACGAGGCGGGGCTGCCCGAACCGTGGTGCCAGAGTTTTCTGCCGGAAGGCAACGACCTGGCCGAGGCGCTCGCCACGGACAGACGCATTGCCTTCCTGAGCTTCATCGGCTCGGCGAGGGTAGGGTGGTCGCTGCATGCCAAGCTCGCCCACGGCGCACGCGCGGCGCTGGAGCACGGCGGGGTCGCGCCGGCCATTGTCGACCGCAGTGCCGACCTGCCCGGCATCATCGAGCCGATCGTCAAGGGCGGCTACTACCACGCCGGCCAGGTGTGCGTGTCCACGCAGCGCATCTTCGTTCACGACGCCATCGCCGAGGACTTCACCCAGGCCCTGATCGCCCGGGTGGAGCGCCTCCGCACCGGCGACCCGACGCTGCAGACCACCGAGGTGGGCCCGCTGATCCAGCCACGCGAGGCCGACCGCGTGGCTGAATGGATCGACGAAGCGGTGCGCGGCGGCGCGCAGTTGGTTGCTGGCGGGAGGCGGCTCTCCGACACCACACTGCAGCCCACCGTGCTGCTCAATCCGCCCGGCGACGCGCGGATCACCACGCAGGAGGTGTTCGGACCGGTGGTGGCGGTATACCGCTACGCCGGGCTCGACGAGGCGATAGCGCGCGCCAACGCGCTGCCCACCGCGTTCCAGGCCAGCGTGTTCGCGCAGGATATCGATATCGCCCTGCGCGCCGCGAACCGGCTGGACGCCTCGGCCGTGATGATCAACGATCCCACCGCATTCCGCACCGACTGGATGCCCTTCGCGGGCCGCCGCGAGTCGGGCTACGGCACCGGTGGCATTCCGTACACCATGCGGGACATGTCGCAGGAGAAGATGATCCTGATGCGGCGGCGCTGAACGCTGCCAGCCGCCAACGTTTGCCCGCCTCTCGTCAGTTCCTATGCTCGGTGTGGATACCTGCGGCGTCGACCTCAGCCGGCGTCCGTGGCCGTGCCCACGTCATGCAGGCTGCGCAGCTTCTTCTTGTTGATCTTGCCCACGCTGGTGCGCTCGATGGCGTCAACGAAGCGGACCCGGTCCGGGATCGCGTAGCGGGAGATGTCGCCCGAGCGGCTGCGTGCGGCGACCAGCTCGATGATCTCCGCTTCGCTGACCTCGCTGCCGGCACGCCGGACCACCAGCGGCAAGGGGCGTTCGCCCCATTTCGTGTCGCTGATGCCGATGACGGCCACCTCGCTCACTGCCGGGTGCAGCGCAATGATGTCTTCCAGCGCAAGCGAGGAGATCCACTCGCCACCGGTTTTGATCACATCCTTGATGCGGTCGGCCACGCGCAGGTAGCCGCCCGGATCGATATTGCCGATGTCCCCGGTATGGAGGTAACCACCTGCCCATAGCGCTGCCGAGGCGTCCGGATTGTGCAGATAGCCCTGCGTGAGCCAGGGCGCACGTACCACCACCTCGCCGGTCGCAATGCCATCGTGGGCAACGTCATGCATGTCTTCGTCGACGATGCGCAGGTCCACCAGCGGCACCGGGATGCCCGCCTTGGTCCGCAGCGAAAGCGCCTCGTCCGCATCGGTCAGGGCATCGACATCGATCTGGGCGAGGGTGAGCAGGGGGCAGGTCTCGGACATGCCGTAGCCGCCGAAAATGTCGATGCCAGCGGCCAGCGCCTGCTGCGCCAGCGCCCGCGGCAGTGCGGCGCCGCCGATGACCACTTTCCAGCGTCGAAGATCGGTCGTCGCGGCAGCGGGGTGGCCCAGCAGCATGTGCAGAATGGTCGGCACACAATGCGAGAACGTGACCTTTTCGCGGGCGATCAATCCCAGCAACCGCTCGGGCAGATAGCGTCCGGGGTACACCTGCTTGATGCCCATCAGCGTGGCCACATAGGGCAGGCCCCATGCGTGGACATGGAACATCGGCGTGATCGGCATGTACACGTCATCGCGGTGCAGGCGCCCCTGGCTGGCCGCACTGCCCAGCGCGGCCATCGCCGCCAGGGAATGCAGCACCAGTTGCCGGTGAGTGAAGTACACGCCTTTGGGCAGGCCGGTGGTGCCGGTCGTATAGAACGTGGTGGCGCGGGTGTTTTCATCGAAGTCCGGGAAGGCGGTGACCGCTGTGGCCTCCCGCAGACCGGCTTCATACTCGGTCACGAAACCCGTTGGCAGCGGGCCATCGCCATCGTCCAGCAGAATCCGCGTGCGCAGGTCCGGCAGCTGTTCCTCGATGCTCTCCAGCATCGGCAGGAACTCACGGTTGACCAGCAGCACCCGCGCCCCGCTGTGATTGAGCGTATAGGCGATCTGCTCGGGGGCCAGACGGATGTTCACCATCATCAGCACCGCACCGATCATCGGCACGGCGAAGTAGCTTTCCAGATAGCGGTTGCTGTCCCAGTCCATCACCGCCACGGTATCGCCGTGCTTGACTCCCAGCGATGTCAGCAGCCCGGCCAGTTGGCCGATGCGTGCCTGCAGGGTGCGGTAGTCGAAGCGCACCGTGTCGCCGTAGACGATCTCCTGTGCCGGATGGACCGCCAGTGGCGTGTGCAGGAGCTGCCTGATCAGCAGCGGGTAGGCATGGGCGTCGGGGGCATGGGACATGGGATCTTCCTGGAGGGCAACGCGTCAGCGGCTGACGGCTGTGGGGATGGACAGGTGGTCATGCCGCAGTGGCGCTTCGGCCCGAGGCGTCGGTTGGATGAGCGCATCCTGCGGCAGGGCGAGGGCGGCATCTTCAAGGTGATTCCACACCTGGTCCAGCGCGGCGAAGACGTAGGGCAGCAGCGGCACATAGCGCTTCCGGTAGTCCGGGAAGGCCAGCAACGAGTCGAAATGCTGTGCGTGATTCACCCGCCAATAGGCGATCCGGGCCCCGGCGCTGCGGGCAAGCGCAACATAGCGGTCACTGGTCAGGTCGATGGGCACCAGTCCGTCGTCAACGCCGTGGATGACCACGATCGGCAGCCCGCGACGCGGTGCCTTCGCGGCGGCCTCGGCAATGCCGGCACGCACCCGGCGGGCATCGGCGCTGTCGCCCCTGCCAAGCCCGCGCAGACACTCAAGGCCGCGCAACGGCTGCTCTGCCGACGATGCCGCGCTGCCATCCACCAGCACCACGCCGTTGCCCGGCGGGATGCCGCTGCCCTCGCTCCACCAGGTGGCACGCAGGCCGGCCGCTGCCGGGCCGGGCCTGCCGTCCGCGCCGGCAGCCGAGAAGCCGTAGCCGCAGGGATGCGCGCCCACGCTGTAGCGTCCATAGGATGAGGAATAGGTTGCCGCGATGGCACGCCACAGATCGAACCCTGCTGCGAACGCGCCGGCACGCAGGGCGCCGTCGCTCAGGCCCGCCTCGGCAAGCTGCTGCCGCGCCGACCGTGCCTGTGCCGCCGTGTCGTCGCCCTGAACCTCCCCGGCGGCGCGCAACTGTGCGCAGCGCATCGTGCCGGCCTGCGTTGCCTGTGCCTGCGGCGGCGGTTGTGGCAGATCCTCAAGGGCGAGCAGCGCGCACGGCATCAGCAGCGCGGACTGGGTCACGACCTCGTACAGCGGCGGGGCGCCGGCCACCGAGACATTGGGCTCACCGGCCACCATCGCATCAAACGCATCTACGTCGAGCTCCGCTGCCCGCAGCACGGCGCCGCCGCCATTGGACACGCCCACGCCCAGCGTGCGGGTGTTGGCGTTGGTGAAGGGAGCGGCGCGGGGGTAGGCGCGGTCCAGCGCCTGCTGGCCAAACTGCAGCGCCTGCAGCAGATGCCGGCCCCAATCCGCTTCCGGGTTGTCGCCCGAATGCGCGTGCTTGACGGCGATGCCGCGCGTGGCCATTGCATCGGCGGGGACGAATGCCAATGCGCCCTCGGTGGCGGGCGTGCCGTCCGCCTGGACGCCGGCGCGGGCGTCCAGATCGTAGTAGTCGCTGCCGGCACCCTTGTCGGTGTAGGCGACCGCGCACCCGCGCGCCAGTCCCCAGCTCCCGGCCACCGCAACGGCCCCATAGATGCCTCGCGAACCGGAGGAGGCGGCCACCACCAGGCAGCGCCGCGCACCATCGAAGGTGTCGGGCACCTGCACCAGCACGCGATGCGGGTGGCGCGCGCCGGGCACCCGCGCATACGCCGAGAACTCGCGGCCCGGCACCCCCTGCAATGACCCATACACCTCGCCAAAGCCACCGCCGGGGGTGAGGTCGGCGATGCCGCGCCAGCTGCTCCAGATCGCGCGGCGACGGGCCTCGTCCGCCGTCGGCTGGGCCGCGGTGGCGAACGGCGGCGCGTTGTTGGAACGCAGGGCGTCGATCCCCAGTCCTGCGGTCAGCAGATCATCACTGCCGCGGTGCAGCGTTTCCCGCCACTGCTCGAACACGGGCGATGCCGCGAGGGGGCGGGGCGGGGCCGCATCGGCAACGGACGCGCAGGCCGACAGCAGCGGCAGCGCGGCGCACAACAGGGACGCAGGACGGAGGTGGCTCATCGCACTACCGTAGCAAGCCCGACCGGTTCCGCCAGCGTACCTAGGTACCAGTGCCGCGCAGCGGACGATTTGCTAACCTCGGACGGACATGCCGACCCTCCTGATCGCCGATGACCACCCCCTGTTCCGCGCGGCGCTGCACCGCGCGGCAGAGGAGGCGGTGGCCGATCTGCAGATCAGCGAGGCCGATTCACTGCACGGCGTGCTCGAAGCGATCGAGGCGCAGCCGATCGACCTGATGCTGCTGGACCTGCACATGCCTGGCAATCACGGCCTCGCCGGATTGGCCACCATCCGTGCACTGCAGCCTGGCCTGGCGATCATCATCGTCTCGGCCAATGAGGAACCGCACGTGATCCGACGCGCCATCGACCTCGGTGCAGCAGGCTATCTCCCCAAGAGTTCCGGGCTGACCGACCTGCAGGCCGCGTTGCAGACGGTGCTCGATGGCGAGCGCTGGATACCGGCGTTGCTGCGCGAGCCGGTGGCGCGGGTAGCGCCCTTCAGCAGGGACATCGACCTGGCTGCGCGCCTGTCCAGCCTGTCCGCGCATCAGTACAAGGTGTTGAGCCTGGTGGCCGAAGGGCTGCTCAACAAGCAGATCGCCGATCGGCTGGGTGTGCAGTTGCGCACGGTCAAGGCGCATATGACCCGCATCATGGGCCGGCTCGGTGTGCGCAATCGTGCGCAGGCCATCCGCGTTCTGCACGAAATGGGCCTGGCCGATCCGTCCCGGCAGATCGACGAGGCGCAGGACACCTGATCCACCGCGCGGCAGGTTGCCCGCTCAGGCCTTGGCCGTGGCGGGCGCTGCCAGCAGATGGTTGATCGCCCAGCGCAGCGCCAGAGGCTTGAACGGCTTGTTCAGCAGCGACAGGCCCGCCTCGCGTACGGCATCACGCGTGTCGCTGCCGGTATCGGCACTGAGGATCACCGTCGGCCGCGGCCCATGCACGGCGACCAGCCGCTTCCAGAGCGCGACACCGGTATCGCCCTCGTCTAGGTGGTAGTCGAACAGCCACAGAGCGGCTTCATGTGCCGAGGCATCCAGCGCCCCGGCATCGCGTACCGCGACGACATCGCAGCCCCACGCAAGCAGCATCTGCCGCATCGCGTCCAGCGCGTCGGGATCATTGTCCACCACCAGTACACGGGCGCCCTTGAGCGTGCCGGTGCCACCGGTGGCAACCTCGGCGCGGGGGGCAGCCGGCGGTGCCGCCCGCGCCACGGCAATGGAGAAGGCCGCGCCGCGGTCGAGCACGCTGTGCAGTTCCAGCGGCGCGTGCAGCAGGTCGGCAATCCGGTGCGCGATGGTCAGCCCCAACCCCAGCCCCTGGCCATTGCTGCGGTCGCCACGGTGGAACTCCTCGAACACTACCGCCTGATGCTCCGGCGCGATGCCCGGACCGCTGTCATGCACGCCGATCAGCAGCGTCCGGCCCTGGCGGCGCACGCCCAGCAGCACGCCGCCACGACGGGTGTAGCGGATGGCGTTGGCCAGGAAGTTCTGCAGCACCCGGCGCAGCAGCAGCGGATCGCTGTGCACCCAGGCGCGGGTGCGCACGTAGCGGAACTGCAGGCCGCGCGCGGCGGCCAGCACCGCAAACTCCTGTGCAAGCGGATCCAGGACCGACGAAAGCGCGAACGGGCGTGGATCGGCTACCAGCCCGCCCGCTTCCAGCCGCGAAATATCCAGCAGGCCCGACAGCAGATCGTCGGTGGAATCCAGCGCACCCCGGATCTGGCGCAGGAAGCTGTCGAGAAACTCGGAGTGGATGTGCTGGGACATCGCATCGGTCAGCAGCTGCGCCGCATGCAGCGGCTGGATCAGGTCGTGGCCCACCGCCGTCAGGAAGCGGGTTTTGGCCACGTTGGCCCGTTCCGCTTCATGCACGGCTTCCTCCAACCGGGCGGTGCGGTCCTGCACGCGGCGCTCCAGCGTTTCGTTGCTGCGCTTGAGGGCATCTTCGGCGCGGCGGAACGCGGTGACATCGGTGAAGGTAGCCACGTAGCCGCCGCCCGGCATCGGGTTGCCGCGGATTTCGACGATGGTGTTGTCCGGGAAGATGCGCTCGGCCAGGTGCGGGGTGCCGCGTCGCATGTGCGCGACGCGGCGCAGCAGGGCCTTGTCGGGCGTGTCGCCGGGACCCTCACCGATCTTCAGTTGCCCCAGCGCCCATGCGGTGAGGCTGGCCACCGGCTGGCCCACCTGCAGCAGTTCCGGTGGGAACTTGAACAGCGCGGCGTAGCGGCTGTTCCAGGCGACCAGCTGGAGCTGGGCATCGACCACGCTGATGCCTTGGCTCATGTTCTCCAACGCGGCTTCCAGCAGGCGCTGGTTGAAGCGCAGCGCCTGGGTGGCTTCGCCTACCGCACGGGTGACAACATCCAGCGGGGCCGCGCCGCCATCGCGTGCCGCCTCCACCAGCAGCCGCGCCATGCCCGCGCCGACCACGGCGGTCAGTTCGCGCTCGATCGCCGTGACGCGGTCGTCATCGAGCATCTGCCCCGCATGCCCGTCCATCAGCTGTCGTGCGCGTTCCTGGCCCAGAAAGCGACCGGCGGTCCTGCGCATCGCGGCCGCCGCCACCGCGTCACGCTGCAGGGGCATCGAGGGGCGCGCCGCGCGCGACACCAGCACCACCGTCGCCAGATTCACCGCCAGGCTCGCCCCCATGCTGATGGCGATATGGCCCGGCTGCATGCGCAGGGAGAACATCGCCAGCCAGTGCAGCCCGTCGGGGCCGGCTGACGGCGGCGGGGCAGGGATCACCATCGGCAGCAGCACCAGCCACAGCCAGACGACCGAGCCCAGCACGATGCCGGCGATGATGGCCGGGGAGGGCGTGCGCGGGCGGTACACCGCCAGCAGCACCGCCGGTGCCAGCTGCGACAAGGCGGTGAAGGACATCAACCCGAAATCGCTGAGGGCCTCGGTGCCGCTCATCGCGCGGCTGTACAGCCACGACATCAGGAACACCGCCAGGATGCCGGCGCGACGGAACGCCAGCACCCGCGGCCGCAGGTCGGCACCGGTGTCGCCGCGCTCGATACCGCCCAGCAGGCGCGAGCCCACACCGTGGTTGCCCAGCATGATCGACAGCGTCAGGCCGGACAGGATCATCATGCCGGTAGCCGCGCTCAGGCTGCCCAGGTACGCCAGCAGCGCCAGCAGGTGATGGCCGCGCTGCTGCGGGAGGGCCAGCACATACAGGTCCGGCGACATCGTCGCCGGCAGCTGCGCCGCACCGGACAGCGCCATCGGCACCGACGGCAACCCGATCAGCAGCAGGTACAGCGGAAAGAGCCAGCGCGCTGTCTTCAGGTGCGACGACTGGCGCAGTTCCACCACCCCCACATGAAACTGATGCGGCAGGGTGAACGCCGCCATTGCACCAAGCGCCACCATCGTGAGGAAGTCCGGGATGATCGCCGGCGGCGGCAGATGCACCATTCTTTCCAGCAGTGGTGTGCCCGCCTGGTGCACCGAGACAGCGGCATAGAGGCCGATCGCCAGCAGCGCCGCCAGCTTCAGCACCGATTCCAGGCCCAGCGCGACCACGATACCGCGGTTGTGCTCGGTGGCCGACGCCTTGCGTGCACCAAACAGCATGGTGAACGCCGCCATCGTGAGCGCAAACCAGAACGACATGTCCAGCTGCCAGCCACTCGCCGCGAAATCATCGCCGAGCAGGGCACCGAGCCCCTGGCTGACGGCCTTGAGCTGCAGCGCGATGTACGGAATGATCCCGAACAGCGCGACCAGGGTGATGGTGACGCCCAGCCCTTGGTCGGTGCGCAGCCGCGCCACCACCAGGTCGGCGATGGTGGCGCTGTTGTGCTGCTTGGCCAGCCGCCCGAGCCGTGCGAGGAAGGGCAGGCCGAAGCCGAAGATCAGCGCCATGCCGATCAGCGTGGGCGGGATCGGAAAGCCCCACTGCACGCCCTGAGACGCCGCGCCGTAGTAGGTCCATGCGGTGCAGTGCACGCCCAGCGACAATGCATAGATGGCCGGCCACACCTTCGTGAGCCGATGCCCCTGGCGCTCTCCCCACAGGGCGACGCCAAACAGCAGCACGGTCCACGCAATGCAGGCGAACAGGACGATGGAGGGCGTCAACATCACTCCAGTGTAGAGAGAACCCCGGCCGGCGTGCAGCAGGCCGGCGCCGCGTTGCGGGAGAGGGCGTCGCCGCTAGGGTGCGGCGACGATCAGCGACAGCTGCTCGGCCACCAGGGCCACCGCGCCGCCAGGCATCACCTCCACCGCCTTGTGCTGGGTCAGCAGCCACTGCCCGGGCTGGCGCGCCTCCAGCGACACCAGCCGCGACCGTACCCGCACCTCTGCGCCACTCGGCACCGGCGCAAGGAAGCGCACCGTGTTCAAGCCGTAGTTGAGTACGTGGGCAATGCCGGGGAAGCCCGTCAGCGCCGCCACATCGTCTTCAACGGTCAGCGAGAGCAGCAGGAACCCATGCGCGATCGTCTTGCCCCCCGGCAACCCGGTCTGCGCCCGGGCCGGATCAACATGGATCCAGTTGTGGTCGCCGGTGGCGTCGGCAAACGCGTCGATGCGCGACTGCGCAATGCGCGTAACCCGGCCCAGCCGCTCGCGCTCCGCCCAGTCCCGTAGCGCCTGCAGCGCCACGGGCAATGCCTCGATCGGCGCAGTCGAACTCATCGCACGCGCTCCAGCAGGGCGAGGATCGCGTCGCGCGCCTCCGGTTCGGAGAGGGTGGGCGCGTGCCCTACGTCCGGTACTTCGACCAGCCGGGCAGTTGGCGAGGTTGCCGCCATCTGACGTGCCACCTCGGCGGGCAGAATGTCCGACAACGCCCCGCGTACCACCAGCACCGGCACCCGCGCCGTCAGCCTGCGCACCGCGCGCCACAGCACCGGGCGCAGCAGCCACAGCACCCAGGGCCGGGTGGTGCGGATCACCGCCGGGTCGTAGTCCAGTTCCAGCAGACCATCGTCGCGCGGCCGGAAGGTGCGTGTGGCCATCACCTGCCAGTCATCGGCGGTGAAGCGCGGGAACGCGGCTTTGCCGATGGAGGCCACATAGGCGGTGGCCTGGTCCAGATCCATCGGCGGCACGGGCTTGCCGGCATACGTTCCGATCCGTGCGAGGGCCTCGCGCGGCACCTTGGGGCCTGCATCGTTGAGCACCGCCGCAGCGACCAGACCCGGTGCGCGCGACGCGAGGGTGAGGGTGACCAGCACGCCCAGCGAGGTGCCGACGAACACCGCCTTGTCGATGTGCTGCGCGCGCAGCAGCGCCACCATGTCGTCGGCATAGGCACGCGGGTTGTAGCTGGACGGGTCGGGCGCCCGCGCCGACCCGGCACGCCCGCGCAGGTCAACGGCAAGCACGCGCCACCCGGCGGCAGCCAGTGTTCCGGCAAGGGCATCGAAGTCGGCGGCATTGCGGGTCAACCCGGGAATGCAGACCACCGTGCCACGGGGCGGCTGTCCTGCGGCCGGTGCATGGTCGCGCGCGTGCAGGCGCAGGCCATCGTCGCTGTTCCAGTACAGATCATCATGGGACTGCGTCATGCGGGTGCCTTCTAGAAATCGTAACGGACGCTGAGACTGTACTGGCGCGGCGGGCCATAGAAGCCAATCAGCGTGCCGGCCGCCGGAATGTTGTAGCCGGTGGTGCGGTACGCCTTGTCGGCCAGGTTGTCGCCCTGCAGCGAGAAGGTCCATGCGTCGTCGAGCCGCCAGATCACCCCGGCATTGACCAGGCCGTAGCCCTGCTGACGGATCACCGGACTCAGATCCGTGGTCGGCCATACCTCGCTCTGGTAGCTGTAGCCCACCCGTGCGGACAGGTTGCCTCCCCTGGCCAGGTCGGTGCGGTACTCCACATTCAAGGCACCGGAAACCTTTGGCGCGTTGGTGAACTTCATCTGGTCGGCAACGTTGAGGCCGCGGTCCATGTACTCGTCGTAGCGGGTGTGCAGCCAGGCCAGGTTGCCGGTGACGAGCCAATGCCGTGTCGGCAGGTACTGGTACTCCACTTCCAGGCCGTTGATGGTGCCGGCGCCGGCATTGGTGAAGTCGCCGAAGAAGGCATCGTCCACGCCGTCGCCATTGGTATCGATACCCGTGAACACCGACAGCTGGATGTCCTTGTACTTGTTGTGGAAGGCCGACAGGTTGAGGAACAGGCGCTGGTCGAGGAAGGCCATCTTGCTGCCGACCTCGAGACTGTCCACGGTTTCGTCATCGAATGGCTCGGCGGAGCGGGGCACCGCCACGGCATTGGCGCGGATGTTGTACCCGCCCGACTTGAACCCACGGGTGGCCAGGCCGTACACCATGATGTCCGGGGTGATCTGGTAGTCCAGCGACACCTTGGGCGAGACGTTCCTGAAGCTGGTGGTCTTGTCGAAATCGGCTGCCACCGCCACAGGCCGGGTGAACGTCGCATCGGCATAGAAGCGGTTCAGCACGATCGCGCGCTTGTCCTCGTCGGTGTAGCGCGCGCCGAGGTCGAGCTTGAGCGTACTGGTCAGGTCGAATGTCCAATCGGCATAGAGCGCGATGCTGTCCGTGATCACCTTGCCCCGGGTGTCGGCGAACTGCAGATTGAAGAAGTTGTTGCGGATCTGCCCGCCAGCTTCGCCGCTGAACTGGTACAGACCCACCACGCCGCGCACACGGCCGCCCGCATCGTAGTTGAGCTGCAGCTCGTTGCTGACCTGGTTGTCGGTATAGGTACCGCCGACATCGGCCACCTTGACCGGCGTGCTGTCGAAGTCGATGTTGGCCTCGCTGTCGGATTCGCGCTTGGCCACCACGTACTTCACCGCCACATCTTCACTGGGCCGCCAGTTCACCGTGGCCGAGGCGCCCTTGGTTTCCACGCTGTTGAGATTGCGCATGCCCGAGCGGATGTCGTAGCGGTCGTCCATCGGCGGATACGCCGGGGTGAACGGGTTGGGCGCCAGCATCTTTGAGCCCCGCATACCGGATTGGTCGTCGATCCAGTCCAGCGCGAACTGCACATCCACATCATCGCCCGCATACGCCCCCAGGTTCAGGCGCGCCGCATTGATCTGCTTGTCGCTGACCGGCTGGCCGTTGAACCTGTTCTCGCCGAAACCATCGTGGTTCAGGCTGGCCACCGCCACGCGCGCGCGCAGGCCGCTGTCGGCACCGCCCAGCGGGCCGCCGATGGCGGCCTTGGCATCGAGCTGGCTGTAGTTGCCCACGGTGATCTGGGCAAACCCTTCGGTCTGGGTAGGCAGGCCGCGCGAGATGTACTTGATCGCACCGCCGATGGTGTTCTTGCCGTACAACGTACCCTGCGGTCCGCGCAGCACCTCGATGCGCGACACGTCGAAGACGTCCAGCAGGGCCCCCTGCGGGCGGGCGATGTAGACGTCGTCCAGATAGATGCCCACACCCGGATCGGCCCCCCAGGTGGGATCGGACTGGCCAACGCCACGGATGTACGCGGTGACCGTGCTGCTCGCGCCGCGCGCCGCGTAGATGGTCAGATTGGGCACCAGCGCATCCAGATCGCCGATGTCCTGCACGTTCATCCTGTCCAGCGCTTCGGAGGTAAAGGCGGTCACTGCCACCGGCACTTCCTGCAGGGTTTCCTCGCGCTTGCGGGCGGTGACCGTGATGCTGTCCAGATTGGTGGGCGCAACAGACTTGCCTGCCGTCGGTGCGGCCTGTGGCGCCTCCTGGGCCAGTACCGGCCCGGAGGCCAGCAGCGCGCCGATCATAAGACTCAGACAATTCCGTTTCATTTGGTCCTCCCCCAAGGCATGTGCGTCGCAGGTGGCCCTATGCCACCCATGACGCCTAGGCTAAGGGTGCCGCGCTGCGGCCGCGAGTGGACCTAGGTCCAGTCGGCAGCGGCCGTCAGATCCGGATACTGGGCGCCTCCTCATCTGGAAGCGCCGCATGTCGTTACTGATCGTACTTGCAGCGCTGGCCTTCCTCATGCTGGTGGCCTACCGCGGCTACAGCGTGATCCTGTTCGCGCCCATCGCCGCGCTCGGTGCGGTGCTGCTGACCGATCCCTCGCTGGTGGCACCGATGTTCACCGGCTTGTTCATGGACAGGATGGTCGGCTTCCTGAAGCTCTATTTCCCGGTATTCCTGCTGGGCGCAGTGTTCGGCAAGCTGATCGAACTGTCCGGCTTCTCGCGTTACATCGTCGGTGCGGCGATCCGGCTGTTCGGCCCGCAGCGGGCGATGCTGTCGATCGTGCTGGTGTCGGGCCTGCTCACCTACGGCGGTGTGTCGCTGTTCGTGGTGGTGTTTGCGGTGTATCCCTTCGCTGCCGAAATGTTCCGCCAGAGCAACATCCCCAAACGCCTGATTCCGGCCACGTTGGGCGTCGGCGGCTTCAGCTTCACGATGGACGCGCTGCCGGGTACGCCGCAGATCCAGAACATCATCCCGACCGCGTTCTTCGGCACCGATACCTGGGCCGCACCGGTGCTCGGCATTCTCGGCAGCGTGTTCGTGCTTGCGGTGGGCATGGCGTACCTGGAGTGGCGCCGCCGCGCGGCACTGCGCACGGGCGAGGGCTACGGCGACCCGGCCACGCTGGTGAACGAACCGACCCCCTTCGCCGGCACCCAACTGGCCCATGCCGGCATCGCCATCCTGCCGCTGGTGCTGGTATTCGTGTCCAACAAGCTGTTCACCCTGGGCATACCGCAGTGGTATGGCGGCGAACACAGCTTCATCCCCGCGATCCTGGGCAGTGCCGCACCCGTCGTGCAGGACGTACAGAAGATCGGCGCCATCTGGGCGGTGGTGGGCGCGCTGCTGGTGGGCATCCTGTCGGTGCTGGCACTGGCCTGGCGCCCCGTGGTCACCCGGTTCGCCGACGGCACGCGCACCGCGATCAGCGGGGCGGTGCTGGCTGCCATGAACACCGCCTCGGAATACGGCTTCGGTGCGGTGATCGCGGCATTGCCGGGTTTCATGGTGGTGGCCAACGCATTGGGGTCGATCCGGGACCCGCTGCTGCATGAAGCGGTCACGGTCACCGGTCTGGCCGGCGTGACCGGCTCGGCCTCCGGCGGCCTGAGCATCGCGCTCGCGGCGATGTCGGAGACCTTCATCGTCAACGCGCAGGCCGCCGGCATCCCGATGGAGGTGCTGCATCGCGTCGCCTCGATGGCGTCCGGCGGCATGGACAGCCTGCCGCACAACGGCGCCGTCATCACGCTGTTGATGGTGACCGGGCTGACCCATCGCCAAGCCTACAAAGACATCTTTGCGGTGACCCTCATCAAGACCCTCGCGGTGTTCGTGGTGATCGGCATCCATTACGCCACCGGCTGGGTTTGATCGCGGCGTCGCTGCACCCTCTGGAAGGCTGGTCCACGAGGTTTCCCGGTATTCCTTCATCCACGACTCACCTGAGAGGAGCTGGTCATGACATCTGGAATCGGTTCAATCAAGGCAGCCATGCGCGTGCTGTGCGCCTGGCTTGCCACGGCAGGCAGTGCCGTTGCGGCTGGGCCCGCCGGCCATTGGGACATCGGTCTATACGGCAACCTGTTTGGCAGTCGCGAGTACCAGGTATGGGTGCCCGCAGACTATCAGGCCACCCGGCCGCTGCCCCTGCTGCTGGTGCTGCATGGCTGCGTTACCGGCCCCAACCTCATGGGTGAGGCCTCCGGCTTCAACGACGTCGCCGATACCGAAGGTTTCATCGTGGTCTATCCACGCCAGAACGTCACCGCCAACCCGGCGCGCTGCTGGAACTGGCAGCTGCCGATCAACCAGGCGCGCGGCAGCGGCGAGGCGTCGATCCTGGCCGGCATCGTGGACGCGGTGAAGGCCGGCTACAGCGTGGACCCGCGCCGGGTCTACGTCACCGGCATCTCGGCGGGCGGCGCGATGACCTCGATCATGCTGGCCTGCTACTCGGATGTCTTCGCCGCAGGCGCGATCCATTCCGGGGGCATGTACAAGGGCGCTACCACGGTGTCCGGCAGCGCCTACGCGCTGTTGGCGGGAAGCATCTACCCGCCGGACAGCAACGGCCGGCTTGCCTGGCAGTGCGCCGGCTCGCCGTCGCCTCGACCGATTCCGGTACTGGTGTTCCACGGCACCGCCGATGCCACGGTGAACCCGGTGAACGGACAGCAGGCCGTCCGCCAGTTCCTGCAGACCAATGATCTGGCCGACGATGGCGTTGACAACGATTCGGTGAAGTACGTGCCAACCAGCACCTTCACCGGACAGGTGCCGGGTGGGCGCACCTATACGCTGGATACCTACACCTACGGTGGCCGGACGCTGGCGCAGCACTATGTCGTGCAGGGGATGGGGCATGCCTGGAGCGGCAGCCAATCCGGCTTGCCATTCACCGACCCGCAGGGGCCGGACGCCACCCTGATCACCTGGCTGTTCCTGAAGGATCACCTGCGCTGAGCAGCGCGCCAGATCCGTCACGCATAACTGCCCGAGATCCTCTGCCAACGCGGGAAGACCAGCGCGAACAGATGGGCGGTACGCTGCAGGCGACATATCGGGAAGGTGAAAGGTGCTACGACTCCCTCGCCATCCTGGCGGGGGAGATCGCCCACAGGAGGCCCACCATTCGAGCCCCCCGCGCAGCGTGGCGGCCTCAATGGAGGTCTACCGGGAACACGGGAGAGAAACGTCCGCTCAGCCGGGCAACGTGCATTTCATCTTGCCGTCCACGTAGTACGGCTTGGGCACGTTCGGGCTGTCGCTGGTCTTTTCGAAGACCACCTCGAACGACGCCGCATCGGGCGAGCCGTTCCGCTCGGTGCATGCGTCCTGGAGCTTCTTCTTTACCGCCGTGATGCCGGCATCGCGGTTGACGCCGTCGGCACTGTTGGTGAGATTCACGGTTTCAGCCGACGCAGCGGCACTGAACCCAATCAGGCAGCCGGTGATCAACAGGGTGTGGAGCTTGGTCATGGTGCACGTCCTTGCAGAACGGAATGGCATCCCAGCATAAGGCGGGCGGGTGAAGACGTCGTCGTCCAATGCGGAGGAGCGGCAGGCGCAGGCGTGCGCTCCAGTGGCGCTGCCAACGGGCGCAGGGGTTGGTCGATCATCGCGTGTACCCGATGGCAGGCAGGGTGGAAGAAGGGTCATTCCGGGTGGCTGTGGCGGCGTTGATGCACGCGACGCATGTCGGGAGCCAGGTCGCTGCGACCTCCACCGTTGGCGCTGGATGGGTCACCACAAAACGCTTTTGACCGCTCAGGGACCGGTGCGCTTCAGCAGCAGGAGCAGGCCGTGCAACGCCGCGCACACTTTCTGAGCGTTCCGGAACAGAGCGCGTACCCGCCGCTGGCTAGAGTGCAATCGCCGCTGACAGACAGGAGCCCAAGCCGACAGGAGGGATCGCAGCGCGCCAGTACCGGCAGGTCAACACGCTACGGCGTTGCCGGAAGACAGACTACTCACACGAACCGAGGGGAAACACCATGAAATCGATCATCCTGGTCGCGGTACTGCTGTGGGCATCCATCGCGACTGCCCACGCGAAGCAATGCTATGAGGCCCAGGCAACGGTGAAGCAGGCGGCGCCGTCGGACAAGTGTACGCAGACCGAAAAGGGCTATGCGAACACCGGCAAAGGGGTGCTTACGCACGAAGGCTGCACGGCAGCAAAGAGCCAGGCAGCGACCAAACTGCGGGCCCGGCTGCAGGAGTCGTGCCGGGCCTATGTCCAGACCTATGACAAGTGCAGTGTCATCGACGTCACGTCCTGCAGCTGAAGCGCGGACCATTGCCAGGCTTCCCGGGCCTCAGGGCCTGGGAAGCCTGCGCTTGCCCTGGCAGGGCAGGCCCTCCGGCTGCCGGAACGGGGCTGCGGCCAGCGTGGCGACGCGTGCCGTTATTGGCAACCACGCGTCGCCTGGTGGAGCATGATGATGGCGGTGGACACGATTCCCCGATCACCCGGGACACGTTAGAGGACCCGAAAGAGCGTGTAGGCGGCCGTAAGGAGGATGAGCGACGCCAGTACAATGTTCAGCATGCCGCGATGCTGCGCCAGCGAGGTGGATGTGCGCGCGCCGATGATGCCGCCCACGCTGCCGGCAACGACGAAGACGGCGGCGAGCGGCCAGTTCACCAGTCCGGATGATGCATAGTTGATGGCGGTCGCCAGGCCAAAAGCGGAAACAGCAACGAGAGAGCTGCCAACCGCGGCGAGCACGGGCATTCCGGTGGCCGCCAGCAACCCGGGGACAACCAGGAAGCCGCCACCAATGCCGAAGAAGCCGGAGAGTGCTCCAGAAAACGCCCCCAACCCGAGCAGTGCCGGTGCGTTTCCTTTGCTGAGCCGGACGCTTGCATCACCTGCCGCATTGCGTTTGCGCAGCATGAGCATGCCAACCGCGATCATGAGCAGGGCAAAGAGGAGCAGCAGCCGCTGCCCGTCGATGGCCTTGCCCAGCGTTGAGCCGAGGTACGCACCCACGACACCCGCCAACGCGAAGACGGATGCGCACGGCCATCTCACGTTTCCCTTGCGGGCGTGCACGAAGAGATTTGAAAGTGCATTGGCAGCAACCGCGAGCGCGCTCGTGCCAATGGCGACGTGAGGGTCGTCGATACCCACCAGGTAGAGCATCAGCGGGACAGCCAGGATGGAGCCACCTCCCCCGACCAGTCCGAGTATGAAACCAACGAGAATGCCGGAGAGTCCACCCAGCGCGAGCTGCAGCAGGGAGAGGGTTTGCATGTCGGTTGGCCGTCAGGCAGGGGAGGAGGGGGCATCCCGCAGGCGCGAAGCGAGAGAGGAGAGGTCGTAGCCAGCCTCACCGGCAACGGACAGCACCTGTTCGGGCGTCGCTCGGCCGGTACGAACCTGGGATAGGGCCCATAGCGACGTCGAGCGGGTGCCGGTCCTGCAGTAGGCGGCGATGGGCGCAGGCAGTTGCTCCAGCAGCACGGCAAACTGCTGCACCTGTCCATCGGCAATGCTGCCAGGCACGACGGGAAGATAGGCAAAGCGCAGCCCCGCCCTGGAGCAGGCAGCCTGCAGTGCAAGGTGATCGGGCTGGTCCGGCTGCTCGCCGTCGGGTCTATTGCAGATGACACTCGAGATGCCCGCCTCTTTCAGCGCGGGGATATCTGTGGGAGCCAGCTGGTCGGTCACACGCAGGCAAGGTGAAAGCGATCGGAGATTCATGGCGAACCCTCTGTTGTGCGGAAGTGGTAGATAAGCCAGTGGAGGAGCATGCCGACGACCATTGCGGCCGCGAACACGAGCGCAAACGTTTGACCTGTCGCCAACAGTGCAACTGCAGGGCCTGGACACACGCCTGCGAGTCCCCAGCCGATACCGAACACGGCCGCGCCGATGACCAGGTGTCGATCGATCTGGCGCTGACGGGGGATGTGCAGCGCGGCAGCGAGCACAGGCACATTGCGTGCGCGGACCCACCGATAGGCGATCGCTGACGGAATCAGGGCGCCGGCCATGACGAGGGCCAGTGACGGATCCCACTTGCCTGCGACGTCGAGGAAGGCAAGCACGCGCGCGGGATTGGCCATGTCCGAGACGACCAGACCCAACCCGAACAGGGCACCAGACAGAAATGCCGCCAACCGGATCACGCTCCGTCTCCCATGATCATGCACGCAACCGCCACGGTGGCCATGCCCATGAGCATGAACATGCCGGTGGCGACCAGGGAGCGCGGTGACAGTCTGGCCAGGCCGCAAACGCCGTGACCACTCGTACAGCCAGATCCGAGCCGCGTCCCGAAGCCGACCAGCAACCCGGCCAGGATGAGCAGCACCGGTGGGGAGCCTGCAGGAGAGGGCAGCGAAATGGGCTTGACGGCCAGCGCCACGCCCGACGACACCAGCAGCCCCGCCAGGAACAGGGCCGACAACGCGCGGTCGCCCCCTCGCGACAGGCCAAGGGTGTTGGCAAGCAAACCGGAAACACCGGCAATGCGACCGGTCAGCGCCAGAAACCCACCCGCTGCCGTCCCGATCATCAGGCCGCCGATGAGTGGCCAGTACCACGCCAAGGAGGGCAGGGTCATAGCAGGTCCACCGGCAGCTTCAGGTAGCGCACCCCGTTGTCATCAGGCTCGGGCAGATGGCCCGCGCGCATGTTGACCTGCACCGAAGGCAGGATCAGGCGCGGCATGGGGAGCGTCGCATCGCGGCTCTCGCGCATCTCCACGTACGTGGCCTCCGTCACGCCCTCATGCACATGGACATTTGCGGTTCGTTCCGCGCCTATGGTGGTTTCCCATGCGAAGCGATCCCGGCCCGTGGCTTTGTAATCGTGGCAGAGGAACACCCGGGTTTCATCCGGTAGAGCCAGTAGACGTTGGATCGAGCGATAGAGCTGGCGGGCCGAGCCTCCGGGGAAGTCGCAGCGGGCCGTGCCGTAGTCCGGCATGAACAGTGTGTCGCCAGCAAACACCGCATCCCCGATGACGTAGGCCATGCATGCAGGGGTGTGACCCGGCACGTGCAACGCCGTGGCCTGCAGGTTTCCAACGGTGAACTCCGCGCCATCGGTAAACAGATGGTCGAACTGGCTTCCGTCGCGCTTGAACTTCGTACCTGCGTTGAACACCTTGCCGAAGGTGTCTTGGACGATGGTGATGTGCTCGCCAATGGCAAGCTTTCCGCCGACCTGCTGCTGCAGCCAGGGTGCGGCGGAAAGATGATCGGCGTGCGCATGCGTCTCCAGCAGCCATTGCACCTGGAGGCCTTCGTCACGAATGTACTGGACCAGCGCTGCGGCCGAGCCGGTCGAGGTGCGTCCAGAGGCCATATCGAAATCAAGAACCGAGTCGATGATGGCGCACGCTGAAGAACGGGGATCACGAACCACATGACTGGCCGTAAACGTGGCGGGATCGAAGAACGTCTTGATGCAGGGCGAAGGCGTATCGCCTTCTCGCGCCCTGCGTACGATGTCCTGAGCCCTCTCCAATGCAGAATCGATGATGACAGGCGTATTCACGGCATGCTCCCGGCGGTCGGATTGTGGATATTACTTCATAGTTACCTAAACTATGCAACTATTGGCGTGTACCCGTGTTACCGTTCAGCTGCCGTGCGGATTAACGGGTACGCTCTAGCTCTCCTGTCCGGTGCCTCCGCTCTTGAACGACCGTCTTACCGCAACCAACCTGGCCGACATGAAGGAACGGGTGCCTGACGTGGCAGAGTTGCTGCGCTTCATGGCCACGCCGTCGCGTCTGCTCTTGCTCTGCCAACTGTCTCAAGGGGAATCGACCGTGGGTGCCCTCGAGGAGGCGACCGGCATCCGACAGCCGGCCCTTTCCCAGCAGCTTGCCGAGCTGCGCCAGCGGCGTCTGGTTACGACCCGGCGAGAGTCACGTTCAGTTTTCTATCGCATCGATGACAGCCGCGTTGAGGCGATGCTGGTTGCCCTGCATGGAATCTTCTGCGTGGATCAGCCCGACGAGCGGCCATGAGCACGTCTGCCCCGCCGTACGCTGACAGCCACCACGCTGACGATCGCCCCAACTGACGCCAGCAGCACATCCTTGTGTGCATCCCATACGTCGCCCTGGATGCCGAGATACGCCATCCCAAGATCCTGATCGACCACCAGTGCCGCGCCCCATTCGATGAGTTCATAGGCAGCGGACGTGGCGATGATGAACTGAACGGCAATCAGGTTCAGCGTCAACTCACCGGCAACCATGTGCCTCGCATAGAGCTCCTTTGCCGCAGGCACGACCAATGCGCCGTAGGCAAAGTGGACGAGCCTGTCGAAATGGTTGCGATTCCAGTGAAACACATCGGAAATTGTCCCGCCAACCAGCTTCTGCGCCCAAGCGTCATAGGGAACTTCCGCATAGGTAAAATGTGCGCCCACGGCATGAAGGCACAGAAAGATGAGAAGCAGCGCGTTGGTGCCAGGCCTGAACGGGCGCCGCCACTGCTGGACGACGAGGTAGGGAACAGCAGCGAACGCCAGTAGATTCTCCAGCAACCAATCGCGTCGATGGTACGGTTCCACGGCGGCCAGCAGCCAGCAGCCCGCATAGATCGCAAGGCACAACACTGCAAAGCGACCCGGCTCCAACAGCGTGGCACGGAACCTGCGTTCTGGCCTTGCCGGGCTAAGCGTCGCCAGTGCGGGATCGTCAGTGGGCATACAGCACCGGGATTGCCGCCCCCAGCAGCAGCGCACTCGTCATTCCGCCGACTGCCCACTCGCGGAGGCGGGAATGACCGTAACCGCCGACCACGACCAGCGATGCCTTGACCGCGTTGGCATGGTCGACAAGGACCTCGCTGGAGCGACGGTGCTGACCAGCCAGTTTGATGGCGGATGCGGCGATGCCCCAGCGGTGGAGGTGTTCGATGAGAGAGGGCATCACAGTGTCAGCCACATCCATCTCGTCCCGGTACCTGCATATTTCCACCAGTTGCACAGACTGCACCTGCTGCAGCAACGGAATGGCAGCATGCAGGGCGCGGCACGCATTCGGGGTGTCTTTCCAGCCCACGACTGCGCACGCATTCCCACTTGGCCGCCAGTGTGGCGGAACCACCACAACAGGCCTTCCCGCGTCAAAAAGCAACGCGTTGAACAGGTCCAGACCTATCGGATCGGGCGTCGAGAAGCCTGACCAGCCGCCCAGAATGACCATGTCCGCAGAGAAGGCCAGTCGCGCGGCAAGCTCCGCGGGCGATTCCGTTACGGCTTCATGAACTTCCACAGAGATTCCGGGATGTTCTGTGATTCTGGCTCTGATCCTTGCCGCTCTCCCGGAGGCTTCCTTACGCTGCGCGTCCTGCGCCGCCAGGAACGATGGCCTGGGCGTCGGATCAGGCGTTCCTATCGCAGGTGGCGGCAGGTAGACGGTTTCAATGATGCGCACTCGCGCATCCTGCGATCTGCCGATCTCGATGGCGAAGCGTATGGCCGCGTCATCCGTTGACGAATCCGCCAGCGGCACAAGAATGTCTTTCAGCATGGTCCCGCCCTCCCTGTCGCGTCATCGTGAGAAGAACAGTGGCGTGAGGGTGTATTCGAAAAGCGCCTTGGTCGCCCCACCCAGCAGCCATTCGTGCGCGCGCGAATGTCCGTAGGCGCCGCAGACCAGCAGATCCGCCTGGCTATCGAGCGCGTGGCCCTGCAGCACGTCAGCCACGCTCCTCCCATTCGACGACAAGGAAGCGCATGTGGCCTCTCGGCCCTGTCGCACCAAGCTGTTGACGAACGCCTGAGCGTGCTCATGGACTCGATCACTTCCGTCCACGGTGGCAACCACAAGCGAACACTCGAAATCCAGTCTCAGGAAATCATGTGCCGCGCGAGCAGACTCTGGCGTTGCACTCCAGCCGATGACCGCTCGCTTGAAGATTCCGTCAAACCGGGTTCTCCCGGGCAATGCAATGATGGGGCGTCCGGATCGACTCACCAGTGAAGAGAACTGGGCATGTTGCAGCCTGCGCTCGGCGCGGTCATGCCCGGAGCAGGCCATGATCACCTGGTCGAAACGCTGCGCAAACATCGAAATCGCGTCCACAGGACGTTCCGCGCGTCCTTCCTCAATCTGGATGTCATAAGGAACACTCCATTGCGCGACCCGGCGAGCGAGCGTGGCAACTCGAGGGGGGACCTTGACGTATGCGGTGTCAGGCAATGGAGATTCTACCGGCTGCACCAGCGTGACGTGCCCGCCGCGGGCGCCGACAAGTGCTGCTGCCAGCTGCATGGCAGAGGTGTCAGCAGGCGTATTCGTCAAAGGGACAAGAACATCCATTTTGGCAGCTGGACACAGAGGCCGACGTTGGACCAGATTTTCCGCTGGTCCTGCGCGGACATATTGACATGGGTCAACTTATTGACGGCCATCCGTTACGCGCGGCGGCCACAGCGAACGTTCCGACAATCAGGCTGGTTCCAATCAACAATGGTGCGGAGAAGCGCCACCCGCCCCTTGCTGCGGCGATAACGCACTTCAGCAATGAGTTGGCCGCAAGTGCAATGGTGACCGCCTGTATCGCGGCACTGTTGCTGATCCGCTCCGCCCCCACCATCTGTGCGGCGGAGGCGGTGGCAGCATGCACGTCGGCAATGCCGGAGATACCCAGAACCCACGGCAGACTCTCATCTCCCAGCCATTCCCGCAGCAGACCTGCTGCCAGAAGGAGAAGAACGATCAGTCCAACAAAGACCATGATCGCCAACGGTTTGAATGGCCGTCCGATTGCCAGCCCGGATACTGCTGACGTACGCAGCAGGGCCCGCCATCCCAACGCCCATGCGGCTCCCAAGGCCACGATTGCCGAGCAGGCCAGGGGGACCATGCTGTAGGTGAGCATGGCAGGTGCGAGGGTGCCCATCACCAGGCCCAACTGCAGGATCATAGCCACGTTGGAAAGCAAGGCCGCGCCTGCGAAGGCAGGCGCCAGTTCGGGGGCCGACCGCGCTCCGTCCGCCATCGCGGCGACAGTGGCGGTGCTGGAGACAAACCCACCGGCGAAACCGGTCAAGGCCAACGCCGATCTCGGTCCCAGATGGCGCAGCGCCAGATGCGCCCCGGTGCTGACAGCCATCAACGCAACGATAAGTGTCCCGAGCCGACTCGGGTTGATTACTTCCCAGGGGTCGATGGGGCGGTCCGGAAGCAGAGGAAGAATCAGAAAGCCAGCAACCAGTACGGTTGCGACGTCCCGAAGATCTCGATTGGAGATCGTCGCACTCACCTTGCGGATCAGCCCAGGTCCCCCAACCAGTAACATCAGGATGGCGCTGCCGGCGAGGATTGCCGTTCCAGGTGACGCCATCGCAATGGCGCCCACCATATACAGGGCAGGCAGCACCGTCAGCGTGCCGGCGGTTGCCTGGAATCGTTGCGGCCGAGGGCGGATGACCAGGCCCAGCAGCACCGCGCCAGCTACCAGCCCCGCGTCTCCCAGCAGCGCTCCCAGCCCGCCTGAGATCGCGACCAGCGCAAGCAGAACACTGACACCGGATCGCGTGTTGGCCGCCGCCGACCTCCTGCCCGCTCGCTGCCATGCCAGTCCCGCAAGGATGCCCACGACCGAGGCGGCAATCAGTCCCGTGGCGGTGCTTGCCGGATCCTGGACGATGCTCAGCATGGTCGGGTGCCCATTGAAATCGGTCAGTGGCGATTCTGTCAGGGCATTTGCGCAGAACCCACGCTGGGGTGACTTGATCCAGATCAATGATCCAGAAGGGATTTCATTGACTTCGATCAAGTTCATTCGTCACGCAGGGCGCAAGCTGACGGCTCCTTCACCCCGGGGAGACCGAACATGTACTGCGACATTCTGCTGCCTTTCGTCTCGGGCCGCCTGCACGAGGAGGCGCTGGGTCTGGCCACGGCGCTTTCGCGTGCGCAGGGAAGCCGCCTGGTCGCACTGGCGGGAGCCAGTGTAGTTGCGCCGGTGGCGACGGGCTGGATGTACTACCCAGCCGTCTACACCGCCCTGCACGAGCCGGCCAAGGAGACGGTCAGGGGGCTCGCCACCACGCTGGAGGAGCGGCTGGCGGGCGCAGGTGTGGAGTGGACCGTGTGTGCGAACGAGAGGGTGTGGGAGGGACCGGTGGATCAGGTGTTGCCTCAGGCACGATGCGTTGACCTGACCATCCTGGGGTTGCATCGCGATGATCCTGGCATTGAAGACACGCTTGTCTCCTCGTTGCTGGTGGAATCGGGCGTGCCGCTGCTGCTCGTCCCGCCGGACGCCTGCGACGCGGTGCCGCGTCATGTTGTGATTGCGTGGAAGAACACCAAGGAAGCCATTCGCGCAGTGCATGACGCCTTGCCGTTGTTGATCGCAGCACAGCGCGTGCACCTGTTGTATATCGATTCCGATCCGGACGATCCGAGCAGGGAGGACGACGCAGGTCTGCGCCTGGTGACTCATCTACAGCGCCACGGTGTAGCAGCGTCGCCTGTTCACCGCGGCTATGAGGAAGGTGGGGCAGGGCCGGCCATACTGAACTTCCTGAAGGAGAGCGGCGCTGATTGCATTGTCGCCGGCGGCTACGGCAGATCCCGAGCCTCGGAATTCCTGTTTGGCGGCGTCACCCGCACATTGATCCGGCACAGTCCGATACCCGTACTTCTTGCCCACTGAGACCAGCGGGGAGCCTGCCGTCCAACCCGTTCGCCCGTGCCGGGTAGCGGCTGCCGAGCAACTCCGGCGTGGCGCGTCGCACACCTGATGCAATGGCCTCCCAGGTGATCCATGTACATGAACGATCAACCTCACGATGCAGCCTGTTTCAGCGTCGTGTTCCTGGGCGGCACGGATACCGTCACCGGCTCACGCTATCTGGTACAGGCCGGAGACGCTCGCGTCCTGGTGGATTGCGGGCTGTTCCAGGGATACAAGCCGCTGCGACTGCGTAACTGGCTGCCGTTTCCCGTGGATCCCGCGTCCATTGATGCGGTGCTGCTCACGCACGCACACCTGGATCACAGCGAATATCTGCCACGTCTGTTCAAGCAGGGGTTCCGCGGGTGCGTGTGGTGCACACCAGCCACCCGCGATCTATGCCGGATTCTTCTTCCCGACGCCGCGCGCCTGCTGGAGGAAGAGGCGCGCCACGCCAATCAGCGCGGCAGCTCGAAACACCATCCGGCCGAGCCGCTCTACATCGAGGAGGATGCGCAACGGTGCCTGGAGCGGATGCGCGTCGTCGACGCTTCCGCCCCCATTAAGCCGGTCCCTGGCGTAACGGCTACGTTTCGCAAGCAGGGGCACATTCTTGGCGCTGCATCCGTATCGCTGGTCCACCGAGGCAGGCGCATCACGTTCAGTGGCGATGTCGGCCGTTCAAACGATCCGGTGATGCGCCCTCCCGCCGAGCTGCCGGCCTCGGATTGGGTCGTGGTGGAATCAACATACGGTAACCGGCACCATCCGGCCGCGTCCTTGACGGACCTGCTTATCGAGCCTATCCGACGTACCCTCGGGCGCGGCGGGGTAGTGATGATTCCGGCGTTCGCGGTGGGACGCGCCCAGCTGCTGCTGCACGTGATCGCGACCCTGCAGGCGGAGAGACGGATCCCGCGTGCCCCGACCTACCTGAACAGTCCGATGGCCAAGGACGTCACCTTGCTCTACGGGAAATACAGGGACGAACATCTGCTGGATGATGCCGCATTGAAGCGGCTGCACGCGACAACCCGGATCGTCAACAGCATCGAGGAATCCAAGGCGCTCAACCGTCGGCAGGGCCCCATGATCATCGTCGCGGGAAGCGGAATGCTGACCGGGGGGCGCATTCTCCATCATCTCATCGCCTTCGGCCCGGATCCACGCAACATGATCCTGTTGCCAGGCTTCCAGGCAGGGGGAACGCGCGGGGCAGCGCTGGTCCGCGGTGAGAGGCTGCTGCGCATCTATGGCCAGGATGTGGCGATACGTGCCGAGGTGGTGCAGGTGGAGGCAGCCTCTGCCCACGCCGACGCCGACGAGCTTCTCAACTGGCTACGCACGGCACAGGCGACCCCGCGGCGGGTCTTCATCACTCACGGTGAGCCAGACGCCGCCGACGCGCTGCGGTTGGCCATCGAACGGCAGCTGCATTGGTCTGCCTGCATCCCCGAGTACCTGCAGCACATTGACCTCGACTCGGGGTGAGAGCGGTTCGGCATGGCCTTCAGAGGCCAAAGAGCGTTGCCACCCGGCGGCATGGGCGGCGGAAGGCACCTTCTGCAGAACAGGACACCGTCGTGACGCACCTTGTCTTCCGGGATTCTCTTGAAGCAGCGCTCGGGCTCGCGGACGCGCTGGAGGCGTACAAGCAGACCCGGGCGTCAGTACTGGCCGTTTCTTGTGCATCACTGCCGATGGGGCGGCTCATCGCCGATGCGCTTGGGGCGCAGCTGAGGCTCGCGGGCTTGCCCGCTGAGTGGGCTTCTGCGTCATGGCATGAGGTGATCCCCAGCCGCAGGGAGCGCGCGGAATCATCAATGCCGTTCGGCAGTCCGGAAGAAGCGGCCTGCGAAGCAGACCTTGAGGATGTTCAGCGAGCGATCCTCGCCCAGGCTCAAGCGCATCGCAGGCGCTGCGGAATCTGCTCATCGGCTGGACTGGCGCAGCGAACGGTCATCGTGCTCGATGACGGCTCGGCGACACCCTCCGCCATTGCGTCATCCTTGCGAATGGTTCGCGTGTATGGTCCGACGCTGTTGGTGTATGCGGCACCCGTCACCACGATGGAAACCCTGACGCAAGCATCGGTACTGGCCGATACGTGCATCTATCTGGCCGCGACAGACTCGGTCAATGCGGTCGCCGCGCACTTTCTGGACTACCCGGTAGTCACTGACAGGCAGGCGATGCGTGCGTTGTTCCCCACGCCGATGCGATGGGGGGAGGGTGACGGGACGTGCCCGGGCTGTCTTTCGATTGGAAAAGGAATGCGGTGATCGCCTGAGCCTTCCGCGATCTCAGGTACCGGGATCGAGTGGCAGCTCATGAATGACCTGACGATGGTCTTCGGGGTCGACGCGGCTGCTGAATCCCAGATGCTTGGCCAGTTCCCGCATATGTGTGTTCTGGGCGTCGTCAATCGAATACATCCGCTTGATTCCTCGCGACCTGGCAATGGCAATCAGGTGGTTCATGAGGATCACCCCCAGCCCGCGTCCCTGCCATTCGTCGGCGACCGTCACCGCGCACTCGCAGGCATCCCCGGAGGCATTGGTGCTGTAACGGCTTACTCCGATGAGCTGCTCACGCGACGCGTCGGAAATGACGGCGGCAAAGGCGACCTGGTGAGTATCGTCCAGCACCGTCAGCTGCGTCAGCAATTGTTCGCTGGGCGAGCAAATCTGGCCCAGAAACCGGAAACGGCGGGCCTGCGGGGACAAGCCTTCAATGAACGCGCGCTCGATATCCCTGTCCGCCGCCGTGATGGGTCGAATCAGTACCCTCGTACGGTCGCGCAGCACCTCTATCCAGCGTGGAAAGAGCTCGGGGGACAGGGAAGACGGGAGGTCTGGAGTGGTCATGGCAGCCAGGGCTAATGGGGACGCATGCAGGCTAGTACCCTGGCGGAACCGGCAAGTTGACGCAGATCAACGTACACGGCACTACCTGCGAACTCAGCGCGCCGTGTAGCCGCCATCGATCACCAGGGATGACCCCGTGACGAATCTGGATTCCTCCGATGCAAGGTACACGACCCCCCAGGCAACATCGTCGGGCGTACCGACATGGCCCAACGGGTGCAGTTGATCCAGCGTGTGCCTGCCGGCCACCAGATCAGCGATACCACTGTCTTGCAAGTGGTGCTCGACAAGCGGCGTCCAGATGAAGCCTGGGTGTACCGAGTTGACCCGAATGCCGTCGCTCGCGTAGATCAATGCGTCGGTCTTGGACATCAGCGTGACCGCGCCCTTGGATGCGTGGTAGGCGGGAAGGTCCGCTGCGCCCACCAAACCATAGATTGAAGACAGATTGATGATGCTGCCGGTACGATGTCTGCGCATGTGGGGCAGGGCATGCTTGGTACAGAAGAAGACGCCTTTGACATTCACGGCCTGGACCTGGTCCCAATCGGCCTCACTGAGCTTGTGGGTCGGGCGGTTGGCGCCTGCAATTCCGGCATTGTTGACCATGACATCCAGACGCCCGAACCGATCCACGACGGCGTCGATGGCATCCTGCACACTGGTTTCGCTCCGAACGTCGACGTGCCAGTAGATCGCGGCAGAACCGGCGCCAGCCAGCTGATTGACCAATGCGTTGCCTTCTCCGTCATGTATGTCGAACAGGGCCACCGCGGCGCCTTCTTCGGCCATGCGAACTGCGCAGGCGCGGCCAATACCCACAGACGCACCGGTGATTATGCACACCTTTCCTTTCAATCGATTCATTTCAAGCGTCCTCCTCAGGTCGGACGTATGCACGGCATCGCCGGGGCGCATGTCCATTTGGCGGCGCACCGGGAGAGGCCGTGTTGACCTGCATCAAGAAACGCGGTTCTTTACATATCGTTACAAAACGACCATCCACCGCCATCCGTCAGCCCCCGGCCGCGCCTAGATTGGGTGTGGGTCAAGTGGAGGATGGGATATGTGGGACACTGCCAGTCACGTCATGCTCGACACAGCGGGTGTGGCACCCTTTCTCGGCGTTCAACGCGACGTCGTGGGCGGTAGTGGCGGGAGCTGGGAGCGCCTGCTGCAGGGCACGCCCCTTGTCAAACGCCGCGTTCGCAGGAAGCAGCACGTCATCCGCGCAGGCCAGCCATTTCGCGGACTGTTCCTGGTGCAGTCGGGCGTCTTCAAAAGTGCTCTGATCAGTGAGGATGGCCGAGAACGTGTGACGGCGTTCCCGATGCGCGGCGAGCTCCTCGGGCAGGAAGCACTGGACCTGGCTGTCTACCCATGCCACGTGACAGCGCTGGACGACGGTGAGGTCTGGGAGCTGCAGCCGTTTCTTCTGCGTCAGTGCATTCCCGGATTCCAAGAGCGCTTGAGCGGGATGCTCGCCTCGGAGATAAGACGTGACTGGCAATGGATGCTGGCGCTCGGCAGCCTGAATGCCGAGCAGCGGGTGACATCGTTCCTGCTTGATTACTCCACGCGACTGGCCGAGCGCGGCTTCAGCGCGACACAGATGCTGCTTTGCATGACGCGTGCCGACATCGGCAGTTTCCTTGCCATGCAGATCGAGACCGTTGTCCGCACGTTGCACAGGTTGCAGGATCAAGGGCTGATCGAGATCAGTCGTTCCCATATCCGCATCGTCGATCTACCGAGCCTTCGCGCCCAGTCAAAAACACTGAACTGACGTCCTGCTGTGCCGATGTCGCATGCGGGAACCGCCGTCAAGCGATCAGTTGCTGGACCGCGAGCAAGAGATCCTCGCGCCGATACGGCTTGCGTAGCAAGGTGCCGCAGTGCCCGGTGTCGGCATTGATCTCGGGCGCGTCGTCATGGCCCGTGGTCAGGAGTACCGCCAGGCCCGGCAGCTGCCCGCGCAAGGCAGAGGCCAGCGCATGGCCGTTCGTCGCGCCTCCGAGCATGACGTCACTGAAGACCAGAGCTGTTTCCGGGTGCCTCCGTGCGATCGCAAGTGCCTCGGCCGCGTCAGATGCTTCCAACGTGACGTAACCGGCAGCCTGGAGAAACGAGACGGCAATCCGTCGCACGCCCGGATCGTCTTCCACCACCAGGATGGTCTGCCGCGCGCCCTCCACCCGATGTCGCGGGGGCAGCGACCGCTCTGGCTGGGACGTGGCAACCGGGAGGTACATGCTTACCGTTGTGCCTCGACCGTGGACGGTGTCGATGTGCAACATGCCTCGACTCTGCCTCGTGAAGCCATACACCATGCTGAGGCCAAGTCCGTTCCCTTGACCCATCGACTTGGTGGTGAAGAAGGGTTCAACCGCGCGCCGAGCGGTACTGGCGGACATGCCCATGCCGTGGTCTGTGATGCTGATGACAATGTAGTGCCCGGCCTGCAGCTCCTCCATCTCCTGCGGACTGACCCACTGCTCCCCAACCGAGAGCAGTATCTCGCCGTTTCCTGGAAGGGCATCGCGCGCATTCAAGACCACGTTGACCAATGCTGTCTCAAGCTGGCAGGGATCAACATGCGCAGGCGGGAGGCCGCGGTGGCATTCGATCGTCAGTGAGAATGACTCACCCAAGGTTCGTTGCAGCATGGTGCCGAGATCATGAACCAGCTGGTGAAGCTTGACCGATTGGGGAGCCAGAGGTTGGCGTCTTGCAAAGGCAAGCAGCTTGGACGTGAGAGATGCTCCGCGCGCCACGGAGTGGAGGGCGCCTGCGATAAGATCGCGCGCACCCTCGTGAGCGACATACTCGTCATCAAGAAGCTGTAGGCTGCCGGAGATGATGGTCAACAGGTTGTTGAAATCGTGCGCGATGCCGCCGGTCAACTGGCCGAGTGCGTCCAGGCGTTGCGCATGGGCGAGTTGCTCCGCCGTTCTGCGGCGCTGCATTATCGCCGCGACCAGGACTGCGACGCCCTGAATCAGATGAAGGATGTCATGCTGGATCGGTCGCGCATCTGCGGAAAGCACCATCAGAATCCCTGTCGGGTGGTCGCGGTCACGGAGCAGCGTTGCCGCACCACACGCAAACCCATCACCTGCTTCGGCCAGCAGCTCCAACTGCCCATCATCCAGAATGGTGGCACGGTCCGCTGGAAGCGATGCTTGGAGCAGGTCCCAGCGCGACGACAATATGTGGCGAAGGGCCTCACCATTGATCTGTCCGGCAACGCGCACATCGATCGCATGACCATCCGACTCAGGAAAGGCCAACGCAACTGCGTCGGCCTTGAGTTCATCGATAAGCATGCCAGGCAATGCGCGAACGAGCTGTTGCTCGCTACCCGCGTCCAGGGCCATCTGTCCCAACCGTGCAATGAAGGCATCATAGCTGGCCCGCACCAAGGCTTGCCGAACGCGTTGACTCTCAGAGATATCGCGCACCGAGGCGAGGAAGTGTCGTCCGTGTGCAGTCTCGATCGGACTCAACGCGATTTCCACCGGAAACTGCTGACCGTTCGCCTTCTGGCCGACCAGCACCTGGTCGGATTGGCCCATCGGTCGGACGCGCGGGGAAGCCATGTAACCCAGGCGATGCTGAAGATGCCGCCCTCGCGCGTCGGTCGGCATCAGGGCCTCCACAGCGAGACCAACCAGCCCGTCGTTGCCATAACCGAAAAGACGCTCTGCGTTGCCATTGGCGCGGCTGATACGCCCCTCTGCATCCACCAGCAGCAGCGCGTCAGGAACGATATCAAACAACTGCGGGAGCATCAGTCCGGTCACATCGACACGCTGGCAGCCAACCGATAGCCGACCCCTCGACTCGCCTGGATCAGCTGAGGCTGCGACGGATCACGCTCAAGCTTGCGCCTCAGCCTGCCGATGTGGACGTCGATAGCACGATCGAACGGGCCCGCGTCGCGTCCGTGTAGCGCGTTCATCAGCTGATCTCTGCTCTGTACCTTGCCGGCGGCTTGAACCAGCGCGTAAAGCAGATCGAACTCAGCCGACGTCAAGCGGATCGCATTGCCCTCACGATCAAATACAACCCGCGCAGACGCGTCGAGGAGCAACCCGTCAAAGCGCAACACATGTCCGGCTGGGACCAGAGGGCGCTGTGCCCGCCGCAGCACCGAATGTATGCGGGCCAGCAGCTCGCGGTAGTCGAACGGCTTGGCGACATAGTCATCGGCACCGAGCTCAAGGCCCACGACTCTATCCACCGAGTCGCCTCGGCCGGTCACCACGATGACGGGAATCTGGGAGGACTGACGTCGCAGCATCGTCAACCCATCCCCATCGGGCAGGCCGAGGTCGAGCAGGATCAGATCCACCACCTCGCGGGACAGCCATTGCTCCGCCGCCGCAACGCCCGCGGCCATGTGGCACTCAATGCCGTGATTCTGCAGGAAGCGGGCCGTGAGGCCGGCAACGGCAGCATCGTCTTCGACCAGGAGGATGCGTGGCCGGGCGATCAGGGGTCGTTCGAGTACTGCCATCGACGCGCCCTTCAAGCATGGTTTCAATGATCATACCCTCGGCTGACGGCGGCACACGGCACGCCCCTCATTCATCTTTGCGAAGACTCAAGGGTAGTCCGGCACGGTTGAAACACCCCTCATGACGTGTCCCGGGCGTGTGGCGAGGCGCTGGCATGCAGTCTCACAGTCACCTTCAACCCGTTGAGGCATTGCGACGTGCCAAGGCTGATCTCCCCGCCATGCGCGTCCAATGTCTCCTGGACGATGGACAGGCCCAATCCGCTGCCCTCCGCGCCACTTCCGATCACCCGGTAGAAGCGGTCGAAGACGCGGTCCTGCAGATCGTTGGGAATGCCAGGTCCAGAGTCTTCCACCGTGAGTACGCAGTGTTCCCCCGTCTGTTCGGTAGACACCACCACGACGCCATGCTCGGGTGTGTAGCGGATGGCGTTCTCCACGAGGTTGCGAACCAGCAAGCCCAGCGAGAACTCGTCACCGAAGACGTTGGCGTTGTCGAGAACGAGATTCATGACCTGACGCTTGGACGCGGCCAAGCCCCGGAGCTCTTCAACCTCGCTGCTCACCAGGGCGTCCAGACTCAGCTTGCGAAACGCGTCCTTGCCGATACCGCGCTCGGTCCGGCTCAGCGACAGCAGTTGCGATACCAGTCGTTCGACACGCTCTACTCCTCGCGCAAGCAACCGCTGTGACTCCTGGCGCTCTTCATCCAGCGTGGCGAGGCGTGCATTGTCTGCGTGAACCTTGACCGCACTGATGGGCGTGCGCAGCTCATGCGCAGCGTCTGCGATGAAGCGGCGCTCGCGCGCCAACGCGAGATCGAGTCGCTGCAGCAGCTCGTTGACCGCGCGAACCAGGCCGTGGACCTCCTCCGGGAGCTGGGTGTCATCCAAGGGCGTCATGCGGTCGGGATCGCGCTCACCGATGTCCGTGGAGACTTTCCGCAACGAGCGCGTCGCCCAGGCGACCGTCAGCCAGATCACCACGGCCATCACCGGAAGCGCAAACAACAGCGGCAGCAGCGTGCCGATGGCAATGTCCTCGGCCAGTTCCTGGCGGATGTCCGAACGCTCGGCGGACTGAAACCATCGACCCTGTGGCGAGCGCAGCGTGAACGTGCGCCACTGCGCCCCGTCAATATCGACATCCGCGTAGCCCGGCGACAGGCTCGCCATTGGGGCAGTGGGCGCACTGTCCGATCGAAGGAGCAGGCGACCCTCCGGCGTCCATATCTGAAAAGCCAGCTTGTTCTCGTAGGCATGCCCGTCTTTGAAGGCCAGTGCCTCGCCCACGCCCTCGGCGCGCCCGTGCCAACCGCGCAGGACGATGGGGTCGCCAGGGAACGCGCTCAGATCGCTGAGCGGCTCGTCCACCAGGCTCAACAGCACCCGTGAGGACTGCACCAGCCGGGCGTCGAACATCTCCCCGGCCTCCTGCAACCCGGCCCGGTAGCTCAGGCCGGCCGCCAGCAGCATGAGCAGGGAGAGCACGCCCAGCAACACTACCAGCAGGCGGCGACGGATGGACGTCATGCAGCCGCATCCGAGGGGTCACCCAAGGCGTAGCCGATTCCCCGCACGGTGCGGATGATGCCGGGATCCAGTTTCCTGCGCAGTTGGTGGACATGCACATCGACGGCATTGCTCGCCACGTCCTCATCCCAGCCATACAGGTGCTGCTGGATGGTCTCGCGCCCAAGCGGCCTGCCGCGTTGTTCCATGAGCAGTCTCAACAGAGCGAACTCCCTGCGGGTCAGGTCCAGCGCGTGCCCCTTCCAGACAGCGGTCAGGCGGGCCGGGTCCAGGCACAGCGCACCGGCCTCCAGAGTCGGTGCTGCACGCCCCACGCTGCGGCGGAGCAGGGCGCGGACGCGGGCAAGCAGTTCGGGGGTGTCAAACGGCTTGCCCAGATAGTCGTCCGCACCCACGTCCAGCCCCAGGGTGCGGTCAGCCGCCCGCTCGCGGGCGCTGAGGACCAGGATGGGGACGTTGCCGCCCGCTGCGCGCACCTTCCGGATGACCTCGATCCCGTCCAGCCGTGGCAAGCCCAGGTCGAGGATGACCAGGTCGATGTCGCCGTCGCCGATGGCGGTCAGCGCGGCGGCACCATCCTGCACCCAGTCCACGGCATAGGCAGCGCGGCGCAAAGCAGTCCGGATGCCTTCACCCAGTGATGCGTCGTCTTCGGCGAGCAGAATGCGCATGCAGGCAGTCTCGTCGTCCCGGATTCACTTGGCAAGGTGGGCCCGGACCTCCTTGAGTTTGGCGGACGCTTCGGCCCGGCGTCCTGCATCGGCGATGTCACGGCCGGGGCGGGCAGGTGCAGCAAGCGCCTTCTCGAAGGCTGCCTGGGCGCCGTGCCAGTCCTTCTGGTCGCGCAGGAAGTCGCCGTAGAAGTAGTTGGCATCGATGCCGGTCGGGTCGACGACCAACCCCTTCTTCAGCATGGCCGCCGCGGTTTCGTCATTGCCGAACCCCAGTGGCCACCCGGGAACCTGGTAGTAGAGGGCGCCCAGGCTGGTATAGGCCGCCCCCTGCAGTGCGTTGGGGTCCATCTTCAGGGCAGCCTCGAAGTCCGCGCGTGCCTGCTTGACCAGACTGAGCGCCCCCATGCCCCCCTTCTCGCCGGCGAGACTGGAAAGGACGATACCTTCCCAGATCAGTGCGCTGGCATTCCGTGGCTCGGTCTGCCGGGTCTTCGCCGCCTGACTGGCCAGCGCCTCGAACGCGGCCTGTCGTTGCGGCTTGCTGGTCTGGTAGTTGATCTGGGCCCAGCGGTCCCGCAACTGGGCAACCGTCATGGGCGTTCCTTGCTCGGCGGCACAGGCAATGCCGACCAACATGACCAACGCGCTGATGAGCAGGATGAACATGGCTTTACCGTGACGTTGCTTCATGGGAGGAGTCCTCGTGGATGGGCTGCGCTTGCGAGGCGTGGCGCCTGATGATGGGAAGCTGGGCGCGCAGGCTGCGGTCGACCAGCGCGGGGAACATGCCGTTGATGCGGGCGAACAGCTTTTCCGGCCATCCGAGCTGGCGGCGCCGATCGCCTTGGCCGATGGCGTGGACAAGCGCACGGGCCACCGCCTCCGGAGCATCGCTGCCCACCTTGAGCTCTGCGTTGAGGGCATCGACGGCAGGCGTATTGAAGGCGGTGCGCGTGGCGCGCGGAGAGAGATACTGGAAGCTCAGGCCGGTGCCGTCGTGCTCACGGGCGAGCGCCTCCATGAGGCCGCGAAGGCCGAATTTGCTGGCGCTGTAGGTGGCAAATCCGGCGAAGCCGATGCTGCCGAAGGTGGAGCCGATGGCCACGACGCTGGCCTGCTCGTGGCGGCGCAGTACGGGAAGAAGGGCGTGGATCAGCAGGGCGGAGCCGACCAGGTTGGTCTGCAACAGATGCTCCAGCGCATCGGGATGCTGGTCTTCGAACAGCCCGAACGCGCTCTGGGCGTGGCCGAGCACCAGGACGGACGGGGGCGCATCGGCCTGTCGGATCGCAGCAAGCAGGTGCGAACGGCCCAGTGACGTGGACAGGTCGGCGACCACGGTGTGCACGCGCCCCATCGGCAGCCCTGCGGCAAGGGCGGTGAGGCGACTGCGGCTGCGCCCGACGGCCAGGATCGAGGCGCCCGCGTGGACCAGCGCGTGACACAGCGCCACGCCGATGCCGCCGCTGGCGCCGGTGACGATGACGGTCCTGCCGGCAAGGTTCATCACGCGGCCTCCGCCCAGCGCACGCCGTTCGGGCGAAGCGTGCGGAAGATGTCCCCGTACAGCACGTAGAAACGCCGGGCGGCGTGGATGACGGCCTGTTGATCAGACGGATCGTCCAGGCGGTCCATCAGCCCTTCGAAGAAACCGACATGCTCGATGTCCAGATCGCCGTGGGACAGCAGGTAGCTGAAGGCGTTGCGCGGCAGGTCGAGCGAGGACTGGATCGTGTTGGCTGCGCGGGTTGCCAGCGCAACACTGGTTCCCTCCAGCACCAGGACCATGCCGAAGAAGCCGACCGGGTTGCCGCGGTGGATGGTGTCGTACGCATAGCTGACCATCAGCTCGGTCGCCAGTGAGGGACGGCTGGCGGCGGCTTCGGCGCGGTCGGCACCGCAGGCCGCCAGGTCGTCCAGCACCCACTCCTGGTGGCCGATCTCTTCTTCGATGTACTCACCAATGGCCGTGCGCAACCATTCCAGCCGGGCCGGCAGGCGCGCCCCGCAGGCCATCAGCAACGGGACGGTGTGCCGCACGTGGTGGTAAGCCTGTCCGAGAAAAGCGACGTAATCTTCGCGGGCGATCTGCCCCCCCAGCGCGGACTGGATGATAGGCACGGAGATCAGGGTGGCCCGTTCCTGCTGGGTCTGGGCGAGCAGTTCGGAATGGAAACTCATGCGGATACTCCCGTGGAAGGAACGGCGGCGGGACGGCGATAGCTCGCATCGACCTCGGCCTGGAAATGGGACAGGATGGCGTCGCGGCGTGGGCGTCCGTTGGGGGTAAGCAGCCCGGCGCTGGCAGAGAACGGCGCCGGTGCCCGCACGATGCGCGAGACGCGTGCGTAGTCGGGCAGACCTGCGTTGACCTGGGCCACGGCGCGGGCGAGGGCGGCATCGTCAAGGTCGGCACGACGCGGCACCAGCACGGCGACGTTGTCGGCCTGTGCTTCGCCCCATACCACCGCCTGGGCCAGGTCCGGATGGGAGAGCAGCTCGCTCTCCACCCATTCGGGTGAGACATTGCGGCCAAACGCGGTAATGAAGACATTCTTGCGGCGGCCCGTGACGTGGACGAATCCGTCAGCGTCCACGTGGCCAAGATCACCTGTACGGATCGGCCCGTCCGGGAGCGGTTCCGACCCCAGGTAGCCCAGCGCACGTGCCCCCTCGACCTGGAGTTCACCGTCGACAACGGCGACGCGGGCGTGTGGCAGCGCTTTGCCGACACTGCCGTCCCGGCTGGCGTCGGGTCGGTTGAGGCAGACCACCGAGGCACACTCGGTCAGCCCGTAGCCTTCAAACACCGGCAGACCGAGCGCCCGGGCGCGTGCCAGCAGTCCCGGCCCCACGCGCCCACCCCCGACGGCGATATAGCGCAGCGAGGCGGGCAGGGGAGCACCACTTTCGGCGGCCATCACCACCGCAAGCAACAGCTGGGGCACTAGGATGACGCTCTCCGGCTGGTAGCGGTGCAGACACCGCAGCAGCGTCGGTACATCCAGGCCCGAGGCGCCGGTGTAGCCGATCTCCGCCAGCGACGGGAGCGCGATCTGCGCGTCCGACAGCAGCGTTGCATACAGCCCGGCAACGTTCTCCAGCAGCGTGGAGAGCGGCATCAGGCAGAGGTGGCGGCGCGGTGCAATCGACGACGAGGCCTGCACCAGTGAACTGGCGACTGTAAGCAGCGTGTCGCCTGACAGGCACACGCCCTTGGGGCGGCCGGTCGTGCCGGAGGTGTAGGTCACGCATGCCGTGCCGGCGGGAAGGCCGACCGGAGCCGCCGCCTCAGTCCGCCACTGGGCGAGCATCCCGCCATCCAAGGTCTCCAGTGCGCCCATGCTGCCGGGTGGCGCTGGCGCACCGCCGGCGGTGACAACACAGTGGGCACTGCTGGACGCCAGCGCATGAGCAATCTGCTCAGGAGAGAAAAACGTGGGCAACGGCACATGCACGCCGCCGAGCTCGCGCACGGCAAGATCCAGAACCAGCCAGTGAATGCCGTTGTCCAGCCGGCTTGCGACGCGGTCGATGCCCTGCAGGTCCAGTCGATCAGCCAATCGCACTGCGCGCTGCCGGATCTGCTCATCTCCAACCTCCGCACCGGAGATGAGCACGCGCGCCTTGCGTCCGCCGAGACCGGCGATCAGGGGAGAGGTCGGCGCGGTCATTGCGCACCCACCATGACCTGCAGAGACGGATCCGAATCCGTCCTGGGGCGTGCATTCTGTTTCAGTGCTTGATGCAGGAACGCGCGTCCGGCAGCGACATTCCCGCAGACCACCTTCGGCCGGGCCTGGTAGTAGCTGCCCCACTGGGATGCATCGCCGGTGAGTCGCCCCGGGCTTGCTTCGCCAAGGTCCACCGTGACCAGATGCAGCCGGTCGAGGGTGTTCCGCAGCTGTTGGGTGGCCGCGAACAGCACCCAGCGCACGCGTGCGGCATGCAGCATGTCGGTCAAACGGACAATCAGCTCACGCGCTACGCCGGGGGTGGTGGCGGCAAAGTTGCCGATCTCGGCGATGCGGTCGCGACCCACGCAGGCGATTTCCCGGTGGGACAGCAGTGCCTGTGCCGGCTCATCGAGATACTGCTCGACGAACAAGGGACCCTCGCTGCCAACACGCATGCCGACGGCTGCCACCAGCTGCCCCTGTCCATCCCGGAACGCAAGCAGATGGGGCAGGAACGCGTGCAGCGTGGCACCGTAGCGTTTGCGGTACACATCGGCGATGAACTGCTCCACCTCGTGGCGGCGCGGGTCCTGCGGGCCCACCATCTGCGACTGCGGCAGGATCGACGGGAACGTGACAGCGAGGGAAGTGGGGATCCAGGACATGGCGAGCATGCTGGCCGGCCCGGATTAAGGCTGAATTAGGGCGTAGTTAAGCAGCCATTAGCATTCTGGAATGCTTTCGTTGTCGGGAGCACCTGCATCAAGCGTGGTAAGCGCACGCGCAGGACGCTGGTGCGGTAGGCGATGGAGTGCATGCAGCGGGGACAGGTAGAACCCGTTGCGGTCGTACTGGCGCGTTCCAGCGCACCGCTTCAGGAAGCACAGCGGGGAGGGCGACGGTCCGCCGTCGAACGGGCGGAAGGCAGGCGTGCCCGAACGGCGTCTGGTCGGCATCCGGTCTTGACGCAAATGTTATATCATCACATTTGCGTCGTCAGCCGACAGGCGGCGGTAGGCCCCGTTCAATCTCCTCATCGAATACCCATGAAAATCCATATCCTGGTGGTCGCCGTTGCCGCCGCCTGCCTGTCCATGCAGGCCAACGCCCAATCGGTCGACTCCGCCCTGACCTTGGGCAAGGTCGATGTCCACTCGCATTCCGAAGGCCAGCTCACGGCGCACCAGGTCCTGACCTCGGTCGATGTACTGGGTGCCGACCAGATTGAAGACAAGAACGTGTCGCAGAGCTGGGAACTGCTCGGTCAGATGCCCGGCATCCAGCTCACCGAAACCCGCCAGGGCGCCGAGTCCGGCAAGGTCAGCTTCCGTGCCTTCAACGGCGAGGGCTACCTCAATGCGATCAAGACGTTGATCGACGGCGTGCCCAGCAACGTCAACAGTGGCAACCAGCGTTTCATCGACATGCTGTTCCCACTGGAAATCAGCTACATCGAAGTCGTGCGCGGCACCAACGATCCGCGCTACGGCCTGCACAACATCGGTGGCAATGTGAACTTCGGCACCCGTCAGGGCGGCACCTACACCGACGCGCGCCTGGGCTACGGCAGCTACAACACGCGCAGTGCCCAGCTGGCGGTCGGTCGCGAAAGCGATGGATTCGCCCGGAACTATTTCCTGGGCTACCAGGACGCCGACGGCTACCGCGACAATGATGCATCGAAGAAGTACAGCATCGGCGGCAAGTGGTTCTACGGCAACCTGGAAGACGATGGACTGCGTGCAGGCCTGACCGCCCGCGCGTATCACAACGAAGCCGACGAGCCGGGCTTCATGACGGCAGAGGAACTGCGCGCCCACCGCCGCGGATCGGACCTGCGAAACCGCAACGATGGCGACGACCGTGACATGCGCCAGGTCGCCGCCCATGTCGACCTGAAGCTGGCCGATGCTCTGTACTTCGGCACCAGGCTCTACTACAACAGCTACGAAGACGATCGCCGCATCACCTTCAGTGACCTGCCCACCGGCAATGCGCCGCGCCAGCGCCGCATCTGGGATGAAAGCCAGTTCGGCATGCTCAACACCCTCACCTGGAATGCGAGCAGCGTGCTGACTCTGGAAGGTGGGTTCAATTACGAGCAGCAGGACAACCGTTACCAGCGCATGCGATTCAGCTACGCCGAGCCGACCGACTTCTGGGCCACGCCGGCACGCATCCAGAATGACGAACGACACAGCTTCGACAACTGGGGCGCATACGTGCAAGCCATTTACCAACCGATCGAGGCGTTGAAGATCGTTCCCGCGTACCGTGTTGACCGCTACAGCGGCCGCACGCGCCTGGTGGATGGCACGACCGGCAGGCTGCAGCGCTACGGCAACATCAACCAGCCCAAGTTGAGCGTGGTCTATGCGCTGACCCCCAGCGCCAATATCTACGCCAACTGGGGGCGCACAGCGCAGGTGCTGACCGGCGGCACGGCCCCGGCTTACCTGACCCCGGGCCAGGCGGCGATGAGCCCTTCCACCAACACCGGCATGGAACTGGGAATGAAGTTCAGCCCGTTCCGCGGTGCGCAGGCACGCGTGGCGGTCTGGCAGCAGGATGCGGAAAACGAAATCTCCAACATGCCGGCCACCGGGACCACCGTGCAGCTGGGCAAGACCCGCCGGCGTGGCGTGGATGCGCAGATTTCCGCACCGCTGGGGGAGCGCTGGACCGTGTGGGCGTCCCATGCGTACCAGGAGGCCAGGATCGAACGCGACGGCCGGGCAGGGGTGGAATCGCTGGAGGGCAATGAAGTGGCTGCCGTGCCGCGCCACATCAGCAACGTGGGTGTTGATTTCCGTGCCACCGACGCCCTGAAGTTCGGGCTGCAGGGCCGCGCGCAGGGTGACTACTACCTGGAAGAGCGCAATGTGGCCGGCAAGTACGGCAACTTCGCCGTGCTGGATCTCAGTGCCGGTTATCAGATCAATCCAACCTGGAGCGTCGATCTGCAGGTGAAGAATGCCACCGGCCGTGAGTACGCCTACGTATGGTATGACAGCTTCTTCCAGAGCCAGACACAACCCATGTTCTCGCCTTCGGCTGGTCGGCAGGTGTATATGGGGCTGACTATGAAGCTGTGAAGGACGGGGGGCGCAGCTACGCACCACTGGCGTCACCAGGATGGAAGCCTCTGGGAAGGCGCTGCGCCGGCGCCTGGTCGACACCGGGCATCACGTCGTGGCAATCAGAAGTAGTTACCGCAGGTAGGGTGCGCCCGCCCGTTTGCAAGGCCCCCGACATAGGCACATGATTGCCGCGGCAAGTGATGTCCTTCCGGTCGGCACCGTCAGAAGGCAGAGCCAGCTCGGCGATCGCCTGCCGTCTACATCCGACAGTACTCCATAAGCCTGCGCAGGTTTGCCTTACTGCCTCGCGCGCGTATCGGGTCACCCCGATCAGCGTGGCCGACGCTGCGCCATTCCAGTCGCCATAGCCAAGCAGCCAGACCGATGGCGCTGCGACCGAACGGACCTGGGTGTCATCCACGTCGATCCGACCCAGGGCGTTGACCATGCCCATTCCTTCCAGGTGCGACAACGCCGGCCGGAAGCCGGTGCACCAGATCACGGCGTCCAAGTTGCGTTCGCTGCCATCTGCCCACTGCATGCCGGTGGTGGTGAAACGGACGGGTGGCGGCATGGACACCAGTACACCGCGGCGCCGTGCATCCACCACCGGCGGAACCATGACGATGTCGCCAAAACCACCCTGCGGAACATCCGGTTCGCGGCCTTCCTGCTGGGCCCTCCACTTCTCGGTTGCGCGTGCGAACAGAACGCGCCCGTCCACATCGTCGGCCAGGAAGGCTGGCTTGCCCTGGGTGATCCAAGTGGTGTCGGCCACCTTTGATACCTCGGCCAGAATCTGTGCTCCTGAGTTGCCGCTGCCGATGATCGCCACGCGCATTCCGGCGAAGGATCCAGGATGGATGTAGTGGGCCGAGTGCAGCTGCACGCCGCCGAATGCGTCCATACCTTCATAGTCGGGCGTGTAGGGATGCTGCCAGGTACCTGTGGCGCTTATCACTGCACGCGTATGCCACTGTCGGCCGTCATCTGCTACCACCAGCAGTCGGGTTCCCGAACGACTGACGCGTTCCACCTGCACGGGACGGATGACGGGCAGTGCATATTTGTGCTCGTAGCGCGTGAGGTAGTCCAGCACTTCCGCCTGCGAAGGGTACGGTTCCCGGGTGGCGGGCATCGGCCAACCGGGAATCGAGCTCCAGCCCGCCGGCGAGAACAGATGCAAGGATTTCCACGCATGCTGCCACGCCCCACCAGGTGACGTTTCAGCATCAAGAATCACATAGGACAGCCTGCTGCGACGCAGGAAGTAGCCGGCCGAAAGACCCGCCTGGCCACCTCCGATCACCACCACATCGACGTTGTCCATCTGGACTTCCTCACACCGATGCACTCAGGCGGCGTTCTTGTGCTGCTGTTGATCGGAGATCTTGAGTGCATCCAGATAGCGCTCTGCATCCAGTGCGGCCATGCAGCCGAACCCGGCCGAGGTGATCGCCTGGCGGTAGTGCTGGTCGGCGACGTCGCCTGCGGCGAACACGCCTTCCACCGAGGTCTGGGTGGCGTTGCCGCCCAGGCCCGAGCGGATTTCCAGGTAGCCGTTGTTCATCGCCAGCTGGCCGTCGAACAGGGTGGTGTTCGGGTGATGACCGATGGCCACGATGAAGCCGTGCGCGTCGATGTCGCGGGTGCTGCCGTCCAGGGTGGACTTCACGCGCACACCGGTCACGCCGGCATCGTTGCCCAGCACTTCCTCGACCTGGTGGTGCCAGACGGTTTCGATCTTGCCGGCCGCGACCTTGGCAAACAGCTTGTCCTGCATGATCTTCTCCGCCTTGAGGGTGTCGCGGCGGTGGACCAGGTAGACCTTGCGGGCGATGTTGGACAGGTACAGCGCCTCTTCGACGGCTGTGTTGCCGCCGCCGACCACGACCACATCCTGGTCACGGTAGAAGAAGCCGTCGCAGGTGGCGCAGGCGGACACGCCGCGGCCCTTGAACGCCTCTTCGGTCGGGATGCCCAGGTACTTGGCGGTGGCGCCGGTGGCGATGATCAGGGCGTCACAGGTGTATTCGTGACTGTCGCCGATCAGCCGGAACGGGCGCTGGGACAGGTCGGCCGTGTGGATGTGGTCGAAGATGACTTCGGTCTCGAAGCGCTCGGCATGTGCCTGCATACGCGCCATCAGGTCCGGACCCATCAGGCCATGCGCGTCGCCCGGCCAGTTGTCCACTTCCGTGGTGGTCATCAGCTGGCCACCCTGCTGCAGGCCGGTGATGACGACCGGCTTCAGGTTGGCGCGGGCGGCGTAGACGGCGGCGGTCCAGCCGGCCGGGCCGGAACCAAGGATCAGCAATGGAATGTGTCGGGTGGTGCTCATGGCTCAGCGGCTCCGTGCGTCGGCAGGAAAGTAGCGCTTGCCCAGCCGCAGGGCGACATGGACCAGCAGGATCAGTACCGGCACTTCCACCAGCGGGCCGATGACGGCGGCGAAGGCGACCGGCGAGGCCAGGCCGAAGGCCGCGATGGCTACCGCGATGGCCAGTTCGAAGTTGTTGCCTGCCGCGGTGAACGCGATCGCAGTGGTGCGTGGATAATCCTTGGCAATCAGCTTGCCCATGAAGAAGCTGATGACGAACTGGATGATGAAGTACAACGTCAGCGGGATCGCGATGCGCACCGCGTCCATGGGAATCCGCAGTACGTCACCGCCTTTCAGGCTGAACATCGCCACGATGGTGAACAGAAGTGCGGCGAGCGTTATCGGGCTGATGGCAGGCAGGAACTTCTCTTCATACCACTGCACGCCCTTGCGCGCCTTCAGCCATCGACTGGTGAGGAAACCGGCCAGGAACGGGATGCCCAGGTAGATCAGAACCGCCTCTGCGATGGTCCAGACGCTGACATCGATGACGCTGCCCTGCAGTCCGAACACCGGCGGCAACCAGGAAAGGAAGAACCACGCGTAGACGCTGAACAGCGCGATCTGGAAGATCGAGTTGAATGCCACCAGGCCCGCCACGTACTGGCCGTCGCCGCGGGCGAGCTGGTTCCACACCAGCACCATGGCGATGCAGCGCGCCAGGCCGATCAGGATCAGGCCGGTCATGTACTCGGGGTAGTCGCGCAGGAACAGCACCGCCAGGCCGAACATCAGGAACGGGCCCACGATCCAGTTCTGCAGCAGCGAGAGCACCAGCACGCGCTTGTCGGCAAAGACGGTGGGCAGTTCCTCGTACTTCACCTTGGCCAGCGGCGGGTACATCATCAGGATCAGACCAATGGCGATCGGGATGTTGGTCGACCCTACGGAAAGGCTGTTCAACGCGCTGGGCACGCCTTCGAGCATCGCGCCCAGGCCGACGCCGAGCGCCATGGCGGCGAAGATCCACAGCGTCAGGTACCGGTCCAGAAACGACAGGCGGGAGGTGTCAGTGGTCATGGGGGCTTCCGGGAGGATGGTCAGTTGATCTGCGCAATCGGATCAAGCTGGGCCTTGAGGGCTTCACGGTCATCCCATGTCCCGTCAGGAATCTCCAGGAAAGCCTTCAGGCGGGCTTTGATGATCTGATGCGCCCGGTCGAACGCTTCAGCCTTCTGTGCATCCGAGCCTTCCACACCGGCCGGGTCGAACAGGCCCCAGTGCACGCGCACGAAATCGCCGAACACAACCGGGCACGCCTCGGCGGCCGCGCTGTCGCACACGGTGACAATCAGATCCATGACAGCAGCATCCGCTTCGGAAAATTCGTCCCAGGACTTGCTGCGCAGGCCCTCCACCGGGAAGCCCTCGCGCTGCAATTGGGCAATGGCGAACGGATTGACCCGACCGGCTGGCTGGCTGCCTGCACTGAAGGACTGATAGCGACCTTCGCCCCACATTTTCAGGGTCGATTCGGCCAACACGCTGCGCGCGGAATTGCCGGTACAAAGGAACAGAACACGACGGGTCATTTTGGCGATCTCTGGGATATGGGGGTCAGCAACCTGCGGGGCGTTCACAGGCCTGTTCGTCGGCACAGCAGTTTTCGGTGAGGTAGGCCACCAGCTCGTTCATCGCCACGAACTCAGCCCGGTAGCAGATGGTCCGGCCACGTTGCTCGGCGCTGATCAGTCCCGCAGCCAGCAGTTCCTTCAGGTGGAAGGAGAGCGTGGCGCCAGGCAAAGAGAGGGCTTGGGCAATGTCGCCGGCCAGCTTGCCGGCGCTGCCAGCCTGAACCAGTAGACGGAAGATCGACAGGCGGGTGGCATGACCGAGGGCTGCCAGGGCGTGGGTTGCGTTCTTATGTTCCATGCTTCTAGAATAATCGAAGCAAAATGACAGGACAACCCCCGTGCAGCAGATCCCCAACGTGGTCCCGGGTGCCATGGACATTCCCACGGCCGCCAAGCTCAACGATCCGGCCGCGCAGCCACACCGGCCACGCATCCTGATCCTGTACGGGTCGCTGCGGCCGCAGTCGTTCAGTCGCAAGCTGGCGCTGGAGGCGCAGCGGCTGCTGGAGCAGCTTGGGGCGGAAACCCGCCTCTTTGATCCACATGAGCTACCGATGCTTGACTCGGTGCCGGCCACTCACCCCAAGGTGCAGGAGCTGCGCCAGGCCTCGCTGTGGTCGGAAGGACACGTGTGGGTCAGCCCGGAACGCCACGGCACCCTTACGGCGGTGTTCAAGAACCAGATCGACTGGCTGCCGCTGGAAGAGGGCAGCGTTCGCCCCACCCAGGGCCGCACGCTGGCAGTGATGCAGGTCTGCGGCGGTTCCCAGTCGTTCAACGTGGTCAACGCGCTGCGCGTGCTCGGCCGGTGGATGCGGATGGTGACAGTTCCCAACCAGTCGTCGGTCGCCAAAGCCTGGCAGGAGTTCGATGACGACGGTCGAATGAAGCCTTCGGCGTATTACGATCGCGTGGTGGACGTAATGGAGGAACTGGTCAAGTTCACCCTGCTGGTGCGCGGGCGCAGTGACTACCTGGTGGACCGTTACAGCGAACGCAAGGGGGCCGTCGAGACGGTGGCGCTGGCGGCCGCTGCAGGCGTGGTGGAGACCGTTTTGAACCAGGAGGAAAGTGCTTGAACGCTGTCATCTATCACAACCCCAAGTGCGGTACCTCACGCAACACCTTGGCGCTGATCCGCTTTGCCGGGATCGAACCGGACGTGATCGACTACCTGGCCAACCCACCCAGCCGTGCGCGCCTGGTCGAGCTCATTACGGCAGCGGGGTTGAGCGTGCGCGATGCCATCCGGCAGAAGGGAACGCCGTATGACGAACTCGGGCTAGGCGACGCAGCGCTGAGCGACGACGCGCTGCTTGATGCGATGCTGGCGCACCCGATACTCATCAATCGTCCTCTCGTACAAACCGATAGGGGTGCTCGTCTGTGCCGGCCTTCGGAAGTGGTGCTGGAGATCCTGCCGCCTCTGCCCGGACCGTTCCGAAAGGAAGATGGAGAGTTGGTGACCGGGCACGCCGGAAGCTCGACGCCATGATCCCATTGCCAGGCTGGGCTTGCCACCGCTGAGAACCACAGGAGGTCATGCCCGATGCCGGCGCTGAATCCCATGACAAGCGACAGCGCATGGCGCGTCTTCCTGGTGTTCCTGCGACTGGGGCTGACGTCGTTTGGCGGTCCAATCGCCCACCTGAGCTACTTCCGCCTCGAGTTCGTCGAACGCCGCCGCTGGCTGACGGACTGCAGCTACTCCGATCTGGTGGCCCTGTGCCAGCTACTGCCAGGCCCGGCCAGCAGCCAGGTTGGAATGGCGCTTGGCTTGCGCCGCGCCGGCTGGCCTGGCCTGCTGGCCGCTTGGGCCGGCTTTACGCTGCCGTCGGCCGTGCTGATGATCCTGTTCGCTTTGGGCGTTGCCAAATACCAGGCCATCATTGAATCCGGCTGGCTGCATGGCCTGAAGATCGTGGCAGTTGCAGTGGTGGCCCAAGCAGTATGGGGAATGGCCCGATCCCTGTGTCCGGATCGTCTACGGGCAGCGATGGCGGTCTTCGCGGCTGTGTTGACCTTGTCCATGCCCTCGGTCGCCGGCCAGATCGTGGTGATCATCGCTGGCGGACTGCTCGGTCGCTGGATACTGAACATCGAACCGGCTTCCGGCCAATTAGACGGCGGCTATTCCGTCTCGCGAAGAACCGGCACGGTGGCACTGGTGCTACTGGTCCTGCCGCTTGTTCTGCTGCCCTTGTGGGCGGTGGCTAGCGGCTCCCCCTTGGCCGTGCTGTTGGAGGGTGTGTACCGCGCTGGCGCCCTGGTCTTCGGCGGCGGCCATGTCGTGCTGCCGTTGCTGCAGACCGCGGTTGTCCAAAGCGGCTGCGTGAGCACGGCGGACCTGCTCGCCGGGTATGGTGCGGCGCAGGCGGTGCCGGGCCCTCTCTTCTCCTTTGCGGCTTACTTGGGGGCTATGGCCGAGGGGTCGCTCGGTGGCTGGGCAGGAGGCCTTGCGCTGTTGGTGGTCATTTTCCTGCCAGCCTTTCTTGTGCTCGTGGGGGTGCTGCCGTTCTGGGAGTTCCTGCGCCACCGCAAGGATCTCCAAGCTTCGATTGCAGGCGTCAATGCCGGGGTGGTCGGCATCCTGCTGGCGGCGTTGTATGACCCGGTGTGGACCAGCGCGATCCATGACCGATGGGATGTCGCGATGGCACTGGTTGCGTTTGGGCTACTGGTCGTTGCGCGTGCTCCGCCGGTCCTGGTCGTGTTGCTGGCTGCCGTGGCGGGTTGGGCGATGACGTGACAACGCCGCCAGGTTGGTCAAGAGCGGCTCGGCAGCGCAACCTGACGTCCGCTTCTGGCCGGAAGCGGACATGCGAGGGCGGTGTCACCGAATTCTCAGGGATGGCAGTATTTATGTTGCCGCGTAGCTTGCCAAGGTCGCAGCCTACGGCAACTCGACAACAACCTTGCCCTTGGCCCGGCCGCTCTCGACATAGGTCAGCGCGCTTTGGGTGTCCTGGAACGGGAAGACCCTGTCGATGACAGGGCGGATCGCACCGGACTCGACCAGCGAGGTGATCTCGCTCAGCTGCCAACCTTCGGCACGCATGAACACGAAGGTGTACTTCACCCCTTTCTGCCTGGCCTTGCTGCGGATGCCATGGCTGAGCAGTCGCATGACCTGCTGAATCGGCCAGGCAAGGCCGCGCGCGGCGGCAAAGGTGGGCGTGGGCGGCCCGGAGATGGAGATGAGATGGCCACCCGGCTTGAGAATCTGCAGCGAGCGGGTCAGCTCATCCTTGCCAAGGCTGTTGAGTACCACATCGTAGTCGCGCAGTTCCGTAGCGAAATCCTGCTGCTTGTAGTCGATGACCACGTCCGCGCCCAGGTCCTTGACCCATGCCGTGTTGGCCGTGCTGGTCGTGGTAGCAACGAAGGCGCCAAGATGCTTCGCCAGTTGAATCGCCACGGTCCCGACGCCGCCAGAGCCGGCCTGGATGAAGACCTTCTGGCCCGGTTTCAGCTGCGCGGTTTCCACCAGCGCCTGCCACGCCGTCAACGCAACCAGCGGCAACGAGGCTGCCTCCACCATGTTGAGATTGCTTGGCTTGCGTGCAACAGATGCTGCCTTGACGGCGATGAATTCGGCGAAGGTGCCGATGCGATCATCGTCGGGGCGTGCATACACTTCGTCGCCCGGCTTGAACTGGCGAACCCCAGCGCCCACACGCTCCACCGTGCCGGCCAGGTCATTGCCCAGAACAAGCGGCAGGCGATAAGGCAGGATCACCTTGAACTCCCCGGTCCTGATCTTGGTGTCCAGCGCATTGACGCTGGCAGCGTGTACGCGGATGAGTACATCGTCATCCCGGAGCACCGGCGATGGGGTGTCGCCGAGGTGGCCCGTCTCCTTCTTGCCATAACGGTCGATGAGGAAGGCTTTCATGAGCGGTGTATCTCTGGTGGCGTGGGTGCAGTCAGGCTGCGGGGGCAAGGGGGGGCGTCAGTCTTTGAGGAACGCTAGCGCTTCCCGGACGAACTCGGCGTGATACTGGAAAATCCCGCCATGACCTGCGTCGTCGTAGATGACCAGCGTCGCGTGGGGAATGCGGCGCGCCAAGTCGCCGCTGTTGGGGGTTGGGACCATGATGTCGCTGTCACCATTGGCAACCAGCACGGGAATGTGGATGCTGCCCAGGTCCTGGGGCGATTGCCTGCCCCAGGCGGTGATGGCCTTCAGCTGCCGTAGGAACGCGCCGGGTGAGGCCGATCTATCGCGATCGCTCCTGCGCTCCTTGAGCCGTTGCAGGAAGTCGCGCGCCGCCTGTCGGCCGCGGGCGCTGGCGGTGAAGAACAGGTAGTACTTGGGGTCGCGGCGGGTCAGCAGGCCCTTGATGATCAAGGGCCAGGACACGCGACCCACCCGGTCGATACCACGGCCACCCGCAGGCCCGGTACCGGTCAGGATGAGCCGGCGCACGAGATCAGGTGCGTCCAGCACGACCTGCTGCGCGACGAAGCCGCCGAGCGAGAAGCCCAGAAGATCGACGCGGGTCAAGCCCATCGCACGGATCAGGGCGAGGGTATCCCGCGCCATTTCTGCGATGGTCACCGGCGCCGTTCCGCCCGAACCTCCGATGCCCCGGTAGTCGATGGCGATGACCCGATGCCTGCTGGCCAGACCATCAACGATACGCGGATCGAAGTTGTCCAGCACCGCGCCCCAATGGTTGAGCATGACCAGAGGGATGCCGCCCTGTGGCCCAAGTTCACGGTACGCGAACGGCGTGCCAGCGACCTCCAGCGAGCGGGTTGGTGCATTCTCGAACGAAGTGCCCGATGCGGGGCGGGTGTCGGAAATCGTCATGGTGGCGTACCTGTGTGATCAGGACTTCAATCAACGCTGCGATAGCGCTCTGCAGCCTGCGCCTGCCGGATGTCCGAGAGCAGACCCTGACGCGACGCGTCCAGCGTGTCCCAGCGCTCAGCCACATGCAGCGGCGGAATGGTCACGGTCTCACGACGATCGAACCCGACAAGGGCCGCATCGACCAGCTCGCCGACATCCATCACCTCCGACAGCGTATTGATGTCGATGCCGGCACGCTCCCAGATCTCGGTGCGGGTTGCCGCGGGCAGCACGGCCTGTACGTAGACACCTTTGGGCGACAGCTCCAGACTGAGTCCCTGCGAGAGAAATAGCACGAAGGCCTTGGTTGCACCGTAGACGGACATGCCGAACTCGGGTGCCAGACCCACCACCGAGCCGATGTTCACGATAGCGCCTTCGCCCGCGTTGCCCAGTCGCGGGGCGATGGCCGCGGCAAGGCGCGTCAGGGCGAGGATGTTCAGCGTCACCAAGGCGTCGATGCTGTCGGCTGACTGTTCGGTGAAGCCGCCGGATTGAGCAATGCCCGCGTTGTTGATCAGGATGCCGATGCGGGCGTCGTCGCGCAGGCGGGTTTCCACGTTGGCCAGATCGGTGCGCTGGGTGAGATCGGCCGGCAGGACGTCTACGGTGACCCCGGTTTCCTGACGCAGGCGGGCGGCGAGCGTCCCCAGTCGCGCCGTATCGCGCGCGACCAGGACCAGGTTGTGGCCGCGGCGTGCGAAGCGTTCGGCGTAGACGGTGCCGATGCCGCTGGAGGCGCCGGTGATGAGGACGGCAGGAAGCATGCTCATGGTGTGTCTCTTGGAATGTCGTGGGCAAACGGGGTGTGCAGCGGGGCGATGCTGGACGGGTTACTGCGGCGTATCGGTCAATGCGGGGTAGTCGGTGTAGCCTTCCGCGCCGCCGCCGTACAACGTGGCAGGGTTCAATGCGTTCAAGGGCGCGCCGGTCTTCAGGCGTTCAACCAGATCGGGATTGCTGATGAAGGCGCGACCAAACGCAACGAGGTCCACCTTGCCCTCGGTGAGGCGCGTGCTGGCAAGGTCCAGGTCGTAGCCGTTGTTGGCCAGATAGGTCCCCTTGAAGCGACCGCGCAGCCCATCGAAGTCGAAGGGCGCGACGTCACGTGGCCCGCCGGTCGCGCCTTCGACCACATGCAGGTAGACGATGCCCAGCGCGCTGAGCTGGTCGACGATGTAGTCGTACTGCGGCTGCGGGTCGCTGACGGTGGCAATGGCGTTGGCCGGGGAGACCGGCGAGATGCGCACGCCGGTGCGGTCCGCGCCAATCTCCTCCGCTACGCCGGCGGTGACCTCCAGCAGTAGGCGCGCGCGGTTCTCGATCGAGCCGCCGTACGCGTCGGTGCGCTGGTTGGCGCCGTCTTTGATGAACTGTTCCAGCAGGTAACCGTTGGCACCGTGAATCTCCACGCCATCGAACCCGGCGGTGATCGCATTGGCGGCGGCCTGGCGGAAGTCGTTGACGATGCCGGGCAGCTCGTCGATCTCCAGCGCACGCGGCTCGGATACATCAACAAAGCCGTTATGGACGAAGGTCTTGGTCTGCGCACGAATGGCCGAGGCGGAGACAGGCGCGGCATTGCCGGGCTGCAGGTCCACGTGCGAAATGCGGCCCACGTGCCACAGCTGCACGAAGATGCGCCCGCCACGGGCATGCACGGCATCGGTGACCTTGCGCCAGCCATCGATCTGATCCTGCGTGTAGAGCCCCGGCGTGTCCTGGTAGCCCTGGGCCTGCGCCGAGATCTGGGTGGCCTCGGTGATGATCAGGCCGGCCGAGGCGCGCTGGGCGTAGTAGGTGGCGGCCAGCGGGGTGGGTACCAGGCCGGCGCCGGCGCGGTTACGCGTCAGCGGTGCCATCACGATGCGGTTGGCCAGGGTCAGAGGGCCAAGGGGATAGGGCTGGAAGAGTGTCGTGGTCGTCATGTGGTGTGGGGGCGTAATCGTTGAGAGGGCTGTTACGGAGAGGCCTAAGCCGTGGGCGCTGCAACTTCACCTCAATGATGTCGACCGTAATCTTAAATGTCAATGGATTGATGATGCCCATAATCTATCCGTGCTATAGTGCCATTCTTCCGCAGTACAGCGTCACGAGACATCGGGTCATGAAGGTCACCAAGGCACAAGCGCAGGCCAACCGGGCGCACATCGTCGAAACCGCATCCACGCTCTTCAGGAAGCGGGGCTACGACGGGGTGGGTGTTGCGGACCTGATGGCGGCCGCCGGCTTTACCCACGGCGGCTTCTACAAGCATTTCGGTTCCAAGGCCGATTTGATGGCCGAAGCCGCGAGCTGTGGCTTTTCAAAATCTGCCGAGGCGCTGGCTGAGGTGGATCAGCGGGCGTTTCTGACCTACTACCTGTCCCGAGAGCACCGGGACGGGCCCGGCGACGGCTGCACGATGGCCGCGCTGTGCAGTGACGCCGCTCGTCAGTCAGCGTCGGTCAGGGCGGCCTTTGCGGCTGGTATTGAAGCTCAGCTCACAGGAGGTGCAGACCAGAAAAATGAAGCCGATACGGCCACCGTTGAAAGCAATCGCGCGCGGCAGATCGCCCTGATCGCTCAGGCGGTTGGGGCCATCGTATTGTCGCGATCCTGCCCGGATGATGCGTCGCTCGCGGATGAGATCCTGGACGCCTGTCGGGAGGACATTCTGGCGCGGCTGCCCAGTGGAGCCGCTGCTGGAGGCCCTGCCTCGCGGTTGCAATCGGGTCAAGCTCCCCGCCGGACGGATCACAAGCCTAAGAAGGGCCCGATAGGGTAGTGCTGGCGTGCGGAGCCATCCTTGGATAGCGGAGGCTTGTCTCCTGGACCATTGCGGATGTTCGCTCTTGGCCGGAAGCGGCCCCTAGTCCAACGGGTAGGGCAGGGGCGACGTCCCCCCGGGATTGAGTAGCACGACGGGTTGGAGTCCAATCCTCAACGACAAGGAGATTGGACGTGAAGAAGCGCTTTTCCGAAGAACAGATCATCGGCTTCCTGGCGAAAAAAGTGGTGACCGCACCGGTGCGCAGGTTGCTGGTGCGGAGCATGGTCGAGAAAGGGCTCAGTGAGCGGCGTGCGTTGGTGGTTGCACGCATGAGCGCCAGCGCGCTGCGTTACGAGCCCAGGCCGGACCACAACGTTGAACTGCGTGAGCAGATCGCGGCCCTGGCACACCGGCATCGACGTTACGGCGTGGGCAAGATCCATCTGAAGCTGCGACAGAGTGGGTTCGTCGTGAACTACAAGCGTGTGGAGCGCCTGTATGAGGAAGCTGGCCTGCAGGTGCGTCGCAGGAAGCGCAAGAAGGTGCCTGTCGGTGAACGTCAGCCCTTGCTGCGCCCGTCCGCCGCCAACCAGGTTTTGCCGCAGGTGATCAGGACAGACAACGGCAAGGAGTTTTGCGGAAAAGCGATGGTGGCGTGGGCTCACGAGAAGGGAATTGCCCTGCGCCTGATCGAGCCGGGGAAGCCGAACCAAAACGCTTACGTTGAGTCCTTCAACGGGCGGCTGCGCGCGCTACGGATAGGCATCAATCGATCTGTCCGGCATATTTGGCTCTGGCATCTCGCCAGTCGGTAAGTCGCCGCCCCAGCCCAACTACAACGCCTTGGCCGGCGTTTCGGCCGCTCCTCAGGGGGGCAGGGGACTGTGTCGTTGTGAGTCGCTCAGCCTCCAGCCCTCGATAGCCTGGCCACTTGCGGGTCGTTCGATCACCGCATGTTTTAGTATGGCGCTCTAGACTCAAGGTGGCCTAGGAGATCGGATTGCAGCTCAGAGCCTGGATGACCCGAGCATGATCTAGGGCGCTTGGAAGGACGCCTCGAATTTCAACATCCGAGAGCCCCATAGACTGGCCTGAAACCCATCTTTCTGTGGAAAGTTCGTATTCCATGCATCCTCCTCGAGTCAAACGTTTCTGCGTTGCGGCATCCATGCATCAACATTTTCTGCAGTGGTTCGTCTCACCCCAAAAATTCTCTGCCTCGAAAGCTGAAATCTCTGCAATGGCGAGCTAAAGATGTCTGCAACGAACATGAGCTGTGGGTTTCTTTAGATCGCGCCCAACACTAGGTGCTTGATTTAGTTGCGAAATGGCCGGGAGCGTTCGTCGCACACGCTCAGCCCGACTGTTAGAGACATGATTCAGAGAAAAAGCACAGTGCAGGGACACGATCCTGCAAACATCGTATGCGTCAGTAGCCTAAGCGGACCCCATCAGGTGGTCCAAGCCTAACTGCGGGCTGCTGCGCCCTATCGTCCATAGACTATAAAATACCTTTCAGATCAATGCGTTGCGATTGCGCGGCGTTTCTCTGCGTGCTAATTCTGACAGGCCGCGCTATGCGGAGACCTTTGATCGGCGGAGAAAACAGCTATGGCCTGACGCAAATGGATGCCTTCGGCTAGAACGACGAAAGGCCAGGGCGGCAACCCTGACCTCTCTGGACAACCGGATAATCCGCCGATTGGGGCTAGCCTTTCATGCCTCTCTACTTGTGTCAATAGTGGGGCGGGCATCTTTTGCCTCGGGTCCTGAGGGCCCAAGTATGAACTCTCCAATGAGAGCCGCGCGACCTGTTAGAGACCTGGTTGTGAAATCGGGTGAGTTGGTGATGTGCAGCTCGAGACTGTGCCGCATCGTGAGTTGCACAGCGCCTGACAAAATTCACATCCAAATAGAAGGGACTTCAGAGTACCAATGGGTAGGCGTTGGCGATCTTTCCTCGTACAACCAGGAGGTCACTGAAAAGAAGATTCGGCACGTCGCCAGTACGGACGCTGCTCAGGAGGCAGTAGCTTTGCAATGGGCAAAAGCGCTCGGAGCAGCGCTGAGGGCGCACGGCGCTAGGTTGTCTAAGCGCACGTGCGATGAAATCGCCGGGAAATTCGATGTTTCGGCGAAGACTGTCAGACGTCGCTGGCGGCTGTACTGCTACAACCCGCTACCGGCATCTCAGTTGCCGAGCCTGCCTGGTCCATCGCCGAAGGCCAGGCTTCTGCCACCCCTCGTGGAGAGCTTGATCGCCGCCGCGATCGACGAGATCTATCTGGTCCGTGAGGCAAGCTCAGTTGCAGCTGTCGTTCGAAGGTGTGCACAGCTCTCGCGGGATGCGGGTGTAGCAGCCCCCAGCTACGCGGCGGTCAAGGCGCGTGTCCGTGCACGAGATCCAATGCAACTGGCTGTGAAGCGCCTTGGGAGCCATGAAGCTCGTGCAAAGCAGGCTCCATCGATCCGAGGCTTGGACACGTCATACCCCCTTGAGGTCGTCCAAATTGATCACGCAGTCGTCGACTTGATGGTGGTTAGTCCACTGACACGGCAGGTTATCGGGCGGCCGTGGATCACGCTCGCTATCGACGTCTTCACTCGTTGCGTTGTTGGCTACTACATGAGCTTTGATCCGCCCGACCAGACTTCAGTTGCGCTGACACTTGAGCACAGCTGCCTGCCGAAAGAGCGGTGGCTTGAATCCATTGGGCTAGATGGCAAACTCAAGTACTCAATCTTCGGAAAGATGGCTCGAATCGCGTGGGACAACGCGAAGACATTCAAAACAAAGGCGCTGCTCGCGCAATGCGAGCGCTACGGAATTGAGGTCCGTCCCAGACCAGTCCGCAGGCCTCACTACGGCGCCTATATCGAACGCTACATCGGCACGATGATGGGCGCGGTGCATCTCCTGCCTGGGACAACTTTCTCCAACTCAAAGCAGCGAGGTGACTATCCATCGGAGAAGAAGGCGGTACTGACCATCGCGGAACTTGAGCAGTGGCTCGCGCTCCAGATCGCGGGCGTATATCACAACTCTCCGCACAGTGGGCTGGGCGGAAGGACTCCATTGCAGGTGTGGGATCAGTCGTGGTCTAGCGAGCAAGGCTCCACCCGCTTTCCCCCTATGATCGGCAACCCCCGCGACTTCACACTAGGCTTCCTGCCGGCCGCCAATAGAAGAATAGGCCGGGCAGGAATTCAGCTGCACTCGCTTCACTACTGGGATCCCGCCCTTTCACCATTCATCAATGATGGTATTGAACATCGAGTGCACTATAGCCAGCGCGACCTCAGCAAGGTGTTCTTGTATGCAGCTGGCGACTACATCGATGTGCCACTACTAGATCGTTCTAGGAACCCATTTTCGCTCTGGGAACTTCGCGACATCCGAGCTCATATGAAGGAGCAAGGCAAGAAAGCTGCTTCGGAGAGCGAACTGTTTGATGCACTTGAGCGTCAAAGGGAAATCCTGCATCAAGCCGCGACCAGCTCAAAGAAAGCTCGCCGTAAGTTGGCCAGGTTGCCGCCGGTAGTACCCAAGGCGGTCAGAGAAGAAGTCGATTATGCAGAGCCCGCTCTACCAATCCCCTCCAGTGAGGGCCTGGTGGAATGAACCTGCCTGAAGATATCGGTCGCACCCATCCCCATCTAGAGGGCGATCTTCCGTTCGTGCTGAGTTCCCACTCAGTAAGGATTTTGAAGGCTCTGAGCCAGCTTCGCGTGGGCGAGTACCGACGCAGCCGGCCTGTGTGCCTTCACATTGCAGCAGCTGCCGGCAGCGGAAAGAGTCGGCTCCTCAACCACTACATGTCCCAAGTCTCTTCCGTTCGGGAAGCGACGGGGTCGCGTTACAGAGAGGCGATCTTGATCGAGGCACCTTATGACGGCAACTGCATGAAGATGTGCCGGTCCATCATCAATGCGTGTTTGCCCGGGTTTCCCATCCGCAAAACCCAGAACATACACGAGCAGGTCGCTGACGTGTTGCAGGCATCGGGGGTAAAACAGCTTCTGATTGATGAGGCTGGACATATTCTCAACGCTGGGAAATCTGGCCAGCAATACACTCTTGCACTCATCAAATCCATCTGCAATCTGGGCATCACGGTATGCATCGCAACAACAAGGAACATGGTCAATGCGCTGGCTGCAGACGAGCAACTGGCATCTCGGTTCAAAAGGGTTGAGCTTCCCGTTTGGTCAGAATCCAACGAGTTCCGTCAGTTCCTGGCCGGCATTGAAGTCGAGCTGAAGCTTCCTGAGCGTTCCCACCTGGACAGCAAGACCATGATTCGCTGGCTGGCGGCCCATGACTGCTGCGTTACCTTCAGATTGTTGGAGGTTGTCCTCGGCGCAGCCCGTCTTGCCAATTCGCGCGGAGAAGGGCGCATCTCAGTCGAGTTGCTCGACGAATTCTGGAAATCCGGGTTCGGTGTCGAGGAGAGATCCCATGAGGATTGAGGATCTTCCCGCAGCCGCAGAGCCCTGCATGGGCGAGAGTGTGTACTCGTGGTTAGACGCTACCAGGCTACAGCTTGGTCTTGAGGAAGCTGAGTGGAGGCAATGGTGTGAGTTCGAAGCAAAAGAGCCAGAACGCCGAATCGGTGGCGCTGAATGGGGCCGACTTCCGCCTGAGCTGGGGCGAATTGAGCGCGTCCCAGCCTCATGGCGTATTGCAGCTGAGTGGAGGTCGGTAGGGTGCGCTATGTGTACTGCGCCGACCCAAAGCGGTACTCGGTATCCGGTTCTAGTTGATTGGTTGGATGCCAGAGCTATCGCGTGCTCCCGACACCGGCTGTTGCTCAGCTACGCGCCCTGCCGGGATGCAATGCCCCTGGATGCCAACGAAGAGCTGGTGTCCCTCTGGCAGTGGCTCGAGGAGTGGCGTCATGGCCGGGTGAACGGGCAAGATGCCAGGCTTCGGAGAGACCTCGTTCTAGCGTCCGCTCGCAACTGGGGACCCGGCTCTGGCGAGATTGCAAGCGCCGAGCTGGCTTGGTCAATCGAAGGGGCCGGGTGGGCACTCCCTAAACCGCACAGAACATACCAGCCGCTAGGCCCAGCAAGGGTGGGGCGCCTTGCACCCAATGACAGGGCGGCAGCATTATTGGGTGCGTACAGGGCGTGGACGGCACTTGCCGCCGCTTCAGCCCAAAACCTGCCCAAGTGGCCGCTCGCCGCTTGGGAGTGGCTCGCGCGGCGGTGGCGTCATGGCGACCGACGCTTAGAGGCAATGCTCGTGGGAATCGTGATCGCGAGCCGGGGCGGGTCGCGGCGTTGAACGGGATGGGCCGACAGAGACTTGCCTGAATAGGCCAGTGGTGCGTGCAATCTCTAACGCCTTGACCATCATAAGATCCATCCTTGAGCGCACAGTTGCGAGGCGCTATGAGTGCTGCCCTGGACGCCGGCGCCGTTAGAGATTGCACGCGCCCGCCCCTGGGACGACCTTGTCGCCCGCGAGCTGGGCGATCCATGAAGTGCCCCCTATGGCGGGAACTGGTGGATAGGTCGGTTCCGGACAAGAGAACTGCCCAAACTAGGAAGCTGCTTCCATTGATGTTGTTCCGCCTCGTCGACAAAAGTCCTAGTGCTTAACGATTAGGGTGCGTTATCGGGGGTAGGGTATGGCAACTCCCGACCCATAGCAGACGTCCGCTCGCTCCGATCAAGCATGGCTCTCTGTCCCGATATCTGGGGCTGGCTACACATCGGCTCGCAAGCCGCACTCAGCGCCCCGAAGATCGAGAGGTAGTGGATCACTATACGATCCGCTCTGGATAAGGAGCATGGCTGGATCCAGAGGTCCGGCTTTCAAGTACCTAGGTGTAAAGGAGGCTTACTCAATTGCGGGTCTACGAGAAGACGCATAATGCGGGTATGGGGCTAGCATCACATGGAACGGCCTAAAGGCCACAACAAGATTTAGGGACAGCGCTTGAATCAGCGGCAACTTGATCTACCAGGCCTCTTAGGCTTGGCCGACGACCTCGACGACCTCGACGACCTCGACGACGATGGCGGCGTGCGAGCCCGCGTGCATGATCGGGGGGAACTCCACCTGCATATGAACGGCGCCGTCCCTGTGTCGACCATCCGGGAGATCATGGCCGACGAAGCAACTTCGCTTCCGGCAGGGTTCGATTTCGAGCGGGACATGACTCGCCTTGTCCCTTGCAAATCGCTGGCGGAGTACCTCACGCCGTGGCAGGTGTTGCGGCTCTTCCCCAAGAAGCGCGCAAACCTCGACCGCCTCGCCCATGCCGTTCTTGCGAGCCTGGCAGAAAACGCCGTTCGTTTCGTCGAGCTCCGCAGCAGCGTCCTGTACTTGACCGGACTTCAGAGCTGCACGCCGGCGCAAGCATTGGAACGCCTCATCGAGTCGACAGGCAGCGCTTCTCAGCAATACGGTATCAGGCGGGGCTTGATCCTCACCGTAACCCGGGGCGACTACGGCGCCTCCAATCTCGCCACGCTCTTGCAGGCCTACGAGGACATCGGACGGCCGAAGGATGTCGTTGGGCTCGACCTTGCGGGAGATGAAGAGACGCCCTATTCGGCTGAGCTGCCCGCGATCATTCGTGAGGCCAAGGACCGGTACGGCTTCGGCATCACGATCCACGCTGGAGAGACTGGGCGCGTAGAGAATGTGCGAGCGGCCGTAGAGCTCTTCCACGCTGATCGGATCGGCCACGGCACGGCTGCAGTCAAAGATCCTGACTTGATGGATCTGCTGGCTACCAAGGGGGTCTGCGTCGAGGTCTGCCCAATCAGCAACCGGCTGACGGGCGCCGTTCCCAGTGATGAGGCCCATCCTCTGCAGGAGTTCCGACGCCGTGGTGTGCCGTTCGTCATCTGCTCCGACAACCCGGCGATCCATCAACGCGGCCTGGCTGACGACCAAGCCGCCGCTATGGCCGAAGGCTTGTCCATCTGCGACATGCAGCAGCAGTACGAAGTGGCCAAGCGCTTTTCATTCATGGAGGGTCTGAAATGAAGATTCGATTCATGTCCGGCAACGAGCACAAGATCAAGGAAGTACAACGCATCCTCGGCCCGATTGGGGTGGGCGTCGTGCCTGTATCCAGAAAGATCGAGGAACTGCAGACTCAGGACGTCCATGCGCTCGTGCGGGACAAGCTAATCAAGGCGTTTCACGAGATTGGCCGCCCCCTGTTCGTCGAGCACACAGGGCTGTATCTCCGGGGACTGAACGACCTTCCCGCAGGCCTAACCCAGATTTTTTGGGACCGATTGGAAGCCAGGCGCTTCGCGGATCTCGTGGCCGCTCTTGGTGACGACAAGGTCATCGCAAAGACGGTTCTTGGGTACTGCGACGGGCGCCAGATGCACCTGTTCGAAGGCGCAATCGAGGGGACGGTTCCGCGCGCACCGGCTGGGCCGGAGGATTTCCAATGGGACTGCGTGTTCATACCTGACGGCTACACGACGACGTTTGCCCAAATGGGTACCGGAAAGGACGACATATCCATGCGCCGCCTAGCATTGGACAGGTTTGCTGCCCACCTTAAAATTTCGAGAGTCCCGACATGAGAGCTGAACTTCTAGATGCCCACAGCAATGGCAAGCTAATGCTATTTGTCGGAGCTGGTGTGTCTGCAAACCTTGGTTTGCCGAGTTGGAGCCAACTGATCGCGCATATTGCCGAGGAGCTGGGCTACGACCCGGCGGTGTTTGCCACCTATGGGAACTATCAGACTCTGGCTGAGTTCTACAAAAAGAAAAGAGGTGGCCTCGGCGAGCTACGGAGCTGGATGGACCGCGAATGGCACAAGCCTTCCACGAACATCAAGACCTCCGATATTCACCGGCTCATCACCCTGGGCAACTTCTCGCGGATCTACACCACCAACTACGACCGGTGGCTTGAGATCGCTCACGCCGAGTTCGGTGTGAAGTACGACAGGATTGCCAGCGTAGCGGACATGGTCGCTGTCAGAGACGGTCACCGCCAGATCATCAAGTTCCATGGTGACTTCGCAGCCGACGAGTCTATCGTTCTCGACGAGACCAGCTACTACCAGCGACTGACCTTCGACACGCCGCTGGACATCAAGCTCCGCAGCGACGTGCTAAGCAACTCTGTCCTCTTCATTGGCTACAGCCTGACAGACTTCAATATCCGGCTGCTGTTCTATCGCCTGACCGAAATGTGGAGGAAGTCGCCGCTCGCTTCGGCGAGACCAAAGTCGTACGTCTTCACCAATCGCCCGAACCCGGCGGCAGAAGAAGTTCTGAGGCACTGGGGAATTGAGATGATCGTGTCCGATCAGGACGATCCCAAGGCAGCGCTCACGGACTTCCTGCAAGAGCTTGTGACCTGACGAGCCGAGCAGGCTCGCGCCGTCCGTCGCAATGCTAGGCACAGCATTTGGTCACGATTGCAGCCAAGTACATGACTTCAAAAGCATCGTGACAATCATTGCTGGATCGCGCAGAGAAGCTGCCTGAGCAACTACGAATCTGGCCTGCATCAGCGTCCAAGATAGCGGCAGTCTTGAGGCGGCCAGGTGGCGTGAAGACCGCTGCGTCTGCTTCTGGCCGGAAGTCGACATAGGCAGGGCAGGGGATTAGGAAGATCTATCGTGGGTGCCGCAGGACACGTCCATTATGGGGTCAAGCGGTCATGGCCCCGTGGGTCTTCATCTTCCCATTCCAGCGACGACTGGGCTCTGAGGAAGCGCGATGTTTTGAAACGAGGAATGTAAGGTTGCCGCCGAGCTTCGTTGAGCAAGCGGTGGAACCACCAGTGATCGGGCGAGTTAGCATCCACCCCGGGAAGCGGAATGAACTGATACATGCCAGGTAGAGCGCCATCCTCGTAAACCACGTGGCGGTTGTAGACGGGCTCGATATAGCGATACAGCGCCCAAGTGACGTTGTTGATAAGTTCTGCGAGCCAGCTCCCGTAGTAGATGAAGACGTTCTCTCCCAAGTGCTCACGGAAGTCGTCCAGCGCGAACGGAATCTGAGCCAGAGGAACGTGGTGGCCGTGCACGGCAAGCAGGGTTTGCACCTGCTGAGAAACGCCGGTCAGGCGCGCCAGATTGTGCTTGGCTTGGTTTCCCGCAATTTTCAGCAGCTGCAGGCGGGTGACCGATAGCCTTGCATGGACGTTAATGCTTCCAAGCCAGAACTTGGGGTGGATCACCTCATGAAGCCAGGAGCGAAGGTCTGCGGCGGCGCTGGCGAGCTCCAGAGCGGAGCCCGGGTCGGACAGCTGTGGATGCGCGCCGGCTTTCTCCAACACCTCCAAGCAGGACATCTTCTCTCCCAGCAACTCCTTGCTGCCCCCTTCGTGGACGAAATCCAGCAAGCGGATGTAGAACAAGTCGCGGTGAGGCGTCGACTTGAAGCGCACCTGCATTTCCCCTGGATAGCTTGCCAAAGGCAAGAACTCCATCAACAGCCGATTCACCAGGTCACGCAACGCGTCAAAGGCAACGCTTAGGCCGATGGCTTCCAGGGTTTCTGGGGAGGAGGGGGTAGACATGATTATAAAGAGGGATGGCTTCGTGCAATCATGTCCGATCTACACTTTGGTGAACAGTGATGGACCAGGTCAAGCATTCGCTCAACACCTTGAACCACTACGCGGATGCTTTTCGGAATATGGTCAACGCATGCGTGAGATTGCGCGGAGAACCCGTCGCACGACTAAAGCTGGAGAAGGAGCTCGACTGGAGCTTTCTGTGCGTGGCGATGGACATCCTGGGCGATGCCAGCTTGGCCATAGGCAACGTGCTAGTGTTTGGCCTGGATGGCCCAACCCGGTACAACAATGATGGGGAAAAATACCTGCGACTTTATGGCCTGCTGGGAGCCACCTATAGCCAACAACGGGCCGCCCTTAAGCTCCACAAGCTGACCAACTGCCCAAACGTCAACGGCCTTGGGGAGAAAGCCAGGCGGCTGAGGGCCACCATTCTCCGCCATCAGATCGCCGCCCACAGCTTGGACAACTTGGACGAGAGCGGGCGGGTTACTGCCGCCTTTGTGCCGGTGCGCATTGAACTTGGAGGCTTCAATTGCACAGTGACCCAGAACCGGGGAGACACGTTTGAGCGGCACGATCTGTTGGAAGACATCCGCGAGCACTGCGACTTCGTGGTGACGGTCCTAGACGAGGTGTTTGCGAAATGTGCCGGAACCTTCTTCAAAGAAGACGCGCCAAGGCACGCTGAGCATTTAAGGACACTTCAGGGGCTCCGCGGGATCCGAGATGGGGACGTCGTCATGCACGCGGGTGACATCAGGATTGTGGTGAACGCCGTAAAGCCCAAAGGCGCTGGCCCCTAATGTGTTGAAGCGCACGAACCCGGTCTCTTCTCTCGATCTAACCCTAGAAATCGATCACCAAGCGCCGGCGGCCAATTTTGGAAAAGGCGATCATCCAGAGGTTCAACTCGGAGAAATGCATGGACTCGTACCAACTAAGGGGCGCGCACATCGGGCCCCAGAACGTCATTGAAATCACCGCTGACTGCCACGCTTCGTACGTCAAGGCCAGGCATTGCCTTATTGACGCTGGCAATTTTGAGCGTCGCTATGAGCTGATGATGGGCAATTTCCTCGCATTCGAGGAGTTCTGTGCGGTATCGCATCTCCGTAACGAAATGCGTATGGATTGGGGTTATGAGAGCGGAGACGCGCTCATAATGGAGGCCAACCGCCACATCATTAATGTCTTCACTAGTGGAAAGACCTACGTCGATCAGGTCGGGCGCGACTTCAAGTCATTCGGCGACGCGGGCGAGTTCGCCAGCAACGTCAAGGCGCTAGCAAGTGCCTCGTATGACGCTTCGCATGACTACCGAATGACGTGCCAATTGCGAGATCGGGCGCAACATCGCGCTTTACCTGTTGATGGCTATGACGGGTCGAAGGATGAGATCGGGTTTTACACCAGCAAGGCCAAGATCGCGGCAGATCGTGGTAGCTTCAAGAAGCTAATTCTCGATGAGGCGTCGGACAAGATCTATCTCCGTCAGACTTTGCGGGGCTACATGCGGGAGTTGAGCGGGATGCACGTCGCATTGCGCTCTCTGGTCGAGCCCGAGGTGGTTGCCAGCCGTGCCTTACTGGCCGCTGCGATCGCACAATACGCGCAGGGCCAGAAGGAGAGAAGCCATGTCTCATCGACAGGCATTGGGCTTGAATCGGTCCATTACCGCAACAACGCGAGTATCGATGCGGTGCCGCTTCTGCTGAACTGGGACGACAATCGCATACGTTTAGCGCAGAAGAACCGCTTTCAAATACGATTCCCGGCCTAGACTACGAGCGCAACTGCCATGACAACCGCGATGGAGAGCTTCTTCCAGCTACTGAAACGGGAACGGATCAGGGGGAGGATCTACAGCAATCACGACGAGGCACGTAGCGCCTAATTGAAAGTGTCGTAGTCGAACCGGCACCTGCGAAGCACTTCCGTTGGAACGTATTCGGCCCCCAGTCCGTTCACGCGGCCACGTTCCGCGATCAGGTGCAGGTTCTTCCTTGCCCGCGACGCGACCACGTACATGAGGCGCTTTGCGCTGTTGCTTCCATCGGCATCCGCAAAATGCGGGACCATGCCCTCGAGCAACGCATAAGCAATGACCGTGTCATATTCATCCCCTTTGATGCCGTGGATGGTTGACAAAGTGATCCCGGAACGGTCCCGGAAAACTCGACGGAACGCATCGATCTCTCCGATGAACTCGGCGCCCTCTTTTCTAAGTCGCGCGACCCGGGTGGAGGAACTCTCGAAGAAGGAAACGTACTGGTCTAGAAGTGCTGGAAAGGCGGTGAAATCGACGCCGAGTGCGGAGAACAGGGCGCCAAAGTACAGCTCAACGTATTTCAAGCCATCGGTTTCAACCAGGGCAATGCTATTGGCCTCCCGCAGAAGTCGCTTGGGCGTCATACCCGGCGTCGACACCCCGGCAGCCTCCAGCTCGACGAGGATCTCCTTGGCCCAGCGCAGCCTGCGGACATACAGCGCGGGCGATGCGTTGGTCAGCGCTATGCGAGCGACCTTGTACCAGAAATTGTCAATGTCGCGAGCAAAAGGCACCATTCCTGGCCCGTCGAACTCGCAGTCTGGCATTCTGCTCACCAGCCGCCGGGTCATGCCCGCAAGATGCACCCACTGCGGCGCGAGCACGCAGATCTCCGAAGGCTTGATCCCCAGCGTGTCGATGTTGTAACGGATTAACGCTACAAGTTGGTCCTCGAGGCCATCCTTACTAGTCGTCGCATCGTAGGTGATGATGCTGGGATATGCCTTGTGCTTGGACGCGGCCTCGATCGACGCCCCGTAGAGGTCGAAATGGCCGAAGTAGTCGATGATGCGGCCCGAGGATCGATAGTTGTGGGTAAGCTCGGCTTCCTTGAAGGCGACGCCCGACAGCGCGGCGAAGTCCTTGGGTGAGATCGCGAACCCTCCAAGCGACTGGAAGATGGCCTGATTGGGATCACCGACGACGAACGCCCGGGTTCGTCCCGCGCCTGCAGCCAGAATCTCGGAGACGATCGAGTACTGGATTTCCTTGGTGTCCTGGTACTCGTCGATGAGGATAAAGGGGAAGATGCCGGACAGGAGCTTCGCGATCGACGGGTTTTTCGAGATCAGCTCGTAGGCGTAGTAGAGCATCAGCTCAAAGTCGATTTTCCGATCATTCGAGAGCGTGTGAAGATAGTCCTGGAGGATCCCGTTGAGGGCGGCGTGCTTGCGCGAATCCTGGCAGGTCAGAATGTATCCGTCTTTGGTGAAGTAGAAGCCGCAGTCCCAATAGGTCACCTTGGGGGAGCGATAAGGCGCGCACAACTCGGTCAGCAGCTTCTCGGAGTCGTTGCTGCTGGCCACCGCGAACCCGTGTTTCAACTCGTCGTGGTAGATCCCGTAGGGCCGCAGTATCCACTCCAAGCAGAAGGAGTGGATCGTTCCGATCCAGAGGCGGGACGCATCGACACCGAGCCGTTCGATGCGCTCCTTGATTTCGTCGGCCGCCCGGTGCGTATATGTGATGGCGACGAGGCATTGCCGCGGGGACTCCAGCTTCGACAGCTCTTCGACGATCTTGAACGTCAGCGTCCTGGTCTTGCCGCTGCCAGGACACGCGACCAAGAAGACGCTGCCGGCCTCGCGGATGGCGTCCTTCTGCGGGTCGTTCAGATCGTGGTTGGCCCAAATGGTCATGTCAGCCGGCCTTGTCAAGGATTCGGTTGATCGGATCGGCGGTGAAGGTCACCAGCATCAACGCCTTGATCCCGGGCAGGTCCATGTCGCCTGCCCGGAACAACTTCAGGGCCTCGCGGGTGCTTTGGATGACCTCCGGCGTCGACAGGCCCGATTTCTCGATGCACGCCACGCGGAAGCTCAGGATGTGGAACCAGACGTCCGTCGAAAGCACGGGGCGCAGGAAGTGAATCGCCTCCACGATGTAGTCGGGGATGTTGACCTGATGGTCGATCCGGTTGCCAAGCGCGATGGCGAACCAGCCTTTCCCTTCGTAGTTCGCCATCAGCAACGCACGCCTACCGAAAACGGCGATGTCCTTGGATTCCAGCTCGGCCTTGGCTGTTGCGATCGTTGCCGGGTCCTTGTAAACGCTGGCGATCGCCGAAACGACCTGGTCAGCGTTGCCGGCGTCGACGAAATCGACCTCGAAGGTGTGAGGGGCATAGAAGCACTCAACCCATGGATTTTCGTGCGAGAACGCGTCCAAAGCTGTCTTCCGTGCGACTCCCTTGGTCTGCGCGCTGGCGCACTTGGCCTTGAACTTGGACAGCGCGGCATCGTCTGTCGCGGTAGGCGTGGTATCGAAGAAGGTCGCGTCCAGGTCGGTGACGATTGCGCAGCGCTTCTTGATCCGGTCGCCATGGAACAGCACAGCGACGTTCTGGAAGCCCGTGCTGCGGATGTTGATCAGGCTGATGCCCAGCTCGTCGAGCGTGATTCCAAGCACCTTCTTGACCAGCGTGGGGATCAGGATCTCCTCGGCGTCGCCCTCCACCAGCATGACGCTTTTGGCGAACAGCAGGTTGCTGCGAACCGCGTCCAGGTACCGCTGGATGTTGCCGATGTCGACGGGATCGAGGCCGGCAGTCGGCTGGTAGGTCTCACAACCGTCGCCGACCTTGCCGAGGATATTCATGTTCTCGACGGTGCTGGCCTCGGAGATTTGGGTGGAGTGTGTCGAATAGATGATCTGGGTATCGGCGAAGTTCAGGCGATCGAACAGCGTTTTCTGGATATGGGTGTGAATGTGTGCTTCCGGCTCCTCGATGAGCAGGAAGTTGGCGAATGATTGGTTGGCTTTCTGATACTTGAACTCGAGCAGCTTCAGGGTCAGGTAGATCAGGTTGGCGCCGCCGAGACTGAGCTCGTGGACCGCACCCTCGTAGCCGTTCCCCGCTTCGCCCACGAATAACTTGAGCGACTGGAAGAGCTTGTCGGCCTCATCGGAGAGGTCTGACCGGATCGACATCGAAGAAGGCGAATAGGCTTCGCCCGCGGCCTCCTTGATGGTGTCGACGATGTCCGAGCGCACGGTCTGGACGTCGTCGAGCCCTTCGATGGCATCGTTAAGATCCTTGACCTTTTCAGTGATGGGCAGGAGCGTGACGGGATCGATCTCGCCACTCTTGCGCTTTAGCAGGTTGAGCAGCGGGTTGGTTCGATTGTTCTGGAACTCGGCAATGACGTCTCTGAGCGCCTGCACGAAGGTGAAAGAGATTTCTTTCGAGACAGAGAGCATGACGGGGACGCGCACACCGATTGCGGGGTGGTCCAGTTCCTTCCCAAACGAGGAGTTCTTGAAGTCGCCAACGATCTCGGCGTAGACGGCGGGATCGTTGAAGTCCGCCTCGCTTTTGCCGGTGAAGAGGGTCTCGTAGTCCTCAATCGAGACCCCGGAAAGTATGGCCGCCATCCCGTCGTGGTCTCCGGCGGTCAATTCCGACAGGCGACGGCGGATATCGGCCGTCGGCCGGAAGATCAGGTTGTACGTGGCCCTGGAGACGGTACCGGCACCGACGTTGCCGGTGCCATGTAGGAAGAGCGACTGGATGGCCTCGTCTTGCGAGATATCCTGAAACTCGATGCTGATGATGATCCAGTGGCCTTGCCAGCGCTCGAGGCCTCGGTGGAAATCGTTCTCGTCGAGGCGGTGCGCTGAGCGCAGCAGATTGTCGTCCAGCAGGAGCCGGATCGCCCGGAATAGGTTGGTTTTTCCGGATCCGTTCTCGCCGATGATGGTGTTGATACCCTTGTTGAAAATCAGCTTCGCGTTGGCGAAATTGCGGTAGTTGACGAGGCTGATCTTGGAGATATGCATGACTGTGTCCTGTTTCCTGTTTACCTAGCCTATATCCGTCAAAATGGGCCTTAGCCGACGCAGTAATAGGCGGGATGCACTACTTGAGTAAGCGTGCCGCTGGATTGTCCTCAGCGGCACCCGCCTGAAAGTACCCAATTACGCTCGCCACCGATCGGTGCTCGGTCATAGCCATAACCGCTGGGAGTGGAACCCCTTGCTTGCCCGCCTCGGTCACGAACCCCGATCGCAGGCTGTGCGCCCCAAAGTCCCCCTCCAAGCCCGCCAAACGAGCCCGCCTCTTGATTATGGTAGAGATGGAACCCGGGAGAAGGGGAGGGCCGACCCGTCCCTTCCAGATTCGCCGGAAGATCGCCCCCTCGACGATCCGTGCGGCGTCCAGCCAAGCTGCCAAGGCCTCGGCACTGCGCCCCAGGATCGGCTTGTCCGGCGTCGAATCCGCTTTGACCCCTGCCTGCTGGGTCTTCGAATACTCCAGCCGGTAGATGTAGACGTCGTCACCGACCTTGCGCAGGTCGCGCAGGTCCGCGGCGGCGATTTCGCTACGCCGGCGCCCGCCGCTGGAAAAGCCGAAGCAGAGCATGGCACGGTCGCGCAGGCCTTCCAGGCTGTCATCGCAGGTGGCCAGCATGGCTTCCAGTTCGGCCCGGGTAATGGCGGTCTTCTTCGTGGGGCGCTCGCCGCGCTTCACCGCCGCGCGCCGGGCGCGGCTGAGCAGGGTGCGGACACTGGGCAGTTCGCACGGGTTGGCTAAGCGCTTGAGCTTGTGCGCGGTGGACAGCACGGCGACGCGCTGGACGACGGTTGAGAGCTTCAGCGGACCGACCTTGGCCTTCAGGCCGGCGGCCACCAAGGTCTCGTCGATCGCCGGAGGCAGCTCGCTGACCAGGCCCGTCTTGCTCTTGCGCTGGATGTGGTCGACGAGGAACTGGATCACCACGGCCTCGCTCGCCGGCAAGGCCAGCTCGATCCCATAGCGGGCCTGGTGCCAACCGGCCCAGTAGCGTAGGGCCGTAGCATAACTGCGGGTGGTATTGGCCGCAGCCGCTTCGGCGAGCAGTTCACGCACTGCGTCGGCGGCCTGTTGGGCCAGTTGCTCGGGGAGCACCAGGTTCGCGGCCGTCGCTGCCACGCTAGGAAATGTGCTAATTCTCTTCATACTATGTAATGTACGTTATGAAACAGAGCATCTACTAGCGATAATCATCACTTATCGCCAGTACGTTACCAGCAGAGGAGGGCGCCAGTACAGGAGACTTCGCATGGCCCGCGGCATCACCGAATCTGACGTCCACACCGCCGCCGACGAACTGGTGGCCAAGGGCGAGCGCCCAACCGTTGAGCGAATCCGTGCTCACCTGGGGACCGGCTCTCCGAACACGGTCACTCGCTGGCTGGAGACTTGGTGGATTCGACTCGGCACGCGCCTGCAGCCACGACGTCCGGACTTTGAAGACGCCCCGGCGGTGTTGGCGGAACTAGCCGGGCAATGGTGGGAGCTGGCGCTGACGCACGCTAGGGAGGCGGCCCTTCGAGAGTTCGCAGAGACTGAGCGGTCACTGGCTACCCAGCGTGAAGCGCTGGATGCCAGGTCACGGCTCGTGGCTGACGAACTGAGTCAAATGCGCTCAGAGCGCGCCTCGGCTATCGCCGGCGAACGCATAGCTAGTACGCAAGCGGCCGAACTGGAGCGGTTGGTCGATCAGCTACACCTGCAGATCTCAGAGCTAACGGAGCAGCGGGATCTTGGGCTTCGGAGAGCCGATCGAGCTGAGGCAGCAAGACAAAATCTTGATGCCAGGCTTCATGAAACGCTGGAAACGGCAAAATCTGAGCGAGAGGACTGGACCGAGTACGTCAGATCTGTCGAGAATCGAACGCTCGGCGACGTGGATCGATCTCGGCAGGAGGCGAAAGATCTCCAGGCTCAACTCAACAATCAGGCCAAAGCCCAGAGGGCAATCGAGGATCAGCTACGCCAGGAGCTGCATGCAGCCCAATCTGCAGCCATCTCGGCCGGTCAAGCTGCCGATGTTCTCCGGGGCAGGTGCGAGGCACTTGAGAAGCAACTCAGCAGTCTACGAGAACTTCCGGCGCAACTGGAGGCAGCCTTCAAGCGGAACACACCGAAGCAAGCGATCCCAAGGTTGCGCCCACGGCGCCAGAGCCCGAAGTCGACATGAGCGTAACCGCCGAAGGGTCCCCGAACAGATGAATCGATCTTCTGCGGCTTTCCGACGCATGCTGGCTGCATCGACTGTCGCCTGCACGCGCGCCACAACCTGATCGTGATGAATCGCCGGTCGCGCATCGGCAATGGCGCGCTCATTTTTTGCTCGGAACCACTGGTTGTAGCTCTCGGCCACAGCTGACTCAGATTTGGAACTGCTGAAATTGAACCTGACCATGGAGGAACCGTACGCCAACCGTCTTACGAACAGGGTCGAAGGCAGCTACAGCCGACACTTCCTTATTTAGGATGGTGTCCCTGAATGCCTCAAAATTCCCAATGAAATCAAGAAGGGGCACGATCCTAAGCAAAAGGACAAGAATCAGGAAAACTGACACAGCGCCAGCCAGAGCCAACGAAGCGTCGTATCGAACGAAACGCCTTTTCGCATAATGTATATTATGTAAACTCACAGATGGAGCCAGGCAGCTCTCCACCAACGCCTGGACGCCAACCCAGCTGACTTGTTGAGCGCTGCGAATTTGGGGCAGCTTGCGCGGCAACTTGTAGCAATTGATGCGCTGAGCTACGTGCAGTCCCAATGACTCGCTGTGATCTTGGTGCATCACCAATGGTGCGTCGCGAATCTGTTGCATCTCCAATGATGTTGCCAAGGCGTTGCAGCCACGCGCTTTCGAGAGCATCTAATTTGGGAGACGGCTATGACCGTCGGCTTCATTTCTGAGCTAGCTCAGCGGCTTGGACCCTCCAATTTTGAAGAGTCCAAGCGAACAATTCACTTGCTGGCTCCGGTGTCGCGGTCCCCGAGCCCCAACCACGTCAGAACCCCTTGGACTTCGGCGGTGTCAGTCAAGGCGCTGACTGATCCATTCCCATGTCGCCTTGCTGAGGTAGCCTTGGTACTCGCCACGGACAAGCTGGGATACAAAAATCCCGTCATTCTTATCGAGCTTCTGTTGAAGATGAGGGTCGGCAGGGAATCATTACGTACAGGGCCAGAACTGACCTAAGCGGCTGACGTATAAGGCTGTTTTCTCGTCGCGGGGGTGATCTCCCCATCTATGGGGCCTGTTCGAGGACCTTGGCCGTGTAGCTCAAGGGCGCCACTGCCCTTTCAAGATCCAGGTGGTAATCGCCAAAGCGATTGATGTGACTGGTCCGATAAGGCGACAGACCGGCCAGGATCTCGGGCGTCAGTTCGACCCCCTCCTTCCGCATCTCAGCCAACGTCCGGCTCATACCCTCCACGTTGTGGAGGATGATCATGTTGGCCACCAGCTGGCTGTACTTGATGATCTTGCGCTGCTCGTGTTGGACGTTCTCAGCAATGATCCCTTGGCTGCCAAAGAAGACCCATTTCACGAAGCCGTTGTACTCCTCGCTCTTGTTGGTCGCGGCATGAATCGTTTTGCGAATCTCGTTGTCATCAATGTAGCGCAGCAAGAACAGCGTTCTAACAGCCTTGCCCAGCTCCCGAAAAGCGAAGTACAGCTTGTTCTTCCGGCTGTAGGTGCCCAGCCGGCGCAGTATCGAGGACGCGGTGATCTTGCCCAGTCGGATCGAGATCACCACACGCAGCATGTCGTGAAGATGGGTGGCGATCAGCTGCCAGTCGATGCTGTCCCCGAATAGCGCCTGGATGTTCTTATAGGCCCTGCCCGGTTCGGGTCGGAAGAACGTCAGATCCTTGATGTTTCGGATCCTAGGCATCAGCTGGATACCCAGCATGTGGGCCAAGCCGAAGACCGGATAGCTTTGGGCCTGCGTGTCCCCGTGGACGATCTCGGGCTGGATGTCGGAAGTGTTGGCCAACAGGCCGTCGAGGATGTAGATGCCCTCGTGCACGCCACAGGGAATGAAGTGGCTGAACAGGGCCACGTATTTGTCGGACACGTGGTAGTAGCCGATGCCGCCATAGCCGCCGTAGCGGATGTGGTACTCAGACAGCAGGTTGTCCTCGTAGACGCTCCACTTAGTGCCATCTGCTGACGTGCTCTTCCCGCTGCCCCAATAGCCCGGTAGGTCGAATTTGTTGTAGGTATTGATGACCTCTACGATGGCCTTCTCAAGCACATCCTCGGTCACGTATTTGAGGTTGAGCCAAGCGACTTGGCGCCGGCTGAAGCCCTTGATCGACCGCGCCGTTTGCGTCGGTCCCAAGTTGCAGCCATAGCAAAATAGCGTGGTGATTACGCGCCGGGGCAGATCTTCGACCTGGCTCTCGGTGCCGGCGATCGGGTGGAAGAAGCGATGCAGGTCCAGCCATTGGCTGGCATCGATCAGGACATCGACGATGCTGGACTCGGGCAGCCGTTCAGTGATGAGGCCGTCCACGGTAGCAATTGCACTGGAGACTTCTGCACGCTGCCCCTTCCGTAACACCAGACGACCATCCAGAATGTCCGCATGCACATTCTCTGGAAAGCGCTCGTCGACTTCGTCGGCCAAGGCGGTCAATTGTGCACGCAACCCGGCCACGAAAGACTCGGCGTCGGTGGGCAAGCCTGACACCTGGCCATAGGCCTCCAGCTCCTGGGCCAAGGTGGCTTCATCGACCAGTTGCTCGCGGTAGTCGTCAAAACGCTCACTGCTGGGAACGAAGAGATCTCCCGACTTCAGTTCGTCTTTGACCTGCACCAGCACGGCCAGCTCGAAGTACTTGCGGTGCATCCAGCCGGCGCCTGCCGCGCTGGCCCGCTTGCCGAACACGTGTTGACGCCAGAGCTTGGACATCCAATCGAAGTCCTTTTCCGGGTCCAACCCGAGGGAAGCGACCTCGATTAGCTCACGGCGTTGGTTGCGCAACGACAGTACCGCTGCGATCAACGGCTCCATGCCGGCATCGTGGCTGGTCGCCCGCAAGTTCATCAGCTCCAGCCCGTTGAACAGCAGCGGCCTGACCGCGCCGTAGGGCTGCAGCATGAACGGCAGGTAGTTTTTCCCCGCGTAGGCCATATGTTCTTCGCATTCGGCCAGCAAGGTAGACACTTCAGCTTCCAGGCTGTTGTCGATCGCGTCCACTCGCTGACTATCGCTGCCATCGAGCTGATAGGCCTGCAGGACTTCCTTGAGCTGGCCGATGAGGAAGTCGGCCCGCTTGGCATGTTCGAGCTGATACGCCAGCAATTTCTGTTGCGCGGTGTTTTCCAATCCACGCACCTGCTTGATGAACAACTCGGCCGCATCATCCAGTGTCTTGGCATGCTGAGCGCGAATGAATATGGTGGCCAGCGCATAGCGTTTGTCCGGAGCCAACTCGGACAACTCGCTGGCGTCATACGCCCGAGCCATTGCACGGAATTGCTTGAGCTTGGGCACTGGCACATCGATGGGAGGCAACTGCTCAGCCAACTGCTGCAGCATGCGGATGTGCTGCAGATAAAACCGAACTTCCTTGTTGGTAGGCCGGCCAGGCTCGCGTTTGAGCGAGTTCCAGCCAGTGAACCTCGACCCTTCCGGTGCGCGCAGCAGTTCGTCAATAAGCGTGCGCGTGTCCGGCGTCAGCGCGTGACTGATGTTGCGGTAGTAACCCAGATTGACCCGCTCCCGCGCCCCGATTGCGGCTAACTCCAGGGTGCGGAAGCCAGGAAGTTCATAGCGATGGTGCACCAGCTCTTCAAGCAGGACGTTCACGATGTCCGGGATAGTGTGCTTGGTCTGGGCTGCAGCGGTGGCCACGGTGTCTAGCCAAGACGACCCGGCTTTGTCCAAGGCACGCACGCCAATGAACTGCCGAAGCTGCGGCATGTGCCGGCGCTTGCTACCTGAGGCGTCATAACGGTCGAGCTGGTCGGAGTCCAATACCCGCCCAAGACGGGCGGCCTTGGCGATGTGCTTCCTGATTCGCTCAGGCACCTCGGCCAACAGGGTGAAGTAGCCCAAGCGCTGGAACAGCTTCAGATGAATCAGTATGGCCAGTTGGGGTCCTGGCTGGGTAGTCAGCCGCTTGGCGAATGCAATCTCAGCGGCGGTGGGGGTATAGATCTCCTCCAGTTCCTTGGCGGTGGGATCAGGCTTCAGTCGCGGGTAGGCGGTCTCGTGAAGGGTAGCCATTGGATCCGGAGGTTATGAGGGGATCAATCCCAGTGCCGGCCGTCGTCTGTATTGAGAGACGCTTCCAGGAAACACTGGTGCGTATCGGCCATGCGGTGCATGTCATCGAGCAACGTGGCCAGGATTTCATCCAGATCCCGGTCGGGATCGGTGGGAACAGTCAACTGGTACTCGCTGCTGGCAGTGTTCAGGCGCACAGCCTGGAACGGGGCCAAGCAGATCTCTTCGATCCGGCCTCGGGCCTTGGCCGCGCCGCGGCCCGTGCGGGCAAACGGGGTCAGCACCATGCGCAGGCGCAGCTGCAAGGCCGGTTTGCCCTCGGGCGCCGGCAGTGCCATCGCCGGTACCGGCGCGGTTGGACTGGGCAGGCTTGCTTCAATGCGGTCACGGGCAAAGGGGTCACGCCCGTCCAGATAGCGCATGGCCGACTGCACATCGCGCCAGCCCACGTACTCCATCAGCGCCTTCATGTCCCAGCCTTGGTCGTTGGCCCAGCTGGCAAAGCCGCGGCGCAACGAATGGCTGCTGTGGAGCCCCGCATCGGCAAAGCCGGCACTGGTCAGCAACTCGCGTAGCAGGCGCACCAAGCTGTTGGGATGCAGGCCCTCGGCGCTCACCTGGCCCCATTGGTTAACCGCCCGAAACACCGGCCCTTCGTGCAGGTCGGCCGCCTGCAGCCACACCTGGGTCGCCTCCACCGGGCACAACCGCGACAACGCCGGCACCTTGTAGGTGACGCCGGCGGCCTGGCGGTCGCCCTTGCTGCGCGGCAGGAAACAGGTCATTCCCTGTCCCGGCACCAGCGTGAGATGGGCCACGTCCAGACGCAGCAGTTCATCGCCACGGAAGCCCCGCCAGAATCCGAGCAGCACCAACGCTCGGTCGCGTTGATGGCGCAGCGCCGCCGCTCCGTCGCCCCGGGCATGCGCCGCCGCGATCGCGGCAGCCAACCAGTCATCGAGCTCGACCAGCCGCCGAATCTGCAGCGGCGCGGCTTGCTTGACCTGGCCCGGGTGCAGGGTCTGGATGCCTTTGAGCACCTTGCGCACCAGCGGCGACCGGGTCGGGTCGACAAAGCCGTGGTCGCGGTGCCAAGAGGCAATGGCGGCCAGCCGGTGGCGAAGCGTGCTGGCGGCTAGGGTCTGCGCATACGCGGCCAGGTACCGCGCCACGCTGTCCGGTGTCGCTGGGAGGTGGCCTTGCCATTCAACCTCGAAGTGCCGCAGCGCCGACGCATAGCTGCGCACCGTGTTCTGGCGCGTGGCTGCATCGAGGTAGCGGTCCAGTTCGGTCACTGGCGCGTGGCCTCCACAGCGACCGGCTGCCGCAGGGTCGACAGGATGGTGCATTCAGCCCGCTGCCCACCGTGGCAACTGGCAATCACCCGTTCCAACTCGGTGGCCATGCGCTCCAGGTCGGCCATGCGCGCCCGCACGTCGGTCAGATGGCTGCGTGCCAGCCGGTCCACGTCCCCGCACGAAAGCTCCTCATCGCCGGCCAGCTGCAGCAGGCTGCGGACCTCCTCCAGGCTGAAGCCTAGGTCCCGGCCGCGCGCAATGAAGCGCAGCCGCTCGATGTCGGCCGGGCCATAGACCCGGTAGCCATTGCCCGAGCGCCCCGGGCGCGGCAACAGGCCGATCCGCTCGTAATAGCGGATCGTCTCCAGGTGGCATCCACTGGCGTCGGCAGCCTCACTGATTTTCATTCGTAGTACGCTTGACTCCGTAGTAGCTACGGACTTTACACTCACCTGCTGTGTCATGCCAGCGACCCGCCCGGGCCCGGCTTCCCTGCGACTGGAGATGTTCCGATGAGTGATTGCGGCTGCCACCACGAGGCCAAGAATGCGCAGGAGCGGCGCGTCCTCTGGATCGCCCTAGCGTTGAACGCGGCGATGGCCGTGATCGGCGGCATCGCCGGCTGGATTGCCCATTCCACTGGCCTGCTGGCCGACGCTCTGGACATGCTGTCCGATGCCACCGCCTATGCCATTGGCCTGGTCGCTATCGGGCGCACGGCGCGCTTCAAGGCCAATGCCGCTTGGGTCAGCGGCAGCGTGCTGCTTGTGCTGGGTGTGGGCGTGTTGGTTGAGGTGGGCCGCCGGGTGATGTACGGCGCCGAGCCGGTCAGCGGCTGGATGATTGGCACCGCCCTGCTGTCGCTGGCGGTCAATATGGCGGTGCTGCGCATGCTGGCACCGCTAAAGTCCGGCGAAGTGCATCTGCGAGCGACGTGGCTGTTCACGCGGGCCGATGTGGTCGCCAATGTTGGGGTGATCCTGGCCGGTCTGTTGGTGTGGTGGCTGGCCAGCCCGTACCCGGATTTCGTGATCGGCGCCCTGATCGGCCTGTATGTGATCAAGGAAGCCTTCGAGATTTTAGGTGATGCCCGCCGGGCAGGTGCCGACGCGCGCAAGACGGCTGCATGACCAGGCTTGGCCGACTGAGCTCGGACTCTGGCGGCTGCGCTTGAACCCGGCACTGTCACGTGGCGCAGCTGGCCCCCGACCTAATCCGTCGCAGCTCAATCTGCGTGACCGTGCGGAAGCTCAGGCAAAACGTTAACTTTCTGTTCTTCGGATGCCGGATTCCGTCAATTTCCCGCGCCAGCTTTTGCCTGGCCACCTGACTCGCAGAGGCCACTCGAGCCCGCGAGATTGATGAATAAGCGTCAGCTTGCTGATGAGCGGGACCCAAGGTATCTTTCCGGCCTCAAATGTATCAGTCCTAGCCACACGTGCCTTCCATTGTCATCCATGCCAAGCGCTACGCTCTGGCACTGCTGCTCGCAGTGATGATCATCGTGCCTGTCGTTGATGCTTCGGTCTGCTTCTCTGAGGAGCAGTCACACCAGGAAGTGGCAGGGCCAGGCGATGGCCACCCCGATAAGGCGCATGCCGCTTGTGGTCACGGTCACTGCCACCACAGCAGCACTTTTGTGGCGTCCAACGGTTTCACCAGTGCCGAAGCCGCAAGAAATGAAGGCGGGCACACGTTCTACGAACAGCCCATGACGTCCCACATCCCGGACACGCTGATTAGACCTCCCAGGCTTTGATCGCATAACAGGCGCAACGCGCCTGTCAGTCCTTCTGCGATCACCTTTGTGTAGGTCTTTCCATGAACACATCTTGTTGCTGGGCGCTCCGTGCGCTCGGCCGACGCGTGGCTGCACGTGCAGTCGCCGGCCAGTACTGCGCCGCCTTGAAGAAGGCGACCTGAATGCCCTTCTCAACATCTACCAATCTCCGAACTGCACGCGATCGAGCGGCACTACTGATGGCAACCTCCGTGCTTGCCATCGGCGCATCTCTTGGTGTGCGCGATTTTGGGCCTGTCGACGAACCGAGATTTGCCTTGGTTGCCACCCAAATGGTGGCAACCGGAAGCTCGCTGTTCCCGCGTCGGGGAGCGGAGCTGCACCCAGACAAGCGTCTCTTCATGTGGATCTCGGCTGCACTGCTGTCACTGACCCAAAACCTGCGGACCGCGGTCCTGGCCCCTTCGCTGGTGTCAGGCGTTGCATATGTGTGGATGGCTTTCCATCTAGGAACGCGCAATGGCGGCCGTGTGCGCTAGGGGCGCGCGCGGTGGTCAATAAAAAGGAATCACCAATGCATTACGTGAAAACAGAATTCAACCGAGGCAGTTCGCGCGGGGGCCTAGGCTCAGATCCACTGGGCCGTCTTGGCAAGCCCATCTGCGGCCCGCAGCTGGGCGTCAACACGTTGATTATCATCGTGGCGATGTACTTCACGTTCTTTCTCAACAGCGCGTTCTTCGCAGAAGTAATTGCGAAGAGTGGTGCGGACGGAGCAGCTCGTGCGCTACTTGTTATCTCTACGGGAGCGATCCTCACTGCCTTGAATGTGCTCATTCTCGGATTGCTATGCGTTCGATGGACGGTGAAGCCGGTTCTTGCATTGCTTCTCGTCGTGTCCGCTACTGCTGCCTACTATTCAGACAATTACAGCGTCTACTTCGACGCCAGCATGGTACGAAATGTGCTGAAGACCGACGGCGCTGAAGCCGGAGAGTTGCTGACCTGGGGCTTCTTTCTTGCGGTACTAATTAAAGGCGTCGTGCCAGCTATCGCGGTATGCATGGTAAGGCTCCAACGTTCTTCCAATGTGACGCGGGCGATACTTGCAAGAGTGCTTCTACTTGGCATGGCGGTTGTTGTAATCGTTGGCGCGGCAATTGCGTCATTCGACGACCTCTCATCACTCATACGCAATCACAAGCAAGTCAGATACCTTGCAAACCCTGGAAACTACATCGCTTCCATTGCGAAGGTTGTGCGAGAAGACACCCGTGCGGAGCGCGGTCCGATCCAAGTGGTTGGCCCCGATGCCATGATGACGCCTCATCCGCCAGGCGCGAAGCCCCACTTCTTGGTCATCGTTGTAGGTGAGACGGTTCGTGCGCAGAACTGGGGTTTGAATGGATACGGCAGACAGACAACGCCACAGTTGGCAGCGTTGGACGTCGTCAATTTCTCAGACGTGACCGCCTGCGGGTCAAACACCGAAGTGTCGGTGCCCTGTATGTTCTCTGCGTACGGGAGGCGAGACTACGATCGAGACAAGATCAAAGGTTCGGAGTCGCTTCTGCATGTTTTGGAGCGTGCCGGGGTCAGGACCCTATGGCGTGACAACCAGACTGGATGCAAGGGCGTCTGCTCTGATCTGGCATTTGAATCCTATCGCGTGCCGGTCAAGGATGTTCTGTGCGACGACCAAGCATGCCGTGACGAGATTATGCTGCAAGGTCTGCATGACTCGATCGAGGACAACCCTGGTGATGTCGTTGTCGTTCTACATCAGCTGGGGAACCACGGACCCAGCTACTTCAAGCGATACCCGGAAGATCTGACGAAATTTACTCCCGACTGCCGAAACGCAGACTTGGGCAAGTGCACACGCGGTGAAATCGTCAATGCGTATGACAACGCGGTCCTTGCGACAGATGACTTCCTTGCAAAGACAATTCGCATGCTTGAACAGGACAAGAGTCACGATACCGGGCTGATCTATGTCTCCGACCACGGCGAGTCATTAGGGGAGGCGAACGTCTATCTTCACGGGCTCCCCTACGCTATCGCCCCTGATACTCAGATCAAGGTGCCGATGGTGATGTGGATGTCTGATGGTATGAAGAGCAGCAACAACCTGGACCTTCAATGTGTCCGGGACCGATCAAAGCAGCCGTCCAGCCACGACAACCTCTTCCATTCTGTGCTTGGCCTGATGCAGGTTAGGACGACGGTGCTAGACGAGAGCCTAAATCTGTTCTCAGGCTGTACCAGCAACGCCGGTCACAGCCTATAGCCGACCACGGCGAGTATCGCTGTTGGAAGACCCGTGAGCGTCTCTTGGGCCCAAAAGAAGGAAACATCGAAGTGGCAGATATGTACGGTCATCGTCCGCGGAGCATTGCGCGCGTCTTTGAGGCGCTTCGCTGGTCTCTCCAGGGGCTGAGATCAGCTTGGCTGCATGAATCGTCGTTTCGGTTGGAAGTTGTTATGGCCGCGGTGGCATTACCTACAGCTATCTTTTTCGGCAACTCAGGGGTAGAGCGAGTGCTTCTCATGGGGAGCGTACTGTTCGTTTTGGCATTCGAGCTGCTGAACTCCGCTATCGAGGCAGTGATCGAACGGTATGGCCCAGAAATCCATGAGCTGGCTGGTCGTGCGAAGGACATGGGGTCGGCTGCGGTGTTCGTGGCTCTTTGCAATGTCGCCCTCACATGGGCCGTTATCCTTGTGGGTTGATTCCCTGGGTCCCGACCTGAACGGGGCTAGGGTGCGTTCAAGCACAGCCACCGTAGTGTTTTTATGTAATTGTATCCGTCCAAAAGAGGTTGCTAACCTTTCCCAATGCGTCGCTCTCTGCCTGCTATTCGTATATACCTGATGCTGCTGCTTTTGGCGGCGTTCGTGGTCGTGCCTGTGGCCGAGGCATTGGCGTGCGCGCAAGAAGCGACGGTCAGCGTGGGCGATGTGCACGCCTTGCAAAGTGATTCAGACTCCGAGTCGAGCAAGAGCAAGGATTCGTCCAGTGCCGATGCCTGTGGCCATGGGCATTGCCACCATTCAACGGCAAGCCTCCCAGCTGCCGGTCACGACGATCTGTTCGCCGATGGCCGGATTTCGCTGCACAGTACCGAGCACGGGGACGTCTACGCCCTCCGACTCGACGGACCCATGCGCCCCCCCCGTATCTGATCTGGCTCTGCCCCGCATTTGCGGGTAGTTCGCTCAGATAATTTACGGGAGTTTTTATGTCGATTTTGACGGGTCGGTCGCTTTCAGCGACCGGGTTGGCTGTCGCTGTTCTGCTGGCGTTGGTGCCAACCGGGCATGTAGCTGCTCAAACTGCACCATCTTACGAATCGTTGCTTTCTCGCTTGAACCAGATGCCTGCGACGGTCCAAGGCGTCGCGCTGGCTGAGGCAGCCGAGGCGCGGGTACAACAGGCTCGGGCACTGCCCAATCCGACGGTCTCCATCGAAGCGGAGAACGCCTACGGCACTGGTCCCTACAAAGGTTTCTCAAACGCTGACAGCATTGTCACCCTCTCCCAGCCGCTGGAGATTTGGGGTCAACGAGGGGCCCGAGTGCGCGCCGCGCGTGCGGAGGCTGGGGCTGCAGGCTTGCGGGGTGATCTGATGCGCAGTGACGCAGCGGGTCGCCTGGCTGCGACATACGCCGAAGCAGAGGCTGCGCTGCGCCGATATGAGTTGGCCAGCGAGGCATTGGCCTTGATTGAACAGGACGCCAAGGCGGTAGCTGCGATGGTCAGCGAGGGACGTGAGCCCAACCTGCGCGGTGTGCAGGCACGGAGCGAGGTCGCCAATGCAAAGGCCAGCCTAGATGAGGCCGAGGCCTACCGGGATGCGGCGCTTGCTCGCCTAGCCGGGGTGTCCTTAGTGGACAGCCCGCTGACCGACATCGGCGAAAGCCTGCTTGACCGAGTGCCCTCTCACCCAATTGACAATGAGGCCGCCCCGCTTGCCGTTCGTATCGCCCAAGCCGAAGCGGACGCCTCCGGCCGCCTTATCGATGTTGAGCGCAAGCGTGCGTTGCCACAACTGAGTGCATCCGTGGCTCAGACGCGCTTCCGCCAAGCGGGCGACCAAGCTTACAACGTGGGCATCAGCCTTTCGATCCCCCTATTCGATCGTAACCGCGGTGCGATCCAGGCGGCCTATGCGGAACAACGTGCTGCCGAAGCGGTTCTGGAGGCTCAGAGGCGTGACAGTGAGGCGGCCCGTTTGGGAGCGGTAGCGAGTCTCAAGGCATCCAACAGCCGCGCACGAGCAGCGGATGAAAGCGTACAGGCCGCAGATGAAGCCTATCGGCTGGCCCGCATCGGATTTGAGGCAGGTCGTATATCGCAATTGGAGCTGCGCAGCACGCGATCAACCCTGATCGCTGCGCGTGGCAGTGCTGTGGATGCCCGTCTTAGCCGGGTGGCAGCAGAAATCGACCTCGCCCGCCTTGAAGGGCGCGCACCGTTTGTGGAGGCAAAATGAACAAGTACGGAAACAAGACGCTCATCGGAGCGACGCTGCTGGCTACCTTGATGATGACCGGCGCGCTGACCTCATGCAGTGGCGGGGCGCAGGAGGATGCCAAATCCACCGGTACGGAGGCAGAAAAGCCGGCTGGAAAGGATGATGGTCACGACGATCACGCAGCTGACGCAAAGCCGGGCTCCGCCGAGGCGCACAGTGAAGGTGATGGTGATGGCGAACATGGCGAAGAGGAGTCCGAGGAAGGTGTAGTCAAGCTGACGCCTGACCAGATCAAGGCATCTGGCATCGGCGTGGTGGCTGTCGGCCGCGGCGGTGGCGCATCGACCCGCCTTGCAGGTCGCGTCGAGCCGGCCATCGGGGGGCGTGCTGCCATCGCCTCAACGGTCACCGGCCGCGTTGAGCGCGTGCTTGTTGCGCCGGGTACAGCCGTCAAGAGCAACCAGCCCCTGGTGATCATTGTCAGTGGAGAAGCTGCGACCTTCAAAGCCGCCGCCACTGCCGCTGCGGCGGAGGCCGAAGCCATTCGCCTGGCCTACGGCCGCGACAAGTCTCTTGTCGAGCAGGGCGTAGTGGCTCGCCAGGAGCTGGAGGCCTCGCGCGCGCGCTCTTTGGCCGCTGATGCCGCCGCTAGTGCTGCACGTGCACAGGTAGCGGCCAGTGGATCTCCGGACAGTTCCGGCCGGGTGACAATCTCCAGTCCTGTCGCTGGCGTGGTTGGCAACGTCCAAGTGACGCCCGGTGGTGTCGTCTCAGCTGGAACGCTTGTTGCGGAGGTTTCCAATCCGGACATGAATGAACTCGTATTCACTGCACCGCCAGCACTGGCCACTCTCGCGGTGCCCGGAATGAAGCTGGAAGTGACTGGCCCGGGCGGAAGCTTCGAAGCTGAGGTGATTGCCGCCGCTGCGAATGTGATGCAGCAGGGAGGCACCGCGACCATTCGCGCCAAACCAATTTCGGAGAAGTTGCCACCGGCCGGCTCCCCCGTTTCGGCCGTCATCATCGCCGATAGTGCCGCTGAAGGTATGAGTGTGCCGGCGGATGCGGTCCAAAGCGTTGATGGCAGAAGTGTTGTCTTCGTTGCCGTCCAGGGTGGTTTCCAGGCTACGCCGGTACTCGCTGGTCGTCGTGCAGGTAATCGAATCGAAATCCTTAACGGCCTGACAGGTAGTGAGCGCCTCGTAGGCGCCAATGCCTTCCTGCTCAAAGCCGAACTGGCCAAGGGCGAAGCCGAGCACGGCCACTAAGGGAACTCATACACCATGTTCAAGATCATCATTGAAGCAGCGGTCAAGTTCCGTTGGCTCGTGGTGTTTCTGGCTGCTTCGATTGCCTGCTTTGGCTTGTTCCAACTGAGCAAGCTGCCAGTCGATGCTGTACCAGATATCACCAACCGCCAGGTTCAGATCAATACCATCGCACCTGCCCTTACTCCGGAGCAGATTGAACGCCAGGTCACCTATCCTCTGGAGACGGCCTTGGCCGGCATCCCAGGTCTGAACACCACTCGCTCCCTATCACGCAATGGCTTCTCTCAGGTCACCGCGATCTTCACTGATCAGACCGACATCTATTTCGCCCGCCAGCAGGTGGCAGAGCGGATGCGGGAGGCTGCCGGAGATCTGCCCGAGGGCGTGTCCCCCATGCTCTCCCCGGTTACAACCGGGCTGGGCGAGGTTCTCATGTGGACGGTGGACTTCAAGCCATTCGACCCCAAGAAGCTGGCCAAGCCCGGCCAGGCTGGCTGGCAAGAGGGTGAGGTCTACCTGACACCAGAGGGCGATCGTCTTGGAACCGCCCAGGAGCGCGCAACGTACCTGCGTACTGTCCAGGACTGGATCATCGCACCACAGATGCGCTCCAGCCCCGGCCTGGCCGGTGTTGATACGGTGGGTGGGTACGTCAAGGAATACGGCATCTACCCCGACAGCGCTCGACTGGCGGCATACAACTTGGGTCTGGCCGATCTGGTCCAAGCACTGGAACGCTCCAACGTCCAGGCTGGCGCGGGTTTCGTCCAGCGTGCGGGCGAAGGCCTGGTCGTTAGGGCAGACGGCCTTGCCCTGACGACCGACGACTTGGCTCAGTCGCCGGTGGCCACCAAGGACGGTGTGGTCATCCGGGTGGCCGATGTTGCCGAGGTCGGTATGGGGCGCGCCCCACGGCTTGGTGCAGCTAGCCGAAATGGTCATGAGGCGGTACTGGGCACGGCACTGATGATCGCCGGCGGCAACAGCCGCACCGTCGCTCAAGCTGCAGCTGAGCGCCTGGCACAGGTCAATGAATCTCTGCCCGCCGATATCTTCGCAGAGCCAGTGCTGGACCGTAGTGTGCTGGTTAACTCCACTGTCAAGACTGTCGCCAAGAACCTGACCGAAGGTGCCCTGCTGGTCGTAGTTGTGCTGTTCCTGCTCCTGGGCAACCTGCGTGCGGCAGCCATCACCGCATTGGTCATTCCGCTGTCGTTCCTGTTCGCTGTTATCGGCATGAACAAGTTCGGTATCAGCGGCAACCTGATGAGCTTGGGTGCGCTGGACTTCGGAATCCTTGTAGATGGCGCGGTAATTGTGATCGAGTCCACCCTGCTGATGCTTGGCAAGCGGCGTGCCGAACTTGGCCGACCCCTCAATGCCATGGAGCGACTGCGTGTAGCCGCCGACTCGGCGAGGAAGATGGCGCGTCCTGCAGCCTTCGGTCAGGTGATCATCCTGTTGGTGTTCGCACCGATCCTTACCTTGGAAGGTGTGGAAGGCAAGACGTTCCACCCGATGGCCGCCACCTTCATGCTCGCCCTCGTTGGCGCATTCATCTTCTCCTTTACCTTCGTACCGGCGATGGCTGCCCTGCTGGTCAGGGAGCCCAAGCTCCACGCGAAGAAGGAAGGACACGAGGGCGACCAGGACGAAGAACATGAGACAGCCATCATCCGCGTCCTGCGCGGCCGCATCGAACCGGTGATCCAAGCGGCGATTCGTAGGCCCAAGGCAGTGTTCGCTGGCGCCCTCGTGATGCTCGCAATGGGCGTGGTCGGCTTTACGATGCTGGGTCGAGAATTCATGCCAACGCTTGATGAGGGAAACCTCGCTATGCAGGCGTTGCGTGTGCCATCTACGTCGCTTGAGCAATCGTTGGCTATGCAGTTGGCGCTGGAGAAGGCCATTGCTGCTGAACCAGAGGTTGTGACGGTCTTCTCGAGGACCGGTACTGCTGAAGCAGCTATCGACCCCATGCCGACCAACATCTCCGACAGTGTGATCGTACTTAAGCCGAGAAAGGAGTGGCCAGACTCTTCCCTGAGCAAGGAGGATCTGATTGCAAGGTTTGAGACGATCGCCGCCTCGCAGATAGGCAACAGCTTTGAATTCAGCCAGCCCATCGAGCTGCGCTTCAATGAGCTGATCTCAGGTGTACGTACGGACCTAGCCGTCATGATTTACGGCGATAACTTCGAGCAACTGCAAGCTGTTGCTGACCAGGTCGCGCTGAAGCTGAGAAATACTCAGGGCGCAGCGGATGTCCGTGTTGAACAGATTTCCGGCCTGCCCACGCTCAATGTGGCAATCGATCATCTTGCAGCTGCGCAGTATGGCCTCACGGCGGCGGACGTGAGCGACGCACTTTCAACCGGTATTGGCGGCGCTGCGGCAGGCAAGATCTTCGAGGGCGACCGCCGGTTCGATGTTGTGGTGCGCCTCGGCGACGATGCACGCAATGACCCCGATCAGCTCGCATCGCTGCCGATTGCAACCCCAACTGGGGGCATCGTGCCGCTCTCCTCTGTCGCACGCATTGAGATCAGCGAGGGGCCGAACCAGATCAGTCGAAACAACGGGAGCCGTCGTGTCGTGGTGCAGGCTAATGTTCGCGGTCGTGACTTGGGCGGGTTTGTCGGAGAGGCCCAAGCTGCGGTGAAGGACGTGAAGCTTCCACCAGGCGCCCACATGACGTGGGGCGGTCAGTTCGAGAACTTGCAGCGGGCGGAAAGGCGACTCATGACAGTTGTGCCGATTGTCTTCCTGCTAATCGGAAGTCTTCTGTTCATGGCATTGGGCAGTGCGAAGGAGGCGGGTCTGGTGTTCACCTGCGTCCCGCTTGCCCTGGTTGGCGGAATTCTCGCATTGCTGGTGCGTGGTATGCCGTTCTCGGTATCTGCCGCTGTCGGATTCATCGCGGTATCGGGTGTTGCGACGCTGAACGGATTGGTGCTCATGCAAGCCATCAGAGAGAGGCTTGATGCCGGTGACAGTCCATTGATCGCTGCAATGAACGGTGCCGGCAGCCGAATTCGAGCTGTGGTGACCACGGCGCTGGTGGCGATCGTCGGCTTCATTCCAATGGCTATTGCGAGTGGATCTGGTGCTGAGGTGCAGAAGCCTCTCGCCACGGTGGTCATTGGCGGCCTGTTGACCGCAACAGTGCTAACACTTCTTGTGCTGCCGACATTTGCGGGACGCTTGGCCAAGGCAGGCCCGAAAGGGCAACCGGAAACTGTCCACTGAATGATGGAGTGTTTGGGCCCGGCAGAGCATCTGCCTGCCGGACTTCCCGTTCCATTTTTATGACGTTGGAGGGAACAAATGAACCTGACCACAGAACTCGAACTGCCAGTAATACTCCCAGGTGTCTCTCGGGACGACAGCTGCGTCCAGAGGCTGGTCGCTGGTCTTCAGGACATGGAGGGAGTATCGCGCGTGCACATTCGCGAGGGTAGCGACGAAGCTCTCGGAACGCTCTGCATTCATTACGACCCCGAGATCGTCTCGCTTCAGCGAGTGCGAGAGGTGGCGGCATCCGTGGGCATTGAGTTGGGTGATCGGTATGGCCACCTTTTCTTGGAGCTTGGTTCGGCCGTTCACGCACGAAAGGCAAGGACAATTGCGGCGCAAGTGCAGGCCGTACCAGGCGTCATTGAAGCCACCACCAGCCCAGCTGGTGGCATAAGCATCGAGTACGAGAGAGCCAAGACAGGCGAGGCGGAGCTGAGAGCGAAGCTTGAGGCGCTGGGTGTAGCGCAAGAGCCACCGAGTCCGAGGGGAGATTTGAAGGATCAGCACGAAGGACACGATCACAAGGACCGACAGGACCCCGGTCATTCCCACGGGGGCACGCTAGGTGGCAATAGTGAGCTGATCTTCTCACTTGCTTGCGGCCTGCTCCTGATCGTGGGATTTGCGATTGAAAAGCTTGGGTTGACCCAAACGCCCTGGATCCCCACAGCGTTTTACGTAGCAGCCTACGTCTTTGGCGGCTGGTTCACGCTTGGCGAGGCGATCGGGAACATCAAGCTGAAGCGCTTTGAGATCGATACGCTGATGCTGGTTGCAGCGGCAGGCGCAGCCGCGCTCGGCGCATGGGCCGAAGGCGCCTTGCTTCTGTTCCTCTTCAGTCTCGGTCACGCCCTTGAACACTACGCGATGGGCCGGGCTAAACGTGCGATAGAAGCTCTCGCCAAGCTTGCCCCAGAAACTGCCAGGGTGCTGAGGAATGGGCAGGTCGTGGAAGTCCAGGTTGAATCGTTGATACCTGGAGATGTGGTGGTCGTACGTCCCAATGACCGGATGCCGGCGGACGGATTCGTTATCAAAGGGGCTAGCAGCGTTGACCAAGCCCCTGTCACCGGGGAAAGCATCCCGGTTGATAAGCTGGCAGTCAATGACGCTGCTCTAGCACGGGATCGACCTGATTCGGTGGTAATGGAGTCACGTGTTTTCGCCGGCACTATCAATGGCTCCGGCGCCCTGGAGGTTGAAGTCACGCGTCGATCAGGCGAATCGGCACTGGCCCGCGTCGTCAAGATGGTGAGCGAAGCCGAAACCAGGAAATCGCCAACGCAGCGCTTCACAGACAAGTTTGAGAGGGTATTCGTTCCCGCTGTTCTGATCTTGGCCGTGCTGTTACTTTTCTCATGGATCGTGATCGATGAGCCATTCCGCGACAGCTTCTATCGAGCGATGGCGGTACTTGTAGCGGCAAGCCCTTGCGCACTGGCAATCGCGACTCCAAGCGCGGTTCTAGCGGGAATTGCGCGAGCTGCGCGAGGTGGCGTACTCATCAAGGGTGGCGCACCACTGGAGGAGCTGGGCATGGTCCGTGCCATCGCGTTCGACAAGACTGGAACGCTCACTGAAGGCAAGCCGCGAATTACCGACATCAAAGTGATGCAGGGAACGACAGAGCAGGAACTGCTTCACGTTGCCGTCGCCGTCGAGGCTTTAAGTGACCACCCTTTGGCCGCAGCTATCGTTCGAGATGGTAATACTCGCCTGGGCGATGGACCGGTCATGGTAGCGACAGACCTCGCTAACTTCGCTGGAAGAGGCGTTCAGGCGAAGGTGAACGGCATTGACGTGTGGATAGGAAAGGCAGAAATGTTCGGTAACGACGGCATTGGCGCTCTATCCGCGGGTGCGGAGTCTGCCATTGAGGAGCTCCGTAACGCCGGCAGAACCACGATGGCCGTTCGCCTAGGTGATCGCGACCTAGGTGTCATCGGCCTTATGGATACGCCCCGGCCAGAGGCGCGTGAAGCCCTGGACAAGCTAAGGCGCTTGGGCATCCAACGAATGATCATGATCTCTGGCGACCACCAGACTGTAGCTCAAGCCGTGGCAACGGACGTGGGTCTAAACGAGGCATGGGGAAATCTCATGCCTGACGACAAGGTGAAGGCAATACGTCAGTTGAAGGAGACGGAGCGAGTGGCAATGGTCGGCGACGGTGTGAATGACGCACCCGCAATGGCTAGTGCCAGCGTCGGAATTGCAATGGGTGCCGCCTCTTCGGACGTAGCGCTGGAGACTGCCGACGTCGCGCTTATGTCTGAGGATTTGAGACAGGTTGCATTCTCTGTAGCGCTTAGTCGACGCACGAAACGGGTGATCCGTCAGAACGTGTATGTGAGCCTGGGCGTCGTAGCGTTGTTGGTTCCTGCGACCATCCTAGGTCTTGGCATTGGACCGGCTGTGGCAGTGCATGAAGGTTCAACCTTGTTGGTTGTATTCAATGCGCTGAGGCTCCTTGGCTTCCGTCAGTCGTGACATGCGAATTCTAGTGATTGAGCGCGATCGAGAAGTCGCTTTGAAGATTCTGGCCTACTTCGAGGCCCGAGGGCATCAGCTTGATACCATCGGGGACGGCATCGCCGGCCTTCACTTTGCGGCGTCCAATGGTTACGACGCAGTCATTCTTGATTGGATGCTTCCTCGCATGGAAGGCCCGGAGGTTCTGAGAAGGCTGCGGTTGAATCACGGTGTTTCAGTTCCTGTTGTGATGTTGGCTGCAAAGGTTGCGCTCTCGGACAAAATCATCGCTTTCCGCTCCGGTGCAGATGACTATGTGACCAAGCCTTTTGAGCTCCCGGAGCTCGAAGTTCGCCTAGAGGCGTTGGTTTCCCGTACGGAGGGACGCGTAACAAGGAGGCGGCTGCTGATCGGAGAGCTCACGTTGGACCTGAGTACGTTGGAGGCCACACGGGCTGGAAAACGACTGCATCTGTACCCAGCTTGCAGGAAGCTCCTTGAAGCGCTGATGCGGGCAAGTCCTGCCGCTGTGACCAGGCGGCAGCTTGAGCACACTCTCTGGGGTGACGACCTGCCCGACGGGGATCTTCTGCGATCACAGATGTCCAGCCTGCGGCGAAGCATTGATGGTCCGTTTGAGGAAAAGATGATCCAGACGCTGCCGCGGGTTGGGTATCGACTGATACCGCCATCAAGGCCTATGCCCCCCCCCGGGGAAGGGAGGCCCTATGACGGTGAGGCGTAGACATGGCTGCAGAGCCGTCAGTGCAGACCTTGAGCGCCTGACTATTTGGCCACGTATTCTGATCAGAGTATGACCATGTGGAAGCCAGCCGCACTCCCAATTGGCGCGTTCTTGGCCGCAGCGATTTGGGGCGCAGCGGCCATGGTGCCCTTCGCGCCGGCATCAGAAGAGATGATGTTTTGGATACCGGTGTCGATTGCGCTAACGAGTGCGGCTGCTGCATTGGTAGTTGCGATGATGCAAGACATCATTCTGGTCGCGGTAAAGAGATGGCCACTGTTCGTGAAATTCTATCCAACCCTCTGCTTGGAGCCACTCCCCTTTGCATTCCTTCCAATCGTGCTGTCACTCGCCGGAATTGCGGAGTTCGGTCCAGCGATGCTGAGTGCAGCTCTATTGCTGATCGGCTTCTCGTTTGCGGAGACTCTCTTCGCCGCCGCCCTCCACAGAGCCCGGGCGACGCCGACCGCGGTTGTGATCTCGATGCAGTGCGCTGCTCTGGTGTTTGCAGTTTACATGTACAAGAAAGGCATCCAAGCGAACGTCAGTGACATCAGTTGGCCGTGGTTCGCATCGTCTGTCACTGCCATGAGTCTATTCTCCTTCCTAGTCGGAAGGTATTGGGCCAACCTGCTTCGTGATGCTGAGGTGGGGTTCTCTCCCTTACTGAAGTGGGTTCTGGTCACCTTCATAGCTGAAGGATCTACTAGTGAATGGAGCCGGTGGAGATTGAAGCAACCTATTAAGCAACGCAGACCACCGGGGCTTCGGTCCAAGCCTCGCAGGAAATAGGATCCGATCAACCAATCCAAATCATGGAGGCTAATTCTTGACAACTGCGAGCGCGACAAATATGACGCAAGGGCGGATGGGACCACCCGTCGTCAGTCTCGCTCTGTGAGAGGTGGCGCATCGAGATCACGTTTGTGGAGGTCTTCTACCGGCCGGAAGCAATACCCCGAGGTAGGTCCGTGGTGGCGACTTCTGGTTTCAATGCGCCCGAAGCCCACCGGAGCCTCAAAGATGCGCGCTCAGGGTTGCAGCGGTCGCTGGCGACAGTCGTCATCGGCCGGAGCCTGTCCCCCGCCTACCAACCTTGCTGGCAAGGCCGGTGTTTTTTGATTGCAAGATTCAGACCTATCCCGCCTGACAATCACATTCCCTGGAGTCACCGCCAACATGAATGAAGCCGAGCTGGAACAAGTGCGTACGGCGATGTTTACCGACCCCGGCGTGAAAGCGGTGGATGACCTGCGCCTAGTCCCCGCCAAAGAGCGCGGTCGTGCGATCGCGGCCACCATCACCGTCGCTGCGCCCTCGGTCGACCTGGACCTGGTGCATGCGGTGATCGCCCGCGTGCTGGCCGATCAATTTGACATCGATCAGGTCATGCTGTGCTTCAACGACCCGGGTCCGGTGCCACCACAGCCCACAGCGGCGCCCTTGAAGAAAATGTGATCGCCCGTGGCTCTATGCGTCTGCGTTGGCGGGCGCATAGAGCTGATAACCCGGCAACGCGCACGCGCCGGCATACACAAAGGCCACGCTTTGCCGCGCCCGGGTGAAGGCCACGTAGTACTTTGGTGGGGCGGTGATACGCGCTGCATCTGCCGTGCGCAGGTACTGTGTCAGCGGGCCGTTCGGAAAGATGAGGACCCGGCTGTAGGTGCGGCCCTTGCACTGCCCAAAGTTCACGGCCGGTAGTCCGTCGCACGCTTGCCGCCGGTCATGCCGGAGCACGGTGGGCGCAAACTCCTGCATGTACGCTTCAACATCCGCTGGAGCGACGAGGTAGATGCCATCGTGCCCGGTGACCTCGCCATTGCCTGATTGGGTTCGCGGCATCTGCGGATAGAGCGTGTCCGCCATATCGCACAGGGCCTGGACGCAGCGAAGGCTGATGAGGCGGTGATCCAGCTGGCATAAGCCGTCCGCCTCCCAAATCTGAAACAGCGCTGCCAGATTGGGTCCACGATACTGGCTGTGCCTTTGAGCATAGTTGGTGGCATACGTCGCCTGCCGCGTATCACCCACCAACGTGATGGCAATGCCGCTCTTCAACAGCCGCTCGACCAGATCCAGATCAAAGCCGGCGAGGTCCTGAACTTCGTCGATGTAGAGCTCGTCGTACATGGCCGCCAGGCGTGCCATGACCTGACCTTGGGTGAGCTCATCGCAGCGCACAGCGAAATCGGCCGCCCGGTCCGAATACATCCGGTTGCCTGCCAAGTAGTGGCGCGCCACCTGGGTGCGTGGGGCCCTGTTATTGGTGACACCTTCTACGAACAGGATGGTCTCGATGCGAGGCTCAGGGCAAAGCGCTGCCTGGTACGGGCGGATGCACTGGCACAGCAGGAAGCCATACCAGCTGTGCAAAGTGACATGCACGGGGACCGCACCGGCGTGGACCTCAAACGAGCGCCGGATCTCTTCTAGATTCTCCAGCGTGTAGGTGACAATCGCGATGCGACGCCCAGGCCGCTCCAGGGCCTGCCGGACCAGCAAGGTGGTCTTGCCCGAGCCGGCCGCCGAAAGCAGGACCCGGTTAGGTGATGGCGCGCTGGACATAGTCCGGGAACCTGATCGAGTGCGGGCTGTTGAAGATCGCCAGGGCCGTATCGGTCTTATGGCCCTTCATGTACTTGAGCAGCGCCACCTCATCGGCAAACGTCTTGCCCAGCACGGTATTGAGTTCGGCCAGCGAGTTGGCTTTGATCAGCTGCTCTTCCAGCGATGGGGCGCTTTCGTCGGAATCGTAATAGATCGCGTTGATGTGTTCGGCATAGCGCTCCTGCACAACGGCGATATCGCCATCATTGTCGGTGATCACCTTGGCCTGGATTTTCAGCCGATCTGCAATCTGCAAGAAGCGCTTGAATGCCAGCGACTTGACCGAAATGATGTCTACGCCGCGAGCCATCGGCGCCACGCCATGGTGGTCGCTGTAGGCGCGCTGCACGATCAGCTCGTCGGAAGGGCCTTCCACCAGGATCGCCTGCTTGGCCAGGATCAATCGCAGCGTGTCGTGGCCCGGCAGCTTCATGAAATAGTCATGGGTATCGCTCGGCAGCTGGTCCAGCTTCATCTGGCCCTGCGCGCTGAACAGGATCACGTTGTCCACGCCCAGCTTGTTCAACACGAAGCTGCTATGGGTGGCGATGATTACCTGCTGGGCGGTTGAGAGGGCCGCAATCCTGTCGATCAGCTGGGTCATGCTGGAGAAGGACAGATGGTTCTCTGGCTCCTCAATCAGCAGCACGTGGGCGGCCCCGGCCGCGTGCATGGCCAGCTTCATCTTCACCGCGCTCTGTTCACCTTTGCCGGCCTGGGTGAAGGGGAGCTCATCCAGGTACGGTGACAAGCTGGTTTCCCACGTTGAGCGCGGCGATGTGTCCACCCCCACCGTGAGCGCCCGGTGGCTGATGTCCCCGGTATGCTCGGTGAGATAGGCATTGATGGCCGCCACATCGGCTTCTTCGGAAAAACTCTGCCGCATGCGGCGGAAGCTCAGCGACAGCGAGACGCGTTGCGCAGGCGTCAGTGCCTGCTCGATGATGCCGGCGATATAGCGATCGGCACCGGACAAGGTCTTGATGCCGTGCGTGTCGATGATGGTCGAGTCGAACGGAATACTGCGGGCGGTAACGCCATTGTTGGCAAAGGAGTACCAGCGCACCGTGTAGTACTCCACCGGCAGGCTGACCGCGCCCTGGTGCTGCTGCAGGTAGGCGTTGAACTCCTCGCGGTAGTCGTCGTTGAGCTCGACCAGCAGCCGGATGCCGGCGGTATCCAGACGCAGGGAGTTGTTGGTGCCGCGTAACGACGCCAGCGCGGCGTCGGCGCCCAGATAGGCTTCGATGGAGATCCGTGGCGGCGAGGCCGGCGTGCCCGTGGCAAGCGCTCCCAAGTACTCCTGCACCGTGGGCTGGTGGAACAGGTAGGGCGTGAGCTCGTAGGCAAGATTGCGCCCATGCAGCTGGCCGGTGACCACCGCGTGGATGGCCTCCAGCAGGGTGGATTTACCGACCTCGTTGTCGCCCACGACCAGGTTCATGTGGGCATTGAGGGGCAGGTCCAGATGGCGAAACGACTTGAAGTTGTCGATGACGATACGTTCGATCGGCATGCACAGTCCTTTGATGGCCAACGGGCTCGGTGGCGGAGCCTGCCTGCACCCTGGCTGGCCTCCTTTCCGCTCTGGGCCATACTACCCAGCGATCGCCGGCCCTGGGCGGTTTCGTACTGCTTGGGACGCCGGGAAGGGTCAGAATCCGCCTTACGCGGGATAATTCAATATTATCCCGCCTTTAGATACGACCCGTACTCGGCGAGTAGTGTAACTTGATTGGTATGTAATTACGTGGTATGTAATACATTACGAAATAGTCGGAGAGTGCGATGGCACGCGGCGGCTTGTACAAGAGCGACATCCAGAAGGCCCGCGATGCGCTGCGGGCACAGGGCAAACACCCGTCGGTGGACGCGGTGCGGGTGGCGCTGGGCAACACCGGCTCCAAGACAACCATTCACCGCTACCTGAAGGAGCTGGAAGAAGATGAAGGGCAAGGCCTTGGCGCCAAGGTCGCGGTCAGCGACGCGCTACAGGACCTGGTCGGTCGGCTTGCCGGTCGCCTACACGAGGAGGCCGAGGCTGTAATCGCCGAGGCCCGGCAGCGCTTCGAAGCGCACTTGCAGGAGCGTAGCGAGGCGCTGGAACGCACCCAGCAGGAGGCGTCCACGCTGAGCGCGCAGCTTCAGCGCATTGAAACTGCCTTACGCGAAGAAAAGACGACCCACGCCGCAGCCCAGCAGGCCTTGGCCGAACGGGTCACCGAGGTCGCGCAGCTCGGCGAACGGATCGCGGGACTGACCGCGCGGCTGGCGGAGCACGAGGCGCATGCCCAGTCGCTGGAGCAGAAGCACCAGCATGCTCGCGAGGCGTTGGAGCACTACCGCACCTCGGTCAAGGACCAACGCGAACAGGAACAGCGCCGCCACGAGCACCAGGTGCAGGAACTGCAGGTCGCGCTGCGCCAGGCCAACGAGGCGCTGACCGCCAAGAACCACGAACTGGTTCAGCTCAACCGCGACAACGGGCAGTGGCTGGAACGCCACAGCCGCCTAGAGAGGGAACTGGCGCAGGTGCGGCAAGCTGCGGACGACCAGCGGAAGGAGCTGGACGCGCTGCGGCTTACGGCTGCGGAGTACCAGGCCTTGCTGGCACGCTGGACCCAGGACGCCCAAGCGTTGGAGAGCGCACGGGTCAAGCTGGCCAATGCTCACGCCGACTTGGCCAAGGAGCGAGAACGGCGTGAACAAGCCGAGGCCGAAGCGTTGCGTGCCGGTGTGCGCCAGGACACCTTGGAGCAGTTGCTGGCGCAGTTGCGGCCCGATCGCGCCGACAGTTCAGGTACCAACAAAAATCCGGCAACCAAATGATTTCACGGAAGAAAAAAAAATTCTGGGGGCATTTTTGCACGTATCTCGGCTTAACCCCACATCCGCCATCCTTATGGGGTTTCCATGGGGGGTGCGCGTGACTTTGTCCGTCGACTCAACACCGACCTTCGCTCGACGCCTCCAACAAGCCCGCCTGCACACGGGTTTGTCGCAGAAGGAGTTGGGCATCCGGGCCGGTCTGGATCCTTACGTGGCCAGCCCCCGAGTCAACCAGTACGAACGTGGCAAGCACGAGCCCAAGCTGGAGACTGCTGAGCGGTTGGCCCAAGCGTTGGGGATCCCCGCCGCCTTCCTTTACACCGACGATGATCTGCTGGCCAAGTTGCTCCTGCGCTGGGGCTCGCTAAGCAAGCAGCAGAAGCGGGAGTTGGTGAAGCTGATCGAGGCCACACCCGAGAAGTAAACCGAACAAGCGCTAGCCCTATGGGCAACCCTTCGCCTCAACCCGCCCATTGGGCGCTCCTGGAGGGAGCTGCAGTGGCCGTGACTAGTGCGACTGACAAGTGGCGGCATCTCAGGCCTACTTGAGATTTTGTTCACGACCGATACACACGCGCCTTGTCTAAAGTGATTTACAATGTCGCCCGTGTCAGCCTCCTCACTTCTACTGCGACTGCTCCTGATCGTCATGCTCGTGCTTAACGGCGCGTGGTCGGCATTTGCGTCGATCAGTATGAACCCGGCCATGGAAGCGCAGGCCAGCGAAGTGGCTGCCGCGGTGCAAGGCGACGAAGACTGCGTCGCCCATCACAGTGCTGAGAATCATCCCGATGCCACCTCGATTGAAAGGGCTGGCACTGGGCATGGCGACCATGCCGGTCCCGACTGTTGCAAGTCTTCTGCGTGCCGGTGCGCCTGCGTACACGCGTGCGCGAGCGCACTTCCGGCGCGCCTGCATGTTTCGGTGCAACTGGCCTTGGGCCTGGATGTCATGCCGCTGCCCCTAGGGCATGCGGCACCTGCCTTGCCTCATCTGATCCGACCACCGATCGGCTAAGCGTCCCTAAGCGCCGCAATGGCGCCGTTGGTGTGGCTTGCATGCCTATTTATAGGCCAGCCGCCCGCTCTGTACCACCGCCCGCCGGTGGCAACACGACGCTTGGAGCATTTTCATGTCGCATGATGATTTTCGTGGTCCACACGGTGGACCGCCGCTGCTACCTTCGCGGCGGCGATTTGTCCAGGGCTTGGCCTTGGGAGGCGCAGTCGCAGGATTAGGTTTCTGGCCCAAAGCCAGTTGGGCGCTCAAGGGCCCGGGACAACCCAACGTACTATCGGGCACCGAGTTTGACCTAACCATCGGCGAGACGCCGATGAACTTCACCGGCAAGACCCGCACCGCGATCACCGTCAATGGGTCCGTTCCGGCGCCGTTGCTGCGTTGGCGGGAAGGCACCACGGTCAACCTGCGTGTCTCCAATGCATTGCCCGCTAACTCCCTCCATGGCGCGGACACCTCCATCCATTGGCACGGCATCATTTTGCCGGCCAACATGGACGGCGTGCCGGGCCTGAGCTTTGACGGTATCGGACGTGGTGAGACCTACCACTACCGGTTCACCCTGCATCAGGGCGGCACCTACTGGTACCACAGCCACTCGGGGTTCCAGGAACAAGCCGGGCTCTATGGCCCGATCATCATCGACCCATTGGAGCCGGAGCCCTTCAGCTTCGATCGCGACTACGTCGTGATGCTGAGCGATTGGACAGACCTGGACCCGACGGCCCTGTTCGATCGTTTGAAGAAGATGCCGGGCCATGACAATTACTACAAGCGCACGGTCGGCGATTTTGCGCGCGATGTGAAGCGCAACGGCCTGTCGGCCACGTTGGAAGATCGCAAGATGTGGGGCGTGATGCGGATGACGCCCACGGATCTGTCCGACGTCAACGCCAACACCTACACCTACCTGATGAACGGCACGACCTCGCTGGGCAACTGGACCGGTTTGTTCCGCAGTGGCGAGAAGGTGCGCCTGCGTTTCATCAATGGCTCTGCCATGACGTACTTCGATGTGCGTATTCCGGGGCTAAAGATGACCGTGGTGGCAGCAGATGGCTTGTATGTCCATCCGGTTTCCGTCGACGAGTTCCGCATCGCGGTAGCAGAAACCTTCGATGTGATCGTGGAGCCCTCCGGGCAGGACGCATTCACCATCTTTGCCCAAGACTCCGGTCGCACCGGCTACGTCAGCGGCACGCTCGCCGTGCGCGAAGGATTACGCGCGCCCGTTCCGTCTGTGGATCCCCGGCCGCTGCTGACGATGGCAGACATGGGCATGGATCATGGATCGATGGATATGTCTGGCGGCAGCAAGGGCATGGAAGGCGGCTGTGGTGCGGCCATGGGCATGCCTGGCATGACCCCACCTGCCAGCGGTAACGCGACCTCGGCCCATGCAGGCCATGCGATGCCCGCCGCCGGCGATGGTGCCATGGCAGGCATGCAGCACGGGGGCATGCAATCACACCCTGCCAGCGAGACCAACAATCCCCTGTTGGACAACCAGGCCATGAGCGTGAGTTCGCGCTTGGATGATCCGGGTAATGGCCTGCGCGATAACGGCCGTCATGTACTGACGTATTCCATGCTCAAGAGCACCTTTGAAGACCCTGACGGACGCGACCCCGGTCGCGAGATCGAGCTGCATCTGACCGGACATATGGAGAAATTCTCCTGGGGCTTCAACGGTCAGAAGTTCTCCGATGTCAAGCCGCTGCGGCTGAACTACGGCGAGCGTATGCGCATCGTATTGGTTAACGACACGATGATGACCCATCCCATCCATTTGCACGGCATGTGGAGTGACGTGGAGGACGACAACGGCAACTTCATGGTGCGCAAGCACACGGTGGATATGCCGCCGGGTAGCCGACGCACGTATCGCGTGCGTGCCGATGCGTTGGGCAGCTGGGCGTTCCATTGCCACCTGCTTTATCACATGGAAGCCGGAATGATGCGCACGGTGAGGGTCGACGAATGAACATCAATAGACGCGATACCACCCTGACTGCGCTGACGCTGGCTATCTCGCTGGCCCTGGCCAATGCGGCCAGCGCCCAATCCATGCAGCACGGCTCCATGCCGATGGAGCAGGGCGCGCAGACCCAGACTCAGGATCACTCTGCACAACAGGCGCCGACATCAAAACCTGCGCCAGCCCAAAAGCCTGCAACACCGGCCAAGCCGAGCGAAGCGACGATCGATCATGCGACGATGGGCCACGCCGCGCCGCAGGCTAAAGCAGCCGAGCCTGCCATGCAGGGCATGGACCATTCGCAAATGGGGCACGTCTCGCCCGCGAGCACACCTGCGGCGCCCACAGCACAGGCGCAGTCGATGCAGGGCATGGATCACAGTCAGATGGCACAGCCCGCTGCAGCCGACACCTCTAGTACGGCCACGCCTGCGATGCAGGGGATGGACCATTCCAAGATGGGGCACGGCGCGCCTCCGAGCACGCCCGCAACGCCCAAAGCGCAGACACAGTCGATGCAGGGCATGGACCACAGTCAGATGGGACACGGGCCTGCAGTGCCAACGCAGCCGCGCACCCCGATACCCGCGGTGACGGACGCGGATCGCAAGGCGGCCATCGCGCCGGAACACGCGCATCCGGTGCATGACAACTCGATCAAGAGCTACGTGCTGCTCAATCGCCTGGAAGCCTGGGATGCCGATCCGGGCACCGGGCTGGGCTGGGAGGGCCAGGCTTGGATCGGTACGGACCTCAATCGCGTCTGGCTCCGCAGTGAAGGCGAACGCACGGATGGTCAGACCGAGTCGGCTGATCTGGAAGTGCTCTACGGCCGCAGTATCTCCACGTGGTGGGATGTGGTGGCCGGTGTGCGTCATGACTTCAAGCCTGGGGCATCTCAAAACTTCGCCGCTATCGGTGTACAGGGCTTGGCGCCGATGAAGTTCGAAGTGTCCGCCACAGCCTATCTCGGCGAAGGGGGCCAGACTGCCGCCAATGTCGAGGCCGAGTACGAATTGCTGCTAACCAACCGGCTGATCTTGCAGCCGCTGGTGGAAGTCACCGCCTATGGCAAGAACGATCCATTGCGCGGGATAGGTTCGGGTCTGAGTACCGCTGAGGCGGGGCTACGACTTCGTTATGAGTTCACCCGAAAGTTCGCTCCCTACATCGGCGTGGTGTACGAGCGCGCGTTTGGCAATACCGCAGACATGCGACGCGAGCATGGCGAGTCCTTTGAAGACACGCGCTTGGTCATCGGCCTTCGTACCTGGTTCTAAGGGGAACTGACAATGAAATCCAACAAAAGGATGTGGGTATGGCTCGGTGCCGGCGTGGGATTGGTTGCGGTCGCGGCAACTGCCACGGTCTCTCTGGGCGTGTACAACGTGGCCGCCGACGATCCGCATAGTCGCCCGGTGTATGCGCTACTTGAAACGGCGCGCGAGCGTTCCATTGAGGTGCGCGCCGCCAAGCTTCAGGTGCCCACGAACCTGGATGATCCTGAGCGTATCCGCCAGGGTGCGGGCAACTACAACGCCATGTGCGTGACCTGCCATCTTTCGCCAGAGGCGGCGGCCACCGAGATGAGCAAGGGCCTGTACCCCGCGCCACCGAACCTAAGCAAACAGTCGGTCGCTCCAGCTGAGGCGTTCTGGGTGATCAAGCACGGCATCAAGGCCAGCGGCATGCCCGCGTGGGGCGGCAGCATGGACGATGAGTTCATCTGGAACATGTCGGCCTTCCTGCAGAAGCTGCCCACGCTGGACAAGGCCGGTTACCAGGCGTTGGTGGCCAGCAGTGATGGTCATTCGCATGGCGGCGGCGAGACGCAAGGCCACCATGACGACGAAAAGGCCGAGGATCACCCTGCCCTATTCGAGCCGGGCAACAACTCCATGCCGCATGCGCACCCGCCGGGCGTGGACGACGATCACCACGGCCCGACACCCAGCGACACGGAAGTCGGGTTGGTGAGCCACGGCCATCCCGACGGCAAGGTGGAGTCGCACCCTGCACCACACACGCCCGTGGCCGATGACGGCCATGCGCACACCCATTGATCTCCTTGGAGCCCACGCAATGAACGCAACAGCAATCTCGTTCACCCTCGCACTGGCACTGGCCGTCGTGTCCCCCGCAATGGCGCAGGCGACACAGCCGCACGCACATCACCCCGCTGCCGCGGCATCTGCGGACGTCGACGTCCCAGTCACTGCAGAGGCCGCGGTCGCCGTAGCGGAGCGTTTCAACAGGGCCCTGTCTAGCGGCGATCTGGCCACGGTCGAAGCCCTGCTCGCTGCCGACGTCCTCATCCTCGAGTCCGGGGGTGCCGAGCGCAGCCGCGAGGAATATCTGGGTCATCACGCAGTCAGCGATGCGGCATTCCTCAAGGGCGCCCATCGCCAGCTGCTCCGTCAGCGTGCACGCACCGCTGGTGAGTTCGCATGGGTCGGAACCGAAAGCGAGCTGCACGCCCAGAAAGACGGTAAGCCACTGACCGTCCAGAGCACCGAGACCATGGTGCTGAAGCAGACCACCGACGGTTGGCGGATCGCCCACATCCACTGGTCTTCGCGGACCAAGCGCTAAGCGGAGAACCAGAAATGAAAACCTGCAGATTGAACCGACTGGCGTGGGCGGCTTTTGCGGTCGCCGGCCTGGGTGCCTGCACCCAAGCGGCTACACCCGCGCAATCCACCATCGCGCCCACTGCACAGGTCGTCCCGGAAACAGCCGACGCGACTCCAGCCGCCCTGCCACGCATGACCGTCCACAAGACCCCGACCTGCGGGTGCTGCGGTAGCTGGATCGACCACGTGAAGAAGGCGGGGTTCACCGTGGATGTGCATGACATGGATGACCTGGGTCCGGTCAAGGAGCGCCTGGGTGTCCCCTATGCAAAGGGCTCCTGCCACACGGCCGAGGTCGACGGATACGTCATCGAAGGCCATGTCCCGGCCGAGGACATCAAGCGCCTCCTCGAAGAAAAGCCGGACGCACGCGGCCTGGTCCTGCCCGGAATGCCGCTCGGTTCGCCGGGCATGGAGGTCCCGGAAGGACGCCAGCAGCCGTATACGGTCGAGCTGGTCCATCACGACGGAACCACCGAACCCTTCGCACAGCATTGATCCGCAAGAGCAACAGGGGGCGGTGTTGCGGGCGCGCCGATTCTCGTCCGCGATGAAGCAGGAGATCCACATGACTCACCATTCCGAAGACCACCGGTCTCAGGCCATGAACGAGTGCATCGACAACTGCACGCAATGCCACGCGATTTGCCTTGAGACCATCAACTATTGCCTGAGCAAAGGAGGTGCCCACGCAGCCCCGGAGCACATCGCCCTGCTGGCGACGTGTGCCGATATCTGCGCCACCAGCGCCGACGCCATGTTGCGTGGCGCCAGCGCTCACTCGGTGGTTTGCAGTGCCTGCGCGGAGATCTGCCGCCAGTGCGCCGAAGCATGCGACGCCATGAACGACCCGGAGATGGCGCGCTGCGCCGAAGTTTGTCGCCGTTGCGCGGAAAGCTGCAGCGCCATGGCGGCTTGACGCGTCGAGGATCCCGCCTGAGCGGCGGGATCCTCATCTCAAATATCAAAAGCCGACCAACCGTGGTTTCGGTGACAGCCCGACACCTAACGCTTGTCGGATCCAACACAGCACGGCGCCGAACGGGGCTTTGCATCACATTCGCAATGAGGATTTATCCCTATGAAATCATCAAACGTCCTTCGCTCCTTCGCGCTCGTCCTCGCGATTGCGGCTGGGCAGTTCTCCCTGCAGATCGCGCACGCCCACGCCGCGCTGCAGCAGTCCACACCGGCGGCAAATGCGGTGGTGGCTTCGCCGGGCCAGATCGATCTCGTGTTCAACGAAACATTGATTCCGCGGGCGTCGCGTCTCAAGTTGCTCATGAAGCACGGCAGTTCCACCATGCCGATCGAGAATTTCACGACCGAGATCGTCAACAACGGTAAGACCCTGCGTGCCAAGTTGCCCCAGCCGCTGACTCCGGGCGTCTATACCGTGGAATACCGCGCCGTCGGTGGTGACAACCACCCCATGCCGGGCAGCTTCAGCTTCACGGTGCGCTGAGGAGTCGCGAATGTTCGACCTGTCGGCTTATGCACTGAGATTCCTGGAATACCTTGTCATCATGGTTCTTTTCGGGGTTCCACTCTTCGGTTGGTACGGGTCGCGTCGATCGGCACTCGCCGACGCCTTGGCCGGGTGGTCACTCATGGGCGTTCTATTGGCGGGTGCCGTAGCCGGTCTCGTGCTCACCGGGCTCGATGTCGTCTTCAAGACCGCGGGCATCATGGGAATGCCGCTTGCCGAGGTTGATCGCGCATCGCTTGGCTGGTATCTGCTCGAGACGTCCGCGGGCCGGGCAGCCATGGCGAGAGGCGCGCTGCTGGTCGCCCTGATGTTCGTGCTCGGATGGCATCGTCGCCGCGGGAAGGTGGAGACCGCCTTCCCGCTGGGGGCGATGCTGGCGGGCGGCGCACTCGCTTCGCTGGCATGGAACGGCCACGCCGCCGCTGGCGAGGGCTTGGCAGGCGCGGTCCGGCTTGCTGCAGGCATCGTCCATCTTCTCGCGGCAGGCGGCTGGATCGCAGCGGTCCTGATGTTCCTTGCCATGCTGCTGCGCGGCAAAGAGACGAACGGCAGCGGGCGTCTGCGATCAACGCATGACTTTCTGCATGGTTTTTCGACGCTGGGAACGATCTTCGTTGGTGCGCTCATCGTGTCCGGCATCGCGCACTACGGGGATCTCACCGCGTGGTCGTTTTCGGCCCTGTTCCAGAGCACCTACGGGAAGTTGCTGCTGTTCAAACTGGCCCTGTTCGCTGGAATGCTGGGTTTGGGAGCGCTGCACCGATGGACGCTGGTGCCGCGCTTGGAACGAGCGCTGACCAGCGGAGATCCCGCGCAGGAGGTGCGGGCTTTGCGGCAGAGTGTTACGGCTGAGGCCGCGCTGGCCATCTTGATCCTGATTGTTGTTTCAGTGCTCGGGACGCTCAGCCCCGAATAGCTGTGTAACCCGCAATGGCACACTGCCTTGGCAGTCCATCCCCACTAAAGCGAGCATCGGCATGAACTCACCGTCGTCCCATGACCATCACCATTCTGCAGGCGCAGCCCCTGTCGAGGCTGCGGATGGACGGGTCACCGATCCGGTCTGTGGCATGCAGGTCGATCCCGCCACGACGCAGCATCATGCGACCCACGCCGACACACCTTTCCACTTCTGCTCGGAGCGATGCCGCGCGAAGTTCGTGGCCGATCCGGAGCGCTATCTGACGCCCCAGGACGAACCCGAGGTGGCACAGCCCGGCGCCATCTACACCTGCCCGATGCACCCGGAAGTCCGGCAACAAGGTCCAGGCAACTGTCCCTTCTGCGGCATGGCGCTGGAGCCGGAAATGCCGAGCCTGGAGGACGATGACAATCCGGAACTTCGCGACTTCTCGCGCCGGTTCTGGTGGACGCTTCCGCTGACTGTGGTGACGCTCGTGCTGGCCATGTTCGGCCAGTACCTCCCGCGTGTCGTGCTGGGCGACGTGCAGATCCTGCCGTTGTCGATCGACGTGCAGACCTGGGTCGAGCTGGTCTTGACCACACCAGTCGTGCTGTGGGCCGGCTGGCCGTTCTTCGAGCGCTGCGTGCAGTCGATCCGCAACCGCAGCCCGAACATGTTCACCCTCATCGGGATTGGCGTTGCGGCCGCCTTTGGCTACAGCCTGGTCGCCACGCTGGCACCCGGCTTGTTCCCACCGTCGTTTACCGAACATGGGCGCGTCGGGGTGTACTACGAGGCGGCGGCGGTGATCGTTTCGCTGACCCTGCTCGGCCAGATGCTGGAACTGCGGGCGCGCTCGAAAACGTCCGCGGCGATCAAGGGCCTGCTTGGCCTGGCGCCGAAGGAAGCCCGGCGGGTCAACGCCGACGGCACCGAGGAAGACATCCCGCTGACCCACGTCCACGTCGGCGACCACCTGCGCGTGCGTCCCGGCGAGAAGGTGCCGGTGGATGGCGAAGTGGTGGAAGGCCGCTCCAGCGTCGACGAGTCGATGCTCACGGGTGAACCGATTCCGGTCGAGAAGACCGCAGGCGACCAGGTCATCGGCGCGACCCAGAACGGCACCGGCGCGCTGGTGATCCGCGCCGCCAAGGTGGGCTCCGACACCGTGCTGTCGCAGATCGTGCAGCTGGTCGCGCAGGCGCAGCGCTCCCGCGCGCCGATGCAGCGGATGGCCGATATCGCGGCCTACTGGTTCGTGCTCGCGGTGCTGGCGATCGCGGTGGCCACCTTCTTTATCTGGGGCTCCTTCGGTCCGGAGCCGGCCTGGACCTTTGCGGTGCTCAACGCGGTCTCGGTACTGATCATCGCCTGCCCCTGCGCGCTGGGCCTGGCGACGCCGATGTCGATCATGGTCGCCACGGGCAAGGCGGCGCAGGTGGGCGTGCTGTTCCGCGACGCCGAGGCCATCGAGCACATGCGCCGCATCGACACCCTGATCGTCGACAAGACCGGCACCCTCACCGAGGGGCGCCCCGCCTTCAAGGAAGTCGTGGCCTTCGAGGGCTTCGACGCCGACCGGGTCTTGCACCTGGCCGCCAGCCTGGACCAGGGCAGCGAGCACCCGCTGGCCGACGCCATCGTCGCCGAGGCTCGACGCCGGAACTTCGAGTTCGACCGCGTGGAGGACTTCGACTCGGTGACCGGCATGGGTGTGCGCGGGTCCGTGGCCGGCCATGCGCTTGCGCTGGGCAATACCGCGCTCATGGACGACCTGGGCGCCAATCCCGCTGCGCACGTCGACGTGGCCGAGCGGATGCGCCGCGAGGGCGCGAGCGCCATGTTCCTGGCCGTGGACGGGCGCCTGGCGGGGCTGGTCGCGGTTGCCGACCCGATCAAGGCGTCGGCCGCGGCGGCCATCAACGAGCTCCACGCCGCCGGGCTGCGCATCATCATGGCCACCGGCGACGGGCTCACCACCGCACGGGCCGTGGCCACCGAGCTGGGCCTGGACGAGGTGCATGGCGAAGTCCGCCCCGAGGACAAGGCCGAGCTGGTGCAGCGCCTCAAGCGCGAAGGCCGGCGGGTGGCGATGGCGGGCGACGGCATCAACGACGCCCCGGCGCTCGCCGCGGCCGACGTCGGCATCGCCATGGGCACGGGCACCGACGTCGCGATGTCCAGTGCCCAGATCACCCTGGTCAAGGGCGACCTGCGGGGCATCCTGCGCGCCCGGAAGATCTCCCAGGCCACCGTGGCCAACATGAAGCAGAACCTCACCTTCGCGTTCCTCTACAACGCGCTGGGGGTGCCGGTCGCGGCCGGGGTGCTCTACCCCGCATTCGGGATCTTGCTGAGCCCGATGGTCGCGGCGCTTGCGATGAGCTTGAGCTCGGTGTCGGTGGTGGCCAACGCCCTTCGCCTTGCCAAGTCGGCCGCCGTACCGTCCTCGCCGACCACATCTGTGCCGCGCCAGCCCCTGGGCCTGGCCAAGGATTGACTTGGATCAATTGCATCGGTTCCAGTAAGAGGTAAGCTCACGCCATGGTCCGCATCCGCCATCGGAACTTGTTCCAGCGCACCGCCCTCCTCGCGATGGTGGCCCTGCTCTGGTCCCAGTTCGCGCTCGCAGGCCATGGCGATTGCCTGGATCTCCCAGTCACGCCGGCGGCGTTTGTCGCTGCCGCCACCGACACCCGACACGACCATGGCCACGGCTGCGATGCCGAGCTCCCCTCAGCGAGCAAGGCAGTGTGCGACGCGCACTGCACCGAGGGTGACATCTCGGCGGACAGTGGGCGCATCCCTTCGATTCCGCCGCTGCTGGCCGAAGCCTGGTTCTCCTGGCTTGCGATCGCCGCGATTGCGGATGCTGCGCCAGGTGTCACGGCTACATGGGTGGATTCGCCGCCCAGACCCGCCTGGCACCGACCTACCGCCCATCCAGCGGCACTCCTGCTGATCTGATGCCTGGACGCTGACTGCTCCGCACGTCTGTGCGGCGCAGTCCTGTGCGTTCGCGCCGTGGCTGCGTCACGGCATGTGTTCCTGCCCTCGTCCGAGCGACCTGCGTCGCGTCGGCCCAAGGACACTGATATGGCATCCCCGTTCGACCGACTGCCGGCCAGGCGCCTGCACCCTCGCCCTCTGTCCCGCCGTCTGCCACCGCTCCGGCACCTTCTTGCCGGCGTGCTTGCCGGCGCCTTGTGGGCCCTGGCGCTGCCGGTGACCGCCACCGAACCCGTCCCGGGGCACAGCCTCGAGTCGATCCGCGCCTGGGTTCTGGAACACAACCCGGAATTGCGGGCCATGGACTTCGAGGCCCAGGCCGCCGAAGCACGGATCCAGCCAGCGGGCGCCCTACCCGACCCGACGGCTTCCCTTGGATTCCGCGGCCTCGATCCGGACAAGCCCTGGCGCTCCGCCGGTGCCGAGCGCGAGGTCAACTACGCGCTGCGCCAGCGCCTCCCGCTTTGGGGCAAGCGCGCCCTGGCGCGGACCGCGGCCAGCCAGGACGCGGTCGCGGTCGGACTCGATCGCCTCACCACTGCGCGCGACTTGCTGGCCGACGCCGAGGCGGCCTACGCACGCTACTGGCATGCCGACCAGGCCGTGGCCGTGCTTGATCGCCGCATCGCCCTGCTCCGCCAGGTGGAAGAGATGGCCGGCGTGCGCTACGCCCTGGGTCGCGCGGCGCAGCAGGATGCCATCCGCGCCCAGGTCGAGCAGACCAGCCTCCAGCGCGAGCGGATCGAACGCCTCGCGACCAAGCAGGAGGCGGCCGCCACCTTGAACGCGGTGCTGGGGCGCCGGTCCGATGCACCGCTGGCGACTCCCGACGAGGCGCCGCGCCTCGCCGTCCACAGCGCCTCGCTTGCCGAGGCACTGGATGACGCCGATGCGCATCCCGCGGTGCGCTCGCAGCAGGCTCGCGCCGAGGCGGCGCGCACGAACGTGGTACTGCAGCGTCGCAACCGCTTTCCCGACATCACCCTGGGCGTGGGTGCGATGCAGTTCGGCAACGGCATCGAGAGCACCGAGCTGATGTTCGAGGTCGAGATCCCGTTCCAGCAGCGTGCCCGCCGCGAGCGCGAGCGCGAATCGCGCCTGCTCGAAGACGCAGCGCTTGCCCGCAGGGACGCCACGCTGCGGGCCGTCGAGGAACGCGGCGCTTCCGCCTGGTCGCAGTGGACCAACGCGCGCGAGCGTCGCGGACTGATCGAGAACACGCTGCTGCCGCAGGCCGACGCCACCTGGCAGTCCGCCCTGGCCAGCTACCAGGTCGGTGAAGTCGACTTCGGGACGCTGCTGGAAGCACTCAATGAATGGCAGGGCGCCGACCTCGCACGGGTCGATGCACTGCGTGACGAACTGTTGGGCGCCGCCGCCGTGCGCGCCATCGAAGGAGAGATCCGATGACCCGTGTCCAGACCCTGTCGCTCGCCATCGGCGTTGCACTCGCCGCCCTCGCCGTCGGCTGGATTGCCGGCCGCGCCACGAACGACTCCCCGACCGCGGGCACGTCGATCGACGGCCCGGCCGCAGAACGCAAGGTGCTCTATTACCGCAATCCCATGGGCTTGGCGGACACGTCGCCGGTGCCGAAGAAGGATTCGATGGGTATGGACTACGTCCCGGTCTATGCCGACGACGCACCGCCGGCGGCACCGGGCACGGTGGTGCTGCCGCCGGACAAGGTGCAGGCGCTGGGCGTGCGCACCGAAGCGGTCAAGCGCGGAGCCCTGTCCGCTACCGTGCGCACCAGCGGCACGGTCGAGGTCGACGAGACCCGGCAGTACGCGATCGCCCCGCGCTTCGAAGGCTGGGTGGAGCGGCTGTACGCGAACCAGACCGGCATGCGGGTCAGCGCCGGGCAGCCGCTGCTCTCCGTCTACAGCCCGCAGCTGGCCGCGGCGCAGCAGGAATACCGGCTGGCCGACGAGACCGCCCGCAGGCTGGCCGGGTCCGATCCCGCGAGCGCGGCGTCGATGGTCCGCCTGCGCGATGCCGCCCGCACCCGCCTGCGCAACTGGGAAATCAGTGACGCGCAGATGGGCAAGACGGGCCTGGTGCTCACCGCGCCCGCGGACGCGGTCGTGATCGAGAAGCCGGTGGTCCAGGGCGCGCGTTTCGAGCCCGGCGAAACCATCCTGCGCCTGGCGGACCTGTCGAAGGTGTGGGTGATCGCCAAGGTGCCGGCGGCGCAGGCCGCGGGTATCCAGCCCGGCCAAACGGCCCGCTTTGAAACCGTGGCCCTGCCGGGCCAGGTGGCCGAGGGCGAGGTCACCTTCGTGCAGCCCGTCATCGATGCGATGACGCGCACCGTGGATGTGCGCATCGCCCTGCCCAACCCCGCTGGCGACCTGCGGCCCGGGCTGTATGGGACGGTGGTGCTGGAGGAGCCGGGGGCTGGACCGGTCCTGACCGTTCCGCGCTCGGCCGTGCTCGACAGCGGCACGCGCCAGGTGGTGCTGGTCGAGACCGGCCCTGGCCGCTTCGCACCGCGCGATGTCAGCCTGGGGCGGCGCGGCGGCGATCGCATCGAGATCCTCGACGGCCTGACCGAGGGCGAGCAGGTCGTGGTCTCCGCCAACTTCCTGATCGACGCCGAAAGCAACCTGCAGTCGGCACTCCAGGGTCTTGAGGGTCACACAGGACACGGCGCGCCTTCGGGCACCGCTGAGGATCCACACGCCGGGCACGGCGAGGACGCCGCCGACCCGCACGCAGGTCATGGTGACGAGGCCTCTGATCCGCACGCCGGTCATTCCATGCCGGCTACCCCGGAAGAGACTCCGCCCGCCCCCACCGGCCACGAGGGGCACTGACATGCTTGGCCGTCTCGTTGAATGGTCGGTGCGCAACGTCTTCCTGGTGCTGCTGATGGCGCTGGCGATTGTCGCCGGTGGCATCTACGCACTGATGAACACGCCGCTGGACGCACAACCGGATCTGTCGGACGTGCAGGTGATCGTGTTCACGGAGTACCCGGGGCAGGCGCCCCAGGTGGTCGAGGACCAGGTCACCTATCCGCTGACCAGCGCCCTGCTCGCGACGCCGAAGTCGAAGGACGTCCGCGGCTTCTCGTTCTTCGGCGCCTCCTTCATCTACGTCATCTTCGAAGAAGGCACGGACCTGTACTGGGCGCGCTCGCGCGTGCTCGAGAACCTCAACGTCGCGTCGAAAAACCTGCCGGCTGGCGTGGCACCGGCACTGGGACCCGACGCGTCCGGCGTGGGCTGGGTCTACCAGTACGTGCTGCAGAGCGACCGCCACTCGCTGGACGAGCTGCGCGCGATGCAGGACTGGTACCTGCGTTACCAGCTCACCACCGCGCCCGGCGTGGCCGAGGTCGCCAGCGTCGGCGGCTTCGTGCGCCAGTACTCGATCACCGTCGATCCGGTCCGGCTGCGCGAGTTCGACATCCCGATTTCACGCGTGTCCGAGGTGATCGCCGAGAGCAACCGCGACGTCGGCGGCCGCGTGATCGAGATGGCCGAGACCGAGTACATGGTGCGGGGCCGCGGCTACCTGCGCGGTATCGAGGATATCGAGAGCCTGGTTCTGCGCGCCGAAGGGGGCGCACCGGTGCTGATCGGCGACGTCGCCCGGGTCGAACTGGTACCCGATGAGCGCCGTGGCATCGTCGACCTGGACGGCGAAGGCGACGTTGTGGGCGGGATCGTCATTGCGCGCTTCGGCGAAAACGCCCTGGCCGTGATCGGGGGGGTGAAGGACAAGATCGCCCAGCTTGCGAGTGGACTCCCCGAGGGCGTCAGCGTCCAGGCGGTCTACGACCGCTCCGATCTCATCGTGCGCGCGATCAAGACGCTACGCACGACGCTGCTCGAGGAGAGCCTGATCGTCGCACTGGTGTGCCTGGTATTCCTGTTCCATGCGCGCAGCGCGCTGGTCGCGATCGTCATGCTGCCCGTCGGCGTGCTGATCGCGGTGATCGCGATGCGCATGCTGGGCATGAACTCCAACATCATGAGCCTGGGCGGCATCGCGATCTCGATTGGCGTGATGGTCGACGCGGCGATCGTGATGATCGAGAACGCGCACAAGCACATCGAGCGCTCCGACGGCTCCCGCAGCCGGACCCAGCTGATCATCGATGCCTGTCGCGAGGTCGGGCCGGCGCTGTTCTTCAGCCTGATGATCATCACCGTCTCGTTCCTGCCCGTGTTCGCCCTGGAGGCTCAGGAAGGTCGCCTGTTCAAGCCGCTGGCCTTCACCAAGACCTTCGCGATGGCCGGTGGCGCGCTGTTGTCGATCACGCTGGTACCGGTACTCATGCTGCTGTTCGTGCGCGGCAAGATCGTGCCCGAGCACAAGAATCCGGTGAACCGGTTCCTGGTTGCGGCCTATCGGCCGGTGATCAACGTCGTTCTGCGGCATCGCATGGCCACAATCATGTTTGCGTTGGCCGCCCTGTTTGCAAGCCTGTGGCCTGCATCGCGGCTGGGCAGCGAGTTCATGCCAACCCTCAACGAAGGCACGCTGCTGTACATGCCCGCGTCGCTTCCGGGCATGTCGGTGACCAAGGCCTCGGAGCTGCTGCAGCAGCAGGACCGGATCATCAAGGGCTTCCCGGAAGTGGAGTCGGTGTTCGGCAAGGCGGGCCGTGCCCTGACGGCCACCGATCCCGCACCGCTGGAGATGTTCGAGACCGTCATCAACCTCAAGCCCGAGGACGAATGGCGGGACGGCATGACCACCGACAAGCTCATCGCCGAGATGGACGCGGCGCTGAAGTTCCCGGGCGTCGCCAACTCCTGGACGATGCCGATCAAGGCGCGCACCGACATGCTGGCCACCGGCATCCGCACGCCCGTGGGCATCAAACTCTTCGGCACGGACCTTGAGCAACTCGACGCGCTGGCCACCGAGATCGAAGCCGTGGTGCGCGAAGTGCCGGGCACGACCAGCGCGTTCGCCGAACGCCTGACCGGCGCCTACTACCTCGACATCACCCCCGACCTTGGCAGCCTGGCCCAGTACGGCGTCACCCTGGGCGAGGTGCAGAACGTGGTGGCCGCCGCGCTGGGCGGCGAGATCGTCACCACCATCCTCCAGGGCCGCGAACGCTTCAGCGCGATCGTGCGCTATCCCCGCGAACTCCGCGACGATCCGCACCGGATAGGCAGCCAAGTCCTTGTGCCGGTGCCCGGCGGCGCCCAGGTGCCGCTGGGCGAACTGGCGCGGATTGAGGTCAGGAAGGGTGCGCCGAGCATCCGCACCGAGAACGCGATGCTGGCGGCGTACATCTACGTCGACACCCGAGAGAGCGATCTCGGCCGCTACGTGAAGGCTGCGCAGGAAGCGGTCACCGAGCAGGTGCAGTTCCCGCCTGGCTACTACGTGACCTGGAGTGGACAGTACGAATACATGCAACGTGCCGCGGAGAAGATGCGTGTCGTCGTTCCGGTGACGCTGGCGCTGATTTTCCTGCTGCTGTACCTCAACTTCCGCCGTGTCACCGAGTCGCTGATCGTGATGCTGTCGGTGCCCTTCGCACTGGTCGGTGGCATCTGGCTGATGTGGATGCTCGACTACAACACCAGCGTCGCGGTGATCGTGGGCTTCATCGCGCTGGCCGGCGTCGCCGCGGAAACCGGCGTGGTGATGCTGATCTACCTCGACCACGCACTTGAAGCGCGTGCCGCGCAGAGGCAGGCCGAAGGCCGGGCACTGGATTCACGGGACCTGCGCGAGGCCATCATCGAAGGCGCGGTCGACCGCGTGCGCCCGAAGATGATGACCGTGGTCGCGATCATGGCGGGCCTGCTGCCCATCATGTGGAGCAGCGGTACTGGCTCGGAAGTCATGCGCCGAATCGCTGCGCCGATGGTAGGTGGCATGGTGTCTTCGACCATCCTCACCCTGGTCGTGATCCCGGCGCTGTACTCGCTGATCAAGCAGCGGCAGCTGGCCAGGAAGCCGCACCCCTCCTCCGCACTACCCAAGGAGAAGTAGTGATGGGGCCGTTCAACGCAGGCAGGGACCGACGGCTCATGCAACTGTGGCCGCGAACATCCGTCCGTCCACGGCCAATTCGCGCGTTACTGGCTTCGCCCACCGCAAGGCCGGTTGACCTGTGTGCGAGACACAGGTCTAGCCTGATCAACACCTCGCCGGGAGCAAGCCGATGACGACCAAGGAAGAAGTGACGCTGCCGCTGATGACGGTCCGCCAGCTGGCACGGCAGGGCGATGTCACGGTGCATGTGGTGCGCAACTACCTGCGGCGCGGTCTGTTGCAAGCGGCCACGCATACCGAGGGCGGCTACCAGTTGTTCTCCACCTCGGAGCTCCTTCGCCTGCACTTCATTCGCACGGCGCAACACCTTGGCTTCACGCTGGGGGAAATCGAGGAAATCATCCACCACAGCCTGCTGCGACATAGTCCCTGTCCGCTTGTGCGGGACATCATTCGGCGCAGGCTCGACGACACCCGCCAACAACTGGACAGGCTGCTCGCCATGCACGGACGAATGGAGCGTGCCATCCACGCCTGGGCGGAGCTTCCGGACTCCATTCCGACTGGCGATGACGTCTGCGCATTGATCGAATCTGTTGCCGCTGCTGAAGGCGGCGGGTTCGTCAAGTCCACCCCCCGGCGACTTCTTGGACGCCGCCCCACAGAGGAGAATTTGCCATGACAGCCTCCAGTCCTGCCCCCTCAGGCTCCCGACGCTGGGTCTTCTGGATCTTCCTGGCGCTGGCCGTGTTCTATCTCGCCGTCGAGCACCGCGCCCACCTTGGGGGGACGCTTCGCTGGTTGCCCCTGGCCATCCTGCTGCTATGTCCCTTGATGCATGTGTTCATGCACAAGGGGCATGGCGGTCATGGAGGTTCCGGAAGTCATGGGCGCGACGGCAATGCCGACGACACACCCCATGGCCAGCATGAGAGCCGTAGCAAGCGGGCACTGAACGACGAAACGTCCGACACCTCGAACGGAGGGCACTGACATGCAGGCACCCGACTCCGGCTACGGTCTTTGGCTCCTCGCCGCCATCAACGCCGCGTTCTTCATCTTCTTCGCCTGGAGCTTCTACAAACCGCTGACCCGTTGGGACTGGCGTGGGTTCGGTATGTTCTCCGCCTTCGTCGTGGCCCTGTTCGCGGAAATGTATGGCTTCCCGCTGACGCTGTACGTCCTGGGCGGCTGGCTCAGCGCCAACTATCCGCAGGTGGACTGGCTGAGCCATGACGCGGGCCATCTGCTCGAGATGTGGTTCGGCTGGCGCGCCAACCCGCATTTCGGCCCATTCCACATCGCAAGCTTCGTCCTGATCGGCGGCGGCTTCTGGCTGCTGTCGGCCGCCTGGCCGGTGCTGTATCGGGCACAGCGTGAAGGCCGGCTCGCCCGCGAGGGCGTGTATGCGCGCATGCGTCACCCGCAGTACGTCGCCTTCCTGCTCGTGCTGACCGGTTTCCTGCTGCAGTGGCCCACGCTGCTCACGCTCGCCAGCTATCCAGTGCTCGTGTGGGCCTATGCCCGCCTGGCGCGTCGTGAGGAAAAAGACTGCTTGAGCCGCTTCGGCGACGACTACGTCCGCTACATGCAGGAAGTGCCGGCCTTCATCCCGCGACGCCGGCGCGGCCCCGCTCCATCCCAAGGAGAAACCCGATGACGCACGTCCACAAACCCACTGTGCGCACGCGCACCTGGCCCATCGGCGACATGGTGAGTGCCGGCTGCGCGCGCACGCTGGAGAAGGCCGTGGCCGCGCTGCCTGGAGTCAACGCCACCAGCGCGAATTTCGCTACCGCGACCCTGCAGGTGTCCTACGACCCGGCCCGCCTGTCGGCGGGCGCGGTCGCCACCGCGATCCGCGACTGCGGCTTCCAATGCAACGCGCCGATGCCCGATGCCGACCCCGCCGCAGGCGCGCACGCCCATGCTGCGCATGCCGGGCACGGACAGGAATTGGCCGCAGAGCGCCCCGCTGACGCCCACGCCGGCCACGGCGATGACGCCACGGATGCCGGGGGCCACGACGCCCATGCGGGCATGAACCACGGCAGCGATCTGCACGCCGCGGCGCGCGACATGGGCCGCCGCTTCCTGGTCGCCCTCGCCTTCGCGATCCCGGTATTCGTGTGGTCGCCCATGGGCGGGCTGATAGAGCCGCCGCCGGTGCCGTTCGGACTGCGCGAGAACGTCTGGTTGTTCCTGCTGGCGACCGGCGCCGTGCTGTATCCGGGCTGGCCATTCTTCAGCGCCGCGATCCGGTCCCTGCGACGGGGTGTGCTGGACATGGCGGTCCTGGTGCTCCTGAGCGTGGGCACAGGTTACGGTTTCAGCATCGCGTCGACGTTCTTCTTCGACGGGCCGAACTTCTACGAGGCCTCGGCCGTCCTGCTGACCTTCGTCCTGCTTGGCCACTGGCTCGAGATGCGGGCTCGCGCCGGCGCCTCGGACGCCATGAAAGCGCTGCTGAAGCTGTCCCCACCCCGCGCGGTCGTCCGGCGCGAGGGGCAGGAGCTCGACATTCCCACCGCTGAAGTGCTGGTCGGCGAGACCGTGATCGTGCGGCCCGGGGCGAAGATCCCGGTCGATGGCATCGTGACGGAAGGCAGCTCTCAGGTCGACGAATCCATGCTGACCGGCGAGTCGATGCCGGTGCGCAAGGATCCCGGAGAGTCCGTCGTCGGCGGATCGATCAACAAGAGCGGCGCATTCGCCTACACCGCCACCAAGATCGGCAGCGACACGGCACTGGCGCAGATCATCAAGCTGGTCCAGACCGCGCAGAACTCCAAGGCGCCCGCGCAGCTGCTCGCCGACCGCGCCTCGCAATGGCTGGTGCTGGCTGCGATCGTGATCGGGCTGCTGACCTTCGCGGTCTGGTTCTGGTGGCTGGGACAGCCGCTGCTGTTCGCGCTCACGCTGACGATCACCGTCTTCGTCATCGCCTGCCCCGATGCACTCGGTTTGGCCACGCCGATGGCGATCATGATCGGCACTGGCCTGGGGGCACGACACGGCATCCTCTTCAAGCATGCCGAATCGATTGAGAAGAGCGCACGCCTGGACGTGGTGATCTTCGACAAGACCGGCACCCTGACGGTCGGCGCCCCCGAGGTGGTCGACATGGCGGTCGCGCCGGGCTGGACGCAGGAGCGGTTGCTGGCCGCGGCCGCCGCGGTCGAGGCGCACTCCGAGCACCCGCTGGCGCAGGCCATCCTGAAGCGTGCCGGTCCGGTAGCCGAGCGCGCTACCGCGTTCACCAACATCGATGGCCAGGGCGCTACCGGCGTGGTTGACGGGGTGCAGGTGGTGCTGGGCAACCGGATCCTGATGGTCGAGCACGGCATCGACCTCTCGGTATTGGAAGCGGAGGCTGCGCGCCTCACCGGTGCCGGTCGCACGGTGATCTATGCCGGGGTGGGTGACCGGCTCGCAGGCTTCTTCGCGATTGCCGACGCGATCCGGGAGACCTCGCGCGCGGCCATCGACGAATTGCACCGGCGCAACATCAAGGTGGCGATGATCACCGGCGACAACCGCCCCACGGCCGAGCGCGTGGCACAGGACCTGGGAATCGACATCGTGCTGGCCGACGTGCTGCCGGGCGGCAAGGCCGATGAGGTCATCAAGCTGCAGTCGCAGGGCCTCAAGGTCGGCATGGTGGGCGACGGCATCAACGACGCACCGGCGCTCACCCAAGCCGACGTTGGGTTCGCGATCGGCGCCGGCACCGACGTCGCCATCGAGAGTGCCGACATCGTGCTCATGCACAGCGACCCTTATGACGTCGTTCGCGCGACCACCATCGCCCACGCCACTCTGCGCAAGATGCATCAGAATCTGGGCTGGGCCGTGGGCTACAACGTGCTGGCCTTTCCGCTGGCGGCCGGTGTGCTCTATCCGTTCGTGCTGTCGCCAGAAATCGCCGCGCTGTCGATGTCGGGCAGTTCGGTGATCGTCGCCCTCAACGCGTTGCTGCTCAAACGCCTTCCACTGGCGGATGCCGCCACCCCTCGCAGCCCATCTAAGGAGTCCACACCATGAATACGGTCACACACGTCGCCCATTCCAGACCCCGAGGTACCAATCGCAGCCATTGGGTCGCCGCACTGGCCCTCGCGCTCGCGTTCGCATTGCCGGGGGTCGTCTCCGCGAACGAGGGTGGGTTCCGCCACAACGTGTTGATGCGCGGCCAGGTGCTGGAAAAGCAGGACGGAACGCTTGTGGTCTGTGTCGGGCAGGCCGACGGTGCCCAGGTCGGGCAGGTGCTGGACGTGATCCGGCACAAGCGCCGTATCCGGCATTCGCGGGCCGGCGGTCCACGCTACCGCCGCGAGAACGTTGGCCAAGTGCGCATCGTCGAACTGTTCGACAGCCACTACGCGGAGGCTGAAGTGATCTCCGGGAGCCCCAAGGTCAACGACACAGTGGAGCTGATCCGCCCCTGACAGGCGCGCGGGCGATGCAGATGCGCCTCGGCCCTCGCCATGCCCTCCGCAATCACTTCCCTTCCAGGACAGGAGCCACACCATGACAGCGTCTTCCAACCCCACCCTGCAATTCCTCGGTGCCGCGGGCACCGTGACCGGCTCGCGCTACCTGGTCGAGGCCAACGGTCAGCGCGTGCTCGTGGACTGCGGCCTGTTCCAGGGCTACAAGCAATTGCGCGAGCGCAACTGGGCTCCGTTTCCCGTCGAGGCGTCATCAATCGACGCGGTGGTCCTGACCCACGCCCACCTGGACCATTCGGGCTACTTGCCCGCACTGGTCAAACAAGGGTTCCGCGGCCGGATCCACTGCACCCATGGCAGCGTGGCCCTGTGCGGCCTGCTGCTTCCCGACAGCGGACACCTGCTCGAAGAGGAGGCCAAGTACGCGGCCCGCAAGGGGTACTCCAAGCACAAGGAACCACGGCCGCTTTATACCGAGGATGACGCCCGCCGCAGCCTGAAGCAGCTCAAGGGGCATGACTATGGTCGCGACATCGAGGTCGCATCAGGCGTCACGATCCGCTTCCATCCTGCCGGCCACATCCTGGGCGCTGCCCATGTCAGCCTTGACGTCCAGGGCCAGCGCCTGCACTTCAGTGGCGACCTGGGACGGCAGCAGGAGTCGCTGATGAATCCGCCGACGCCCCTGCCCGCCTGTGACGTCCTGGTCTGCGAATCCACATATGGCAATCGGGAACACATTCCGATCGACCAAGAAGCCGAGCTGGCACCGATCATCCGCCGCGTTGCCGCCCGCGGGGGCGTGATCGTCATTCCCGCCTTTGCCATCGGCCGCGCCCAGGCGCTCATGCTGCATATCGCCCGGCTGCGTGAGCGCAAGGACATCCCTCGCGTGCCGGTCTACCTCAACAGCCCGATGGCGATCAACGCGACCCGGCACTACCACGACCACCACTCCGAGCACCACGTGTCCGACGAGGACTGCCAGCGGATGTTCGACGTGGCCACCTTCGTCAACACTGTAGAAGAGTCGAAGGCACTCAACCGCCAGCGCGGGCCGATGATCATCATCTCGGCCAGCGGCATGATCACCGGCGGGCGCGTGCTGCACCACATCGAGGCGTTCGGCCCCGATGACCGCAACGCGATCCTGCTCGCGGGCTACCAGGCCGGAGGAACACGCGGTGCCGCGCTGGCGGCAGGCAAGCGCACGTTGCGCATGTTCGGCCGCGAGGTCCCCATCCGCGCCGAGGTGGTGCAGCTGGAGGGCTTCTCCGGCCACGCCGACGCCGGGGAGCTGCTGGACTGGATGCGCACCGCGCCGTCCGCGCCGCGCATGGTCTACCTCACCCACGGCGAGCCCGACGCTGCAGACACGCTGCGCGGGCGCGTGCAGCGTGAACTGGGCTGGCGTGCGCGCGTGCCGGGGCACCTGGAGCAAGTCGGATTGGAGGATGCGAGATGACCACGCAGGCCCCGGGCCACACCCGCCTGCGCGTCACCCGTGCCGGCATCGACACCTACCAGCAGCCGGTGGTCTATATGCACCGCGACTGCGAGGTCTGTCGCTCGGAAGGCTTTGCCGCGATGACGCGCGTCAGGCTGGACGTGGACGCCCGCACGCTGGTGGCGACGCTGAACGTGGTCATCGACGATCGGCTCGGCCTGGACGAGGTGGCGTTGTCGGAGGCCGCGTGGACGCTCCTCGATCCCGCGCCCGACGCCCTCGCCGGCGTCAGGCACGCGGAACCCGCGGCGTCGGCGGGCGCGCTCCGTGCCAAGGTGTTCGGCGCCCGGTTGGACGACGCGCAGTACTTCGCCCTGGTGCAGGACGTGATGGAAAGCAGGTTGTCGGACCTGGAGCTTGCAGCTTTCGTCACTGCCAGCGCGGGTGACCGCCTGGACCATGCGGAGACGACCGCGCTGACGCGAGCCATGATCTCCGTGGGCCAGCGCCTGGACTGGGGCGAAGGGCCGGTGCTGGACAAACACTGCGTAGGTGGCCTGCCGGGCAATCGCACCACCCCGATCGTGGTGGCCATCGTGGCTGCGCTGGGCTACCGCATCCCGAAGACCTCGTCGCGCGCGATCACGTCGCCCGCGGGCACCGCCGACACCATGGAAGTGATGGCGCCGGTGGCGCTCGACCTGGCGGCGATGCGCCGGGTGGTGGAGCGCGAGGGCGGCTGCATCGTGTGGGGTGGCAACGTGCGCCTGAGCCCGGCCGACGACATCCTGATCCGGGTCCAGCGCCCGCTGGATTTCGACAGCGACGGCCAACTGGTCGCCAGCGTGCTGTCGAAGAAGATAGCCGCGGGCTCCACCCACGTCCTGATCGACATGCCGGTGGGTCCGACGGCCAAGGTGCGAGGTGAGGCCGCGGCCCACAGCCTCGGCACGCGGCTTGCCCACACCGCGGGCGCGCTGGGATTGCAGTTGGGCATCCATCGCTCCGACGGCACCCAGCCGGTGGGTCGGGGAATCGGCCCGGCGCTCGAGGCGCACGACGTGCTCAAGGTGCTGCGCAACGCGGCCGATGCACCCGCCGACCTTCGCGAACGCGCACTTGCGCTGTCCGCGGCGCTGCTGGACATGGCAGCGGGCAGCAACGCCGGCACCGGACTGGAGCGCGCGCGCGGCGTGCTGGATTCCGGGGCGGCGCTGGCCAAGTTCCTGGCGATCTGCGAGGCCCAGGGAGGCTTCCGCGAACCGCCACGGGCGGCGTTCACCGCCGACGTCCCGGCGCCTGCATCGGGCCGCATCGCGGCGATCGACAACCGCAGGCTGGCCAAACTGGCCAAGCTGGCCGGCGCCCCGACATCCCCCACCGCCGGCCTCGAAACCGGTCTGCGGATCGGCGATACGGTCGAGCGCGGACAGCCCATGATGACCCTGCATGCGGAGTCGCCGGGAGAACTGGCCTACGCCCTGGAGCACGCCGCGACGCTGCAACCCTTTGTGCTTGGAGAGGTTCCATGACCCGTGTGCTGATGCCCTTCCCGGCCGATGCAGTGTTGGCCGGCACCATCAACCAGCCCCTGCAGGCGCGCATTGCACCCGTGGCCTGGCGGCACTTCCCCGATGGCGAGTCGCTGGTCACCCTGGACGACGCACTGGACGGCGCCGATGTGGCGATCCTGGCCAGCCTGCGCAACGCCGATGCCCTGGCCCTCCCGCTGCGCTTCGCCGCCCGGACCGCGCGCGAGTTCGGGGCTCGTTCGGTCGGCCTCATCGCACCCTACCTGGGGTATATGCGCCAGGACACCCGCTTCCATCGCGGCGAGGCGGTCAGTACACCGCTGTTTGCGCAATTCCTCGAAGAGGCTTTCGACTGGCTGGTGACCGTGGACCCGCACCTGCACCGCGTCGAGCGCCTGCAGTCGCTCTACCGCATTCCGACGGTCCACGTATCGGCGACGCCGGCCGTGGCCCGCTGGATCGCTGAGACCGTCCCCGACGCTGTGCTGATCGGCCCTGACAGCGAGAGCGAGCAGTGGGTAGCGGACATCGCCGCCCTGTCCGGCATGCCCTACCAAGTGCTGGCCAAGGAGCGGCACGGCGACTACGACGTGCGCGTCAGCCTGCCCGACCCGCAGGCCGTGGCGGGCCGGACCCCGGTCCTGATCGACGACATCGTGTCGTCCGGCCACACCATCCTGGAGACCCTCGCACACCTGCGCCGGTTGTCGTTGCCGCCGCCACTGCTGGTCGCCATCCATCCGGTGTTCGCCGGCGATGCCTATGCCCGCCTGCAGGAAGCAGGTCTGGCCCGCATCGTCAGTACCGACACCATTGCCCACCCGTCGAACGCGATCGCGCTCGGCGCGGACCTCGCTGACGCGGCATCGACCCTGATGTCCGCTTCGGCCGACTCCCCGGAGGACCCATGAACCTGCATCTCAACTGCTGCACCGCCGACCAGCTGTCGGCCGCCGAGCGCCAGCGGACCCTTGAACTCGCCGACGCCCACCGGCGGGCCGATCCCGCGTTTGACCATTGGGCGGCCGGCTACGGCGTGATCCGACATGACCCGCTCACCCAGCTCCGGGTCCGCCAGATGGTGCACGAGCTGGTGGCCCTGGGCCGCACGCCCGATGCCGGCACCGCCTGGCAGCGGCTCGCCGCGGCCGATCGCGTCACCAGCGCCGGCATGTGGCTGGTGGCCCACATGACCTACAGCCAGCGGGTCCGCACCGACGGCGCGACCCTCGAGGCCGATGACTTCAAGGCCACGCCCGAAGGCCACACTGGCGGGTCCCTCAACATGGTGCCGGCCTACGCCGGCTACCTGCTGATGGACGCCCTGGATGGCGTCACCCGCGCATGGATGATGGGCCAGGGGCACTGCGTGGCCGCCATCGACGCGCTGAACGTGCTGGTTGGCAACATGACCGCCCGGCACGCCGAACGTTACGACCGCTCCGACGCGGGGCTGAGCCGGTTCGTCGGCGACTTCTATGCCTACACCCTCAATCCGGACGGAACACCGGCGTCGCCCCTGGGCTCCCACGTCAATGCGCACACCGCCGGGGGCGTGATGGAAGGCGGCTATCTCGGCTTTGCCGAACTGCAGTACGTGCATGCACCGCTCAAGGACGAACGCCTGGTGGCGTTCCTCAGCGACGGTGCGTTCGAGGAACAGCGCGGCAGCGACTGGGCGCCGCGCTGGTGGCGTGCCGAGGACAGCGGGCTGGTCAGCCCGATCATCATCCTCAACGGGCGGCGCATCGAACAGCGCAGCCAGATCGCCCAGCAGGGCGGCGAGCGGTGGCTGGACCGGCACCTGCGATTGAACGGCTTTGATCCGATCGCGCTGGACGGGCGCGATCCGGCCAGCATCGCGTGGGGTATCCATGTGATGGAGTCGCGCCTGCAAGCGGGCGCCGCCGTTCCCGATGCCGACGTGCGGCTGCCCTATGGCATTGCCGAAACCGTGAAGGGCTTCGGATTCCCCGGCGCCGGGACCAACGCCTCGCACAACCTGCCCCTGCCCGGGAATCCGTCGAAGGAGGCCGAGGCACGCGCGCTCTTCAATCAAGGCGCCGCGGCGCTGTTCGTGGCCGCGTCCGAGCTCGAGGAGGCTGTTGCCGCACTCAACAGCCACGACCTCCAGCAGCGCGTGCGCGAGCGCGACCATGCGCTGGCCGATCGCCAGGTGGAACCGCCCCGCGTCCCGGCGATCGCCGACCGCGGCGCCGGCGGCGAGAGCTCGCCGATGACCGCGCTCGACGAGCAGTTCGTCGCCATCGCCGAAGCGAACCCGGGGCTGCGCGTGCGCGTGGGCAATCCTGACGAGCTGCGCAGCAACAAGCTCGATCGCACCCTGGACGCAATGAAGCACCGGGTGCACGAGCCCGAGCCCGGTGTCGCGGAATCGACCACTGGCGCGGTCATCACCGCGCTTAATGAGGAAGCCGTGGTATGCGCCGCGCTCGGCAACAAGGGCGGGCTGAACCTGGTGGTCACCTACGAGGCGTTCGCACCGAAGATGCTTGGCGCCGTGCGCCAGGAATTGATCTTCGCGCGTCACCAGGCACAGGCGGGGCGACCGCCCGGCTGGCTGGGCGTGCCTCTCGTGCTGACCTCGCACACGTGGGAGAACGCGAAGAACGAGCAGTCCCATCAGGATCCGACCATGGCCGAGGCGCTCCTGGGCGAAATGGCCGACATATCGCGCGTGGTGTTTCCCCCGGACGCCAACGGCGCCGCCGCGGCCCTCGCCCACGCCTACGCGCAACGCGGCACGGTCACCACCCTGGTCGTCCCCAAGCGACCGGTGCCGCACGAGCTGACACCGACGCAGGCGCAGGCGCTGGCCACCCAAGGTGCGCTATGCCTGGCCGGCAACCCGGCGACAGCGGCGATCCTGCTGGTCGCCACCGGTGCTTACCAATTGCAGGAAGTGCGCCACGCGCAGGTGCGCCTCGTTGAACGTGGCGTGTCGGCCGCGATCGTCTATCTCGGCGAGCCCGGCCGGTTCCGCACGCCGCGCGATCCGGACGAGGCGCGGTACGTGCACTCCGACAGCGAGGTCCATGCACTGTTCCCGGCGGAACGGCCGCGCATATTCGTCACGCATACGCGGCCCGAGCCCTTCCTGGGCGCGCTGCGCCGGCTCGACACTGGCCCGGCCACGACCGCGGCGCTCGGCTTCGTCAACCGCGGCGGCACGCTGGACGTGCCGGGACTGCTGTTCGCCAACCGCAGCACCTGGGCGCACGTGGTCGATGCGGCCGCGGGCGTCCTCGGCCAGTCCCGGGGCGGCCTGTTGTCGGAAGCGGAGCTGGCGGCAGTGGATGGTCGGGGCGATCCGGCCACGATCCTGCGTCCTGCAAGTGGGTCGACGCCATGAGTTGTCCAACCGGGAGCGCGCGTTGATGGCGGGCACGGTGCGGCGCGGAGGCCAGATTGCCTGGGCGGGACTCAAGCTCGGCGTCGCCGTGCTGCGCCTGCGCCGACGTGCACCCGACCTGCTTCCGGCATACGTCAGCACCACACTGGTGGGGTTGGGCACCACCTTCGTCAAGCTGGGCCAGGGCTTGAGCCTGCGCTGGGACCTGCTGCCGGCGCCCTATCGCGAGGCGCTGTCGCGATTGCACAGCGATGTGCCCCCCTTCCCGGCGGAGGAGGCCATGCGTATCGTCGAACAGGCGTTTGGCGCGCCGGTCGGCGAACTTTTCGCCAGCTTCGATGACAAGCCCCTGGCCGCGGCTTCAGTGGCCCAGATCCATCCAGCGCGCATGCATGATGGTCGCGATGTGGTCGTCAAGATCACCCGCCCCGGGATCCATGCCCAGGTGCAGGCGGATCTGCTGCTCCTGCGGCGCACGATGCGCGTCGCCCAGTGGATCTGGCCGCCACTGAAACGCCACCGGCCGCTCGAACTGGTGGACGAACTAGGCGCATTCCTGCGTGACGAGATCGACATGCGTCACGAGGCGCAGAACATGCGGCGCATGGCCAAGGTGCTGGATGCCCTGCCCGGCATCACCCAGCCGCACGTCGTCGAGCCGTATGCCACCCGCAACGTGCTTGTGCAGGATCGAAGCCACGGGACCCGTCTGGAGGCCGCGTACGGCACAGCGGCCGCTCCCGCACTGGCAAGGGCGCTGCTCGGTGCCTACGTGCATCAGCTCTTCGGCGCCGGCGTCTTCCATGCCGACCCGCACCCGGGGAATCTGTTCTTCTTTGACGACGGTCGCCTGTGCCTGCATGACTTTGGATCGATCGGCGTGCTCGACCCTGCATCCCGGCTCGCGCTCGGCGGCATGGTCGAGGCCATTGCGGCCGACGACGCCGAGGGCGTGCTGGATGCAGCGATCGCCATGGGCTTCTTCCCGTCGCAGGTCGACCGCCGCTCGCATGTGCGCGAGATCCACCTGATCCTGGCCGAGATGGCCAGCCGTCCGCTGGCGCAGTGGTCCATTGCCGAGGCAATCTGGCGCGTGGCACGCATTGGGCAGGGCGCTGGCTTCCGGCTTCCGGCCCACCTGCTGTCCCTGATCCGGACGCTGTTCCTGGTCGAGAACACGCTGCGGGCGCTGGATCCGAATCTGGACCTGCTGGGGACGCTGTCCGCGCAGGCGGCCGCGATCGCCGACATTGCCGAAGCCAGCCGCCCCAGCGGCAACAGGCCGCTTGCCATGCGGCTGGCCCGCACTGCGCGCCAACTGCCACAGATCGCCACCGACCTGTTGCGGCAGGCGCAACTGAGCGACGGACGACCCGCCTTCTCCGTACACCACCATGGCCTGAGTTCCACGCAGGAGGCAATCGCGCGCACGGGCAACCGGCTGGCGTTGGCCCTGGTCACCTTGGGCCTGTACGTAAGCGGTGCGCTGTTGAGCCTGCATTCCGACGGCCCGCAAGTGTTCGGTCACATGCCTTTCCTGGCTATGGTGGCTTTCGCTGCTGCGGGATTGCTCTCACTGCGGCTGGTGATGGCCATCGCCAGATCGGGACACTTGTAACAGAACACTGATCTATCTCCCCGCTGGTGCCCGGCGCATCAGTGCATCCAGGAAGGCAGACCCATGACGCAACACAATCATCATCATCAAGATCATCAGGCGCACGGCGAGCAACCGCCGCATCCCCGCACGGGTGCTGAAGGTGACGTCCATGCCGGGCACGACAAGCATGCCGGCCACAGCGTGGCGAGCTTCCGCGACAAGTTCTGGCTCACGCTGCTGCTGACCATCCCCACTCTGATCTGGAGCGGGATGATCCAGCATTGGTTCGACTACACCGCACCACAGTTCCCGGGGTCGGCGTACATCCCGGCGGTGTTCGGCACGATCGTGTACTTCTACGGCGGCTCGCCGTTCCTCCGCGGCGGATACCACGAGCTGAGAAATCGCCTGCCGGGCATGATGACGCTGATCTCGCTTGCGATCACCGTCGCCTTCCTTTACAGCGCGTTGGTCACGCTCGGCGTTGTCGAGGGCTTGGACCTGTGGTGGGAGCTGGCGACGCTGGTGGCGATCATGTTGCTCGGCCACTGGATCGAGATGCGTTCGATCAACCAGGCACAGGGCGCTCTCAAGGAACTCGCGAAGCTGCTGCCTGATATGGCGGTGCGGTTGGATGAGGCCGGTACCGCGAAGGAAGTCCCTGTCGCGGAACTGAAGCGCGGCGACCTGCTGCTCATCAGGCCCGGCGCGAGCATTCCCGCCGACGGCGTCGTGAAGGAAGGGACCAGCGCCGTCAACGAAGCGATGATCACCGGCGAGTCCAAGCCGATGGACAAGTCGACGGGCGACCGGGTGATCGCCGGCACCGTCAACGGACAGGGCTCGTTGCGTGTCGAGGTGACGGGAACCGGCGACGAGACCGCGCTCGCGGGTATCATGCGGCTCGTCGAGCAGGCCCAGACGTCGCGCTCGCGCGCCCAGGCCCTGGCGGACCGGGCGGCGTTCTACCTCACGATCATCGCCATCGTCTCCGCCGCGGTTACCGCCATTGTCTGGCCACTCCTCGGTCGACCGTGGAGCTTCACGATCGAGCGCGTAGTGACCGTGCTCGTGATCGCCTGTCCCCATGCGCTGGGTTTGGCCATCCCGCTGGTGACCGCCATCTCGACCACGATTGGCGCACGGAACGGCCTGCTCGTGCGCGATCGACGCGGCCTGGAAGAGGCCCGTTTGCTGAACACGGTCGTGTTCGACAAGACAGGCACGCTCACGCTCGGTTCGCACCGCGTCGTGAAGACCACTGCCGCCGATGGACTCACCGACGACGAGGTGCTTCGCGTGGCCGCGTCGGTCCAGCGCGACGCTGAACATCCGATCGCGCAGGCGCTGATGACCAGCGCCAAGGAACATGGCATCGACGTTCCGATGTCGCAGGACTTCGAGTCCATGCCGGGACGCGGCGTGCGCGCAGTCGTCGAGGAGCGCTCGCTTCACGTTGGCGGGCCGGGTCTGTTGAGAATGCTCGCGGTCGAACCGCCGGAGACGCTTCGGCGGGCTGCCGAATCAGCGGCAGCCGATGGTCAATCTGCAACCTACCTGGTGGAAGGCGACCGGGTGCTCGCCGTATTTGCGATCGCGGATGCCATCCGTCCCGAATCGTTCGACGCGGTCAAGCGGCTGCACGACGAAGGACTGGAGGTTGTCCTGCTGACGGGTGATTCCACGGCGGTCGCAAACGCGGTCGCGAAGGAACTCAACATCGACACCGTCTTCGCCGAGGTATTGCCCGAGGACAAGGTGGCAAAGATCGAGGAGCTGCAGGCCCAGGGCAAGCGCGTCGCGATGGTGGGTGACGGTGTCAATGACGCTCCGGCGCTGCTCACGTCCGACGTCGGCATCGCCATCGGCACAGGGACGGACGTCGCGGTCGAGGCCGGCGACGTCGTACTCGTGCGCAGCGACCCGCGCGACGTGCCAGCGATCATCGAATTGAGCAAGGCCACCTATCGCAAGATGATCCAGAACCTGTGGTGGGCCGCCGGCTACAACATCGTCGCCATCCCTCTCGCCGCTGGCGTTCTCGCCGCATGGGGGATCCTGCTGCAACCTGCGCTTGGGGCAGTGCTCATGTCGCTGAGCACCGTCGTTGTGGCAATCAATGCGCAGTTGTTGCGCCGGGCGGTGCGGTCCCCATGAACATGATTCGGGGACACCTGTGACCACGCGCCGGCTTCTTGCACTCAACGTTGGCTCGTCCACCCTCAAGGGCGCGTCCTATCTGTTCAACACTGAGGGACACGGCGCGCAGTCTCGTCTGCTCGAGCGCTCCCGGGCCGAAATTCCAGTCGGCGTGGATGCGCAGGAGCGCCTTGCCACCCTGCTCGAGGCATTGTCGGAGCCGTGGCCCAGCCCCGACGTGGTGGTGCACCGAATCGTACATGGCGGTGACCTGCACGACGCCCGCGAGCTCGACGAAACCGTGCTCGCGAAACTGGATGCATTGGTGCCGTTCGCACCCTTGCACCAGCCGGTAGCCCTCGCTTTCGCGCGTGCCGCGCGCATGCGTTGGCCGCACGCGCGCCAAGGCGTGGCCTTCGACACCGACTTCCACGCGTCGCTCGCGCCCTGGAGCCGGCGCTTGCCTGTCCCTGAAGCATGGGATGCGCTGGGCATCCGCCGCTACGGTTTCCATGGACTCGCCTTTGCCTCCGCGCTCCGCATAGTGGCCAGCCACGACGCTGGAATCCTGAAGGGCCGCGCTGTCTTCGCGCATCTGGGGGGTGGCTGCAGCGTCTGCGCCGTCGAGGGCGGCCGCAGCCGCGACACCACCATGGCGCTCACTCCGCTGGGTGGAATCCCGAGCCCTACCCGCTCCGGAGATCTCGATCCCGGCGCGTTGCTGTATCTGCTGAGGCATGAACGCCTGGATGCGCAGGCGCTTGAAAACGGCCTGTACCGCAGTGCAGGCCTTGCCGGAATCGCCGGCCATGGCGACATGCGCGTGTTGCTGACGGATCCCGGCCCGCAGGCCCAGCTTGCCGTGGAGCTCTTTGCAGTCCGGATTGCGCAGTCCATCGCGGCCATGGCCACGGCAATTGGCGGTCTCGACCATGTCGTCTTTTCCGGCGGCATCGGCCATCGCGCGCCGGTTTTGCGGGCTCGCATCGTCGCGCGACTGGCCTGGCTCGGCCTGGCGCTGGCACCTGACGTCAACGATGCTGGAGCCACGCGGATCGACCGCGGGGGCGGGCCGAGCATATGGAACGTCGCGATCGATGAGGAGCGCGAACTGGCTGAATCGGCACTCGCCTGGCTGTAGCCACGACACGCCCCAAGGGTCGGCTCCGGTGGGGAATCACTCCTCGATCCGTGGCGACGTGAGCACCGCTGCGAATCCACCACCGGGGGTGCGCATGTTCGTGGTCTGGCCCTGGTACAGCCTGGCCGCGAACAACAGGACACCCGCCTCGGACGCGAAGCAGCGCACATCCGCCTTGAGGGACTGGCCCCCATGCACGATCCGCATGCTCGGTGGCGCGAAGGCCTGTGCGATGTAGGTCGCCGACGCCATAGACGCCCAAGTCCGCCGGGTCAACTTGTCGCCCCGATAACTCCCACGGCTGCCAAACCCTGCTGCAGGCTTGAAGAAATATCCGTTGCGCACTGCCCACAACGCATCCCGGTTCGCGGGCACGAGTTCGACCGTGGGCGGGATCACCTGGCCCAGCAGTGCCGTCGAACCCGCATCGACCCCGAACCCGCCGAGCAGAGCCGGGTCCCCGAGCACCGCAAGGTTGCGCTTGTCGGCAAACAGCGCGTGTGCTCGGGGATGCGGCATCAGCGCGACGTCCCCTGCCAGGTAAGCCTCACGAATGTCTGCATGCGAGGCATCCTCGAGCGCGAAATCGGTCAACCGGTTGTAGACAGTGTCGATTCGACCGTGGGCATCCTCAAGCCCGTCCGAACCAAACGACAAATCCTCGGGAGCGCTGATCACGCAGTCCACGCCATGGTCCCGAAACGCGTTCGCGTACAGCACAAACTCGGGGTAAAGGAACTGCGCTCGCGGAGTGCTGTCCACGATGGCCAGGCGCGACGGCGTGCGCCCGGATTGCTGCCGAGCATCCTCCATCCAGGCCGTGACGGCCGCATCACGCGCTTGGGCCGCGTTGGTCCAGGTGGCCCATGCTGGCGGCGCGCAAGACCGCACGGCATCGAGCAACAAGGCATTGAGGAGCAGACCGCCTGGATTGGTGTTGACCTCGATCAGCCGCGGGCCATCGACCGTCAGGTGAAAGTCCAGACCCAGGACGCCCCCCGCCGAACCCGGATCATGGGTTGCAATGTCAGGGGCCCATTGCAGGACCCGTTGGCTATATCCCGGGTTTCCTGCGACGTCGAAGACCGCCGCCGCGACTCGTCCCATGGCCTCCAACGCGGGCCGATCAACGAACAAGGCATAGGGTGAAAATAAGTGCGCGTGTACGGCGGGATCAGTCGTGAACTCCGGAAAGGCACCCCGGATCGACGCGTGCAGACGGAGGATGTCGACCACTTCGCATGCACACCGCTGGTTGAGCGGCGCGCTTTCCAGGGTGGCACAGTCGATCTCGCAGCCTGTCTGTCCAACTATTATCGGAGTCCGCGGTTCAACCACAACAGGGATTGTTCTGTTGGATCGGTGGACATGGCACTGTTCCGAACGAGCAGAACACACAGCAGTCGCCTTGATGCGGACGCAAAACCGCTCCACAGCCCGTGCACTCATAGAAGAATTGACACGCTGTGATGGGCATTGTCTCGGTCGCCCGATGGCCGCACTCCGGGCAGGTCAAGATGCTTTCCAGCTTGACGTCACTCACCGCCAGTCCGCACCTTGGCCGGGAAGCCTGCTTCCGTGACTGCACGCGCGATTCCGGCTGCATCCGTCTGGCTCGATTCGAACGTCACCGTGACTGTTTCAGCCCGGGTGTCCACCTTCACATCGGCCACGCCCGGCACCTTCTCCAGCGCCTTCCTGATGGTGATGCCGCAGGCGGGACAGGTCATGTTCTCAGCATCGAGCATCACTACGGTTGCGGGCGTCGCAAGAGCGGCACCGACCGACAGAGCAGCCACCAGGGCCAGTATCCACTTGTGCATCGCGCCTCCTACAGAATCCAGACGATGTAATAGGGAAACAGCAGCAACAGGACGATGAGGGCTGTCGCCAACCAGAGCCAACGTCGCCTGCGTCGCAGAGCGTCCGGGGCGATGCAACTGCCATCCACACCGCACCGTGCCGCCGGTCGATACAGCATCCAAAACGCCACGGCCAAGGACAGTACGGCGGCGGCGCTGAACCAGGGCCTCAAGGGATCGAGAGCTGTCAGGGTGCCGATCCAGGCGCCACTGATGCCCAGCAGGACCAGCACCAGCGGCACGACGCAGCAGACCGATGCGCCAATGGCGGCGATGCTCGCGCCAACGATGGCTGGAACAGACGATTTGGCCGGGGTTGTTTGCATCAGAGCATACTAGCCTCTGTACCTAGGTACGGAGTCAAGCCGTGCGTCCGAACACGTTTACGATCAGCCGGCTGGCGGCGGCGGCCGATGTGCACGTCGAAACCGTGCGCTACTACCAGCGGCGTAGGCTGCTGCGTCAACCCGAGCGACCCATAGGAGGCGTGCGTCGTTACGACGAAAACGATGTCAATCGGCTTCAGTTCATCCGGCGCGCTCAGATGATGGGATTCAGCCTCGACGAGATCGCTGGCCTGCTAGAGATCACAGGCGAAGGTTCTTGCGAGCAGACCCGTCAGCTGACCGAGCGAAAGCTCGTCGATGTCCGTCTACGAATCCGCGAGCTGCGACAGCTGGAGAGGGATCTCGAACAGAAAATAGCGCGGTGCGCCCAAGTGCCGGCGGGAGAGTGCTGCCCAACCCTCGATTTTCTGGAGCGGCCAATAAAGCCAGCTGCGACAGGCAGTTAGCTCACTTTCGGCCCGTTTTTACACGAATCCCTGCCGACCCTCTAGTTGGACAGGAAGGCAACGGTGAGCCCGCTGATGATGGCGATCTGCTGGACCGTGGCGAGGCGGCCCCGATAGCGCGCCGGTGCAACCTCGGCGATATACGCCGGCGAGATCACACTGGCCGCGCCCACCGCGAAACCGCCCATCACCCGCGCGATGATGAACATGATCGACGAGGACGCGGCCCCCGCACCGATTGCCGACAGCAGGAACAGCACCGCCGCGATGATCAGCACGTTGCGGCGTCCCAGGCGGTCGGCCAGACGGCCGGCGCTGAAGGCACCAATGGCGCAGCCCAGCAGCATCGAGGCGATCTCGAACCCCTGCATCCACTCGCCGGACCTGAACGTCTGGTGCAGGCCGTCCTGCGTGCCATTGATCACGCCACTGTCGAACCCGAACAGGAATCCGCCAATTGTCGCCACCACGCTGATCACTACGATCAGGCGCGTGTTCTCGCCACTCCGCATTGCCTGGTTCATTGCCCTTCCCCTCCCGGTGTGATGTCAGCGCAGCAGATACTGGTTGAGGAGGTTCTCGTAGCGCTCCTGCTTGCCGCTGACCTGCGCGGGCTCACCGAGCTTGATGGCCATCGCCGCCAGGTCGGTCAGGCCAAGCGTGCCGTTTTCGAAGTCCCTGCCCGCGCCGCTGTCGAAGCTGGCATACCGCTCGGCGCGCCACTGCTCCCACGGCGAGTCGTGCAGCAGGGCGTGCGCCACTTCCAGCCCGCGCGCGAACGCGTCCATGCCACCGATGTGGGCGATGAACAGATCTTCCAGGTCGGTCGACTCCCTGCGCAGCTTGGCATCGAAGTTCAGCCCCCCCTCCAGCCCGCCCTGCCGCAGCACGACCAGCATCGCGCCGACGGTGTCGTACAGGTCGGTCGGGAACTGGTCCGTGTCCCAGCCGTTCTGCCCGTTGCCACGGTTGGCGTCGATGCTGCCCAGCAAGCCGTGGTCGGACGCGACCTGCAGATCGTGTTCGAAGGTGTGTCCGGAGAGTGTGGCGTGATTGGCCTCGATGTTGAGCTTGAAGTCCTTGTCCAGGCCATGCGCTTTCAGGAAGCCTGCCACGGTCGCACTGTCGAAGTCGTACTGGTGGTTCATCGGCTCCATCGGCTTGGGCTCGATCAGGAAGTTCCCTTTCAACCCGATGCTGCGGCCATAGTCCCGCGCCATCGTGAGGAAGCGCGCGAGATGGTCGAGCTCGCGCTTCATCTGCGTGTTCACCAGCGAGGCGTAGCCTTCCCGGCCACCCCAGAACACGTAGTGTTCGCCGCCCAGTTCAACCGTCGCTTCCAGCGCCGCCTTCACCTGTACGGCGGCACGCGCCACCACGCCGAAATCCGGATTGGTGGATGCACCGTTCATATAGCGCGGATGCGAGAAGAGATTGGCTGTTCCCCACAGCAGCTTGATGCCCGTAGCCTCCTGGCGCGCCTTGGCCAAGCCGACCATGTGCTTGAGGTTCTTCTCGTACTGGGTGACATCGTCGGCGTCCGGTGCCAGGTCGATGTCATGGAAGCACCAGTACGGCACGCCAAGCTTGGTGAAGAATTCGAACGCGGCGTCCACCTTCGCTTCGGCGGTGGCCATCGGCGAGCCGGCCTCCCACGGGAACCGGCGGGTGCCTGGACCAAACGGATCATGCCCCGCGTTGCAGAACGTGTGCCAGTAGCAGGCCGCGAAGCGCAGGTGCTCCTGCATGGTCTTGCCACCGATGACCCGGTCCGCGTCATAGACCTTGAATGCGAGGGGGTTGTCCGAGCCCCGGCCCTCAAAGGGGATGCGGCCGATGCCGGGGAAGTATTCCGTGGCGCCGATGAAAGGCTGATTGCTCATGGTGGGTCTTCCTGTTGGTGTGGGAGGTGTCGCGAAAGAGGGAGATCAGCCGCGATACAGCGGCATGATGGCGTCGAGATGGCGCAGGAATCGGGCATACGCCGTGGCGTAAGCGTCCGTGCGCGCCGGATCGGGCTGTGCGGACTGCAGCGGGTCGAGCGCTACGTGCCGGTCTGCGATCTCGGCGATGGACGCGCCCTCTCCACGCGCGTGACCCAGCGCCCACAGGGCCTGCAATGCCGCACCGAATGCCGCGCCTTCGGACTGGGTCGGCACGTCCACCGGAAGGCCGAACACATCGGCCACCAGTTGCCGCCACTGCGCGCTGTTGCTGCCGCCGCCGGTCAGCACGATGCGTTCGAACCGCATGCCCGCGCGGACAAAGGCGTCGTAGCCGTACTTCAGGCTGTACGTCGCCCCTTCGACGGCCGCACGGTAGAAGTGCGCCGGGGTCATGTTGGCCGTGTCCAGGCCCGCCAGTACCCCTTTGCCCAGCGGCAGGTCCGGCGTGCGCTCGCCATTGAGGAACGGCAGCATCACCAGGCCGTCTGCACCGGGCGACGTCGCCCGCAGGTGCCCGTCGGCATACCGGGTGCTGAACCCGAACGCATCGGCGACCTGCTCGGTAACGACCGTGCAGTTCATCGTGCAGATCAGCGGCAGCCAGCCGCCGGTGGACGAGCAGAACGCGGCCCATTTCCCGTCCGGGTCGACCACGGGCGTGTCCGAGTAGGCGAACAGGGTGCCCGAGGTGCCCAGGCTCATCGCCAGGCGACCGGGCACGACGCAGCCGGTGCCGATCGCCGCCATCATGTTGTCGCCACCGCCCACGGCCACTTTCACGGTCGCACGCAGCCCCAGTGCCGCCGCGATGGCCGGGTCGATGTCCAGCATCTCCTCGGGCGCGGCGATGCGTGGCAGGCACGCGGCAAGGTCGCGCTCGGGATCGGTCGCGCGCAGCAGAGGGCTCGACCAGGTGCGGGTGCGCACGTCCAGCCAGCCCGTGCCCGACGCATCGCCGTACTCGCAGAAGCGCTCGCCGGTCAACACGAAATTGAGGTAGTCATGCGGCAGCAGGATCGTGGCAAGCCGCGCGTAGGCCTCGGGCCGATGGGTCCTGGTCCAGGGCAGCTTGGAGGCGGTGTACCCGGTGAGGACAGGGTTGCCCGCCAGCGCGATGCTGAGCGCTGCACCGCCCACTGCGTCCATGATCTGCACGCACTCGGCCGACGTGCTGGTGTCGCACCACAGCTTGGCCGGTGCCAGCACCTCGCCTGCCGCGTCGACCGCTACGAACCCGTGCTGCTGGCCCGACACCGCCAACGCGGTGATGCGCGAGCGAACCTTGGGTTCGATCGCATGGAAGCAGGCATGAAGTGCGGCGACCCAATCGGCCGGGTGCTGCTCACGGCTGCCATCGGCGCCGCACGTGAGGTCCAGCGGCGAGCTGGTGCTGGCAACGAGTCGACGCCCGGCAGGGTCGTACACGACGATCTTCAGGCTCTGCGTCCCTGCGTCGATTCCGGCCACCAGTTCCATGTACTGCACTCCCGCCTGTTATTGAAGTTAGCGCTACCATTTCCAGACAACAGCATGCTGCCGCGTTACGTCAGGGCTGGCGCCCGCGGCCATACGTCCTCTCCCGCCCTGCAGTAGCGCTCGATGAAGGCGGCCTGCGACGGCATCGTCGCAACCGCCTGCTGCACCGGCTGGCGGATCCGCGCCAGCAACGTCCGCAGGTCCGCGTCATCGATGGCACGTGCCAGCGGGTGCGGCGGACCCGGCTGAATCCCCTGCCCCATCAGCACACTGGTCCAGGAATCGACCCGGAACAGCTCGCCGGGGTCCTGCCACGCATGGGCCCGCTCGCGCCAGGCACGCAGCCGGATGGCGAGCGACTCGGGCAATGGCATCTCGCGGCACGCCTTCCACATCGGCTCGTCGCGCTGGTTTGCGTGGTAGTGCAGGATGATGAAGTCGCGCACATGCTCCATCTCCTGGCGGCTGACATCGTTGTACAGCGTCATCAGCGCCGGGCTGATGCCGTCAAACGGGAACAACTGGATCAGACGCACTACGGCACTGATGGTCAGGTGGATGCTGGTCGATTCCAGCGGCTCGATGAAGCCACTCGCAAGCCCAAGCGCCACCACGTTCCTGTTCCACGCCTTCAGCCGCCGCCCGCTACGGAATGGCACCAGCCAGGGATCGCGCAGGGGCGGGCCCTCGACGTCACGCAGCAGCTTGGCGTGCGCTTCGTCGTCGGACATGTGGCGGCTGGAAAACACCAGGCCGCAGCCGACCCGATGCTGAAGCGCGATATGCCACCGCCAGCCGGCCTCGTGTGCGATGGCGCGGGTGTACGGAACCGGCGGCGAGACCGAGCCGGTCTGCACCGCCACCGCGCGGTCACTGGGCAGCCAGTCGTGCCAGTCCTCGTAGCCGGTATGCAGGGTCTGCTCGGTCAACAGGCCGCGGAAGCCGGTGCAGTCGATGAACAGATCGCCCTCGATGATCTGCCCGTCCTCCAGCACCAGTGCCGCAACGGAGCCGTCATCGGCATGTTGCTGCACGTTGCGGATCTTGCCCTCGACCCGCCGCAGGCCCTGCGCTTCGGCCCTGCGTCGAAGGAACTTCGCATAGAGGCTGGCGTCGAAGTGATACGCATAGTTGAGTTGCGGCCGGGTGTCCAGCGAGAACCGGTCGCCGCGCGAGGCGACGCTCTCCAGGCAGAAATCGCCCAGCTCCGACGGCATGCCGCGGCGCAGGCTGTCCAGCCAGAAATGGTGGAACGGCGCAGCCCACGTTCCCTGCCCGATCGTGCCGAAGGGATGGATGAAACGGTCCCCAGGTCGACGCCAGTTCTCAAACGAGATCGAGAGCTTGAACGTGCCGGCGACCGCGCGCAGGAATTCCTGCTCGTCGATCTGCAGAAAGCGGTGGAACGCACGGATGGGCGGCACGGTCGACTCGCCAACGCCCACCGTACCGATCTGCTCGGACTCCACCAGGGTGATGTCCAGCTGGTCGCGGAACTGGTGGGACAGCGCACAGCCGGCCAGCCAGCCGGCCGTGCCGCCACCGGCGATGACGACCTTGCGGACCCGTGCGTGTGGTGTGTTCGCAACGTTCAATGCGATGCTCCCATCAGCGGTTGAGTCGAGCCAGCAGCTGTGCGCGCGTGCGCCGTGCCTGCGTCTCGTCGAACGGTGCCAGCTCGCCCCTGGCCGCTTCAGGCAGGTGCTGCCCTGCGCGCTCGCCCGGACCGAAGACGTAGTAGTCGAAGATCGTCGACCAGGCCTGCTTTTCACGTGCAGGCAGATCGCGCAGCGCCCACATCGCATGCTGGAGCGCCGGCAGCGGGGAGGAAAGAAAGCCGGGTGTGCTGCGCCACCAGTAATTCACCAGCACGTTGAATGGCGCCAGGCTGCGCACGTGGTGCCACCACATGCTCGGAATGAAGATGGCATCACCCGGCTCCAGCTCCGCAGTCCGCGCGCTTGCCAGGGCATCACGGAAGCGGGGATGGCGCGCGAAATCCGGGCGCTCGAAATCCACCACGCTGACCACCTGGCCTCCCGGCGTGGGTTCCAGTGGCCCGGGATACAGGTTCTCGATCTGATCCGGCGGAAAGAGCGTGAAGCGGCGCCGGCCCACTGCGCAGCACGCCAGGTTGTCCGGGGTGTCGAAATGGCACGACGCCGTTACGCGGTTGCCAATCCAGATGCTGGCCGATGCCTCGATGCCCTGCCCCGCCAGGCCGGCATCGTTGGCCTGCGCGAACCCGGGGAGCGCCCGCTCGATCAGCAGCGCGGCAACATAGTAGGTAGGCGGCCTGGGCTCCTCGAAGGTCTCGGCAATTTCGTCCAGCACCTGCGTCAGCAGGCCGCGCCGGACCTCGACGTTCAACCGCGTGAAGTCCTCGTTGTAGAACGGACGCCCTTCAATCTCCGGCCCGCCGAACGAATACGGCACAGGCACGCCCGCATCGAAACCGCGCAGATAGGCCAGCGCCTCGTGTGTGGAACGCCGCCCGGCCTGCACCAGCCCCCAGTCGCGCGCGATGCCGCGCAGCACGACCGGCTCGCCGACGGCAGCCAGTGCCGACAGCGGCAGCGCTTCCGGCGCAAGACCGTCGAGAACGCGCATGGCAACGCCGTCATACATGGGTCAGTTCCTGCCCGCCGCCACGGCGGCATCCTGCGTGCGCAGGCGGCGCTGCTTCTCGGCGATCAGGCGCCGCATGTTGTGCAGAGACGCCAGCATCAGGTACGCGCCTTCCAGATACCCGGCGCGGTTGAGGTCGGCGAGCGCGGAACCGTCCAGCTGGGCCAGGCGGTCACGGTCGATCGCATGCAGGCCGTTGATGCCCACCCGATGACCGGTGTCGATCGTCACATCAAGCGAGACCGGCTGGATGAGTCCGTTCGTATCGAGCATGGAAAACATGTGTGCGCCAAAGGCATGGCCATCGTGGATGCCGCGCAGCACGCCTGCGATATGGTCAAGATAGGGGCTGTTCCCCCCTGCGGCAGGAACACCGGCTCACCCTGCATCGCGTTCACGCGCGGGTGGTCGAGGTCGACGTGCAGCACCGCTTCCTGGACAGGTGCGCCATCGATCCGGTTCTCCTGGAAGCCGATGAGGAACGGCCCCTTGGCCGCGGCCCCCGGCAGATAGGTGGCATTCCAGCGCCCATCGTGCAGAAACAGATTCTCGTGCTGCTCGAATCCGAGCAGCGCAACGGACTGCCAGTCCCCCGTCGCCGGGTCCCTGCGCAGAAAAATGGGGTACTCGCGCTGCAGCTCGGCGAACTCGCTCGGGTAGGCCGGCACCATGCCCACCGCGTCGCCGAACTCGGGCCCGAAACCGGTGGCCACGCGCAGGTCGCGGTGGGCGATGTTGTTGAGCATTTCGTAACGCGGCATGGTGGTGTCCAATCCCATCAGGAGCCTGGAACGGGTGCCGCTGGCCAAGCAGCGGCACCCTCACGGTTCAGAACCTGTAACGCACGCCAAGCATGTAACGCGGACTCTGATCGGCCAGCTTCACGATCATCTGCGAGGTGCGCGAACGCCAGCGAACGTCCTCACCGGTCAGATTGATCGCCTCCAGGCCGAACGACCAGTGATCATCCAGGGTGTAATTCACGCTGAGATCCCACTGCTCGTACGCTTCCACGTAGTACGGATTACGGCTTGCTCCCTGGTTGGCCAGGATCAGGTACTGGTCACGCCAGTTCCAGGCCAGGCGGACAGACCAGCCGTACTTCTCGTACATCAGCATCGCATTGGCCGTGTCGCTGAGTCCAGTCAGCGAGAACTGGTCGATGCCCGGATCGCCGCCGTTGTTGAACCCCACGTCGCCGTTGACAATGGTGTAGTTGGCGAGGATGCCAAACCCCGTGTCGCCGAAGAAGTACTGCCCACCCAGCTCCCAGCCATGCAGCTTGGATTTGTTCTGGTTGATGGGGCGGTTGACGTTGAACAGGTACAGCGGATCGGCCGCGGTGCCGTACAGATCGTACGCGGCCTCGGTGGCCAGCACCTGAGCATCCGTGCCGTTGTAGGCGCCCAGCCCGGCCGGGTTGTTGCGCAGCAGGGCCAGCGCGGTGAACAGCGAGGTGTCGTTGGCCGAGCAGGCTGCCGCATTGGCCGCCCCAACCTGGGTGATGCAGGCTCCGCTGGTCAGGAACGCCAGTGCCGCCTGCGCATCCGGTCCGGAACTCGGGTCGCGCAGGCCGTACAGGTTCTCCTGCACCACGGTGTTGCCCACGAAGTTGTCGACCTGCTTGTTCCAGAAGGTCACCGACACGTAGCTGGCGTCAGCGAAGTACCATTCCAGCGCCAGGTCCAGGTTGTCCGATTCCAGGGGCTTCAGCGCCGGGTTCTGCGCGGTGCCGCTGGCCCTCGACGACGGGTCGATCAGTACCGAACCGAACGGCTGCTGTGCCGTTGGACCGGCGTAGAGATTGCCGATCGGCGCGCGGGCGATGCTCTTGCCGAAAGACACGCGCCCCTTGAGGTCGTCCATCAGGTCGATGCTGAAGTCCAGGTTGGGCAGGACGTAGCTGTACGTGGTCTTCTCGGTGAAGGGTTGCTGCTCATCGGACAACAGCACGCGGAAGTCGTTGTTCGACTGCCACTCGATGGCTTCCGGAATGGCAATGATCGAGGTCGACACCACATCGGTGGTCTCATAGCGGACGCCCAGCCGCGTGCTGGTGCGCAGGCCGCCCAGGTCGCCGTCCAGCTCGACCTGGAAGTACGCCGACCGGGTCTTCTCCTCCACCCGGTTGTCGGCGGCGAGCTGCGGGCTCACCCCCAGGCTGGCGCCGTAGTTGTCGGCCGCCCACTGCGCGATCCGGCCGGCATCGCCGCGCCAGGCAGTGAAGCTGTTGGCACTGTAGTCCTTGAACAGCCCGACGATGTTGACCGGCTGCAGCAGGTCCATCAACCCGTTCGCGACGTCCCCGTCAACGTTGGCCACGCCCCAGTCGCCCAGGGTGTTGTAGTTCTCTGCGGCCTGGATGCGGTGGGTGGTCTGCTTGCTCGAGTCCACACCAAACTGGAAGCGGCCCTTGTCGAAGCTCCACTCGCCGTCGACGCGCCCCTGCTTGATCTCGCTGACCTGGGTCTGCGAATTGATGCGCAGCACCTGCGAGCCGATTTCGCCTGGCACGAAGCCCGGGTTGACCACGCCGTTGGTCTTGGCGATGGCGTCGGCCGTGCTGGGGTACCAGACCTGCGTGCCTACCGGCAGGCCGTTGTTGAAGACCATCTCCTGTACCCAGGACCCGCCGCAATGCGGTCCGGTGGTGCAGTTGTTGGTGCCGGCGATACTGCTGAAGATGGAGCCGCCGCCGGTCAGCGGATCGTTCGGGCGGCTCTCGTTCTTCGAGTCGTGCGCATCGAAGCTGAGCTTGAACCGGTCGGTGACATTCCACACCGCGTTCAGACCCAGCGAGCCCAGCTTGTACTTCTGCATGCTGCGCTGCTGCTCGAGGCCGAAGTCCTTGGTGCCCGCGATCTCACGGATGTAGATCGGCGTGGCAACCGCTCCGCTGGTATCGAACGTGACGTCGGTGTAGTTGCTGTTCTGCAGCCACATGCCCTGTTCGCCACGATTCTCGGTGATTTCGTTGGTCGAGTACGTGTAGTCAAGGGTCAGCGTGATCGCGTCTGTCGGCGCGAACTGCAGCACGGCCTGGCCGTTGATGCGCTCACGTTCGAACTCGGAGAAGGCGTAGCGCAGGTCGTTCGGCCGTGCGTACAGCGCGCCGATCGCCGGGGCGTTGACCACCGTCGGGTTGCCGGGCATCGTGCCGGTCCACGGCTGGATGTTCCAGTAGTTGTCGGTGGCCTGGACCGAGCCGCCCTTGCGCTTCTGGTAGCTCGCACTCACGCCGACGCCGAGGGTCCTGTCGGGGTTGGTGTAGCTGAAGATACCCGACAGTTCCGGGGTCAGGTCGTTGTCGAACGGCTGGCTCCTGTCGGAGACGACTTTGGCCCCGGCACTGGCAACCACGCCCTCGTGGTCGAACGGACGCGACGTCAGGATGTTGATGGTGGCGCCGATACCACCGCTGGGCACGTTCGCCTGGCTGGTCTTGTAGACCTCGATGCCGTTGATCGCTTCTGCGGCAAGCTGGGCGAAGTTGAACGCGCGGGTACCGCCGTCGACACCGCCGATGGCGACCTGCCCCGCTGCACCGAAGGCATCGGCACCGGGCATCTGGCGACCGTTGAGCGTCACCATGTTGAACTGCGGGCCAAAGCCGCGCGCCGTCACCTGGGCACCCTCGCCGTCGCGGCGCTCGATGGAGATGCCGGTGATGCGCTGAAGCGACTCGGCCAGGTTGGTGTCGGGGAACTTGCCGATGTCCTCGGCACTGATTGCATCCACCACACCGGCCGAGTCGCGCTTGATGTCCATCGCCTGGCTGAGGCTGTTGCGGATGCCGGTGACCTGGACGGTATCCAGCTGCGTCGGACTTGGCTGGGTCTGCGACTGGGCGCTGGACGCCGGCGTCGGTGCGTCCTGCGCGAATGCGGGATTGATGACCAGAACGCCGCCTACAAACGTAAACATGGCCCTGGATGTGAACTTCGCCAGCGTCCGGCTCATGAACGAGCCCTCCGGCCTGGGGTACGACGGAAAGCAGCAGCGCTCATGACTCTCCCCTCTGACATACGATCGAATGGATGTACCGCCCCTCCTGGGGGCACGTACGGGCGATGCCCGTCTTCCACACCGAACATCGCAGTGCGCGTTGCGCTCACTGCGACGCCAACTCGCTTTCAGACTTGCCAGAACAGCCGCGTGGTAAAGGGGGGGGTACCTGGCGGCCTTACTCCGGCCGAATGGTAGCGCTACCATCACGTCACGGGCGCAGCCTAATCATCCAGGGTTGCGCTTGTCATCATGCAGCGCAGCAAAGGAACCCATGCCGTGAAAAACAGCCACAGAGCGGTCCGTCGAAAGGCAGGCGCAGTCACCATCGATGACGTCGCGGCGCACGCCGGGCTTTCCGCCATGACGGTGTCACGCGTCATCAACGGCCATGCCGGCGTACGCGACGACAACCGCGAGCGCGTCATGCGCAGCGTGCGTGAACTTGACTACCGGCCCAACCTGGCGGCGAGCGCCTTGGCTGCGGCGCAGCACACCTGCATCGCGTTGATCTATACCAATCCAAGCTCCAGCTACCTGCGCGAGCTCCTGGTCGGTGCGTTGCGCGGATCCACCCGTGCAGCGGCGCAGCTGGTGATCGCCACCTGGGATGACCTGGGCGCCCAGGCACGTCGCCACGCGGCACGGCAACTTTCAGGCAGCGTGGCAGGCGTGATACTGCCGCCGCCCCTGTGCGAGTCGCAGGCCATCGTCGACGAGTTCCTTGCCGCAGGCGTGGCCGTCGTGTCCATCGCGTCCAGCCATTTCAGCGACAGGATGTCCTGCGTGCGCATCGATGACCGGCAGGCAAGCCACGACGTGGTGTCGCATCTGATCGCCCACGGACATACCCGCATCGGCTATATCAAGGGCGATCCAAATCAGACCGCCAGCGCCCACCGATGGCAGGGGTATCGGGATGCGCTGGCCGACGCCGGCATCGGCTACGACGACGCACTCGTCCATGCCGGCTATTTCACGTACCGCTCCGGGCTGGACGCTGCAGAACGGTTGTTGAGCGTGGACGCGCCGCCCACTGCGATCTTCGCCAGCAACGATGACATGGCATCGGCCGTGGTGTCGGTGGCGCATCGCCGCGGCCTGGTGGTACCGGGTGACCTTTCGGTGGTGGGGTTCGACGACACCTCCGCGTCGACGATGGTGTGGCCGGAACTCACCACGGTGCATCAACCGGTGGCGGACATGGCGGACACCGCCATCGACATCCTGTTGCGTGAGATCCGGCGCTCCGCGTCTTCGGGGCACCGCACGGTGAACCATGTGCTCGCGCACCGGTTGATCACGCGCGCGTCCGTAGCGCGACCGCGTCCAGTCCCGGCCATCGCGCCCTCGCGCGACCGTGACGCGTCACGCAAACAGCCCTGATGGCCCCTGCCCCCTCAGCGCGCTACGCGCCTTGGCGGGACAACCCGGCCACCCTCTCCCGCGCGGCAATCCGTTCGACCAGCGTAGTGATGGCCGCCTCCATCGCGCGCGCCGTCTGGTCGCCGCTCTGGTTGGTGATGACGAATATGCCAAGGTCGTACTTTGGCAGGATGTACACGTAGCACTGCGATCGGGGCACGCCGCCATGATGCGCGAAGTAGGTGCCCTTCAACCGGTCGCCGCTGACGATGTTCCAGAAATAACCGATGCTGAACCCGGGATCGAATTCGACGAGCGCGCGACGCGACTCCGTCACGACAGACCCGCCAGACAGCTGGAACCGAAGGTACTTCACCATTTCCGGCACGGTCACCTTCGCGTTCCCGGATGCGCCCCAAGGCAGTTGCGGCATCGGCGTGGTGGGCACCGGGTTGTCACTGTGATAGCCGATCGCAAGCCGGCGGGCCTCCTCGTCGCTCAGCCGGATCCTGACGTCCGTCATCCCTGCGGACTCGGCCAGGTAGCCGCGCAACAAGGACTCATAATCCGTCTTGTAGACCGTCTCCAGAACATGCGCGGCCAGTTCCGTGCCGGTACTGGAGTATGCGTACTCCTTCCCGGGCATGCGGGGAATCCGGGCGCCATGCAGGTCCCTGAAAAAGTCGGCCTTGCCGTAGTGCGCGTAGATGGCATTGAGCTCGCCGGGCGTGCGCTGGTCCGTGAAGTCCGCGAGCACTGTGTTCGCCTCCGCCGGCAGCATGTTCGGCAAGCCGCTCGTATGCGACAGCAGGTGACGGATGCGGATGGGGTCGCCCTTGTACGCCAGGTTCGGATAGGCGTCGTCGAGATACATCCGGATATCATCGTCCAGACGCACCTTGCCCTCCAGAACGGCATTGGCCATCAGGGTGCCTGCCAGTGTCTTGCTCAACGAGCCGATCTCGTAGAGCGTCGCATCGGTTGGCGGACCCGGCTTCCCCGCCTCCATGTCGCCGCGATGTCGAATGAATGCCTTGCCCCTGTACACCACGGCGATCGAGGTCGAGTGGAGCAGCGGCTGCTCGATCAGCCTCGCGGCGACCTCGTCGATGTCCGCGCCGAGGTCCTTCGCCGGGGTCGTCGTGCCCGTGCATCCCGCGACCAGCAGCGCGGCGGACAGCACGATGCAGTACCGCCGCCGAACACGCTTCGAAGTGGGTTTCATGCGTGGCGCTCGAAGGAAGAGGTGGCAGGGGCGCTTACGATAGCCGATCGTCGGTGGCGCCGCTTGCGCCGGCACGTGCGTGCAACCGCCACGGTTCCCGCGGCGCCTTCGGCCCGTTCCACGGCCAGAATCCTTCGACATCCAGCACCACCGACCAGCTCGGGAAGGTGCGGATGATGACCAGCAGGCCCAGCGACAGAATCGCCCGCCAGAGTTGCCGGCCCCCTCAGCGGTGGGCCAGTGCGAAATCCAATGCCGCGCACACCGCGGCAACCTGCGCGTCATTGCACTGCGCCGGGGTGGTGAGCGGGCTGTCCGGGTATACCTCGGTGGTGGTGGCAAAGCGCGCATCAGTGAAGCCGGCGCAGGCACCGATCGACCGCGACGCCCCCCACACCACGCCCGGGGACTGCAGCGGCATGCCGACGAGATTGCCATCGGCGTCGGCTTGGGCGATATGGGTGATCTTCTCCACCGCTGCGATCAGCGCCCGCTGGAACGCCGGCTCGGGATTCTCGCTGTTGCCGATCACATAGAAGCCATCGGGAATGGTCTCCGGCACCAGCAGCCTGCCGTCGCGCGCCGCCAGCGCCGGGTCGAATTCGTTGGCGTCGCTGTCGGTGGTTTCGTGCAGATCCACGTGGACCAGCAGCGTGTCGCCACGCGCGGCGATCCAGCGCATCAGCGCACCGGCCTCCTCGGCGGTCTCGCCGGGGCGGAAGGCCCGGTTGGTATCCAGTGCATCGGGATTCCAGCGCTGGATGCGTTCGTAGCCCCACGGGCTGACGCAGGGCGCCACCAGCAGGTTGATGCGCCCGGCATAGTCGGCCGCCTTCTGCTCCAGGAACAACAGGGCGCCATGCACGCCACTGGTTTCATAGCCGTGCACGCCACCGGTGATCAGCGCCGACGGCAGCGCGGGGTCCCAGTCGCTGCTGATGGCGGCGAACAGCGGGTAATGGTCCGGCGGGTAGTCGAGCTGCCCGTACTGGACGATCTCAATACGATCGCCAAGCCGCTCCAGTGCCGCCACGACATCGTCGTGATAGCTGCGCTGGCGCTGCTGGCGTGCGCGCCAGGCGGCGCGCTCGACGTCACCCCACGGCTGGCCGGGAGTCCCGATCGGATAGAAATGCGCGCTGCTCATCGAAGACTCCCGTACGTTGGACGCGCATTGTATCCGCGCACCACGATCCAGGGCGTGGCCGTGACCAACGAGCCCGACGCGGCAAAGGCGGGCCGCCACAAAAAAAAGGAGGCCGGTGGTCCGGCCTCCTGTTGTTTACCGCGCAATGGCACCCTACGCGACCTGCACTTCCTCATAGCCATTGAAGCGCATGTCGCTGGAAGCGCGCCCCTGGGTCAACGAGCGCAGGGCCGTGGTGTAGCCGGACAGCTTGGCCAGCGGTGCATACCCGAGCACCTCGACCTGGGCGCCGCGGTCTTCGATGGACGCGACCCGGCCATTACGGCGATTGAGATCGCCCACCACGTCGCCGACGTTGGCCGACGGGGCATGGATGGCCACTTCCATCACCGGCTCCAGCAGACGTGTGCCCGCCCTCGCCAGCGCGGCCTTGATCGCTTCGCTGCCGGCGCGATGGAACGCCATGTCCGAGGAATCCTTGGCATGGGTCTGGCCGTCGGTCAGGGTCACCTCGAGCCCCACCACCGGATGTCCACGCGGGCCCTCTTCAAGCGCCGCACGCACACCCTTCTCCACCGCTGCCACGAACGTCTTCGGGATCACGCCACCGACCGTCCGGTCGATGAAACGGATCTCGCCGCCGTCGATGGGCACCACGTCGATCAGCACCCGCGCGAACTGGCCCTGGCCGCCGGTCTGCTTGGCGACCTTGCCTTCCACGCCCTGCACTGCCTGTGCAGGGGTTTCCTGGTAGGCCACCCGTGGCGCCCCGGTGCGTACCGGCACATTCCACTCGCTGCGCAGTCGTTCGACCATCACCTCCAGGTGCAGCTCGCCCATGCCCCAGATCAGGGTTTCCCCGGTCACCGCGTCGGTGGAGACGTGGAACGAGGGGTCTTCCTGCGCCAGGCTCGACAGGCCCTGGCTCATCCGGATCAGGTCCGACGCCTTGTCCGCATTCAACCGCCAGGCCAGTACTGCGTGCTGGGCCTGGATGGCATCAAGCAGCAACGGCGCGGACGGGGCGCTGAGCGTTTCGCCGCTCACCGCATCCTTCCACCCGATCACCGCCACGATGTCGCCGGCCACGGCTTCCTTGATGTCATGGGTCTGGTCGGCCTGCACACGCACCAGCCGGCCGATCCGACGCCCCTGCGCATGCTGCGAACTGGCCACGCTGTCACCCACCTTTACCGTGCCCGAGTACAGCCGGATGAAGCTCAACGCCCCGTGGCTCTGGTGCGTGATCTTGAACAGCAGCGCGGCCAGCGGACCCTTCGGATCCGGCGGCAACAGCACCTCGCTGCCGTCACGCATGGCCACGACCGGCGGGCGATCCAAGGGCGACGGCAGGAAATCGACGACCGCATCCAGCAGCGTGTCGATGCCTTTGCTCTTGAATGCCGCACCGGCCAGCACCGGCACGCCGGCACCGGCCAGCGTGGCCCGGCGCAGGGCCGCGCGCAGCTGCGCATCGTCTATCTCGCGACCTTCCAGCCAGGCTTCACCGAGCGCGTCATCGTGGTCGGCGACCGCTTCGATCAGGTCCAGCCGGCGGGGCTGCCACTGCACGGCCTGCTCGGCCGTCCAGGCAGTCCGCACCGGCGTGCCGGTGTCGTCCCATTCGACGATCTCGCGGGCAATCAGGTCCACCCAGCCGTGGAACCGGCTTTCCACGCCCAGCGGCCAGCCGATCGCCCACGGACGCGCCTGCAGCTTGTCCTGCAGCTGCGCCAGCACGCGCTCGAAGGACGCACCGATGCGATCCATCTTGTTGACGAACGCAATCAGCGGCACGCCATGACGGCGCGCCTGGTGCCAGACAGTCTCGGACTGCGGCTGCACGCCGTCCACGGCAGAAAACACGGCTACGGCGCCGTCGAGCACGCGCAGCGAACGCTCCACTTCGATGGCGAAATCGATATGGCCGGGCGTGTCGATCAGGGTCAGGCGATGGTCGCCCTCGCCGCGGGCAGACCAGTGCGCCTGCACGGCGGCCGCACCGATGGTGATGCCACGCTCGCGTTCGATCGCCGAGAAGTCGGTGGTGGCAGCGCCGTCATGGACTTCGCCGACGCGGCGGATCTCGCCGGTTTTCCACAGCAGGCGTTCGGTAAGTGTGGTTTTGCCGGCGTCGATGTGGGCGATGATGCCCAGGTTGCGCCAGTGGGAAAGGGAATGGGTGTTCATGGGGTGTGCTCTCGTCGCCAACATCAAGGAGCCGCACGCCGCCGTTGGCTAACGGGCGTGCGGCCAGGTTTGGGGCTCGGCGGTCTGGTGCATGACACGTTCTCCTTTGCATCGGTTGTGTAACGCGGAAACGAAAAGAGCGCCCGATGGGCGCTCTCTCTGGGGGTCTTCAGGTGACCGGAAACCGGTCAGCCGCCTGATGAGCCGCAGGGCAGACGCGCCCGTCCCGCGTGTTCGCGGGTCTGGGTAAAAAACGTCAGGAGCGGCATCGAGGTCATGGCAGCGGCGGGTGGGGTGTGTGCGCGCATTGTAGGCCTCTGCCCGCGACACGCAAGTGAGTTTTGCGCGCACCACTGGAACAATGAGTGCAGCTCAACTCATACATTGATCCAGGTGGAACAAATGCGACCCGTTCCAGTCCGCATATGCGAATGGGTCGCAATTGCATATCTTTTCCAACAACTTAAAATGGCAGGGTGACCGCGTCATCCGACGACGGCATCGATGCTGGTGGCGGCCGCTGGCCGTGTGCGTATGGCCAGCGTCTGCGCCCTCTCCTTCCGTGTCCCGAGTTCCGTCCATGTCCCCCACCCCCGTCTCGCCCCGCAGACTGCGTCCCGATCTGCTCGCCCTGGCCTGCGTCTTTGCCTGCCTGCCCGTCGCCTCCGCGTTGGCGCAGAGCGCCACTGAGCTCGATGCCGTCCGCGTCAATGCCTACCGTGCCGCCAACAGCACCAGCGGCGCCACCAAGACCAGCACCTCCCTTGCCGAGACACCCCAGTCGGTGTCGGTGATCGAGCGCGCCGAGCTGGATGCGCGCGGCGTGCAGTCGCTCAACGATGCAATGCGCTATGTGGCCGGTGTCAGCCTGGAAAGCAGCGGCATCGACAATCGTGTCGACGATTTCCGCATCCGCGGTTTCGACGCCGGCAGCTGGGCCAACAACGTCACCCTCGACGGGATGCGCGCGCCACAGGGCAGCCAGTGGAACCGCAGCATGTTCGACAGCTGGAACCTGGAGCGTGTTGAAGTGCTCAAGGGTCCTTCGGCCGTGATGTACGGCCAGGTGGCCCCAGGCGGCATGGTCAACCAGGTGAGCAAGACGCCCACCCCCGACCCGGTGCAGCAGCTGCGTCTCGGGCTGGATGCCCACGGCCAGTACAGCGCCGCGTTCGACGTCGGCACCGGCAGCACCGGCAACGATCACCTGGTACGCCTGGTGGGCCTGTACCGCGACGGCGATACGCAGATCAAGCACACCGCACAGGAGCACTGGTTCCTGGCACCGAGCTACACCTGGCAGATCGCCGAGCACACCCGCCTGACCCTGCTCGGGCTGTATCAGAAGGACAACGGCGGCTCGACGTACCAGTTCCTGCCGATGGCGGGCACCCTCGACGCCACGCGCTACGGCCACATGAAGAACAGCACCTTCATCGGCGAGCCCGACTGGAACACCTTCAACCGCACGCTGTGGACGGCTGGATGGATGGTCGAGCACCGGTTCAACGACCACATCACGCTGAGCCAGAGCGCGCGCCGGACCCATGTCGATTCGCTGTACCGCGGCGTGGTCACCTTCGGCGCGCTCAATGCCGATGGCCGCACGCAGAACCGCCGTGGTGTGCAGGGCACCGGCGATTCCGACGGCGATACGTTCGACACCCGCCTGCAGGCCCGCTTCGCCACGGGCGGCGTGGACCACACCCTGCTGTTCGGCTGGGACTGGCAGCGTGCGGACTGGGAGGGCGTGCGTACGGCCATGTCCAGCCCGCGCCCGATCGACATCTTCAACCCGGTCCATTCCCCCTACCGGCCCACTGCCACCACGGAAACGCCGACGGCCGGCGTCAACCGCCAGAGCGGTGTATACCTGCAGGACCAGATGTCACTGGGCCACTGGCGCCTCACGCTGGGCGGCCGCTACGACTGGACCAAGGACGACGCCACCAGCGCCAATCGCAACATCGCCACCGGCATCTCCCAGCCCGGCGGGCGCAACGTAATCAAAAGCGAGGCGTTCACCGGCCGTGCCGGCGTGCTGTATGTGTTTGAGAACGGCCTGACGCCGTACATCAGCTATGCCGAGTCCTTCCAGCCCTCGACCAAGTCGCCGCTGGACAGCTTCACACACACCGCGTTCGAGCCGGTGACCGGCTCGCAGTGGGAAGCGGGCGTGAAGTACCAGCCGGCAGCCGTGGATGGCCTGGTGACCCTGTCGGTGTATGACCTGCGCCAGCAGAACATGATCGTTGACGATCCGATTGCCAGCCATCGCAACTGCGGTGCAACCGGCACCGCGACCTGCTCCATCCAGGGCGATGAAGGACGTGTGCGCGGCATCGAGCTGGAGGGCCGCATCACGCCGATCGAGGGCTTCAGTCTGATCGGCGCGGCATCGCGCATGGATTCGGAGATGATCCGTTCGGCGCCCTACAAGGGCAGGCAGCTGGCGATGGTGCCGGACTACACCGCCTCGTTCTGGGCCGACTACACCGTCCAGGGCGGCGCGCTCGCCGGGCTGAGTCTGGCGGCGGGCGCGCGCTACAACGGAGCCAGCTACGGCGACAGCGCCAACCTGTACCGGATTCCGTCGTACACCCTGTTCGATGCGGCGATCCGTTACGAACTGGGCCAGGTTGGCAGCACCCGCGTGCTGCTCGCGCTCAATGCGAGCAATCTGGCCGACAAGCGCTTCGTGTCCACGTGCACCGGAGTGTCCTCGTGCTACTACGGCAGCGGACGCAGCGTGATGGCCACAGCCACGTTCGGCTGGTAACCGCCGCGCTTCCGGTAGCGCCGCCCTCTGGTCGGCTGCTCTGGACGGTGATCGTGTGTCGGTGGCCGCAGCCGGGCAGAGCCCGGCTCTACGGGGTGGCGGTGCGTCGTGCTGGTGTAGAGCCGCCCTCTGGTCGGCTGCTTTGGACGGTGATAGTGCGACGGTGGCCGCAGCCGGGCAGAGCCCGGCTCTACGGGGTGGCGGTGCGTCGTGCTGGTGTAGAGCCGCCCTCTGGTCGGCTGCTTTGGACGGTGATCGTGTGTCGGTGGCCGCAGCCGGGCAGAGCCCGGCGCTACGAGGGTGGCGGCGCATCGCGCTGGTGTAGAGCCGCCCTCTGGTCGGCTGCTGTGGACGGGGATCGTGCGTCGGTGGCCGCAGCCGGGCAGAGCCCGGCGCTACGGGGGTGGCGGCGCATCGCGCTGGTGTAGAGCCGCCCTCTGGTCGGCTGCTCTGGACGGTGATCGTGTGTCGGTGGCCCCAGCCGGGCAGAGCCCGGCGCTACGAGGGTGGCGGCGCGTTGCGCTGGTGTAGAGCCGCCCTCTGGTCGGCTGCTTTGGACGGTGATCGTGCGTTGAAGGCCCCAGCCGGGCAGAGCCCGGCTCTACGGGGTTGGCGGCGCGTCGCGCTGGTGTAGAGCCGCCCTCTGGTCGGCTGCTTTGGACGGTGATCGTGCGGCGGTGGCCGCAGCCGGGCAGAGCCCGGCTCTACGGGGTGGCGGCGCATCGCGCTGGTGTAGAGCCGCCCTCTGGTCGGCT
>NZ_WIAY01000001.1:314981-1382780 GCF_009467805.1 Stenotrophomonas nematodicola
TCGGCTGCTGTGGACGGTGATCGTGCGTCGGTGGCCACAGCCAGGCAGAGCCCGGCTCTACGGGGTTGGCGGCGCGTCGCGCTGGTGTAGAGCCGCCCTCTGGTCGGCTGCTGTGGACGGTGATCGTGCGTCGGTGGCCACAGCCAGGCAGAGCCCGGCTCTACGGGGTTGGCGGCGCGTCGCGCTGGTGTAGAGCCGCCCTCTGGTCGGCTGCTGTGGACGGTGATCGTGTGTCGGTGGCCGCAGCCGGGCAGAGCCCGGCTCTACGTGGGTGGCGGCGCGTCGCGCTGGTGTAGAGCCGCCCTCTGGTCAGCTGCTGTGGACGGTGATCGTGTGTCGGTGGCCACAGCCGGGCAGAGCCCGGCTCTACGGGGTGACGGTGCGCCGCGCCGTAGCGCCGCCCTCTGGTCGGCTGCTCTGGACGGTGATTGTGCGTCGGTGGCCGCAGCCGGGCAGAGCCCGGCGCTACGTGGGGTCTGCTACTACTACCAGGGGTACGCCGCGCTGCGGATGCTGCAGCACGATCACCGGTTGCTGGTAGACGCGACCCAGCGTCGCCTCGGTCAGTACGTCGGCCGGGGCGCCATCGGCCGCCACCCTGCCCTGCTCCAGCAGCACGATGCGGTCGGCATGGCCCGCCGCAAGATTCAGGTCGTGCAACACCACGATCACGCACGCACCGGCGTCGGCCAGGGCGCGCACGCTGCGCAGCGTGCGCTCCTGGTGGCGCAGATCCAGTGCCGCGGTAGGTTCGTCCAAAAGCAGCAACGGCGTCTGCTGGGCCAGGACGCGCGCGAAGGTGGTGCGTGCCGATTCGCCGCCCGACAACTGCTGCACCTCGCGCAGGCGGAGGGCCTGCAGTTCGGCGGCGTCGATGGCCTGCTCCACCTGCGCATCATCCACCACGGGATCCGGCGGATGCGGCAAGCGCCCCATCGCCACCACCTCCTCGACGCTGAAGGCGAACCGCACGCCGTGCTCCTGCGGCATCACTGCGCGCTCGCGGGCCAATGCGCCCGCCGTATAGCCGGCCAACGGCCGACCCTGCAGCAGCACCTCCCCCGCGTCGGGCCGCAGGTCGCCTGCCGCCACCGCCAGCAATGTCGATTTGCCGGCGCCGTTCGGACCCACCAGGGCGGTCACCGTGCCTGGCACGAAATCCAGCGCGATGCCGTGCAGAATCTCCCGCTGCTGGCGGCGCACGATCACTCCGCGCATCCGCAGCAGCGCGCTCATGGGGTGTCCTTGCGGCGCTGCTGCAGCACCAGCCACAGGAAGAACGGCGCGCCCAGCGCGGCCGAGAACAGTCCAAGCGGAATCTCCGCCGGCGGATCCAGCGTGCGCGCGGCGGTATCGGCAATCACGATCAGCACCGCGCCGAGGATGCCCGATACCGGCAACAGCCAGCGATGCCCCGGACCCACCAGCATCCGCGCCACGTGGGGCACCACCAGTCCAACGAAGCTCACCGAGCCCGCGAAGGCGACCGCCGCGCCAACCAGCAGTGCGCTGAAGGCCACCAGGCGCCGCCGCGTGCGTGCCACGTCCAGCCCCAGGTGCTGCGCCTGGCGCTCACCGAGGGCCAGCATGTCCAGCGGCGTCGCCAGACGTTGCAGGGCCAGCGCACCGATCGCGAAGAACGGCACCACCGCCACCACATCAGGCCAGCTTGCGCGCGCCAGTGAACCCATCTGCCAGAACACCAGCGACTGCAGCTCGCTTTCGCTGGCGATGTACGTAAGGAATCCGATCAGTGCCGAGCAGAACGCCGCCATCGCGATGCCCACCAGCAACAGCGTGGCATTGCCACTGCCCTTGCCCGGCCGCGCCAGCGCGTAGGTCAGACCGATGGCCAGCGCGCCACCGACAAAGGCGGCTACCGGCACGATCCACCCCGCCGCCCCGGCCGCGCCCAGCACGATGGCGGCCACCGCGCCCAGCGCCGCGCCCTGGCTGACACCCACGATGCCCGGATCAGCCAGCGGGTTGCCGAACAGGCCTTGGAGGCTCGCACCGGCCATCGCCAGTGCCGCGCCGACCATCGCGCCGAGCAACGCGCGCGGTATGCGCAGTTGCCAGACCACCGCGAGATCCCGGGCGCTGACCGATTGCGGGTCCGCCAGCCCCAGCTTCACGCCGATCGCCTGCAGCACCTCCAGCGGCGGCAAGCGCAACGGCCCCACCGCGAACGAGGCCAGCACGGCCAGCAGCAGCGCCGCGGCAGCCAGCAGCAGCATGCCGCGGCCCCGGCGACGACGGCGGTCGGCAGGACTCATGCCGGCGGCAGCGCCGCCAACGCCTTGGCCAGCGCAAGCGCCCCGACGCCCGACCCGACGCTCGCGTACTTGAGCTGCACGTCCGGCATCACCCAGACGCGATTGGCCTGCCCGGCCGGCGTCTGCCTGAGCGTGGGATACGCCTTCCACAGGCCCTCGGCGCCGCCGAACAGGGCCAGATCGTGCCCGGTCACCAGAATCACCTCAGGTGCCGCCGCGAGCACGCCTTCATTGCTCAATGCCGAGTAATTCGCCACCCCGGCCTCGGTGCCGATGTTGACCCCACCGGCCAGCGCGATCAGTCTGGCCGACGCGCTGTCCGCACCGGCGACGGTCGGTGCGCCACCGGCACCGGTCGCCGATACATGGATGACCCGCGCGGCGCGGCCGCTGGCCGTGCCGATGGCGGCGGCCTCGTCCAGCTGCTGCTGCACCTGACCGGCCAACTGCACACCCGCGTCGGCCAGACCGACGGCGGCGGCAATCTTGCGCACCTTGTCCGGCGCGGCCTGCAGATCGTCCACCACCACCGCCGGCTCACCGACCGCACGCAGCTTCTGCGCCAGTTCGGTATGGCGGCGCAGACTGTTGCCCAGGAACAGCGAGCCCTGCAGGCTCAGCACGCCCTCCACACCCGTGGTGCGGTTGAACAGGAACTGATGCGGCGCGGCGCGACCGCTTTCCGTGGTGGTGTTCTTCGGTGCGGCAAACACCTGCTTGCCCAGTCCCAGCGCATCGAGCACCGCGATCACGTCGTCGCCGCCCACAATGATCCTGCTGGTGTCGTCGACCGTGACCGTGGCACCGTCGTCGGACTGCACCGTGGCCGGCAATACGGCGGCCTGCCCTGCCAGGGTCGGCAGCGCCCCGCCGTCCACACGCGTCCAGCCCGCCGGCAAGGCGCCGGCATCCTCGGCCGTCGTCGCCTGGGGCGTGGCGGCAGCCGTGTCGGCCGCCGGCGGCGTCGCCGTTCCACCACAGGCCGTCAATGCGACTGCCAGCGCAAGCGGCAGCAGCCGCATGGAACCCATCGTTTTCATCATTGCTCCTTCGGCAGGGCGGCCGGCGGCCGCCCTGCACGGTAGTTACTGGCTGCGCAAAGCAAGGCGCGTGATGCGGTCACCCTTGGGGTCTTCGGCGCCACGCGACTTGTTCACAGCGAACACGTTGCCCTTGCCATCGGCACGCACATGGTTGGGGAAGGTGCCACCGTCGAGGTTGCCGACGATCCTGCCCTCGCCATTGACCACGGTCACCGTGCCGGCACCGCGATTGGTCACATAGGCCAGGCCGGAAACCGGCTCGAAGGCCACGTTGAGCGCGCCTGCACCCACCGGCACGTCATGCAGCACCTTGCCACTGGCGACATCCACGATCAGCAGGTTGTCGCTGCCCTGCGAGGCCACGAACAGGCGATCGTGCCTGGCGTCATAGGCGACACCGGAGGCGCTGATCGAATTGCCGAGCGCGATGACCTTGTCGACCTTGCCGCTGGCCACATCGATGACCGCCGCTTCCGGCGTGCCGATACTCACGGTGAACAGCTTGCCGCTGGCCTCGTCGAGCACCAGACTCATCGGCACGAACTTCGCGTCGTCCACGCCAGAGGCCAGCGTGATCGGCTCCAGCGCCTTGAAGGTTTTCGCATCGAACACCGACAGATGGTCTTCGCCGGTAGCCGAGGCGATCACCTTGCCGCGTTTGGTGTCCACGACCACGTCGCGGGCGTGCGGCACGGTGCCGACCGGGAACTGGTGCACCAGGCCCAGATCCGACTGCCGGTACACCGCCACAGTATCCTGGCGGGTATTGGTCACCCAGACATGTCCATTGGCATCGTCCACGCCCACGCCGTACACGGCGAACACGCTGCCGCCCTTGGCGTCGGGCACCTGCGCCGGGGTGATCGCCTTGATCACGTTCAGACGCGTCGGGTCCACCTTGAGCAGCTGCGACTGGGTGACCGGCGGGCGGCCGACTGCCGACGTGACGAACACGGCGTTGCTGGCCGGGCTGTATGCGCTCTGATACAGCCCCTGCACGAGCTTCGCCGACGACTGGTTGAATGCCTGCTGGCCACTCAACGGCAGGTTCGGCGACACCCGCAGCGACAGCACGGCCGCCGCATCGGGCTGGCTGGCGCGCACCACCACCGGGTGCTGGCCCGGCACTGCGTCGGCCGGGATGGCGATGGTGGCCTTGAAGTTGCCCTGCTCATCGACCACGTACGGGGTTGCGTTGAGCACGGTGTCGCCGCGCAGCAGGGTCACCCGCTGGCCCGGCACGAACTGGCGACCGGTCACATCGGCCTGGGTGCCAGGCACCACATTCTCGCCGCGGCTGCTGACCTGGCCGCGGAAGCCATTGGCAGGCGTGTCGAACACCGGCTGCGCGAATGCGCTGCTGGTGGCCATCGACAGCGCGAGCGCAAGGGTGGCCAGGCGCGGCAGGGAGTTGGGTTTGTACATGGCAGTAACCTTCTGTTGGGGGCGCGCATCCGGCGCGTTGTCACAGGGATTGCCTCGGCGTGGCCGCGATCCGTTGCGGCGGTGGCACGGGGCCACGGGTCTGCCTGGGTAGGAAAGACTCAATCGTCGGTGTGCGTCGCCGGCGTCGCCGCAGGCATCGCGCTGCGGTCGGCGATGCCGTACAGCGCGGTGAGCGCGGCCTTCAGGGATGCCGGCAACATCGGGCCGTGGCCGAGACCGGCGAACTCGCGATACGTGACGTGAAGGCCAGGCACCTCCTCCAGGCGTCGGCTCAGCTGGTAGGCCGCGTCCGGCGCGGCCCCCCCGATGCGGCGCAGGTGCGCCACCACGCGGGGGTTGGTGAGATCGCGCACACCGCGGTTCCCGCGGCGCTCATCACCGCCAAGCATCAGCGTGAGCTGCGCCGGCGTGCCGCGATAGCTCCCCAGGAACTGCTGCTCCATCGCACCCTGCGGTGCACCCTGGCTCCACCACAGCGAGGGGCTGGCACTGATGTAGTGCTGGAATGCGGTCGGGTGCGTGTACAGCGTGCTGAGCACGAACAGGCCGCCCAGCGAATGGCCCCAAAGCGACTGCTGCTGCGTATCGATCGGCGTGCGGCGCTGCACCTCGGGCTTGATGCGCTGCGCGATCACGTCGTAGAACGCGGCCGCGCCTCCCCCAACGGATTGCACGCTGCCGTTCCCGTCGTCGGCCGTATCGACCCAGGCCGTGTAATCGAGCGTGCGTGCCTGTGAATCGATGCGCAGGTGGTTGTCGTAGCCGATGAACACCAGTACGGGCGCCTTGCCCGCGGCCAGCTCGCTGAGAATGCCCTGGTCGAACACCATCGCTGCAGCGTTGCCGTCTAGCATGTACAGCACCGGCGCGGGTGCGGTCGACGATGCCGTCGGCACCCCCAGATGGATACGCCAGCGACGGGTGTGGTCGGCGTTGTCGATCACGAAACGCTCGAAACGATAGCTCTGCGCCGGCTCGTCCAATACGGTGTGGCCGACCTTCTGCAGCGGATTGCGCTGCTGGGCCGCAGCGGGGGTCGAAACCGACAGGCCGATGGCGCACGCCAGCACGGCAAAGCAGTGCCATGCGGCCAACGGGGCAATCAGGATTCTGGACACGACAGGACACTCGTTCAGGGGCGCGGATCGCACCGCCCGCCGTGACGCGCGAGCGGAATTCATGACGCCAGTGTAACCTACATGCGAATGGGTATCACTGGCATCGATGTAATCACGGTGGCGGCGTCATGCCGTGTTCACCCGTTCATCACGACGACGCGCGCATTAGTCTTCGCGCCTGCCGGGGGGAGGCGTGCCACACCTCGCTCATCTTCGAGCGACGCGGCACAGCATCGCGTCGCCGACATCACTGTGCACCGGTCGTTCTTGTCATCAGGAGCCCGTCGTCATGGTACCAGCGCACCCGCGTTCCCCCACACGCTCAATCACCCGGGACCTTCGCCCCATGCGCGGATGCACCGCGCTTGCCTCGGCCATTGCCCTGAGCCTCCTCTTCGCACACAAGGCAGCCGCCCAGGCAGTGGTGGTGCAACCCGGCCAGACGGTCACACTGGTACCGGGCAGCGCGAATGAAGGGCGCGACTTCAACGTGCTCGGCACCCTCACCGTTCGTGGCGCACGCGTCGGTGCGATCGAAACCATCAACGGCAGCGGCGCGGTTGTGACCCTCGATGGAGCCACTGCCAGTGGCAGGGTAGCGTCCTATCAGGCCACGGTGACCGTTCGGGATTCGGTCATCACCACCACCGACACCAGCCCCGGGATCAGCGGCTATGCCACCATCACCCACGGCCTGGCAAGCGGCGGCGCCGACGCGCCCAGAAGCGTCCTCACGCTGGTCAACAGCCAGATCACCGGCGGCACCGGCGGGCTGCAGTTCGCCGCCGGCGGAATCGTCAACGTGGCGGGCAGCACGCTGACCGGCGGCGTCAACGGCGCCCGTGCCATTGCAGGCTCCGCCGAGTTCCGCGCGGGCTCCAGGGTCATCGGCGGCACCAACGGCCTGCTGATGACGGTCACGGCCAGAAACCAGCCCATCAATTCCACGCCCGACGACTGGTACGTGCTCGTCGATGGAAGCACCGTGCAGGGACAGACGGGCAGCGCCATCCGGGTCAACCCGAACCTCACGCCGGAACTGGCGCGCATCACGGTGCAGAACGACGCAACACTGCTGGGCGGGAACGGCAACCTGGTCGAGGTGGCCGCCAATGCAGCGCTCGACTTCACGGCCCGCACCAGCACTCTCGCGGGCGATTTCATCATGGATGCCGCCGCCGGCGACACCACGCTGCGGTTTCTGGACGGTCTGCGGCTGACGGGCCGCGTGCGGGGTGGCGCAGACGTCATCGTCGACCAGGGCGGCCGCTGGCTGCTCAGCGGGAACAGCAACACCGGCAACCTGACCCTGGGCGCAGGCAGCGACATCCTGCTGGGCGACGCGGGCCAGTTCGCACAGCTCACCGTTGTCGGCAACTACATCGGCCAGGGCGGCACGCTGCATTTCAATACCGTGCTTGCCGACGATGCGGGCGACACGTCCACGTTGCGCGTGACCGGTGCGACGGGCGGCACCACGCAGGTCGCCGTGACCAACATCAACGGTGCCGGCGCACAGACCGTCAACGGCATCCGCCTGGTCCGGGTCGAAGGAGCCTCCAACGGTCGATTCGTGCTGCAGGGACGTGCCATCGGTGGCATGTACGAGTACTTCCTGCACAAAGGCACCGATGCCGCGCCGGCCAATGGCAACTGGTACCTACGCTCGACCTATACCGGCAACCCCTGCGATATCAACCCGGATGCGCCGGGTTGCGTGCCGGTGATACCTGTCGATCCGGTGGATCCCGTCGATCCGGTGGACCCGGTGGACCCCGTGGACCCCGTGGACCCCGTCGATCCAGTAGATCCGTCGGATCCGGTCATCCCGGTGGATCCCGTCGACCCCGTTGATCCGGTCGACCCCATTGACCCCGACCCTGCCGACCCCGTTCCGGTGCTCCGCCCCGAACCGGGGGCGTACCTGGCCAATCAGGCGGCCGCTGTGCAGATGTTCCAGCTGCGCCGCCACGACCGCGGCGCGCCGGGGCTGGATGGCGAAAGCAACGGCACCTGGATCCTGGGCAGGCGCGATCAGCTGCAGGCCACCATCGCCGGCCAGGTGGACACCACCACCCACACCGATGCAGTGCATCTGGGTACCGATCTCTGGCGGTGGGGCCAGCGCGGACGCGGCCAGATCGGACTGATGCTGGCCACCGGCCAGGCACGGACCGAGGCGCGCTCGCAGCTCTCCGGTTACCGCACCCGCGGCAAGGTCCGCGGCGACGCGGTCGGCCTGTACGCGGGCTGGGTGCAGGACAGCGACAGCCGTCGTGGCGCGTATGTGGATGCCTGGGCCCAGTACGCGCGCTTTGACAACGAGGTGCAGGGCGACAGCCTGACGAAGGAGACCTACGACGCCCGCAGCCGCAGCGCATCGCTGGAAGCAGGCTACGCCTGGCGGCTGCACGCCTCGGATGAGGGCGAACTGTATCTGCAGCCGCAGGTGCAGCTGGTCTATACCGACATCACCAGCGATCGCGTGCAGGAGGCCAACGGCACCCTCGTCGAAGACGACACCGCCGGTGGCCTGCAGAGCCGCGTGGGCCTGCGCCTGTTCGGCAATCGCATCGGTGCGGGCAACCGGGTCCAACCGTTCCTGGCGATCAACTGGCTGCACAGCGCCCGCGCTGAAGTGCTGCGTTTCAATGCCGAACGTCTCGATGCGGATCTGCCTGACAGCCGCTATGAGGCCCAGGCCGGCGCCCAGCTGCAGCTGGGTCAGCGGTGGCTGGCGTGGGGTGACCTGCGGGTTCAGCGCGGCAACAACGGCTATCGCGATGCCGCCGCGCAGATCGGCCTGCGGGCGGCATGGTGACGTGAACGGCCGGAGCGTGCGCGCTCCGGCCAACATCAGTGCGCAATCCAGACGCCGTTATGGATCCGCGTCGAAGATCACGGTGACATCACCCCGATAGTGGCTTCCGGGATGATCCAGCATCCGCAGTACAGGCGCCCCGTTGACAGCAAAATCCAGGCGCGAGGGCCGACGGATGACGAACGAATCGGCGGCAAACACCGGTGCGGTCATGATGCTCGTCAGGGGTACAAGCACAGCTTCCTCACCTGCGCCGAGGCGATGGAAGCCTGGCATTGTCAGCCGGATATCGAGCGGGACATCGTCAGCGGCGACCGTCTGGTTCCGCAGCGCGCATCGCCCGTCAGGGAACACGTGTTCGCATGTCAGCGAAACACTGAACCGGCCCGAGCTGCTGATCTGGAATGGAAGCTCTTTTTCCAGTGCCTTGGGCGCGATGCCGTGGTCGCTCCACTGGGTCCACCCTCCTCGCGGCATCAGAACGGCGCGGTCGCTGCCCGGCGCAAGATCGAGCTGGAAGGCGTGGCGGACCTCCAATGAAAAGTGGATGTTGACGACGGAATCATCGAGCACCACCCCGTCGCCGAGATCGAAGTCCGCGCCCTCCCCTGTGCCGCCGACCCGGAACGTCGTCTGTCCCGTATAGAGACCGCTACGCATCGACAACGGAGCAGGCGTGGTCAGGCTGTAGGTGATGTCGAACTGGTTCATGTCGTAGTTGTTCGCCGTGATCCAGTCCAGCCCACAGGCCACGCTCCCTTCGCCACCGTCGCGACGAAGCAGCATCCGCATGATCGTGCGGTTGTGCGAATTGGTATTTCTCAGCCCGAACGTGCAGTTGCGTGCGCCACCGGTCGATGCCGGCTCCGTCGGGCCATCGCCGTCCGTGTCCCGAAGTCGCATCGCTGCACCGATGATCCGGAAGGTAAGATCGAAGCTGTGGGCACCATCCTCCGACGTGACGCGTACGATGCGCGGCGGGGGCATGCCGATGTAGAACGACCCTCGACCATAGCCACTGCGCCCATCCCCCTGCTTGGTACCGCGGATCTTGGTGTCGATGCTCCACCAGTTGCTGGCGATGCAGGAGGGAAGATGCGTGCCCGCGCATACCCCCGACCAGGGGGTCGTGTTGACGAACTGACGCTGGTCGGGATTGCCGATGTCCGGCTTGAACTCGGCGCTGATGTAAATATCGGCCGCCTGTGCGGCAGTCAGGAACAAGCAGATCGGCAGGGCGACCAGCACGCGCGCCAGGCAGCGCATCAGCGTGCGGGATGGTTGGGGCCGGTTCATGGCAGCGCGTCTCCTCGGGAAGCATCGGATGCGACGGTGGTCGCGGTGAGGCGGTTGTCCGGACACTGGAGAATGCCGGCCATCCAGGTATCGTGAGGCGGTCGCGTGGCCGTTCCATCCAGCACGAACGTACAGTCCTGCACGCGCGGGTGGCGCACCTGCAGAGCAGGAGAACGCACACTCAACTCCAGTGTGAAGAAGCCATCGGCTTCGGCGACGCTGCGCCCGGCGTGGTTGTGGATGTGCGCGCCGGCGAGCGGCTGACCGCCAGCATCCTGCAGCCGTCCCATGACAGTGACGGTCGAGACGATATCGACCTTTCCATAGGCCACCCCACCCTTGTTGAGATGGTAGGACAGACGGCCGGGCTGGATAGCGGCGGCCGGCGCGGCGCGCCCCTCGAAGTCGATCTGAAGCGCGCCACTGCCGTAGGCGGCGACCGGCACGAAATTGCGTCCCGGCCGCAGAACATGCGAGCCACCCCGACTGTCGTCCGCGCGAAGCGCTACGTCGGGAAGGTCGGAGCTGACGTCCACGATCATGCCCGTGTCGGCGCTTCCGCCCGGTGCCGCGCCGATGACCGCCAGCCTCCCGGCACCGAGGGCGATGGTGCTCTCCAGATTGAGCCCACCCCCGACATGCCCTTCCTGCGACGTCCTCTGCGCGTACACATCGCCGTGCACGAGCGGGTGTTCAAACCGCGCGTTGCCGCTGAGCCCAAGGCCCTCGCGGTCCACCGTGGCCTGCCCGGCGAGACTGCGCAGCGTATGCGCCTCGAAGGTCTGCTGGACACCGGCAGCGGCGTACAGGTCCCGGCCGCCGGCGGTACCGGTGCGGCTGCCAAGGCTGCCGCTGTAGCGGCGCCCATGCTCGCCCAGCGCCAGACTGAGGGTGAAGTCAACGCCGCGATCCCGTCGCGCGCCGGTGCCGAGGTTGGCCGGGCGCTCGAAGATCGATGTCCGCCACGTCGCGTCCGTGCCGAACAGCTGCTGACGCCGGCTGAAGGACAGGTCCATCCCCACGCCCCTGCTCACACCCTGATGACGCGATACGCGGCCGGAGAGATGACTGCGGTCATCAACGCGATGGCTCACACCCACTGCACTGGTCTGCAGCCAACCCGCTCCGCGCTCCTGCACGGGCAGCGCCGCCGGGGATGGATCGTCTGATGACCGGCGCGCCTGCCAGCTGCGATTGTGTGATGCCGTCACGGTGCCACGCCGGTAGCGCAGCAGCCCGTGGATATCCAGCCCCCGCCCTTCGTGTCGCGTGGCGTAGGCATTGGTGTACAGGTTGGCCCAGTCGTTGGCGTGCCAATCCACCGACGCGGCCACTGCCGCGTGATCGCCCACCTGGTGGGCGGACAACCCGAGCACTGCCCGCGCATGGGCCAGATAGTTGACGATGGCACCTGCCGCCAGACGCCCCCTGTCCGGGTCTCCCGCACTGTCGAACAGGCTCCGCTGCTGTCCAACGAACGCGCTGTAGCGCCAACGCCGGCTCGGATCGCCCCAATGGCTCGGCTTGTGAATCAGCGCGGTTTCGCGGGAGGTTTCGCGCCCGTCTTCGATGATCCGCAGCTCGACGTCGTAGATGCCCCCCGGCAACCGGCGGGTGTCGACCTGCTGGAGGCCTGGCTGCAAGGCCTGGGACAGGATCAGGGCACCGTCGCGGTACACCTCGAGCGCGCCTTCACGACTGGCGGTGACATACACCGGATACAGGCTGGGCGCCCGGGTATCCACCACGAGGCTGTCCGAGGAGCCGGCCATGACACCGATGGCGGTATGGCGGCTGCTGCCAGGCCCCCGCGGCTGCCGGGTGACCCCTTGGTAGGTCGGCAGAAAGTAGCCCGCGCGCACGAACGCATCGCCCAGCTCGCGCTGGGCGTAGAGGCTCTGCACTGCATGGCGCATGCCGTTGCGCGCTTCACTGCCACGGTCCGCCTGGTAGGCACCCACCGTGGTCCATGCGCCGAGACTGCCCTGCAGATCCAGGGCATAGCGGCCTGCGGCATCGGCACCCTCGCCAGCGTGGACATTCAGCTGGTGCCGCAGGATAAGGCCGCGACTCCCGCCGTCCGGCAAGGCATGGTGCCGCGGCCGCTCCGATGCGCCACCCTCACGGGTCGCGATGGACACCAGCGAGCTTTCCAGGCTGTAGTGAAGCCGCTCCAGGCCTTCCCGGCAGTCCCGATGGCACGGACCGAGCGGTCGTGGATCGCGCAGGACGGCCAGCCAGCGGGCGCGTTCCGGCTCCGGCAAGGGGCTGTCGTGGCTCGCGGCGAAGTCGATCAGCGACAGGGTGCTGTCGCGCGAGACCAGTGCCCGCGCATCACCGAGATGGCGGCCATCCTTCTCCACACGCACCACCAGAGGGACGTCGAAAAAGTGATCGCGGAAGTCGTCGGGGAGCGTGCCGGCCTGGTCCATCACGCTGATGCTCTCCAATGCAGCCGGCGCCGCCTGTGCCGCCGCGCAGCCGCAATACAGGATCGCAGCGGTGGCAAGGGGACGAAGACGCAGCAGCATTGGAGTTCCTCTGAATGGAGGGAGGGGCGCATGCGCCCCTCCAGACGGGCAGCCGAAGCGGCCCGGGTGACGCGGCGTGCCTTACGGGGTGCCGCTTTCGAACATCATGAAAACGTTGCCCTGGTAGTTGCCCTGCGCGAACTCGGCACCAGCGGGTGCTGCGGCGGCGATGACCACGGCGGCGCGCTTGCTGGCCGATGCTTCGATCGCACTGGCGACCTCGACTGCGTTGGCCGCGCCGACCTCCAGCGCCTGACCGGCCACGGTCACGGTCATGTCGATGCTGTCACCGGCACTGACCAGCATCGCGTCGGTGCTGAGGTAGGCATTGATCGCCCCGAGGCCGCTCTTCATGTCGAGCTGCTGCTGGATCGGGTCCAGTCGCTGCGCGGCGATATCCCAACGCATGGCCTGGACCTGGCCCGCCCAGTCGCCGACCGGCGAAATCTGCAGGCCGGTGGCGGAAGGAACGATGGCTTCGACGGTGACCTGCAGCGGGAACTGCTCCGGTGCGGCCATTGCAGCGGACGGGGCCATGATCATGGCAGCCACGAGAGACAGGGTGGTGGTGTTGATACGCATTGCGGTGTTCTCCAACGGTGGAATGTGCCGCCGGTGCGTCCGGACGGCGGATGATGGTTCCTCCCGGAACCTACGGGTTGAGCAGGACGCGCTTACGTGCGTCCCCCTCGACGATCTCGAAGCGATGCGTCTGACCGGGACCGTGCGAGAAGGTCTCCACGCGCTGCGGCAGCAGGTGGATCCTGCGCGGCGGTGAGCAGGACTCGGCTTTGCCGTCAATGCCGCACTGACGCACGTCGTCAAGCACCACGGTGGTGTTGCCGGCATTGCGGACGACTGTCTGAGCGTCGCTGGCATCCACGCGCGTGTCGTAGGTCGTGCCATCGGGATGCACAATCACGAATACCCCGTATCCGGTAAGCACATTGACCCCGGCCAGCAACCCCTTGCGGTAGTCGTCGGCCTCGGCGTCGGTCAGCGCGAACTCGTCTTCGCGCTTTGGCATCACCGGAACGAAGCGCACCCGGTAGTAGCGTTCGGCGGAGCGATCACCCTGGAACAGCAGGCGGGTAGCCTGCTGCCCCTGCGCAGGGACGATCAGACGCGACGGGCTGGCAATCAGAGCGTTGCCCTGCCCGTCCACGCGCGCGGTATCGACCGGGACTTCGGTTGCCTTGCCATCGGGTCCGTAGCGCACCTCAGCAATCTCCACCCGCACGAACGCGGTGGCATTGCCGGTGTTGCGTACGCGCTTGAGCAACGCACCCTGTCCGGGAGCGGCGTACTCGTACATCGCACCGACATTGATCGACGGCGTGCCGGCAAGCGACGGCGCAGCCAGCACGGCCGAGGCCGCGAGCAGAAGGAGGCGCTTCATGGGTGGAAACTCCACGAAAGAGAAAGAAGTCGATGCAGGCCGGCGCACGGCGGCAGCCTTGCCAAGGAGCGCCACGTTACGCCCCGCCCCGGCGGGTGCGTATGCAATTTGTTTCAACGCGCACTGCAACTACTTGCAAGTCCGGCGAAGGCGTTCACGTCAGGCAGCCAGAAAAAGAAACGCCCCGCAATGCGGGGCGTTGGCGCGTTCCTGCGGCTGTGGCAGTCGTCGGCTATTGCGTGGCGTCCTTCTTCCATGCTGCAACGTCGGCACGCACTGCGGCGAGCAGCGCATCCAGTGCCTCGCGGTCGTACATCCGGCCGCGCAGGACCACCGAATCGATGGCACGCGTGGCGGAAATGTCCTGCAGCGGATTGCGCTCCAGCAGCACCAGGTCGGCGGCCTTGCCTGCGGCCACGCTGCCGTAGCGGTCCAGCCTGCCAAACCACGCCGGGCCGGCGCGGGTGGCGGCAGAGAGTGCCTGTGTCGGCGTCAATCCTTCCTTGACGAACAGCGCCAGTTCCTCGTGCAGTCCGATGCCCGGATAATTGAAGGAGTTGAGGAAGCCGGCATCGGTGCCGGCCATGAGCGTCACGCCGGCCTCCTGCAGCAGCGGCAGCACGGCGGCCACTTGGTGGTACTCCCGATGGCGCGCCTCGATCTGCGCCGGCGTCGCCTTGGCCGCACGCTCCACGCGCCAGGCATAGGTGGCCTGCAGCTTCGGGCCGATGTAGGCCAGATACGGATCGTGCGCGTGGTCGTCCTCATCCAGGAAGTCGAGAATGCGCCCGCCGTTGAGTGTCGGGGTGACATACACGCCCTTGGCGGCGAAAGCGCGATAGGCCGCCATTGCGGTGTCACGATCAAATCCGGCCGCGAGCCGGCGGTTGGCTTCCGCACGGTCGATGCGCTTGGCGGCAACGTCGGCCGCGATGGCCGCCTCATCCTTCACGCCCGCCTTGTACGCATAGTCGAGGTGCTCGATCGAGCTGATCCCGGCATCCACCGCCTGCTGCACGGTCAGCGCCATCGGGATATGGCCCGACGCACGCAGTCCGTTGGCGCGCGCGCCCCGGACGGCGGCCAGGAACAGGTCCGGGGTGAGCGTGCTGTCCGTGATCTTCACGAAATCCACCTGGTCGCGCTTGAGCCGCACGAATGCCGCATCGAGATCGGCCGGGCTGCCTACCTCGATCGTGCCCTTCCAGACCGGCTTGATGCCCTCGATCTTGGCGCCGGAGGTGAACAACTGCGGTCCCGCCAGCTCCCCGCGACGGATCTGCCCGCGCCACGCCAGCACCTGCCCGGGCAGATCGCCGGAGGCATCGCGCACGGTGGTGATGCCGTGCGCGATGTACAGCGGCAGCAACGCCTTGTTCTCTTCGATCAGCGCAGGACCGCCACCAAAGTGCACGTGCATGTCCCACAAGCCGGGAATCAGGTAGCGTCCCCTGCCCTCGACGCGGCGCGACGCCGTCCACTCCCTGGCGATGGCACGGTCTTCACCGACCGCCACGATGTCCTCCCCGCGCACCACCACGCTCTGGCCGGGGATCGTGCGGCCGTGTTCGACGTCCACGATCGTGGCGTGCTGGATCATCAGGTCGGCATGTTCGGCCGCGGCGGCCGAGGCGGACAGCGTGAGCAGGACAGGCAGGGCAAGGCGGAATGTGGCGTTCATGGCTACCGGGAAAGAAGACTCCCCGGCACCTTAAAGCGCCGGGGAGGCCATTCACCAGTTAAATTTTGCACTGCTGCATATTCAGCCAGCCACTGCGCTTACGCTTCGCCCTGCATCGCCGGGCGCGCCTGAACCTGCGCCAGCCAGGCCTGCACATGCGCATGCCCCTCCACGCCCGCCCCCACATACGTGCCATAGCCGACCACCTGCGCAACCACCAGATCCGCCAGCGAATAGGCCTGCCCGAGCATCCACGGCCTGTCTGCCAGGCGCGCGTCGAGGATGTCGAGCAGTTGCCGTGCGTCATGCAGCGCTACGGACGCGTGGTCGGCACTGCGCAAGGGGCCGTCCATCGTCGCCAGCCGCAGCGCGTGGATGGCGGCCATGTAGGTCACATAGGCCCATGCACACCAGGACATCGCCTGCAGCCGCTCCGGCGTGTCCTCGGCCGGCCACAATCCCTTGGCCACGCCAAATCGCGCGCCGAGCCACAGATGGATGGCCAGGCCTTCGAAGATCGGGGTGCCATCCACCACCAGGCAAGGCACCTTGCCGTTGGGATTGATCGCCAGATACTCCGGGGTGCGCTGTTCGCCGTTGCGGATGTCGATGCGCACACGGTCATGCGGCACATCCAGTTCGGCCAGCGCGCAGGCCACCGGGGTGGCGCTGGACATGGGGTGCCAATAGAAGACGAGGGACATGCAGAACTCCTGGGTCAGGAACGGAGGAAAGGTGCGCCGCCGATGGGCTTGCACCGCCAGCACAGGCTAGCGACCATTGCGGACAGCTTTTGTCCTCGATAGGCGGCACCCTGCCACCATGCTCACCACCTCCGCCCGCCTCCTGCGCCTGCTCGCGCTGCTGCAATCCCGCCCGCATTGGACCGGCGCCGGCCTCGCCGAGGTCATGACAGTGCACCCGCGTACCCTGCGCCGCGATATCGACCGCCTGCGCGCACTCGGCTACCCGATCCAGGCCAGCAGCGGAGTGGCGGGCGGCTACGCTTTCCGTGCCGGTCGCGCGCTTCCGCCGGTGCTGCTGGATGACGAAGAGGCGCTGGCGGCAGCACTGGCACTGCGCACCGCCGTCACCGGCACCATCAGTGGCATCGAGCAGACCGCGATCACCGCGCTGGTCAAACTGGAACAGGTGATGCCGCCGCGGCTGCGCCGGCGGCTGGACGCGCTGCGATCGACGATCCTGCCGCTGGGCCAGCGCGGCCCCGTGGTGGATGCCGCGCTGCTGGCCACCCTGGCCGGCGCCTGCCGCGACCAGCTGCACCTGCACTTCGACTACGCCGACAAAAAGGGCGACGCCAGCCATCGCTGCGTCGAACCGCACGGCGTGGTCAACGCCGAACGCCGCTGGTATCTGGTGGCCTGGGATACCGCCCGCACCGACTGGCGCACCTTCCGCATCGACCGCATCACCGCGGCCCCATCGGTCGGCGCACACTTCCGGCCCCGCCCCCCGCCCGACGATGGCGACCTGCGCGGATTTGTCGATCGTGCGCTGACGCTCGGCGGCCGCAGCGACGGTGCCGAGGTGATCCTGCATGCACCGCTGGCGGAGATGCGCCAGCGCATTCCCGCCTCGGCCGGCGTGCTCGACGCCGTGGATGCGCAGCGCTGCCGGCTGCGCTGCACGGCCTACCCGATGGGCGAAGTGGTGTATTGGCTGCTCGCCCTGGAGCTGGAGTTCGAGGTGGTGGGCCCACCGGCGCTGCGCGAGCGTCTGCGCGAGGCGGGTGACCGCGTGGCGCGCAGTCTCGCGGACGCCGCAACAGACGCCAGCCGCTAGCTGCGCCGCCATTTGCTGCCAGCCGGTGCCCATGCTAGAACGCAGGCCCATGCCGAAGTTGGATGCCACCATGTCCGCCAGTGCGAAAGCGAATCGAACGCTGTTCGACCTGGATCTGCTGCGGGCGATGGTCACGGTCGCCGACTGCGGCAGCTTCACCACCGCCGCCGCGCGCCTGCACTCGACCCAGTCAACCGTCAGCCAGAAGATCCGTCGCCTGGAAGACATGGCCGGGCATGCCCTGTTGATCCGGGCCAATCGCGACGTTCATCCCACCGACGCCGGCCAGACCCTGCTCGCACATGCCCGCCAGATGCTGGCCCTCAACGATCAGCTGCGCGAAGCGCTGGCCGGCGCCACCGTGGCGGTCACCGTCCGCCTCGGCGTGCCCGAGGACTTCGTCAGCGCCCGCGTCACACAACTGCTGGGGGCCTTCAACCGCCGGCACCCGCAGGTGAAGCTGGAGGTGACCAGCGGCCTGAGCCGGGATCTGGCCAACGGCTACGACCACGGCGAACTGGACCTGGTGCTGGTCAAGCAGCGCCGGCACGCCCGCGCCGCGAACGCCTGCTGGCCCGAGACGATGCGCTGGGTGGACAGTGCGCGCAGCCCCTGCTTCCAGCAGGATCCTGTGCCGCTGGTGACCTTTCCGCCGCGCGGCCTGTACCGTGACGAACTGATCGATGCGATCGAAGCGCTGGGACGCCGGTGGCGCATCGCCTTCACCAGTTCCAGCCTTGGCGGCATCCAGGGCGCGGTTGCCGACGGCATGGGCATCAGCCTGCTGCCGGCCCGCGCGGTCACCCGTGAGCACACTCCGCTTGGCGCCCGGCAGGGGCTGCGCACGGTGGACAGCATCGAAATCGCCATGCTGCACCGGACCAACGCCGACCCGCTGGTGCTGGCGCTGGCCGACCGGCTCGCCCGCCTGCTGGAACGCCCGTCACGCTGATGCGATCACGCATCTGCATCGTCCCGATGGGTGCGGATACGAAGTGCTTCCTGCACAAGGCGCAAGCACTTGGACAGTGACGGACACCTCCTTTAGCACATAGGAATCGTCCTAAAGTCGCTATCGGGCGTCTCGGGGATCGGGCGGAAAAGGGAGAATGTGTCACCTCCCAGATCGCGCGACCCCCTTGTCCAACGACATCCTGATCGCATGAACGGACACCCTGCCGACGCCACACTCAAGATCGCCCTGCTGGACGATCACGACGTCGTCCGCCACGGCACCCGCATCCATCTGTCCAACGACTGGCGCTTCGACGTCGTCGGCAGCCACGGACACAGCAACGCACTGCTGACCACACTGGCAAGCCGCCCCGTGGATGTCGCCATCGTGGATTACGCGCTGTCGGCCACCGATGTCGAGGGGCTCGCGCTGGTCCGGCAGATCCGTCAACGCCATCCCCGGGTCGGCATCCTGGTGTTCTCGGCGCACGTCAACCGGGTGATCATCACCAGCGCACTGCACGCCGGCGCCAATGGCGTAGTGACCAAGAACGACCGCCTGGACGAGCTTGCCCGCGCGATCGTGCAGATCACCCAGGGCGAGAGCTACCTGCCGCCCGAGTATGGCTGCGACCCCGACGAGAGCCACCTGTCCAACGCCGAGCGCGAGGTGCTGCAACTGTGCATGACCGGCATGACAGTGTCGGAGATCGCACTCAAACGCCACCGCAGCATCAAGACCATCAGCACCCAGAAGCACGCCGCGTTCCGCAAGCTGGGGCTGCGCAGCGATGGCGACCTGTACACCCTGCGGCACCAGCTGGGCAACCTGTGAAACAGGCATTGGCCTGCTGGCTCCTGCTGCTGGCGGCAGGATGCTCGCGCGATGCGACCGAGACCACCACCGCCGGCCGGCGCGAGGTGAACGTGGCAGTGGACCCGGCGCAGCGCAACCTCCTGTCCGCGCCGGATGCGCCGGCCAGGCACGCCAACCTCGCTGACGGCTATGCACAACTGGTGGCAGCCCATACCGGCCTTCGCTTCATCGAACGACCTCAACCGGATTTCAACAGCGCCGTGCAGTCCATCTGCGACGGGACGACCGATGTGATGCTCCTGGTGGGCCCGCTCGACGAGCACCCGTGCAGCGGCCTGCTGTTGTCCACCCCGTACTACCGTGGACGCGCGGTGCTGGCCGTCCGGCGCGGAACCACCGTGCCTGCGTCGCTGGAAGCGATGACCACACAGCGGATCAGCGTGGTCAAAGGCGGCCGGCACGAAGCATGGCTGCGACGGCACCACCCCGCTGTCCAACGGGTTCCGCTACCCGACCTGCGCGCAACGCTGGCGGCGGTGGAGGCCGGCGCCGTGGATGCGAGCATGGGCCTGGACGCAACCACCCATCCGATCGTGCGCCGCGACTACGCCGGCAGCATGACGCTGGAGCTTCTGCCCGATACGGTGCCGGCGAGCCTGTACCTGCTGATGCACGACCGCAACAGGGACATCAAGCGACGCATCGAGGTGGCAATGGCCGCCATCACCCTCGAACAGCACACCGGACTGCTGCATCACTGGTCGCAGGCCACGCACATGATGCCGCCGACCTCGACGGCGGTACTGCATCATTTCCGTTGGGCGCTGATCAGCATCGTCTGCGCGGTCCTGCTCCTCGCTGCGGCCACCCTGTGGCTGCATGTCACCCAGCGTGCCGCGCTGCGCTCGCAACGCCGCCAGGCACGCTTCATCGGCGTGATGAGCCACGAAGTGCGCAACGCCAGCCAGGCACTGGTCAGCACGATCGACCTGCTGGGGCAGTCGCGGCTGGACCAGACGCAGCGGCAACTGGTGGATGCCGCCCACGCCGCAGGCGCCGGCCTGCGCAGCCTGCTGGGGCATGCCCTGGACTATTCGCGCATGCGCAGCGGGCGATTCCAGCCGTCCCTCGGCAATCATGACGCGCAGGCGCTGGCCCGGCAGTGCGTGATGTCGGTGCGCCCGCTCGCCGAGAAGAAGGGGTTGATCCTCACATTGAATGTGAAGCCCGATCCCCTGCCCACGCTGAAGCTGGACGCCGACAGCCTTCGCCAGCTCCTGAACAACCTCCTCGGCAATGCCCTCAAGTTCACCCATCAGGGCCGGATCGTGGTGAGCCTGGCACTGCAGTCGCCAACCACCGGCATGCAACTGCGGCTGAGTGTGAGCGACACCGGCATCGGCATCGCGCCGGACCGGCTGCCCCGCGTATTCGAGGCATTCACCCAGGCGCACGATTCGGATGCACTGACCAGCGGCGGCTCCGGCCTGGGCCTGTCGATCTGCCGCGACCTCGCCCGCGCGCTCGGCGGCGAAATCCTCGCCCACAGCGAGCCAGGCCAGGGCAGTCGCTTCGACGTCGTCCTGCCGGTGTCGCTGGCCAGCGACGCCCTCGAAGCCACCCCGGGACCGGACCTGTCGCTGCCGCTTTCGATGCGCACACTGCTGCTGGTGGAAGACCACGCCATCAACCGCGCGGTCGTGGCCGAGCAGCTGGCGGCGCTCGGCGCCCGCGTCACCTCGGTGGGCGAAGGCACGGCTGCGTTGGCCGCGTTCGCGGTCACCCCGTTCGCTGCGGTCCTGCTCGATTGTGGCCTGGCCGACCTCAGCGGGTACCACGTCGCCACCACCATGCGCGAGATCGAGCGTCGCCTGGATCGTGCGCCGTGCCGGATCGTGGCCTTCTCGGCTGCGCGCTCCTCCCGCCACACCACACGCTGCGAGGATGCCGGGATGGACGCCGTGCTGTGCAAGCCACTGCATACCGCCGACCTGCTGGCGGCGCTGCAGTTGGCCGACAGCGACAATCCCGCGGCCGCATGCCTGCACCCGCAGACCCAGCTGCTGGCGCGTTATGCCGCGTCGATGGAGGAGGATGCGGCGTCACTGGCCCAGGCGGTGGAAACAGGTACGCTGCCGCTTCTTCGCTACCGCGCCCACCGGCTGGCGGGCGTGCTGCGCATTCTGGGGCATCCCGATCTGGCCGATGTCGCCAACGACCTGCATGAGCTGGATGCGGACGACCCGGCGTTGTGGGCCGAGTCGGCGCGCCTGTGCAGCTATCTGCAGCCGCGCATCGCCGCGCTCGCGGACGGCGCGATCACTTCAGCTGCAGCGGGTACCGCTGCCACAGCACATGTACCAGAAACCCCGTGAGTTCCGGGTCCTTGCTGCTGATCGCTGCGCGGATCTTGTCGAGCAGAACCATGTCGCTGCAGCTGCGCACATCCGCGTGATCGGCCTGGCCGGCGCGGCGCGCGCGGTAGCGTGCCGCACGCTGGGCATCGGTCATGGCGTAGCCGAACGTGGGCGGACGGCCGCGCTTGCGCGGCAGCATCAGCTCCAGGGTGCCGGGGTCTTGTTCATCGCGCATGACGGACGAGGATGCGAACGGGGGCGCGCACGATATCGTGAGACATCACTTTAATCCAGCGTTTCGCGCGCTTTTTTTCATCCCGCCGCCGTCAACGCCATGTCTCGGCCACGCGCGCGCCCGCCCACACCAGCAGCATGCCGCCGGCCAGGCTGATGCCGAGGTACAGCGGCACCATCGGACTGCGGTCGGCGCGGACGAAAACCAGACTTTCCAGCATCATCGAGGAAAACGTGGTCAGCCCGCCGACCATGCCCACGATCAGGAACGCGCGCCAGTACAGCGCCGCACTGCCGCGGCTCTGCAGCCAGATCATGACGTAGCCGGCCACGAATGCACCCACCAGGTTGACCGTCAGCGTGCCCCACGGAAAGCCGGCACCAAACTGCCTCAGCAGCGCATCGCCGAGCATGAAGCGCAGTGCGGCGCCGAGAGCGCCGCCCGCCATCACCAGCCCAAGCTGCTGCCACCACACGGACATGCCACTCATTGCCCCGCCTCCCTGGCGGCGCGCGCCTCGGCACGCGCGGCGCGCAGGCGGTCGAGCTTATCCTTGAGTTTGATCTCCAGCCCGCGCGGTACCGGCTCGTAGTACACCCGTTCGCCCATCGCGTCGGGGAACCCGGTCTGGTCCAGCGCGATACCGCCCTCGGCGTCGTGGTCGTACTGGTAGGTCTTGCCGTAGCCCAGTTCCTTCATCAGCTTGGTCGGCGCGTTGCGCAGGTGCAGGGGTACTTCCTGGGTGCCGGATTCCCGGACGTCCTGCCGGGCACGGTTGAAGGCGGCGTAGCCGGCGTTCGACTTGGCGGTGCTGGCCAGGTACAGCACCAGCTGCGCGAAGGCCAGCTCCCCTTCCGGACTGCCCAGGCGCTCGTAGATATCCCAGGCCTCCAGCGCCATCGACTGCGCACGTGGGTCGGCCAGGCCGATGTCCTCGATCGCCATGCGGGTCAGGCGGCGCGCCAGGTAGGACGGATCGCAGCCACCGTCCAGCATGCGCGTCAGCCAGTACAGGGCCGCATCCGGGTTGGAGCTGCGCACGGACTTGTGGAGTGCCGAGATCTGGTCGTAGAACTGCTCACCGCCTTTGTCAAAGCGCCGCGTGCGGTCGGCCAGCACCTGCAGCAGCATCTCCGGCGTGATCCGCCCGTCGTCGCCGACCGCCAGTTCGGCCGCGATTTCCAGCAGAGTGAGTGCGCGGCGGACATCGCCGTCGGCGGCCGTGGCAATCTCCAGCAGGGCGTCGGGCGATACGTCCACGGCCTCGCCACCGAGGCCGCGCCGATCGTCGCGCAGGGCGCGCTCGAGCGCGTCGACGATGTCGCCCGGCGACACCGCCTCAAGCACATGCACGCGGCACCGCGAGAGCAGCGCCGAGTTCAGTTCGAACGAGGGGTTTTCAGTGGTGGCGCCCACGAACACGATGGTGCCGCGTTCGATGTGCGGCAGGAACGCGTCCTGCTGGGCCTTGTTGAAGCGGTGCACCTCGTCGACGAAGAGCACGGTGCGACGGCCGTCGGCGAACCGCTGCGCGGCCTCCGCCAGCACCTGACGTACCTCCGGCAGCCCGGACAGCACCGCTGAGATCGCCCGGAACTCGGCGTCGGCATAGTGCGCCAGCAGCAGCGCCAGCGTGGTTTTGCCGCATCCCGGCGGCCCCCACAGAATCATCGAGTGCACGTGACCGGACTCGACAGCCCGGCGCAGCGCGCTGCCAGGCGCGAGCAGCCGCTTCTGCCCGACCATTTCGTCCAGTGTCTGGGGGCGCATCCGCTCGGCGAGCGGACGCAGCGTGTCCCGATCCACGGTCAGCAGATCGGGTCCATTGAATGTCGTTCGGTTTCTGGCCACGCCCCATTCTACCGTGGCAGGCCAGAGACCCTCACTCGCCGATGACGTCGGTACCCTTGGCTGGCGTGAAGCTGAAGGTGCCGGCGGCAAAGCCCGGGTTGCGCTTCCAGCCGCTGAAGGTGATCACCGTCCGCTGCCCCACCGCGTCGACCACTTCCATCCGTGCCAGGCCCTGGGTGTTGAAGCCGAGCGCGGCGTACTGGAAGGCGGTGTCGGTTTCACGCTTGGGGGTCAGCGACAGCCACTGAAGGCCATCGCGTGCGACCGCTTCCTCGCTGACGTCGTACTGGCGGTCCAGCAGCGCCGGATTGATCAGCGCGGTCAGCGGGCTGTTCTGCTCTTCCTGGCCCTGCGCACGCACCGTCGCCTGTTCCAGGTCCGGCTCGTAGACCCATACCTTCTTGCCATCGGCCACGATCAGCTGTTCGTGCGGCTTGATGTACTCCCAGCGGAACAGGCGCGGAGCCGACAGCGCCACGCGGCCACTGGTGGTTTCCTTGACCTTGCCCCTGCTGTCGAACACCTGCTGGCTGAACTGGCCATCCAGCCCCTTCAGGCCTTGGGTGAACCGGTTGAGGTCGTCGCGGGCACCTGCCCATGCAGTGGCCGAGCCTACGCTGGCGCAGACCAGGGTGGCGGCGACGAGGTAGCGACGGAGCGTGGTATGCATGCGGGTATCCGGACGTGTGAATGGGTTGGGGCCAGTGTGCCCATTCCATCCTGAATGGGCGATCAGGCGGTCATTATGCGCTGCGCCGGCAGTGACGTCTCGTCTCCGCGCGCCACCGCCCTGACGCGCTTTGCTGCAACGCAACATATTGCATGGCCCACCGCGTGATGTCGCGGCACCCTGCTCTCCCCGCCGCGCTTTACCCGCGCAGCCGCACGCCCACAGACGCCAGCCCCCCACGCAGTGCAGAGCATCCTCGATCGACTTGACGCCCAGGAGCAGATGCTCCACGCCCTCCGGGGACACATCGCCGGCCTGGACCACGCGTTGCGCCTGCTGCTGGCCGGCTGCCCCGACATTCACATCATCCGCGCGGCGTGGGAGGAGATCGCGATCGAGATGCTGGCGCGCGCCGATCCCGCCGAACCCGCGCTCTACCGCCATGCGCTGGACCAGTGCATGGCCCGCATCGCCGATCAGCTCAATGTCGCCACGCTGCAGCGCACGACCGGCACCGACGCCTGAGCCGGCTCTCAGGGCGAGGCCTGCACCGTCCCCAGGTCGCCATACACCACCTGGCCGCGGAAGCCGCGCCGCACCTGCTGGTACAGCGCGCGGAACGCCGGATAGTCCGCCGGCTGGCAGAGCGCGTCGGCACCGCGCACCGCGCGCTGGTGCAGGCGGTGGTGCACACGGATGACCTGGCCCTCGCGCGACCAGTCCACCTGGTACTCCCCCGCTGCATTGCCGAACTGCTGGCTGCGCGGGATCGCCACGATCGGCACGCCGTCCGGGAACACCAGCCGGTAGGTCTCCTCGCGCAGGCTGTCGTTGCAGTAGAACGGCGTTGCATTCTGCGCCGCAGAGGTATTGGCATACAGGTCGCGGAACGATTCGCCACCTGGGGCATCGGGGAGTTTCATGCCGCCGACCACACTGAAGTCCACGTAGTCCTCGGCCTTGAAGTCGTAGCGGTAGTTGAACGGCCGGGCCAGGTCCTGCGGATCGCCCAGCAGGGTCAGCGACCCGCTGCCGTCGAAGCCGGATGCCGCCATGATCGATTCCTCCACCCGCGTGCGGTTCTGCGCGTTGAGCCGCGCGAACGAGCCGCGCATGGCAATTTCGGCCACCTCGCCGGGCACCTGCTGCGTCTGCCCGACCAGGTTTCCGTGGCGGTCGAACTGGAACGCCACCGACATCGCCAGGCCATTGCGGCGCGCGTCGTTGTCCGGCGTGCGCGCCAGTACCGCTTGGCGGGTGTGCAGCACCGGCGCCCCCAGGTCCCCCTCCGGCAACTGGCCGAAACGCGCGTAGGGCGTGGTCGAGTCGAGGTACAGGTCGAATTCGGGCACGTAAGTGATGGCGTGGTTGAAGCGGCCGAGCAACGGAATCTCCGGCAGGCTGGGCCCTCCGCCGGCGCCGATCAGCACCGGCGTGCTGTCGATGCCGCGCGCGGCCAGCAGCGCCTCCAGGATCACCACGTGGTCCTTGCAGTCGCCGTAATGGTTGTCGAGGATGCTCTGCGCCGGGTTCGGCTCCAGCCCGCCGTTGCCCAGGTACACGGCGACGTAGCGGATGTTCTGCGCCACCCAGCGGTAGAGGGTGGCCGCCTGCTCACGCCGGTCGTCGATGCCGGCGGTGAGCTGGTCGGCCAGCGCTTGGATGCCCGGGGTGACCGCCGCCGCCTCACCACTTTTCATCTGGTAGGCCCGCCCCACCTGCGCCCACTCCTGGTAGGTGCTGGCCATGATGGTGGGACTGAACTCCCACGCGGCCGCCGACCAGTTCTGCGCCTGCAGCGCCTCGGCACGCTGGTAACGCCACTCCCAGCGCGCGACGCCATCGCGGACGACCGGCGCCTGGCTGCCCTGCACGCCCAGCTGGCGCACCTGCATCGGCAGGGCGGCCGGTGCCGTGAGCGTGACCCGGGCATCGTCGTACTGGGCAAACACGCTGAACGTCTCCCACAGGCCGAAATAACCCGGGAAGTACGGCGTATTCTGCACACGCCGGGTGCGGTAGACCACGCGCGTGCCGGGCGCCAGGTTGGGGAACACCACCACCCGCACTTTGCGGTCGGCGTACATCGCCGCGGCGGCGCTGGAATAGCTTTCCTGGGTGTAGATGCGGTCGGCGGGCACATCGCGGCGCTGGCCGTCAGCGGTGAGCGTATAGGCCTCCAGCACGTCCAGCGTTTCCATCTTTTCGCTGTAGCTCAGGCGCACCTGGCTGAACTGCTCGACCGCGGCCTTGGTCTTGAGCAGGATCTCGTACGCCTCGGTCTGGGTGCTGCCGGCGTCGGCACGCACCTCGTAATCGGCGCGGTACCGCACGAAGCTGAAGCTGGTGGTTGCCTCGGCATCCTGGCCGGCAACGGGCGCCCCGGCGGCCGGCGTCGCGTCGGCCGCGGCCGGGAACGACAGCGTCACCAGCAGGCCCAGCGCTGCCCACGACATGCTCGTCATGACGACATCCTTTCGCGGCCACCGGGCCGCCGCCGTGCTGCGGTTACTTCGGAGGGGGCGGCGCCAGCACGCTGCGATCGCCATTGTGTTCGGGCGGGCTGACCACACCAGCCGCTTCCATCGCCTCGATCAGGCGTGCGGCCCGGTTGTAGCCGATCTTCAGTCGCCGCTGCACGCCGGAGATCGAGGCGCGGCGCGTTTCGGTCACGATCCGCAAGGCCTCGTCGTACAGCGGGTCGGACTCGTCGCCGGCACCGCCACTGGCCTCGGGCAGGCCGCCGGGGCCCACCACCACGCCATCGCCCATCATCTGCACTTCGTCGAGCACGCCGCTGATGTAGTCGGCCGGACCGCTGGCCTTGAGGTGCTCCACCACGCGATGCACTTCCTCGTCGGAGACGAAGGCGCCGTGGACACGGTCCGGCAATGCCGTGCCCGGCGGCAGGTACAGCATGTCGCCGTGGCCGAGCAGGGTTTCGGCGCCGGACTGGTCCAGGATGGTGCGCGAATCGATCTTCGAGCTGACCTGGAAACCGATGCGGGTCGGGATGTTGGCCTTGATCAGGCCGGTGATGACGTCCACCGACGGGCGCTGGGTCGCCAGGATCAGGTGGATGCCGGCCGCACGGGCCTTCTGCGCCAGGCGCGCGATCAGCTCTTCGACCTTCTTGCCGACAATCATCATCATGTCGGCGAATTCGTCGATGAAGATCACGATGAACGGCAGCGTCTCCAGCGGGCGCGGCGCTTCGCCCAGCTCCGGGTTGGGCTTGAACAGCGGGTCCATCAGCGGCTGCCCGGCGTCCTGCGCATCCTTGACCTTCTTGTTGAAGCCGGCCAGGTTGCGCACGCCCACCGCGCTCATCAGCTTGTAGCGGCGCTCCATCTCGGCCACGCACCAGCGCAGGCCGTTGGCGGCCTCCTTCATGTCGGTCACCACCGGCGCCAGCAGGTGCGGAATGCCCTGGTAGACGCTCAGTTCGAGCATCTTCGGGTCGATCATCAGCATCCGCAGGTCTTTCGGCGACGCCTTGTACAGCAGGCTCAGCACCATCGCGTTCACCGCCACCGACTTGCCCGAGCCGGTGGTACCGGCGACCAGCAGGTGGGGCATGCGCGCCAGATCGGCCACGGTCGGGCGGCCGGCGATATCCTTGCCGAGCGCCAGGGTCAGCACGCTGGCCGACTTGTCGTACTCCTTGGAGCGCAGCAACTCGGACAGATAGATCATTTCGCGGGTGACATTGGGGATTTCCAGCCCCACCACCGACTTGCCCGGAATCACATCGACCACACGCACCGACTTCACCGACAGGCCGCGCGCGATGTCCTTGTCCAGCGAGCTGATCTGGCTGACCTTGATGCCCGGCGCGGGCTCGATCTCGAAGCGCGTGATCACCGGCCCCGGATAGGCGCCGACCACCTGGGCCTCGATGCGGAAGTCCTTGAGCTTGAACTCGATCTGGCGCGACAGGGTTTCCAGCGTTTCCTCGTCATAGCCCTTGGGCTGCGGCTTGGGATCGTCCAGCAGCGCCAGCGGGGGCACGTCCGACCCATCGCCGTTGACGCCGCGGAACATCGGGATCTGGGTTTCGCGTTTGGCGCGGTCGCTCTTCTCCAGCACCGGCTCGGGACGCGGCTCGATCTTGACCGGCTCACGCTTGGCGCGCACCTCGGCATCGACCTTGCGCACTTCCTGGCGCTCCTCGCGCAGCGCACGGGTCTGCTGCCATTCGCTGGCCTGCTCTTTTTTGCGGTTGAGCAGCGGCGGCAGCGCCAGCACGGCCCGGCCGATCTTCTCCATCACCGTGAACCACGACAGGCCGGTGGCCAGGGTGATCGAGGCCAGCAGCAGCACCAGCACGAACAGGTTCGCGCCCAGTTCGCCGAACCCAACGGTCAGCGAGGTGCCGACCAGCTTGCCGAGAATGCCGCCGGCGCTGGCCACATCCACCTGGTTGTACAGCCGCAGGTGCATGAAACCGGTGCCGGCGATCAGGAAACCGACCAGACCGATCAGGCGCAGCGCCGGGTCCAGGTCGTGCTCGCCCTTGCCTTCGCGCTTGAGCCCGAACATGGCGATCCACGCCAGCGCGCCCAGCACCACCGGCAGCACGAACGCGATGTAACCGAACAACTGCAGCAGCACATCGGCCACCCAGGCGCCCACCCGGCCGCCCATGTTGTGCACCGGCGCGACCACGCTGCCGGTATGCGACCAGCCGGGATCGGTGGCCGAATAGGTAAACAGACTGGCCACCAGATACAGCAGCGCCGGCGCCACGGCGATCACGCCAAGATCCCGCCACAACCGCTGCCGGCGCGGATTGTCCGCGCTCGCGGCCTTGCGCGACGGCGCCTTGTTGTCGGGAGACTTGGATCGTTCCGGGACCTGTTTCGCCACCTTAGACCAGACCTTGGGAATGCACTGTTAGTGCTTGATAATAAACGACTCACCGCCCTGTCGATAGGTGCAGATCCAGGGTCGGCACCGTAGAGCGGCCTCCAGACCGTCAAATCCCCGGCGCAGGGCAAGGAGGACACCTCCCCTGGCCCGCGCCGTTCCATCGGCCGCCTTGAATCGCCCCGCCCCTGCCGCCACTCTATGGCGTGCCACGGACGCTAGGCAATCATCGCCCGCGTACCGTCCCATCACCTCAACGCGAGTCTACATGAGCAATTCCACGCCCTCCCGCCACCAGAAGCTCGTCATCCTCGGCTCCGGCCCCGCCGGCTGGACGGCCGCCGTCTACGCTGCCCGCGCCAACCTCAAGCCGGTGGTCATCACCGGCCTGCAGCAGGGTGGCCAGCTGATGACCACCACGGAAGTGGACAACTGGCCGGGCGACGCGCATGGCCTGATGGGTCCGGACCTGATGGCGCGCATGCAGGCACATGCCGAGCGCTTCGAAACCGAGGTGATCTTCGACCACATCCATACCGCCGACCTGTCCCAGCGTCCGTTCAGGCTGATCGGCGACAGCGCCGAGTACACCTGCGATGCGCTGATCATCGCCACCGGCGCCACCGCCAAGTACCTGGGCATTGCCAGCGAAGAGGCGTTCAAGGGCCGCGGCGTGTCGGCCTGCGCCACCTGCGACGGCTTCTTCTACCGTGACCAGGATGTGGTCGTGGTCGGCGGCGGCAACACAGCCGTCGAAGAGGCGCTGTACCTGTCCAACATCGCCCGCAAGGTCTACCTGGTCCACCGCCGCGACACCCTCAAGGCGGAGAAGATCATGCAGGACAAGCTGTTTGCCAAGGTTGCCGCCGGCAAGATCGAGACCGTGTGGCACCACCAGGTCGACGAAGTGCTGGGCAATGATGCCGGCGTCACCGGCGTGCGCGTGAAGTCCACGCTGGACGGCAGCACCCGCGACATCGAGGCGCACGGCTTCTTCGTGGCGATCGGCCACCATCCCAACACGAGCCTGTTCGAGGGCCAGCTGAGCATGAACAACGGCTACCTCGACATCCGGTCGGGCCTGGGTGGCAACGCCACGCAGACCTCGGTGGAAGGCGTGTTCGCCGCAGGCGACGTCGCCGACCAGCACTACCGCCAGGCGATCACCTCGGCCGGGTTCGGCTGCATGGCCGCGCTGGACGCAGAGCGCTACCTGGATGCGAAGGGCGACCTGACCTGATCGGCAACGCCGCATCCCGGGCCACCCCACGAGGCCGACGGAACCTCCGTCGGCCTTTTTTGTACCCTATCCTCTGACCATGCCCGCCCCCCGCTTCCTGCACCGCCTGTCCGATGTCTCCCCGGCCGCCTGGGACGCACTGCACGATGGGCGGAACCCGTTCGTGTCCCACGCGTTCCTGCACGGCCTGGAGGCGCACGGCTGCCTGCGCCCGGAATGGGGCTGGCGTCCGCGCCATTTCACCTTGTGGGAGGGCGACTCCCTGGTGGCGGCCATCCCCGGCTACCTCAAGGACAATTCGCACGGCGAGTTCGTGTTCGACCATGCCTGGGCGCATGCCTACGCGCAGTACGGCCGCGATTACTTCCCCAAGTGGCTTGGTGCGGTGCCGTACTCGCCGGTGACCGGGCCGCGCCTGCTGGCGCATGACGATGCACATCGCGCCGCCCTGCTGGCGGCGCTGACCGTCGAGGTGGGGCGCAGGGGCTGGTCCTCGGCGCATCTCAATTTCCATCCCGATGCGGAAAACGCCGTGTTCGGCGCTGACTGGATGCGCCGTGAGGACATCCAGTTCCAGTGGCACAACCCTGGCCACTGGCACTGCTTCGAGGAGTTCCTCGCGGCAATGGACCACAAACACCGCAAGAACATCCGCCAGGAACGCGCCAGGCTGGCCCGCCGTGGCGTCACGTATCGGATCGTGCACGGCGACGAGGCGAGCGAAGACGACCTGCAGGCCATGCATGGCTTCTATCTGCAGACCTTCGCCGAGTACGGCAACTCCCCGGCGCTGACGCTGCCGTTCCTGCGTCACCTGGCCCGGACGATGCCACGCCACCTGGTCATCTTCCTGGCCCTGCACGACGGGACGCCCATTGCCGGCGCCCTGTGCCTGCGCGGCGCGGACACGCTGTATGGCCGCTACTGGGGCGGTGCCACCCTGCCCGGCCTGCATTTTGAAACCTGCTACTACCAGGGCATCGAGTACTGCCTGCGCGAAGGCGTGGCCCGGTTCGAGCCCGGCGCGCAGGGCGAGCACAAGCTCGCGCGCGGCTTTCTGCCCCGGCGCGTCTACAGCCACCACTGGATCGCCGAGCCGGCCTTCGCCGCGGCGTTGGCCGACTGGTGCGCGCACGAGCGCGCCGAGGTCGATCGTTATGCACGCACGCTGGTCGCACACAGCCCATTCAAGGCGCCGGACGCATGAGCCGACGCCTGCCCTGGCAGCTGGACCCGCGCCCTGATGCCCCTTTCCCGCCGGCCGAGACCGCGCTGCGTGAGCCGGATGGCCTGCTGGCCATCGGCGGCGACCTGCACCCGGTGCGCCTGCTCAATGCCTATGCCAGCGGTGTGTTTCCGTGGTTCTCCGACGGGCAGCCCCTGTTGTGGTGGTCGCCGGACCCGCGCATGGTGTTCCGCACCGATGGCGTGCACCTGTCCAGCCGGTTCCGCCGCAGCGCGCGCGGCAGCGGCTGGGTGGTGCGTGCCGACACCTGCTTTGCCGACGTGATCGCGGCCTGCGCAGCCAGCCCACGCCCGGGGCAGGACGGCACCTGGATCACGCCATCCATGCAGGAGGCCTACGTGGCCCTGCACCGGCTGGGCCATGCGCATTCGGTCGAGGTGTTCGCCGGCGACCGCCTGGTCGGTGGCATCTACGGGGTTGCGATCGGCCGGATGTTCTTTGGCGAAAGCATGTTCAGTGCAGCCAGCGGCGGCTCCAAGGTGGCTCTGGCCGCACTCGCCCGGCAACTGGCCCTGTGGGGCTGGCCACTGATCGACGCGCAGGTGGAGAACGATCATCTGCTGCGCATGGGCGCCGAGCATTGGCCGCGCGCGCGGTTCCTGGAAGTGGTGCGCAGACAGGTGACTGTTCCAGAGCCCCCCGGGTGCTGGACCGAACGCTTTGGGGTGCTGGCAGCGTCTTCACTGGTGTAACGCTGTCGCCAGGGTGCCTGGCATTTGCCAGGAGCCGGCGAGGCGCCGGCACTGCCGGGGCGGCGCGATTAACACAAACTTTGCATCCAGGGGGAAGAGCGCGTAAAATGCCCGCTCTTAAGGCCAGCTCGGCCGTTTACAGAACTGCACAGGACTACATGTCGAAAGACGACTCCATCGAGTTCGAAGGCACCGTCAGCGAGACGCTGCCGAACACCACTTTCCGCGTCCGCCTGGAAAATGGGCATGAAATCATCGCCCACATCTCCGGCCGCATGCGCAAGAACTACATCCGCATCCTGACGGGCGACCGTGTCAAGGTCGAAATGACGCCCTACGACCTGACCAAGGGTCGCATCACGTACCGCATGAAGTAAGCGGTTCGGGGCGGCTTCACTAAAGAAGCCCCGCCAGAAGGCCAGCCAGGAGCTGGCCTTTTTGCGTGGGCGCAATTCAGGCCGTCACCCCTGCCATGCGGCACCCTGACCGTACGCACCCTGACATCGGTCAGCCTGCCTTGCTGCAGATTCGCCCTGGCGGGAAACGGCCGAAGCTGGCAGCCGGTCCAGTCCGGACCGCCACCCCTGCCCCTGCCATGAAGACCCTGATCGCCACCTGCCTGCTCGCCCTTGCCGCCATCGCCCCGGCGCAGGCCGCCGAACCCGCCGCCGCGCCCGCGGACTGCATCACCCTGTCGGCCGACCAGCAACTGGTGCGCGCCGGCGCCAGCCGCAGCATCCTGCTGCGCAATGCCGACCAGCATTTCGTGGTGCACTTCCGCAACAGCTGCGACAGTGCCGCCATCTCCCCCACGCTTGTCTTCGAGACGCCCGGCCAGGAAGGCCAACTGTGCAGCGCTGCGGGCAGCGTGCTCAAGACCCGCACCCAGAGCTGCGAGATCGCCTCGCTTGAGCCGATCTCGGCCGAGAGCTACGCCCGCAAGGCCCGCAACCGCCGCTGACGCGGGCTGGCGAAAAAGCAGAAGCCCCCGCAGAGCGGGGGCTTCGCTGTCCTCACCGACAGCCAACGGCCGTCGTCATGCCACTCTTACTCCACCGTGGCCGGCAGGCGCCGCTCCGGTTCGGCCTGGGTTTCGATGAACAGCTCGTCGTCGCGCACGTCGATGCTCACCTTGCCGCCGTTGATCAGCTTGCCAAACAGCAGCTCGTCGGCGAGCGGACGCTTGATCTTGTCCTGGATCACGCGTGCCATCGGGCGGGCACCCATCAGCGGATCGAAGCCGTGGTGGGCCAGCCAGTCGCGCGCGGTCGGCGTGGCCGACAGGCTGACGTGCTTCTCCTGCAGCAGCATCTCCAGCTCGATCAGGAACTTGTCCACCACACGCAGGATGTGCTCGAAGCCCAGCGGCTGGAACTGCACGACCGCATCCAGGCGGTTGCGGAACTCCGGCGTGAAGCTCTTGCGGATGACCTCCATCGCGTCGGTGGCGTGATCCTGGCGGGTGAAGCCGATCGAGCGCCGGGCGGCCTGGGCCGCGCCCGCGTTGGTGGTCATCACCAGCACCACGTTCTTGAAGTTGGCTTCGCGTCCGTTGGTATCGGTGAGCACGCCGCGATCCATGACCTGCAGCAGGATGTTGAAGATGTCCGGGTGAGCCTTCTCCACCTCGTCCAGCAGCAGCACGCAGTGTGGAGTCTTGACGATTTTTTCGGTGAGCAGGCCGCCCTGGTCGAAGCCGACATAGCCCGGAGGAGCGCCGATCAGGCGGCTGATCGAATGCGGCTCCATGTACTCGCTCATGTCAAAGCGCACCAGCTCGATGCCCAGCTGCAGCGCCAGCTGCTTGGTCACCTCGGTCTTGCCGACGCCGGTCGGGCCGGCAAACAGGAAGTTGCCGATCGGCTTTTCCGGATTGCCCAGGCCCGAACGGGCCAGCTTGATGGCCGAGGCCAGCGACTCGATGGCCGGGTCCTGCCCGAAAATCACCATCTTCAGGTTGCGCTCCAAGTGCTGCAGCACATCCTTGTCGGTAGCACTGACCTGCTTGGCCGGGATGCGCGCCATCTTGGCGATGATCGTCTCGATCTCCTCGATGTCGATCAGCTCCTTGCGCTGCCCCTCGGGCATCAGGCGCTGGCGGGCGCCGGCTTCGTCGATCACGTCGATGGCCTTGTCCGGCAGCAGCCGGTCGCCGATGTGCTTGACCGACAGGTCCACCGCCGCCTGCAGTGCATCGTCGGCGTAGGTCACGCCGTGGTGCGCCTCGTACTTGGGCTTGAGGCCCTGCAGGATCTCGTAGGTTTCACCGACGGTGGGCTCGACGATATCGATCTTCTGGAAGCGGCGCGCCAGGGCGCGATCCTTCTCGAAGATGCCGCGGTACTCCTGGAAGGTGGTCGAGCCGATGCAGCGCAGCTCGCCCGACGCCAGCGCCGGCTTGATCAGGTTGGAGGCATCCATCGTGCCGCCCGACGCCGAACCGGCACCGATGATGGTGTGGATCTCGTCGATGAACAGCACCGCGTTGGGGAGCTTCTTCATCGCGGTCAGCACGCCCTTCAGGCGCTTCTCGAAATCGCCGCGGTACTTGGTGCCGGCCACCAGCGCGCCCAGGTCGAGCGAGTAGATGACGGCATCGGCCAGCACGTCGGGCACCGAGCCTTCCACGATGCGCTTGGCCAGGCCTTCAGCGATCGCGGTCTTGCCCACGCCGGCCTCGCCCACGTAGAGCGGGTTGTTCTTGCGGCGGCGGCACAGGACCTGGATGGTGCGCTCGATCTCGTCGGCACGGCCGACCAGCGGGTCGATCTTGCCACTGCGGGCCTGCTCGTTGAGGTTGCTGGCGAACTCGGCCAGGGCATCGCCCTTGCTTTCGCCCTCGCCCCCTTCAGCCCGGCCCTCGCCATCGGCCGACGGCGGCACCTCGCCCTCCTCGCCCAGCTTGGCGATGCCGTGGGAGAGGTAGTTGACGATATCCAGCCGGGTGACGTCCTGCTGGTTGAGGTAGTAGACCGCGTGGGAGTCCTTCTCGCCGAAGATGGCGACCAGCACGTTGGCGCCGGTGACCTCCTTCTTGCCCGAGGACTGCACGTGGTACACCGCGCGTTGCAGCACGCGCTGGAAGCCAAGGGTAGGCTGGGTATCGCGCCCATCGTCTTCGGCCAGGCGCGAGACAGAGGCCTCGATGGCCTGCTCAAGCTCCTGGCGCAGGCGCTCGGCATCGGCGCCGCAGGCCTTGAGCACGGCCTGGGCGGAAGGATTGTCGAGCAGTGCCAAAAGCAGGTGTTCCACCGTCATGAACTCATGCCGGGCCTCACGGGCGCGCTTGTAGCACTGTCCGATGGTGTGTTCGAGGTCTTTACTGAACATGATCAACTCCGGCGGCAGTTGGGAACAATATGCGGCCAACCTTCACGATTTCCATCACCCTAGCGGATCGGTGCGTTCAGACGGCGTTAGCACTCCACCGATCGCCCTTCTCTGCCTGCGAGACCCATGATGCCCGAACTTCAGCTCACGAAATGGCAGCTTGCACGTGATGGCGACGTCATCACCACCCCGCATGCCCGCGTGTGGCCGGTCCGCCTCCCCGACGGAATGCCGGCAATGTTGAAAATGAGCACGTGTCCAGAGGAACAGAACGGCCACCGGCTGCTGCGCTGGTGGGACGGCGACGGTGCGGTACGGGTACTGGCATGGCAGGACGAGGCGCTGCTGATGGAGCGCGCCGTACCCGGCACCTCGCTGAGGGAGATGGCCCGGCACGGGCAGGACGCGGCGGCAACGGCGCGCCTGTGCGACGTGCTGGCCCGGCTGCATCGCCCGCGCGGCGCACCGCCACCCGGGCTGGTGACACTGCAGGCCTGGTTCGCCGATCTGCTGGCGCCGACCCTGCCACTGTCGCCATTGCTGGAACAGTGCAGATCACTCGCGATCCATCTGCTGGCCAGCCAGATCGAGCAACGGCCCCTGCATGGCGATCTGCACCATGACAATGTGCTGGATGGCGGTGCGCGCGGCTGGCTGGCGATCGACCCCAAACGGCTGCTGGGCGATCGCGCCTTCGACTACACCGTGCTGTTCTGCAACCCGGACCTGTGCGGGCCGGACATCCACGTGGCCACCCGGCCGGAGATATTCGACGCCCGGGTCAGCCAGGTCTGCGTCCTCGCCGGGATCGAGCGGCGCCGCCTGCTGGCCTGGATCGCTGCCAGCGCTGGCCTGTCGGCGGTATGGTTCCTGGCCGATGGCGACGACGCGGCGGTGGATCTGGCGGTCGCGGACCTGGCGCTGCAGCGGCTGGCGCAGGCCTGAGCACGGGCCGGTGGCTCAGGCGCCGGTCTTTTCCATCGTGCACAGCAGCGGATGCTGGTTCATGCGCGAGAATTCATTGACCTGGGCGACCTTGGACTCGGCCACCTCGCGGGTGAACACCCCGCATACCCCGCGACCCCGGGTATGGACGTGCAGCATCACCTGGGTGGCCTTGTCCAGGTCCATCGCGAAGAAATGCTGCAGTACCGTCACCACGAAATCCATCGGTGTGTAGTCGTCGTTCAACAGCATGACCTGGTAGAACGGCGGCGGTGCGACTTCCGGGCGCGCAGGCTCCAGCAGTACGCCGTGGTCGTGGTGGGGGTCGTGGGAAGGCTCTCGTGGCATCTGGCCATTATAGGGCCCTGCCTGCAGGATTGGACGTTGCCCCCCGTGGCCCTTCACAATCTGCACCTTCCCACACCCGCTTTCACAGGACTTTCATGAAAAGGATTGCAGCCGCGCTGTTGCTGACCGCCGCCACCTTCGGTGCCCACGCAGCCGACCCCGACAAGGTTGTCGGCGCCACCCTGGATACGCTGGAGTACACCTACGAGGTTGACGAGGACGGCGACTACAAGCTGGTCTTCGATGTCGAGGACGGCCGCAGCCAGCTGGTCTACGTGCGCTCGGCGGTCGAGGAGTTCGGCAGCCACAAGATCCGCGAGATCTGGTCGCCGGGCTACACCTCTCCGGGCAAGCAGTTCCCGGCCGCCGTGGCCAACCGCCTGCTTGAGGATTCCCAGGACGCCAAGCTGGGCGGCTGGGTCAAGCAGGGCGAGCTCGCCATGTTCGTGGTCAAGGTCGACGCCAACGCCTCCTCCGATGCCTTGAGCGACGCCATCGACGCGGCGATCCGCACCGCCGATGCGATGGAAAAAGAGCTCACCAAGAAGGACGACTACTGAGGTGACTGCCGTGCCGGTCCCCCGCTGGGCGCCCCACGTCACCGTGGCCACGATCGTGGTCCGCGACGGGCACCTGCTGCTGGTGGAAGAGCGGATCGACGGGCGGGCCGTGCTCAACCAGCCCGCCGGCCACCTGGAGCCCGGCGAGTCGCTGGCCGAGGCGGCGGTCCGCGAGACCCTGGAGGAGACCGGCTGGCAGGTACACCTGACCCACTTCGTCGGGGCCTACCAGTGGACCGCGCCGGATGGCACGCCCTTCGTGCGGTTCGCCTTCGCCGCCGAGCCCCTCGCCCATGACCCGGCCCGTCCGCTGGACACCGGCATCGAGCGTGCCCTGTGGCTGTCCCCGGACGCGCTGCGCGCCGACCCGGCGCGGCTGCGCAGCCCACTGGTGTGGGAGGTCGTGGCCGACTACCTCGGCGGACAGCGCCATCCGCTGTCGCTCGTGAAGGTGACCGCATGAGCGCACCGCGGATCATGGTCGGGGTCTCCGGCGGCGTGGATTCGTCCGTGGCCGCGTGGCGGCTGGTGCAGCAGGGGGAGCCGGTGGCCGGCCTGTTCATGCAGAACTGGGCCGACGACGGCAGCGGCGACTGCCGCGCCGAGGACGACCGCCGCGATGCGGTGGCCGTCTGCGGCCTGCTCGGCATCCCGTTCCACTTCCGCGACTTCTCCAGCGAGTACTGGCAGGGCGTGTTCGAGCACTTCCTCGCCGAGTACGCGGCCGGACGTACCCCCAACCCGGACGTGCTGTGCAACCGCGAGGTGAAGTTCAAGCACTTCCTGGACGCGGCACGCGAACTGGGCGCCGAGCGCATCGCCACCGGGCACTACGCGCGGATTGCCCGGCAGGGCGGACGCTGGGCGCTGCTGCGCGGCGCCGACCGCAGCAAGGACCAGAGCTACTTCCTGCACCAGCTGGGACAGGAACAGCTGGCCGCCACGCTGTTCCCGATCGGCGACCTGCAGAAGAACGACCTGCGCCGGATCGCCCGCGACGCGCGCCTGCCCACGCACGCCAAGAAGGACTCCACCGGGATCTGCTTCATCGGCGAGCGCGACTTCCGCGAGTTCCTGGGCCGCTATCTGCCCGCCCGCACGGGCGAGATCCGCGACCCGGACGGCGTGGTCATCGCCGAGCATCCCGGCGTCTTCTATTTCACCCTGGGCCAGCGCGAAGGCCTGAACATCGGCGGCGTGCGCGGCCGCCCGGCCGCGCCGTGGTATGTGGTCGGCAAGGATGTGGCCAGCAATGTGCTGTATGTGGACCAGGACCGCGACAGCCCGTGGCAGCAGTCCACCCGCCTGCACTCGGAGGTGGCGCACTGGATTGCCGGCGCCCCGCCCGCCCGCCGGTTCGACTGCACCGCGCAGACCCGCTACCGCCAGCCGGACGAGCCGTGCACGGTGCAGGTGCGCGACGACGGCACCGTGGAGGTGCGTTTCGTGCGCCCGCAGCGCGCCGTCACCCCCGGTCAATCACTGGTGTTGTATGACGATGAGGTCTGCCTGGGTGGCGCGGTGATTGCCGCCACCGACGCGCCGCTGGAGCAGCGCCTGCGCACCACCCCTTCTCCTTTCGAGGTATCTGCTGCATGAGTTTTTCCATCGACGACCGCGTTCTCGCACTGGCCGGCATTGCCCAGGCCCTGCAGCAGGTGCGCCGCATCGCCGAAACCGGCCACTCCGAAGCGGCTGTGGTCCGCACGGCGGTGGACAGCGTGTTCCGCATTGATGCCGACAGTCCCCAGGAGATCTACGGGAGCGCGGCCAACGTCGCTCCCGGCCTGCGCCTGCTGCACAACTACCTGCGCAGCCAGGGCCAGGACGAGATGCTGCCCCGACTGGCGCTGGCGGTGCTGCAGCTGGAACGCCGGTTCGTGCGTGAGCACGAGGTGGTCGAGAAGGTCAGCGCCGGCATCGAACGCGCCCAGGCCCAGGCCGTGTCGCTGGGCGACAGCGCCCACCCGGATGTGCTGGCCACGCTGGGCGGGGTGTATGCCGACACGATCAGCAACCTGAAACCACGGGTGATGGTCCAGGGCAATCCGCACTACCTCGGCCAGGCCGGCGTGGTGGCGGAGATCCGCGCACTGCTGCTGGCGGCCGTGCGATCGGCGGTCCTGTGGCGCCAGACCGGCGGCCAGTACTGGGACTTCCTGTTCTCGCGCAAGGCGATGATCGAGGCGGTGGACCGGCAGCTGCGCTGAGGACAGCGCAGTCACATCGATGAATGTGCGTGTGACGGCTAAAGCAAACGGGGGTACGGCCGATACATTCTCCGTGCACTTCCCGAGAACGTCCATGTACTCACGCATCTTCATTCGTCTGGCCGCCCCCCTGGTCCTGACCCTTCTGCTTCCTTTCGCCATCGGCTTCGAGTGGCCGGCCGCCCTGCGTTGGGCGATCCTGACCACGATGACGCTCAGCTGGCTTGGCTTTGCCTGGTGGACCACGCGGGCGCAGACCCAACGGTCGCCGGAACACGCCCGCATCCTGCGCGAGCAGGATCAACTGCTGACCGAGCTGCGCTCGTTCGTGGCCAACGAGGTCGAAGGCTCGCGCGGCGAAGTCGAGCGCGCCCGCGATCTGATCCGCCACGCGGTCAGCGGCCTGGGTGGCAGCTTCGATGCGATGAACCGCAAGTCCCGCCAGCAGAGCCAGGCACTGGCCCGCATCGTCGACCGCGCCGGTGAAGACGGTGGCGCCGGCGTCGACGTGGCCCGTTTCGCCCAGCACGCCAGCCACCGCATGGAACAACTGGTGGAAGCGCTGGAGCAGGTCAGCGGCCAGAGCAGCAACACCGTGCAGCACATCGACCAGATGGCGCAGCACCTGGACGGCATCTTTGCCCTGCTGGAAGACGTCAAGTCGATTGCCGACCAGACCAATCTGCTGGCACTCAATGCCGCCATCGAAGCCGCCCGTGCCGGTGAAGCCGGTCGCGGCTTCGCGGTGGTCGCCGACGAGGTGCGCAACCTCTCCGAACGGTCCACCACCTTCAACGAGCAGATCCGCAAGCTGGCGCACAGCTCCAAGGACGCCATCGCCAAGGTGCGCGAGACGGTCTCGCACATGGCCTCGCGCGACATGGACCGGTCCCGCGAAGCCCGCCATGAAGCGGCGCAGATGCTGGACAACGTGGCCCAGATCAATGCCTCGCTCGGCGACGGCATGCGCGAGATCTCCGAGTGCGGCCGTGCCATCGACAGCAGCGTGGCCGAGGCCGTCCGCGCCCTGCAGTTCGAGGACATCGCGACCCAGGCGCTGGGCGGCGTGCACACCCACCTGGACCGCCTGACCGCGATCAACCGGGAGGCGGTGGCCCTGCAGGAACTGCTGCACCGTAACGGCGGCGTGTTCGACGAGGAAGTCGTCACTGCCCTGCAGCGCACCGGCAGCCGCCTGCGCGAAATGCGCAGCGAGTGGGAGCGCCCGCCGCACAAGGCGGTGGCCCAGCAGAGCATGGCCGCCGGCGCGGTCGAACTGTTCTGATCGACATGTCGCGTGCCGGCCCCCATACCGGCACCTGCAACGGCCCCGGCATCCCCGGGGCCGTTGCGCTTGCATCACCCGCCCACGTTGCAGATGATCGTCCGATGCTGTTGAACGCCTCCGTAGCTGCCGTCGCGTCCCTCCCCACCACCGATCCCGGCCCGGTGGCGCAGCCCCTCATGGGCGGCGACCCGCGCCCTGCCCCGGCAGCGCCCTCGCCGCCGCAGGGCCGCGCCCTGATCGCCTGTCTGGAACAGCTGGCGCAGCGGGAGCTGGCCCAACTGGCCACCCGCTCCATGCCCGGACCGGCCGCACTGCCACATGCCCTCGACCCGGCACATGCCAGCCTGGCCTGGGACCTCGGCCTGACCGGCGACGCACTCGACGCCACCCGCTGAACCGTACCGCCGGGCGCGGGGCTGTTTTCGTGCACGATGCGCGGATGCTCCTGGTGCCGTACCAGGACCGCTCACGCCATCAACTACCCGCCTGAAGCGGCGGGCGCTGCATATCGGGGACTGGGCGCGGAGGCGGGGTTCGGCACCGGTGTCGACGGCACCCACCAGGCCATTGCGCATCTCGGCCAGGTCCAGATCGACACGCTGTCCGTGGTCCAGCGGGCACACCCCCACGTGCTGAGGAACCGGGTGCCCGAGGACGATCCGTCCGGTCCGAGCCGCCTGGTCGGCGACAGGATGATCGTCGAGTACGGTTCCACGCTGCGCCCATGCGCGACGACCGTTGCGCGCTGCCACGGCCGGCCCTGCGCGATGTTGTCCGTGAGTGGCTGGACGCCTGCATCGTCCAGCGGCTGCAGGGGACCGGCGATCTGGACGTCCACGTGGACGGCTGCCGCAAAGCGCACGCCGGCCCTCCCCGGGCGCGTCACGATCCTCCCGCGGTTGGACAACCGGATCATCCATCGCGAACGTCTGAGCGCGCTGTTCGGCTTCGACTACCGGATCGAGCGCATACCCCGGCGAACAGACGCAGGTTGGGCTGCTTCTGCCTGCCGGTTCTGTATGGCGAGGGTCGGGTGGCGCGCATCGACTGCAACGCGCAACGCCGCGAAGAGCGCAGCGCCTGCGGCGTCGAAACGGACGGCAGACGCCTGCGGCGCGCCGTGTTGCCGGCGATCAGGTTACTGCGTGCGCCGCTGGCTGCAGGCGCTCGCGCGGGGCGATCTGCGCTCCGCCCTGCTTGAGCCATTGGGCCAGGTCGCGCGGTGTGAGCGGACGGGAATACAGGTACCCCTGGATTTCGTCGCACCCTTGGCGGCGCAGCATGGCTTCTTCCTGCTCGGTTTCCACGCCTTCGGCCACGACCTTCATGCCCAGCGCGTGGCCCAGGTGCACGATGGCCTGGGTGACCTCGGCGGTGCCGGCGTCGTGCAGCATGCCCTGCACAAAGCTGCGGTCGATCTTCAGGCGGCCGACCGGGAACCGGTTGAGGTAGTGCAGGTTGGAGAAGCCGGTACCGAAGTCATCCACGGCCAACGGTACGCCGTGGCGCTCCAGCACGTCGAAGCAATGGCGCAGCAGGTCGGTGTCACGGATCAGCGCCGATTCGGTCAGTTCCAGCTCCAGCCGCTGCGGTGGCCAGCCGTGGGCATGGCAGATGTCGATCACGCGCTCGGCAAACCCGCGATCACGCAGCTGCACCGCCGAAACGTTCACCGCCACGCGATCAAATTGCAGCCCGGCCTGGTCCCACGCCGCTGCCTGACGACAGGCTTCGGCAAGGACCCAATCGCCGATCCGTACGATTTCCCCGCACTTCTCGGCGATGGGGATGAACTCGGCCGGACTGCAGTAACCAATACCGGGCCGATGCCAGCGCAGCAGCGCTTCGATCGCCGGCGGTGCGCCGTGGTCGGCGTGCAGCAGCGGCTGATAGGCCAGGCTGAACTCCTCCCGCTCGATCGCCCCCAGCAGGGCATGTTCGATCTCCAGCTTGCGCTGGATCCGCAGCAGCGCGTCCTGGCTGTAGTACTGATACGTATTGCGCCCCGCCTCCTTGGCCGCATACATCGCCGCGTCGGCTGCGCGCAGCAGCGAATCGAAATCGCAGCGTCCGTCGTCGAGCATCGCGATGCCCACGCTGGCGCCCACCTTCAACGTGGTCTCGCCGCGGTGCAGCGGTTCGGCCAGCGAAGCGATCAGCTTGCGTGCGACATGGCCGGCATCTTCCGGGTCGGCAAGGTCGCGCAGCACCACGATGAACTCGTCGCCACTGAAGCGCCCGAACAGATCGCTGTTGCGCAGGTTCTGGTGCAGGCGCGCGGCGGCCGCCTTGAGCAGCGCATCCCCGGTGGCATGGCCGAAGGTGTCGTTGATGGTCTTGAAACCGTCCAGGTCAATGAACAGCATCGCCAGCGGCGCGTCGCGATCGCGGGCCTCTTCGATCGCATCGGCCGTCTGCTCGCGCAGCAGCATGCGGTTGGGCAGGCCGGTCAGCAGGTCGTAGTGGGCCAGCAGCTCGATGCGCTCGTTGGCCTCGCGCTCGCGGGTGATGTCACGGAACAACACGACAAAGCGCGTCGGCAGGCCGTCGCGGTGGTCAAGCTCGATCAGCACCTGTACCCAGATGCGCAGTCCGGACTGGCGGTAGAAACACAGGTCCAGCTGCTCGGGCAGGCCGCCACCGGCGATGCGCTCCAGCGCCGCCTCGAAGGCGTCGCGCGAATCCTGGGTGTACAGCGCCAGGGCCTGGTCGAGGCTGATCGGCTCCTTGCGCAGGCCGTGGATGCGATAGCACTCCTCGGTCCACTGCATGCTGCGCGTGGCCACCTCGATCTCGCAGCCACCGATGCGTCCCAGGGCCGAGACGCGGTTGAGCAGTTCGGTGCGCCAGCGGATCAGCGCGTCGGTCTGATGCTGCTCGGTGATGTTCTGGACCTGGCCCAGCAGGCGCTGCATGCGCCCGTCCGGCCCGACCAGGGGCTGCATCCAGACCCGCAGGTGCAGCGCGCCCTCCCGCGGCCGGGGCAGTTCCAGTTCCAGCGTGGTGGCACGTCCATCACGCCACATGCGCCGCCAGGCGCTGCGCAACTGGCCGCGCGAGCGTGGCTCGAGCCGGCGCAGCCAGTGGCGGCCAACCGGCATGGGATCGTCGCCCTCGCCCACCAGCGCGCGGAACTCCGGCGACCACCAGAACTGGCGCGCCTCGGGGTCCCAGGACCAGCTGCCCATGCTGGCGATGCGCTGCGCTTCGCGCAGGTGCACCTGCTGTTCGCGCAGCTGGGTTTCCATCTGCTTCTGGGCCTGGATGTCGGTGTGGGTGCCCACCATCCGCAGCGGCTGGCCGTCGGCCGTACGGCTGACCACACGGCCACGGTCGAGCATCCAGCGCCAGTCGCCATCCGGGTGGCGGACGCGGAACTGCGCGCTGTAGACGGCGCCCTCGCCACGCAGATGCGCGTCCAGCGCGGTGCGGACATGCGCCTGGTCATCCGGGTGCACGTGGTCGAGCAGCGCGCCGGCGGCGTCGCCGCGGCCCTGCTCGTCATCCATCGGCCCGCCGTCCCACCGCCGCGAGCGGGTCACCGTGTCGCTGGGCAGGTCCCAGTCCCACAGCCCATGTCCGGCATGCTCCAGGGCCAGCTCCCAGCGACTGCCCGCATAGGCGGCCACCGGCTCGGGCACGCTCAGGGTGAAGGCCAGCAGCTGCCCGTCGGCATCGTGGACCGCGCGCATCCAGCCGTCGAACCGGCCGCGTGGCCCGCCGGGAAGCTGGCACGGCACCAGGCCACCGTCGGCAGCGAGCAGCCGCAGGTCTTCCAGTACCTCGCCGTACGCGGCCAGGGTTGCCGGCAGGCCGTGCTCGCGCGCGGCCGGATTGGCCGCCAGTGGGCGACCGGCACGGTCGAGGATGACCAGTGCCGAGGCCAACGGGTGCTGCAGCAGACTGGCGATGATCCCTTGGTCCACGCGGTATGACTCCGAAAACGCACCCGACAACCGGGAACGCAATCGTTAGCGGCGGGTTTGGCCGATTATTGAGTGCCCCCCCCCGCATAGGGACCCGCCCAAGGCGTCCTCACCCCCTCACCTCAAAGCCCTCCGCACCCTCTAAGATGGTTGCCGCCCTCGCCACCGTCTCCCGCCGTGCCCATGCCTGTCGACGCCTCCGGCCACTCACCGTCGCCCCCGCCCGAACGCCCGCTTGCGCGCGATCTGCGCCGCGACCGCTGGCGGGTGGTGGGGCTGTATCTGGTGCTGGCGCTGGTGTGGATCCTGTGCAGCGACGCGGCAGTACAGGTGCTCGCCGGGGACATGCATACCGCCGCCCGCTGGCAGACCTTCAAGGGTGCCTTCTTCGTGATCGCCAGCGCCGCGCTGATCTACCTGCTGCTGCGCCCGCTTGCCCAGCACGTGCTGCATACCCACGCGCTGCTGGAAGGCTCGGAAGCCCGCCATCGCCAGATGTTCGAGGGCAACCCGGGGCCGATCCTGGTGTACGACCTGGCCACACTGGCGATCCTGGATGTAAACCCGGCCGCGTGCAGTCTGTTCGGCTGGTCGCGTGACGAGTTCATGGCGCTGCCGGTGGATGCGTTGTGGCCGCCCGGCCAGGATGCCGCACTGACGGACAAACTGGCCCAGATCCGCGACCAGCCCGAGCAGTTGTGCGTGATCACCGCCGACCTGCGGCTGAAGGATGGCAGCCACCGGCGCATGGAGATGCGCAGCAGTGCGATTGACTACGACGGCCACCAGGCCCGGCTGCTGATCGCCATCGACCGCACCCGCGAGGACCAGGCGCTGCAACGCCGCGACCAGGCCCTCGCCCGCGTCGAAGAGGCGCACGAGATGGCCCGCATCGGCGCGTGGGAGCTGGACCCGGCCAGTGGCCAGGGCCGCTACTCCAACCAGGTCTATCGGCTGCTGGGCCGCCGCCCGCCGGAGGCACGGCGCTGGCACCGCTTCGAGGAACTGCTGGTTCCTGCCGATCCGGCCACTGCGGCGCTGAGCGAGCAGCTGCTGGTCGACATGACCTCCGGCGAGCCGGTGCAGATCGACGTGCTGCTGCCCCTGCTGGCGATGGATGGCCGCGCCCTGATGGTGCATCTGCGCGCGCAGAGCGGCCTGGACGACGCCGGCCGGCCACGGGTACTGGGCACTCTGCAGGATGTGACCGAGCGCGAGCAGTCGCGTCGCCTGCTGCGCGAACGCGAGGAACAGTTCCGTGAGCTGGTGCGGGTGCTGCCGGACGGCGTGGTGATCCTCTCCGACGAACACGTGCTCTACGCCAACGCGTGTGCCGCAGCGCAGTTCGGCTATGCCAACCACACCCTGCTCGGCGAACCGCTGGCGGTGCTGGTGGCCAGCGCCGATCTGGCGCGGGTACGGGCCCAGCTGTTCGCGCCCATCCCGGTGCCATCGACCGGCGCCGGCGAAGTGATCGGCATGCGCCGACTGGATGGCCAGCATTTCCAGGCCGGCCTGGCCGTCGGCGATGTGCGATATGGCGGTCGGAACTGCAAACTGCTGATCGTGCGCGACCTGAGCGAACCCGAACGCATCCGCGCGGCGCTGGAAACCAGCAACCGCGAGCTGCAGGCGATGGCGGGCCGATTGTTCTCGCTGCAGGAAGACGAGCGCCGGGCCATCTCGCGCGACCTGCACGATGACATCGGACAGGCAATCACCGCGATGAAACTGTCTGCCTACGCGGCGCAGGACGAGGCCGACCCGCTGCGCCGTGACGAAGACCTGGTGCAGATCATCCAGCTGGCCGACACCACGGTGGCAAAGCTGCGCGACCTCTCCACCCTGCTGCGCCCACCGCAACTGGACGCGCTCGGGTTGGAGGCGGCCCTGCGCTGGCAGGCCGGGGTACTGTTCCGATCGGCGGCCATCGACCTGTTGCCGGACATCCAGTCGCTGCCCCGCCGCCCGGCCGGCGACATCGAACAGGCCTGCTTCCGCATCGCCCAGGAGAGTCTGACCAACGTGCTGCGCCACGCGCGCGCCAGCCAGGTCAGCCTGCAGCTGCGCGACGTGGACGATCACGGCCTGCACCTGCAGATCCGCGACGACGGTGAAGGCTTTGACCCGGACGGCCCGCGCGGGCTGGGCCTGATTGTGATGCGCGAACGTGCGCAGAGCGTCGGCGGCACCCTGAAAATCGAGTCGGCGCACGGCGCCGGCACCCTGATCGACCTGTACCTGCCCTACCGCGCCACCGGCGTGAGGGCCGCTGAACTCCTGGAACACTGAGCCCATGTGGAACCCTTCCCTGCCCCTGGTCAGCATCGAGGATGCCCCGGACCGCCTTGGCGCCGGCAACCCCGAGCTGCAGGCGATGGTGGCCGAGGCCGCCTCCGGCGGCACCCCGCTGATGCTGATGCACGTGGACATCGACCATTTCGCATCGGTCAACGAGAACATGAGCGCCGAGGTGGGCGACCAGGCCCTGGTGCTGGTCGCCCAGCGCCTGCAGCACCACCTGCGTGGCCGCGGCAAGCTGTGGCGGCATGGCAGCGATGAGTTCCTGATCGCGGTGCAGCGCACCGCCGATGTGCCGCTGCCCGAGGACCTCGCCGAGGAAATCCGCCAGCAGCTGGAGCTGCCGCTGTCGGTGCTGCCCTATACGCTGTTCATGACCGGCAAACTGGGCGTGAGCCTGTGCCCCGAACACGCCAGCGGTGCGTCGCGGCTGCTCGACCATGCCGAGGACGCGCTCTACCAGGCCGCCCGCGAAGGCGGCAATGCGGTGCGCATCCATGCGGTGGATACGCCATCGAGCGCGCACAGCGAGAGCATCATTGCCCGGCAGATCGTCGATGCCATTCCCAACGGTGAACTGAAGCTGCGCTACCAGCCGCTGGTCAGCGCACGCGACGGCCACGTGGTGGGCATGGAAGCGCTGCTGCGCTGGCAGTCGCCGACGCTGGGCATGCTGGTGCCGGAGCGCTTCATGCGCACGGCCGAGCGCCTGGGCATCATCGTGCAGATCGGCACGTGGGTGCTGGAAGGCGCACTCAAGCAGGCGCGGTTGTGGCGCGACCAGGGCTTCGACGATTTCACCATCGCGGTGAACGTGTCCACCCTGCAGCTGCTGCGCCCGAATTTCTTTGCCGAGGTAATGGCGCTGATGCAGACCGCCGGGGTGCCGGCGCACATGCTGACGCTGGAGATCAACGAGAGCGCGCTGACCAACAACGTCAATTTCGTGCACGAAACGCTGGTCAACCTGCGCAATGAAGGCATCAGCCTGAGCCTGGACAACTTCGGCACCGGCGACTCCAGCCTGAGCGCGCTGGTGCGCTACCCGGTCGACAAGCTCAAGATCGACCGCAGCTTCATCAAGAGCGCGCCGGCCGGCAACCGCGAGGCGGCCATCGCCCGCGCGATCATCGCGATGGGTCACCAGTTGGGCATGACCGTCATCGCCAATGGCGTGGAGTCGCAGGCACAGCTCGGCTTCCTGCGCCGCAACGACTGCGATGTGTTCCAGGGCTATCTGTTCGGCGAGCCGATGTCGGCCGATGCGGCCGGGATGACGCTGCGCCGGCGCTACCTGCGCCCGGAGGCCTTCGCCGAAACCCGCCCGGACCGGACGCTGCTGCTGCTGGACGACGAAGAGAACGTGCTGCGCTCGCTGGTGCGCCTGTTCCGCCGCGACGGCTACCGCATTCTGGCGGCCGGCAACGTGCGCGATGCCTTCGACCTGCTGGCGATCAACGACGTGCAGGTGATCCTGTCCGACCAGCGCATGAGCGACATGAGCGGTACCGAGTTCCTGGGCCGGGTGAAGATGCTCTACCCGGACACGATCCGGCTGGTGCTGTCAGGCTACACCGACCTCAACACCGTCACCGACGCGATCAACCGCGGCGCGATCTACCGCTTCCTGACCAAGCCGTGGAACGACGATGAGCTGCGCAAGCACATCCACCAGGCGTTCCGCACGCACGAAGAGCAACGCCGCGCCAACACCGCCCCGCCGGTAGCGATTGCAACGCCGGAAGACGAGTGACCTGACGCCAGCGCGAACAGCCCCCGGCATCTGCCTGCCGCTGGCTGGGCCGACGGGGACGGGCTTACGGCACACCCGCACCCGTCAGCACCGCACGGCCATCGGCCACAGGCTGTTCGCGCAGACCCCGCCCACCCGGCCATCGCCGGGCGTCACGCAATCACCCGATCACCCGATCTCGCCAGCGCCGGGTTCAGCGCGGCTGTTTGATCGGCAGTACCACGCGGAAACGTGCGCCCTCGCCCGGGGTGCTGTCCAGGTCGATGCGGCCGTGGTGCTTGTTGATGATGCTGTAGGAGATCGACAGGCCCAGACCCGTGCCGCTGCCCACCGGCTTGGTGGTGAAGAACGGGTCGAAGATGCGCTGGCGCAGTTCCGGCGAAATGCCGCCGCCGGTGTCCTCGAACTCCACCCAGACCGTGTCGCCGTCCACGCCCGTGCGCACGGTGATCGTGCCGCGTTCGGCGATCGCGTGGCCGGCATTGAGCAGCAGATTCATGTAGACCTGATTGAGCTCGGACGGCAGGCATTCCACCAGCGGGAGCTGGCCGAACTCGCGGTGCAGCGTGACCTTGTACTTGAGCTCGTTCCAGATGATGTTGATCGTCGATTCCAGGCCCGCGTGCAGGTCCACCAGCTTCCACGACTCGTCGCGGCCGGAGTACGAGAAGTCCTTCAGATCGCGCACGATACGTGTCACCCGCTCGATGCCCTCGCGCGACTCGGCCATCAGCTGCGGCAGATCGCGGCTGATGAAGTCGATGTCGAACCGGTTGCGGATGTCGTCGATTTCCGGGATCAACGCCTTGGGGTCGGGCGCACGCAAGGCACGCTCGTAGGCTTCGATCACCGTGAACAGACTGCGCAGGTATTCCTGCAGGCTGCCCAGATTGGAGTGCACGTAGCCGATCGGATTGTTGATCTCGTGCGCCACGCCGGCCGCCAGCTGGCCGATGGACGCCATCTTCTCCGACTGCAGCAGCTTTTCCTGCGTGCCGTTCAAGCGCAGGTAGGCCTGCCGCAGCTCGGCGTGACGCTGCTGCAGCTCACGCTCATAGTCTTCCTGGCCTTCGATGCGGTGGAACAGGGCCAGATAGTGGCGCTCACCTGCCGCCTCATGATGGTAGACGTGGGCGATGACCATGCGCTCGCCGACCGGCAGGCTGCCATTCCAGTGGCCCTGCTGCCGTGCATGCTCCAGCGCGTCCGGCGGCAGGCGTTGCCGCAGCCACTGGGTCGCGCTCAGGCCGGCATCGGGCTCGGCCTGGCCGACGATGGCGCGCAGGGCCGCGTTGGCCACTGCCACGCTGCCGTCCTCGCGAAACAACAGCACCCCTTCACGGGTGTGCTCGAACAGGGCGAGCAGGACCGGCTGGGGCGGCAACGGCGCGGTAACAAACGAGATATCGGCGGTCACGGTCACATCGGGCAGGTGAAAACAGGCGCCCAATATACGCGAACCGGAAACCCCGGCCCGGCAGGTGCTGCCCGGGCCGGTCAGGCGACGGCCAGCGGCCGGCGCGTGTGAAGCGTGCTGGATTGGCCCTTGGCGTCATATGCCGACGCCTCCTCACTGCGGCCCAGCTGGCGCAATGCCCAGTTGACCTCGCGGCGGCGGCGCGCCAGCAGCACGCCGTTGGCGCGATTGCGCTCGGCCAGTTCCTGCAGACGCTCGCCCTGGCCGACCGGCAGCGCCGCTTCGAGCGCACGCAGCGCCTCCAGCTTGGCGCCGGTCGCCTGAATCAGCGCGTGGACATCATGCTCGACCAAGGCCAGGCGTTCGACGTCCAAGGCATCGCTGAGGCGCTGCAACGGCTCGCTCATCGCCAGCGTCATCCCTGCAGCTGCTGGTCCAGCTCAAGCATCCGCGAGGCAATGGCGTCAGGGTTGATCGTGTAAGTGCCGTTCTGCAGCGACTCGCGCACGGCCTGCACGCGGGCCGCGTCGATCGCCGGGGCCGTGCTCAGCTCGCGCTGCATGGCCTGCAGCGAGGTGGCTTCACCGGTCAGCCGCAGGCTGTCCACGGCTTCCACCGGGCGCGCCTGGGGATCGGTACCCGCGCTGGGCTTGGTGCCGAGGGCGACACTGCGCAGATGGGCGGTGGCCTGCAGGTTGCCGTCGATTTTCTGGCTCATGGAGATGTCCTGGGTGTTCGGTTCACAAGGGATAACGGCACAGAGGCCGCCACCTTTAGGGGGAAATGGCAGGGTTTTTCAGCACAAACGGATGCCGGTCAGCATTGTGATCAACGCGTCACTAAAACGTCGCCACTGGCGTCCACGGTACCTTGAACGATCTTGCGTGACGACAGGTTCTCCACCGACACCCGTTCGTGCTCGCCCGCGTCGGCCATCGCCCGCCCGGCCACCCGCACCTCCACCCCGCCCCGGCGCGAGACCAGGGCGACGCTGTCGCCCCGGCGCACCAGGCGCTGGGCGACCAGGTCGTTGGCCGACAGCAGGCTGCCGGCGCTCAGGGTCCGGCGGGCTACCCGGCCGACCGCCACCTGGGGGTCGGCCAGTGCGGCGCCGGCAATGCGCGCCACGTCACGCTGGGCAGTGGTGATATCGGCCGCCGTCAACGTTTCTCCAGCGGCGATCCCGCGGTTGAGGACCAGCACCTGCTGGTTGCGGCGGACCTTGACCGGCACGAACAGCCGCCAGCCGCCGGCATCCGGGCAGCTCACCTCCACCGTACTGGTACCGGTCGGCTGGGCGCGCAGGGCTTGACCGCAGGCCGGCAGGCGCAGCGCCGAGTCCAGCGACGTGTCGCCTTCGGTGCCGGCCGGCAGCGTCGACAACGCCGCACCGCGGATGCTCTCCACCGGCTGCCAACCGGCGGCAGCCCCGGCCGGGAATGCCAGCAGCAGGGACAGAACGACCAGGACAGAACGCATGCAGACTCCAGGGGCAACGGACATGCGCAGGGCGATGCAAGGTGCATGCCGCAACCCACCGTCGCTCCCGGGCGCGCCGCGCTCAAGTCGCGCCGGGTGGCGCCGATACCAGACCCATGTCCCATGACCTGCTCAACCGCATCGACCAGCGTACGCGACTGGCCGGCCACAATCGTCTGGCCCTGCTGCTGTTCCGGCTTGGCGGACGTCAGCTTTTTGGCGTGAACGTGTTCAAGGTACAGGAGGTGCTTCGGCGCCCGTCCCTGTTCCAGGTCCCCGGCCTGCCCAGCCAGTTCGCCGGCGTTGCCGACGTGCGCGGCCGCTCGGTGCCGGTGCTGGACCTGGGCCTGGCCATCGGCCACCCCGAACGCGAACCGGATGCCGATACCGCGCCAGGCTATCTGGTGGTGACCGAGTTCAACCGCTCGATCCAGGGCTTCCTGGTCAGCGGCGTGGAACGGATCGTCAACATCGCGGTGGAGGACATCCACCCGCCGCCGGAACTGGGTGCCGAATCGAGCTACCTGACCGCCGTCACCCGTTTCCAGGGTGAATTGATCCAGGTGATCGACGTGGAAAGCGTCCTGGCCGATATCGCCCAGGTGCGCGGCGAAGCCGTGCTGGACCCGTCGATGGCCCTGCCGGCCGATGCCCCGCCGATGCAGGTACTGGTTGTGGACGACTCGCGCGTGGCCCGCCAGCAGATCCGCAGCGTGCTGGACCAGCTGGGCGTGAGCGCGACCCTGCTGTCGGACGGCAAGCAGGCGCTGGACCATCTGATCCAGATCCATGCGGCCGGGGAGAATCCCGCCGAGCGCTACGCGATGGTGATCTCCGACATCGAGATGCCGGCGATGGACGGCTACACCCTGACGACGGAAATCCGGCGCCACCCGGGTCTGGCCGGCCTGTACGTGCTGCTGCACACCTCACTGTCGGGCGTATTCAACAACGCGATGGTCGAGCGGGTGGGCGCCAACGCCTTCGTGGCCAAGTATTCCCCGCACGAACTGGCCGATTTCGTGCTGGACCGGTTGCGCAAGGTGGCAATGGCCGCCTGAGACACGGCGGTCGCACGCGACCGCCGACGTCCACGCTCCCCCGGGAAGGCCGGAGCGGCATCGTTCATCCTCACGCCCAGCACCTGCTGGGCTTTTTTGTGGGCGTCAGGGCCGCCTTGCCCGCGCGCTGTCGACCCGGGCCATATGCCCCGACGCCATACCGATTGGCACAGCCCTTGCAGCCTCCCCCGCATCGTCCCGTGGGAGCGCGCCATGCCCAATCTGATTTCCGACTATCTGGGGGTCCATGCCCAGGCCATGCCGTTGCGCGAGCAGCGGATGAAGCTGATCGCCAGCAACCTGAGCAATGCCGACACCCCCGGCTACAAGGCCCAGGACCTCGACTTCGACGCCGCCCTGCGCCACGCCCAGGGCCTGGACGCCAACGGACTCATGAAAACCACCAACGAACAGCACTTCGCCATCGGCGGCGGCCTGAACCCCTTCCAGATTGCCAAGGACGGGGTGCAGCCCAGCATCGACGGCAACACCGTCGACCCGGACGCCGAGCGTGCCGCCTACGGCCGCGCCGCGCTGGAGTACCGCGCCTCGCTGAGCTTCGTCGAATCCAAGGTGCGCTCCATGCTCACCGCCATCACGGGCCAATAAGCCATGAGCAATCTGCCGATCTTCGACATCGCCGGCTCGGCCCTGCAGGCCCAGTCGGTGCGCATGAGCACCATCGCGTCCAACCTCTCCAATGCCGATACCGTCGCCGGGTCGGCCGATGCGGTCTACAAACCGCTTGAACCGATCTTCCAGTCCGTCACCAGCCGGACAGACCCGAACATCACCACCGTCCAGGTCAAGGAAATCAACCAGAGCGACGCGGCACCCATCAAACGCTACGAGCCCGGCCATCCGCTGGCCGATGGCGATGGCTACATCTACCAGCCCGACGTCGATCCGGTGGCGCAGATGGTCAACCTCATTTCCACCTCGCGCAATTACCAGGCCGGCGTGGAGATGCTGACCACCGCCAAGGAACTGGCACTGGCCACCCTGAGCATGGGTCGCTGACCCCCACTTTTGCAGGACATACCGTCATGAGCAGCACCAGCGGCGTCGGCCAGGGCAGCGATATCTATACCGCGCTCGGCCTCAACGCACCCAACAGTGACACCAGCAAGAAAAAAAGCACCCTGGACCAGGCCGACTTCCTGCGCCTGATGACCGAGCAGCTGCAGCACCAGGACCCGCTCAAGCCGATGGACAACACTCAGATGGTGGCGCAGATGGCGCAGCTGTCGCAGGTGCAGGGCATCACCGACCTCAACGCCACGGTGAAGGGTTTCCAGGACCAGATGTCCGGTGACCAGATCCTGCGCGGGGCTGCACTGGTGGGCCACGACGTGCTGGTTCCTTCGACCACGTGGTCGCTGGAAAGCGAAGGCAGCACCAGCGGCATGGTCGCGGCACCCGGCGCCGGCTTCGTCAATGTGGACATCACCGACGCCAACGGCGTCAAGGTCAACACACTGAGCGTGGAGGCCAAGGCCAGCGGCGAAGTCACGTTCGAGTGGGACGGCAAGGACGCCAACGGCAACCGCATGCCGCCCGGCAGCTACACCCTCGCCGCCACCTTCACCGACAGCGCCGGCGCCAAGACCAAGGCCAATACCTACGTCGAAGCACCTGTGGAAAGCGTCACGGTCGGCTCCGACGGGCTGTACCTCAACCTCAAGGGCCTGGGTACGGCCCCGATCGACTACGTGCTCCGCATCAGCTGAGCCGCCCCACCCCGCATACCAGGAGCAATCTCATGGGCTTCAATGTCTCGTTGTCCGGCATCAACGCCGCCAATGCCGATCTGAACGTCACCGCGAACAACATCGCCAACGTGAACACCACCGGCTTCAAGCAGTCGCGCGCCGAGTTCGCCGACCTGTTCTCGGCCACCAGTTACGGTCTGTCCAAGAACGCCATCGGCCAGGGCGTGCGCCTGACCAACGTGGCCCAGCAGTTCTCGCAGGGCAACAACGAGCAGACCGGGCGCAGTCTGGACATGGCCATCTCCGGTGAGGGCTTCTTCACCATGACCATGAACGGTGCGCGCGTGTACTCGCGGGCCGGCAACTTCCAGACCGACCAGGCCGGCTACGTGATCAACCCGCAGGGTGCGCGCCTGCAGGTGTTCGCCCCGAACGCGGACGGCACCAGCTTCGACGCCGGTCGCCTGGTCGACCTGCAGCTGCTCACCACCGACAGCCCGCCCAAGCAGACCAGCAAGGTCAACGTCAGCTTCACCCTGCCGGCCGACGCCAAGGAGCCTACGGTCACTCCGTTCAGCCCGACCGACTCCAACAGCTACAGCCAGTCCACCGGCGGCATCACGGTGTACGACTCGCTCGGCGTGAGCCACACCCAGACGTCGTACTTCGTCAAGGGTGCCGCCGCCAACGAGTGGCAGGTCTACAACTATGTGGACGGCCAGGCACAGGGTGCGCCCACCACGCTGACCTTCAACAATGCCGGTGCACTCACCTCGCCCGCCAACGGCCAGATCACCCTCACGCCGTTCACCCCCAGCACCGGCGCCGGCCAGCTAGCGCTGACCCTGGACATCTCCGGGTCCACCCAGTACGGCGAGAAGTTCGCGCTGCGCAATACACAGCAGGACGGTTACGCGGCCGGCAAGCTCAACGAGATCACCGTGTCTGAAGAAGGCGTGGTGTACGCGCGCTATTCCAATGGCGATGACAAGGCGCTGGGCCAGGTGGCACTGACGACCTTCAACAATACCCAGGGCCTGGAAGCCAAGGGCAACAACCTGTGGGTGGAGACCTTCGGCTCGGGCACCCCCCGCACCGGGGCACCGGACAGCTCCAACCTCGGCAAGGTCCAGGCCGGTTCACTGGAAGCCTCCACGGTCGACCTGACCGAGCAGCTGGTCAACATGATCACCGCCCAGCGCAACTTCCAGGCCAACTCTCAGATGGTCTCGACCATGGACCAGATCACCCAGACCATCATCAACATCCGTTGATGAGCCACTGACCGCATCACGGGACGACAACGATGGACAAGGCGCTCTACGTAGCGATGACCGGTGCACGCGCGTCGCTGCAGGCCCAGGGCACGCTTTCGCACAACCTGGCCAACACCGATACCCCTGGCTTCAAGGAAGCGCTCGCCAACACCGAGGCGTTCCCGGTCAAGGGCACCGGCTACGCCTCCCGCGTGGACGCCCTGCACGTGGACGCCGGGTTCAACCGGCGCATGGGTGCCCAGCAGATCACCGGCAACCCGCTGGACCTGTCGCTGCAGTCGGGCAACTGGCTGGCGGTGCAGCCGCCGGCCGGTGGCGGTGAAGCCTATACCCGCGGTGCGGCACTCTCGATCACGCCCAATGGCCAGCTGGTGACTGCCGGCGGCCATCCGGTACTGGACGAGAACGGTGCGCCGATCGCCATTCCGCCTCACCAGGCGATGGACATCGGCAACGACGGCACGATCTCGATCATTCCGCTCGGCGAAGGCCCGCAGACGATGGCCAATATCGGCCGGATCCGCGTGGTGGCCGCCGCCGACGACCGCCTGGAACGCGGCCTGGATGGGTTGATGCGCAACATCGATCCGCAGCAGCCGTTTGTGCAGGCCCAGGGCAAGTCGCTGGAAAGCGGCCAACTGGAGGGCAGCAATGTCGATGCCGCCGGTGCGCTGGTGCAGATGATCCAGCTGCAGCGCCAGTACGAAATGCAGGTGAAGGTGATCAAGCACGGCGACGACAACGCCCGCAGTGCCAACAGCCTGTTGCGCCTGGGCGGTTGATCGCCCTGTCGGCGGCGCGGTGACGCACCCCCGACGGAATTCCGGCGCGGTTCTGGCACGCGCCATGCATTGCCTCTTGTAACGGCCGCCCCCCTGCGGCCACCCGCAGAACACAAAGGAACATCGCCATGAACCAGGCATTGTGGATCGCCAAGACCGGACTGGATGCGCAGCAGACGCGCATGTCGGTGGTGTCCAACAACCTCGCCAACACCAACACCACCGGGTTCAAGCAGGACCGCGCCAGCTTTGAAGACCTGCTGTACCAGCAGGTGCGCCAGCCTGGCGGTGCGTCTTCAGCGCAGACCCAGCTGCCGACCGGCCTGCAGCTGGGCACCGGCGTGCGCGTGGTGGCCACCTCGAAGAACTTCGAGCAGGGCAGCCAGCAGCAGACCGGTCGCGCGCTCGATGTGATGGTCAATGGGCGTGGCTTCTTTGAAGTGCAGATGCCCGACGGTTCCTCGGCCTATACCCGCGACGGCTCGTTCCAGCGCAACCAGCAGGGCGAACTGGTCACCAACAGCGGCTATCCGGTGCAGCCGGGCATCCAGATTCCCGAAGGTGCACAGTCGCTCACCATCGGTACCGACGGCACGATCAGCGTGAAGATGGCCGACGACGCCGCCTCGGTGGAGATCGGCGCACTGACCCTGACCGACTTCGTCAATCCGGCCGGTCTGCAGGCACGGGGTGAAAACCTGTTCCTGGAAACCACCGCCTCCGGCCCCGCGCAGAACGGCAACCCCGGTCTCAACGGCCTGGGCAGCGTGGTGCAGGGCGCGTTGGAAGGCAGCAACGTCAACGTGGTCGAAGAGCTGGTGTCGATGATCGAAACCCAGCGCGCCTACGAAATGAACGCCAAGGCGATCTCCACGACCGACGCGATGCTCGGTTACCTCAACCAGAACGTCTGATCGGCCGAACCGGAAGCCCTGCCATGTCGCCCCTGCGCCCTACCCTTCGCCTGCTGTTTGCCGGCTCCCTGGTTGCCCTGCTCGGCGGCTGCGTCATCGCTGGCGATGTCCGGCCCTATCCGCCGATGGCGCCGGTTGTCCCGATCGCAGCGCCTACCCCTCAGGCCACCGCCGGTGCGATCTACGCCGCCGGCCCTGGCCTGCAGCTGTATTCGGATCGACGCGCGCGTGATGTCGGCGACCTGCTGACCATCACCTTGACCGAAAACACCACCGCGCAGACCACCGCCAATACCACGACGGCCAAGGAATCGGACCTGAGTATCGGCACCCCGACGGTCTTCGGCGCACCGGTCACGCTGGGCGGCAAGGACATCCTGAGCGCCAGCGCCAAGGGTTCGCGCGACTTTGCCGGCAAAGGCACCAGCGCACAGAGCAATCGCCTGCTCGGCAGTGTCACCGTCACCGTGGTGCAGCGCCTGCCCAACGGCAACCTGGTGGTGCAGGGTGCCAAGAACCTGCGGTTGAACCAGGGCGACGAACTGGTGCAGGTGCAGGGCATCGTGCGTGCCGCGGACATTTTCCCCGACAACACCATTCCGTCCAGCCGCGTCGCCGATGCCCGCATCGTCTACGGCGGTCGCGGTCCGGTCGCCCAGTCCAATGCAATGGGCTGGCTGAGCCGCTTCTTCAACTCGGCGTTGACGCCGTTCTGAGCCTGACATGACCTTTTCCTTCTTCATTGCTGGGCAGCGACGCACCGCGTCGCGCTACGCGCTGCGTGCGGCGGCGACGCTGCTGGCGGTGTTCGCCCTGGCTGCCCCCGCTTACGCCGAGCGCATCAAGGACCTGGCGCAGGTGGGCGGCGTGCGCACCAACGCGCTGGTCGGCTACGGCCTGGTCGTGGGTCTGGACGGCAGCGGCGACCGCACCAGCCAGGCGCCCTTTACCGTGCAGAGCCTGAAAAACCTGCTTGGCGAGCTGGGCGTCAATGTGCCTGCCAACGTCAACCCGCAGCTGAAGAACGTGGCCGCCGTGGCCATCCACGCCGAACTGCCGCCGTTCGCCAAGCCGGGTCAGCCGATCGACATCACGGTCTCTTCGATCGGCAACGCGGTGTCGCTGCGCGGCGGCTCGCTGCTGATGGCCCCGCTGCGCGGCGCCGACGGCCAGGTGTATGCGATCGCGCAGGGCAACCTGGTGGTCGGCGGCTTTGGGGCGCAGGGCAAGGACGGCTCGCGGGTGTCCGTGAACGTGCCCAGCGTGGGCCGCATTCCCAACGGCGCCACGGTGGAACGGGCGCTGCCGGACGTGTTCAACGGCGGCGGCGACATCACACTGAATCTGCACAAGAATGACTTCACCACGGTGTCGCGCATGGTCGCCGCGCTCAACCAGGCGTTCGGCGATGGTGCGGCACGCGCGATTGACGGGGTGACGGTGTCCGTGCAGTCGCCCAGCGACCCTGGCGCGCGCATCGGCCTGCTCGCCCGCATCGAGAACCTCGAACTCACCCCCGGCAGCGCGCCGGCCAAGGTGGTGGTCAATGCGCGGACCGGCACGGTGGTGATCGGCTCGCAGGTTCGGGTGGGCGCAGCGGCCATTTCACATGGTTCGCTCACTGTGACCATCAACGAGAACACCAACGTCAGCCAGCCCAATGCGTTCGGCAACGGCCAGACGGTGGCCACGCCGCAGTCCACCATTACCGCCACCAACGATGGCAGCCGCATGTTCAAGTTCACTGGCGGCACCACGCTCGATGAAATCGTGCATGCGGTGAACGCGGTGGGCGCCGCCCCCGGCGATCTGATCGCCATCCTGGAAGCCCTCAAGCAGGCCGGCGCGCTGAGCGCCGAACTCGAGGTGATCTGACATGCGCATTACACCCGCACTGGAACTCAACCCGGCCCAGGCCAACAGCCCGGCCAAGGTCGACAAGGTGGCACGCCAGCTGGAAGGCCAGTTTGCGCAGATGCTGGTCAAGAGCATGCGCGATGCCAGCTTCGGCGATTCGCTCTTCCCTGCCGAGAACACGATGTTCCGCGAAATGTACGACCAGAAGATCGCCGAGGCGATGACGCGGGGACGTGGCCTGGGCCTGTCGGCGATGATCGCCCGCCAGCTTGGGGCCGCCGAAGGCGAGGCGGCCGCGCCGGTCGATACCGCGCTGAACCCGGCCGCCGCCCTGCGCGCGTACCGGCTCAATGCGCCATCGGCCGCGCCGATGGCGTTGCCGGCGGGCACTGCGCCGACTGCCGTGCCCAGCGAGGTGGACGTGCTTCAGCACCTGCGTGGCGCTGATCCGTCAGCAGTACTGCAGCCTATGGAGCGTGCGCTGGACCTGATCGCCGGGCGCGAAAGCAGCCAGATGCACGAAGCGCTCGGGCGGAACGATCCGTATGCCACGCCGCCGGCCGTGAGCGGGTCCGCCGGGGAAAACTGGGCCGCGTTGTCCAACGACCGCTGGAGCGGCGTCAATGACGGTGCCACGCGTACCACCGGTGCCGTGGACACGCTGGCCGCCAGTACGGCGGCCGCCACGCTGGGTCCGCACACCCCGGAAGGCTTCGTCGCCAGCATCTGGGGCCATGCCCAGCAGGCGGCGCGCGAGCTGGGCGTCGATGCCAAGGCCCTCGTCGCCCAGGCGGCCCTGGAAACCGGCTGGGGCCGCAAGCTGGTGCAGCGCAATGGCGGCGGCAGCTCGCACAACCTGTTCGGGATCAAGGCCACCGGGTGGAGCGGTGAGCGTGCCAGCAGCGGTACCCACGAATACGTTGACGGCGTTCGCCGCAACGAAACCGCCAGCTTCCGCGCGTATACGTCGGTGGGCGACAGCTTTGCCGACTACGTGAAACTGCTCAAGAACAGCCCGCGTTACCAGAACGCGCTGCAGGCCGGCGGCGATGTCCGCGGCTTTGCGCAGGGCCTGCAGAAGGCCGGCTACGCCACCGATCCCGGCTATGCGGCCAAGATCGCCGCAATTGCCGGCGGCCCCACCATCGAGCGCGCCATCGCCGCCGTGGGCGACGCCAGCCGGCGCTTGGGCCAGACCTTTGCCAGTACCGCCAGCCCGACCGGGCTGGGTGTCATCCGTCGTTGAGGTAACCCATGTCCAGCGTACTTTCCACCGGCACCAGTGCCCTGCTCGCGTTCCAGCGGGCGTTGGCCACCACCAGCCACAACGTCGCCAATATCAACACCCCCGGCTATAGCCGGCAGAAGGTCGACTTCGCCACCGCCAACCCGCAGAACTTCGGCTATGGCGATGTCGGCAACGGCACCCGCATCACCGACATCCGGCGCGTCGCCGACCAGCTGGCGATATCGCGGCTGCTCGACGGCAGCGGCGAACTGGCGCGCCTGAAGCAGCTGTCGACGATGGCCGACCGCGTCGATGCGATGTTCTCCGACACGGCCACCAATGTGGCCGGGGTGTGGTCGAGCTTCTTCGATACGGTCAGCGGCCTGTCCTCCAATGCCTCGGGCACCGCCGACCGGCAGAACGTACTGGACGGTGGCAAGACCCTCGCCAACCGCTTCCAGCAGCTCAACGGTCAGCTCAACACGCTCAACGGTGAGGTCAACAACGGCCTGATCGCCGGTGCCAGCGAGATCAACCGGCTGGCCAAGGAGATTGCCCAGCTCAACGGCGCCATCGGCGGCAATGCGGCCAATGCCGCGCCGGATCTGCTGGACCGCCGCGACCAGCTGATCGCCAACCTGGTCGGCTACACCGGCGGCAACGCGGTGATGCAGGACGGCGGCATCATGAATGTCTACACGGCCGGTGGCCAGGCACTGGTGGTGGGCACCACCGCGTCCAAGGTCACTACTGTGACCGACCCGTACATGCCCGAGCGCCTGCAGCTGGCATTGGAAAGCGCCGGGCAGAAGATCACCCTGGAATCGAAGACCCTGGGCGGCCAGATCGGCGGCCTGCTCGAGTTCCGCGATACCGTGCTCACCCCCACCCAGGCCGAACTGGGCAAGCTGGCGATCGGCATGGCCAGCAGCTTCAATGACGTGCACCGCCAGGGTGCGGACCTGTATGGCAACCTCGGCGGCGATTTCTTCAACATCGGCGCGCCGCGCATCACCGGCCACGCCGGCAATGCAGGCACGGCCAGCATGGCCGCCAGCTTCGGCGACCTGTCCAAGCTGGACGGGCAGAACGTCGTGCTGAAGTTCGACGGCACCCAGTGGCAGGCCAGCCGCGCCGATACCGGCGTGGCGGTGGCCATGACCGGTACCGGTACTGCCGCTGACCCGCTGGTGCTCAATGGCGTGGAGCTGGTGATGACCGGCACGCCGGCGCTCAACGACCGCATGCTGCTGCAGCCCACGGCGGGCGTGGCCGGCACGATGTCCGTAGCGATCACCGATACCTCGCGGATTGCCGCCGCCGCTCCGATCAAGGGCACCGCAGCACTGTCCAACAGTGGCACCGGCAAGCTCAGCGGTGTCAAGGTGACCGACCACGGCAACGCCGCGCTGCGCAACCCGGCGGCGATCGTGTTCACCAGTGGCACCCAGTACACCCTGGATGGCGCCGGCCCGTTCACTTACACCGCAGGCCAGACCATCAGCGCCAATGGCTGGAGCTTCGTGCTCGACGGCGCGCCGAAGACCGGCGACACCTTCAGCATCGGTCCGACGCCGGCCGGCTCCTCGGACAACAGCAACGCATTGCTGCTGGCCAAGGTGGAACAGGCCAAGGCCTTCAACGATGGCACCGTGACCCTGAGCGGCGCTCTTGGCGGGCTGACCACCCAGGTCGGCGCCGCCGCCCGCTCGGCCGACTACTCCCTGCAGGCCCAGCAGGTGATCACCGACCAGGCGCAGTCCGCGCGCGATGCAGTGTCAGGGGTGAACCTGGATGAAGAAGCCGCCGACATGCTGCGGCTTCAGCAGGCCTACCAGGCCGCCTCGCAGCTGATCTCCACTGCCGACACCATGTTCCAGACCATCCTCGGAGCCGTAGGCCGATGAACAACCGTATTTCCACCGGCATGATGTTCAACCAGTCGGTCTCGTTGATGATGGCCAAGCAGGCCAAAATGAGCCACCTGGAGCAGCAGATCGCCACCGGCCGCCGCCTGGTGACCGCCAAGGACGATCCGGTCGCCTCCGGCGCCGCCGTGGGCCTGGACCGCACCCTGGCTTCCCTGGAGCGCATGCAGCTCAACGCCGGCAATGTGCAGAACCGCCTGGGCCTGCAGGAGAACGCGCTGGCCCAGGTTGGCGACATGATGGGCCGCATCACCGAACTGACCATCTACGCCAACAACCCGGCGCTGGCGGCGTCGGACAAGCAGTCGATGGTGACAGAGATCGAGGCCATCCGGGGCAACCTGCTCGCGCTTGCCAACAGCACCGATGGCACCGGCCGCTACCTGTTCGGTGGCACGGCCGACGGCAGCCCTCCCTTCAGCCAGATTGACGGGAAGGTGGTCTACAACGGCGATCAGAACCAGCGCCAGGTGGAGGTGGGCCCGGACACCTACGTGCTCGATGCCCTGCCCGGCAGCGAGATTTTCCTGCGCATCGGCACCGGCGACGGCCATGTGGATGGTGCCGCGGCCAGCGGCAACACCGGTACCGGCGTGCTCACCAATGTCACCCGCGATGGCAGCAACAGCTGGGACGGCAAGGCCTTCAGCGTGCGCTTCACCGCCGCCGACCAGTATGAGCTGGTCGACGACACCGGTACGGTGGTGTCCAGCGGCACCATGAAGGCCGGCGACGACCTGGTGCTCAACGGCGTGCGCCTGCACGTGGATGGCAAGCCTGCTGCCGGTGATACCTTCAACGTGGCCCCGGCCACCAGCCGCGACATCTTCAGTACCCTGGACAGCCTGATCGGCTCGCTGAAGATGGATACCGGCAGTGCCAGCCAGTCCGCCGCCCAGCAGAACCTGCTGCAGAGCGGACTGCGCGACATCGCCCGAGCCTCCGAACGGATGATCGACTCGCGCGCCGCTGGCGGTGCCCAGCTCAAAGCGCTGGACAATGCCGCGGACATGCGTGAATCCAACACCGTCACCCTCAAGGGCACGCTGTCGCAGATGCGCGACCTGGACTACGCCGACGCCATCAGCCAGTACCAGCTGGAAAGCACTGCCCTGCAGGCCGCGCAGACCCTGTTCTCACAGATGCAGCAGATGTCGTTGTTCAACACGCTGCGCTGACGGCGCGTCATCCCGTAACGGAAAGCCTCGAAGGCCGCGATGCGAACAGCATCGCGGCCTTTTTCGTTATGCGTCGCCAAACACGCCCGTCGCACGCGCCCCACTGGCAGGGGCGCGCGCCGGAGAGCGTGAGCCGGGGCCGCCGCGGGGCGCCCTGTCTCCGCGATCCGGCGCGGTGGCTGCCGCTGTGAGCGTGGCCGGGACCTTGACCCCGGGGCCGCCAGGCAGAGCCCGGCTTGACGGGAAAAAAGCCCTTCAATCTCCACCTCCGGTGCCGTTAACCCTTCTATCGGGGAGCTCAGCCACGGCCCCGGACGGCAGCACCGGCACCCCGGCGAGATTTCCGCCTAAAGGTTGTTGACAAAGCGCCGTTATTGATTTGGCAACAGCGAAGCACACAGCCAAACAAAAAAAAACGGCGGCGCTTCGTTCCATCAACCACCGGGATTCCAATAAGGGAGACGACCCATGGCACAGGTAATCAACACCAATACGATGTCGCTCAACGCTCAGCGCAACCTGAGCACCAGCGGCAGCTCGCTCGCTACCACCATCCAGCGCCTCTCGTCCGGTCTGCGCATCAACAGCGCGAAAGACGACGCCGCCGGTCTGGCCATCAGCGAGCGCTTCGGCACCCAGATCCGCGGCACCGACGTCGCCATCCGCAATGCCAACGACGGCATCTCGCTGGCCCAGGTCGCCGAAGGCTCCCTGAGCGAAATCGGCAACAACCTGCAGCGCGTCCGCGAGCTGGCCGTTCAGGCCTCCAACGCCACCAACTCGGCCAGCGACCGCAAGGCCCTGCAGGCTGAAGTGACCCAGCTGGTCAGCGAGATCGACCGCGTCGCCAAGCAGTCCGACTTCAACGGCACCAAGCTGCTCGACGGCAGCTTCACCAGCCAGCTGTTCCAGGTCGGCGCCAATGCCGGCCAGGCCATCGCCATCAACAATGTCGTCGACGCCAAGGCCAGCTCGCTGGGCAACGCCAAGTTTGCCGCCCCGGTCAACGGCACCGACATCGGCACGATCACCGACCTGAGCGACGTTGTCATCAACGGCGCCACCATCGGCACCATCTCCGGCAAGACCACCGCCGAATTCGCCGCCTCCGCCGCTGCCCAGATCAACAGCAAGATCGGCGAAGCCGGTGTCTATGCCGAAGTGGTCACCACCGCTGGCACCCCCGACACCCACAGCCTGAAGCTGACCTCCGTACAGGCCGACCGCGACCTCGTCATCGACGGCGCCACCCAGCTTGGCCTGGCTGACTCCACCGCCGCCGCGCCCAGCTCGGTTGCTGCCACCGCCACCTCCAGCTTCGTGGAGGATCTGGACGTCTCGTCCTACGTCGGCGCCCAGAAAGCGTTGGAAATCGTTGACAAGGCACTGGAATCGGTCAACAGCGTTCGCGCCGATCTGGGTGCCATCCAGAACCGTTTCACCTCCGTTGTCGCCAATCTGCAGACGTCCTCGGAAAACCTGTCTGCCTCGCGCAGCCGTATCCGCGATACCGACTTCGCCAAGGAAACCGCAGAGCTGACCCGCACCCAGATCCTGCAGCAGGCCGGTACGGCCATGCTGGCCCAGGCCAACCAGGTGCCGCAGAACGTGCTCAGCCTGTTGCAGCGCTGACATAAGCCGCTCCTGAAGCACGTCATGAGCGTCTAACCCCAATCACGTGCAACCGCTCAAGGACCTCTTCCCATGGCACAAGTCATCAATACCAACACGATGTCGTTGAATGCTCAGCGTAACCTGAGCACCAGCGGCAGCTCCCTGGCCACCACCATCCAGCGTCTGTCGTCCGGTTCGCGCATCAACAGCGCCAAGGACGACGCGGCCGGCCTGGCCATCTCCGAGCGTTTCGGCACCCAGATCCGCGGCACCGACGTGGCCATCCGCAATGCCAATGACGGCATCTCGCTGGCCCAGGTCGCCGAAGGTTCGCTGACCGAAATCGGCAACAACCTCCAGCGCGTCCGTGAGCTGGCTGTCCAGGCCTCCAACGCCACCAACTCGGCCAGCGACCGCAAGGCCCTGCAGGCCGAAGTGACCCAGCTGGTCAGCGAAATCGACCGCGTCGCCAAGCAGTCCGACTTCAACGGCACCAAGCTGCTGGACGGCTCGTTCTCCAGCCAGCTGTTCCAGGTCGGTGCCAACGCCGGCCAGGCCATCGCCATTGACAAGGTGGTGGACGCCAAGGCCAACGCACTGGGCGGCGCCAAGTTCGACAGCAACGCGCTGGCCCTGGCCGACCCGGCCGCCAATGCCGATTTCAAGATCACCGGCATGAAGATCAACGGGGTCGACATCGCCACCGTGGAAGTCAAGCAGGGCGCCGACGAGGCCGCCACCGGCAAGGCTTCGCGCGAGGCCGTGGTCAGCGCAATCAACGCCAAAATCGGCGAAACCGGCGTCTACGCTGAAGTCAACGCCGCCGGAAACGCGGTTACCCTGACTTCGGTCAAGGACAGCGTCGACGCCAATGGTGCCTTCAAGGCCATCACCGCCACCCCGGGCGCCTGGACCGGCGGCGCCACCACCCCGACGTTCGTCCCCACGCTGGCCGCCGCCGCACCGGCTGCCAAGTACGCCAGCGACCTGGACGTCAGCACCGTCAAGGGCGCCCAGCAGGCGCTGGAAATCGTCGACAAGGCGCTGGGTTCGATCAACAGCACCCGTGCCGACCTCGGCGCCGTGCAGAACCGCTTCACCTCGGTCGTTGCCAACCTGCAGACCTCCACGGAGAACCTCTCGGCCTCGCGCAGCCGCATCCGCGACACCGATTTCGCCAAGGAAACCGCAGAGCTGACCCGCACCCAGATCCTGCAGCAGGCCGGTACGGCCATGCTGGCCCAGGCCAACCAGGTGCCGCAGAACGTGCTCAGCCTGCTGCGCTGATCCACGCCTGCCCTGTCGGCGCCGGTGTGACCGGCGCCGCCATCGATACCGACGTCCAACGCTCCACCCACGCCTGAAGGAACTTCCATGGCACAAGTCATCAACACCAACACGATGTCGTTGAATGCTCAGCGCAACCTGAGCACCAGCGGCAGCTCGCTGGCCACCACCATCCAGCGCCTGTCGTCGGGTTCGCGCATCAACAGCGCCAAGGACGACGCCGCTGGCCTGGCCATCTCCGAGCGTTTCGGCACCCAGATCCGCGGCACTGACGTGGCCATCCGCAATGCCAACGACGGCATCTCGCTGGCCCAGGTCGCCGAAGGTTCGCTGACCGAAATCGGCAACAATCTGCAGCGCGTCCGTGAATTGGCGGTGCAGTCGTCCAACGCCACCAACTCGGCCAGCGACCGCAAGGCCCTGCAGGCCGAAGTGACCCAGCTGGTCAGCGAAATCGACCGCGTCGCCAAGCAGTCCGACTTCAACGGCACCAAGCTGCTGGACGGCTCGTTCTCCAGCCAGCTGTTCCAGGTCGGTGCCAACGCCGGCCAGGCGATTGCCATCGACAAGATCGTCGACGCCACGACCGCCAAGCTGGGTACGTCGACCTTCGCCACCGGCAAGGTCGGCGACGCGGCTGCGCCGCTGGCCGCTGATGCCACCCTGACCGGCACCATCAAGGTCGGCACTGCCACCGTCACCCTGGACAAGATCGAACTGAAGAGCGGCGCCACCGTGGCCGACCAGAACAAGGCCGCCGTCACCGCCATCAACTCCAAGCTCGGCGAAACCGGCGTGCTGGCAGAGCTGGACGACACCGGCAAGATCGTGGTCACCCAGGTCAAGGACGGCGTGGCAATGGCCGACGCCGACATCACCCTGACCGGCGCCGCCGGCTTTGCGCAGACCGCCGATGCCGTGGTCACCACCGCCAACGTCGCCAACCTGGACGTGTCCACCGTGACCGGTGCGCAGAAGGCACTGTCGCTGGTCGACAACGCGCTGAGCTCGATCAACAACACCCGTGCCGACCTCGGCGCCGTGCAGAACCGCTTCACCTCGGTCGTTGCCAACCTGCAGACCTCCACGGAGAACCTGTCCGCATCGCGCAGCCGCATCCGCGATACCGACTTCGCCAAGGAAACCGCAGAGCTGACCCGCACCCAGATCCTGCAGCAGGCCGGTACGGCCATGCTGGCCCAGGCCAACCAGGTGCCGCAGAACGTGCTCAGCCTGCTGCGCTGATCCTGCGTGAATCGAAGGCGCCGGGCGACCGGCGCCGCTTCCACCGCACCACGCTCCACGCACACCCGAAGGAATTCTCATGGCACAAGTCATCAACACCAACACGATGTCGTTGAATGCTCAGCGCAACCTGAGCACCTCCGGCAGCTCGCTGGCCACCACCATCCAGCGCCTGTCGTCCGGTTCGCGCATCAACAGCGCCAAGGACGACGCCGCCGGCCTGGCCATCTCCGAGCGCTTTGGCACCCAGATCCGCGGCACCGACGTGGCCATCCGCAATGCCAACGACGGCATCTCGCTGGCCCAGGTCGCCGAAGGCTCGCTGACCGAAATCGGCAACAACCTGCAGCGCGTCCGCGAGCTGTCGGTGCAGGCCTCCAACGCCACCAACTCGGCCAGCGACCGCAAGGCCCTGCAGGCCGAAGTGACCCAGCTGGTCAGCGAAATTGACCGCGTCGCCAAGCAGTCCGACTTCAACGGCACCAAGCTGCTGGACGGCTCGTTCTCCAGCCAGCTGTTCCAGGTCGGTGCCAACGCCGGCCAGGCCATCGCCATCGACAAGGTGGTGGACGCCAAGACCAACGCACTGGGCGGCGCGCAGTTCGCTACGGCCACCGTGGCCAAGGTGACCGGCGCCAACAACACCGACGTGGCCATCGATGCCTTCAGCATCACCGACAGCAAGGGCACCGAAGTCAAGTTCGACGCCCTGGACGTGAAGAGCGTCGGCACCGCCGCCCAGAACGAAGCGGCCGCCGGCAAGGCGCTGGCCACCCACATCAACGCCAAGATCGGCGAAACCGGCGTCTACGCCGAAGCCGATGCCACCGGCGCGGTGACCCTGACCTCGGTCAAGGACAGCGTGGACAAAGACGGCGTCGCGACGGTCTTCTCGACCGACGTGGACGGTGCCGGCACCGTCACTATGGGCACCAAGCAGTTTGCCGATGCGATCGACGTGTCCACCGTGAAGGGCGCCCAGCAGGCCCTGGAAATCGTCGACAAGGCCCTGGGTGCGATCAACAGCACCCGTGCCGACCTTGGCGCCATCCAGAACCGCTTCACCTCGGTGGTCGCCAACCTGCAGACCTCCACGGAGAACCTGTCCGCATCGCGCAGCCGCATCCGCGATACCGACTTCGCCAAGGAAACCGCAGAGCTGACCCGCACCCAGATCCTGCAGCAGGCCGGTACGGCCATGCTGGCCCAGGCCAACCAGGTGCCGCAGAACGTGCTCAGCCTGCTGCGCTGATCCACGCGTCCACGCCGCCGGCAACAGCCGGCGGCGCGGGCAAACCCCGAAACATCCGTTCAAACCTCACGCAGGAACGGGCCATGTCCATGCGCCGGATTCTCTCTCCCGGCAGCCACATCCCCGTGGACATGGCCCGCCCCTGCGGCAGAACCGTTATCAGCGCGGTTAGTTTGACTGAACATCCCGGGTGGCTTCGTCTCCCCCCGCTTTTTCAGTAGCCTGAGCCCTCCTCTACATTGGAGGAGGGTTTTTTACAGACCCCCGGCCGGACCGGTACTGCGTCCCGCCCCGATTCCCCTGCAAAGCGCGTGCCATTCTTCCGCGCCGAGCCAGTGGCACAACTCCTGCATCAACGTGGTTCTAAAGACCCGGCGGCTACGGCCGCTACATTCGTTGACGGCACGGCCACGCGGTATGACCGCGACGGCACACAGACAGGAGAAACAGCGTGGCTGACTTTGGTTATGGTGGCATCGGTTCCGGACTGGACATTTCCGGCATGGTGGCCAGCCTGGTCGCGGCCGACCGCAAGCCGGCGGACAACGCCCTCAACCTGCAGCAGTCCAAGGCCAAGATGCAGCTGTCGGCGGTGGGCACGGTCAAGTCCGCGTTCGACCTGCTGACCAGCTCGCTCAAGACGCTCAAGGCCTCCACCGCCTTCGATGCCCGCCTGGTCAGTGCGTCCAAGAGCGGCACCGACGAGATCCTGACGGTCTCCAGCACCAACGCCGCGGCGACCGGCAGCCACGAAATCAAAGTTACCCAGCTGGCCACGGCCAACAAGTGGATCGCCGACACGTCGGTGCCCAAGACCAAGACCTTCGGCGCCGGAACCCTGACGCTGGACGTCGGCGTGGGCGACAAAAAGAAGACGCTGGAGATCCAGGTCGACGCCGACGACACCCTCACCTCGATCCGCACCAAGATCGAAAAGGCCGGCCGCAGCCTGGGCGTGCAGTCCACCCTGATTGCCTCGGGCGACAACCAGTACCTGTCGATCTCGCAGGAAAAGGCCGGCACCGCCAACGCCATCAAACTCAGCGCGGGTGCCGGCAATGCCGACCTGACCGCGCTGGCAGCCAGCCTGTCCGAGCGCACCCCCGCGGCCGATGCCAAGCTCACCATCGATGGCGTGGAGGTGGTGTCCAGCGAGAATACCGTCACCGACGTAGTGCCCGGCCTGACCCTGAACCTGAAGAAGACCGGCGACAGCACCGTGACGGTCACCACCGACGTGGCCGCCGCACGCAAGGTCATGCAGGACTTCGTGACGGCCTACAACGGCGCCATCAGCGCCATCAACACGGCTACCAAGTACGACATCGAGAACAAGGAGCCGTCGTCGCTGACCGGCGATGCGCAGATGCGCGGCGCCTCCAGCCAGCTGCGCGCGATGATGGGCGGCGTGCTCAAGGACCTGGCCGCCGCCGGCCTGGACCCGAAAACACTGGGGCTGCAGACCCGCGCCTACCCCAATGCCGATGGCAGCCTGGTGCTGGATGGTGCCAAGTTCGAAGCGGCCCTGGTCAACCAGGCCGGCGCGGTGCGCCAGGCCCTGACGGGCGATGATGGCGCGGCCGCCAAGCTGTTCAGCATGGTCGAGGGCTACACCAGCACCGCAGTGGGCAAGGAAGGTGCCTTCGTATCGCGCACCAAGAGCATCAACGCCACGCTCACCGACATCGACAAGCGTCGCAAGGCACTGGATGTGCGCATGACCGGCGTCGAAGAACGGTACAAGAAGCAGTTCCTGGCACTGGACGCGCTGATGGGCAAGATGAGCCAGACCATGAGCAGCCTGAGCAGCCAGTTGTCCCAGCTCACCGGTTGACCACGTCGCCCGCGTAGACCCACTCAAGTTGCGCGCGCCCGCTGCCGATATGGATAGCAACGCATCACCCGCCGCAGCACTCCACCCGGTGCCGCAGACCTCGCGAGGCATGCGGCCCCGCACGAAGGAGACATGATTGATGTACGGTTCGAACCGTCAATTCACCGAGCAGTACCGCCAGGTCGGCGTGCAGAGCGCGATCAGCGATGCCGATCCGCACAAGCTGGTGGCGCTGCTGCTGGCCGGCGCGCTGGAGCGCGTGCGGCTGGCCCAGGCCTGCCTGGAAGGCGGCGACCAGGCCCGCAAGGGCAAGGCGATCGGCGAAGTCTGCGCGATCGTCGGCCACCTCAACGGCTCGCTCGACCACGAGGCCGGCGGCGAAATCGCCGCCAACCTGTCGGCGCTGTATGACTACGTGATGCAGCGGCTGACCGAAGCCAATCTGCACAACGACCCGGACGCCCTGCGCGAATCGCTGGAGCTGCTGGGCGAGATCGACGCCGCCTGGAACGCGATCCCGCGCGACCAGCGGGTGCCTGCGCAGGCAGCGGTGTAATGGCTGACACCCTGCTCACGCTGGCGCACCTCAACGCCGAGCTGGACGCGCTGGAAACCGCGCTGCTGGCCGACGACCACGAGCGTGCCGGCGACTGTCTGGACAGGCTGCACCTCAACCAGGCGCGGTTCCTGGCCATGCCCGGTGCGCTGGACGACGTGGCTGGCCTCAGCGCCCTGGAGGGCCGTCAACAACGCATCATGGTAATGATGATGAGCCAGCGCGACGAAGCCGGCCGCCACGTGCGCCACGGCGCAAGCGCCAACCGCGCCGCCCATGCCTACCTCACCGCAGAGTCGCTGGCATGAACGACGAGCGCGCCGCAGCCATCCATCACCCGGCCGAAAGCGAGCTGTTCGATGAGACGCTGAGCTGCGAGGTCGCGCTGCCCGCCGAGTTCCGCCTGGGCACGGCGGTGATCCGTCCCGGCAGCGCCGAGACGCTGCTGCGCAGCGTGGCGCTGGTGGAAGACTCGCGCGGCGACGACGGGCACGACGAGCGTGGCGACGCCACCCTGCAGCTGCAGCGGCTGGAAGCCAAGCTCGACCTGACGATGGTGCTGCTGGGCCGCCTGGTCCGCCAGCAGACCCAGGACCTGCCCCTGCGCCCGCTGCGCTGGTCCCGGCGCGGCATCCGCCTGGAACTGGGCGTGCGCAGCGGCGCCAGCCCCGGTGCCCTCGGCGTGATCCGCCTGCAGCCGTGTGACTGGTTGCCCGACCACATCGATCTGCCGGTAGCGGTACTGGCCGAGGCGGCCAACGGCTCGGGGGCCCATTACCTCTGGCTGCGTTTCGAAGGGCTGAGCGATGGCCTGGAGATGGCGCTGGAGCGCCATCTGTTCCGCCTGCATCGCCGCCAGATCGCCGAAGCACGCCGTCTGCGCTGACCATACGGTCCCGACCGTTACCGATGGACCTTGGCGGTTTCACGCCACTCCGTTAAGGTGGCGCATCCCCCGCTTCCCTGCCTGCCTGTGCGCGTTCTCATCGTCGACGATCACACCCTGGTCCGCGCCGGCCTCGGCCGCCTGCTGCAGGGCTTTGCCGGCGTGGAGGTGGTCGCCGATGCCAGCAATGCAGAGCAGGCCCTGCAGATGGCCGTGCAGCATTCACCGGACGTGGTCCTGATGGACCTGTCCCTGCCCGGCCGTACCGGTCTGGAGGCGCTCAGCGACATCCTGCTGCGCGCGCCGGGCTCGCGGGTGGTGATGATGACCATGCATGACGATGCCGTGCACGTGCGCGATGCGCTTGATCGCGGTGCGGTCGGGTTCGTGGTCAAGGATGCCGCCCCGCAGGAACTGGAACTGGCCCTGCGCGCCGCACATGCCGGCCAGGTGTTCCTCAGCCCGCAGATCTCGGCCAAGATGCTAGCGCCGATGCTCGGCCGCGAGAAGCCGGTCGGCATTGCGGCGCTGTCGCCCCGCCAGCGCGAAATCCTGCGTCAGATCGGCAAGGGCGAAAGCAACAAGGAAATCGCGGCCGACCTCGGCATCAGCGTCAAGACCGTGGAAACCCACCGCGCCCGCATGATGGAGTCGTTGGGCTGCCGCCGCGCCAACGATCTGCTGCTGCTGGCCGCCCGCCACCAGCACGAACTGGAGTAGACCGGCGACGGCTCTCCGTCGCCAGGCGTCCTGCCCGCGTTCCCGCGTCGATTTATTGAACCAGCCTCCCCCCTTCCGCCTTGGCCAGAGCCCCCGGAACGGCACAGACAGCGTCAAATAACCCGACACCTGTCAGGAGAATCCCTACACGCTGTCGGGAGTTTGACGACCCCACTCAGGAACCCCCTGATTCCGGTGCTGCCGGAACAAAAGCAAGATGTGTTCCAGATCGCGCCGGGGAGTCGGCGCCGACGGGGAACGGACTTGAAAGCCAATCTTTCGACCCAGATGGGTCAGCAGCTTCACCTCACACCGCAACTGCTGCAGTCGATCCGACTGCTGCAGCTCAACGGCATGCAGCTTGAGCTGGAGATCCAGCGTGCGCTGGAGACCAACCCGCTGCTCGAACTGGACGAGGCCGCCGAAGAGCGTGCCGATACCACCGACGTCGCGGCCACCACCCAGGACGTGGCCGCGTTCGACGAGCTGCCGGAAAGCTCGATGTGGGACGTGGCCGGCAGCAGCTGGCAGGACGGCGACGATGACCGCATGCAGCGTGTGGCCGCCGGCGAGTCCAGCGACCCCCAGCTGCGCGCCCTGCAGCGGCTGTCGCTGGAGCTGGCACCGCGCGAACTGGCCGTGGCCGCCTTCTGGCTGGAACACTGCGACGATGCCGGCTACCTGGACGCACCTCTCGCACAGCTGCAACTGCTGGCCAGCGCACTCTGCGACGTGGATGCCGAGGGGGTCGAAGCGGTCCGCCAGTACATCCTGCACGGCGACCCGGTCGGCCTGGCTGCACAGGACCTGCACGAGTGCCTGTGCGTGCAGCTGCGCGCCCTGCCCGGCCGCGTGCCGGCCCGGCACCTGGCCCTGCGCGTGCTCGATGAGGGCCTGGTCACCCTGGCGACCCACGACTACGCCGCGCTGGCGCGCGAACTGGACGCGGAGATCGCCGACATCCACGAAGCGGTACGCCTGATCCTCTCGTTGCAGCCGCGCCCGGGCGAAAGCCTGCTGCCGGATACCAACGGCGCGGTCATCCCCGACGTCGTCGCCTGGCATGCCGACGGGCAGTGGCGCGTGGCCCTCAACCCGGCCACCAGCCGCCGCCTGAGCATCAACCCGCACTACGAACAGGCAGTGGGCGAGGCCGGCGACGGCGCCCAGCCGCTGCGCGACATGCTGCAGGAAGCCCGCTGGCTGACCCGCGGCCTGTCCATGCGCTACGACACCCTGCTGCGCACCGCACGGGTGATCATCGAGCGCCAGGCCGGCTTCCTGACCCGCGGCGAAGAGGCGATGGCGCCGCTGACCCTGAAGGAAGTGGCCGATGCGATCGGCATGCACGAATCCACGGTATCGCGCATCACCACCGGCAAGTACCTGCAGACCCCGCGTGGCACGCTGGAGCTGAAGCACTTCTTCGCGGTACGGCTGGAAGGCGCCAGCGTCTCCGGGCAGGCGGTAAAGGCGATGGTCCGGCGCCTGATCGACGCCGAACCGGCCGGCCGGCCGCTGGCCGACGAGGCCATCGCCGGCCTGCTGTCGCGCCAGGGCGTGAACATCGCCCGCCGTACCGTTGCAAAATACCGCGAACAACTGGACATCGCCCCGGCGCGTGAACGTCGCCGGGCCAATGCCAGGGCTCCGCAGCTGGCCCGGGTGGGCTGAAGGAATGAACGACATGAACAAGCTCACCGTCCTGCTGGTCGACGACCACGAGGGCTTCATCAACGCCGCCATGCGCCACTTCCGCAAGGTCGACTGGCTGGACGTGATCGGCAGCGCCGGCAATGGCCTGGAGGCCATCGAGCGCTCCGAGTCGTTGCGCCCGAAGGTGGTGCTGATGGACCTGGCCATGCCCGAAATGGGCGGCCTGCAGGCCACCCGCCTGATCAAGTCGCAGGACGACGCACCGTACATCGTCATCGCCAGCCACTTCGATGACGCCGAACACCGTGAACACGCGCTGCGCGCCGGCGCCGACAACTTCGTCAGCAAGCTGTCCTACATCCAGGAAGTCATGCCGATCCTGGAAGGCCTGAAGGGGAATGGATCATGAGTGAGTCGCGCATCCTGGTACTGGACAACGACGCCGTCCGCGCCGAACGCACCGTCGCCCTGCTGGAATTCATGGACTTCAACCCGCGCTGGGTGGCCGACGCGGCTGACATCGACACCGCCCGCCACCGCCAGAACGACTGGATGGCGGTGATCGTCGGTGCGCTGGACGCCAATGAGCGCAGCGACGCCCTGTTCGCCTGGCTGGGGCGCAGCTCGCTGCCGCCGCCGGTGATGCTGATCGATGGGGATACCACCGCATTCGCCCGGCAGCACGGCCTGCACGAAGCCACTGTGTGGCCGCTGGAAGCACCGCTGCGCCATGCGCAGATGGAAGGCCTGCTGCGCCGCGCCAGCCTCAAGCGCCTCGATGCCGAGCACCAGGCCGGTGCGGTGCAGGAACAGGGCCCGACCGGCGACGGCGCTGCCGTGAGTGCGTTGCGCCAGATGATCGACCAGGTGGCCGCGTTCGACACCACCGTGCTGGTGCTGGGCGAATCGGGTACCGGCAAGGAAGTGGTCTCGCGTTCGATCCACCAGCGCTCGCCGCGCCGCGATGGTCCGTTCGTGGCCATCAACTGCGGTGCGATCCCGGCCGACCTGCTCGAGAGCGAACTGTTCGGTCACGAAAAAGGCGCGTTCACCGGTGCGCTGAGCGCGCGCAAGGGTCGGTTCGAGATGGCCGAGGGCGGCACCCTGCTGCTCGACGAGATCGGCGACATGAGCCTGCCGATGCAGGTCAAGCTGCTTCGCGTGCTGCAGGAGCGCAGTTTCGAGCGCGTCGGTGGCAACCAGACCATCCGCTGCAATGTGCGGGTGATCGCCGCCACCCATCGCGACCTGGAGTCACGCATCGCCGACGGCAAGTTCCGCGAGGATCTGTTCTACCGTCTCAACGTGTTTCCGATCGACGTGCCGGCACTCCGTGAGCGCAGCGAGGACCTGCCGGCGCTGGTCACCACCATCGCCGGTCAGCTGGCCCGTACCGGCCGCGGTGAAGTGCGTTTCAGCGCCGAGGCCCTGCAGGCGCTGGCCAGCTACGAGTGGCCGGGCAACGTGCGCGAGCTGACCAACCTGGTCGAGCGCCTGGCCGTGCTGCATCCGGGCGGCAACGTGCGCGTGCAGGACCTGCCCGCCCGCTACCGCGGCGACTTCAGCCCGGCCGCCGTTCCCGCCGCCGCGCCGGCGCCGGCAGCGGACGAACGTCTGGACCTGCGTAGCTTCTCCTTCCATACCCCGGCACCGGGCAATACCGCGCCGCTGGAGAACAGCATCGGGCCGGTCACCCGTGCGCCGGCCCTGCCCGACGCCGGACTGGACCTGCGCAACCACATGGCCAACATCGAACTGAACCTCATCAACGAAGCCTTGGAGCGCACCCAGGGCGTGGTTGCCCACGCCGCCCAGCTGCTCGGCCTGCGCCGCACCACGCTGGTGGAGAAGCTGCGCAAGTACGGTATCGAGCGCGACCACACCGAACTGGCCAGCTGACCCACCGACGGTCACCGCACCCTTGAAGCCCGGGCCCGTCCCGGGCTTCTGCGTTCCGGGGCCATCGCGACGCCTCGCGGGGGTGCCCGTCGGTTTTCCGACGCCGGGCATCCGACGCCGGTCACCGCGCCATCGCGCCGGAGCGACATTCCGTCGCACCGCCACGGCCCGGCACGGGAGATCAACGCCGCGCTGAATGCGTAAGTGCCCGCCACCACGACAAAACTGAACCAATGGCCGGTTTCGGCACGGGGCTTGCAACGTATTCACTCGAAACCCCATCCCCAGATTCGGAACGTTCCAGATGTCGCACTCCGTTACCTCCGTCCTTTCCCAGATCCGTTCCTTCCAGACCCAGATGGGTCAGTCGGCCGTCAGTCCGCTGACGGAAGCGCCGAAGAGCAATGCCATCCAGGGGCTGGTATCGCCGCAGGAAGTCCAGGGCCCGAGCTTCACCGAAACGCTGCGTGGCGCCATCGCCGGCGTCAACGACGCACAGCAGAAATCCGGCGCCCTGGCCAAGGCCTTCGAGCTGGGCGATCCCAGCGCCGACCTCGCCAAGGTCATGGTTGCCTCGCAGCAGTCCCAGATCGCCTTCCGCGCCACCGTGGAAGTCCGCAACCGTCTCGTCCAGGCTTACCAGGACGTGATGAACATGCCGCTGTAAGGATAGAAACGCATGGCCCTGTCGCTTACCAAGGAATCCCTGAACGCCGAGAAGGCGGGCCAGTGGTTCGACCGGCTGCAAAGCCTGCAGATCACCCGTCGGCTCGGACTGATGGCGATGATCGCCGTGGCCGTGGCGGCAGGTCTGTTTGTGTTCTTCTGGTCGCAGAAGCCCGGCATGGTGCCGCTGTACACCGGGCTGGACCAGAAGGCCACCGCCGAAGCCACCGACCTGCTGCGCGCCGCGCAGATTCCGTTCGAGCTGGATGCCGCCACCGGCGGCATCACCGTGCCGGAAAAGAACCTGCACGATGCCCGACTGAAGCTGGCCGGCTCCGGGCTCACCGACAGCGGCCGGCTCGGCTTCGAGCTGATGGAACGCGATCCGGGCTTCGGCGTCAGCCAGTTCATGGAGAACGCCCGCTACCAGCATTCGCTGGAAACCGAGCTGTCGCGCACCATCAACACCCTGCGCCCGGTGCGCGATTCGCGCGTGCACCTGGCCATTCCCAAGCCGAGCGCCTTCACCCGCCAGCGCGATGTGGCCAGTGCCTCGGTGGTGCTGGAACTGCGTGGCGGCCAGCAGCTTGAGCGGGGGCAGATCGATGCCATCGTGCACATGGTCGCCGCCAGCATCCCCGACCTGGCGCCGGAACGGGTGACGGTGGTGGACCAGAGCGGCCGGATGCTGAGCGTGTCCGATCCGAACAGCGATGCGGCGATGAATGCCGCGCAGTTCGAACAGGTGCGCCGCCAGGAAACCTCGTTCAACCAGCGCATCCGCGAACTGCTGGAGCCGATGACCGGCCCGGGCCGGGTCAATCCGGAAGTCAGCGTGGACATGGACTTCTCGGTCATCGAAGAGGCCCGCGAGCTGTACAACGGCGAGCCGCAGAAACTGCGCAGCGAACAACTGAGCGAAAACAGCAGCAACGTGCCGGGGCCGCAGGGCATTCCGGGCGCCACCAGCAACACCCCGCCGGGACCGGCGGCGGCACCGGCCACCGCACAGGCACCGACCGAGTCGTCCAAGAACGCGACCCGCAACTACGAGCTGGACCGCACCCTGCAGCACACCCGCCAGCCGGCCGGCCGGATCAAGCGCGTGTCGGTGGCCGTGCTGCTGGACAACGTGCCGCGCGCCGGCGCCAACGGCAAAACCACCGAGCAGCCACTGTCGGCGGCCGAGCTGACCCGCGTTGAAGCCCTGGTCAAGCAGGCGGTCGGCTTTGATGCCGAGCGTGGCGACACCGTATCGGTGATGAACGCGCCCTTCGTCCGTGAGGTCACCCCGGTCGAGGGCCCGAAGTGGTGGGAACTGCCCCAGGTGCAGGACGGCCTGCGTCTGCTGCTCGGCGCGATCGTGGTGCTGGCGCTGGTGTTCGGCGTGCTGCGCCCGGCGCTGCGCTCGATCACCGGCACGGCCAGCAAGCCGGATGAAGACGAACTGGAACCGCATGGCGCCGACGTACACCTGGTCGAGGACGGCGATGCGCTGCCCGCGCTGGGCAACGATCGCAACCACGCGGGCGGACATGAAACGCTGGCATTGCCGGTGGACTCCTACGAGGAACGACTGCGCATGGCGCGTGAAGCTGTAAAGACCGATTCCAAGCGTGTGGCGCAGGTCGTCAAGGGCTGGGTGGCCAATGACTGACGCCCCTCCCCTGACCGGTGTGCAGCGCGCCGCCGTGCTGCTGCTGTCGCTGGGCGAACTGGACGCAGCCGAAGTGCTGCGCCACATGGAACCCAAGGAAGTGCAGAAGATCGGTATCGCGATGGCGACGATGACCGATATCACCCGTGAGCAGGTCGAGCGCGTGATGGACCAGTTCGGCAGCGAGCTGGGCTCCAAGACCTCGCTCGGTGTCGGGTCGGACGACTACATCCGCAACATGCTGGTGCAGGCACTGGGCAGCGAGAAGGCCGGCAATCTGATCGACCGCATCCTGCTCGGCCGCAACACCACCGGCCTGGACGCGCTGAAGTGGATGGACCCGCGTGCCGTGGCCGACCTGGTGCGCAACGAGCACCCGCAGATCATCGCGATCGTGATGGCGCACCTGGAAACCGACCAGGCCGCCGACGCGCTCAAGCTGCTGCCCGACCGTACCCGGGTGGATGTGCTGCTGCGCATCGCCACCCTGGACGGCATTCCGCCGAACGCGCTCAACGAACTCAACGAGATCATGGAGCGCCAGTTCGCCGGCAACCAGAACCTGAAGTCGTCCAACATCGGCGGCGTCCAGTGCGCCGCCAACATCCTCAACTTCATGGACAGCGGCCAGGACCAGGCGATTCTCGGCGAGATCGCGCGCATCGACGCGCCGCTGTCCGGGCGCATCCAGGACCTGATGTTCGTGTTCGACGACCTGGTGGACCTGGAAGACCGCGAACTGCAGCTGGTGCTGCGTGAAGTCAGCGGCGAGCGCCTGGGCCTGGCCCTGCGCGGCGCCGACATCAAGGTGCGCGACAAGATCACCCGCAACATGTCCCAGCGTGCCGCCGAGATCCTGCTCGAAGACATGGAGGCCCGTGGCCCGGTGCGCCTGTCGGATGTGGAAACCGCGCAGCGCGAGATCCTGGCGATCGTCAAGCGCATGGCCGATGAAGGCACCGTCACCATCGGCGGCAACGCGGAGGCGATGCTGTGAACAACGCCGTGCGCTGGCTCGCCCCGGACCTGCTGGCGGTTCCCGAACCGCCGGTGGAGGAGACCGTCGAACTCACCGGGCCCGATCCGGAGCACGAACCGGAGCCGGTCCTGCAGCTGCCGACGCTGGAGGAGATCCAACAGATCCAGGACGAGGCCGAGAAGGACGGCTTCGAGCGCGGCCACGCCGACGGGCAGGCCCAGGGCCAGGCCGAAGTGCGCCGCCTGGCGGCGCAGATCGAAGGCATCCTCGACAACTTCAGCCGGCCGCTGGTGCGGCTGGAGAATGAAGTGGTGGCCGCGCTCGGCGAACTTGCGGTCCGCATTGCCGGCACGCTTGTCGGGCGTGCCTACGAGGCCGACCCGGCGCTGCTCGCGCAACTGGTCGGCGAAGCCATCGATGCGGTCGGCGGGGCCACGCGCGAGGTGGAAGTGCGCCTGCACCCGGACGATATCGCCGCCTTGACCCCGCTGCTGCAGCTGGCCCCGCACCAGCGCCTCAGCCCGGACCTCAGCCTGAGCCGCGGCGATCTGCGCGTCCATGCCGAGGCCGTGCGCATCGACGGCACCCTGGAAGCCCGCCTGCGCGGCGCGCTCGATGCGGTGATCCGCAAGGCTGGAGCCAGCGCATGAGTACCGACCCCGTTCCCGCGCCCGCCGCCGACTGGGCCGCCGCGCGCAACCTGCGGCTGGCCGCTCGGCTGGACGGCATCCAGCCCGATACCGCGCACGGGCGCGGCCTCATCCGCGAAGGCGTGCTGCGCCGCGCGGTGGGCCTGACCCTGGAAGCGGTGGGCTGCGAATCGCCGCTGGGCGCCAGCTGCAAGGTCGAAGTCATGGACGGCGGCTGGGTGGATGCCGAAGTGGTCGGCTTCGCCGGCGAACGTACCTATCTGATGCCCAGCGCCGAGCTGCACGGCCTGCTGCCGAATGCCCGCGTGATCCCTGCACTGGGACGGGGTGGCGTGGAAGTGGGCGAAGGCCTGCTCGGACGCGTCATCGACAGCGACGGCGTGCCGCTGGACGGCAAGGGCCCGATCCGTGCCGAAGGTACTGTGGGCATGGCCGGCGTCTCGATCAACCCGCTGGCGCGCGAGCCGATCACCCAGCCGCTGGACGTCGGCGTCCGCGCCATCAACGCGCTGCTGCCGATCGGCCGTGGCCAGCGCGTGGGTCTGTTCGCCGGCTCCGGCGTGGGCAAATCCACCCTGCTGGGCATGATGACCCGCTACACCGCCGCTGACGTGATCGTGGTTGGCCTGATCGGCGAGCGTGGCCGCGAAGTGCGCGACTTTGTCGAAACCACGCTTGGCGAAGAGGGGCTGCGCCGCGCCGTGGTCGTGGCCAGCCCGGCCGACCGGCCTCCGCTCGCCCGTCTGCACGGTGCCTACCGCGCCACCGCCATTGCCGAGTGGTTCCGCGACCAGGGCCTGAATGTCCTGCTGCTGATGGATTCACTGACCCGCTTCGCGCAGGCCCAGCGTGAGATCGGCCTGTCGGTGGGTGAGCCGCCGACCACACGCGGCTACCCGCCGTCGGTGTTCGCCAAGCTGCCGGCCCTGGTCGAGCGCGCCGGCAATGGTGCCAAGGGGCGCGGCTCGATCACCGCGTTCTACACCGTGCTGACCGAAGGCGATGATCCGCAGGACCCGATCGCCGATGCGGCGCGTGCCATTCTCGACGGCCACATCCTGCTCTCGCGCCGCGTCGCCGACAGCGGTCTGTACCCGGCCATCGACGTGGAGTCCTCGGTCAGCCGCGTGGTCACGGAAATCGCCGATGAACCGTGGCGCCTGCGCATCCGCAAGCTCAAGCGCCTGATCTCGGCGTACTCGACCAACCGCGACCTGATCGCCATCGGCGCCTATCAGCGCGGCAACGACCCCGCTACCGACGAAGCACTGGAACGCTGGTCGGACATCGTTGAATTCCTCGGCCAGGACGTCGGCAAGGCAGCCGACCTGCCGCACAGCCAGGCCGCACTGAAGCGGCTGGTGGAACCAGAGACTTAAGCCATGATCCAGTCCAAGCGAATCGACCCCCTGCTCAAGCGCGCCCAGGACCACGAAGACGAGGTCGCCCGTGATCTGGCCGAGCGCCAGCGCATGCTCGACACCCATCTATCGCGCCTGGACGAACTGCGTCGCTACGCCGAGGAATACGCCAGCGCCCAGATGGCGGCCACCAGTCCGGCCCAGCTGATGAACCGCCGCGCCTTCCTGGACCGCCTGGACAGCGCCGTCGCGCAGCAGCGCCAGACCGTGGACACCAACCGCGAGAAGGTCGAGGCCGAGCGCGCACGCCTGGTCCTGGCCAGCCGCGACAAGCAGGTGCTGGAACAGCTGGCCGCGAGCTACCGGGCGCAGGAGAAAGTGCTGACCGACCGCCGCGACCAGCGCGAGATGGATGACATCGGCGCGCGCCGCAGCCGCCAGGCGCAGCGCGGCGACGGCGACAACGGAGGCACGCCGTGACGCCCGCCTCCGTGCTCGGCGGCAGCCCCGCCACCGCCACCGCCGGCAAGAGCGGTGGCACCCCGCGCAGCGGGACCGGTGACGGTGACGCGCGCCGGGACTTTGACACCCTGCTCAAGAACGACGCGGGCAGCGCCAAGCGCGTCGGCGCCAGCGACGGCAAGCCCGCGCCAGCCACGCCGACGGCCGACGACGGACGCGGCACCGGCGCCGACCGCCCCACACGCGGCAGCCGCGAAACGACTCCCCCGACCGACGGCGACACCGCCAGCGAGGCGACCGCCAGCACCCCGTCGACGCCTGATGCGCAGGACAGCATCGACCCGGCTGACACCGCACCGTGGCCACCGCTCGGGCTGGCCGGCCTGGCGCTGGCCGGCGTCGAGCCGCAGCCCAGCGTCCCGCCGCCGACCACGCCGGCCACAACCACCCTGCCCGGCGCCGTGGTGGCACCTGCAGCGGCAACGGGGGCCCCGACCGGCCCTCTCGCCGTGCCCGCCGATGCCGGCACCGGTCCAGCCGCGCTGCTGCTCCCGGTTGATGCCGAGCCGACCCCCGACGCGGAACTGTTGAAGACCGTTACCGATGCGATCACCGCCGCTGGCGACGGAGCCGATGCGCCGCCGACGCCCCTCCTGCACGCGCTGAACGCTGCGGCCGAGCTGAAGACCTCAGCCCCCGCGGCCCCCTTCACCGGGGCGCCGACGGCCACCCCCCACCTGGGCGGCGACGACTTCGAAGACGCTGTCGGCGCACGCATCGGCTGGCTGGCCGACCAGAAGATCGGTCACGCGCACATCAGGATCACCCCGGACGACCTGGGCCCGATCGACGTACGTCTGCACCTGGACGGCGACAAGGTGCATGCGTCCTTCACCAGTGCGCACGCCGACGTCCGCCACGCGCTGGAAAGCAGCCTGCCGCGCCTGCGCGAGATGCTCAACGAGCAGGGCTTCCAGCTGGGCAACGCCGACGTGGGCCAGCAGCAGACCGCCCAGGACGGCAAGGCGGGCGACGGTCGCTCCGGCCTCGCTGGTGACGACGGCGAACCGTCACTGGCGGACGCCACCGTTTCCCCGGCGCAGCTGATGCGCCAGCGTGGGCTGGTCGACGCCTACGCGTGAGGCGTATGCGTACCGGCCAACGGCCGGTGCGCACCCCCGTCAATTTTCCGGCAACCGCAGCCGGAGCCATTCAGGCACAGCGTTTGCATGTAGCCAGGAAGCAATCCAATGGAGCTTCCCCCCGTGGCCGCAGCCGCCGACAAAACCAAGAAATCCGCCGAAAAGGACAAGGCCGCCAAGCCGCGCAGTCCGCTTCTGATCACCGCCCTGGTTGCGGTGCTCGCCGCCGGTGCCGCCGGCGGTGGTGTGTGGTACTTCACCCAGTCCAAGCACGACGAAAAGCCGGCCAAGGCCACCGCCAGCAAGGGCGTGCCGGCCCCGGCGCAGTACTTCGGCCTGGAGCCGCCGTTCGTGGTCAACCTCAACGGGTCCTTCGACGGTCCGCGCTACCTGCAGGTGGAGGTGCAGCTGATGACCCGCGATCCGGCCGCGATGGAAGCGATCAAGGTTCACGCCCCGGCCATCCGCGCCAAACTGCTGATGCTGTTCTCGCAGGTCGAGCCGGCGCAGATCGCCGACCGCGCCGGCAAGGAGCGCCTGCAGGCCGACTCGCTGGCCGAAGTGCAGAAGCTGCTCAAGGCCGAGACCGGGACCAAGGGCGTGGACGAACTGCTGTTCACCAGTTTCGTGACCCAGTAAGGGCATGCCATGAATGACCTGCTTTCCCAGGACGAGATCGATGCCCTGCTGCACGGCGTGGACTCCGGTGCGGTGGAAACCGATATCGACGCAGCGCCCCCCGGCGAGGCGCGCTCCTACGATTTCGCCAGCCAGGACCGCATCATCCGCGGTCGCATGCCGACCCTGGAGATGGTCAACGAGCGCTTCGCCCGCCTGTGGCGGATCGGCCTGTTCAACCTGATCCGGCGTTCCGCCGAGCTGTCGGTGCGCGGCATCGAGCTGATCAAGTTCAACGATTACATGCACTCGCTCTACGTGCCGACCAATCTGAACCTGATCCGCTTCAAACCCCTGCGTGGTACCGGGCTGATCGTGTTCGAGCCGACCCTGGTGTTCGCCATCGTCGACAACTTCTTCGGCGGCGACGGGCGTTACCCGACCCGTATCGAAGGGCGCGAATTCACTGCCACGGAAATGCGGGTCATCCACCTGCTGCTCAAGCAGACCTTCGCCGACCTGCAGGAAGCATGGGCGCCGGTGATGGACGTCGAGCTGGAGTACATCAACTCCGAGATCAACCCGCACTTCGCCAACATCGTGACGCCGCGCGAGTACGTGGTGGTCTGCCGGCTGCACGTCGAACTCGACGGCGGCGGCGGCGACATCCACGTCACCCTGCCCTACTCGATGCTCGAACCGATCCGCGAGCTGCTCGACGCCGGCATCCAGAGCGACCGCAACGACCGCGATGCCAGCTGGGGCGTGATGCTGCGCGAACAGCTCAACATCGCCGAAGTCACCCTGTCCAGCGTGCTGGCCAGCAAGCGCATGAGCCTGCGCGAACTGACCCGCCTGAAGATCGGCGACATCCTCCCGATCGAGCTGCCGGCGCAGGTGCCGGTGTGCGTGGAGAACATCCCGGTGTTCACCGGCGAGTTCGGCATCGCCAACGGCAGCAACGCAGTGAAGATCACCGCCACCCACCCCCCGGGCGTCCGCCCGCGCGTTCCCGTAATCCAGGAAGACCCGCAATGAACGACATCGACACCAACGCGCCGGCACCGGCCCAGTTCACCAACCTGCAGTCCGACGAGATCCCCGGCAGCACCGACCTCAACCTGGATGTGATCCTCGATGTGCCGGTCACGCTGTCATTGGAAGTGGGTCGCGCGCGCCTGCCGATCCGCAACCTCCTGCAGCTCAACCAGGGCTCGGTGGTGGAACTGGAGCGTGGTGCCGGCGAGTCGCTGGACGTCTTCGTCAACGGCACCCTGATCGCCCACGGCGAAGTGGTGGTCATCAACGATCGCTTCGGCGTGCGCCTGACCGACGTGGTCAGCCCGAGCGAACGGATCCGGAGACTGCGTTGAGCGCCTGGGCGCTGATCGCCGCCGGCACCACCACCGCCAAGGTGGGCCAGCACGCCGCTGCCGCACCGAGCATGTTCGGTGCCGTGCTGGCGCTGCTGGCGGTGCTGGCCCTGATCGTCGGCCTGGGCTGGGTGCTCAGGCGCATGCCGGGCAGCGGCTTCCGCCCTGCCGAGGGCCTGCGCGTGGTGGCCAGCCTGACCGTCGGCGCCAAGGAACGCGTGGTGGTCGTGGAGGTCAACGGCGAGCAGTTGCTGCTCGGCGTCACCGCCGGTGGCATCAACGCCCTGCACCGCCTGCCCGAACCGTTGCCGACGCCTGCCCCGGCGCGGCTGCCGGACTTCAAACACTTGCCGAATTTCGCGCAGATGCTGCAACAGCGGCTGCGCAAGGACTCCTGACATGCGTGGCCCTCGTAACCCCTGGACCCATTACCTGCCCCTGCTGATGCTGCTGGCGCTGTGCGCGCTGCCGGCACTGGCCTGGGCCGCCCCCGGCCTGCCCGGCACGCCGGCGCTGCCGGACGTGAACGTCGGCAAGATCGGCGGCCAGCCGGTGAGCCTGCCGCTGCAGACGCTGCTGCTGATGACGGCGATCACGCTGATTCCGTCGATGCTGCTGGTGTTGACCGCTTTCACCCGCATCATCATCGTGCTGGGTCTGCTGCGCCAGGCACTGGGCACCGGGCAGACCCCGTCCAACCAGGTGCTGCTCGGCCTGGCCCTGTTCCTGACTGCAATGGTGATGCTGCCGGTGTGGCAGAAGGCCTGGGGCAGTGGCATGGCGCCCTACCTCAACGGTGAGATCGACTTCCAGACCGCCTGGACGCTGACCACCCAGCCGCTGCGCGCCTTCATGCTGGCGCAGATCCGCGAGACCGACCTGATGACCTTCGCCGGCATGGCCGGCCACGGCACCTACGCCAGCCCGGATGCGATTCCGTTCCCGGTGCTGGTGGCCTCGTTCGTCACCAGCGAGCTGAAGACCGCCTTCGAGATCGGCTTCCTGATTTTCATTCCGTTCGTGATCATCGATCTGGTCGTGGCCAGCGTGCTGATGTCGATGGGCATGATGATGCTGTCGCCCATGCTGGTCTCGGCCCCGTTCAAGATCCTGCTGTTCGTGCTGGTCGACGGCTGGGTCCTGGTGGTCGGCACGCTTGCCGCCAGCTTCAACGCGGTCTGAGGTCGCCATGACGCCCGAACTTGCCCTTACCGAACTGCGCGGTGGCCTGATCACCGTGCTGTGGGTTGCCGGCCCGCTGCTGCTCACCGTGCTGATCGTCGGCGTGGTGGTCGGCGTGGTGCAGGCCGCCACCCAGCTCAACGAGCCCACTATCGCCTTCGTGGCCAAGGCCGCCGCGCTGACCGCCGTCCTGTTCGCGCTCGGCAGCCTGCTGATCGGCCACCTGGTGGAATACACCACGCTGCTGTTCCAGCGCATTCCCCACCTCATCGGCTAGGCAGGCACGCACGATGGATTCGGCCACTCAGATGGCTGCCGATGGCCTGCAGGCCTTCGGCATGATCGGCACCATCCTGTGGACCATGCTGCGCATCGGCGCGATGGTCATGGCGATGCCATTGATCGGTACCCGCGCGGTGCCGCAACGGGTGCGGGTGATGCTGGCCGGTGCGCTGGCCATCGCCCTGTCGCCGATGCTGCCGCCCGTGCCAGCCTGGACCGGGTTCGACGCCGCCACCGTATTGAGCATCGCGCGCGAACTGGCCATCGGCGTGTCGATCGGCTTCCTGCTGCGGCTGGTGTTCGAGGCCGGGGCGATGGCCGGCGAACTGGTCGCCCAAGGCACCGGCCTGGCGTTCGCGCAGATGAGCGATCCGCTGCGCGGCGGCAGCTCCGGCGTGATCGGACAATGGTTCTACCTGCTGTTCGGCCTGCTGTTCTTCACCTCCAACGGGCACCTCGCGCTGATCTCGCTGCTGATGGACAGTTACAAAGCCGTGCCGATCGGTGCCGAGCTGCCCAATGTCGATGCGTTTCTCAGTGCCGCCCCGACCTTTCTGCTGCAGGTGTTCCGCGGCGCGCTGACCCTGGCCCTGCCGCTCACCGTGGCGATGCTGGCGGTCAACCTGGCCTTCGGTGTGCTGGCCCGGGCGGCGCCGGCGCTCAACCCGATCCAGCTTGGCCTGCCGGTGGCCCTGCTGCTCGGCCTGTTCCTGCTGACCGTGCTGGCCGGTGAAATGGGCCCGCCGGTGCAGCGCCTGTTCGACGCCGCGTTCCAGGCTGCCGACGGCGTGACGCACTGAGCCGGGTCGCGATGCACGTTCCGTCACGGATTCGTGCTGCGGCTCTTGCGAGACCCCCCGGGCATCGCGGTAGTCTTCACGGGTAGCGTTCGTTTCATCGGAGTCATGGGGAGACTGCCGGTGAGGGTGCCATTGCGCATCCTCGGTGATCACGGCGGTGTACGCCATGCCATCGCATTCGTGCAGGCCAGGGAGAGTCACCCATGCTCGTCGGCAGCTACGCCCCGTCCCTCGTACTGATCTCGCTCCTGGTCGCCGTGATGGCGTCCTTCACCGCGCTGGACATGGCCGCACGGGTCACCACCGCGCCGAGCCGGCGCCAGACCGCGCTCTGGCTCGCCGGCGGGGGATGTGCGATGGGGCTCGGCATCTGGTCGATGCACTTCATCGGCATGCTGGCCTTCCGCCTGCCCATCCCGCTGGGCTATGACATCGCCATCACCGGGACGTCGCTGCTGGCCGCGATCGCCTCTTCCGTATTCGCCCTGTGGCTGGTCTCACTGCCCACCCTGCCGCACACGCGGCTGGCACTGGGGGCCCTGCTGATGGGCATCGGCATTGCCTCGATGCACTACCTGGGCATGGCCGCGATGCGCATGCAGCCGGGGATCGTGTACGACCCGGCCTGGTTCGTGGCCTCGGTGCTGATCGCCGTGGCCGCCTCCTGGACCGCCCTGTTCGTGGCCTTCCGCCTGCGCGGCAGCCAACGCCGCCTGCGCGACCGGCTGGCGCCGGCGGTTCTGCTCGGCACCGCCATCGTGGGCATGCATTACACCGGCATGGCAGCCGCGCGATTTCCCGCCGGCAGCATCTGCGGCGCGGCCGGTCGGGACGGGCTGCAGACGCAGTGGCTGGCGGCGATCGTGCTGGTGCTCACCATCTCGATCCTGACCATCGTGCTGGTGGTGTCCTGGCTGGACCAGCGCATGCAGTCGCACCTGCTGCGGGTGCGCAACTCGGACCTGCGCACCTCCCTTTACGACGCCCAGGCCGAACTGACCCAGGCCGCCCTGCACGATCCGCTCACCCGCCTGCCCAACCGGCTGCTGCTCCAGCAGCACATCGAGCAGTCGCTGAGCCGGGCCGAGCGCAACGGCACCCGGTTTGCCGTGATGTTCATGGATCTGGACGGATTCAAGCAGGTGAACGATGCGTATGGCCACCAGACCGGCGACGCCCTGCTGGTCGCCGTGGCCGAGCGCACCCGCCAGCTGCTGCGCCCCGATGACGTGCTCGCACGGTTGGGCGGCGACGAGTTCGTGCTGGTGGTCGGCATCGACAACGGCGAGGACATCGCCGCCCTGGCCAGCCGCATCATCCAGACCATCGGCCACGAGCCGCTGCTGCCCGACCACGAGCTGCAGGTCACCGCCAGTATCGGCATCGCCATCTGCCCCGATCATGCCGCCAGCGAGCGGCAGCTGATGGCCTTCGCCGACGCGGCGATGTACCAGGCCAAGGAAGCCGGCCGCAATGCGCAGGTGCTGTTTTCAGACTGGATGAACGACAGCGCCGAGCAGCAGTTCCAGCTGCTCGCCGATCTGCGCCGGGCGATCGGCACCGACCAGCTGTTCCTGCATTACCAGCCCAAGACCCGCGTGGCGGCCCACACCGTCTGTGGCGCCGAGGCCCTGATCCGCTGGCGCCACCCGCAGCACGGACTGGTGCCCACCGAACGTTTCATCCGGCTCGCCGAACGCAGCGGCGTGATCAACGAGATCGGCCGCTGGGCGCTGGACGAAGCCTGCCGGCAGCTGCGCGAGTGGCACGACGCCGGCCACGACAGCTGGACCGTGTCGGTCAACCTGTCGCCGGTCCAGTTCAGCTCGCCGGACCTGCTGCAGGACGTGCGGCGCGTGCTGCAGACCCATCGCATGGACCCGCGCCGGCTGATCCTGGAGATCACCGAGAACACCGTCATGCGCGACACGGAAGCCAGCCTGCGCCTGCTGCAGTCACTGGCCACGCTGGGGGTCGGCATCTCCATCGACGATTTCGGTACCGGCTATTCCAGCCTGCTGTACCTCAAGCGGCTGCCGGCCAGCGAGATCAAGATCGACCATGCGTTCGTGCGCGACCTGGAGAACAGTTCGGAGGATGTGGTGATCGTCTCGGCGATCGTCGCCCTGGGCCATGCGCTGGACATGGACATTGTCGCCGAAGGCGTGGAGACCACCGGCCAGCGCGCGTATCTGGAACGGCTGGGCTGCGACTACCTGCAGGGCTATCTGCTCGGCCGGCCGGTGGACGCGCAGCGCTTCATGCAGCTGCATGACCATCCGCGGCCACGGGTGGTAGTGGCGCCGGAGTGGAACGCGGACGAAGACCTCTCCCCACCCGGCCACCCGGCCGACTGACGGCACCCCGCCGGTTCAATCGAGCAGTGTCGCGTCTGTGACATCCAGCAGCCCCAGCTGCGCCATCCGCGCTTCCACCTCGTGCACCTGGCGCAGTTGCGCCTTGTTGCGCAGGTCCAGACAGCCCTCTACGGACACGATGATCGTGCCGCAGCCCGTGACCACATGGACGGCGGCAGCTTCGGGGAGGTAACGATGCGGAACCAGTTCGGGGACAAACCCCATCCAGCCGAGCCAGCGGCGATGGGGGAACAGGCGATGGTCGAGTGCGTACGTGTCGTATCCCTCTTCATTCTGACGCCACGCGTACAAATCAGCCGCGATGAACGACGTATCCAGCGTCTCGGCCAGGGCCGCGATACAGCCGCGGACCACGACGGGCGCCAGACGTTCGCCGAATGCACCCACGGGATCCTTGATGTCCAGCTCCAGGCGACCGCACCACGGCGTATAGCTGATGATCGTGCGACCGGCCTTCGCCCAGTCCGCATCGGTACGGGCATTTCTCAGACTCGCTTCGGCACCCCCAGCCGTGGGCAGCGTTGGGTAGGAATGCGCATCCTCAGCCGCGTTCCGCTCGATTCGTCTCTTGAACCTGCTTGCATCGGCAAGCTCGACTGCACCAGGGTCGCCCCGGCGTGGAGGCTCCACCCACGCCCGAAGAAGCGGGTGGACAGAGGAGAGGCTATCGGCGAGAGCGCTCATGCGCTCGTACACCTCGGTCGCGCTCAGCGCCTCCTCCCGTATCACGGCATTGATTGTGCTTCTGAACATTACGCTCATGGTGAGTATCTGCAGATGGCTGCCAATGCGTCGAACGCTTTCTGCGCCGCCTTGAAACACCCTGGTTCCAGAAAGTGCCATTCCAGTCTGCCGGGAGGACCCAACGCGACAACGTGCGCGTACTGGGTTCTGGACTGTCTAAGCCAGCTGTCGAGGATCGAGGGCGTACGACGCGCCGCCCATGCATGAAGCTGTCCTTCTCTGTCGAAAAACTGCTGGTAATGCCCCTTCGCCTCGATCACCGTACAGCGCGATCGCCAGAACCCGTCGAAGCGGATCGCGCCGCGCCGCCATTCGGTGATCGTAATTTCGGTTCTGGATGTCGGCACCCTGGCCAGAACCGGGTCCATCGTCCCGTTGGACGCGCAGCGCTTCATGCAGCTCCATGTCCATCCGCGGCCACGGGTGGAAGTGGCGCCGGAGTGGAACGCGGACGAAGACCTCTCCCCACCCGGCCACCCGGCCGGCTGACGGCACCCCGCCGGTTCAATCGAGCAGTGTCGCGTCGGTGACATCCAGCAGCCCCAGCTGCGCCATCCGCGCTTCCACCTCATGCACCTGGCGCAGGTGCGCCTTGTTGCGCAGGTCCAGACAGCCCTCTACGGACACGATGATCGTGCCGCAGCCTTTCACCACATGGACCGAGGCAGCTTCAGGGATGTACCGGTGCGGAACCAGTTCGGGGACGAACCCCATCCAGCCTAGCCAGCGGCGATGGGGAAACAGGCGGTGGTGCTGGACGTAAGTGTCGAAACCCTCTCCATCAGGGAGAGCGCATGTCACGTCGGTAGCAATGTGAAGGACATCCAACACCTCTGCAAGTGCCGCCACGACGCTGCGCACCATCTGCAGCGTGCCATCACGTCCGAACGCTTCCACAGGCTGATACAGGGAGATCGTACAGACGCCAAACCAGGGCCTGAGCGCAATCTCCACACGGCCGGGGGACAACCATGCAGCGGGGGTGTGTGCTGTCGTGATGACACCCTCGACCGTGCTGGGCAATGTGCCGTAGTCAACGCGATCGGCGTCTGCGTAGCGCTGCATCCTCTCCATGAACCCGCGCGGATTGGAAAGTGGCATCAGACCGCGATCCGGCGCTCGAGGCAGGGAGACCCACGCTGACGGGGGCGGAAACACGCCCTGCAGCTTTTCGAGCATACGCACGAGGCAATCATGCACAGCCTCGGACGTCATCGAACGTTCGGGGAGAATGGCCTCGACGAGCACACTTCTCATCGTCATGGGGAGTACCGGCAAGCGGATGACAACGGTCCAAATGCCTTGGAGGCTGCTTCATAGCAAAGGCGCTGCAGAAAATGCCACTCCAGCTTTGCGGGAGCACCTTGTCGATGGACATGCAGCGACTGGGCGCTCAATTGACGCATCCAGCTTTCAACTACATTCGGCGACCTGAATCTGGCCCAGCCTTGCAGTTCTCCGTCACTCTCAAAGAACTGCTGGTAGTGCCCCTTCGCCTCAACCACCGTGCACCGCGAACGCCAGAATCCATCAAACCGGATCGCGCCGTGCCGCCATTCGGTGATCGTAATTTCGGTCATGGACTTGGGCACTCTGGCCAGCATCCGGTCCAGTGCCGTTCCGCCGTAGGTGTAGTCGAAGTGCTCCGGCGCCGCGTACAGGTTGGCGATACGTCGCTGGTAATCGAAATCACGGAACTGCCTGTACGGAATGGTGTAGTTGGCCGGCGTCAGATAGCCCTGCGCCAGCTTGCACGTCGTGCAGGCGTTCTGATTGCTGGTCTGCGCGCAGTCGGTATCGCGCGCCTGCACCGACGGCTCCACCACGGTATCGGTACCGATACCCAAGGCGCGCTGGATGTCCGCCCAGACCTGGCCGATGCTCGGCCCGGTGGGCACCTCGCGGGTCGGGTCCCAGCCGCCGGGATGAGCCGGGGGCGGCGGCGGAAGTGGCAGGGGCAAGGGAAGTGCACCCATCAACGCTCCTTTCGGTGGGACAGGTGTGGCGAGGCAAGCAACGCGAGCAGGTCGGCAGCCGTCACGTTGGGCTGGTCGGTGCTGTTGAACCACACGCCGGTCACGGCGTGGTCGCGCAGCGTGCGTGCCCAGGCCACGTCCGCTTTCACCCAGCGCACCAGCGTGGGCAGATGGGTGATGCGCAGTGCACGCACCGCGTGCCGGTAGCTGTCGTGCACGGTCGCCCGCAATGCATCGTCGGCGACAGCGAACGTGGCGTCAGGGTAATCGTGGCGGACTTCGGCCGCCATCGCGGGCGCCCAGTCCGCTGCATCGGGCAGGCTCAGCGAGGCGTACTGTCCTGCAGAGAGCTGCAGCGGGCCGGTGCCCGACGGTTCGGTTTCCGGGTCCGCCCGCACCGTGACGGGGCGCCCCTGCAGGGTCGTCTCCCACACTCGCACGGGGCCGAGCAGGTCGCGCTGCTGAGCCGGGGTCAACACGTCTCCATAGCGCCGCCAAGCACGCGGGCAGTAGACGCGCATCAACGCACGCTGGCCATCCGGGAGGCGCAGTTCGAGGCACGCCTGCAGGTGGTTGAACAGCGCGTCGAACCCGCCCGCCGCCCAGACCCGGGTGACGCCGGCCGCCGTGCCGCCCAGCGTCACCCGCCAGCGTTCCACCGGCTGCTGGAGCGCGCCCCGCGGCAGCGCCACCAGCCAGGGCGCCGCGTCGGCATGGATGGCCTCGGGACGGCCGGCGAACAGGCATCGCGCGACCACCCCCGCACTGGCGACGTGGTGGCGCAGGTCGCCGATGCGCCCGGGTGACGCGGCACAGTCAACCAGGGCGTAGTCCTGCAACGCACTCATTCCAGGCGCACCATCGGCGTGCCGGACCGTGCGGCGTCCATCAGGCACTCCAGACAGACCGGCGGCGCACTGGACGCGGCTGCCGGCGCGCAGACAACTGCCGGTCCCGCGACGTCTTCCTTCGCCGGCGCGGGCGCCGCCTCCACGTACACCAAACGCTGCACGGTCGAGCGCAGATGGCAGCCACACGCAAGCAGATCCCCGTCCAGCGCGACAGGCTGGCCATCCACGCGCAGGGTCGGATCTCCACCGACGATGGCGAACGCGCCCCCGTGCAGCGGACAGGTGGCGTAGTCGCCCACGCGCGCCACTGCAGCGCCCTCGATATCGGTGAACGGCGAGCCGGTGATCACCCGGCCGCACCTGCTGGTGGTGTCACCAACAACGATCCAGTATCTGCGCATGGCCCTCTCCTGTGCCTTCCCTGGGGCCAGGACTGTCCCCCGCGCAGCGCCGGCGTCGCCATCGGAATCGACCGAATCTGCCGGCGCGCCCGATGCTCCCCTGTGACACGGGCGATGGCGGGCAGGCGGCCTGCCCCGCCGGATGTCGCGACTGCCCTGCCCCGCGGCCTGCCCCCGCCCTGGCCGGCGTCGAAACGAAACGGAACGGATCTTGCACGCACTTGGAGGAATCCTCCCCCGTGTCGTGCCCCGATGTCCGAGAACGAACAAGCCGGCGAAAAAACCGAACAACCGACCGAGAAACGGCTGCGCGACGCCCGCGAGCAGGGCAACATCCCGCGCTCGCGCGAGCTGGCCACGGCAGCGGTGTTCGGCGCCGGTGTACTGGCGCTCATGGCCTTCTCCGGCAGCATTTCACGCAACGCGCAGGCCTGGATGAAGCAGGCGCTGAGCCCCGAACCCGGTCTCCGCCAGAACCCGATGGCCCTGTTCGGCCATTTCGGCGAGAGCCTGGCCCAGCTGCTGCTGGCGCTGTGGCCGCTGGTGGTGGTGTGCCTGCTGGCCAGCTTCCTGTCACCGGTGGTGATGGGCGGCCTGCGCTGGTCCAACAAATCCCTGATGCCCGATGTGAAGCGGCTCAGCCCGATGGCCGGGATGAAGCGCCTGTACGGCCCCGAGGCGATCGCCGAGTTCACCAAGTCGCTGCTGCGCATCGCGTTTGTCGGCACGGCGGCCGGACTGGTGGTCTGGGGGGGTATCCAGCCGTTGCGCGCCCTGCTCCACCAGCCGCTGGAAGCGGCGATGGTGCATGGGCTTGGCTTTACCCTGAAGCTGATGCTGGCCACCGGCGGCGCGATGCTGCTGCTCGCGGCGATAGATGCGCCATACCAGCGCTGGAACTGGATGCGCAAGCTGAAGATGACCCGGGAAGAGCTGCGCCGGGAAATGAAGGAGAGCGAGGGCAGCCCCGAGGTAAAGGGCCGCATCCGCCAGCTGCAGCAGCAGATGTCCAACCGACGGATGATGGAAGCGGTGCCTACCGCTGACGTGGTGGTGGTCAACCCGACCCACTACGCCGTGGCCCTGAAGTACGACGGCGGCAGGATGGGCGCCCCCACCGTGGTGGCCCTGGGGGTGGATGAAACCGCCTTGCGCATCCGCGAAGTGGCCGACGGCAACAAGGTCGCCATTGTCTCCGCGCCGCCTTTGGCACGCGCCTTGTATCGGGAAGGCCAACTCGGCAAGGAAATCCCCGTGAGATTGTATTCGGCCGTCGCCCAGGTCCTGTCCTACGTCTACCAGCTGCGCAGCTGGCGTTCCGGCCCGATGCCGGCCTCGCCGCGCATCGACATTGAAGAATTCACCAATGGAGCCCGCCCGTGAGCGCCCAGCCTGCAGGAATGAACGTGCGCAAGGCGCTGGATATGATCCGCCACGGGCTTGGTGCCCCGCTGATCGTGCTGGCGTTGCTGGCAATGGTGGTGGTGCCGCTGGCACCGCCGGTCCTGGATGCCCTGTTCACCTTCAACATCGCCATCTCGCTGATGGTGCTGCTGGCGGTGGTCTATGTGAAGCGGCCGCTCGACTTCACCATCTTCCCGATCGTGCTGCTGATCACCACCATGCTGCGCCTGGCGCTGAACGTGGCCTCCACCCGCGTGATCCTGCTCAATGGCCAGAACGGCCACGAGGCGGCCGGCAAGGTGATCGCCGCGTTCGGCGAGTTCGTGATCGGCGGCAACTACGCGGTGGGCATCGTGGTGTTCGCGATCCTGACCATCATCAATTTCGTGGTGATCACCAAGGGCGCCGGACGCGTCTCGGAAGTGACCGCGCGCTTCATCCTCGATGCCATGCCCGGCAAGCAGATGGCCATCGACGCCGACCTCAACGCCGGTTTGCTGACGCGTGAGGAGGCCAAGGCCCGTCGTGAGGAAGTCCGTGAGGAAGCCGACTTCTACGGTGCGATGGACGGCGCCAGCAAGTTCATCCGCGGCGACGCCATCGCCGGCATCCTGATCCTGTTCATCAACATGCTCGGCGGCCTGGCCGTAGGCGTGTTGCAGCACGGCATGCCATTTGGCGAATCCGCGGCCACCTACACGCTGCTGTCCATCGGCGACGGCCTGGTGGCGCAGCTGCCGGCACTGCTGGTGTCCTCGGCGGTGGCGATGCTGGTCACCCGCGCCTCGCGGTCGCAGGACATGAGCCAGGCGATGATGGGCCAGGTGTTCGGCCAGCATCGCGCGCTCACCATCGCCGCGGCCATCCTCGGCGTGGTCGGGCTGGTCCCGGGAATGCCCAACGTCGCCTTCTTGACGCTGGCCGCCATCCTCGGCTTCATCGCCTGGAAGCTCTGGAAGAAAAGCTCCGCGGCTGCCCGCGCCGCTGAAACCGCAAGCGCCGGCCGCCCCGATGCACCGGGCCTGCCCGGCGCCACGCCCTCGCCCACCGCCGAGCTGACCTGGGATGAACTGCGTCCGGTCGATCCGCTGGGCCTGGAAGTGGGCTACCGGCTGATCCCGCTGGTGGACAAGAACCAGGGCGGCGAGCTGATGGCACGGATCAAGGGCGTGCGCCGCAAACTCACCCATGACATCGGCTTCCTGATCCCTTCGGTCCACATCCGCGACAACCTGGAGCTGCCGGCCACCGGCTACCGCCTGCTCATCCACGGCGTGCCGGTAGCGACGGCGGAAATCCACCCGGACCGCGAGCTCGCCCTGGACCCGGGCAGCGCGCTCGGCGCGCTGGACGGCATCGCCGGCAAGGACCCCGCGTTCGGCCTGGACGCCACCTGGATCCAGCCGCATCAGCGCGCCCATGCCGAGTCGATGGGCTACACCGTGGTCGACCCCGCCACCGTGGTGGCGACCCACCTGTCGCACCTGATCCGCGAGCACGCCCCGGAACTGCTGGGCCACGAGGAAGTGCAGCAGCTGCTGGCCAACCTCGGCAAGAGCGCCCCCAAGCTGGTGGAGGACCTCACGCCCAAGTCGCTGCCGCTGTCGGCGGTGGTGCGGGTGCTGCAGAACCTGCTGATCGAGCGCATTCCGATCCGCCAGCTGCGCAAGATCGTCGAAGCGCTGGTGGAGAACGCGCCCAACAGCCAGGACCCGTCGGTGCTGACCGCCGCCGTGCGCAACGCGCTGGGCCGCTTCATCGTGCAGGAGATCGCCGGCATGTCGGCGGAGCTGCCGGTGTTCACCCTCAACCCGCAACTGGAACGCGTCTTGCAGGAGTCCACGCAGGGCAACGGCGCCGCGCTGGAACCCGGACTCGCCGAGCGACTGCACCAGAGCCTGGCCGACTGTGTCGGCAAGCAGGAAGCGAAGAACGAGCCGGCGGTTGTGCTGGTACCCGGCCCGGTACGTGCCGCGCTGGCACGGCTGGTACGCCACAGCGTCCCCTCGCTGTCGGTACTGGCCTACAGCGAGGTGCCGGAGGACAAACGGTTGAAGCTGGTCGGCACGATCAGTTGAGCCGGTACTCCGACGGCAACGCGCCAGAAAACAGACACCCCCACTTTTGACATCACCGCAGCAGGACACAGAGGGAAACCCGGACCGTGCAGACCACCGACAACCAGCGCTTCCCTTCCACCACCCCGCCGCCCCAGTCCCGGTACCACAGCATGAAAATCAAACGCTTCGTCGCCTCCGATATGCGCTCGGCCATGAACCTGGTGCGCAAGGAACACGGTCCTGACGCGGTGATCCTGTCCAACCGCCGGATCGAGGAAGGCGTGGAGATCGTGGCTGCGGCCAACTATGACGAAGGCGCCGTGCAGCGCGCCCTGGAAGCCTCGCGCAAGGATGTCGCGCCGCCGCCGGTGCCGCGCCCGCGCAGCGCCGCCGATGCGGTGATCGCCGCCGTCACGCGCCGCAAGGCCCCGGTCGTCGCCCCCGAACCGGTCGCGGCCACCACCTCGGCCGTGGCCGCCCTGGCGCGCGCGGCCGTTGGCGCCACCGGCCGCACGCTGGATACCGCCAACGAAAACGTGCCCCCGCCGGGCAGCGCCGGCTTTGCCGCCACGCTGTCGCGGGCCAGTGTGGCCACCCCCGTCAATGAACCGTCGCTGCCGGAGCAGATCTTCGCGCCGTTCAATGTCGAACAGGCGGCCGCTGCTGCGCCCGCGCCGATCGCGGCCCCGGCCACACCGGCCGCCGCGCCGATCAACCGCGCGCGCTTCGTGATCGACCCGCCGATGGACGATGCCCCGCACATCCAGATGTATGCACCGCCGGCCCAGGCGCCGGTGACGATGCCGCCGCTGCCGGTCGCCGCCGTGGCCGCGCCGGTGTCGGCGGTCCTGGACCCCGTGCCGGTGGCGCAACCGCCGGCACTGCCGGTCGCGGTCGCCGCTGCTGCAGCCGACATCGCGGCCGATGCGGTTGCGCGCCCCGCACCGGAACTGACCGTGGTGCCCCGGGACGACGAGGAAATCCGCCAGCTGCGTCACGAAGTGGCCGGCATGCGCCATGTGATCGAGCGCGAAATGCATCGCTTCACCGACGAGCGTCTGCGTGGCTCGCCGGTCCGAGCGGCCGCGTTGGACCTGATGGAGGAGTACGGCTTCGATGCCGGCATCAGCCGCGACGTGGCCCTGCAGATCCCGCTGGATACCGAAGCCCATCGCGGCCGCGGGCTGATGCTGGGCCTGCTGTCCAAGAAGCTGCCGATCGCCCCGGTCGATCCGCTTGACGCCGGTGGTGTGATCGCCCTGGTCGGCCCGACCGGTGCCGGCAAAACCACCACCATTGCAAAGCTGGCCTCGCGCTTCGCCGAGAAGCACGCCGCACGCGACGTGGCCCTGGTCACCACCGACACCGGCCGCATCGGCGCCCGCGAGCAGCTCTACGGGTTTGGCCGTCAGCTTGGCATCGCCGTGCATGAAGCCAACAGCGGCACCGATCTGAGCCAGCTGCTGGAGCGTCTGCAGGACTACAAGCTGGTTCTGATCGACACCGCCGGCCTTGGTCCGCGCGACCGTGCCCTCGCCGCCCAGCTGCAGTGGCTGCGGGCCGCCGACCGCATCCGCACCCTGCTGGTGCTGCCGGCCAACACCAGCTTCGGCGACATGGACGAAGTGGTCCGCCGCTTCAGCGCTGCCAACCCGCAGGGCGTGGTGCTGAGCAAGCTGGACGAGACCGGCCGCTTCGGCACCGCCCTGTCCGTGGCGGTAGACCACTGCCTGCCGATCACCTGGGTGACCGACGGCCAGGACGTCCCGGAGGACCTGCACCGCGCCAGTGCGGCCAATCTCGTCCTTCGCCTTGAAGATTTGCGCCGCGCGGCCGATATGCCCTGCAACCCGGAGTTCAACCATGCCGTCGCGTGAGTACGCCAAGCTGACCAAGACCTTCCCGTTGTCGGCTACCCGCAGCCAACCGCTGGGCCCTGTCCGCACCATCGCCGTCACCGGCGGCAAGGGCGGCGTGGGCAAGACGAACGTTTCGGCCAACCTGGCCGTAGCGCTCGCGGACATGGGCAAACGCACGCTGCTGCTGGACGCCGACCTCGGCCTGGCCAACATCGATGTGATCCTCGGCCTGCAGCCGAAGGTGACCCTGGCCGACCTCGTCGCCGGGCGCTGCACGCTGGAGGAAGTGATCATGGAGGGCCCGGGCGGCGTGCTGGTGGTGCCGGCCGCGTCCGGTCGCCGCCACATGGCCGAACTGCAGCCGGCCGAACACGTGGGCCTGGTCAACGTGTTCTCCGAGCTGGAGCGCGAGCTGGACATCATGGTGGTGGACACCGCCGCCGGCATCACCGATGGCGTGCTCACCTTCTGCCAGGCCGCACAGGACACCGTGGTGGTGGTCTGTGACGAGCCGGCCTCGATCACCGACGCCTACGCACTGATCAAGGTGCTCTCCCGCGAGCGCGGCGTGGACCGCATCCAGGTGGTGGCCAACATGGTGCGCGACCCCAACGAAGGCCGCGTGCTCTACGAGAAGCTGACCCGGGTCTGCGAGAAGTTCCTCGCCGACGTGTCGCTCAACTACCTCGGCTGCGTTCCGCAGGACGACTGGCTGCGTCTGTCGGTGCAGCGCCAGCAGCCGGTGGTCAAGGCCTACCCGTCCAGTCCGTCGGCGCTGGCGATCACCGAGATCGCCCGCCGGACCGCCCGCTGGCAGGCCCCGACCGAGCCGCGCGGCGGCGTCGAGTTCTTCCTGGAACGCATCCTCAAACAACGCGGGGTGGCCGCATGAAAGGCGCCGCACAGTACAAAGAGGTCCAACGTACCGCCGCCAACGAGTGCATCGCCCAGCATTCGGACCTGGTGCGGCGCATCGCCCACCACCTGGCCGCGCGCCTGCCGGCGAGCGTGGAAGTGGATGACCTGATCCAGGCCGGCATGATGGGCCTGATCGAGGCCTCGCGCAGCTACGACGCCGACCAGGGCGCCTCGTTCGAGACCTACGCGTCGATCCGCATCCGCGGGTCGATGATCGATGAGATCCGTCGTGGCGACTGGGTGCCGCGATCGGTGCACCGCCGTGCACGCGATGCGGCCGCCACCATCCGCCGCCTGGAGCAGAGCACCGGCCGTGCCGCCAGCGCCACCGAAGTGGCCAACGCGATGGACATGCCGCTGCCGGAATACCTGCGACTGATGGAAGACGCCGCACGCGGCCAGGTACTGAGCCTGGAATCGCGGATCGAGGACCAGGGCGAGCTGGATACCGTCGCCCAGGGCGGCCCGACCCCGCAGCAGGTCCTGGAGCGCGGCGAGTTCGGCCGTGAGCTGGGCAATGCGATCGGCCTGCTCCCCGAGCGCGAACAACTGGTGCTGTCGCTGTACTACGAACAGGAATTGAACCTGAAAGAAATCGGCGCGGTGCTCGGGGTGAGTGAATCCCGGGTGTGCCAGATCCACGGCCAGGCGGTATTGCGCCTGCGCGGCCGACTGAAGATCTTCGAGGCGGCCGACGCCGGCCTCGAAAACCCTTGAAATCGAGGAAAGTGCTTTGAACAAGAACATGCGTATCCTGATCGTCGACGATTTTTCGACCATGCGTCGTATCGTCAAGAATCTGCTGGGCGATCTGGGCTTCACCAATACGGCCGAAGCCGAGGACGGGCATGCCGCGCTGGCACTGTTGCAGAGCCAGCCGTTCGACTTCGTGGTCACCGACTGGAACATGCCGGTGATGACCGGCATCGACCTGCTCAAGGCGATCCGTGCCGACGCCAAGCTGAAAACCCTGCCGGTGCTGATGGTGACGGCTGAAGCCAAGCGCGAGCAGATCATCGAAGCGGCCCAGTCCGGCGTCAACGGCTACATCATCAAGCCGTTCACCGCACAGACGCTGGAAGAGAAGCTCGGCAAGATCTTCGAACGCCTGGCAGCGAGCGCCTGATGGAAACCCTCAGCGACAAATCGGCGCTGGTGCAGCGCCTGCAGGACGCCCTGGCCGCGCTGGAAGGCGGCGACGAGGCCGGCTGGCGCCGGGAAATCGACGCGCTGGCGGCCCTGCGCACGCAGCCGATGATGGCCGGCCTGAACCGGCTCGCCCGCGAGCTCGGCCAGGCACTGGGCGAACTGCCCAGCCTGCCCAGCGAAGCCGGCGAACTGGACGACGCCTGCGCGCGCCTGGACCACGTGGTGGCGATGACCGAACAGGCCACCCACCGCACCCTGGACCTGGCCGAAGAATGCCGCGCGTTGACCGAACAACTGCGCGCCAACGGGCTCAGCCCGGACCAGGACCTGCAGCTGGACCGCATCCGCCACAACCTCACCGAGATCGCCCTGACCCAGAGTTACCAGGATCTGACCGGGCAGATCATCCGCCGCGTGGTCGGCATCGTGCGCCGCGTGCACGAAGGCTTCGGCGCGCTCGGCCTGCCGCCGCAGGAAGACGACGCGCGCCGGCGCGACACCGGCCTGGCCGGCCCGGCCGTCACGGGCCTGGACCGCCACCAGGTTTCCCAGGTCGACGCTGACGACCTGCTCTCCGATTTGGGGTTGTAAGACGATGAGTGCTGTTCCGGACGACATTGCCGCCGATTTCATTCTCGAGGCCCAGGAGATCCTGGATCGCCTCGGCGAACAGCTGGTGTCGCTGGAGCAGTCGCCCCAGGATACGGATCAGCTCAACGCCGTGTTCCGCGGCTTCCACACCCTCAAGGGCGGTGCCGGCTTTCTCGGCATCCAGGCGATGGTGGAGCTGTGCCACGCCGCCGAGGAGACCCTCGGCATGGCCCGTTCCGGCCAGGCCACCCTGCAGGCGCACCACTTCGACGCCGGCCAGCAGTCGCTGGACTACCTGCAGTCGATGCTGGACTCGGTCTCGGCCGGCACCGAGCCGGGGTACGCCCCGCCGGAGCTGATCGCCCAGTTCGATGTAAACGGCCCGGCCACGCCCGCACCGGTGGCGGCCCCGGCGGGCAATGGTGAGCTGATCACCGAGGACGAGTTCGAGGCCCTGCTGGACCAGCTGCATGGCGGCGCGGCGCCGACGGCGGTGGCCAAGGCCGCCGATGGCCTGATCGGCGAAGACGAGTTCGAAGCACTGCTCGACCAGCTGCATGGCGGCGCCGCCCCCGGTGCCCAGCCCGTGGCCGCCGTCGCCGCACCGGCCCCGCGTGCACCCGCCGCCCCGGCCCCCGCCGCCGCGAAGCCAGCCGCCAACAAGCCGGTCGCCGAAGCCGAGCATACGGTGCGCGTGGACACCAAGCGCCTGGATGCCATCGTCAACCTGATCGGCGAACTGGTGCTCTCGCGCAACCGTCTCAAGACCCTGCGCGCCCGCCTGCACGATGAAGAGCTGGACCGCGCCGTCTCCACCCTGGACATCGCCACCGCGCGCCTGCAGTCGGCGGTGATGCGCACCCGCATGCAGCCGGTGGGCAAGGTGTTCTCGCGCTTCCCCAAGGTGGCCCGCGACGTTGCCCGCTCGCTCAAGAAGGAAGTGGACCTGGAACTGGTCGGTGCCGAGACCGAACTGGACCGCAACCTGGTGGAGGCCCTGGCCGACCCCCTGGTGCATCTGGTACGGAATGCGATCGACCACGGCGTGGAAATGCCCGACCTGCGCGAAGCGCAGGGCAAGCCGCGCGGCGGCCACGTCCGGCTGTCGGCCCAGCAGGAAGGCGACTACGTCAGCATCGAAGTGCAGGACGACGGTGCCGGTATCGATCCCGAGCGCCTGCGCGCCAAGGCCCGTGAAAAGGGGCTGATCGACCCCGAAGCGGCCGCCCGCCTGACCAGCGAGGAATGCCTGCACCTGGTGTTCCTGCCAGGCTTCTCCACCAAGCAGCAGGTCACCGACATCTCCGGCCGCGGCGTCGGCATGGACGTGGTCCAGTCGCGCATCCGCGAGCTGAGCGGCCAGATCCAGATCCAGTCCGAGCTTGGGCGCGGCAGCCGCTTCATGATCCGCGTGCCGCTGACCCTGGCGATCCTGCCCACCCTGCTGGTGCAGGCCGGCGAGGACGTCTACGCGCTGCCACTGGCACGCGTGATGGAGGTGCTGCACGCCCCGAACACCTCGCTGGGCTGGTTCGACGGCCGCGCGGTGCTGGATCGCAAGTCGCATACCCTGCCACTGGTGGACCTGCGCCATTGGCTGGAGGTCGACCCGGTTCCCTCGCCCCTGCTCACCATCGTTGTTCTGCAGGCCGGTGAAGCCCGCTTCGGGCTGGTGGTGGACCAGGTGCGGGGCCGCGAGGAAGTGGTGATCAAGCCGCTGCCCAAGGCATTGCGCGGTCTGCGCGGCTACGCCGGGGCCACCCTGATCGGTGACGGCCGCATGTCGCTGATCCTCGACGTGGACGGCCTGCGCTGACCACCGGTAGCGCCGGGTGCTGCCCGGCGGCTTTCCCCCTCCAAAAGTGTGACCGCCGCATCACCCTGTTCCGTCGGCGTCTCAAGTCCCATTCACACAAGCCGATACCGGACTCATGGATAGACTCAGCCTCATTGGACTTTTTCTCGCCCTGGCCTCACTGGTCGGCGGCAGCATCCTCAAAGGCGCGGGGCTGGCCTCGCTGTGGTCGCCGGCCGCCTTTGTGATCGTGATCGTGGGCACCCTCGCCGCGATCCTGCTGCACACCTCGCCGGCCGTGTTCAAGCATGCCTTCAAGATCGTGCGCTGGGTCGTGCGCCCGCCGAGCAGCGACCGCCGCGAACTCATCCAGCAGATCGTCGAGTGGAGCAACATTGCCCGCCGCCAGGGCCTGCTGGGCCTGGAAGCCCAGGTTGAAGCCCAGGACGATCCGTTTCTGCGCAAGGGGCTGCAGCTGCTGGTGGACGGCGTGGAGCCGGAAACCATCCGCCACATGATGGAAATCGAACTGGGCAGCCAGGAGAGCCAGGACCTGGCCGCCTCCAAGGTGTTCGAGGGCATGGGCATCTACGCGCCCACCCTGGGCATCATCGGCGCCGTACTGGGCCTGATCGCGGTGATGAAGAATCTTGCCGACCCCAGCAAGCTGGGCCACGGCATCGCTGCGGCGTTCACCGCCACCATCTACGGCATCGCCTCGGCGAACCTGCTGTTCCTGCCGGTGTCGGCCAAGCTCAAGAGCGTGATCCACCACAACAGCCGCGACCGCGAGATGATCATCGAAGGCCTGATCTCGATCGCGCAGGGCGAAAACCCGCGCAACATCGAAACCAACCTGTCCGGCTTCCTGCACTGACATGGCCCGTCGCAAGCACCACGAAGAGCATGCCAACCACGAGGCCTGGGCGATCCCCTATGCCGATCTGATGACGCTGCTGCTGGCTTTCTTCGTGGTGATGTACGCCATCTCCTCGATCAACGAGGGCAAGTACCGGGTCATGGCCGATGCCCTGACCACCGCCTTCGGGGGCGCGCCGCGCACCATCAACCCGGTGCAGGTGGGCAACCAGCAGGTCCAGGGCGGCGGCTGGGACAGTCCGTCGGTGATCAAATCGGGGACCAGGATCGGCCCGTCCGCACCGGCGCCGTCCAACGACCCCACGCTGCTGCCGGCGATGGCCTCGCAGATGCGCATGCCGGTCTCGGTGCACAACCAGGAGCAGCTCAAGCGGGCCGAGCGCCAGCTCAACGGCATCGCCGACCGTCTCACCGCCACGCTGGCGCCGCTAATCGAGCGCGGCATGATCACCGTGCGCCGCACCGAACTGTGGATCGAAGTGGAGATCAACAGCGACATCCTGTTCACCACCGGCTCGGCCACGCTGGACGTGCATGCACGCGACACGCTGTCCAGCCTGGCCAAGGTGCTGCATGACGCACCCAACGGGGTGCGCGTGGAAGGCCACACCGACAATGTGCCGATCGCCACCGCGCTGTTCCCGTCCAACTGGGAACTCTCGGCCGCGCGCGCCGCCAGCGTGGTGCATCTGTTTGCCGACCAGGGCCTGCAGCCCTCGCGGCTGGCGATGGTCGGCTATGGCCAGTTCCGTCCACGCGAAGACAACGCCAGCGCCGAAGGGCGCAACCGCAATCGCCGGGTGATGGTGATCATCCTGGCCGACACCTCCCAGGGCGTGGACCCGATCGGCCCGCAGCTCACCGCCGATACCGAACGCGCCGCACCGGCCACCGCTGCCGCGCCCTCCCGCTCCACCGTTTCCCCCATCGCGCCGGTGCAGTTGCCACCGGTGCCGGCTGGCAGCCGCGTCGGCGCCGCCGCCCCCCCTGCAATGAAGGAGTGAACCGCATGCGTATCTGGGCCATTGCCAATCAGAAGGGCGGCGTGGGCAAGACCACCACCACCCTCGCGCTCGGTCGCGGCCTGGCCGCGCTCGGCCACCGTGTGCTGCTGATCGACCTGGATCCGCACGCCTCGCTGACCCGCGCGTTCGGTGTGGCGCTCGATCCGCCGCCGCAGGGCGTGCTGGAACTGTTCGCCACCCCGCCGGCCGAGCTGTCCGCGCTCGCCCATGCCACCGCCATTCCGGGGCTGGACCATGTCTGCGCCCAGGCGGCGCTGGCCACCCTGGAGCGCCGCAGCGCCAATCAGCCCGGGCTCGGGCTGGCGTTGCAGCAGGCGCTGACCCGGCACCACGGCCAGCACGACTACATCCTGCTCGACTGCGCCCCGACGCTGGGCCTGCTGATGATCAACGCGCTGGCCGCCGCCGACCGCCTGATCATCCCCACCCAGGCCGAACCGCTGGCGCTGCACGGCCTGGACGGCATGGTGCGGACCGGTGAGATGGTCGAGCGCTCGCGTCGCCGCACGCTGCCGATGTCGATCCTGCCGACGCTGTTCGACCGCCGCACCCGCGCCGGCCACGAGACCGTCAAGCTGATGCAGGAACGCCACGGCCAGCGTGTCTGGGAAGATGCGATCCCCGTGGATACCCGCATCTGCAACGCCGCCAGCCTGACCGTGCCGTCGCAGTCGGACGACTACCCCGGCCGCGGCCTGGCCGCCTATCGCCGCGCGCTGGAATGGATCCTGGCCGACGACGCCCAGCAGATGGAGCGCGCGGCATGAGTACCACCGGCGTGCTCGACGACTATCTGGAGCAGCTGCTCGGCGACGCCGTCCCCACCGCGCCCGTCGTGGCGGCAGCGGCTCCGCCCGCCGTGGAGGAGGACGATGCCGGCGGCGTCGCGCAGGCGATCAGCGCCGAGTTCGCACGCCCCGAGGCGGAAGACGACGTCCTGGCCACCGCTGCCGCATTCGAGACCCCCACCGCGCCCGGCGCACCGGCCAACCTCGCACTGCTCGACGAGCTGATGAACGATCCCGCGCTCGGACCGGTCCAGGCCGCACCCGCGCAGGACACCCCCACCTCGCCCGGCGCACCGGCCAACCTCGCACTGCTCGACGAGCTGATGAACGACCCCGCGCTCGGACCGGTCCAGGCCGCGCCCGCGCATGACACCCCCACCGCGCCCGGGGCACCGGCCAACCTGGCGCTGCTCGACGAGCTGATGAACGACCCCGCGCTCGGACCGGTCCAGGCCGCGCCCGCGCATGACACCCCCACCTCGCCCGGCGCACCGGCCAACCTGGCGCTGCTCGACGAGCTGATGAACGATCCCGCGCTCGGACCGGTGATGTCGCCTGCACCCGAGTCGGCCGCGCGTCCGGGCTGGGACGACCTGCCCGACGAGGTCCTGCACGACAGCGCGCCGCCGGCCGTGGTCGCGCGTGCAGCCGAACCGGCTCCCGCGCCCACGCCGACCCCACCGCCACCGCCGCCATCTGCGGTACCGGCCCCGGTCGCACGCGCGACGCCGACGCCCCTGCCACGCCCGGCCGCGCCGCCGGCGCCGCGCGGCGGCCGCCCCAACAGCTGGGAGGAACTGCAGGCGCAGGCACGCGACCCCGCCTCCAGCCCGCGCGAGAACCGCCGCGCCAGCGAACGCACCTCGCGCTGGCTGCGCCTTCGCTGTGGCACCCAGGCCTATGCACTGGAACTGCTGAAGGTGCAGGAAGTGGTGCTGCCCGTGCCGCTGCTGCCGTTGCGCGGCACCGCGCCGGCGATGCTGGGCATCATGAACCTGCGCGGCCAGGTGGTCCCCGTGATGGACCTGGGCATCCACCTGGGCAGCGGCCCGGCCGCCAACGATGCCAATACCCGCATCGTGGTGCTCGAGGAAGACGGCGAAACGATGGGGCTGCGGGTCTCGGCGGTGGAAGACGTCGCCAACCTCACCGACTCGCAGATCGAACCCCCCGACACGGCCCGCATCTGCCAGATCTCCAACGACCTGTTCCGTGGCGTCGCCCGCGTCACCGCCCAGCCGATGATCCTGCTCGATGCCACGCAGCTGCTGAACTGACGGCAGGCCCGACGCACCGGGCCTAAAGGTTCCCCTCACGGGGCCGTTATCAACCTCGGAACCGTTTGTCCGGAGCAACGATGAGCACTGTGGCCCTGGGTGGTGATCTCGGTATCGAGACCAGCACCGAGCTCAAATCCCGCCTGGCCCCTTTGGTGGACCAGGCTGGCGCACTGACGCTGGATGCCAGCGAAGTCAGCCGTATCCATACCGCAGCAATGCAGGTCCTGTGCGCATTCGTCGACGCCCGCCGCCAGGCGGGCCATGCGACCGGATTCGACGGTTGCACTGCAACCTTCCGTGACGCCGCGCGCCTGCTCGGCGTCACCCAGGCCCTGGGCCTGGATGCACCCCATGACAACCTGAAATCTGTGGAGAACGCTGCATGAGCGCACGTATCTTGGTGGTGGACGATTCGGCGTCAATGCGCCAGATGGTCTCATTCGCCCTCACCTCGGCCGGCTTCACCGTCGAAGAAGCCGAAGACGGTGCGATCGCACTCGGCCGGGCCAAGGGTCAGCGCTTTAATGCGGTGGTCACCGACGTCAACATGCCCAACATGGACGGCATCTCGCTGATCCGCGAACTGCGCCAGCTGGCCGACTACAAGTTCACGCCGATGTTGATGCTGACCACCGAGTCGGCCGCCGACAAGAAGTCCGAAGGCAAGGCCGCCGGTGCCACCGGTTGGCTGGTCAAGCCGTTCAATCCCGAACAGCTGGTCGCCACCGTACAGAAAGTGCTCGGCTGAGCCTCAGCCCGCTTCGCTTCCGCCCTCCCCCTACCCGCAACCGGACCCAACGCACCATGAGCATGGATCTGCAACGTTTCCACGCCACGTTCTTCGAAGAAAGCCGCGAAGGGCTGGATGCGATGGAGGCCGGACTGCTGGCACTCGAATCAGGCCAGCAGGACCCGGAGATCATCAACTCCGTGTTCCGCGCCGCGCATTCGATCAAGGGCGGCGCAGGCACCTTCGGCTTCGACGCGATTGCCGGGTTGACCCACGTGCTGGAAACGCTGCTGGATGAACTGCGCGCCGGCAAGCGCGCACTTGAACCGGCCGCCGTGGACGCCATGCTGTCCTCGGTGGACGTCCTGCGGGCCCTGCTGCGCGAAGCCGAACATGGCCAGCCCGCCGATCCGCAGGCGGTGGCCAACGTCAAGGCGCGACTGGAAGCTGTGCTGTCCGGACAGGCCGTGGCCACTGCCGCCCCGGTTGCCGCCGCGCCGGTGGACGATACGCCGGAAGCCTGGCAGATCGGCTTCGTACCGGCGCCGTCGCTGTTCATGAGCGGCAATGATCCGCTGCGCATCATCCGCGAGCTGGAGCACCTGGGCTCGCTGCAGGTCGCCGCGCGCATGGAGCGCCTGCCCGGGTTTGCGCAGCTCGATCCGCTCGAAGCCCACCTGGCCTGGGACCTCGGGCTGGTGGGCAAGGTCCCGCGCAGCAAAATCGAAGACACCTTCGCATGGGTGGTGGACGACTGCGAACTGGACATCCGTCCGGCTGCGCCGCCGAGTCTGGCCACCAGCGCCCCGACGGCACCGGCAGCGGCCACCGCCCCCGCAGCGGCAGCCGCACCTGTGGCCGCCGCTGCCGCAGCGCCGGCCGCCGCCGCGCACGAAGCGGAAACCTCGATCCGCGTCGCCGTGGAAAAAGTCGACGCCCTGATCAACCTGGTCGGCGAACTGGTCATCACCCAGGCCATGCTCAAGCAGGTCTCGCACGCCCTGGACCCGGTCCACGCCGAGCAGCTGTTCGCCGGTCTGGACCTGCTCGAGCGCAACACCCGTGACCTGCAGGAAGCCGTGATCGGGGTGCGCATGCTGCCGGTGGACGCGGTGTTCCGCCGCTTCCCGCGCCTGGTCCGTGATCTGTCCTCGCGTCTGGGCAAGCACGTCCGCCTGCGCACCATCGGCGAAGGCACCGAACTGGACAAGGGCCTGATCGAAAAGATCGCCGACCCGCTCGTGCACCTGGTCCGCAACTCGATCGATCACGGTCTGGAAATGCCCGACGTCCGCCGCGACGCCGGCAAGGACGAGACCGGTACGATCACCCTTGCCGCCTCGCACCAGGGCGGGCACATCGTCATCGAAGTCAGCGATGACGGCCGCGGCCTGAACCGCGACAAGATTCTGTCCAAGGCCGTCGAACGCGGCCTGAGCGTGCCGGACAACCCCACCGACGCCCAGGTCTGGGACCTCATCTTCCAGCCCGGCTTCTCCACCGCCGATGCCGTCACGGATCTTTCCGGGCGCGGCGTGGGCATGGACGTGGTCCGCCGCAACATCCAGGCACTGGGGGGCGAAGTGCAGCTGGAAAGCCAGGCCGGCAACGGCACCCGCGTGCTGATCCGCCTGCCGCTGACCCTGGCCATCCTCGACGGCATGACCGTGTCGGTGGCCGGCGAAACCCTGATCCTGCCGCTGGCCTATGTGCTCGAAGCCCTGCAGCCGCAGGCCGAGGACGTCCGCACGATGGCCGGCGAAGGCCGTGTGCTGCGCGTTCGCGGCGAGTACCTGCCGATCCTTTCCCTCAGCGAGTACTACGGCTACAGCGGTCGCACCAAGGACGATTCGCTGGTGGTGGTGGTCGAAGGCGATGGCCAGAAGATCGCGCTGGAAGTGGACGAACTGGTCGGCCAGCAGCAGGTGGTGGTCAAGAACATCGAGAACAACTACCGCCGGATCAGCGGTGTTTCCGGCGCCACCATCCTGGGCGACGGCCGCGTCGCGCTGATCGTGGATATCGGCGGCCTGGTGCGCTCGCTGCGGATGCCGCAGGCGGCGTAACGCGCGCGTATCACCGGTGAATGCACGCCCCCGCCACGCGCGGGGGCGTTCTTGTTCTTCGCGCCCGGGGCGACGGCATCACGCGCCCCGTGATCGCCCCACGGAGCGCCGGCCGCTGGCCGGCATCACACGTTCTCTGACGCGCCGGGCAGCGTCCGTCGCTCGACGTTGCCCGCCCGCGTCCTGACGGGGCGGGGTGCGACCGCTGGCCGGCACAACGCATTCCGGGAGGACGTTCTCTGCTCGCCTGGAAGTGTGACGTTGATTGGCATCGATACGTTGGCGTACAGACGCGCCGTCGCCAGCCGCGCCGCCGATTCCCCGCCGTTGCTGGCGCCTGCACCGACTGCGATACCCACAGCGCGCCGAAAAAATGTGACATCCAACACTCAAGTTGCGGCGGCACAGCGCCGTTATCCCGGAAGAGCGTTGACACCGTCGTCACACCGCCCGCGCCCCACCCCACGTTCCGCCACGCCCCTTGCGCCCAGCACCCCACGGCTGTGCACCCCGCCCTGCCCGGAGTTCCGACCATGAAGTGGTTCCACGATCTGCCCATCGCCCGCAAGCTGGCGGTGGGATTCACCCTCACCACCCTGATGACCGTCGTTCTCGGCGTGTTCGCCCTGGTCCGCCTCAACGGTGCCAATGCGCAGTTGGCCGCAATGGCAGGCAACGACATCCCGTCGGTGCAGCACCTGGGTGAAGTGCGCTCGCAGCTCGGCGAATTCCGCACCTATGAAATGGCGCAGGTCAGCATGTTCGACCAGCCCGAAAAGGTCGCCGACTACAACACGCGGATGGACAGCACCGCCAAGATCGTGCGCGATGAACTCGCCGCCTACGCCGCGCTGCCGGCCGGCGACCGTGAGCGGGCGCTGTTCAGGAAAGTGTCCGCCGATGTGGACGCCTACTTCCACGCCAATGCCGAACTCCGCGCCGCGGTGGCCGCCGGTGACGGCGCGCTTGCGCGGCAGATCTCCGACGAGAAGTCGCGCCCCGCCCGACGCACCCTGTTCGATGACCTCAAGGAGCTGGGTGCGTTCAGCAACAGCCTGATGGAAAGCAAGATCGCCAATGCCAATGCCGTCCATCGCACCAGTGTGATCGCCATCATTGCCTGCATGGTGCTGCTGTCGCTCGTGGCCGTCGCGCTGGCCCTGGTGATCTCGCGGGCGATCACCCGTCCGCTGTCGCAGGCGGTGCATGCGATCAAATCGGTGGCCCGCGGCGACCTGAGCGTCACCATCCGCGCCACCGGTGCCGATGAAGCCGGCCAGATGCTGGCCGCCACCAGCGACATGACCACCATGCTGCGCCGTTACTCCGACGAAACCCGCCAGATGGCCGCGATGCACGCCGGTCCCGACATCTCCCATCGCATGCCGGTCGATTTCCCCGGCGTCTACGGTGAGCTGGCCGTCGGCACCAACACCGTGGTGTTCGACCACCTGGATGCCATCAAGGACGCCATCGACATCCTCAACCAGTACGCCGCCGGTGACCTGTCGCAGAATGCGCGCCGCCTGCCGGGCAGCCGCGCGATCCTGCACGAATCGATGGACGCGGCCAAGGCCAGCCTGCTGGCGATCAATACCCAGATCCAGACCCTGGCCCAGGCAGCGGCGGCCGGCGATTTCAGCCAGCGCGGCGACAGCCTGCGTTTCGAGCACGACTTCCGGGTCATGATCGACAACCTGAACACGATGATGGAAGTGGCCGACGGCAATCTGTCGCAGTTGTCGCAGCTGCTGCAGTCCATCGCCAACGGCGACCTGACCGCCCGCATGCACGGCGAGTTCCACGGCGTCTTCGCCAGCATGCGCGACGATGCCAATGCCACGGTTGCCCAGCTGACCCAGATCGTCGGACGCATCCAGCAGGCCTCGTCCAGCATCAGCACGGCAGCCGGCGAGATCGCGTCGGGCAACAACGACCTGTCGCGCCGTACCGAGCAGCAGGCGGCCAACCTGGAGGAAACCGCCGCCTCGATGGAGGAACTGACCTCCACCGTGCGCCAGAACGCCGAACACGCCCGCCAGGCCAACCAGCTCGCCATCGGCGCGCACACCGTGGCTTCGCAGGGCGGCGACGTGGTCGGCCAGGTGGTCAGTACCATGCACGAGATCGACGCGTCCTCGCGCCGTATCGCCGACATCATCACGGTCATCGACGGCATCGCCTTCCAGACCAACATTCTGGCGCTCAACGCGGCCGTGGAAGCGGCGCGTGCCGGTGAGCAGGGTCGCGGTTTCGCCGTGGTCGCCAGCGAAGTGCGCACCCTGGCGCAACGCTCGGCCAGCGCCGCCAAGGAGATCAAGGGTCTGATCGACGAGTCGGTCGGCAAAGTCGCCGAGGGCTCGCAGCTGGTCAACCAGGCCGGCGCCACGATGGGCGAAATCGTCGCCTCGGTGCAGCGTGTGACCGACATCATGGCGGAGATCTCGGCAGCCTCGCAGGAGCAGTCCGCCGGCATCGAGCAGGTCAACCAGACCGTGGTGCAGATGGACGAAACCACCCAGCAGAACGCCGCGCTGGTGGAAGAAGCCACCGCCGCCGCGCGGGCGATGGAAGAACAGGCCGGCCATCTGACCGATGCGGTGGCGCTGTTCAAGCTCGACGGCCAGGCCGCCTCCGCGCCTGTGGCACGCCCGACGGTGGTCGCTGCGTCACCGGCACGCCCGGCCGGCGCCGCGCGTCCGCGCCCGGCCGCTGCCCCACCGCGCCGCGCGCCGGCCCGCGAGCCGGCACTGGCCAACGACACGGAGTGGCAGGAGTTCTGACGCCGCACCGATCCTCGCATCGCGTCTGATCCGACACCCCGCCCCGGCGGGGTGTCGTCGTTCCGATCCAGCCCTGTCGATATTCGCCCTACATAAATGTGATCTGATGCCGATAAACGGACTGAGCCCCGGGATCGTGTGATGCCGGCATCCGCCCAACCCAGCAGATTCCATGTCCGAAGGCAGCCTTCCCGCACACGACGGAACCCATGCCGCGCCCGACCCGGGTACGGATGACAAGTACCTGGTCCGCAACCCCCGGCAGATCCGCCAGCTGCTGCAGGCGCTCATCGACCAGCGGTCGCTGATCAATGCGCACATCGACGGCCGCGACCAGTCGTTCCCCACGGCGGTACTGGAACTGGACGAGGACGAGGACGAACTGCTGCTCGACGGCAGTCCCTCGGAAACCTCCAACCGCGCCGCCGAGGCGGCCGATCACCTGCTGTGCTTCGGCCAGCTTGAACGGGTAATGGTCCGCTTCCGCCTGGATGGCCTGGTCCGCATCCACAATGAAGGCCACGTCGGCTTCCGCGCCCCGTTCCCGACCGAACTGGTGCACCTGCAGCGGCGCGAGCTGTACCGCCTGGAGACGCCGATCACCGACTCGCCCAAGCTGGTCCTGCCCGTTGATGACGACCGCAGCGAAGCGCTGACGATGCGCGTGGTGGACATCAGCGGTGGCGGCCTGGCCGTCACCGTGGCCGAAGACTGCCCGGTGTTCGGCCTGCAGAAGCGCTACGACGGCTGCCGCCTGGAGCTGCCCGACAGCAGCCCCATCAACGTGTCGCTGGTGGCCTGCAACATGCGCGCGCAGAAACTGCCCAACGGCGTGGAGATGAAACGCGTCGGCCTGCGCTTCGACGCACTGCCGCGCGGCGCGGACAGCGCGATCCAGCGCTACATCTTCCGCATCGACCGCCAGCGCAAGGCACGCAGGAACGGCGAAAGCTGAACGGCGGCAGCCCCCGCTAAAGTCGTTCCGTCCCAGGCCGATATCCAGCGTGACGCCCGGTTTTTCGACCGCCACGCCCGACCCAGGATTGCCTCCATGAACGACAAGAACAGCAGCGCCGCCAGCTCCGGTGGCGAGTACCTCAGCTTCACCCTCGGCGCCGAGCACTACGGCGTGGACATCCTCAAGGTGCAGGAAATCCGCGGCTACGACTCGGTCACCCGCGTGCCGGATGCCCCGGACTACATCAAGGGCGTGATCAACCTGCGCGGCACCATCGTCCCGGTCATCGACCTGCGCCTCAAGCTGCGCCTGGAAAACGCGCGCTATGACGCCTTCACCGTGATGATCGTGCTCAACGTCGAAGACCGCGTCGTCGGCATCGTCGTGGACAGCGTCTCCGACGTCATCCCCCTGAGCGCCGAGCAGATCCGCCCGACCCCGGAGTTCGGCGCCGCCGTGGACACCCGCTTCATCTCCGGGATCGGCACCCAGGACGATCGCATGCTGATCCTGCTCGACATCGAGACCCTGCTGGACAGCGCCGACATGGGCCAGGCAACCACCCTCGACGACGTCGCCGCCTGATGACAGACCCGCGGCCGCCGCGCACTGCGACGAAGGTCGACATTGACCCTTCAGTTCCCGCGCGCGTGGCCGATAGCTGGAATCAGGACCCGGCTGTGCTGGACACCCCAAGGCCGGGCCAACTTGTCCACATCCTCCGGAGAACCATCCGATGAAGTCCCTGTTTGCGCTGTTTTCTGCTGCCGTGCTCGCCACCACCGCCTCGTCCGCCTTCGCGCAGACGGCCGAAATGATCCCGCCGGAAATGGCCCCGCGTGCAGTCGGCAAGGACGGCATGGTCTGCGGCAAGGTGGAAAAGGCACGTTACGCCGAAGGCTCCGAAGGCCAGCCGACCTTCCTGTACATGGGCGGCGCCTTCCCGCGCCACACCTTCTCGGCCCGCATCGCCGGCGCCAACCGCAGCAAGTTCAGCTTCCCGCTGGAAACCCTGGAAGGCAAGACCGTGTGCGTGATCGGCAAGATCGCCCGCGATGCCTCGCGCGCTGAAATCGAAGTCAGCTCGCCGGCCGGCCTGAAGCTCGCCAACATCAAGTAATTCGCTGTACGCCATGCCACGCCGGCGCTGGCCGGCGTGGTCGCTGCAACCGGGCACGATGCCCGGACGCGTTTGCCACCGGAGACCGCACCGCCCATGCCGTGGATCAACAACCTCAAACTGATGCCCAAGCTGATGCTCACCTTCGGTGTCATCCTGCTGGTGATGCTGCTCCAGGGCATCGTGGCCTATCGTGGCTTGTATTCGCTCAACAACGTCACCACCGAGCTGGCGGGTCACCGGATGGAAAGCATCCGCATGGCTGGCGAAATCCGTGGCATGGTCGGTGAGTATCGCAACTCCGCCTATCAGGGTCTGATCCGCGCCAGCGACGACGTCAAGGCCGAGGCCAAGACGCGTGCCACCGATCTGCGCGGCAAGATCGACGCCTCGATCAAGAAGTACCCGGCGCTGATCGACAACCCGCAGCAGAAGCAGCTGTTCGACACCTTTGCCAAGGATTGGAACGCCGCCTTGGCGTCCTATGACTCGGTCACCGAGATGCTCGAACTGGACCTGCCGGACGATGCGGTCGACACCTTCGTCGGTGAGACCCGCACCAGACACCGCAAGGCCTCCGCCGCGCTCGAAGCGCTGATCGCCGAGGACAACCGCCTCGCCCGCGCCTCGCGTGAAGAAGCCGAATCCACCTACGCCGCCTCCGCCACCCTGACCGTGATCGCCCTGCTCGGCGGCGCGGCGCTGGGCCTGGTGCTGGTGTGGCTGTTCGCCCGCTCGCTGGTGGGCAGTGTCCGCGGCGCCGTCTCGGTGGCCAACGACGTGGCCGGCGGCAAGCTCGACGGCCACATCGATTTCACCCGCAAGGACGAAGTGGGCGACCTGCTGCAGGCCATGCAGCGCATGCAGCGCGACCTGCGCGAGCGGACCGAGACCGACCAGGCGATCGCCCGCGAGAACCTGCGCATCCGTACTGCGCTGGATTACAGCTCCACCGGCGTGTACCTGACCGACGACAGCCTCAACATCGTCTATACCAACCGCGCCCTGCAGCACACGCTCACCCGGTACCAGGACGAAATCCGCAAGGACCTGCCGGACTTCGATGCCGCCACCTCGCTGATCGGCAAGCCGGTGACCGTGCTCGAACACGGCAACGAGATGGACCAGCGCACCTTGAGCCAGCTCAAGGAGCATGGCGTCAGCCGCCGTCCGATGCAGTTCGGCGACGCCCAGTTCGCGCAGGTGGTCTCCTCCATCGCCAACGAGCAGGGCGACACCGTCGGCCACGTGGTCGAATGGCGCGACCGCACCCCGGAAGCCGCCGTCGAAGCCGAGGTGGCCCGCGTCATCGCCCAGGCCGCCGCCGGCGACCTGTCCGGCCGCATCGATGACGCCGGCAAGGAAGGCTTCTTCCTGCAGCTGGCCCAGCAGATCAACGGCCTGCTCGAAGCCAACGCGAGCAGCATCGACCAGGTCTCCGGCCTGCTTGCCGCCCTGTCGCAGGGCGACCTGAGCGCACGCATGCACGGCGACTTCCACGGCGTGTTCGCCCGCATGCGCGACGACGCCAACGCCACTGCCGAGCAGCTCAGCGGGATCGTCACCCGCATCAAACAGTCCAGCCAGGCCATCAGCTCGGCCGCGAGCGAAATCGCCACCGGCAACAGCGACCTGTCGCGCCGCACCGAGCAGCAGGCGGCCAACCTGGAAGAAACCGCCGCCTCGATGGAGGAACTGACCTCCACCGTGCGCCAGAACGCCGAGCACGCCCGCCAGGCCAACCAGCTCGCCATCGGCGCGCACACCGTGGCCTCGCAGGGCGGTGAGGTGGTCGGCCAGGTGGTCATCACCATGAGTGCGATCCAGACCTCGTCCAGGAAGATCGCCGAGATCATCTCGGTCATCGACGGCATCGCCTTCCAGACCAACATCCTCGCGCTGAACGCGGCCGTGGAAGCGGCGCGTGCCGGTGAGCAGGGTCGCGGTTTCGCGGTGGTCGCCAGTGAAGTGCGCACCCTGGCCCAGCGCTCGGCCGGCGCGGCGAAGGAAATCAAGGGCCTGATCGACGACTCGGTCGGCAAGGTCAACGACGGGTCGGCGCTCGTGCACAAGGCCGGTGCCACGATGGGCGAGATCGTCGCCTCGGTCCAGCGCGTGACCGACATCATGGCGGAGATTTCGGCGGCCTCGCAGGAACAGTCGGCCGGCATCGAGCAGGTCAACCAGACCGTGGTGCAGATGGACGAAACCACCCAGCAGAACGCCGCGCTGGTGGAAGAAGCCACCGCCGCCGCGCGGGCGATGGAAGAACAGGCTGGCCACCTCAGCGATGCCGTGTCGATCTTCACGCTGGACGAGCGCGACCTGGCACCGGCACCGGTCGCCGCCCCGGTCGCTGCCGCACCGCGCCCGATCCGTTCGACGCCGGCGCCGGCACCGGCTCGCCGTGCGCCGAACCGGCCGGTCGCCACCGAACTGGCCGACGGCGACTGGCAGGAGTTCTAAGCGCGTCGCGCCGGTCAACGACTGAACCGCGAAAGGCTCCGGTGCGAAGGCACCGGAGCCTTTTTCCTTTGCGGCGTCCGCGCCATCCGCCTGCAACCTGAATACGCTCAGCCTGCACACCTCAACCGCAGCGGTTCGCGGCCGATAACTGCATTGCCGCGACACGTTCGCCGACCAACGATGCCATGCCCATGACCTTGATCAGCCGCTGGAACCAGTACTTCTCCAACCTGTCCGTCCGTCGCAAGCTCAACCTGCTGACGGCGCTGATCGCCGTGGGCGTCATCGCCCTGGCGGTGATCGCCGCCCGCATGCAGTACCTGGACCTGACCGACACCCGCAAGGACAGCCTGAAAATCCAGGTCGAACTGACCTACGGCATCCTGGACCACTACCATCACCTCGCCGAAACCGGCGAGCTGACCGACGCGGCGGCCAAGGAGGCCGCGCTGCTGGCGCTGGACCGCATGCGCGCCGACAACGACGCCTACTACTACAGCGTCTACGACACGCAGTACCGCGTGCTGATGCATCCGTTCCGCAAGGACCTGATCGGCAAGGACATGAAGGACTTCCGTTCCGAGGACGGCGTGCGCCTGTTCTACGACATGGTCGGCATGGCCCGCCTGGGCGGCGGCGTGGTCTCCTACAAGTGGGCCAAGGCCGGTGAAGAAGGGCTGTTCGACAAGTCCTCCTATGCCGGGATGTACGCCCCGTGGCAGTGGGTCATCAGCAGTGGCGTGTACATGGAAGACGTGCAGCAGCAGGCACTGGTGTTCACCGCGATCATGACCGCCGCCGGCGGCGCGCTGGTTCTGATCGTCCTGGCCCTGAGCTGGCTGATCGGCAACCGCATCACCCTGCCCCTGCGCCAGGCCACCACCGTTGCCGAGAGCATCGCGCGCGGCAGGCTGGACAGCCGCATCGGCGAGCAGGCCCACGATGAGCCCGGCCGCCTGCTCGAGGCCATGTCGCGCATGCAGAGCCAGCTGCACGGGGTCATCACCGCCCAGCGCGACATGGCCCGCCGCCATGACGCCGGCGAGGTCAGCTACCGCATCGACGAGAGCGCCTTCCCCGGCGAGTACGGGCTGATGGTGCATGAGACCAACACCCTGGTGGGCGCCCACGTGCAGACGATGGAGGCGGTGCTGGAAGTGGTCAAGGCGTACGCGGTCGGCGATCTGCGCGCCGACATCGCGCGCTACCCTGGCGAGAAGGCAACCATCACCGCCACCGTGGACACGGTCAAACAGAATCTGGGCAGCATCAATGCCGAGATCAAGCGGCTGGCAACGGCCGCGGCGGCCGGCGACTTCAGCCAGCGCGGCGACAGCACGCGGTTCGATCACGATTTCCGCCTGATGATCACCAACCTCAACGCCATGATGCAGGTCAGCGACGAGAACCTGGGCAAGCTGTCCGCGCTGCTGTCAGCCATCGCCGAGGGGGACCTCACCGCGCGCATGCAGGGCCGGTTCGAGGGCGTGTTCGCCACCATGCGCGATGACGCCAACGCGACCGTCACGCAATTGACCCGCATCGTCGGCCAGATCCAGGAGTCGGCCAGCAGCATCAACCAGGCTGCCGGCGAAATCGCCACCGGCAACAGCGACCTGTCGCGCCGCACCGAACAGCAGGCGGCCAACCTGGAAGAAACCGCCGCGTCGATGGAGGAACTGACCTCCACCGTGCGCCAGAATGCCGAACATGCCCGCCAGGCCAACCAGCTCGCCATCGGGGCGCACACCGTGGCTTCGCAGGGCGGTGACGTGGTGAGCCAGGTGGTCACCACCATGAGTGCGATCGAAGCCTCGTCCCGGAAGATTGCCGACATCATCTCGGTCATCGACGGCATCGCCTTCCAGACCAACATCCTCGCGCTGAACGCGGCCGTGGAAGCGGCGCGTGCCGGTGAGCAGGGTCGCGGTTTCGCGGTGGTCGCCAGCGAAGTGCGCACCCTGGCCCAGCGCTCGGCTGGCGCGGCGAAGGAGATCAAGGGCCTGATCGATGACTCGGTCGGCAAGGTCAACGACGGGTCGGCACTGGTGCACAAGGCCGGTGCCACGATGGGCGAGATCGTCGCCTCGGTGCAGCGCGTGACCGACATCATGGCGGAGATTTCGGCGGCCTCGCAGGAACAGTCGGCCGGCATCGAGCAGGTCAACCAGACCGTGGTGCAGATGGACGAAACAACCCAGCAGAACGCCGCGCTGGTGGAAGAAGCCACCGCCGCCGCGCGGGCGATGGAGGAGCAGGCCACGCAGCTGGCCGATGCCGTGTCGATCTTCCGTCTGGACAACCAGGTGGCCGCGGCGGTCAGCGCGGTGACCGCGCGCATCAGCCGTGCCGCGCCGCAGCCGGTACGCAGCACGCCGGCCCGCACCGTGGCCCCCGCCGCCGGGCCCGCAGCGCATGCGCCACGTGCCGCGCTGCCCCGCGACGACGGCCATTGGCAGGAGTTCTGAGCCGTGTCCACGCCTCCCCCCGTTGTGGCCACCTCGCAGGCCGGTCGCGAGTTCGAGTTCGCCGACCGCGACTTCCGCCGCATCTGCGACCTGATCTACCAGCGCGTCGGCATCTCGCTGGCGCCGGCCAAGCGCGACATGGTCTATGGCCGCCTGTCGCGCCGCCTGCGCGCACTCGGCATGCGCAGCTTCCACGACTACCTCGACCAGCTCGAAGCCCACGGCGGCGACGAATGGCAGGCGTTCACCAATGCGTTGACCACCAACCTGACCGCCTTCTTCCGCGAGCCGCACCACTTCGAGAAGCTCACCGACGAGCTGCGTGCGCGCAGCGGCCACGGCACGCTGCAGTTGTGGTCGTGCGCGGCCTCCACCGGCGAGGAGCCATACTCGATGGCGATCACCGCCTGCGAGACCTTCGGCACGCTCAAGCCACCGGTGCGCATCCTGGCCACGGACGTGGACACCCAGGTACTGGCCACCGCCAGCCGGGGCGTCTATGCCATCGACCGCGTTTCCGGACTGGACCCGGCCGTGCGCAAACGCTATTTCCAGCGCGGTACCGGCCCCAATGAAGGCCACTGCCGCGTGCTGCCGGCGCTGCGCGAGCTGATCGACTTCCGCCCGCTCAACCTGCTCGCCACCCGCTACGACGTCGGCGGCCCCTTCGACGCCCTGTTCTGCCGCAACGTGATGATCTATTTCGACAAGCCCACCCAGCGCGGCATCCTCTCGCGCCTGATCCAGCACATGGGCGACGACGGCCTGCTCTACACCGGCCACTCGGAGAACTACCTCCACGCCGCCGACCTGATCCAGCCCTGCGGGCGCACCCTGTACAAGCGCGCACCCGGAGCCCCGGTATGAACCAGGCCGCACGCAGCGACGAAGTGATGCGCTACTTCGACAGCCGCTTCCAGGTCACGGCGGCCAAGCTGCTGCCGACCCAGTATCTGGCCGTGGACGACACCACCGCCCTGACCACCACGCTTGGCTCGTGCGTGGCCGCCTGCCTGCGCGACCCGGTGCTCAAGATCGGCGGCATGAACCACTTCCTGCTGCCCGAGGGCAACGTCGGCGATGGCGCGCCTGCGCGCTACGGCAGCTACGCGATGGAACTGCTGATCAACGACCTGCTCAAGCGTGGCGCGCACCGCAAGCGTCTGGAAGCCAAGGTGTTCGGCGGTGCGAACGTGCTCAAGGGCTTCACCAGCAACCCGGTCGGCACCCGCAACGCGGAGTTCGTGCGCCAGTACCTGCAGGCCGAGCACATCCCGATCATCGCCGAGGACCTGTGCGGCATCCATCCGCGCAAGGTGTGGTTCTTCGCCGATAGCGGCCGTGTGGTGGTGCAGCGCCTGCCGCACGCGCACGAAGCGGAGGTGGCCGCCACCGAATCCGCCGTACGCGCACGCCTGTCGCGTGCGCCCGTCACCGGCGGCGTGGAGCTGTTCGAATGACCGTTGGCCCGCCCTGCAAAGTCCTGATTGTCGACGACTCGGCCGTCGTCCGGCAGATGCTCAGCGAAATCCTGGCCAGCGATCCCGGCATCGAGGTGGTCGGCACCGCGGCCGACCCGTTGCTGGCGCGCGAAAAAATCAAACGCCTGCATCCGGACGTGATCACGCTGGACGTGGAAATGCCGCGCATGGACGGGCTGGCGTTCCTGGAGAATCTCATGCGCCTGCACCCGGTGCCGGTGGTGATGATCTCCTCGCTGACCGAGCGCGGCGCCGATACCACCCTGCAGGCACTGGCGCTGGGTGCGGTGGACTTCGTGTCCAAGCCGAAGCTGGACGTGGCGCGCGGTCTGCAGGGCTACGCCGATGAGATCATCGCCAAGGTCAAGATGGCCGCCCGCTCGCGGGTACGCAGCCTTGCCCGCACCACCGTGCCGCGCATCACCCTGGAAACCACGGCCACCCCTGCCCCGCGCTCGATCCAGTTCCGCACCACCGATCGGCTGATCGCCATCGGTGCCTCCGCTGGCGGTACCGAAGCGCTGCGCGTGGTGCTCGAAGGCCTGCCTGCCGACGCACCGGCCGTGGTGATGACGCAGCATCTGCCCGCGACCTTCAGCAGCGCGTTCGCCGAGCGTCTGGACCGGCATTCGGCGATGTCGGTACGCGAGGCCAGCGACGGTGAAGCCGTGCTCCCCGGCCATGCCTACCTGCCCCCGGGCGGCAGGCACCTGCGCGTGATCCGCGACGGTGCGCGCTGGCGTTGCCGGATCGACGACGGCCCGCCCATCAACCGCCACAAACCGGCGGTGGACGTGCTGTTCCGTTCGGTGGCCGAGAGTGCCGGTGCCAATGCCATCGGCGCCATCCTCACCGGCATGGGCGACGACGGTGCACGCGGCCTGCTGGAGCTGCGCAATGCCGGCGCCCCAACCCTGGTCCAGGACGAAGCCACCAGCGTGGTCTGGGGCATGCCCGGCGCGGCCTACAAGCTCGGCGCCGCAGAGGAAATGGTGCCGCTGGAGCGCATCGCCGAACGGCTGATGGCGTTGGCGCGCGGCTGATCCCCATCGGCCGGTGTAGACTGCGGAAACTGAAGGAGCAAGACCATGCATGGACCCTGCCATATCCTGGGTGGGCTGCTACTGGGCGGCCTGTTGATGACAGGCCCTGCCGGCGCACAGGGAAAGGCCCCCGCTGCCGACGCGCGCGTGCGCATCTTCGGCCAGAATGGCCAGGCCATCACGATGTACACCAACGCGGCCTGCCGGGAGGTCTACGACAACCGGGTGGATATCGCCCGGTCGACCCATCTGGTCCTCAACACGATGATGAGCGGTGCGCCGGCAAATGTGTCGCTCGGCATGCCGCAGACCGATGCCGTGCGCAACATGAAGAGCGTCATGTTCTCCCGGCCCAGCTACGAGGAGTACAGCGTTGCCAGTGGCCAGCCGCTGATCTTCGACGCGCGGGTCGCCAACACCAACGACTACCGCTGTTCAGGCCCGCTGACGCTCCAGTTCACACCCGAGCCGGGCAACGATTACGAGATCCAGATGACCACCGCCGACCGGATCTGCCGGTTCGGAGTGAGGCGCGTGGCTGCCGACGGCAGCGTGCAGCCGGAAGCCTTCACATTGCCGCCGGAACGCTGTGAAGCACCCGCACCCGCCCAGGCCGTCGTGGCGGCGCCCGCCGCCGTGGACGAGACCCCTGCCGAAACGGTGTCCCCTGCGCCGGCCGGCGGCCCGCTGCGGGACTGGACGCGGACCGTGGAGGTGGTGGCGGGCCTGGACCCCAGCCAGGAAGGCGGCGACGAAGGCGCCCTCCCGCTGCGCCTGGTGACGCGAGGCAGGATCGCCGGCGCACAGGTGGGCGCACTGGCGCTTGCGTACTTTGGAAACGGAAAGCTGCAGCGGTTCGCCAAGACCGCGCCGCGCGGCAGCCGTATCGACACCCTGCCAAGCCCGGCGCTCTCGGACATGCCGGGGCTGCTGCGCACGCATCTCGCGCACTTCTTCCTCACCCATCCCGACGCCATCCCCGTCGAGCCCCGGACCGTCCAGAGCCTGGCGGGCGACTGGGTGCTTGCTTACGTGGAAGACTCCGGGGACACCAGTCAATACGAGCTCAGGCACACGGCCACGGTCGGATTCCGGCTCTCCGACGAGGGCGCCAGGCAGACCGCTGTCACCTGCAATGAGCGCCGCCAGGCCCCGTTGGAGGACTGGCAGGCGGATGACTACGCCAAGGTCAGGTCGGCCTCGCACGCGTTCGCCGAGCGCTGCGCGGCACGGTTTGCAACGCAGTTGCCGTCGCTGTTCCCGGCCGTCACCGCGCCCGTCCTGGCGGCGCCTGCGGCGGTCGCGCCCGAGTGAGGTGACGCGGCCGCCGCGCCCGCCGGCATCGCCAACACCAAAAAACCCCCGGTTCTCACCGGGGGTTTTCGTTCAACACATCAGCCGATCAGGCTCAGGCAGCAACCGTCTTGGCCACGTCCTGGTAATCCTCGATCTGGTCGAAGTTCATGTAGCGGTAGATGTCCTTGCTGCTGGCATCCAGCACGCCGATATCGGCCATGTACTCTTCCCTGGTCGGGATGCGACCCAGACGCGAGCAGATGGCGGCCAGCTCTGCCGACCCCAGGTACACGTTGGAGTTGCGGCCCAGGCGGTTCGGGAAGTTGCGGGTCGAGGTCGAGAACACCGTCGCGCCCTCACGCACCTGCGCCTGGTTGCCCATGCACAGCGAGCAGCCCGGCATTTCCATGCGCGCGCCGGCGGTGCCGAAGGTGCCGTAGTGGCCTTCCTTGGTCAGCTCCGAGGCGTCCATCTTGGTCGGCGGAGCCACCCACAGTTTGGTCGGAATGTCGCGCTTGCCTTCCAGCAGCTTGGCGGCCGCACGGAAGTGGCCGATGTTGGTCATGCACGACCCGATGAACACTTCATCGATGGCCGCACCGGCCACGTCCGACAGCGTCTTGACGTCGTCCGGATCGTTCGGGCAGGCCACGATCGGCTCGTGGATATCGGCCAGGTCGATCTCGATGACGGCGGCGTACTCGGCGTCGGCATCCGGCTCCAGCAGCGCCGGGTTGGCCAGCCAGGCCTCCATCTTCTCGATGCGACGCGCCAGCGAACGGGCGTCCTGGTAACCCTCGGCGATCATCCACTTCAGCAGCGTGATGTTGCTGGTGAGGTACTCGATGATCGGCTCCTTGTTCAGGCGCACCGAGCAGCCGGCGGCCGAACGTTCGGCCGACGCATCGGACAGTTCGAACGCCTGCTCGACCTTCAGGTCCGGCAGGCCTTCGATTTCCAGGATGCGGCCGGAGAAGATGTTCTTCTTGCCGGCCTTGGCGACCGTCAGCAGGCCCGACTTGATCGCGTACAGCGGAATCGCGTTGACCAGGTCGCGCAGGGTCACGCCGGGCTGCATCGTGCCCTTGAAACGCACCAGCACCGATTCGGGCATGTCCAGCGGCATGACGCCGGTGGCGGCGGCGAAGGCGACCAGACCCGAGCCGGCCGGGAACGAAATGCCCACCGGGAAACGGGTGTGCGAGTCGCCGCCGGTGCCGACGGTGTCAGGCAGCAGCATGCGGTTGAGCCAGCTGTGGATCACACCGTCGCCCGGACGCAGCGAGATGCCGCCACGGGTGGAGATGAACTCCGGCAGGGTGTGGTGGGTCTTGACGTCCACCGGCTTCGGGTAGGCGGCGGTGTGGCAGAACGACTGCATGACCAGGTCGGCCGAGAAGCCCAGGCAGGCCAGGTCCTTCAGCTCGTCGCGGGTCATCGGGCCGGTGGTGTCCTGCGAGCCCACCGAGGTCATCTTCGGTTCGCAGTAGGTGCCCGGGCGCATGCCCTTGCCTTCCGGCAGGCCACAGGCGCGGCCCACCATCTTCTGCGCCAGCGAGAAGCCCTTGCCGGTATCCGGCGGGTCCATCGGCAGACGGAACAGGTCGGTCGGGGCCAGGCCCAGCGCTTCACGCGCCTTGGCGGTCAGGCCGCGGCCGATGATCAGCGGAATGCGGCCACCGGCGCGCACTTCGTCGAACAGCACGTCGGACTTGACCTTGAACTCGGCGATGACCGCACCGTCTTTCAGTGCCTTGCCGTCGTACGGACGCAGTTCGATCACATCGCCCATGTTCATCTGCGACACGTCGAGTTCGATCGGCAGCGCGCCGGCGTCTTCCATCGTGTTGTAGAAGATCGGCGCGATCTTCGAGCCCAGGCACACGCCACCGAAGCGCTTGTTCGGAATGAACGGAATGTCTTCGCCGGTGAACCACAGCACCGAGTTGGTGGCCGACTTGCGGCTCGAACCGGTACCGACCACGTCGCCCACATAGGCGACCAAGTGGCCCTTGTCCTTCAGCGATTCGATGAACTTGACCGGGCCGCGCTTGCCGTCTTCTTCCGGCTCGATGCCATCGCGCTTGTTCTTCAGCATCGCCAGGGCATGCAGCGGGATGTCCGGGCGGGTGGTGGCGTCCGGTGCCGGCGACAGGTCGTCGGTGTTGGTTTCGCCGGTGACCTTGAGCACGGTGATGGTCAGGCTCTGCGGCACTTCCGGCCGGCTGGTGAACCATTCGGCATCGGCCCAGCTCTGCAGCACGCCCTGGGCGTTGGCATTGCCGGCCTTGGCCTTTTCCTGCACATCGTGGAAGGCATCGAACACCAGCAGGGTGTTCTTCAGCGCATCGGCGGCGATCGCGCCGACCACGGCGTCGTCGAGCAGCTGGACCAGCGGGGCGACGTTGTAACCGCCGAGCATGGTGCCCAGCAGTTCGGTGGCGCGCTCGCGGCTGATCAGCGGATTGGTTTCGCTGCCGAGGGCGATCGCGGCCAGGTACGAGGCCTTGACCTTGGCGGCATCGTCGACGCCGGCCGGCACGCGGTGGGTCAGCAGGTCGAGCAGGAACTCGGCCTCGCCCGCGGGCGGGTTCTTCAGCAGTTCAATGACGTCGGCCGTCTGCTGGGCGCTCAGCGGCAGCGGCGGGATGCCAAGCGCGGCGCGCTCGGCTACGTGGTGGCGGTAGGCTTCCAACATGACAACTCCCGGGTGATTCTTTGCAGAATGCGGTTGAATACAGCGGTGAAAAGGGCGGGCTCAGGCTTGCGGCACGATCAGCTTCAGGCCCTTGAAGTAGTCGCGGTAAAACGTGTCGTTCCAGGTGATCAACCCGTCGCACTGCAGCAGTGCGTGCGCGCCGACCATGAAGTCATCGATGCCGCGCTTGCCGGTGCCGCGCTGGCGGTGGCGGCGGTGCATTTCGCCGGCGCGCAGGGCGGACTTGGCTTCCAGCGGGCTGAAATGGATACCCATCTCCTCCAGCGCTTCCTGCACTTCGGCGCCGCCGCGCAGCGCGGCGCAGATCTCGGCCAGCACCACCCCGCAGATCACCACGCGGCCACCCACCAGGCTCTGGCGCAGGCAGGCTTCCACGGCATCGGCCTGCGGGCCGTTGCTGAGCAGTTCGATCAGGATCGGGGAATCGACGGCAATCATGCGCGGCTCATTCCTCGTCGCGGACCGCATCCACGGCGGCCTGCGCCGAGTCGAAGCCATCCAGCGCGAACTTGCCGCGGGCACGCGAGATGGCATCGTCCACGCTCTTGCGCAGGATGATGCGGCTGCCCTCCAGTTCGACCTTCAGCTGAGTGCCCTTGGTCAGACCCAGCGCATCGCGGACCGCCTTGGGCAAGGTGATCTGTCCGCGTTCTGCAACGGTGGCTTCCATCGGTACGCCCTCCAAAGTATGCACAAATTATACATACTCCAGGGGGCATACTTCCACCCTCACCCCGCTTCGTCCCGCCCCCGGGCCTTGCAGGGCATAAGGATACGCAGCGACCCATGACATCAGCGATACATATCTCCATGTAGCCTGAGACCCTATGCCGCAGGCCACGGGCCGGCTGAATCGTTCATACTCGGACGGTCACCGGGCCCACGGCCATCGGCGAACGCAAGCAGGCCTGCCTCGGGCGGGCCACTGCAAGCCATCCGCAAGAGGAGTCACCCCGCATGAGCGATTCGTTCTCCACCCGCAGTCAGCTGGATGTCGCCGGCAAGACCTACGACTACTTCAGCCTGCCCAAGCTCGGACAGCAGTTCGACATCTCCCACCTGCCCTACTCGATGAAGATCCTGCTGGAGAACCTGCTCCGGCACGAGGACGGGGGTGCGACCGTCGGCCGCGACCACATCGAAGCGGTCGCCCGCTGGAATCCGAAGGCAGAGCCGGACATCGAGATCGCCTTCATGCCCGCGCGCGTGGTCCTGCAGGACTTCACCGGCGTGCCCTGCGTGGTCGACCTGGCCGCGATGCGCGACGCCGTGGTCAAACTCGGTGGCCGCCCGGAACAGATCAACCCGCAGATCCCCTCCGAGCTGGTGATCGACCACTCGGTGCAGGTGGATGTATTCGGCACCCCGGACGCACTGGACCTCAACGGCAAGATCGAGTTCCAGCGCAACCAGGAGCGCTACGGCTTCCTGCGCTGGGGCCAGAAGGCTTTCCACAACTTCAAGGTAGTGCCGCCCAACACCGGCATCGTCCACCAGGTGAACCTGGAGAACCTGGCCCGCGTGGTCATGACCGCTGACAAGGACGGCACGGCCATCGCCTACCCGGACACCGTGTTCGGCACCGACAGCCACACCACCATGATCAACGGCATCGGCGTGCTGGGCTGGGGCGTGGGTGGCATCGAAGCGGAGGCGGCCATGCTCGGCCAGCCGTCCTCGATGCTGATCCCGCAGGTGGTCGGCTTCAAGCTGACCGGCAAACTGCCCGAAGGCGCCACCGCCACCGACCTGGTGCTGACCGTGACCCAGATGCTGCGCAAGCACGGGGTGGTCGGCAAGTTCGTCGAGTTCTTCGGCGAGGGCCTGCAGCACCTGCCGCTGGCCGACCGCGCGACGATCGGCAACATGGCCCCCGAATACGGTGCCACCTGCGGCATCTTCCCGATCGATCACGAATCGCTGAACTACCTGCGCCTGTCCGGCCGCAGCGAGGAGCAGATCGCGCTGGTCAAAGCGTATGCGAAGGCACAGGGGCTGTGGCACGACGCGCAGACCGCACACGCCAGCTACAGCGCCACGCTGGAGCTCGACATGGGCACGGTGAAGCCGTCGCTGGCCGGTCCCAAGCGCCCGCAGGACCGCGTGCTGCTGGAAGACGTCAAGCAGAACTACCGCGACAACCTCGGTGGGCTGACCACCAGCCGCGACAAGCGCAATGAGGACGTGTCCACGTTCGTCAACGAGGGCGGTGGCGCGGCAGTCGGCAACGAACAGCTGGCCAAGGGCTACGCCGATGTCGAGATGGACGGCAGCCGCTTCCGCCTGAAGGACGGCGCGGTGGTCATCGCCGCCATCACTTCCTGCACCAATACCTCCAACCCGGCGGTGATGATCGGCGCCGGCCTGCTGGCCCGCAATGCGGCGGCCAAGGGCCTGGACCGCAAGCCTTGGGTCAAGACCTCGCTCGGGCCGGGCTCGCGCGTGGTCACCGACTACCTGGAAAAGGCCGGCGTGCTGACCGAGCTGGAGAAGATCGGCTTCTACGTGGTCGGCTATGGCTGCACCACCTGCATCGGCAACTCCGGTCCGCTGCCGACCGAAGTCAGCGCCGGCATCGCCGCCGGTGACCTGGTGGTGACCTCGGTGCTGTCGGGCAACCGCAACTTCGAGGGCCGCGTGCACCCCGAAGTGAAAATGAACTACCTGGCCAGTCCGCCGCTGGTGGTGGCCTACGCGATCGCCGGCACCACCGACATCGACCTGACCACCGAACCGCTGGGTACCGGCAGCGATGGCCAGCCGGTGTTCCTGCGCGACATCTGGCCGAGCAACAAGGAAATCGGTGACGTGATCGCCGCGACCATCGGGCCGGAGATGTTCAAGCAGAACTACGCCGATGTGTTCAAGGGCGATACCCGCTGGAACACCATCAAGTCGCCCGACGGCGACCTGTACGACTGGGACGGCAGCTCGACCTACATCAAGAACCCGCCGTACTTCGAGGGCATGACCATGCAGGTCGGCCACATCGAGGACGTGCACGGCGCGCGGGTGATGGGCCTGTTCGGCGATTCGATCACCACCGACCACATCTCCCCGGCCGGCAACATCAAGAAGGACTCGCCGGCAGGACGCTTCCTGCAGGAGCGCGGCGTGCAGCCGGCCGACTTCAACAGCTACGGCAGCCGCCGCGGCAACGATGACGTCATGGTGCGCGGCACCTTCGCCAACATCCGGATCAAGAACCTGATGTTCGGTGGCGAGGAAGGTGGCAACACCCTGTACTTCCCGGCCGATGGCGGCGAGCCGCAGAAGCTGGCGATCTACGACGCGGCGATGAAGTACAAGGCCGAGGGCGTGCCGCTGGTGGTGTTCGCCGGCAAGGAATACGGCACCGGCTCCTCGCGCGACTGGGCCGCCAAGGGCACCAACCTGCTTGGCGTCAAGGCGGTGATTGCCGAGAGCTTCGAGCGCATCCACCGCTCCAACCTGGTCGGCATGGGCGTGCTGCCGCTGCAGTTCAAGGCCGGCGAGAACGCACAGAGCCTGGGCCTGGACGGCTCGGAGACGATCGACATCACCGACCTGCAGGACGGCGCCAGCAAGACCGCCACCGTCACCGCGACCCGGGCCGATGGCACCTCCACGCGCTTCCAGGCGCACGTGATGCTGCTGACGCCCAAGGAAGTGGAGTACTTCAAGCACGGCGGGCTGCTGCAGTACGTGCTGCGCCAGTTGGCCGCCCGATAAGGCGGGCCCTGCTCTGTCGGCGCCTGCCGTCCCCGATCAGGGGGACGGCAACCGATGCCGGCGCTGCCGCGCCGGCATCCGGTCGGTCAAGGCATCACGCCGTACAGGAACCAGGGCGCACGGGTGACCTCCCCGTACAGGGTGACACTGCGCAGCCCGTCTTCCTGGCGGGTCTCGCCATCGGCCGCTGCGATGTTGCGCACGCTCACGGTCATGGTGAAGGGCGGATGCGGCACACCGCCGCTCAGGTAGCAGACCACGCCGCGGTCGCCGGTATGCACGTTCTGTTTGAAGCCCGCCGGGCAGTCCACCGCGAAGAACCGGTACCCGGTATCGTGATCGGCGCCGGGGATCGTCGCATGCACCGAGTAGGCCGAGACGCCCTCGCCCCCGGCGTGCGCCGGTACCTGGACCCGGAACTGCCCCGATTCACCGCGTGCCAGGACCGGAAAGTCCAACTGCTGCAACGGCTCCGGCGCCGCCTGCGCCTGCGCGGCGGGGGCAACGGCCAGCATCAGCGCAACCGTCCAGGCACGACACCGGCGCTTTGCATGGAACTGCGTCATGTTGAGGGTCTCCTTCGGTCCGGCGTTCGAGTCTGCACAGCGTCCAGCGGCAGCGTCTGTAGGAATACGTGCAAACGGGACCCCGAGGCCCGCGTTTCCACGCGGCGTGCACGCGGTTTTCACCAGCCCTTCGCGTTTTCCATTCGGCCCGGTATGCTGCCGGGGCATGAACTGACGGATACTCTCCGTCACCGCACCATTTCATCCACGTTTCCTGGAGGGGGAATATGAGTCTGGAACGTCCCTGGCTGCAGAGTTATCCCAAAGGCGTACCCGCCGAGATCGACGTCAACGAGTTCCATTCGGTGTCGGCGGTGTTCGACACCTCGGTGGCCAAGTTCCGTGACCGCCCCGCCTACTCCAGTTTCGGCAAGGTGCTCACCTATGGTGAAACCGACGCCCTGGTCGAGCAGTTCGCCGCCTATCTGCTGGGCGAACTGCAGCTCAAGAAGGGCGATCGCGTCGCCCTGATGATGCCCAACTGCCTGCAGTACCCGGTCGCCACCTTCGGCGTGCTGCGTGCAGGCCTGACCGTGGTCAACGTCAACCCGCTGTACACCGCGCGCGAGCTCAAGCACCAGCTGGTGGACTCCGGCGCGGCGGTCCTGGTGGTGGTGGACAACTTCGGCGACACCGTGCAGCAGGTGATTGCCGACACGCCTATCCGGCAGGTGATCACCACCGGCCTGGGCGACATGCTCGGCGCCAAGGGCGTGGTGGTGAACTTCGTCCTGAAGTACATCAAGAAGATGGTCCCCAACTACAGCCTGCGCGGCGCGATCCGCTTCAACCAGGCGCTGAAGATCGGCAGCGGTCACAGCCTGCCCAAGGTCGAGATCGACCACGACGACGTGGCGTTCCTGCAGTACACCGGCGGCACCACCGGCGTGGCCAAGGGCGCCATGCTGACCAACCGCAATCTGGTGGCCAACATGCAGCAGGCCTCGGCGTGGATCTCCGCGTCGGGCATCGAGATGGGCAAGGAGTGGATCATCACCGCCCTGCCGCTGTACCACATCTTCGCGTTGACGGCGAACGGCCTGGTCTTCATGAAGTTCGGTGGCTGCAACCACCTGATCACCAACCCGCGCGACATGAAGGGCTTCGTCAAGGAGCTGAAGTCGACCCGCTTCACCGCCATCACCGGTGTCAATACACTGTTCAACGGCCTGCTCAACACCCCCGGCTTCGACGAGATCGACTTCTCCTCGCTGAAGGTCACCCTGGGCGGCGGCATGGCGGTGCAGCGCGCCGTGGCCGAGCGCTGGAAGAAGGTCACCGGCGTGACCCTGGTCGAGGCCTACGGCCTGACCGAAACCTCGCCGGCGGCGTGCATCAATCCGCTGGATCTGGCCGAGTACAACGGCGCCATCGGCCTGCCGATCCCGTCCACCGACGCCTGCGTGAAGGACGACAACGGCAACACCCTGCCCGCCGGCGACGTCGGCGAGCTGTGCATCAAGGGCCCGCAGGTGATGAAGGGCTACTGGCAGCGTCCGGAGGAAACCGCCAAGGCGGTCGATGCCGAGGGCTGGCTGCACACCGGCGACATGGCGCGCATGGACGAACAGGGTTTCTTCTACATCGTGGACCGCAAGAAGGACATGATCCTGGTGTCCGGCTTCAACGTGTACCCGAACGAAGTGGAGGACGTGATCGCGATGATGCCCGGCGTGCTCGAAGTGGCCGCGGTCGGCGTGCCGGATGAGAAGTCCGGCGAAGTGGTCAAGGTGGTCATCGTCAAGAAGGACCCGAACCTGACCGCCGAACAGGTCAAGGAACACGCCCGGGCCAACCTGACCGGCTACAAGCACCCCAGAATCGTCGAATTCCGAAAGGAGCTGCCGAAGACCAATGTCGGCAAGATTCTGCGCCGCGAACTGCGCGATACGCCCGCCCCGTAAGGGTTTGCGCCCATCGTGAACGGACAGGGCCTGCACCGGCGACGGGGCAGGCCTTTTTCATGGCGACCGGCCCGGGGGGTGTAGCATCGCCGCGTGTGGACCCGTCCGGCCCGCCGACCACAACATCCTCCCTGCGGGCCCGCATCGTTGAGGAAATCGCCATGAGCACCATCGAAAAGCTGCCCGTCAGCCACCGCTACGCCACCATCCGCACTGAAACCACCGGCGACGATGCCGCACATTGGCTGTTCATGCATGCTGACGCCACCAGTGGTGTCCGTCCCTGCTGCCGCAAGGACATGCTGGATGAAATGTGGAACTACATGAGCGCCATCACACGCACGCCCGCCGAGCGCAACAGCGGCAAGCTGCGTCATTTCGTGCTGGCCTCCGACGCTACGGCCTACAACCTGGGCGGCGACCTGGACCTGTTCACGCGCCTGATCCGCGAAGGCAACCGCGACCGTCTGCTCACCTACGCCCAGCGCTGTGTGGAAGGCGTGCACCACCTGCACACCGGCTTCGGCGGCGACGTGCGCTCCATCGCACTGATCCAGGGCGACGCGCTGGGGGGCGGGCTGGAGATGGCGTTGGCCTGCCACACCATCGTGGCCGAAGAAGACAGTGGCATGGGACTGCCGGAGGTGCTGTTCGGCCTGTTCCCGGGCATGGGGGCCTACTCGTTCCTGTGCAAGCGGGTGGCACCGCAGCTCGCCGAGAAGATCATTCTGGATGGCCGGGTGTACAGCGCCGAGGAAATGCACGCGATGGGCGTGGTGGACGTGCTGGTGCCCAAAGGCCAGGGCGTGAAAGCGGTCGAGGATCTGATCCGCCAGCACCAGCGCATCCCGCACTCCTATCTGGCCATGAACGCGGCACGCAACCTCGCCCAGGCCGTGCGTTACGACGAACTGCTGGAAATCACCAAGGTGTGGGTCGATTCTGCCCTGGCGCTCGGCGACAAGTCGCTGCGCACGATGGACCGCCTGATCAAAGCACAGACCCGCCGCGCCACCCTTGATGTCGCCTGAGTTCCACCCTCCCCTGCTGTTGTTCAAGCCCGGCCGCCGCCGGGCTTTTTTATGGCTGTTCTCCCGGCCCTGCCGCCGCGCCTGGGCTGGCCCGATCGGACGCACGCCTGTATGGTGCCCTCCCCCATCATCCTCAAGGACCGACGTTGATGTCTCCGCAGCGACATGATCCGGCGAGGCACAGCCTGCGCAAGCTCCTGTGCACATCCCTGCTGGTCATCGCCCCGGCTGCCGACGCGCTCGCGGCCGGCTACGTGCCCAGCGCGGTCGAGGCGTTCATTCTCGAGACCGTGCTGGCCGATGAAGCGCGCACGCTCGAACAGGGGGGACAGACAGTGCTCCTCGCGCCTGCCGACGCCTCCGCCCCGGGTGCCACGGCCGCCGCGGCGACGGTGCGGCACCAGTTCGCGGCGTTCTACCGCGGCGAACGTACGACCGCCCGTGCGATTCCCCACATGGCGGTGGTGATTGCGATGACCGCCTTGCGGCTTGAACAGCCCGGGCAGTGCCGGACGGATCATCGCACCTGCGCCGAGGCCATCCGCCGTGCAGGTCCGACCCGCGACGACACGGACGGTCTGCGGACCGTGGTGGCGCGGTTCCAGGCGGCAGGTCTGGACATGAGCGCCATTGAATCGAGCGGCGCACGGCCGACGGATTGACGGCTCAGCGCACGTCGCTGTCGTTGTCGCCTGGCCGCGCGCGCTGGCGCGCACGCGCCTCCAGCGCCTGGCGGCCTTCCTTGATGCCGCCCTGCAGCACCGACAGGCGCTGGCGCCATTCGCTCTTGAGCTGCCAGTCGGCCATCCGCATCAGGTCGCCGGCGCGGTTGGCCACGCGCACCAGGCCCAGGTTGCTGGCCACGCCTTTGATGGCATGCGCCTGCTCGCGGAAATGGACCCAGTCGGCACGCTCGCCGTCGGCGGTCGCCACCGCCACGCACTGATCGGCATCAGTCAGGCACTGGCGGATGAACTCCCGTTCGAAGCCGTCGCCCATGCCCAGCGACGCCAGCTCGTCGAGCACGCCCGGGTCGAGCACGCCATCGAGCTGGGTGGCGGTGCGCACGATCGGCGCGCTGGCCTTGAGCTGCCCGTTGGAGGCAATGTCGGCCAACGTGTCCAGCAGGCGGACGGCCACCACCGGCTTGGCCAGGAACGTGTGCGCGCCGGCCTGCGTGCAGCGCTGGATCGCCTCGGGGGTGACATCGGCACTGAGCACCAGCACCGGCGTCCGCGGCCCGCCCCCGGCCTGCATCACGCGCAGTTCCTTGAGCATGTCCAGCCCGCTCATGCCGGGCATGTGCAGGTCCACGATGGCCGCGTCGAAGTCGCTCTCGGCCATCGCATCCAGCACCGCTTCACCGCCATTGACGCACAGCACTTTGTGGCCGGCCTTCTGCAGCAGACGCTGCAGGACCATGCGGTTGGCTTCGTGGTCGTCGGCCACCAGAATCTGCATGCTGCGCACGCGGGCGCGGTGGCGCAGGAACGGGTCGGCGAAGGCGATCACATTGCCGTTGCCGTCCTGCTCGCCGTCCCCCACCAGTGCCGGGGTGACGGTCCCCAGCGGCACCCGCGGCGGCGCGAACGGCAGCTCGACCCAGAAGCGGCTGCCCTGCGGCGGATTGTCGTCGTAGCCGATATCCCCGCCCATCGCTTCGGCCAGACCCTTGGCGATGGTGGTGCCAAGCCCGGTGCCCTCGTGGCGACGCGCCATGCTGACGTCGGCCTGCTCGAAGGCTTCGAACAGGCGCGGCCGCATCGCCGGCGCCACGCCGATGCCGGTATCCAGGATGTCAAAGCGCAGGCGGACGCCGCCGTGGGCGTCGGCGCTGAGCACGGCCACGCGGATCTCCACCTTGCCGTGGTCGGTGAACTTGACCGCGTTGCCGGCCAGATTGAGCAGGATCTGGCGCAGGTGGCCGACGTCGCCGCGCAGCAGCGGCGGCACGTTCTCGGCGATCCGGACGCGGTAATCCAGGCGCTTGGCCTTGGCCTGCGGCAGCAGGATCAGCCCGATCGCCTGGATCACGTCGCCGAGTGCGAAATCCTCGGCGGTCACGCGCAGCTTCCCGGCCTCGATGGCGGAGATGTCCAGCACCTCCTCCACCAGCGCCAGCAGGCTGCGCGACGAGGCCTGGATGGTGTTCACGCACTCGCGCTGCTCATCGTCCAGGCGCGTGGTGGCCAGCACCTCGGTCATGCCCGACAACCCGTTGAGCGGGGTGCGGAACTCATGGCTCATGTTCGCCAGGAACCGGCTCTTGGCCTCGCTGGCCCGACGCGCCTCGTCCATCGCGTGGGTCAACTGGCGCAGCAGGGTCGAGAAGTACAGCGGCACCGCCGCCAGCCCGAGCCACAGGCCGAACGCCAGGCGCGCGTTCTGCTGCCAGTACGGGGTCGTCGCCGCGGTGCTGCCGAAGCTCACCAGCGCCATCGCAACGGCGACATACAGATAGTTGTTGCCATAGCGCATGCCGTTGCCAACGGTCACCCACATCACCACGATGTAGACCCAGGCCAGCGGTTCGCCCATCTGCACCATGCCGGCCGCGATCAGGCCGTAATCGGCCAGCATGCCGGCCACGCGGCGCGGGTCCGAGCGCCCCGGCCGTGCCAGCAGCCAGCCGAACAGCGCCAATGACAGGCCCAGACCAGTCAGGACGATGGCCAGCACGCCGTTGTACTGCGTGGGCGGCAGGTCGTTGCGCACCCCCGGCATGGCCACGTAGGTCAGGATCAGCGTGATCAGCACGATGCGGACGATGGCCTGCCCGTGCTCGGTATCCGGGCGTTGCGCCAGCCTGTGTTTCAGCCGCTGGTACAGACGCTGCATGTCACGTCCCCGGGCGCGTGGACGCCGTGGAATGCTGGGCACAGATCGCATCGAGCTGCTCGCGCCCGCGCAGCAGCGCATCCACGCAGCGCGGGTCGAACAACCGCCCGCGCTGGGCATAGAGGTAGGCCAGGGTCGCCTCCATGCTCCATGCCTCCTTGTAGGGGCGTGGCGAGATCAGCGCGTCGAACACGTCGGCCACTGCAACGATACGTGCCTCCAACGGGATCGCATCGCCCACCAGCCCATCCGGATAGCCACTGCCGTCGTAGCGTTCATGGTGGCGCAGGGCGATCAGCGCACCCACCTGGATGAAGCGGTTCTGGCTGCCGCTGAGCAGTTCGTAACCGATGCGCGGGTGCCGGCGCATGATGACCAGCTCCTCCTCGTTGAGCTTGCCCTGCTTGAGCAGCACCGCGTCGGGGATGGCGATCTTGCCCATGTCGTGCAGCGGGGCGGCCATCTCGATCAGTTTGACCTCCTCTTCGGGAAGTCCCAGCTGTTCGGCAATCAGACCGGCCACATGGGCCATGCGTTCCAGATAGGCACTGGTGCCCGCATCACGGAACTCAATGGCGCGCGCCAGCCGCGACAGGGTCTCGCGTTCGCGCTCCTCGACCTCGTGCATGCTGGCCAGCAGCCGCTGTTCCAGCGACAGCGCGCGCTGTTTGACGTTCTCCGACTGCTGCCGCAACTGCAGCAGGTTGTAGCAGCGCGCGCGCAGTTCGCGCGGCCGGATCGGCTTGACCAGGAAATCGATGACACCCGCTTCCAGCGCCGCCTGGCGGATGGGTTCGTCGCCGACCACGGTGATCAGGATCACCGGGATGTCGCGGTGCTTGGGCAACCGGCGGAAACGACGGGCAAACTCAAGCCCGTCCATCTCCGGCATGCGGTAATCGAGCAGCAGCAGGTCAACCGGATGCGACTCGCACCACGCCAGCGCCGTCAACGGGTCGCCGAAGTCATGCACGCTCAGTTCGGGCGCGATGTCCTCGATGACATGGCGCAGCATGGTTCGCGCGGACGTTTGATCGTCTACGATGACAATATTCAAGGCTGCTTCCGCCGTCTTCCTGGACCACACTGGAACATGCAGCGAAGAGGATACCCCGCCGCTCTGCACACTGGCACCTTGCATGAGTCCCGCCTCCGGTGATGTTCGCCCAGTTCATGATCGTCGTCACAGTGTGATGCGCATGTCACGCATCGCACCGGACGGTCATGGTCCGTGGCTATCACCCCCCAACGTCGCAATAGCCCACGTCGAAACCATACGCGCGCGGCCACGCCAGCGGAAGCCCGTCCGGGCGGGCCACCCGGCCCCCCCGGAATGCAGTTCTCAGTTTTCAGGGCGCATATAGGGGAACAGCAGCACGTCCCGGATCGAACTGCTGCCGGTCAGCAGCATCACCAGGCGGTCGATGCCGATGCCCAGACCGCCGGTCGGCGCCATGCCGTACTCCAGCGCACGGATGTAATCGGCGTCGTAATGCATGGCTTCATCGTCGCCACCTTCCTTGGCCGTCACCTGCGCCTGGAAACGGGCCGCCTGGTCTTCCGGGTCGTTCAACTCGGAGAAGCCGTTGGCCAGTTCCTTGCCGTTGATGAACAGCTCGAAGCGGTCGGTGTAACCGGGCTGGTCGTCGTTGGCGCGGGCCAGTGGCGACACCTCGACCGGATGGTCGGTGATGAAGGTCGGCTGCACCAAGGTGTGCTCGACGGTGGCCTCGAAGATCTCCAGCAGCAGCTTGCCCCAGCCGTAGGACGGCTTGATGCGGATCTTCAGGCGCTCGCAGTGGGCAGCCAGCGCGTCACGGTCGGTGCAGTCGGCCGCGCTGATCTCCGGGTTGTGGTGGCGCACCGCTTCGTCCATGCGCCAGCGGCGGAACGCCGGGGCCAGGTCGATGGTGGCGCCATCCCACTCCACCGTGGTGGTGCCCAGCACCTTGCTGGCCACGTCACGGATCACGCCTTCGGTCAGGTCCATCACTTCGTTGTACGTGGCGTAGGCCTCGTACAGCTCCATCATGGTGAACTCGGGATTGTGGCGGGTGCTGACGCCTTCGTTGCGGAAGTTCCGGTTGATCTCGTACACCCGCTCCAGGCCGCCGACGACCAGGCGCTTGAGGTAGAGCTCCGGGGCCACGCGCAGGTACAGGTCCAGGTCCAGCGCGTTGTGGTGGGTGGTGAACGGCTTGGCCGTGGCGCCGCCGGGGATGTAATGCATCATCGGCGTTTCGACTTCCAGGAAGTCGCGGTTGTCCAGCCAGGCGCGCATGGCGCGGATGATCCGCGAGCGCTTGATGAAGACCTCGCGGGATTCCGGCGTCACGATCAGGTCGACGTAGCGCTGGCGGTAGCGCTGCTCCACGTCGGCCAGGCCATGCCACTTGTCCGGCAGCGGCCGCAGCGACTTGGTCAGCAGGCGGATGGTGGTGGCCTTGACCGACAGCTCGCCGGTCTTGGTGCGGGTCAGCCCGCCCTCGACGGCGATGATGTCGCCCACGTCCCAGCCCTTGAAGGCGTTGTAGGCATCGCCGAGGGTGCTGCCCTGCAGGAACAGCTGGATGCGGCCGGATTCGTCCTGGATCTGGGCGAAGCTGGCCTTGCCCATCACGCGCTTGGCCATCAGGCGGCCGGCCATCTTCACCTGGCGGCCAGCCGCTTCCAGTGCCTCGGCGGTCCACTGTTCGGCGTCGGCGAACTCGGCCTGCAGAGCGCCGGCGAACTGCTCGCGGCGGAAATCGTTCGGGTAGGCGATGCCCTGCCCGCGCAGCGCGGTCAGTTTCGCGCGGCGCTCGGCGATGAGGCTGTTCTCGTCGACGGGGGGCTGCGGCGCGGCGGTCTGATCGTTCATGGCGTGGGTCTGTGTATGTCGGGGGGAGTGGGGGTCCCCGCCATCATGCCGATGGCCGGGGGGAATTGCGAAACCGGGCGGAGCCCGGGGGACAACGGAACGGGGCCGCGCGTGGCGGCCCCGACGGTCAGGCGTCGGTGCGTTTGGCACCCACGGCCAGGCCGGACTTCAGGCTGGCTTCGACGAATTCGTCGAGGTCGCCGTCCAGCACCTTCTGCGTATCCGAGCGTTCGATGCCGGTGCGCAGGTCCTTGATGCGGCTCTGGTCGAGCACGTAGTTGCGGATCTGGCTGCCCCAGCCGATGTCGGACTTGGTGGCTTCCACCGCGTCGCGCTCGGCATTGCGCTTCTGGATTTCCAGCTCGTACAGCTTGGCGGCCAGCATCTTCATCGCGTTGTCGCGGTTCTGGTGCTGGCTGCGGCCGGTCTGGCAGGCCACGACCGTGTTGGTCGGGATGTGGGTGATGCGCACCGCCGACTCGGTCTTGTTGACGTGCTGGCCACCGGCGCCGGAGGAGCGGTACACGTCGGTACGCAGGTCGGCCGGGTTGATGTCGATCTCGATGTTGTCGTCCACTTCCGGGGACACGAACACCGAGGTGAAGCTGGTGTGGCGGCGGTTGTCCGAATCGAACGGCGACTTGCGCACCAGGCGGTGCACGCCGGTTTCGGTCTTCAGCCAGCCATAGGCATAGTCGCCTTCCACGCGCAGCGTGGCCGACTTGATGCCGGCAACGTCGCCACCGGACACTTCCATCAGCTCGGTCTTCCAGCCGCGCGATTCGCACCAGCGCAGGTACATGCGCAGCAGGATTTCGGCCCAGTCCTGGGCTTCGGTGCCACCGGCACCGGCCTGGATGTCGACGAAGGCTGCCGCGTTGTCCATCTGGCCGGAGAACATGCGCTGGAACTCCAGCTGTTCCACGTGCTTCTGATACTTGTCCAGGTCGGCGACCACGGCCAGCGCGGTATCGTCGTCCTGCTCGCTCTCCGCCAGCTCCAGCAGTTCGCCGGACTCGGCCAGCCCATCCAGGATGGAGGCGATGCCGCCGACGGTTTTTTCCAGGTTGGCGCGCTCGCGCCCCAGGTTCTGGGCGTACTCGGCGTTGTTCCAGATATCCGGGTTTTCCAGTTCCCGGGTTACTTCTTCCAGACGCTCTTTCTTGGCGTCGTAGTCAAAGATACCCCCTGAGCGAGAGCACGCGATCGGTGAGATCGGTGATCCGCTGGCGGACAGGATTGAGCTCGATCATGTCGGCAGTTAATGCGTGCGAAAAGACTGTCAATGATAGCCCATCCGGCGCCTTCACGCCGAGGTGGAGGCCGTGCGCCGGGCCAATCGGGGCATCACGTCAAGAAAACGACACCGGGCGTCACAGCGGTACGGTGCAGACGGTAGACTGCCCGCCGGCCGCGCCCGCCCTGCCCCCGCAGGAGGCCCGGCCGCCCCTGCAATCACATGGAGTTCTACCCTGATGAGGAAGTCATCCTCGGCCGCCCTGCTGGCCATCGCCTGCCTGGCCGCCGGTACCGCCTCGGCCCTCGATCTCAAGCAACTGTCCAGCACCGGCCTGAAGGCCGGCCAGGCCCTGACCCTGTCCGACCAGGACGTGGCCAAGGCCGCCGACCAGTCCTGCGTCTACATGGACAAGGAAAACAAGGTCGCCCCGGCCAGCAGCCCGTACGCCCAGCGCCTGGCCAGGATCACCGAAGGCCTCGCCAACGAAGACGGTCTGAGCCTGAGCTTCAAGGTCTACCTGACCGAAGATGTCAACGCCTGGGCGATGGCCAACGGCTGCGTGCGCGTGTATTCAGGCCTGATGGACATGGCCTCGGACGATGAAGTGCGCGGCGTGATCGGCCACGAGATCGGCCACGTCAAGCTGGGCCACAGCAAGTCCAGGATGCGGACCGCCATGCTGGCCTCGGCCGGACGCGACACCCTGGCTGCGTCGGGCAACGCCAACATCGCCCAGCTCACCCAGGGTCAGCTCGGCGAACTGGCCGAAGGCTTCGTCAACGCGCAGTTCTCGCAGAAGGAAGAGAGCGCGGCCGACGAATACGGCTACCGCTTCATGAAGCGGCACAGCTACGACCCGGCCGCACTGGCCAGCATGTTCCGCAAGCTGTCCAGCCAGGGCGGCCTGATGTCCTCGCACCCGGGTTCGGAAGCACGCGCCGGGCGCATCGACGCGATGATCAAGAAGGACGGCAAGCGCTGAGCTGCCTGACGGCATCCCGGCATGCCGGGATGCCGGGCCGGCCGGTGGCACCGTGCCGTCAGCCGGTCGGCTGCACCGCCAGCGCCTGGCGGAACAGCGGGAGCTGCCGCCGGCTGCACGGCACCTTGGCCCCATCATCCATATGCAGCAGCGCTTCGCCGCCGTCCAGGGGCTCGATCGAGACCAGCCGGCGCGCATTGACCAGCCAACTGCGATGGGCGCGTACGAACACCGCCGGGTCCAGCTTGGTCTCCAGCGCGGCCATCGTGGTGCGCAACGGGTAGTCGTGCCCGCGCACGCGCAGATTGACGTAGTTGCCCGCCGCCTGGGCGTATTCAATGTCGGCGGTGGCGACCAGGAAGTCGCGCCCCAGCTTGCGCACCAGGAACCGCTCCGGCCGCTCCACCGCCTCCACCGGTGGCGCATCGTCCGGTGCCACGAGCAGGTGCGCTTCGCCCTGCCGACGCCGTCCGAACCAGCTGAAGAAGTGTTCAATCGCCACGAAAGAGAAGAACGCGCGGACATCCTTCAGGTACTCATAGAGCGCGCGGACCGCCCAGGTGGCGTCGTCCTGGTAGTGGTGCCCGAGCGCGGCATAGGCCAGATGGCGCAGCGCCATCATCCCCAGCACGTGCACCAGCGACCACGCCACACTGGCCAGCAGATACAGCGGCAGCCGCCGCTTCCAGGTATCCGCATGCAGGGGCCAGCGCTGGCATCCCCACCACAACACCGGCAGCGTCAACAGGATCATCGAGACGCTGCTCAGCTCCCAGATCATCGGCTGCCACAGGCCAAGATCGTCCCCACGGCGCGCCGCGTCCATGACTTCGACCAGCGCATTGGCCACCGCACTGGTCAGCAGGATCACCGACCACACCAGCATCCGCGCGCCGGGTCGCCACCGTGCCGCTGTGCCGTTCGCCATTGAATCATCCATCCGCAAAGGGTCGTCAGCCTGACTCATACCGTCATGGTAGTGCGCCCCACCCGTCACCGGGCGACCGCCATTGGTCACCCGCCCCCGGCGACAAGCCCTGTGCGTGCTGCGCCCCCGTTTCGGACGCCGCCGGCAGCCGGTATCGTTGCCCGTCACGCCGGCGCCTGCCCGGCCCTGAGGAATACGGATGTTCCAGACCCATTGGCATGTGTGGCTGCAGGCGTTCTTCGATGCCGCGTGGATGGTGCCGCTGATGACCTTCGTGAGCACGCTGGGCTACGAATGGGCGTACGTGCTGCTGATCGTTGTGCTCAGCTTCGGGGTACGGCTGCGCGCCGGGCTGGGCGTGATGCTCGCGGTACTGCTCATGTCCACGGCCACCCACGCCATCAAACAGAGTGCGGCGCTGCCCCGCCCCAGCGATGTCGACATCCACGTGCTGGACAAGGGCCGCCCTGGCCACGCGCTGGTGGACGATGGCGCTGCCGGGTCGTTCTGGTCGCTGCCCAGCGGTGAAGCAATTGCGGCGTTGCGTGCGCAGCCCGATCCGGACTACGGGTTCATCAGTGGTCACGTGGGCGTGGCGACGGCGGCGATGATGGCGCTGGTGCTGTGCTTCGGCATCCGCAGCCGGGGCTGGCGGATCGCGCTGCTGATCGGCTGGCCGCTGTTGATGGCGCTGTCACGGATGTACCTGGGCCGGCATTTCCTGTCCGATGTGCTGGGCGGCTGGCTGGTCGGCATGGCCCTGGCCTGGCTTGCCTGGCAGTGCCTGCCCTCGCCCGCGCATCACAATCGAACGCGCTACCTCCTCCTCGCCACCCTGGGCGCTGGCATGACGGCAGCGGCGTTGACCACCGGGCTCGTCCCGGCCGACAGCGCGGGGCGCTACCTGGGCCTGCTGCTGGTCTTCGCCTTCCTGCACTGGCGCGGCTGGCCGCTGGACCCGCAGACGCCGTGGCAGCGGATCGGCCGGGTGCTCGCCGTGATCGCGCTGTACCTTGTCATCAGCCCTGCGCTGGAGGCGGTTGCCAACGTACTGGCACTGCCGGACACCGCCGTGGTGGAGATGGTGTTCAACACCGCCGGCAACGCGGCGATCTTCATCGGTGGCATCGCCCTGGCGGGGCACTGGCCGCTGTCCGCGCGCCGCGTGCATCGGGATGCCGCCGCCGGGTAGGCAGCGGCATCCGCCTGCAGCGCGTCCTGCTCACTTCACCTCGAACTCCCCGACCAGCACCGTCTCGGCGCGGTCCTTCAACCGCAGCGTGACCTGCTGGTCGCGCTGGTCGCGGCTGCCCCACTTCGTGCTCAGGCGAAGCATCAGCGTGGTCGCGCCGGTGACCAGCTGCTCGCGGCTGCCGAAGAAGTTGGCCTCCACCTTGTAGATGCCCGGCTTGGCGTCGCGCAGCGAGAACTGCTCCGGGCCGTAGCCGCCGGTGAAGTCCGGCGACATCTGCCCGCCCTGGTAGGTCAGCCGGTTGCCGTAATACGCGCGCTCGCCGTTCGGATCGGTGACCCACAGGTCCATGTCGCTGTTGTCACTGTCCCAGCTCAGCACCACGCGCAGGTCCAGCGGCATCGCACGGCGCAGGCGCGGATCAATGGCGGATGCGTCCACGCGCTCGCGCGCGACCAGCCGGGTCAGTTCGTCCAGCGCGATCAGCGAAATGCCGTCGAAGCGGCCATCCCAGGGGCGCACCACCACCTCGTACAGCGACGCCAGTGCGGCCTGGTGCTGGCCACTGGCCTCAAGTGCCAAGCCAAGATCGCGGAAGCTCTGCGGCTCCTCTTCGCCGATCGCCAGCACGTCACGGAACACCGGCACGGCCAGTGCCGGCGCCTCGGCCTGCAGCAGCCGATAGCCGAGCACGCGCAGCACATGGCGGTTTTCCAGCTGCATCTCGGCCAGGTTGGACAGCACCCGCAGCGCCAGGTCGCGCTGGCCGGCGGCGAACAGCAGGTCCGCCACATCGAGGTAGAAGGCGGTGCTGTCGGCATGCTGCTCGCGCTCGGCCAGGTAAAGCCCATACAGCTGGTCCGGCCGGGCGTCACGCAGGCGACGGGCATAGGCCGAGTCCGGCGCCCACGCTGCCACGCTGATCGCCAGCGTGCCGTCGTTGACCTGGCCGGCCGCACGTTCGGCGGGCGCAGCGCGGCGTGCCCGGCTGGCAGCCGCCATCGGCGCAGGCGCCGCCACGGCATCGGCAGCGGACTCGCCGGCCATCTGCATGGCCTGTGGGGCCGCCCGCACCGTCAGGACCGGCGGTGGGGGCGCTGACGGCGACGCCACCTTGGCCGCCTCAACCGCCGGGGCGTCCTTGGGCCACGGCGTGTTCCACCAGCGTTCGCGCTCGGCGAACCGGCGGGCGACCTGATCCAGCCGCTGCTGACGCGCCTGCGCTTCGTCGGCAACGCGCACCGCGTGCAGGCGGTCGTAATCGCCACGCAGCGGTGACGGCGGGCGAATGCCGTAGCGCAGGTAGTCGTCGAGCGTCTCCAGCACCAGCAGCGAGGTATCGGCACTCACCAGACCGAACTGCTGCGACAGTGCCCGCGCCGCGCCCGCATTGCCCTGCGGATCGGCTGCGTACTGTGCCAGGCGGGCATGCGCCCACGCGTCCGCCACCAGGCGGCCGCCCAGCGCACGGGCGCCGGCAACCGCCACCCGATGCTGCTGGATGCGACCGTCGCCCAGGCGCACACGCACGGTCACCTCGCCCGTGTCGCGCTGCACGCGCCCCAGCACGCGCAACCAGAGCTGTCCGGTACTGCGGGTGTCGGCCATCAGTGCATCAATGCCCTGCCCCTCCACACCAATCACCTCGACACCCTGCGCCAGCAGCAACGGCAGAACCGCGTCGACCTCACGCGTGCTGGAGAGCAGCAGGGCCTGGCCGCGATGGGCCCCGGTCCAGGCGCGCAGCCGCGCCGCGTCGGTCCGCGCGCCGGCGGTGCTCAGTGCATACAGGCGCTGGCCCGCCCGCAGCGTGGGCAGCTGGCGTGCACCGTAGTTGGACCGGCCGTCGCTGACCAGCAGGTACTCCTTGATATCGGCCTTCGGGGTCCAGTCGCCGAGGGCGCTGGCCCCATCCTGCGGCAGGCTGCCCAGGTACGCGCGCAGTGCGCTCCAGTCGCCGTTGCGGATGTCGAATTCGCGCGGGGCGTCGGCACGGTCGCGCAGCACCGTCAGCTGCACCTGGCCGTTGCCGATTGCCCGGAAGTAGCGGTCCAGCACTGCCAGTTCGGCGGCACGGTCGCGCTGCCGCGCCGAGCCGGAGGCATCCCAGAGCAGCCCCACGCGGCTGGGCAGCGCCCGCGGCGCCGTGTTCGCCGGCAGCGGAATCTGCGCCAGCAGGTAGCGCTGTCCGTCATGCAGGCCGGTCACCACATCGGACTGACGCACCTGCGGCAGCGACCACTGCCACTGCGCGGGCAGCGTCTCACCACTGCCCTGCCATTGCGCCTGGTAGCTGCCGCCCTGCAACCGGAACGCGACCGGTCCGGCGGCCGCGGGCTGCGGCGCACCGGTTCCGGCGGCCTGCAGCCGCACCGACACCTGCGCTGCGCCGCGCGCGAACTGCATCGGCAACGTCCAGCGCAGCCCCTGCGCATCCACCGGCAGCGTGTCGCGCACCGTCAGCGCGACCCGACGGCTGCCACGGGCGGGAATGGGATAGACGCGCAGGCGGAACCGGTTGCCGGCGGTCTGCTCGAGCAGCCCCGGGTCGACCCGGCGCCGCTCGATCGCCTCGAAGACCTGGCGGCCCTGCGCCTTCGGCACCGGCACCGCGTCGCGCAGCACGCCATCGACGTCCAGCGCAAACCCGGCGACCTGCTGGTCGGCGGCCAAGGGGAATTCCAGCTGCCCTTCCAGGACGCGGGCGTTGGGATTGAAGAACTCCATCTCGATCCGGGTCTCACCCAGCCCGGCCACCACGTGGCTGTCCAGCACCACGCTGCGCAGCTGCACCGGCACTTCGGCGCCGGCCACCTGCAGCACCTGCACCCCAGCCGGCGCATCGGCGATGACGACCGATGGGCGCGGCGGCGGGAACCGGCGCGCGTCCACAGTGCCGACCTGCATGACCAGCCCCAGCATGCCGAGCATGCCGATCCCACGAAGTGCGCGTTCCATGTGACGCTCCCGATCCAATGACAGCAGGTTGAACGGACGATGCCGGCAAACGGGGTTGCGCGGAGACAGCCCTTGGCGGCACGGACGCGGTAGCCCAAGATGCGGCTCCCCCGATGCCCCCACAAGGACGTTGCGATGCGATTTCTGCCCACGCTGCTGCCCCTGCTGCTCGTGTCTGCGCCGGTTCCGGCGCAGGCGGCACCACAGGGCGGCGAACGCTTCACCCATCACGACTGGACCCTGGCCTGCGACAACACGCGCACCTGCCGCGCCGCCGGCTACCAGAACGATGACGAGGGGGGCAACGCGCCCGTGTCGGTACTGCTGACCCGAGCGGCCGGCCCGAACCAGCCCGTCAGCGCCGAGCTGATGCTCGGGCAGTACGAGGAAACCACCTTCCCCGCGCGCGTGACCCTGCAGATCAATGGTGTGGCGCTCGGCGCCCTTGCATACAACCGCGAGGACGGCAGCGCCACGCTCACTGCGCCGCAGGTGGCGGCGCTGCTGGCGTCGCTCAAGCGCGACAGCCACATCGACGTGATCGGCAACGATGGCCGGCGCTGGGTCCTGTCCGATCGCGGCGCGTCGGCCGTCCTGCTGAAGATGGATACGGTGCAGGGCCGGCTCGGCACGCCCGGTGCGCTGATGCGCAAGGGCACCGTTGCCGAAAGCAGCGTGCTGCCGGCGCTGCCGGTGCCGGTGATGACGCTCGGGAAGGCCTTCGCCACCCGTCCCGCCGATGCGGCACTGGGCCGTTCCCCGGCGCTGCGCGCCGCCCTGGCGGCCGCCACCTCGCCGGACGACTGCGAAGCGCTGGGCCCGGGCGAAGGCCTGGTGGCGGGCGAAGCGCCGCAGGACATGACCGTCACCCGTCTATCGGCCACCAAGCTGCTGGTGTCGGTCGGCTGCTGGCGCGCGGCCTACAACACCGGCGATGGCTACTGGGTGATCAACGACCGCGCGCCCTATGCGCCGGTGCTGGTCACCACGCTGGGCAACGACGACGACGGACGCACCATCACCTCGGCCAGCAAGGGCCGTGGGCTGGGCGACTGCTGGTACACCGCCACCTGGAGCTGGGATGGGGCCCGCTTCGTGCCCACCGCCGAATCCAACACCGGTCTGTGCCGGCTGGTGGCCGCTGGCGGGGCGTGGGAAATGCCCACGCTGGTCACCCGCGTGCAGGAGTGAGCGGCACGGCTTACGCGTTGGCGCAGTGCTCCACGATCAACTGGATCGCCCCGCCACCGCGGTAGTCATCGCTGACCAGCCGGTAAGCGATATGGACGTGGTTGGCCGGCGCGTTGCCGGTCCAGCCGCTGAAATGGATCGCGTTCACCGGTTCGGCGCGACCGGGAACGCGCAGGCTGAGTTTCAGGTGCTTTTCCTTCAGCACCTGCCAGCGTGCCACCTGGAAGTGGCCGTCGAACAGCGGCTCGGGGAACCCCTGCCCCCAGGGGCCGGCCAGGCGCAGGGCTTCGGCGTGGCGGAAATCCAGCTCGTTGCCATCGAGCTCGCCGTCGCTCAGCAGTTGCTGCTGCAGCGCCGCCGGGTCCATGCTGGCCTCGACCACGGCAACGAAGGCCTGCTGGAAGTCGGGCAGCCGCGCGTGCGGCAGGCTCAGCCCCGCGGCCATCGCATGGCCACCGAACCTGTCGATCAGGCCCGGATGGGCGGCATTGACCAGCGCCAGCGCGTCACGGATGTGGAAGCCGGGAATCGAGCGCGCCGAACCACGCAGCGAATCGCCGCCGGGCTCGGCCGGTGCAAACGCGATGACCGGGCGGTGCAGCCGGTCTTTCATCTTCGAGGCAACCAGCCCGACCACACCCGGGTGCCATTCCGGATCAAACAGGCACGCCGCGATCGGACGTTCGCCTTCGGCCTGCAGCACCGCGCGCGACACGGCCCGTTCGGCGTCGTCGGTCATCACCTGCTGCACCGCGCGACGCTCGGCGTTGATCTGCTCCAGCGTGCCGGCGATCTCGCGTGCCTGGACGACATCTTCGGTAAGCAGCAGTTCGATGCCCAGCGCCATGTCTTCCAGCCGCCCGGCCGCGTTCAGGCGCGGCCCCAACGCAAACCCGATATCGGTGGCCGTCAGGCGCTTTGGATCGCGGCCGCTGGCGGCGATGAGCGCCTGCAGCCCGACACAGCCCTGCCCCGCGCGCAGCCGGCGCAGGCCGGCCGAGACCAGTGCGCGGTTGTTGGCATCCAGTACCACCAGGTCAGCGACGGTACCGACCGCCACCAGGTCCAGCAGCGTCAGCAGGTCCGGCTCGGTCCCGGCGGCGAATGCGCCCTGCAGCCGCAGGTGGCGGCGCAGCGCCATCAGCACGTAGAAGATCACCCCGACGCCGGCCAGCGCCTTGCTCGGAAACGCGTCGCCGCCGATGTTGGGATCGACCAGCACGTCGGCCGGCGGCAACTGCTCGCCGGGGAGATGGTGGTCGGTGACCAGCACCTTCCATCCCAGCGCCTTGGCCGCGGCCACACCGGCATGGCACGCGATGCCGTGGTCCACCGTGACCAGCAGGCCCGGCTGCAGGTGCGCCAGGTCGGCCACCAGAGAAGGCGACAGGCCGTAGCCGTGGAGCATGCGGTTGGGCACGGCGTGCATCACGTCGCGCGCGCCCAGCATGCGCAGGCCACGCACGCCCACCGCGCACGCGGTGGCACCGTCGCAGTCGAAATCGCCGACCACCAGGATGCGTTCGCCGGCGGCGATGGTGTCGGCCAGCAGCTGCACGGCAGCCTGCATGCTGCCCATCAGCTCCGGCGCGTGCAGCTGGGCCAGCTTCGGCTGCGCCTGTGCGGCATCGGTGACGCCGCGTGCGGCGAACACGCGCTGCAGCAGGGGCAGCATGTCGGCGGGCCACTCGCCGCTGTCGGGGATGGCGCGGCGCTGGATCTGGGGGGAATCGGGAGAAGACAAGGCAGGCTCGAAGAACGAACGGGAAGGGGTCACGCGTCGTGCAGTTGCAGCGGCTTCTTCCAGAAGCGCCAACGCTGGCCCTTCTCCAGCTCAAACCGCATGCCGTCTTCGAAATCCAGGACCAGGCGTCGCAGTTCGCCCCGTTGCAGCGCCGACAACAGCGGGCGGATCGCGTCGTTGCCGAGCTGGTCGAGCGAGCGCAGTTGCCGCAGATCGACCAGCGCATCCACCTGCTGATCGCCATCGGCCTGCACGCCGGCCGCCTTGGCCAGTGCCTGCAGAAGCGCCTCACGGCTGCGCACCTGGGCATGCGCGGTATGCACGGACTGCGGCGGCTCGCCGCCGCCCCAGAACCACAGTGAATTGATGGCGCGCTTGCCCGCCGCAACCCGATGCTGGTTCCAGTCGTGCTGATGCAGCACCACCTGCGCCTCGGTCAGCAGCGCACGCCAGCGGCGGCCTGCATCGCCTTCGGGCAGGTGGGCGAACAGATCATCGCCCAGCACGTCGTCGGGCGCGGCAAACGCGGGCAGCAGGGTGCCCGGCGGCAGGCGCAGATACCAGCGCGACGGCACCGGCGCGTCCAGCACGAAGCCGAACCCGGCAAACAGCGGCTGCAGTGCCGGCAGCAGATGCGCGACATCCTCGGCGTCGGGGCGCAGCGTATCGCCGTGCCCCATCATCCGTGCGCCGTGCATGTCGGGCACCACATTGGCCGGATCGGCGCGCAGCCAGACACCGTCGGCGGCATCGCCGACGTCGAACTGGCGGGTCAGCGCGGCTACGGGCCACTGCGCCGGCTGCAGTTGAAAATGCCGCTGCAGCTGGGCACGCTCACCTGGCTCGACGCTGTTGCGTTCGGCCCGTCCCAATGCCCTGGCCACGTCCTCGGGAAGCGGCGTGGCAGGGAACCGGCTGCGCGCGGGCAGCAGCAGCGTGGCCGTGGCCATCGTCGGTCAGTCCAGGTACTGGACGCTGACGATTTCGTACTCGCGCTGGCCGGCAGGTGCATCGATGGTGACCGCATCGCCTTCCAGCTTGCCGATCAGGGCGCGCGCCAGCGGCGAGGAGATCGCGATCAGGCCCAGCTTGATGTCGGCCTCCAGATCGCCAACGATCTGATAACGCTTCTCTTCATCACTCTCGACATCGGCCAGCTCCACCGTGGCGCCGAACACGACCTTGCTGCCGGCGTTGAGCTTGGTGATGTCGATGATCTCGGCGTGCGACAGCTCACCTTCCAGCTGCTTGATGCGGCCTTCGATGAAGCCCTGCTCCTCACGCGCGGCGTGATACTCGGCGTTCTCCTTCAGATCGCCGTGCTCACGCGCTTCTGCGATGGCAGCGATGACCTTGGGGCGCTTGACCGACTTCAGGTGGTCAAGCTCCTCGCGCAGACGCTGCGCGCCCTTCAGGGTGATCGGTGCTCTCATGCGTTCAACTCCTTGTGCAGTTCCTGCAGCGACCAGACAGGGCCGGTGCCGCGGAATTCCAGTGAATGCACCAGCGCCTTGGCGCCGGCAATGGTGGTCGAATAGGTCACGCGGTGCTGCAGCGCTTCGCGACGGATCGAGAACGAGTCATTGATCGCCGCGCGACCTTCGGTCGTGTTGACGATATACACGATCTCGCCGTTCTTGATCGAATCGACGATGTGCGGGCGACCTTCGACCACCTTGTTGACGATCTCGCAGTCCATGCCGTGCTGCTGCAGCCACGCCGCGGTGCCACGGGTGGCCACCAGGCTGTAGCCACGCTCCAGCAGGGCCTGTGCGACCGGCAGGACGCGCTTCTTGTCCGGATCGCGGACCGAGACGAAGGCCTTGCCCAGCGGCGGTGCCTTGATGCCACCGGCTTCCTGCGCGCGCGCGAAGGCGGCGCTGAAGCTGCGGCCCACGCCCATCACCTCACCGGTGGAGCGCATCTCCGGCCCGAGGATCGGGTCGACCCCCTGGAACTTGGCGAACGGGAAGATCGCTTCCTTGACCGAGTAATAGTCCGGCACGATTTCCTTGGTCGCGCCCTGCTCGGCCAGGGTCTTGCCGGCCATGCAGCGGGCGGCGATCTTGGCCAGCGCCATGCCGGTGGCCTTGGACACGAACGGCACGGTGCGCGAGGCACGCGGGTTCACTTCCAGCAGGTAGACGATGTCATTGCCATCGTCGCCGACCTGGATGGCGAACTGGGTGTTCATCAGGCCGACCACGTTCAGGGCCTTGGCCAGCTCGACCACCTGGCGGCGCAGCTCGGCCTGGGTCTCGCCCGACAGCGAGTACGGCGGCAGCGAGCAGGACGAGTCGCCCGAATGCACACCGGCTTCCTCGATGTGCTCCATCACGCCGCCGATCAGCACGTTGCCGTCCTTGTCGGCAATGATGTCCACATCCACTTCCACGGCGTTGTCGAGGAAACGATCCAGCAGCACCGGCGAGTCGTTGGACACCTTGACCGCATCGCGCACGTAGCGCGCCAGGTCGGATTCGCCGTACACGATTTCCATCGCGCGGCCGCCCAGCACGTAGCTCGGGCGCACCACCAGCGGGTAGCCGATCTCACGGGCCAGCAGCAGGGCTTCCTGGTCGTTGCGCGCGATGCGGTTCGGCGGCTGCTTCAGGCCGAGCGAGTCGACCAGCTGCTGGAAACGCTCGCGGTCTTCGGCGAGGTCGATCGAGTCCGGCGAGGTGCCGATCACCGGCACACCGTTGGCTTCCAGCGCGCGTGCCAGCTTCAGCGGGGTCTGGCCGCCGTACTGCACGATCACGCCCTTGGGCTGTTCCAGCTCGACGATTTCCAGCACGTCTTCCAGCGTCAGCGGCTCGAAGTACAGGCGGTCGGAGGTGTCGTAGTCGGTGGAGACGGTTTCCGGGTTGCAGTTGACCATGATGGTTTCAAAGCCATCATCGCGCAGCGCCAGTGCCGCATGCACGCAGCAGTAGTCGAACTCGATGCCCTGGCCGATGCGGTTCGGACCGCCGCCCAGAATCATGATCTTGTCGCGATTGCTCGGCGCCGCTTCGCACTCGTCCTCGTAGGTCGAGTACAGGTAGGCGGTGCTGGTGGCGAACTCGGCGGCGCAGGAGTCCACGCGCTTGTACACCGGGCGCACCTTGTGGGCGCGGCGCAGCGCGCGCACGGCGGCTTCGTTGGTGCCGGTCAGCTCGGCCAGGCGGGCATCGGAGAAGCCGGCGCGCTTGAGCGTGCGCAGACGGGCGGCGTCCAGCACGTCGATGCCATCGGCGGCGAGCTGGATTTCGGCCTGGATGATTTCTTCGATCTGATCCAGGAACCACGGGTCGATGTGCGACAGCGCGAAGACGTCCTCGACGCTGAAACCGGCACGGAACGCGTCACCGACGAAGAACAGGCGCTCCGGGCCCGGAGCCTTCAGTTCGCGCTTGAGCGTGGTGATGTCGTCTTCATTGGCCAGGTCCAGGCCGGTCGGGTCCAGGCCGATCTTGCCGGTTTCCAGGCCACGCAGCGCCTTCTGCAGGGATTCCTGGAAGGTGCGGCCCATCGCCATCACCTCGCCCACCGACTTCATCTGGGTGGTCAGACGGGCGTCGGCGGCCGGGAACTTCTCGAACGCGAAGCGCGGGATCTTGGTGACGACGTAATCGATGGACGGCTCGAACGAGGCCGGGGTGAGCCCGCCGGTGATTTCGTTGCGGAGTTCATCCAGGGTGTAACCCACGGCCAGCTTGGCAGCGACCTTGGCGATCGGGAAGCCGGTGGCCTTGGAGGCCAGCGCCGAGGAACGCGACACGCGCGGGTTCATTTCGATCACCACCACGCGGCCGGTGGTCGGGCTGATGCCGAACTGCACGTTCGAGCCGCCGGTGTCCACGCCGATCTTGCGCAGCACGGCGATGGAGGCATCGCGCAGGCGCTGGTATTCCTTGTCGGTCAGGGTCTGCGCCGGGGCCACGGTGATCGAGTCGCCGGTGTGCACGCCCATCGGATCGAGGTTTTCGATCGAGCAGACGATGATGCAGTTGTCGGCGGTGTCACGCACCACCTCCATCTCGAATTCCTTCCAGCCCAGCACCGATTCCTCGACCAGCACCTCGGTGGTCGGCGACAGTTCCAGACCGCGGGTGACGATGTCGACCAGCTCTTCGCGGTTGTAGGCGATGCCGCCACCGCTGCCACCCAGGGTGAAGCTCGGGCGGATGATGGTCGGGTAGCCGACGCGGGTCTGGATCTCGATCGCTTCTCCCAGCGTGTGAGCGACAGCCGCCTTCGGGCATTCCAGGCCGATTTCCCCCATCGCCACGCGGAACAGCTCGCGGTCTTCGGCCATGCGGATCGCGTCGCGCTTGGCGCCGATCAGTTCGACGTTGTACTTCTCCAGCACGCCATTGTCGGCCAGGTCCAGCGCGCAGTTCAGCGCGGTCTGGCCGCCCATCGTCGGCAGCAGCGCGTCGGGCTTTTCCTTGGCGATGATCTTTTCGACCGTCTGCCAGTTGATCGGCTCGATGTAGACGGCGTCGGCCATCTCCGGGTCGGTCATGATCGTGGCCGGATTGCTGTTGACCAGCACCACGCGGTACCCCTCGTCGCGCAGCGCCTTGCAGGCCTGCGCGCCGGAGTAGTCGAACTCGCAGGCCTGGCCGATGACGATCGGGCCGGCACCGATGATGAGGATGGTTTTAAGGTCAGTGCGCTTGGGCATTGTCTTCTCTAAGTCAGTACAGCGTGGCGGGGGAAACTGATCGCACGCTGTCGATCAAGTAGCTTGGGGACTGCTGACACCGCAGTCTGACTGGAACCGTTGATGCATTTGCTGTGTTCGCCTGAAATTGAACGCGGGCTGGCCAGAGAGCGCCCTGACGAAGGCCATGAACGGCACCGACGACATGAACGCCTCGGCCTCGGCGCGGAACTCCGGCGCCGGCAGCGGCGCCTGGCTGTCGTCGCCGAACTCCAGCTTGGCCTGCATGTTCGCCGCGAACGCGGCCATGAACGCAGCGCCGGCCGGGGTGGCGGCGAAATCCAGCCAGGACTGCACCTGGTCGGCGGTCATCCGCTCGACCAGGCGCTCGCGCATCACCTCGTCCAGGGTGGCGTTGAGCACCCGCGCCGCGCAGGCGCGCTGCGGGCCGTCCAATGCACCCAGGCCGGGATCTTCGGCGATCAGGCCATCGGCGATCAGGATGAGCGACCGCTGCCACCCAACCTGCGCGACCATCCGGTCAACCCGCTGCGCCTGGCCGCTGTCCTGCGCCATCGCCGGGGCCATGACCAGCGCGGACAGCAGCGCGGCACGGCCCAGCACGACAACGAGGGATTTACGCGGCTTCAGCATGTCACTCCAGGCTTCATCGGTTTCCGGCAGTCGGGATGGGCCGCAGCCCTGCCGCGTCTGCCAGGCGGGACATCAGGCCTTGGCCTGCGCCATCAGGGTCACGAAACGGTCGAACAGCGGAGCGACGTCGTGCGGCCCCGGCGACGCTTCGGGATGGCCCTGGAACGAGAACGCCGGCACGTCGGTGCGCGCGATGCCCTGGTTGGTGCCATCGAACAGCGACCGGTGGGTGACGCGCAGGGTGGCCGGCAGCGAGGCCTCATCCACCGCAAACCCGTGGTTCTGCGAGGTGATCATCACCCGGCCGTCGTCCAGGTCCTGCACCGGGTGGTTGGCACCGTGGTGGCCGTGGCCCATCTTGATGGTCTTGGCGCCGGACGCCAGCGCCAGCAGCTGGTGGCCAAGGCAGATGCCGAACACCGGCACCTTTTTGTCCAGGAACACCTTGATCGCCTCGATCGCGTAGTCGCACGGTTCCGGGTCGCCCGGGCCGTTGGACAGGAACACGCCATCGGGATTCATCGCCAGCACCTCGGCGGCCGGGGTCTGCGCCGGCACCACGGTGATGTCGCAGCCGCGTTCGGCCAGCATGCGCAGGATGTTGAGCTTGGCGCCGAAGTCGTACGCCACCACCTTGTACTGGGGGGCCGCGCTGGCGAACGTGTTGGAATCCAGGTCGAGCTGGCCCTCGTTCCAGCTGTAGGCCTTGCTGGTGCTGGTCACCTTGGCCAGGTCCATGCCCTTCAGGCCCGGGAACTTGCGTGCCGCTTCCAGCGCCACGTCCACGTTGATGTCGTCGCCGGCCATCAGCGCACCGTTCTGGGCGCCGCGCTCGCGCAGGATGCGCGTCAGCTTGCGCGTATCGATGCCGGAGATCGCCACCACGCCACGCTGCAGCAGCCAGTCCTGCAGCGATACCTGGCTGCGCCAGTTGCTCGGGCGGCGCGGCACGTCGCGCACGATCAGACCGGCCGACCACACCTTGTGGGCTTCGTCGTCCTGGTCGGTCATGCCGGTGTTGCCGATATGCGGGTAGGTCAGCGTGACCATCTGCCGGGCGTAGGAGGGATCAGTCAGCACTTCCTGGTAACCGGTCATGGCGGTGTTGAACACCACCTCACCGACGGACAGGCCGGGCGCGCCTACGGATTCGCCCTCGAATACGGTGCCGTCTTCGAGGACGAGGATTGCGGCTTGGGTCACGGGAATCTCACTTTGGCTACCGAGGGGTCACCGAAGTCACGCCACGCTTCACGGAAAAGCGGTTGCAAAAAAGCGCGGACTGCGGTGCGGGACCGGTCCGGCTGTCGTGATTCGGCGAGCGGGAATTGTAAAGGCAAGCACCCGGCGACGCCAGCGTTTGCTTGCAATCGCTGACGTACGGGCACGCACGGCCACCCCCGGGTTCAGGGTGGCAAGCGCCCTGTTCAGCCTGCCGGACCCGGCGGGGGGCCGTCGAGCAGGTCGCGGACCCGATAGCTGCCGGGGGCACGCCCATTCAGCTGGGTCGCGGCAAACAGTGCGCCGCGCGCGAAGATGTCGCGGTTGGTGGCGCGGTGGATGAGCTCGATGCGCTCGCCCAGCCCGGTGAACTGCACCAGGTGCTCGCCCACGATGTCGCCGGCGCGCAGGCTGGCGTAGCGCGGCTGCGCCCCGCCCTTGCGTGCGGCCTCGCCCAGGGTCAGCGCCGTACCGGACGGCGCATCCTGCTTGTGGACATGGTGGGACTCGACGATGTCGCACTCCCACCCCGACAGGGCAGCGGCGGCCCGTTCCACCAGCTCGTCCAGCACGGCCACGCCCAAGCTGAAGTTGGAGGCCCACACCAGCGGAATGCGGCTGGCGGCGGCAATCAGCGCCTGGCGTTGCGATTCGCTGATGCCGGTGGTGCCCGAGACCAGGCCGGCGTTGCGCTCCACGCACAGCGCCAGGACCGGATCGAAGCCGTCCGGCAGGCTGAAGTCGATTGCCACGTCGAACGGCGGTGCACCGGACAGCTCGGCGCTGGCGAAGTGCGGCACGCCGTCGACAACGCGCTGCGCCGGCGCACGGCCGGTCACAGCCGCAACGACCTGCAGATGGGAAGTGCCGGCTGCCAGCCGGAGCAGGGTCTGGCCCATCCGCCCGGAGGCACCGTGGACGAGCAAACGAAGGGGGGAAGTGGTCATCCCTGCAGGCTAGCGGGTGGCGGCAAGCCTGCACAAGGGGAAACAGCGTCACTGCACCGCCCGGAGCGCCCTCGCCGCTTGCTACGCTGTGGCCCGGTTTCTTCAGGCAGCCTGCCATGCAGCTTTCGCATCACCTCGTCCTGGTCACCGGCGGCGCCCGTGGCCTGGGGGAGCACCTGGTCCGCGCGTTCGCCCGTGAGGGCGCACAGGTCATCATCAACTACCTGCACAGCGCCGATGCCGCCGAGTCCCTGGCCGGCGAACTGGGGGCCAATGCGCTGGCCGTGCGCGCCGATGTGACCGATCGCGCGGAGGTCAACGCCCTGATCGCTGCGGCGCGCCATCACTTTGGACGCGAGGTCAGCTGCGTGGTCAACAATGCCCTGGCCGCGTTCTCGTTCAATGGCGACGCCCGCGCCCCGGCCGACAGCATCGACTGGCAGGCCTTCAGTGCGCAGTTCGACGGCAGCGTGCGCGGTGCGCTCAACACGGTGCAGGCGACCCTGCCCGGCATGCGTGCACAGGGCTTCGGCCGGATCATCAACATCGGCACCAACCTGTTCCAGAACCCGGTGGTGCCCTACCACGATTACACCGCTGCCAAGGCCGCGCTGCTGTCACTCACCCGCACCCTGGCCGGGGACCTCGGCCCGCACGGCATCACCGTCAACATGCTGTCCGGCGGCCTGCTGCGCACCACCGATGCCAGCGCGGCCACGCCCGCGGCGGTGTTCGACTACATCGCCGCCAACACCCCGCTGCGCAGCGTGACCACCCCGGCCGAGTTCGCCGACGCAGCGCTGTTCTTCGCCTCGCCGTGGGCGCGCGCGATCACCGGCCAGAACCTGGTGGTGGACGGCGGACTGGTGCGCGACTGACCGTGCGCATCTCCGATATCGCCCGGCGCAGCGGCGCCAGCCAGAAAGCCATCCGCCTGTACGAAGCACGGGGCCTGCTCGCCCCGGTGCCACGCATCAACCGCTACCGGGACTACAGCGAGCAGGACCTCACCCTGGTGCTGCTGATCCGCCAGGCACAGGCGCTGGGCTTCCGGCTGGCCGAGGTCGTCGCTGTGCGCCGGCCCGATGGCAGCTTCGACGGTGATCGCCTGCAGGCGCTGCTGGCCCAGCGGCAGCAGGCGGTACGCGGTACGCGGCGACATTGCGCGGCTGCAGCAGCTGGACGCTGCGCTGACCGTCCTGCGCGGCGACATCGCAGCGCTGGTCGCGCAGGGTGACGCCGGCGTACTGGACGCGTGCATCTCGGCGGGCGCCTGCGCCACGGCTTGACTCTGCCCCACGGGGCAGACCGTAGCCTGCGCCCTTCTTCTTCGAGCGTCCCCATGTCCAGATCGATCGTCATACTCCTTGGCCACCCCGATCACGACAGCCTGTGCGGCGGCCTGGCCGAGCGCTACCAGCAGGCCGCCCTCGCCGCAGGCCATCGCGTGCAGCTGTTCCGCCTGGGCGATATCGATTTCGACCCGGTGCTGCGGCATGGCTACCGGCAGATCCAGCCGCTGGAGCCGGGACTGCAGCAGATCAACGACGCCATCGCACAGTGCGAGCACCTGGTACTGGTCTACCCCACCTGGTGGGGTGGCATGCCGGCCCTGCTCAAAGGCTATTTCGACCGTGCGTTCCTGCCCGGGTACGCCTTCCGCTACCGCACGGACTCGGTGTGGTGGGACCGCCTGCTGAGCGGCCGCAGCGCGCGGGCGATCATCACGATGGACACCCCGCCCTGGTACTACCGCTGGGTGTACCGGATGCCCGGCCACCAGCAACTGAGGCGGACCATCCTGGACTTCTGCGGAATCCGGCCGGTGCGGATCAGCAGTTTCGGCCCGGTGCGCAGCGCCGACACCCGGACGCGCGCGCGGTGGCTGGCCACCGTGGAGCGCTTGGGCGCACAGGCGCGCTGAGCGACCTGACGCAGGCCCGTAGAGCCGGGCTCTGCCCCGCTGCCTTTCGTTGGGTATCCCACGATCTGACGCAAGCCGGGTAGAACCCGGCTCTACAAGGCTGCGCTTTGCCTGGGTGTCCCACGATCTGACCCAAACCCGTAGAGCCGGGCTCTGCCCGGCTGCCTTTCGTTGGGTGTCCCACGATCCGACCCAAACCCGTAGAGCCGGGCTCTGCCCGGCGGCCTTTCGTTGGGTGTCCCACGATCTGACGCAAGCCGGGTATAACCCGGCTCTACAAGGCTGCGCTTTGCCTGGGTGTCCCACGATCTGCCCCAAACCCGTAGAGCCGGGCTCTGCCCGGCTGCCCTTCGTTAGGTATCCCACGATCTGACGCAAGCCGGGTAGAACCCGGCTCTACAAGGCTGCGCTTTGCCTGGGTGTCACGCGATCTGACGCACGCCGGGTAAAACCCGGCGCTACCGCTTCGGCGGGGTTGGGCCGCAGCTGTCGCAACCGCCGCACGCGCCACCGCCGCCACTGGCGGGCGGGGCGATCTTCCTGCCCAGCGCCTGCAATGCGGCGCTGCGGTCGGGCTTGAGCAGCGCCAGCGCCAGGACGCCGCGCACCTTGCGCACGGTGCCCGGAAACTGCTTTTTCAGCACCACCCAGGCACTGAACAGGACGATCAGGGCGACCACCACGTACTGCAGGAACAGACCGGCGCTCATCAGCCGCCTCCCAGCGCCACGGTGAGCTGATAGGTGACCAGCGCGGCCAGGTAGGCCGCCGCGAACAGGTAGAAGGTGGCGAAACCGACCTGCTTCCACGAGTTGGTTTCACGCTTGATCGTGGCAAGCGTCGAGATGCACATCGGCGCATAGATGAACCACACCAGCAGCGACAGACCGGTCGCCAGCGACCAGCCATGCGCCACCACCGGGGTCAGCGCCTGGATCGCGGCATCATCGTCGGGCGCGGACAGCGCGTAGATGGTTGCCAGCGACGACACCGCCACTTCCCGCGCGCCCATGCCCGGGATCAGCGCGATGCAGATCTGCCAGTTGAAGCCCAGCGGCGCGAAGAACACTGCCATCGCGTGGCCGATCTGGCCGGCGTAGCTGTAATCGATCGCCGGCATGGTCGCGTTCTCCGGCGCCCCCGGGAACGACAGCAGCACCCACAGCAGAATGGTCAGCGACAGAATGATGCCGCCCACGCGCTTGAGGAAGATCATGCCGCGCTCGTACAGGCCCACCGCCAGATCGCGCGGGTGCGGGATGCGGTAGGACGGCAGTTCCAGCATCAGCGGGTGCTCGCTCTTGTCGCGGCGCCACTTCTTCATCACCCATGACATCGCCAGCGCACTGAGGATGCCGGCCACATACAGACCGAACAGCACCAGCCCCTGCTGGCTGACGAAGCCCCACAGGGTTCTGGCGGGAATGAACGCGCCGATCAGCAGCGCATACACCGGCAGCCGCGCCGAGCAGGTCATCAGCGGTGCCACCAGGATGGTGGCCAGGCGGTCGCGCGGGTCCTGGATGCTGCGCGTGGCCATGATCCCCGGCACCGCGCACGCGAAGCTGGACAGCAGCGGGATGAACGACCGCCCGGACAGGCCGGCCGAGGCCATCATCCGGTCCAGCAGGAAGGCGGCACGAGGCAGATAGCCGGATTCTTCCAGCGCCAGGATGAAGGCGAACAGGATCAGGATCTGCGGCAGGAACACCACCACCCCGCCCACGCCGGCAATGATGCCGTCGGTGAGCAGGCTGGTCAGCGGCCCTTCGGGCAGTACCGCACCAACGGTTTCGCCCAGCCAGCCGAAGCCGGCGTCGATGCCGTCCATCAGCGGCGTGGCCCAGGCGAACACCGCCTGGAAGATCAGGAACATCACCACCACCAGCGTAAGCAGCCCGAACACCGGGTGCAGCAGCCAGCGGTCCAGCGCGTCGTCGATCTTCGCGGTGCGGGTCGGCATGCTCACGGCCGCGGCCAGGATGGCGCGGACGCGGGTGTGGTAATCCTCGCGGGTGTCAGGCGCCGCCACCGGTGCCTGCAGGTGCGGCACCATCGCGTCGAGGCGCTCGACCAGCGCGTGGGCGCCGTTGCGGCGCACCGCCACGGTTTCCACCACCGGCACGCCCAGCGCCTGTTCCAGCGCGGCAACGTCGATCCTGATGCCGCGACGCTCGGCCGCATCGACCATGTTCAGCGCCACGATCATCGGCTTGCCCAGCTCGCGCAGTTCCAGCGCGAAGCGCAGGTGCAGGCGCAGGTTGGTGGCGTCGATCACGCATAGCAGCACGTCCGGCGCCGCCTCGCCGGGATAGAAGCCCCGGCACAGGTCGCGGGTGATCGCCTCGTCCAGGCTCGCCGGCTGCAGGCTGTAGGCCCCCGGCAGGTCGAGCACGGCGAACTCGCGGCCGGACGGCGCACGCAGGCGCCCTTCCTTGCGTTCCACGGTGACGCCGGTGTAGTTGGCAACCTTCTGGCGGCTGCCGGTGAGCTGGTTGAACAGCGCGGTCTTGCCACTGTTGGGGTTGCCCACCAGCGCCACGCGCAGCGGAAGGGCCGCGGCGCTCATGCCGGGGCTCCGGCGACGACCGCGGTCACCTGGATGCGCCGGGCCTCACTGCGGCGCAGGGCGAAGCGGGTGAACCCGACCTGCACCAGCAGCGGCTCGCCGCCGACCGGACCACGGGCTACCAGACGCACATCTTCTCCCGTCACAAACCCCAGCTCCTGGAGCCGGCGGGCGATGGCATCGTTTGCATGCAGTTCCTGCACGGATTCCACCAGGGCGGAGCTGTGCAGAGGCAGATCGGACAGCGTCACAGAGCGCCTTCTGGTTGATAGGAATGGTTATCAATTCTAGCATCGCCGCGTCGCGTCATGGCCCGTGACCAATGGCCCGCTATGATCTGTACATGTATGGAGTAATCGCAGGCCCCCTCGATGAGTGATGCACTACGGATAGAACGCAGCGGGTCGGTCCTGACCCTGTGGCTGAACCGCCCCGCCCTCCACAACGCCTTCGACGCGGCCCTGATCGCCCAGTTGACCGCCGCGCTGGAGGCCGCCGGCCGCGACGCCCAGGTCCGCGCGGTGGTGTTGGCGGGCCAGGGCGCCTCGTTCTCGGCCGGCGCGGACATGCAGTGGATGCGCGGCATGGCGGCGGCGAGCGAGGAGGACAACCGCCAGGATTCGCTGGCGCTGGCGCGTCTGATGCGCACCCTGGACGAGCTCCCCCGCCCGACCATCGCCCGCGTGCACGGCGCCGCGTTCGGCGGCGGGGTGGGCCTGGTGGCCTGCTGCGATATCGCCATCGCCAGCACCAGCGCGCGCTTCGGGCTGACCGAAAGCCGGCTCGGCCTGCTGCCGGCGGTCATTTCCCCGTACGTGATCGACGCCATCGGCCCACGCCAGGCGCGCCGCTGGTTTGCCACCGGCGAGCATTTCGATGCCGAGACCGCCCTGCGCATCGGCCTGGTACACCAGCTGATCGAACCTGAACGCATCGACGAAGCCGTGCAGCGCCAGCTCAGCCTCCTCGACAAGGCCGGCCCGATCGCCTCGTCCTCGGCCAAGGACCTGGTCCGCCGGGTGTCGGTGGGCCGCGACCGCGACGCTCTCGACCGCGACAATGCCGCGCTGATCGCCCGCCTGCGGGTATCGGCCGAGGGCCAGGAGGGCCTGGGCGCCTTCCTGGACAAGCGCGCCCCCCATTGGGTTACCCAGGACTGAGAACGCCACCATGCTCGACCACATCGGAATCCGCTGCGCCGACTTCGCCCGCAGCCTGGCCTTCTTCCAGCAGGCGCTGGCCCCGCTCGGCATCGGCGTGGTGATGCAGGTCAGCGCCGCCCAGACCGGCGACCACGACCATGCCGGCTTCGGCCGCACCGGCAAGCCGGACTTCTGGATCGGCAACGCCCCCGGCGCCCACGGCGGCGTACACGTGGCCTTCAGCGCCGGCAGCCGCGCCGAGGTTGACGCCTTCCACCAGGCCGCATTGGCCGCCGGCGGGCGCGACAACGGCGCTCCCGGCATCCGCGAGTACTACCACCCCGATTACTACGGGGCGTTCGTGCTCGATCCGGACGGCAACAATATCGAAGCGGTGTGCCACCGCCCGGCCTGACCCACCCGCCGGCCGCCCCGGCGGCCGCGCCATTCACCGCGGGCTGGCCGCTTTGCCGCCCATCCCGCGTATCCCCCTTTCGTGGCCCGCCGGGGAACGTGGGCCACCCTTGCCTGCCAGGACTCTACGTGACTTCTCCCCTGACCCGCGCTCTCCCGGTTGCCCGCCCCGTCCCGTCACGGGAGCGCGCGCATGGATGATTTCGTCCGCATCGTCGAGGTCGGCCCGCGCGACGGGTTGCAGAACGAAGCCCATCCGGTGGCAACCGCCGACAAAATCGAGCTGATCCGCCAGTTGTCCCTTACCGGCCTGCGCACCATCGAGGCGACCAGCTTCGTCAGCCCGCGCTGGGTGCCGCAACTGGCCGACGCCGCCGAGGTCTATCAGGGCATCGACCGCCTCCCCGGCATCGCCTACCCGGTACTGGTGCCCAACGAACAGGGCTACGACCGTGCCCGTGCGGTGGGCGTGGACGAAGTGGCAGTGTTCACCGCTGCGTCGGAAACGTTCAACCGCACCAACACCAACGCCGGCATCGACGAGTCGCTGGCGCGCTTCGCGCCGATCCTGGAACGCGCCCGCGCCGACGGGGTCAAGGTCCGCGGCTACGTCTCCACCGTGCTGGGATGCCCTTACCAGGGCGAGGTGCCGGTGAGCGAGGTGGTGCGCGTGGCCACTGCGCTGTACGCGATGGGCTGTTACGAAATCTCGCTGGGCGACACCATCGGCGTGGGCACCCCGCGCAAGGCCCGCGCGATGCTGCATGCGGTCGCGGCCGAGCTGCCGATGTCGGCCCTCGCCGTGCACTTCCACGACACCTATGGCCAGGCCCTGGCCAACATCGACGCCTGCCTGGACGAAGGCGTGCGCGTGGTCGATTCTGCCGTGTCCGGCGCGGGCGGCTGCCCGTACGCCAAGGGCGCCAGCGGCAATGTCGCCAGCGAGGATGTGGTGTATCTGCTGCACGGCATCGGCATGCGCACCGGCATCGATCTGCCGGCACTGGCGGCCACCGGCCGCTGGCTGGCGGCGCGGCTGGGCCGCGACACCGGCAGCAAGACCGGGAAGGCGCTGGCGGCCACATGACCCGACGCAGCCCGCGCAAGGACGCTGCGGTCGGTGATCATCTCACCGCCCACGTCGACGCGCTGGCTGCGCTGGACCGCGCCCTGGCGCAGGCACCGCCTGACGCACTGCGCCAGCTGCTGGAAGTGGCGCAGGCCGCCCTGCAGGAAGCGATGGACGAGCGCCAGCTCGCCCTGCGCCGCTATGCCGCGCTGTTCGACGCGGTGCCCGACCCGGTCAGCATCCTCAGTGAAGCGGGCGTGGTACTGGACCTCAACCACGCCGGCGTGCGTGCCTACGGGCGCAGCCGTGAGGACATCATCGGCCAGCCGATCGAACTGCTCAATCCGGACCTGCCCAGCGACCACCTCGACCCCGTCTGGGAGGCGCTGCATCGCGGGGAAACCTACGTTATCGAAGTCACCAACATGCGCGGCGACGGCAGCCGCTTCCCGGTGGAGGTGCACTCGGCCGGCTTCGAGCACCAGGGCGAACACTGCATCGTCGCCGTCGCGCGCGACCTCAGCAGCCGCTGGCAGGCCGAGTCGCGCTACCGCCTGCTGATGGAATCCATCGACAAGGGCGTGATCCTGTTCGATCGCCAGCTGCGGGTGGTGTCGGCCAACCCTGCCGCGCACCGCATCCTGGGCATTCCCGGCAACGGCAACAGCCTCCAGGCGATGCTCTGCCCGGAGGACTGGATCAGCGTGGACGAGCATGGGCACCCGCTCACCCGGGAGCAGTGGCCGGCGGCGGTCTCGCTGCGCACCGGGCGGATCATCCGCAGCACCATCGTCGGGCTGTACCACCGGCCGCGCGGCCGGATGATCTGGATCTCGACCACCAACGTTCCGGTCTACGGCAACGGCCGCGACAGTCCCGACCATGTCTTCGGGCTGTTCAGCGACATCACCGAGCTCAAGCGCAACAACACCCTGTTCGACCGCGCGCAATCGCTGGCCCATATCGGCGGCTGGGAGTGGGATCGCGGCCTGCAGCGGCTGTACCTCACCGACGAGGCCACCCGCATCCTCGGCCAGGAGCCGCCGCTGCAGGACATGGCCCAGCTGCTCGACTGCCTGCGCCTGAACGACCGCTCGCTGCTGCAGCAGGCCCTGCTCGATGTGATCGACAAGCAGGCACCCTTCGAGCTGGAACTGCAGGGCCAGCGCAGCGACGGACATACCTTCTGGGTGCGCATGATCGGCGAGGCAGAGGCCGGCGACGTCAACGCCGCGCGCATCGCCGGCACCGTGCAGGACATCACCGCGCGCAAGCAGGCCGAGGAAACCCTGCGCATCCAGGCGCGTACCGACCCGCTGACCGGCATCATGAACCGCGACGCGGTGCTCAACGATCTCGCCGCACGCATGTCCAATCCGACCCATTGCCGGGTGGCGGTGCTGTACATCGACCTGGACCGCTTCAAGACCGTCAACGACCTGCTTGGCCACAACGCCGGTGACGAACTGCTGATCGACGCCACGCGCCGCATCGCCACGGCGATCGGCACCGAAGGGCTGGTGGCCCGCTTCGGTGGTGACGAGTTCCTGGTGATCTGCGACACCCGCGACCAGCACGACCAGCCCGAGCGCCTGGCCGACGCGATCACCCAGGCATTCAGCACGCCGTTCCGCTTCGGCAGCGACGAGTTCGCAGTCACCGCCAGCATCGGCATCGCCCGCGCACCGCAGGACGGACTGCGTCCGCAGCAGCTGATCCAGAACGCGGACATCGCCATGTACGACTGCAAGCGCCGCACCCGCAACGGCTGGCAGGTGTTTTCCCCGGAACTGGCGCAGCGCCAGCACGATCGCCTGCAGATCGAAAGCCGCCTGCACCGGGCGCTGGACGACGACGAGTTCCACCTGGTTTACCAGCCGCAGGTGGACCTGCGCAGCGGCCAGCTGGTGGCCGCCGAGGCGCTGATCCGCTGGCGCAACACACAGCTGGGCGAACTGCGCCCGGACATCTTCATCGGCCACGCCGAGAGCACCGGCGACATCGTGCGGATCGGCCTGTGGGTGCTGCGCGAGGCCTGCCGCCAGGTCCGCCAGTGGCAGGATGACGGGCTGGGGATCGTGCGGGTGGCGGTGAACGTCTCCTACCGCCAGTTCGTCGGCGAGGACCTGGCCCGCAACGTGCGCCAGGTGCTCGACGAGTTCGGCCTGCCCGGCAGCGCGCTGGAGCTGGAGTTCACCGAGCGGGTACTGATCGAGGATGCACCGGACACCCTGCAGACCTTCGCCCGGCTGCGCGAGATGGGCGTGCTGCTGACCATTGACGACTTCGGCGAAGGCTACAGCGCGCTGAACTACCTGCGCCGGCTGCCGATCCACGGCCTCAAGCTGAGCCAGCTGTTCGTCGAGGGCGTGCCCGGCAACCGCTCGGACGTGGCGGTGTGCGAGGCGGTGTGCGGCATTGCCCGCAGCCTCGGACTGGGACTGGTGGCCGAGGGCATCGAGTCCGAACAGCAGCGCCACTTCCTGCAGGCGCTGGGGGTATCGGTCGGCCAGGGCTTTCTGTTCGCCCCGGGCCTGCCGCCGGATGAGTTCGCCCGCCGCCTGGCCGCGCGCGCCGCGCCGGCGGTGGCGGTGCACAACGGCGAAACCGGCCGCATCCGCTAGAATCGGCGCTTCCAGACTCCACAGGTACGCGCAATGCAGCTGTCTTCCGTCCGCGCCGTCATCACCGGCGGCGTTTCCGGCCTGGGCCTGTCCGTGGCCCGTCACCTGGTCGCCCACGGCGGCAAGGTGGCCCTGTTCGACCTCAACGACGACAAGGGCGCGGCCGCCGTTGCCGAACTCGGCGACGCCCATGCGCGCTACTTCACCACCAACGTCAGCGACGAAGCCGCCGTGGTGGCCAATATCGATGCCGCCCACGACTTCCTCGGCGGGCTGAACGTGGCGATCAACTGCGCCGGCATCCTCGGCGCCGGCCGCGTGCTGGGCAAGGAAGCGCCGATGCCGCTGGCCAACTTCCAGGGCACTGTGATGGTCAACCTGGTCGGCAGCTTCAACGTCGCCAAGGCCGCCGCCAACCGCATGCAGCACAATCCCGCCGGCGACGACGGCGAGCGCGGCGTGATCATCAACACCGCCAGCGTGGCCGCCTACGAAGGCCAGATCGGCCAGGCCGCCTATGCTGCCTCCAAGGGCGGCGTGGTCGGCATGACCCTGCCGATGGCGCGCGAGCTGTCGCGCTTCGGCATCCGCGTGATGACCATCGCGCCGGGCATCTTCTGGACCCCGATGGTCGATGGCATGCCGCCGGCCGTACAGGAATCGCTGGCCGCGTCGATCCCGTTCCCGCCGCGCCTGGGCAAGCCGGAGGATTTCGCCGGCCTGGTCGGCCATATCCTCGGCAATACCTACCTCAACGGCGAAACCATCCGCCTCGATGGTGCGGTGCGCCTGGCACCCAAGTAACATCCGCGCCACCCTCCGGGCGTCCTCGCGGGCGCCCGACACCTCCACGAACCGACCGTCACTCCCATGAAAGCCAACGACATCAAGAAAGGCAACGTCGTCGAATACAACAACGGCGTCTACCAGATCCGCGACATCGAACGCAGCTCGCCGCAGGGCCGCGGCGGCAATGTGCGCTTCCGCTTCATCATGTACAGCGTGCCGGGCGGCAACAAGCTCGACGCCAGCTTCGATGCCGACGACAACCTGCCCGAAGTCGAGCTGCTGCGCCGCCAGTCCACCTATTCGTACAAGGACGGCGACGCGTTCGTGTTCCTGGACGACGAGGACTACACCCCCTACACCCTCGATGCCGATGTCATCGGCGATGACGCCGGTTACATCACCGATGGTCTGAGCGGCATCTACGTGCAGGTGATCGACGAAACGCCGGTGGCCGTGCAGTTGCCCACCAGTGTGGTGCTGGAAGTGATCGAAACGCCGCCGGAGCTCAAGGGTGGCACCGCCACCAAGCGCCCGAAGCCGGCCAAGCTCAACACCGGTATCGAGATCATGGTGCCGGAGTACATTGCCAACGGCGAACGCGTGCTGGTCAACACCACCACCGGTGAATTCGCCGGCCGTGCGGACTGAACGCCTCGTTCTGACCGCCTGCCTGTCCCTGCTTGCGGCGTGCGCGCCGCGGGCGGCGGACAGCGCCGACGAAGGTGCCGACGCGGTGGTGGAGACGCGACCTGCGGACGAGGTGGCGACAGCAGCCCACGTGCCACTGCCAACCGATGCCGTGCCTGATCTCGACCGGGCACCGGACAGCACCGGCGCCACCATCGGTGGCGATGCGTCCGGCATGCCCGACAGCCGCGAACAACTGGATCGCGCCCGCGCCGAGGCCGGATGCGACATTCCCGAGACGGTCTACGACCTCAACGACATCCGCGTGTACTGCGCGCTGCCAGCAGACGCGCGCGCCTTTCTCGAGCGCGAGAACACCTGCCAGCACGTTGCTGGCGAAGAGGCCTATGACGAGGCCCGTGGCAGAGAACTGGCCGCTGCCGCAGAAGCCTTCTGCAACGGACGCGAACGCCTGTTCGCCGGCCTGTTGGACGCCCACGGTGACGACTGCAGCGTCCGCCTCCTTCTTCTCGACGTGGGCAGGCGCTACGACCTGCTCACCGGCGTGCCGCCGGACGACTGCCCGCCCGGCATTTCCCGCTGAGACCGGTGCCGGTCAGGGCCGCGCCGCCAGCGACGGAGCGCCGGCGAAGTCGCCACAGCCGTGGTACTGGCGCGCGCCTACCGTCAGCATCGCGGTGGCACCGAAGGCCTGGCCGCTCATGTCGTCCTGGCACACGGTGCGCTGGAAGGTGAGTTTGATGTCGGTCCCATCGGCCGCCTTGCCCGACCAGCCATCCCTGCCCTGCGTGGGCGTGGCGATCTCGAAGGTGCGCTGCCCGTAGTCGGTTTCCACCCGCAGATGCGGCGAGGCGCCATCGGCCACCACGGCCAGCCAGCCCGGTTCGTTGCCGGTGGCGCGGAACACCATGCCGGTCGCTGCGGTCGACGGCGGCGCCGGCACAGCGTCTTCCCCGCCCGGGCCGGTGCAGTTGCGATCCGCCTCGCCCTTCAGCGACAGGACGCCCTCGGTGGTGCCCTTCGTCCAGAACACGTTGCCCTCGCCGTCGCCGTACTTTGCGCCGGACGCCGCAGGCTGGGACGACATCGCGAACGTCCGCTCGCCGGCGACCACGGTCGCCGCATCCTCGCCCCTGTAGGTCGCCCGCACTGCAAGATCACCGCACTGGAAGGCATAGGTGCGCGCATCGGTGGTTGCGGTCGTGGCCGGCGGCGCATCGGTGCTGCCCGCTGCGGGATCGACCGTGCCCGCCGGTGTCTGCTGCGCCGGCTGGCAGGCCGCCAGTCCGAGCACGATGGCCACACTCAACAGTCCCTGGGGTGCACGCATGTTCGACTCCTTGCAGTTGTTCCACTCAACACCCGATGCTAGCGCGCCCCCACCCGGGGGAGGTGAAGCGGCGGTGACTCGCCGGACCCCACGCACTCAGGTGTCGCGGGCCGGCAGCATCCCCACCGAGAGCAGGTGGACACCGGCAGGCGATGAACAGCGGGCCCACACCCGCAGCAGCCGCAGGCGACGCAGCTGTTCGCCACCGTCGGCAATGCAGGTCAGGGACACGTCGCTGGCAGCGAGCAGCAACTGTCCGCAGGCCAGATACTCGATGGCGCTCTGCTCGATCGCCACCACCCGCAGGCGACGCGCGGCCCACGCCTCCAGGCAGGGATGCGCGCCCTGCCAGTGGCCCGCCGCATCGGTGAAGAACAGCGACGGCGACAGCCACTGCCGCGCCGCCTCGACATCCTGCGCCAGCAGTGCGTGGCGCAGCCCGGCTTCGGCCCGCGCGGTGCGCTGCTCGATCCCATCCACAGTCATCTCACCCTCCCCGGTGTCGTCGCCACGGCCAGCGCCAGCGGCGCATGCCCTGCACCAGCACATAGAACAGCGGCACGAAGAACACGGCCAGCACGGTGCCCGTCAGCATGCCGCCGAACACGCCCGTGCCAATCGCATGCTGGGTCTCCGCCGATGCACCGGAGGCCAGCATCAGCGGCACCACGCCCAGCGCGAACGCCAGCGAGGTCATCAGAATCGGCCGCAGCCGCAGCCGCGCCGCTTCCACTGCCGCCTCGACCACGCCGCGCCCCTGCTGCTGCAGCTGGCGGGCGAACTCCACGATCAGGATCGCGTTCTTGGCCGACAGGCCGATCACTGTGATCATGCCTACCTTGAAGAACACATCATTGGGCAGGCCGCGCAGCAGCACCGCCGCAACCGCGCCCAGCAGCCCCAGCGGCACCACCAGCATCACCGCCGCCGGAATCGACCAGCTTTCATACAACGCCGCCAGCACCAGGAACACCACCAGCATCGACAGCACCAGCAGCCACGGTGCCTGTGCGCCCGATGCCTGCTCCTGCAACGACTGGCCCGTCCATGCCAGCGCGAAGCCGGCCGGCAGCTGCCGGGCCAGCCGCTCCATTTCGGCCATCGCCTGGCCGCTGGAGGTGCCAGGCGCGGCGTTGCCGGACACACTCAGTGCCGGAAACCCCTGATAGCGCTCCAACTGCAGCGGCGTCTGCGACCATACCGGCGTGACCACTTCGGACAACGCCACCATGCCCCCCGTGGCGTTGCGCACGTGCAGCGCCAGCACATCCTCCACCTGCATCCGGTGCGGCGCGTCGGCCTGCACGATCACCTGCTGCATGCGCCCGGCATTGGGGAAGTCGTTGACGTACTGCGAGCCCAGCGCCGCCGACAGCGTGTCGCTGATGCGGGTGAAGCCCACGCCCATCGCTTCGGCCTTGTGGCGATCGATCTCCAGCCGCACGGTACTGCCAGCCGGCAATCCCTCGGCATGCACATCGCGCAGCAGCGGGCTCTTCGCCGCCAGCGCCAGCAGGTGCTGCAGCGCCGCCTGCAGCTGCGCGTGGTCCTGACCGGCACGCGCCTGCAGCCGCAGCTCGAAGCCCGATGACGTACCCAGGCTGTCGATCGCCGGTGGCATCACGCTCATGATCTGCCCCTCGGGCGCGGCAGCCATCGCCGCCTGCGCGCGCTGCACTTCGTCGCCCGCGCTGGCACCATTGCGGGCGCTCCAGTCCTTGAGCATGGTGTAGGCCAGCGCCGCGTTGGGGCCGGAGCCGGCGAAGCTGTAGCCCATGATCGACTGGTTGGAGGCGATCCCCGGACGCGAGGCGACGTGCGCTTCGTAGCGCTTCACCACCTCCAGCGTGCGCTCGGCGGTGGCATCGGCGGGCAGCTGGATCGATGTCATGAAATAGCCCTGGTCTTCCTCGGGCAGGAACGCCCCCGGCACCAGGTGCAGCCCCAGGCCAAGGGCAACCACCAGCGCGACGAACACGGCCATGCCGCGACCGCCACGCTGCAGAATACGCACCACGCGACGCTGGTAGCCGGCCGTCATCCGCTCGACACCGCGATTGAACCACCCGAAGAAACCGCTGCGTCCATGATGGCCGCGGGTACTGGGGCTGAGCAGCGTCGCGCACAGGGCCGGGGTCAGGCTCAGGGCGAGGATGGCCGAGAACAGGATGGACACCGACATCGCCAGCGTGAACTGGCGGTAGATCGCGCCGACCGATCCATCCGCGAAGGCCATCGGAATGAACACAGCGGTCAGCACCAGGGTGATGCCGATCACCGCGCCGGTCAGCTCCTTCATCGCCTTGGCCGTGGCCTCGCGCGGCGGCAGGCCTTCCTCGGCCATGATCCGCTCCACGCCTTCCACCACCACGATCGCATCGTCGACGATGATGCCGATCGCCAACACCATGCCGAACATGGTCAGCACGTTGATCGACACGCCTGCCGCCAGCATCACCGCGAACGTGCCAAGCAGCGCGATCGGCGCCACGATGGCCGGGATCAGCGTGTAGCGGATGTTCTGCAGGAACAGGTACATCACCGCGAACACCAGCACCATCGCCTCGATCAGCGTGATCAGCACCTGGCGGATGGAGATCTCCACGAATGGGGCGGTGTCGAACGGCACCGTCGCCTCCATGCCTGCCGGCAACGTCGGCGCCAGCTCGGCGATGCGCGCCCGTACCGCCCGCGCGGTGCGCACCGCGTTGGCGCCCGGCGACAACTGGATCGCCGCCGCTGTGGCCGGCACGCCGTCCTCGCGGGTGGACCACGCATAGCTCTGCGCGCCCAGTTCGACCCGCGCCACGTCGCCGAGCACCACCGTGCCGCCGTCGGCACGGGCGCGCAGCACGATCGCCGCGAACGCGGCCGGCGTGGTCAACTGGCCCTCGGCCGTCAGCGGGATCGTCACCCGCTGGCCCGGCAGCGCGGGCGAGTCGCCGACGCGGCCCGGCGCGATCTGCACATTCTGCGCGGCGATCGCCTGGGCAAGGTCGTCCAGCGTGAGGCTGTACGCGGTGAGCTGCGACGGGTCCACCCAGATCCGCATCGCGCGCTCGGCACCGAACAGCTGCACGCGGCCGACCCCGTCGATGCGGCGCAGCTCGTCAACGATGTTGCGCGCCATGTAGTCGCTCAGGTCCACCTCGTCCAGGCGTCCGTCCACCGATTTCAGGCCGACCAGCATCAGGAAGCCCGAATCGGCCGCTTCCACCGTCAATCCGTTCTGCCGCACCACCTGCGGCAACCGTGGCTCGATCGCCTTGATCCGGTTCTGCACATCCACCTGCGCCAGTTCCGGGTCGGTGCCCGGGCGGAACGTCGCCGAAATGGTGGCCTCGCCGGAGGTGTCGGTGGACGAGGAGAAGTACAGCAGGTGTTTGACGCCCGACAGCTCGCGCTCGATCAGTCCGACCACGGCATCGTTCATGGTCTGCGGCGTTGCGCCGGGGTAGCTGGCGTAGATGCTCACGCTGGGCGGCGCAACTGCCGGATAGCGTTCGATGGCCAGCCGGGGAATCGCCAGCACGCCGGCGAGCACTACGAAAATGGCCAACACCCAGGCAAATACCGGGCGATCAATGAAAAACTGGGGCATGCAACGTCCTTTGCACATCGGGCAGGCGCTGGCGCGCCTGTTCCGACGGGGTCAGCCGGGGGAAATCAGGGCGCGCCCAGCGCGCCCGTCGTCTGTGGGTGTTTCCAGGGCCTGGCATCGACCACCACGCCTTCCTGCAGGCGCTCCTGGCCTTCCACCACCACGCGTTCGCCGGCATGCAGGCCGTGCTTGACCACGTACTGGCGTTCGACCTGGCCGTCGATCTCGACGGTGCGGATCACCGCTTTGCCATCCTTGCCGATCACCCATGCGTAGGCCTGCCCGCCGGTACTGCGCAGCACCGCCTGCTGGGGCAGCAGCAGCGCCGCCGGCTGCACGCCGCGTGGCACCCGGGCGCGCACGAACATGCCGGGCAGCAGACGCCGTTCGGGATTGTCGACCACGATGCGCAGCACGATGTCGCCCGTTTCGGCATCCACGTTGATCCCCGAGAACAGGATCCTGCCCTTCTCCGGGTAAGCCTGCCCGCCACTGCCCAGCAGCGTCACCGGCAGGCCCGTGGCCTTGTCGAGCTGACCGGACACCACGCTGCGCTGGATGCTCTCCAGCATCGAGGCCGGCTGCCGCACATCCACGTACACCTGGTCCAACTGCTGCACCACCGCCATCGGCGTGGCATCGCTGGCGGTCACCAGCGCGCCCTCGGTGACCAGCGCCTGGTCGATGCGGCCGTCGATGGGCGCATCGACTGTCGCATAGCGCAGATCCAGCCGACGTCGTGCGAGCGTGGCGCGTGCCTGGGCCACATCGGCAAGCGCCTGCTGATGCTCGGCGCGTGCGTCGTCGCGGGCCTGGTGGCTGACCACCTGCGCCGCCGCCAGCGACTGCAGCCGTTCGGACTGCACGCGGGTACGCGCCAGGGTCGCCTCGCTGCGCTGGAGCATCGCCGCCGCGCTGTCGACCTCGGCATGGAACGCGGCAGGGTCGATCTGGAACAGCGGCGTACCGGCCTTGACCTCGGCCCCCTGCTCGAACAACCGCTTGAGCACGATCCCGCCCACCTGCGCGCGGATCTGCGCGGTGCGTACCGCGGCCACCCGGCCGGGCAGCTCATCGTCGAGCTGGACGATCGACGGCGACAGCGTCGCCACCGTGACCGCAGGCGCCGCGACGGCAGGCACGTCTTCCCTGGAGCAGGCCGTGGTCACGGCCATGATCGCCGCGCAGGCGGCGGCGCAAATCCTGTTGGTCTTCATGTGCAGCACACGGGCCGGATCACCGGCTGAAATCATGAATGGCCAAGTCTGCGTGGAGCACGTGGGGTTTCGATGGAGGAAATGTGGAGATACGATGGAGCGCTAAGCACCTTCCGGCCCTGCCTGCATGCACGCCACCGATTCGCCCCGCGCCAGCCCCGCGCGCTGGGACCGCTCCCTCCACGCGCTGGTCCTGATCGTCGAAGACGAGCCGGAGATCGCCGACATCGTGGCCGCCTACCTGGAACGTGAAGGTCTGCGCACGCTGCGCGCGCAGGACGGGCTGGCCGCGCTGGCCCTGCACCGGAGCGCGCGCCCGGACCTGATCCTGCTCGATGTGCAGATGCCCGGCATGGATGGCTGGACGGTGCTCAACACACTGCGCCAGCGCGGCGATACCCCGGTCATCATGCTGACCGCGCTTGACCAGGACCTGGACAAGCTGACCGCGCTGCGCATGGGCGCCGATGACTACGTGGTCAAACCGTTCAACCCGGCCGAAGTGGCCGCGCGGGTGCGGGCGGTGCTGCGGCGTACGCTCAACCAGCGCGCGGCCGGCGCCTCCGGCGTGTTGCGCGTGGCCAACCTGGTCATCGATGCGGAGAACCACCAGGTCCATGTGGAAGGCGACGGCTACAGCCACGAACTGCTGCTGACGCTGACCGAGTTCAAGCTGCTGCACTGCATGGCGCTGGCGCCGCTGCGCATCTTCAGCCGCAGCGAACTGATGCACGAATGCCTGCCGGAGAGCGAGGCGTTGGAACGCACGGTGGACAGCCACGTCAGCAAGCTGCGGCGCAAGCTCGACGAGGTCGGCCTGGAGAACGTGCCGGCCAGCGTGCGCGGCGTCGGCTACCGCCTGGCGGCGGATCGCTGATGCGCCGGTCCGGGCTGAGCCGGCACATCGTGGTGTCGATGTCGCTGATGGCGCTGTCGGTGATCGTGATGGTGATCCTCAGCTCCTATGTGCTGTACGCCATCCTGGTGACCTTCTATCCGGGTGCCACCGAGGAGCCGGCCAACTGGGCGCCCAGCGGCCCCGAACTGGTGTGGATGGCCGGGGTGACCCTGATCGGGCTCGGACTGGCGATCGCTGCTTCGGTGCGGTTGTCGCAACGCATCCTGGGGCCGCTCAATTCGGTGGTGGACAGCATCCGTCGTCTCGCCAATGGCGATCTCGGCGCACGCGCCGCCGCCAGCCACCACTCGCTCGGCGAGGTCGCGCTGCTGGTGGACGACTTCAACGCGATGGCACGGCGGCTGCAGAACATGGATGCCGACCGGGTCATGTGGCATGCGGCGATCGCGCACGAACTGCGCACCCCCGTGACCATCCTGCGCGGTCGGCTGCAGGGGCTCGCCGAGGGCGTGTTCGCGCCCGACGAAGCGCAGTTCCGCAGTTTGCTGGCACAGGTGGAAGGGCTGTCACGGCTGATCGAAGACCTGCGCGTGCTGAGCCTGGCCGACAGCGCGCGCCTGGATGTGCGCCGTGCGCGCAGCGACGTGGTCCAGGAGGTGCATTCGGTGATGACCCTGGTCGACCCCGGCTTCCGCACCGGCGGCTTCGTGCTGGAGCTGGAAACCTCACGCGGCGAGCACCCGGCGCACTGCGATCCCACCCGCGTGCGCCAGGCCCTGATGGCGCTGCTGGAGAACGCCCGCCGCTACGCCACGCCGGGACGCGTGCGCATTGCCGTGCACGACACCGCCACCCACGTGGAGATCGCCGTCGACGACGAAGGCCCGGGCGTCGACCCGACACTGAGCGCGCACATCTTCGACCCGTTCATGCGCGGCGACGGCTCGCGCTCGCGTCAACGGGGCGGCAGCGGCCTGGGATTGGCCGTGGTCAAGGCCATCGCCGATGCGCATGGCGGCCAGGTCTGGTGCACCGCCAGCGCGCTCGGCGGTGCACGGTTCGTCATCGCATTGCCGCGCCAGTAGCGGTCTCGGCCTGCGCCAGCCGGCGCATGCGGTCGCCCAGGCGCGCCAGGCTGGCGTCGATGGTGTCCAGTTCCCGCTGCTGCGCCGGCGGCAACCGGGCCCGCATCTGCTGCTGCAGCGCGGTCCACGCCGGGATGCCGCGGGCGCTGATGCGTGCGGCGGCGGCGGCCGCCTCGGCGCGCTCGGCCGCCATCGGCAGCCCGTAGCCGCCGTCGTCCACCAGCGCCGCCGGACTGACCAGCTGGCCGGTATCGCGGAGCAGCGCAAGCAGGGTGTCGCGGGCGGCATCGATGCTCTCGCCAGGGCGCCCCAACGTGTGTTTCAGCCGGTCGCGGGCGCGCAGCTCCTCGCGATGGCGGGCAGCCTGTTCCAGCAGCAACAGCGCCGAGGTGGCACGCAGCCCGCCCTGCTCTATCCAGCGGGCGCGCTCACTCGCCGGGCGCTGCAGCCACGCCGCGACCGCATCGGTGTCCAATGGCAGCTCCTGCCGCGCCACATCGAACAGCTGCTGGTAATGCGTCTGGGCGGACGCGAAGTAGTACCCGTTGCGGGTGGCCGCCGCACGGTCGTCCAGCACCGAACGGTCTGCCAGACCCTGCCGTTCCAGCCGGGTCAGCAGACCGCGTGGCGTGATCCGGTTGAGTCCCGGCGACGCCAGCCGCGGCACGCCTTCCTGCAGCAGCTTGCCGGTCTCCACGGCGCAGTTGTTGCTGACGAACAGATAGCGGCCGTCATAGCTCCAGTGCACCTGCGCGACCCGTTCGAGCAGTGTGGCGATCTCCGCGCGGTCCAGCCGCAGCGGCACCGAGGACAGGCCACGCAGTTCCAGCTGCGTGTACTCGTTGACCACTTGATTCAGTGGCAGCACGAACAGACGCGAGGGATAGGAGCCGGTCAATCCGCGCCAGCTGGAGATCTGCACGTCACCCACGAACGCACGGAACGACAGCACGCGGTGATACGACAGATCCATGCGGCATGCCGGTCCAGGCACACGGCCGGGGGCGCACACGACCAGCCGCAGCATGCTGTGGCCCCAGCGGCTCATCAGCTGGTCATTGCCTTCGGCCAGCAGGTAGTCCACCGCGTAGATGCGCGCGGGGTCCAGTTCCAGCAGCGATGCCGCCCCCGTGGCGTCGTCGGCCTGCACCAGCGGCAGCCGCACGTCGCAGTCGGGCGCGTCGGCGCGGGCCCCCAGGTGTCCGGCAAACCAGGCCTGAAGCGCGGGGCGTCGGCACGCATAGTCCGGGTCCAGCAGATAGTGCTCGGCGTTCACCGCCAGGAACTCGGCCGGGCTGGCGCGCTCGTAGGCGTCGGGGCTGCGCGCACTGAAATGATTGCCGGTGCGCCCCCAGCGCCACGGCCGCTGCTGCCAGCCGGCCAGGTCGCGCCAGCGCGCGCTGCGCGACCAGCCACCGGCATCGGCGCGGTCCAGCACGTGGGTGAGTTCATGGATCAGCGCCGCCTGCACGGCGCGCGGCAGCGGCTGCCCGTCCTCCACGGCGTCGAGCAGCGAACGCTTCAGTGTGATCGCGCCGTTGCGCGCACGGCCGTGCACGCGGTCCGGCAGCGTGTCCGACCAGCGCACCGGCACGGGCGCATCAAAGCGGGCCTGCCAGTCGGCAGGCAGTCGGACCTGCACCGCTGCCAGGACACGTTCGGCCGCCTTCGCCTGCCGGGCGTCCAGTCCCTGCGGGTCGAGGTCCAGCTGCAGCGCCGCCTGGGCCAGCGGCGCGAGCAGCAGCGCGGTCAGGACCGTCCAACGCCAGCGACGGGCCGGACCGCGCACGCTGGACATCAGCGGGCCAGCAGCGCCTTGGCCAGGGCCATGTCGCTGACCTGGCGCTGCGTTGCATCGCGTTCGCGCACATGCAGCAGTGCCGCTTCCAGGCGGGCGCCACGGATGGCGCCGTCGGTGGCGACAAACGCCGCGGCATCGTCGCGCGCATCCAGCACGACCTTGTCGTCACTCGAACTGGACGAGCCGGCCGACGACGCACCGGACGCCGAACCGGCGGAGCTGCCAGCGAAACTGGACGCGAGCGCCGACAGCGGCAGGGCGAGGACGGCGAGAAGCAGGATCGGACGCATCATCAGGGTGTCGTTCGGGTAGGAAAACGCAGAGCGTATAGGCTGCGTGAAGATCTGTCGCGCGTCAGAGGTCGAACACCTTGCCCGGATTCAGCAGCCCTTGGGGATCAAATGCATGTTTGACCGCCTTCATCAGCGCGATCTCGGGCGCGCTGCGGGTGCTGTCCAGGTAGCCCTTCTTGACCAGTCCGATGCCGTGCTCGGCCGAAATGCTGCCATCGAAACGCGCCAGCACCTGCGCCAGCAGCCTGGTTACATGCTCGCACTGGGTCAGGAACTCGGCATCGCTGGTGGCGTCGGGCTTGAGCACGTTGATGTGCAGGTTGCCGTCGCCGATGTGGCCGAACCACACCACGTCGAAATGGGGGTAGGCCTGGCCGATCAGCGCCTGCGTTTCGGCCATGAAGGCGGGCATCGCCGAGATCCGCACCGACACGTCATTCTTGTACGGCTTGTAGCGCGCCACCGCTTCGGTGATGCCCTCGCGCAGCCGCCACAACTGCGCCGCCTGCGCCTCGCTCTGGCTGACCACGCCATCGCTGACCCAGCCCTGCTCCATGCACGCTTCGAACGCCGCCATCGCCGCCGCTTCCTGCACCTCGTCGCCGGCGGCGAACTCGGTGACCACGTAGAACGGATGCACCTCGGCGAATGGCGCCTGCGCGCCATGCGCGAGTACATGCGCCAGCGCGCGGTCGGTGAAGAACTCGAAGGCCTGCAGCTGCAGGCGGTCGCGGAACGCGGCGAACACCTGCATCAGCACGTCGAAACTCGGCAGCGCCAGCAGCATGACGTTGCTGGCCGGCGGAGGATCGGCAAGCCTGAGCGTCGCCTCGACGATCACGCCCAGCGTGCCCTCCGATGCGATCAGCAGCTGGCGGAAGTCATAGCCGCTGGAGTTCTTGATCAGGCCCTTGTTGAGTTCGAGCAGCTGGCCGTCGGCGGTGACCACCTTCAGGCCGGCGATCCACTCGCGGGTGTTGCCGTAGCGGATCACCCGGATGCCGCCGGCATTGGTGGCGATGTTGCCGCCGATCGAACACGAGCCGCGCGCGGCGAAATCCACCGGATAGATCAGCCCGTGTTCCCGTGCCGCGTTGTGCACGGCCTCCAGCGCCATGCCCGCCTGCACCGTGAGCGTGCGGTCCACTGCATCGAAGGCCAGCGCCTTGTTCATGCGCTCCAAGCTCAGGACCAGCTCGCCGTTGGCCGCCACGGCGCCGCCGGAGAGGCCGGTGCGGCCGCCCGACGGCACCACCGCCACGCGGTGCGCCGACGCCCAGCGCAGGATGGCCTGCACCTCCTCGACACTGCCGGGCAGCGCGATCGCCAGCGGCGACGGCACCCAGCGCCGGGTCCAGTCCCGCCCGTAGTGCTCCAGGTCGCCCGCGTCCGTCGTGAGCCGCAGCCCGGGGCAGTCCTGCAGCAGGGAAGAAAGGCGCGGGTCGGTCATGGCGTCGGCACGGAACGGGGGAAGCCCAAAAGGGTAGCAGACCGCCCTGCGCCGGCTGCATTCCGGGCCACCCGATAGGTGCATCTGAAACCATCGTCGCGCCCTTTGGCGCACTGCACAATCGCGCCCGGCTTCTGGCATAGTTGGCGGCTCCCGTCCTACATGCTGCCGCTCGCCCATGTCGCCGAAGAAGACCTCGTTCCCGAAGCAGGATATCCGCGTGCTGTTGCTGGAGGGGGTGAGCCAGACCGCGATCGACGTGTTCACCGCCGCCGGGTATTCGCAGATCGAACAGCACACCAAGGCGCTGCCCGAGGACGAGCTGAAGGCCCGCATCGCCGAGGCCCATATCGTCGGCATCCGCTCGCGTACCCAGCTCAGCGCCGAGGTGCTGGCCCATGCCAAGCGCCTGATGGCCGTGGGCTGCTTCTGCATCGGCACCAACCAGGTGGACCTGGAGGCGGCCGAGCTGGCCGGCATCCCGGTGTTCAACGCCCCCTACTCCAACACCCGCAGCGTGGCCGAACTGGTGATCGCCGAGGCGATCATGCTGACCCGCGGCATTCCGCAGAAGAACGCCGAGTGCCACCGGGGCGGCTGGTCCAAGTCGGCCGCCGGCAGCCACGAAGTCCGCGGCAAGACGCTGGGCATCATCGGCTACGGCCACATCGGCACGCAGGTCGGTGTGATGGCCGAGGCGATGGGCATGCAGGTAATCTTCCATGACATCGAGACCAAGCTGTCGCTGGGCAATGCCCGCGCGGCGATCGACCTGGACGACCTGCTGGCGCGGGCCGACATCGTGACCGTGCACGTGCCGGAAACGCCGGCCACGCAATGGCTGATCGGCGCCGACCAGCTGGCGCGGATGCGCCCTGGCGCACACCTGATCAATGCCGCGCGCGGGACCGTGGTCGACATCGACGCACTGGACGCGGCGCTGCGCAGCGGCCACATCGGCGGCGCGGCGCTGGACGTCTTCCCGGTCGAGCCCAAGGGCAACGGCGATGCGTTCGTGTCGCCGCTGACCGCGCACGACAACGTGATCCTGACCCCGCACGTGGGTGGCAGCACGCTGGAGGCGCAGGACAACATCGGCGTGGAAGTGGCCGCCAAACTGGTGCGCTACAGCGACAACGGCAGCACCCTCTCGGCGGTCAACTTCCCCGAGGCCACCCTGCCCGAGCACGCCGACAGCCTGCGCCTGCTGCACATCCACCAGAACGTGCCGGGCGTACTGTCCAAGGTCAACGAGATCTTCTCGCGCCTCAACGTCAACATCGACGGCCAGTTCCTGCGCACCGATTCCAAGGTGGGTTACGTGGTGATCGACATCACCGCCAGCGAAGAACAGGCGGGCGCGGTGCGCGAAGAGCTCGCGGCCATTCCCGGCACCCTGCGCACCCGCGTGCTGTACTGACGCCGCACCGGATACCCGGGGACGCCGCCGCGTAGCGCCGGGTTCAGCCCGGCTGACGGCTGGCGGTGGTGCTTCCGTGTCCGGTCAACGGCAGCCGGGCAGAGCCCGGCTCTACGGAGTGGACCGCAATTCCAGACGCGCGCACGCGGGAGGTCGCCGGCAGTTCCAACCGAACGGCCGCGGGAGGTCCCAGCAATTCCAGACGCGCGGACGCGGGAGGTCGCCGGCAATTGCGGGCGGGGGCGCGAGGTGGCCGGCGAGTGCAGGCGTGCCGAGTCCGGCGCTACCGCGCCAACCAGCGCTTGGCCATGCGCGGCAGCGAGTCGTCGCCGTCCGGCGTCTCGATCATGGCGGCAGCCACGTCACGGATATCGCGCCAAGCCAACGCCAGCGACTCCTCGCTGACCGCGAACTGTTCGCTGCCCAGCGCCCGGACGACGTAGCGGGCGTCGTAGTGCCAGTGCCCCGGCACGTCCTTCCGTTCCGGAATCCAGTGCCTGTCAATGTCGAACAGGACGCCATCTTCCAGCACCAGCGCGCTCAGCCCGGACTCTTCCTCGGCCTCCTTCAGCGCCACCTGCGCCAGGTCGCGCTCGCCATCGGCATGCCCACCCAGCTGCAGCCAGCGGCCCAGCTTGCGGTGGTGGGTAAGCAGCACGCGCTCCCCGTCGGCGCTGACCAGCCACGCGCTGCCGGTGAAATGGCCGGACAGCCGCTCGCGCAGGAAGGGATTCTCCGGGTCATCCAGCACTGTGCCGAATTCGGCAGCCAATGCGGCGTGTTCCGGGTGCCGGCGCGCGTAATCAGCCAATTGGCGGCGCAGCGCGGCGTCAGCAACGACAACGGATTCAGGGTTCAGCGACATGGTGGGCCGGGGATGGGACGGAATCTGCCGATTATCTCGCGCCCATGCTGCATTTGAGCTTGTGCGCAGGCTTCAGCTTTGGCTAAGGTACAGCGGGCCCCGCATCGCAGGGGCGCCCAGTCGCCATCAGGGGGCGCGGCAATGTACCGCGCACCTCACCTTTGTTCACTTAGGGAAGCACTGCATGCTGAAGTCTCTGTTGAGGGTCAAACCGGTCGCACCGGCACCGCACGTCGATGCCGGCGAGCCCATCGAAGGCAGCCTGGACGGCGAGCCCACACTGAAACGGACCCTCACAGCCAAACATCTCATCATGCTCGGCATCGGCGCGGTGATCGGCGCCGGTATCTTCGTACTGACGGGCCAGGCCGCCGCCAACCATGCCGGCCCGGCCGTGATGCTGTCGTTCGTGTTCGCTGGCTTCGCCTGTGCCCTGGCCGGCCTGTGCTACGCCGAGTTCGCGGCGATGATGCCGGTGTCCGGCAGCGCGTACTCCTATTCCTACGCCACCCTCGGCGAAGGCATGGCCTGGTTCATCGGCTGGTGTCTGGTGCTCGAGTACCTGTTCGCATCGGCCTCGGTTGCGGTGGGCTGGTCGGCGTACCTGATCAGCTTCATCACCACCACGTTGAACATGCCGTTCCCCGACGCGCTCAGCGCAGCGCCCATCGCATGGACCGGGAATGAGTTCATCGCCTCGGGCAAGCTGTTCAACCTGCCTGCGGTGCTCATCGTGGCGGCCGTGACCGGCCTGCTGTATGTCGGCGTGACGCAGTCGGCTTTCGTCAACGCGATCATCGTTGCGATCAAAGTCACCGTGATCTGTCTGTTCATCGGCTTCGGCGCAGCGCACCTGGACCCGGCCAACTGGCAGCCGTTCATCCCGGAAAACACCGGCGTGTCCGGCGAGTTCGGCTGGAGTGGCGTGTTCCGCGCGGCGACGATCGTGTTCTTCGCCTACATCGGCTTCGATGCGGTCTCCACCGCTGCCGGCGAGACCAAAGACCCGCAGCGCAACATGCCGATCGGCCTGCTGGGTTCGCTGGCGGTGTGCACGATCGTGTACATCATTGTGTGTGCGGTGCTGACCGGCATGATGCCCTATCACCTGCTGGGTACCGACAAGCCGGTCGCGACCGCCCTCGAGCCCTATCCCACGCTGTCCTGGCTGAAGACCGCTGTCGAGATCGGCGCCATCGCCGGCCTGTCCTCGGTGGTGCTGGTGATGATGATGGGCCAGACCCGGATCGCCTACACCATTTCCCGCGACGGCCTGTTGCCGAAGATCTTCGGCAAGGTCCATACCCGCTTCCGTACGCCCTACTGGAGCACCGTGATCGTGGGTGTGATCGCGGCAGCGCTCGCCGGCATGGTGCCGCTGAACGTGCTCGGCGAGCTGGTGTCGATGGGCACGCTGCTGGCCTTTGCCACGGTCTGCATCGGCGTGCTGATCCTGCGCTATACCCGCCCGGAGCTGCCGCGTCCGTTCCGCGTGCCGCTGGTGTGGGTGATCTGCCCGTTGGGCGCGCTGGCCTGTCTGTTCCTGTTCTGGCAGGCGTTCGTGGTGCATTGGCACCTGTTTGTGGGCTGGACGCTGCTGGGCCTGTGCATCTACTTCGGCTACGGCATCCGCAACAGCAAGCTGAACAAGCCCTCCGCCTGATCGCTGCCGGGCCGGCCCAGTGCCGGCCCGGTCGTTTCTGCTCCATCGCGCGCGTTCTGCCGCGCCAACCAAGACACTCAACACCATGTTCAAGCAACTGTGGGCCACCAAGCATCCGCACGCCGCCCATGAAGACGCCAATGGCCTGAGCCTGCGCCGCACCCTCGGGCCGTGGGGCCTGACCGCGCTGGGCATCGGCGCGGTGATCGGCGGCGGCATCTTCGTGATCACCGGCCAGGCCGCCGCCAACCACGCCGGCCCGGCGATCATGCTGTCGTTCGTGCTGGCCGCGATCTGCTGCGCGTTCTGCGCAATGGCCTACGCCGAGTTCGCCGCGATGGTGCCGGTGTCCGGCAGCGCCTACACCTATACGTATGCCACCTTCGGCGAGCTGTCGGCCTGGTTCATCGGCTGGATGCTGGTGCTGGAGTACGGCGTTTCCGCCTCGGCAGTGGCGGTGAGCTGGACCGGCTACTTCCTGAGCCTGCTCAGTCATTTCGACATCCATCTGCCTGCGGCGCTGGTCAGCGCGCCACTGGACGCCCAGCTGCGGCCGACCGGGGCGATCGCCAACCTGCCGGCGGCGATCCTGGTGCTGCTGCTGACCTGGCTGTGCTACGTGGGCATCAGCAAGTCCTCGGCGATGAACATGGCGATGGTGGTGCTCAAGACCGGCCTGATCGTGCTGGTGATCATCGCCGGCTGGAAGTACGTGGACCCGGCCAATTGGACCCCGTTCATTCCCGACAACGAAGGCCCCGGCAAGTACGGCTTCGAAGGCGTCCTGCGCGGCGCGGCGATGGTGTTCTTCGCCTACATCGGCTTTGAGGCGGTGTCGGTGGCCGCGCAGGAATCACACCGGCCGCAGCGCGACATGCCGATCGGCATGCTGCTTTCGCTGGTGATCTGCACGGTGCTGTATATCGCGATGGCCGCCGTCATGACCGGCCTGGTGCCCTATCCGCTGCTGGGCACCGACGAGCCGGTGGTGACCGCAGTGGCCGCGCATCCGCAACTGGGCTGGCTGCGCATCATCGTGGAGATCGGCGCACTGATCGGCCTGTCGTCGGTGGTGCTGGTGATGATCATCGGGCAACCGCGCATCTTCATGATCATGGGCCGCGACGGCCTGCTGCCGCCGGTGTTCACCAAGATCCACCCGACCTACCGCACCCCGCACATCAATACGGTGATCACCGGGATCGGCATCGCCCTGCTGGCGGCGCTGTTCCCGCTGGACATCCTGGGCGAGCTGACCTCGATGGGTACCCTCATCGCCTTCGCTGCGGTCTGCGCGGGCGTACTGATCCTTCGCCGTACCCAGCCGGACCTGCCGCGCCCGTTCCGCATGCCGATGGCCTGGCTGATCTGCAGCCTGGGCGTGCTGAGCTGCATCGCCCTGCTGACCGCCATGACCGCGCACAACTGGATGCTGATGGGCGTCTGGACCGCGCTCGGCTTCGCCATCTACTTCTTCTACGGCTTCCACCACAGCCGCCTGCGCGGGAAGTAAGGGGAAGAGGGACTGCCGGGCCTGCGGCCCGGCGCCCGCTGTTTTGGCAACAGCCAGAACCGGAGCCGGAGCCGGAGCATTGGCTCGACCGTTGGGGTCGGTTTGGCGGGGCGGTATGGAGTCGCGGGGGACGCCGTGAATACGTCCATAGCAACGGCTAAGGCGGCAGGTTTGAGATCTGCTGGAACGCTGGATGTCTGCTGGAACGCTGGATAACCGGTGTGTGGCGACCATTGGTCGCCACGCCGTGGAGCCGGCTGGCCGCCGGCTCTGCCCTTGCCCCGATCCCCCCAATGCCGGCACTCGCCTCAGGACGCCCTGCTTTTAGCGCCTCATCTAGCTAAAATGCCGGCATGAACAACACCCCCTACGACACCGCGCGCCTGGGCGAGCTGGCCCAGCTGTTGATCGACAACGTCCGCGAGCTGGCGCAGGCCGGCTGGACCCCGGCCACCAGCAGCAATTTCTCCCACCGCCTGGATGACCGCCACGCCGCGATCACCGTGTCCGGCAAGGACAAGGGGCGGCTGGTGAAGGACGACATCATGGTGGTGGACTTCGACGGCAAGGCCGTCGGCCGCCCGCTGCGGCCCTCGGCCGAGACCCTGCTGCACACCCAGCTGTACCGCCGTTTCCCGGAGATCGGCTGCGTGCTGCATACCCATTCGCCGGTGCAGACCGTCGCTTCGCGCCTGTATGCCCCGCAGGGCCACATCCGCCTGGAAGGCTACGAACTGCTCAAGGCCTTCCACGGCAACAGCACCCACGACATGGCCATCGACGTCCCGGTGTTCGCCAACACCCAGGACATGGACGTGCTGTCCGCCCAGGTCGAGGACCTGCTGGACCGGCAGTGCCTGTGGGGCTATCTGATCGACGGCCACGGCCTGTACGCGTGGGGCCGCGACATGCCCGAGGCGCGCCGGCACCTGGAAGCGTTCGAGTTTCTGCTGCATTGCGAACTGGAGCTGCGCAAGCTGCGCGGGCCCTGATCGACACCGCGTCGCCCAGGACGCGCCAGGGCCGGCCAGCGGCCGGCGCTACCGGTGCGGCGGCCGGGATGCTGAATTCCAGGACAGGCTGTCGGGTTGCCGGGCAGAGCCCGGCACTACACACTGTTGCCCCCCCCCCCTCGCCGTTCAAGCTGCCGCCATGAGCCGACTGCGCATTTACGACCACGATGTTCCCGACGCCCCGCTGCTGGACACCCAGGACGGCGAGCGGATTGCCGATGCGCTGCAGAAGATCGGCGTGACCTTCGAACGCTGGCAGGCCGCCCATGAGGTCGCCCCCGGTGCCAGCCAGGACGAGGTCTTCGCCGCCTATCGCAGCGACATCGACCGCCTGGTGGCCCAGCACGGCTTCAAGAGCGTGGACGTGGCCTCGATCGCCCCGGACAACCCCAACCGCGCCGAGCTGCGCAGGAAGTTTCTGGACGAGCATTTCCACAAGGAAGATGAAGTCCGTTTCTTCGTCGCCGGCTCCGGCCTGTTCACCCTGCACGTGGACGACAGGGTCTACGAGATCGAGTGCGTCAAGAACGACCTGATCGCCGTGCCGGACGGCACCCCCCATTGGTTCGACATGGGCGATGAGCCCAGCTTCGTCGCGATCCGCTTCTTCACAGAGCCGGACGGCTGGGTCGGCCACTTCACCGGCACCGACATCGCGCAGAAGTTCCCCCGTTACATTCCGACCAAGGCGTCCTGATCCATGCCCCACCCCACCGTCATCCTCACCGACATCGAAGGCACCACCAGCAGCATCTCGTTCGTCAAGAACGTGCTGTTCCCGTATGCGCGCAAGGCACTGCCGGCGTTCGTCGCCGCGCATGGCCAGCAGCCGGAGGTGCGTCGCTGGCTGGATGCGGTGGCGGCGGAGATCGGCGGTGCCTGCCAGGACAGCCTGATCGTGGAAACCCTGCAGGGCTGGATCGACCAGGATCGCAAGCACACCGCGCTGAAGGCGCTGCAGGGCATGATCTGGGAGAGCGGCTACCGCAACGGCGACTACAAGGCCCACTTCTACCCCGACGTGGCCGCCGTCCTGAAGGGCTGGCACGCCGAAGGCAAGCCGCTGTACGTGTACTCGTCCGGGTCGGTGCCGGCGCAGAAGCAGTTCTTCGGCTTCAGCGAGGCCGGCGACCTGACCGGCCTGGTGTCGGGCTGGTTCGATACCGAAGTGGGCGGCAAGCGTGAGGCCGACAGCTACCGCACCATCGTCAAGGCCATCGGCGTGCCCGCCGCCCAGATCGTGTTCCTGTCCGACGTGGTCGAGGAACTGGACGCGGCGCGCGAGGCCGGGCTGCAGACCCGTCTGCTCGACCGGCTGGACGACTACCCGATGCCGCGCAGCGGCGAGGCCACCCACGGCCACGAACGCGTCGAGAATTTCCAGCAGATCGCGCTCTGAGCCGATCTGCCAGCGTCTACACGGAGCACAACAGAGATGGATATTGATTTCATGGTCGGGACCACGCCGGTCAAGCTCACCCGCGACTGGTTCTGGGGCGGGATGAAGCTGGTCAGCGCCGATGAGACCGTGTGGGTCCAGCACCCGGCACACCCGGGCACGCATTTTTCCTTTACCACCACCCAGTCCTGGCTGCGGCGCATCGCCGGCCAGGAGGTGATCGTGGAAAAAACCCGCTCGATCCTGTTCGCGGCCTTCCGCGAACAGCGTTTCCGCGTGCTGGTCAACGGTATCGAAGTGGTCAACCGCAGCGGCATGTAGGCCGCTGCGGCGGCGCGATCAACGCGCGGCGCTGGCGTCCGCCGGCGGTACCAGCGCATCGGCCAGCGACTGCACCCGCAACGCGCGGCGCAGCGTGGCCAGGTCGGCGTCTGCAGTGAGGTTCACCTGCACGGTTTCGCCGGGCAGCAGCGTCAACGCATTGTCCTGCAGCACCGCGTCCAGTCCGTCGAACCCGATCCACACCGCACGGGCCAGCCGGTCGCTGCGCAGGCGCAGGCCGTAACCATCGCCTGCGCGCTGCAGGTCGGTGTGGATCTGCGGCCGGGACAGCGCCAGCGCCTTGGCCACGTCGAAGTACACCACGCCCTGCGACACCGGCTTGCCGCCGCCATCCAGCAGTTCGACCACGGCCACGGTGCGATGGGGATCGGCCTGGCCAAGCAGCGCCGCATCGTCCAGCCGCGCCACCTCCAGCGCCGCGCCCGGCGGCACCGTCACGGCGTGCTGCTGCCGTGTGTGGACGCGACCGTCGAGGTCCATCACCCGCAGCCGCCACTGCCCCACCAGCGCGTCGCGGCGGTCGTTGAGCAGGCTGATCCGGGTGATGCCGTCGTCATCACGCAGCGCGGCCACCGCCTGGTCGGCGAAGAAGCGGCGCGCCTGGAAATGCAGTGCCTTCCAGCGGCCGGCGTAATCGATGCTGGACCACGACGCGCCCGGCCACACATCGTTGAACTGCCAGTACAGCGAACCCATCGTGTACGGCCGCGACGCGCGGTGGTGCAGTGCGGCCAGCGCGATGCCCTCGGCCTGCATGACCTGGCTGAGGTACACGAACGTGGGGAAGTCGCGCGGCGTGCCGTAGCCTTCCTCGATGTACTTGAGCAGGCGCTGGTTGCCCTCCCCGGCCATGAACTTCTGGTGCGCGCGCACGGTCGGGCTGTCCACGCGTTGCTCGGCGGCCGGGATGATGCCGTCCAGCGTGCGCAGCACCGGCCACGCCTGCAGGCCGTACTCGGACATGAAGCGCGGCGTCTCGCGCAGGTAAGCCGTCACCGGCAGCGCCGGGTTGCCCCAGACCTGCCAGTAATGCTTGTCGCCACGGGTGGAATCGTTGGCCTTCTCGTCCAGGTCATTGCCGGGCGAACTGGACCAGTACGGCACACCGAGCCCCTCCTCGGCCACCACCTGGCGCAGGTCCAGCCCGAACAGGTCGACATAGCCCTGCCAGACCTTCGCCGCAAAGACCGGATCGGCGGCGGTGAGGTCACGCCCGTGGCCCCAGTCCTTCCAGGCGGTCTCTTCCTCGTTGTTGCCACACCAGAGCACCACGCTGGGATGGTGACGCAGGCGGCGCACAGTGTCGCGTGCCTCGGCCACCACGTTGGCGCGGAACGCCGGGTCGTAACCAGGCTGCATGCCGCCCCCGAACATGAAGTCCTGCCAGATCAGCAGGCCCAGCTCATCGGCGATATCGAAGAACGCGTCGTCTTCGTAATAGCCGCCGCCCCAGTTGCGCAGCATGTTCATGTTGGCATCGCGCGCGGCGGTCAGCTCGCGGCGGATGCGCGCAGGGTCCACCCGCGCCGGGAACATGTCAAAGGGAATCACATTGGCGCCCTTGGCGAAGATCGGCACGCCGTTGATCACGAATGCGAAGCCCTGGCCGCCGCTGCGATCGACCTCGCGCCGCAACTCCACCGTGCGCAGCCCGATGCGGCGCTCCATCCGCAGGGCGCCCGCCGTACCTGCGGCAAGGGTGGCACGCGCGGTGTAGCGCGCCTGCTCGCCCTGCCCCACCGGCCACCAGCGACGTGGCGCGGGCAGCACCACCGGCACGACCACGCGGTTGTCGCCCGCGCGCAGGGCCACACGCGGGTCGAACCGGCGCACCACCCGCCCGTCCGGATCGATCAGTTCAATACGCAGCGGCGCCGTCCCGGCGGTGGCGCTCTCCACCTGCACCGCGATGTCCAGCTCGGCTTTGTCCGCATCCAGGCTGCGCGTATGCACAGCCAGATCGGTCAGGCGCTGCGCATCCCAGCTCTCCATCCGCACCGGGCGCCAGATGCCTGCCGTGACATACCGCGGGCCCCAATCCCAGCCGAAGTGGTATCCGGGCTTGCGCACGAAGTTGCCGACCATCGCATCCTTGGGCTCGTCCCCGTACGGCGATGGGTAGTTGCCGGCAATTTTGTGGGGCATTGCCTGCACGCCTGGCAGCAGCGTGGTGATCGGCGAGCGCAGCACCACGCGCAGTTCATTGCCGGTGGGGCGCAACCGCCCGTCCACCCGCGCCCGCCAGGTGCGGTGGCTGTTGTCGGCCCGCAGCAGCGGCGCGCCGTTGAGCTCGACGGTGGCGAACGTGTCCAGACCATCGAAGGCAAGTTCGGCATGCGCCCTGGCCAGCGTGGCCGCATCCACGTCGAAGCGGCCCCGGTACTCCCAGTCGGCCAGGCCGATCCATTGCAGGCCCGCCTCCGGCGCTCCCACGTAGGGGTCCGGGATCAGGCCCTGGGCCAGCAGGTCGGTGTGCACGGCGCCGGGCACCTGCGCACTGTGCCAGTCGGCCAGCTGCGGATGCGCGGCCAGCCGGGCATCGCCGGGCAGCAGGCGGAAGGTCCACTGCGCCTGCAACGGCGCCGCCGACAGCGGCAGCGCCCCCAGCAGCAGCAACAGCGACCCGACGATCAGACCGAAACGACGCATCCGCATGTGCTGCTCCCCGTTCTGTCAACGCACCACGTTGAGCACTTCGTAGCAGGCGCCCATCGTGTGGTAGTCGGTCTTGCCGGCCGGGCTCTTCTCGTCGCTGTACTTGCGGTTGTCCGCATCCAGAATGCGGTACCAGGCGCCGTAGCGATGGTCGATCATATGTGACCATGCATAGGCCCACAGCCGATCGTACCACGCCCAGTAGGCGTCATCGCCGGTACGCGCGGCCAGCAGGGCGGCGGTGGCCAGCGACTCGGCCTGCACCCAGAAATACTTGTCGTCGTCGCAGACGCTGCCATCCGGTGCGAAACCGTAGTACAGGCCGCCGCGCTCGTCGTCCCAGGAACGGGCCACGGCGGTGTCGAACAGGTGGCGCGCGGTCGGCACCAGCCAATCGGCCTGCACGTGCCGATCCAGGATCAGCAGCAGTTTGGCCCATTCGGTCTGGTGGCCGGGCTGGAAGCCCCACGGGCGGAACAGGTGCCTGGGATTGTCTCGGTTGTAGTCCCAGTCGATCCGCCACTGCCGGTCGTAGTGTTCCCAGACCAGGCCGTCGGCCTGCGCGGCCTGGCGGCGCGTCATGTGGTCGGCCAGCAGCAGCGCGCGGCCGAGATAGCGCTGCTCGCCGCTCGCCTCGAACGCGGCCAGCATCGCCTCGCACATGTGCATGTTGGCGTTCTGGCCACGGTAGTCGCTGAAGGTCCAGTCCGCATCGGCCTCATCCTTGTACAGACCGAACCCAGGCTCCCAGAAACGGCTTTCGAGCAGCGTCCAGGTTTCGTCCATCCAGGCGCGCGCCTCGCCGATGCCCGCCTTCAGCGCGCAGCTGTAGGCCAGCAGCACGAAGGCCACGCCGTAGCAGTGGTTGGTGGCATCCTCGACGACACCATCGCGCAGGGTCCAGGCATAGCCGCCCGTGACGGGGTTGCGATGCACCTCGCGCAGGAAGCGGATGCCATGCTCGACCGCCTTGAGGTCGTCGGGGTTGCCGAACTCGCGGTACGCCATCGCATGGTTGAACACGAAGCGCGTGCTGCTGACCAGGTGACGGTGGCTGGCGTCGTACACGCTGCCGTCGTCACGGAAGTAGTGGAAGAACCCGCCCGTCGGGTCGATCTCGTTGGGCCGGTAGAACGCCATGCTCTGCGCGATGTGGGCACGCAGGAAGTCAGGCGAGCGGAAATCGGGTTGCGGCGGAACCGGCGTGGTCATGCGGCGTCATCCTGTTGTTGCTGCAGCAGTTGCTGGACTTCATCTAGAGTGGGCATGGCCGCGAACGCGCCCTTGCGGGTCACCGCGAGCGCGCCCACGGCGGCGGCGAAGCGGATCGCATCCGCGAGCGCGGCCGGGTCCTGGCAGAACGCGGCGAATGCGCTGCCATCCCCCCCGCGCTCACCGATGCCAAACAGCAGCCCGCCGACGAACGCGTCGCCGGCGGCCGTGGAATCGACCGTCTGCACGCGGAAGCCGGTGAGTACACCCTGCGTACGGCGGGTGAACCAGCGGATCGGGGCGGCACCGTCGGTGATCACCACGGCCTGCGCCTGTGCGGCCAGCAGGCGCTGTACCACCGCCTCGCCGTCGCCGGCCTGCGCTGCGGCCAGATAATCCAGTTCCTCGCGCGAGAGCTTGACCAGGTCGGCCAGCAGCAGGGCTTCCCACAGGCGCGGCAGCGGATCCACGCCGGCCGGCCACAGGGCCGGGCGCAGGTTCAGGTCGACGCTGACCATCGCCCCGGCTGTGCGCGCACGGCGCATGCCCTCCAGCGTGGTCTCGGCGATGTCGGCTTCGGTCAGGCTGTTGGAACACACGTGGAAGCTGCGCGTGCCGTCAAAGCAGGTTGGATGGAAGTGCGCACTGCGGAACAGCAGATCCGCCGCAGGCGGGCGGTAGAAGCTGAAGCTCCGCTCGCCACTGGCATCCAACGCCACGAACGCCAGCGCGGTCTTCGCCGCGTCGGTGCGCACGATGCAGTCGGTGGCCACACCGGCATCGGCCAGGCTCTCGGCGAGGAAGTCGCCGAACATGTCCTGCCCCAGCATGCCGGCGAAGTGCGTGTCGGCACCCAGCCGCGCGGCAGCCACCGCGACGTTGGCCGGAGCGCCCCCGGCGTACTGCAGGAAGGCGCGCGGGGTATCCGGCGAGGCCGGTGGCTGGGCGAGTAGATCGATCAAAATCTCGCCGAAACAAACAATCTTGGACATCGTGCCCTCACGCTCCCTGGCGGAATCCGACCGCCGGGCGCGAGCCCGACAGACCGTAGAAAATGATGTAGCCGTAGCACAGCAGCGGCAGGATGAACGACTCATGCAGGCCGATCTGGTCGGCCAGCAGGCCCTGCAGGTACGGCACCACTGCGCCGCCGACGATGGCCATGATCAACAGGCTGGAGGCCTTGTTGGTCAGGGTGCCCAGGCGTTCGATGCTCAGCGCGAAGATGGTCGGGAACATGATCGAGTTGAACAGGCCCACCGCCACGATCGAGTACAGCGCGACCTGTCCCTGGCTCAGCAGGGTCGCCGCCAGCAGCGCCACGTTGATCCCTGCAAACAGGGTCAGCAGCACGCGCGGCGAGAACCGGGTCATGATCGCCGAGCCGGCGAAACGACCGATCATTGCCAGCGTCCAGTACGCCGACACATAGTGGGTGGCTTCCTTCTCGGTGAAGCCACCGATGTTGGGCAGCGACAGGTAGTTGACCAGGAAGCTGCCGATCGACACTTCCGCGCCCACGTAAAAGAAGATGGCCAGCACGCCGAACAGCACATGGCGATGGCGCAGCGCGTCCAGCAGAGTGTGCTTGCCGGTATCGGCCTGCTCGGTGGTTTCGGTCAGCGCCGGCAGGCGGAACAGATAGACGAATACCGCCAGCAGGAACAGCGCCACGGCCAGGCCGACGTACGGGCCCTGAACGGACTGCGCTTCCTGCACCCGGTAGGCGATCTGCTCGGCACCCGGCAGCGCCTTGATCTCCTCGGCACTCTTGACCGTGTTGCCCAGGATCAGCAGGCCGCCGAAGATCGGCGCGATCGCCGTGCCCAACGAGTTCAGCGCCTGGGCCAGGGTCAGCCGGCTCGACGCGGTCTGTTCCGGCCCCAGCAGCGCGACGTACGGGTTGGCCGCCACCTGCAGCACAGTGATGCCGGTGGCGAGCACGAACAGCGCGCCGAGGAAGGCCTCATACACGCGCAGTTCGGCCGCGGGCCAGAAGCCGAGCGCGCCGACCCCGGCGATCGCCAGGCCGGCCACGATGCCCTTTTTGTAACCCAGGTGCGCCACCAGCCGGCCGGCCGGCAGCGACATCAGGAAGTACGCACCGAAGAAGGTGAACTGCACCAGCATCGCGCGGGCGTAGTTCAGTTCGAACACCGCCTTCAGATGCGGGATCAGGATGTCGTTGAGGCAGGTCAGGAAGCCCCACATGAAGAAGATCGTGGTCGCCACCGCAAGCGCGACGCGCGTGTTGACCACGGGTGCGGCGGCGGATGAGGCAGGCAGTCGGGGCGTTGGCGAAATGGGCATTCAGGTACGCGCCTCAGTGCGCGGGCAGGTGACAAGGGAGGTCATCAGGCAAAGGAAGGGCCGCTGCTGTCGCGGACGCGCAGCTGGACGGGTGCAACGGTGCGCTGGGGTGCGGCGTCGGGGTTGTCCAGACGCTGCAGCAGCAGTTCCGCCGCCTGACGCCCGCGCGCGCGCGGATCGACGGTCAGCGTGGTGAGCGGCGGCATGGCCACCGCTGCTTCGGAAATATCGTCGAAACCGGTGACCGCAAAATCGCGACCCGGGTGCACGCCACGCGACGCCAGGCCCAGCATCAGTCCCAGCGCGACGCTGTCGTTGTAGCAGACCGCCGCGGTGGGCACCGTCGCAGCGGCAAACAGCTCGCCGCTACGGGCCGCCGCGTCCAGGCGGCTCGGAGAGGTTTCAATCAACCAGTCCGGCTGCGTCTCCAGTCCGGCCTCGTGCATTGCCTGGGCATAACCGGTGCGGCGCTGGTGGCACGAGCTGGACACCGCGTGACCGCCAAAGAACGCGATGCGGCGGTGGCCGCGCTCGATCAGATGGCGCGTGGCCAGGTACGCACCCTGCTGGTTGTCCAGGGTCAGGAAGTCCCAGGTCGCCCCGGGCAGCTCGCGATTGAACAGCAGCACGTTGGCATGTCCGAGCACCTGGCGCAGCTGGGCGGCATCGCTGCCTTCGGCCGGCGACAGGATCAGTCCGGCTGGCATGTGTTCCATCAGCGTGGTCAGCACCGCCTGCTGACGCTCCGGGGACTCGCCGGTGCTGCCCAGCAACGTCACGAAACCCTTGCCGCCGAGCGCTTCGTCGACGCCGGAGGCGAACTCGGCGAAGAACGGGTTGGACAGGTCGTTGATCACCAGTGCGATGCTGGACGAGGTGCGCCGGCGCAGGTTGGCCGCCCCCCGGTTGTAGACATAGCGCTGCCGGCGCAGTTCGGCCTCGACCCGCGCTCGCGTATCCACGTTCACCAGCGGGCTGCCGCGCAGCACCAGCGAGACGGTGGCGCGCGACACGCCGATCGCCTCGGCGATGTCGGTCACTGTCACCGCGCGCGTGCCCTTGCCGGCAGGGGAAGCTTTGTCATTCATCGTGTGCTGGGGTTCCTTGGCATCGTGCAAGCCTAAACGATTGCAGCAGCCCTCATTCGAGCGCCGCACCCGGGGTGGCGCAGTACGACACCGGCAGGTCGGCCACCTGCGTGCCCCACCCGCTTTCCGGCGCCTGCGTTGCCAGCGCCACATCGATGCGCCCCCCCTGCTGCAGGCGCGCCCAGTCCAGCCACACCGGCGCATGCGCGCGACCATCCACCTGCACGCCCTGCACGTACTGGAGCGTGCGGCCATCGGCACCCGGCGCCTTCACGGTCAGGGTGCGGCCCTGACCGAGATCGACATCGACCTGGGCAAAGCGCGGGGTGTGCAGCAGGAACTGACCGCTGCCCGGCACCGCCGGGTACAGCCCCAAGGCGCTGAACAGGTACCACGCCGACATCGTGCCGAGGTCATCGTTGCCGGTGACGCCATTGGGCGCGTTGGTGAACAGCTGCTGCGCGGCGCGCACCACCGTGGCGGTTTTCCACGGCTGACCGATCAGCGTGTACATCCACGGCGCATGCAGGTCCGGCTCGTTGTTGGGGTTGTAGCGGAACTGGTTGTAGTAGCTGTACGGCCCCACCACCCATTCTTTGCGCGCGGCCGTCAACGGGGCCTGGCGCAGTGCGTCGTAGGCGAAGAAGGCATCCAGCCGGCGTGCGGCCTCGGCGCGACCGTCCATCGCCTGCACCAGGCCCGGGATGTCCTGCTGGGCCAGCCACTGGTACTGCCACGCCGTGCCTTCATGGAACCCGTGGTGCGAACGCGGGCTGTAGCGGCCATCGGCCGGCACGTACCACTTTCCGTCCTCCATGCGCGGCCGCGGGAAGCCGCTGAAGCCGCCCTCGTCGCGCACGTCCGGGTCCCATACCTTGTTCCAGTTGCGGCCACGCGTGCGCAGCACACCGGCGTCGTCGGCGTGGCCGAGGCCGTCGGCCATCTGTGCCAGCGCGCAGTCGGCCAGTGCGTACTCCAGTGTGGCCGAGCCGCCATGATGCGGATCCACATCCATGCCCTTGGAGGGGAACGCACGGTCGTACTGCACGAAGCCATTGGCAAGATAGCTGGGATTGCCGGACCGGCCGGCGTGACGCGAGTTGATCGGCGGCGTGCTGAACGCATTCTTCCGCAACGCCGTGTACGCCTCGGCCTCACGCCCGTCGAGCGCGCCGAAGCGCCACAGATCCACCATGAAAGGCGTCACCGGATCGCCGGTCATGATGTTGGTTTCGAAGTTGGCGTAGCCCCAGCGCGGCAGCCAGCCGCCCTGCGCATCGATGGCCAGCAGGCTGCGGCCGATGTCGCGGGCGACCTGCGGACGGGTCAGTGCCAGCCACTGGTTCTGCGCACGATAGGTATCCCACAGCGAGAAGTACTCGTAGTAGGTCCAGCCGTCGGCGCGGTGGATGGCATCGTCGTAACCACGGTAGCGGCCGTCGGCATCGCTGCCGGTCAGCGGCTGCAGCAGGGCGTGGTAGAGCGCGGTGTAGAACACGGTGCGGTCGTCACCGTTCCCGCCCTGCACGCGCACGCTGCGCAGTTCGTCGCGCCAACGCGTCTGCGCCAGCTCGCGCATCCGGTCGAAGCCGAGCAGGCGGCCCTTTTCCATGCCGTCGCTGCGCAGGTTGGCGCGCGCACCCTCGGCATCCACGTGCGAGATCGCGCTGACCGCCGTGACCGCTCGTCCCTGCGACAGGTCGAAGCTCAGCCAGGCGCCGCTGGGCTTGAGTTCGCCTTCCATGCCGTGGCGCGCACCGGGCAGCCCGCCGCCCTCGCCCCAGGTGCCGAAGGCCTTGAACGGGCGGTCGAACTCGATGCGGAACCAGGTGGTGTACTGATGGCCGCCGCAGAAGCTGCGGGTGACCAGCTTGCCTTCCACCGCACGGTCGCCCACTACATCGATGACGCTGCCGATCACCGAATGGCGTTCGTTGGCCTGGCCGACGTTGACCAGCACGTGGCCGTTTTCCGCACCGGCGGCGAACGTGTAGCGTTCGGCTGCGGCCCGGGTGCGCGCGGTGGCCTCGGCATCGATGCCGCCGTAGCTGGTCAGGCGCACCTTGTAGTAGCCGGCCTGGCCGACCTCGCCCTCATGGGTGTAGGAGGCTGCGTAGGCTTTGTGATCGAAGCTCTTGGCGGTGGCGGTGTCGAAATCGCCGCCAGGACCGATGCTGCCGGTGACCGGCAGGACGGACACCTGGCCCCCCTGCTCCCAGCAGCCGGCACCGGACAGGAAGGAATGCCCGAACCCGCGGATCTTCGGGTCGTCGTAACGCCAGCCGGCGTAGTGCTCCCCGATCGGGCTGACCTGGATCAGGCCGAACGGCGCCGAGGCCCCCGGGAACGTATTGCCGTCATCCTTGCTGCCGATGAAGGTGTTGACCTCGCGCTCCAGCGCGGCCGGCGCGGCCGCCTGCAGCAGGGGCGCACAGGCCAGGGCAAGCAGAGAGGTGACGGCGAGGACAGACGTTCGGCGCATGCGGGGTTCCTGTGGGTCGATGTCGGTGCGGGCGACCGGTGGCCCGGCCGATGCCGGGAACCAGGCGACTGGACGGGTGAAAGCCCCGCCATTGCTGGCCGGCCATCCCCCTGTTGGCGCGCGTCCAAATCCACGCAGCAGTGAATTTAGATCGATTCAAGTAAAGCACGGGGATTTCGACGGATGCATTCTGCGGCGCAACATGGATGTCGTCTGTGGCGGCGGCCTGGCTGCCGGCTGCGCCTGGAACGACCGCCTGGCATGGCGCCTGCGCAAGAAAACGTTTTTACCTCCACAGCGAAAACCGGCCGTTGCCGACATACCGCGGTCATATTGCGCAGCAGCATGCTTCGCCTCCCGGGCCGTGCTAAAAATCCCCCGCCAATCGTTTAGATCGATCCAACTCCGAACGGTCACGATTGACGGACAGGTAGGTGGGGGGGACCTGCCTCACGTTGCATGCGGGACGCACCGTCGTTCGTTGCTGGCAACAGCGACCTCCAGAATTAGATCGATTCAATCACGTATCGCCACCGTTTCAATCCAGGAGAGGGAGAGAGTGGAATGAACAAGATGTCCCGCATGCGCAACCGCGACACGCTGTCGGCAGCCATCACCGCCGCGCTGTTCGCCGCCGCGCTGGCCCCGGCCGGCGCCTTCGCGCAACAGGCCGGCACGACCCCGTCGCCGGACGCCACCACGCTCGACAGCGTGACCGTCACCGGCTACCGCTACGCCATCGAAAAGAGCCTGCAGCAGAAGCGCGATGCCAATGCCGTGGTCGAAGTGATCACCGCCGAGGACGTGGGCAAGTTCCCCGACAAGAACGTGGCCGACGCGCTGCAGCGCGTGCCGGGCGTGGTCATCACCCGTGATGGCGGCGAAGGCAAGACGGTCAGCGTGCGCGGCCTGGCGCCCGATCTCACCCTCACGCAGTTGAACGGCAACTACGTCGCCACCTCGGAAACCAACAACGAAGCCACGCGCTCGTTCAACTACACCCTGCTGCCGTCGAACATGCTGTCCAGCGCCGAGCTGTTCAAGTCGCCGGAAGCGCGCATCGACGAAGGCGGCATCGGCGGCACGGTGATCCTGCATACCCGCCGCCCGCTCGACATGGAAGCCAACTCGGGCTACGTCACCGTCGAGGGCACCACCTCCGACACCAGTCACGACATCGATCCGCAGCTGTCGGCGCTGTATTCCTGGCACAGCAAGGACGAGCGTTTCGGCGTGCTGGTCGGGGTGACCCAGCAGAAGCGCACCAGCCGCACGATGGAAGCCAGCACCGAGGACTTCCAGTGGTACGGCAACAACACCGATGCGCGCGACGCCAACGGCAACGTGCTGGAACAGGACGGCATCCACTACTGGTGGGGCCGGTCCGGCTTCAATGACCAGAGCGGCCGCAACTACAGCGAATTCTTCATGCCGACCTCGGTGAACTTCGCCGTGAAGGAAGAAGAGCGCGAGCGCAAGGGTGGCCAGTTCACCTTCCAGTTCAAGCCGCTCGACAACCTGACGCTGACCGCCAATTACTTCCGCTTCGAGCTGGAAGGCAACTACACCCAGAACATGCTGAAGATTCCCGAATGGAATCTGGCGCGCTACAACGGCGACGGCAACTGGGCCGGCGGCCGCATGCTGGACGGGCTCACCTTCGATCCCAGCGGCAGCATCGTGACCGGCGCGCAGTACGAGAAGCTGGCCGGCAAGACCTATTACTGCAGCGAGGAACAGGCTGCGGCCGCAGGCCTCGCGCCGGGTGGCTGGGGTCCGGACGACTGCACCATCCCCACCCCGCAGCTGACCGGCGACTACAGCCGTGAGAAGGCGCTGTCGCAGACCGCCGATCTGTCCATCGACTGGGACATCAGCCCGCTGTGGAAGGCCTCGTTCACCGGCGGCCGGACCTGGTCCGAAGGCGGCCCGTCGATGAAGTTCCGCATGGCGGCCAAGCCACGCCGCCAGGTCAATGGCGTGTGGCAGTCCGGCAACAGCTACAGCGCCTGGGACCTGACCGGCACGCCGAGTGCGACGTTCTCGCCGGACCTGCAGGAACAGTTGATGGCCGGCATCGCCGAAGTCGACACCGGCTCGACCGATTCGTCGTGGACGCAGACCGACATCAAGCAGAACTACTTCCAGGCCGATGTCACCAAGCTGTTTGAAAGCGGCTGGCTGGATTCGATCCAGTTCGGCACCAAGTACCGTGACGGCTCGGTCCATCGCAACACCGGCAACACCTACTGGGTGTGCCAGGGCAAGGATCCCGATCCGGCGTTCTACGACCAGAACCGCTACCAGTCCGGCTGCGATGCCTCGGCCGGTGTCGCCCAGCCCGGTTTCTTCCTGTCCAACCCGATCAACAACATCGCCGGCGGTTTCAACGCCAACGTGTTCCCGGGCATCAACTATCCGGCGTACATCAACTACCTCAACCAGACCTACGGTGGCTCGCACAATCGCAAGGAAGAGGATTTCGTCTACAACGTCGACGAGAAGATCTACTCGGGCTACTTCCAGGCCAACTTCCGCACCGAACGGGTCCGCGGCAACGTGGGCGTGCGTGTGGTGCGTACCCGCCAGTTCGCCGAATCCAGCGACTCGGTGGAGAAGTTCAACGACTACTTCCAGGACAACGCCGCCGGCACGCCGATGGGCTGCAACGATCCGGCGGCGGCACCGCTGATCGCCTCCAATACCGGCTATGTCTGCCAGAGCGGTTTCGTGCGCCTGCCCGACAACCTGGCGCGTGAGAAAACCTATGCGCTCAGCTCGATGGAGAAGACCTACACCGACTTCCTGCCGAGCTTCAACATCGCCTGGGACATCACCGACAGCCTGGTGCTGCGCGGCGCCGCGTCCAAGGTCATCGCCCGCCCCGGCTACACCAGCATCGCCTACCCGGGCGGTCTGAGCTATGTCAGCGAGGAGTACAGCAACGATCGCCGCGTCGCCGGCGGCACCGACACTCCCGGCTGGTACGGCTCGGGCAGCAACAAGAACCTGCAGCCGTTCGAGGCCACCCAGTACGACCTCGGTCTGGAGTGGTACTTCCGTCCGGGTTCGGTGGCCGGTGTGGCGCTGTTCCGCAAGGACATCAGCAACTTCACCGTGCCGGTGGTGCGCGACCAGCAGATGAACGTCGGTGGCCAGTCGGTGACGGTGCAGAAGTACTCCACCCAGGCCAACGGCCAGGATGGCGTGTCGCAGGGCGTTGAACTGTACGGCCAGTACACGTTCGATATCGGCCTGGGCATCCAGGCCAACTACACCTACAACGACACCAACCTGGCCGCCGTGGTGCTCGATGGCGAACGCATCGGTTCCTCGCCGCTGGTCGGCAGCGCCAAGAACCAGGCCAACGTCACGGTGTTCTACGAGAACGAGAAGTTCCTGGCGCGCGCCTCGTTCAACCGCCGTGGCGAAGTGGTGGGCGGTCTGAACAACGGTCTCACCCAGTACTCCGAACCGTATGACCAGCTGGACCTCAACGCGGCCTACAACATCACCGACGCCCTGATCCTGAGCGCATCGGTGCTCAACGCCACCAAGTCCGAGCAGCGCGTCTATCTCGGCAACGACAGCAAGGCGCGCCTGCTGTCCAACCTGTACTCCGGTCGCCAGCTCTACCTCGGCATGACCTGGAAGTTCTGAGTGTCTCCCCCCGCCCTCGGGCGGGGGTTGTTCCTCCACGGCAGCCGCGCTGGTACAGGCGGCTGCCGTTTTTGTTGTCGCAGCGGGCCGATGTCTCCGCGCGGCTCTACCCTGCGCGTGCGTCCAGCGCGGCGCGCAGCGCCGCCACTTCCGCGGCATCGGTGGCGATCCAGTCCGGCGACAGCCCGGTCAGCGCCAGGTTGTGGTGGCGCATGGCCGAGCGTTGCACGGCCTTGGCGGACGCATGCAGTTCCGTACAGCCGCTGCGGGCGGCAACGGCGACAATGTTGCCGGCGTTGAGCCCTGCCCCGGCCATCACGCCGATGCGTCCGTTCGCCTGCGCGACCAGTGCGGCCAGCACCGCGGCCCCTGTCTCCGCGTTGGCCTGGCCGCCGGACGTCAGCACCCGCTGGCAGCCCAGTGCGATGACCTGCTCCAACGCGCGGGGCAGATCGCGCGCGGCATCGAACGCGCGATGGAAAGTCACCTGGAGCGGGCCGGCGGCCTGCACCAGCGCGCGGCACAGCGCCTCGTCGATGTCACCCTCGGCATCCAGCGCGCCGATCACCACGCCATCGCAGCCCAGTGCACGGCAATGGGCGATATCGCGCAGCATGATCTCCGCGTCAAGCACGCCGTAGTGGAAGTCGCCGGGACGCGGCCGGATCAGCACGAACAGCGGAATGCGCAGCTGCTCGCGCGCCACCGCGATGCTGCCGTGCGACGGCGTGGTGCCGCCTTCGGCAAGATTGTCGAACAGCTCGATCCTGTCCGCGCCACCCTGCTGCGCGGCGAGCGCCGACGCAACCGAGTTGGAGGCGATCTCCAGCAGCCGGCGCGCCATGCTCAGCGCTGCTCGCTGGTATAGACCGACGCCGAGTCGCGCAGGTCATCCTGGCGGTCCTTGTCGCACACCGCGTAGACGAAGCCCCGGTGCAGCGCGTACGCGCCGACCTCCCCATGCCGGTCCATCGCCAGGAAACATACCTGCAGGGTCCTGCTGGCCTCCGGGCGCTTGCGCACCAGCCGTGCGATCGCTTCGCGGCACGCCTGTGCCGGCGACCGGCCCTGGCGCATGAGCTCCACCACCAGGAACGAGGCGGCATTGCGCATCATCTCCTCGCCGACGCCCGACGCCGTGGCGCCGCCGACCTCGTTGTCCACGTACAGGCCGGCGCCAATGATCGGGCTGTCACCGACACGTCCATGCAGTTTCCAGGCCATGCCGCTGGTGGTGCAGGCGCCAGCGAGGCGACCGTGGGCATCGATGGCGAGCATCCCCAGCGTGTCATGGTTGCTGCTGTCGCCGGGGCGGCCGCGCCGCTCCACGTTGATCTCGGGCGTGTACTGTGCGGTCTTCAACCAGTCGCGCCACGCCTTTTCGGCAGCCGGGGTGAGCAGCTTCTGGCGCTCGAAGCCCTGTTCCACCGCAAACTGCTGTGCGCCCTGCCCGACCAGCATCACGTGCGGCGTGTTTTCCATCACTTTGCGTGCCACCGACACCGGATGCAGGATGTCGGTCAGGGCAGCTACCGAGCCACAGCGGCCGTCGCCGTCCATGATGCTGGCATCCAGGCTGAGCACACCATCGCGGTCGGGGTTGCCGCAGCGCCCCACCGTGGGGTTGCACAGTTCGCTTTCGGCCCAGCGCGCGCCGGCCTCCACCGCATCCAGCGCGGTGCCCCCGGCCGACAGCACCGTCCATGCCGCCTGGTTGGCGCCCACGCCGAAATCCCAGGTGGACACCACCCGCGCGCCACTGCGGCGCTGCGCGCCTGCGTGCGGCAACACCAACCCACCGGCGGCCAGCGCCCCGGCCTGGAGAAACTGCCTGCGATCGGTCATGCCCACCCCTCCCTGCACTGCCTGTCGTCATCCCGCCGCACCGCGCGGCGGGAGTGCCTCACGCAACGGCGCGGCCGCGCCGTGCGTCGTGCCACACCGCCGCGCCGAGCATGCCCAGCTCGCCGTGGTCCACCCGCCACACCGGCACCTGCGCCAGCACACCGCTCATCACCCCCTTCGACAGGAAGCGCGCGCGGAAGTCACCGGCATGCAGGAAGGTGGCGATGCGGGTGGGAATGCCGCCGGCCAGGTACACCGAACGCGCGCCGAAGGTGATCGCCAGATCACCGGCCAGACTGCCCAGCCACGCGCTGAACACCTGCAGCGTTTCCACCGCCAGTGCGTCGTCGCCGGCCTGCGCGGCGGCGATCAGGTCTTCGGTGGTCTGCCAACGCGGCGTCACGCCGCGGATGCCGCACAGACACGGGTACAGGTTCATCAGGCCGCTGCCGGACAGGATCCGCTCCTGGTCCACATGCGCCCAGCGCTGCTGCATCTGGCGCAGGATCTCCAGTTCCAGCGCATTGCCGGCGGTGAGCGCGGCGTGCCCTGCTTCGCTGGCCAGCACCGGCTGGTCGCCGCCCTGGAAGCGCAGTGCCGCACCCAGCCCGGTGCCGGGGCCGAGCACCAGCGCCGGCCAAGGCGAGGCGACGACCGGCTCGCCGTTGAGCGCCACCAGGGTGTCCGGCTGCACGTGCGGAATGGCGTAGGCCACCGCTTCGAAATCGTTGATCAGCGCCAGCGAGCGCAGACCGGCCTCGGCCCGCGTGGCCGCCACCGATACAGGCCAGGCCAGGTTGGTGTTGACCAGGTGGTCGCCTTCCAGCAGCCCGGCGATCGCCACGACGGCGGTGTCGACCGGACGCAGGGCGGCGCGCGTGAAGTCGGCCAGGATCGCCGCCAGGCTGGCGTAATCGGCACAGCGGTACTGCCGCAGCCCGCTCAGGCGCGGCGGCAGACCCGCCTGCACCTCGGCAAGCCCGAGGCGTGCGAACGTGCCGCCGACATCGGCAACGATGATCGGATCATGGCGCATGGCCGGACCGGGCGTCGCACGGGACGAATCGGAAGGGAGCGGGACATGCCCGGAAAACGGTGCCGCAACGCTCACTCGCAGGCCTTGGCTGGGATCGAATCAATCCGGGCGATTTTCGGCGATCGCCCGGGGTTTGCAAAGCGGCGCCTGCCGTACAGGGGCGTATGCCAGCTCAGGGCGAGGCGACCTGCAGGCGATAGGTGGTGCTGGCGGTGGCGGTGGGGCCATCGCCGTGCACCGCGCGCACCTCGACTTTGTGCGCGCCGGCCGCCAGGTCGGTAGGCAGCGCCCCGCGCCACAGGTGCGGCGAGGGCGTGGCCTCCGGCGAGCGGTCGAAGCCGCGCAGACGTTCGGCGGTGTCGTCGGCGACATTCTCTTCCAGCAGGCGCGGGTCCGCCTGCACCACGCGCTTCATCGGCTGCCACGCGCCGTCATCGACGCGGTATTCGACCAGGGTGTCGTCCTGGCCCATGAACACATTGGCGTAAACGCCCCAGGCCGGATATGCGCCCTTGCGCAGCACGCGCGGCGCATGCAGCGCGATCTGGTAGTCATCCGGCGCACGCGCCACGTAGTAGCGCAGGGCATAGTCGCCAGCCGGCTTGACCGACAGCACGGCGTAGCCGTTCGGGGTGCCATCGCTCATGGTCGCGTCGGGGATGCCGTTGCTGTCTTTGACCCCCGACCAGAACGCACCGCAGGCCGCACCGACGTTGTACTCGTGCAGGGGCTTGGCGCCCTGCCAGCCCTCGGCGGCGCTGTGGTAATAGTGCCGCTGGGTGTGGCTGTGGCCGCTCAGCACCAGCACGTTGGGGAAGTCCTTGAGCAGCGCGAACAGGCGCTTGCGGTCGGCGTGGCGGAAGGTCTCGCGGCCCGGTTCGGCATCGAACAGCGGGATGTGCATGCCCAGAACGACCAGGCGGTCGCGCGGCAGGCCCTTGAGGTAGTTGCCGAGGAAGGTGAACTGGTCCGCGCGCAGGCCGCCGATGTACTTCGGCCGCGCGGTGGGGTCGTAGACCACGTCGTCGAGGAACACGAAACTGGCGCCGCCCTCTTCCACCGCGTAGGTGTCCGGCCCGTACACCGCGCGCCAGCTGTCCAGCGAATGGCGGTCGTCGCCGGCGTCCATGTCCAGGTCGTGGTTGCCCGGCACGTGGAACCACGGCACCTGCAGCTGCGCGGTGACCTTGTTGATGGCCGGGTACAGCGACAGGTCGTCGTTGACGATGTCGCCCAGCGTGGTGCCCAGCCGCGCCGGGTGCTTGCCGACGATCGGCTCGACGATGGCGCGCTGGTAATACCCGATGTCCTGGCGGCTGGCGGTCTGCGAGTCGGAGAACACCAGCATCTCGAAGCCATCGCGGGCCGAGGCGGCGTCCTCGACCGGCTCCAGCGCGAAATCCCAGTGGCGGGTGCCGGCGCCGGTGGCGGCGATGCCGTCGTACTTCAGCCTGGGCGAGCCCTGTGGCGCGTAGTGACGCCAGTAACCCGGCAGGCCGTTGGACGCCGCCGGGAACCGGTATTCATCCGGTTTGATCACGAAGACCGTCTGGCCGTCGCGCACCGGCAACGCATAGCTTCCGTCGGCGGCGGTCCGCACGATGGTCTCGCCGTTGGATACCTGCACGCCGGCCAGGCCCGGATCGGTGGGGCCGCGCCCCGGCTTGCCGTCGCGCTCCTGATAGACCTTGCCGGTCACGGTCACCTCGGCAGCCCAGGCAGGGGCGGTCGTCAACAGCAGGCAGGCCAGCCAGACAGCAGTGCGGGTCATCGAGGGGGTTCCGTTCGGGGTGGGCGATTGTAAAGCCGCACATCATCCCCCGCGGTGCGTTTCACCAACGTTAAACGCACCGGTTCAACGCTCAGGCGGCGTGCCGTGCGGCCAGTACCGCCACCGCATCCTCCAGCCCGAGTCCCCGCGCACGCAGCAGCACGGTGAGGTGGAACAGCAGGTCCGCCGATTCGCCGAGCAGCGCCGCATCGTCCTGCACCACACCTGCCAGCGCGGTTTCCACGCCCTCCTCGCCCACCTTCTGGGCAATGCGACGGGTGCCTGCCTCGAACAGCGAGGTGGTGTAGCTGCCGGCCGGACGGTCCTGCGCGCGCTGCCGCACCAGCGCATCCAGCCGCCCGAGGAAGCTGCCGGGCGCCTGCGCGAAGCAGCTTTCGGCGCCGGTATGGCAGGTCGGTCCCGCCGGGCGTGCACTGACCAGCAGGCTGTCACTGTCGCAGTCCACCCGCACGGCCGTCACCGCCAGCACGTTGCCGGACGACTCGCCCTTGGTCCACAGCCGCTGCCGGCTGCGGCTGTAGAAGGTCATGTGGCCGGTCACCAGGGTGAGCTCCAGCGATTCGGCATTGGCATAGCCGAGCATCAGCACGGCCAGCGTATCGGCGTCCTGCACCACCACCGGCAGCAGGCCGTCGCCCTTGGCCCAATCCAGTGCAGCCAGCGCCTCGCGGGAGGGGAATACGTCAATAGACATCACGGACCTCGATCTGCTGCTCGCGCAGGAACTGCTTGAGTGCGGGAATGGCAATGGCGCCACTGTGGAACACGCTGGCGGCCAACGCACCGTCGACGTCGGCCTGGTCGAACACGTCAGCGAAGTGCTGCATGTCCCCGGCGCCGCCGGACGCGATCAGCGGCACCTGACACAACGCGCGTGCCTGGCGAAGCTGGGCCACGTCGTAGCCGCGGCGCACGCCATCGCTGTCCATGCAGTTCAGCACGATCTCGCCGGCACCGCGGCGCTGTGCCTCCACCAGCCAGTCCAGCGTGCGCATCGGCACTGCCTGGGTCTTGTCGGGGTCGCCGCTGAAACGGCGCACCCGCCATTGGCCATCAGGCTCGCGGACCGAATCGATGCCGACCACCACGCACTGCACGCCGAAGGCGTCGGCCAGTTCCTCGATCAATGCCGGGCGCCCGAGCGCCGGCGAATTGATCGATATCTTGTCGGCGCCGGCATACAGCACGCGGCGGGCGGTCTCCACGTCGCTGATGCCACCGGCGACGCAGAACGGAATGTCGATCAGACGTGCAATGCGCTCGATCCAGCCCACATCGACCGCACGGCCCTCCGGGCTGGCCCCGATATCGTAGAACACCAGCTCGTCAGCGCCCTGGTCGCGGTAGCGCAGGGCCAGCTCGGCGATGTCGCCCATGTCCACGTGATCGCGGAAGCGTACGCCCTTGACCACGCGGCCGTCGCGCACGTCCAGGCAGGGAATCAGCCGGCGGCTCAGCATGCCAGCGCCTCCGCCAGGCTCATGCGCCCTTCCAGCAGCGCCTTGCCCAGGATCGCGCCACCGCATCCCACCACCTTGGCCTCGGCAACATCGGCGGCGCTGCGCACGCCGCCGGAGGCCTGCACGGCCACGCCGGGCAGCAGCGTCGACAGGTGCCGGTACAGCGCGATGTTCGGCCCGGACAACATGCCGTCCCGGGCGATGTCGGTGCACAGCAGGTGGCGCATGCCGGCCTGCGCATAGCGCTGGGCCAGTGCATCCAGGGTCACGTCGGCGGTCTCGGTCCAGCCGTGCACCGGCAGCAGCCAGCGGCCGTCGTCGGCCTGCCGGGCATCGAGTGCGATCGTCAGCCGCTCCGCGCCGAACTCACGGAGCCAGCCGATCACCGTATCCGGTTGGCGTACCGACACGGAGCCGACCACCACGCGGGCAGCGCCCGCCTGCAGGAGGCGCGCGACATCCTCGCGCGAGCGCACGCCCCCGCCGGTCTGCACCTTCAGCCCGGTCTGCGCGGTGATCGCCGTGAGCAGGGGCGAGAGGGTGTAGCCGCCGGCACGGGCGGCGTCGAGGTCGACCAGGTGCATCCAGCTCGCGCCGGCGTCCGCAAAGACCTGCGCGCGCGGCAGCGGGTCGTCGCCATAGGTGGTCTGCCGGGTGTAATCCCCCTGCAGCAGGCGCACCACGCGGCCGTCGCGGATGTCCAGTGCGGGATAGACGATGAAACTCATGGGGAGGCGTTCTCGATGAAGTTGCGCAGGATCCGGGCACCGGTGGCGGCCGACCGCTCGGGATGGAACTGCGCGCCGCTGTGGCGGCCGCGCTGCACCACCGCCGCGAACAGGCCGCCGTGGTCGCATGCTGCCACGGTGTGTTCGTTCAATGGCGCGGCGTAGCTGTGCACGAAGTAGGCACTGGCACGATCGGCCACGCCGTGCATCAGCGGCGCATCGCGCAGCGGCAGCAGGCGGTTCCAGCCCATGTGCGGCACCCGGATCCCGGTGGCCGGATGCAGGTGGCGGACGACGCCGGGCAGCAGCCCGAGGCACTCGACATGACCTTCTTCGGAGCCTTCAAACAACAGCTGCATGCCCAGGCAGATGCCCAGCAACGGCACCTCCAGTTCACGCAGGGGTTGCACCAGCCCCTGCGCATGCAGGCGCGCCATGCCATGCGGCGCGGCACCCACACCGGGCAGAATCACCCGCGACACGCCGCGCAGGCCGGCCGCGTCGCGCACCAGTCGCACGCGCGCGCCAAGCCGTTCCAGCGCATAACGGACCGAGCCGAGATTGGCGCCGCCGGCATCGATCAGGGCGATTTCGCTCACAGCGCCCCCTTGGTACTGGGCATCGCGCTGCCCTGCCGTGGCAAGGCCTGGCGAAGGGCGCGCGCAAGTACTTTGAAGCACGCCTCGACTTTGTGGTGGTCGTTGTCGCCTTGCACGCGGAGGTTGAGGTTGAGCCCGGCCGCGTCGCACAGCGAGCGGAAGAAGTGGGGTACCAGCTCGGTGGGCATGTCGCCCACACGTTCGCGCTTGAAATCGCCCTCGAACACGAAGTACGGCCGGCCGCTGAAATCCAGCGCGGCGCTGGCCAGGGTCTCGTCCATCGGCAGGGTAAAGCCATAGCGGCCGATGCCGCGCTTGTCGCCCAGCGCCTCGCGCAGGGCCTGGCCCAGGGCCAGACCGGTGTCCTCGATGGTGTGGTGCTCGTCGATATGCAGGTCACCCTCGGCGTGCACGGTCAGCGCGAACCCGCCGTGCTTGCCGATCTGCTCCAGCATATGGTCGAAGAACGGCAGACCGGTATGGATCTGCGGTTCGGCGACGCGGTCCAGATCGACCTCGACGCGGATGCGGGTTTCCCTGGTAGTGCGCTGCACTGTCGCCCGGCGTGGCGCGTCGGCCAGCTCGTGCGCAATGCCGTTCCAGTCCCACTCGCCGCCGAACTGTGCGGTGCGCAGCTGGAAACCGCGGATGTTCATGTTCTGCGCGAACTGGATGTCGGTGGGGCGGTCGCCGACCATCGCCGAGCGCGCCCAGTCGATGCTGCGGTCCTGCAGATAGGGCAGCATCAGGCCGATGCCGGGCTTGCGCGTCGGCGCATTGTCGTGCGGCCAGGTGCCATCGATGAGCACGTCACGGAACACGATGCCCTGGCTGGCGAAGATCTGCAGCATCAGGTCGTTGGGGCCGTCGAAGCTGGCCTGGGGATAATCTTCGCTGCCCAGCCCGTCCTGATTGCTGACGATCACGAACTGATAGCCGGCGTCACGCAGTTTGAGCATCGCCGGGATCACATCGCGGACGAAGCGCAGCTTCTCGTAGGCATCGATCTGGAAATCGGCTGGCTCCTCGATCAGGGTACCGTCGCGGTCGACAAACAGAATCGGGGTCATGCGGCAGCCCTCCGGGCAATCAGGGCGGCAAGCACGCGGTCGTTCTGCTCCGGGCTGCCAATGGTGATGCGCAGCGCATCGCCGAGCTGGGGCGCGGCACGCTGGTCGCGCACCACCACACCGGCGGCGAGCAGCGCATCGAACGCAACCTGTGCATCGGCAAAGCGCACGAGCAGGTAGTTGCCCTGCGAGGGGTACACGCGCACCACGCCGGGCAGCACGGCCAGGCCAGCCTGCAGACGCGCGCGTTCGGCCTTGACCTGTGCGATGCGCTGGCCGGTGACGGCCAGGGATTCCGGCTCAAGACCGGCCAATGCCAGATCCGCACAGGGGGCCGGCACCGGGTAAGGCGCCTGGCAGCGGCGCAGCAGCTGGATCAGCGCGGCATCGGCGATCAGGCTGCCGATGCGGGCGGCCGCCAGCGCGTGCGCCTTGGACAGCGTCCGCAGCACGGCGATGTTGTCGTGGCGGCTCAACAGCGTCGTGGCAGACGGCTGCTCCGCATACTCGCCATAGGCCTCGTCCACCACCACCAATGCTCTGCTCTGCAGCGCCGTCGCGACACGCTCGATCTCGGCCAGCGCGATCGTGCTGCCGGCCGGGTTGGATGGCGAACACAGGAACACCAGCTTGGCGTTGCCGCCCAATGCGGCAGCGATCACCGCGTCGATGTCGGCGTCCAGCGCGTCGCCGCGGTCAATCAGCGGCACTTCGACCAGCGGCGCCTTCTGCAGCCGCGCGCACACCGCGTACATGCCGAACACCGGCGGGGTGGTCACCACCGCGTCGCGGCCCGGCTCGCACAGGGCACGCACCAGCAGATCGATGGCTTCGTCGCTGCCGCGCCCGATCAGCAACTGCTCGGGCGCGCAGCCATACAGAGCGGCCAGCCGCTCGCGCAATGCCGCCGGCTGCGGGTCCGGATAGCGCCGCGCGCCACCGGCCACGTCGGCCGGGTTGGCCCACGCCGATTCGTTGGCGTTGAGCCACACATCGCCCACCAGCGCACTGCTGCGTGCCGACGAGTAGCCCGCAAACGCCTGCAGATCGTCGCGCACCAGCGACAGGATGGAGGCAGCGTTCATGCGGCCGCCTCCATGCGCAGCGTCACCGCGTTCTCGTGCGCGTCCAGGCCTTCGGCGCGGGCAAGGATGCGCGCGCATTCGCCGATCGCGGCGATGCCCGCAGGCGTGGCCGACTGCACGCTGATCAGGTTCTGGAAGCTGGCCACGCTCACGCCGCTGTAGGCACGCGCGGCACCGGCGGTGGGCAGCACGTGGTTGGTGCCGCTGCAGTAGTCGCCCAGCGCTTCGGGGGTGTAGTCGCCGAGGAACACCGAGCCGGCCGCCTCGACCTTGTCCAGCCAGGCACGTGGTTCGCGCAGCGCCAGGATCAGGTGTTCGGGCGCGTAACGGTTGCTGATCTCGAAGGCCTGCGCCAGGGACTCCACCTGGATCAGGCGCGATGCCTGCAATGCCTGCACCGCGATCGACGCGCGCGAGAGGCGGCCGAGCTGGTCGTCGACGGCCGCCGCCACCCTGGCGAGCATGGCCGGATCATCGGTGAGCAGCAGCACCTGCGAATCCGGGCCGTGCTCGGCCTGCGAAAGCAGGTCTGCGGCGACGAATGCGGGGTTGGCGCCGGCATCGGCGATCACCAGCACTTCAGAGGGACCGGCGGGCATGTCGATGGCCGCCGCGCCGTCCTGCGCCACCTGCTGTTTGGCCTCGGTGACGAAACTGTTGCCCGGCCCGAACAGCTTGTCGCAGGCCGGTACACTCTCGGTGCCGTAGGCCATTGCGGCGATGGCCTGTGCGCCGCCGAGCGTGAACACGCGGTGCACCCCGGTCAGGCGCGCGGCCACCAGCACTGCCGGATCGGCGCTGCCGTCGCTGCGCGGCGGCGTACACAGCACCACTTCGCGGCACCCGGCCAACCGCGCCGGCACACCCAGCATCAGCGCGGTGGACGGCAACGGCGCGCTGCCGGCCGGCACGTACAGGCCGACCCGGCCAATCGGCCGCACCACGCGCTCGCAGCGCACCCCGGGAGCGGTATCCACCGCATAGCCCTGGCTCATGCCGGCCTGGTGGAACATCGCGATGCGTGCGGCGGCCTCGCTCATCGCCTTGCGCAGGTCGGCCGACACCGCCCGCTCGGCGGCGGCGAACTCGGCCTCGCCGACCTCGAAGGTTGCCGGGGCTACGCCATCGAAGCGCAGGCTGATTTCGCGCAGCGCCGTATCGCCGTCGGCGCGTACCGCCGCGATCAGCGACGCCACCGATTCACGGGTGCGTGCCGCTACGGCCTGCACGGGGCGCTGCAGCGCCTGCGCCTGGGCATCGGCATCCAATTGGGACCATTGCAGACGATTCATGCCAGCGACCGCTCCACGCTCAACACCATCAACCCCTGGGCGCCAGCGCGCTCCAGCTCCTCCAGCCGCTGCCAGGTCAACGCACCGTGGCACATGGTCTGCAGGCGCAGGTGTCCACCGTCGTCGGGCAGGTGCACCAGCGGATCGGCATCGGGCAGCAGCCGGCTCAGCTCGGACACGCGGTCGCGTGCGGCGCGGAACATCAGCAGCTTGCTGTCCTGCACGTTGACCACTGCATCGAGCCGGCGCAGCAGCATTGCCATCAGGCCGGCGCGCGCGTCGTCGGGTGTCCGCACCGGACCGGCCAGCACCGCCTCGCTGTCCAGCAGCGTTTCCACCGGCGTCAGCTGGTTGGCGGCCAACGTCGCGCCGCTGGAGACCAGGTCGCAGATCAGGTCGGCCGTGCCGAGGCGCGGGGCGATCTCGACCGAGCCGGACAGCTCCACCACCTGCGCGTCGATGCCGCGCGCCTCCAGCCAGTCGGCCAGGATCGCCGGATAGCTGGTGGCGATGCGCTTGCCGGCCAGCGTGGCCACGCCCTGCCACTCCCATTCCTCCGGCACGGCGAGCATCAGCCGGCACTGGCCGAAGTTGAGCCCGCGCAGGGCCTGATAAGCCTGCGGCAACCCGATCCGGCGACGGGCGGCGCCCTGCTCGTCCAGTTCGTTGCGGCCGACGATGCCGAAATCGCAGACGCCGTCAGCGATCAGGCCGGGAATGTCGTCGTCGCGCACCAGCAGCAGGTCCACCGGCAGCGATTCGCCATAGCAGAACAGCTTGTCACGGCTCTGCCGCCAGCTCAGCCCGCAGGCGGTCAGGAGGCTGCGGGCAGGCTCGGCCAGCCGCCCGTTCTTCTGGATGGCAATACGCAGCCGGTCGCGTGCCGGGGCAGTCTGGGTTGCACTCATGGGGAGGGTCTCTACGTGGATTCGGAGGTGGACGCAGTGGCGGCAACGGCAGCGGCATAGCCGCCGTGTCCATGCTCCAGCGAACGCGCGACACGGCCGGTGGTGGTCACGCTGACGCCTGTCAGTTCATGGATTTCGCGATACGGCACGCCCTGCTGCAGCAGCGGCACCACCTTCCAGCGGTCCGACAGCGCCTCCAGTTCGGCCGGGGTGCACAGGTCGCGCAGGAACGCGGTCACCTGTGCCGGACTGGACAGCGCAGCGAACGCGCGGGCCAGCGCCGACAGGTCGGCCTGGGCATCTTTTTCACGGGGGATAGGGCGTAGTTTCATCGTATGAATGTAATAGCGCGCTAATACATTAGCGCAAGTAAACGGCCGCGGTCAAACGCCGACGGGTGCGGACCGGGAAGGATTCAGCCGGGCGCTGGCCAGCGGGCCGCGCAGGGCGTAGGTGCTCAGGGGGTGCGATGGCGGACGGAAGCGCCGCCTAGCAACGGGCGGCTCGACCGGACGTGGTGCCAGGGTATCGGGGGGCGGCGGTGCCGAGGGGTCGAAGAACGATGGCGGATGACAGATAAGCCGACCGACGGTCCGCTCTACCGGGGGGTGCGCTGGCAGCGCACCTCGGCGCGCAGGGCGCCGCTGCGCAGGCATTCGCCGAACAGACTGCCCTGGCGGCTGGGAATGGGCTGCAGCGCTTCCAACGGGCCGGCCCGGCCGCCGCACGTCCGCGCGGCGAGGGCTTCCAGATCCAGCTCCAGCGGATTCCGCCGCGGCGGCGCCGGGAGGAGAACATGGCAGCGGTCCGCCTCCAGCCGGTAGTGTCCCGGCCCGATGCGCTGGCTGTGCAGCGCCGGGTCGCTCTGGCACCCCGTCAGCAGGAGTGCCATCAGCGCCCCGGCCGCGGCCTGCCTCACGGCATGACCTTGGCCTGTTCCAGCTCCACCTGGAGGGCGCTGGCCAATTCCTCGCGGGCAACCTCGAACTGCTGCTCGCGCAGCAGGTCCTTGACAGCGACCACGCCGCGCGCCAGCTCGTCCTCGCCGGCCAGCACCACGAAACGGATGCCCGCCTTGGCGGCGTACTGGAACTGCTTGCCGATCTTCTTCGGCTCCATCTGCACTTCGGCATTGATGCCGCCGGCACGCAGGCGGCGGGCGATGTCCAGCGACTGGGCCAGACCGTTGTCGTCCATCAGCGCCACCAGCGCATGCACGCTGCTGTCCTCGATGCCGGCGATCAGCCCGGCTTCGCGGAGCTGCCAGAACAGGCGGGTCAGGCCGATCGAGATGCCCACGCCGGGCAGGCGCGACTTGCTGTAGTGGCTGGCCAGGTCTTCATAGCGGCCGCCCGAGCAGATCGACCCGATCTGCGGGTGGTCGGTGAGCGTGGTCTCGTAGACGGTACCGGTGTAGTAATCCAGGCCGCGGGCGATGGAGAAATTCAGGCAGTACGCGGTCTCCGGCACGCCCAGCGCCTTGACCAGCTCCAGCACCTCACGCAGCTCGGCCACGCCGGCCTTGAGCATGTCGCTGGCGGCCGGGTCGGCCAGCAGTGCATCCAGCTGCGCCAGCGCATCGGCGTGGCTGCTGGAGCGCACCGCGACGAACGCCAGGATCCGCTCGACCTGCCCGGCCGGAATGCCGAAGCCCTCGCCCACCAGTGTCTCGCGCACGTAGTCCGGGCCGCGCTTGTCCAGCTTGTCCACTTCGCGCAGCACCGCCAGCTGGCGTTCGCCATCGGCCACGCCCAGGCTTTCGAAGAAGCCGCGCAGCAGCTTGCGGTTGTTCAACTGGATGCTGAAATCACCGATGCTCAGTTCGGCGAACACCGCGTGGATCACGGCCAGCACCTCGGCGTCGTAGCGCACGCTCAGACTGTCCTTGCCGATCACATCGATGTCGCACTGGTAGAACTCGCGGAAACGCCCGCGCTGGGCGCGCTCGCCGCGGTACACGCGCTGCATCTGGTAACGGCGGAACGGGAAGGTCAGGTCGTGCTCGTGCTCGGCCACGTAACGCGCCAGCGGCACGGTCAGATCGAAACGCAGGGCCAGTTCCGGCAGGCTCCGGTCGCCCGCTTCGGCCGCATTGGCCAGCGCGCCGGTGGACTGCACGAAATACACCTGGCGCTCGGTCTCGCCACCGGACTTGGTCAGCAGCACGTCGGACAGCTCGAACACCGGCGTCTCCACCGGCAGGAACCCGAACCGCTCGTAGTTGCGGCGGATGACGTCCAGCATGCGCTGGAACGCGATCTGCTCACGCGGCAGCAATTCCATGATGCCGGGCGGCGTACGGGGCTTGATCACTTGCGGGACTCCTGCAAAACGGGGGGATGAGCGAGCTGCGTATTCTAGCCGCAGCCGGGCGGCGGCACCTCGTCCGGCGGGCATGGCCCGGGCCAACGACCGCATGACGTATCATAGGCAGGCCCCGCTCCCTGGTTCGACATGACCCGGCCTCACCCCGGTAACGCTCTCTCCGCCGTTGAAGACCCTGCCACGCCGGGCTGCTCGCCGCTGCGCGACTGCCTGCACTGCTCGGTGCGCCATCTGGCAGTGTGCTCGGCGCTGGCGCCGGACGAGGTGCTGGCGCTGGAGCGGGTCACCGTGTCGCAGCCGCTGCCGCTGGGTGCCAACCTGGCCCGCGCCGGCGAGCCGCGCCATCATGTCTATACCTTGACCGCCGGCGCGCTGCGCCTGGTCCGCACCCTGGCCGACGGCCGCCGTCAGATCAGCGGCTTCGTACTGCCGGGAGACTATCTCGGCCTCAGCGGCAGCGACCATCACCGCTATGACATCGAGGCCATCGCCGACAGCCGCGTGTGCCGGGTCGCCCTGCCGCAGATGAAGGACCTGCGCGCGCGCTTCCCGCACCTGGAGCGCAAGCTGCTGCAGCGCGCCTGCCAGGAACTGGATGCCGCGCAGGACGCCGCGCTCGCGCTGGGCCGTCTGCAACCGGCCGAGAAGCTGGCCGACTTCCTGCTGCGGCTGGCCGCGCGCGAGGCACGGCTGGGGGGCGACGGGACACGCGTGACCCTGCCGATGGGGCGCGGCGACATCGCCGACCACCTTGGCCTGACGATGGAGACGGTCAGCCGCACCTTCACCAAGCTGCGCCAGCAGGGCCTGATCGCCCTGCCCCATCTGAACACTGTCGAGATCCTCGACGAAGATGCACTGCGCCAACTGTCGGCCGACGAGGCGTACTGACGCACGGCCGGGCTCCCTCCGGCGTTGACGGGCGTTACGGCTGCAGCAGCACCTCACGCAACGCGGCGTAGTCCGGCGCGCAGGGTTCGGCGCTGGCCGGGCGCTGCAGCAGCCGGGCCAATGCCGGCGGCACCTGCAGCGCACGGCCGATCAACGGCTCGACCACCCCCTCGAACTTGGCCGGATGCGCGGTGGCGGCCACCGCCCAGTCCCCCGCGACCCCCTCCGCGCGCAGGCGTTCGAGCAGGGCGACCGCCGTTGCCGTATGCGGACAGAACACCTCGCCCGCCTGCGCATACCGCCGCGCGATCAGGGCCCGGATCGCCGCATCGTCCATCGCATCGGCACGGAAGTCGGCCCGCAATGCCGTGTCGTCCTCGGCATACAACCAGCGCAGCCGTTCGAAATTGCTGGGTGCCCCCACGTCCATCGCGTTGGCCACCGTCTGCACGCTGGCGGAGGGTGCGTAGTCGGCGCCGTGGAAGTAACGCGGCAGCACATCATTGGCATTGGTGGCCAGGGCGATCCGGCCCAGCGGCAGGCCCATCGACCGCGCCAGTACCGCGGCCATCGCATTGCCCAGGTTGCCGGTGGGCACCACCAGGTTCAGTACCTGCCCGGTGGCGGCGTGGTGTTCCAGCGCGGCGTGCGCGTAATAGCTCATCTGCGGCAGCCAGCGCCCGAGGCTGATGCTGTTGGCCGAGCTCAGCGGCACCTGCGCCTGCAGCGCGCGGTCGCCCAGCGCCTGCTTGACCATCGCCTGGCAGTCGTCGAACGATCCGGCCACGCGCAGGGTGCGGATGTTGTCGCCGAAGCAGCCCAACTGATGCGCCTGGCGTGGCGATACCCGCCCATCCGGATACAGCACCACCACCCGGATGCCCGGCTGGCGATGGAACGCGGCCGCCACGGCAGCCCCGGTATCGCCGGAGGTGGCCACCACGATCGTCAACGGGCGGGCCTGGTCGCGCTGCAGCCGGGCCAGGCTGGCGGCGAGGAAGCGTGCCCCGAAGTCCTTGAATGCCGCCGTGGGCCCGTGGAACAGTTCCAGTACGTGGTCACCCGGGGTGGACAGGGCGCGCAACGGCGCGGGGAAATCGAACGCCTGCGCGCACAGCGCCGGCAGCGCCGCGGCCAGCGCATCACCAGCGAAGTACGGGGCGAGCACTGCTGCGGCATCCTGCGCGAGGCTGCCCTGGGCGCGCCATGCCTGCGGTGCCGGACGTCGGGCGGGAACGTACAGCCCGCCATCAGGCGCAAGCCCGGCAGCAATGGCCTGGCTCAGCGAAGCGGCGGGGGCGGCATGACGGGTGGAAACGAAATTCATCGGACATCCTGGGGAAAGGGAGAGGATCGCGGCGCTCACAGCAGATGCGCGCCGGGCGCGTTCAACGGTGACACCCAGGCCTGGCTGTCGAACCCGGCATTGGCGAACGCCTGCTGCACCGCCGCCTGCGCGGCCTGCGCCGCAGCGGCATCTTCGAACCAGGCGAACACGCTGGGACCGGCACCGGAAATGCTCGCCCCCATCGCATCGGCCGCCAGCGCCGCATCGCGGGCGGCGTGGAAGCCGCCGATCAGCCCGGCACGACGCGGCTCGACCAGCACATCGCGCAGCCCGGCGCGCACCAGCGTCGCGTCGCCGGTGTAGCAACCGCTGAGGACCAGCGCGAGGTTGGCGCTCTGCGCGACAAACTCCGACAGCGCGTAGGCGCCCTGCAGGGCCGCGCGTGCGCGCCGGGTTTCCAGCACCGCCTCGGGATGGACCAGCAGGCTGTGCCACCCCGCCGGCACCGGCACCGGCACCAGCCGGTCGGCGGTGCTCAGCACCACCCCGCCCAGCAGCATCGGGCCAAGGTTGTCGCCGTGGCGGCCGCCGCTGGCCACCGCCTCGCCGGTCAACGCGAACGGATACAGCGCCTCGCGCGCCAGCGGCACCGCCAGCAGCGCGTTGGCGGCCACCAGCGCGGCCACGCACGATGCGGCCGAACCGCCCATGCCCGAGCCCAGCGCGATGCCCTTGTCGATCTCCACCGCGAAACCGAACGGCAGCGCCAGTGCCTCGCGCAGCGCGATCAGGGCGGCTCCGGCGGTGTTGTCTTCGGCGCGCAACGGCAGGTCGAACGGGGTGCCGCGGATGGCCGCGATGCGCACCTCGGGCGCATCGATCCGCCGCACCGTCACGGTATCGCCTATGCCGGCAATGGCATGGCCGAGAATGTCGAAGCCGACGGCCGCGTTGCCGACCGACGCCGGTGAGAACGCCCGGGCCTGGTCCGTGCCTGCGCTCACAGGCGCGCTCCTTCACCGGCGGCCACGCGCAGCAGATCGGCGAACACGCCTGCCGCCGTCACGTCCGGCCCGGCCCCCGGCCCCTGCACCACCAGCGGGTTGTCGCAGTAGCGTCGCGTGGTGAACTGCACCACGTTGTCGGTGAGCCGCAGGCCTGCGAACGCGTGCCCCGCCGGCAGTTCGACCAGCCCCACCGCCGCGCCCTCCGCCGACAGCCGCGCCACGTAGCGCAGCACCGCCCCGCGCGCCCGCGCCTGCGCCAGGCGCTCGGCGAACACCGCATCCACTGCGCCCAGCCCGGCCATGAAACCCTCCACGCTGGTCTGGCGCAGCGCTTCGGGCACCAGACTCTCCACCTGCACCTGCGCCAGGCTCAGCTCGCGCCCCGCTTCGCGTGCGAGGATCACCAGCTTCCGCGCGACGTCGACACCGGACAGATCATCGCGCGGGTCCGGCTCGGTGTAGCCCATTCCGCGCGCCTGCTCCACCAGCGCCGAGAACGGTACCTGCCCGTCGTACTTGTTGAACAGCCACGCCAGCGTGCCGGAGAAGATGCCGTCGATGGCCAGCACTTCGTCGCCGGTATCGACCAGGTCGCGCAGCGTGGTAATCACCGGCAGCCCGGCGCCGACCGTGGCTTCGTAACGGAAGCGCGCACCGCTGGCGGCGGCGGCGTCGCGGATGGCGTGATAGCGCGCCAGCGAGCCGGCGCCGGCCTGCTTGTTCGGCGTGACCACGTGGATGCCGGCCGCCAGCCAGCCGGCGTAGCGGTCGGCAACGTCTGCGCTGCCACTGCAGTCGATGATGACCGCATGCGGCAGGTGCGCCGACAGCAGATGCGCAGTAAAGGCGTCCAGGTCGCTGGGCACGCCGCCGGCCGACAACGCCTGGCGCCACGGCCCCTGCAGGCTGCGCGGATCCAGCAGCATCCGGCTGCGCGAGGCCACCGCCCGCAGCCGCAGGTCCAGGTTGGTCCGGCCCAGCAACGACGCCTGCGCACCCTGCAACTGGTCCAGCAGCGCTGCGCCGACGTTGCCGGGGCCGATCACGCCGACCGCGAAGGTCTGCGGCGACAGCCAGAAGCCGGCGTGTGCCGCACGCAGCGCCTTGGTGGCGTGCCGGCTGTCCACCGCCACCGAGATGTTGCGCTCGGACGAGCCCTGCGCGATCGCCAGAATGTTGACCTGCGCGCGGCCGAGCGACTCGAAGAGCCGCGCGGCCACGCCGGGCTGCCCGGCCATGCCGTCGCCGACCGCTGCCAGCACGCTCACGTTGTCGGTGACCTGCACGCGCTGCACCTGGCCCAGGCTCAGCTCATGGGCGAACGCGTGCAGCAGCGCATCGCGTCCACGGGCCACTTCGGCCTGCCGGACCACGCAGCAGATCGAGTGTTCGGACGAGCCCTGCGAGATCATCACCACCGATACGTGCGCGTTGCGCAGTGCCGCGAACACGCGCTCGGCGGTGCCCGGCACGCCGATCAGGCCAGTGCCTTCCAGGTTCAGCACCGCCAGATCCGGACTCAGTGTCAGGCCTTTGATCGGGCCGGACGCGGTGCGCTCGGCCGTGATCCGCGTCCCCGGATGATCGGGCCGGAACGTGTTGCGGATGATGATCGGCAAGCCGCGCTCGATGGCCGGCGACATCGTCTGCGGATGCACCACCTTGGCGCCGAAATAGGCCAGTTCGCAGGCCTCGTCGTAGCTCAGCGCCTCCAGCTGCACGGCTTCGGGGACAACGCGCGGATCGGCCGACAGCACACCATCCACATCGGTCCAGATGTGCAGTTCATCGGCATTGAACAGCGCGGCGAAAATGGCACCGGAGTAGTCGCTGCCGTTGCGGCCGAGAGTGGTTACGCGGTCGCGCCGATCGCGAGCGACAAAGCCGGTGGCCACCACGCGGGGAGCCGGGTGCGCCACCCGCCACTGCTGCAGGCGCTGGGCGCTGACGGCCCAGTCCACATCCACGCCCAGTTCGCCGCGGTCGACCACCAGCACGTCGCGCGCATCCAGCACCTCGCACGCCACGCCGGAAGCCTGAAGGTAGTGCCCAAGCAGATGCGCCGAGTACACCTCACCCAGGCCCTGCACCCGGTCGAGCACTTCGGCCGGCAGCTCACCGATCACTGCCAGCGCGCCCAGCACTTCGGCCAACTGGTCGAAACGCGCATCCAGCCATTCCACGGTCGCACCGGCATGCTCGCCCAGCAGCGCCACGGCCGCCCCGCGGTGCCGCGCGCGCAGGTCGTGCCAGTGGTCCCGCCAGGTGGGCGCGTTGTCGGCGGCCAGCCCGGCCAGGGCGATCAGCGCGTCGGTGACCCCCTTCATCGCCGACACCACGGTGACCTGGGTCGCCTCCTCGCGCGCCAGCAGCAGGTGCGCGACATGGCGGTAGCGCTCGGCATCGGCGACCGAGGTACCGCCGAACTTGTGGACCACGGTCGCGGTGACCGCGCGCAACGGCGCGGCAGCAACAGGGGCTTCGTCGGAACAGGGGGGAACGGCGGCAGAAGACATGCTGACCTCGATTCGAGGCCCCGCGTCATTCAGGCTGAAGGCATCCCCCGCAACCTGATCTGGGTGCGGGGCCGTGGTTTTCGGAAATTACGCGAAGACGACGGGCCGCACCAGGCGAGTGGTGACGGTGGTAATGGTGGTGGTACCGGCAGCCGCGACCGGGCGACCCGCAGAGGCGGGAAGCGACGTCAGGGCGGTGGCGGTACGCAGGTCCATGCGGCAAGAAAACTACGCCGGCCCCGCGACTGTCAAGTGCTGCGTTGCAAAAAAGCCGATGCGGCCAACGCCACGCAACCTCGGCGAAACGGTTGCGAATGTGACCATCCTTGCAGCGTGCGGCCTGGCGGTCAGCCGGCGTGCTCGGCCACCGCCCGCGGCGGCCGATGCGCGTGCGCGCACAACAGCACGCCGGAGACCAGGCAGACGATCGCCACCGCCTCCATGTGCGTGGGCCAGCGTTGCTGCCAGGCGAATCCGTACAGCAGCGCGAACAGGGTCTCGAACACGATCATCTGCCCGGTGAGCGTCAGCGGCAGATGCCGGCTGGCCCGGTTCCAGCAGGCATTGCCCAGCACCGAGGCCACCACCGCCACACCGGCGCTGGCCAGCCAGAACAGGCCCCACTGTGCCGGCGGGTGCGCGGGCGTCCCGGCGAAGAAGGCAGTGGGTACCAGCAGCAGGGCCAGCGCACCGGTCGCCACGCCGGTGAGCAACGACCAGTCATGCCCGCTCAGGTCGGGACGACGCGCCAACCAGCGGCTGTTGCCAATCGAGTACACCGCCCACGAGAACAGCGCGCCAATCGCACACAGCAGGCCGAGCAGACGTTGCGCGGCCGACCCCTCCGCATGTTCGGCCTGCAGCGCTTCGTAGCCGACCAGCGCCACCCCGAACAGGCACAGCAGCAGCGCCGGTGCCAACCTGCGCAGCGGCACTGCGCCCTCCTCGCGTACGCCGGCCAGGGTGACCACCACCGGAATCAGGCCGACAATCAGTGATGCCGCCGCGCCACCGGCCCACTGCACGGCAGTGGCCAGCAGCAGGAAGTAGACCAGGTTGCCGGCCAGGCTGAGCCACAGCAGGCCTCGCCACTCGGCCATGCCCAGGCGGCCGCGCAGCTGCCGCCAGCGTGGCGCCAGCAACACCACCGCAATCAGCCCATACACCAGATAGCGGCCAGCCGACAGCTGGTCGGCGCGGAAGCTGGCCAGCATCGCCGGCGCCAGAAACACCACGCCCCACAGCGCACCGGCTGCGATGCCATTGGCGATACCCCATCCGATCGATCGATTCATGCGCCTGTGGCGGCCCTGCAGAGTCTGGACGCGGCAGTGTAGGCACGCCGCCCCTGTCCGTCTTGACCGGAACTACTGCCGCGCGTTGCGCCGCACGTCGGTCGGCGTGACGCCACACTCGCGGCGCAATGCCCGGGTCAGCGCACTCTGTTCGGAGTACCCGGCCTGCACCGCGATCTGGGCGATCGGGAGATCGCTTCCGGCCAACTGCGCACGCGCCCAGCGCAGCCGGCTGGCTGCCACCCAGGCCTGCGGCGTCAGATCAAACGCCTCGCGGAACAGCGCATGCAGCCGGCTGCCGCTGACACCGGCCTGCGCCGCCATCCGCGCGACCGGCCACGCATGCCCCGGCTCGGCATCGATGGCGGCGCACAACGCATGCAGGCGTGCGCGCCCGCCGGCCCGCCCGAACGACTGCAGCAGCAGCGGCAGTCCGCGCCGCGCCACCGACGCCGCCACCCGCCCCTGTGCATCGCCCAGCGCAACGGCCTCGTCCACCAGCGCGCGCACCGGCCGCGACAGCGCCAAGAGCGGCTGACGCCGCCACCCCTGTAGGTCATCATCGTCCAGCAGCGCCTGCGGGCAGTCCACGATCAGGAAGCGGTTGTCGCCCCGCGCGCATTGCGCATGACCGGCATCGGGCACCACACAGGCGCCCAGCACCCGGTCCAGCACGACGCCCTTGCCCTCCAGCTCGAACGCCAGATCGCCGCGCACCGGCAGCACCCATTGCAGGAAGTCGTGGCGGTCCACGCTGGAGGTGGTGCCGTAGCTGCGGAGGTGGAAGGCGGGCGAGGCGGACATGGGGAACATCGTAGGGCGGCACGACCCAGTGTGGGCGCGGCGTCAGCCGTGCGCAAACGGCGGCGGTTCCAGCCGGGCCGGTGCTATAGTCGGGCGGCCATTCATGCAGGTGCCACGATGCAGTTTTACGTCCTCAGTGAGCATCCCGAATGGATGCCCCTCCTCGCCCAGTGGTACTTCGACACGTGGGGGTGCCATGTGCCCGGGCACACGCTCGCCGATGAGCAGCAGCGACTCGAGGTGTTCCTGCAGGCAGACGAACTGCCGCTGCTGCTGGTCGCGGTGGACAACGACGTACCTGTCGGCGCCGCGCAACTGAAGTTCCACGAACGCACCGAGCGTCCAGAGCGCCTGCACTGGCTGGGCGGCGTGTACGTGGCGCCCTCGCACCGTGGCACCGGCCTGGCCGCGACGCTGATCGACGCGCTGGTGGCGCGCGGCGCGGCGTTGGGCGTACGCGACCTCTACCTGCAGACCGAGGTCGATGATGGCGGCCTGTACGCCCGGCATGGGTGGCAACGGCTGGAATCGACCCGCCACGCCAGTGGCGTACCGGTGCGCATCATGTGGCGCCCGCTCGCTGCGGACGCCGGCTGAGGCCGGATCAGCGGAAGCGCACCGGTTGCGGCGCCGGCCGATCGGCCAGCGAGCCCAGCGTGAAGGTGTAACCGGCCTCTTCAAGCAGTTTGCGCATGCGCAGCTCGGCGCGCTTGGGATAGGCCAGCGAGGTCGGCGCGTGCAGGGCATAGGAGGTGGACTTGCCCGGCAGCGATTCACGCGACACCGAGGACTGGTTTGTCTCGCACGCATTGGACCACAGGTCCATCAGCGCCTTGGGTCCGATGGATTGATTGTTGCCAAGACGAAGCGTCAGCCAACGCATGTGTTCCATAGGGGATCCAAAACGGTCTCTGGTTCCGAGTATGCACCAATTCCCCCACCCCCGTACGTCACCGTCGGTAACGCCCCCGGCATCGGATTTCCGACAGTCGATCTTCATGAACACGTACCCGGCGCGGGAATCAGACGAACGGTAGTTGCAACCTCTCCGGCATCGACGCACAGTGCGCCACGCCGCCCCCGCGGCAGCCCTTGGATACCACGTGCCGCCATGCCCGCCACTGCCCATCAGCAAGCGGAATTCAGGTTCGCGCGCGAGTCGCTCGCCCGGCTCTGGCGTAGCGATATGCGCCAGGCGGAGCGGTGGGCGCGGTATGACCTGATCCGTGAGCACCTGGTACGGCAGTGGCCTGCGCAGGCCACCCGGATCGACTGCATGATGCTCGACTGGGTGAGTGCGCTGCGACACCCGGCCCCCCCGGCGGAGGCGACCGATACCGTTCGCGCCGATCCGGACTGCGCCAAATGAAAACGCCCCGGCAGGCCTGCCGGGGCGTTTTCGTTGGACATCCCGCCGTGCGCCACGACGGGCGTCGGTGTGGTCAGCGCTTCATCGCATGCTTGCGGTCGCGCATCACGGCATGGCATTCCTGCACCTGCGGCAGCAGGCGCTGAACCTGGTCGCGTGCAGCCGGCGGAGTGTCGGCATCGGTCAGTACATCCTTGAACGCCTTCAGCAGGCGGTCTTCGGACTCTTCCAGTTCGGCGACATAGCCATACTGCGTGTCGCCCAGCGTCGCACGCACCTTGCCGTAGAACTGCTGCATGCTGCCGACGAACGTGCCGTGATCGGCGGGCTTGCCACCGGCGGCGAGCACCGTCGTGCTCAGCGAACGGACGATCTCGTCCTTGACGCCGGCGATGCGGGTGAAGAGCGCCGCAAGCTCGGCGTCTTCGACCTTGCCCGCCGCCTCGGTGTAGAACGCCTTGCCGTCGCGGGCAATCTCGATGAGGTCGTTCAAGCTGTGCGTGGTCTTCGATTCAATAGTCACTGCGGTGTACTCCAGTCTGTTCCGGGAAGCCCGTGGTGTTGCTCGGGTGGAATGACTTTTCCGCATTGCAGATGATGCCCGCGTGACACGAAAATCCTGCGATTCAGCCACGTCATCGCATCGTCTGAACCATGTTCACGCCGCGTGCCGGAGACGTGTTCGCCGCCTCCACGCGGCGGCGAACACGCCCTGCTCCCGTGTGGCGTGGACTACAGGCCGCGAAGGCCCAATGCGGACACACGGCCGAACGGCATCACCGTCAGTCTGTCGCAGTTGCCTGCACCGACGCCGGTCCACTTGCCGGACTTGACGATGCCGAAGCCGGAGTTCTGCCAGAACACCGCCGCACCGCTGTCGCCGCCGGTACAGGACAGTGCACTGCCCTCCACCCGTACCCAGTCCGGGTTGCAGGCGATGCTCGCCCCGCAGGTGCCTTCGGGTACGTGCGTCACCGACACCACCCGGCCACAGCTGTAGCCGGACACCGCGCCACGGAAGCACAGGTTTGAGTCCTCCATCGGTGCGGCATACATGAACATGATCGAGCGCTTGCCATACTCGCTGTTCGAACTGCCGAACACTTCCTGCGTCACGCCGTGTGGCGCCGGGATGGTGTGCCACTGCACGTCATGACTGCCGTCGAAAATGGCATTCTGGAACGTCAGCGGGAAGGTCACCTTGGTGTTGTTCTGGGTACTGCCGTAGTTGCCGTAGATCAGCGCATCCGGACAGTGCGCGGCGGTGATGATGCCGCGGGTGTTGGTGGCCTTGTGCAGCACGGCAAAGCCGGTGGTGCAGTAGTCATTATTGTTCTGCAGTACCGCGCCGCCGCTGGCATTGGACGCGTTGCTTTCCCTGCCCTGCGAGTGCTCCAGCTCCACCTTCAACCCGGATACGCGCTCGATTTTCGGCAGCACCCGCGCGTACCGGGCGGCCTCGTCGGCATTGCCTTCGATACTCACCACAACGCGGTTGTCGCCCGCGAAGCCGGTGATGCCCGATACGCCCGGAATCAGGCTGCGGATCAACGGGGCGGTGTCCTTGATCCGTGTGCGGAACTCCTCCTGGGTGAAGGTGCGTCCGACACGGAATTCCACCCGCGTCTCGCCGCTCGCCGTGCGGATCACCCGCGACGGCACCGGGCGATCGCCTTTGAGATCCACGCGGATGTACTGGTCGGGAGCGTGCATCAGCCGGATCGCGGTGAACCGCTCGGCGAACTCGCCCTGGAGATTCTCGCTGAACGGAGCCAGTTCAGCCTGGACCTGCAGCCGGCGTACCGCCTCGTCCATCGTCACCTGATCGTGGCCGGCCATGTAGGCCTTCACCGCCACCGCCAGTTCCTCGTCTGTTTCCGCGTCCTGTGCAGCGGCCACACCCGACCCTGCCACGCCCGCCACCATCAACAGCCATGCCATCCGTTTCATCTGCAGTCCTCTCATGATGTTGTCATGAGGCCCACGGCGCCGCCGCAGGCCTCGTGAACCTGCACCTTCATGTGCAGCAGAGAGAACCTATCACTCACACCAGATGTGAAATGGGATACCAATTGCAGAACCGGCAGGCACCCATGTCCAGGAGCGCGTACCATGCCGGCATGAACACACCCGATCCAGACCGCAGCGCGCCGCGCCTGCTGGGCTTCGACGTGCCCGATCTCCAGGCCGATGTCGATCCTGAGGAAGACGAGGCGATCACCGCGATGCTGGATGTCGAACCTTCGGCCCCGTGGCTCGTGGTCTTTCGCCGCCAGGTGGAAGCACTCAAGGGTGAGCTCGGCCTGGCCAGGGTGCTCATGTCGGGCCGGACGATCCGCTTCTACGGCTCGGTCGCCGACAGCCGCCGCCTGGCCAACGAAGTTGCCGGGCTGATTCACGATGTCACCGCCGAACTGCGCGGCAACGGCCGCACGCGCGCAGACGCGCACGCCCGTCGCGACTAGGCGGCGCACCTCCGCGCTGCGTGCGGGGCCGGCGGCTGCTCGCCGGGGGGCTCTTCGCGCGGCGGCGGGTCAGGCGGCGGATCGCGCTCGGGGGGCACTTCGTTCGGCGGCTCACGCGGTGGCGGGTCCTGCCGGATCGGTTCTTCGACCGGGGCCGGCGGCGCGGTCGGTGGCTGGCCGGGCTGTGGCACCTGCGCGACGGCATGTGACCCGGCACGGACGTGCGCGTGGGCATCGAAGACACGCATGCGCGGTACTCCTGCGGAATGAAGCACCGAGCATGGCCCTGGCCATGTCAACGACGGGCGAGGACACGCATCCGGCCGTACACTTCCCCGATCACACTGCGGGACGTCGACCATGCGCAGAACGCTGCTCACCCTTGGACTGCTCACGGCGGCCGGCGTATCGGCGGCCCCGCCGGCTGCATCGGACCTGGCCCCTCTGGCGTGGCTGGCCGGCTGCTGGGCGCGCGACGGCGCCGACGCTGGCAGCGGCGAGCAGTGGAGCACGCCCGCGGGCGGGACGATGTTCGGCATCGGCCGCACCGTCAAGGGCGGCCGCACCGTCGGTTTCGAGTTCATGCAACTGCGCCGGCAAGACGACGGCGCGCTGGCGTTCATCGCCTGGCCCGGCGGCCAGGACCGCACCGCGTTCCGTGCAATCCGGATCAGTGCGGAGGAAGCCCGCTTCGAGAACCTCGACAACGATTTCCCGCAGCGCGTGATCTACCGCCGCGACGGCGACACCCGCCTGCTGGCGCGCATTGAAGGAGCTATCGGCGATCCTGGCAAGGCCGTGGATTTCCCCATGACCCGCGTTGCCTGCGACACCGCGCCGTTGCCGCGCTGACGTCGCGCCGGGAACTCAGTCCAGGGCCGTCAGTGTCAGCTGCATCATGGTCTCTTCCGAAGGCGCGCTGTAGTCGAGCGCATAGCGCAGCTCGACCCGGAACATATCCTCCGACGCGGTCAGCCGGGTGAACCGTGCGGTGCCCGACCAGGCATCCACGCCGGTGTTGCCCAGGTAACCCACGACGCGCTGCCCCTGCAGGCAGGCGAGCGCGCGGTTGACGTTGTATTCCATGAACTCGGTGGACGTGTTGTCCATCAGCCAGGCGCAGAACCGCGTGGCCGCGAGGTCGCCCTCGGCGTGCGTGCAACGCTTGTAATGGTTGACCATCCAGACGCCACCGCGGACCAGCTCCACCGAGGTTGTCTGCCCGGGCGACAGTCCCTTTCCCCACGTGTCGATCTGCGCGCACATCGCGTTGTCCGACGCCTTCGGACCGGTTGCGCACGCAGCCAGCAGCAGACAGGCCGCCCCCAGCACACCGCCGTTGAATCTCATCATGAGCCACTCCCTGACCGCATCGGGGAAGAGTGCCACGCGGGGCATCGAACGTCAGCGCTGGCGCATGCGGGTCAGGCTGGACACCGTGCCGTCGTTGCCGACCATGCACAGATGGCGTCCGTCGGCATAGTCGACGATGACTTCCATGTAGCGCTCACCGACCGGCACCTGGGTCACCAGCGCACCGTCCTCGCCCTTCCTGGCATTGCAGGCGGCCAAGGCGTTGCCACCGCCAGCGGCAGCAGACGAACGCGTGGGCGCGGACGTATTGCGGAATACCGCCCGGCAGCCACCACTCACCCACACCGAGTGACGCGAAAGCCCCCAGGTCTGCCCCTCGATGCAGCGGGCGTGGCTGAGCTGGCGATCGACGATCACGGTGCCACGTGTGTTCATGTCGCAGGACGTCTGCCGCTGATCGTCCGATTCGCAGGTCACCTGATTGGGCAGGTTGTCATCGTCCCCGTCATCGCGGCGCGCGTCGTCATGGTGACGATGCCCCGGTGCCGTGGCGCCAGTGGCGGTGGTTACCTGGCACACGCCGTTGGCCCCGCCCCTGCCGGTATAGGACACCTGCGCCGATCCGTCCGCACCGGTGCTCAGCGACACCTTCAGCCCGCTCCTCTCGTCACGCGCCTCGTAGTAGGTATCGCTGAAACGCTTCAGCACCGCCTCGCGGCCGTCCACATAGACCGGACCGCCCTCGTCGGCGTGGATCTGCACGCCACCCGGGCACTCGGCATTCACCCTCGGGATCGCGGCATGACTGCAGAACGGCAGCATCAGCGCACCCACCACCACGGGAACGGCAAGCATCCGGCCAATGGGATACGGCATCTGCGACCTCCTGGACGCGCGGGATCGCGCCGGTCGAGTGTGTGATCCGGCGCGGGCCGTGTCCATAGGCGTGAAGATGGTGACCCCGGCCCGATTCGAACGGGCGACCTTCCCCTTAGGAGGGGGACGCTCTATCCAGCTGAGCTACGGGGCCATGTGCGGTGCGGGCGTGCCGCGATGCCGCAGGCTGCACGCGGCATGGCGCGCGTGCAGCCGTGAAGGATACCCACATTCAGCGGCAGGACCAAGGCCGTCGCCACGCTGCGGGTGGGCGCGGGTCAGCGGATGTCCAGTTCCGGGAAGCCCTTGACCAGGTCGTCCACGGCCTTGATCTGGGTCAGGAACGGTTCCAGGGCGGCCAGCGGCAGCGCGCTGGGGCCGTCGCAGCGGGCGTGGTCCGGGTCGCGGTGGGCTTCCAGGAACAGGCCGGCCAGGCCCAGCGCCATGCCCGACCGGGCCAGTTCGGCCACCTGGCGCCGACGGCCACCGGACGCCTCGCTGCCGGCGTCGCGGCGCTGCAGGCTGTGGGTGACATCGAAGATGGCCGGCAGGCCACCGGTGGATTCGATCATCTCGCGGAAGCCGAGCATGTCCACGACCAGGTTGTCGTAGCCGAACTGCGCACCGCGCTCGCACAGGATGATCTTCTCGTTGCCCGCTTCGCGGATCTTGGAGACGATGTGGGTGATCTGGGTGGGGCTGAGGAACTGCGGCTTCTTGATGTTGACCGCACGGCCGGTCTGCGCGATGGCCACCACCAGATCGGTCTGGCGCGCCAGGAACGCGGGGATCTGCAGCACGTCCGCCACGTCTGCCACCGGCGCGGCCTGGGCAACCTCATGGACGTCGGTGATCACCGGCACGCCGAAGCGGCGCTTGACCTCCTCGAAGATGCGCAGGCCTTCGTCCAGGCCCACGCCGCGGAAGGACTTGATCGAGGAGCGGTTGGCCTTGTCGAACGACGCCTTGAACACGTACGGGATGCCGAGCCGGGACGTGACCGTGGTGAAGTGCTCGGCCGCGTGCAGGGTCGAGTCGAGGTCTTCGAGCACGTTCAGGCCGCCAAACAGCACGAACGGGAGACGGTTCCCGACGACAACACCTTCCGCAACGGTAACGTTCATTCAGATTCCTGGGGGCTTGCGAGCTGGGCGCCTATTCTACCGGCTCCCACCGGGGTGCCGGCCAGCAGGCGGCACTACGTTAGAATGGTGGTTCTGCATGCCGCACCCCACCCTGCCAGCGGCTGCGCCCTTTTTGATTCGCAACAGGAGTTTGCATGTCCTCTGACCTGCTCAAGGCCCTCGGCCTCGACGCGACCAACGCTGGCACCTACCTCGGCAACGGCGAGTGGTCCACCGCCACCGACGCCGGCGTGATCACCCCGGTCAACCCGACCACCGGCGAGGCGATCGCGCAGGTGTACGCCACCACCGACGCCGACTACGAAACCATCATCGCGCGCGCCCAGGAAGCCTTCAAAATCTGGCGTACCACCCCGGCTCCGCGCCGTGGCGAAGCCGTGCGCCTGTGCGGTGAAGCGCTGCGCGCCCACAAGGACGCGTTGGGGTCGCTGGTTGCCCTGGAAATGGGCAAGAGCAAGCCCGAAGGCGACGGTGAAGTGCAGGAGATGATCGACATCGCCGACTTCGCCGTGGGCCAGAGCCGCATGCTGTACGGCTACACCATGCATTCCGAACGCCCCGGCCACCGCATGTACGAGCAGTACCAGCCGCTCGGCCTGGTCGGCATCATCAGCGCGTTCAACTTCCCGGTCGCGGTGTGGGCGTGGAATTCGTTCCTGGCCACCATCTGCGGCGACATCTGCCTGTGGAAGCCGTCCAACAAGACCCCGCTGACCGCCATCGCGTCCATGCGCATCTGCAACGCGGCGCTGCGCGACGGTGGCTTCCCGGACCTGTTCTTCCTGATCAACGATGCCGGCACCGCGCTGTCGGAGAAGATGGTGGCCGACAAGCGCGTGCCGCTGATCAGCTTCACCGGCTCGACCCAGGTCGGCCGCACGGTCGCCGAGAAGGTTGCCCATCGTCTGGGCCGCTGCCTCCTGGAACTGGGCGGCAACAACGCGATCATCCTCGATGAAACCGCCGACCTGAAGCTGGCCATCCCCGGCATCGTGTTCGGTGCGGTCGGCACTGCCGGTCAGCGCTGCACCACCACGCGCCGCCTGATCGTGCACGAATCCATCCATGACGACGTGCTGGCCACGCTGATCAAGGCCTACAAGCAGGTGGAGGGCAAGATCGGCGATCCGACCGACCCGGCCAACCTGATGGGCCCGCTCAACAGCGACGGCGCCGTGCAGCAGTTCCTGGCGTCCATCGAGAAGGCCAAGGCCAGCGGCGGCACCGTTGAAACCGGCGGCACCCGCATCGACCGCGCCGGCAACTTCGTGCTGCCGGCAATCGTCACCGGTCTGAAGAACAGCGATGAGGTCGTGCAGCACGAGACCTTCGCACCGATCCTGTACGTGATGAAGTACAGCACGCTGGACGAGGCCATCGACATGCAGAACGGCGTGCCGCAGGGCCTGTCCTCGTCGATCTTCACCACCAACCTGAAGACCGCCGAGCGCTTCCTGTCGGCGGCCGGGTCGGACTGCGGCATTGCCAACGTCAACATCGGCACGTCCGGTGCGGAGATCGGCGGTGCGTTCGGTGGCGAGAAGGACACCGGCGGTGGTCGCGAATCCGGGTCGGATGCGTGGAAGGTCTACATGCGTCGTCAGACCAACACCATCAACTACTCCGATTCGCTGCCGCTGGCCCAGGGCATCAAGTTCGACCTGTGATCGATTCCGCCGCCAGCCGCGAACCGGCCGGTGAACCGAAGGGTCCGCGCCTGGATTACACCGGGCGCCGGGTTCTGGTCGCCGGGGGCAGCAAGGGCATCGGGCGGGCGATGGCGCTGGCGTTCGCTGCGGCGGGCGCCCACGTCTCGGTCTGCGCGCGGGGCGAGCCTGGGCTCGCCGCGCTGCGGGCCGATGCCGTGGCGCTCGGTCTGGACCTGCATACCTGCGTGGCCGACCTGTCGCGACTGGAGGACATCGGCCGCTGGCTGGAGGACGCCGCCCACGCGCTGGGCGGCATGGATGTGCTGGTCAACAACGCAACCGGTTACGGCATGGGCGACGACGAGGCCGGCTGGGAGGCCAGCCTCTCCATCGACCTGATGGCGGCGGTGCGCGCCTCGCGGCTGGCGCTGCCCTGGCTGGAGCGCGCCGAGCACGCCTGCATTCTCAATCTGGCGTCGATCGCCGCGCAGCAGCCGCGTCCCGGCGGCGCGCCGTACGCAGCGGCCAAGGCCGCGCTGATGCACTACACCACCTCGCAGGCGCTGGGGCTGGCGCCGCGCCGGATCCGCGTCAATGCCATCGCCCCGGGTTCCATCGAGTTCGCCGACGGCCTGTGGGCACGGCGGCGCGAACAGGACCGGGTCCTGTACGACCAGACCCTGGCACGCATCCCGTTCGGCCGCTTCGGCCGGCCGGAGGAGATCGCCCAGGCCGCGCTGTTCCTGTGCTCGCCGCTGGCGGGCTGGATCACCGGCCACACGCTCACTGTCGATGGCGGCCAGGTCCTGATGGGATGATGGCAGCGCAACGCCTATCATCGTCCCTGGCAGCGCCCCGGGTCTTCGGCGGCCTGGCGCCGCCGGTCGCTCTCCCATGACGAGGTGCCCATGAGCCATTCCGATTCCACCGAACGCTTCAGCAACCGCGTCGCCGACTACGTCCGCTATCGCCCCGACTACCCCCCGGCCCTGCTCGACTGGCTGCACCAGGACATCGGCGTGTCGCCCGATACGCTGGTGGCCGACATCGGCGCAGGCACCGGCATCTCCACGCGCCTGTTCCTGGCTGCCGGCCATCCGGTGATCGCGGTGGAACCCAACGCCGCCATGCGCGCCGCCGCCGAGCAGTGGCTGAGCCCGGACTACCTCCGCCTGAAAGTGGTGGACGGCACCGCCGAAGCCACCACCCTGGCCCGCGACAGCGTCGGCCTGGTCGCCGCCGCGCAGGCGTTTCACTGGTTCGATACCGACGCGGTGCGCCAGGAATGGGCGCGCATCCTGCACCCGGGCGGCCTGGCACTGGTGTTCTGGAATTCGCGCCTGCTGGACAGCTCGCCGTTCCTGATCGGCTACGAACAACTGCTGCTCGAATTCGGCACCGACTACACCGCCGTGGCCGAGCGCTACCAGGACGACGACACCATGCGCGCCTGGTTCGGCGACGGTCTGCGCGGCATGGCGCGGCTGCCCAACGCCCAATGGCTGGATCTGGACGGCCTGCGCGGCCGCCTGCTGTCCTCCTCCTATGCACCGCCGGCCGGCCACCCGCGCCATGCGCCGATGCTCGATGCCCTGCAACGCCTGTTCGACGCCCACGCGGTGGATGGACGGGTCGCCTTTGAATACCAAACCCGTGCCTTCATCGGCACGCTGGACTGACTCGATCCCATGTACTCCCTTGCCCGCCCCTTCCTGTTCTCCCTGGACGCCGAACGCGCCCACGGCCTTGGCCTGAGCGCGCTGGAACTGGCCTACCGCACCGGCACCAGTCCGCTGCTGGCCCGCCGCCCCGCGCCCATGCCGACCCCCGCGTTCGGCCTCACGTTCCCCAACCCGGTCGGCCTCGCGGCCGGCCTGGACAAGAACGGCGAGCACATCGACGCGCTGCTGGCGCTGGGCTTCGGCTTCGTCGAGATCGGCACCATCACCCCGCGCGCGCAGGACGGCAATCCGAAACCGCGCCTGTTCCGGCTGCCGAAGCACCAGGCCATCATCAACCGGATGGGCTTCAACAACCTTGGCGTGGACGCGCTGGTGCGCAACGTCGAACGCGCGCAGCGCCGCCACGGGCTGCTCGGCATCAATATCGGCAAGAACAAGGACACCCCCAACGAGCAGGCGTTCGACGATTACCAGCACTGCCTGCAGAAGGTGTATCCGTTGGCCGACTACATCACCGTCAACATTTCCTCGCCCAACACGGCCGGCCTGCGCGAGCTGCAGGAGGAAACCGCGCTGCGGCAGCTGATCTCGCAGTTGCGCGAAAGCCAGGAAAGCCTGGCCGCGCGGCATGGCAAGCGGGTGCCGATGCTGGTCAAGGTCGCCCCGGACCTGAGCGACCGCGACATCGACGCCGCCGCGCGCGTGCTGGGCGAGCTCAAGGTGGACGGCGTGATCGCCACCAACACCACCATCGACCGCAGTGCCGTGGCCGGCGACCCGCGCGCGTCCGAAGCCGGCGGCCTGTCCGGCGCCCCGCTGCTGGGCCAGTCCACGCTGGTGCTGCGGCGCCTGCGCGCGCGCCTGCCAGAATCGATGCCGCTGATCGGTGTAGGCGGCATCCTGTCCGGTGCCGATGCGGTCGCCAAGATGGCGGCCGGCGCGGCGCTGGTGCAGTGCTACAGCGGCCTCGTTTTCCGTGGACCGGAGCTGGTGCACGAGTGCGTGGAGGCGATCCGTCGCCGCCGCGAAGCCCCCAGCCGCGGCGCGGTGGCCCCCCTGTGACGAGTGCATCGATGCCGGCCTGGACCCTGACTGAAAACGCCTCCCTGAAGGCCCTGAACACCTTCCATGTCGACGCCGTCGCCGCCCAGCTGCTGGAGGTCGTCGAACCCGCCGTGCTGCCGGAGGTGCTGGGCCTGCCGCAGGTGGCCCGGCAACCGCTGCTGGTCCTTGGCAGCGGCAGCAACGTGCTGATCGCCGGCGACGTGGCCGGCACCGTACTGGTGTTCGGCAACCGCAGCATCGAGATCCTCGAACACCGTGCCGACCACACCGTGGTCCGTGCCGGTGCCGGGGTGAACTGGCATGGCCTGGTGATGTGGTCGTTGCAGCAGGGTCTGTCGGGGCTGGAGAACCTCGCGCTGATCCCCGGCACCGCCGGCGCCAGCCCGATCCAGAACATCGGTGCCTATGGTGCGCAGGTGGGTGAATTCATCCAGGCCGTCGACGCGTGGGACCGGGTGGAACAGACCTGGGTGCGGCTGGATGCCGAGGCCTGCCGGTTCGGCTACCGCGACAGCGTGTTCAAGCACGAACCGGACCGTTACCTGATCACCGCGATCGAGCTGCGCCTGCCGCTGCTGCACGAACTGCGGCTCGGCTACGCCGGCATCGGCGAGGAAATGCAGGCGATGGGCGTGGAGTTGCCGGTGGCCGCCGATGTGGCCAACGCAGTGATCAACATCCGCCGCCGCAAACTGCCCGACCCGGACGTGCTCGGCAACGCCGGCAGCTTCTTCAAGAACCCGGTGCTGCCGCTGGAGCAGGTGGACGTGCTGTTGCAGCACTACCCCGAACTGCCGGTGTTCCCGGCCGAGCAGGACGACCGCCGCAAGGTGTCGGCCGCGTGGATGATCGAGACCTGCGGCTGGAAGGGTTACCGCGACGGCGACGCCGGCGTGGCACCCAGCCATGCGCTGGTGCTGGTCAACTACGGCAATGCCAGCGGCGAGCAGCTGCTGGCGCTGGCCCGGCGCATCTCCGCCTCGGTGCTGGAGACCTTCGGCGTGCCCATCGAACCCGAACCCCGGCTGATCGGCGCCCAGTGGTGAGCCCGCCGGTTGCCCTGCACGCGCCCACACCCGCGCGTGCGGCGCTGCTGATGCTCGGCAGTACGCTGGCCTTCGGGCTGATGGCCGTGGCGATCCGCTATGCCACCCGCTACGTGCCCACCCAGGAAGTGGCGTTTTTCCGCAATGCTTTCGGCCTGCTGGCGCTGTTGCCGATGCTGGTGCGCCCGGGCCGGTCGCCGTTGCGGACCCGGCAGTTGCCGCGCTACTTCCTGCGCAGTGCGATCGGCCTGGCGTCGATGCTGTGCGGGTTCTGGGCGATTGGCCACCTGCCGATGTCGCAGGCGATCTCGCTGTCCTACTCCACACCGCTGTTTGTGACCATCGCGGCGGTGCTGTGGCTGGGCGAGACCGTGCGGATACGGCGCTGGGCCGCAGTGATCTGCGGCTTCATCGGCGTGTTGATCATCGTGCGCCCCGGCTCGGCGGGCTTCACGCCCGGCACGCTGGTCGCGGTGGCGGCAGCCGTGCTCAGTTCGCTGGTGGCGATCCAGATCAAGCAGCTTACGCGCGTGGACAGTGCCGATACGGTGGTGTTCTACACGTATGTGTTCTGGGTGCCGTTGTCACTGGTGCCGGCGCTGTTCGTATGGACCTGGCCGACGGGCATGGCCTGGCTGTGGCTGGCGGCCACCGGCGTGATGGGCACCATCGGGCAACTGCTGTGGACGCGGGCGCTGCGGCTGGGCGAGGTTTCCGCGCTGACCCCGATCAGTTTCATGCAGCTGCCGCTGGTGAGCCTGTTCGGCTGGGTGCTGTTCAACGAAACGCTGGACCGCTACACCGTCATCGGTGCCGGCATCATCCTCGCCGCCAATGCCTACATCGCGCATCGCGAAGCGGTGCTGGCGCGCCGCGCCGCCAGCCAGGCGGCCACCTCGGCAGCAACGCCGGGCGAGTGAGGACCGATCAGCGCCCGGCTGCCCGCCAGCGGCGCGCGGCCGCCTCCTCCACCTTGTCTGCCGCGCACTCGACCTGCGCGCTACACCCATCCGCCGGCAATCAACTGCAGCGTCTCCGGCCACGACGGGGCGCGTCATCCCGTCGCGCCAGCGCCTGCCACGGCCTGCAGCTCCCGTTGAAGCAATGCCGCCACTTCCTCGTGCTGGAACTGGGTGACGAACAACGGGACCGCGAACACGAACTGCACGCCATCGTCGTCGCGCCGGATCACATACGCCAGCTGCAGCCTCGCCAGTGCCCGCCGCAGTTGTTCGGGGTCCACGCCCACGCCGGCCGCGTCGAACACCGCGAGCAACGCCGTCAATGACGTGGCCCGCACACCGCTTGTGGACAGACGCGCACTGGCGAGGTGATAGACCACGATGCGGTCGATCCGGCATGCCAGCGGGTCCGGACTCAACCGCGCCCAGCCGGCCAGCGCATCGAACACCGGCTCCGCCGCGAGTGCGGCATGCAGCTGGGCGGCGTCGATCAGCCGCTGGCCACGCTGCAGCTGAGCCAGCAGCTGCTGGCAGACGATGGCCACCAGATTGGCGCGCCGGCCGCAGGCGACCACGAGTTGCCGCGGCAGATCCGGCTCGGCGAAATGAACGCCCAGGCGTGCCATCGGCACAGTGGCCAGCGCCTGGCACGCGGCGTCTTCCAATCCTCCCAGGTGGATCACCTCGCCGAAGTTGCGCAGCGGCGAGGCGAAGTCCAGCGTGACCGCTTCGTACAGGTCCCAGAAGCCGGCCAGCATGAAATGGCAGCGCCCCTCCTCGCTCAGCGCGCGCAGCGCCGCCAGCTGCGGGTAGCCCGCCTGCGCCTCGTGACGCAGGAACAGGTCGGTCTCGTCGATCAGCAGCAACACCCGCCGCCCTCCCGCGCGTTCGGTCAGTGCCGCCACCAGCGCGTCGATGCCGGTGGCCTCCGGCAGGCCCAGCTCCAGCGCCAGGCGCACGGTCAGACGGTGATCGCGCAGCGACAGATAGCAGCAGGACACGCGGGGATGATCGACGAAGCGGCGCTCGATCGCCTTCATCAGGCTGGTCTTGCCAAGTTGGCGACCGCCCACCAGCAGATAGTTGCCCGGCTCGCGGTTGAGCACACGTGCCAGCACCGCCTCGCGCCCGAAGAACGCCGCCGGCCGGGTGATGCCGCCGTGGGTCTGGTAGGGCGAGATACGCGTCGCCTGCAGTTGGCGGGCCAGCAGCGCCACGAGCCCGTCCAGCGCGGCCGGTTGCAGCAGCCAGCGCGTCTGCCCGGCCTGGTCCAGGCACACGCACAGGTTCACCGGATCGTCGGCGTACGCCATCAGCGCCGGCTCCACCGCCAGCGATGGGCTCACCACCAGCACCACGTCCTGTCCATTGGGCATCGCACGCAACTGCCGTACCAGCGCATCGCCGGACAGCGCCGGGTCGGGCAGATACAGCCACAGGCGCTCCAGCGCCAGCGGCAGGGTGGCCGGCAGCGTCCATTCCCGGACCTCGCCGGGCAGCGTCCAGCCGGGTGCGGCGGCATCGACCGCGCCGATCCGCGCGGCCAGTTGTGCGGCACGCTGTACCGCTGCCGCCTCGACATGGCGCAGCGCTTCCCGCCAGCGCACGCCGGCCACGCCGGCATCACCGAGCACCCGCCCGCGAAGGCGCAGCCAGCCCAGTTGCCGGTCCAGCCGGGGCAACTGCTGCAGCGGTTGGGACAGCAGCGCGCGGGGCTCGCGCACGATCGTGGCGACGGCAGGCCGCAGCCGCCACCAGATCACCGCAGCGGCCAGCAGCACGGCCAGGGCCAGACCAAGCAGCAGTGTCAGCCAGTGCACGATCGTCCACGGCGCGCTGGTTTGGCAGTTCGGCGGCAGCCACCGCGTCGGGGGCGACGGGTTACCCGGCTGGCAGCTCCAGTGCTGCGTCTTCGGGTCCAGCCGCTGTTCGATCACCGTCCCGGGCAGGCCGGACCGCGCCGGGAAACGGTCGGTGAAGCGGAAACGCAGCACCCACGGCGCCGGCAGCTCCGCGCGTACGGTCGCCTCGGCGGGATCATGCACGCCCGGCACGCTCACCTGCGCGGGCCACTGCTCGTGCACCCGCCAGTAGCTCAGCGCCTCCTCGCGCAGGAACATCATGTCGATGTTCGCCTGCTGGATGAGCACCAGCGAGTCGCGGTCGCGCTGCATCCGCCAGGCCGCCCAGGGGTTGAGCCACGGCGCGAACAGCAGGCTGACCAGAAACCAGGTGCCCGCCGCTATCAGCAGCAGGCGCCACAACCGCCATCGGGGCAGGCTCATGCCGGCACATCCTCCAGCGAATCGATCACCTGCCGCACGGCACGGCGGATCGCCCCGCAGCGCCACTCCAGCCAACTGCCCTGCCCCTGCGCCCGCGGGGTCAGCAGGTTGTGCCAGTACAGCTGGCGCAGCAGGGGGTCCACCAGGTACGGCCGCGCGGGCGCGATCTGCTCACGCGGCAGCCAGCTGCCGATGGCCGCACGTGCCGCGCCATCACGCAGCAACGGCAGCAGCGCTTCCCACAGGCGCGGGTGGCCCGACAACTGCTCTTCCAGCGCCGCATCCGTGAGCGGCACGGCGGAATCGGCCAGCAGCGCCACTGCCGCCTGGGCCAACAGCGGATGCCCACCGGAGATCTGCAGCGCGCGGGCGAGCACGGTATCCGGCAGCGCGGCGCTGGCGCGGCGCAGATCGGCCACGCTCAACTCCGGCCAGGTCTCGGTGGCGGCGATGTTGAGCAGCGAGAGGTCGCCGCCCTGATACTTGAGATCGGCCAGCGCCGCCCCGCCGCAGATCAGCAGGTGCAGCTTGCCGCTGTACATTTCGCTCAGACTGCGCAGGATGCCTGCCAGCACGTCGCGTGGGCCGGGGGCGCCCTGCTCGAAGCGGCTGACCAGGCAGAACAGCGCGCCGGGCTGCTGCAGGCGCTGCGCCAGCGCCGCCTCGAAACCGGCATCCGTGCTGACGCCCTCCAGCCCGCATTGCGCGGCCAGCGAGGCGAAATAGTCCTGGTCGCCCTCACCGGCGCGGAACGGTGGCTGCAGGTGCAGCACCCGCCCGCTGCCGTAGCGTGCCGCCGCTTCGGCCAGCATCGCCGCGCGTTCGGGTGGCTGGCCCCAGTGCGCCTGGGTCAGCAGCAGGGCCACCGGATACGGTCGCAGTTGTTGCAGGCGATCGAACAGTCCCACCACCGTCGCGGGAATCTGCACCGCAGGCAGCGCGATGGCCGCCGCGTCCGCGCTGCTGGCCCCTTCCGCCGGAAACTCCGGCTCGAAGCCCGCCGCCTGCAGCAGGCCGTTGCTCTCCGCTTCGGTCAACCGGAGGTAGTTGGCGCAGGCCAGCACGCGGTCGCGGTGGCGGCGGCTGGGCAACGATGCGCCCGAGCGCCAGTTGTTCACTGCCTCGCGGCTGATGCCGATCTCGCTGGCCACGCCACCGGCGCTGGCCCGGATCCGGCGCATGTGGCGGGACAACAGGTCCGCGAATTCCGGAGCGGGCATGGCGGGTGACCAGAGCAGGAAGGAATCGGCCAACTTACCCGGCCCGGTTTGGCTGTCAACCCGTGCAGTCATGGTCCTGGCTCAACCTGCCGCGGCCGGCGTTGTGTGGCGTACGAACAGGCGGCGGGTCACCAGCAGGTGCACCAGGAACGCGAGGCCGGCCAACATCAGCAGCGCGCCCACCAGGCGCCCCAGCACCGAACCAAGTCCCTGCTGCGCCTGCAGCCGATCCAGTCGTTCGAACCGCGCCGGCTCGGCGCGGGCGTAGGCCACCGTGACCTGCGGCGCATCGCCCAGGTAAGGCGCGGCGTTGTCTTCGCTGGTGGCGAAGTGACCGGTGTACGGCACGCCATCGACATCGAAGGCATAACGGAACTGGTAGGTGTGCGAGACCCGCCCCTTGCGCCGCTTCTCGTCGATGGAGTCCAGCGTGACCGGCGCCTGCACGGTCACCGCATCCTTGAGGATGGCCTGGGCCCGGAAGTGTCCGCCCAAGGCGGAGGAGGCGAACACGGCAACGATCACCACGTAGGCCACGGCGCACAGCCAGCGTGATGCACGCACGAGGCGGGCGTGGGCGGTATCGGACACAGGAATGCTGATCATGACGCTCCCCAGGATCGATCACATCGGATCGGCTACGCCGGCAGCGAGATGCGCCGGCAACGTGAAGAAGTCTGCGCGCAGCGGCGGTACGCGTGAACCCGCGACGTGTCAGGTTGGCGCAGCGCGCGGTTGACGATGCGTCAAGCGGTGGGCGCAGGCGATCGGTTCCTGATCCCGCCGCCCATCTGGCACGATGACCGCCTGCGACAAGGAGCGGTTCAACAATGGGAACCTTCGCCAATGATGTCCGCTACGGCAAACGCGCCGGCCCCAGCCAGCGCGGCTTCGACCGCGCGGCATGGGAGGCTGCGGCAACGCCTGCGTTCGATGAAGACGATACCCGTGTGCATCAGGCCGGGCTGTTCTTCGATGTGCTGCTCAGCCAGCTCCGCGCCTGGATCGCGCTGGACGACATCAAGGTCTCCCCTGGCGCCGCCGTCCAGCTGGCCGTCGCGGTCTGCAACCGCAACCTGGCCCAGCTGCAGCGCGACATGGAAGGCACCCGCACGCGTCGGAACGGTGCGCCGGTCATCGACCTTCCGGACCTGCTGGAGCAGAAGCTCCCGTCCGTGCTCGGCGAACTGTTCGCACCCGATGAGCTGATCACCGGCATGGGCGATGGGCTCAGGCACATGCTGCGCCAGCTGATGGCACGCGGCGCCGATACCCTGGGTGACACCTCCTTCAGCGCGGACACCCTCGAGGCCACGGCGACCGAAATCAACAAAGCCATCATCTACCAGTGCGCGGTGGAGTACTGGCACGACTGCGTGGGCAACACGTATGGAGTGAGCGCCGAGCGGGACGGCCTGTTCATCCGCCCGTCCGATGCAGCGCGCGAGACGGCGCGCATCCTGTCGATCTACCGCCGCAACAACCTGTCGCTGCAGTTCGGGCTGCAGATGGCGATGTGGTGGCGCGAACTGGATGCGGCACGGCGGGAGAAGTTCAGCCGGATCATCCTGCCCAAGAAGCTGCATGGCGTGGGCAGCATCGAGCGGATCGATCTCGGCAACAGCGCACGGGTGCTTGACCTGGCCGCCACGGCGCTCGGCGAGGCACTGGCCGTGCAGCTTGGCTATTACCGCGGCTTCCTGGATGAGCCGCTGCCCCGCTTCAACGGCGTTGCGCTCACCCTGTTGATCGATACCTGGCGCTTCCTGCAGGCGGTCGGGACGCTGATGAATGACGGGCTGCTCAGGATGCGCGGGGAGATCGACACGGCGCGTTGCGCGCCCTCGATTCCCCTTCGGGTCCTGGTGCCCAGTGTGGCCCGTTCGCTGGGCATCGCGCCGGCACAGGCGCAGCGTGCGCTGGACGCGTTGACGTTCGACGGCGCGCCCACACGCGACCTCTGGTGCCAGCCGCTGGTCCGGATCGGCGATGCGGTGGTTCTCATGCTGCCCTGCATCCTGTCGGCGCGTCTGCTGCGCATCGTGGAGGGATGGATGCGCCAGGGCGGCCTCCAACTCGACCGGCGCGGAACGCCGTTCGAGGTGTATTGCCGCAAGGAACTGAAGGAGGCCGCTGCCGCGTGCCCGCTCGTCGGCTGCGCCACGGTGCTGGACAGTGCCGTCACGTTTACCCCGCCCGGCGGCCGCAGCGAGGAGATCGACATCGTGGCCGTGATCGGGCGCAACATCCTTATCCTCGAGGCCAAGTGCATCCTCTGGCCCGACGATGCGCTGCAGTTCACCAACTACCATGACACCGTGGCTGGTGCGACCGCCCAGATCGAGCGCAAGCGTACCGCCGTCGTCGCGCACCTGGAGGCATTCAGACAATGCCTGCGCGACAAGGGCTGCGCGATTCCCGACGATGCCTTCGTCACCGCCTGCGTGCTGACCAATTCGCCGGTGTACGCCGGGTTCCCGATCGACGGGGTTCCCGTGGTGGATACCGCGATGATCTGCCACTACCTTGCCAACCGTTACACCAAGGCCGAGATGTTTGAAGCAGGCCGCTCGGTGCATCGACACGACCTGACCTTCTACGACACCGTCGAGCAGGCCGCCGACCGGCTGTACGGGCAGCTGGCCTCGCCCGTGGAGCTTTCCGATATCCGCCAGTACGTCACCGCACGCGCCGTGCAGTTTCCGCTGCAGCATTCGCTGTACGGGCCCGTCTTCCACCAGACTTACGAGGTGGTGCTGGACCGCGACGCGATGCAGCAGCGCTACGGGCCGGCGTTGGCGGAGGCCGAGCCGGCTGGTACATAGCCGGCGCTGAAGGAGGATATTGCGACGCGTCATGTAAACGATTACAGCCCCTGCTAGCGTGACCCTGCCCCAGTGCCGGGGCGTCGCGGAACCAGGAGCGCATCGATGGGGCTGCCCACCACCCGCCGGACCGATCTGCCCCACCCCGCCGCCGGCATTGCGCGCGCGCTGCTGGTTCCCGCCCTGTCCTTCGCCACGACCGCCATCGGCCAGGACCTGCCGCCGCGCAGCCAGTGGCAGGCCAGCAGTTCCTCGCAGCAGGTTCCGGCGATGGCGGTGGCCCATCTCATCGATGGCGACGCGAAGACCGTCACCGGCGGCGCCTTCAGCCCGGGCCACTGGTTCCAGGTGGATCTCGGCTCGACCAGCACGCTGAGCGGCGCACAACTCACCTGGGATGTCTCAAACCCCGAGGGCTACACCCTGCAGACGTCGCTGGACGGCACGCAGTGGCAGCCGGCCTACACCATGCGCGATTCGCTGGGCGGCATCGAAACGCTGTACTTCGCGCCCCGCCCGGCACGTTACCTGCGCCTGGCCAGTCCCGAGCGTACCGCCGACTGGGGCGTGTCGATCTTCGAGCTGGAGCCCCTCGATGCACGCGCCAGTGCGCGGGTGGCCGGCCTCTCACCCGATGAGGCCGCCGCCTTATGGCAGGGCGGTGGTGCCGTCGCCGTGCCCGCAGGCGCGGCCGGTACGCACGCGCTGGAGATCGCCCTGCCGCGCGCCGAGTCGACCACCGGCCTGGCCGTGGACTGGGCCGGCGCGCACGGTGCGGCACGCCTGGACGCGCGCGATGCGCAGGGCCGGTGGCACGAGATCGCGCGGGACCCCCACGCCGGCAGCCGCGTGCAGAGCTTGCTGGCCGGCACAGCGCCGCTGACGGCCACCGCACTGCGGCTCACCGTAGAGGGCGATGCACCCGGCGTGGATCGCCTCCGCCTGCTCGGCCCGGCCGCGGTGATGACCCCGATGAAGCGCTACCAGATCGCCGCCAGCGGGGCGCAGCGTGCCCTGTTCCCAGACTCGCTGCACCGGCAGCAGACCTATTGGACCGCCGTCGGCGTGCACGCCGGACGGCAGAAATCGATCTTCGATGAGTACGGCAACATCGAAGCCTTCAAGGGCGCGCCGTTGGTGCAGCCGATCTGGCGCAACGCCGACGGCCACACTGCCGGTGCGGCGGACAAGCCGGTGACACATGCGCTGCGCGACGGCTGGAAGCCGATGCCGTCCGCGCGCTGGATGCCACAGCCGGGTCTGGAGCTGCAGAGCGAGGCCTTCGCGATCGCGCTCGATGGCCAACCGGTCACCTTCGTCCGGCATCGTCTGCGCAACACCGGCAGCACGCCGGTGGACGGCACATTGACGCTGGCGGTACGGCCGATGCAGATGAACCCACCGTGGCAGAACGGTGGCCTGTCGCCGATCCGCTCGATTGCGATCGACGGCCGCGCGGTGCGCGTCAACGGCCGCCCGCTGCTGCACTCGCTGACAGCCATCGATGCCGCAGGCGCCGCGCCGTTCGGCGTCGATGGCAGCAGCGAGATCACCACCGCCATCGCCACCGGCCGCCTGCCTGCCCAGCAGCAGGCGCAGGATGCCGATGGCCTGGCCGCCGCCGCGCTGGCCTACCGCATCCAGATCGCGCCGGGCGCCAGCCGTTCGGTGGTGGTCGCCTTTCCGCTCGGCACCGCCGCTGCGGCCGCTGATGGCACGCTGCCACCGGCGCCCGCGCCAGCGCTGGGTGATGCACCGCGCGATCCGGACGCCGCCTACGGGATGTTCGCCAACCGCGCCGCCGCCGACTGGCAGGCGCGCCTGGGCCAGGTGGGACTGCGCCTGCCCGATCCATCGCTGGTGGACATGCTGCGCGCGCAGGCCGCCTACATGCTGATCAACCAGACCGGCCCTGCGATGCAGCCCGGGCCGCGCAACTACAACCGCTCCTTCATCCGCGACGGCATGGCGACCTCGGCCGTGCTGCTGCGCATGGGCGAGGCCGGGGTCGCACGCGACTACCTGGCCTGGTACAGCGACCACGGCGTCCACCCCAACGGGCTGGTCTCGCCGATCCTCAACGCCGATGGCAGCGTCAATACGGGCTTCGGCTCGGACATCGAGTACGACAGCCAGGGCCAGTACGTCGCACTGGTCGCCGATGTCGCCCGTCTCGATGGCGGTCCTGAATCGGTGCGCGCGTATCTGCCCAAGGTGAAGGCGGCGCTGCGCTTCCTGCAGGAACTGCGCGAGCGCACCCTGGTGCCGGGCTACATGGCAGGCCAGCCGGCGCCGGAACGCTTCGCCGGCATCCTCGCACCATCAATCAGCCATGAGGGCTACCCCTCGCCCACCCACAGCTACTGGGATGACTACTGGGGCCTGAAAGGCTGGCACGACGGCGCATGGCTGGCCGAATCGCTGGGCGACCACGACACCGCCGCCTGGGCCCGCGCCCAGTACACCGCGCTGCACGATGCGCTGGCTGCGTCGATCCGCGCCACGATGGCGTGGAAAGGCATCGACTTCATTCCCTCCTCGGCCGACCTCGGCGATGGCGATCCCACCGGCGTGTCGATCGCGCTGGACCCGACCGGCGCGCAGGACGTGCTGCCGCCCACGGCGTTGCGCACCACCTTCGCGCGCTACCTGGATGACGTGCGCAAGCGCACGCAGCCCGGCGCACTGTACGCCTACACGCCCTACGAAATCCGCAACGTGCTCAGCTACGTCCACCTCGACCAGCCCGCCGCCGCCGAGGAACTGCTGCAGGGTCTGCTGCGCGACCGCCGCCCGCTGGAATGGCAGGTGCTGGCCGAAGTGGTGCACTCACGGCAGCGGTTCCCACGCTACCTGGGCGACATGCCACACACCTGGATCGGCGCGGAGTACGGCCGCACGCTGTTCGGCATGCTGATGCGCGAGGACGACGACGCGCTGTCGCTGCTGCCTGGCACGCCACCGGCCTGGGTGGCTGGCGAAGGGCTCGCCATCGACCGCCTGCCCACCGCCTACGGCACCCTGCAGCTGCAGGCGCGGCAGCGCGACGGTGCCCTGCGCCTCACCCTCGGACCCGGCCTGCGCGGCGATACCGCCGTGCGCGTGTGGTGGCCAACGCGCACGCGCCCGACCCACGTGCGCGTGGATGGACGCACGGTGAGCGATTACGACGCCAACGGCGTGCGCCTGCAGCAGCCGTTCCGCACACTCGAGGCGCGCTGGTAGACGCGGCAGCGCTGCACCGCGCGCGGGCGCCTCGCGGCGCCCTTGTCAGTCAACTCATTCCCACTCGATCGTCGCCGGCGGCTTCCCGGAGATGTCATAGACCACGCGCGACACCCCGCGCAGCTCATTGATGATGCGGTTGCTCACGGTGCCCAGGAAGTCATACGGCAGGTGCGCCCAGTGCGCGGTCATGAAATCGATGGTCTCCACCGCACGCAGCGCGATCACCCACTCATACGCACGCGCATCGCCCACCACGCCCACCGATTTCACCGGCAGGAACACCGCGAACGCCTGGCTGGTCTTGTCGTACAGGTCGGCCTTGCGCAGTTCGTCGATGAAGATCGCATCGGCCTTGGCCAGCAGTTCGGCGTATTCGCGCTTCACTTCGCCAAGAATGCGCACGCCCAGACCCGGGCCCGGGAACGGGTGGCGGTAGACCATGCTGCGCGGCAGGCCGAGCTCGACGCCGAGGCGACGCACTTCGTCCTTGAACAGCTCGCGCAGCGGCTCGACCAGACCCAGCTTCATGTGCTCGGGCAGGCCGCCCACGTTGTGGTGGCTCTTGATGACGTGGGCCTTGCCGGTCTTGCTGCCGGCCGACTCGATCACGTCCGGGTAGATGGTGCCCTGCGCCAGCCACTTGGCATTGCTCAGCTTGTTGGACTCTTCATCGAAGATGTCCACGAACAGGTTGCCGATGATCTTGCGCTTGGCTTCCGGATCGCTCACGCCTTCCAGCTTGCTGAAATAGCGGTCCGCCGCATTGACGCGGATCACCTTGACGCCCATGTGCTCGGCGAACATCGCCATCACCTGGTCGCCTTCCTGCCAGCGCAGCAGGCCGGTATCGACGAAGACGCAGGTCAGCTTGTCGCCGATGGCCTTGTGCAGCAGCGCGGCCACGACGGACGAATCGACGCCGCCGGACAGGCCCAGGATCACTTCATCGTCGCCCACCTGTTCGCGCACGCGGGCGATCTGGTCGTCGATGATGTTGGCGGCGGTCCACAGGGTCTGGCAGCCGCACACGTCCACCACGAAGCGGCGCAGCAGCGCCTGGCCCTGCAGGGTGTGGGTCACCTCCGGGTGGAACTGCACGCCGTACCAGCGCTTCTCTTCGTTGGCCATCGCGGCCACCGGGATGCGATCGGTCACGGCCGTCACAGTGAACCCCGGGGGCGCAACGGAGACGTGGTCGCCGTGGCTCATCCAGACGTTCAACTTCGGCTCGCCGCCGTGGTCGCTCAGGCCCTTGAACAGCGCGTCGGGGTGCACGACGTTGACTTCGGCATGGCCGAACTCGCGCTGGTCGGCCGCTTCGGTGGCGCCACCGAGCTGCGCGGCCAGGGTCTGCATGCCGTAGCAGATGCCGAAGATCGGCAGGCCACTGTCGAACACTTCCTGCGGTGCGGCGGGCGCGCCCGGCAGCGTGGTCGATTCCGGGCCACCGGACAGGATGATGCCCTTGGCACCGAACGCGGCGATCTCGGCCGGGTTGTGGTCCCACGCCCAGATTTCACAGTAAACGCCGAGCTCGCGGATACGGCGCGCGATCAGCTGGGTGTACTGCGCGCCGAAATCGAGGATGAGGATCTTGTCGTTATGGATGTTGGTCATGGCGCCCGGGCAATGCAGGAGGGAGTACGGAAAACGAAACGGTGGTACCGGCGGCGGATAGAGAAAGAGGAACGGGAATCAGCTTCCTCGTTCCTCTTTGCGCGTACCGCATCAGGCGCGGTAGTTCGGCGGCTCTTTGGTGATCTGCACGTCGTGGACGTGGCTCTCGCGCTGGCCGGCGCCGCTGATCTTGACGAACTTCGGCTTGCTGCGCATGTCTTCGACCGTGCCGCAGCCCACGTAGCCCATCGTGGCACGCAGGCCACCCATCAGCTGGTGGATGATGCCCCCGACCGGACCGCGGTACGGCACGCGGCCTTCGATGCCTTCCGGCACCAGCTTGTCGGCGCTGGAGGCGTCCTGGAAGTAACGGTCCTTGGACCCCTTCTCCATCGCGGCCAGCGAGCCCATGCCGCGGTAGCTCTTGTACGAGCGGCCCTGGAACAGCTCGGTCTCGCCGGGCGATTCCTCGGTACCGGCGAGCAGGCCGCCGATCATGATGGTCGAGGCGCCGGCAGCCAGTGCCTTGCCAATGTCGCCCGAGTAGCGGATGCCGCCATCGGCGATCAGCGGGATGCGGTCCTGCAGCGCTTCGGCGACCAGGTCGATCGCGGTGATCTGCGGCACGCCGACACCGGCGACCACGCGCGTGGTGCAGATCGAGCCCGGGCCGATGCCGACCTTGACCGCGTCAGCGCCGCTGTCCAGCAGCGCCAGCGCGGCTTCGCCGGTGCAGATGTTGCCGCCGACGACCTGTACGTTCGGGAAGTTCTTCTTGACCCAGCGCACGCGGTCCAGCACGCCCTGCGAGTGGCCGTGCGCGGTGTCCACCACCAGCACGTCCACGCCGGCGGCGACCAGCGCTTCGACACGGCGATCGGTATCGCCGCCGACGCCGACCGCGGCACCGACCAGCAGACGGGTCGCGGTGTCCTTGGCGGCGTTGGGGTAGTCGGTGTTCTTCTGGATGTCCTTGACGGTGATCAGCCCGCGCAGGGCGAAATCATCGTTGACCACCAGGATCTTCTCGATGCGGTTGCGGTGCAGCAGCTGCAGCACTTCGTCCGACGCGGCGCCTTCCTTGACCGTGATCAGTCGATCCTTCTTGGTCATGATGTGGCGGACCGGGTCGTCCAGCTCGGTCTCGAAGCGCATGTCGCGATGGGTGACGATACCCACCAGCTGGCCACCGCCATCCACCACCGGCACGCCGGAAATGTTGCGCGCCTGGGTCAGCGCCAGCACGTCGCGGATGGTGGTTTCCGGGCCGACCGTGATCGGGTCGCGGATGACGCCGGCCTCGAACTTCTTGACCTGGGCCACTTCGGCGGCCTGCTGTTCGACGGTCAGGTTCTTGTGGATGATCCCCATGCCGCCGAGCTGGGCCATCGCGATGGCGAGGCGGGCTTCGGTGACGGTGTCCATCGCCGCCGAGAGGATCGGGAGCTTCAGCCGCAGGTCGCGGGTCAGCCGCGTTTCGAGGCTGACATCCTTGGGCAGGATCGTGGAGTGTGCGGGGACGAGCGAGACGTCGTCGTAAGTGAGTGCTTCAGCCTGGATGCGCAGCATCGGCATACCCGAGATGTGGGGAAGCGCGACATTTTACCCTGATTCTGGCCCGATGGGCAGGGGGCGGATGCGACGCTGTGTCGCGCCCGCGAACAGCGTTCACGTAGTGCCGGGCGGGTCCGGCCGCCGTTTGCAGGGGTCCGTCAGCCGGGCAGAGCCCGGCTCTACGGGTGCCGCCGTCCGGATCAGAAGGCTTCTGCCGCCTCGATGGTGTTCTGCATCAGGGTGGCGACGGTCATCGGCCCCACGCCGCCCGGGACCGGGGTGATCCAGCTGGCGCGCTCGGCAGCGGCCTCGAAGCCGACGTCACCGACCAGGCGGCCGTCGTCCAGGCGGTTGATGCCCACGTCGATGACCACTGCGCCCGGCTTGACCCACTCGCCTGGCACGATGCCCGGGCGGCCCACGGCCACCACCAGGATGTCGGCATTGCGCACGGACTGCTCCAGCACGTCCTTGGGAGTGAACTTGTGGCAACTCGTGACGGTGCAGCCGGCGATCAGCAGCTCCAGCCCCATCGGGCGGCCAACGTGGTTGCTGACGCCCACGATGGTGGCGTTGCGGCCGCGCACCGGCTGGTCGGTATGGCCCAGCAGCGTCGTGATGCCCCGCGGGGTGCACGGGCGCAGGCCGAACTCGCGCAGGGCCAGGTGGCCGACGTTTTCCGGGTGGAAACCGTCCACGTCCTTGCGCGGGTCGATGCGGTGGATCAGGCGGCTGGCATCGGGGATGCCCGGCAGCGGCAGCTGCACCAGGATGCCGTGGATCTTCGGATCGGCGTTCAGCTGGTCGATCAGGGTCAGCAGCTGGGCTTCGGTGGTCCCGGCCGGCAGGTCGTAGTCGAACGCCTCGATGCCGACTTTTTCAGCGGCCCGGCGCTTGTTGCGCACGTACACGGTCGAGGCCGGGTCGCCCCCGACCAGCACCACCGCCAGGCCGGGCCGGCTGCCACCGGCGGCCAGGCGCGCGTCCACGCGCACCTTCAGGCTGTCCAGCAGGTCTTCGGCGATGCGGCGTCCGTCCAGGATGCGGGCGGAATGGCGGGGGGCGGAATCGTTCATCGAATGCGGGGGCATGGCGGCGGCGGGGAACGTATTGTCCCTGATTTGCCCGGATCGCGTCGCCCAGCCGCCGGCCGGCTCCGCAACGCCACCGATTGTCCCGGAAGTCGCCCATCGGCCGGCACTACCGATCGCGCGTCATTCCTCTTCGGGTACCTCGTCCGCATTGAGGGTGCGTGCCTTGCGCCTGGGCGCGGTGAACGGGGTCGGCGTGGGCACGCCGGGCAGCGCGGTACCGAACACCATGTGCGCGCCGGCGCGCAGGTCGCCACCGGCCATCTCCAGCTCGAAACGCTCGGCGTCGCGCTGACGGATCTGCTCGGCGATGTCGCGCGCGTCGTCCTCCTCCGCGCCCAGCTCCACCAGCGCGGCCTGGCCGAACAGCAGCGCCGATTCGAAGGTCTCGCGGATCTGGAAGTCCACGCCGGCATGGATCAGCCGCAGCGAATGCTCACGGTCAAACGACCGCACCAGCAGCTTGGCCTGCGGGAACTGGTGGGCCACCAGCTCGACGATGCGGTCCGCGTCCTGCGCACTGTTCACGCACACCGCAATGGCACGCGCGGTGGCCGCGCCGGAGGCGTGCAGCACATCCAGGCGGGTGCCGTCGCCGTAGTAGATTTTGAAGCCGAAGCGCTCTGCGTTGTGGATCATGTCCACATCGTTGTCGATGATGGTCACGTCCACGTCGCGCGCCAGCAGCGACTGGCTGGCCACCTGGCCGAAGCGGCCAAAGCCGATCAGCAGCACGCTGCCGGACAGGCCGTCGGCCGCTTCCACGCCGTCCAGCGACACCGCACGGGCCGGCATCAGCGTGTCGTGCAGCAGCACGAACAACGGGGTGAGCGCCATCGACAGCACCACGATCGCGGTGAGGTTGGCGTTGACCTCCACGCCGATCACGCCGGCAGCCGCGGCGGCCGAGAACAGCACGAACGCGAACTCGCCGCCCTGCGCCATCACCACGCCACGATCCAGCGCCTGGTGGTGGTCGCTGCCCAGGATGCGCGCCACGGTGTAGATGCACACTGCCTTGGCCAGCATCAAGGCGAGCACGCCGGAGAGGATCAGCGGCCAGTTGTTGGCCACCACGGTCAAGTCCAGCGCCATGCCCACGCTGAGGAAGAACAGGCCCAGCAGAATGCCGCGGAACGGCTCGATGTCCGCCTCGATCTGATGACGGAAAGTGGATTCGCTGAGCAGCACGCCGGCCAGGAACGCGCCCATCGCCATCGACAATCCGCCCAGCTGCATCAGCAGCGCGGCGCCCAGCACCACCAGCAATGCGGCGGCGGTCATGACTTCGCGCGCCTTGGCGGCGGCCAGGATGCGGAACAGCGGATTGAGCAGGAACCGCCCTACCAGCACCAGGCCAACGATGGCACCGGCAGCGATGCCGACGCTGACCCAGCGCGACGCACCGCCCACCTCGGCATGCACCGGCGCCATCAAGGCGACCACGGCCAGCAACGGCACGATCAGCAGGTCTTCGAACAGCAGGATCGACACGATCTTCTGGCCCGACGGCAGCGCGATGTCTCCACGCTCGGCCAGCAACTGCATCACCACCGCGGTGGAGGTCAGCACGAAGCCGGCTGCACCGATGAACGCCACCGGCAGCGGGAAGCCGAACAGCATGCAGACGCCGGTGAGCACCGCGCCGCAGACCACGATCTGCAGGGTGCCCAAGCCGAAGATTTCCTTGCGCAGACTCCACAGGTGCGACGGCCGCATTTCCAGGCCGATCACGAACAGGAACATCACCACGCCCAGTTCGGCGGTATGCAGGATCGCCTGCGGATCGGAGAACCAGCCAAACCCGAACGGACCGATCGCCAGACCGGCGGCGAAGTACCCCAGCACCGAACCCAGCCCGAGCCGGCGGAACAGCGGCACCATCACCACCGCCGCGCCAAGCAGCGCGACCACTTTTACCAGCTCACTGGCCCCTGCTTCCACCGCCATGCGGATGTTCCCCGGACTACCTAGATGCCCCCACGATAGGGCAAAGCGTTTGCACGCAATAGCGCGCGGGGTGCGTTGATTTGTACTGAAAACAGAACAATGCCCCGCATGGATGGCAGGATCATCCTATCGACAGCGCTGCCGGCGATTGACCAGCCTTCAGACGCTGCTGCAGAACGCGGCGTAATCGATGTACCCGGGAAACGCACGGCCCGGCGCGCACAGCGGGCAGTCGGGGTCCGGTGGCAGCCGTGTTTCGCGGAAGCGCATCGCCAACGCGTCGAACGACAGCAGCCGGCCGACCAGGGAGTCGCCGATGCCCAGCAGGAGCTTCAGGACCTCGGTGGCCTGCAGCAGCCCGACCATGCCCGGCAGCACCCCGAGCACGCCGGCCTCGGCGCAGTTCGGCGCAGAACCGGGCGGCGGCGGCTCCGGGAACAGGCAGCGATAGCACGGTGCGACGCCCCGCTGGCGGCCCGCGTCGAACACGCTGACCTGGCCGGTGAAGCGCTCCACCGCGCCGTAGACCAGCGGGATGCCGTGGCGGATGCAGGCATCGTTGAGCAGATAGCGCAGCGGGAAATTGTCCGAACCGTCCAGCACCACGTCCACCCCGTCGAGCAGCGCATCAACTGTGGCGGACGTCACCCGCAGCTGTACCGCGTCCACGTCGAGATGGGGGTTGAGCGCCAGCAGCCGTTCGCGCGCGGACAGCACCTTGGGCGTGCCGACGCTGGCATCGGTATGCAGAATCTGCCGGTGCAGGTTGCTGCGCTCGACCACGTCGTCATCGGCGATGCGCAGGTGCCCAACCCCGGCGGCGGCCAGGTAGAAACTGGCCGGCGCGCCCAGCCCTCCGGCCCCAAGCACCAGCACGCGCGACGCCAGCAGCCTGCGCTGCCCGTCGACTCCCACCTGCGGCAACAGAAGGTGGCGCGAATAGCGCTCGTTGAAATCGCGCTCGGCATCGCTCTGCAGCGGTTGCACCAGCGGCAGGCCGTCGGCACGCCAGGCAGCGGTGCCGCCGTGCACGGAGGCGATACGGGTATAGCCGAGACCAGCCAGGGTGGTGGCGAGGTCCAGGGAGCGCCTGCCGCTTTGGCAGATCAGCACGACCTCGCGGTCCAGTACCGGCAGGTGCGTGGCCGGTGCGCGCTGAAGGTCGCCCCGGGCGATGCCAAGCGCGCCTTCGGCCATGCCGGTGGCGCGCTCATGCGCGTCGCGGACGTCGATCAGCAGTGCGCCGTGGGTGAGGCGTTCGCGGGCCTGGGCGGGGGTGATCTCGGGGACAGTGCTCATCTGTGCATTATCGCGCAGACCTCCCGGTGCAGTCGGGTCCTGCCGCGCCGTGCGCGGTTTGCCGGCCAGCGGCCCGCCCCAACCCTGGAATGCGGAAGAGCCGGCTTGCGCCGGCTCTTCATTGCATCACTTGCCTTTGACGTGCTTGATCAGGCGACGCTTGCGCTTGATCTGACGTTCGGTGAGCACGTTCTTCTTGCCTTCGTAGGGGTTTGTCCCCTCGCGGAAGATGAACTGCACCGGGGTACCGACAAGTTTGAAGCGCTTCCGGAAGAAGTTCTCCAGGTAGCGCTTGTACGACTCCGGCAGATCCTTCAGGCGCGTACCGTGCACGATGAAGGTCGGCGGATTGGAGCCGCCCGGATGCACGTAGCGCAGCTTGGACACGTGGCCGCGGATGGCCGGCGGCGGGTTGGTCTCGTAGGCCATCTCCAGCGCCTTGTTGACCTCACTGGTGCTGAACTCGTGCGTGGCCGACGCATGGGCGGCATGGATGCAACGGAACAGCTCGCGCAGTCCCGAGCCATGCTTGGCCGAGATGCGCACCACTTCGGCCCACGGCACGAAGCCCAGCTTGCGCGACACCAGCGCTTCGGCCTGCTCGCGCTGGTAGTCGGTCAGCCCGTCCCACTTGTTGATCGCCACCACCAGGGCGCGGCCGGCATCGAGCACCGCACCCAGGACGCTGGCGTCCTGGTCGGTCACGCCTTCGGCGGCGTCCAGCATCAGCACGGCCACCTGGCACTGCTCGATCGCCTGCAGCGTCTTGATCACGCTGAATTTTTCCACCACCTCTTCCACGCGCGCCTTGCGGCGCAGGCCAGCGGTGTCGATCAGCCGGTACTCGCGACCATCGCGCTCCATGTCCACCGCGATCGAATCGCGGGTGGTCCCGGGCACTTCGGAGGCGATCATGCGCTCCTCGCCCAGCAGGCGATTGACCAGCGTCGACTTGCCCACGTTCGGACGGCCGACGAAGGCAATGCGGATGCGGTTCGGGTCGTTGTCCAGCGTTTCGGTGGTGCCTTCCTCCGGCAGCCGCTCGACGACTTCATCGAGCAGATCGTCCAGGCCCTGGCGATGCGCAGCCGACACGGTCAGCATCTCGCTGAAGCCGTAGCGGGCGAACTCCGAACGCACCGTGTCCTCATGCGTACCGTCGATCTTGTTGATCAGCAGCAGCGTCGGACGCGACAGTTTGCGCAGCCAGGACAGGATCTCGTCATCCAGGGCGGATGCGCCTTCACGGGCATCGACCACGAACAGGATCAGGTCCGCCTCGGCGGCGGCGGCGCGGGCCTGGCGGGCGGTAGCACCGGCCAGACCTTCTTCTTCACCGGCGATACCACCGGTATCGACCACCAGGAACGGGTGGTCTTCATTCAGACGACAAACACCGTAATTACGGTCCCGGGTCACGCCGGGCTGGTCATGGACCAGCGCATCGCGCGTACGGGTGAACGCATTGAACAGCGTGGACTTGCCGACATTCGGCCGTCCAACCAGGGCGACCAAGGGCAGCATCGCGGTAACTCCTTATTGTGCCAACCGGAATGCGGTCAGCTTTCCATCAACGTTCTGCACCAGCAGAATCCCATCGGCAGCTACCGGCTGCGCCAGCAGGGCGTCGCCGCCACTCTTGGCGCGCGCCGCGAACTCACCATTGTCGGTACGCAGCCAGTGCAGGTACCCCTTGTAGTCACCGACCACAACGTAATCCCCCTGCACGACCGGACCGGTCAGCGAGCGACGGGCCAGGCCGGTCTGCGACCACATGGCCGAGCCGCTGGCCTTGTCCAGGCCGAACACGCCGCCCTTGTTGTCCGAGACGAATACATTGCCCGAGGTCACCGCCAGCCCACCCGCGCCGCCGTGATCGCGCGACCACAGCGGACGGCCGGTCGGGCCTTCGATCGCCATCGTCTGGTTCTTGAAGCTGTTCACGAACAGGGTGTTGCCATCCAGCACCGGCGCGCCATCGACGTCGGCCATGCGCTCCAGCTCGGTGCGACCTTCCGGGGTACCCACCATCTGGTCCCACACGGTGCGGCCGTCCTGCATGGCCAATGCCGCCACGCTGCCATCGTCGTTGCCGATGAACAGCACGCCCGGACCGGTCACCACCGGCGCGTTGCCGCGCACGGTCAGGGCCGGCAGCTCGCGCGGGTTGAACCAGCGCTGGGTACCGTTGCCGGCATCCAGGGCGGTCACGCGGCCATCGTTGCTGCGCACAAACACCATGCCCTGGCCCACGGCCGGCGCGGAAATCACTTCACCCGGCACCTTGGCGCGCCACTTCTCGCTGCCATCGTTGGCGTCCAGCGCGATCACCTGGCCGTCCAGCGTGCCGATCACCACCAGGCCTTCGCCGACACCCGGGCCGCCAGACAGGCGCAGCTTGGGCTTCTTCTTTTCCTTGGCCGGCTCGTAGGTCCAGACCTTCTTGCCGGTCTGCAGATCGATCGCATGCACGCCACCGGAAATGGCGGCCGCGTAGACCCGACCATCGGCAACCACCGGGCCCTGGCGGACGCCGATGCGCTTCTCGCCCTTGCCCACGTTGACCGACCACAGCTTGTCGACCTTGACGGTCGGCTCGAACTTCACCAGTTCCGCCGGTTCCAGCGCCTTCTTGGCCGCCGCGTCCTTGCCGGCGAACCAGCCCTTGACGGTGGAGCAGCCCGACAGGGCCACACCCAGCAGGACTACCGTGGCAACGCGCTTGATCATGACCATCTGGTTCATTACACCGACTCCGCAGGATCGGTGACGGTGCCACCGGCATCCATCACTTTGGTTTCCAGCAGACGCCGCTGCGGCGCTGCCACGTCCAGCGTCTTGAGCGCCTTCTCATACTGTTCGCGGGCCGCATCACGCTTGCCCTGCACCATCAACGCGTCACCGTGGATCTCCAGGCTGGCGCTGTCGGCTGCGCTGCCCAGCAGCTTGATCGCTTCATCGCTTTTGCCGGTTGCCACCAGCAGGCGCGCGACGCGCTGGTCGATCACCGGCTTGAACTCGGCGTCGGCGCTGATCGCGCGGAGGGTCGCCAGGGCGGCCTCGTCCTTGCCCGCATCCACCTGCGCCTTGGCCAGCTGCAACGCCGCCAGGTCCGCATAGATATTGGCCTTGCCGCCTTCAAGCGTCTTCACGCCCTTGGCCGCCTCGTCCAGATTCTTTTCTTCCAGGCTCTTGAGCACAGCCTGGTAAGCGACGTTGGCATCGGCCAGCGAGTTGCTGTGCCGGGCCTGCCATTCGTTCCAGCCCCAGATGCCGGCGATCGCAATGGCGACACCGGCCAGGATGCTGAGACCATTCTTCCGCAGCCAGCTGCGGACGCGTTCACTTTGTTCGTGCTCGTCGAGCAGATCGTCGATCGCCATGCGTACTCTCGCCCCGCCCGTCAGGAGGAGCTGGTTGAATTGGATTGGGAACGCGACTCAGTGTGAAACCGGAGCCACGGAGCCGTCAGAGGATACCGTAAAGCGTGCCACGTTGGCTCGCTGGTACGGCGAAAGGTCGACGATAGTGCCGCCCTGCTGAACCTCGACCGCCGACGCGTTGCCCAGCACCATGCGGGCCACCTGGCCCGGCGTGAAGCTGCGGGTTTCGCCGGACTTCACCAGCGCCTTCTCGACGGTAGTGCCATCGGGAGCGGCGATATCGACCCAGCTGTCGCCCTTGAACTGCAGGGTCAATGCGCCGGCCGGCGCGGCCGCACTGGCCGGACGCGGCACGGGGGTCAGCGACGCCAGATACGGGGCCGCCGGCTTGGGCGGTTCCGAGCTGACCGGGGCCGGCGCGGCGGGCGGCGTGTCGCCCCCTGCCACGGGAACCGCTGCCGGAATGACATCCAGCGAGGCGGTATTGGGGGTGTTGGCGGTCCCGTCGAAATGGCCGCGGGTGGCAAACCACACCGGCACGGCCAGCACGGCGGTGATGCCGACATAGAGCGCCCGGCGACCGAGGCTCTCGGCGATCCGGCGCGCCCGCGGGGTATGCGTATGGCTGACCAGCTGCGGCGGCACCACCGGCCCGATATGGGCCTGCTCGAGCAGGTCGTTGATGTCGACCTTGAGCAGACGGGCGTAGCTGCGCAGCTGGCCACGGACGAACACCGGCGCGCCCAGGCGCTGCCATTGCTCCTCTTCGAGCGACCGCACCACCTGCACCGGCATGCGCAGTTGCTGACCCACCGATTCGAGCGTCAGTCCGGCCGCTTCGCGCGCCTGGCGGAGTCGAGCTCCGGACCCGGTCACAGTGTCGAAAGCGTTCACAGTCTGGTCATCAATCACAATGCTTCAACCCCGGGGATTAGGAGCCGCATCCTGCGGAAATTCGTTGCGAATTCGCTGCAGATAGCGACTGGATGCCGCGTTGTCGCCAAGCTGCACCTCGATTTGTGAGGCAAGTTGTAACACGGAACGTGTGGCCGGTGCAGCCGCAAGACGCCGTTGCGAGAAGGCCCGGGCCTCGAAAAAACGCCCGCGGGCGAACTCGCTGCGGGCCATCGACTCCAGCGCATAGGCATTGGTCGGTTCCAGCTGTACCGCGGCGCGGAGGTCACGCTCGGCGCGCTCGGGCTGCCCGGCATCCAGTGCGCACCCCCCGGCATTGGCCAGGGCCGACGCCGGCGTGGCGTACCCGGGGGCGGCCAGGGCTCGATCGAACCACTCCAGGGCGGCGGCGGGCTGGCCGTGGGTGCACAGCCAGGCACCATAGTTGTTCAGGACGTCGCCACGGCTGGGCGCCACGTCGGCGGCCTTGCGGTAGTGGCTGCCCGCAGCGACGTCATCGCCCCGGCTGCTGGCGATCTGGGCGAGCAGCATGTACGCCTCGGGACGCGACGGGTCGATCTTCACTGCCGCCCGGGCCTTCTTGTCGGCCACATCCAGGCCGCCGGCGCGCAGCGCCTCGGAGGCCAGAACGACCTGATCCTGGTAGCCGACCCGCTTGCGGGTGGCGGGGTCGTCGCGGACTTCATAGACCGGCGCGACGGGCAACTGCCCGGCCGGGTGTCGGGCGCCATGTCTGCCGCAGCCGGCCAATGCCAGCGCGCAGAGAACAACGGCTGGCAATCGGCAATCAGGCAGCGGCATCCCGGTCTTTCCCGTCCTGCAGCAATGTCTTGTTGAATTCCGCCTGGCGGCGCGTGCGATCCATCACCTGCCCCTTGAGCTGGCCACAGGCGGCATCGATGTCGTCGCCGCGGGTGCGCCGGACCATCGTCAGTACCTGGGCGTCGAGCAGGATCTTCTGGAACGCGCGGATCTCCGTCTCCCCGGAGCGCTCATAGCGGGTACCCGGGAACGGATTGAACGGAATCAGATTGACCTTGCCAGCGTGCGAGGTCTGCACGGCATTGTCGAACTGCCGCATCAGCCGCGCCAGCTGACGCGCATGCTCGGGCTGGTCGTTGATGCCCTTCATCAGGGTGTATTCGAACGTCACCGACTCACGGCGCTTGTTGGCGCGGAGGTAACGCGCGCAGGACGCCATCAGGTCGACGATCGGGTACTTCTTGTTGAGCGGAACCAGCGTCTCGCGCAGCGCATCGTTCGGCGCATGCAGCGACACCGCCAGCGACACATCGCTTTCGGCCGACAGCCGGTCGATCTGCGGCACCAGGCCGGAGGTCGACAGGGTCACGCGCTTGTTGGCCAGGCCATAGCCCAGATCGTCGCGCATCACGCTCATGGCGCGCACGACGTTGTCGAAATTCATCAACGGCTCGCCCATGCCCATCATCACCACATTGGTGAGACGACGCTGCTTGTGCGGAATATTGCCCAGATGGCGCGCCGCCACCCACACCTGGCCGATGATCTCGGCGGTGGACAGGTTGCGGTTGAAACCCTGGGTGGCCGTCGAACAGAAGGTGCAGTTCAGCGCGCAGCCAACCTGCGAAGACACGCACAGCGTGCCGCGGTTCTTGTCCGGGATATACACCGCTTCGATGGCGTTCTTGCCATCGGTGCCCATCGCCAGCAGCCACTTGTGGGTGCCATCGGCGGAGGGCTTGTCGAACACGATGTTGGGAACGCGGACCTCGGCATGCTGCTGCAGCTTGGCGCGCAGCGCCTTGCCAAGGTCGGTCATCTGATCGAAATCGGTGACGTAGTGGTGGTGGATCCACTTCATCACCTGGTGGGCACGGTAGCGCGCTTCGCCGAGGGTCTCGGCGAAGAAGCGCTCCAGACCCTCGCGATCGAGGTCGAGCAGGTTCTGCTTGGCCACAGCCGGACCCGGGACGAGTACGGATGGGATGGCGGTAGGCTGTACGACCTCGTTCACGGCATCACTCTCAGCGCGAAACGACGTCGGTCGCGGCGAAGAAGTAGGCGATTTCGATCGCGGCGTTCTCGACCGAGTCCGAGCCGTGGGCGGCATTGGCATCGATGGATTCGGCGAAGTCGGCGCGGATGGTGCCTGCAGCGGCTTCCTTCGGATTGGTGGCGCCCAGCAGGTCGCGATGGGCCAGCACGGCGTTCTCGCCTTCCAGCGCCTGGATCATCACCGGGCCGGAGATCATGAACTCGACCAGCGCGTTGAAGAACGGACGCTCGCGGTGCACGGCGTAGAAGCCTTCGGCTTCGCGGCGCGACAGCTGCTTGTACTTGGCAGCCACGACCTTGAGCCCGGCCTTTTCGAAGCGGGCGTAGATTTCACCGATGACGTTCTTGGCGACGGCGTCCGGCTTGATGATGGAAAGGGTGCGCTCCAGCGCCATGGGAAGTACTCCGTTGGGCGGGCCACTGATCGGCCCGAGGTTAGCATGAAAAAAACCCGCGTCAAAACGCGGGCTTAGCCTGATATACGTGAGGCGATTCTAACGTGTTACCCGGCGGCGCGGTAGTGCCGGGCCCCGCCCCGCACCCCCTTGAACCACAGGCCGGCCCGTCGCGTTCAGCGTGGTGGAAAGGCAAAGGCGTCGCCGGACAGGGGGTTGACCGGGATGAACGGATGCCCACCCCCATTGTGCGTCGCACAATGCCAGCGTGCGGCCGTCGGTCTAGTATCAAACAATCGTTTGATTGAACCTGCCCCGCCTCATGGCCAAACCCGCTCACTTCTCCACCAAGGACCGCATTCTCGGCGCCGCCGAGGAGCTGTTCGCCCAGCACGGTTTTGCCGGCACCTCGCTGCGCCAGGTCACCAGCCAGGCCGACGTCAACATCGCCGCGGTCAACTACCACTTCGGCTCCAAGGAAAACCTCGTCAACGAGGTGTTCCGGCGTCGCATGGATGAAATGACCGCCGCCCGCCTGGCGCAGCTGGAGGCGGCCCGTCGCGAGTCCCCCGGTGAACTGCGCCCGGTGCTGGCCGCCTTTGTCGAACCGGCCCTGGCAATGGCCCAGGACCGCCAGACCGGCGGCGCGTTCGTCCGCGTGATCGCCCGGGCCTACGCCGAGAAGAACGACAACCTGCGCAAGTTCCTCTCCGACCACTACGGCCACGTCCTGCGCGACTTCGGCAAGGCGATTGCCGCCTGCGTCCCCGGCCTGAGCAAGGAAGAGCTCTACTGGCGCCTGGACTTCCTGGCCGGGTCGCTGACCTACGCGATGGCCGACTTCGGCCTGATCAAGCGACCCGCCGGTGTCACCGAAGCCGCGCATCGTGCCCATGCGGCACGCGAACTGATCCACTTCGCCGAAGCCGGGTTCCGCGCCAGCGCAACCCGCGATGCTTCGACGACGCCTCTTTCCACCCCGTAGCGCCGGGCGCTCCCCGGCTGCCAGACCAACAAAGGCATAACGACATGTCCAATTCCCTGCTAGTCCGCCGCGCCGCCGTGTTGGGTGCCGGTGTCATGGGTGCCCAGATCGCGGCCCACCTGACCAACGCCGGCGTCGATACCGTGCTCTTCGACCTGCCTGCCAAGGAAGGTCCGGCCGACGGCATCGTGCTCAAGGCCATCGGCAACCTGGGCAAGCTCAGCCCTGCCCCGCTCGCCAGCAAGTCCTACGCCGAGGCGATCACCCCGGCCAACTACGAGACCGGGCTGGAGCAGCTGAAAGACTGCGACCTGATCATCGAGGCCATCGCCGAGCGTATGGACTGGAAGCAGGATCTGTACAGGAAGATCGCTCCGTTCGTGGCCGATCACGCCGTGCTGGCCTCCAACACCTCCGGCCTGGGCATCAACAAGCTCGCCGATGTGCTGCCCGAGCAGCTGCGTCACCGCTTCTGCGGCGTGCATTTCTTCAACCCGCCGCGCTACATGCACCTGGCCGAGCTGATCCCGGCCACCACCACCGATGCCGCCGTGCTGGAGGGCCTGGAAGCATTCCTGGTCACGACCCTGGGCAAGGGCGTGGTGTACGCCAAGGACACCCCGAACTTCATCGGCAACCGCATCGGCGTCTTCTCGATTCTGTCCACGATCTTCCACACCCAGCAGTTCGGCCTGGGTTTCGATGAAGTCGATGGCCTGACCGGCCCGCTGGTCGGCCGCCCGAAGTCGGCGACCTACCGCACCTCCGACGTGGTCGGCCTGGACACGATGGCGCACGTCATCAAGACGATGGGCGACACCCTGCCCAACGATCCGTGGCATCAGTATTTCGCCTCGCCGAAGTGGCTGGACGCGCTGATTTCCAAGGGTGCGCTCGGCCAGAAGACCGGCGCCGGCATCTTCCGCAAGGTCGGCAAGGACATCGTCGTGCTGGACCTGGAGAAGCAGGACTACCGCCCGGCCGACCGTACCGCCGCACCGGAAGTGGTCGACATCCTCAAGATCAGGAACCCGGCCGAGAAGTTCGCCAAGCTGCGCGAAAGCCAGCACCCGCAGGCGCAGTTCCTGTGGGCCACCTTCCGCGACCTGTTCCACTACAGCGCCTACCACCTGGCCGACATCGCCGAGACCGCGCGCGACGTCGACCTGGCCATCCGCTGGGGCTATGGCTGGTCGCTCGGCCCGTTCGAAACCTGGCAGGCTGCCGGCTGGAAGCAGGTGGCGCAGTGGATTGCCGATGACATCGTGGCCGGCAAGAGCATGAGCAATGCGCCGCTGCCGGACTGGGTGTTCGATGGCCGCGATGGCGTGCACGCCGCCGAAGGCAGCTACAGCCCGTCGCGCAACGCCAAGCTGCCGCGCTCGTCGCTGCCGGTGTACCAGCGTCAGCGCTTCCCGGACCCGCTGCTGGGCGAAACCTTCAGCCCGGGCGAGACCGTGTTCGAAAATGACGGCGTGCGCATGTGGCACGACGGCGACGGCATCGCCGTGGTCAGCTTCAAGACCAAGATGAACACCGTGTCCGACCACGTGCTCGATGGCCTGCAGGAAGCGATCAAGCGCGCCGAGAAGGACTTCAAGGGTCTGGTGATCTGGCAGCAGAAGGAACCCTTCTCCGCCGGTGCGGACCTGGCCGGTGCGCTCGGTCTGCTGCAGGCCGGCAAGGTCGAGCAGTTCGAGGACATGGTGCACAACTTCCAGCGCACCAGCCAGGCGATCAAGTACTCGCTGGTACCGGTGGTGACCGCCGTGCGCGGCCTGGCCCTGGGCGGCGGCTGCGAGTTCCAGATGCACAGCGCCAAGAGTGTGGCGGCACTGGAAAGCTACATCGGCCTGGTCGAAGCCGGCGTCGGCCTGCTGCCGGCCGGCGGCGGCCTGAAGGAGCTGGCGGTGCGTGCGTCGCAGGCGGCTGGGCCGGGCGGGGATGTCTTTGCCGAGCTGAAGAAGACCTTCGAAACCGTGGCGATGGCCAAGGTGTCCAACTCTGCGGTCAACGCCAAGGAGCTGGGCCTGATGCGCGCCACCGACAAGGTGGTCTTCAACAGCTACGAAGCGCTGTACATCGCCAAGGCCGAAGTGCAGGCGCTGGCCGAAGGCGGCTACCGTCCGCCGATGCCGGCCCGCCGCATCCAGGTCGCCGGCGACGTGGGCATCGCAACGTTCAAGATGATGCTGGTCAACATGCTCGAAGGCCGTTTCATCAGCCCCTACGACTACGAGATTGCCGTGCGCATCGCCACCGTGCTGTGTGGTGGCGAAGTCGACCGCGGCACGCTGGTGGACGAAGAGTGGCTGCTGACCCTGGAACGCAAGCACTTCGTCGAACTGGCCCAGCAGGAAAAGACCCAGGCCCGCATCGCGCACATGCTCAAGACCGGCAAGCCGCTGCGCAATTGACCGCGCCCCCTGTCTACGGTGGGTGCCGACCCCGGGTCGGCACTCCGGCTAAAAATTTCGAGAGATCACTGCAATGACCAAGCAAATCCAGGACGCCTACATCGTCGCCGCCACCCGCACCCCGGTCGGCAAGGCGCCCAAGGGCGTGTTCCGCAATACCCGTCCGGACGACATGCTTGCCCACGTGCTCAAGTCCGTGGTCGCACAGGCGCCGGGCATCGACGTCAACCGCATCGATGACGCGATCATCGGCTGCGCGATGCCGGAAGCCGAGCAGGGCATGAACGTGGCGCGCATCGGCGTGCTGCTGGCCGGCCTGCCGGACACCATCGCCGCACAGACGGTCAACCGCTTCTGCTCCTCCGGCCTGCAGGCGGTGGCGATGGCCGCCGACCAGATCCGGCTGGGCAATGCCGACCTGATGCTGGCCGGCGGTACCGAGTCGATGTCGATGGTGCCGATGATGGGCAACAAGATCGCGATGGCGCCGAGCGTCTTCGACAACGATCACGTCGCCATCGCCTATGGCATGGGCATCACTGCCGAGAAGGTCGCCGAAGAGTGGAAGGTGTCGCGTGAGGAGCAGGACGCCTTCGCTCTCGCCTCGCACCAGAAGGCGATCGCCGCCATCCAGAACGGTGAGTTCAAGGATGAGATCAGCCCCTACGACGTACGCACCCGCCAGCCGGACCTGGCCGATGGCCGCCGCATCATCACCCGTGACCGCATCGTCGACACCGACGAAGGCCCGCGCCTGGATTCGTCGGCCGAAGGGCTGGCCAAGCTGCGCCCGGTGTTCCGCAACGGCCAGTTCGGCGGCACCGTCACCGCCGGCAACTCGTCGCAGATGAGCGACGGCGCCGGTGCGGTGCTGCTGGCCTCCGAACAGGCGGTCAAGGACTATGGCCTCACGCCGCTGGCCCGCTTCGTCAGCTTCTCGGTTGCCGGCGTGCGCCCGGAAGTGATGGGCATCGGCCCGATCGCCGCGATCCCGAAAGCCCTCAGGCAGGCAGGCCTGACCCAGGACCAGCTGGACTGGATCGAGCTCAACGAAGCGTTCGCCGCGCAGTCGCTGGCCGTCATCCGCGACTGCGGCCTGGACCCGTCCAAGGTCAACCCGCTGGGCGGCGCCATCGCCCTCGGTCACCCGCTGGGGGCGACCGGTGCGATCCGCACCGCCACCCTGCTGCACGGTCTGCGCCGTCGTCAGCAGAAATACGGCATGGTCACCATGTGCATCGGCACCGGCATGGGTGCAGCAGGCATTTTCGAATCGCTGTAACGCCGGGCGTTGCCAGGCAGAACGCAGAAGGGCAGCCGCGAGGCTGCCCTTCTTCGTGGGGTTGCTGCGTACCGACCCGCGGTCGGCCACGCAAGTGTCCCGGTCAGCTGTCGGCGAGTGCCTTCTTGAGCATTTCGCGGGCGGGGCCAGCCAGCTTCTCGTTGTTGAGCGCGAAGCGGATGGTGGCCTCGACCAGTCCCAGGTGGGTGCCGCAGTCGAAACGGGTGCCCTCGAACCGATAGGCATCGACGCGCTCGGTCTTGAGCAGCTCGGCGATGGCATCGGTCAGCTGGATCTCGCCGCCGGCACCGGTGCCGGTGGATTCGAGCAGATCGAAGATCGCCGGGCTCAGCACATAACGGCCGACCACGGCGAGGTCGCTCGGCGCATCCTCAGGCTTGGGCTTCTCCACGATCGCGCTGATCCGGCCCTGGCGGCCGTCGAAGGCGTCGGTCGCCACGATGCCGTAGCTGCCGGTCTTGTCGTGCGGCACGTCTTCCACGGCAATGATGCTGGCGCCGCTGGCCTGGTTGGCATCGGCCATCTGCTTGAGCGCACCGTCGCCGCGGTTCCAGATCAGGTCGTCGGGCAACAAGACAGCGAACGGCTCGTCGCCGACGATGGCTTTGGCGCAGAGCACCGCGTGCCCCAGGCCCAGCGCTTCGGCCTGGGTGACAAAGATCGCCCGCACCCCGTTCGGCAATACGTGCCGGACCAGCTCCAACTGCTCCTTCTTGCCGGCGCGCTCGAGCTTCTGCTCCAGTTCGTAGGCCTTGTCGAAGTAGTCGGCCACCGCATGCTTGTAGCGGTTGGTGATGAAGATCAGGGTGTCGCACCCTGCTTCGATCGCTTCGTCGACCGCGTACTGGATCAGCGGCCGGTCAATGATCGGCAGCATCTCCTTGGGCACGGTCTTGGTCGCCGGCAGGAACCGGGTGCCCAGACCCGCTACCGGGAATACCGCCTTGCGAATGCGCTTGTTGCTCATCAGTGCCTGTTGGCCTCTCGTGCGGGGAACGGCAGCACTGTAGCGGAGGTGACGTTATCGTCCTGTGGCAATGGCGCGAACTCGGGCATGGTCGCAAACAGGATGCTGTTGATCGCATCGGTGTCGTAGGTGGCGATGGCCTCGCGCAGCTTGGGCACGTTGCCCAGCACCTGCTCGCGCGCGAAGCTGCGCACACCGGCTTCCAGGATCTTGGGGTGCGCCGTGGGACGGTAGTCCTCGTCCGAGTAGAACAGCGTCTCGTGCAGCTTCTCGCCCGGACGCAGCCCGGTATAGATGATGGCGATGTCCTTGTACGGCTGCTTGCCGGCCAGACGGATCATCTGCTCGGCGAGCACGCGGATCGGCACCGGCTCGCCCATGTCCAAGGTGTAGATCGCGCCATGCGACGCCGAGGCGGCCGCCTGCAGGATCAACTGGCAGGCCTCGGGAATGGTCATGAAGTAGCGCGTGACTTCCGGGTCGGTCACGGTCACCGGGCCACCCTTGAGGATCTGCTCGCGGAACACCGGAACCACACTGCCGGCCGAGGCCAGCACGTTGCCGAAGCGCACGGTCACGAAACGGGTGTGGTTGGTCTTCTGATCCAGGCTCTGGCAGATCATCTCCGCGTAGCGCTTGCTGGCGCCCAGCGCATTGACCGGATCGACCGCCTTGTCCGTGGAGATGAACACAAAGTGCTCGATCCGGGCCTCGACGCAGGCGCGCGCGACCGTTTCGGTGGACAGGATGTTATTGCGCACTGCCTCGCGCAGCTGACGCTCCAGCACCGGCACCTGCTTGTAGGCGGCAGCATGGAAAACCGCGTCCACGTGCGAAAGCGACAGGGCATGGCGGATCACCGCCGGATCACCGCAGTCACCCAGCACGGCCTCCACGTCCAGATCGGGGAAGCTGCGCTTGAGCTCGGCCTCGATGGTCAGCAGCAGCAGTTCGCTCATTTCCAGCAGCACGATGCGGCCAGCGCCGTGGCGCGCGCACTGGCGGCACAATTCCGAGCCGATGGAGCCACCCGCGCCGGTGACCAGCACGGTACGACCGCCCAGCCAGCCACGGATCAGAGCCCAGTCCGGCAGGATCGGCTTGCGGCCGAGCAGGTCCTCGATCGCCACCTCCTTGAGCTGCCCGGGCAATGAATGGCCCAGCAGGATGTCGTTGAGCTTGGGTACCATCCGGAACGGCACGCCAGTGCTTTCGCACAGGGCCACCACGCGCTGCATGCCGACCGCATCCAGCGAGGGAATGGCGATCACCAGCAGCTTGGCGGCGGTCTCACGGACCACGGCCGGCGCATCGTCCAAGGTGCCGAGGATCGGCAGGCCCTGCAGCTTGGCGCCCTGCAGGTGGGGCGCGTCATCAAGCAGCCCGACCGGATGGAAATCGCCGGACCGGCGCAGGTCACGGACCAGGGCTTCGGCCGCCTGCCCCGCGCCCAGGATCAGCACCCGGCGCGCACTGGCGTCCGACTGCAGCGCCTGGTAGTCCTTCCATGCACGGTACAGCAGGCGCGGCGCGCCAAGCAGCGCCGACAGGGCGAACGGATAGATCACCAGCACCGACATCGGCACGCCATTGAAGCGCTTGTAGGCCAGCGCCACCACGATGGCCAGCAGACCGATGAAGCTGGCTTTGAAGATGTTGAGCAGATCGGCCACGCTGGCAAAGCGCCAGAGGCCGCGATACAGGCCCACGCGCCAGAACACCACCGCCTGGATCACCAACACCAGCGAGGTGTCGATGTTCCACAGCGGCAGGGCCGGTGCATCGGGAAGCATGGAGTAACGGCCGGCATGCAGCAGTTGCCAACACGCCCAGACCATGAACAGATCGTGGGCGACGATGGCGGCCCGCGGAATCAAGCCGGTAAAACGGTCCTGCCAAGGCGTCATAAAAAGCACAGTCCTTCTAAAGGCGCATTCCCTTGCGCAGGAGTAGCCAAAGGCCGGTCGCGAGGATCATCCACGCGACAGCCACGGCAGCCTCCCACCTCGGCTGCAAATGTGTGCAAGCATTAAACACCGCGACACTGAATAAACCAAAAACAAAGTACATACCGGTGGTGAAACTGTGGCTTGCGCCACTTTTCACCATCCGCTGGTACAGGTGTTGTGTGTGGGGTTGCGTCCAACGCTGCCCCGACAGCATGCGCGACAACAGTGTGAAGCCGGCGTCCACAAGGAACCCGGTCAGCGGCACCAGCAGCAACACCCACTGGATGTCGGTCACCACGCTCGTCAGGCATACCAGCGCCGCGACGGCATAGCCAAGCGCGCCGCTGCCGACATCGCCCATGAAGATGCGGGCCTGCGGGAAATTGAACGGCAGGAAGCCCAGGCAGGCCAGGCCAAGCACGACGCCGGCCAGACCGAACGGCGACGGCAGCACGAGGGCAAAGGCCATCGCGGCCAGGATCGCCTGCGTGGTCGCAATGCCGTTGATCCCATCCATGAAATTCCAGATGTTGACCAGCGACACCGTGAACAGCAGGGCCAGAACCGACTGCACCAGATTGCCCGTGACCTGCCAGACCAGACCGGCCAGCAGCGCGGATGCGACCAGATGCACCAGCAGGCGACGCAGGGCGGGCAGCGGGTGGTGGTCGTCCCACCAGCCAATCCCCGCCACCATCCCCAGCCCGATGGCGAACACCAGCAGCGCCTTGGCGGCGGACGGCCAGATCAGCGCCGCCGCCAGGCAGGCCAACAGCAGCGTGGCCACGATCGCGATGCCGCCACCGCGGGGCGTGGCGACGCCGTGGCTGCGCCGTTCGCCCGGCTGATCCATCAGGTTGCGGCGCAGGGCGTACCGGCGCGCGCACCCGGTCAGGGCCGCAGAGAGGGCCATGACCGCCACCAGGCCGGCCAGCCAGATCCAGGGGATCACCACTTACAGCACCGCGTAGTTCAGCAGCGGCTTGACCGTACCCCACTCCTTGCAGCTGGGGCATTGCCAGTGGTGCGTCCGCGCGCCGAAGCCGCAGCGCGTGCAGCGATAGGCCGGATTGCGGACCAGCAACTGGTCGGTGATGTGTTTGAGGTCGTGCAGCGTGGCCGTCGCATCGGCGCCATCGGCCAGGGTGAGATCGATCAGCGCCGATTCGCCGCGGACCGACGGGCGGTCCTTGAGCTGGCGGCCCAGGTAGGCGCGCGCGGGTGCCACGCCTTCCTGCTCTTCCATCAGCTGGGTCAGGGCCAGCACGGGCGCGATGCCGCGGTAGTGCTCGGTCATCTCCGACAGGAACGCGCGCGCGCCGGCCAGGTCGCCGACCTTGCGGTAGTTCTGCATCAGGGCCGGCAACAGTTCGGGCAGGTAGTCCGGGTCGTTGCGCGCGGCACGCTCGAACGCCCTGACCGCCGCTTCGTGATGCCCGACGTCGGACTCCAGGCGGCCTTCGATGATGCCGGCACGCACCGACATGGCATCGGCCTGGTAGGCACGTGCGATGGCCGCCCGCGCGTCGTCCACGCGGTCGGCGCCGCGATAGCGCTCGGCCAGTTCGCACTCGAACTGGCCGATCAGCTTGCCCATCGGCTCGCCAGTGACTTCCTCGAAGCGGCTGGCGTTGTCGATCGCCTTTTCCCAGTCGCGTTCGGCCTGGTAGATGCCGATCAGGTGCTTGAGCGCCTGCGGGGCGCGCTGGTCGATCTGGGCCAACTCGGTGAACACGGTTTCGGCACGGTCGAGCAGGCCGGACTTCATGTAGTCCTCGCCCAGGGCAAGGAGCGCCTGGACGCGCTGTGCATCGCTGAGGTCGCTGCGGTTGACCAGCCCCTGGTGCAGGCGGATCGCACGGTCCACCTCGCCACGGCGGCGGAACAGATGGCCCAACGCGACCTGGGTCTCGAAGGTTTCCTTGTCCAGCTCGGCGATGTGCAGGAACAGCTCGATCGCCTTGTCCGGCTGTTCATTGAGCAGGTAGTTCAGGCCACGGAAGTAGGTGCTGGAGAGCCGGCTGACCTGGTTGTCGCCATGACGCTGGCCACCGCGCCGGCCGATCACCCAGCCCGACAGCGCCGCCAACGGCAGACACAGGAAGAACCAGAACCACTCGGAGACAAATTCCATCGGCGCTCAGCGTCCGTCGAAAGTAGAAGAAGGAGGAGGTGTGGCGACCACCACGGGGGCAGCCTTCTGCGCCTTGCGCAGTTTGGAATACAGCGGGATGACCATGCTGGCCAGGACCAGGGCACCGCCGATCAGGGCACCGGACAGCAGCGAAATGATGATGGCCAGGCCGGTGGTCGTGGCGATCTGGGTGAAGCCCAAGCTGATGGCGATCGGCTGCGAATTGAGCGCGCCGACAATGAGCCCGACCACCAGAACCGCCAGCAGGACCAGTAGACGTACGATATTCATGTACCAGCTCCAGTTCCGGAAGGCCTCAAGAGTAGCGGACTAGCACTCCGCTCTACCAGCCAACACGGCGGAAAACATGCATCCGGGATACGGACGCGACGGCTCAGGCAGGATCGCTTTCCAGCGGTACGACGGCGCTGACGCGCTCGCGCAACTCCTTGCCCGGCTTGAAATGCGGGACATGCTTGCCCGGCAATGCCACCGACTCCCCCGTCTTGGGGTTGCGCCCGAGGCGCGGCGGCCGGTAGTGCAACGAAAAACTGCCGAACCCGCGGATCTCGATCCGATCACCGCCGGCCAGCGCCCCGCCCATCATTTCCAGCAACGACTTCACCGCCAGATCGACATCGTCCGACTTCAAATGCGCCTGTCGGCGCGCCAGGATTTCGATCAGCTCGGATTTGGTCATTACGGGCTCTTGGGGAGGAAACCAGACCCTGAAACGGCCCGGACAAAAGTCCGGGCCGTCCAGGAAACTACTGCAACGGGTAAGACCAATTACTCGGACTTGTTGCCGTTCAGCTGTGCGCGCAGCAGCGCGCCGAGCTGGGTCGTGCCACCCGAAGCGGACTGGTATTCCTCCAGCACTTCGCGCATTTCCGCGTCGTCCTTGGCCTTGATCGACAGCTGCAGGGTACGGCCCTTGCGGTCCATGCCCACGAACTTGGCTTCGACCTTGTCGCCGACCTTCAGGAACTGGGTCGCGTCGTCAACGCGCTCGTTCGCAACGTCGCGAGCGGACACGTAGCCTTCGATGCCGTCAGCCAGTTCGATGGTAGCGCCCTTGGCGTCCACTTCCTTGACCACGCCTTCGACCTTGGAACCCTTCGGATTGGCCGCCATGTACTGGCCGAACGGATCCTGCTCCAGCTGCTTGACGCCCAGGCTGATGCGCTCGCGTTCCGGATCGACGGCCAGGACCACTGCGTCCAGGGTGTCGCCCTTCTTGAAGTTGCGGACCACGTCTTCGCCGGTGGTGTTCCAGCTGATGTCCGACAGGTGCACCAGGCCGTCGATACCGCCGTCCAGGCCGATGAAGATGCCGAAGTCGGTGATCGACTTGATCTGGCCCGACACCTTGTCACCCTTCTTGTGGATGGCAGCGAAGGTTTCCCACGGATTGGCGGCAACCTGCTTCATGCCCAGCGAGATGCGGCGACGCTCCTCGTCGACATCCAGAACCATGACTTCGACTTCGTCACCGACCTGCACAACCTTGGACGGGTTGACGTTCTTGTTGGTCCAATCCATTTCCGAAACGTGCACCAGGCCTTCGACGCCCGGCTCGATCTCGACGAACGCGCCGTAATCGGTGACGTTGGAGACCTTGCCGAAGACGCGGCTGTTGGCCGGGTAACGACGGGCGATGTTGTCCCACGGATCCTCGCCCAGCTGCTTCAGACCCAGCGAAACGCGGTTGCGCTCGCGGTCGAACTTCAGCACGCGCACGTCCAGCTCGTCGCCGACGTTCACGACTTCGGACGGGTGGCGCACGCGCTTCCAGGCCATGTCGGTGATGTGCAGCAGGCCGTCGATACCGCCCAGGTCCACGAACGCGCCGTAATCGGTCAGGTTCTTGACGACACCCTTCAGGATCGCGCCTTCCTGCAGCTTGTCCATCAGCTGCTCGCGCTCTTCCGAGTGCTCGCTTTCGACGACTGCACGACGCGAGACCACGACGTTGTTACGCTTGCGGTCCAGCTTGATGAGCTTGAATTCCAGCTCCTTGCCTTCCAGGTAGGCCGGGTCGCGCACCGGGCGCACATCCACCAGCGAACCGGGCAGGAACGCGCGGACATCCTTGATGTCCACGGTGAAACCACCCTTGACCTTGCCGCTGATGCGGCCGGTGATGGTTTCGTTCTTTTCCAACGCTTCTTCCAGCTCGTCCCACACCATCGCGCGCTTGGCCTTCTCGCGCGACAGGACGGTTTCACCGAAGCCGTTCTCGATCGAGTCGAGGGCGACCTTGACGACGTCGCCTTCGGCAACATCGATCTCGCCAGCGTCGTTACGGAACTGTTCGATCGGCACGATGCCTTCGGACTTCAGGCCGGCGTTGATCACCACGACGTCGCCGCGGACTTCAACGACAACACCGCTGACGATGGCGCCCGGCTTCAGCTTGGCCAGATTGGCCTGACTGGCTTCGAACAGTTCGGCAAATGATTCGGTCATTAGATTTACTCTGTTGGACACATGGGCATTGGTCCCCGCAAGGGTTCCGTTTACTGCCCGCCTGTTGGTCGACCCCGGAAACGCAGGTCGTGTGTTAAGTAGGAAAACCGCCACGCATCATTGCGGGACGGAGCTGTTGTTGCCTTGCAGTAGTGCGACTGCCGTCGATGGACTGACGACCCTCCTTACAACGGATCAGGCACCCGAAACCGGAAGCAGATCCAGTACCTTGGCAACGACGGCGTCGATGCCGATACCACTGGTGTCGATGATGACGGCATCGTCTGCCGGCTTCAGGGGCGCCACTGTGCGCTGTGCATCACGGGCGTCGCGGGCCATGATCTCGCGCAGGAGGTCTTCAAAGTTAACAGAAACCCCCTTGTCTTTCAACTGCTTATGCCGCCGCTCCGCCCGCTCCTCGGCGCTGGCGGTCAAAAAGACCTTGAATGGGGCATCCGGGAAGATGACCGTACCCATGTCGCGACCGTCGGCAACCAGACCCGGCTCGATCCTGAATGCGCGCTGGCGCTCCTTCAGGGCGGCCCGGACCTCCGGAATGGCCGCAATGGCCGACGCCAGGGCGCCGGTGGTCTCCAGGCGCAGCTCGTCGGTGGCATCGGTATCGTTGACCAGCACGCGCAGCCCGCCATCGGCCGATTCGACGAAACGGACATGGGTATCGAACGTGCACCGGACCAGCGCGGAGGCGTCGGATGTGTCGATATCGGCCCAGCTGGCCGCCACGCCCACGGCGCGGTACAGGGCGCCCGAATCGAGGTAATGCCACCCCAGCCGGCGTGCGACAATGCGGCTGACGGTCCCCTTGCCGGCCCCGGACGGGCCGTCGATGGTGAGCACGGAAGGAAGCTGGTTCATGGGTTTCCCGGTGATTTTGACGGGCCATTCTAGCCCCTGCCCGGCCCCGCCCGAGACCTTTTTCGTGCAACCACTTGAAAGGATGGAAAAAAGACCGGTAGAATGGCGGGCTTGAACGAGCGTCACCTGCCGATTGTCATCTGCATATCGCGGCCGCGCTCCAACCGAATCCAACGTTTACGCCGAGGTATGCAATGAAAGTCCTGTCTTCCCTGAAGTCGGCCAAGTCCCGTCACCGTGACTGCAAGGTCGTTCGCCGCCGTGGCAAGATCTTCGTGATCTGCAAGTCGAACCCGCGTTTCAAGGCTCGCCAGCGCTGAGCCGAAGGAAGTCGCACCCGCACGGGTCGCGACCTGCCTGAACAAAAAGCCGCCTCCGGGCGGTTTTTTGTTGCCGTTTTTGCTGTAATCGGCGGGTGGGGCGCGGCCGCTGGCCGCGACACCTTCTTTTTTCTTGACCACTGGGGAGTAGATCGAGATGAAACGTTACCTGACCACCCTGCCGCTGCTGGCCCTGCTGGCCTGTTCCAGCGTGCATGCCGACACCCTGCTGATCGACCGCAGCCGCGAGAAGCCCGCCGTGACCCTGCCCGTGCGCGGCCAGAGCATGCAGCAGGTCCAGTCGCAGTTCGGCGATCCGGGTGAACGCCTGGAGCCGCGCGGCGGGCAGAAGCGCCAGTGGCCGACCATCCACCGCTGGGTGTACCCGCAGTTCACCGTCTACTTCGAGAAGCAGAAGGTGATCGATGTGGTTGCCAACCAGGCCGACGCCAATGAGATCGGGCCCAAACCGCCGATCCGCTGACCCTCCCACTGCCCGCCGCCCGGCGGGCCATCGCACCGAGATCATGAACGACACGCTCCGCTTTCCGGCCGAATGGGAACCCCAGTCCGCCATCCTGATTGCCTGGCCCCACGCCGAAACCGACTGGGCCGACCGCCTGGGCGACGTCGAGGACACCTACATCGCCCTGGTGGCAGCCATCACCCGTTTCCAGCCGGTGGTGATCATCGTTGCCGACGATGACCTGGAGGCCTACGCCGACGCGCGCCTGCGCTCCAACCGCATCGACATGGACCGCGTCCGGTTCGTCACCGCGCAGTACGACGACACCTGGCTGCGCGATTCCGGCCCGATCACGCTCACGCGTGCCGATGGCGGTTTCCGCCTGCTCGACTTCCGCTTCACCGGCTGGGGCGGCAAGTTCGACGCCAGCCTGGACGATCAGCTGGTGGGCGTGCTGCATGGCGCCGGGCTGTTCGCCAATGCGGAACTGCAGAGCATTCCGTTCGCGCTGGAAGGCGGTGGCATCGAAACCGATGGCGCCGGCACGCTGCTGACCACCTGGCAGTGCCTGCACGAACGCCATCCGGACCGCGACCGCGCCTCGCTCAGCGCCGATCTGGCAACCTGGCTGGCGCAGGACCGGGTGCTGTGGCTGGACCACGGCTATCTGGAGGGCGACGACACCGACGCCCATATCGACACCCTGGCCCGCTTCGCCTCGGTGGACAGCATCGTCTACCAGGCCTGCGACGACAGCAGCGACTCGCACTTCGCCGAACTCCAGGCGATGGGCGACGAACTGGCCGCGCTGCGCACCGCCGACGGCGCGCCGTACCGCCTGTTCCCGCTGCCGTGGGCCCGCCCGGTGATCGACGAGGGCCGCCGGCTGGCGGCATCCTACGCAAACTACCTGATCCTCAATGGGGCGGTGCTGATGCCGGCCTACGGCGACGTGGCCGACAACGCCGCACGCGACGTCCTGGCCGAGGCCTACCCGAACCACGAGATCGTGCAGGTCCCCTGCCGCTCGCTGATCTGGCAGAACGGCAGCCTGCATTGCATCACCATGCAGTTGCCGGAAGGGTTGCTGGCGTAACGCCCCCCCCTGGTCGACGCACCACCTGGCGCCGGGCTTTTGCCCGGCGCTTTTTGTTTTCGGCAACGCACGGGGGGCCGCGCGCTCGCCGGGCTGGCACCATGCCATCGCCGCGCATTTAGCGCCCAGCACGCCGCGTGCACCCATCCGCGATAAACTGCGGTTTTCCCCCTGCAGGACCCGCCCCGGATGAGCTCACGCCACACCCTTTCCGTCGCCCTGATCCAGGAGCGCAACCACGGTGACGCGGCCGCCAATCTGGCCGTGATCGAGACGCGCGTGGCTGAAGCGGCCGCCCAGGGTGCCAAGCTGATCCTGCTGCAGGAACTGCACAACGGCGCGTACTTCTGCCAGCACGAATCGGTCGATGAATTCGACCTGGCCGAACCCATCCCCGGCCCCAGCACCGAACGTCTGGGCGCATTGGCGAAAAAGCATGGCGTCGTCATCGTCGGTTCGCTGTTCGAGCGCCGCGCCGCCGGCCTCTATCACAACACGGCCGTCGTCTTCGAAAAGGACGGCACGCTGCTGGGCAAGTACCGCAAGATGCACATCCCGGACGATCCGGGTTTCTACGAAAAGTTCTACTTCACCCCCGGCGACATCGGCTTCAAGCCGATCGACACCTCGGTGGGCCGCCTGGGCGTGCTCGTGTGCTGGGACCAGTGGTATCCGGAAGCGGCGCGCCTGATGGCGCTGGCCGGCGCCGAGCTGCTGCTCTACCCCACCGCGATCGGCTGGGACCCGGATGACCAGCAGGACGAACAGACCCGCCAGCGTGACGCGTGGGTGCTGAGCCACCGCGGCCATGCCGTCGCCAACGGCGTGCCGGTGCTGAGCTGCAACCGCGTCGGCCACGAGGCCTCGCCGCTGGGCGCCTCGGGCATCCGGTTCTGGGGCAACAGCCATGTGCTCGGCCCGCAGGGCGAGTTCATCGCCGAGGCCGGCACCGACCCGACCGTGCTGATCTGCGACGTGGACCTGCAGCGCAGCGAGCATGTCCGTCGGATCTGGCCGTTCCTGCGTGACCGCCGCATCGACGCCTACGGCGACCTGCTCAAGCGTTACATCGACTGACCGCCCAGGCCTCTGACCCGTGACCGTGACCGTGCTGCTGCGCGACGCCAACGTTGCCGATATCCCGGCCATCACCGCCATCTACGCGGTGGAAGTGACCGACTTCGTCAATACCTACGAGTACGACGTACCGGACATGGCGGAGATGCAGCGACGCATGCATGACATCGTGTCGCGCGGCTTCCCGTACCTCGTTGCAGAGGTCGATGGCCGGGTTGCCGGCTACGCGTATGCCAACACCTACCGCGGCCGCATCGCCTACCAGTGGACCGTGGAGAATTCGGTCTACGTGGATGCCGCGTTCCAGGGACACGGGGTCGGCACGGCCCTCATGCAGGGTCTGATCGACGCGTGCGTGGCGCGCGGCTATCGCCAGATGGTGGCGGTGATCGGCGAGCCGTCGAACACCGCCTCGATCAAACTGCACGAACGCTTCGGCTTCCACACCGTCGGCGTTTTCCGCGGCCTCGGCCGCAAGCATGGCCGCTGGCTGGACACCGTCCAGATGCAACGCGCGCTCGGCGATGGTGCCGACAGCGCCCCTTCGAATGAATGATGCGATGACTGATACCCAGATCGACGACACCGGCGACACACTGTTCGCCGGCCAACCCGTGCGCGTGGTCGAACGCGACGGCGTGCGCTATACCCTGCTCGGCACCGCGCACGTCTCCCAGGCCAGTGTGGACGCGGTCGAGCGCGCGATCGGCAGCGGCCGCTTCGATGCGGTGGCCGTGGAGCTGGACGCGCAGCGCCTGCAGGCGCTGACCAACCCCGATGCGCTGGCCAAGCTGGATCTGGTCGAGGTGATCCGCAAGGGGCGTGTGGCGCTGTTCGCGGCCAACCTGGCCCTGGCCGCCTACCAGCGACGCCTGGCGGAGCAGCTGGGCATCGAACCGGGCGCGGAGCTCAAGCGGGCGGTCGCCCTGGCGAACGAGCGGCACCTGCCGGTGCACCTGATCGACCGCGAGGTCGGCCTGACCTTCAAGCGCGCCTCGCAGCGGCTGGGTTTCTTCGGCAAGATCAAGCTCGTTATGGGCCTGGGGGCCGGCCTGTTCGCCTCCGAGGACGTGGGCGAGGACGAGATCGAAAAGCTCAAGCAGGGCGACATGCTCGAAGCCAGCTTCGGCGAGTTCGCCAGCGAAAGCCCGGCGCTGTACGAAACCATCATCGGCGAGCGTGACCGCTACATGGCCACCCGCCTGCGCGAGACCCACGATCCAGAGCAGCGCAACGTGCTGGCCGTTGTCGGTGCCGGTCACCTGGCCGGACTGGCGCGGTACCTGGAAAACGATACCGACGCGCCGGGCCCGCTGCGTGCGTCGCTGGAAGAGGTGCCGAAGAAGCGCAACATCCCCTGGATCACCCTGACCATCCTGGCGATCGTGCTGACCGGCATCGCCGTTGGCTTCTACCGGGGCGGCTTGGGCGTGGGTACCGAGCTGCTCGCGACGTGGGCGATGTACACCGGCGGCCTGGCCGGCCTGGGCTGTCTGTTGGCGGGGAGCCATCCGTTGAGCATCCTGACGGCGATCGTGGTCGCTCCGTTCAAGCCGTTCCGCCTGAGCATCCCCACCGGCGCGTTCTCGGCCCTGGTCGAAGCGCGCCTGCGCAAGCCGGCGTATGAGGACTTCCTCAAGCTCCGCGATGACGCCCAGAGCCTCAAGGGCTGGTACCGCAACCGCGTTACCCGGGTGGTGCTCACCTTCATGCTGACCAACATCGGCAGCATGCTGGGCCTGTGGCTGACCGGGTTCCAGGTGTGGCACAAGGTCGGCGGCTGACCGCCACCGCGAGGTAGAGCCGAGCGTTGGTCGGCTGCCGTTGTTTTTCGGGGGGCCGGCCAACGGCCGGCACCCCGTGGCATCACGCCGCTTCGATCACCGCATCGCTGCCCTTCGGCGGCAATCCCCTCGCCCGCCGCACGAGGCCTGCAACCGCGCTGCTCAGGTCGTCCAGGATCGCGTAGATGGTCGGCAGGAACAGCAGGCTGACCACCGTGGAGAACGCCAGTCCACCGGCAATGGCACGTGCCATCGGGTAGTACGGCGGGCCGTTGCCGAGCAGCTGCGTGTCGGTCAGCGAGATCGGAATCATGGCCAGAATCGCCGTACCCATCGTCATCATGATCGGTCGCAGGCGCTCACGCGAGCCCTCCACCAGCGCCAGCGTGCGCCCTGCCCCGCGCCGGCGCAGGTTGTTGATGTGCTCGATCATCACAATGCCGTTGTTCACCACCACGCCCATCAGAACCAGGATGCCGATGAAGGACATGATTCCGAACGAGGTGCCGGTCAACCAGAACAGCCAGAACACACCGAAGATCGAGAACAGCACGCCGCTCATGATCGCCGCCGGGAACAGCAGCGACTCGAACACCGCCGCCATCACCACGTAGATCATCACCAGTGCGATCAGCAGGTTGAACATCATCTGCTGCATCGCCTCGTTGTCATCACCGTAGTCGCCGCCATCGAAGGTGAAGGTGTAGCCGGCCGGGAAGCTCATGGGCTTGAGCACCTCCTCCATCGCCTTGCGCCCTTCGGGCACCGTGACCTTCTCGGCAAGGTTCGCCTTGATGGTCAGCGTGGTCTGGCGGTTGGTGCGGCCGATCTGGGTCGCGGTCGGCTTGACCGTCACATCGACCAGGCTCAGCAGCGGCACCGAGCGGCCGTCACCGGTGCGAACGGTGAAGCTGGCCAGGTCTTCGGGACTGCTCTGCTCGGCACCGGCAAAGCGCACCCACACCGGCACTTCGGTATCGCCGCGACGGAACTCGCGCATGGGGGCGCCGCGCAGCGCCAGGCCGACAAAGCTCGCCACCTGCTCGGCATTGAAGCCGAAGGCGGCCGCACGCTCGCGGTCAACATGGATGGCCAGTTCGCTGCCCTTCTCGCCGTTGTCGATGCGCACATCGCGCAGCTCTGTGCGCTGGGCCAGCAGGGGCAGCACTTCCTCGCCGATCTCCTGGAGCATCTTGGTCGAATCACCCACCAGCTGGACCTGCACCGACTGATTGCCGCCACCGCCGCCATCGCCGCCCTGGTTGCCGACGACGTAATCCGCACGTGCTGAACGCGGCAGGCCCTTGCGCAGCAGTTCCTGCACCGCAGGCAGGTTGTCGGCATGTTCGGTATCGAAGGTCACCGTGGTGCTGCTGCCTTCCTGCTCGCTATACCAGGAGTACACCTGGGTGATGTGGAGCTTCTCGCGGTTCTCGTCGAGGTAGCGCTCCACCCGCGCCACTTCCTCGGACATCTGGACGTAGGTGTAGGCGCCCTTCCAGTTGTACCCGATGAAGATGTCCTTGCCGCCTTCGCCGCCGAACATGTCGATCTTGGTGAGTTTCATCGGCACCAGGCTGATCAGCACCACCAGGAAGATGCCGAACACGCTCCAGCCGCGGTGCTCCAGCGTCCACTGCAGGATGCGCGCATAGCGTCGCTGCAGGCGTGCGATCACGCCGGTCTCCGAATGCACCAGCTTGGGCGTCTTCATGCGCGCCGACAGCATCGGGATCAGGCTGACCGCGACCAGCCACGAGGCCAGCAGCGACACCGAGATGGTGATCGCGATCTGCGCCATGAAGATGCTGATGTTGTTGGTTTCGCCGAACAGGTTCGGCACGAACACGATGCAGTGGCACAAGGTGCCGGCGCTCAGCGCGATGGCCACGTTGCGGGTGCCGATGATCGAGGCAAGCACCGGCTGGTCGGGCATGCGCTCGCGTTCCTGGTAGATGCTTTCCACCACGACCACGGCATTGTCCACCAGCATGCCCACTGCCAGCAGCAGGCCCATCATGGTGAGGATGTTGAGGGTGACCCCCGCGAAGTACATGAAGCCCAGGGTGATCACGAAACAGATCGGAATGGCCAGGGTGACCATCAGCGTGGAGGGCCAGTGGCGCAGGAAGAAGAACAGCACCGTCACCGACAGCAGCAGGCCCACCGCACCGGCCTCGGCCAGCTCCAGCAGCGAGGAGGTGACCATCTTGCCCTGGTTGTCGATCACCTTGACCTGCACATCGCGCATCGATGACTGGCTGCGGATCGCTTCCACTTCGGCCAACGCCGCGCGCGACACTTCCACCAGGTTGGCGCTGCGCTCCTTGTAGATGTCCAGGCCGATGGCGGGATTGCCATCCAGTCGTCGGCCAAAGTTCATCCGTGTCGGCTTCAGGCGTACCTCGGCGATGTCACCCAGGCGCAGGCCCTTGGTGTCGATCACCAGATCGCGCAGTTCCTGCAGGTCGGTGATCTCGCCGACCGGTTGGATGCGCACGCGCTGGCCGTTGTCGTCGATCTGCCCGGCCGAGATCGAGAAGTTCAGCGTGCGCAGGCGGTCGCTGAGGTCGTTGATGCTCAGGTTGTGCGCGGTCAGACGGTCGGGACTGATCGCGATCTCGACTTCATTGGGGGGCGCGCCGGAAATATTGACGCGGGCGACGCCGGGAATGCGCTCCAGACGCCGCTTGAACTCGCGGTCGAGCATGTCGTACGCGCCGGTCAGGTCCGAGGTACTGGCCAGGCGCACCTTCAACACCGGGTCGTCGCTGCTGGACCACTTGAACACGTTGTAGCGTTGCAGGTCGTCCGGCAGGTCGGTGCGGATCGCGTCGATCCGCTCGCGCGCATCGGAGGCCGCGATGGCGATGTCGCGATCCCAGTCGGTGAACTCGATGAAGATGCTCGCGCCCTCGGAGGTGGCCGAGGAGCGCATGCGCTTGATTCCGGTCATCGTCGCCAGCGCTTCTTCGGTCGGGCGGATGATGTTGCGCTCCACCTCTTCCGGGGTGGAACCGGTGTAAGGCACCTGGACGAACAGGAACGGGGCGGAGATGTCCGGCAGTGCCTCCAGCGGCAACCGGAACGAGGCGATCAGCCCCACCACCGCCAACGACACGAAACACATGATGGTGGTGATGGGACGACGGATGGAGAACTCGGCGACGCTCATGCCGGCTCCTGTGCGCTGCCGGCGGCATGGCCGCGCGGTGCCCGCGTGAGGTGGCGGCCGCGTTCGCGGTAGTAGGCATCGCCGCGACGGTCGAGCAGGTCGTATACGACCGGAATCACCACCAGAGTCAGCAGGGTGGACACCAGCAGGCCGCCGATCACGGTGATGGCCATCGGTGCGCGCACCTCGGCACCCTCGCCCATCGCCACGGCCAGCGGCAGGAAGCCGAACAACGTGCACAGGGTGGTCATGATGATCGGGCGCAGGCGCGAACGGGCGCCCTCGACCAGGGCCTCCTGCTTGGGCACGCCGGCTTCGCGCAGCTGGTTGACCTTGTCGATCAGGATGATCGCGTTCTTGGTCACCAGACCCACCAGCAGGATGAGACCAATGAACACCACCACCGAGATCGGCTTGCCGGTGAGCATCAGTGCCAGGATCGCACCGACCAGCGCCAGCGGGATGGTGAACAGGATGACAAACGGATGCAGCAGCGATTCGAACTGCGAGGCCATCACCAGATAGACCAGGAAGATGGCCAGGCCGAAGGCGAAGATCAGCGAGCGCGCGGAATTGGCCAGCTCTTCGCCCTGCCCGCCGATGTGCATGCCCACACCGGCACCGACCGGCTGCGCGGCGACCATTGCCTGTACTTCGCGCACCGCACCGCCGAGGTCGATGTCGCGCAGATTGGCCGACACCACCGCTACGCGGGTCTGATCGGCGCGATGGATCTCGCTGGGACCGTTGGTGGCGACCACCTCGGCCACCGCGTCCAGCGTGACCGGGCGGCTGCTGCCCGGGTTGACGATCAGGCGACGGATGCTGTCCACGCTGGCGCGGTCGCCTTCCTGCGCGCGGACCAGTACATCGATCTTGCGGTCGCGGAAACTGTAGCGGGTGGCAACGTCGCCACGCACTTTCTTGACCACCACGTCGGCGATCTGGCGCGTGGTCAGGCCCAGTGCGCCGGCGCGTTCCTGGTCGAAGCGGATCTGGATTTCCGGGAACCCTTCCTCGACCGTGGACTTCACGTCGGCGTAGTGCGGGTTGTTGCGCAGCATTGCCGCCAGTGCCTGGCCGGCACGCTCCAGCGTGGCCATGTCCTGGCCGCGCAGCTCCACTTCCAGCGGCGTGGAGAAGCTGAACAGTGCGGGACGCGCGAAATCGACCTGCACGCCGGGGTGCTGATTCATGGTGTCGCGCAGGCGTTCGGTGATCGCCGCTTCAGTACGCGCATCGCCTCCCCCCGCCATCACCACGGTCAGCTTGCCGATGTTTTCGCCGCTCTCGGTCGGGCTGGCATCCAGGCGCGTACCGCTGCCGCTGACGCCGTACAGCGACGCGATGCTGTCATCCCCGGCGTGTGCCAGCTGTACCTCGCGGACCAGCGCATCGGTCTGTTTGAGCGGCGTGCCGGCCGGCAGCTTGGCGGTCATCTCGAAGCGGTCCTGGGCCAGTTGCGGGATCAGGTCGGCACCGAGCATCGGCACCAGCGCGAGGGTCGCCAGGAAGGCGATCGCGGCCAGGCCGAGCACCTTGCCCGGATGCTGCAGGGCGTTGGGCAGCAACCGCAGATAGCCGCGCTCGGCGCCGGCGTAGGGCTTCATCGCCACATCGCTGGCCTTGCGCATCACCGGGCCGATCACGGCGACCAGCAGGCGCCAGACGCGGACCACGGCCCACGCCACGCCGAAGAAGCTCCAGCGCGCCAGCGTGCCGATACCGCGACGGCCGCCTGCCACCGGCTTCAGCCAGCGACTCTCCGGCTGCCACGTGGCGTGCGCCGGCTCGGCCGGGAAGGCCAGCGGCGGGCGCCCCTTGAGCGAGCTCAACATCGGAATCAGGGTCATCGACACCAGCAGCGAGATCGCGATGGCGATCGCCACGGTCAGCGCTTGATCGCGGAACAGCTGGCCGGCGATCCCGTCGACGAACACCAGCGGCAGGAACACCGCAATGGTGGTCAGGGTCGAGGCCACCACCGCCATGCTCACTTCGCGGGTGCCGGCAATGGCCGCCTCGAGGATGCCCAGGCCACGCTCGCGCGCCTTGGCGATGCTCTCCAGCACCACGATGGAATCGTCCACCACCAGGCCCGTTGCCAGCGCCAGGCCGCCGAGTGACATGACGTTCAGGCTCAGGCCCAACTGGCCCATGAAGAAGAACGTCGTGATGATCGACACCGGCAACGACAGGCTGATCACGAACGTGCTCCAGCCATCGCGCAGGAACATGAAGATGATCAGGATGGCCAGGATGCCGCCGATCACCGCGTCCTTCTTGACGTCGCTGATCGCATGCTCGATGAAGCGCGACTGGTCCTCGATGACGGTCAGCTGTGCGTCGCCGGGAATCTGGTCCTTGATCTGCTCCAGGCGCTTGCGCAGCGCTTCGGCAGTGGCCACGGTATTGGCGTCACCTTCCTTGTAGATCGCCAGCTCCACCGCCTCGCGACCGCCCAGGCGGATGATCGCCTCGCGTTCCTTGAAGCCCTGGCGAACGCTCGCGACGTCCTTCAGGCGCACCGGCACGCCGTTGGCGATGTTGGTGGAGCTGGAACTGGATGCGCTCTGCGCGGCGGAGGCGGCGGCGATGGCCGCGTCCGAGCCGGTCGACGCCGCGATGGCGAACATCTGCTGCATGGCCGCGTCGGCGGCGTTGCCGTTGCTGCTCTGGGTGGTCACCAGCAGGTTGCGGATGTCCTCCAGGTCGGCGAACTGGTTGACGGTGCGCACCAGATAGCGCTGCGAGCCCTCTTCCAGGCGCCCGCCGGAGATGTTGATGTTCTCTTCTTTGAGACGCTTGATGACGTTGTCGATGGGCAGGTTGAGCTGGGCCAGCTTCTGCTGGTCGATGTCGACCTGGATCTCGTCCTCCAGGCCGCCGCCTACCTTCACCGCCGCCACGCCGGTGACCGGTTCCAGCTTCTTCTTCAGGTCTTCATCGGCGTAGCGGCGCAGCTCGGTGAGCTGGCGCATCGCGTCGGCATCGGTGGCCGGATCGCTCTTGGCCGCAATCACCAGGCGCATGATCGGCGCGGTGGAGGGATTGAAGCGCAGCAGCACCGGTGCTTTCGCTTCCAGTGGCAGGTTCAGCGCCTCCATCTTGTCGCGCACCTCCAGGCTGGCCTGGTCCATGTTGGTGCCCCAGGCGAACTCCAGCACCACATCGCTCTGGCCGGTACGCGAGACCGACTTGAGCTTGCGCAGGCTCTTGACCACGCCGACGGCTTCTTCCACCGGCTCGGTGATCAGCGTTTCGATTTCCGCCGGTGCCGCACCGGTGTATTCGGTGCGCACGGTCAGTGTGGGATAGCTCAGGTCGGGCAGCAGGTTGACCTTGAGATTGCCCAGCGCGATGAAGCCGAACAGCAGCAGCGTGACGGTGAACATCGCGATGGTGACGCGGCGGCGGGTGGCGAACTCCACCAGGCCGCCGCCGTGGGCACCCGGGCGATCGCCCGCGTGCGGGTCGTTGCCGTGGTCGTTGCCGGCCGACGTCATTGACGGTTCTCCGCCTTGGCGGCAGGTGCCGCCTTGGCCACCGTTGCCGCCTTGGTACCGATCACCTGCACGGCAGTGCCGTCGCGCAGCGCCACCTTGCCCGCAGTGACCACCTGGTCGCCCGCCTCCAGCCCCGCGCGGATTTCCACCCACGGGCCTTCGGCATAACCCAGCGTGACCGGTACACGCGTGACCTTGCCGGCCTGCACGCGGAACACCGCCGGCTCGCCGTCGTCAAGCAGCGCCAGGCGCGGAATCACCAGTGCATCGGTGCGCTGGTCGTAGTCGATGCGGATGCGGCCGAACATGCCCGGCTGCAATCCCGCCGCGTCTTCGCCGAAGCCGCTGACCACGCGGAAGGTGCCGCTGCCGGAATCCACCACCGGCGCAATGCGGTCAACGGTGCCGGGGAAGGATTTGCCGGGCAGCGCGTCGGCCACCAGCGTCACCGGCTGGCCGGGGCGCAGGGTTGCCAGCTCGCGCTCGGGCACGTTGAGCGTGGCCTCCAGGCGCGAGTTGTCGACGATGCGGAAGATCGGCGTATTGATCTGGACGAAATTGCCGGTCTTGATCGAGCGCGAGGCGATCACCCCGGAGATCGGCGCCACCACCGTCGTGTAGGACAGCTCGAGCGCCGCCAGGCGGTATTGCGCACGGGCGTTTTCCAGATCGAACCGCAACTGGTCGACGTCGGCGGCGCTGACCATCTGCTGGCCAACCAGCTTCTGGGCGCGCTGGTAGCTGTTCTCCAGTTTGTGCATCTGCGCTTCGCTCTGGGCCACGGCCAGGCGGGCGCGGTCCGGATCCAGGCGCACCAGCGGCTGGCCAGCGCGCACCGGCTGCCCTTCTTCCACCAGCACCGCCAGCGCCACGCCGGACGTTTTGGCGACCACCTGCGATTCGGCGCGCGGCTCGAGCGCAGCGGTACCGGTATAGCTGGCAGCGACCGCTCGACGGGTTGCGGCGACCGCTTCCACCGGAACCGCCTCGACCGCCTTGGCTGCCTTGGGGTCCTTCTCGGCAGCCTGGGCCTCGGTCGAACCACCGCCGGCGCCACAGGCGCTCAGCAACAGGGAAGTGGTGATCAGCAGTGCAGCGGCGCAGGTTCCGGTGCGGCCGTGCAGAAGAGTAATTCGCGACATCGTCGTGTCCCTGGGGGATGCGTGGGCAGGTGTGGTAGCAAAGTAATGCACCACGTCACGATCACACCATATCCCAAAGGTCATGGTGACCTTGGGCCGCCCCTCGGGCACCCCGGTTTCAGCTAGATGAAAACGCAGGCTATACTCGGGCCAGTTCCGTACCCCACGCCGGAACGACCAGACCCGTACAACGGAAAGGACATCATGCGCCCGCAGCCGCTCGCCGCTTGTCTTCTGGCCGTCCTCCTGCCCCTCGGGGCCGCCGCACAGGCCGCTACTGCTCCCGCCGTACCCGCCGTACCTGCCGCACCCGCACCGACCGCCGCGCCGGCCACGCCTGCCGCCCTCACCGGCCGCTACGACAATGGCCGCGTGCTCGCCTACACCTGCCAGGGGTGCCACGGCATCACCGGCTACAAGAACGCCTATCCCAGCTACCGGGTACCCAAGATCGGCGGCCAGACCCAGCAGTACCTCAGCCAGGCGCTGAGCGAATACCGCCAAGGCAAGCGCAGGCATCCGACGATGCAGGCGCAGTCCATGAGTTTCAGCGAACAGGAGATCGCCGATCTCGCTGTTTACCTGTCCACCGCCAAATAAGCACGCTCATGACGAAAGCCGCGCCGTTCAAGCGTTACGCCATCGCCCTGTCCGTTGCCCTGCTGCTGGCTGCCTGTTCGCAGTCGCAGGTGGAAAACAGTGCAGATTCCGCCGCCGATCCCGGCCATGCCAGTGGTGAACACGGATCGGGCTCCTCCGCCGGCCTGCCGGCCGGTCGCATCGCCGCCGGCGAAGCACGGGCCCAGGTCAAGGGCAAGGCCACCCAGCAGAGCTGCATCGACTGCCACGGTGCCGACGGCAACCAGCCGATCGACCCGACCTACCCGAAACTGGGTGGGCAGTACGGGGATTACCTTGCCCATGCCCTGCAGGCCTACCGCGCCGGCGACCGCCAGCACGCGTTGATGACCCCGCAGGCAGCCGACCTCAGCGACCAGGACATCGCCGACCTGGCGGCATACTTCGGCTCGCGACCCAGCCAGCTGCGGGACCTGCACGGGTTGAAGTGACCGCGCGGCGCGACCGTTCGCCTGACGCAACAGCGTAGAGCCGGGTTCTACCCGGCTGCTCTTCGTTCGGGGGTCAAAGCGCCTGAAGCAACAGCGTAGAGCCGGGTTCTACCCGGCTGCTCTTCGTTCGGGGGGCAAAGCGCCTGAAGCAACAGCGTAGAGCCGGGTTCTACCCGGCTGCTCTTCGTTCGGGGGCAAAGCGCCTGACGCAAGCCGGGTAGAACCCGGCTCTACGGGGCCGTGTGTGGACGCCTGATGCGCGCGTCCGGTCATGCGTCCAGTTCTTCCCACCGCGCGTACGCCGCATCCAGCTCGGCCTGGACCTTGCCGAGTTTCTGGGTGTGCGCGGCCATTTCGGCGGCGCTGCGCTGGTAGAAGGCCGGGTCGTTCATCGCGGCGGTAAGACCTTCGACGTCCTTCTCCAGGGCCTCGATCTTCAACGGCAACTGTTCCAGCTCGCGCGCGTCCTTGTAGCTGAGCTTGCGCTTGGGCGCGGCCGCTTCGGCGGGGGCCGCGGCCGTCACGGCCGGCTTGGCTGCCGCCACCGGGACCGCCGCTGCGGCGGCGGCCATGCGTGCGGCCTGGCGCTGCCAGTCGCTGTAGCCGCCGACGTACTCGCCCACCACGCCGTCGCCTTCCATCACCATCGTGGACGTCACCACGTTGTCGAGGAAGTCACGGTCATGGCTGACCAGCAGCAGCGTGCCGGCGTAGTCGCCGAGCAGCTCTTCGAGCAGCTCCAGGGTTTCCACGTCCAGGTCGTTGGTCGGCTCATCCATCACCAGCAGGTTGGACGGCTGCGCGAACAGCTTGGCCAGCAGCAGGCGGTTGCGCTCGCCACCGGACAGACGGGTGATCGGCGCACGCGCGCGTTCGGGGGTGAACAGGAAATCCTGGAGGTAGGCGTGCACATGTTTGCGCTTGCCGTTGACCTCGATGAAGTCCTGGCCTTCGGCCACGTTCTCGATCGCGGTCCAGTCCTCACGCAGCACCGAGCGGTACTGGTCGAAGTAGGCGATCTGCAGGTTGGTGCCGGCGCGCACTTCGCCGCTCTGCGGCTGCAGGTCGCCCAGCAGCAGCTTGAGCAGCGTGGTCTTGCCGCTGCCGTTGGGGCCGATCAGGCCGATCCGGTCGCCACGCAGGATGACGGTGCTGAAATCCTTGACCATCGTGCGCTCGCCAAAGGCGAACGAGATGTCCTTGACGTCGATGACCTTCTTGCCGGAATTCTCCGCCTGCGCTGCTTCCATGCGGACGTTGCCGCCGAGTTCACGCCGCTGCGAGCGTTCGTTGCGCATCGCCTTGAGCCGGCGCACGCGCCCTTCGTCACGGGTCCGTCGCGCCTTGATGCCCTGGCGGATCCAGACTTCTTCCTGGGCCAGCAGCTTGTCGAAGCGCGCGTTTTCCTGCGCCTGCGCGTTGAGGCGTTCTTCGCGACGGCGTTCGTAGTTGGCCCAGTCGCCCGGCCAGCTGGTGACCTGGCCGCGGTCGATCTCGACGATGCGGGTGGCCAGTGCACGCAGGAAGCGACGGTCGTGGGTGACGAACACCACGCTGCCATTCCAGTTCTTGAGGAACATTTCCAGCCAGTCGATGGCTTCGATGTCCAGGTGGTTGGTCGGTTCGTCGAGCAGCAGCAGATCCGGCGAAGACACCAGCGCACGGCCGAGCAGCACGCGGCGCTTCATGCCACCGGACAGGCGCGCGAACTCGGCCTCGCCATCCAGATCCAGCTTGGTCAGGGTTTCGCTGACGCGCTGGTCCAGGCCCCAGCCGTTGGCCGCGTCGATCTTTGCCTGCACATCCGACAGCGCATCGCCGTCGAATTCGTCGGCGTGGCTGAGGTGGTGGAACTCGGCCAGCCACTGGCCCAGCTCACCCAGGCCATCGGCGACCACGTCGAACACGCTGCCGGCCGCGCCGTGCGGCACTTCCTGCTCCAGGCGGGTGATGCGCACCCCCTGCTGCACGCGGATTTCGCCGTCATCGGGCTTGTGGTCGCCGGACAGCAGCTTGAGCAGGGTCGATTTGCCGGCGCCGTTGCGGCCGATCAGGGCAATACGCTCGCCCGGCTCGATCGACAGTTCGGCTTTTTCCAGCAACAGCGGGCCGCCGACGCTGAAGTCGACGTTTTGCAGAGTAATCAGAGGCATCCGACCATTGTACGGGCTGGCGGCTACCGCGTCGCTGACCCGTGCGCGAACGCCTCCGGGGGCAGTGCCAACAGGTCGCCCAACGGCGGCGGTACGCGCCTGCCCGGGTGGCGCACCACCCACAACTGACGCGACAGCGGCGGCAGCGGCGTGTCCAGGATGCGCAGCGTGCCCAACGCCACAAGATCGGCCACGGCATGGCGCGACAGGCAGGCCAGTCCCAACCCGGCGGCAGCGGCCTGCTTGATCGCCTCGGTGCTGCCCAGCTGCATCGCCCGGCCGAAGTGATGCAGGTGCGGCAGCAGGGCCTGCTCGACCGCCTCGCGCGTGCCCGAGCCGGGTTCGCGCAGCAGCCAGCGCGCTGCCGCCAGGGTCGGCAGGTCCACGTGCAAGGGCAGGTCGGCGTTGCCACCTGCCACGATCACCAGCGCGTCGCGCTGCCACGGCAGCACCTGCAGGCCGCTTTCGTGGCAGGGCCCTTCGATCACGCCGAGGTCCACGTCCAGCCGCTGCACGGCAGCGACCACCTCGGCGCTGTTGCCGATCCGCAGGTCCACCTCCGCCTGCGGATTGGCCGCCAGCAGCGCCGCCACCCGCTGTGGCAACAGGTAATTGCCGATGGTGGTGCTGGCGCCGATCCGCAGTTGCAGGGGCAACGGCCCGGCCGCCCCCGCCCGGCCCACGCCGGCCAGCTGCTCCAGGTCGGCGGCGGCCACCAGCAGCGCACGGGCCGGGTCCAGCAGCGCGCGGCCGTGCGCGTTGAGCACCAGGCGCCGGCCGATCCGGTCGAACAGCGGCGCCGCCAACTGCCCCTCCAGCTCATTGAGGGCCGCGCTGGTGGCCGACTGCGACAACGCCAACTGCAGCCCGGCCGCCGCCGTGGTGCCGGCGTCGGCCACGCCGACGAAAACCTGCCATTGGCGCAGTGTCAGATGCATGGGCCAATTAACCCATATAGCGGGTTGAAATGACATGAATAATGCGTTTTACAGGTTCATGTGGCCGGCGCAGGCTATCACCCAGCACCCCTGGAGACTGCCGTGAACGCGTCCACCGCTCCCTTGCCCGCCACCACCACTGCCGCCCAGCGCTGGCGCAGCCGCGTGCCCGGCCTGCTGCTGACCGCCGCAGTGGCCGCCGCGGCGATCGGTCTGGCCACCCTGCCGTGGCTGCAGGCGCATGGCATCAGCGCGCTGACCCTGGCGATCGTGCTCGGCATCGCGCTGGGCAATACCGTGTACCCCCCTCTGTCAGCGCCGGCCGCGACCGGGGTGGGCTTTTCCAAGCAATGGCTGCTGCGCGCCGGGATCGTGCTGTACGGGCTGCGCCTGACCTTCCAGGATATCGGCCAGGTCGGCGTGGCCGGGGTGCTGGTCGATGCGCTGGTGCTGACCAGCACCTTCGCGCTGGCCTGGTTGGCCGGTACCCGCTGGTTCGGCATTGACCGGGGTACTGCACTGCTGATCGGCGCGGGCAGCTCGATCTGCGGCGCAGCCGCAGTGATGGCCGCCGAACCGGTGGTGCGCGGGCGAGCGGAGCAGGTCACCGTCGCGGTATCGACCGTGGTGGTGTTTGGCACCGCGGGCATGTTCCTGTACCCGGCGCTGTACCAGCTCAACCTGGCCCATGCCTGGGTGCCGATGAGCGAAACGCTGTACGGCGTGTTCACCGGTTCGACCGTGCATGAGGTGGCCCAGGTGGTCGCCGCCGGGCGCGCGGTCAGCGAGGGAGCCGCGGACACGGCGGTCATTGCCAAGATGATGCGGGTGATGATGCTGGCCCCGTTCCTTGTCGCGCTGTCGCTGCTGCTGGCCCGCAGGCAGGGCGTCCGACCGGGCGCGGCACCGGCGAAGATCGTGGTGCCGTGGTTTGCCTTCGGCTTCGTCGCGGTGGCCGGGCTCAACTCGCTGCAGCTGCTGCCGGCCGGGCTGGTGGCGCTGGCCATCCAGGTGGACACCGTCCTGCTGGCGATGGCGATGGCCGCGCTGGGCCTGACCACCCATGTGTCGGCCCTGCGTCAGGCCGGCATGAAACCGCTGCTGCTCGCCCTGCTGCTGTTTGCCTGGCTGCTGGCCGGCGGGCTGGGCATCAACCTGGGCGTGCACGCACTGCTGGGGTGAGCACCGTCCCCATGCCCTCTGCGCAGATGGACCGTGAACGCATTGCCGTTGTTGATCGTCGCCGCCTGCTGTCCCGTACCGCCGGGTGCCGGACCGCTACGGTGCACGGGAGGAGGCCGGGGAGGGACTGCGGGCGCACGATCCGGCCTCAAGCCTGCCGGCACACGCCCGGTGGCTGGCGCAACGGGTAGAATGTGCCATGAATGAATTCTCCGAACTGCCCCTGTCGGCCTCGCTGGCGGCGGGCATCGACGCGCTGGGCTATACCCGCCTGACCCCCGTGCAGGCGCAGAGCCTGCCGGCCATCCTCGACCGTCGTGACGTAATCGCCCAGGCGCCCACCGGCAGCGGCAAGACTGCCGCCTTCGGCCTTGGCCTGCTGCAGGCACTGGACCCGGCCGTGATCCGCGCACAGGCGCTGGTGCTGTGCCCGACCCGCGAGCTCGCCGACCAGGTCGGCAAGCAGATCCGCAAGCTGGCCACCGGCATTCCCAATCTCAAGCTGGTGGTGCTGACCGGCGGCATGCCGCTGGGCCCGCAGCTGGCCTCGCTGGAGGCCCACGATCCACATGTGGTGGTGGGCACGCCGGGCCGCATCCAGGAACTGGGGCGCAAGCGCGCCCTGCATCTGGGCGGAGTCAAGACGCTGGTGCTGGACGAAGCCGACCGCATGCTCGACATGGGCTTCGAGGAGCCCATCCGCGAGATCGCCGGGCGCACCAGCAAGGATCGCCAGACGCTGCTGTTCTCGGCCACCTTCCCCGACGAGATCCGCGAGATCGCCCGTGTGCTGCTGCGTGACCCGGTCGAAGTGACCGTGGAAGGCGCCGACCATGCGCCCGCGATCCGCCACCTGTTCTGCGAGACCGAGCTGGCGATGAAGCAGAAGGCGCTGGCGGGCCTGCTGCTCAAGTACACGCCCGAGTCGACGGTGGTGTTCTGCAATACCCGGCGCGACGTCGACGAGGTGGCGCTGTCGCTGCAGCAGTTCGGGTTCTCCGCCCTGCCCCTTCACGGCGAGATGGAACAGCGCGACCGCGATGAAGTGCTGGTGCGCTTCGCCAACCGCAGCTGCAACGTACTGGTGGCCAGCGACGTGGCCGCGCGCGGACTGGACGTGCAGGACTTGGCGGCGGTGATCAACTACGAGCTGCCGACCGATATCGAGACCTACGAACACCGCGTCGGCCGCACCGGTCGTGCCGGTGCCACCGGCCTGGCGATCAGCCTGGTCACCGGCCGCGAGCGCAACCGCGCCGACGCGCTGGAAGCGGCACAGGGCGCGCCGCTGGACTGGCAGAAAACCCCGCTGGCGACCGCGCGTCCGGCCGTACTGCCGCAGGCGGCAATGGAGACGCTGCGGATCGACGGCGGCAAGACCGACAAGCTGCGCCCCGGCGACATCCTCGGCGCGCTGACCGGCGAGGCCGGGCTGTCCGCCAAGGTGATCGGCAAGATCGACATCTACGCGACGCGGTCGTACGTGGCCATCGCGCGCGAGCACGTCGGCCGTGCGATCGCACGGCTGGAAGCGGGCAAAATCAAGGGCCGTCGCTTCCGCGTGCGGAAGATGTAAGGGAGCGGCCGCCGCGGGACGGGGTCAGTAGACCAGGTTGGCCAGCAGCGGCACGTTGCTGGTCCAACGCTCGCGGCCGCCGAGTCCGGCCAGTTCGACCAGCACCGCTGCACCGACCACCTCGACCTGCAACTGCTGCGCGAGCGACAACGCCGCCAGCAGCGTGCCTCCCGTGGCAAGCACGTCGTCGACCACCAGCACCCGCGCACCGGCCGGCAGCGCGTCGGCATGCACCTCGATGCTGTCGGTGCGGTATTCCAGCGTGTAGTCCTGTTTCAACGTCCGGCCGGGCAGCTTGCCCGGCTTGCGCACCGGCACGAAGCCCACGCCCAGCACCCGCGCCATCGCCGCGCCCAGGATGAAACCACGTGATTCGATGCCCATCACCGCCGCCAGGCGCGCGTCGCGCCAGGGGGCGACCATTGCATCGACGGCCGCAGCGAAATCCTCGCCGTTGGCCAGCAGCGGCATGATGTCCTTGAACAGGATGCCGGGCTTGGGGAAATCGGCGATATCGCGCAGGCGGCCGGCCCAGGCGGGCGTGGTGGGAGAATCGGTCATGGGGATCGGGTAAAGCAGGTGGGCGGCATAGGGTAACCCGACCCGCCCACCGGGCCGCTCACCTGCCTCCGCCGCCGGTGGGACCCAGCGTTGCAGGGGGCGTCAGGAACTGCAGGAGAGCATCGAACAGCCCGCCTTGTCGCGCGCCCACTCGGGGCGCTTGCCCGCATAGTGCGCGCGCCCCGGCTGGACGTCGTACGGATGCCGCAGCACCTCCAGCAGCGTGTGCACGCCGCTGAGGTCGCCCTGCTCCGCCTGCTCGATCGCCTCCTGCGCCAGCCAGTTGCGCAGCACATAGAGCGGATTGGCGCGCGCCATCGTCTGCTCGCGCGCCGCGCGGTCCAGCGGGTCGGCGCGCAGCCGCGCGGCGTACTGCTGCAGCCATGCCTGCAGCGCCGGAAGCACCGCCGTGCGGCGTTCGGCGCTGTAGAACGCATCCTCCAGAACGTCCACCGACGGCGCCTGCGGGTCCAGCCCGATCAGGCCGCGGAACGCCAGCGTCATGTCCATCCCGCCGTCCTGCAGGATCTGCAGCCACGCGGCCATCATCGCCACGTCGTCGTCGCGACACTGGTCCAGACCCAATTTGGCGGCAATGTCGGCGCGCTCGCACTGCGCATGCACGTCCTGGAACCGGGCCAGCCCTGCATGCAATGGCGCGACGTCGTCAAACAGCGGCGACAGCGCCTGCGCCAGGCGGGTCAGGTTCCAGTACGCCACCTGCGGCTGGGTGCCGAAGCGGTAGCGCCGGCCCTGTGCGTCGGTGGTGTTGGGGGTCCAGTCGGGATCGTAATCCTCGACCCAGCCGTACGGGCCATAGTCGATGGTCAGCCCCAGGATGGACATGTTGTCGGTGTTCATTACCCCGTGCACGAAGCCCACCCGCATCCAGTGCGCCACCATCCTCGCCGTGCGCTCGCAGACCTGGGTGAACCATGCCGCGTAACGCGCGGCGCCGGCATCGGCGAGCGCCGGGAAATCGCGGGCGATGCACACATCGGCCAGCTGCCGCAGCAACGCGGTATCGCCGCGCGAGGCCGGCAGTTCGAAGGTTCCGAATCGCATGAACGAGGGGGCCACCCGGCAGACGATCGCACCCGGTTCGGGCGCCGGATGACCGTCGTAGAACATGTCGCGCACTACGGCGTCGCCACTGCCCACCAGGCTCAGAGCGCGTGTGGTCGGCACGCCGAGATGGTGCATCGCCTCGCTGCACAGGAATTCGCGGATGGACGAGCGAAGCACCGCGCGCCCATCGGCACCGCGCGAATACGGGGTGCGTCCGGCCCCCTTGAGCTGCAGCTCCCAGCGCGCGCCGTCGGGTGCGATCAGTTCGCCCAGCGAGATCGCACGGCCGTCGCCGAGCTGGCCGGCCCAATGTCCGAACTGATGGCCACCGTAGTTGGCTGCCCACGGCTGCATCCCGGCATACAGCGCATTGCCGCCAAACACGCGCGGGAAATCCGCGCTGTCCAGCAGCTCGGGACCGATGCCCAGCAGCGCGGCGACCTCCTCCGCATACGCCAACAGCCGCGGGGCCGTCACCGGCGTCGGCAGCACCGACGACCAGCCCGCGCCGCGCACCTCGCGCACCCGCGGGCCAGTCTCCTCGTCGCCGGGCAGATCACGGATGAAACGGTTGTCGAAACGCAGCGGCTCAGTGCTCATGACCAGCAGATGGGGGCACAGGCGCCCCCCCGCAAGCTCAACCGGCGCCGGCGCCGAGGTCCAGCGCGCCCCCACGCTCCACCGCACGCTGGTACGCCGGGCGCTGCTCGATGCGCTGCAGGAAGCTGCGCAGTTTCGGGTAGGCCGCCATGCTGCCCGCACGCGAGGCGGCGGCCTGGATCGGGAAGCTCATCTGGATGTCGGCGGCGGTGAATCGCTCGCCGGCAAACCACGGCGCACTGCCCAGCTCACGCTCCATCCAGTCCAGGTGCAGGGTCAGCTGTGGACCGACGAATCCCTTCATCACCTTGTCGGCGATGCCGCGGGCGATCGGTCGCGCGAAGAACGGCATCGGCGCCTTGCGCACCCGCGCGAACACCAGGCTGAGCAGCAGCGGCGGCATCGCCGAGCCCTCGGCGTAGTGCATCCAGTAGCGATAGCGGATGCGTTCGGGGGCCTGTGCAGGCAACAGTTCGGGGGACAACTGGCGGGCGCTGTCGTAGCGGTCGGCCAGGTACTCCAGGATCGCACCGGATTCGGCCAGGACCAGCGCGTCGTCCTGCAGCACCGGCGATTTACCCAAAGGATGGACATCGCGCAGCGCCTGCGGCGCCAGCCAGGTCTTCCGATCGCGCTGATAGGTCACGACCTGGTATGGCAGGCCCAGCTCTTCAAGCATCCACAGCACGCGCTGCGAGCGCGAGTGGTCCAGATGGTGCACTTTGATCATCGATCGTTCCGCGCGTTCAAACCCGCATCGTAACCGCGCGCCTGCCGCGGTGACGTCACGAGCGTGCGCCGTCGCGTACACCGCGCCGTGGAGAAGACAATAAAAAACGCCGGAAGCTTTCGCTTCCGGCGTTCATGGCGACCTTACGGTAGCAGGGGTCGATTAGACCGCCTGCACCTGGTCAGCCTGCATACCCTTCTGGCCCTGGACGGCGACGAAGGTGACCTTCTGGCCTTCCTGCAGCGACTTGAAGCCGGTGCCCTGGATGGCGCGGAAGTGGACGAAGAGGTCCGGGCCGCTTTCCGGGGTGATGAAGCCGAAGCCCTTGGCGTCGTTGAACCACTTCACGGTGCCCTGCTGACGATCAGACATGTACTAACTCCTGAAACAAAAGTTGAAATAATCGCGGCCGCCGGATATCGGAGCCGAGACTGAGTTGCAGGCGTTGGTAAAGCGGATCGATGAGCAGATCGTGAGATCAACTGCACCAGGCCACGATTCACGGTGACCCTAGCAAACACAGTGTGGGGGACGATACTCGTGTTTTACCGAAAAAGCGATAGCTGATTTATTCAGCCATCCCCCCGTCCCGCCTGACAGGACAAGGGATTGACCAATTCTACACGAAATCTGAGTCCCCATTCAGACTTTTCCTACCTTAAGATCAGCCAAATGCCCGATTCAAGTTCTGCCGTTTCCCGCATCTGGGTGGATGCCGATGCCTGTCCTGGCGTGATCAAGGAGATCCTTTTCCGCGCGGCTGAACGCGTCAGGATTCCGGTGACACTGGTCGCGAACCAGTGGCTGCGCACCCCGCCCTCGCGCTGCATCACCGCCATCCAGGTCCCGCCGGGGCTGGATGTGGCCGACAACGTGATCGTAGAGCGCATGGCAGCCGGCGACCTGGTGGTTACCCAGGACATCCCGCTCGCCGCGCTGGTACTGGAAAAGGGCGGCGTGGCCCTGAATCCGCGGGGGCAGCTGTACACCCCGGACAACATGGCCGAGCGGCTGTCCATGCGCAATTTCATGGAGGAGCTGCGCGGCGCCGGTATCCAGACCGGCGGCCCACCCCCACTGGACGCGCGCGATCGCCAGCGCTTCGCCGCAGCGCTGGACCGCTGGCTCGCCCATCGCTCAGGAAGCTGACTCTATTGCGGGCCGCGCTGCGCGCGCCAGCCGGGCAGAGCCCGGCTCTACGTCGGTTCCCAATGCCTCACCGTAGAGCCGGGCTCTGCCCGGCTGCTCTCCGGTCCGTCGCCGCAACGCCCGCGCTGCGCGCGATAGCCAGCCGGGCAGAGCCCGGCTCTACGTCTGTTCCCAACGCTTCACCGTTGCGCCGGGCTCTGCCCGGCTGCTCTCCGGTCCGTCGCCGCAACGCCCGCGCTGCGCGCGCCAGCCAGCCGGGCAGAGCCCGGCTCTACGTCTGCTCCCAATGCCTCACCGTAGAGCCGGGCTCTGCCCGGCTGCTCTCCGGTCCGTCGCCGCAACGCCCGCGCTGCGCGCGATAGCCGGGCAGAGCCCGGCTCTACGTCTGTTCCCAATGCCTCACCGTAGAGCCGGGCTCTGCCCGGCTGCTCTCCGATCCCTCGCCGCAACGCCCGCGCTGCGCGCGATAGCCGGGCAGAGCCCGGCTCTACGTCTGCTCCCAACGCTTCACCGTTGCGCCGGGCTCTGCCCGGCTGCTCTCCGATCCTCCACCGCAACGCCCGCGCTGCGCGCGATAGCCGGGCAGAGCCCGGCTCTACGTCTGCTCCCAACGCTTCACCGTTGCGCCGGGCTCTGCCCGGCTGCTCTCCGATCCGCCACCGCAACGCCCGCGCTGCGCGCGCCAGCCGGGCGCTACACGATCAGCTGGCGGCCGCTGGTGAAGCTGCGGCGTTGACCGCTGAGGGGGTCGACGAACGCCAGCGCCTGGGCGAGGAGCTGCAGCGGTTCACCGGGATCCCGCTGCCCCTCTGTGCGCAGCACCGGGTACAGGTCGTCGCCGAGAATCGGGGCTCCCAGTGCGGCCATGTGCACGCGCAATTGGTGCTTGCGCCCGGATTCGGGGTCCAGCCGATAGCGCCACACCGGGCCGCCGGCGTCGATCACCTCGATCCGGGTGCGTGCGTTGGGCACGCCAGCCGCTTCGGCCATGCGGAAGAATGGCTCGCCCGGCACCAGCCGGCTGTGCCGCTCCAGCGGGAACTGCAACGCCGGCAGTGCCGGGGCCAGGGCCTGGTAGGTCTTGTCGATGCGACGCTCGCGGAACAGCCGCTGGTAGGCATCGCGCGTGGCCGGGCGGGTCGAGAACAGCACCAGCCCCGCCGTCAGCCGGTCCAGGCGGTGCAATGGCACCAGGTGCGGATTGCCCGTACGCGCCACCAGCCGCGCCAGCAGGGTCTCGCGAACGTGCCCGCCGGCCGGCGTGACCGGCAGGAAATGCGGCTTTTCGGCCACCAGCAGGTCGTCGTCCTGATGCAGGATCGACTCGACGAACGGGATCGCCGGTTCACCCTCCACCTCACGGAAGTAACGGATCTCCAGACCGACCTGCCAGGGCTGCTCCGCCGCCAGCGCCCTGCCCTGCACATCGAGCACCCGTCCACGCGCGAAACGGTCAACCCACTGGGCGCGGTCGATGCGCGGGAAGCGCGCGCACAGCCCGTCGAGCAGGCAGCCCCAATCGCCCGGGGGCAACTGCAGGCGGCTGGCGGCAACATCGGCGGAAACGGGATCGGACGGGGTCATGGCCCACGCATTATCATGGCGCTCTTTGTTTACGGTACCCCCATGGCCCTCACCGCCACCATCCGCAAGGCCGAACTCCAGATCAGCGACATGGATCGTGGCTACTACGCCACCCACACGCTCACCCTGGCCCAGCACCCGTCGGAGACCGACGACCGCCTGATGGTGCGGCTGCTGGCCTTCGCCCTGAATGCCGATGACCGCCTGGAATTCGGCCGCGGGCTGAGCGTGGACGACGAGCCGGATCTGTGGCGCCGCGATTACACCGGCGACATCGAGCTGTGGATCGAACTGGGCCAGCCGGACGAATCGCGCCTGCGCAAGGCCGCCGGCCGTTCTCGCGCGGTGCAGCTGATCACCTACGGCGGGCGCGCCACCGATATCTGGTGGGAGCGCAACGCCGCAGCGGCCAACAAGCTGTCAGTGCTGGAGGTGATGGATCTGCCGGCCGACTTCGTCGCCGAATGGGGTGCACAGGTCGAGCGCACCATGCGCTGGGACGTGCTGATCCAGGACGGCGAGGTGCAGCTGCTCTCGGACAAGGCGCAACTGGCCGTGACGCCGGTCTGGCGCAAGCGCAAACCGCAGGCATGAGCGTGATCCGCTGCGACGTGCTGGTCATCGGGGCCGGTGCGGCCGGGCTGATGTGTGCGCTCACGGCGGGCCAGCGCGGTCGCATCGTGCAGGTGATCGACCATGCCAACAAGGTCGGCAAGAAGATCCTGATGTCCGGTGGCGGGCGCTGCAACTTCACCAACACCGGCACCACCCCGGCCAACTTCCTGTCGGCCAACCCGCATTTCTGCAAGTCCGCGCTGGCACGCTATACGCCCGGCGACTTCATCGAGATGGTCGAACGCCACGGCATCGCCTATCACGAAAAGGAACTGGGCCAGCTGTTCTGCGACGTCTCGTCCAAGCAGATCGTGCGCATGCTGGTGGACGAGTGCCAGGCGGCAGGCGTGCAGATCCGCACTGACTGCGGCGTGGACAAGGTGGAGCGCGGCGCCGACGGCTTCCACGTCCACACCGCGCAGGGCCATTTCCACGCCGCATCGCTGGTGGTGGCGACCGGCGGCCTGTCGATCCCCAGCCTGGGCGCCACCGGTTTCGGTTACGAGCTGGCCCGCCAGTTCGGCCACACCGTGCTGCCCACGCGCGCCGGCCTGGTGCCGTTGACCCTGAGTGGCACGCATCAGGAACGCTTCCACGACCTGAGCGGGGTCGCCCTGCCGGTCGCAGCGCGCTGCGGCGACGTCGCGTTCCGCAATTCCATGCTGATCACCCACCGCGGCGTCAGCGGCCCGGCGATCCTGCAGATCTCCTCGTTCTGGCAGCCCGGCGACGACCTGCGCCTAGACCTGCTGCCCGACCGCGATGCCGAGACCTGGCTGCGCGACATGAAGCGCGACCGCGGCGCCGCCGAGCTGCGCACCGTGCTGTCGGAGGTGGTGCCACGCCGGCTGGCACTGCGTCTGTGCGAGCACTGGCTGCCGGACCGTCCGGTGCGCCAGATCGACGAGCGCCAGCTGCGCGAGGCGGCCGCCCTGCTGCAGGACTTCCCGCTGGTGGCCAGCGGCACGGAGGGCTACCGGACCGCCGAGGTCACCCTGGGCGGGGTGGACACGCGCAAGGTGTCCTCCAGCACATTCGAATCGCAGCTGGTGCCGGGCCTGCACTTCATTGGCGAAGTGCTGGACGTGACCGGCTGGCTGGGCGGATACAACTTCCAATGGGCGTGGGCCTGCGGCCATGCCGCCGGCCAGGTGGTCTAGGCCGACGATTCCGTGATCGGGTACCGCGAGTACCGCCGTCAGCATGGACGTAATCCCACGCATCGTGTATCAAGTTTGCAGTCTGGGGAGTAGTGAATGCAGAACGCGAATGACATGACCGTCCGCCTGCTGATCGTGGACGACAGCGGGGAGAACGCTGAGACCATCGTCAGCACGTTGCGCAACAGCGGCATCGCGGTGCGCCCGGCGCGCCCGCAGAACAGCGAGGAGCTGGCGCAGGTGCTGGGCAGCCAGCCGATCGACCTGATCCTGGCCGCCCCTGGACAGAGCATTCCGCTCCTGCAGGTAACCCAGCAGATCGCGGCGAGCGGCAAGGACATCCCGATGATCCTGCTGGCCGAACGCCTGGACGAGAACGAATGGGTGGAAGCCGGTGCCAACGGCATCCGGGCCATCGCGTTGCGCCACCGCCCCGAGCACCTGCTGGCAGTGGTCCGCAACGAGTGGACCGACCTGCAGGCGCGCCGCGGGCTGCGCCGGATCGAGGCGCAGATGCGTGAGACCGAGCGACGCTGCGACGCGCTGATCTCGTCCTCGCGCGATCCCATCGCCTACATCCACGAAGGCATGCACATCCGCGCCAACGAAGCCTATCTGGAGATGTTCGGCTACGAGGCGTTCGACGACGTGGAAGGCATCTCGCTGCTGGACATGGTGGCGCCGCAGCACGTGGACGGCTTCAAACAGCTGCTCAAGTCGCTGAGCAGGGGCGACGCGCCGCCGCCGCAGTACCAGGTGGACGCGCGCAACCAGGACGGCGCCGTGTTTCCGGCGACGATGGAGTTCACCCAGGCCAGCTATGAGGGCGAGTCGTGCCTGCAGGTGGTGTTCCGCCGCCGCATGGAGTTCGACCCGGAGCTGGCCCGCGAGGTCGAGGACCTGCGCCAGCGCGACCAGGTGACGGGCCTGCTCAACCGCCCGACGTTCATGCTGCACGTGGAGAATGCGGTGGCCCAGGCCGGTCGCAGCGAAGGCCAGTTTGGCCTGCTGCTGATCGAGCCGGACCACTACGCGCGCCTGCTGCCGGACATCGGCCTGGATTCGGCCGATGTGCTGATCGGCGCGCTGGGCCAGGTGCTGGCCGACACCGTCGGCGATGACGCGCGCCTGGCGCGCTTCGGCGAGCACAGCTTCGCCGTGCTGACCGAGGGCCCCTACGCGCACACCGTGGCGCTGGCCGACCAGATCCGCGAGGCTTACGCCGCCAAGGTATTCAGCATCGGCGACCGCTCGGCCACGGTGACGGTGAGCATCGGCGGGGTACAGGTCGGCGAGAAGATTGCCAGCATCGGCCAGGTGCTCGCGCGGGCAACCGAGTGCACGCACGCAGCGTCGGAGCTGGGCAACACCACGCGCATCTTCGACCCCGCCGCAGTCGACCGGGTCGAGGAAGAACGCATCCAGCGCTGGGTGGCGCGTATCCGTGAAGCCCTGGCCGGCGACGGGTTCCAGCTGCACTACCAGCCGGTGCTGAACCTGCAGGGCGAGGCGCTGGAGCTGTACGAGGCCTACCTGCGCCTGGAGAACAACGGTGAGCTGCTGAGCCCGACGGCCTTCCTGGGCATCGCCGAGGAGCACGGGCTGCTGGCCGACATCAACCGCTGGGTGGTGGCCCATGCGATCGGCGTCCTGGGCGAGCGCGAACGCGCCGGCCATCCAACACACATGATGGTGAAGGTGACACCGGAATCGTTCAACGATCCGCAGATGATCGCCACCCTGCGCCGCGAGCTGCTGGCCAACGGGGTACCCGGCGAGCGGCTGTGGCTGCACGCGCCGGAAGCGAAGGTGTTCACGCACCTGCGCAATGCGCAGCAGTTCCTGGCCGAGGTGGCGCCGCTGGGCTGCCGGATCGGACTGGAGCAGTTTGGCTCGGGCTTGGATTCGTTCCAGCTGCTGGCGCATTTCCAGCCGCAGTTCCTGAAGCTGGACCGCGACTTCACCAGCGATTTCGCACGCACGCGCGAGCACAGCGAGAAGATCAGCGAAATCACCGCCCGCGCGCAGTCGGCCAACATCCGAACCATCGCCGAGTTCGTGGCCGATGCGAATTCGATGAGCCTGCTGTTCAGTGCCGGCGTGGATTACGTGCAGGGCGAGTTCGTGGGGCCTGCCGGTCCATTGATGAACTTCGACTTCGCCTGAGGCAGGCGCTGTCGCCGGAGTGCGGGTCGGCCGCGCGCGGGGGCCTTCCACAGTGCCGCGGTAGCCGCGGATGAAACGGCCAGGCTGCCGTTGGCTGCCGTGACGACGTGAGCATCGAGAGCGGGAGTATCCGCCCGCCTCGCACGGAAGAAGCAGACGCGTGCGTCAACGCAACGCCGACAACGACAATGCCGCCCGAAGGCGGCATGTCGTATCGCATCACAGCCGACCAAGGGTCGGCGTGCGCTATCAGGTCATGTCGACCAGGTTGGGGATGGCCACGTCGGTGGCGACGTCCGCCTCATAGTCCACGCCTTCCACGCCGAAACCGAACAGACGCAGGAAATCGGCCTTGTAGCCGGCCAGGTCGCTGATCTCGTAGAGGTTTTCATTGGTCACCTGCGGCCACAGCGCAACCACTTCACCCTGCACGTCCGGCGCCATTTCCTTGTAGTCCGCGCGCAGGCGGCCGGCTTCATCGACCAGCTCCACCGGGTGTCCGTCGGCAAGCAGCTGGTGGCGCAGGCGCTCGGTGGCGGTGCCGGTGTCCTTGCCACCGTAGAGGATGTCGTACAGCGTATCGAGCTGCTCGATGCAGCCTTCGTGGGTGCCCTTGGCCTTCATCACCTTGAACAGCAGCGACAGGTACAGCGGCATGGTCGGGATCGCGGAGCTGGCCTGGGTCACCACCGCCTTGAGCACCGACACGCGCGCGTCGCCGCCGATCGTCTCCAGCTTCGCGCGCAGACCCAGCACCTTCTGGTCCAGATCCTTCTTGGCTGCGCCGATGGAACCGTTCCAGTAGATCGCCTGGGTGATCTCCTCACCCACATAGGTGAACGCGGTGGTGGTGGCACCCTCGGCCAGCACGCCGGCTTCCAGCAGCGCATCGATCCACATCTGCCAGTCTTCGCCACCCATCACGGCCACGGTACCGGCGATCTCTTCCGGCGTGGCCGGTTCGATCGTGGTTTCGGTGATGACTTCCTTGTCGGTATCCAGACCACGCAGGGTGATCGGCGCACCGATCGGCTTGAGCGTGGAGCTGATCACTTCACCCGTCCTGGGGTGTTTGCGGCGCGGCGCGGCCAGGCTGTAGACGACCTGGTCGACCTGGCCCAGGTCCTGCCGGATCAGCTCGATGACCTTGGCCTTGACCTCGTCGGAGAACGCATCGCCGTTGATGCTCTTGGCGTACAGACCGGCCTGCCCGGCATACTTGTGGAACGCGGCCGAGTTGTACCAGCCAGCGGTGCCGGGCTTGGTGTCGGTGCCGGGTCGCTCGAAGAACACACCCAGGGTGGCGGCATCGCTGCCGAAGGCGGCGGTGATGCGTGCAGCCAGGCCGTAGCCGGTGGACGCGCCGAGCACCAGCACCTTCTTCGGGCCGTTGACGATCTTCGGCTTGGACTGGATGTAGTCGATCTGCTGCTTGACAGCGGCGTCGCAGCCGACCGGATGGGTGGTGACGCAGATGAAGCCGCGCACACGCGGTTTGATGACCATGAAGACCTCGATGGGAACAGGCGCAGGCACGGCCTGCGCGATGAAAAGGGCGGCGCGCCATCGGAACGGCTGCGCGGAACGCATGGGATCGTAGTGCGCGGGGGCGCGTTGCACAACCGACGGGGGTGTATGGCCGCCCCCTGTCAGGGAGCGCGGGTAAGGCCATGCCAGTGTCAGGACACGCCGTGAACCCATCCTTGGGGGCTCGTAGGCGGCATCCATGCCGCCTACGGTCCTGCCACTGGCATGACCTCACCCGCCCCGAAGTGGGTCGGGCCGGAAGGGAAGAGCCGAAGAGCCAGTCCCCAACGAAAAAGCCGCGCAGGGCGCGGCTTTTCCGGTGTTGCGGTGCAGGCCGCTTACGGGCGGCGTGCCAGGGCTTCGACGTCCTTGGCCTTGGGCAGGAGGTCCTGCTTGGTCACGGCCAGCACGCCCATCGTCAGCAGCGGGCAGGCGATGAAGATCGAGGACAGCGTACCGATCACCGCGCCGATCATCTGGCTCAGCGCCAGCCCTTCCAGCGAACCGCCACCGTACAGGTACAGCGCCAGCACCGACAGGAAGAACACCAGCGAGGTGATGATGGTGCGCGACAGGGTCTGGTTGATCGAGCGGTTCATCACTTCCAGCGGCTCCACGCGCAGGCTGCGGAAGTTCTCGCGGACACGGTCGAAGACCACGATGGTGTCGTTGATCGAGAAGCCCATCACCGACAGCAGGCCCGCCAGCACGGTCAGGTCGAACTCGCGACCGCTGAGCGAGAAGTAGCCGGCGACCACCAGTACGTCGAACAGGGTGGTAATGATGGCGACCATCGCGAACTTCCACTCGAAGCGGAAGCCGATGTAGATCAGGAAGCCGACGAGCACGAACAGCGCGGCGTACAGGCCGTTCAGCGCCAGCTCCTTGCCTACCTGCGGGCCGACGAACTCGGCGCCGACGATGGTGGCCCGGTTGCCTTCCACCGAGATCGCCTTCTGGACGGCCTGGGCGGTACGGTTGTTGGCTTCGCCGGCGTTCTCGCCCTCGCCCATCGCCTGCGGCTGCAGACGGATCAGCAGGTTGCTGCCGCTGCCGAAGTTCTGCACCTGGGCGCCACCGTAACCGGCCCCCTCCAGGTGCTCACGCACGGCATCGACGTCGGCCGGCTTGTCGAAGCGCACTTCGACCACCGTGCCGCCCGTGAAGTCCAACGCGTAGTTGAAGCCCTTGAAGGCAATGCAGCCCACGGCGGCGATGAACACCAGCGCGGCCAGCGTGATCGCCACCCAGCGGGTACGCATGAAGTCGAACTTGGTGTCGTTCGGAATCAGATGCAACGGGAACAGTTTCATGGTTTCGATTCTCTTCCCGTCAGATGGCCAGGGACTTGAGCTTCTTGCGGCGGCTGTAGACCAGAACGGCCAGCGCACGCGAGACGGTGATTGCGGTGAACATCGAGGCCAGGATGCCGACGATCATCGTGACCGCGAAGCCCTTCAGCGGACCGGTACCGAAGGCGTACAGCGCCACGCCGGCCAGCATGCCGGTGAGGTTGGCGTCCAGGATCGTGCCCGAGGCCTTTTCGTAACCGGCGACGATCGACGCCTTCGGCGGGACGCCGGCGCGCAGTTCTTCGCGGATACGTTCGTTGATCAGCACGTTGGCGTCGACCGACAGGCCGATCGACAGCGCCAGGCCGGCGAAGCCGGGAAGCGTCATCGTGGCGCCGAACAGCGACATCACCGCCACCACGATCAGCAGGTTGAACAGCATGGCCACCGAGGTGATCACGCCGAACATGCGGTAGTACACGGTGAAGAAGACCAGCGTGAACAGGAAGGCGAAGCCCACGGCGGTCACGCCGCGCTCGACGTTCTCCGCACCCAGGCTGGGACCGACGATGCGCTCTTCGACGAAGTCCATCGGTGCAGCCAGCGAGCCGGACTTCAGGAGCTTGGCCAGGTTTTCCGCTTCCGCCTTGTCCAGGCCGGTGGTCTGGAAGTTCTTGCCGAACACGCCGTTGATGTTGGCGACCGAAATCACCTCCTCCTTGACGCGGAAGCTGCGCACTTCCTTGCCGTCGACCACGTTGACGGTCGGGATGCGCTCGGTGTACACCACCGCCATCGGCTTGTTCACGTTGGCCGCGGTGAAGTCGAACATGCGCTGGCCGCCGACGTTGTTCAGGGTCACGCTGACCGCGGCCAGGCCGTTCTGGTCGGTGGTGGCCTGCGCAGCAACCATCTGGTCACCGGTGACGATCACGCGCTTGTTCAGCAGGATCGGGCCGCGATTGTCGCGCTGCTGGTAAACCTTGGCCTCCGGCGGAATGCGGCCGCTGGTGATGGCGTCCTGTGCGTTGCCTTCAACCACGGCGCGGTATTCCAGCGTCGCGGTGGCACCGATCATGCGCTTGGCTTCGGCGGTGTCCTGCACGCCCGGCAGCTGCACGACCACGCGGTCGGCGCCCTGGCGCTGGATGATCGGCTCGGCCACGCCCAGCTGGTTGACGCGGTTGCGCAGGGTGTTGACGTTCTGCTCGATGGCCCCGTTGGCGATCGACGTCAGCTCGGTTTCCGGCACGCTCACGGTGACGCGGTTGCCGGCCACGTCGTAGCCCAGGGCCGGCTGCGCCTTGTACATCACGTCACGGGCGCGGGCGGCAGCATCGGCACCGGCGGACGGGCTGATGCTGGCCACGATGGTGTTGTCCGGGCGACGCTCCACCGACTGGTAGGCGATACGGGCGTCGCGCAGGCTGGTGCGCACGTCTTCGGCGTAGGCATCCAGGCGCTTGTCCAGCGCGGCCTTCTGGTCGACCTGCAGCACGAAGTGCACGCCGCCTTGGAGATCCAGGCCCAACACCATCGGCTTGGCGCCGAGATCGCTCAGCCAGGTGGGCACGGTGGAGGCCAGGTTCAGGGCGACCACGTAGTCCTCGCCCATTTCATCCCGAAGCGCGTCGTTGGCGGCCGTCTGCGCCTGCAGACTGGGCAGGCGCACGATCAAGCTGTCGCCCTCCTTGGCCACCGACAGCGGTTCCACGCCGGCCTGCTTGAGGTCGCCCAGCACGCGGTCGCGCAGGGCGTCGTCGATCTGCCCGCCACGGTTGGCGGTGATCTGCACGGCAGGGTCCTTCTGGTAGATGTTCGGCAGCGCATACAGCGCGCTGACCGCCAGTACGATCAGGATGAGGAAGTACTTCCAGCGTGGAAATTCGAGCATTGCTTGGGTCCCGCGCGGTGCCCGTCCCGGCACCGCGGTTGAACGGAAAGGGAGTGGATCAGTTGGCCGACTTCAGCGTGCCGGTCGGCAGCACGTTGCCCACGGCGCCCTTCTGCACGCGGATGCGCACGTTGTCGGCCACTTCGATGGTGATGAAGTTGTCGCCGATGTCGGTCACCACGCCGGCGATGCCGCCGTTGGTCAGCACTTCATCGCCGCGCTTGATCTTCTCCAGCATCGCCTTGTGTTCCTTCTGGCGCTTCATCTGCGGGCGGATCATCAGGAAGTACATGACCGCGATCAGGACGATCGGGACCAGGAACGTCGTCCAGGAGGCACCCGGCGGCTGGCCGGCAGCGGACTGGGCGTGTGCGGCGGGGATCAGGAAGGCGATCAGGTTCATACAGTGTGTCCTTGGGTTGGAGGCGCCCCGTTCCGAGGGGGAGCGGGGTGTCGCCGCGAAACAGGGGTCAGCCGCGAAGTATGCCACGGCCCCGGGAGTTCGTCCTTGGGCCGTTTGGCAGGGTATGCGCGCGGATTCGGGGACGCCGCTGCCGCTTACAGCGGCGGCGTGGCGGCACCCCGGGCCGCATAGAAGGACTCGCGGAAGGCTGAAAAGGTTCCCGCCGCGATGGCCGCGCGCATGTCGGCCATCAGCTTTTCGTAGTAATACAGGTTGTGCAGGGTGCCCAGCATCGGCGCCAGCATCTCATTGCAGCGGTCCAGATGGCGCAGGTAGGACCGGGTGTAGCCGCTGCTGCAGGCGTGGCAGCCGCAGCCCGGCTCGATGGTGTCCATGTCGCGCTCGTAACGGGCATTGCGGATGCGCACGGTGCCGAACGATGTGAAGTAATGGCCGTTGCGGGCGTTGCGGGTGGGCATGACGCAATCAAACATGTCCACGCCCCGCGCCACGCCTTCCACCAGGTCTTCCGGGCGCCCCACGCCCATCAGGTAGCGCGGGCGGTCGGCCGGCAGGATCGGGTGCATGTGGTCCAGCATGGCGTTGCGCTCGTGCTCGGGCTCGCCCACCGCCAGCCCGCCGATGGCGTAACCGTCGAAGCCGATCTGCTGTAGGCCCTCGGCCGAGCGGGTGCGCAGGTCGTGGTGCACGCCGCCCTGGACGATGCCGAACAGGGCCGCATCGTTGCCGAGCGCATCGTGCGCATTGCGGCTGCGCTGGGCCCAGCGCAGGCTCAGTTCCATCGAAGTGCGCGCCACCGGTTCGGTCGCCGGGTACGGGGTGCATTCGTCGAAGATCATCACGATGTCCGAATCGAGCACCTTCTGGATCTTCATGCTCTCCTCCGGCCCGAGGAAGACGCGTGCACCGTCGGTCGGCGAAGCGAAGGTCACGCCCTGCTCGGTGATCTTGCGGCGGTGCGCCAGCGAGAACACCTGGAAGCCGCCGGAGTCGGTCAGGATCGGCCCGTTCCAGCGCGCGAAGCCATGCAGTCCGCCGTGGTCGGCGATCACGTCCAGGCCCGGGCGCAGGTACAGATGGAAGGTGTTGCCGAGGATGATCTCCGCGCCCAGCGCACGGATCTGCTCCGGCAGGATGCCCTTGACCGTGCCATAGGTTCCCACCGGCATGAAGGCCGGGGTTTCGACGGTTCCGCGCGGGAAGGTCAGGCGGCCGCGGCGGGCGCGGCCGTCGGTGGTCTGGAGCTGGAACTGGAGTCGGGACATGGAGCAGGCGTTCGGGCAAATAATTGCCCATTGTCGCCGAAAACGTGCTGCCGCGTCGGCGGGGGCACGGCCGCCCTGCCCTGCCCCGGCCCGGTCATTCCCCCTGCGGGAACAGCAGCATGGCATCGCCGTAGCTGAAGAACCGGTATTTCTCTTCGATGGCCGCCCGATATGCATCGAACACCCGCGCCTGCCCGGCGAAGGCCGAAATCATCATCAGCAGCGTGCTTTCAGGCAGGTGGAAGTTGGTCACCATCGCGTCGACGCTGCGGATCCGGTAGCCCGGCGTGATGAAAATCTGGGTCTCCCCGGCATACGGCAGCAGTTCGCCATCACGCATCGCGCTTTCCAGGGCACGCACCACGGTGGTACCCACGCCGATCACCCGGCCCCCGGCCGCGCGCGTGCGACGCACCTGCTGGACCAGCTCGGCACCGACATTGAGCCATTCCCGGTGCATGACATGTTCGTTCAGGTCATCCACGCGCACCGGCTGGAACGTGCCGGCGCCCACATGCAGGGTCACATGGCCGAAGGCCACTCCCTGCGCCGCCAGCGCGGCCAGCAGCGCCTCGTCGAAATGCAGCCCGGCGGTGGGTGCGGCCACCGCACCGACCTCGCGGGCGAACACGGTCTGGTAGCGCTCGCGGTCGTCCAGCCCGGGCTCGCGCTGGATGTAGGGCGGCAACGGCAGGCGCCCGGCGTGAAGGAGCCATTGCTCCAGTGCTTCGGGGATGTGGAACTGCAGGACGTAGAACTCGCCGTCGCGGCCGAGCACCTCGGCCTCGCCCCCGGCGTCCAGCGCAATCCGGCTGCCGGCCTTGGGCGACTTGCTGGCGCCGACCTGGGCGCGGGCCTGCTGGGCGCCGAGCAGGCGCTCGATCAGGATCTCGACCCGCCCGCCGCTGGCCTTCTGGCCAAACAGACGCGCCGGAATCACCCGGGTATCGTTGAAGACCAGCAGGTCGCCGGCGCGCAGCAGATCGGGCAGGTCGCGCACATGGCGATGCTCGAACGCGGCCGGGGCCGGCGGCACCACCATCAGGCGGCTGGCCGAGCGCTCCGCAAGCGGAGCCTGGGCAATCAGTTCAGGCGGCAGTTCGTAGTTGAAATCGGACTTCTTCAAGGCAGCGCACGGCAACGTGTAGGCAATGTCGTCCATTGTACGACTGGCCCTCGATGGCAACGCAGGATTGGCCAAACGTCGCGCAAAATGCTGCTATGCAGCAGCGTTTTGCGGGGTTATCGCGCGAAAAACCGCGTGCTAGCATCGAGTTGGAAGTCTGATGCACGAGCAGGAATGCCCGAAGCGCGCGCGAATAGACGCGCGTTTTGCTTTTCCGCCGTGCCGCCAATCGTTTCAGGAGATCTGCAATGAGCTTCATCGACCGTCTCGCCCCCCTTCGCGCCCAGCCGGGCGCCCGCCTGACCACCGGCCTGGATGACGCCACCCTCGAACGCCTGGCCGCCGGCCACCCGGACCTGGTCGCCGCCATCGACGCCGCCGCCGCCGAGTTCGAGCGCGTGCGCGCCGACCTGGGTGCCCTGCTGCCGCTGGACGAGCGCGCCCAGATCGACGCCATGCAGGACGGCTTCGTCAATTTCTATGCCGATGACGCGGTGACGCCGTACGTGGCCCTGGCCGCCCGCGGCGCCTGGGTGGTCACGCTCAAGGGCGCGGTGCTGTATGACGCTGGCGGCTACGGCATGCTCGGCTTCGGACATACGCCGGCGGCCGTGATGGAGGCCATGTCGGCCCCGCAGGTGATGGCCAACGTGATGACCCCGAGCCTGTCCCAGCAGCGCTTCATCGCCGCGCTGCGCCAGGAGATCGGTCACCGTCGCGGTGGCTGCCCGTACAGCCGTTTCATGTGCCTGAATTCGGGTTCCGAAGCGGTCGGCCTGGCCGCACGCATCGCCGACGTCAACGCCAAGCTGCAGACCGATCCAGGCGCCCGCCACGCCGGGGCCACCATCAAGCGTGTCGTGGTCAAGGGCAGCTTCCACGGCCGCACCGACCGCCCCGGCCTGTACTCGGACTCCAGCCGCAAAACCTACATGCAGCACCTGGCCAGCTATCGTGGCGAGGACTCGGTGATCGCGATCGCGCCCTATGACGAAGACGCGCTCAAGCGGGTGTTCGCCGAGGCCGAACAGAACCACTGGTTCGTCGAAGCGGTGTTCCTGGAGCCGGTGATGGGCGAAGGCGATCCGGGCCGTTCGGTGCCGCCATCGTTCTACGCCCTGGCCCGCGAGCTGACCCGCCAGCACGGCAGCCTGCTGCTGCTCGATTCGATCCAGGCCGGCCTGCGTGCGCATGGCGTGCTGTCGATCGTGGACTACCCCGGTTTCGAAGGGCTGGACGCGCCGGACATGGAGACCTACTCCAAGGCACTCAACGCCGCCCAGTTCCCGCTGTCGGTGCTGGCCGTGACCGACCACGCCGCCCAGCTGTACCGCAAGGGCATCTACGGCAACACCATGACCTCCAACCCGCGTGCGCTGGACGTCGCCTGCGCCACCCTGTCGCTGCTGACGCCGCAGGTGCGTGAGAACATCCGCGTGCGCGGCGAGGAAGCCGTGCGCAAGCTGGAGCAACTCAGGAGCGAGCTGGGCGGGCTGATCACCAAGGTGCAGGGCACCGGCCTGCTGTTCTCCTGCGAGCTGGCCCCGCAGTTCAAGTGTTACGGCGCCGGCTCCACCGAAGAGTGGCTGCGCAACCACGGCATCAATGTGATTCACGGCGGCGAGAACTCGCTGCGCTTCACCCCGCACTTCGGCATGGACAGCGACGAGCTGGACCTGCTGGTGGGCCTGGTGGGACGGGCGCTGAAGGAAGGCCCGCGCAGGGAGCAGTCGCAGGCGGCGTAAGCCGGCAGCGGACCTGACCACCCGGTCAGGTCCGGTTTGGCCCCGGCCCGGCGAACGCGCTAAAATCGCCGATCGCATCTGCGGAACGAACCCCGTCACGAGACCGGAACATCGGTCATCGGCGGGGCTTTTTCGTTTCCGCCGCGTCACCTCCGAACACAGGAAGATCCAATGAAGTCGATTTGCGTTTACTGTGGCTCCAACCCCGGCAGCAAGCCGATCTACACCGAGCGCGCCATCGCGCTGGGCGACCGCATCGCCCGCGACGGCCTGCGCCTGGTGTACGGCGGCGGCAACGTCGGCCTGATGGGCACGGTGGCCAACGCCGTACTGGCTGGCGGCGGTGAGGTCACCGGTGTGATTCCGCAGCAGCTGGCCGACTGGGAAGTGGCCCACCGCGGCCTGACCGAGCTGGAAATCGTCGGTTCGATGCACGAGCGCAAGTCGCGCATGTTCGACCTGTCCGACGCGTTCGTTGCCCTGCCCGGCGGCTTCGGCACGATGGAAGAGATCTTCGAGATGCTCACCTGGCGCCAGCTCGGCATCGGCAACAAGCCGTGCGCCTTCCTGGACGTGGACGGTTTCTACGCCCCGCTGATCGGCATGATCGACCGCATGGTGGAAGAGCGCTTCCTGCATCCCGAGCAGCGCGCCGACCTCTGGTACGGGTCGGACATCGACGCGATGCTGGAGTGGATGCGCGGGTACGAACCGGCGCAGGCCTCCAAGTGGATCGACGAGAAGCGCCGCAACGCCTTGCGGTGACACCGTGGCGCGGGGCGCTGCCCCGCTGGATCTCCGTCGTGCCTGGTGAACGTGCCGGGGAGACCCCGGCGCTACGCCGTTTCCATCGGTGCGGGGCGGCCCAGCAGGTAACCCTGGCCATAGTCGCAGCCGAGTTGCAGCAGCGTGTCGCGCTGGGCGGCGTTCTCGATACCCTCGCCCACCGTTTCGATACCCAGCGTGCGGGCCAGCGACAGCACGCCCTGGACCAGCGCATAGGTACTCTGGATGTCCTGGCCGTGCAGACCTGCGATGAAACTCTGGTCGATCTTGAGCGTGGAGATCGGGAACCGGTGCAGATAGGACAGCGCTGAAAAGCCGGTCCCGAAATCGTCCAGCTGCACCAGCACACCCCGCTCGCGCAGCGTCTGCAGGATGCGCAGCGTGCGCGGACCGTCATCGAGCAGCGCCACCTCGGTGATCTCCAGCCGCAACCGGTGCGGGTCGGCGCCGACTGCCTCGATCAGGCCAAACAGACGCGAACTGAAATCGGCCGACCGGAAATGACGCGGCGACACGTTCACCGACAGATAGCCGCGTCCGCCGCGTGCCAGCTGCCCGATCACCTGCTCGTAGAGCAGCCAGTCCGCCTGTTCGATCAGGCCGCTCTCTTCGCCCAGGTCGAGAAACGCGCTCGGCAGCAGCAGACCGCGCCGCTCGTGCTGCCAGCGCAGCAGCGCTTCGTGCCCCACCACCTCCCCGTCGGACAGGCGCACGATCGGCTGGTAATAGGGAAGAAAATCGCGGTTGATGATCGCCCGGCGCAGGTCCGCTTCCAGGTCCAGGCTGCGCAGCGCCTCTTCGCGCATGGCTTCATCGAACACCGCGCAGCGGTCCTTGCCCTGCGCCTTGGCACGGTACATCGCCGCATCGGCGTCGCGCACCAGTTCCTCGCCATTGCGGTAGCGCGGATGCCACATGGCAATGCCGAGACTGCCGGACGGAAACAGCTCGCGCCCCTTGACCCACATCGACTCTTCCAGCGCCATCAGCATCCGCTGCGCGAACTCCACCGCCGAGGACAACCCGTGACGGCACTGCAGCAGGATCGCAAACTCGTCGCCGCCCAGCCGCGCCACCACGTCCTCGCTGGAGACCATCGAGACGATCCGCTTGGCCACCTCGACCAGCATCTGGTCGCCGGCGGCGTGGCCAATGCTGTCATTGACCAGCTTGAAGCGGTCCAGGTCCAGGAACAGCACCGCGAAGGCCGATCCGTCGGGCTGACGCGCCTGGGCGATCGCATCCTCCAGCCGGTCCAGCAGGTGCAGCCGGTTGGGCAGACCGGTCAACGCGTCGTGCATGGCCTGGTGGGTGAGACGCTGCTCCGCGCGCAGGCGCTCGCCGATCTGGCCCAGCAGTTTTTCGTTCACATCGGCCAGTTCACGGGTGCGCTCCTCCACCCGCAGTTCCAGCTCGGCGTGCGCGTTGCGCAGCCGCTCCTGGTCGCGCTGGCGGGCCAGGCCGTTGCCGATGTTCTGCGCCACGAACGTCAGCAGGCGCTGGTCGTGGGCGGTGAAGCTGACGTCCGGCGAGTAGCTCTGCACCACGATCACGCCGACCACGTCGTCGTCGCTCAGCAACGGCACGCCCAGCCAGCAATGCGAACGCGCACCGAACTCGCGCACCGCGCCGGCCGCGCGCAGTGCATCGATGTTGTCGCGCGTGGCCAGCAGCGGCTGGCGGTTGCGCACGATGTACTCGGTGAGACCCTCGCTGAAGGGGCGCGGTGCGCGGGAGGCGTTGTACTCGTCCACCGAGTAGACGAATTCCAACCCGTCGCCCCCTTCGTTGACCAGCGCAATATAGAAGTTGCGCGCATCCAGCAGCGTGCCCACCACCCCATGCACCTGGACATAGAACTCGGTCAGGCTGGAGGCGCTCATCGCCATCTCGGAGATGTTGAACAGCGCCAGCTGCAGTTTCTCGGCGCGGCGCCGCTCCACCACTTCGTCCTGCAGGCTGCGGTTGGCGCGCTGCAGTTCCAGCGTGCGCCGCTCCACCTGGCGCTCCAGCTGCACCTGTGCCTGGCGGCGGTCCATCGCGGTCTGGATGTGCTGGGCGACGTAGCCCAGCAGTGCGCGGTCGGCTTCGCCGTAACGCGCGCGGTGTTCATAGCTCTGCACCACGATGGCGCCACACACGCGGCCTTCGCGCAGCATCGGTACGCCCAGCCAGTCCAGGCTTTCCGGCCCCCGATCCGGATCGGGTTCGTCGTTGTCGGCAGCGAGCAGCTCGCACGACGGACCGCTCAACGGCTGCCCGTGACGCAGCAGCGCGAAGGTCAGGCTGCGCGGCATCTCGTGCTCTTCGTAGCTGCGGTCAGGATCGGCGACAAAGCTGTCCTGCTGGTCGGCGAAGTACAGGAACCGGACCCGGCGCCGCACATCGTCGTACTCGACAATAAAGCAGTTCTGCGCGTACATCAGGGAGTTGAGCACGCTGTGCACGTGACGCAGCATCTCGGACATTTCCAGGTCCGCGCCGGCAAGGTCGGCGATTTCATACAGCGCCTGCTGCAGGCGTTTGGAGATTTCCAGCGAGTGGATCTCGCGGCGCTGTCGGGTCAGCGCAATGGCGTCCTGCACGGCACGCCGCGCCAGCCCCCACCATCCTGCGTCCAGGGGCACCGGCTCCCCTTGGCTCAGCACCCGCATCGCCAGCCGGGTGTCCCCGAACTGCCATCGCTGCAGCTGCCCCGGCGCGGGAAGCGCCGCGTCGAGCAGGTGACCGGCGGTCATCGAGCGATCGAAGGGTTCGGACTGCAGCCCGTCGCCAAGCACCGGGTCGCGCCAGGCCAGATGCAGGCTGCTGCCGACAGGCAGCACCGCGCAGAGGGTGCGCGCCAGATCGGCGGACACCTGCGCGTCACGGTCCGGGTCCACTGAAGGCGTCACTACCTGACTGGACAGCATGTTCGTCTCTACTGGCACCGGATGCCCGGCACCTCCCCTGTCCCCCGAGCATAACGCGGGGACCGGGGGGCAATGGAAGGGTGGCAACCCCGATTGTTGCAGATGGACGTTATTGGAACGTCACCTGGAACCGCTCTCCCCATGCCGCCGGCCACCTCCCTGCCACCGCCACGCTTTGCGGACGCACCCGCACCGCTTACTCTGTGCGCCGTGGACGCCGTGGCCCTGCCAACCGATGAAGCGCTGATGCTGGCCTGGGCCGGCGGGGACCTGCCTGCGTTCGAGGTTCTCTACGGGCGCCATCGTGCCCGGCTGTACAGCTTCCTGCTGCGACAGCTGCGCGACGCCGCGCTCGCCGACGAACTGTTCCAGGACGTCTGGCAGCGGGTGATCGCTGCCCGCACCGGCTGGCAGCCCGAGGCCGCCTTCACCACGTGGCTGTTCCGGATCGCGCACAACCGGCTGAACGATCACTGGCGTGCGGCGCGGCACCGGCCGCCGCCGCCCGGCGATGCCGACGAACGCGTGGCGCGCATGAGCGACAGCCGCACGCCGGAAACCCAGCTGTCCGAGTTCGAGCAGCGCCGTCGCCTGCAACTGGCGATGGAGCAGCTTCCCGCCGACCAGCGCGACGTGCTGCAGCTGCGGCTGGAACAGGAGCTCAGCTTGGAGGAGATCGCCGAGATCACCGGCGTGGGCCGCGAGACCGTCAAGTCGCGGCTGCGCTATGCGATGGACAAGCTGCGCGCGGGGATGAACGCATGAACGACCGCACGCCACTGACACCCGAAGAACGCGAACTGGCCCGCCTGCTGGGACGGTCTGCGCCGACCCCGCCGCCGCCGGCGCTCGACGACGCCGTGCTCGCCGCTGCGCGCGCGGCGGTGCAGGCGCCCCCGCTCGCCCCCGCAGCCGCGGCCGCCCCGCACGCGCCGCCACGGCGTCGGCGCTCGCGCCTGCCGGCCGTGATGGGGATCGCCGCCTCGGTGGTGTTCGCCGTCGGGATCGCCTGGCAACTGCGGCTGCAGGACCCGCCCATACCCGCTCTCGACGTGCCGGCGGCAGATGCCCCGGCTGCGGCACCTGTGGCCGCCGAAGCGGCAGATGTCGCGGCCAGCCCGGCGGCAGCGCCCGCTGCGGCCGAACCGGCGGGCGCCATCACGGCCCCGGCCGCCCCAGTGCCCCAGGCGCGCGTCGCCCCCCCGCCATCACCGGTGGTGGCGGAACCGGCACCGGTCACCCCGCCCAGAATGGCGCCGCCGCCTGCTCCGCCGGCACCGGCCGCAGCGCCGCAGGCCTTCTCGATCGAACCGGCCGACAGCGCCGCCGCCGACACCGCGCCGGCGATGGCACCGCCACCGCCACCGCCACCGGCGCCGGCCCCCGCGCAGGAGGCCGTGAGCCCGGAGCGCGCCACCGCGCCGCTCGCGGCGCCACGCCAGGCCCCGAGCGCCGCAGGCGTCATGCAGCGCCGTTCGGCGATGGCACCGTCCAGCGAGGCCGTCCTCTCGGCCAGCGCCGTCGATGCCGCGGTGTCCGCCGATGCCAGCCTGCCGCGCAAGCAGTGGCTCAAGCGTATCCGCGAGCGGCGCGATGCCGGTGATCTGGATACCGCGCGCGCCAGCCTGGAGCGCTACCTGCAGCAGTACCCGGAAGTGCGCATCCCGCGCGACCTGCGCCAACTGCTCGACACCTGAGCCGCGTACGCCGCGTCTCGCAGGCAAAGCTCTAGAATGGCGCGGATGCCCGATACGCTTGCCACCGCCGTCAGTCACAGCCTGGAGATCAAGCACAGCCGCTTCATCGCCCATGCCGCCCCCATCACCGACGCCGGCGCGGCGCTGCAGTTCCTGCAGCAGGTGGCCGTGCCCGATGCGACGCACAACTGCTGGGCCTACCGGCATGGCAACGATTACCGCTCCAGCGATGACGGCGAACCGGCCGGGACCGCCGGCAGACCGATCCTGGCGGCGATCGATGGGCAGGGGTTTGATCGCGTCATGGTGGTGGTCATCCGCTGGTACGGCGGCATCAAACTTGGCGCGGGCGGCCTGGTCCGTGCCTACGGCGGCACCGCTGCCGAATGCCTGCGGCTGGCGCCACGGCAACCGCTGATCGCGCTGGCCGAGCTGGACGTGCACGCCCCGTTCGACGATCTGGGCACGCTGCATGCGGCACTGGCCGCCCACCTGGCCGAAAAGCAGGCCGAAACCTTCACCCCGTCGGGCGTATCGCTGCACCTTCGTCTACCGGCCGATCAGGTCGACCCGTTGAAAAACCGGCTGCGCGACGCCACCCGTGATCGTATCCGCGTGGAAACACGCACCGAACCAGGCCAACCGAATGACTGACACCCCTCCCGCGCCCGCCCCGGCGCTGCGCCGCCTTGGCAGCCTGCGCACGCTGTGGCCGTTCGTGCGCCGCCATGCGGGGCTGTTCAGCGCCTGGCTGGTGGCGCTCGCGGTGTCCTCGGTGGCCACGCTCAGCCTGCCGCCGGCAGTCAAGCTGATGATCGATCATGGCTTCAGCGACAACGGCCAGATCAACCGCGCCTTCGCGCTGCTGTTCCTGGTCGCGGTGGTACTGGCCCTGGCCACCGCTGCCCGCTTCTTCTTCGTCTCCCTGCTCGGCGAAAAGGTCGTCGCCGACCTGCGCAGCCGCCTGTATGCCCACCTGATTGCGCTGGGTGCCGGCTTCCACGACCGCAGCCGCAGCGGCGAGCTGGTCTCGCGCCTCACGGCCGACAGCGAACTGCTGCGCAGCGTCATCGGCTCGACGATGTCGGTGGCATTGCGCAGCAGCGTCACGGTAGTGGGCAGCCTGGTCATGCTGTTCGTCACCAGCCCGGCACTGGCGGCGTGGACGCTGGTCGGCATTCCGCTGGCCGTGCTGCCGATCATCATCGGCGCGCGTCGTCTGCGCCACATTTCGCGCGCCAGCCAGGACCGCATCGCCGACGCCAACAGCCTCGCCGCCGAGACCCTGGGCGCGGTCCGCACGGTGCAGGCGCATGCACGCGAGCCTTACGAGCGCAGCCGCTTCAACGCGGCGCTGGGCGAATCGATCAAGGCCGCGCGCCGGCGCATCGGCGCTCAGTCCATCGTCACCGCCACCGCCATCGTCCTGGTGTTCGGCGCGATCGTCGGGGTGCTGTGGCTGGGGGCGCACGATGTCATCGACGGCCGCATGAGCGCCGGCACGCTGGGCCAGTTCGTGCTGTATGCGTTGATCGGCGGCGGGTCGGTCGGCGCGCTCGCAGAAGTCTGGAATGAACTGCAGCGCGCCTCCGGCGGCATGGGCCGGATCGCCGAACTGCTGCAGGAAGACATCGAGATCACCAGCCCCGCCGATCCGCAGCCGCTGCCCCAGCCGCTGCGTGGCGAGATCCGCTTCGACGACGTGGTGTTCCATTATCCGCAGCGCCCGGACACCGCCGCGCTGGATCATTTCGACCTGCACGTGCGCCCGGGCGAGACCGTGGCTCTGGTCGGTCCCTCCGGCGCGGGCAAGAGCACCGTGCTGTCGATGCTGCTGCGCTTCCACGATCCCGCCGCCGGCCGCATCCAGGTCGATGGCGTGGATGTGCGCCAGGTCGATCCGGCCCAGCTGCGCGCGCAGATGGCGCTGGTGCCGCAGCAGCCCACCCTGTTTGCGAGCACCGCACTGGACAACATCCGTTACGGCCGACTGGAGGCCAGTGACGAGGAGGTGCAGCGCGCTGCTGCGGCTGCCGAAGCCGACGAGTTCCTGCAGGCCCTTCCGGAGGGCTATATGAGCGAGCTGGGAGAGCGTGGCGCACGCCTGTCCGGCGGGCAGCAGCAGCGCATCGCCATCGCACGCGCCCTGCTCAAGGATGCACCGATCCTGCTGCTCGACGAGGCCACCAGCGCGCTGGACGCGCAGAGCGAACGCGCCGTGCAGCAGGCACTGGAGCGGCTGATGGCCGGCCGCACCACGCTGGTCATCGCGCATCGCCTGGCCACCGTGCTGAAGGCCGACCGCATCGTCGTGATGGACCACGGCAGGATCGTCGCACAGGGCACACATGCGCAGCTGCTGGCCGAAGGTGGCCTGTATGCGGAGCTGGCGAAGCTGCAGTTCATCGATTGACGACACACGCCTAACGCGTCGCGATGCATGGTGCACGGACCCTGGTCCGTGCCGCTGCAGGAGGTGTTCCATGTCGTTCCGACAGTTCCCCGCCACTGACGCCAATGGCGAAAACTACGTCATCATCGAGTTCAGGGAGGAGGCTGCCAGCGACACCGCGTCGTCCGCGCCTGCCACCCGTTACGAGCTGGCCGATGGTCGTCATCTGGTCCGCGACGGCCGCCAGTTCCGCACCTCGGGCGGCGAACTTACCCTGACGACCTGACCGCTGGTCATTTTTTCGCCAGCCATCTTGACACCGTTCTGTCGCAAGGGATGAACGCGGTTATCCACATGGTTGTCCGCAATTCATCCACACCCCCTGTGGATGAATGCGGCAGTGCAGCAGGTCAGCGTGACAGCACCCGACCGATGCCGGACGCGTCGATTTCCGCAGCCGCCTGCTGCAGCGCGCGTGCGTCGCTGCCGGCAACGAATCCCACGCGGAAATGCACGTCGCCGGCCGGCGTGCGCGACGAGTGGATGGAAGCCAGGCTCACCGCGTGGCGCTCGAACACATGCAGCAGTTCACGCAGCGAACCGGGGCGATCCTCGGGCAGATGCACGCTGATCGCATTGCGCTCGGTCAGGTCGGCCAGCAGGTAGCCCACCCGCTCGAAGGTATAGTTGCCTTCGGCCAGCACGGCCTCGCCCTGGCTGTCACGATTGTCCAGCAGCAGCTGCTGGCGGAACGCCGCCCGCGCATCGTCGTCGCCCTGCCCGACCTGGCTACGCAGCGTCTGCAGGTGCGCAAGCAGGCGGTCGAGCATCGGCGCAACGTGCGGATTGCCGAACTGGATGTCTTCGTAGATGGCCGGGTTCAACGACAGGATGCGCGCGATGATCGCCGTATCCAGCTCGAATGACGCCGACCGGTACGGCATCAGCGCCGGGAGGGGGCCGAGCAGCGGTGCGTACTCGCGCAGCACGCCGGCCTGGGCCAGGTGCGTGGCGTGAACCATTGCCTGCACCAGCGCCATCACCTGGTCGTGGTGCTCGGGCGTGGCGCGCACGCATTCGGCCTCCAGTGCATCGCACAGGCCCTGCACCCACGGCTGCCACTGCGACAGGCGCGCCTCGCAGACCACCATGACGCGGCCTTTCAGGGTCGGCGCCTTCGGCGGCGCGGTCATCGGATGCAGGCCCACCACGTCGGCCTGCGAGGCGAGCATCGCCGCCACCGGCGCGGACTTCACCGACGTGACGTCCAGCCACAGCCGCCCTGCCTCGCGCCCGGCCGAGCGCGCGACGTACTCGCCGATCAACGCCGGGGTATGGCGGATCGGCGCGGAGAAGATCAGCACCTCCGCGCGCGCGACCAGAACCTCGGGGCTGTCCGATCGGGGATCAGCCGGATCGTGTCCCAGTACCTCCAGGCCCATCCGTTGCTGGAGGAACCGCCGCAGCCAGCGCCCGTAGGCTCCGGCACTGCCGACGATGCCAACCACCGGCATCCGGGTCACGCCAGGCGCTCGGGCACGAAGCGCTGCGGCAACGACAGGGCCGCCGGTGCGGCAGCCAGTACGTCGAACTCTTCATGCCCGTTGGCCAGCGTGGTCTCCAACGCCACGTGCACACCGGCGATCGCGCGCGAGATGGCCTGCTCGAAGGCTTCGCCGCGCAGCAGGAAGGCAACCAGCAGCGACATCAGCACGTCGCCGGTGCCGGCCACGTCCACCGGCAGGTGCGGCGAGGTCCAGCGCCAGATCGCATCGCGACTCACCGCCAGCGTCACCAGCTGCCCAGGCTCGCCGCCCACGCTGTGCGCCAGCACCCACTCGGGCCCGCGTGCCAGCAGGGCCTGCGACGCGGCGATGGCTTCGTCCTGGGCCAGGCTCGGCATCCCGGTCAACCGCCCCAGCTCGAACGCATTGGGCGTCACCAGCCACGCGTGCGGCAGCAGGCGCTCGGCGAACACGGTTTCCAGACCAGGCTCCACATACGGACCGGTGTGGGTATCGCCGATCACCGGGTCCAGGCAGTAGCGCAGCTGCGGCGATGCCGGCAGCACCTCGTCCAGCCAGTCGGCGAACGCGGTGCCATTGCCGACGCTGCCGAAGTAGCCCGAGACCAGCATCCGTGCACGCTGCGGCAGCCCGCGCTCGGCGGTGCCCAGCAGCAGGTCCGAGAACCACTCCGAGGGCAGCACGCGGCCACGCGTGGTGGCGTAGAACGGCGCGTTGCTGAGCAGCGTGGTCGGGATCTCCGCCACGCGCACGCCCAGCGCACGCAGCGGCGGTACCGCAGCGCTGTTGCCGGCATGGCCGTAGACGAGCTGGGACTGCACGGAGATGACATCGACCGGCGACGGACCGTCCGGGCGCTGGCGGCGGCCGTGGACCAGGTGGCTTTCGAGGGATTCGTTCATGGGATCGGCACGGTGGGGGGCTCTATGGCCATTATCCCCCAACCGCTATGCCGCATCCTGCCCGTCTACGCAGCCGTATCTGCCCGTTCCGGGATGTGGGGGTCACGCTGCAGCAGGAACTCCCAGGTATCGCTGAAGACCAGTGGGTAATGCAGCGGCCGGTGATCGGCGAACCGTTGCGCGTGGACGGGCTCCCCTTCCACGCGACAGCCACCCGGCGATTCGAAGGCGACCAGCTCGGTGACAATGGCGTGGCGGGAGCTGCCCGCTTCCTGGAGATGGAGCGCATACGACGGATGCGCGGTAATGCTGCGCTTGAGCACTACCCGTCCCACGGCAGGCGCGTACCAGCTGACGCTGTGCTCCAGCCCCTCGACGGCCGATCGCCCCTGCCAGCGCCTGCCGGTCATGTCATCGGAGGTGGGATTGGACTTTCGCCAGCGTGCACGCCGTTCGATGCGGTACGCACGGACGCTGCCAATCCCAATGTTGATTGTCTCCATGCCCACCACACGACTGCTGGCCTCCTCTTCGTAGTCGTAGCGGTAGGTCCCGTTGGCCCCCACGACTGCACCGGGTTCGGCGAAGGCATCGTTCCACGCCGCACCCACCGCAAGTGGGAACCGCAGGATTTCCTTGCGCCCCTGGCGAAGCGGATTGACGTCCGCATAGGTGTCGGTGTGTTCAACCCGCGCCACACCGTCCCCCACCGCCAGCCGCGTCAGGCGCTCCGTCATCCCATCCAGGCGAAGGGACGACACAGGATGGTCGGGACCCATCGAGTACGTCCATCGCGTGCCAGGCGCCAACTGCAGAGGACGCTCGATCGTCCCATCGATCGCATCCAGCCTGCATGCCTCCAACGGCGCGGCGGACACCGCGCCTGCAGCGAGGGAGGCAGTCACCACGGCCACCGGCCATGCGCGGCGTACAGCGCAAGACAGGGATCGAACAGCGGCGTGGACGTTGCGGGCAAGCGTGTTCATCGCGGCATGGTAGTAATCGCTGCAGGCACAGTCACCCACGCCTGTCGCGATCAACACCAAAGGCAGACGACCTGCACCGGACCGCGACGGGAACAAAAAAAAAGCCCCCTGTCTCCAGGGGGCCTTCGGTACAAGGCAGGAACCAACGCCGCTTATGACGTCATCCGATCCCAGAACCCCTTCACGCCATCGATGAACGTGGCCGACTTCGGCGAGTGCTTGCGCGCTTCTTCGCCGGTGAAGGTGGTTTCAAACTGCTCCAGCAGCTTGCGCTGCTCGGTGGTGAGGTTGACCGGGGTCTCCACCACCACGCGGCAATACAGATCGCCTTCGCTGCGGCTGCGCACCGACCGTACACCCTTGCCGCGCAGGCGGAACAGCTTGCCGGTCTGGGTTTCGGCCGGAATGCGGATCTCGGCGTACCCGCCCAGCGTGGCCACGCGCACGGTGTCGCCGAGCGCCGCCTGCGAGATGCGGATCGGCACTTCGCAGTGCAGGTCGTCGCCGTCGCGCTGGAAGATCGCGTGCTCGCGCACCCGCACTTCCACATACAGATCGCCCGCCGGCGTACCGGCCGGACCGGCCTCGCCTTCGCCGGACAGGCGGATGCGGTCACCGGTATCGACGCCCGCAGGCACCTTCACCGACAACACCTTGTCTTCCTCGACACGGCCGTTGCCGTGGCAGGTCTTGCAGGGATTGGGAATGATCTGGCCACGGCCACCGCAGTTGTGGCAGGCCTGCTGCATGGCAAAGATGCCGCGCTGCACGCGCACCTGGCCGCGCCCCTGGCAGACGGTGCAGGTGTCCACCTTGCCGTCTTCCGAGCCGTTGCCGTGGCAGTCACCGCATTCGGCCAGGGTCGGAATCTCGATGCGGCGCTCCACGCCCATCACCGCTTCTTCCAGGTCCAGCTCCATCACGTAGCCGATGTCGGCACCGCGACGGGCCTGGCGCGGACCACCGCCACCGCCGCCGAAGATGTTGCCGAAAATGTCGCCGAAAATGTCGTTCATGTCCGGGCCACCCGGACCACCGCCACCGCCACCGCCCATGCCATGCTCGAACGCGGCGTGGCCGTGGGCGTCGTACATGCGGCGCTTGTTGGCGTCGGACAGGACTTCGTAGGCTTCCTTGCATTCCTTGAAGGATGCTTCGGCAGCCGCATCACCCGGATTGCGGTCCGGGTGGAACTTCATCGCGCAACGGCGATAGGACTTCTTCAGCTCTTCTTCGCTGGCGGTGCGGGACACACCCAGCACTTCGTAGTAATCGCGCTTGCTCATAACTTGGATCGGGTTCCGGAAGTCGGGATTCGTCAACGCGCAAGAGCGGAACCAGGTCCGCTCTTGCGTCGGGCGCCCCGACAGGCCGGGATACGGCTGTCAGGACCTGGGGGAAACGACAACGGGACGCTGCCTGCGCAACGTCCCGCGTCTTGTCCGGATCAGGACTTCTTGTCGTCCTTGACTTCGGTGAACTCGGCGTCCACCACGTCGTCATGCGCGCCGTTGGTGTTGCCGGCACCGGCATCGGCACCCGCAGCGGCACCGCCCTGCTCGGCGGCGGCCGCCGCGGCGAACAGCGACTGGCCGGCCTCTTCCAGCACCTTCGACTTGGCTTCGATCTGCGCCTTGTCGTCGCCCTTCATCGCCGTTTCCAGGTCGGACAGGGCCGACTCGACCTTGCCGATCACATCACCACCGACCTTGCTGCCGTGCTCGTTGATCGCAGTACGGGTACCGTGGATCAGCGCGTCGGCCTGGTTGCGGGCCTGGACCAGCTCGTGGAACTTCTTGTCTTCCTCGCGGTTGGCTTCCGCGTCGGCGACCATGCGCGCGATCTCGTCCTCGGACAGACCCGAACCGGCCTTGATCTCGACCTTCTGTTCCTTGTTGGTCTTCTTGTCCTTGGCCGACACGTGCAGGATGCCGTTGGCGTCGATGTCGAAGGACACTTCCACCTGCGGCATGCCGCGCGGGGCCGGCTCGATGCCGGACAGGTCGAACTTGGCCAGCGACTTGTTGAAGCGGGCCTGTTCGCGCTCACCCTGCAGCACGTGCACGGTCACGGCCGACTGGTTGTCCTCGGCGGTGGAGAACACCTGCGAGGCCTTGGTCGGGATGGTGGTGTTCTTCTCGATGATCTTGGTGAACACGCCACCCATCGTCTCGATGCCCAGCGACAGCGGGGTCACGTCCAGCAGCAGCACGTCCTTGACGTCGCCGCCGAGCACGCCACCCTGGATGGCCGCACCCAGTGCCACGGCTTCGTCCGGGTTGACGTCCTTGCGCGGTTCCTTGCCGAAGAACTCGGTCACGGCCTGCTGTACCTTCGGCATGCGGGTCTGGCCGCCGACCAGGATCACTTCGCTGATGTCGCTCGAGCGCAGGCCGGCGTCATTCAGCGCCACGCGGCACGGTTCGATCGACTTCTTGATCAGCTCTTCCACCAGCGCTTCCAGCTTGGCGCGGGTCAGCTTGATGTTCAGGTGCTTCGGACCCGAGGCGTCGGCGGTGACGTACGGCAGGTTCACTTCGGTCTGCTGCGCGCTGGACAGTTCGATCTTGGCGCGCTCGGCGGCGTCCTTCAGGCGCTGCAGGGCCAGCGGATCCTTGCGCAGGTCGATGCCCTGGTCCTTGTTGAACTCGTCGACGAGGTACTCGATGACGCGGTTGTCGAAGTCTTCGCCGCCCAGGAAGGTGTCGCCGTTGGTGGCCAGCACTTCGAACTGCTTTTCACCGTCGACGTTGGCGATTTCGATCACCGACACGTCGAAGGTGCCGCCGCCCAGGTCGTACACCACGATCTTGCGATCCTTGTTGTCGCCCTTGTCCAGGCCATAGGCCAGTGCGGCCGCGGTCGGCTCGTTGATGATGCGCTTGACGTCCAGACCGGCAATGCGGCCGGCGTCCTTGGTCGCCTGGCGCTGGCTGTCGTTGAAGTAGGCCGGCACGGTGATCACCGCTTCGGTCACGGTCTCGCCCAGGAAGGCTTCGGCCGTCTTCTTCATCTTCTCCAGCACGCGGGCGGAGATTTCCTGCGGCGCCATCTTCTTGGCGTCGCTGGTCTGCACCCAGGCGTCGCCGTTGTCGTGGGCCAGGATGCCGTAGGGCACGTGCGCGATGTCCTTCTGGACTTCAGCGTCGGTGAACTTGCGGCCGATCAGGCGCTTGACGGCGTAGAAGGTGTTCTTCGGGTTGGTGACGGCCTGGCGCTTGGCCGAGGCGCCCACCAGCACTTCGCCGTCCTTGGTGTAGGCGACGATGGAAGGCGTGGTGCGGTCACCCTCCGCATTCTCGATGACGCGGGCCTTGCCGCCGTCCATGATCGCCACACACGAGTTGGTGGTGCCGAGGTCGATACCAATGATCTTGCCCATGAGGGAGACTCCTGAAAGTTCTGGGAACATCCGGCTGCTGCCGGGTTATGAATGGGATGTGTGGGACGCCGGGAAGACTTTCAAGCCATCCACCGAACACAGTGTCCGATGGCTGCCAAACGCGTTCAGCGTCCGGTGATGGGGCCGGGCGGAACCGGCCCCCTCCGCCGGGGAGCGCCCGGCGTCACGCGTCGCGTGCGACCACGACCAGGGCCGGGCGCAGCAGGCGATCATTGAGCTGATAGCCCTTCTGGAACACCTGGACCACGCTGCCGGGTGCCGCACCGGGCGCGTCGACCTGGCTGATGGCCTGGTGGTGGTCCGGGTTGAACGGCTGGCCGGTCGGGTCCAGCAGGGTCAGGCCGTTGTCCGCGGCGACCTTGAGCAGCTGCTTGTACGTCAGCTCCAGGCCTTCGCGAAGCGGGCTGGGGTCGGTGCCGGCGGCTGCCAGGCCGGCGTCGAGGCTGTCGAACACCGGCAGCAGCTCGCCCAGCAGCTTTTCATTGGCGAAGCGGCGCGCCTGCTCGACGTCGCGGGCCACGCGCTTGCGCTGGTTGTCCAGGTCGGCGCGCTCGCGCAGCGACTCGGCCTTCAGCAGCGCCAGCTCGTTGTGCAGGCTCTCGACCTGCTGCTGCAGCGCATCGGCCGGGGCCTGCTCGCCGGTCGACGTCTGGGATGCGATATCTGACTGATCTTGGTTCATTTCCGTTTCCCTGGCGGTGACTCCCCGCCTCCACCCACCCCTATGTGGGCGCGCCGACCGGTTTCAAGAGCTGAACCGTCGATCAGGCCCGCTCACGGGACAATCCGCCCGGTCCACCCGGTTCCAACGCCGCCCCCAGCACCTCGGCCGTAGCCTGCACCAGCGGAATCATGCGGTCGTAGGCCATCCGCTTGGGGCCGATCACCCCCAGCACGCCCAGCACCCGGCCACCGGCCGAGTACGGGGCGGTCACCAGCGAGACGCTCTCCAGCGGCATCACGCCGGTCTCCTCGCCGATGAAGATGCGCACGCCCGGGGCCTGGATGGTGCGCTCCAGCAGCTGCAGGATCTCGCGCTTGCTGGCGAACACGTCGAACAGCTCGCGCAGGCGCTCCAGGTCCGACAGGTCCTGCACCCCCATCAGCCGGGTCTGTCCGGCCAGCACCATGTCATCGGCCGGCGGCACCAGCGCCTGCTCGGCCAGCTCGATGCTGTGCGCCAGCAGCTGCTCCATCTCCGACTGCGCGTCGCGCAGCTCCAGCAGCAGCCGCGCGCGGATCTCCGACAGCGGCCGGCCCGCGCACTGCGCATTGAGGTAATTGGCCACCTGCTCCAGCTCGCCCGGCTCCCAGCTGCGGCGCGGCTCGATCACCCGGTTCTGCACCTCGTTGTCGGCGAACACCAGGATCGCCAGCACCCGGCGCGCGTCCAGCGCCACGAAATCGATGTGGCGGAACGCGAACTGCTCCCGGCGCGGCGCACTCACCACGCCCACGAAATGGCTCATCGCCGACAACAGCTCCGAGGCGCTGCCCAGCAGTGCCTGGGTGCCGGTACCGGTGGCCAGTTCGCTGCGCAGGCGGGTCAGTTCGCCCTCGCCTGGCGGTTGCATCTTGACCAGGCTGTCCACGAACACCCGGTAGCCGTTCGCGGTCGGCACCCGGCCTGCCGAGGTGTGCGGCGAACTGAGCAGGCCCAGGTCTTCCAGATCGGCCAGGATGTTGCGGATGGTGGCCGGGCTGACATCCAGCCCCGCATGCCGCGCCAGGGTCTGCGACCCCACCGGCTCGCCATCCTGGATATGGCGCGCGATCAGCGTCCGCAGCAGATGGCGGGCACGGGGCGCAAGATGGGGAGAGGAAGGGTGCATGGAATCAGCCTGTGAGACGCCCCCTTAGATAATGGCTGGACCCGGCGTTGGCAAGTCATTGGAGCCGCCCCTCGCCCATGCTAGCTTTGCGCGGCTCACGAACCTCAGACCATGCTTAGACATCTATCGATCAAGGATTTTGCAGTCGTCCGCGCTACCGAACTCGAATTCGGGCCGGGCATGACCGTGGTCAGCGGCGAAACCGGCGCGGGCAAGTCGCTGATGGTGGACGCGCTGGGCTTCCTGTCCGGGCTGCGCGCCGACAGCGGCGTGGTCCGCCACGGCGCCGCCCGCGCCGAGCTGTCGGCCGAATTCGCCCCGCCGGCCGATGCGCCGGCGCGGCAGTGGCTGCGCGACAACGAGCTCGACGACGAGGACCAGTGCCAGCTGCGCCGGATCATCCGTGCCGACGGCGGCTCGCGGGCCTGGATCAACGGCCGGCCGGTCACCCTGTCACAGCTCACCGAACTGGCCGCCACCCTGGTGGAGATCCACGGCCAGCACGAACAGCAGGCCCTGCTGTCGCGGCCCTCGCAGCTGGCCCTGCTGGATGCCTACGCCCGCAACGAGGCCGAACGCAGCCAGGTCCGCCAGGCGGCGGCCCGCTGGCAGGCACTGGTGGACGAGGCCGAGGCCCTGTCCAAACAGGGAGACGTGAGCGACCGCATCGGATTCCTTGAACACCAGCTGGGCGAACTGCAGCGCGAAGACCTGGACCCCGCCTCGATCGTGGCGCTGGGCAGCAGCCATCGCCGGCAGGCGCACGCCAGCGCGCTGATCAGCGCCTGCGATGTGGCCGCCGGCCGCCTCAACGGCGACGACGACGTGTCCGTCCTGCAGTTGCTGCAGCAGACCCGGCATGATCTCGCCCGGGTGGCCGAACACGACACCCGCCTGGGCGAGGTGGACGCGCTGCTGGACAGCGCGTCCATCCAGCTGCATGAAGCCCTGTCGCTGCTGGACCGGGTCCATGACGACCTCGACGCCGATCCGGAGCAGTTCGAGGACATCGAACGCCGGCTGGGCCGCCTGCACGATCTGGCGCGCAAGCATCGGGTGCCGATGGAAGCCCTGGGCGAACACCGTGACGCACTGGACGCCGAGGTCGAACAGCTGCGGGGCGCGGACGAGCGCCTGCAGGCCCTGGCAGGCGAGATCCAGCGCGCGAGCGGGCAATGGCAGGCCGTGGCGGCCGCGCTCAGCGCCAGCCGCCAGCAGGCCGCAGCCGCCCTGTCGCAGACCACCACCGACCTGATCGGCGAGCTGGGCATGGGCGGGGGCCAGTTCCTGATCGACATCGAGCCCCAGGCCGTGGCCAAGCCGGACCCCAACGGCGCCGAGCGCGTCGAGTTCCTGGTCGCGGCCAATGCCGGCCAGCCTCCCCGCGCCCTGCGCAAGGTCGCCTCCGGCGGCGAACTGTCCCGGATCTCGCTGGCGATCGAGGTGGCTGCCCTGGGCCTGGACGCGGTGCCGACGATGGTCTTCGACGAAGTGGATTCGGGCATCGGCGGCGCCGTGGCCGACATCGTGGGGCAGAAGCTGCGCGCCTTGGGCGAAAAGCGCCAGGTGCTGTGCGTGACCCATCTGCCGCAGGTGGCCTCCAAAGGCCATGCCCATTACCGGGTCAGCAAGGCACCGGTGGACGGCATGACCCAGAGCGCGGTCGAGAAGCTGGATACCCGGGCGCGCGAGGAAGAGCTGGCGCGCATGCTGGGCGGGGTGGAAGTCACCAAGGAAGCCCGCGCCGCGGCGCGGAAACTGTTGCAGGCCTGACCGGCCCTGACAACCGGCAGGCGACGACCCCCGGTCGTCGCTGCGTTGCACCCCGACCGACGGCATGGCCACCGTAACGGCCGCCGACGGTCGGGCGGCCGGCAAGCGGCGTTGGGAACGCCTGCGCCGTGCCTTGCGGGAGCTACTTGCGGGAGCTACCCGCGTAACAGCCGTCTGGCGGTTACTTGCGCTTCTTGCGCACGTAGAGCACCAGCGAGTGCTCTTCCAGCTCGTAACCGTGGTCGGCCGCGATCTTGCGCTGCAGCTCCTCGATCTCGTGGCTTTCGAACTCGATGATCTTGCCGCTGTCCACGTCGACCATATGGTCGTGGTGGCCGCCGCGATCGAGTTCATAGACGGCCTGGCCGCCCTCGAAATTGTGCTTCAGGACCAGGCCGGCGGCCTCGAACTGGGTCAGCACCCGGTACACCGTCGCCAGGCCGATCTCGTCGCCGTGCTCGAGCAGCTGGCGGTAGATGTCCTCGGCGGTCATGTGGTGCTGGGCGTTGCGCTGCTCAAGCAGGGCAAGGATCCGCATCCGCGGATGGGTCACCTTCAGGCCGACTTTGCGCAGGTCGTGGGTTTCCATAATTCTCCGTTCATTGGCGATTTAGCGCCAGCTGCCTCGGATTGGGTCGCGGCGACACGTCGGGAGTGTATCATCGACTCGATTTCCCCAAACGCCATTCCCGATGCGCAATCTCCTGCTGGTCGCCGCCGTTGCCCTGTCCACCACGGGCTGCGGCATCATCTATAAGCAACCCATCTATCAGGGCAACCTGATCCGGGAGCAGGCCGTCGGTCAGCTGCAGGTGGGTCAGAGCAAGCAGCAGGTCAATGCCCTGCTCGGCACTCCCTCCATTCCCGACCCGTTCCACGCCCAGCGCTGGGACTACACCGCCAGCCAGCGCATCAACCGGCTGGGCAACACTGAAGTGAAGAACTTCACGGTGTTCTTCGAGAACGACCTGGTGACCCGCTGGGAGGGCGACTACTTCCCGAACCAGGACGCCGAACTCGCCCGCACCAGCATCCGCCAGTTCGGCCGCAACCTGGCCAAGGACAAGAAGAAGCAGCGCGGCCGCTGAGGCCCCGCGGCACGGCAATCAGCGGCCGGCGCCCGCGCGCCGGCGGCGGTTGTCCTTGGGGTCGGCCAGCAGGGGGCGCAGCAGCTCGACCCGGTCGCCGTCGTGCAGCACCTGCGTGGCGGTCGCCAGCAGGCCATGCACGGCCACCGCCGGGCACTGCGCACTGCCCTCGATCGCCGCCGCCTGGATCGCATCGCCGACGGTGGCCCCTTCGCACAGGGACAGCGCGCGGACCTCGGCACGGTCCGGCCAGGCCAGCACCACCTCCACCCGGATCATCGTTCAGTCCTGCTCGTCGGCGACACGAACGAAATCATTGACCATGCGGTCTGCCAGGCCCTGGAAGCCCAGCGCGAGCGCCGGCCCGAGCAGGCGGGAGTTCGGTTCGAACTCCAGCGTGAGGGTCACCTTGCAGGCATCCTCGGCAAGTGCATGGAATTCCCAGCGCCCATGCAGGCGCTTGAACGGACCATCGCGCAGCTGCATGTCGATGCTGCACGGTCGCTGCAACGCGTTCTCGGTCATGAACCAGGTCGAGAACGAACCCAGACCCAGGTCCAGGCGCGCCACCAGGCGATCCGGAGCGGATTCCAGGATCTGCGAGGCCGAGCACCAGCGGAAGCGGCGCGGATAGGCGTCAATATCATTGACCAGGTCGAACATACGGGCAGCCGAATGTTCGACCAGGGCACTACGGCGGATAGTTGGCATGCGGCGGTACTGGTGTGCTGATGAATCGACCGGGGAGGCCCGAATCGGAGACAATACGGACATGAGCAAGAACAGCGGCAAGGATAAAGCAAAGAACGCGACGGCCAACAAAACCATCGCGCTCAACAAGCGTGCCCGCCACGAGTACCACATCGAGGACCGTTTCGAAGCCGGCCTGGCCCTGCAGGGCTGGGAGGTCAAGTCGATCCGTGCCGGGCGCGGCAACATCATCGATGCCTACGCCTACGTGCGTGACGGCGAAATCTACCTGATCGGTGCGCAGATCACCCCGTTGATCCAGGCCTCCACCCACGTGGTGGCCAACGACCGGCGCGAGCGCAAGCTGCTTCTGCACCGCAGCGAGATCGACAAGCTGATCGGCAAGGTCCAGCGCGACGGCTACACCATCGTGCCCACCGCGATGTACTGGAGCAAGAACAAGATCAAGCTGGAAATCGCCCTGGCCAAGGGCAAGCAGACCCACGACAAGCGCGATGCCGAAAAGGACCGCGACTGGGCCCGCGAAAAGTCGCGCACCATGCGCCGCCACAACCGCGACGCCTGACCCCGCCGGCGCCGCCCTGTTCGGCGTGGGCCGGGGCCTGACCGGCTGCTGTCCGGGACCGGCCCTGGTCGGGCTGGGCATCGGCGCGCTGGAGGCGCTGTGGTTCGTCCCGCGATGCTGGCCGGCATGGCCGTGCAGCGCTGGCAATCGCGCCGTTGAGGCGGCGTTGCAGGAGACCGTGCAGGCCGATCCCCTGCGCGGGCCTTACAAGTGTCAGAATCCATCCTCAATACAGCACAGGAACGGCGCGTGACCCTCGAACAAACCCAGGCTTCGGCGCACCCGGCAGACGCAGTCGCCGACCTCACGGCCGATGTGGCCGCCCTGGAGTTCGTGTTTTCCGAACTCACCCGCACGATGGACCCCGCCGCCCTGCTGAAGGTGCTGACCTACCTGCTGCGCAACGTGCGACGCGATCTGGGCGACGCCGCCCCCAGCCGCGAACAGGCCGTCCTGATCGCGCGACTGCAGACGCTGATGCAGCAGACCGAGCCGGAAGTCCGCAAGCAGGCATCGGCGCTGCGCAACGAGCACAACCGCGTGCGCAAGGAAAAGGCCCGTCACCAGGCGGACAGCCGCCGCCTGCGCGAGCACGGCCCGCGCGGCTGAGCCGGTCGGGGCCGGCCGTGTTCGGCAGGCCCACCCAGGCGCGGGGTCCTACCCGCGCTGCGAATCCAGCACTTCCTGGCGCAACGCCACGTCCTGCGCCTTGGCATGGCTCTCGATCAACAGCTGGTAGGCCGGGAAGATCTGCGTGTAGATCTGCGCCCACTGCGCCGCATCCTCGCGGTGCCAGGTCTTCTGCAGTTCCGAGGCGACCGCGGCAGTGTCCATCGGCACCACGCCGGCCTGCACTACCCGTGCCAGGGTGATTTCCTGCGCCATCTTGGAATAGGTGCCGGAGGCGTCGATCACGGCGAATACCTGGTACCCGTCGGCAACCGCGGCGATAGACGGGAACGCCATGCAGACACTGGTGATGGTGCCGGCGATGATCAGCTGGCGGCGACCGGTCGCCTTCACCGCAGCAACGAAGTCGGGATTGTCCCAGGCGTTGATTTCGCCGCGGCGCGCCACGTACTGCGCATGCGACGCGGCGGCGTGGATCTCCGGAATCAACGGCCCGTTCGGCCCCTGCGGCACCGATGCGGTGGTGATCACGGGCATCTTCGTCAGCGTCGCCATCTGCGCCAGCGCGGTGGCATGGGCGCGCAACGTTGGCATCGGCATATCGTGCACGGTCTGGAACAGGCCGCTCTGGTGGTCGATCAACAGCATGGCCGCATTGGCCGGGTCGATCACGGGGGCGGCGTTGTTGAAGTTGGCGGGGGTGCTCATCTGGCGGTCCTCGGGTGTCTGGGGCTGGCCGGTAGGCTGCCGAACCATGCGATCCAGACTATTCACGGAACGATGGACCCGGTAGCCAACAGGTTCTATCCTCAGCGTCCCACCAGACGAACGATGCTCGACATGAGCACCCTCGACCTCAACGATCTCTCCTACTACGCGCATGTGGTCGAGCATGGCGGCTTCGCCCCGGCCGGGCGGGCGCTGGGCATTCCCAAGTCCAAACTCAGCCGTCGCATCGCCCTGCTTGAGGAACGGCTCGGTGTCCGCCTGATCCACCGCTCCACCCGCCGCTTCTCTGTCACCGAGGTGGGCCAGCAGTACTATGCGCACTGCAAGGCGATGCTGGTCGAAGCCGAAGCGGCGGAAGAGGCGATCGCCCTGTCGCGCGCCGAGCCGCGTGGCACGGTACGCATCGCGGTGCCGGTCGCCATCCTGCATGCGCGCATGGGGGTGATGCTGGCCGACTTCCTGGCCGAACACCCGAAAGTCTCGCTGCACCTGGACGCCACCAACCGGCGCGTGGATGTGATCGGCGAAGGCCTGGACATCGCCATCCGGGTCCGGCCGCCGCCGCTGGCCGACAGCGACCTGATTGTGCGCGTACTGGCCACCCGCAACTGGTGCGTGGCGGCCAGCCCGTCGCTGTTCGCCCACACGCCGGTGCCCACCGTACCGGCCGACCTTGCGCACTTCCCCAGCGTTGACCTCAGCGCCGCGCACCAGGTCCATGCCTGGCAGTTGACCGCCGCCGACGGCGCCGTGGCGCTGGTCCACCACGTGCCGCGCATGGTCAGCGACGACATGGTCGCGCTGCGCGCAGCCGCCGTCGCCGGCGTGGGCATCCTGATGCTGCCCACGATGATGATCTGCGACGAACTGGCCGATGGCCGCCTGGTCCGCCTGCTGCCCGACTGGCAGCCGCACCACGGCATCGTGCACGCGGTATTCCCCTCACGCCGGGGCCTGCTGCCGGCAGTGCGTGCACTGATCGACTACCTCGCCATGCGCTTCGAGCAGTTGCAGGAAGACTGAGCGCGCGCGTGCGCGGCGGTCCCCCGCGCGGTGCGCCCATCGGGACGCCCCTGCCCGCGCTGCGGCTGTTGACTCAGCCCGCGAAGGGACCTGCGCGTCCGTCCCAGCCCATCACCCCTTGCACCGGCACCGGGATGGAGGTGATGCGCCACTGCTCCGGCGACAGCCAGGCGATTTCCGAGAAGGTGTCCGCCAGCCGGCCGGTCTCCTGCCACCACGCCATCAGCCGTGCCGGCGCATCCACCACCTGCGGCTGGTACTGGAACGGAATCCCGTCTGCGTTCAGCTTCCGCAGCGCATCGAACAAGGCCGGGTTGTCGCAGCGCGGCCCGTGGTCATCGAACGGTATCGTCTGCCGCGCCAGCCCCTCGGACAGCACAATGCCGCCCGGCTCCAGGTGGGACACACTCAACGGGGCAGGCACACGCGGCGCGCTGATACGTGCGTCGAAGGGGGGCCGGCGTCCTGGCAGCAGCATGGGAGGTCCAGTGGAGAAGAGCTGGGGGCATGGTAGAAGGAAACGGCCCAACGTGACTGTTCAGCCAAATAGGCGTAGGATTCGCGGTGTCAGGTGAACCTGCGGCGCTGTCTTCGGACAAGGTCGAAGGTTTGAAAACCTTACTGTTCTTGAAGAAACCGGGGGTGCATTGGTTTCGACGGGGGTTGTGAAGTTACTTGGTGCATGCCGAGGGGGCCGCTTTCCTCGTTAATCCAGCAGCAAACTTCTAGTTGCCAACGACGACAACTACGGTTCGAACGACTTCGCAATCGCTGCCTAAAAACAGCTTTAGCGTTTAGTTCTACAGCCGCCTAAGGCGAACCCCCGAACCTACTTGTGCCCGTGCTCGTAGGTGTAGGGTCATTATCACGGAACCGGTTGTGATGGCTGCCTGTCAGTCACGACTTAACTAAAGCAGGCTGGTCCTGGGGTGCGCTTTGCACACCGTGCTGCCACAGGATGAGATCCAACGGTGAGCTAAGCATGTAGTACCGGGGATGGAGTGCCTTCGGACGGCGGTTCAATTCCGCCCACCTCCACCATTAGATGGTCCCGCAAGGGCCGCAGAAAGCCGGAATCCCTCATCAAACAAGGGGTTCCGGCTTTTTTGTTGTCCGGGGTTGTACGTTGCACCCCATGAGATGCTTGGGGGTATATCCAAAGGGTGTCCGCCCTACCCCAAAACCCGATACCCCTATGCCGCTGAGCGACGCTGCCCTATGTACTGTGGGGTATTGGCCTTCCATCTGGTCCAGGATGAGAGCCGTCCCGTTGAGATGCGCTCCAGGTCCGGCAGTGCGTTGTGAAACGCTTACCGACCCAAATCTTTCTATTGCGCTTCGGTGAGTGCCAGAGATTTGCCCCACTCATTCAGACCGTCGGCAAAGTTCATCAGCAGCTTGCCGGAGCCATGCGTCTGCACGAACATCCTGCCTGGACCATGCGGCATCCTGCGCAGCGGCACCTCATGGACTTGAAGAGTGAGCGTGTCGAGTTGAGGGAGATCGCTCATCGCATCGCAACGACGCTCATTCATCGAGAACAGGCCGCCATGCGTACCCTATGGCGGCGGCCTGCCCGCGCGGAACGACGGGGGCTGCAGAGGCGCTCACGATAGTTCTGGACCGTAGCACCCGGCCGACCCTGGCGACATCGATCTCCGCCGGATCCCCCACCTGTTGGAGTAAATGGTTGTGATCAGCGAGCTTGCGCGTATCCGGGCAGACGGCAGGGTCATCGATGCACGCATGACCCTGGACCGGATGATCGGCTTGGGCTGGGAACCCAGCAAGGTCATTGAGGTGTGCTGGCGCTGGGAAGGTGAGCTGCTGCGCCTTGCAAACCACCTCGGGCTTCTGGTCATGGTTGCTCCCGATCGCCAGCACCTGGCCGTCTTGTGGAACCACGATGCCGAAGGGCTCGACGCGACGCTGTACGTCGTCGCCGGCGACAAGCGGAAGTTCACCAGGGTGCCGGGCGAACTCATGATCAACGGCAACGCCGAGGCGGTCACCTATCTGTGGTTCGAGCACCCGGCGCATGCGTCGCCGGGTACCTTCATCTGCATCTGCAGCCGCAGGCGCGACCACGCAAACTACCGGGTGGACATCGACGCCGTGACCGCCAGCGTCCTGTCGGTTCGGCCATGCAGGTGAACGACGCGGGGCCCCCGTTACGTGGTGCAGCACGTGGGATGCGGTGGCCTGCACCCACACGTTGATCTGATCCGCGCGGGCAGGTTCGTGCTGGACAACTGTATCAATCGCCGCGCTAGGCCTTGTCCTGCGGCGTAGCGCAGCGGATGTCGATTACGGAGAATGCGGCTTTGTTCATTGCCAGCCTCAAGGCTGGGGGCTGGGCGGTGCCCTGCATGACCGCCATCACCGGCCAGTCGTTGCAGCATCTCCACAGCCCGTTGATGCCCCACCCATGATGCTGGTGCGGCCTGCCACCTGCCCGGAACCGCCATGACCGCCCTTCGCCTGCTCGCCCTCGCCACTCTGCTTGCCGCGGCCCCGCTGTCCGCGCAGCCCACTTCCGCGCCCACCGCCACGCCCATCCATTTCGCCAAGGGCGCCAGCAGCGCCACGTTGAAAGGACGGTTCACAGGGCGCGACGATGCGCGCTACGCGCTGGTCGCCAAGGCTGGGCAGACCATGACCGTATCGATCGCCGGCAGCAGCAATGCCAACTTCAATGTGTTCGCGCCCGGCAAACAGCCCGGCAGCGCCGAAGCACTGGGCCAGGGCAGTGTCGGGATGCCCTGGCGCGGCGCCCTGCCCGCCAGCGGCAGCTACACGGTACAGGTCTACCAGATGCGTGCGTCGGGGCGTCGGGGTGAGACAGTGCCGTTCACGCTGACCGTCGGCGTGCGCTGACGCCGATGGACTTCCTCAAGCTCCTGCGGTCGCTTGAAGAATTCCTGTACGAGCTGTGCACCTGGTTTCTGTTCTTTCCGCGCACCCTGTATCGGGTGGTCGTGCATCCGCGCCGGATGGCGCAGTACGTCAACACCGAGCTGACGCAGAAGCTGGACCGGCAGTTCGACGATGCGATCAGTCCGCCGATGTTCCTGATGCTGTCAGTGCTGGTGGCGCACGGGGTGGAGCTGATGATGCACCAGCAGATCGTGGGGACCGGGGTACTGTCGCGCTCAGTGTTCGGCAATGAGGAAAGCCTGCTGCTGTACCGCTCGATCACCTTCGCGATCTGGCCCCTGGTAACCACCACGCATCTGCTGCGGCGCAAGCAGCTGCCGATGACCCGCGAGTCGCTGCGCCGTCCGTTCTTCATGCAGTGCTATCTGACCGCACCGTTCGCGGTGGCCCTGTCCACCAGCATGGTATTCGTGCGATTGCCTGGCGCGCTGTCGACCACGCTCGGCGTCACCGTCGGCGTGATCGCCGCGCTCTGGTATGTGGCGGTGCAGGCCGTGTGGCTGAAGGTGGCGCTGCAGCGCTCCTGGGTGAACACGATCCTGTCCACCGCGTGGGTGCTGGTGCTGGGCTCGCTGATCAACATCACGATCGGGATGGTCCTGCTCTCCAATTGAGCGGCATCGGCGGTGGGCGGCGATACGGCGCAGAGGCCATGCGCGCTGTCCGGGTCGGTTCGCCCGCGATCCGCCATGTCCCGCATAGCCTTTCTCCCTGCTTCCATGCGACCCTTTGAGAACGTTTTCATGGAATGGAGGGATTCCACATGCTGTCTCGTTTCCGTCGGCCCGCGCTGCTGGCGCTGATGATGGTCGCCGCCCCGCTGGGCACTGCCTGGGCGCAGGCCCCGGCCGCGTTGAAGGTCATGTCGTTCAACGTCCGTACGCCTGCCGATACCGACCCGGGCAAGCGCTGGGAGGACCGTCGCGATGCGATGGTCACGCTGATCCGCGAGCAGAAGCCCGAGGTGATCGGTACGCAGGAACTGGTGCGGAAACAGGGCGAGTATCTGGTCGCACACCTGCCGGGCTACGCGCTGTTCGGCAAGGACCGCCGCGGCGGCAACGGCGACGAACACATGGGCGTGCTGTACGACACGGCGCGCCTGAAGGTGCTGGAATCCGGCGACTTCTGGCTGTCCGATACCCCGGATGTGCCGGGCAGCATCACCTGGGGCAACCTGTTCCCGCGCATGGTGACCTGGGCGCTGTTCCAGCGGCAGGCCGACGGCCAGCGCTTCTATCTGTTCAACACCCACCTGCCCTACCGCGATGAGGATGAGCCGCGCCGGGTGCTCGGCGCGAAGCTGATCGTTTCGCGGCTGGCGTCGCTGCCCAAGGACATCCCGGTGGTGGTCACCGGCGATTTCAACAGCGAGCCCGGCAGCGACACCTACAAGACGTTCACCGCCGCACTCGGCGACGCACGCAGACTCGCCGGCAAGGTCGATGGCCCGCGCCTGACTTTCCACGACTTCACCGGCAAGCCGACGGTGGAGCTGGACTGGATCCTGGTGCGCGGCTTCACCGTGGACCGCTTCAGCACGCTGGACCAGACGCCCGGCGGCCTGCTGCCCTCGGACCACTACCCGGTGCAGGCGGAGCTGCGTGCTGCCGCGCCCACCGCTGCCGCGGGCAGGTAACGCCCCCGCCGGACGGCCCACGGGCGGTCCAGCGGCATCACATCGCGTCGATGGCGACGGTGCGATAGAGGTCCCCATTTTCCAACGAGGACAGGACCATGCCCCATCGCAGCCGTCTGGCCGGATTCATCATCGATTGCCAGGACAGCCCTGCCGATGACGCCGCCGCCTTCTGGTCGGCGGCGCTGGGCTACCGCGCCGCCCCCGCCCGTGCCGAGGACGGCGCGGAGTATGCCGACCTGGAAGGGGCACCGGCCGGTCTGAATGTCGAGGTACAGCGGGTAACGCACGCCTCGCGCGTGCATCTGGACATCGAAAGCGACGACATCGATGCCGAAGCCGAGCGCCTGGAGAAACTGGGCGCGCGCCGCATCGGTTTCGTCAAACGCTGGTGGGTGATGGAAGCGCCAACCGGGCATCGGTTCTGCATCGTGCGCATGCGCGGCGATGATGGGCGGGCGCCGGCGACCGTGTGGCCCTGAGGCTCAGCGGCGCTGCAGGCTGCGCTCGATCAGGCGATGCAGTGCGTGGTGCTGGTTGCGTGCCTGGTAGATGCGCGCACCGATGGCCAGGAAGACGCCCGTGCCGAGCAGCCCCATGTCCAGCAGCGCGTCGTTCATGCGGATGAACGCCACGGCCACCACCAGGGCACCCACTACCAGCAGGACCACCACACCCAGGGACAGCCCGGCGTCGGCAAGGCCGGGATCGCCATAGGCCAGTTGTAAGAAGGACGGTTTCGGCTGCGGCATGTCGGCGACTCCTGAAGGGTTACCGGCTTGTAGCACCGGCGCCCCCACGGCGGGCAGAGGCAATGCCGTCATCTGTCGCCATCGGCACGCCCGCTACGCAAGATCACGGCATATTCCTACGCCCGACAACGGCCGGGAGCCCATCGGGGCTCCCGGTCGTCGTGGTCTTCTCAGCGGTTCGACGGGACCACTGCCACGGCCGCGCTTGCCTGCTGCTGACCCCACCCGCCCAGCGCCTTGTACACACCGACGACGCTGACGTTGACCGTGGATTCGGCCTCGGCGAGCGCGTCATCGGCTGCCAGCTGGGTGCGCTGCGCGTCGAGCAGGGTCAGGAAGTCCTCGGACCCTTCGCGGTAGCGGATCTGCGCGAGCTGCTCGGCACGCCGCGCGGCCTGCGCCTGCTCGGCGACGATCGACAACCGCGCCTGCTGCTTGGCGTAGCGGGTCAACGCGTTCTCGGTGTCTTCCAGCGCCAGCAGCACCGCCTTCTCGTACTCGGCGGCGGCGCCGTCGGCTTGGGCCTTGCTGGCCCGCAGACGGGCCTTGACCGTGCCGAAGTCGAACGCGGCCCAGCTGATCGACGGCGTCACCGACCATGCCTTGTTGCTGCCGTTGACCAGGCCGCTGGCATCGCCGGACAGGAAGCCGACGAAGCCGCTCAGGCTGATCCGCGGGAACAGGTCGGCGGTGGCCACGCCGACACGCGCCGTCGCTGCGGCGAGCCGACGTTCGGCCACGCGCACGTCGGCACGCTGACGCAGCAGATCGGTGGTATCGCCGAGCGGCAATGCCTTGGCATACGCCGGCACCTCGCGCGGCTGCAGCACGCTGTCCAGTGCATCCGGGCGCTGACCCAGCAGCACCGCCAGACGGTGGCGCGACTGCACCTCGGCCACTTCCAGCAGCGGGATGTCTGCTTCGATCGCCTTCAGGCGCGCCCGGCTGCTCTGCACGTCCAGCTCGCTGCCCGCGCCGAGTTCCCAGCGGGTTTCGGTCAGCTTCTGGGTGTCGCGCAGGTTGACCAGGGTGCGCTTGGCCACGTCGATGCGCTTCTGGGTACCGCGCAGTTCGAAGTAGTTGCGCGCCACCTCGGCGGCCACGGTGACCTGCGCATCGGCGAGGTTGTCCTGCTCGGCGCCGAGATCGGCGCGCGCCGCTTCGGCGGCCCGCCGCTGGCGGCCGAACAGGTCCAGCTCCCAGCCGGCGTCGAAGCCGAGCTGGTAGGTCTCGCTGAAGACCCGCTCGCCACCCACGGTGGCGTCGGGCTGCTTGCGGCGGTCATAGCTGCCACCGCTGGTCACGTGCGGCAGCTGGTCCAGGCGTTGTTCGACGAACACGGCACGGGCCTCGCGGACCCGCGACATCGCGATGCGCAGGTCCAGGTTGGCACCCAGTGCGTCATGCACCAGCTGCTCCAGCACCGGATCGTCGAACTGCGCCCACCAGCTGGCGACCGGGGAGGTGGCGCTGAACACCGGCGCGGCGGCCCCCTGCAGGGTCACCGGCTCGGCCGGTGGCGCCTTGTAGTTCGGGCCGACGCTGACGCAGCCGGCCAGCAGCGCGCTGGTCACGGCTGCGGTCAACAGGCGGATCACCACGGCAGCACCTCGCCCAGGTAGGTGAAGCTGCCGTTGGGACCATCTGCACCGATCAGCGCCATGCCGACGCTGGAGCGCGCACCTTCGCTGATCTCGATCTCGCCCTCGCCACCGTTCATGTCGGTTTTGACATAGCCCGGGTGCACGGTGTTGACCTTGGTGGTGCTGTCGCGCAGCTCATAGGCCAACTGCACGGTCCAGGCGTTCACCGCGCTCTTGGAGGCGTTGTAGGCCGGCACCGCAAAGCCGTAGATCGGCGAGCCCGGCTGGCTGTGCAGGGTCAGCGAGCCGAGGATGCTCGACACGTTGACGATGCGACCGGCCGGCGACGCGTTGATCAGCGGCAGGAACGCCTGGGTGACGGCGATGACTGCGAACACGTTGGTGTCGAAGGTATCGCGCCAGGTCTGCAGGGTCTGCGCCGACGGGGCCAGTTTGATGTCGTCGAGCAGGATGCCGGCGTTATTGACCAGGATGTCCAGGCGGCCGTGACGCTCGGTCACGGTCTGCACCGCCGCGGCGATGCTGGCGGCATCGCCGACGTCGAGCTGGATCGCTTCGACCGGCAGGCCTTCGGCCTGCAGCTTGAGCGCCTCGGCCACGGCGACGTCGCGCTTGCGCCCGGCCAGCAGCGTGTGCACGCCGGCCTGGGCCAGTTGACGGACGGCTTCCAGACCGATGCCGCGGGTGGCACCGGTGACCAGGGCGATCTGTTGGGTAGCGGTATTCATGTGAACAACCTCGCGGGGTAGGGAATCAATGGTGGAGAGTGGGTTCGCCGTGGGTCACCAGCTTGCCGCCGCCGTTGCGGCTGACGAACTTGCGCAGGGCCACGTAGAACACCGGGGTCAGGAACAGGCCGAACAGGGTCACGCCCAGCATGCCGGCAAACACGGTGATGCCGGTTACCGAGCGTACCTCCGCACCGGCACCGTGCGAGAGCACCAGCGGGATGGTGCCGGCGATGAAGGCGATGGACGTCATCACGATCGGGCGCAGTCGCAGGCGGCAGGCTTCCAGCGCGGCTTCCACGATGCCCTTGCCGCCCATCTCAAGCTCTCGGGCGAACTCGACGATCAGGATCGCGTTCTTGCACGCCAGGCCCATCAGCACCACCAAGCCAACCTGCACGAACACGTTGTTGTCGCCGCCGGTCAGCCACACGCCGAACAACGCGGACAACAGGGTCATCGGCACGATCAGGATCACCGCCAGCGGCAGCGACCAGCTCTCATACAGCGCGGCCAGCACCAGGAACGCCAGCAGGATCGCCACCGGGAACACGATGAAGGCGGCCTTGCCCTGCGTGGCCTGCTGGTAGCTCAGGTCGGTCCACTCGGTGGTCATGCCCACCGGCAGGACCTGCCCGGCGATTTCGGTCAGCTTGTTCATCGCCTCGGCCGAAGACAGCATCCGCGGGTCGGCTTCGCCGGCCAGGTCGGCAGCCGGATAGCCGTTGAAGCGCAGCACCGGGTCCGGGCCGAAGGTCTGCTTGACCGTCACCATCGAACCGATCGGCACCATCTCGCCACGGTCATTGCGGGTACGCAGCTTGCCGATGTCTTCCACGCTGTCACGGAACTTGCCGTCGGCCTGGGCGATCACCTGCCAGGTGCGACCGAACTGGTTGAAGTCGTTGACGTAGGAGGAACCAAGGTAGGTCTGCAGCGTGTCGAACAACTGGGTCAGCTGCACGCCCTGGGCCTTGGCCTTGACGCGGTCCACCTCGGCATCCAGCTGCGGCACGTTGGCCTGGTAGCTGGTGATCGGGAAGGCCATGCCCGGCGTCTGCGCCACCGCACCCTGCATCGCCTGCACGGCGTTCTGCAGCGCGCCATAGCCCAGGTTGCCACGGTCCTCGATGAACATCTGGTAGCCGTTGCCGTTGCCCAGCCCGAGGATCGGCGGCGGCATCATCGCGAAGGCGAAGCCTTCCTGCAGCCCGGCGATCTTCTGGTTGATCTCGGCGTTGATCTCCGCGGCAGTGCGTCCGTGGCGCTCATTGAAGGGCTTGAGCGGAATGAACGCCACGCCGGTGTTGGGCGTATTGGTGAACTGCAGCGCGTTCAGGCCCGGGAACGAAATGGTGTGGGCCACGCCGTCGGTTTCTTGGGCGATCTTGGCGACCTTGCGCAGCATTTCATCGGTACGCGCGATCGAGGAACCTTCCGGCAGCTTCACACCGGCGATCAGGTACAGCTTGTCCTGCGTCGGGATGAAGCCCGGCGGCACCAGCTTGAAGATGAAGCCGGTACCCACCAGCAGTACCGCGTACACCACGAACACTGCGCCACGACGGCCGAGGATCTTGGACACGCCACGCTCGTACTTTTCAGAGCTGGACTTGAAGAAGCGGTTGAACGGACGGAACACCCACCCGAACAGGCGGTCGATCAGACGGCTCGGGCCATCCTTGGGCGCACCGTGCGGCTTGAGCAGGCGCGCGGCCAGGGCCGGCGACAGGGTCAGCGAGTTGATCGCGGAGATCACCGTGGAGATGGCGATGGTGACGGCGAACTGCTTGTAGAACTGGCCGGTCACGCCGGACAGGAAGGCCATCGGCACGAACACCGCACACAGCACCAGCGCGATCGCGATGATCGGGCCGGACACTTCCTTCATCGCCTGATGCGCCGCTGCGGTGGGCGACAGGCCCTCCTCGATGTTGCGCTCGACGTTCTCCACCACCACGATCGCGTCATCGACCACGATGCCGATCGCCAACACCAGGCCGAACAGGCTCAGCGTATTGATCGAGAAGCCAAGCACGTACAGTGCGGCAAACGTACCCACGATCGACACCGGCACCGCGATCAACGGAATGATCGAGGCGCGCCAGGTCTGCAGGAACAGGATCACCACCAGCACCACCAGCGCGATGGCTTCCAGCAGGGTCGAAACCACCGCCTTGATCGAATCGCGCACGAAGATGGTGGTGTCGTACACCGCTTCGTACTTCACGTCGGCCGGGAAGGCCTTCTGCATTTCATCCATCGTGCCGATCACGGCATCACGGATCTCCAGCGCGTTGGCACCGGGGGCCTGGAAGATACCGATGCCCACGGCGTTCTTGCCGTCCAGCTGCGAGCGCAGGGTGTAATCGCCCGCCCCCAGCTCGACGCGGGCCACGTCCGACAGGCGCACCACTTCGCCATCGGCGCCGCTCTTGAGCACGATGTCACCGAACTCCTGCTCGCTGCGCAGGCGGCCCTGGGCATTGATCAGGGTCAGGAACTGGCTGTTGGGCATCGGCTCGGCGCCCAGCTGGCCGGCCGAGACCTGCACGTTCTGCTCGCGCATCGCGCCGACCACATCCGACGCGGTCAGGCCGCGCGCGGCAACCTTGTCCGGGTCCAGCCAGGCGCGCATGGCGTAGTCGCCACCGCCGAAGATCTGCGCATCGCCGACGCCGGGAATCCGGGCCAGCGCGTCCTTGACGTGCAGGCGGGCGTAGTTGCGCAGGTACAGGGTGTCGTACTTGCCATTGGGCGAAGTCAGGTGCACGACCATCAGGAACGTCGGCGACTGCTTCTGGGTGGTGACACCCTGCCGGCGTACGTCCTCGGGCAGGCGTGCCTGCGCCTGGGCGACGCGGTTCTGCACCTTCACCGCCGCCTCGTCCGGGTCGGTACCCGGGCGGAAGGTGACGGTCATCTGCAGCACACCGTCCGAGCCGGCCACCGACTTGAGGTACATCATGCCCTCGACGCCGTTGATGGCCTCTTCGAGCGGGGTGGCGACGGTTTCAGCGATCACCTTCGGGTTCGCACCCGGGTAGACGGTGCGCACCACGACCGACGGCGGCACCACTTCGGGGTACTCGCCGATCGGCAGCATCGGTATGGAGATCAGGCCGGCGGCGAAGATCACGATCGACAACACCGCCGCGAAAATCGGCCTGTCGATGAAGAAACGGGAAAAGTCCATTGGTGGATTCCTGGGTGTTCACCAACGCCGGCGTGCAGGGCCCCGGCCGCTGTCGAAGGCGACAGCGGTGGCAGGGTGCCCCTGCATGGGGCGATGGCAGAAACGGCAGAGCCGAGGGTGGGTCGGCTGCTATGTGGAGACGATGGTCAGCCGGCGGCGCTTCACTTCACTGCGGTGGCCTGTGCAACCGCCGGGGAAGCCGCCGGCGCGGCAACCGGCTGCATCGCAACCGCCTTGGCCTGCACCGGCATGCCGGGCATGAAGACCTTCTGCACGCCGTCGATGATCACGCGGTCGCCGGCCTTGAGGCCCTGCTCGACAATGCGCAGCCCATCGGCGGTGCGGCCGAGCTGGATGTCATGGCGCTGCGCCTTGCCGTCCTTGTCGACCACGTACACGTACTTGCGGTCCTGGTCGGTCAGCACGGCCTTCTCATCGATCAGCATGGCCTGGAACTGGCCGCTGCCGAGCAGCTGCACGCGGGCGAACAGGCCCGGGGTGAAGGCACGGTCTGCGTTGTCCAGCAGCGCGCGGACACGGATGGTGCCGGTGCTGCGGGTGACCTGGTTGTCGAGGAAGTCGACCTTGCCGCTGTGCGGATAGCCCTCCTCACCCGACAGACCGACCCGGACCGGCAGTTCGCTGTCGCGCTCGCTGGGGCGTTCGCCGTTGCGGGCCATCTGCGCATAGCGCAGGAAGGTGCCTTCATCGGCGTCGAAGTAGACAAACACCTTGTCCAGCGAGACCAGCGTGGTCAGCACGCTGGCGCTGTCGCCGGCGGTGACCAGGTTGCCGGCAGTGACCATCGCGCGGCCGGCACGGCCATTGATCGGCGCACGCACCTGGGTGAATTCGACATTGAGGCGCGCCGCATCCACGGCCGCCTGCGCGGCCTGCACCTGCGCCTGCGCCTGTTCGGCGGTGGCACGGCGCTGTTCCCAGGTTTCGGTGGAGATGGCCTGCTGGTCGGACAGGCGGCGGGCGCGCTCGGCTTCGCTGCGGCTGACCTGCGCCTGGGTACGCGCACGGGCCAGTTCGGCGTCGGCGCGGGCCAGTTCGGCGCGGTAGCTGCGCGCGTCGATGGTGAAGAGCACGTCGCCCTTCTTTACTTCCTGGCCTTCGACATAGTTGACCTTGTCGATGTAGCCGGAAACGCGCGGGCGCAACTCCACGCTTTCAACCGCTTCGACACGGCCACTGAAGTCATCCCATTGGCTGACCTGCTTGACCAGCACGGGCGCGGCACTGACCGACGGCGGCGGCGGGCCGGCGGTTTCGGCGTGGCCACCACTGCAACCGACAATCACCGCCAGGGCCAAAGCGGTCACAGTCCCGAGCGCGAGGCGCCGGGCAAGGTTCTTCGAAGAGGGGGAGTGCGTCATGACGATGTCCTGGGGGTGGTGACGATAGGAAAACAGAGGTGTTCAAAAACAGGGTGCGGCATCCTGCGACCTCAACTTATGTTCAGGTCAAGCCATATCCAGCGAGTTGCGCCACGGCACGGCGGGCGCATCGATGCGCAGCAGTCCCTTGGGCAGCGCGGCATCGGTGCTGTCGCAGCGGAGGAACGGGCGCATGTCGCGGCAACCATCCAGCACCGACACCACACGGCGGCCAACGGCCAGCGCGCTCGGCCATTCCACGCAGGCGTTGGCGGCATTGCCTGGCGTGCACACCGGATGAGTGACTTCCAGCATCTGCGCGCGTACGCCGACGCCCTGCGCTTCCTCGTGCAGGACCTGCACGAACATGCGGATGGCGGCGGACGACACCGAGGCATCGCCGTGACCGGACCACGGGCGCAGCCCACACGGGCTGCCAATGACCACATAACGCGCACCCGGCGCGCGCTGCGCAAGCAGCGGCACCAGGTGATGGGCGGCGTTGACGTGCGGGACCAGGTCGCGCTCGATGCGCTCCATCAGCCACGACGAGGGCTGGTCGATCAACCGGCCCCGCCGCAGCGGTGCCCCGAGGCTGGCCACGACCGCGGCAAGCGGGCGCGGGCGCGCGGCGATGCGTTCGGCAAGCGTGCGCGCCGAAGCGTCGTCGGCCACCGAACCCAGCAGCGTCTCCAGCGCCGGCTCATCAGCGAACTGGTCGCGCAGCGCAGCCAGGCGACCCGGGTCACGGCCGACCACCAGCACCGGACTGCCCGCTTCGAGCAGGGCCGCCACGATGCCCTGGCCGACGTTGCCGGTGCCGCCAAGCACCAGCACCTCGGGAGCCAATATCCCATTCATGGGACTTTCACTCCCGTCGCCGGGATAATCCCAATTCGGCCCAGTCGGTCGCCCGCACGGGGGGCCAGTCGGAAGGCACCGCCGCGCTGCAGGTTGGCAGGCGGGGTGAATTCACGGAAGGCCTTGTGGGAGAAGGCGCCGGGGCGCTTCTCAACGGTCATCGCCAAGTCCAGCGGGGCTTTGCGGCCGCTGAGCACGCGGCCAAGAATGTTCCGCAACCACATGGTTGTCGTCCTGCATAACGGGAATGGCGCCACGATAGACCCCAAACTCCCACTTGATTAGTCCGGATTAAAGGGAATAATCGTCCCGTCCCCGGCACAATCCGCCGGACGTCCCCTCCCCCGACAATGGACCTCCGTCATGGCCCACGATCTCAACGACACGCTGATCTTCGTCAAAGTGGTCGAGCAAGGCAGTTTCATCGCCGCCGCCACCGCCCTGGGCCTGCCCAAGACCACGGTCAGCCGCAAAGTACAGGAACTGGAAACGCGCCTCGGCGCGCGCCTGCTGCACCGGACCACGCGTCGCCTCGGTCTCACCGAGGCCGGCTCGGTGTATCACGAGCATTGCCAACGCATCGCGCGCGAGCTGGAAGAAGCCGAAGGCGCGGTCAGCCAGCTGCAGTCCGGCCCCCGCGGCTGGTTGCGCTTCACCGTGCCCTACTCGATCGGCATTACGTGGATCGCACCGCTGCTCGGGCAGTTCCACGCGCAGTACCCGGAAATCCAGCTGGACATGCACCTGGGCAACGAGAAGCTCGACCTGATTGCCGGTGAAGCCGACCTGGCGCTGCGCGTGGGCACCCTGCCCGACTCCAATCTGGTGGCGCGCAAGCTGGGCAGCCTGCGCACGCAGGTGTTTGCCAGCCCGGCCTACATCGAGCGCTACGGCGAGCCGCTGCATCCCGATGAGCTGCAGTTCCACCGCATTCTGGCGATGCGCAAGGCGCGCAACCTCAACAACAACCGGTTCTTCTGGCAGTTGGGCGAGAACGGTGGCGAGCTGCGCGATTTCCCGGTCAATCCGCTGCTGGTGGCCAACGATCCGTCGGCACTGAACGGTGCGCTGGTGTGCGGCGAAGGCCTGCTGCTGACCGGCGATGTGATGGCCAAGCCGTTCGTGGAATCGGGCATGGTGCGCCGCGTATTGGCCGGCTGGACCGGTCCCGAAGTGGATTTCAACGCGGTATTCGCCGGTGGCCGGCTGGTCTCGCCGAAGGTGCGCGCGTTCGTGGACTTCCTGGTCGAGAAGCTCAACTTCGACGCCAACTACATGCTGGCGCAGTGCCCGGCGGCCAAGCTGGCCAAGCAGCAGCAGACCCAGGCCGAAGCCGAGCTGCAGGAAACCGGCAAACGCATCCTGGAGACCGTGACCGCCAATTGAGGTCGGGCGACGGCAGGCCCCGCCACCGGTTTCCACCTGCGGAAATGCCGCCCTTTCGGGCGGCATTTCGGTGTTGCAGCACCATCGCCGGTGCGCGGCGATGAAGCGCGTCCGGGCGCTTTACTGCGTCAGCGGAATCACGCGGATTTCCACGCGGCGGTTCTTCGCGCGGCCGGCATCGGTGCTGTTGTCGGCGATGGGATAGGCCTTGCCCGCACCCAGCGTTTCCATGCGCACGCTCTGCACGCCCTGCGCGGTCAGATAGGAGGCGACCGAGTCGGCGCGCTCCTTGGACAGGCGGTTGTTGACCGCATCGCTGCCGATGCTGTCGGTATGGCCGACCACTTCGATCATGGTCTGGTCGTACTCCTTCAGCGTGCTCGCGACGCCGTTGAGGGCGCTGTAGAACTGCGGCTTCAGGGCGGACTTGCCGAAATCGAAGGTGATGCCATCCGGCAGGTTCAGCACGATGTTGTCGCCCTGGCGCTGCACGTCGATGCCCGTATTGGCGGTGCGCTGGCGCAGCGCGGCTTCCTGGCGGTTCTGGTACGCACCAACGCCGGCGCCAGCCAGTGCGCCGATACCGGCACCGACCATCGCATGCTGGCGGCGCTCGGTGGCGCTGTCGCCGGTCAGCAGGCCAGCAGCGACACCGATGGCGGTGCCGATCAGCGCATTGCGGCCGGTACGGCTCTGCTGCTCGGTCGGGTTGCCGTACTGGTCGCTCTGCACGTACGAACCACCGGTGGCGCAGGCCGACAGGGCGGCGGCAGTCATCAGGGCCAGGGTCGCGTTACGGATTGCAGGTCCGATCATGGTGTTATCTCCTAGGGTGCCGGGCTGGCGGCGTGCGGACGGCATGAAGAATAAACACGCCCGCGCGATGCCGGGATGATGAACGGCATCGCCAGCAACCCCGTGTTCAGCTAGCTGACCCGCCGGTCAGCCTGTCTGCCGATACGCCGCCAGCGCCGCGTCGCGCCCGGTGGACAGATCGACCATCGGCACGGGCGGATAGCCCGGCGCGAGCGCGGCCAGCTCGGTCGGGAACTGCCACGGCGCAAAGCGCGCCTTCACCGGCAGCGCAGCCAGCTCGGGTACCCAACGGGTGATGTAGCGCGCCTGCGGATCGAACTTCTGCGCCTGCGTCACCGGGTTGAAAATGCGGAAGTACGGCGCGGCATCGGCGCCGGTACCGGCCACCCATTGCCAACCCATCGTGTTGTTGGCCAGATCGGCATCCACCAGCGTGTCCCAGAACCAGCGCGCGCCGTGCGACCAGTGGGCGCGCAGATGCTTGCACAGGTAGCTGGCCACGATCATGCGCACGCGGTTGTGCATGTAGCCGGTCTGCCACAGCTCACGCAGGCCGGCATCGACGATCGGCACGCCGGTGCGGCCGCGTTGCCAGTCGTGCAGCTGCGTGGCGCTGGGCGTGGTCCAGGCAAAGCGGTCGAAACGTGGGTTGAGGTTGTCGGTAGGCGTCTTCGGGAAGTGATGCAGAAGGTGGTAGGAAAAGTCGCGCCAGCCGAGCTGGCGCAGATAGCCGTCGATGTCGGCGTCGGTCGCGGCGCTGCGCAGGCCTTCCAGCGCATGCGCGATCCGCCAGGGCGCGATTTCACCAAAGTGCAGGTGCGGCGACAGCCGCGATGTACCGACCCGGTCCGGCAGGTCGCGCTGCTCGCGGTAGCCGCGCAGTGCCCCTTCCACGAACACCGACAGCGCCTCCTCGGCACCGGCCTCGCCAGGCTGCCAGTGCGTCCAGAAGCCGGCATCCCAGTCCAGCGTGGGCGCCAACTGCAGCGCGTCCAACGCCAGGCTGTCCACCGGATGCCCCACCAGCGCGCGCGGCGCCGGCTGCGGTGCGGGCAGCCTCCAGTGGCTGAGCACGTTGCGCCAGTATGGGGTGAACACCTTGTACGGCTGCCCCTGCTGAGTGGCCACGTCCCAGGGTTCGAACAACAGGCTGCCATTGCAGCTCTGCGCCTCGATGCCCTGCTCGCGCAGCGTGCGTTTGATGGCCGCATCGCGCGGCTGCGTGGCCGGTTCGTACTTGCGGTTCCAGTACACCGCTTCGGCGCCGGTCTGCGCGATCAGGGCCTGCAGGGTCGGCAGGCTGTCGCCGGCGCGCAGCACCAGCGACGTGCCACGTGCGCGCAGATCCGCGTCCAGTGCCGCCAGCGAGCGGTGCCGCCAGGCATCGGACGCCGCGCCCGGCGCCCAGTCGCCCTCCTCATGGGGGGCGTGGATGTACACCGGCACCACATCGTGGCCGGCATCGAGCGCGGCCTGCAATGCGGGGTTGTCCTGCAGTCGCAGGTCTCGACGGAACCACAGCAGCGCTACCGACACGCGCATCGCCTCACTTCTGGACAGCGGCCATGATAGCCATCTGCGGTGAAGGCAGCGCGTGTGCACCGCCATGCGAGGCTGCACGCGTGCCGTTCGCGCGCCGCAGCGTGGTGCAGTCAGCGGATCCGCCGCTGCAACAGGTAATAGACCAGGTTGCCGACACCGGTCGCGCCCAGCAGCAGACCGATCGCACCAGGGGTGACCTCGGTGATGCCGAGCACGTCGATCAGACCCAGGGCGAGCGCGAGCAGCAGCAGCACGCAGCCCCAGTGCAGCGAGGCCAGCCGGCGCTTGTTCGCATCGCCTTCCAGCAGGGAGCGCACAAGCTCCTCCGAGCCTCGCGCCTCGATGATGCGGCGGCGGGTGGCGGCATCGACGATGGTTTTGATGGTGTACACGATGCACACAATCAGAAGCATCGGAAGAATGAGGTTGAAATCCATGAGGTGGCTGCTCCGTTCGGGTTTGGGGTGTGCAAGGAGATACGGCCGGCGGGCCGTCGGTTGCAGCCGATCCATTGCAACCGATCGCCCCGCCGACGTATCTCTAGCGTCATGCCCACTTCCCTGGCCACCGACGAAACGATCCTGCAGGCCGACCGCGCCCTGGTCGAGGCTGTGCTGGCCGGTCGGCGCGGCGCGTTCGAACAGCTGGTGACGGCCTACCAGGGTCTGTGCTGGCATATCGTCGAGCGCATGGTGCGACACCCCGACGATACGCGCGAGCTGTGCCAGGAGGTGTTCCTGCGTGTGCACCGGTCCCTGCACCAGTACCGCGGCGACAGCGCGCTGAAGTCCTGGGTGGCGCAGGTGGCGTACTCGGTCGCCCGCCGCCATCTGGAGCGTCGCCGCATCCCCATCGCCGACGTCCACGACGACGAGGACGGCCAGTGGCGGGTCGAACAGGTGAGCGATGGCGTGGACGTGGAAGCGATGGCGTCGCAGGATGAAGTGCATGCCCTGCTGCATGCGGCGATCGATGCGCTGCCGCCCCTGCAGCGCACCGTACTGACGCTCTATCATCTGGAGGAGCTGTCCATCGCCGAGATCGCCCACCTGACCGATCTGGCCGAAGGCACCATCAAGAGCCACCTGTTCCGCAGCCGCGCGCGCCTGCGCACCCTGCTTCACTCGCACCTGGGGGAACCCGCATGAGCACCGATCCACGCACGCGCGCCGAGGATGCGCACTGGCAGGCACAGGAATGCGGCCGGCGGGCAGCGATGGCGCCTCCCGCGGCACCGATGGATGCGGACAGCCGCGATTACCTGCAGATCGCCCAGGCGCTGCGCACTCTGCCGCGCAGCGCGCCGCCAGCGGATTTCGCCACCACGGTCGCCCGCCAGATCACCCCGCGCAGGAGCGTCGGTCTGGAACGCTGGTTGCTGCCACCGCTGTTCGTCGCACTGGCTGTCACCCTCTCTGCCGCCGCCGCCGCGCATGCCCGGACCTGGTGGCAGGCGATCGAACATGCCCTGACGCGCGACGGCGGCCACTGGCTGCTGGCCTGCGCCCTGTGCGCACTGGCCACCTGGGCCATCCGGCCCCTGCTGCGGTATGCGCTGCACCATGCCGGTGCGATCCCCCGGGCGCCCGGCCGCGCACGCCTCCGCTAGCGTGCGGCACCCCGGCATGTGCTGGAATCGCCGGGGTCCACCAGCAGAAGGACCGTTGTCCAGCGCCTGCCCAGATCCGGGAGACCCATGATCCTTCCCGTTACGGCCACTGCGCTGCGCGCACTGCACCATGACGCCTGCCAGCACCCGTTCGATCCGGGCAGCGCCCTCGCCCCGCCGGAGGTGCTGCATCTGCTCGCCGGGCTCGCGGCCTGCATCGAGCCGGCATTCGTGCCAGCCGCCTGGCTGATACTCGATGACGGCCAGCCGGTTGGTCTGTGCTCGGCCATGCGCATCCCCATCGATGGCGACCTGAACATCGGCTACGGCATCGCGCCGGATCGCCAGGGGCGCGGCATCACCACCCGGGCCATCGGCGAGCTGGTGCGCTGGTGCGCACGCGACGGACGCCTGCGAAAGCTCACCGCCGAAACCGCGGTGGACAACATCGCCTCCCAGCGGGTGCTGGCGCGCAACGGGTTCCTGCAGGTCGGCCACGGCATGGATGCCGATGCCGGGCCCGTCCTGTGCTGGGCACTGGAGCTGCCGTAACCAGCGCTTCCCGGCTGCCGGCCCACCCGGCAGCCGCATCGATCAGGCCGCGGGTGCGGTCACGCACAGCGCGCCGTTGCGCGCTTCCAGGCGACCGTGGTCGAGCAGTACCTGCACCTGTGCGGCGATGCGCTCGCGCAGCGGCTGGCTGAGTGCCTGGAAACCCAGCCGCCGCGCCACCGGCACGGCCACTTCATCGGCGCCCGCGCCGTGCGCGCCTTCGATCACCTCCAGCAGCGCCTGGCGGATCTCCTGGGGCGGCAGCATCTCCGGGCGGCGCAGCGAGCGCGAGGTGGCGGTCATGCGGTTGCGCACCACCACGGGACTGCCGTCGCGGAGATAGCAGCCGTCTTCAACCGCAAGCGTGCCGCCGCGACCGGCATGCGCCAATGCCGCCTGGACCGCAGCCTGGATGCGTGAACCGGCGCGCTGCAGGTTCCACAGGTCGCGCACGCGCGCGATGATCTCGTCTTCGTGGATCGGACCTTCGATCTCCACGATGCGCTCGACGGTGGTGGCCATGCTGCCCAGCGGCACATCGTGCGGGGCCAGCGCGGCGTGTGCCGGCGCGAAATCCGCCTGCACGTAGGCCACCGCGCCGCCGTCGTCGGCGCCGCCGGACAGCGTCCCCCCGTCGATCCGGCGCTGCACCGCAGGCACCGGCACCGCCGCCTCGATCTCGGTCGGTGCGCGGGTGGACACGCCTCCTGCCTGCCGTTGGCGTGCGTCGGCCAGCGCGGCGAGCAGGCGCTGCAGCTCCGCCTCGGGGCGCTGGAACCAGTCGGTGCTCCAGATCCGGTGGATGTTCCAGCCGTGGTTTTCCAGGATTTCCTGGCGCAGCCGGTCGCGGTCGCGCGCCGACGGGGCGGCGTGGTAAGCCGCGCCATCGCATTCGATGCCCAGCAGATAGCGGCCCGCCGCATCCGGATCGACCACCGCCAGATCGATGAAGAAGCCCGCCACACCGACCTGGTTGTCCACCTGGAAGCCCTGCGCGGCCAGCGCCTCCTGCACCGCCGCCTCGAAGGGCGAGTCAACACCGCGACCGGTGGGCTGGGCCACGCCCAGGTCGCCCTTCTCGGCATACTGCAGGAACGCTTTCAGCGCGACGACGCCAAGGCGGGTGCGCTCATCCACGCGGATGTCGTCGGCGGTGATGCTGCTGAACACTTCGCAGCGCTGGCGTGCACGGGTAATCAGCACGTTGAGGCGGCGATGGCCGCCATCGGCGTTCAGAGGACCGAAGCCCTGGTAGAGCTTGCCATCGCCCTTGGCGCGACCGTAGCCGATCGAAATCAGGATGACATCGCGCTCGTCGCCCTGGATGTTCTCCAGGTTCTTGACGAAGAACGGCTCATGCGGATGGCGGCCGATGAACGCTTCCAGCTCGGGGTGCTGCCGACGCGCCAGTTCCAGCGCGTCGCTGATCGCCTGGCGCTGGCGGACCGACATCGCCCCCACGCCCAGCGTCAACTGCGGGCTGTGCCGCGCGTGGTCGACCACGGCCTCGGCGATGGCGGCCGCTTCGACATCGTTCCTGTAGGTGTTGCCACGGTCGAAGCGACCTTCCGGCAGGTAGCGAAGGCGCAGGCCGGACTGGCTGCGCTCACGGTCCGGGCTCGGCACGATGAACAGCTTGCCCTCGTAGAAGGTCTTGTTGGACACCGCGATCAGCGATTCGTGGCGGCTGCGGTAGTGCCACTGCAACATGCGCTGGGGCAGCCCCTTGGCCGCGCACAGCGACAGCACGCTTTCCAGGTCCCTGGCCTGTGCGCCCTCTTCCTCGACCGGGTCGTCTTCGGCGCCGCCCAGGCGGGCGAAGAACGAGGTGGGCGGCAGCTGTTTGTCGTCGCCCACGACCACGATCTGGCGGCAGCGCGCGATCGCCCCGAGCGCATCCACCGGCTCGACCTGGCTGGCTTCGTCGATCACCAGCAGATCGAAGTCGATGGCGCCGGGCTCCAGGAACTGCGCGACCGACAGCGGGCTCATCATGAATACCGGTTTGATCGTCTGGATCGGCGAGGCGCACAGACGGAACAGGCGACGCAGGGCCATGTGGTTGCGCTTGCGGGCGATTTCGCTGCGCAGCGTCCCCAGGGCGCCAATGCCGTCCACGCCACCACGTGGCAGGCCGGCATGGTGGGCCTCGGCCGCCTCGACCTGGGCCAGGCGCAGGCGCGTGCGGTCCCACTGGCGGAACTGGGCCACCAGTGTCTCGTGCTGCCGCCCGTCGAACGCCGCCAATGCCGGGTCAGCCGTGGTGGCCAGCGTCAGCATCGCCAGGTGGAACGCACAGTGATACAGCGCCTCGGCCTGGTCCGGCGTATGCCCCTCCACAACGGCCAGCGCCAGCGGCGCCTGCAGGCCCAGCGCATCCGCGCGGCGGGCCGCTTCGGCATAGGCCAGCCAGGCCAGCAAGCCGTCCACATCCACTGCCCAGGCAGCGGACCGGCGCTGCAGGTGGTCCAGCGCCGCCTGCTCCAGGCAAGGCGCCGCCACGGCCTGGACCGTATCGACCTGCAACCGCGTGGCAAACATCTCCCACTGCATCGCAACCGCCGACACCGCCGCGCGTGCCCGCGCGGTCGCCGTGGCCAGGCCCTGCCGGTCCTGCAGCACCGCGGCCAGCTCACGCGTGTCCAACCCACCCAGCGGGGGCGACTGCTGCACCCAGCCGAGAATCGACTCGGCCAGGGCCCAGTCCGTGGCGGCACCCTGCCAGACAGAGCCGAACGCCGCCGTGGCGGTGGGCGCGATCGCGGTCAGCGCGGCCTCCGCGCCTCGCGCGGTGATCAGATCATCCAGCAGCGCAAGGCGCGCGGCCGTGCCGTTGGGCAGCGGGCCCTTCATCACGCTGCGCAGCTGGGCGATGGCCTGGCGGTAGCTGCCGTTGAAGATCCGCAGCAGGCGGTCGCCGTGCGCGGCGATCGCCAACCGCTGCGGAACCCAGTACGCAGACCACGCCATGTCGATGACCTGATCGACGCGGGCGGCGCGCATGCGTGTGAGTACCTGCCCCTGCTGCAGCGCGTCGCGCAGCGAGCCCAGCCCCGCCGTCCACACACCCGAGGCGATGGTGCTGCGGTCGAAAGCCGGCGCGGCCGCCAGCATGTCAGCCACCTGGCATTGCTGCTCCAGCGCGCGCAGGTCTGCGGCAGCCGGCACACCCAGCGCCGCCCCCAACCCGTCGGCAGCGTCCACCGCAGTCTGGACGGCCGCCGCCAGCTGCGCGTTGGCGGCCACCATATCCTCCGCCTGGGTGCGCAGCACCGGGCCGTGCGCGACGCCCCGCCACACATGCGCCTGCGGATTCCCCACCCGCGGCAGCACCGCGCAGACCTCGCGCAGCACTGCACTGCGCTGGTCCAGATCGGCCCGCGACCATGCGCCGGCATCGTCGATCCGGTACGGCGGCCGACCCGCGCGGGGCAGGCCACGGATCAACTCGCCCAGAATGCGGAACGGCGTCATCCCGGCCTTTCCGACCGGTGCGTGCATGCGCATGGCGTGATCGTTGAGGTGGTCGCGCAGCGCATCCAGCCGCGCCACGCCCCCTGCCACGTCCGTCGCTTCCGGCCGGCCGATCTGCAGCGTGCGGCCGAGTTCTTCCAGCACGCTGCGCTTGTTGGCCTTGTTGCTGTGCAGCTCCAGGCACAGCGGCCCCAACCCGACGTTCTCGAGGCGGCGCTTGACCACCTCCAGCGCGGCCATCTTTTCCGAGACGAACAACACCTTGCGCCCATCACCGACCGCAGTGGCGATCAGGTTGGCGATGGTCTGCGACTTGCCGGTGCCCGGCGGCCCCTGGATGACCAGGTCCTGGCCGCGACGCACGGCTTCGATGGCCAGCGCCTGCGAGCTGTCGCAATCCATGACGTGCTTGAGATCGGCTGCGGGAATCAGCGCATCCAGGAACCCGGGGCCTTCGGCCGGCAGGTCGCTGTCACAGCTGTCGAACCCCTCGCCGAGCAGGCCGCGGACCAGCCGGTTCTGATCGATCGGGTTGCCGGCCGGCCATTTTTCCGGGTCCAGGTCGAGAAACATCAGCAGTTTGGAAAACGAGAAGAAGCCGAGCTGCAGTGCGTTGTCCAGCACACTCCAGCCGGGCTGGGCGGCAACGCAGGCGCGCACCGCATCGAAGTACGCCGCCAGGTCGAACGTATCGGCGTCGGGGAACGGTGGCAGCACGATGCCGAAATCCACCCGGAGCTTCTCGCGCAACGACAGGTTCTCCTGCGGGTCCTCTTCGGCCCAGCGCAGGGCGAAGCGATCGCGCGCGCTCTTGCGCTCCAGCACCACCGGCAGCAGCACCAGCGGCGCGTGGCGGACCTCGTCGGCGGCCGCGGACGGCTCACGGAAGGCCAGTTGCCCCAAGGCGAGGTACAGCACGTTGACGCCCTGCTCTTCGAGCATGGTGCGGTACTCGTAGTACATGTCCAGCAGGCGCTTCTGCAGGTGTTCGGACTTGAGCCGGGTCTGCAGGCGCGAGTCGGTATGGTGCGCGGCCAGCGTGGCGGGGTCGGCCGGCTCGTCGCCGGGCTGCGGCAGTGCGGGCAGGTCCGCTTCCACGGATGATTCCGTTTCGGGAATGCCCTCCACGTCGGCATCGCCGCCCACCGCCGCGAAGGTCATGGCCTTGCGATCGAGCAGCGTCTGCAGCGTCGGCACGGCGCGCTCGTCGTGAAACACCAGCGAGCGGCTGGAGGGCTTCTTCGGCAGGTTCAGCAGCCGGTTGCGATAGGTAAGATCAAGCAGCACGCGACGTTGCGCCTGCAGCGTATCCCTGATGCTCATCGCCGATGTTCCTCTGATGATCCGGCCGGCCAGCACCACACCGGGGGGAACTGGGGCTGCACGGTGTACTGGTCCGGTGGTCCACGCGGGACCCTGACCGGGAATGATGCCATGTGCCGGACGCGGACGCTTGACCTCAACTTACATTGAGGTTCTATGGTGACGCCTCCTTTCTGGAGCCGTACCGATGACCTACACCCTCCCCACCCTGTCCTACGCCTACGAGGCGCTGGAACCGCACTTCGACGCGCGCACGATGGAGATCCACCACGCACGCCACCACCAGACCTACATCAACAACCTCAACGCGGCACTCGCCGATGCCGGTATCGACCAGACGCCGGTGGAAACGCTGATCGCCGATCTGGAGGCGCTGCCGGACGCGCTGCGCACTGCCGTGCGCAACAATGGCGGCGGCCACGCCAACCACAGCCTGTTCTGGACCGTGCTCAGCCCCAGCGGCGGCGGCGAGCCGCAGGGCCCGGTGGCCGAGGCGATCGCCCGTGACCTGGGGGGCTACGCGGCCTTCAAGGAGGCATTCACCAAGGCCGCTCAGACCCGCTTCGGCAGTGGCTGGGCGTGGCTCACCCTGATGCCCGATGGCACGCTGCGGGTGGAAAGCAGCGCCAACCAGGACAGCCCGCTGATGGGCGATGTCGCCGGGCTGTCGGGCGGCACGCCGATCCTGGGTCTGGATGTCTGGGAACATGCGTATTACCTGAACTACCAGAACCGTCGCCCCGACTACATCGCCGCGTTCTTCCAACTGATCGACTGGGCCGAAGTGACGCGCCGCTTCCACGCCGCGGGCGGACGCTGATGGACGCAGGTCCAGCGCTGGATCACGGCCGGACAGTCGCGGACGTGCCCGCGCTGGACCTGCCCGGCGACGCCACCTTGACGGCTGCGGCACTGCGCCATGCCTTCGGCCAGTACCCCACCGGCGTGGCCGTGGTCACCACCCGCGCCGAAGACGGCGCACTGCGGGCGATGACCATCAATTCGTTCGCCTCGCTGTCGCTGGACCCGCCACTGATCATGTGGAGCCTGTGCGCGCACTCGCTGGACCTGCCGCTGTACCGGCCTGGCCAGCCGTTTGGAATCAGCATCCTGGCGGCCGGCCAGACCGCGATCGCCCGTCACTTTGCCGATGGTCGCCTCCGGCATACCCCCCTGCCGGACGCGATCACGCCGCATGCCAGTGGCATCGCGGTGGTCCGCGATGCGGTGGGGCATCTGCTGTGCACGGTGGAGCGGACGCTACCCGGCGGCGACCACATGATGATCCTGGGCCGGGTCGCCCGCGTGGAGACGGCCCCAGGCGATACGCTTGCCTTCCATCGTGGGCGGTGTGCCCATCTCAGGACGCCATAATGGACATCCAGGCGCTGCAACAGCTGCTGGACCGCGGCCGCGATGGCCCGCTGCTGCGCTTCAGCCTCGGCAAGGGCCTGCTCGACGCAGGCGATCCGGCCCTGGCCACCACGCACCTGGCGCAGTGCGTGGCCCAGGACCCGGACTACTCGGCCGGCTGGAAGCTGCTGGGCAAAGCCTGCCTGGCGGCTGGCGACGCGGCGGCCGCCGCCCAGGCATGGCGACGCGGCATCGCGGTGGCCACGCACAATGGCGACAGGCAGGCGGAGAAGGAGATGACCGTGTTCCTGCGACGCGCGCTGAAAGCCCGTGCAAGGCAGGCATGAGGCTGCGCCTGCGTCATCAGGACAGGCCCTTGCTGAGTGGCGTCATGACGCCGGACACACATACTGCGTTGTCCCGCCCAGCCCGCACAGCCGCAGCTCCCGGATCGCCCTCCCCCCCGTGCGTCCAGAGACGCAGGCTCAGTCACCCTTGCGGCGCTGCTGCTGCAGATCGAAACGCTGCATGGACGCGCGGATCAGGGCCCGGGCCTCGGCCGCCGTGCCCCAGCCGTTGAGCTGCACCGGGTTGCGTCCCGCGGGCAGATCTTTATAGACGCGGAAAAACGCCTCGATGCGCTGGCGCTCGATCAGCGGCAGATCGTCGAGGTCACGGATGCCGGCGTAGGTCGGGTCGAGTTTGTCGGTCGGAACGCCGATCACCTTCTCGTCCTGCTCGCCGTTGTCCACCATCTTCAGGTAGCCGATCGGGCGGAACCGCACGATCACCCCCGGATGCAACGGCTCCCGGGTCAACACCAACGCGTCGAGGGGGTCGTTGTCGCCGGCCAGGGTGCGCGGCATCGAGCCGTAGTTGGCCGGGTACGCCACCGGCATCGACTGGAAGCGGTCCACGTGCACGAGCCCGTCCTCCTTGATTTCGTACTTGGTGAAACTGCCGGCCGGAATCTCCACGGCCAGGTTCGCTTCCTCGGGAGCTTCCTTCGGCTGCGCGGCCAGGAACGGGTGCAGCACCGCGTTGGTGGCGGTGCCGGCACCGGCCAGCAGCAACAGGAACGTGGCGATCACCATCCGGGACGCCGTGCGGTGCATGTCCATCCTTCTCTCCAGCGATGGCCGGGCAGCTCGCAGCCGCCCGGCATACAGGTCATTCCCAGCAACGGTCCGCGCGGCCCTTCAAGGTCTGTGTGCGGGTGCAGTCGCGGGGTGCGATTCGGTCATCGGTCAGTTCAACCTTCTGTTTGACGCCATCGGCGCGGCGCGTCAACTCGAACCCGTCGTACAGCCGCCCGGTGACCGTGCGCGCCTCGTAGCGCAGGTGCTGGGGATCGATCTTCAGCACTTGGAACAACTGGGTGTCCTCACCCACCGGCGCCATAGTGGCACGGGCCTGCGCCGACAACCGGTACTGCTTCGGGCCTGCCACGGTGACCACGAACTGCGGCGTGGCGGCGTCGCCTTCGCCGCGACGCCCGTAGGTGTGGTCGTGGCCCTGCAGCACCAGATCGACGCGGTGGCGGCGCACCACCGGGAGCAGCACGTCGCGCAGCTCGGCGTTCTCGCGCCCTTCGCGTGGGGAGTAGAACGGCTGGTGCAGCAGCACGATGCTCCACGGGTGCGGGTTGTCGGCCAACACCTTGTCCAGCCACGCCGCCTGTGCGGCGGCGCTGCCCAGATCCAGCGCCGAGGTGCCGTCGAGCACCGCGATGCGCACGCCCTGGTAGTCGAACCAGTAGGTACTGGTGTCGGCAGCGGCCACGCCATTGCGCGGCAGCGCGAAAGTGACCGGCCAATGCCTGCCGAGCACGCGGCGCTCCTGCGGGGTGTCCTCGAACTCCTCGACGTACTCGTGGTTGCCGATCGCCGGCGCCACGGCCGTTTCCTGCGGCAGCCAGCCGGCAGCGGCGAACCATTCACCCCATTCGCTGTCGTCCTGGCCGTCGCCGCCGCTGACCAGGTCACCGGCGAACAGGCTCAGGCGGGCGTCCGGCGCGGCTTTCAGCCCGGCACGCAGCACCCGCGAAACATGGCTGAGGTTCTTGTTCTGGGTGTCGCCGAAGTACAGCAGCGTCAGCGGTTGCTGCGCGGCGCCGGCGGTGCGCAGCTGGTTCCAGGCACTCCAGGTCCCCTGCCCCTGCACCCGCCACAGATACAGCGTGTCCGGTGCAAGGCCGCTCATGTCGGCGCGGTGGTAGTGGGCGGGACCGTTCTCGGTGTCCAGCGCGCGGGTGGCAGCGACCACGCGGACAGGCGTGCCGACGTCCGGCGAATCGCCCGCCAGCACCCACTCCAGCACCGGCGCATTGACCGTCGTATCGGTCCGCCACGACACGCCGACGCCGCGCGCGGCGTCCTGCGCCGGCGAGGCCACGATACGGTCAGGGAAGCCGGTCGCCGCGTAGTGGCGATTGCCGACCGGTACCTGGGTGTTCGGTTCGGCGGTGCGGTCGGCCTGTTTCGCGACTACCGGGCCGGCCAGCAGCAGAGACAACGCCAGCGCGGCAGCGCCGAGGCAGCCGCGGGTCATGGCGCGCACTCCAGCGGCAGCGACAACTGCCGGGCCACGCTGGCCCAGTCGAAGGCCACCACGCCCTGGTCGTCGTGCACGGCATACAGCACGCCGTCGGGGAAGCGCGGCGACGCATGCGGATCGAGCCAGATGCCGTCGGTGTTGGCCACCGTATTGCCCTGGAAGGCGCCCACATGCTTGAAGGTGTGGCGGTCGAACAGATGGAACACGCTGCGCTGCTTGCCCTGCTCGGTGGTGATCCACCAGCCGTCCTTGCCGCAGGTCCGCAGCATCACGCCCTCGGCCTGCGCCTTGAAGGCGTCGCGGCCGAAGGTGGTGCCGGTGAACCTGCCCGCCAATGTGTATACCTTGAACTCGCTGGCGTAGGTTTCATCCTCTTCGGCGATCAGCAGACGGTCATTGGCCGGGTCGCCCCAGATCGACTCGACCACGCGCAGCGCACCGGCCTCGCTGGTGTCGCCGATGCTCGAGACGAGCGTGCCCTGCGCCTTGTCGCCCTGAACCGTCATGGCGTAGCGGCGCACGCGCTTGTCCAGCTCGGCCAGCGGCGGCAGCACGTCGTTGCCTTGGGCATCCTCACCGGCATCGTAGGAATCGGTGACGTATACGTCGTAGCCGCCCTCGCGCTTGTTCACCCACAGGCCGTATGGCTTGCGCAGGTCGTCGGCGGCGAACACGCCCAGCGGGGCGAAGTCCGGCAGCCGCAGCACCTGCACGCGGTGGTTGTCGCGCTCCACGATCAGCACCAGGTCGTCGACCACCGCGATGCCATTGGGCCGCACGAACTGCCCCAAGCCGGTACCCGTACTGCCGACATCGCGCAGATGCGTGCCGGTCTGGCCGTCGTAGACCACCAGCTTGTCGGTGGCCTTGGCGGTGGCGATCAGCCAGCGCTGGCCGTCCGGCGTGGTCCAGCTGGTGGGCGAATCGATGTTGTCGGCCGGGGTCATGGGTGTGACGAAGGCTTCGGCAACTGTGGCGATGTTGCGTGCGGCATCGGCAGCGGCCGCCGGCGCCGACGCGGCGGGTGCGGGCTGCTGGCCGCAGGCCGTCAGCAGTGCCAGGCCGAGCAGGCCAAGCGTGTGGGTCGTACGCATCACAGGGCCACCTTCAGGCCGAGCGCGTAGGTGCGCCCGTATTCTTCATTCTGCAGCGTCCGCGAGCGTACGCCCTGATAGAGCTCCAGCGGCTTGTCCAGCAGGTTCTGCGCTTCCAGATACAGGCTCACGTTCGCGGTGATCTTGTAGTCCAGGCTGAAGTCGAGCTGGGTGTTGGGCGCCACATGGATGTCGTAGGCGCGGCTGTCGCCGAGGGTATCCAGGTATTCGCTGCGGTAGACCGCCGCCACGCGGGTGCTGAAGCCCGCTTTCTCGTAGCCGACATGGGCGCTGTACACGTGCCTGGAGGCGCGCGGCAGCATGAAGTCGTCGCGCTCGCGGCCGGCCAGGCCGGGGTCGAAGTCGGTGTCCAGCCAGGTGCCACTGGCGCCCACCAGCAGGCCGTCCCAGCCGGACGGCAGGAAGGCGAGCTGCTGCTGCCAATTGAACTCGGCGCCGCGGACGGTGGCCTTGTCGCCGTTGATCACCCGGGTCACTTCATAGCCCGGGTAGGCCGGGTCGTTGTTGCTGAGCGTGCTGACGATGTAGCCGTCGATCGACTTGTGGAACAGCCCCAGCGATACGATGCCGGTGCTACCGATGTACTTCTCCATCGACAGGTCCAGGTTCCTGGATTCGTACGGGTCCAGCTGCGGGTTGCCCAGTCGCACTTCCTCATCGCCCCGGTTCAGGCCCACGCGCGGGGCAATGTCGCCGAATGACGGGCGCGACACGGTCTTGTTGGCGGCCGCACGCAGCACCCAGTCGCTGCCGGCGTCGTAGCGCAGGTGCAGGCCAGGCAGCACGCTGGTGTAGCTGCGGCTGACGTTCAACGGGGTGACTGTGTAGCTGCGGCCATTGCTGGCCACGTCCACGCTGTTGCCGGTGGCCGCGAACCGGGTGTTCTCCACGCGCACGCCGCCGATGATGCGCAGCGCGCCGATATCCCAGGTGCCCATCGCATAGCTGGCGAAGATGTCTTCACTGGCGGTGTAGTCCTCTTCCAGCGAGGCCATCGCATTGCCGCCTGCGTCCTGCGGACGTGCGCTGTACTGACCGCCGGACTGCGCCCAGTAGCGACGCATCGCATCCGAACTTATGCCCTGGCCCAGGTTGCCGCCACGGTGATCGGGGGTGGCGGCGGTCCAGTCCGACAGCGCGATCTTCGGGCCGACGCGCAGCTCGCGCTCGTCCACGTTCACGTCACGGTCGCGCCAGCGGCCAAGCAGCCCGACCTTGTAGCTGGACGCATCACCGTCGAAACGCACGTTGATCTGCGCGCTGCGCTCCTGGTCGTTGACCTGCTTGGGTGACAGCACCACGCGGTCGAAGTCGTAGTTGGCGTTGCTGATCCAACCGGCATCGCTGAGCGTGTAGCGCGGAATGCCACTGTTCTGGTCCACGGTGGCGGTCAGGTCGTCGCCGTTGTACTTGAAGCGCGCTTCCATCTCGTCGTTGACGCGCTCTTCGGTGCGCGTGTAGCCGACCTTGTAGTCCACCACCGCGCCCGTCAGCCGGTTCTCGCCGCCGAGGCTGGCGGCGAAGGTGTTTTCCTTCTTGGTGCGGTAGCGCATGCGCTTCTGGATCGCATCGGCCGGGAGTTCGTCGATGGTGTACTGGTTGTTGCCGCGCGCGGTCACCTCGCCATCACCGAAATTGAAAAGGGTACGCTGGCGGGTCTCGGCATCGTCGAACTGGCTGTACAGCGTGCGCAGGTAGTAGCGGTTGTCGTCGTCGGGGCGCCAGTCGAAGTTGAGGTTGGCGCCGATGCGCTTGCGCTCGATCTCGTACTTGCGCTGCTGCAGGCTGTTGGCGAACAGATCGTCATCGGCGCCGCCGTCGAACGTGCCGTACTCGACCTCGGTGTTGTCCGACTCGAACGTGCGGTTCTGGTAGTTCACGCCCAGCGCGACGCCCAGGGTGTCGCCGAACACTTCGCTGTAGTTGATGGCCGCCTTGGGGCTGGTGTTGCCGGAGAGCTGCTGGTGGCTGGCTTCGACCTTGCCGCGCAGGCTGCGTCCTTCACGGTCGAAAGCCGACGCCGACTCGACCAGGATCGCGCCGCCGATGGCATCGCCGGGCATGTCCGGGGTGGGCGACTTGACCACGCGCAGGCGCTCGGTCGAGTCGGAGGGAATCACGTCCAGCGGCGCGGCGCGGCTGGAATCTTCCGGGGTGCCGATGGCGATGCCATCGACGCTGACGCTGTTCAGCGCCGCGTCCAGGCCACGGATGACCACGAAGCGCCCCTCGCCCTGGTCGCGGGTCACGCTCACGCCCGGCAGGCGCTGCAGCGACTCGGCCACATTCTTGTCCGGGTACACCCCCATCGCGTCGGAGGAGACGGCATCTTCGATGGCGTCGCTGCTGCGCTTGAGGTCGACCGCGCGGGTCTGCGACTCCAGCTGCGGCCGGACTTCAATGCGATCCAGATCGATCGCCTCGGCGCCGACGGCCGCGGTCGCGACTGCCGTATCGGCGGCGAAAGCGGACGGACTGGCCATGACCAGCAACGACAGGCTGATGGCCAGCCCCAACGGTGACTTCTTCTGCACAGCTATCCCCAACGGTGTAAAGATTGGGTCAGCACGGTATGTCCGGCAGGTTGCATGGGCATGACACCGGGGGCAGCGCGCACGTCCGGGCGCTGGTCGTTGGGCTTTGGGTGGGGTTGCGGCACACTAGGCGCCTCCCCTCTTTTTCAGCCCCTGTCCAATGAAAATCGTCGAAGTGCGCCATCCGCTGGTGCAGCACAAGATCGGCCTGATGCGCGATGCATCCCTGAGCACCAAGGACTTCCGCGAACTGGCCAACGAGCTCGGCGGCCTGCTCGCCTACGAGGCCACCGCCGACCTGGAGACCGAAGCCCACACGATGGCCGGTTGGGCCGGCCCGGTGACGGTGCAGCGCATCGCCGGCGCCAAAATCACCGTGGTGCCGATCCTGCGCGCCGGGCTGGGCATGCTCAGCGGCGTGCTGTCGCTGATCCCGGCGGCGCGCGTCAGCGTGGTCGGCCTGCAGCGCGATGAGGAAACCCTGCAGCCGGTGCCCTACTTCGAACGCCTGACCGGCCGCCTCGAAGAGCGCGACGCGCTGATCCTGGACCCGATGCTGGCCACCGGCGGCACCCTGATCGCCACGATCGACATGCTCAAGCGCGCCGGCGCCCGCCGCATCAAGGGCATCTTCCTGGTCGCCGCACCGGAAGGCATCGCCGCCGTGCAGGCCGTGCATCCGGACGTCGAGATCTTTACCGCCGCCATCGATGCCCAGCTCAACGAGAAAGGCTACATCCTGCCGGGCCTGGGCGATGCGGGCGACCGCATCTTCGGTACCCGCGTCGCCGGCTGATCCGACGCACCGCGCCGGCCGTGGTTTCCACGTGCTGGCGCTTCACACCGCCTATGCCCCCCGGGGCGGACGCTGCGCGCATCTCAACCCGTGCGTGGAGCCTGCGATGAAGACCCTCCCCCTGCTCGCCTGCCTGCTGTTGCTCGGCAGTCCGGTGATCGCCGCCGCCGCCACGCCCCAGCAGCAGCGCATGGCCGACTGTTCGGCCAAGAACAAGGGCAAGACCGGCGAGGACTACAAAACCGCGCAGAAGGCCTGCCTGAGCGGCCCCGCCGCCCCGGCCACCACGCCGCAGGAACGTATGAAGACCTGCAACGCCGATGCCGCCGCCAGGAAGCTGGCCGGCGACGCCCGCAGGACCTTCATGAGCAGTTGCCTGAAAGCGCATTGACCGCAGGCAGCGGGGGGCCTGTCTCCACCCCTGCGCCCCGGCAGAGCCGACCGTTGCTCGGCTGCTGTTCGCACCGGACATCAACACGCCTGCACTGCGCGCGATAGCCGGCCAGAGGCCGGCTCTACGACGACGTCGGTCAAACACACGCGATGCGGCACGATGCCGGCAGGCGGCTCCCGTGTGGCTTACGCCAGCGCACGCGCCTTGAGCTCGCCCTGCTCGTGGGCGGTGCCGAAGCGGCCCTTCTCATCGCGCGTGACCTGGGCCAGCGCGCACTGCGGGTCGTGGGTGAAGAACAGGTGCACGTTGCGCGCCAGTTTGTCCTCCAGGAAGCTGCGCTTCTCGTCGATCAGCAGCTCGGCATTGCGGTCGTAGCCCATCGTGATCGGCACATGCACCCAGGAACGGCCGGGAATCAGGTCTGCACAGAACACCACACCGCCCCGCGCCTGCCCGTCCACCTGCTCGGGTCCCACGATCTCGGCCAGCATCAGCCCCGGCGTATGGCCATCGCTGAAGGTGAAACGCACGCTTTCGCCAAGCGCCTGTGAATAGGGGCCGTCGACGATCTCCAGGCGGCCGCTGGCCTGCAGCAGGCCTGGCAGCTCTGGAATGAAACTGGCGCGGTCGCGCGGGTGCGGATGCAACGCGCGCTCCCAGTGTCCGGCACCGACCAGGAACGTGGCGTTGGGGAACAGCAGTTCCGGCGCGCGCCCTTCGCTCCACGGCGCCAGCAGCCCGCCTGCATGGTCGAAATGCAGGTGGCTGAGCACCACGACATCCACGTCTTCATGTTCGAAGCCGGCTTCGCGCAGCGATTCGATCAGCACGTGGCTGGATTCCTGCACGCCGTAGCGGTCGCGCAGCCGGGGTTCGAAGAACGCGCCGATGCCGGTTTCAAACAGCACCGTCTTGCCGGCCAGCGGGCTCGCCAGCAGCGCGCGACAGGCCAGCTCGATGCGATTGAGCTTGTCCGGTGCCGCCCATTTTTCCCATACGGCGCGCGGCGCGTTGCCGAACATCGCGCCGCCGTCGAGCTTCTGTGAATTGCCGCGAATGGACCAGAGTTTCATGCGGAAAGTATCGTGCCGTCGCCGTTAAATATTCGCTAGTCAACCCGATCCGGCGCGAACGAAAAACCCCGTCCACAGGACGGGGCTTTTCATCGGTGGTGTGGATCAGCGTGCCGGTGAAACCGCCGCGCTGCCCACCGGATTGCGCGGGTCGCTGCCGCCGCTGAGCACGTTGCTGCGCCGGTTCCATTCCACGGTCTGCAGGTTGCCCCAGACGTGGCTGGAGCCACGGCCGCCGGCCGCGCTGTCGCCGGGCAGATCGACCTTGTGGCCCATCGCCTGGAGCTGCCGGAGGGTGGCGTCGTCGAAGGCACCGCTCTCGGCCTCGATCACGTCGGGCAGCCACTGGTGATGGTAGCGCGGCAACGCCGCGACCTGCTGGGCGTCCAGCCCGGCGTCGTAGCCGAGGATGCCCAGCAGCACCATCGTGATGATGCGGCTGCCGCCCGGCGTGCCGAGTACCACCACCTTGTCCGCCGATTCCATGAAGGTCGGGGTCATCGAGCTGAGCATGCGCTTGCCCGGCTTGGGTGCGTTGGCCGCATACCCCATCACTCCGAAGGCATTGGGCGTGCCCGGCTTCAGCGCGAAATCGTCCATCTCGTTGTTCAGCAGCACGCCGGTACCGGACGGAATCAGGCCCGAGCCATACAGCAGGTTGACGGTCTGGGTGGCGCCCACACGGTTGCCGTCGCGGTCGATGATCGAGAAGTGGGTGGTCTCGTCGTCTTCCAGCGGGGTCGGATTGCCCGACAGCAGATCGCTCGGGGTCGCCTTCTCCGGGTGGATGGTGGCGCGCAGCCCCTGCGCGTAATCCTTGCTGGTCAGTACCTTCTGCGGGATCTGCACAAAGTCCGGATCGCCGAGGAAGAACGTGCGGTCGCGGTAAGCGCGGCGCATGGCCTCGACCACCAGGTGGGTGCGGTGGGCCTCGTCGAGCGTCTTCAGGTCCCAGCCTTCCAGAATCTGCAGCATCGACGCCAGTGCGATGCCACCGGAGGAGGGCGGCGCGGCGGTGGTGACGGTCCAGTCGCGGTACTTGAACACGATCGGCTCGCGCTGCTTGACCCGGTAGCCGGCCAGTTCCTCGGCCGTCCAGCGGCCGCCGGCCTGCTTCACGCCCGCCAGCAGCATCGCGCCGGTCTGCCCGCGGTAAAAACCGTCGAAGCCCTTGTCGGCCAAGCGCTCCAGGGTGGCGGCCAATTCCGGCTGCCGGAACACATCGCCTTCGGCGATCGGCTTGCCGTTGCGCAGGTACACCTCGCGCGTGCCGGGATAGCGCTCCATCACCGCGCGGCGCGAGGCATAGCCCTTGGCCATGCGTGCGTACACCGGGAAACCGTCGCGGGCGATGCGGATCGCCGGTTCCAGCGAGGTGCGCAGCGGCAGCCGGCCATGCCTGGACGACAGCTCCACCAGCGCCGCCGGCAGGCCGGGAATGCCGGCCGACCACGCGCCGTTCACCGAGCGGTCGCGGTCCAGCTCGCCCTTCCCGTCCAGGAACGCCTCGGGCGTGGCCGACTGCGGCGCGGTCTCGCGCGCGTCCAGCATCACGTCCTTGCCGGTGGCCGCGTCATGCAGCAGGAAGAAGCCGCCGCCGCCCAGCCCTGAACTGATCGGCTCGACCACCGAGAGCACCGAGGACACCGCCACGGCGGCATCGAACGCGTTGCCGCCCTTGGCGAGGATCTCCATGCCGGCCTCGGTGGCCAGATGGTGCCCGCTGGCAATCGCCGCGCCCTCCGGGTGCTTGGCCAACGACGCCGGGGTGGATCCAGCAGACCAGGCCACCGGTGCCCACAGCAGCACCAGCAGCAACCAACGACGCGACAGCCTGTTCATTCGGACGGGGACTCCGTGACATACAGTTCGGGATGATCACGCTGCAGCCCATGCAGTTTGGCCAACAGCGCTTCCTGGGTTTCCGGGATGTCCGGATCGGGATCGATGCATTCCACCGGGCAGACGACCACGCACTGGGGTTCGTCGAAGTGTCCCACGCACTCGGTGCAGCGGGCCGGGTCGATCACGTAGATGGTTTCACCCATCGAGATGGCCTGATTGGGGCAGGCCGGCTCACAGACGTCGCAGTTGACGCAGAGCTCATTGATTTTCAGCGACATGGCGTTACTCCACGCCCGCGCCGGCGGAAGAAAACCGGCCAGCGCAGGGCGCCGGCCGATGATCGGCGGCGCCCCGCAGGACGCCGCCCGGGCCGCGCGCGGGGCGCGGCCGCCACTGCACGGGTTACTTGGCTTCGACGAAGATGTACTCGGCGCCGGTCGGCTGCACGATGGACTGCACGCGGGCGTTGTCGGCGGCCTGGCCGATGAACACGACGCGCACGCCCTTCATCGAGTCCGGCGACACGTCCTTGAACACGGTCTGGATCATGTCGGCCATCTTGCCCGAGGCAGACGAACCGAAGGCCAGCATGTTGCCCGGCTGCACGCCACGGGCGACGGCCTGGGTGGCGCTTTCAACCTGGCGCTCGTACTTGTCCTGGAACTGCGGGTCCGATTCCGGCCCGAGGTAATACAGGAACGGGCTGTTGGTGATGTTGCCCATGTTCTGCACGGCCACGGCCTGCAGGTACTTCTTCCAGCCGGCATCGTCGTCCTTGCCCGGGGCGACCAGCGCCTGCTGGGCTTCGGCGACCGGAGCAGCCTCTTCCTTCTTGCAGGCGGTGAAGGCCAGCGCGAACGACGCGATCAGCATGGCACGCATGGTGTTGTTCATGGAATTCCTCCCTTGGTGGTTCTTGGTATGTATGGGTCTGGCGGTTATTGCGTCGGGCCCGACTTCGCTTCCCGGACCCTGCGCAGCGCTTCCAGCACCGACGCGGGAACGAAGCCGGACACGTCGCCGCCCAGACGGGCGATCTCGCGGACCAGCGAAGACGAAATGAAGCTGTGCTGCTCGGCCGGGGTCAGGAACAACGTCTCGACTTCCGGGATCAGGTGGCGGTTCATGCTCGCCATCTGGAATTCGTACTCGAAATCGGACACCGCACGCAGGCCGCGCAGCAGCACGCCACCCTGCATGGAGCGCACGAAATGCGCCAGCAACGTATCAAAACCGCGCACTTCCACGTTGCGGTGGTGGGCCAGCGCCTCACGCGCCAGCGACACCCGCAGCTCCAGCGGCAGCGTCGGCCCCTTTGACGGGCTCTGCGCCACACCCACCACCACCTTTTCGAACAGCGGCGCGGCCCGGTTCACCAGGTCGATGTGACCGTTGGTGATCGGATCGAAGGTGCCCGGGTACACGGCAATGCGGCGGTTGGCCACGGTCATACGGCAGCTACACGTTGTGATCTGGTGAAAGTGTAGCAGCGGCGCGGCGGTACAGGGCGAAACGGACCTCCCGGGTGCTCCCCTCGCGGTGCAGCAGCCACGGCGCCGGCAATCGTGGCGCCTGACCGGCCGGCGACTCCACGTACAGCCAGGCATCGGGGGCCAGGTGCGCCGGCAGTCCGGCGATCACCGCGTCCCACAGCCCGGCGGCAAACGGCGGGTCGACGAAGGCGATATCGGCCAGCGCCCCGGCCGGCTGACGCAGCCACTGCAGGGCGTCGGCCTGGACGACCTCCACCAGCCCCTGCGCGCCCAGCCGGGTCACCGACTCGCGCAGCTGCCGGGACAGCCCCCCGTCTTTCTCCACCAAGGTGGCGTGCGCCGCCCCCCGCGACACCGCCTCCAGTCCCAGCGCGCCGCTGCCGGCAAACAGGTCCAGCACCCGCGCCCCGCCCAACCGCGGCATCAGCCAGTTGAACAGCGTCTCGCGGACCCGGTCGCTGCTCGGCCGCAGGCCCGGCGACAGTGGCACGGGCAGCTTCGTCCCACGCCACTTGCCGCCGATGATGCGCACCTGCCCCACCGCCGGTGCTGCGGGCTGACGCGGCGTCATGCCCGGCGCCTGGCTGGACGGGTCGACAGGGAAAACGGTGCGGCACGGGTCATGGCACAGGGGCAACGGGGGGGCGGGCCGACATTCTAAGCGCTGATCCCCGGCGGGCGCGTTTCATGCACCGGAGACGGCGGATGGCACCGCCGCCCGACCCTCCCGCCATTCGCCCAGCCAATGACCGCACCGGATTCAATGCAGACATCTGATCGACAGACGGGCAGTGTCGCGTGCAAGCCCTCCTCCCGTGGAAAAAGGCCCCTGATCAGGACCTCCGAGTGGCCGGCTGCAACCGCGACCTGCATCGCCCCCGAGCCAGGAAGGATACAAACGGCGGGTATCCGCACGCTCTTGAAAACCCACCCCGCCGCCCCTACCCCTTGAGCCAGCCGCCGCGCAGGGCGCGGCATCGTCCAAGGAGCATCGCCACTCATGACCGTGCAGACCCAAAAAGAAACCCTGGGCTTCCAGACCGAAGTCAAGCAGCTGCTGCAGCTGATGATCCACTCGCTGTACTCCAACAAGGAAATCTTCCTTCGCGAGCTGATCTCCAACGCTGCCGACGCCTCGGACAAACTGCGCTTCGAAGCGCTGACCCAGCCGGCCCTTCTTGAGAACGACAGCGACCTGCGCATCCGCGTCAGCTTCGATGCCGATGCCCACACCCTGACCATCGACGACAACGGCATCGGCATGAGCCGTGACGAGGCCATCGCGCACCTTGGCACCATCGCCAAGTCCGGCACGGGCGACTTCCTGCGCCAGCTCTCCGGCGACCAGAAGAAGGACTCCCAGCTGATCGGCCAGTTCGGCGTCGGCTTCTACAGCGCCTTCATCGTCGCCGACCAGGTCGACGTCTACTCGCGCCGCGCCGGCCTGCCCGCCAGCGAAGGCGTGCACTGGTCCTCGCGAGGCGAAGGCGAGTTCGACGTCGAGAGCATCGACAAGCCCGAGCGCGGCACCCGCATCGTGCTGCACCTGAAGGACGACCAGCTCGACTTCGCCGATGGCTGGCGCCTGCGCGGCATCATCAAGAAGTACTCCGACCACATCGGCCTGCCGATCCAGATGGTCAAGAACGCCCACGGCGACGATGCACCGGCCGAGCCCGAGTGGGAAACCGTCAACCGCGCCAGCGCGCTGTGGACCCGTCCGCGCAACGAGATCACCGACGCCGAGTACCGCGAGTTCTACAAGCACGCCGCGCACGACCACCAGGACCCGCTGGCGTGGAGCCACAACAAGGTCGAAGGCAAGCTCGAGTACACCTCGTTGCTGTACGTGCCCGGCCACGCGCCGTTCGACCTCTACCACCGCGATGCGCCCAAGGGCCTGAAGCTCTACGTGCAGCGCGTGTTCGTGATGGACCAGGCCGAGCAGTTCCTGCCGCTGTACCTGCGCTTCATCAAGGGCGTGGTGGATTCCAACGACCTGTCGCTGAACGTCTCGCGCGAAATCCTGCAGTCCGGCCCGGTCATCGACTCGATGAAGGCCGCGCTCACCAAGCGCTCGCTGGACATGCTCGACAAGCTCGCCAAGGACTCGCCGGACGTCTATGCCGGCTTCTGGAAGCAGTTCGGCCAGGTCCTCAAGGAAGGCCCCGCCGAAGACTACGGCAACCGCGAAAAGGTGGCCGGCCTGCTGCGCTTCGCTTCCACCCATGACGCCAGCGGCGAGCAGAGCGTGTCCCTGGCCGACTACGTCGGCCGCATGATCGAAGGCCAGGACAAGATCTACTTCCTGACCGGCGACAGCCATACCCAGGTCAAGGACAGCCCGCATCTGGAAGTGTTCCGCAAGAAGGGCATCGAAGTACTGCTGCTCACCGACCGCATCGACGAGTGGCTGATGGGCTACCTGACCGACTTCGACGGCAAGTCGTTCGTTGACGTCGCACGCGGCGACCTCGACCTCGGCGCGTTGGAGTCGGCGGAAGACAAGCAGGCCCAGGAAGAAGCCGCCAAGGACAAGCAGGCCCTGGTCGAGCGGCTCAAGACCGCGCTCGGCGAGGACGTGGCCGACGTGCGCGTCTCGCACCGCCTCACCGACTCCCCGGCGATCCTGGCCATCGGCGAACAGGACCTGGGCCTGCAGATGCGCCAGATCCTGGAAGCCAGCGGCCAGAAGGTGCCGGACAGCAAGCCCGTGTTCGAGTTCAACCCCGGCCACCCGCTGATCGGCAAGCTCGACCAGGAAGCCGACGCGGCACGCTTCGACGACCTCAGCCGCGTGCTGTTCGACCAGGCCGCCCTGGCAGCCGGCGACACGCTGAAGGACCCGGCCGCCTACGTGCGCCGGCTCAACAAGCTCCTGCTCGAACTGTCCGCGTAAGACCGCGGCACCCGACGATGCCGGCCGCAGGTCGGCATCGTCCTGCCACGACGGGCTCCAGGAAAGTCACATGACCCGGTCGTGCCGGCCAACGGTGGCGACCCACGGTCAGGCGGTTGCGTCCAGCAATGCGCCAAGCATGCCATCGGAGCGCCGGATCACGGCGGCATTGGCCGTGAATGCCAGCACCTCGTTGCGGGCGGCCAGCAGGTCGGTCAACGGGGCCGTCGGGTCCTGGGGCGTGGTGCCCACGACGGACTGCACCCCGCCGGCAGGCGCAGCGCCCCGCAGCACCTGCAGACGCGTCGCGTCGGGCGCGTCCAGGCTGGCCACGTTGTGCGCGGCCACCTGTACGCCCTGCTGAGCCGCACGCATGCCGCTGCCCGCGATTGCCAGAATATTGCCCACCCGGATGCACCCCGGACCGCCCCGTGCGGCCCTCCACCGTCGATAGCGGCCGCCGGGCCGCGCACTTGAGTGCACTCGGGGCTGACAGGCCCGAGTGGTAGCATATCCCCCTGATTTCAGCGCCGAATCCAATGCTCAGTTTCTTCCGTCGCAAAAAGCCCCAGGACGCCCCACAGGACGCGCCCAAGACCCAGCACTACTCGGCTGAAGAGCTGGCCGCCGCGTTCCCGCAGGCGGCTGATGCTGCCGCGCCGCCGGCCCAACCGCCCGCGCCGGTCGTCCCGCCCACCGCACCTCCGGCATCGACCGCACCGGTCGCCCGGGCCGCCACGCCCCCGGAACCGACCACACCGGTAGTGCCGCCCGCCGGCCAGCGCCCGACCGACCCTGCACCCGTCGTGCAGGTGACCCCGCCGGTCCTGGTCGCCACCGACATCGTGCAGGAAGCCGCTCAGCCGACCGAACCGCCCGTGGCGGCCGCCGCCCCGGCCGCCGACATCCTCGAGCCCGGCGATACCACCGCTCCGGCCGCTCCCGGCAAGCTCGGCTGGCGCGACCGCCTGCGCAACAGCGTCATCGCCCGCAGCTTCGGCGGCCTGTTCTCGCGCAATCCCAAGCTCGACGACGACCTGCTCGACGAGCTGGAAACCGCCCTGATCACCGCCGATGTCGGCGTTGGCGCCACCACCGCGCTGGTCGAGGGCCTGCGCAAGCGCATGAAGGCGCGAGAGTTCGCCGACGCCAAGGCATTGCTGGCCGCTCTTCGCAGCGAGCTGATCGCGATCCTGCAGCCGGTCGCCAGACCACTGGTCATCGACCGCACCGCCAAGCCCTTCGTGGTGCTCACCGTCGGCGTCAACGGGGTGGGCAAGACCACCACCATCGGCAAGCTGGCCAAGCGCTTCAAGGACGACGGCCACAGTCTGATGCTGGCCGCCGGCGACACCTTCCGCGCCGCCGCCGTGGCCCAGCTGCAGGCCTGGGGCGAGCGCAACGGCGTGGCCGTGGTGGCCCAGGGCCAGAATGCCGATGCGGCATCGGTCGCCTTCGATGCGCTGCAGGCCGGCAAGGCACGCGGCACAGAGGTACTGATTGCCGACACCGCCGGCCGCCTGCATACCCAGTCCGGCCTGATGAACGAGCTGGGCAAGATCCGCCGCGTGCTGGGCAAGATCGATCCGGCCGCGCCGCACGAGGTGCTGATGGTGATCGACGGCACCACCGGGCAGAACGCCCTCTCCCAGCTGCGCCAGTTCCACGCGGCGGTCAACGTCACCGGCCTGGTGGTGACCAAGCTGGATGGCACCGCCAAGGGGGGCGTGGTGTTCGCGCTGGCCCGCGAGTTCGGCATTCCGATCCGCTTCGCCGGCATCGGCGAGCGCCCGGAAGATCTGCGCGTGTTCGATCCGGAAGCGTTCGTCGACGCGCTGCTGCCCGAGGCCCTGGGCGGCTGATGCCCGGCGTGGACGGGCGCGGCGACGCCTTCGTCGGCCGCCTGCTGCCGTGGTTCGACGGCCACGGCCGGCATGACCTGCCGTGGCAGCACCCGCGCTCGCCGTACCGGGTGTGGCTGTCGGAGATCATGCTGCAGCAGACCCAGGTCAGTACGGTCATTCCGTACTTTCTGACGTTCCTGCAGGTCTTCCCCACCCTGCCCGCGCTGGCCGCAGCCAGCAACGACGCCGTGATGGCACGGTGGGCCGGGCTTGGCTACTACGCGCGTGCGCGCAACCTGCATGCCGCCGCGCAACGCTGCGTGGCCGATCACGATGGCGAGCTGCCGCGCGATCTCGACGCGCTGCACGCCCTGCCCGGCATCGGCCGCAGTACCGCCGCCGCAATCCTCAGCCAGGCCTGGAACGATCGCCATGCGATCCTCGACGGCAACGTCAAACGCGTGCTCACCCGCTATCACGGCATCGACGGCTTTCCCGGTCTGCCGGCCGTGGAGAAGGTGCTCTGGGGGCTGGCAGAGGCGCACGTACAGCACGTTCCCGACGGTCGCATGGCCGACTACACGCAGGCGCAGATGGATCTGGGCGCCACCGTATGCACGCGCAGCCGTCCCGCCTGTGTGATCTGCCCGTTGCAGGACGATTGCGTGGCGCGCCGTGAAGGCCGCACCGACCGGTTGCCCACGCCCAAACCAGGCAAGGCACTGCCCGAGCGCGAGGCCGTGGCCCTGCTGCTGCGCGATGACCGCGGCCGCGTGCTGCTGCAGAAGCGGCCGGACACCGGCATCTGGGCGCAGTTGTGGACGCTGCCCCAGGCCGAGCATGGCAGCGCGCTGCAGGACTGGTTCGACGCGCACCTGCACGGCTCGCTGGACGACGCGGAGGCGCTGCCGGTGCTGGAACACACCTTCAGCCATTACCGCCTGCACCTGCAGGTGCTGTCCTGCCAGGTGGACGGCCTGCGCGCCGATGTCCCGGGCCTGCGCTGGGTCGCTCCGGTGGACCTGCCCACGCTCGGCCTGCCCGCACCGATCCGCAAGCTGCTCGACACCGGCGCGCCGCCCGCCTCGCCCAAGCGCCGTACAATGCGACGCGCGTCCTCCCCACCCGTTTCCGAGTAAGCCCATGCCCCGCACCGTTTTCTGCCAGTACGAACAACGCGACACCGACGGCCTGGACTTCGTGCCCTATCCCGGCGATCTCGGCCAGCGCATCTTCAATCACATCGGCAAGAGCGCGTGGGCCGCATGGCTGGCGCACCAGACGATGCTGATCAACGAGAACCGGCTGTCGCCGCGCGATCCCAGGCACCGCGCGTTCCTGGAAGAAGAGCTGGTCAAGTACCTGTTCTCCGGCGGCGCAGAAAAGCCGGCCGGTTACGTCGCGCCGGAGGCGTGAGGCCGCTGTGCCGGCCAGTGGCCGGCACCTGCACGGCAGGTCGCGGTACGCCTTACGGCTCCCGCTCCTGCAGCTTCGCCTGGCGCATGTCCTGTTCGGACGCGCGCAGCGCCTTGATGTCCAGTTTCTGGATGCTGCGGATGAAGCACGGCATGTTCATCGGGCCCAAGGTCGGGTCGCGGACCAGGACCTTGTCGAAGCGCGATGACACCCGTCCGGTGCGGCTGGTCAGCGCGATCTCCAGCGCGTAGTCCAGGCCCTGGCACGGGCCGGTCAGCTCGAGCAGATAGGCCTCGCTCGGGCGCGTCCATACCGCCAGCGCACTGTCGCCCAGTTCGGTCCAGCCATTGATGCCGCCATACAGCGGCATGTCCTGCTGCGGCGGTGCCGCATGGGCGCGGTACAGCGACAGCTTCTGCTCGGACGTCAGGCGACCACTGGTCGCACAGGCGGACAGGGCCAGGCACAGGGCGACGGCAACATGGGCTTTCATGGAACCTCCGGCGGGGTGGGCTGCAGGCATCATGCGCCCCCCGGGATGATGCCGGCGCATGCAGCCCGCCGGCAGTTCAGCGCCTGGACGGGGTGCTCAGACCTGGTCGTGCGACAAGGCGTGCAGGCGACCTTCGCGCAGTTCCAGCACGCGGTCCAGCTTGCGTGCCAGGCTGCGGTCGTGGGTCACCAGCACCAGACTGGTGTGGTGGGCGCGGTTGAGCTCCAGCATCAGGTCGAACACGGTCGCGGCGGTCTTGTCGTCCAGGTTGCCGGTGGGCTCGTCGCCCAGCACGCAGGCCGGCCGGTTGACCAGCGCGCGGGCCACGGCGGCGCGCTGGCGCTCGCCACCGGACAGCTCGCTGGGCTTGTGCTCCAGGCGGTGGCCCAGGCCGACCGACTCCAGCAGCGAACGGGCGCGCGCCTGTGCATCGGCCACGTCCGCACCGCCCAGCAGCACCGGCATCATCACGTTCTCCAACGCGGTGAATTCGGGCAGCAGGTGATGGAACTGGTACACGAAGCCCAGCGTGCGGTTGCGCAGGCTGCCGCGCGCTGCATCGGAGAGCTGCGACATGCGCACGCCAGCCACCAGCACCTCGCCCGCCGTGGGCAGGTCCAGGCCACCAAGCAGATGCAGCAGGGTGCTCTTGCCGGCACCGGAGGCGCCGATGATCGCGACCGTCTCGCCGGTGTTGACGCTGAGGTCCAGGCCATCGAAGACCGGGGTCTGCATGCGCCCTTCCGAATAGGTCTTGCCCAGGCGCTCGGCGCGGAGCACTTCCTGGCCGCGGACGCTCACGTCATGCCCGATCACATCATTCATAACGCAGGGCCTCCGCCGGCTGGGTGCGGGCAGCGCGCCACGCGGGATACAACGTCGCCAGGAAGCTCATGACCAGTGCGACCACCGTGATGATGATGATGTCCGGCGCCTGCATGTCGGTGGGCAGGCCGGTGATGTAGTAGACGTCCTCGGGCAGCAGCTTGACGTTGAACACCGTCTCGATCGCACCGAGGATGCGTTCGAGATTCAAGGTCAGGGTGATGCCGCCGATCACGCCCATCACGGTACCGAAGATGCCGATCAGCGAGCCCTGCACCATGAAGACCTGCATCACCCCGCCCGGGGTCAGGCCAAGCGTGCGCAGGATCGCGATGTCGGCCTGCTTGTCGGTGACCAGCATCACCTGCGAGGACACCAGGTTGAAGGCCCCCATCGCGATGATCAGCGACAGCAGGATGCCCATCACCACTTTTTCCATGCGCAGCGAGTGGTACAGGTTGGCGTTCTGCTGGGTCCAGTCGCTGACCCGGTAGGCCCCGTGCAGCGCATGCGCCAGATCCAGGCCGACATCCAGCGCCTTGTCCATGTCGTGCAGCTTCAGGCGCACGCCGGTCGCGCCATCGATGCGCAGGACACGCTCCAGGTCGCTCATGTTGGCGTAGGCCACGCCGCGGTCGATCTCGTTGTAGCCGGCCTCGAAGATGCCGCTGACGGTGAAGCGCTTCAGCCGCGGCATCGCGCCCATCGGCGTGCCCTGCACTTCGGCCAGCGTCACCACCACGGTGTCGCCGACATCCACGCCGAGCCAGATGGCCAGTTCACTGCCCAGCAGCAGGTTGTAGCTGCCGGGGGTCAGGCTGTCGTAGCTGCCGCGCTTGAGCTTCTGATTGATGACCGAGACCGTGGGCTCCAGCGCCGGGTCGATGCCCTGCACGATCGCGCCCTGCACGCGTGGACCGCTCAGCATGGCCTGGATCTCGATGTACGGCGCGGCACCGGCCACGCGCGGGTCCTTCATGGCCAGATCCACCGACCGCTGCCAGTCGGCCATCGGCGCGCCGTCGCTGGTGATGGTGGTATGCGCGGACATCTGCAGCAGGCGGTCGCGGATCTCCTTCTGGAAGCCGCTCATCACCGCCAGGGTGGTGATCAGCACGGTCACGCCCAGCGCGATGCCAAGGATGGACGCCATCGAGATGAAGGAGATGAAGCCGTTGCGACGTTTGGCGCGCAGGTAACGCAGGCCGATTGCGACAGGTATGGGTTTGAACATGCAGGTGTGCCGGACAATTCAGGCTATGGTGCCATTGCGCGACGTGAACGGGAAATGCAGCGGGTGCCGACGGCCAGTCGCAGTTCACGTCGCTGCGCCGCCGACAGGGTATCGGGCCAGAACAGCAGTGCGTGCCGGCGCCACCCCTGCCGCCAGCGAAGCTGGACCAGCGGTCCCCGGAACCGCACCACGAAGGCCTCGACCGGCCTGCCGTCCACCATGACGGCCGCCTCGCCAGGCGGAACAAGCAGGTGCCGGGGACGCCGACGGACCTGACCTGCCGCTTCGACAAGGGACGCCATCACGACCGTCCCGGCCACCCACTGCCAGTGCGGCGACGGCAGATCGCTCATCGACAGCGCCCAGGGCACGAGCATCGCCAGCAGGACCTGCACGCGGCATTGCCTGCGCGAGGGCCGCCATTCAAGCCGGCAGGGCGCGGATCCTGGCGATGAGCGCGGCCGGCTCGGCATGGGGGCACTCCTCGTAGCCCATGAACCACCGCCACAGCCTATCGTCCTCGCATTCCAGCAGGAACAGGAAAACCTCGCGCTCTGCAGTCGGCGCACCGGCCCATTCGCGGTCAAGGTAACGCTCGAACAGCTGGTCCAGCTCACGCATGCCACGGCGGCAGCGCCAACGCAGCTTTTTCAGCAGGGTTGCTTCATCCATCGGTGTGGCTCCTTGAACGGCAAGGCCTTAAACGGTAAAGCCGAGCATGGCTCGGCTTTACCTTTTCGGTTCAGCCGGGCAGAGCCCGGCGCTACGGAGCCGCGGGCTGAGCCCGGCGCTACGTCAGGCGCGGCGCGCCATCATGAGCTTCTTGATCTCGGCGATGGCCAAGGCCGGGTTCAGGCCCTTCGGGCAGGTCCGGGCGCAGTTCATGATGGTGTGGCAGCGGTACAGCTTGAACGGATCTTCCAGGTCGTCCAGACGCGCCCCGGTGTCCTCGTCGCGCGAATCGACGATCCAGCGGTAGGCCTGCAGGAGGATCGCCGGGCCCAGGTAACGCTCACCGTTCCACCAGTAGCTCGGGCAGCTGGTCGAGCAGCAGGCGCACAGAATGCACTCGTACAGCCCGTCGAGCTTCTTGCGGTCTTCCGGCGACTGCAGGCGCTCGCGATCCGGCGGCGGCGGGGTCTGGGTGCGGATCCACGGCTTGATCGACGCGTACTGCGCGTAGAAGTGGGTCAGGTCCGGCACCAGATCCTTGACCACGCTCATGTGCGGCAGCGGGTAGATCGGCACTTCGGCCTTGCCGCAGTCAGCGATGGCGCGGGTGCAGGCCAGCGTGTTGGTGCCATCGATGTTCATCGCGCATGAACCGCAGATGCCCTCGCGGCACGAACGACGGAAGGTTAGGGTCGGATCGATCTCGTTCTTGATCTTGATCAGCGCGTCCAGAACCATCGGGCCGCACGCGTCCAGATCGATCTCGTAGGTATCGGTACGCGGGTTGCTGTCGTCGTCGGGATTCCAGCGGTAGATCTTGAACGTACGGGTGTTCTTCGCGCCGCTCTTGGCGGGGAAGTGCTTGCCCTTTCCGATCTTGGAATTCTTGGGGAGGGAAAACTCGGCCATGGCTGTTCTCGTTGGCTCAGGCGGCTCGCGCTGCGATGCAGGCGCGGCTAGCACGGAAGATGAGGAAGTCGACACCGCCGGCCCGCAGCGCGCGCACCACCCCACCCGTGTGGGCGGAGGAAGTGGCAGGCACTGCGTGGCCGGAGGTCATGCCGAAGGTCGCTTAGTAGACGCGCGGCTTGGGCGGGACCACGTCCACGTCCTTGCTCAGCGTGTACATGTGGACCGGACGGTAGTCGAACTCGCACTTGCCCTTCTCGTCGACGCTGACCAGCGTGTGCTTCTGCCAGTTGGCGTCGTCGCGGTCCGGATAGTCTTCATGCGCGTGCGCGCCGCGGCTTTCCTTGCGCTGTTCGGCCGAGTTGATCGTCGCCACCGCGTTGAGCAGCAGGTTGTTCAGCTCGTAGGTTTCGATCAGGTCGGAGTTCCACACCAGCGAACGGTCGGAGACCTTGACGTCCTGGAAGGAGTCGAAGATCTCGGCCATCTTGCCGCAGCCTTCCTGCAGGGTCTTGCTGGTACGGAACACCGCCGCGTCGTTCTGCATGGTGCGCTGCATGCGGTCGCGGATGACCGAGGTCGGGGTGTCGCCGTTGGCGTAGCGCAGCTTGTCCAGCAGGCCGAGCGCCTTGTCGCAGGCGTCCGACGGCAGGGTCTTGTGCGACTGGCCCGGCTTGATGGTATCGGCGCAGCGGTTGGCCACCGCACGCCCGAACACCACCAGATCCAGCAGCGAGTTGGAGCCCAGGCGGTTGGCACCGTGCACCGACACGCAGGCTGCTTCGCCGATGGCGTACAGGCCCGGCACCACGGCATCGGGGTTGTCGCCAACCTTGCGCACGACTTCGCCGTGGTAGTTGGTCGGGATGCCACCCATGTTGTAGTGCACGGTCGGGATGACCGGAATCGGCTGCTTGTGCACGTCGACGCCGGCGAAGATGCGCGCGCTTTCGGCGATGCCCGGCAGCTTGTCGTCGATCACGCCCGGGCCGAGGTGGGTCAGGTCGAGCAGGATGTGGTCCTTGTGCTCGCCGACGCCGCGGCCTTCGCGGATTTCGATGGTCATCGAACGCGACACCACGTCGCGCGAGGCCAGGTCCTTGTAGTGCGGTGCGTAGCGCTCCATGAAGCGCTCGCCGTTGCTGTTGCGCAGGATGCCGCCTTCGCCACGCACGCCTTCGGTGATCAGGCAGCCCGCGCCGTAGATGCCGGTCGGGTGGAACTGCACGAACTCCATGTCCTGCATCGGCAGGCCGGCGCGCATGACCAGACCGCCGCCGTCGCCGGTGCAGGTGTGGGCCGAGGTGGCGCTGAAGTACGCGCGGCCGTAACCGCCGGTGGCCAGCACCACGCCGTGGGCGCGGAACAGGTGCAGCGAGCCGTCGGCCATGTCCAGGGCAAGCACGCCGCGGCACACACCTTCCTCATCGAAGATCAGGTCGAGCGCGAAGTACTCGATCATGAAGCGCGCGTTGTGCGCCAGCGACTGCTGGTACAGCGTGTGCAGCATGGCGTGCCCGGTGCGGTCGGCCGCGGCGCAGGTGCGCTGCGCGGACGGGCCTTCGCCGTACTTGGTGGTCATGCCACCGAACGGGCGCTGGTAGATCTTGCCCTCTTCGGTACGGCTGAACGGCACACCGTAGTGTTCCAGTTCGATGATGGCCGGAATCGCTTCGCGGCACATGTACTCGATGGCGTCCTGGTCACCCAGCCAATCCGAGCCCTTGATGGTGTCGAAGAAGTGGTAGCGCCAGTCGTCCTCGCCCATGTTGCCCAGCGCGGCGGAAATACCGCCCTGCGCGGCCACGGTGTGCGAGCGGGTCGGGAAGACCTTGGTCAGGCAGACGGTCTGCAGGCCCTTGGCGGCAAGACCGAACGTGGCGCGCAGACCGGCACCGCCGGCGCCGACCACGACCATGTCGTACTTGTGTTCCGTAATCTTGTAAGCGGACATCTAATCTGGATTCCTGTCTTGGTGCCTGGACTCAGGCAACGCCGAGCGCAATGCGGGCGACCGCAAAAACACTGACGATCGCGCCGAGCACGGCGATGAACTTCACCGTGGTCTGCAGCGCCAGGGCCAGCAGCGAGTTGTGGATGTAGTCTTCCAGCACGACCTGCAGGCCGAGCTGGGCGTGCCAGAACATCGCGACCAGGAAGCCGACCAGCAGGACCGCGTTCCACGGCTTGGACACCGCTTCGGTGGCAGTCACGTAATCGGCGCCGATCAGGCTCAGCACGAACACCAGGAACCAGATGGTCAGGCCGACCAGCGCGGTGGCGGTCAGGCGCTGCATCACGAAATGCTCGGTGCCGGTCTTGGCAGCGCCAAGGCCACGCACGTTCTTCAGCGGGGTACGGAACTTGTTCATGCGGTGGCTCCGGCGAACACATAGGCCCAGACCAGCGCGGTGATCACCAGGCTGGCGAAGACCGACACCCAGCTGCTGCGCACAAAGGCGGGAATGGAGAAGCCGATCGCGAAGTCCTGCACGATGTGGCGGATGCCATTGCACAGGTGGTAGGCAAAGGACCACGTCCATGCGAACAGGAACAGCTTGCCGTACCAGCTGCCGGCATGGCCGGTGAAGCAGTTCCAGGATTCAGGGCCCATCATCAGGGCGAGCAGGCCGCCCGCAATGATCAGGGCTCCAACAGACAGAAAGATGCCGGTGGCTCGATGCAGGATCGAGGTGGCCATCTGAATCTGCCAGCGATACACCTGAAGGTGCGGGGAAAGGGGACGTTCTCTGGCGGCCATTCGCTGGGCTCGTTGTCTCGGCTGGGCGGCGCAATGCCGCGTTGGCTCAATGCTGATCAAAAATCGATGCAGCGTCCGTTTTTCTCCCAGTCTCCATACCGCACCGGATCAAGTCCGCCGCGGCCACCAATCTCCACGGGCACCGCGGGGGTCTCGGGAAGCGGCTGCTTCTGCTCGACCTGCGGGGCTGGGGAGTCGGATTCTGGAGTGGGGGTTGTTTGGCCTATCATGGGTGGTCTCGCAACGCACAAATGTTAGACCCCGTTCACGTGCCTGACAACCTGCCCCCTGCTTTCGTCGGATATCCGGCCCTCTCCGGTCACCAGCTGCTCAGCCTGGAAGGCCCCGATGCGGCCGCATTCGCGCATGCCCAGTTCGCCAGCGACGTCACTGCCCTGCCCCTGCGGCATTGGCAGTGGAGCGCCTGGCTGAGCGCCAAAGGCCGCACCATTGCTGTGTTTCAGCTGATCCGCCTGGACCAGACGCAGGTGGTGCTGGTGCTCGCCGACGGCGATGCCGATGCGATTGCGTCGCAGTTGCAGCGCTTCGTGTTCCGCCGCAAGGTGAAACTGACGGTGCGTACCGATCTGGGCGTGGCCGGCAGCTTCACTGCGCCGGAAGCCGCCTCCGGCGCTGCCATCGCGGTGCTCGGCGAGACGCTCGAACTGGATGTGGGCAGCGATGCCCTGCCCCGGACAATGCGCATCGCCGCCCTGGACGACACGGTGCTGGCCGATGACCCGGCATTCGCGCTCGCCTGGCGCCAGGCCGATCTGCGCTACGGCGTGCCGCGCTTGGACGTCGATCAACGCGAACAGTGGACGCCGCAGCAGCTGGGCCTGGATCGACTGAACGGCTACAGCGTCAAGAAGGGCTGCTATCCCGGCCAGGAAATCGTGGCGCGCACGCATTTCCTCGGCAAGGCCAAGCGGGCGCTGCAGCTGCTGCGGGGGGGCGCCGGCATCACCAGCGGCGCGCAGGTCCAGCAGAATGGCGCGGCGATCGGCACCGTGGTCAGCGTGGCTGGCGACCTGGCGCTGGCAGTGCTGCCGCTGGAGATCGCCAGCGATCCGCTGGAGATCGGCGGCGTGGAAGCGGCCTCGCTGCCCCTGCTGGACGGCCTGGCGCGGTAAGTGCATGGACCCGGCCCTCGGCCGGCGTCCCCGTCATCCGTGCTGCTGACCGGCCAAGGCGGGGTGGGTGCGGACCCTTGGTCCGCCCACCTGAGGCCTCAGGCGTCGTGGTTCAACCGCTCGCCGGTCTCCGCATCGAAGAAGTGCAGCCCCTTCGGCTGGATCGCCACGCGGATCGACTCGCCGACCTGCGGCAGGGCCTGCGGCGCCACGCGCATCACCAACGGCTGGCCGCCACTGGTCATGTTCACGAAGATCTCGTTGCCCACCGGCTCGATGCCGTCGATGGTCGCCTCGAAGCCCGTCGCATCCTCGGCCGCGGCCGGCTGCAGATGCTCCGGACGCACGCCCACGGCGATGGTCCGCCCGATCCAGCCCGCATCGACTGACGCCTGGCCCAGCGGTGCGGTCAGCGCCGCCTCCTGCACGACCACGCCGCGGTCATTGCGCTGCAGGGTGCCGCGCAGCACGTTCATCGCCGGGCTGCCCAGGAAGCCGGCCACAAACAGGTTGGCCGGGCGGTCGTAGAGCGCCATCGGCGTATCGATCTGCTGGATGATGCCGTCCTTGAGCACCACGATGCGCTGGCCCAGCGTCATCGCTTCCACCTGGTCGTGGGTGACGTAGATCATCGTCGTGCCCAGCTTGCGATGCAGCTGCGCGATCTCGGTACGCACACTGTGACGCAGCTTGGCATCCAGATTGGAGAGCGGCTCGTCCAGCAGGAACACCGCCGGCTCGCGCACCAGCGCGCGACCCAGCGCAACGCGCTGGCGCTGGCCGCCGGACATCGCCTTGGGCAGCTTGTCGAGCATCTCGGTCAGGCCCAGCGTCTGCGCCGCCTCGTTGACCCGCCTGCTGATCGTGGCCTTGTCGTGACCGCGCAGCTTCAGGCCGAAGGCGAGGTTCTCGGCCACGGTCATATGCGGATACAACGCATAGCTCTGGAACACCATTGCGATATCGCGATCCTTCGGCGCCACATCGTTGACCACGCGGTCGCCGATGGTCAGCGTACCGCCGCTGATCTCCTCCAGCCCGGCGACCATGCGCAGCAAGGTCGACTTGCCGCAGCCGGACGGCCCGACCAGCACCATCAGTTCGCCATCGGCCACCTCGAAGGTCGCGCCCTGCACGGCCACCTGACCGTTGTCGTAGACCTTGCGAACCCCCTGCAACTGCACTTTTGCCATATCACCATTCCAGTCCGCCCGGACTCCGGGCTGTTATGCGGAACTGCCCTCGGCCCTCCCGATGGCAGGTCGATGGCGTGGTGCCGCATGACGGCGACCACTGCAATCGAATACAGTCTGCGCATTCTGCCATGTAAACGTTTTCACGTGGCACTATCCGATGGTCGGCAACGACGTCGGCGCCAGCGGGGCGGTTTCCTCCCCTGCGCGCCGGGTCGTCAGGCCGTCACGCCAGGCCCGTCGGGTGGACGATGCCGCGATCGCAACATGCGGTCAACGTACCCACCCGTACCCCGAGAACATAGACGAGAAGCGATTGACAACGATGTCACCCGGATCTGAAACTCGAGCGATGCACGACACCCTCTTCCTGTTTGGCGCCACAGGCGATCTGGCCCAGCGTTATCTGTTCCCCTCGCTGCTGCGACTGCTCGGCGACGGCCTGCTCCCCGAAGACTTCAAGGTCCGTGCGCTGGCGCTGTCGCCGCACGACACCGAGGCCTTCCGCGAAATCCTGCGGCCGCGCCTGCAGCAGGCCATGCCGATGGCCAGCCAGGAGGACATCCAGTCGCTGCTGCAGCGCATCGACTACCGTTCGGTGGACCTGCGCGACCCACAGTCCGTCGCCGACTCGGTGCGCGATCTGGTCAACCGCCGCTGCGTGAGCTACCTGGCGATCCCGCCGGGCCTGTACATCTCCACCTGCGAAGGCCTGGCCCTGGGCGGCGCGCTGGCGGCCCCGCACCGGCTGATGCTCGAGAAGCCGATCGGCAGCGACAGCGCCAGCGCCGAGGAGATCATCTCCACCATCGGCCAGTGGATCGACGAAGACCGCGTGTTCCGCCTGGACCACTACCTGGGCAAGGCAGCAGTGCAGAACCTGATCGCGCTGCGCTTCGGCAACACGCTGCTGGAAGCGGTCTGGAACCGCAATTACATCGAGTCGGTGCACATCCTGGTGGCCGAGAGCGAGGGCGTGGACGGCCGCGATGCGTATTACGCCCGCTCCGGTGCGCTGCGCGACATGGTCCAGAGCCACATTCTGCAGCTGCTCTGCCTGGTGGCGATGGAGCCGCCGGCGTCGCTGGAAGCCGACCGCATCCGCGACGAGAAAGTCAAAGTGCTGCGCTCCCTGCGCCCCCTGGATGCCACGCACGCCGCGCGCGACAGCGTCCGCGGCCGCTACACCGCCGGCACCATCAACGGCCAGCCCGCGCAGGCCTACCAGCCGCCGGAAGGCAGCGACGTGGAAACCTTTGCCGGGGTCACCGCGCACATCGACAACTGGCGCTGGTCCGGGGTGCCGTTCCATCTGGTCACCGGCAAGCGCCTGGCCGAGCGCACCACCCGCGTGGTGGTCACGCTCAAGCCGGTCACGCACTGGCTGTTCGAGCGCCCGGACCGCGGCAATGCCACGCCCAACCGCATTACCTTCCAGCTGCAGCCGCAGGAGAACATCGAGCTCGGCCTGATGAGCAGCCTGGCCGGCCCGGAATGGGGCGCGCTGGAACTGCACCCGCTGGAGCTGGAGCTGTCGGTACCCACGGGCCTGCACCGCCGCATCGCCTACGAACGGCTGTTCCTGGATGCCTTCAACGGCAACCACGCGCTGTTCGTGCGCGACGATGAAGTGCGCGCCGCCTGGGCCTGGATCGACAGTGTCAGCGATGCCTGGAAAGCCGCGGCCCTGCCGCTGCAGCCCTACCCCGCCGGCCAGTGGGGCCCGGAGGAGGCAATCGGCTTCCTGCCTGCCGACGTGGACGCCGATGCCGGCAAGGATCGCGCATGAGCGGGGCGTCACAACCGGTGCTGGTCGCCGATATCGGGGGCACCAATGCCCGTTTCGCGCTGGCCGACACGGCGCAGGCCGCGCCGCTGCAGCAGGACAGTATCCGCGAGTTCGTGGTCGCCGATTTCCCGTCGCTCGGCGATGCGGCGCGCCACTATCTGGACCAGATCGGCGCCGAGGCGCGCCGCGGCGTTTTCGCCGTGGCCGGCCGCGTGGATGGCGATGAGGCGCGCATCACCAATCATCCTTGGGTGATCTCGCGTGCGCGTACCGCCCACATGCTCGGCTTCGACGAACTGCACCTGATCAACGACTTCGCCGCCCAGGCGATGGCGATCTCGCTGCTGCAGCCGCAGGACGTGGTCCAGGTCGGTGGCGCCGCATGGGTGCCGGGCAAGCCCGGCCAGCCGCGCAACTATGCGGTGATCGGCCCGGGCACCGGGCTCGGCGTGGGCGGGTTGATCCTGCGCCACGGCCGCTGCTATCCGCTGGAAACCGAAGGTGGCCATGTCAGCTTCCCGCCGGGCACGCCCGAAGAAATCCGCATCCTGGAAATCCTCTCCGAACAGTTCGGCCGCGTCTCCAACGAGCGCCTGATCTGCGGGCCGGGACTGGTCAACATCCATCGCGCCGTGTGCGAGATGGCCGACATCGACCCCGGTCAGCTGCAACCGGTGGACGTCACCGCGCGCGCGTTGCATGGCGATCCGCAGGCAATGCGTACTGTGGACGTGTTCTGCGCCGTGTTCGGCGCCATCGCCGGCGACCTGGTGTTGATCCAGGGCGCGTGGGACGGCGTGTTCCTGACCGGCGGGCTGGTGCCGAAGATGCTGGACTCACTGCAGCACTCCGGTTTCCGCCAGCGTTTCGAGCACAAGGGACGCTTCTCCTCGATCATGGCCCGGGTGCCGTCGCTGGCGGTGATGCACCCGCACGCCGGCCTGCTCGGCGCCGCCGCCTACGCCGCAGACGCCGAGCGCGATCTGCAGGGAGCTGCCGCATGACCGCGCTGGACACGCAGGACCGTTTCACCCTGATCCGCCACGGCGACGCCGACGCCTGGATCGAGGCCGTGGCCGCAGAGATGGCCCAGCTCCTCAACCAGGAGATCACCGCATTCGGCCGTGCGCGCATGCTGCTGTCCGGCGGGACCACGCCAGCGCCGGTCTACCAGGCACTGGCCGAGCTGGACGTGCACTGGGATCGCGTCGAGGTCAGCCTGGTCGATGAGCGCTGGCTGTCCCCGCAGGACCGCGACAGCAATGCCTGGCTGGTGCGCGAGAGCTTCCTCACGCGTGCCGAAGGCGCCCATTTCGATCCGCTGGTGCGGGTCGGCAAGCCGCTGGCCGAATGCGTGTACACCGCCAACCTGCAGGCGCAGCACAGCCAGCGGCCGTGTCTGAGCGTGCTGGGGATGGGCAACGACGGCCACACCGCCTCGCTGTTCCCCGGTTCCCGCGACCTGGCCCGCGCCGTGGACAGCACCCTGCCCTATGCGGCGCTGGATGCCACCGGCTGCCCGGGCGCCAACCAGTGGCCACTGCGCATCACCCTGACCCCGCACGGGCTCGGCCAGAGCCGGCAGCGTCTGCTGCTGCTGCGCGGCAAGCAGAAGCTGGACGTGCTGCGCCAGGCGCTGGACAGCAACAATCCGCACCTCTATCCCATTCTCAACGCGATCGACATCGGCGGCACCAAGCTGCGCGTGCACTGGTGCGACTGACCTCGCCCCGGTGGTATTCCGTTCGCCTTCTCATAGCCGGTAGCCAATGAGCCTGCATCCCAAACTCCATGCCATCACCGAACGCATCGTCCAGCGCAGCGCCGCCTCGCGCGCCGCCTACCTGGCCGGCATCGACGCCGCGCTGCGCGACGGTCCGTTCCGTTCGCGCCTGAGCTGCGGCAACCTCGCCCACGGCTTCGCGGCCTGCGGCCCCACCGACAAGAGTCGCCTGCGCGGCGGGGTGACGCCGAACCTGGGCATCATCACCGCCTACAACGACATGCTGTCGGCGCACCAGCCGTTCGAACGTTATCCGGACATCCTGCGCGACACCGCCCGCGAGCTCGGCGCCACTGCACAGGTGGCCGGTGGTGTGCCGGCGATGTGCGATGGCGTCACCCAGGGCCGCGGCGGCATGGAACTGTCGCTGTTCTCGCGTGATGTGATCGCACAGTCGACCGCGATCGGGCTGAGCCACGACATGTTCGATGCCACCGTGTACCTCGGTGTCTGCGACAAGATCGTGCCGGGCCTGCTGATTGGCGCGCTGGCCTTCGGCCATCTGCCGGCGATCTTCCTGCCGGCCGGGCCGATGACGCCGGGCATTCCGAACAAGCAGAAGGCCGAAGTCCGCGAGCGCTACGCGGCCGGCCAGGCAACCCGCGAGGAGCTGCTGGAAGTGGAAGCGGCGTCCTATCACGGCGCAGGCACCTGCACGTTCTACGGCACGGCCAATTCCAATCAGACGCTGCTGGAAGCAATGGGCGTGCAGTTGCCCGGTGCGTCGTTCGTCAATCCGGATACGCCGCTGCGCGATGCACTGACCCGTCATGCGGGCGCGCGTGCGCTGGAGATCAGTGCGCTGGGCGACGACTTCCGTCCGCTGGGCCGCCTGATCGACGAGCGCGCGATCGTCAATGCCATCGTGACGCTGATGGCGACCGGTGGCTCGACCAACCACACGATCCACTGGATCGCCGTGGCACGTGCCGCCGGGATCGTGCTGACCTGGGACGACATGGACCAGCTGTCGCAGCTGATTCCGTTGCTGGCGCGGGTCTATCCGAACGGCGAAGCGGACGTGAACCGCTTCGCGGCGGCCGGCGGCACGGCGTTCGTGTTCCGCGAGCTGATGGATGCGGGGCTGATGCATGCGGACCTGGACACGGTGGCGGTCGGCGGGATGCGCCAGTACGGGCAGGAGCCGGCCCTGCGCGACGGCGCGCTGACCTGGATCGATGGCATCACCGAGAGCGCCGACACCGAGGTGGTGCGCGGGGTGGCCGACCCGTTCGAGGCACAGGGTGGCCTGCGCCTGCTGCGCGGCAATCTGGGGCGTTCGCTGATCAAGCTGTCGGCGGTGAAGCCGCAGTACCGCACGATCGAGGCGCCGGCGGTGGTGGTGGATGCGCCGCAGGTGCTGAACAAGCTGCACGCGGCCGGGATGCTGCCGCATGATTTCGTGGCGGTGGTGCGCTACCAGGGTCCGCGCGCGAACGGCATGCCGGAGCTGCACTCGCTGGCGCCCTTGCTGGGCCTGCTGCAGAACCAGGGCCGGCGCGTGGCGCTGGTGACCGACGGCCGTCTGTCCGGCGCGTCGGGCAAATTCCCGGCGGCGATCCACATGACGCCGGAGGCATCGCGCGGCGGTCCGCTGGCGCGCGTGCGCGAAGGCGACATCATCCGGATGGATGGCGAGGCAGGCACGCTGGACGTACTGGTTGATCCGGCCGAATGGGCGGCGCGCACGCTGGCGCCGAACACGGCACCGGCAGCGCACGATCTGGGCCGCAATCTGTTCGCGATGAACCGCCGCCTGGTGGGACCGGCCGACCAGGGCGCGATTTCGATCTCGTGTGGGCCGGCTGCCGCCGACGGCGACATCTGGAACTACGACGCGGAGTACGAGCTGGGGCACGACGCCGAGGCAGCGCTTGCGCCGCATGAGGCCAAGGACGCCTGACGGTTTATCGCTGAGCGCGGCGGTGGGGTTTCCGGGACACGCCGTGAACCCGCCACCTCTCGACAGATGGCGGCGCCTCACTGGCTGATTCGCGACCGTTACGCGATTCACCAACCGCCTCACGACACAGTGCGGCGCTTTGTTGGCGTCGGCCAATTCGGTAGCGCCGGCCTCTGGCCGGCCTTTGGGGTCTCCGGCCAACACCTGGTCGACCCGATCAACAGGAAGACATTTTCATGAGCATTGCCGAACACCAGAAACGCGCTGAATCCCTCCTCCACGCCGCCGGCATCCTGCCCGTCGTCACCTTGCACACCCTGGACCAGGCACGCGCGGTCAGTGCGGCGCTGCTGGAAGGCGGCCTGCCGGCGATCGAGCTGACGCTGCGCACGCCGATTGCGATGGAGGCACTGGCGATGCTCAAACGCGAGCTGCCGGACGTGGTGGTGGGCGCGGGCACGGTGTTGACCGTGGAGCAGATGCAGCAGTCGATCGATGCCGGCGCGGATTTCCTGGTGACGCCGGGAACGCCGGCGCCTATGGCCGATGCGCTTGCCGCGGCACCGTTGCCGGTGGTGCCGGGAGCGGCCTCGCCGACCGAAATGCTGGCGCTGTATGCACGCGGCTTCCGCGTCTGCAAGCTGTTCCCGGCCTCGGCGGTGGGCGGCCTGGCGATGATCAAGGGCCTGGCCGGTCCGATTCCGGACCTGAAGCTCTGCCCGACCGGCGGCATCACCGAAACCACCGCCGCAGAGTATCTGGAGCAGAAGAACGTGGTCTGCATCGGCGGCTCGTGGATGGTGCCGGGCAACTGGATCGACAACGGCGACTGGGACAAAGTGCGCGAGAGCGCGGCCCAGGCGGCGAAGATCGTGGCGCGCGTCCGCGCCAGGTGAGGCAACGGCGGCCGGGCATCGCCCCGCTGCCGCCGACGACACCGGCGCGGATTACATCGGTCGCGCCGGGTCCACCAGGCCGTACTGGCTGGCCATGCGTGCCAGGGCGATGTTGTCGCTGATGCCCATCTTTTCGAACAGGCGCGCCTTGTGCGTATTGACGGTCTTGGCACTGAGGCTCAGACGCTTGGCAATGTCCTCCTGGCGCAGGCCCTGGGTCAGCAGCAGGGCCACTTCCAGTTCGCGCGGCGACAGCGCATCGAACGGCGAGTGGCTGCCTTCCACGTTCGAGAGCGCCAGGTTCTGGGCGATGCTGCTGCCCAGGTAACGGCGGCCCAGCGCGGCGTCGCGTACGGCACGCAGCAGTTCCTGCGCATCGCAGGCCTTGCCGATGTACCCGGACGCGCCGGCTTCAAGCAGCCGCTTGGGCATGGGGCCGTCTTCCAGCACCGACACGATCACCACCCGCGTTCCGTGATCGCCACGGACCACGCGCTCGGTGACTTCCATGCCGCTGACGCCAGGCAGGTGCAGATCACACAGCACCACGTCCGGACGCAATTGACGGATTTCCGGCAGCGCGTCCTCGCCGGACTCGGCCTCGCCGACCACGTCCATGTCGGTCTCGTTGGAGAGGATCATCTTCATGCCGGTACGCACCAGCGCATGATCGTCCACCAGATACACTCGAATCGTCATGCACGTACCTCTTCAAACGCTGCTAACGGGGGCCAGCCTAACGGCGGGACACGACGATCACAAGAATGAACACGCATTGCATCGTCCATTCTGGTGTTGACATCACATCCGCTTCTGGAAGCCCCTTCCCCTTGCCTTTCAATGAAGGCAACCCTGGTTTACTCAGCCTATCGGCAACGACGCTCCCCGCGTCACCGCACCTCTCCCCGGTGCGATTCGTGCCGTGTCCGGGTCAGTTGCGATGCCGCCACGGGTGGCGGCGCCGGAACATCACCAGGAAACACCCTACCACCCAAACCACGGCGGCACACCACCCGGCCAGGATGTCGGACGGGTAATGCACGCCCAGATACACCCGCGACACGCTCACCAGCAGGGCGAACGTACCGGCCAGGATCAGCACCGGCCAGCGCCAGCGGGTGTCCCAGGCCAGCAGCATCAGGGTGACCGCCAGCGTCATCGAGCCCATCGCGTGGCCACTCGGGAAGCTGAATGTGCTCTCCGGGGCGATCGATTCCCACAGGCTGGGGCGGTCACGCTGGAAGAACTGCTTGCTGCCCAGGTTCAACAACGCCGAGCCCACGAAACAGATCGCCACGAAACTGGCTTCCCGCCAGCGTCGTCGCCACAGCAGCGCGGCCACGATGAGCACGTCGGCCGGGATCAGGAACCACTCGTAGCCCAGCTTGGACAGCAGCACGAAGAAGCGGTCCAGGCCGGGCGAATGCAGGCCATGCATCTTCCACAGCAGCGGCGCGTCGAAATGGATCGATTCCAGTTCGTGCACTTCGTCGGCCAATGCGACAAACCCGGCCAGCGGCAGCAGGACGCCCACGAACAGCAGGACAAAGCGCCACGCATTGTGGCCCATCCAGTGGCGGAACCCGGCGGCCGGCTCCGGTGCGGCCAGCACCGTGGGCTTATCCGACACGTCGGACATAGGTCCGTTCGACGTAGTCGTCGATCAACGCCACGAAGTCCTGGGCGATGTTGTCGCCGCGCAGGGTCACCGTCTTTTCGCCGTCGACGAACACCGGCGCGGCCGGGGTCTCACCGGTGCCCGGCAGCGAGATGCCGATGTTGGCATGGCGCGATTCACCCGGCCCGTTGACGATGCAGCCCATCACCGCCAGGGTCATGTTCTCCGCGCCCGGGTGGCTCACTTTCCATTCCGGCATCTTGCCGCGCACGTGGTTCTGCACCACCTTGGCCAGCTCCTGGAAGAACTCGGAGGTGGTGCGTCCGCAGCCCGGGCAGGCTGTGACCAGCGGCGTGAACGCGCGCTGGCCGGTGGTCTGCAGCAGCTCCTGGGCCACGATCACCTCGGCGGTGCGCGACTGCCCCGGTTCGGGGGTGAGCGAAATGCGGATGGTGTCGCCGATGCCTTCCTGCAGCAGCACCGCCAGCGCCGCCGAGGAGGCGACGATGCCCTTGCTGCCGATGCCGGCCTCGGTCAGCCCCAGGTGCAGGGCAAAGTCCGAGCGCTGGGCCAGGTCGCGATAGACCGCGATCAGTTCCTGCACGCCGCTGACCTTGGCCGAAAGCACGATGCGATCACGCGGCAGGCCCAGTTCCACGGCCGTATGGGCCGAATCCAGCGCCGAACGGATCAGCGCCTCGCGCAGCACCCGGCCGGCATCCCACGGTTGTGCGCGCTGGCTGTTCTCGTCCATCAGGCGTGCGGCCAGCGACTGGTCCAGCGAGCCCCAGTTGGCGCCGATGCGCACCGGCTTGTCGTAGCGGATCGCGAACTCGATCAACTGGGCGAACTGGGTGTCCTTCTTCTTGCCGAAGCCGACGTTGCCCGGGTTGATGCGGTATTTGGCCAGGGCCTCGGCGCAGGCCGGTTCCTGGGTCAACAGCTGATGGCCGTTGTAGTGGAAGTCGCCGATCAGGGGGACGTCGATCCCCATCATCCGCAGCTTCTCGACGATACGCGGGATCGCCGCTGCCGATTCGGGGTTGTTGACCGTCAGCCGCACCATTTCCGATCCGGCCCGCCACAGCTCGGCCACCTGCTTGACGCTGGCGGCAACATCGGCGGTGTCGGTGTTGGTCATCGACTGGACCACCACGGGATGGCCACCACCGACCACCACGCCACCAATGCGGACGGGCTGGGTCTGGCGGCGGGCCCACACGGTGGTGTCGGCGGGTTGGGTCGGTCGGGTAACGGCATCGTGCATCCGGGCATTTTAGCGCGCCCGGCGCGCGCGTAGGTGCCGGCCGTTGGACGGCACTCATTTTCGGTGCCGTCCGTCCGATGCGGCCGATTGTCGCAGGCAGCCGGCCCGCTGAACGCATACGATGGGCGGGCAATGACCGGTCCCGACGCCCCCTTCCTCCGAACGCTGTGCAGTCTGCGCTGGCTGGCCGTGGCCGGCCAGGCGGCCACCATCCTTGTCGCCACCTGGGTGCTGGGCCTGGAGCTGTCGCAGCGCCCCCTCTGGGCCGGCGTGGCGGCGCTGGCCCTGTTCAATCTCTACGCCCAATGGCGGGTGCATGACGCCGACACCGCGCCGCTGACCGCGTTCTGCCACATCCTGGTCGACGTCACCGTCCTGACCTGGATGGTCGGCTGGAGCGGCGGCATCGCCAATCCGTTCGGTTCGCTGTTCCTGATTCTGATCGCCCTGGCCGCGCTCGCCCTGCCGCTGCGCTGGACCCTGGCGGTGGCCGCCGCCTGTCTGATCGGCTATGCCGTCAGCGGCCTGTTCGGCGTTCCGCTGCCGGCCGGCTACTTCACCGCGATGCAGATGCACCAGTGGGGCGTGGTCTGCAACTTCCTGCTGTCGGCCACGGTGGTGCTGGTGTTCGCCACCCGGCTGGCCATCGCCCTGCGCCATCGCGAGCACGAACTGGCGCTGCTGCGCGAGCGCTTCGTGCGCAACGAAGGCATCGTCGCGCTGGCCACGCATGCCGCCTCGGTGGCGCATGAGCTCAACACGCCGCTGGCCACAATGACCCTGCTCGCCGACGACATCGCCGACCAGACCGACAGCAGCGAGGTCCGCGACGACGTGGAGACCCTGCGCGAGCTGCTGGTGCAATGCCGCGAACGCGTGCTGGCGCTGGCCCGCCCGGCGGCGGGCGAAAGCTCCGGCCGCGACCGGGTGACCCTGCCGCAGGTACTCGAACAGTGGCGGCTGGTGCGCCCGACCATCACCCTCAAGCGCAATGACGATGCCCCGCTGGACCTGCCACTGGATCCCGGCATCGGCCACCTGCTGATGGTGCTGCTCAACAATGCCGCCGATGCCGGTGAGAAAGCCGAGCGCCCGCAGGTCGATCTCACCCTGCGCATCCAGGGCGAGGACCTGATCGGCGAAGTCCGCGATTACGGCCACGGTTTCGATGCGCGCCAGGCGGTGCTGCCCGGCACGCTCTTCAACAGCGGCAAGACCGAGGGCATGGGCGTTGGCCTGGCCCTGTCGCATGCCACCATCGAGCGGCTGGAAGGCGAACTGTGGATGCGTCCGGCCCACGGTGCCGGCACCCGCGTCGGCTTCCGCCTGCCCTTGTCCCCCCGGGAGACTTCCGCATGACCCCCTACACTCCGGTACCCGGCACCGCGCCGGCCCTCCACGGCCTGCTCGTCGACGACGACGAACTGTACCTGCGCACTCTGCAGCGCAGCCTGGCGCGAAAGGGCTTGGACACCGTCACCGCCAGCGACATCGCCTCGGCGCTGTTGCTGGCCCGTCAGCAGCCGCCGGCCTTTGCCCTGATCGATCTCAAGCTGGGCGCCGAATCCGGTCTGGCGCTGATCCAGCCGCTGCGCGCGTTGCGCGAGGACATGCGCATTCTGCTGGTCACCGGTTACGCCAGCATCGCCACCGCCGTGGAGGCGATCAAGCTGGGCGCCGACGACTACCTGCCCAAGCCGGCCACAGTGCCGATGATTCTGCGTGCGCTGGGCGAGGAAGACGACGGCCCGGCCGACGACGGCGATCTTGAGCCACCGGATGCGATGACCCCGATCAGTCGCCTGCAGTGGGAGCACATCCAGCAGGCCATGCACGAAACCGGCGGCAACGTCTCCGCCGCCGCGCGCCTGCTCGGCATGCACCGCCGTTCGCTGCAGCGCAAGCTGGCCAAGCGGCCGAGCCCCGAGCGCGACCCCAGCAGATAGCGCCGACCGTTGGTCGGCGCTACGGGTTGGGATGCGGTCAGGCCTTCAGGCGGGCCAGCAGCTCCAGCGTCACCGGGTCGGTGATGGCGGCCGCGTCGCCCTGCAGCGCCGGCAGCAGCTGGCTGGCCAGCTGTTTGCCCAGCTCCACGCCGAACTGGTCGAAGGCGTTGATGTTCCAGATCAGCGACTGCACGTACACGGCGTGTTCGTACATCGCGATCAGGGCGCCCAGCGACTGCGGGGTGAGCGCGTCGAGCAGGATCATGGTGCTGGGGCGGCCGCCCGGGTAATCGCGGTGCGGGTCGTCGCTGCTCTGGCCATTGGCCAGCGCCTCGGTCTGCGCCAGCAGGTTGGCCATCAGCGCCTGGTGGTTGACCACATAGGGATCATCGTTGTGCACGCAGCCGATGAAATCGGCCGGAATGACACTGGTGCCCTGGTGCAGCGCCTGGAAGAAGCTGTGCTGCACGTCCGTGCCCGCCCCGCCCCACCACACCGGCACGGTGTCGGTGGTGACCGGGCTGCCGTCGCGCTGCACGCGCTTGCCCAGGCTTTCCATCACCAGCTGCTGCAGGTAGGCCGGCAGCAGCGCAAGCCTCTGGTCGTAGGTCATCACCGCATGCGTGGCATGGCCAAGCAGATTACGGTTCCAGATATCGGTCAGCGCATGCAGCACCGGCAGGTTCTGGTCCAGCGGTGCGTTCAGCGCGTGCGCGTCCATCTGCGCCGCGCCGTCGAGCAGCTGCTCGAAGCCCTTGAAGCCGATGGCCAGCGCGATCGGGAAGCCGACCGCCGACCACAGCGAATAGCGCCCCCCCACCCAGTCCCACATCGGCAGCACGCGGCCGGCGGCGATCGAGAACGCCTTGGCGGCGCGTTCGGGATTGGCACTGACGGCGTACAGACGATCGCTGCCGCCCAGCCAGTCGTGCAGGATCTGCCCGTTGAGCAGGGTTTCCTGGGTGCCGAAGGTCTTGGAAATCAGGATGCCGGCCGTGGTGGCCGGGTCCAGCGTGGCCAGCGTGCGCTGCATGGCCGCGCCGTCCACGTTCGATACGAAATGCACGCGGAAGCGTGCGCCACTCACCGGACGCAGCGCATCGGCGACCAGGCGCGGACCAAGGTCCGACCCGCCGATGCCGACGCTGACGATATCGGTGACGTTGGTCTGCTCCAGCGCCGTGATCAGTTCGCCCATCCGCGCCCGCACCTGCGCGGCGGTGGCGAAGGCCTCGCCCGCCACGGGTGCGCCACTGAGGTCGCCGCGCAGCGCGGTATGCAGCGCCGCGCGGCCTTCGGTCACGTTGACCGTTTCACCGCGGAACAGGCGCTGGAGGCCACCGGCGACATCGCATCCGGCCGCCAGGTCCAGCAACGCATCCAACGCCGCGCGGTCGACCTTCTGCCGCGCGAAATTGACGTACAACGGACCCACCCGCAGCCCCAACGTTCGTGCCCGCTCCGGTTCGGCAGCAAGCAGCGACGGGATGCTGGCGCCGCGCAGGCGCTGGGCATGGGAATGAAGCGGGTCGAATCCGTTGTGCTGTGTCATGCGGCCTGGGTCGGAATGGTGTCGTTGGTGTGGGAGATCTGGTTCTTGCCGTCCACATATACCAACTTCGGCTTGAAGCTGTCAGCTTCTTCTTCGCTCATGCTGGCGAAGGCGGCAATGATGATGATGTCGCCCACCTGCACGTGGCGCGCCGCGCCGCCGTTGAGCGAGACCACGCCGCTGCCGGCCTCGGCACGGATCGCATAGGTGGAGAAACGCGCACCGTTGGTGACGTCCCAGATATGCACCTGTTCAAACTCGCGGATGCCGGTGGCCTGCAGCAGGTTGTCATCGATGGCGATGGAACCTTCGTAGTTCAGCTCGGAGTGAGTGACGGTGGCGCGATGGATCTTGGTCTTGAGCAGGGAGAGGTGCATGGCACGCGACAACGGTAAAGGAAAGGGAAATTCTAGCACCCGGGCGGCAGGCGGCAGGGGGTGCGCCCTGCCCGCTGCCGGCGGTTCAGGCAGATGACGGCAGCGGCGGGTGGCGGCCGGCGGGCCGCCGCCCGGCGGCTCAGAACTCCAGGTTGTCGATCAACCGGGTGGTGCCGATGCGGGCGGCGATCAGGGCCACCCGCGTGCCATCGTCGGCATCGGCCGGTTCGGACAGGTCCGGCAGGCGCACCACGGCGTAGTCGACCTGGAAGCCGGCGGCCTGCAGCGCGGCGGTGGCCTCCGCCTCGATCAGGGTGCGTGCCTTGCCGCCGATGAAGCCTTCGCGCATGGCCAGCAGCACCTGGTGGATGGTGGTGGACACCTGGCGATGCTCAGCGTTGAGGTACTGATTGCGCGAGCTCATGGCCAGGCCGTCGGCCTCGCGCACGATGTCGCCACCGACGATCTGGATCGGGAAGGCCAGGTCCTCCACCATCTGGCGGATCACCGCCAGCTGCTGATAGTCCTTCTTGCCGAACGCGGCCACGTCCGGCTGGACCTGGTTGAACAGCCGCGAGACCACGGTGCAGACGCCGTCGAAATGGCCCGGGCGGTGCGCGCCTTCCAGCAGCCCGCTGATGCCGGGCACGTTGACGCTGGCGGCCAACGCCACGCCGAACGGATACATCGATTCGACCGTGGGCAGCCACAGCACGTCGCAGCCGGCCTGCTCCAGGCCGGATGTGTCGGCCTCGGGCGTGCGCGGGTAGCGGGTGAAGTCCTCGTTCGGGCCGAACTGGGTCGGGTTGACGAAGACGCTGGAAACCACGCGGTCGGCGTACTGCCGCGCCAGCGTCACCAGCGAGTAGTGGCCCGCGTGCAGGTTGCCCATCGTGGGCACCAGCGCGACGCGCAGGCCCTCACGCTTCCAGCCGTTGACGACGGCGCGCAGGCGGGACAGTTCGGTGACGGTGTCGATCATGAGGCGTAGGCGTGTTCTGCGTCGGGGAAGGAGCCGTCGCGCACGGCGTCGGCAAAGGCACGGACGGCGCCGGCGATGGAACCGCCCTCGGCCAGGAAATCCTTGACGAACTTGGGCCGGCGATGGCCGCTGTCCAGGCCGAGGAAATCATGCAGGACCAGCACCTGGCCGTCGCACGCCGGGCCGGCGCCAATGCCGATGGTCGGCACCGTCACGGCCGCGGTGACCGCAGCGGCCACCGGCGTGGGCAGGCACTCCAGCACCATGAGGGTGGCGCCCGCCTCGACCACGGCCTTGGCATCCTCGACCAGCTGGCGGGCAGCATCGCCACGCCCCTGCACGCGGTAACCGCCCAGACGCAGCACCGACTGCGGGGTCAGCCCCAGGTGCGAGCAGACCGGAATCTCGCGCTCGACCAGATAACGGATCACGTCCAGCTTGAAGCCGGCGCCCTCGATCTTGACCATCTCGGCACCGGCCTGCAGCAGGCGCACCGAGGCCTCGAAGGCACGTTCCGGGCTCGCGTCCGCGCCGAACGGCAGGTCGGCGATCACCAGCGCGCGCTGCACCACCCGGGCCACGGCGCGGGTGTGGTAGACCATGTCGTCGGTGGTGACCGGCAGGGTCGAATCGTGCCCCTGCACCACCATGCCCAGCGAGTCGCCGATCAGGATCAGATCGACCCCGTTGGCATCGAAACTGCGCGCGAAGCCAGCATCGTAAGCGGTCAACATCACCAGCTTCTGCCCGTTGCGCTTGGCCTCCGCCAGCGCGGGGACGGTCCAGGGCTTGCTGTCTGCGTGGGTACTCATGAGCTGATAACCGGTGGCGATAAGCCCCGCATTATCCTCCTATTGGAGCGATCCCGCAGGCCTCCACCTGCATTGCAGCATTCCGCACGCGGCCACGTCCTGGAATCAGCGCCTCACCGGCGATTTCAGCCAGCGGCAGCAACGCGAACGCACGTTCGTGCAGATGGGGATGCGGCACCTTCAACTGCGGCAGGTCGATGACCTCCTCACCGTACAGCAGCACATCCAGGTCCAGCGTGCGCGGCCCCCAGTGCAGGCCCGGCTCGCGGACCCGGCCGAAGTCGCGCTCGATCGCCAGCAGCGCCTCCAGCAGGACCGGGGCGGCCAGCGCGGTGTCCAGCACGGCAGCGGCATTGACGAAGGGCGGCTGGTCCACGTTGCCCCACGCCGGCGTGCCATACAACTGCGAGCGCGCCCGCAGCGTGGTGTGCGGCAGCGCCGCCAGCGCCTGGAACGCATCGCGCAGGGTCTGCGCGGCGTCCCCGAGGTTGGCGCCCAACCCGATACAGGCCAGGGTCACGGCTTACTCGCTGGCGGCAGGCCCGCCGACGGGCCGGCGACGGCGACGGCGACGCTTGCGCGGCGCACCGTCTTCCCCGTCCAGATCGGCATCGGCATGGGCCGCGTCGAGCGTGGAGTCCAGTTCATGGCCGGACTGCTGCTGGGCCTCGCGCCAGAACTCCACATCGGCCTGGTGCTCGCTGGAGGCTACCTGGCGCAGGACTAGGAAGTCGAACGCGGCGCGGAAGCGCGGGTGGGTCAAGGTGCGGAACACGCGCTTGCGCTGGCGCGAGCTGAAACGCCCCTGCAGCAGCCAGATCTCCTGCATCGGCAGCGAGAACCGGCGCGGCAGCGCAATGGTGGTGAGCTGGTGCAGGGTCACGCGGTCGGCGGCGCGACGCTGCGCTTCTTCCAGTGCCACGCCCTGCTTCTGCAGGGTGGCCAGCGCGCGGCAGAACGCCGGCCACAGCAGCAGCGCGAACAGGAACGACGGCGACACCGGCTCGTCATTGGCCACGCGCAGATCGGTGTTGTGCAGGCCTTCGATCACCATCCGGCGCAGCGCACCGCTGCGGTTGCTGCGCAACGCGGCCGCGCTCTCCGGGAACATCACCTGCAGCAGGCCGTAGCGTTCCAGCCCTTCGAAGCTGGCCACGCCGTGCCCGGACAGGAACAGCTTCAGCACTTCCTCGAACAGGCGCGCCGGCGCGGCTTCGGACAGCAGATTGGCCAGGCGCGGCAGCGGCTCGGCAGTGGCGTCTTCGATCTGGAACCCGAGCTTGGCCGCCAGGCGCACCGCGCGCAGCATGCGCACCGGGTCTTCCTGGTAGCGCTGCTCGGGATCGCCGATCAGCTTCATCAGGCGTGCCTGCACGTCTTCAAAGCCGCCGGTGTAATCGCGCACCGAGAAGTCTTCGATGGCGTAGTACAGCGCGTTGCAGGTGAAGTCGCGGCGGATGGCGTCGTCTTCGATGCTGCCGTACACGTTGTCGCGCACCAGCATGCCGTTTTCCATCTCGCGGTCGCCGCTGCCGTCATCGATGTTGGCGCGGAAGGTGGCCACTTCGATGATCTCGCGGCCGAACACCACGTGCGCCAGGCGGAAGCGGCGGCCGATCAGCCGGCAGTTGCGGAACAACTGCTTGACCTGCTCGGGCGTGGCGTCGGTGGCGACGTCGAAATCCTTGGGGCTTCCGTTCACCAGCAGGTCGCGCACGGCACCACCCACCAGGTAGGCGCCGAACCCGGAATCGCGCAGCCGGTACAGGACGCGCAGGGCGTTGGGGCTGATGTCCTTGCGGGAGATGTTGTGCTGGTCGCGCGGGATCACGCGCAGGCTGAACGGTGATGTAGCAGAGGAATTGATGTTGGCGCTTCCGGTTGAAGTTTCGGGATTGCCCAATGGCATCTAGGTCAATATACTAGCGCGCTGCGCAGTTCGCGACAAAGCCTGCTCCCTTCGTCTAGAGGTTAGGACGTGGCCCTCTCAAGGCTAAAACAGGGGTTCGAGTCCCCTAGGGAGCACCAGTCGTCGCGCAGAAAAGCCAAAAACCCCGCTCCGGCGGGGTTTTTGCGTTGGGCCGCCCGCCGCGCCCGCGCCAGCCAGGCCGCACGGGGCGGCCCGGCGTCCGGCCGCCCCGTCAGCCTTCCATCTGCTCCAGCTCCCTGCCCTTGGTCTCCTTGACATAGCGCAGGACGAAGAAGATCGACACCACCGCTGCGGCGGTATAGATGCCGTAGGCGCCGGCCAGGCCGATGCCGGCCAGCAGCATCGGGAACGTCACGGTGATGGCGAAGTTCGAGGTCCACTGCGCCGCCCCGGCCACGGCCAGGCCCGACCCCCGGATCTGGTTGGGGAACATCTCGCCCAGCATCACCCACATCACCGGGCCCCAGGACATGTTGAAGAACACCACGTAGGCATTGGCCGCCACCAGCGCCAGCCTGCCCATCGCATCGGACAGCTGCAGCCGGCCGTCCATCAGCGTCCCGCTGGAGAAGGCCACCACCATCAGCGCCAGCGACACCGCCATGCCCACCGAGCCGATCCACAACAGCGGACGGCGGCCGATGCGGTCGATCAGCACCACGGTGAGCAGGCAGGCGCCGATGCTGAGCCCGCCGGACAGCACATTGATGAGCAACGCGTCGTTCTCCGAGAAGCCGACCGCCTGCCACAGCACCGCGCCGTAATAGAACACCACATTGATGCCGACCAGCTGCTGGAACACGGCCAAGCCGATCCCGACCCAGACAATGGGGCGCAGCCGGCCCGTGGTTTTGCCGAGCAGGTCGGAGAAGCGCGGGCGGTGCTGGTCCTGGGCAAGCGAGCCTTCGATCTCGGTGATCTTGAGCCGCGCCTCCTGCGCTCCGTAGAGCCGGGTCAGCACCGCCAGCGCCGCTTCCCGGCGGCCCTTGACCACCAGGAAGCGCGGGCTCTCCGGAATCACCATCAGCAGGGCCAGGAACAGCAGCGAGGGCAGCACCTGCATCCAGAACATCCAGCGCCAGGCCGCCTGGCCCAGCCACAGCGCCTCGGTGGAGGCGCCCGCCGCCCGCGCCAGCAGGTAGTTGCTCAGGAACGCGCAGAACAGGCCACCGATGATGGCCATCTGCTGCACCGTGGCCAGCCGGCCCCGGTACCGCGCCGAGGCCACCTCGGCGATGTAGGCCGGCGACATCACGCTCGCCGCGCCGACCGCGAAGCCGCCCATCACCCGCGCGATGATGAATACCAGCGAGCTGTGTGCCGCACCCGCCCCCAGCGCCGAGAACAGGAACAGTGCCGCAGCGATGATCAGCACCCCGCGCCGACCCAGGCGGTCGCCGAGCCGCCCGGCGAAGAACGCGCCGATCGCACAGCCCAGCAGCATCGAGGCCACCTCGAAGCCGATACCGGCTTCACTGGAGTGGAAGGTCTGCTTGAGGCCGTCGACGGTACCGTTGATCACGCCGCTGTCGAAACCGAACAGGAAGCCACCGATGGTGGCCACGCAACTGATCAGAACAATGAAGGCGGTGTTCTCCCCGCGCGTGGCGAGGGTGGCTGACGCAGTGGACATGGGCGCATCCGGAAGGAAAAGGAAGAACGTGGATCAGCCCGGCGCGGACAGGGTGATGCGGTTCTCGCGGGCCTCCCGCCGCCCGCTACGCTGCGCCGTCACACTGTTCCCGCCCCCTGCTGTCCACCGGCAGCCATCATCTTGGCCGGGTCGCCGGCGGCGGTGCAATCGTGCACCGCCGCATGCCCCCGGCCCAGGCAGCACCTGCCTGCAATGGCAGAATGCAGGGCCCCTGCTCCCCACCCCCGAGCCGATGACGGATACCGCTCCCCGCCACCCCCACATCCCCACCCTGCTGGTCGACAGCCGCTGCACCCACGGCGAAGGCGCCCTGTGGTCGCCCCGTCGCCAATGCCTGTTCTGGGTGGACATCAGCGAACGACGCCTGTGGCAGTACCACCCCGCTACCGACGCCCGTCGCCAGTGGGCGCTGCCGGACCGTCCCGGCTGCCTGGCCGAGGGCGCGGATGGCCAGTTGCTGCTCGCTCTGGCCGGATCCCTGCAGCGGATGGACCTGGACACCGCCAATGGCGAGCCCACCCTGCACTGGCTGGCCGATGTGCAGCCCGAGGTGGCCAGCACCCGCAGCAATGATGGCCGCACCGACCGCGCCGGCAACCTGGTCTTCGGCACCATGAACGAAGATCCGGCGCAAGCGCCGCTGGGTCGCTTCTACCAGTACAGCGCGCGCCACGGCCTGCGCGATCTCGGCCTGCCCGGCGTCGTGATTCCCAACGCGATCTGCTTCAGCGCCGACGGCGGCACCCTGTACTACTGCGATTCGGTGCGGCCGGAGCTGTGGTGCTGCGACTACGACGCCGACAGCGCCCGCTATCGCCATCCGCGCCGCTTCGCATCGCTGGAATCGCCGCACTGGGAACCCGATGGCGCCATCATCGACGCGGAGGGCGGGCTCTGGAACGCGCAGTGGCGCGCCTCGCGGGTGGTGCGCTATGGCGCCGATGGCCGCATCGACCGGATCCTGCCGATGCCGGTGAAGAACCCGACCTGCGTGGCATTCGGCGGGCCCGACCTGACCCGCCTGATGGTCACCAGCTCACGCCTGGACTACGGCCCCGACGAACTCGCCGCCGCCCCGCACGCCGGCAGCGTGTTCGCCGTGGACACCGGCATCGCCGGCCTCCCCGACACCCCGTTCCGCTGGTGAGCGGCGCCGCGTGCGCGGGCGGTTGCACGCCCAAGTGAGATCGAATCCCGCGCCAGCGGCCAACCTGTTCTAGAATTGTCCGGCTCACTGTCGGATTCAGATCCAGCCATGCCTTTTGTCGTCACCGAAAACTGCATCAAGTGCAAACACACCGATTGCGTGGAAGTGTGCCCCGTGGATTGCTTCCATGAGGGTCCCAACTTCCTGGTGATCGACCCGGACGAGTGCATCGACTGCACCCTCTGCGAGCCGGAATGCCCGGTCAACGCCATTTTCCCCGAAGACGACGTGCCCGCCGGGCAGGAAGTGTTCGTGGAGCTCAATGCAGAGCTGGCCAAGGCCTGGCCGGTGCTGACCGTGCGCAAGGACCCACCCGCCGATGCCGGCGAGTGGGACGGCAAGCCGGACAAGCTCAAGTTGCTGGAGCGGTAACGAAAAAAGGCGCCCACGGCGCCTTTTTTGTTTTCGACCACCGCCGGGTGCAGCCGGGCAGCGCCCGGCCTCACCGGCCGGCACCTTACGGTGCCAGCTTGGCCTTCAGCTCACCCAGCAGCTTGACCGGGGCAGCGCCGGTAGCCGGCAGGCCCCGCGGGTCAACGGCCGAGATGTACGCGCCGGCATCCACGGCCACCACGCGCACCAGGAAGTCGCTGCCTTCGTAGGCCACGTCATAGGAGCCCAGCAGCTGGGCCTTGCTGGCGATCTTCACGCCGTCAACCGACTCCAGGGCGGTGCCGAGCCTGGCGAACACGTCTTCCTTGCTGCCAGCCACGGTGAAGCCGGCATTGTTGGCCGGCGCCTGCGCGGACGCCGCCGGGGCCGGCTTGACCGCCTGCGAGGCCAATGCCGGCACCTGCGCGCCGCCGGTGGTGCTGGGCACGGTCAGATCCGGCGGGATTTCCAGCGGACGCACTTCGGGCGCCAGCGCGTAGTCGCCCTTTGCGCCGCGCTTGAAGCAGCCGGTGGTGCCCACGAGGGTAGCGGTGGCCAGAATCGCGAAGGACAGCACGCGAATGGCGGAAACGGATTGACGCATATGAATCTCCTGGGTCAGGCCACTGTCGATCAGTGGCTGGATAGTGCTTCGAGCGCGCCGATGTCGCTGGCCAGATGTCCGGCGGCGGCATGGTGGGCTTCGGACAAGGGCAGCAGGGGCAGACGCAGTCCGTCGCCGATGCCGATCCGGCGCAGCAGGTCCTTCACCGGGATCGGATTGGATTCCACACCGCAGAATTCATGGAACGGCTCCAGTCGTGCATCCCACGACTCGGTCGCCTCGCGCTCGCCGGCGGCGGCAAGGTCGCACATGCGGCGGTATGCACCGGGCAGGACGTTGGAACCCACCGAAATCAGGCCATCGACGCCGGACAGGATCGAACGCGCGGCAGTACCGTCATCGCCACTGAGAATGGCGAAGTCGGGCGAACGCAGCGCCAGCAGCGCGTTGACGCGGCCGGTGTCGCCCACCGCTTCCTTGATGCCGACGATGTTCGGATGCCGGGCAAGTTCGGCCACGGTCTCCGGCAACATGTCGCAACCGGTCCGCCCCGGCACGTTGTAGAGCACCACCGGCAGGCCGCCCTGGTCGGCGACCGCACGGTAATGCGCGATCAGGCCGGCCTGGGTCGGGCGCACGTACGGCGGCGTCACCACCAGCGCATGGGTGGCGCCGTTGGCGGCTGCACGGCGGGTCTGCTCGATGGTTTTGGCGGTTCCCGACAACCCGGTCCCGGCCAGCACCGGGATGCGGCCGCCCACGGCCTTGACCGCGCTGCGCAGCAGCAGGTCGTATTCGTCGTCGGACAGGGTGGCCGCTTCGCCGGTCGAGCCGGCCACGACCACACCGCGGACACCACCCTCCAGTTGCAGGTGCAGCAGACGCTGCCAACCGTCGGGATCCAATGCGCCGTCAGCCTGGAAAGGCGTCGCCAGCGCGGTGATGAGACCGGAAAGGGACAAGGAAACGATGCTCTGAAGAGAGAGGGAGGCGGACCGGGCTAAACGCCGGCCGGATGTACTTTGCATGTTACTTGCGGGTCGAAAGCGCGGGCAAGTATGCTGGACCCAGGTGAACGGGCCGTCGCCGGTGCCGTTCAGACTCACCCTGCATTACCGGAACCACCTTGACCGACACCACGCCGCGGCCTGCGCCGACCGAAAACCATCTCCTGATCAACGCCTATACGACGCATCCGGAGTCCCCCCTGCTGCCCGTGACCCGGCGGATCTCCGATAGTGGCTGCAACCTGGTCGACGCGCGCCTGGCCACCGTGGGCCGTGATGTCTCGGTCACCGCCCTGGCCACCGGCTCGTGGGACTCGGTCGCCAAGCTCGAAGCGATGCTCACCCGCCTGGAGCGCGAGGAAGGCCTGAAGCTGGTCTGGTACCGCACCGGTGCCAAGCAGGCGCAGTCCAACCTGCTGCCCTACATCGTGGAAGTGATTGCCGCCGACAAGCCTGGCATCCTGTTCCAGCTGGCCGATTTCTTCGACCGCCAGGGCATCACCATCGAGAACCTGCAGAGCACGCGTTACCGCGCCATGCAGACCGGTGCGGAAATGTTCTCCGCACAGGTCACCATCGGCGTGCCCGCCAACATGCACATCGCCGCACTGCGCGACGATTTCCTCGAGTTCTGCGACCACCTCAACCTGGACGCGATCATGGACCCGATGAAGTTCTGACGGCTTCGCGCGTTCGTCACGAGCGCGCGGTGTTTCATGCAGTTGTAGTAGACGCACCCCAGGATCCGGAAAGGACCTCATGAACGACGGCGACACCCTGGACAGCACCACCCTCGCGCTTCCGCTGGCCCTGTCCGGCGGCGAACACACCACCCTCGCCGCACTCGCCGGCCAGTGGCTGGTGTTGTACTTCTACCCCAAGGACAGCACGCCGGGCTGCACCACCGAGGGCATCGATTTCAATGCCCTGCTGCCGGATTTCACGCGCCTGGATGCGCGCGTGTTCGGCGTCTCCCGCGACTCGGTCAGATCCCACGACACCTTCTGCGCCAAGCAGGGATTCGCGTTTCCGCTGATCAGCGATGCCGACGAAGCGCTATGCACCGCATTCGACGTGATCCGGCTGAAGAACAGGTACGGCAAGCAGGTGCGTGGCATCGAACGCAGCACCTTCCTCATCTCACCCGACAGTCGTATCGTGCAGTCGTGGCGCAAGGTGAAAGTCGCCGGCCACGCCGCATCCGTCCTTGAAGCCCTGAAGGCCGCGAAAACCCAGTGACCAACCCGGCACCCCCCAATGGCCATCACCCTGCCCCGCAGGCCGTGATGGCTTGTCCCTGTTCTGCCACCAGGAAATGACGATGACCCGAGGCAAGCGCATCTACGTACTGGATACCAACGTGCTGATGCACGATCCAACCGCGCTGTTCAAGTTCGAGGAGCATGATGTCTACCTGCCGATGCAGGTGATCGAAGAGCTGGACAACGGCAAGAAGGGCACCACCGAGGCGAGCCGCAATGCGCGCCAGGTGAGCCGCTTCCTCAATGAGCTGGTGCAGGCGTCGGGCCTGGACAATCTCGCCGACGGCATCCCGCTGCAGCGCCCGAACGGCCTGCAGCTGCGCGGCAAGCAGAGCGTGGGCCTGCTGCGCTTCCAGACCAGCCATTTCGAGGCGGGCAAGAGCTTCGGCGCGGTGATCCCGGACAACGCCATCCTCGGTGCGATTCTGGCCCTGAAGGAGCAGATCCCGGAGATCCCGGTGGTGTTCGTGTCCAAGGACATCAACCTGCGGATCAAGGCGGCCATCGCCGGCATCGTGTCGGAAGACTACGAGAACGACCGTGCGCTGGACGACTTCAGCCTGCTCTACACCGGCGCCACCGAGCTGCCGGAGGATTTCTGGAAGAAGCACACCGACAACCTCCGCAGCTGGAGCGACAAGGGCCGCACCAGTTACGAAATCCTCGCCAGTGACGATGAGAGCTGGCATCCCAACCAGTACGCCTACCTGCCCGGCGACGACGAGGTTGAGCTGCGCGTGGCCAAGGTCGATGGCGACAAGGTCACCCTGTCGCTGGTCAATGATTTCCGCCACGGCAGCCATGCGGTCTGGGGCATCAGCGCGCGCAACCGCGAACAGAACTTCGCGCTCAACGCGTTGATGGATCCGGAGATCGATTTTGTCACCCTGCTGGGCACCGCCGGCACCGGCAAGACCCTGCTCGCGCTCGCCGCCGGCCTGGCGCAGACGATGGACCAGCAGCGTTACCGCGAGATCATCATGACCCGCGCCACGGTCAGCGTCGGCGAAGACATCGGCTTCCTGCCCGGTACCGAGGAGGAAAAGATGACGCCGTGGATGGGCGCGCTGACCGACAACCTGGAGGTGCTCACCCACACCCAGGAAGGCGGCGCCTGGGGGCGTGCGGCGACCAACGACCTGATCGCCAGCCGGATCAAGATCCGCTCGCTGAACTTCATGCGCGGACGCACCTTCCTGTCGCGCTACCTGATCCTGGATGAGGCGCAGAACCTCACCCCCAAGCAGATGAAGACGCTGATCACCCGTGCCGGCCCCGGCACCAAGATCGTCTGCCTGGGCAACGTCGAACAGATCGACACCCCGTACTTGACCGAAACCACCTCGGGCCTGACCTACGCGGTGGACCGTTTCAAGAACTGGCCGCACAGCGCCCATGTCACGCTGCGCCGTGGCGAGCGTTCGCGCCTGGCTGACTACGCCTCGGAGGTGTTGTGAACCCTTTCCTGTCCCGTGCCGCCCTGCCGCTGGCGCTTGCTGCGCTGGCGGCAGCCTGCACGCCGTCCAACACGCGCCCCGGCAGCACCATCCCGACCGCAGTCAAGGCCGGCCAGTCCTGGGTGGTCACCCGCCCGGTGATCGCCGCCCAGGTGCTGGATACCTGCTCGCGCACCAGCCCCGGCCGCGAGCCGGGGCGGGTCACCGGCTACTGGGCGCCGAGCCGGCAGCAGGTCGAGCAGCTTGAAGCCGCCTTGCCTTCGCTGGAGGCGCACGTGCCCAGGGCCGGCGATTTTGATCGCCAGTACGTCGGCATCGAACGCGATGGGCGCCAGCTGATCTACCTCAACGCTTTCCACCTGCCCGACGGCAGCGACATCGATCCGGCGCGCGAGGCGATCCGCGTCTGCGATGGCGGTGCGCAGTTCTGGGGCGCGGTGTTCGATCCGGCCAGCGGCCAGTTCTCCGATGTGCAGTTCAACGGCCCCCCTGCGGGCCGCTGAGCATCCCGTGATCAACGCCGTCCACGGCCGATGAGCATCCGGCTGCCCACGTGGGTATGGGTCGGCGCGATCGCGCTGTCCTGTGTGGCCGGCATGGTCAACGTGGTCGGCTTCCTCGGGTTCGAGCACCAGGCGGTCAGCCACATGACCGGCACCACCAGCCAGCTCGGCATGGCCCTGGCACAGGGCGACTGGCGTGTGGTCGGGCACCTGTGGGGCCTGCTCATTGCGTTCTGCCTGGGGGCCATGCTCAGCGGCATGATCGTGCAGGACAGCGCCCTGCAGCTCGGCCGCCGCTATGGCGTGGTGCTGACGCTGGAATCGCTGCTGCTGCTGATCGCCATTCCGCTGTTCAAGCAGCAGCAGATCTGGGGTGCGCTCGCCGCCGCGATGGCCTGTGGCCTGCAGAACGCGATGGCCACGACCTTCAGCGGCGCCGTGGTGCGCACCACCCATCTCAGCGGCATGTTCACCGACCTCGGGATCGGGCTGGGACATCTGCTGCGCGGCCTGCCACTGCCGATCCGTCGCCTGACCCTCAGCGGACTGATCGTCAGCGGTTTCCTCGCCGGCGGCATCCTCGGCGCCTGGCTGTTCCTGCGGGTTGGTTACGACGCCCTGCTCGCCCCGGCACTGCTGACCGGCGGCACCGGCCTGGGTTACGTGCTGCACGCACAATGGCGACGCCTGCAACGGCCCTGAGCGCGCGCCAGCACCGCTGCCGCAAACACTGCACAATCAGCGCATGAGCCCATCCACTCCCGTTTCCGCCCTGACCATCGCCGGTTCCGATTCCGGGGGCGGCGCAGGCATCCAGGCCGACCTGAAGGCCTTTGCCGCCCATCGCGTGCACGGCCTGTCGGTGATCGCCGCGCTGACCGCGCAGAACACCCGCGGCGTCACTGCCGTCCATGTGCCCCCGCTGGAGTTCCTGCAGGCGCAGATCGATGCCTGCTTCGCCGATTTCGAAATCCACGCGGTGAAGCTGGGCATGCTGGCCAACGCCGAGGTGATCGGGCGGGTTGCCGACGCACTGGAAACACACCGCCCGCCGCACGTGGTGCTCGACCCGGTGATGGTGGCCACCAGCGGCGCCAGGCTGCTGGAGGAGAGCGCGCTGCACGCCATGCGCACCCGCCTGATCCCATTGGCCACGCTGCTGACGCCCAACATCCCGGAGGCCGAACTGCTGCTCGGGCGTCGCATTGTCACCGCCGACGATGCCGAAGATGCCGCCGGTGCGCTGCTGGCGCTCGGCGCGGGCGCCGTTCTGCTCAAGGGCGGTCATCTGGACGAGGGCGCACGCGTGATCGACCGCTACTTCGATGGCGTCACCCGCGATGACTTCATCCACGCGCGCCTGCCGGTCGATGCCCACGGCACCGGCTGCACGCTGGCGTCGGCGATCGCCGCGCAGTTGTGCCAGGGGCTGTCAGTGCCGAACGCCTGCGAGGCCGCCATCGACTACGTGGCCCGCGGCCTGCAGAGCGGGTACTACCCCGGCCGCAGCGAGGTGCTGGTGATCGATCACTTCGGCGCGGCGCGTCCTGCATGATCGATGCGCTGACCCTGCCCGTGCAGTCCGACGATGGCCATCGTACCGACCTGCTGGTGCGCCGCCCGGCCACGCCGCAGGCGCGCCTGCTGTGGCTGCCGGCACTGGGCGTGGCCGCACGCCACTACCTGCCGCTGGCCGAGGCGCTCGCCGCGCGCGGCCTTGCCGTGCACCTGCATGAGTGGCGCGGCAACGGCAGCAGCAGCCTGCGTCCATCGCGCACGCAGGACTGGGGCTACCGCGAGATCCTCCAGCGCGACCTGCCGGCCAGCCTGGCGCAGGTGCAGGCCCAGGGCAGCGCACCGTTGATCATTGGCGGCCACAGCCTCGGCGGCCAGCTTGCCTGCGCGTTCGCCGGACTCAACCCGGACGTCGTCGCCCGGTTCTGGCTGGTCGCCAGCGGCACGCCATACTGGCGCACCTTCCCCGCGCCGCGCGGCTGGACCTTGCCACTGATCTACCGCTTCCTGCCGTGGCTGGCCCAGCGCCAGGGCGTGCTGCACGGACGCCGCGTGGGATTTGGCGGCACCGAAGCGCGCGGCCTGATCCGCGACTGGGCACGCGTGGGCCTGAGCAACCACTACTGCGGCGAGGGCATCGCGCAGGACCTCGACCTCGCCATGCGCGCGGTCCGCGGCCAGGCGACGGCGGTGATCATGGCCGACGACTGGCTGGCACCGGCAACGTCGATGCAGGGCCTGCTGGCCAAGCTGCCGCAGGTACGATCGACGCTGACCGTGCTGTCCGCCGCCACGCTGGGCGCACGCGCCGACCACTTCGCCTGGATGAAGGCGCCGGAGGCCGTTGCCGACACACTTTTTCATTCATTTGAATGAAGACCTTCACAAAAGCGTTGACGAATGCGACGTCGATCCGCATAATTCCGCTCCTGTTGACGCGCCCGTAGCTCAGTTGGATAGAGTACCTGGCTACGAACCAGGCGGTCGGGAGTTCGAATCTCTCCGGGCGCACCATCAACAGGCTGACAACGCCGCCGTTGGCAGCAGCAGTACAAAACGCGATGCACATGCGCCCGTAGCTCAGTTGGATAGAGTACCTGGCTACGAACCAGGCGGTCGGGAGTTCGAATCTCTCCGGGCGCACCACTGCATCGCGTGCAGCACTACAATCAGACAATGCAAATGCGCCCGTAGCTCAGTTGGATAGAGTACCTGGCTACGAACCAGGCGGTCGGGAGTTCGAATCTCTCCGGGCGCACCATTGCATCGACAAGAACGGCAGCCCTCGGCTGCTGTTTTTTTTGGCCGTCTCCCCGCAACCCGGCGCGCGACGCTCATCCGCGCGACATCGCCTGCACCCGCACCGCCTGCATCACCAGGCGATCCGCCGCGCCCGGCAGTGCGGGCGCCGGGCACGCACCACCGGCGGGGTCGTCGTGCGCCAGCCAGTCGTCCACCACACCGCCCAGCAGATCCACGCGCAGCGGCAGCGTGATGTGGTCCTCGCCGCGCATCTCGATGTAGTGCACGCGCGGACTGGATGATGCCAGCCGACGCCCCTGCTCCACCCGGACATGCTGGTCATCCTGGCCATGCAGCAGCAGGACGCAGGCCTGCGTGCCGGACAGTGCGCGGGCCACATCGACGCGGTCCAGGTCCAGGTCCAGCCGCTGGCTGGCGGCGGCGATCACCTGGTCGATGTCCTGCCCCCCGTAGCGCCAGCGCCCGTACGCGGCCACCGCCTGCGCCTTCCAGCCACTCGGCTGCAGCGACATCAGGTGCGGAATCATGCTGCGGATCGCGTCGCCGGCATTGGCAAAGGACTCCATCGCGACCACGCCGGTGACCTGGTCGCCCAGCTTGTCGGCAGTGAACAACGCCGTGGCCGCCCCGTAAGAGACGCCGAACAGGTACAGCGGACCCGCGACTTCGCCGCGCTGGCGCAGCGTGCCGATCACATCGACCACATCGTCCGATTCGAACGTGCCATAGCCGGCCGGACCGGCGCCGGAATGACCGTGGTTGCGCAGGTCGATGGTGACCACGCGGTAGCCGGCCTGCGCCAGCTGCAGCGACCACGGCAGCATCGCATCGCCGTTCATCATCCACCCATGAAGGAGCACGACGGTGCCGCGCGGCGCCTGCGGCCGGAACGGATGCGGCACCGCCAGCTGCAGGCCGGTCTGCAGCGGCAGGCCGTTGTCGTGCTGTTGGGCCAGGTAGTGGTAGCGCGCGCCGTACTGGCCAGGATCGAACGCCCGCCAGAAGATCGGCACGCCCGCGCGGCCGGTGACGAAACCGTGTCGGTTCGGCACCGACGCCACCGCGTCGGCGATGCGCGCGGTATCCAGCAGCGTGGACACGCCGCCGGGGGCGACCAGACGATCGCTCAGCGACGTGGACGCGGACGAGGTCAGCGAGGAGCAGGCAGCCAGCCACAGGCCGGCCCCGGCCAGCAGCAACAGCAGCAGGCGTTTCATGGGCGTGGACGGACTTCAACGGGCCGGGCAGCGTACTGGCTGCGCCGCCGGCGCTCTATCGCACCGGGATGACGATGGCATGACAGCGCACCATCGGTTCAGCTTGGCCGGCGGCTCAGGCGCCGTGCCCGAGCCACGTCGCCATCGTCGGCCACCAGCCCTCGATCACCTGGGGCCGCTGCATGCGCTCGCGCCACCAGCGCAGCCCCGCGCCCTCCTCGCCGGTCCGCCAGGCCAGCCAGAAGGTTTCATCCGGCTTGGGCTCGTCCACCTGCCGGATCACCAGCCGCCCCTCGCGCACCGCCTGACGCACGTACGGCTCGGGCAGGAAGCCAAAGCCAAGACCGGCGCACTGGAGGCGGAACTTGCTGGCCGTATCGGGCACGGTCACTGTGTCCTGGCCCATCAGCAGGCCGACCGTGCGCGGCAGCAGCCGGCGCGCCGAGTCCGCCACCGCGATCGCGCAATGCGCCGCCAGCACCTCCCGTCCGAGCGGCTCAGGCGCTGTCGCCAACGGGTGCGAGGGCGCCACGGCAAAGACGAAGCGCACCACGCCCATCGGCTCGACCACGTATCCGCCCCCGCTCGGCCCCTCGCCCGCCGCGCCGACCAGCAGGTCCGCCCGGCGGTCCAGCAGGGCCTCCCAGGTGCCGGACAACGCCTCACTGACCAGCCGCACCCGGGTCTGTTCGGCCACCGCCGTGAACGCCCGCACGTCCTCGGCCAGCAGCGCCGGGGGGAACATCGCATCCACCGCCACGGTCAGTTCGGCCTCCCAGCCGGACGCTACCCGGCGCACCCGCATTTCCAGCTCGCGCGCGGCGCGCAGCAGGTGCCGCCCCTCCTCCAGCAGCGCCTCGCCGGCCGCGGTCAGGTGCGCGCGCGGGCCGATCCGGTCGAACAGCTGGACGCCCAGGTCCTCCTCCAGCTTGGACACCGTGTAGGAAATCGTCGATGGCACCTTGTGCAGCGCCTTGCCGGCGGCGGCGAACGAGCCGCGGCGGTCGATGGCATCCAGGATCTGCAGGGCATCGAGGCTGAGCTTGAGCATTCGAATTTTTCGATGATGGCTTGCAAAACTATCCGTTTTTCAAGTCCGTGGCGCAAGCGGATACTGGCCGCAACAGGAAAGGGAGCGGCAGCCGCCGCCCCGGACCGCCATCGAAACCATCGAACACCCAGGAGATTCCCATGCTGCAGATCCGCAAGAGCAACACCCGTGGCAAGGCCGACCACGGCTGGCTGAACTCCATGCACACCTTCTCCTTCGCCAACTACTATGACCCGCGCTATGTCAGCTTCGGCCCTCTGCGCGTGATCAACGAAGACCGCGTCCAGGGCGGCCAGGGCTTCGGCACCCACAGCCACAGCAACATGGAGATCATCTCCTACGTGCTTGGCGGCGCGCTGGAGCACAAGGACTCGATGGGCACCGGCTCGGTGCTGCGCTATGGCGACGTGCAGCGGATGAGTGCGGGCAGCGGCGTCAGCCACAGCGAGTTCAACCACTCGGCCGACGAGGCGGTGCACTTCCTGCAGATCTGGCTGTTCCCCGACCAGGAGAACATCGCCCCGAGCTACCAGGAAACCCACTTCGCGCGGGACACCAAGCGCGGCCAGCTCCGCCTGATCGCCTCGCGCGATGGCCGCGACGGTTCGCTGCTGATCCACCAGGATGCCAACATCTACGCGACCATCCTGGATGGCGATGACCGCGTGCACGTGCCGCTGGCCCCGCGTCGCGGCGCCTATGTGCAGGTCGCCCGTGGCCAGCTCCAGGTCAACGGCATCACCCTGGAAGCCGGTGATGCGCTGCAGATCAGCGACGAGGCGCAGGTCACGCTGGAGAATGGCAACGATGCCGAAGTGATCGTCTTTGAGCTGCCGCTGTAATCCCCCCCACTGAAACGCCGACACCCCGGTTGCCCGGGGTGTCGTGCGTTGCGCGGATCAGAACCTGTAGTTGAGCGTCAGGCGCACGTTGCGCGGCTCGCCCCAGGTGTAGGTGCTGTACCAGCTGAAGATCGTGTAATAACGCTTGTCGAGCAGGTTGTTGACGTTGACCGTCGCCGACAGCTGGTCGTTGAACTGGTAGCGCGCCATCGCATCCAGCAGCCAGTACGGCTCAGTGCGATGGACCTGGCTTCCGCCGGTGGCCGGGTGGGTGATGGTGCCGAACGTACTGCCCTGCCAGCGCGCACCACCGCCAACGCTCCAGCCCTGCCCCGCACCGGTGAGGCGGTAGGTGCTGTGCACGCTGAACTGGTCTTCCGGTTCCAGCGTGGAGACCTTGGTGGACTGCTGCCGCGCGATCTTGTGCGCGTAGCCGCCCTGGACCTGCCAGCCCGGCGCGAGCTGACCGGAGATCTCCAGCTCATAGCCCCTGGTCCGCACGCCCATCAGCCCTTCATAGGCGATGCCACCGCCCGGTGTCCTGCCGCCGGTGGGCTGCGCGTAGTTGTCCTGCTCCAGCTGGAACACCGCCGCGCTCGCGTTGAGACGCCCCTCGTAGAACTCCGCCTTCAGGCCGGCCTCGTAGCTGCGCCCTTCCAACGGGTCCAGCACCCGACCCTGTTCGTCCTGGTTGCCCTGCGGCTTGAAAATGGTGCTGTAGCTGGCAAACACCGAGACGGTGCGGCTGAGGTCGTACACCACGCCGGCGTACGGCACGACCACGCCGCTCTCGTCGGTATCCGGGGATGTGTAGTTGGCGATGCGGCTGCCGAGGATCAGCTTCAGCGGGTCGGCCAGGTCGAAGCGGCTCACCACATAGGCACCGCTCTCCCGGGTGACCTGGTTGTCCCCATAGCTCCACTGCCAGTCCGGCTCGGGCACATCGCCGGTCCAGGCGTAATAGTCGGCAACGTCGCTCACGTAACCCGGCTGGGGCGAATACCCGTTGTTGACCCAGCGCTTGCGCGACACACTCCCGCCCACCACCAGTTCGTGCTGGCGACCGAACCATTCGAACCGGCCGCTCACGTACAGATCGGCGGCATTGCTGGTGGTCTTGCCGATGTACTGGCCCAGCCACATGCTCACGCCCTCGCCGGTGACGGGATCGGGATTGCCGCCGGCCGCCGCTCCCAGCGAGGCGTCGTAACCGTTGACCTGGTGGTTGAGCTGCAGCTTGGCGACCCAGTCGTTGCCGAAGGTGTGCTCCAGCGTGGCAAAGCCGGTGCGGGCGTACTGGCCCCAGCGGCTCCAGCGTGCGCCATTGTTGAATGAGCGCGGCATGCGATTGAACTTGCCCGCGCTGTCCAGCAGTGGAATGCCGCCCCAGCTTGAGCCCTTGGGATCGCTGTCCTGGTAGTCGGCCCCCACCGTCAGCAGCGTGCTGTCGCCGATGTCGGTTTCCAGAATGCCGTAGAAGACCTCGTTGCTGCGCTGGTAATGGTCGACGTTGGACTGCTTGTCCTGGTACGCCGCCACCGCGCGTCCGCGCACGCGGCCGCTCCCGGTCAACGGACCACCGACATCCACGTCGGCCCGGTAGCTGTCCCACGAACCGGCCCCCAGCGTGACACTGCCGGCCGGCGTGCGGGTCGGCTTCTTGCGCACCAGGTTGATCGTCGCGCCGGGGTCCCCCATGCCGGTCAGCAGGCCGGTCGCGCCCTTGAGCACCTCGATGCGGTCGTAGATGGCGGTATCACTGAGCGTGTTGCCCGCCGAGTACGCCGAATCGCGCGCCATCGGGATGCCGTCGTACTGGAAGTTCTGCATCGCGAAGCCGCGTGCGTAGTACTCGGTGCGCTCGCTGTCGTAGGTGACGATGCTGATGCCCGGGGTGACCTTCATGACGTCGTCGATGCCATTGAGCCCGAAGTCGTTCATTTCCTGACGGGTGATCACGCTGATCGACTGCGGCGTCTGGCGCGGGCTGAGCACCAGACGCGTGGCGGTGGCGATCGTGCCCGGCGTGTAGGAGCCACTGCCTTCGGTCACTGTGCCCAATTGATTGGCGGTGACCTGCACCGTCGGCAGGGTCTGGGCAGCAGCATCCTCCGGCGGCGCCTCCTCCGCCTGCGCGGCGGGGGCAAACAGACCCAGCCCGAGCACGCCACTCAGGGCCACGGTGAGCAGGGACAGGGAGGGTGCCGACGGACGTTCGGCAGGAATACGGCCCGAACGGGCCTGGGCAGTACGGGACACGACAACGGACACGGCAACGCCTCCAGTGAGGAACGACATCCTCTGGCGGCGGCTGGAGGTAGATGGGGGGAGGAAGGCGCTAGGGCGCTTCCGCGGCAGCCACATGTTACAGCCTGCGGACATGCGATGCTTGGCGCCGCTGGATGCCCTGACTGGAGAAACACGGATGTACATCGCGCTTGCGACATCGCTGCTGCTGGCCCTCGCCGTCGCGGCCGCCCCACCGCAACTGGAGGACTACCCGGTCGAACTGACCCGGATCGACCATTTCGCACCAACCCGGCCTCCGCACGACGGGGTGACCTGGAAAATGGACATGTACCTGCGCGGCGACGGCCAGGACGGCGACCTCGACTTCGCGGACCGTTTCACCGTCTACCTGGCCGGCTGCGGCAGCGGCTGCATCGAATACGTATTGATCGACCGCGTCAGTGGCGAGGTCCACCCGGGCCAGACCCTCAACAACGGGCGCTTGGCTCACCGGCGCGACAGTCGCCTGTTGATCGTCACGCAGAACGACGGCTACGGGCATCCCGACCGGATCGAGTATCTGCTGTGGACGGGTGAACGGCTGGAGCGCATCGCGTACGAAGAGCGCGCCTTCGTCCCCGACTGAGACCTGCCGGGTGATGCAGCGGCCGCCCAAACAGAAAGGCCTTCGTACTTGCGTACGAAGGCCTTCTGCATAACTGGCGGAGCGGGAGGCCGATTTAGCCATCTCACGCTGTCTCATGTGATCGCAAATCCCTGTTGTATCAGCCGTTGCGACTCCACACCCTTACCATCCTGTCTCATACAATCGCACCCACAAGCATGGGGCAAATGATGGGGCAGATCTGATGGCAAGACCAACGAATCGGCTAAGCGCGCGCGCCGTTCAGACCACTATCAAACAAGGCTACCACGCTGATGGCGCGGGCCTGTACCTTCTGGTCGGTCCTACCGGGGCCAAATCTTGGGTGCTGCGCTATCAGCGCGACGGCCGCCGACGAGAGATGGGCCTCGGCTCGGCCGGGGTGGTATCCCTCCAGGAAGCGCGCGCGTCTGCTCTCGAGCAGCGAAAGATGCTCGTAGCAGGCGAGGACCCCATTTCGGCTAGGCGCGTTGCCCGAGCTGCTGGCGCGACCTTCGGCGAGGCCGCCGATGCATACATTGCATCCCACCGATCCGGTTGGAAGAACGATGCCCAAGCTGATCAGTGGACGCAATCCCTTCGCGACTACGGGCCGAACCGCACGATACCGATCACCGAGGTCGACACCCGTGTCGTGATGGCCTGCCTGAGGCCAATATGGGAAGCCAAGACGGTTACGGCGACCCGAGTGCGCGGTCGCATCGAGCGTGTTTTGGACTGGGCCAAAGTGCATGGCATGCGAGAGGGCGAGAACCCGGCGCGCTGGCGCGGCCACTTGGAGAACCTGCTACCCAAGCCTAGCAAAGTGAGCAAAACCCAGCACCACGCGGCAATGCCTTATGGACAAACACCAGCGTTCATGAAGATCCTGGCACAGCGAGATGCCCGATCACGCCGCGCCCTGCGCTTCACGATCCTGACGGCAGCACGTACTGAAGAGGTCACAGGTGCTGACTGGTCAGAATTCGATTTGAAAGGAAAGCTCTGGACCATCCCCGCCGGACGGATGAAGGGAGGCCGGCAACACGTGGTTCCACTGACCCAAGCCGCCCTTAACATCCTTGATCCGCTGCCACGCAATGAACCGCCGTTCTCGCTGTCTGAGAACGCGATGCTCTACCTGCTACAGAAGACACCCCCCAAAGGGCTCGGGCTACCATTCACGGTCCACGGCTTTCGGTCCAGCTTCCGGGACTGGGCCGCCGAAACCACCGACTTTCCTCATGAGGTTGTGGAGATGGCATTAGCACACGCAATTCGAAACAAAGCAGAAGCGGCCTATCGGCGCGGTCACCTCATCGAAAAACGAGCCCTACTAATGAACGCCTGGGCCCAGCATCTCCTAGGGGAAACGTCTTGAACATCAACAACGTCGTTGCAGCCCATCTAGCCGCGAAAGAGAGTTCTGCCTTGAGTTCAACAGACGTAATCGCGATCGCAACCGGAGTAGTAGCACTGCTTGCGCTTATCACATCGTTTTACTTCGGCTGGCTACAGAGACGGTCATACCACCTGAGCGCAAAGCCGATCCTTGACTTTGAACTTGGAACTCAAGGGACTCTCCTTTCCGTATTTAACGATGGCATAGGCCCAGCAATCGTTGACAGCTTCGTTTGTAGATCAAACGGGCAGACCATAGACTTGCTCACCGATAGCGGCATGCAAACTTGCTGCGAGCTACTCACCGCAGGGACTAGCATCACTGAAGGCCTCCTGCTCTACTCCATCAGCAACAACTCAGTAATCGGGGTAGGAAGAAAATGCTTAGTAATATCCACGCCCGACCGCCCTCAAAAAGCGTGCCGAATGAAGATTCGTGAGAACTACTCGACGTTTGAGCTTGAGGTCCACTATCGCTGTATCTATGGCAATAAATACAAGACTATCCACTCTGGATTCGAATAGAGGAGAGCATTCAAGATTTTGGGCAGTCACCAGAAGCGAAGACACTGTGTAAGTTAGAGATTAAAAGTTCTAACCGATAAGTAATGCCAGCAAGGGATAGCGCCGCTCTCGTTTTCAGGAGCCACCCCCGTGAAACCATTGGCGCGCCTCACCTCTGGCGGGGGTTTTCAGGATCAGATTAGGTCAGCTTTAGGGCGGGCAGCGCTACAGCCAATCGGCGCTCCCGAGCGCAGGAACCACCGTTCAGCTTCATATCGCCGGGAGCGCCAGCGTTTGCCGGGCATGTGGCAACCAGCGTCGCCACAGCCTCGCGGAGCGGGACACCTCGCAGAATCCTGGCGGCACACCACCGTTCGGCATAGCGACGCCCTTGGGCAACACTGGCCGCCCTCACCTTCTTGTCCTGCCAGAGCTTCCGGGCCGCAAGCACCACCATGACGCCGTCAACATCCGGCGCCACGCTGGCGACTTCCCGACCGCACCACCACAAACCCCAGCGATCGCCTTGCCGCACCCACCCTACGGGACGTGGGGGGCTCATGTAGCCGGAGGTGGGTACGGGTGGACGCATGGCCGAAGGATACGCCTAGGCGTCGCAAGGATTGCGACTAGTGCCGACGTGGCGCTGCTCAGGCGCCCCGGGTTGAGCGGCCAATGGCCCCGGGTCCGGCAGGGATAGAATCCGCCGCCACAGTCCGGACGGCCATTGGGGAACCGCCCTTCGGCGCGTCGGGCACGGCCGGCCCAGCCGGTCAGGGTGTAGGCCGCGCGAAGGTAATCCGAGCCGGCAGGGAGTATCGTCCGGGCCATGTGTGGCCGATTCGTCCAGATCCCCATCCGCGACGCTGACGCGAGGCTGTTCCCCCAGCTCGTCGGCGACCTGCTGTCCATGCCGGCCAGCTACAACCTGGCCCCAACCCAGCGCGCATCAGTGATCCTTGACCGCGGCACCGGCCTGCAGCTCACCAGGCTGTCGTGGGGGCTCCTGCCCTTCTGGGCTAAGGCCAAGAAGCTCCAGGGCTCCACGATCAATGCCCGGATCGAGACCGTCGCGGAGAAGCCGGCGTTCCGCGCGGCGTTCAAGAAGCGGCGGTGCCTTATACCGATGGCCGGCTACTACGAGTGGTCGGTCAACGAAGACGACGGGAAGAAGGATCCGTGGTTCATCCACGCGGCCACCCCGCTCTGGGCCGCCGGCCTCTGGGAAGACACCAGCCCCCTCCTGGACCCGGACAACCTCGGCACCTTCACCGTGATCACCGGCGACAGCAGCGGCGTGTCGGCGGACATCCACGACCGCATGCCGGTGTGGCTGGACCCCGGCCAGGCCGAAGAGTGGATCGCGGCCGACGCCGATTCGGCGATGGCGATGCTTCTGGCCAGCCAGCTGCCGGCGATGGAGGCCTATCGCGTGAGCCGCGCGGTGAACACGCCCCGCAACAACCGCGAGGATCTGCTCGCGGCCGTGGCCTGAGCGGCTACAGGGGCGGCGGGAGCGCCGGCGGCGCGCTCGCCTCGAACACCGCGTCGGTCGCCGCCTTGATCATGGCCATGAGCTTCCACCCGGGCTCCACGGTTTCCTCGCCGGTGACCGGGTGCTTGACGGTGTAGTCCCTCGCCAGCAGCTCGCTGATCTTTGCCGGCAGCACACCGAGGAAGGTGCGCTCCAGGGGCGTGCCGTCGGACTGCGTGGTGAGCTTCTCGAAATGGAAAGTCACCGGTCCATCGTTCGTGTACGGGTTCCAGTCGATCCCGATTCGAGGCGCGATCGCCTCCACCTTCGTGCCGAACTGCTCATTCTCGCTGATTACTGCCACGTCAAGCCTCCGTACTGATCAAGGACAGCTCCTGGGAGCCGATGTGGAAGTTGCTGCCGTTGGCCTCGGCCAAGGTGATCGGCCACAGGCCTGCAGCGCCGCTGAGCAGCACCCGATAGGCGAACGTCCCGGTCCCCGGCAAGCCATCGGTGAACGTGACGCTGCCGCCGAGGGACGCCTCGTAGCTGTAGCGCCCCCACAGGTCGTCGTAGTGGACAGACGTCTGTCCGCCAACCGGCATCGACGTGAGGGTCTGCCATTCGCCGCCGTTGTAGCTGCGCTGCAGCGTCATGATCACGCTGTTGGCGACCACGCCTGGCGTACCCGAATCCAGGTAGCCGGAGTTGTAGTACGCCAGGCTGAAGACCACGGTCTTGGGCCCGCCACCGGTGCCAAACGGCGGCGACTCCACCGACGCGGTCGTAGAGACGGCCGTCGAGCGGTAGGCGTTGCGCCGGATGCCGGCCGAGAGGGAGCCGCCGAAGTAGCCGTTGCCCTTGTTGTCTACCCAGAACAGCCCGTTTGCCTTGCTGCAGGCCGCCACGTTCGAGCCCACGCCGATCCAGAACAGAAGATCACCAGAGGTGCCGAATGGCTTGCCGTGCGCCAGCATGTAGCCACCCGACCGGGTGAGCCACCGCCCGCCTTCGTACGTGCTGCTGCCGGTATTGTTCGGGTCCACGATCCCGAAGACGTCGGCCACGAAGTCGATGCGGCCGATGGTGCCGTTGTTCACCGAGGTCATGCCGATGGCTTGGCCGTTGACGTTGAGCGCCCAGGTGTACGATGCCTGCAGCTGGCTCTGGCCGTTTTCCAGAGTCGTGGCGCGAACCTCCAAGGCCTGCGTGGCCGACGCGGTGCCGCCGACGGTTACCTCGTCGCTCCACACCGTCGGAACTGCACCCAATTCCAGCTTCAGCCGTCGGAACGACGATACGGCGTCGGTGACCTCGCAGATGATGCCCACCAGCAGACGGGTGGTGCCGGCAGGCACGTCGATCGTGCAGCTGTACCTGGTCCAGACACCCAGCTTGGTCGGGTCCGACATCGCCGTAACCGAACCGATCAGCCCGTCGCTGTTGTACGCGCTAAGCACCAACCGGGCATTGCCCTGCAGCCCGTTACGGAAGATCTCCCCGGACAGCGTGTGGCGCCCGGGCGTAATGGGGCCCGTGATGAACTGGTAGGAGGTGTCGTTGCTGGCGGTGGCGAGGATCGCCGCGAACGGTCCGAAGCTGGCGTCAGAGTACGCCCCACCACTCGCCGGAGTGGTCCACGATGCGAAGCCGCTGCGCCACGTCGGGTTGGCGATCATGTTGGGATTGGCAGCGGTGGACGCTTTCACCTGCGTGATAGCGGTGCTGTTCGCGCTGACCGCGCCCTCGAGCTGCTGAACCTCGCTGCTGAGCAGCTGCAGCGCATCCGCAGACGCCTTCCCCGCCAACGCCGCATTGGTGTCGAGGAGACTCTGGCCCAGAGCGTTGTCGCGCCCCACGCTGGCCAGCTCAACGTTGTTCACCCGTGCGTTGCTGGCCTTGCCGTCCAGTGCCGCGCTGGTGGTATCCAGACGCTGCGCCAGCGCCTCGTCCACTTCCGCCAGCGCCCGAATCTCGCTGGCCACCTGCGCCGCGCTGGCCGCGGCGCCACCATCCCCGGGCAACTTGGCCACGACCGCATCGATGCGTCCCGCCTGCGCCGAGATGTCGGAGGCGTTCTGCGTGGACATGCTGATGGACGCCGCCAATGCGTCCCCCACCGAGGTGTAGTCACCGATCGCCCGCCACGTGGCCGGATCCGTGCCCGGCTCAACGCCGGTGTTGTCCACCAGCGCCTGGTACAAGGTGCCGGCGTGACGCACGAAGTCGCCCTTCGGATAGGTGCCGGCGGCTGTCCATTCGTCAGCCCCGACGATGTCCTCGAGGATGCCGTTCAGCGCGGCCACCTGGGTGTCGGTGTACTGGCGTGCGTCGCTCACAGCCTTGTTGATGGCCGCCACGTCCCCGGCCAAGCGATCGATGATCTCCTGGCCGATGCGCTGGTTCGCCCGTTCGGCCTCTTCCCAGGTCTCCTGCATCTGCTCGCCGAGGTTCCGCCCCAGCTGCCTGGAAACCACACGCATGCCGGTCGACAGCTCGCCGGCGGTGTTGCGCGAGCGGCAAGCGAAGGTCCAGGCGCCCGACGCCGGTACGACCGCCTCGAACGGCACCGTGTGGTAGCCGCCCTCGCCGATGGGCGTCATGGCCGTCCAGTCCGGCTGCGCCACCGTACCCGGCAGGTAGCGCACCTCCACGCCGGCGAAGTCGGGCGACTGGATGGACTCGGACAAGAACCCCCAGGTGTACATGCGGACACCCCCCGACATCTCGTCAACGTCGAAGAAGTCGACCAGCTGCGGCGGCACGTCGGCGCCGGCGGTGATGTAGGTCACCGAAGCCGAAACACCCACCTGCCCGTCCGGACTGAAGGGCCGCACCAACACCGTGTACTGGTCAGCGCGGCTGATGCGCCACGTGGCGGTCCGAGTGGCCGTCTGGGCCACTTCGGACAGCACCCCATCGCTCCCGGCCGCCAGGATGACCACGTTGCCCACCGGGCCGCTGATGCCAAAGGTGACGGTCAGCTCGGTGAACACGGTGTCGCCCTGCACCACCTGCTGCTCGGTCACGGCCAGGCCGCTGGCGATGGGCCGGCTGATGATCGGGTTCGTGTTGGCCGGCGGGGTGTACTCGCCCGTGAGCACGTAGGTCCAGAACTCCGGCGGCTCCGGCACCACAGAGACCTTGGCGCCCTTGAGATCGCTCTCCGGCTCGATCGCGGTTACGCGCACCCGATAGCCCGGGGTCTGCTTGAAATCGTAGATCCAGATGGTGTCGTGGGCAGGATTTCCCGCAGCGGCACCGGGCAACGGGGCATCCGCCGGCCAGACCCCGGTCAGGCGCAGCGTGTCGCTGGTGCCGGTGAACGGCTGGACAGCGAACACCCGGTACACCCGCTCGCCCGGGATGCGCAGGCCGATCCATGCGTTGCTCCCGGTCGGGGCGGGAACCGGCTCGTCAAGCTGCAGGGTGACCACTCCACCTTCCACGCTCGCCGCAACCAGCCGGCCACCACAGCCCCATTGCGTCAGGTCGTGCTGCAGCGCAAGCACCGACAGACGGCGGTAGCTCAGGTGCTCGATGTCGGTGCTGTAGCTGATGTCCTTGTACTGGAACAGCGACTGCGCCAGGTGGTAGCGCGCCATGCGTGCGGCGTGCGCCTCGTTGGTGATGCCCTCGCCCTGCACCGTCGCGGGGTTGAGCATGGTGGTCACGCCCGGCGCGGCGACGCGCAGTGTTTTCGTGGTCCAGTCGGTGGCATCGTAGTAGCTGTACTCGATCCCATCGGCGGCGTTGGCCAGGGTGTAGCCCACCTGGAACTGGCCTTTCTTGATCGTGGCCATGTTGACCACGCCAGACAGCGGCTGCTCGGCACCGGCCCATACGACCGACAGCCGGCCACCCGCCCAGCTGATCTGGCCGAAGCCAGCGAGTGCCACGGCGTTCAGCGCGTCGTCGTGGTTGCGCACGTCTTTGAGGTAGTGGGCGTAGCCATAGGCGTTGTCCTGACAGAACAGCATGAACGCCTTGAGCGCCTCGATGTCGATCTGAACATCGTCCAGTCCGATGCCCCCGATCAGCTTGCCGTCCTCATCGCGGAATCCACGGGCGTAGGCCAGGATCAGCGCGCCGCAGTTGTTGGTTTCCTGGGTGACCCAGCCGCCGGCCGTCCACACCGGTACCGGCACGCAGTGCGCCACGCAGCGGATCTCATCCGGCTGGCCGTTTAGTTGACCGGTCGCCTTGATGCGGATGCCGATGCGCGAGATCCCCGCGTAGTTGGCGGTGTCCCTCTGGATGCTGGTCAGCGTGGACCAGGTGAAGTCGCTGGTGGCGCCGCTGCCATCGGTGTTGCGGCCGGCAATGCGCACCCGCACGTCATACTGGCCCTCGTGCACGTCCAGCGAGTAGCTGCGGCGCTGCTGCTTCTGCGAGCGGCTGGTGATGGCGTAGGAGCCAAACGCCATCCAGTTGGTAGCGCCCACAACCCTGTACTGAACCTCGATGGTCTCCTGGTTGTCCTTGGGCTTTCCCTTGCTGGTGACGTCGAACAACATGAAGTCCACGTCCACCTTCAGGCGGATGGTGTTCGTGCTGCTCGTCCGCTGCACCCACGCGCTGGGAACACCCTTCTCCGCCTCCAGTGCACCACCGGTGATGGTGTCGGCATTGCTGTACAGCGGGATGTCCTCGCTGGGCATGCCGGAGAAGCCGTTGTGCCAGACCGTCGCCCCCTCGTAGGAGGACAACAGCGCGTCGCCGTTGTGCAGCGCCTCCACCCTGCCCACGTTGATCCCCGGCGTCAGAACGAACGCCATGTACTGGTCGTCCGCCTCGTACCACGTGTACGGGTTGCTGGCCACGTCAGGCGCGATGCGCAAGGGTCCACCGAGTAGCAGCGGCAACGGCTCGTAGGGGCGCGGCTGATTCCGAGCAGCACCAAGCGTGTAGACCGCGCTGGCGTCGCTTACGCTGGGCTTCGGGCGCTTCGGCCCCAGCACCTTGTTGATCAGCAAAGAGCCAACGGCGTAAACCGCCGCCTGTGCCAAACCCGCAACAGCGGCGCCGTACCCAGCCGCCAGAATCGCTGTACCCACGCCAGCCGTGAAGATGGTCAGCGCGACCAGCGCGACGATCATCAGCGCGGCCTTCTTCACCACACCGCGCACTTCGATCACGGCTCCGCCCTTCGGTCGCACGCGATCCATCACCTCGTGCGGCACCAGAACGCCGTTGATTCGCACCTCCCACAGGTCGCCGTCGTAGTCCGGCACGGTGCGGGCAAGGAAAGCGCCCAGGCGCTCGCCCACCAGCAGCTCGGCGGCCACGGTGCGCTGCCCCTCCAGCGTCACCGGATGCGGGGTGACGATCAGTGGCGTGGTGGCGTTCATCAGACCCATCGGTAATACCCCTCAATCCTCAAGCCGAAATCCGGCAAGTCACGAACGCGGTGCAGCACGCTGCAACCGTTTTTCTCGTTGGAGTGCAGCACCCAGCCTTCGTGGGCCAGATGGAAGTAGACGCCGGCATGGCCAGGACGCCTCATGCCGTGGTCGGTCATCAGCACCAGGTCGCCATCGCTCGGCGCCGGCACCGCGGTGCCGTACGGTCTGGACAGCTCGCCAATCACCGCCTGCCCGGCCGCGCCACGCGGGCGGCCGCTGGGCAGCTGCACCGCTCGGCCGAACAGCTGCTGCTGGACCAGCACCACAAAATCGGCGCAGTCGCAGGCATCCTCGGAATACGGCACCCCCACCAACGCCTCAATCTCCGCCAACCGCATCAGAAGATCCCCGGCAAGGTGAACGGGTTGGCGCGCAGACGCACGGCTTGCTGCCGCATCAGGTAGTCAACGCCGCACTGCGCCGTAGCGGTGGCGCCACTGACGACCACCTGGGTGACCGGCAAGTAGAAGTCCCTCTCGTACACGTTGGGCTGGGCACGATCGCTGACCATCAGCCGCGCCATCATCAGCTCGTTTGGGCCGAGCGACTCCAGGTCCTCGGAGATACCCCGGCCGACGTTGTCCAGCACGAGCTGCGCGCGCGGCGACTGGCCGCGTGTGTCGTCGGGCAACTTGAAACTGAAAGGCACGCCCAAGTAGACGACGCCCTGGCTGACCCAGTCCTGCGTATCGTTGACGATCCGAAGCGGACCAGGCAACGACGGCGCTGCGACGGTCAGGAACAGGAGCGTTCCACTGGTGTCGGTGACGCGCTGCTTACGTTCCGTGAAGGTGCTCATCGAATGTACTCCATGACCACCGCGCGGCGGCTGTCGTAGGCGCTGTCATCCACCGGACTGAGGTCGCCAACCTTTCCTTCCTCGAACCTCACGGTCAGAAGCTTCCCGTTTCGCGGGTTGCGCACCTCGAACCATCCGATGCAGCGGATATCGTCCAGATACCAGTCGATAAATGAATCGGCCGCGTCGGAGTTGGCGAAGTAAAGGGTAGCGTTGAACTTGCACAGAACCTGAGTGTTCAGCAGTCGCTGCTTCGCGACTCCACGTTCCATTGGCGTACGCTCAACCGAGGCGGAAATACTCTCTGCCAACCCCTCCATCTGCATCAGGGTGCCTGCGGGTAGTGCGCTCAAGTGCTTTCCCTCCAGCCGTACCGAGCGACACCGGCTTGGCCGACCGCCCCACCATTGGCCACGTCGTCGGCAACGGCGCTGATGACCAAGCGCAGCATTTGGTCGCCATCGGCTCCCTTGCCCATGCTGGCATCGTCCACCTTGGCAGGCGGACCGTTGTTCACGATCTCCACGCGCACGCGCCCTGCGCCGGTTCGGCCGGAGTCATACGCAGCCGTCTGCCGGCGGTTCAGCACGCGCTCGCCGGTCTGCAGGATCGCAGTGCGCTCATCCGATCGCAGACCGAAGCCCCCGCCAGTGTGGAAGCGCGGCGCGTTGCCGAAGACCAGAGGGCCGACCGGCAGGTGCACACGGGTCCCACCGCCGTTGCCGACCTTGCCACCCGTGTGGAACTTGCTAACGCTTACACCGGCGCCGGCGGCGGCGCCGCCTCCACCCCCGAAGATGCCCCCGCCGGACGTACTGAAGAGGGATTGGACCACTCGTAAGGCGGCCTCCTGAGCAAGCATGCGGGCCACGCCGCTGACGAAGCTCTTCACCATGTCGTTGAACGCGTCCTTGAAACCTTTCGCACCAGTGGATAGATCCGCCAGGAAGTCCCCGAAGGCGCCGGCGGTCGTGTCCTGCACCTTCTGCCTCCACACGTTCTGAGACTGAACCACCTGGGCAATCTGTTCGTCGAGCTCCCGCAAACCATCCAACGCGGCTACCTGCTGGGGAGATCCCTTTGTGTACGCAGACATCGCCTCAACCGCGGTGGCACGAAGCTCCCGCATATCGGCCAGCGCTTTGGCGCGTGCAGCGGCAAGCAGCCTCTCGCCCTCGCCGTAGCCCAGCATGCCGGCACTCACCTGCGCACCAACGCTACTCTCGGTGGATTTCAGGGTTGATGTGATCCGCTCCAGCGCCCCGCGTAGCTCTTCACTCTTTGCCTTTGCGACCAGGCGATCGATCAGGCTCGTCACCAACGCCTGGCCAGTGGCGTCCCCCTCCGCGCGCAGCCGTGCAAACAGTTCAGCGTACTGCGCCTCCAGCTGGGCGCGCTGGCTGGCGCCGGTGTTCCCGTCCAACTCCTGAAGCCGCGCAGTGACCTGAGCCAGCGAGGCTGCCAGCGTCTTTTCTGCCTTGGCCTGCTCCGTGGCCGCCGCGACGCCCAGCTCCCCACGATCCCGCTGCAACTTGACGATCTGCTCCTCCAGCCGCCGACGCCCTTCTGAGTCCTTGGTCGCGGCCTGCTCTGCACGGGCCTGGTCCAGCTGTAGGTCGATGGTCTTGAGCTGGAGCGCTGTTCGCTTGCTGAAGTAGCTTTCGATGGAGATGGCGTTCTCGGCGTACAGCTTGTCCAGCTCAGCCAGGGCACGACGCGCCGTATCGAGCAGCAGCTCGTTGGAACGCGCCATCGCCTTGGCAGCGCCACCGACAGCGCCCGCTGTCGATTCTGCCTGGGCGGCCACCGTCTCGTCGGCAATCTCCCCCGCCAGCTTCTCAATCTGCTTACCCCAGTCCTCGAGCTGCTGCTTAGCCTGATCCGCCTGCGCCTGCGCACGTTGGTAGTTGGTGGCCGCAGCCAACCCAGCGCCATCGCCTCGGTCGCCGCCGCGAGCGTAGGGCGACATGGTGTCTTGCAGGCGAGCCATGCGCTCCGCAACAATCGCTTGGGCCGCCTTCAAGGTCTCTTGTGCCTGAGTGCGCTTCGCCCGCGCCTCGGCCAGAGCTTCACCCTTGCTGACCTTGGCCATCTCTGCGTTGAGACGTAGCGCTTCCGCGTGCGCCTCCGCTGCAGCTGTCGCCTGTTCGGTACGCTGGTAAAGGTAGTAGAGCGCAGTAGAGAGAGCTGTAATCGCTAGCGTGATGGGACCGCCCATCGTTGCGAAGGCGGCGCGCAGGCCAGCGGCGGATGCTGTCGCAGCCACCATGCCTGCGCGAAGGCTCGTCAGCCATACAATGAGAGCCTGCACTCCCGCGATGGCCAGAGGCACGGCTCGTGCCGCTAAGGCCGTGCCAACTGCCACCACAAGCACATCAATGTTTCGGGCAAGCAAGGCCGCCACTTCGATCAGAACACGCATTGCCCTCGCGCCATCCTGGGCGATGAATTGCGCGAATGCGCCCACCAGCTCCAGTACCGAACGGGAGAGGTCTGCGAACGCCAGCTTCACTTCCGGTCCGGACAGGGACCGCACCAGCTCGTTCAACCCTGAAGTTGCGGAAGCCAGGCCAGCCCCGCTGGATCCATCGAGAAGGTCGCGAAGCGCATTCCCAATTGCCGTGATCGCGCCCCCGAAGGTATCCCGAGCAGACGCGGCAGCACCCGCGTAGCTTTCAGACATCGCGTCCAGCACGATGGCTTGCGCTGCGCCAATGCGTCCGCTGGCCTCAAGGACTTTCATCTGCTCCCGTTGCTGCTCGGTGAACTTGAACCCCTGCTTGGTCAGCGCAGTGACGCCTTGAGACGGCTTGTCCAGCGCCTTGCCGACAGTCTCTGCGGACTGTTCTACGCTCTCGCCCAGCCGCACCGACTGATCGATGGCCGTCTGCAGCGCACGCGGGAAGACTTCACCGACAATTCCCGTGTACGACAGCAGGCGCGTCTGCGCGCGCACGATGTCGCCGGCCGCAAGCGTCGTGGTCGACGCCATGCTGCTGGCCATGTCCAGCAGCTGCTGCTGACTATAGCCAGCCTGCTGCCCGGTGGACTTCAGCACCGCCTGAAGCTGGGCCAGCTCGTCGGCGGCCTCGCGGGTCTCGGTAATGATGGAGGTGAAGACGCTCCCCACCGTGACGCCAGCGAACAACCCTCCAATCAAGTTCCGAAGGTTCGTGAAGCCTTCGGTTACCCCGCTCAGGTCAACAGCTTTCGCGGCCTCGTTGCGGAACTTGGACACCTCCTGACGCACCAACGCCAGACCCTGCTTGATGTCGTTAATGTCCGCCGAGATGCGAACGCGCAAGTTGGGGTCGTTGCCTGCCATATCAGTCCACCAGTGTCTTCATGTACGCCTGGAACTCGGAGTTGTCGTGCTGCGCTACGCGCAGGTTCATCAGCTCGTCGGCCAAGCCCCGGCGCCTGGCTCGCTCCGCCGCCTCAGTAAACGCAGCAACCTGGGCGAGGGTGTACTGCCGGATCTCGCTGAAGCTGTGGCCGTGCTCGATCAGGAGCTGAACGGTGTCCGCCCAGCCCCACGCACCGCCGCCAGCAGGCCTCCCAGGAGCGGAGCGATCCGCTGAATAAAAAAATCCCGGTTGACCTCAACCACCTTCAGCGCCAGGGCAATGAAGTCGGCCGGGTCGGCGCCCTCTATGTAGCCACGCGGCTTGCCCGCACACAGCGCCGTGGCTTCAAACAGCGCCGGCGCGTGGTCAACCACCAGCTCCATCACCAGATCGGAGGTAATCTCGATGCCCGCTGCGTCGGCGGGGTTGGTGTCCAGGCTCGCCAGTACCGGACGCAGGAGGCGTACCAGCTGCGGAATGACTCCAACCGACACCGGCAGGATGGTCAGGACGTCGCCCCGGAAGCGGACGTCGGCGCCGGCCGGGGCCAGCACCTCCAGAGCGTCGGTAGCGACTTGGGTCACGCCACCACCTCCTGCTCTACGCTGAAGTACTTGGACAGGCCGGCCCCCTTACTCGTGTCGGAGAGCAGCGCGCCCGTGACCTCGCCGGCGCCGTACTCGTCACCGATAAGGCCCAGCTGCGCCATCACGCCACCGCTGACCTTATGGGCACGCACGCGCACCGGCTTACCGCTCTGCGCTTCGTTCAAACCGTGGAACAGCAGCTCGTACTGCTTGGACGAGTTGACCAGAGCCTGCACCACCGCAGTAGCCGGGCTGGCATAGCTCACACTGATGTTCGGCACACCGCCCTCGACATCCGGCGCCCCGCTGTCGGCGGGGATGTACAAGCCGCCGTCCTGGAAGATGTAGTCCACACCTTCCTGCAGCGCCTCGGTACCGGCCTTCACCGAGGTGATGCTGATGGCAATCCGCTTCAGCGGAAGGAAGCCCGCCTTGTAGGCGACGGCCGGCTCATCCACCACGTTGCCACTGACAACATTCTGGACCGTGCCACGCAGCGCCGTGGCGAAGTTCGACGGCGCGAAGTCGTGAAACGTATAGGCCACCTCCACGCCGGTAAGCCGATCCACCCGGTTGCGCTCGCCGCCGCCGGGCTGGGTGTGGTCGGCCAGGGTAATCGTGTTGGTCTGGGGACTGAAGGTCAGCGCGGACACGTTGCCCACTTCCACGAAGGGCGCCGCAGCACCGTACTCGCGAATGAAGAGCTTGCCGCTGCCCAGGTAGCTATGGTCTTTCATGGGGTGTTTCTCCAGGTAGTGCCGCTGGGCGGCGTCAACGAATGGGGATGTTGCTGGTGTAGATCAGGAGTGCGCCCACCCAGTCCTCGCCAGGGGGGGCGCGCAGTGGCTCCATGCTTTGGAACACCGGCGCGCTGTAGCCTCGCGGCCACGCGGACTGGCGATCGGTCAAGGCCGTCTCGATGTCATCGAGGACGTCGTCGAGCCGCTCTTCTGCCGCGGCACGCGCACGGCGCTTGACGATCAGCCCAACGGTAGTCAGGCGGTGAGTGCGCTCAACGGCACCACTGCCCGCGCGCTCCTGCCGCTGGATGTAGATCGCCAGGCCTTCTTCCACGAGCGATGGATCCAGCTGCGACGGCTCCAGGCTGACGGCCAGGCCGATATCGGTACGCCAACCTCCGTCCTTCTGGATCGCCCGCAGGTTGGCGCCAAACCCTTCCAGCAGCTGGCGGCGCGGGCTTGTGATGTGCTCAGACACGGCTCACCGCCCTGCGGATCATCGATCCGTCATCGTTGAGCAGTTCACCCACCCGGTAGCGGTCACCGTCCACATCCAGGATGCCGCCCATCTCCGGCACCACCTGGGCGCGCTGGAAGCGAACGGTGATGCTGTCAGCTGCGACAGGCATCGGGTCGTCGCCCCAGCCTTGAACGCCCCGGTCAATCATCACATCGCACGCCACTCCAGCGCCCTGTGGGGCCGCCGGCGCGAAGTACAGCGCGGCATCGGCCAGCCCCGCCCCTTTGAAGGAGCCAACCACAGCGGCGTCGAATGCAGCAAGAAATGCTTTCTGACTCATCCACGCCCCCGGTACTTGGAAGTCTCAATGGCCTTGGCCAGCTCGCGGTTGAAGTGGAACGGCATCAATCTGTTCCAAGTCCGCTGGGCAAGGCCAAAGATGTTGAAGCGGGGCTGGTAGGCGGCCCCACGGGTGAAGATGAAGATGCTGCGCACCGCTGATCCGAAGGCGGTGGTTATGCGCTCATAGATACCCGGCCGGAGCTTTCCTCGAGGGGTTTGCATCGCGAAATACTCGCCACCCCGGCGGCGCTTGTTGCGACGCCGAGCGGTGCTCTTCTCTGTCTGATTCTGGTACTTGTCCTGTCGGGCACCCAGTTGGGAAAGGATCTGGCTTACCTGGCGCGGGCGAACATTGCCGTTCTGGTCCAGGTCGGCACCGTCGCCGGCCACGGCGAACATGCCTGCCGGCATTGCACCCTTCTGCTGCAGCAGCACCTCGAAGCCCTTCTTACGACGCGTACCACCCTCCACTTGAGGCAGCAGGTACTTCGCTGGGGGATTGCCGCCGGATGCCTCGTCGCGCAAGTACACGTCTGCATAGAGGCGGTCTTTCGTCGCCTTTCGGTACTGCGCAGCGTTCTGCGTCATCCGAGTGGGTCGGTCGAACACGCGTCCGGAGGCATCCTGCCACTGCTTGCGAACCTCGAAAGCCGTCGCGTTGCACGCCTGCACAATCGCGAACGGCAGGTTCTGCCGCTCCAGCTGGTCAAACTGGCGGCCCAGCATGTTGTCCGCATCAACGGAAATCTTGATGCTACTCACGGCTTGACCTCAGCGCCTTGGATAGCGCGTACCTGCTCGGCCCGTCCATTGAGACGCTCTATGACCGCCCGGCGTTGCGCGGCAACATCGAAGCACTGCGCGATCGGACCTTCCGGCACAGCCTCGGTGCGGGTGAGCGCGGCGGGGATCGTCACGTATACGCGTCGCTCCACCACGACAGGTTCAGGGGCCACGGCGCACTGCACCGGGCTTGCGCTGGGCTTTGTCAGTCCACAGGCAGCAGGCAGAGCAGCGAGCGCCACGATGCTCAGTAGCCGGAGAATGCTGGGCATGATGCCTCCACTTCGGTCAGGGCCAGCGCACAGCGCGTCTCACGCGCTTGGCCGGCATAGCGATCCATGAACTGCTTCAGCGTCCGATTGGCGTCCGCTTCACGGGCCTCGGCCGCAGCTACCGCGCTGTCGCTCTGCTGCTTGAGCGTGGCCGCCTGCTTCTGCGCCAACGTTAGCTCGGCCTGCAGCACGGCCACAGCGCGGCCGTAGCCGGCATTGGCTGACACCAGCTCCGCCACGCGCGTGGTGGCGCCCTCCCTCTGGGCAGCACAGGCAGCGCCAGCGCCCGCATAGGTGGCGACCGAAGCGCGGGCATTGGCGCGCACAACGACAAGGGAGACGGACAGCGCGACCACGGCCAGGGCAAGAACCCCGATGACCCACCAGAGCGGCTTCACTGCGACCACCGAGGGCAGCTTCATCGCGCACGCTCCGTCAAGCCGGCTTCATCCTCACGACGACCACAAAGCCCTGCCTCCAGATTGGTGCCGCGCCACAGTCGGCACATCTGACGAATCTGGCGCGCGATGCAATGCACGTCCGTGCCGGGCAGGCACACATCGCGGATTGCGCGCATTTCCGCACGTGCCGGCCCGGTCATCGACGCACCGCGGTTGTAGACCAGGGAGACCAGCGCACCGCGGGCATCAGCGGGCAGCGCATCGAACCCGTCGGCACCGAACGCTCGTCGCGCACCGGAGTGATACCGAGGGAGCGAGGCCACGCCGAACACATCACTTGCCAGCCCGAACGGAACGCGCACGTCGCGGAGATCACGCACCACCGGTTGCGCGGCAAGCCCGGTAATGCCAGCGGTCGCTTGCAGGCGGGACGCCGCTCCCAGGGCGGACCAGTCCACCCCGATCTGCTGCCGCGTCTGGTGGCCACCGTCATAGCCGACGCCCCACGTCACACCTGACGCGCCACCCGGCCAGATGGGCGACTCATAGCGCCGCGTGTACAGCGCTTGGCTGCCCACCTCCCAGCGGATGATCAGCGCAACAGCAGCCGGGGAGATGACCGACGCCTGGGCAGTGCTGGCCGCCGGTGGCATCACCTCCTGTACCACCTCCTGAAGCGCCACGACCACTGGCATCACTGCCGCCGAGGTGGACTCGTGGGCTGATGCAACCGCGGGGGCAGCGGCGTCAGTCACCTCTGCACGCACCTCGGCGAAGGCTGCCGCCGGCGCGGCGACCGGGACCGAGGCCGGGATGGGTGCGGCCACCGGGACCTGACCGCACGCCGTGAGCGCGACGACCAGCAGGGCGAGAAGAAGGCGGCGACGACTCATCGGGCGATCCAGAAGAAGGCGACGAACAGCCCGACCAGGCAGAGCCACTCAGCACGATCCAGCAACAGCACCCGCCACGCCGACGCATCGCCGCGGCAGGCTGCATCGTGAAGACGCTGCTCGTCCTTTTCGTTGAGGTCGAACAGATAGGTGCGTTTGAACAGCCAAGCAGCCGCGCATGCGGTCGCGAGGTACGCGGCGGAGATCGGCAACTGCAGCAGCTGCGCCAATACGTCCGCACCGACGGTGCGGTCCAGCGCGCCCAGCAGAATCCAGCCGAGCAGCGCCAGGAAGACCAGCGCCGGCAGCCATACGATGAATTCCTGCCAGCGGCTGAAGAACGAGAGGATGCGATTCATGGTGTTTTCTGCGCCTGTTCCACGGTGTTGAGACGACGTTCCAGCTCGGCAATCCGCCAGATCACCCCGTTATCCAGCTTCGCGTTGACCACCTGCACGTCGCTGGTTACCTGCTGGAGCCCCTTGCCCTGCTCTGCCTGAATGCTGCGGATGTCGTTGAGCATCCAGCTCACCACGCTGCCGGCGACCGTCAGCACGAAGGGCAGCGCGAAGATGGCGACCTTGAGCGCCACAGAGGCAAACTTGCCGTTCATGGCCCGGTCGAGCTGGGCGTTTGCATCAGTGCTGCTCATCGATCCCCCTGTGTTCGTGAAAGCACCACCACCGCACACGCCACCCGGGCATATGTGTGCGGTGGTGGGCTGGTTCTTACGCCTTGACCGTGCCCACACCCGGCAGCAGCTTGGCCACAACGGTGGTTTCATTCACGCCGGCGGCACCGATGGCGATCGCGCAGTTCTCCAGATCGCCGACGTCGGCGCCGGCGACGATGAACTGGCCGCCCTGCACGTCCCAGTGCAGCTTCGCGCCACCGGGGACGACGGCAGCGGCGAGCTTCGGGAAGGTGAAAGCCCGCTCGATCTGGACCGCAACCAGGTCGCCGAGCTTGGCATCGGTAACCGGCACCGCCAGCGACGATCCATAGATGAACGGGACGCCCGACTTCACGTCGGCCGGGGCCGGGATGGTGATCGTGTCACCGCTGCTATGTGCGTTCTTCATGACTCTGCTCCGTATTCAAGGGAAGACACGGACCGCAGTCCGTGCCCTGGGGATTACTGGCCGGGGTTCATGAAGAGGCCGCGGTAGTCGATGGCCTTGGCACCGAAGATGTGGCGGCACTTCACCTGCAGGCCGTCGACTTCGAAGCCCTGCTTGGTTTCGGTGAACACGCCCTCGTGGCCTTCGAGATAGCCGTACTCGATGGTGTCAATCACGCCCGGCTCGGCGGCGCCGTACCAGGCGGTTTCGCTGCCGTCATGCAGGCGCGGCTCCACGATGGGCGTCAGCGTCACACCCGTGACATTCAGGTCGGCACCCTTGCCCGCGATGATCGCAGCGCTGGTCACCTTGAGCGCCACCTCTTCCAGGCCCGGCGGTACGATGAGGAACTTCGGACGCACGCTGATGTAGCGGCCATCCAAACCCTTCTGCAGGGTCATCTTCTCCCGCATCTTCGACAGCGGGTTGGGCTTGCTCCGATCCAGCGCGTCGGCCAGTGCAGCGGCAGCGCCGAGATTGCCGTGGGCAGCGTGGAACAGCGCCTTGCCGTCAGCCATATTCGGGTTGCCGGTCAGGATTGCGTAGACCAGGTCCGACTCCAGATCGGCAGCACTCGCACCGAAGGCGAACGGAATGCGGCTGAGCGCATCCAGATCATCGTTGACGATGGTTTCCCACGTGAGGGCAACGATCCGGCCGTACTTCTGGACCGCGTACTTCTCTGCGCCTTCACCGATGGTGCCCTGCTCGTACTCGCCCCCCTCCGGGACGCGCTTCAGCGACGGCGCGCCGCTCAGCTGCCCACGGGTGATTTCCTTGAAGTCCGGCAGGGTGGCCTGGCGGCTGAAAGCCACGAAGGTGCGCTGGGTACCCTCGTAGCCGGCGCGCAGGCTGCGGTTGACGACGTTGCCCAGGATCGCCGGGAAGTCGCTGGTGGACTGCAGCGCTTTGACCGCGATCTCCTGCTTGGACATCCCCTTCGGGCTGTGACCCGCACGAGCCAGCGCGTCACGCGCCATATCCTGCAGGTCCATGCCACGGAAGTTGGCGGCCGGACCGTCCAGCTTGTGCGCGGCCGGGTTGGTACGGTGCATCAGCGCGGCGATCGCACCGTCGCGGTAGGTCTTCGTTTCGTCCTCGCTGAGCTGGCCCACCGGGGCGGAGGACGGCGCACCGGCCGCCGAGGGCGTGGCAGTGCCCAGGAACGCCAGCAACTTGGTGCCGACCGCCTCGACGGTCAGATCGGTGTCGTCTTCGCAGTCGCGCTGCAGGGTAGCCAGGGCAGCCTGGTTCAGATCGGCGCGGTTCTGGAACGGCGCGAACTGCGCACGGATGGCCTCGCGGCGAGCCGCCAGTGCCTGCTTCTGTTCGGGGGTGAGCATGGTGTTGTCTCCGGAGGGATTACCGGCATCCGCCGGCGGGGTGTTCGCGGCCGGTTCGGCCGGCGGATTCGATGTGTCGTGGGGCGCATGGGCGGCGCTTGCCGCCCGCGCGATGACCGAGGCACGCGGTGCCCGCAGTGCGGCGGCGAACGACAGGTTGGCGTACTTCGCCGAGGCGCCACGCGCGGTGACACGCTGCGCCAGGGAAGCGGCAAAGGCGCGGGCCTGCTCATCCGGGTCGGCCTCTTCCTGGGCGTCGGAGTCCACCGCATCGGCGAAACCGGCCGCTACGGCTTCTTCGCCGGTGTAGTAGTGATCTTCGCCGTCCTGCAGTAGCCCAAGGATCTCCTCCTTGGACTTGCCCGACTTCTTTACGTACGCGTCGGCCATCGAGGCGCTGAACGTATCGAGTACATCGGCGTACTGGCGCAGCTCTTTGGCGTTCCCATACACGCCTCCCCACGGCGCGTGAATCATCAAGATCGACGTGGCCGGCATGCTCACGGTGTCGCCGGCCATTGCAATCAGCGACGCACTGGACATTGCCACACCGTCGACGGTGACCGCCTTGGCCGCCTTGTGCCGCTTGAGAGCGTTGTAGATTGCCAAGCCGTCAGCAACGCTACCGCCGTAGCTGTTGATGCGCACATTGATGGTCGCGACCGTGCTGTCGAGGTCATTGAGCTGCTGGGCCACGGACTGCGCGGTAACCGATTCGGTCCACCAGCACTCACCGATGTCACCGTAGATCAGCAGCTCGTAGACACCGTCGGATTCGGCAACGGGCTGAAGCCGCATCAGCGGCTCAATCTTCGGACGCGCCGGCGCGTCGCGCGGCCCTGCCTGCGGAACAGTGGAAACGAATGCCTGGGATGCCAGGATGGCGCTGGAGAGCGGCGAGGTTTTCATCAGGGGTGGTCTCCGGTACTGGTCGGGCGGGAGCGCGATGCGCGCTGCCGCTGGTTTCCGTTCTCTTCACGGCGGCCGGTATCGTCGGCATCCGGATATGTCGCCTCGCCCGTCCGGGCTTGAGTGACACCCGCACCGCTGGTGTAGCGGGCATCGCTGTCGAACACCAAGCCGAGCTCTTCGGCCAGCTTCCGCTCGCGCGAGATTTCCTCGTAGGTGTCCTGCACGCGGCCGCCGCGCTCGGCAATGCCCTGCGTCACGGACTGCCAGCCACCGCGGGCCAGCTTCATGAGGCCGTCAGCCTCACGACCGGGATCGATCCACGGCATCTTTGGGCCACGGAAGTTCGCCTGGGCGACGGTCTCCGGCCGGATGTGCGCCGGCACCTTCAGCTGTCCAGAGGCGATGGCCATCTGTACGAATCGCTCCCAGATCGGCTGCACGAAACGGGACACGAACTGGCCGGTCATCATCCGGTACCCGTCGAATGCCTCCACCAGCTCCTGACGTTGGGCGCTGTAAGTGCCGTCGTAGTCCCCGGACATACTGGAGTAGCTGAGCTGGATGGCGCGCGACACGGCGCGCATCATCGCCATCCGGAAACGCTCCAGGGCAGTGTTCGGGCGGTTCGGGTTGATCATCTCAATCGATTCACCCGGCAGCGTCTCAGTGAAGATGGCGCCCGCCTCCAGCAGAAAGTCCCGCTCTTCGGGCAGTTGCGGCTGGCCATCCGCCGTCTGCAACGGCGCGAACTCCATGTCCTTGTCACGCTTGATGTAAGCGGCAATACGAGCAGCGATCCGGGCGGCAACACGCTCGGATTCCTCGTAGTCCTTAATATCGATCAGGCGATCGATGGCACTGGCAAACAGGCTGATACCGCGCAGGCCAGATAGGCGCTTGCGAACCGCGAGATGCAGGAAGCGCTGAGCCGGCACAGACTTCAGCGCTTCGATACTGCTCCAGCCGCCATTGCCGGGGTGGTTCTTGTAGACCATGAACGCAATGGGCTGCCCCCATTCATTGCGCTGGATGCCGGCGCTGATGCGCTTTTCGGCATCGTCGTACTCCAGCGGCACTACGTCGGCTTCCAACAGCTCGATGGACAGCGGCACCGCCGTCGCATGGGTGATGTACTTTGCTGCCCCTTCCACCAACTGAGTGAACTGCTCACCGTCGCGCAGCCAGCTGCGGCAGGCAAGCTCCTGGCACTGCACCCAGCTCATCGTCCGGGTCACGTCCGGCGAGACACACCACTGACGCCAGAGGTTCAGCAGCTGCCGCGAGAAGTCATCGTCGATGTTGTCATAGTTGCTTCCGGCCCGGCCGTCGCGCGGCGTCGGCTCAATGCTGATACCTGACGAACCGACGATATTGCGAACCAGAGTACTGAGCGCACCATCGACCAGGTCGTAGTTGCGCTCCAGATCACGGACTGTTGCGCGCACGGTTGCAGCGTCGCGGACGACCATCCGCTCGCTGGTGCTGTTGTCCCGGCTCTTTCTGCGGCGCTTGGTCGACCGGCCACCTTCATAGGCAGCCATGACCTGGCGCGCAAACATTCGACGTGCGGCATAGCGCGGCGCGAACACCGCAATGCCACGCTCCAGTGCGTTTGGCTTAGCCATTGAAAACCGCCGTCCGGTAGCGAAGGCTGCCGCCGCTACCGCCACGACCGCGCTCTGCCGCGAGCCTGGCCTCGAGCTCTCGGATAGCCTTTCGGATCTCGGCGAGCTCCGCCTCTTGCCTCTGGCGTTGATCAAAGCGCACGCTGAAGCCTGCCGTCAGAATGCGGGCTTCAGCTGCCAGGTAGGCGTCCAGTCGTTGCTGTGTGTTCGACATGGATAGGAAAGATATACATGTCACAGTCCACGGTCATGGCGCGCCGTGGACTTTTTTTCAGTCCGCTGCGGCTTGTCGAGAGGGATGGTGTTTGTAGGCCGCTGACCGGCTGCACCCGTGCTTTCGCATGATTTCCTGAACCGGCAATCCGCGCGCCCAATCCTCCGCCACTGCCGCACCGTTGAACTCTGCCTTGGAACGATATCGAACCCGCTTCCCGGCGAATACGTCCAACTGCACTCTCACCAGCATGTCTGCGATCTGGAGCGCGGCATGCGCAGGAATTCCTGGCTCTGCCGCCCGAATCGAGGCCACGTAGGATTCTCGTAGCTGGTCGAGCAGATCGTCGGCTTTGATGTCTTCTGCCATCGCGACCTCAGTTCGACTCGGCCCAGCCGCCACGGCGGCGAGCCGGCTTGGATGTTCCACGGGAATCCGCAACTGCCGGCTTGGCAGGCACACTCGATGTTTCACGGGAATCCGAATTCGCGACGCTCGCTGCCAGGCGAGCCTCCAGCGCATCCCAGTCCGTTTTGGTGTAGCGATGCAGGCGCACCTCGGAATGGTGCGCGGCGGCATACGCGTAAACCCAGGTATCCAGCGGCTCGTTTCTCACGACGCGTTTCTCAAACCGATTCTTGACCGGGTTGTAGACCTCTGACACAAGGCCGGGATAGAACTCGGACGGCAGCTCTTCACTGAACCGAACAAGCCTTGCTTCCGCTTGCCGTTCAGCATCCGCCGCGAGCCGGCTGTAGAGATAGTGCTTGGCGGCCACCGTGCCTACGTGGTGAATCGTGATACCCCGCTTGTCGGTCTTGTCGTTCCACGTCACATCGGCCAACTTGCCCTTGGAGAGAATCGGTGCGTTGTTGGGAACGGCGCCGAAAATGCACATCACACGCGCTACCTTCCGCTGCCGAACGTAGTTTTTGACGGCTTCAGTGCGGTGCCCGCCTGCGTCGATTGCGACCGCCAAAGTCCGCAGCAAGACACCATCCTCACGTTCTATCGGACGGTTGAGCAGATCGGTAAGCGCCACCCATACCGCCTCTTCCGCAGGGTCTCCCTGCAGCTCGACGTAATCCAGCGTCCAAGCCGTCATTCCCCTGCCCCAGCCGATCATATGGACGGCGAGACGGCCGTCTTGGGTATCCACGCCGACAGTGATAGCAAGAACCCCGCGCGGCGCATGCCGAAGCCTGTACGGCTCGGCGCGGTCGGCGATGACGTTGTGCTTGACCGACCGCATCTTCGGGTCTTCCCACGTCTCGGCCAGTCGGTCGTTGATGAAGGTCTTCAGCGCCGCCGGATCGTTCTGCGCATCGAGCCACTCGCGCACCAGGTCAACCCAGCGCGGGCCCAGCCCGAACTGATAGTAGAGACAGTTGATGTGGTAGCCGCGGATGGGCGAGTCAGGATTTGCAGCGACCCACCGGCCGGCGGCGATCATGTCCGTTTTGTGATGCTCTTCGATGCAGGCGCCGCACTCGCTGCACCCATACCACGCATGCTTGGCGTCGGGCGACCAGTGCAAACCGCTCCACTGCAGGTGCTGGAAATGACCGCAGTGCGGGCAAGGCACGTGGTATCGGCGCTGGTCCGACTTCTCGAACAGCCTGTCGATTCGGCTGAGCCCCGCGATGCCCGGGGTACTGATGTACAGGCGTTTGTATGTGGTGGGGAAAGACGACGTGCGGCCGTCCAGCATCTTGACTGGGTCGTCGCCCGTCAGCAGCACCTGCGGCGCCTCGTCGATTTCGTCCACCACCAGGTTCTTCACGGTCGTGGATTTCAGGCGCTGGGGGCTACCCATGTGCTCGACGTACAACTGCCCGCCGGCGAAGTCTTTAAACGTACGCTGGTTCGAGCTGTCCCGGCTGGCGGTGCTGCTCAGCGCTTTGCGCACCGCCTGGCACACCTCGATCATCGGATTGAGCTTCTGGTTCACCCACTTGTTCATGGATGCCTCGCCCGGCAGCGCGTACATGATCGGCGCAGGGGCGTAGTCCATCCAGTACGCGATAGAGTTGGTTGCCACCTGGCTCTTGCCGAACTGGATGGGGAACTTGCAGGCTTGATCATGGACCGGGCTCCGCGCGGACATGTTGTCCATCGGCTCCCGAAGCGGCGGGTTACGGTCGGTCACCCACCTTCCGGGCTTGCTGCTGCCCTTGCTAGAGAGGCGCATGTGTTCGTCGCACCACTGAGAGACTGTCAGCGGCCGCCGCGGCTGAAGCGCCCGCGCGAGGACGGTAGCCAACCGCTGTGCGACGGACCCGGTCATTCAGCCACCGCAACGGCCGCAACTCTGAAGCCCCGGCTCATCTCTTCCAACGCGTGACTCACCTCATTCCAGACCAGCTCGCGGCAACGCGATTCGTCGGTGGTGGCCGCCAGCTGCGGGGCAAGTGTGTCGGCCATGCGCTCCAGCTCAACTCGGATCGCTGTCGCCGCCTCGGCCAGTACGTGCTCAACCTGGCCTGCGTCAAGCAGCTTGCCCATGCTGACCTCGTAGTCCCTCGCTGCCGCCTTGGCGTCGATCTCAGCCTTGTCTGCCAGCGCCTTGGCCTTTCGCTTCGCGTCGGGTGTCGCTGGTGCGGCGCTGCCCCCGCCACCATCCTGCTCGCCGTCGGCATCCTCCTCATCCCCATCCTCCACGTCCACCGCTCCGCCCAGCGCCGCCCCACGCGCCTGCGCATGTCGGGCCGCGACGGCGGCATAGCTAGGGTCCCTGGTCTGTCCGTACAGCGCCAGGGAGGCGTCGCGCAGGTAGCCCTTTCCTTCGCTCACCGGCACCAGGCGCCCTTTCTTGTTGAGCTCCACGATGTAGGAAGGGCGGCAGCCGATCAGCGCCGCCAGTTCCTTGCCAGATACCGTCACATCGTCCTCAAAAGCCATACAGGTCCACTTCCTTCTTTTCTTTCAAACAGGCAATGACGGAAGAAAACGCGCGCGCGAGCAGCCGTGCGGGATGTGCGGTGTAGCGTGCGGCCGTAGAAATGCTCGAAACCCAAGCGCTGCAAGCGATGTGCGGGACGTGCGGGATGTGCGGGAGCCTATACGCGCGTGGAGTCACCGAGGCGCCGTTGATATGCACATCACTTCGCCCGCGCCCGCGCCCACGTGAGGCAGCTATCCCGCACATCCCGCACACGCCTGCTGCCCGTAGGGCGAACGCCCGCACCATGTCCCGCACTTGTCCCCGCACGTCCCGCACACGAGCGGCCGCAGTGTTCATGCGCGCCCCCTGTAGTCGTTGAACGAAGTGCGGAAGGCTTGCACCTCGTCGCCCAGGAACGTCTGCTCGCTGCGCCCGTCAGTAGTCGCAATGGCCCCCAGCATCAGAAAGCCGTGAGGCCCATGCGTTGTCTGCGCTACCACGTAGCGCTTGCGCGCGCGGTCGGGATGGGTGATCTGGCGCTTGCGCACCAAGGCATTGACGAACTTGGGGTTCGGCGCAGGGCGTACGCCCTCTCTACTGCACCAGACCTTGTAGAGCTCATACCATTCCTTCGAGAGCGCCGGCCGGGGCGTGACGCCAGGGATATCCCCCCCGTACAGCTCATCCAGAAAGCGCTGTGGACTGTCCTGGCTCAAGCCGATCAGCTCCCGCTTGGCGTCAGTCATCGGTGGATTGGTGCCGTTGGAGAAGTCCCCCAGGTCCAGGCGCAGCAGGTAGTCATGCAGCGCGGCGGTGCCGCCGTTGCGGATCTCCGCCATCACTTCTAGATAGAAGTCCTGTGTCAGCTTCTCAGGTGTCCAGATCACGGCGTGGCGGCGGTCATCCTCCTCCAGCACCACAGGCATGGCCTCGTTGGACAGAAACACCAGGTTGGCGTGGTTGTCTTCTTCGTAGGCTTGGATGTTCTTTGGATTGATCCGGATGCGATCGCCGGTGATCAGCGCCTTGAGCTTGTTCTTCAGGTGGTAGACCTCGGTCCGCGCCACCACTTCGTCGGCCAGCAGGAACAGCTTGCGGCTGGCCCAGTCGTTGAACTTGTCTTCCAGTGCCGCTTGGTCCAACACGCGCCCGTAGTCACCGAACAGCTTCATGTACTCGTCGAAGAACATGTTCTTGCCGGTGCCCTGCGGCCCGTGGATCACGATGGTGCTCTTCATCTTGGCGCCGGGGTGCTGCAGCGGGTACGCCAGCCACCTGAGCACCCAGTCGTACAGTGCCTTCTGATTCGCCTCGTTGCCGCACATGTGCCACAGCAGATGCAGCAGCTTGTCGCAGTCGCCCGCCTTTGGCGTGGTGGGCCAGCCCGCAAACAGGTTGCACGTGACCCCTTCCTTCATACCAGAGGGATCGAAGTCCACTTCGCGTACGCGCACGATGGATCGCGCCGGGTGCTCCATCCACGCGCGGTGCAGTTCCCGTCGCACGCAGGCATGCCCCATGTCGCCCAACGCCATCAGCATGTGTTCCTTGCGGTCGAACACCGTTCCCCCCTGCCCGTACACCAGCGCGAACCGCTCCAGCAGTTCTTCGAGCGAGTCGATGGGTTTGAGCGGGGCCAGCCCCTCGCCCCCGGTGGTGGTGATGGAAGGCGCGCGACGTTCGTTTCGAGGCCGCCACGAAAGCTCCGTGATGCGGGCTTCGACCTGGCTGCGCACGACGTGCAGCCCTTCCAGGACGTGCAGGTCGTTGAAGTCGCTGACCTTGCGGCCATGCTCGATGAAGCGTTCGCGGCGGCCCGGCCCATCGCCGAACTCAGGCAGCAGCACCGCGCCGCCAACATCCAGCGCCGCGGCCTCAGCGCCGAGCAACCCGGCATTCACCGCACCGTGCGACATTCCGCAGGTCGGGCAAAGCTCCGGGGCGTCGGCCAGCACCAGGCGCGCTTTGCAGCTGCGACACTTCTGCAGCACGTCATCGTCACCACAGACCAGGACTTTGGCCGTGCGGTAGCGCTTTGCCAGGGTCGCAGTGACGGACATCAGGTTGCCGGCGTCGAACGCAACAGCTACCGGGTAGCCGGTGGCCATGTGCAGCGTAGCCGCTGTCGCGTAACCCTCTGCCACCAGCAGAATCCACTGGGGCGTGCCGCCGATCAGGTGGAAATGGCCCTTCTTGGCGAGGCCCGCCGGCCAGAATTCTTTGGCAGGCTTTCCCGCTGCCTGCGCCTGCTTAGGGCTGCGCAGCACCTGCAGGCCATGCACCGATCCGTTCACATCCAGCAGCGGCACCAAGGCAACGCCGCTTCGACCATAGCGAAGGCCGAAGGCCTGAACCGCCTTGTCTGCCAGGTAGTCGGCGTCGCCGTCGGGAAGCGCCTTGTTCCATGCGTCGCTGGCCCGGGCTGCGGCCCGCTTCTGCTGTTCCTTTCGCGCGGCGTCGGCGCGCTTGCGGTCATCTGCCAGCCGTCGTTTGAGCGCTTCGCGCTGCTCGTGGCTGAAGGTACTGTCGCGCTTGCGCAGTTCTACCTTCTGAGCGCCATTGTCGTTGCCGTGCCACACACCGAACGTGCCCACGACTAGTTGGTCGCCGCTCCCCGTGTTGAGCTCATGCAGCACATACCAACCGCGCCGCTCGCGCGACCCTTCCACCCTGCAGCGGACCATGCGCCCGCTAACGTCCAAGCTGTCGAGGATCAGGCCAGCATCGGTGAGCTGGCCCAGCACGTCATCATAATTGGCCGACATTCAGTAAGTTCCCGTGCTGCTGTGTACCCGGCGAACGGGGTCCGAATTACCCGCGATGGCCCCCTCCAGGGAGGACCCGCCGCCTGGCGCCCCTTCGCGATGACCGTTCAGGTTCGACGACTCGATGAAACTGAATCGCTCGCGCGGCCGGTCGATTCCACCCCGGGGGGATGGGGCGAGGTCAGGGCTGGTCATGACGTTCCGGGTTGTCCAGAGGCAAGTCGCATTGCCGACCTTCCGTCTCCAGTTGGGCCGCCCAGAGGCGTTCCCGCTCTGCCAGTGCGTCATCTCCAACCAGCCCAACTTCTGCGCCAGCCAACAGTCGTTCGATTTGCTCTATAGCTTCACGCGCGGCACTGCTGATGATCCGCTGACCACTCACAGTTCGTGCCCGAGGCGCGCGGTAGATGGCCACCTCACTCACGGCCCACCGCTTTCCTGACTGCACGGGTCGCGTTCCGCTCCAGGCGGTAGCACAACGTCCTGATGCTGCGCGCAAGGTCTTGCATCGCGTCCGCCTCGCCCAAGGTCAGATCACCGTCGGTAAGAGCCGCAAGCGTGGTGCCTGACAATCTGCCGGCCATCGTGTGCAGCTCAAGCAGCTTCTTCTGCAGCGCATCCAGCTCGTTGGGCCAGCCACCCTGGGGCGGCGGCGGCACGTAGTCCACCATCAGATCGAACTGCGCGGCGAGCGATGCGATCCAGTCGGTAGCTTCTGGCTGGGTGTCCACGAACTGCTGCAGGTACTCGGTAAGGAGCTCGGCCATTTCCATCGAAAGCGATTCGCCCTCAAGGCCGCGCAGCTTCTTGCGAAGTGCTTCACCGGTAATCCGGCGGCCCCTACGATCGCTCAGCCACGCGGCTGCAGCCTGCACGTTGCCGGGCGCGCGCGACACCGCGCTGTATAGGGCGTCCCGCCAGTAGATGTCGGAGCGCTGGCAGGTCATGGTCTACCCTGAAATGCGCGACTTTTCATCGTTCCGCAGATGGACGGCCCGAGGGCACCATGCCGAGCATGGACATCACAGCCCCGCTCACAGGCCGCTTGACCTTCGCTGTTATGCGTTGGTTCGACATTCGTCACGGCGCCAGCGGTGTGGCGGCAATCGCCTTCGCACCCGACTGCCGCCCAGCACATCAGTGCTACCGAGGTGCCGAGCAGAAGCAACGCCAAGGGTCGGCGCACTATCAAGACAGCTCGGCGAACCAGGGCGCGCCGACGGTTGATGCGATTCCCGTCAATCCAGCCGTGCCGGGCGATATCCAGGGCGAGTTGCGGGTCGTGCCTATGCATCGCAGTGTTCCGCAGCGACGAAGTGCAATGGCCAACCCACTCGACGCCGGCGCGTGACGAGGTCGGCCCACTGGTCTGAGGTCAGCGTCAGATCAGCCATATCGGCGTTGTCGTGAATCGGGCAACCGACCAGCGAAGCTACTTCGCCGTCACCAACGATGTCGTGTAAGTGAGTGATATGGCGTGCCATCAGCGGATCACCTCACCCTGCCCATCCATGCCGAACACGTCTGGGCGCAGCGAGCACCTTGAGACACCGGTAGCGGTCTCAATGGCGATCGCATGTTTAGGCGGCACAGGCCGAGTGGTTTTTACCCACTGGTTCAACTGTTGGGGCGAAACGCCAAGCATGCGAGCCAAGGCCGCTTGGCCACCTTTGGTTCTCTCAACTGCAGTCAGGATTGCGCTCATGCCAGTAGTAAAGCATGGCTTTATCTTTAATGTAAAGCCCCGGTTTATTGGAAAGCCCCGCAGATCGGCGGATCATCAAGCTATGCTTGATAACAATGAACTTGCCAGGCGGATCCGGTTCGCCTTCGAACACTCCTCCCGCGGAACCAAAGCGCGCGTGGCCAAGGAGTGTGGAATAAATCCCCAAGCGATCACCGGCTGGGAGCGCAAGGGCGCCATCGACAAGGCGCACATCCCCGCATTGGCGCGCCTCACCGGGAGGCGGGTCGATTACTTCCTGGAGAGCTCCGTAGAGGATGGTGACAGCCAAGGCGAGGAGGCGGTAGGCGCTTCCGTCTCAGCCCCTGAGAGACAGCTGCAGGACTATGTCCACGTCATGCAACTGGACGGCGAGGCAGATATGGGAGAGGGACGAATCAACGATGATTACCCAGAGGTGATCAGGTCGATGGATTTCACGCCGAGCTACATCCGCTCGGTTGTCGGCTTTGTGCCTCCGCCCGGCCGCCTTGTTCTAGTGACAGGACGGGGGGACTCGATGATTCCGGTCGTCCAGCCTGGTGAATCTCTCATCGTCGACACCGGAATCACCGTTTTCGACGGCGATGGCATCTACCTGATTAACACTGGCAATGGCCAGCAGATTAAGGGCCTCCAGGACCGAGGTGATGCCGTATTCGTGGTCAGCGCCAATACGGCGCTGTATCCGGCTTTCCCCTTGCCCAAGGGCTCGGTGATCGGCGGCAAGGTGTACTTGCGCAATCGAATTGATCGACTGAACTAACCCCTTAAAGGAGAGGGAACAATGAAAGGACACACGTTGCTCGCGCTCGGCATGCTTGGACTGTCGGCCTGTGCATCAATGCCGACTGCATCGGAGCTCGCGACAGCAGACTACGGCCCTCCCGTCTCACAAGAAGACGCAGAGGCACAGGCCAAGCAGTTTCTTGAAGCGCGGCTCAAGGATCCGTACAGCGCGGTGTGGTCCTGCCAGGGAGTTCATTCGGGCTATTTCAAAGACGCGCCGATCTATGGTGGGAAGGTCACCTACGGCTGGCGCCTGATGTGCAATGTGAATTCAAAGAACAGCTTTGGCGGATACACCGGGGCTAAGCAGTATGGCTTCCTGTTCCGTGAGGGACGCTTGGTAACCGCCCAGGGCGAAGCGTCACTGCAGGGCGGCCAGAGCTACATGCAGAAGCTGCTTTAGATTCATCAATCATGGCTTTACATTGAAATAAAGCCGTGCTTTACTTCACCCGTCAGCGCGATCGCTGACGGGCGACCGGCGGGTCGCCACTGCGGCCCAGCCCCTCCCCCTGCTGAGCCCCGGATGCCTCTCCCCAGGCAATAGGCCCGCCGGCGCCCTCCTTTTCTACGGAGAGCGCCATGTCCTACCGAACCGCTGCCGACTCCCAGCCATCGGCACCGCTGCCGCTGCGAGCCGCAACCTGCCTGCTTGCGCAGGCCGCCCGTGACCACACCCGGGCCAATGTGCTGCGCATTCGCAGCACGGGCGAGCACAGCCGCAACCAGCTCCGCCGCTCGCGCCGCATGGGCGTCCAGAGTCGGCGGGTTGAGGCTGAGTCCCGGGACATGGCCGCAGAGGTGCGGGCATGAGGGCCCCTGTCGATGTGCTGGCGGTGCTGCGCTACAACGCCAAGGAGGCCACCAAGAAGTGGGGGCCGGACAACCAAGACGCTGCGACGCTGGCCGCAGTCGCCGAGTTGCTTGGTGAGTGCGAGGCGCTGGTCATTACGCCCCACGGCCATGCGGACATCGTTCTGCAGGATCGAATTGCCTCCGTAAGCGGCGCCCTCGCCCGGGCCAAAGGCAGCGCCGCATGAACCGCCGGTACCGAGCTGCGTGGGTTGCCCTCGCCTTGCTTGCCGCCATCGTGGTTCCGATGCGCCTGGTGGAGATCGGCCAAGCCCATGCGGATCGCGAAGCTGCTAAGGCCCGCATCGCGTCCACCTCGACGGTACGGGGGTAATCGCCATGCAAACCTCCCGCCCCGCTCCTGCTTCCATCCCGCTGTGCCACCCAGGCCATCACCCTCAAATCGTGACGACCACTGGCGCTCCAACTGGGCATCAGCTTGGCGCGCCGATGCCTGCCCTCGTGCATTTCGAGTGCCATCGCTGCCAGAAGGCAACCGTGCCCAGCCCGTCTCTCGCGATCGCCGAGCTGCGTTGGACCGACCCGGACCTGGCATCGCAGCTGATTCCCATCTCTCACCTTGCCCGAGCCCGCGGCGCTGTTCTCGCGCGCATCCCGACCATGCACGCCGCCTGACCTGGAGTCCGATATGGCCGCCCCTCTCAAACCCCTTGAACGCACCGCTCTGATCGCAGCCTTTGGCGCGACCGATAACGTCCTCAAGCGCACGCGCGGTGGATTCTGCCCGCCGAGGTATCCCGCCCAGGTCTTCAGCCGGCGCCTCGTCAACTGGCTCTACGAGCGGGCCATGATTGACTACGACGACCCCAGGTTTCCCACCAAGGCAACGCTCACGAAACTGGGGAGGGAGACGGCGGACAGCCTCGTCGCTGCCGCCGTAGCTAAGGCGGGTGTTGCGTGACCGCCCGCGCCTTGCCCGTTGACCAGGCCTTCGCGACAGGCTCTCACGGGGCGACGCTTGTCCTCATGGTCTGTGCAAGCTGGGTCTGGGCAGGCCTGTACGCAAGCCCCTTCAGCCAGACACCCGTTGAAGTCTCGGCCGCCACCGGCCTGGTCGCGACGGTGCGCGGCCGGAACCTCCACATCGGCGCCGGCCACTTCCCTCTCTCTTCCAAGTCGCTGCAATCGGCGCGGCGCTGGCTTGATCGCCAAGGCGTGCGCGTGCGCGACACAACCGCAAAGGAAAGCGCATGACCCGTCGCACTGAGGCCTTTCAGCCCTCTCGGCCCACTGGCAGCAACAACAGCACCACGGTCCTGCACAAGGACAAGGACCGGCAGCAGATCGCCAGGCAGATTGCCGCCTTCCGAAAAGGCGGGGGCGCAATTGAGGTGCTGGGCAATACGCCCATGCGGCGCGAACCGAATCGCAGGCAGATCAACGACGCGGCCGCAGCGACCCGCGTCGCGCAGGTCAAACAGCGGACCGCAATGGCTCCTGCTGTCACTGCCCCTATCAAAACCCAACATGATGCTGCCCCGGGGGTGAGCAATGGCTGACAAGATCAAGCACAAACCAATTATTGAGGCGCCCACGCCTGCCGTGATCGCCAGCACGTTGCGTGCGATGGTCCGAAACTACGGCGAGGCTCACCACTGGAACCCCCTCGACGCGCGCATGTGCGCAGCCGCCGCAGATCGCATCGAAAGCCTCGAAGAATGTCTTAACGCCCGCCAGCCGAGGGCCGTGGATGAGCGCGCTTTTGACCAGGCCATCGAGCAGCGCGACCGCTATCACGGGACGGCCGACGAGCTGGCCGATCACATCGCTCGCATCACTGGCGTGGACATCGGCGAGCACAGCAGCGTCAACTGCCCGTGGCAGAACGCCATCGAAGCGGCGGCGGAGTGCAAGCCCGCGCAGGGCATTGACCTGGAGAAGGTCCGGCAGCTTATCGGCGACCTGCGCACGCTTGACGTGAAGGAGTCGAGCAAGAATGACAACGCCGGCTTTGTGGACTTGCGCTGCTATTGGGCGGTGCTTGGTATCGCGGGCGAAGTAGAGCGCTCGATGATCGACCAGCGGGTTGCAGCGCCGGGGGCGCAGGAGCCGGTGGACGACGACTGGCATCTGCGCGGCTATGCCTACGCCAGCAAGCAGGCAACGACCTGCGCGGGCTGCGGCAAGCACACGCACACCCCGCTGCGCATTGACGCTATGGGCGGCTACGTCTGCCTGACCTGCATTGACCAGAAGCTGGGGGCGATGCTGGGTGAGTTCGAATACCTGCCCGCGCAGGGCATCGACCTGGGTCCGCTCGTTGCCGAGCTTGCGGCAGCTGATAGCGAGTACGCCGAGGCGAAGAAGAGGTATCACACCGTCAGTGCAATGAGTGGCGCGGCGGGTGGGCGGGCTTCTTGTCGCACCGCCTACGAGCGCGAGTTGACCGCGAAGAGCCGGCTTGATGCAGCTGTTCGCACCCTGATCGACCAGCGCGATGCAGCGCCGGGGGTGGGCAATGGGTGAGATCAAGCTCAACCGCGAAGATTCCATGCGCATCCTCAACAGCACAGACGCCTCACCCGACGCGCGTGTGATCGCTGCCTTTGCCGTGATGTTCTTCGAGGCGGTCGAACACGCCGACGACTTGGACGCCGAGACCTACGCGATCGCCCACAAGTTGCTGCGCATGGGCGCCAGCGAGCTCGACCATGCAAGGGAGCAGGCCAATGGCTGACACGACATTCCACATGCACCTCAGCGTGCGCGGCGCCATCCGGGATTTCAGCAAGCGCGAGCTGGGCAACCTCTTCCAGAACGCTGCGACCGGCCGCTGGCTCACCGCCGCCGAAGCGAAAGATGCGCTGCTGGATCACCTGGCCGCAGGCCGTTCGGTTCTCCCGTTGGGCGCGCCCTGCGCCGGCTTCGACTATGCCGGCGGCGGCTGCCCCGGCCACACCACCGCCACCCAGGCCGCTGTGAAGCCGCTGCGCCGTGGCCCCACCCTGCTGCCCAAGGAGCCCCGCTGATGCGCGCGCGCCCCATCCTGTTCAACGGCGACATGGTGCGCGCCATCCTGGCCGGCCAGAAGACCCAGACCCGGCGCGCAATCAAGCCGCGGCCCATCGAGGCCGGCTTTCTTGATGCCCAGGGACAGAACCGGCCCAGCTTTGATGAGGATGGCTGGGCCCGTGTCGCCATAGCCACCGGTATGCACCTGCGCGCCTCCCCCTTCGGCCAGCCCGGCGATCGGCTGTGGGTGCGCGAAGCGCACGCCATCTTCCCGGCTCACGGCCAGCACCGCGCCGACGGTGAGCGATGGGGCCCGTGGGGCGGCCTGCCGACCACCGTATCGGACGACCGCAAGCAGATCGCCTACTACCGCGAAGGCTTCGACCGATGCGACCCGGGCCGCTGGCGGCCCAGCATCCACATGCCGCGCTGGGCCTGCCGCCTAGTGCTGGAGATCACCGACGTGCGCGTGGAGCGGCTGCAGGCGATCAGCGAGGCCGATGCACTCGCCGAGGGCATCGAAGAGATCGCCGGCCGGTTCACCTTCAACGGCGGCATGCACGAATCGCTGACGCCGCAGCACAGCTTCCAGACGCTCTGGGATAGCACCGGCGGCCAGTGGGCGGCAAACCCCTGGGTGTGGGTCGTCGAATTCAAGCAGATCAACGAGGTTTCCAATGGCTGACGGCTCCCGCTCCTTCAACTTCCCCGCACCGCAGAAGTCGCGCCTGCGCGCCGGCGAGATCGTGGTTGATCTGTTCGCCGGCGGCGGCGGCGCCAGCGAGGGCCTCAAGCAGGCCCTGGGCATCGATCCCGCCCTCGCCTACAACCACGACGAGCTGGCCATCGGCATGCACGCCGCCAACCACCCGCTCACCATCCACCACCGCGAAGACATCTGGCACGCCGACCCGCGCGCCGACGTCGCTGGGCGCCCCGTGGGCTGGTTCCATGCCTCGCCCGACTGCACGCACTTCAGCCAGGCGAAGGGCGGCCAGCCGCGCAGCAAGAAGACGCGCGCCCTGTCCTGGGTGGTGTTGAAGTGGGTGGGCCAGCTGCTGCGTGCCGACCGCGCCAATGGCACGAACACCGCGCCACGCATCATCTCGATGGAGAACGTGTGGCAGATCCTGACCTGGGGTCCCTTGGTGGCAAAGCGCTGCGCCAAGACGGGGCGCGTCATCACGCTGGACATGGTCCCTCTCATCGACGAGAGGACCGGCAAGCCGGTCTATCGCCGGGGCAAGCTCTCCATGACGAATCGCGTTGCCGACCGCGGGGAGCGCGTACCGGTTGAGCGCCAGGCTCTGGTGCCTGACAAGCGCCACACCGGCCGCACCTGGCGGCAGTTCGTGGCAGCGCTGCGGGCGCTGGGCTACGTGGTTGACTGGCGAAAGCTCGTGGCGAGCGACTACGGCGCCGGCACAAGCCGTGCGCGGCTGTTCCTTCTCGGCCGCCGTGACGGCGAAGCCATCGTGTGGCCGGCACCGACGCACGGCACCGCACCTGGCCAGAAGCCGCGCGTCTCCGCCGCAGACTGCATCGACTTCAGCATCCCCTGCCCCTCGATCTTCACCCGCGCCAAGCCTTTGGCGGACGCCACACTGCGCCGGCTGGCCAAGGGCACCATGCGTAACGTCATTGAGGCCGCAGATCCGTTCATTGTTCCGGCAACTCACCAGGGCGCTGACCGGGTGCATGACGTTCACGAGCCTCTGCGCACCATCACCGCCGCCCACCGTGGCGAGCTGATGCTGGCCATGCCGGAGCTGGCGCCCTTCATCGCCGAACATGCCAACTCCAGCAACCAGCGCACGATGGCTGCGGACGAGCCGCTGCGCACGATCTGCGCTGAAGTGAAGGGCGGGCACTTCTCAGTCGTTACGCCGATCCTCGCCGGCGTCGGTGGCCGAGCTGGACAGTCCGAACCGCGCTCGGCAGCAGAACCGCTGTACACGACGACCGCAAAGGCTGACACCGCCCTGGTGGCACCCGTGCTGGTGCAGACCGGCTACGGCGAGCGCGAGGGCCAGGCGCCGCGCGCACTGGACCTGCAGAAGCCACTCGGCACCGTCGTGGCCGGCGGCGTGAAGCACGCAGTGGCGGCCCCTCACCTGGTGAAGTTCAGGGGCGACAGCATCGGAACGCCGGCTACCGATCCAGTACCGACGATCACATCCGGCGCAGGTGCGGCGCGGCCGGCTGGCGCTGCTCACGCACTCGGGCTTTCTACTGCTTTCATGGTGCAGGCTGCGCACGGCGAAGGCCGCCCCGACGGCGTCCAGCGCTGGGGAGCAGGTAGCACGGAAGCACGCCGGCAGCTGGGAACGGTCACCGCCAGCGGCAGCGGGGGGCATGCCCTCGCAGAGGCGGAACTCGCCCAACTGTCGCCCGAGCACGAGGCCGGCGCGCTACGCGTAGCCGCTTTCCTGATCAAGTACTACGGCACCGGGTCCAACGTCCCGACCCTGGTCGACCCGGTGGACACCATCACCACGAGAGACCGGCTGGCGCTGGTAACGGTGGTGATAAGGGGCACGCCCTACGTCATCGTCGATATCGGCCTGCGCATGCTCAAGCCTCACGAGCTGTATCGGGCGCAGGGCTTCCCGGTGGGCTACATCATCGATCGCACCGCGAACGGAACCCCGCTGACCACCAGCGCCGCTGTGCGCATGGTCGGCAACAGCGTCAGCCCGCCGCCACTGCGTGCCCTGGCCGAGGCCAACCTTGATTCTGCGATGACTTCCTTGCGGGTGGCCGCATGAGCTACGAAGCCAGGCTGCTGACACTGACAGACGTCAAATCACGCGTTGGGATCAGCGGTGCAACCATCTATCGGAAGATGGCAGACGGCACATTTCCGAAGCCCGCCAAGGTGGGCGCACGATCGCTCTGGCCCTCCCCGAAAATTGACGAGTGGATCGCCTCGGTTCTCGACTCGCAAAACATGGGGCAAAACATGGGGCGGGATTCTCAGGCAAAAAAAAAGCCCCTGTAAACAGGGGCTTATCTTCACATCTGGCGGAGCGGGAGGGATTCGAACCCTCGATAGAGCTTTTGACCCTATACTCCCTTAGCAGGGGAGCCCCTTCAGCCACTCGGGCACCGCTCCAGTGTTCTTGTTCCGCCGCCGTGATGTTTCATCTCAGCGGGGGCGCGAATAATAACGTTTTCCGCGCCCTCAGGTAAAGCCTTAATCGGAAGAATTTTCACTTCCAGCGGCATTCGGCTCGTCGCCGCGCTGGATGCGCTGGTAAATCTCTTCGCGGTGCACGGCAACGTCCTTCGGAGCGGTGATACCGATACGGACCTGGTTGCCCTTGACGCCGAGCACGGTCACGCTGACCGAGTCACCGATCATCAGGGTTTCGCCTACGCGGCGAGTCAGGATCAACATTTTTGCAAGTCTCCATGGAACCGGTGGTACTTCCCCACCGGCTTGGCGCCCAGCCAAGGAACGCCCCACGACAAAGGGAAAGGATTCGCCATAGTACCGTCAGCCGTCCCACGCCATCAAGGAGCAGGACAGTCGAGGCTTACGGCGTTCAGATACGCGGGGTGACCCAATCCACTACGGCGGCGAGCGCCGAGGCAAGGGCGGGCCCGTCCTCACCACCACCCTGGGCGAGATCCGGGCGACCGCCGCCCTTGCCCCCGATCTGACTTGCGATGTGCGACAACAGTTCCCCGGCCTTGACCTTGCCCGTTGCACTGCCGTTCACACCTGCCACCAGCGCGGCTTTGCCGTCCTGCACGCCGGCCAGCACGATGACGGTATCGCCCAGCTGCTGCTTGAGACGATCCACGGCATCACGCAGCGACCTGGCATCGAAACCCTCCAGACGCGCGGCCAGCACCTTGACGCCATTGACCTCTACCACCGATGCGCCGAGGTCGGCGGTGGCGCCAGCGGCCTGCTTGGCCTTCAGGCCCTCCAGTTCGCGTTCAAGCTTTTTCTGCCGCTCGCCGAGCTGGCGGATCTTCTCGACCACATCGCTGGCCGTGCCGCCCAGCAGCGCCGCCGCTTCGGCAAGCTGCGCTTCCTCGTTGGCCACGTAGTCCAGCGCGCCCTGCCCGGTCACCGCCTCGATGCGGCGCACGCCCGAGGACACACCGCCTTCAGCGGTGATCTTGAACAGGCCGATGTCGCCGGTGCGCCCCACGTGCGTGCCACCGCACAGTTCGGTCGAGTAGTCGCCCATCTTCAGCACGCGCACGTGTTCGCCATATTTCTCGCCGAACAACGCCATCGCGCCAAAATCGAGAGCTTCCTGCATGCCCATGTTGTGCACTTCGGCGGCGTTGTTGGCACGCACCTGTTCGTTGACCTTGCGCTCGATCACCGCGAGCTCCTCGGCGCTGATCGGCTGGAAGTGCGAGAAGTCGAACCGCAGGCGGTCCGGCGCAACCAGCGAGCCCTTCTGCTGCACGTGGGTACCCAGCACCTCGCGCAGGGCGGCGTGCAACAGGTGGGTCGCCGAGTGGTTGAGGATGGTGGCGCCACGGCGCTGGCCATCGACCTCGCCGCTGAGCACGTCACCCACCTTCAGGCTGCCGCTCGTCACCCGGGTCACGTGGCCGTGGTACTGGCCCGCGAACTTCTGGGTGTCGCCAACCTGCAACTGCACGCCCGGGCCCGACAGCGTGCCGGTGTCGCCGACCTGGCCGCCGGATTCGGCGTAGAACGGGGTCTGGTCGGTCAGCACGATGACGTCATCACCGGCCTGCACCGCGTCCACCGGGCGGCCGTCCTTGAGCAGGGCCACCACGGTCAGGCCGTCGGCCTGCAGGCGGTCATAGCCCAGAAACACAGTGGGTTTGAGAGTGGCGACCAGCTCGGCGGACAGGACCACGCCTGCGCCACCCTTGCCTGCCTTGCGGCCGTCGTCGCGCTGCTTTTTCATCGCCGCGTCGAAGCCGTCGATGTCCACGGTCAGATCACGCTCACGCGCGATGTCCTGGGTCAGATCCAGGGGGAAGCCATAGGTGTCATAGAGGCGGAACGCGTCGGTGCCGGGGATCACGCCATCGGTCACCTGGGCGGCGACGTCGTCGAAGATCTTCATGCCCGAATCAAGCGTCTGGGCAAACCGCTCCTCTTCGGCCTGCAGCGCGCGCACGACGGTATCGGCCTGTGCCGGCAGGTCCGGGTAGGCTTCGCCCATCTGCTCGACCAAGGTCGGCACCAGCTTGCTGAAGAACGGCTGGCGCACGCCCAGCATCCAGCCGTGGCGCAGCGCGCGGCGGATGATCCGGCGCAGCACGTAGCCGCGGCCCTCATTGGACGGCAGCACGCCATCGACAATCAGGAACGAACAGGCGCGGATGTGATCGGCGATCACGCGCAACGACTTGTTTTCCAGATCGGCCATGCCGGTCAGTTCGCTGGCCTTGCGGATCAGCGCCTGGAACAGGTCGATCTCATAGTTGGTGTGAACGTGCTGCAGGATCGCGGCCAGGCGTTCCAGGCCCATGCCGGTATCCACGCACGGCGCCGGCAGCGGCACGAGGGTGCCGTCGGGCTGGCGGTCGAACTGCATGAACACCAGGTTCCAGATTTCGATGTAGCGGTCACCGTCTTCATCCGGCGAACCCGGGGGGCCACCGGCGATATGGTCGCCGTGGTCGTAGAAGATCTCGGTGCACGGACCGCAGGGGCCGGTGTCGGCCATCTGCCAGAAGTTGTCCGACGCGTACGGGGCGCCCTTGTTGTCGCCGATGCGCACGATGCGCGACTCCGGAATGCCGACCATGTCGCGCCACAGCGCGTAGGCCTCGTCATCGGTCTGGTAGACGGTGACCAGCAGACGCTCGGCCGGCAGCTTCCAGACCTGGGTCAGCAGCTCCCACGCCCAGGCGATGGCGTCCTTCTTGAAGTAGTCGCCGAAGGACCAGTTGCCAAGCATTTCAAAGAAGGTGTGGTGGCGCGCGGTGTAGCCGACCTGGTCCAGGTCGTTGTGCTTGCCGCCGGCACGCAGGCAGCGCTGGACATCGGCAGCGCGCACGTAGCTGCGCTTTTCCGCGCCCAGGAACACGTCCTTGAACTGCACCATGCCGGAGTTGGTGAACAGCAGGGTCGGATCATTGCCCGGCACCAGCGGCGCCGACGGCACGATGGTGTGGCCTTTGCCCTTGAAGAACTCAAGGAAGTCGCTGCGGATCTGGGAGGTAGTGAATTTGACGGATGCGTTCATGGGGGCTGGCTTTGTGCGGGCCGGTCGGTCCCTCGCAGGACCGCCGAAACCACAAAGGGTATCAGGCCCGGGCCGCTCAGTCCTCTGGGTCGTAACGGGTCGCCCGGCGGATGCTGTCGCCATCGAACCCACGGCGGGCAAGCAGATCGGCCGCCTTGCGCCGTTGTGGCAGCTCCTGCGGGCCGGCATCGCCGAACCGGCGCCGGACCAGATCGCGGGCGTTCTCGGTCCAATCGCCCTCGAAGGTCGCCAGCGCGGCCGCGACCTGCTCGCTGTCCAGCCCGTGGGTGCCCAGCTCCGCGCGGATATGCAGGGGGCCGTAGCCGGTACTGGCGCGGATGCGCACCAGGTTCTCGGCGAACCGGGTGTCGTCCTGCCAGCCGGCCTCGCTGAGCTTGTCCACGGCCGCTTCGGCCGCCTCGGTCTCGATGCCGCGGGCCTGCAGCTTGCGTGTCAACTCCTTGCGCGAGTGCTCACGGCGGACCAGCAGGCCCAGCGCTCGCTGGACCGGGGTCTGTTCGCGGACACGGCGCTTGCGGCCGGGTGCCGGGGCATCGGAATCGTGCATGACCACCTTCGATGAAATGCGCCGTCCCTGGCGCTCCCCCCGTCGGGGGAATACTGAAACCGCGGGACAGGGCAAGCGTCACTGACGGCGCCGCCCTGCCCCGCAGGAAACTCACTCGGCGTCGTCGCCGTCGTCGTCACCACCCTCGCGGACCGCTTCGGCCGGCTGGAACTTCTCGCGCAGCTCGGCTTCCAGGCGCTGGGCAACCTGCGGGTTGTCGCGCAGGTAACCACGGGCGTTGTCCTTGCCCTGACCGATGCGCTCTTCACCGTAGCTGTACCAGGCGCCGGCCTTCTCGACCAGCTTGGCTTCCACGCCCATGTCGATCAGTTCGCCCTCGCGGCTGATGCCCTCGCCATAGAGGATTTCGGTGATGACCTGCTTGAACGGCGGTGCCAGCTTGTTCTTGACGACCTTGATCTTGGTCTGGTTGCCGATGATCTCGTCGCCCTTCTTGATGGCGCCGATACGACGGATGTCCAGGCGCACCGAGGCGTAGAACTTCAGCGCGTTGCCGCCGGTCGTCACTTCCGGGCTCTGGCCCGGCATCATCACGCCGATTTTCATGCGCAGCTGGTTGATGAACACCACCAGGGTATTGGAGCGCTTGATGTTGCCGGTCAGCTTGCGCAGCGCCTGGCTCATCAGGCGGGCCTGCAGGCCCGGCAGCTGGTCGCCCATTTCGCCTTCGATTTCCGCCTTGGGGGTCAGCGCGGCGACCGAATCGACCACCACGATGTCCACCGAACCGGAACGCACCAGCATGTCGGCGATTTCCAGTGCCTGCTCGCCGGTATCGGGCTGGGACAGCAGCAGATCATCGACGTTCACGCCCAGCTTGGCGGCGTAGATCGGGTCCAGCGCATGCTCGGCGTCGATGAAGGCGGCGGTACCGCCCTTCTTCTGGCACTCGGCGATCGCCTGCAGGGTCAGGGTGGTCTTGCCCGAGGATTCCGGACCGTAGATCTCCACGACACGCCCCTTGGGCAGGCCACCGATGCCGAGCGCGATGTCCAGCATCAGCGAACCGGTGGGGATGACCTCGACCGCTTCGATGACGCGGTCACCCATGCGCATGACCGAGCCCTTGCCGAACTGCTTCTCGATCTGGCTCAGGGCGGCGGTCAACGCACGCTTTTTGTTCTCGTCCATCGTATTGGTCCTTGCAGAGGTCATGTCGTTGGAGGTGCTTTCTTTGGGAGTCTTCTTGGCCACGGGGTCACTTTAAGGTTGGCGTATCGCACAGGCTGAGATTCTGCCCGGCGTTCGGAAAAAAATTATCGGACATCCGTACCAACCTCAGCGGAACCAGAGAATCGCCACAAAGACCGCGCGTGTTTCAACAGCATCAGGACCTAGCGGTTGGGCCGCAGCAGTCCGCAATAGAGGCCTTCGATGGCGAAGTCCTGGTCGGGCAACACCTCGATCGGCTTGTAGTCGGGGTTGCGAGGCAGGAGCCGGATGCGGTCCTTGCCCATCTTCAGCAGCTTGACCGTGATCTCGTCATCGATGCGGGCGACCACGATCTGCCCCGACCGGGCGTCACGGGTGCGATGCACGCCGATCAGGTCGCCATCGAAGATGCCCTCGTCGATCATCGAGTCGCCCTGCACCTTCAGCAGGTAATCCGGTGCAGGCGAGAAGAACACCCGGTCCAGCACCACGAAATCGTCCGAGCCGATGTCCGCCCCGATCGGCAGACCGGCCGCAACCCGGCCGAGGACCGGCAGGCGCAGCACATGGTCCGGGAGTGCGGCTGCGGCCAGCGAACCAGGCAGACCGTCCTGCAGCGGCGGCGCCTGCACCAGCCGGATGCCGCGCGCCTGGCCGGGGATGCGACGGATCGCCCCCGCCTGCTCCAGCGCCTCCAGGTGGTACTGCGCGGCGCGTACGCCCTTGAAGCCGAAGGCACGGGCGATTTCCGCCTGGGAGGGCGGTGCGCCATCGGTCTGGATACGCTCGGCGATCAACTGCAGGATCGCCTGCTGGGTGTCGGTCAGGTCCATGATTAGTAGTATTACTACTAAGGCCAGGGGTGCGCAAGTGCCTGCACAGACCGGGCGACCGGCAGCCGACCAACGGTCGGCGTTGCCTGCGGCACCGTCCGGTCCGGGGCGTCAGGGATTGCGCCCGGAGCGCCAGATCGAGAACAGGATCCACACGCCGCAGAAGCCGGCACCGACGAAGCCGGCCACACCCAGCGCCAGCAGCCAGCGGCTGGAGACCCCGCCCACGCTGTGCATCACGATCGAGGAGCCGATGATCAACGCCGCCGTCACGATACCCATCACCAGCCGGTTGGCGGCCCGGTTGACCTGGTCGCCAAACCCTTCCAGGGCACGGGTCTCGACCTTGACCTGGAGGCGCCCGTTGCGCGCCATCTGCAGCAGCCGGCGGACATCGCGCGGCAGGTCGCCCATCAGGTCCATCGCCCCGAGCAGGCTGCGCTTGCCACGCTTGAGCATCGCCGCCGGCGCATAGCGCTGCCACATCACCCGTTCCAGGTACGGGCGCGCGGCGGTCGCCATGTCGAACTGTGGATCGAGCTGGCGGCCCATGCCTTCCAGGGTCAGGAAGGTCTTGATCATCAGCGCGAGGTCGGCCGGCAGGGTCAGGGCGTACTGGCGCAGGAGCTGCGTCACATCGCCCAGCATCAGGCCCATGTGCAGGTCCTTCAGCGGCACGCCACGGTACTGGTCGACGAAGGTACTGATGTCCTGCTGCAGGCGGGCTTCGTCCACGTCCACGCCACCGGCCCAGTCCAGCAGCACGTCCATGACCGGCTCGGGCTCCTGGGTCACCAGCCCATGCAGCAGCTGCGCGACCTGGAAGCGACGCTGCTCGGACAATGCGCCGACCATACCGAAGTCGATGACCCCGATCCGGCCGTCACGCAGGTAGATGATGTTGCCGGGATGTGGATCGGCATGAAACGCGCCGTCCTGCAGCACCATTTTGAGGATGATCCCGGCGCCGGTGCGCGCCAGCTGCACCCGGTCCAGGCCGGCTGCATCGACGCCCGCCAGATCCCGCCCCGGGATGCCATCCACGAAGTCCTGGACGTTCAGGCTCTCGCAGGTCCACTGCCAGTGCACGGCCGGAATGAAGATGTCCTGCCGCCCGTGGAAATTGCGCGCGATGCGCTCGGCATTGCGGCATTCGGCGGCGAAATCCAGTTCGCGCCGCAACGAGGTCTGGAACTGCTGCACCACTTCCGAAGGGCGGTAGCGGCGCAGGTCCGGCAGCCGCGCTTCGACGATCTCCGCCAGACGCGCCAGCAGGCGCAGGTCGGCCTCGATCACCTCGCGGATACCGGGTCGACGGATCTTGAGCACCACGGCCGAGCCATCATGCAGGGTCGCGCGATGCGCCTGCGCCAGCGATGCGGCGGCCATCGGGGTTTCATCGAGCCAGGCAAACACCTCGCTGGCCGGGGCGCCCAGATCGCGTTCGAGCTGATCGCGCACCTGCGCATACGGCAGCGCCGGCACCGCGTTCTGCAGCTCGGAGAATTCGGCGATCCAGTCGGGCGGGAACAGGTCCACGCGGGTGGCCAGCACCTGGCCGAGTTTGACGAAGGTGGGGCCGAGGTCTTCCATCGCGCGGCGCACCCGCACCGGCGCGGTCATGCGCAGCATCTGCTGGGTGTCGTTCCAGTGCAGCAGGCGCCCGGCCCGTTCGAGGACGTCGGCCAGGCCGATCCGGCGTACCAGGTCGCCGAAGCCATAGCGGATCAGGACCGAGGCGATTTCCTGCAATCGCCCCAGGTCGCGCACGGTTCCCAGCGTTTCCCACATTGCGCTCACTCCTGTCGGCACACGCGCTCAGGATGTCACACCGGCGGGAAGATTCCCGTCAGCGCCTGGTGCACGGTCTGCCGCCGTATGGCTTCGCGGTCGCCGTCGAACTGGAAGAGCTGCGCGCGCGCATAGCCGCCACGCTGCTTCCAGCCGATCCAGACACTCCCCACCGGCTTGTCGGGGCTGCCGCCGCCGGGACCGGCGATACCGGTGACGGCCACCGCCATCCCCGCGCCGGAATTGACCAGCGCGCCAGAGACCATTTCCAGCACGGTTTCCCGGCTGACCGCGCCGAACTGCTCCAGTGTCTGCGCGCGCACGCCGAGCAGGCGCTGCTTGGCTTCGTAGCTGTAGACGACCATGCCGCAGTCGAAGAACGCCGACGAGCCGGCCACATCGGTCATGGCCTTGGCGATCCAGCCGCCACTGCAGCTTTCGGCGGTGACCAGCTGCAGCGCAGCCTGCTGCAGGCGCTGGCCGACGTCACGGGCGAGAACGCCCAGGTCGGCATCGGAGGGAACGGTCATGGGGGTCCAGGATCAACAGGGGCACAGCCCCCGTTTTAGCCGAAAACCGGCGTGCTGTCGTGCCATGACGGTGCGACGGTGTGTCGCGCCGTCACCATTCGGGCACCTTCTCCGGCAGCAGCGCGCGGATCGGCTCGCCCCCCTCGCCTGCGGCCAGTTTTTCGGCCTCGGCGATCGGAATCTCCACGCTGAGCAGCCAGCCGTCCTCGTCGGCCTGCTCGCTGCGGACCACCTCCAGACGGTGCAGGCGCGACCGCAGGCGGCCGGCACTGGGCGGCAGGCGCAGGTCGCCGGTCACATGCTGCAGGCCCAGGCGCTTGCCCAGCACCGACTGCAGCAGGTCCAGTCCCAGGCCGTCACGGGCCGAGATCCAGACACGTTCGCGGCGCGCCGTGTCGGGGATGCCGTCCTGTGCGTCGTGGCGCACCTCGCTGCCCTCGATGCGGTCGATCTTGTTGAACACCAGCAGCTGCGGCAATTCGCCCGCGCCCACCTCGTTGAGCACGTCGTCGACCTGGGCGATGCGTTCTTCGCGATGCGGATCGGCCGCGTCCACCACATGCAGCAGGAAGTCGGCCTCGCGCGCTTCACTCAGGGTCGCGCGGAACGCGGCCACCAGCTCGTGCGGCAGATCGCGCACAAAGCCCACGGTATCGGCCAGCACCACGTTGCCACCGGGGACCGCAATGCGGCGCACGGTCGGATCCAGGGTCGCGAACAGCTTGTCGGCGGCGTAGGCTTCAGCGCCGGTCAGCGCATTGAACAGCGTCGATTTGCCGGCATTGGTGTACCCCACCAGCGCCACACGCGGCAGTTCGCTGCGCACGCGGGCACGGCGCATCTGGGTGCGCTGCACTTCGACCTTCTCGAGCCGCTTCTGCAGCTGTTCGACCCGCTTCTGCAGCAGGCGGCGATCGGTTTCCAGCTGGGTTTCGCCCGGGCCGCGCAGGCCGATGGCACCACCACGCTGACGCTCCAGGTGGGTCCAGCCGCGCACCAGCCGCGTGGCCATGTGGCGCAGCTGCGCCAGCTCGACCTGCAGCTTGCCTTCGTGGCTGTGCGCACGCTGGGCGAAAATATCCAGGATCAACCCGGTGCGGTCGATCACGCGGCGCTCCAGGAACCGCTCCAGGTTGCGCTCCTGCGACGGCGACAGCGCATGGTTGACCAGCACCAGATCCGCCCCGGTGGCCTCGGCCGCCGCCTTGATCTCGTCCAGCTTGCCGGACCCGATCAGAATCGACGGGTTGGGGCGATCGATGCGCGCGGTCAAGGTCGCCGCGATGGTGGCCCCGGCCGAGCGGGCCAGATCGGTGAACTCTTCCAGCACGTCTTCTTCGAGCCGGCCGGCATGCGGCTGGATCAGGAGCGCGTGTTCGCCTCGCTTGGAACGATCAAACACGCAGTTCTCCCGTATTGCTCAACCTGTCACTCAACGTCTTCTTCACCTTGGGCGCCTTCGGCGCCACCTTCGTTGGACTGCACATAACCACCGCCCGGCCCGACCCGCACATTGCGCGCCGGCACCACGGTCGAAATGGCGTGCTTGTACACCATCTGGCTGACCGTATTGCGCAGCAGGACCACGAACTGGTCGAACGATTCAATCGTGCCCTGCAATTTGATGCCATTGACCAGATACACCGATACCGGCACGCGCTCGCGCCGAAGTGCATTCAGAAACGGATCCTGCAGCGATTGCCCCTTGGACATTGCACACTCCTGATTATTGTTTTTATGGTTGTCCAGCAGTTGACGCGGCCCCCGCCGCCCACTGGAATCCTTGATGGTACACGGGGTGGGCGCGTGAAGGCGTGGTGTCAGCGACCGACAAAGGTCGAAACCGCGTCCGCCAGAGAAGCACGGTCGATATGCGGGTCGAACCAGCGGGCATCAAGTTCGCCCCTCAGCCAGGTCAGCTGCCGTTTGGCCAACTGGCGGGTGGCGTAAATGCCCCGGTCGCGGAACTCGGCGGCGCTGCCCTGCCCGTCCAGGTACTCCCACGCCTGCCGATAGCCGACCGCACGGATCGCCGGCAGGTCCAGCGGCGTCGCCACCTGGGCCATCGCCGGCAGCGCGCGCAGGGCGCGCACTTCATCGAGAAAGCCGTGGGCGAGCATGGCGTCGAAGCGGGTCGCAATCCGCTGGTGCAGGACGCTGCGCTCGCGAGGCGCCAGCACCAGCTTCAACGCGCGTACCGGCAGGCGGTCCACGCCTGGCAGCTTCTGCCACTCGCTGATCGGGCGGCCGGTCAGGCGAAAGACTTCGAGCGCACGTTGGATGCGTTGTGGGTCGGTGGCATGAATGCGCGCAGCGGCGGCAGGATCGACCTCGCCCAGATGCGCGTGCATCGCCGCCCAGCCGTGCTCGGCCGCCTCGGCGGCGATGCCGGCGCGGACGGCCGGATCGGCCTGCGGCATCGGCGACAGGCCCTGCAGCAGGGCGCGGAAGTACAGCCCGGTACCGCCGGCAAGGATCGGCAGCTTGCCGCGCGCCACGATGTCGGCCACCGCCCGGCCGGCGTCGGCGGCGAACTCGGCCGCCGAGTACGTCTGCCACGGATCGCGCAGGTCCAGCAGATGATGCGGTGCCTGCGCCCGCTCGATGGCATCGGGTTTGGCCGAGCCGATGTCCAGACCCCGATAGACCAGCGCCGAATCGACGCTGACGATCTCACCGTCCAGCTGGCGGGCCAGCGCGATGGCGGTGGCCGTCTTGCCCGAGGCCGTCGGCCCCATCAGGGCGATCGCCAGGGGGCGGGTATCGGCGGCCATCAGTCCTCGTCCGGCCAGCGCGGCATCGCCGGCTTTGCCTCCAGGCGCACCGCCGGCACTGCGGCCACGGCTGCCCATACCTTGAGCGCATCGACGGTGGCGGCGACATCGTGGACGCGCAGCAGCATCGCGCCGCGCTGGGCCGCGATCAGGTGCGCGGCGACCGAACCGGCCACGCGCTCGCGCGGCGACTCGCGGCCGGTCAGTTCGCCGATGCTGCGCTTGCGCGACAGGCCGGCCAGCATCGGCACGCCCAGCTCCAGGAACCGCTCAGAGCGCGCCAGCAGCGTCATGTTGTGCTCGGTGGACTTGCCGAAGCCGAAGCCCAGGTCGATGACCAGGTGCTTCCTGGCGATGCCCGCCATCTCAGCGGCGAACAGGCGCTCGGCCAGGAAGCGGTGGACCTCGGCCACGACATCGTCGTAGTGCGGCGTGTCCTGCATGCTGCCCGGCTCACCCTGCATGTGCATCAGCACGACCGGCACGTCGAGGTCGGCGGCCGCCGCGAGCGCCCCTTCCTGGCGCAGTGCACGGATGTCATTGATCATGCCGGCGCCCGCCGCCACCGCCGCACGCATCACGTCTGGCTTGAAGGTGTCGATGCTGATGGGCACGGGGGTCTGGCGCGCCAGCGCCTCGATGACCGGCACCACCCGGCGCAGCTCCTCGTCCAGCGGCACCGGCGCACTGCCGGGCCGGGTCGATTCGCCGCCGATATCCAGCAGGTCCGCGCCCTCGGCCACCAGTTGCAGGCCATGCGCCACCGCAGCGTCCACCGTGTTGTGCGCGCCACCGTCGGAGAAGGAATCCGGGGTGACGTTGACGATGCCCATTACGCGCGGACGGTCCAGCCGCAGTACGCGGCCAGCGCAGTCCAGCTGGGGAGAAATATCGAACATGGGCCGTTCCACAAAGTGCGCCAGCGGGTAGTTTACGCCGGCCCGCAGGGCCGGCTGCCGGGGTCAGCGCTGGCGGCGCCTGCGCTCCACGTACAGGGTCTTGGCGATACTCAACAGCACGCCGACGGCGATGCCGATGCCGGCACCGAGCAGCAGGTTGTCGCGGGCCAGGCCGATGCCCACGCCCACGATCGTGGCGATCACCATTTCGGCGGTGTGCGAGATCGGCTGCGGCGGGGGGATGGACATGGCGACTCCGGGACGGAAGCGAAAACGGGTCGCCATTATGACCCGCGCCCGGGTCGGGCGACGGCCCTGCGCGGCTCTGTCGCAGCCTGTACGGAAACGACGAAGGCCGGGTTTCCCCGGCCTTCGTCGTTCAGGCATTGCCCGCTCAGTGCTGCTCGGCAGGACCGGCGATCGGCGGCAGCGGACGGGCGTCGCCGCCCTTGTCGTTGTTGCTGCCACCGTCCTTGTTGGACTTGCCCCAACCGGCCGGCGGCGGCGGATCGCGGCCTTCCATGATCGCATCGATCTGCGGCGCGTCGATGGTCTCGTACTGCAGCAGCAACTGGGACATCGTGTGCAGCTTGTCGAGGTTGGCCGTCAGCAGCTCGGTGGTGCGGGCGTAGGCCTTGTCCAGAATGCTGCGCACGACTTCATCGATGCGGCGCGCGGTATCGTCGGACACACTCTTGTGCTGGGTGACCGAACGGCCCAGGAACACCTCATCGTCCTCTTCGCCATAGGCGATCGGGCCGAGCTGCTCGGACAGGCCCCACTTGGTGACCATGTTGCGGGCCATTTTGGTGGCACGCTCGATGTCGTTGGATGCGCCGGTGGTGACCTTGTCGGCACCGAAGATCAGCTCTTCGGCAACGCGGCCGCCGTACAGCGAGCACAGCTGCGATTCGATCGCCACGCGGTTCATCGAGTACTTGTCGCCTTCCGGCAGGTACATGGTCACGCCCAGCGCTCGGCCGCGCGGAATGATCGTGACCTTGTAGACCGGATCATGCTCGGGCACCAGGCGGCCGACGATGGCATGGCCGGCTTCATGGTAGGCGGTCAGCGTCTTTTCTTCCTCGCTCATCGCCATCGAACGGCGCTCGGCGCCCATCAGGATCTTGTCGCGGGCACGGTCGAAGTGGTCCATGCGGACTTCCTTCTCGTTGCCGCGGGCGGCGAACAGCGCCGCTTCGTTGCAGAGGTTGGCCAGGTCCGCGCCAGAGAAGCCCGGCGTACCGCGCGCGATCACCATCGGCACGACGTCGTCGGCCAGCGGCAGCTTGCGCATATGCACCTTGAGGATCTGCTCGCGACCCTTGACGTCCGGCAGGCCCACCACCACCTGGCGGTCGAAGCGGCCCGGACGCAGCAGCGCCGGGTCCAGCACGTCGGGACGGTTGGTGGCGGCGATGACGATTACGCCCTCGCCTCCCTCGAAGCCGTCCATTTCGACCAGCAACTGGTTCAGGGTCTGCTCGCGCTCATCATGACCGCCGCCCAGGCCGGCGCCACGATGGCGGCCGACGGCGTCGATCTCGTCGATGAAGATGATGCACGGCGCATGCTTCTTGGCCTGCTCGAACATGTCGCGGACGCGGCTGGCGCCGACACCGACGAACATTTCCACGAAGTCCGAACCGGAGATCGAGAAGAACGGCACCTTGGCTTCGCCTGCGATGGCGCGCGCCAGCAGGGTCTTGCCGGTACCGGGCGGGCCCACCATCAACACGCCGCGCGGAATCTTGCCGCCCAGCTTGGTGAACTTGGTCGGATCACGCAGGAAGTCGACCAGCTCGCCGACTTCTTCCTTGGCCTCGTCGCAGCCGGCGACGTCGGCGAAGGTGACCTTGATCTGGTCTTCGCCCTGCAGTTTGGCGCGGGACTTGCCGAAGGACATCGCGCCCTTGGCACCACCGCCACCGCCCTGCATCTGGCGCATGATGAAGATCCAGAAGCCGATGATCAGGATCACCGGAAGGAAGTTCATCAGGATGGAGACGAACGAAATGCCGCTCGACGGCGCTTCCTGGGCAATTTCCACGCCCTTGCCGCGCAGCACATTGATCAGGTCGCGATCGTACGGCGCGCTGATGGTGGCCGACTGGCCACCGCGGGTGGTGTAGGAGATCTCGGTGGTCGCGCCACGGGCGTCGCCGCCCAGCGTGACCTTCTGGACGTTGCCGCTGTCCACCTGGTCGAGGAACTGCGAGTAGGTCGTGCCCTGTGCGCCAGCGCCGCTGCTCTTAGGCGAGAAGCTCTGGAAAACCACCATCAGCACGACGGCGACGACCACCCATAGCAGGAGGTTCTTGGTCAAGTCGTTCATCCTCATTGGCTCCGGTGTTCCTTTAATTCCTGACGCGATTCGTATGGTTGAGCTTACTTGATCTGGGCGCGTTTTCCCTGGCCCAGGGCGTAAACCTCGGGCGAGCGCTTTCGGGACGCTTCAGGCTTGCGGATCACCACTCTGTCGTAACGCCGGCGCATCTCACGCACGTAGTCGTCAAAGCCCACGCCCTGGAACAGCTTGATCAGGAACGCGCCACCCGGCTTGAGGTGCTGGTCGGCGAAATCCATCGCCAACTCCGCCAGGTGCATCATCCGCGGTTGGTCGACCGCGTCCATGCCACTTTTATTGGGGGCCATATCCGAGAGCACAAGGTCTACCGGCTGATCCCCCAGCATGGCTTCGAACTGCGATAGGACGGCCTGCTCCCTGAAGTCGCCGTGAAGGAACTCCACGCCGGCCAGCGGCGGCATCTCCAGGATGTCCAGGGCCAGGACCCGGCCGGTGTCGCCGATCTGGCGCCGGATCTGCTGCGACCAGCCGCCCGGGGCCGCGCCCAGGTCGACCACGACCATGTGCGGCTTCAGCAGCCGGTCACGCTCGAGCAGCTCCTCCAGTTTGTAGGCCGCACGCGAGCGCATGCCCTCGGCCTGGGCCTTCTTCACGAAGGGGTCGGAGAAGTGCTCTTTCAACCAGCGTTGACTGCTTTTGCTGCGCGTTGCCATTGGATGCGGGCCGGATGGGGTGGTCATGATACCCTGATCGCCCCAGTTAACCGCTTGTTTCCTGAATGTCCATCACCCTGACCTCGTCCCAGACCCGCTTCCTCCGCGGCCACGCCCATGATCTGAAAGCCCTGCTGCAGATCGGCGGCAAGGGGGTCACGCCGGCCTTCCTGGCCGAACTGGACGAAGTCCTGGAACGCCACGAACTGGTCAAAGTCAAAGTGTCCGCCGAGGACCGCGAGGCCCGTGACGCCATGATTGCCGAGCTGGCCGCGGCCTCCGGCAGTGCCCTGGTGCAGCGCATCGGCCACGTGGCCGTGCTGTACCGCCCGAGCAAGGAACAGCGTCAGATCGTCCTGCCGCGCGGCTGATTCCGGAAGACCCCATGCAGCTGAGCCACGAAATCCCCGACTACGCCTACGCCCTGCGTGCCGCCGACGGCCGTACGGCGAAAGTGAACGAGCGGACGCTGGCCTCCAGTTTCATCCTGGCGCCGGACACGCTGATCGAGGCGTGGCCGGTGGCCACCATCGCCGAACTGACCCCCGACCACCTGCAGCCGGTGCTGGCGTTGAATCCTGCGCTGGTGGTGCTGGGCACCGGGGACACGCAGGTGTTCCCGCCAGCAGCGGTGATGGCGGCCTGCCTGACCCGCGGTATCGGCCTGGAAGTGATGAACAACCCGGCTGCCGCGCGCACTTTCAACATCCTCGCCAGCGAGGGTCGGAAGGTGGCGGCCGCATTCATCCTGACCGGCTGAACCTGCTGGAATCCGTTCAGGAAAGGCCGCCGCCAGGCGGCCTTTTTTGTTGGCGAGGATGCGGACGGCCTGGTTGGCCGTTGTCGATCATTGCCGCGCTGCGCGCGGCCAGCCGACCATCGGTCGGCGCTACCGGGGGTTGCCGCGCTCGGCGCGGCGGTTACTTCGGCGGCAGGTACAGCAGCGGGTCGACCGGCTTGCCGTTGTAACGGATCTCAAAGTGCAGCATGTCGCGCGGGGCACCCGTGCGGCCCATCTCGGCAATCTGCTCCCCTGCCTTGACGCTCTGGCCTTCGTTGACGAGGCGCTTGCGGTTGTGACCATAGGCCGACAGCCACTGGTCGCTGTGCTTGATGATGATCAGCTCACCGAAGCCGACCAGGCCGGCGCCGGAGTACACCACCACGCCGCCGGCGGTTGCGCGCACGGGCTGGCCGCTGCTGCCGGCGATGTCAACGCCCTGCTTGGTCGCCTCGCCGGCGACGAACTTGCCGACGATCGCGCCATCGGCCGGCCAACGCCAGCTGATGTTGCTCCTGATCGCCGTGGTCGGCGCCGGCGCGGGGGCCGGCGTCGGGGCGGTGCCCGGGCGCGGCGCGGTCACGACGGTGGTCGGTGCACGGCTGCCGCTGCCACCGGGGTACAGCCGGAGCGTCTGCCCAGGGTAGATCGTGTACGGCTCGGACAGCCCGTTCCACGCCGCCAGGTCACGCGGGGTGATGTTGTGGATGCGGGCCAGCGCGTACAGCGTGTCGCCCCGGCGGATCACTGCCGTCTGTCCCGGCTTGGCCACCGATCTCTGCGGCGTGGGATGTGCGGTGGTGCCGCCGCTGCCCGAGGGGCGCACCACGGTGGCGGTGCCACAGGCGCTCAACGCGGACACCACCAGCAGCAGCGCGCCGGCGCGCGCTCCCTTGCTCATACGATCAACACTCATGCGAACTTCGACCTCCATACAAGCCAGGCAACCAAGCCCACCACCAGCACGGTCGCGACCCAGCCCAGCGGTTCGATCCAACGCCGCAGCGCGGCTTCCGCGCGCGGACCGCCGATGCGGATGACAGCCGCCAGGACATACACCCGCTTGCCCCGCCCGATCAGCATGCTCAGGAAGTACTGCGGCAACGGCACGCCGACAATACCCGAAGCCCACGTGAAGACCTTCATCGGAATCGGCATGAACCCGCCGAGCACCAGGAAGGTGAACACCGCCCACGGCGATTCGGCCATCTTGGCCTGCACCACCGCGATGCCGCCTTCGATGCTCGACAGCATGCCCAACGCGGCGAACACCGGCTTGAGCGCCTCGAACGCGTAATGCCCGAGCGCGTAACCCACCAGCGCACCGGCCATCGAGCCAGCCAGGCTGAGCGTGGCGAACCACCAGCCACGTTTGGGCTGGGCCACGCACATCGGCGCAAGCATCACCTCGGGCATCACCGGGAAGATGATCGCCTCGATGAAGCTCAGTACCGTGAGATACGTGGGTGCACGCTCATGCGCCGCCCACTTCATCGCCCGCTCGTACAGCGGGCCAAAGATCTTCATGACGCAACGCTCCTTGGAATCAATCCAGCATGCCAGACAGCAGCGGCACGAACGTGACCGGCGCCAATACCTGGTGTTCAACACTGCCGTCGTCGCGACGGGTGAGCTGCACCAGCGACTGCGCGCCGGGCCCGCCCACCGGCGCCACCAGGCGACCGCCCACGGCCAGTTGCTCGACCAGCGCATCCACCAGCGCCGGGGCGGCCGCGGTGACCACGATGGCGTCGTACGGCCCGTGCTCGGCCCAGCCCGCGCGACCATCGTCGTGCTTGCTGCGGATGTTCATGCCCAGCGCCCGGAAGCGCTTGCGCGCCTGCCGCAGCAGGTCGCCGATGCGCTCGACGGTGTAGACCTCCAGACCCACCGCACCGAGTACAGCGGCCTGGTAACCCGAGCCGGTGCCGACTTCCAGCACTTTTCTGGGCGCGGACTGCAGCACCGCTTCGGTCATGCGGGCCACCACCCAGGGCTGGGAGATGGTCTGGCCGTGGCCGATCGGCAATGCGGTGTCTTCGTAGGCGCGCGATGCCAGTGCCTCATCGATGAACAGATGGCGGGGCACGACGCGGATCGCGTTGAGCGTGACCTCGTCGGCGATGCCGGCGTCACGCAGGCGGTCGACCAGCCGGTCGCGCACGCGCTGGGACGTCATGCCGATGCCGACCGCTTCAGGCTGCAGGCGCAGGCGCTGGGTCATGCCGGGCGATCCATGACGGCGGTGAGCCCGCCCACCCAGCTGGCGACTTTCTCCAGCGCCTGATACCGGGTCAGGTCCACCTGGATCGGCGTGATCGAGATGAAGCCGTTGCGCACGGCGTGGAAGTCGGTGCCGGGACCGGAATCCTGTTCGCGACCGGCCGGGCCGATCCAGTACACCTCGTTGCCGCGCGGATCGCGCTGTGGAATGCAGCCTTCGGCGCGGTGGCGGTTGCCCAGGCGGCTGACTTCAAAGCCGCGCACCTGGTCCCACGGCAGGTCCGGGACGTTGACGTTGAGAATGGTGTCGGCGGGCAGTGGATCGGCCTTGAGCCGCGCCACGATCGCCACCGCGGCGCGCGCGGCGGTCTCGAAATTGCGCGCCTCGTGGTTGTGCGTCACCAGCGACACCGCCACCGCCGGCAGACCGAGAAAGCGCCCTTCCATCGCCGCCGAGACCGTGCCGGAATAGATGACGTCATCGCCCAGGTTGGCGGCGTTGTTGATGCCCGACACCACGATGTCCGGCTCGTACTCGAGCAGCCCGGTCAGTGCCAGGTGAACGCAGTCGGTGGGCGTCCCGGCGACCGAACAGGTGTAGTGGTCGATGCGCTTGAGCCGGATCGGCAGGTCCAGGGTGAGCGAGTTGCTGGCCCCCGAGCGATCACGGTCGGGGGCGACCACCATCACTTCATGGCCGGCCTCGCGCAGCACCGTGGCAAGCATCCGGATGCCCGGGGCATCGACACCGTCGTCATTGCTGACCAGGATCCGCATCTGCGATTTAACCGCTTGATTTTTCAAGACTTCGATTCCATCACTTTCCAGCGTTGGCGGGGTCGATGCTCATCCGTGCGGGGAGCATCGACCGCGCAAGTGCGTCAGCTATTGTGCCGCATGCGGGCAGATCGTCCTACCCCGCAGACGGTAGGCAGCGGCCATCGCCTCGCATTACGCTGTACGCATGTCACATCCTGAAGACGAAGATCCGGCGGCGCTGTTCCGCTCGGCGATCGGGGCGGTCACACCGCTGAAGAAGCCGGCCGCGCCGCCGCCCGCCACGCCGCGGCCGAAACCGCGCGCGCGCATGGCCGAGCAGGATGACCAGGCGGCGCGCGGCGAGTTTGCCCGGCTGCTGCGCGACAGCAACCCGCTGGAGGCCGGCGATACCGCCAGCTACCGGCGCGACACCCTGCCCGCGCGCATGTTCCAGCGGCTCAAGCGCGGCCAGTATTCCGTCCAGGACGAGCTGGACCTGCACGGCGCCACCGTTGCCCAGGCCGACGCGATGCTGCGCCAGTTCCTGCAGGAAGCGCATGCGCACGACTATGGCTGCGTGCGCATCATCCACGGGAAGGGGCTGCAGTCCGACGGCGGTGCGCCGGTACTCAAGAACCTGGTCGATCGCCTGCTGCGCCTGCGCAACGATGTGCTGGCGTTTCATTCCGCCCCCGCCGGACAGGGGGGCACCGGCGCGGTGCTGGTGCTGCTGAGCAACCGCTAGCCGGGCAGCGCCCGGCGCTACGGGGCGTCGGCCTGGCTGGCATCGTGCACCGGGCCGAGTTCGTGCAGGACGGCCGTGGCATAGCAGCCCGGCGGCAGGGCAAAGCTCAGCTCCAGTACGTCCGGCTGCAGCCAGCGATGCTGCAGCATGGCCGGGCGCAGGCGCAGCGCGCGACGCTCCTGCTTGAGGCGCGCGCCTTCCAGGCCGGCACGCAGGGCAAGGGACTGTTCGTCGGCGACCGCGGCCAGCTCCAGCGTGGCCGCGGCGCCGCTGCTGCGCAGTTCGCCTTCGCCCCACAAGGGGCCGCTGGGATGGATGTCGAAACGGGCCAGACGATCAGCCAGCAGGTCGGTGAACGGTTCGGGTCCGAATACGCTGCGACTGCCGTCCAGCATCCACACCTCGCCATCCAGCGGCGCATCCCAGTTGCCCTGTGCGACGCGCTCGGCCAGTACCTGGTTGAACAGGGCCGAGCGCGCGGCGGACAGCAGCAGTGAGCGCTGGTCCGGACGCATGCGACGCCCACCGAACATCGCCAGTGCCGCCGGCACGTTGCCACCGTCACGACCGAAACGCTGTTCACCGAACCAGTTCGGCAGCCCGCGCGCGGCGATCAGCGACAGCCGCTCGTCGATGGCCGCCGCATCGCCCTGCACCTCACGCAGCACCAGCCTGAAGCGGTTGCCGGCGAGCGCGCCGCGCTGCAGTTTGCGGTTGTGCCAGGTCGCGTCGACGACCTCGATCTCATCGGAAGCCAGCAGCGCCGGATCCGGCGCGACGCGCTTGGGCAGGTGCACGCTGAAGCGCTGGGTGGTGACCGCATGGCGATCCTTCATGCCGGCGTAGCTGACCGCCATGTCCGGCAGCCCGGCCCAACGGGCCAGCACCTTGGCCACGTGCACGGTATTGGCACCGCGCTTGCGCAGGGTGAGCAGCAGGTGCTCGCCCTCCCCGCTGGGCTCGAACGCCGGCAGCTCGTCGACCTGGAAGTCTTCGGGCGTGGTCCGGATGTTCGCGGTCAACAAGGGCGCGCCGAACGCCAACGGCAACGGAATCACAGCGCCACCAGCAGCACGGCAGCCTGGGCGGCGATGCCTTCGCCGCGCCCGGTGAAGCCGAGCTGCTCGGAGGTGGTGGCCTTGACGCTGACCGCATCCAGCGCGATCCCGAGCAGGCCGGCGATGCGTTCACGCATGGCCAGCGCATGCGGGCCGACCTTGGGCCGTTCGCAGATCACGGTGATGTCGGTGTTGCCAACCTGCCAGCCGCGCTCGCGCAGCAGGCTGTTGCAGTGCTCCAGGAAGCGACTGCTGTCGGCATCCTTCCAGCGCATGTCCGACGGCGGGAAATGCTGGCCGATATCGCCCAATGCCAGCGCGCCCAGCATGGCGTCGCACAGCGCATGCAGGATCACATCGCCGTCGCTGTGCGCGAGCACGCCGCTGGTGTGCGGCACGCGGACGCCGCCAAGCATGATGTGGTCGCCCGCGCCGAAGGCGTGGACGTCATAGCCCTGTCCGATGCGGACGGGAGGAAACGGGGTGTTCATGGCGTGAACCTGACAGTAGCGCCGGGCTATGCCCGGCTTGGCAAGATGAAAGCTGCGTGCGGAATCAGATTCCGCGACGCGACAACACGAATTCGAAACGGGACAGATCCGACGGGGTGGTGACCTTGAAGTTGTCTTCGTTGCCTTCCACCAGCAACGGACGCAGGCCCTGCCGCTCCATCGCCATCGCCTCGTCGGTGACCTCGATGCCGGCGTCGGCGGCCTCCTGCAGCGCGCGCGCCAACTGATGGCGGCGGAACAGCTGCGGGGTCAGGGCGCGCCACAGGCGCGCCCGCGGCTCGGTGGCATCGATGCCACCGTCATCGCCGGCCCGTTTGAGGGTGTCGCGTACCGGTGCGGCCAGGATCGCACCGACCGGATCGTTGCGGCCCACTTCCAGCAGCCGGCCCAGATCGGCCGCGGCCAGGTTGGGACGCGCGGCGTCATGGACCAGCACGAAATCGTCGGCGCGCACGCTGTCGGGCAGCGCCTGCAGGCCGGCCAGCACCGAGCCGGCACGGGTGGCGCCGCCCACGCAGGTCAGGATCGGTTTGTCGGCAAGCGAGGTCCAACCGGGCCAGTCCTGGTCCCGGTCGGCGATCACCACCATCACCCCGGCGACCACCGGATGCGACAACAGCGCCTCCAGGGTATGCGCCAGCAGGACGCGATCACCCGCCAGCAGATACTGCTTGGGGGTGGCGCCGCCGAAGCGCGTGCCGCGCCCGGCGGCGGGAACCACTGCCCATACGGTGCCCATCAGGGTATTTCCTGATGCGGGGCGTCCGGGTCGGCCACCACCGTGGGTGCGCGCGGCGGCGCAACCGGGGCGTCTTCGACCACACGGTAGAACTTTTCACCAGGCTTGATCATGCCCAGTTCGCTGCGCGCACGCTCTTCGATGGCCGCCTCGCCTTCCTTGAGGTCCTTGACCTCGGCAGCCAGCGCGTCGTTCCGCTGCTGCAGGCCGGCATTGTCGCGCCTCTGGGATTCGACCTGGGCTTCGAGCGTCATCACTTCCCCCGAATTGCCCGGGCCGAACCAGAAGCGGTACTGCAGCCATGCCAGCAGTACCGCGAGCACCAGCAGGAGCCAGCGCCAGTCGCGCATGGGATCAGCGCTTCAGCGACACGAACGCGTCGCGACCGGCGTAACGCGCGCCGGCACCAAGAGCTTCCTCGATGCGCAGCAGCTGGTTGTACTTGGCCACGCGATCGCTGCGGCACAGCGAGCCCGTCTTGATCTGGGTGGCGGTGGTGGCCACGGCGATGTCGGCGATGGTGGTGTCTTCGGTTTCGCCCGAACGGTGCGACACAACCGCCGCGTAGTTGGCGCTGTGCGCCATTGCGATGGCTTCCAGGGTTTCGGTCAGGGTGCCGATCTGGTTGACCTTGATCAGGATCGCGTTGGCCGTGCCGGATTCGATGCCTTCCTTGAAGATCTTCGGGTTGGTCACGAACAGATCGTCGCCCACCAGCTGCACCTTGCTGCCGATGCGGTCGGTCAGCAGCTTCCAGCCCGCCCAGTCGTTCTCGGCCAGGCCGTCTTCGATGGTGATGATCGGGTACTGCGCGGCCCAGTCGGCCAGGAAGTCGACGAACTGATCGGAGGTCAGGCGCTTGTTCTCGCCGACCAGGTTGTACTTGCCGTTCTCGTAGAACTCGCTGGAGGCCACGTCCAGGCCCAGCAGCACATCTTCACCGGCGGTATAGCCGGCCTTGCCGATCGCTTCGAGGATGGTGTCCAGCGCTTCGACGTTGCTGCGGAAGTCCGGGGCGAAACCGCCTTCGTCGCCGACCGCCGTGCTCAGGCCGTGGCCCTTGAGCACCGACTTGAGCGAATGGAAGATTTCCGTGCCGGCGCGCAGCGCTTCGGAGAACGAGGGGAAACCGACCGGCAGCACCATGAACTCCTGGAAGTCCACGTTGTTGTCCGCATGCGCGCCGCCGTTGATGATGTTCATCATCGGCACCGGCAGGGTCACGTCACGGCCCTGCGCCAGGTACTGCCACAGCGCCTGCTTCCTGGACGCCGCAGCGGCGTGGGCATTGGCCATCGACACGGCGAGCAGCGCATTGGCACCGAGACGCCCCTTGTTTTCGGTGCCGTCCAGGTCGATCAGGCGACGGTCCAGGGCTTCCTGGTCGGCGGCATCGAAGCCCTTCAGCGCGGTGGCGATGGTGGTGTTGACGTTGGACACGGCGTTGCGCACGCCCTTGCCCAGGTAACGGGTCTTGTCGCCGTCACGCAGTTCCACCGCCTCCTTGGTGCCGGTCGAGGCGCCCGACGGAACCGCGGCGCGGCCGAACGAACCGTCCTCCAGGACAACGTCGGCTTCCAGCGTGGGATTGCCACGGCTGTCGAGGATTTCACGGGCGTGGATGCTGCGGATCGTGGTCATAGCGGGCCGGTTACCAGTCAGAAAGGGGAAACGCCAAAGGACAGCGCCGAAAACGTGCCGCGTGATTATCCCTGCCCGCCCCCCGCTTGCCAAATCGGCGTGCTGTCACCGATCAGCACCTGCGTGGACGCGGTGCGCGCCAGCAGCGCGGGCAGCAGCAGAACCGCCGCCAGCAGCGCGAGCAACGCCAACCCCACCGCGCCACCGGCCCGCTGGCGGCGTAGCCGGAACGACAGCACGATGGAGACCAGCGCGGCCAGCACCACCGCCGCCGACAGCGCCAGGGTGAACAGCAGGTACGGCTGCGTGGCCTGCATGGCGTGGCTGCCGTCGCCGGGCATGCCCACGCTGGCCATCACCAGGATGGTCAGCATGAAGGCGCAGCCCCACGCACCGACGCCCAGCACGAGCGCCGCCCAGCCCCACGGCCAGGCATGCCAGTGCCGCCGCTGGCGGCGCGCTTCCAGCGCCGCCCACGGGTCCATCGTCATGCCTGCAGCGGGGCGCCGCCGGCCTTGCGCTCACGCGCGGCGCGGATGAAGCCGATGAACAGCGGGTGGCCATCGCGCGGGGTGGACAGGAATTCCGGATGCGCCTGGCAGGCCAGGAACCACGGATGCTGGTCGCGCGGCAGTTCGATCACTTCAACCAGGGTGTCGTCCATCGACTTGCCGGCGATCACCAGGCCGGCGTCCTCCAGCTGGGTCCGGTAGCGGTTGTTGAACTCGTAACGGTGGCGATGACGCTCGGACACCACGTCCCTGCCATACAGCTCGCGGGCCAGCGTGCCCGGCTTCAGGCGCTGCTCCTGCAGGCCCAGGCGCATGGTGCCGCCGAGGTCGGAGCGCTCGTCGCGCTTCTCGACATCGCCGGTGGCGGTACGCCATTCAGTGATCAGGCCGATCACCGGGTTCGGCGACTGGCGGTCGTTCTCGGTGCTGTTGGCGCCCTCCAGCCCGGCCACGTGACGGGCGAAATCGACCACGGCGGCCTGCATGCCGTAGCAGATGCCGAAGTACGGAACGTTCTGCTCGCGGGCGAACTGCGAGGTGAGCACCTTGCCTTCAAAGCCACGGTCCCCGAAACCGCCCGGGACCAGGATGCCGTCGACGTCCTTCAGGGCGCCCATGTCGGTGCCTTCCAGGTCCTGCGCTTCCAGCCACTTCAGGTTGACCTTGGTGCGCTGGCGCAGGCCGCCGTGCTTGAGCGCCTCGCCTACGGACTTGTAGGCGTCCTGGTGGTCCACGTACTTGCCGACCACGGCGATGGTGACTTCATCGAGCGGATGCAGCGTGGCATCCACGGCGGCCTCCCACTCGGAGAGGTCGGCCGGACCGGCCTTGTCGCCGAGCTTGAACTGGTTGATGACGATCTCGTCCAGCCCCTGCTCGTGCAGGCCCATCGGGATGCGGTACAGCACATCCACGTCCGGCACGCTGATCACCGCCCGTTCGGAGACGTTGGTGAACTGGGCGATCTTGCGGCGCTCGGACTCCGGCACCACCTGCTCGGAGCGGCACAGCAGCACGTCCGGCTGGATGCCGATCGAACGCAGTTCCTTCACCGAATGCTGGGTGGGCTTGGTCTTCAGCTCGCCGGCGGCGGCGATGTACGGCACCAGGGTGAGGTGCATGAAGAGCGCCTTTTCCGGGCCACGCTCGGTACGCACCTGGCGGATCGCCTCGAGGAACGGCAGCGATTCGATGTCGCCGACGGTGCCGCCGATCTCGACCAGGGCCACGTCGAAGCCTTCGGTGGCTTCATCCATGCAACGGCGGATCTCATCGGTGATGTGCGGGATGACCTGGACGGTGGCGCCCAGGTAGTCGCCACGGCGCTCCTTGCGGATCACGTTCTCGTAGATGCGGCCGGTGGTGACCGAATTCTTGCGGCTCAGGCGGGTGCGGACGAAGCGCTCGTAATGGCCCAGGTCCAGATCGGTCTCGGCACCGTCGTCGGTGACATACACCTCACCGTGCTGGAACGGGCTCATCGTGCCCGGATCGACGTTGATGTACGGATCGAGCTTCATCATGGTGACCCGCAGGCCACGGGCTTCAAGGATGGAGGCGAGCGACGCGGCGGCAATGCCTTTGCCGAGCGAGGACACTACGCCGCCGGTTACGAAGATCAAGGGAGTCATGGCTGGGGGTGTCCTGTCAGGAAGGGGGAAACGACGCCGGCGCGCAGGGCGACGGACGACGCAAAGGGGAAAGACGGAGAGATCCAGCCGCAGGCTGCGGAAACGACACGCGCCGGGAGCAGGATCGGGGGAACGGTTCGGGGTCCGGTCGGCGAGGTCGGGAGGGCCGTGCCGGTCGCCGTGCGGACCGTCACCTCCTGCCTACCCTGCTGGCGATCGCGCACGATCAGGCCAGTCCATTCGCTGATGGATGACACGCACTGCTCCCGGAAAGCCATAGTTTACAGATTGGAGGCCCCAAGCCCAAGGCCCGGGTGCCCGCCTTCACAAAAAAAAGACGCCCCGGCAATGCCGGGGCGCCTGTGTCGGCCCGGAATGGGTCAGCGCTTCTTTCTCGCTTCCTCTTCCTCTTCCTTCTGCGGGGCCTGTTCGCCCCTGGCCTTCATCTCGGCGGTGGCAGCGGCCCGGCGCTTGGCCTTGGCCTCGGCCTCGGCCTGCGCCTTGTCGGCCTGTTCGCCCTGCTGCGGCGCGGGCTGGCCCTGTCCGGCGTTCTGGGCCAGCGCCAGCGGCACGGCCACGACGGCGGCGGCAATGGCAACGATGGTCAGCAACTTCTTCATGGGTGCTCCTCGCGGTATCGGCTTGGGTGCGGGCGCCGGGGGTCCGGTTCCAGCCTGCACAGTCTATCGCGCCCCGGTCGGCCGCCCCCTGAACGTGCGGCGTGCAAAAAAGCCGTCCAGACCGCAAACTTCGCCGTCGCTTTGCGCTTTATGAAGACAGATGAACGCCCGCTATAACGCCGCCGATATTGAAGTCCTGTCCGGCCTGGACCCGGTCAAGCGCCGCCCAGGCATGTATACCGACACCGCGCGCCCGAACCACCTGGCGCAGGAAGTCATCGACAATGCCGTGGACGAGGCGCTGGCTGGCCATGCCCGCACGGTCGAGGTCACCCTGTTCAAGGACGGCAGCTGCGAGGTCAGCGATGACGGCCGCGGCATGCCCGTGGACATCCATCCGGAGGAGAAGATCCCCGGCGTCGAACTGATCCTGACCCGGCTGCATGCCGGCGGCAAGTTCAACAACAAGAACTACACCTTCTCCGGCGGCCTGCACGGCGTTGGCGTGAGCGTGGTCAACGCGCTGTCCACCCTGGTGGAAGTGCACATCAAGCGCGATGGCAGCGAACACCGCATCACGTTCCGCAACGGCGACCGCGCCACCCCGCTGGAAGTGGTCGGCAGCGTCGGCCGGAAGAACACCGGTACGCGGGTGCGCTTCTGGGCCGACCCGAAGTACTTCGATACGCCCAAGTACAACCTGCGTGCCCTGCGCCACCTGCTGCGCGCCAAGGCGGTACTGTGCCCCGGCCTGACCGTCAAACTGCGCGACGAGGCCACCGACGAGCAGGACACCTGGTATTACGAGGATGGCCTGAGCGACTACCTGAAGGCCGAGCTGGGCGAGCGCGAGATGCTGCCGGCCGACCTGTTCGTGGGCCAGTTGAAGAAGGACACCGAGGTGGTGGACTGGGCCGTGGCCTGGCTGCCGGAAGGCGAGCTGGTGCAGGAGAGCTACGTCAACCTGATCCCGACGGCCCAGCACGGCACCCACGCCAATGGCCTGCGCACCGGCCTGACCGAGGCGCTGCGCGAGTTCTGCGACTTCCGCAACCTGCTGCCGCGTGGCGTCAAGCTGGCCCCGGAAGACGTCTGGGACCGCGTGTCGTTCGTGCTCTCGCTGAAGATGACCGATCCGCAGTTCAGCGGCCAGACCAAGGAACGCCTGTCCTCGCGCCAGGCCGCCGGCTTCGTCGAAGGTGCCGCGCATGACGCTTTCAGCCTGCTGCTCAACCAGAACGTGGACATCGGCGAGAAGATCGCCCAACTGGCCATCGAGCGCGCCAGCGCGCGCCTGAAGACCGAGAAGCTGGTCACCCGCAAGAAGGTCACCCAGGGCCCCGCCCTGCCCGGCAAGCTGGCCGACTGCATCAGCCAGGACCTGTCGCGCACCGAACTGTTCCTGGTCGAAGGCGACTCGGCAGGTGGCAGCGCCAAGCAGGCGCGCGACAAGGACTTCCAGGCGATCATGCCGCTGCGCGGCAAGATCCTGAACACCTGGGAAGTCTCCTCCGGCAGCGTGCTGGCCTCCGAGGAAGTGCACAACCTGGCCATCGCGATCGGCTGCGACCCGGGCAAGGACGACATCAGCGGCCTGCGCTACGGCAAGGTGGTGGTGCTGGCCGATGCCGACTCCGACGGCCTGCATATCGCCACCCTGCTGACCGCGCTGTTCCTCAAGCATTTCCCGGCTCTGGTCGATGCCGGCCATGTATTCGTGGCAATGCCGCCGCTGTTCCGCGTGGACGTGGGCAAGCAGGTGTTCTACGCGCTGGACGAGGAAGAAAAGCGCACCCTGCTGGACAAGATCGAACGCGAGAAGATCAAGGGCCAGGTCAGCGTGACCCGCTTCAAGGGCCTGGGCGAAATGAACCCGCAGCAGCTGCGCGAGTCCACCATCCACCCCGATACGCGCCGCCTGGTGCAGCTGACCATCGACGATGGCGAGCAGACCCACTCGCTGATGGACATGCTGCTGGCCAAGAAGCGCGCCGGCGACCGCAAGCAGTGGCTGGAGAACAAGGGCGACCTGGCTTCGCTGGACGCCTGATCCGACAGCACGCCCCCTGGAACAGCCCGCCATCGGGCGGGCTGTTTCGTTGTGGGACGGGCCCGGACATCGCCCCTTCATCCTGCGCGCCGGGCGATCGGGTAGCGTGGCGGTCCCTCGTCTGGTGGAGCCCACATGCATTTCGATTCGACCTTGCGCCTGGACAGCGCCCGCCTGGTATTGAGCCCGATCCGCGCGGACGACGCCCCTGCCCTGTTCGCGATCCAGTCCGATCCCGACGTGATGCGCTACTGGAACCACGCGCCGTGGACGGACCTCGCCCAAGCGCAGGCGCAGATTGCCGACGACCTCGCCGCGATGGCGGTCGGCACGCAGCTCAAACTGGCCATCCGCGACAGCGCGCACGGGCCGCTGCTGGGCATCTGTGTGGTATTCGCGATCGACGCCGCATCCGGCCGCGCCGAGATCGGCTACAACCTGGCCCCGCAGGTCCAGGGCAAGGGGTACATGCGCGAGGCGCTGACGCGGCTGGCGACTTACCTGTTCGACGAACGCGGCCTGCGCCGGCTCGAAGCGGAGATCGATCCGCGCAATGCCGCATCGGCGACGGTGCTGGAGCGGATCGGGTTCCAACGCGAAGGCCTGCTGCGCGAACGCTGGTGCATCGCAGGCGAGCTGTCCGATTCGGCGCTGTACGGCCTGCTGGCACGCGACCGCGCAGCCTGACGCGCACGAAAAAGCCCGCCGGTCGGCGGGCTTTCCCTTCCAGCCAGGCAGGGCCCGGCGCTTACGCCCAGCCGACCAGCTCGAACAGTTTCAGGATCAGGTAGGCACAGCCGCCTGCCGCCGGAATGGTCAGGATCCAGGCCCACACGATGCGCTCGATCACACCGAAACGCAGCGAACGCGGGTTCTTGGCGTAGCCCACGCCCATGATCGCGGTGGAAATGCTGTGCGTGGTCGACACCGGCATGCCGAAATGCGCGGCCAGGGTCAGAATGGTGGCCGAGCTGGTTTCCGCGGCGAAACCGTGGATCGGATGCAGCTTGACCATCTTGTGCCCCAGGGTCTTGATGATCTTCCAGCCGCCCGAGGCGGTACCGGCGGCCATCACCACCGCACAGGTCAGCACGATCCACATCGCGATGCCGTCACCGGCGTGCGCGTCCGGGTGCATGAAGGCCAGCCAGGACGGCAGGTCGTTCAGCGCACCGGTCGCCTCGGCGCCGATCAGGGTCATGGCGATGATGCCCATCGTCTTCTGCGCGTCGTTGTGGCCGTGGGCGAAGCCCATATAGGCCGCCGACACGATCTGCGCCTTGCCGAAGAAGGCATTGACGATGCGCGGACGGGCCATGCGCCCGAGCCAGCCGCCGACCTTGGCCATGCCCGCGATGATCGCCCACAGCAGCAGCATCACCACGATGCCGAGCAGGAAGCCAGCGATCGGCGAGGTGATCATCGGCAGGAACACCTTCCACAGCAGGCCCTTGTTCTGGGCCCAGGTGCCGATCCGCTCGGACCAGATCAGGGCGTCCCAGTTGTTGTGGGCCGCGGCCAGGCCGGCACCGCACAGGCCGCCGATCAGCGCGTGCGAGGACGACGACGGCAGGCCTTTCCACCAGGTGATCAGGTTCCAGATGATGCCACCCAGCAGGGCGCACAGGATCACCTGCGGGGTCACCTCCACCACGTTGGTGTTGAGCAGGCCCGAGGCGATGGTCAGCGCCACGGCGGTGCCGGTCAGGGCGCCGATGAGGTTCATGAACGCCGCGAGCATCACCGCCCAGCCGGGCGAGAGCACTTTGGTCGCCACTACGGTGGCGATGGAGTTGGCGGTGTCGTGGAAGCCGTTGATGAACTCGAAGACGAGCGCGGCCAGGATCACCACCAGGACAAGGGTCAGCATGCTGTGGCGTCCGTCAGCTGTTCTTCAGCACGATCTGGTACGCCACCACACCGGCCTCGCGGCAACGGTCGATGGCTTTTTCCAGGATCTCGAAGAACTCCTTGAGCAGGAACATCTGCAGGTTGTCCAGGCGGCCGGAATAGATGTCGCGGTACAGCTCGAGCATCAGGCGGTCGGCCTCGTTCTCCAGCGATCGCAGCTTCTCGTTGAGCGCGGTCATCCGGTCCAGATTCATGTGGCGCAGGTCATTGACCATCTCCACGACCACGCTGGCGGCCTGCTCAAGCATCGCCGCGCGCGGCGCGAAGTCGATGTGCTCCAGGTGGGTGGTGGCCAGCGAGTAGCGATCGGCGAACTTCTCGATCTGCTTGGGAATCTTGTACAGCGCCGAGCCCAGCGCTTCGATGTCCTCGCGCTCGATCGGGGTCATGAAGCTGTCCACCAGCGCCTGGCTGATCTTGTCCGACGCGGCGCGTTCGCGCAGGCGGGCCAGCTTGAAGGCGTCCAGCGCGGGCTGGCGGTCGGCCGCGCGCAGCATCGCGTGCAGCGCCTTGGCGCTGTCCTGGGCGGCCTGCGCAGCCTCGTCCAGCAGGGTGTAGAACTGTTTGCCGGAGCCGAAAATGGTCTGCAGAGAGAACATTGAGAAACCTATTCGCCGTCGAGGAAGGACGGCACCGGGCGGAATTATGACGGTTTGATGTCCATTGCGGGTACTCCCCCCCGATCTTCACGCCAGGGTGGCCCCGCCTGAACGACTCTGTTTGCGTCACTGCCCCGGCCTTTTGTTAAGATGCACGGGCACCTTCGGGTGCACTCTATGGACGACGACCCTTACCCCCCTCCGCACCGCCGCGCCTTCCCGCGCCCCGGTAGCCGACATCGCTTGAACACGCCCTCCCTGCCACCAACCGGGGACGACGCCCGTGTTTGAACTGATTATTGTCCTGGCCCTGATCCTTCTCAACGGCTTCTTCGCCATGTCCGAAATGTCGGTCATGACCTCGCGCAAGAGCCGGCTCAAGCAGATGGCCGCCAGCAGCAAGCGCGCCGCACGGGCGCTGGAGCTGTCTGAAAAGCCCGAGAGCTTCCTGTCCACGGTCCAGATCGGCATCACGCTGATCGGCATCCTGACCGGTGTCTTCGGTGGCGAGGCGATCGGCCTGGCCATCGCCCAATGGCTGCACGGCCTGTTCCCGGGGTTTGTCTATGCCAGCGAAGTGGGCAAGGCGCTGGCAGTGGCCCTGATCACCTTCCTGACGCTCATCTTCGGTGAACTGGTGCCCAAGCGGCTCGCGATCACCCGCTCGGAAGATATCGCCGGCCTGGTCGCCTGGCCGATGGGCTGGCTGTCGCGCATCGCCTTCCCGGCGGTGTGGCTGCTCTCGCACAGCACCCGGCTGGTGCTGCGGGTGCTTGGTCTGGGCAAAGACGAAGCGGCCTCCGTGACCGAAGAAGAAATCCGCATGCTGGTGGCCGAGAGCCACGAGGCCGGCGTGATCGATGCGCACGAGCGCGACATGATGAACCGGGTGATGCGCCTGGGCGACCGCACGGCCGACAGCCTGATGACGCCGCGCAACCGGATCGCCTGGCTGGACACCGTGGCGGCCCCGGAGAAGAACATTGCGACCATGCGCGAGAACGAGTTCTCGCGTTACCCGGTGTACCGCGACAACGACCAGGACATCGTCGGCGTGCTCGAGGTGAAAAGCCTGGTGACGCGCCTGGTGCGCGACGACCACTCGCTGTTCCAGCACCTTCGCGAGCCGCTGTACGTCTCCGAATCCACCCACGCGATGAAGCTGCTGGAGATCTTCCGCGAGGAACAGCAGTCGATGGCGCTGGTGGTGGACGAGTACGGCGAGATCCAGGGCCTGGTGACCATCAGCGACCTGATGGGTGCGGTGGTCGGCCGGCTGCAGTCGGTGGAGAACGTGGACGAAGACGCCCTGGTGGTGACCCGCGAGGACGGCTCGTACCTGGTGGACGGGTCGCTGTCGATCGAGGACCTGCGCGAACTGATGGGCAATGCCGAACTGCCCGATGCCGAAGACGGCGATTACTACACGCTGGCCGGCATGTGCATCCATTTCTTCGGGCGCATCCCGCACGCGGGCGAGTATTTCGACTGGGCCGGCTGGCGCATCGAGATCGTCGACCTCGATGGCGCACGCGTGGACAAACTGCTGCTGCGCACGCTGTCCGAAGAAGAGACCGATGAACTCACCGGCTGATCCCACTCCGCCGGACCAGGACCGGCCCGACTATCGCAACGAGGGCATCCGCACCCTGCTGGCGATGTTCGACCACGGCGACCCGGAAGAGCGCCTGCGGCTGGGCCAGATCCTGCAGAACCTGCAGCAGAGCGCGTTCGGCGTGTTCCTGTTCGTGGCGATCCTGCCGGCCTTCATCCCGATCCCGGGCATTGGCGGGGCGGTCAGCGGCCCGCTGATCCTGCTGATCGGGGTCCAGATGCTGTGCGGGCTGCGGCGGCCCTGGCTGCCGGGCTTCATCGCCAACCGCGGCCCCAAGCGCGGCACCATGCACCGCTTCCTGGCCCGCATCGACGGCGCGCTGCGCCGCCTGGACCGGCTGCTCAAACCGCGCCTGCCGGGCCTGCTGTCGCCGCTGCCGGCCCATGCCTTCACCGGCCTGCTGCTGATCCTGGTGGGGGTGATGCTGTCGCTGCCGATCCCCTTCACCAACTACCTATTCGGCTTCCAGCTGCTGCTGTTCGCCCTGGCCCTGCTCGAGCGCGACGGCGCGCTGATGCTGGCCAACTGGATCGGCGCGGTGGCCGCTGTGCTGTTCTTTGGCTTCAGCTCGGGGCACCTGGTGAGCTACACGGTGGAGCTGTTCAACAAGTGGTTCTGATGTGTCCCGACCCGCGGTCGGGACCCACCTCGTCAGCCCTGGCTCAGCGCAGATCGACCACGCCGTTGTCGGACAACGCGCCCGGCTCGTCGTTCATCGCCGACAACACGAAACTCAGGGCGCTGCCCAGCAGGCCGCCCGGGCCATCCCAGTACTCGGCCGATTCGGCGCTGACGTGGATCAGGCGCAGGTTCGGGTCGTCCGGACCGCCGGGGAAGAACAGCTTCATCGCCGGCGACCACAGTTCCTCGGCCTTGGCGCGGTCATCGATCACCCGCGCGGTGCCGGCCACCGACACATAGGTGTTGCCCGAGGTGGAGGCGTAGGCCACGTTGACCCGCGGATTCAGTGCGATCTCGGCCACCTTCGGGCTGTCGGCCGCAGTCGCGAACCACAGGTCGCCATCGAACTCGACCTCCTGGGTACCCAGCGGACGGCTGTAAAGGCGGCCGTCGACACCGACGGTGGTGAACATCGCGATGTCGATGCCGCGGATCATCTCGGCCAGTTGCCGGATGTGCTGTAGGCGGTCGTGTTCTGGCATGGGAGGACTCCTGCAAAAAAGGAGCTCCATCACACCGGATTGCCGGCTACGACGGCGTGAACCGGCCGGTCACGCCGCCTTCGCGGGGGCACGCCCTACGGCGTGGCACTCCCGTCGCGGTGCGCCTGCATCGCCAACCCGAACGAACGCCTGCGCGCGGCATGGTCGTAGATGTTGGCGGTGAGCAGCAGTTCGTCCGGCCTGTGCCGCGCGACGAAGGCCGCCATGCCCTCGCGCACCTGGTCCAGGTCGCCCACCACCGCGCAGGCCAGCGCGTTCTCCACGCCGAGCTTTTCGTGCGGCTGCCAGAAGTCCTCGATGTCGTCGATCGGCGGCGGGATCAGGCCCGGCCTTCCGCGACGCAGGTTGACGAAGCTTTGCTGCTGGGTGGTGAACAGACGCTTCGCTTCGGCCTCCGAATCGGCAGCCACCACGTTCAGGCCCAGCACGGCGTAAGGGGCATCGAGGTGCTCGGAACGGCGGAATTCGCGGCGGTAGACCGCCAGTGCCTCATCCATCGCATCCGGCGCGAAATGCGAGGCGAACGCAAACGGCAACCCCATCGCCGCCGCCAGGCGCGCACTGAACAGGCTGGACCCGAGCAGCCAGACCGGCACCGGGATGCCTGCGCCGGGAACCGCGCGCACGGCCTGGCCGGGCTGGGCCGGCTGGAAGTAATGGAGCAGCTCGCGTACGTCCTGCGGGAACTGGTCGGCGCTGTCGAAGTAGCGGCGCAGTGCGCGGGCGGTCGGCTGGTCGGTCCCCGGGGCGCGGCCCAGGCCGAGATCGATGCGGTCCGGATACAGTGAGGCCAGCGTGCCGAACTGCTCGGCCACCTGCAGGGGCGAATGGTTGGGCAGCATGATGCCGCCGGCTCCCACGCGGATGCGCCGGGTACCGCCGGCGACATGGCCGATCAGCACAGCCGTGGCGGCGCTGGCGATGCCGGGCATGTTGTGGTGCTCGGCCAGCCAGTAGCGGTGGTAGCCCCAGCCCTCGGCGTGCTGGGCCAGGTCCAGCATGTTGGCGAAGGCCTGCGTGGTATCGCTGCCTTCGCAGACCGGGGCCAGATCAAGTATCGACAGGTGCATGGACGCGTTCCATCAAAGGGTATGCCCCTGAGATGGGGCCGATTCCCCCCGTCGCCATGCCCGGCAGCGAGACGCTGATTTTCGCGTTCAGCCGTCAACCGGCAGGCGCGTCCACCAGCGGCTTCAGGTCCGCATCCAGCGCCACCCGCTCATCGAACACGAAACAGCGGCCCTCGTAGCCCTCCCCGCCCACGGCCTCGAAGTACCCGAGAATGCCGCCGTCGAGCTGCAGCACGTTGTCCATGCCGTCGTTGCGCATCCACAGGGCCGCCTTCTCGCAGCGGATGCCGCCGGTGCAGAAGCTCACCACAGTGCTGTCACGCAGCGCCTCACGGTGCGGCGCCAACGCCTCCGGCAGATCGGTGAACTTGGTGATCGGCAGTACCAGCGCATCCTGGAAGGTGCCGTACGCGATCTCCTGGGTGTTGCGGGTGTCCAGCATCACCACGGGTTTGCCGGCGTCGTCGTGGCCCTGGCGCAGCCAGCGCTGCACCGTGGCCGGGTCCACCGACGGCGCCCGCGGATAGGCCAGCGGCTGGCCGTCGTCGATGCGGAAACTGATGATCTCCGGCTTGACCTTGGCCTTGAGCCGGGCGAACGGCTGCATCCGGCTGTAGCTGGTCTTCACGCGTAGATCGGCGAAACGCGGGTCCTCGCGCAGCGCGGCGTAGAAGGCGTCGATGCCGGCTTCCGGGCCCGCCAGGAACAGGTTGATGCCCTCGCCCGCCACCAGCACGGTGCCGCGCAGGTCGGCGGTGGTGGCACGCGCCAGCAGGGTCGCACACAGCGCGTCCGGGTCGGCAATGGAAGTGAAGTGGTAGGCGGCGGTATTGGCGATCATGCCGCCATTTTACCGCCCCCTCCGCCCCTGTGGCGCCGCGCCGTGTTCAGCCGCGCAGCAGCATGAACGGCAGCAGCACCAGGGCCGCCGCCGCCACCATGCCCAGCAGCACCGCCACCACGAACAGCGGCCGACGACGGGCCAGCGTCGCGAAGGTCTCCGCGCTGCCGTCGCGCAGCGCCGCCTGGCGTTCGGCGCGCACCCGCTCGCCGCGCGCCTGCTGGTACCCGGCCATCAGGGCCTTGGCACGCGGATGGTCCTCGTTGTCGCGGATCCAGATGCCGCCCCATGAGATTCCCCACGGGCTGGGCTCGGTGCGGTAATGGGCGATGCCCGCCTGGTCCAGCAGGGCGGTCACGTCCTGGATTTCATCGTCCGCGACATGGCGCAGGTTGAGCAGCAGTTTCGACATGCCCCCATGATACCGCCCGGCGATGCGCTACCCTTGCGTCCCGTTTTCCTGACCTGGAGCTGCCATGCGCCGCCTGCTCATTCCATTGATGTTGTCGCTGCTGGCCGGCTGCACCCCGCCCGGCCCGCCGCCCGGTGGCAGCATCGCGCAGTTCCAGAAGATCGATACCCAGCCCGGGACCGGTGCCGAGGCCACGCCCGGCAGCCGCATCAGCGTGCACTACACCGGCTGGATCTACGACGAACGCACCGCCGACAAGCACGGCGAGAAGTTCGACAGCTCGGTCGATCGCGGCGAGCCCTTCAGCTTCACGCTCGGCAAGGGCGAGGTCATCAAGGGCTGGGACGAGGGCTTTGCCGGCATGAAGGTGGGCGGCAAGCGGACGCTGATGATTCCGGCCGAGTACGGCTACGGCGCCCGTCGCGCCGGGCCGATTGCCCCGGGCTCCTCGCTGGTGTTCGATGTCGAACTGCTCGACGTCACTCCGCGCTGACCGTTGCGCATGAGCATTGAACGCAGTGCCCCGCGACGGGTAGCCATCATCGGCGGCGGGCCGGCAGGCCTGATGGCCGCTGAAACCGTGCGCGCCACGGGGCATCAGGTGGACGTGTACGAAGCCAAGGGCTCGCCGGGACGCAAGTTCCTGATCGCCGGCAAGGGCGGCTTGAACCTGACCCACTCCGATCCGCACGACCTGTTCGTATCACGCTACCGCGAGCGCGCGGCCGAAGTCGGCGACTGGCTCGCCGACTTCGATGCCGATGCGCTGCGCGCCTGGGCGCTGGGCTTCGGCGTGGAGACCTACGTGGGCAGCTCGGGCCGGGTCTTCCCAGTGGATCGCAAAGCCGCGCCGCTGCTGCGGGGTTGGGTGCGACGGCTCAAGGAACAGGGCGTGCGTCTGCATGTGCAGCACCGCTGGACCGGCTGGGATGCCAACGGTGACCTGTGTTTCGATACGGCGGACGGCACGCACACCGTGACGGCGGACGCCGTGGTGCTGGCGATGGGGGGCGGGAGCTGGCCCCAACTGGGTTCCGACGGCGCCTGGAGGGCGCCGATGGCCGCGCGCGGCATCGACATCGCCCCCCTGAAACCGGCCAACTGCGGGTTCGACCTGGACTGGACCGCGTACTTCAGCGAACGCCAGGCCGGTGCCCCGTTGAAGCCGGTGGTGGCGCACTGGATTGACCTCCACGGTCAGCCGCGCTCCCTGCAGGGCGAGTGCGTGATCACCGCCAACGGCATCGAAGGCAGCCTGATCTATGCGCTGGCCGCCGACCTGCGCGATGCGCTGGCCCGCGATGGGAAGGTGCAGCTGCACCTGGACCTGCTGCCCGGGCAGACCGAGGCGCAGGTGCTGGAGAAGCTGCTGCGCCCACGTCAGGGCCGCAGCTTCGGCGAGTATCTGCGCCGCCAGTTGGGTCTTGGCGGGGTCAAATCGGCGCTGCTGTTCGAGGTGCTGGGCAAGGAGGCGGGACAGTTGCCGCCGGAGCGTATCGCGGCGGCGCTCAAGCGGCTGCCGTTGTCGCCCCTTCGCCCGCGGCCGCTTGCCGAGGTGATCAGCACCGCCGGTGGCGTCCGCCTGGAGGCGCTGGACGCGCAGTTGATGCTGCGCGATCTGCCCGGCACCTTCTGCGCCGGCGAAATGCTGGACTGGGAAGCCCCCACCGGCGGCTACCTGCTGACCGCCTGCTACGCCAGCGGGCTGCGCGCCGGCCGCGGCGTGATCGACTACCTGGGATAGCGCCGGCCGGCCCTACCCGCGCTGCATGCGCACCGAGGCGAGCGACACTCCGCTGGGGTGCGCGTAAGCCTCTTCGCGCAGCGGCTGGAAGCCCGCGCGCCGGTAGAACGGCACAGCGTTGAGCGAGGCTGACAACACCAGCGGGCGCGACGGATCGCCCAGCGCCACCATCGCGTCCATCAGTGCCCGGCCGATGCCCCGCCCACCCTGGTCGGGATCGACGAACAACGCATCGATCTCATTGCCGGCCTGGTCGATCACCCCGTAGCCGAGCAGGTGGCCCTCCGCGTCCTCGGCGACGATGCAGCCGCCCTGCCCGATCAGTGCGCGGTAGTGCGCCGGCGGAGGCGAGGCCGCCCACGGCGCGATCACCTCGGGTGGATAGGCCGCACTGCAGATTTCGCGCACGCACCGCGTGCGCAGTGCCCACAGAATATCGGCTTCGTCCGCACGACCGCTGCGCAGTTGCATGGTCATCCCTCAGCGCGACTTGCTGGACCGCAGCGCCTGGATGCGCGCCGGCGGCTGGAAGGAATCGCTGCGTGCATCGGCCCAGTAGTCGTGGAAGACCGCGTGGTCCGGCACCCGGCGCAGCAGCTCGCCGGGCGACAGATAGCGATACAACGAGGCCAGCGAGCGGATCTCGACCGGCGATACCCGGCGCAGGATGTGTTCCGGCCCCAGCTCGGACGGATCGTTCAGGCCTGCCGCACACAACAGGTCGCGCAGCGCGCGCAGGGTGTTCTCGTGGTAGTTGTGCACCCGCGACGCCTTGTCGGCCGCGTCCAGGTGACGCCAGCGGTGCGGATTCTGCGTGGCGATCCCGGTGGGGCATTTGTCGCTGTGGCAGCTCAGCGACTGGATGCACCCCAGCGCGAACATGAAGCCGCGCCCGGCATTGCACCAGTCCGCGCCCAGCGCGATGGTGCGCGCGATCTCGAAGGCGCTGGTGACCTTGCCCGCCGCACCGATCCGGATGCGATCGCGCAGGTCCAGGCCGACCAGGGTGTTGTGCACGAGCAGCAGCGCTTCGTGCATCGGCACCCCGACATGGTCGATGAACTCGGCCGGCGCCGCGCCGGTGCCACCCTCGGCACCATCGACGACGATGAAGTCCGGCAGCAGGCCGGTCTCCTGCATGGCCTTGGCGATGCCGAACCATTCCCACGGATGGCCGATGGCCAGCTTGAACCCCACCGGCTTGCCGCCGGACAGCTCGCGCAGCCGTGCCACGAACTGCAGCAGCTCCACCGGCGTGTTGAAGGCCGAATGCCGGGACGGCGACACGCAGTCCACCCCCATCGGCACGCCACGGGTGATGGAAATCTCCTCGCTGACCTTCGCCGCCGGCAGCACGCCGCCGTGGCCGGGCTTGGCGCCCTGCGAGAGCTTGATCTCGATCATCCTGACCTGGTCGTGGTTGGCGTTGGCCACGAACTTCTCTTCGCTGAATCCACCGGCATCGTCGCGGCAACCGAAGTAGCCCGAGCCGATCTCCCAGACCAGATCGCCGCCCATTTCCCGGTGGTACGGCGAGATCGAGCCTTCGCCGGTGTCATGGTAGAAACTGCCGCGACGCGCACCTTCGTTGAGCGCGCGGATCGCATTGGCCGACAGCGAGCCGAAGCTCATCGCCGAGATGTTGAACACACTGGCCGAGTACGGCTTGGCACAGTTGGGTCCGATCAGGATGCGGAAGTCGTGGTGGCCGATGTCGGTGGGCGCGAGCGAATGGTTGATCCACTCGTAATCCACCGCATAGGTGCTGCGCAGCGTCCCGAAGGGCACCACGTCCATATCATTCTTGGACCGCTGGTAGATCAGCGCCCGCTGCTGCCGCGAGAACGGCACGTCCTCCAGGTCGCTCTGCACGAAGTACTGGCGGATCTCCGGGCCGATCGATTCCAGCCCATAGCGGAAGTGCGCCATCACCGGGTAGTTGCGTCGCAGCGTGCTGCGTTTCTGCAGGAGATCCCAGGTCCCCAGCCCCACCACGACGGCGCTGATGCCAACGCCCCAGTACCAGGCGGGCCAGATATCGGCCAGCCACAGGCAGACCGGGAACAGCAGGATGGCGAGCAGGTAGACAAGGTACCGATGCATGGCATTCCTCGAATCAAAGACGTCTTCGAGTCTACAGCCGGTCGTCCACCACGTCGCGCGGCCACACCGACTTCACGTCGTACACCACACCGCCGGGCGCCAGCAGCGCACGCACGTCCTCGGCGCTGAAGGCGCGGAAGCGCGCGTGCGCCACCGCCAGCACTACCGCGTCGTAGGCGTGCGGGGCCGGGGCATCGATCCAGTCGACACCGGCATCAGCCAACACGGCCGGACCCACCCACGGATCGTGCACCTCCACCCGCGCACCGCTGGCCTGCAGCGTCTGCGCCAGCTCCAGCGCACGGCTGTTGCGCAGGTCCGGGCAGTTTTCCTTGAACGTCACCCCCAGCACCAGCACGCGCGACCGGGCCGGGGCCCGGCCCCGCCCCGCCAGCAAGGCCAGCACCCGCTGCGCAACGTGTGCGCCGACGCGGTTGTTGACCTGGCGGGCGGTATGGATGAGATCGGGGTGGTAGCCCACGCTTTCGGACTTGTGCAGCAGGTAGTACGGGTCCACGCCGATGCAGTGGCCGCCGACCAGCCCGGGGCGGAACGGCAGGAAGTTCCATTTGCTGCCGGCCGCATCCAGCACGTCCTGCGTGTCGATATCGAGCCGGTCGAAGATCAGCGCCAGTTCGTTGACCAGCGCGATGTTGACGTCGCGCTGGATGTTCTCGATCACCTTGGCGGCTTCGGCCACGCGGATGGACGGCGCCGGCCAGGTGCCGGCGCGGATGATGCGCGCATACAGCGCGTCGACCACGGCCGCCACCGCGGGCGTCGACCCGGACGTGATCTTGCGGATGTCGGCCAGGCGCCGCTCGCGGTCGCCAGGATTGATCCGTTCGGGGCTGTACCCGCAGTGGAAGTCCTGGTTGAACACCAGCCCGGAGCCGGCCTCCAGCAGCGGGACGCAGACCTCCTCGGTCGTACCGGGGTAGACGGTGGATTCGTAGATGACCAGATCGCCACGCTTGAGCATGCCGGCAATCAGCATGCTGGCGCTGCGCAACGGCTCCAGATCCGGTTGTTCCATCGCATCGATGGGGGTCGGCACGGTGACGATGTACACGTTGCAGGCGGCCAGCGCGTCGGGGCGGTCGGTGTAGCGTGCGTGGACCGCCGAGGCCAGCTCGGCAGCCTCCATCTCCAGGGTGTGATCGTGTCCGCGTTGCAGCTCGGCCACCCGCACCGGGTCGATGTCGTATCCCAGGGTCGGCAGTTCGCGCCCGAAGGCCACCGTCAGCGGCAGCCCGACATATCCCAGGCCGATGATCGCAATATCGGGGCGCGTAGCGGCCGTGACCACCGCGCTCACGCCTTCCCTCCGGACGGGTGGAGGGCGGCAATGGGCTGGAACAGGGGAGAATCGACGAACTTCATGGGGTACGGCGCCCGGGGCTTTGCAATGCCGGCAAGACTAGCGCGTGCACCGGCCCGCCACAAAGATTCCCTCCCGCCCCAAAAACAATGGCCGCCGCCCGTGGAGAGTACGGACGACGGCCTGCAAAGTGGTCCAGCTGCGGTTACTACCCTTTCAGACAGCCCCAGGGTGGTACCCCGCATGACTGATCACAGCTGGTAGGCACAGCTTAGACGGGCAACCGTGATCATTGTGTTACGACCCCAACGTGAGCGCCGCAGGTTCCAGTTCGCCATGCACGCCTGTCCACAGTTCCAGCAGGCGGGTGAATCCGACAGTGCGGCCATCCGCTGCCGGCGGCTCGACCGCGAACCTGGCCCAGGCACCATCGGCGATGCTGGCCAGCACCTCGGGCTCGATCGCCGCCGACGCCATCGTCCAGCGCGGAAAGTTGCGGGCCGGAATCCGGGCGTGCAGCAGTTGTCGCAGATTGCGGTGGACGCGCGAATTGAGCACCCGGTGGTAAACCGAATTGACGCCGTCGTCCGGGCCTTCGAAATACTGGAGAAAATGGTGGCCGTCGAACATGAGCACGCCCGTCACCCCGGCAACCTTGTTGAAGCTGCCAGCCGCCGCCAGTATCTGATCTATATCGGAAGCTTGAATCCCATCGACAGCGTCACTTACGTACGCAATCGCACACAGCGGCATGAAAGAGTATCCAGAGGAGTTTTACTGACTATGCCATGAACGTTTATGCGTTGATAGATGACCGGCGCGACACTCCCGACCGGTCCGCGCGTCAGAAAACCGTCGCATCCGCTCAGGGATTTTCCACTTCGTACCCCGACCGGCGCAGCTCGTCCAGGTAGCCACCGGGGGCAAGCAGGGAAAACACCGGCACCACCGCGAACGTCACGGTATTGCGCTTCAGGGCATCGCGCGCATGGCCCAGCCATTTCTCCTGCGCGCGCCGGTCCAGGTCGGTCAGGCCGCGGCGGCGGCCAAACTCGCTGCGCTCCACCGCGTCCACGCAGGCACCGTACTGGCTCTGCACGGCCATCCGCTGCAGGGCATCGATGTCACCCACCGACCAGGCATTCGCGCGCTCGACCAGGATCGGCAACTTGCTCTCCACCACGTCCAGGGTGCGTTCGAAGCACGCCACGTCGTCCAGGCTGCTGGCGCGCACGTCCTTGAGTGCCTGGCGCGGGTCGTCGATGCGGATCACCAGCCGCGTCGAGACCGGCGTGTGACCGTGCGCTTTGGCTGCCTTGTCCAGCACCTCCGAGACGGCGGAGCGCTGCTTGAGACCGACCTTCTTCAGCGCCGCGCCATACAGCTCCGTTGCCGCCACCAGAGGCCGGTCCTTCTCAATACCGCCATCGCGGCCGATGTACCGCTTCTTCTGGACTTCCCAGCGCGCGTACAGCGCGGGCGGCAACACCTCCTGCAGGCGACGCCCATCCGGGCTGCGCGCGGCCTTCATCGCCGACGGCAACAGGGTCAACCCCTTGAAGAAACCAATGTCGGCGTCCAGCGTCCAGCCCGGTGCGGCCAACATCTGCTGCGCCTCGGCGACGACGGCATCGACCTCGTCCGACCGCCACTCCAGCGTGGCCGGCAACGGGCTGACCGTGCCCAGGATCCACAGCGTGTGTCCGTCGCTGGACGAGACTCTCCACAGTCCAGGACCGGGCTGCGCGCCGGAGACCACCACCGGCGCCATGTCCACCACCGGCGGCTGAGGCGATTGCGCATGCACCGCCGCCGTCCAGGCCAGCAGCGCCCCCATCAGTGCCATCCCTGCACGCGTCGCGTTTGCCATGTTTCCCTGTCCATGATGGTGTGTGTCGCACAGCGTAATGCGGCCCTTGAGGCGCTGCGTAAAGTTTGCGTTCTGCCGCGCGGTGTCGTTCTCCGCGCATAATGCGGTTCCGGTCAACAGGGAGAAGGCGTCATCGATATCGCGCTTCGTGCCGCCGCGCTTGCCCGCCGTGCGCATGCCGACCAGGTCGATAAAGCCGGGCATCCCTATATTGGCCATGTTGCCCGGGTCGCCGCCCGGGTGCACGGCGACCCGGAGGCCGAAGCCGTGGCGTGGCTGCACGACGTGGTGGAGGATTGCCCGGACTTCGCCGACGAGGTGGACGCCTTTCCGGCGCCGATCGTGGCCGCGGTCCAGTGCCTGACCCGCCGCGACGGCATCACGGCCGAGGCCTACTACGCGGCCATCCGCGCCAATCCACTGGCATTGAAGGTCAAGCTGGCCGACATCGCCGACAACCGCGACCCGGCACGCCTGGCGTACCTGCCCGACGCGATGGCGCAGCGCCTGACAGAAAAATATGCGCACGCACTGCACGCGCTGGGCGCGGCGCCGACGTAAGAACGCAGATGCGGGCGCATTGATGCGCCGCACGCGCCGCACGGCCCGCCTACCGCCAGATTGCCATTGTCCTTACCATCCCCCCGATGCAGATCGGGTTGCCCGTGCAGGGCGTCGGTGGGTCCGCGCCCTTGCGGCACCGCGCCGGGGACGGGACAGGATAGATGCGTCATGTCCGCCGTACGGGGGACGGAGGGTCGGTGGCTGGTGCCCGGAGCCGGAATCGAACCGGCATGGAGTTGCCCCCGGCGGATTTTAAGTCCGATGCGTCTACCAGTTTCGCCATCCGGGCCGCGGCCATAGGGTGCCTGATCGCGCCCGGATTTGGAATGCGCGCCGTTCAGATCGCCCGCGAGTAGCGCACCGGCTGGTCGGGACGCGCCAGGTAGCGGTCAAAGCACATCGCCAGCAGCCGCAGCAGCGGCCGGCCGCGTTCGGTGGCACGCACGATGCCGGCGTCGTGCTCGGCCAGGCCGTCCTGCTGCAGCGGTGCCAGCGCGGCCAGGCCGTCGGCGAAGTAGCTGTCGAAATCCACGCCGTAGCGCGCTGCCACCGCGCGCCCATCCACCTCGCCCTGGCACATCAGCTGGCCGATCAGTTCGGCGCGCAGTTCATCATCGGCATCCAGCGCCAGGCCACGCCACACCGGTATCCGTCCTGCATCCACGGCCTGCTCCCAGGCGGGCAGCTCGCGCGGGTTCTGGCTGTAGTGCGGGCCGATGTGGCTGATGGCGCTGGCGCCCAGTCCGACCAGGTCGGTATCGGCGTGGGTGGTGTAGCCCATGAAGTTGCGGTGCAGCTGGCCAGCGCGCTGCGCGCGGGAGAGGTCCTCGTCGGGCAGTGCGAAGTGGTCCATGCCGATGTACTGGTAACCGGCATCACCCAGGCGCTGCACCGCCAGGCCGAGCAGCGCCAGCTTCTGCTCCGGCGTCGGCAGATCGCTGTCGGCGATCTGCCGCTGCGCCTTGAACAGGTGCGGCAGATGCGCGTAGCCGTACACCGCCAGACGATCCGGGCGCTCGCGCAGCACGGTCTCCAGCGTCTGTGCAAAGCCCGACAGCGTCTGCCGCGGCAACCCGTAGATCAGGTCGACATTGACCGAGCGCAGGCCGTAGGCGCGGCACGCCTGCAGAATCGCCAGTGTCGGCGCCACCCCCTGTTCGCGGTTGATCGCCTGCTGCACCTGCGGGTCGAAGTCCTGGATGCCCAGGCTCGCGCGGTTGAAGCCCAGCTCGGCGAGCACGGCGATGTCCGGAGGCGCGATGAAGCGCGGGTCCAGCTCGATCGAGAAATCGCGAGAGGCCGACGCGCTGAATCGGAAGCGGCTGCGCAGGCCGTCGATCAGCGCGCGCAGTTGGACCGCATCGAGAAAGTTGGGCGTGCCGCCGCCCAGATGCAGCTGGATCACCTCGCGCGCGGGATCGAACAGCGGCGCAATGCGGTCGGCCTCGCGCAGCACGCGGGCGACGTAGGCCTCGCCCCTGCTGCGGTCGCGGGTGATCACCCGGTTGCAGCCGCAGTAGAAGCACGGGCTGGTGCAGTACGGCACATGCACATACAGCGACAGCGCGCGCGCCGTGACGTTGCTGGCGGTGATGGCCCCTTCCAGCGCGGCGGCGTCGAAGCCGTCGTGGAAGTGCGGCGCAGCCGGATACGAGGTGTAGCGCGGTCCGGGCCGGTCGTGACGGCGCAGCAGCTCGGGGTCGAAGTGCCAGGCGAGGCCGGCAGCGGCGGGCGTGATCATATCCATGCCACCAGCGTGCCAAGACCGGAACCGGCGCGCATTGCGCCAGATCAATCCAGGCGTGGCTGCCCCAGCATCGGCAGGCTCGGCCAATGCAGCATCTGGAAGCGTCGCCAGAACGTGTCCGCAATGCGCGCGGCCACGTCATCGGCCAGGCGTTGCATGGGCGGATTGCCGCACTCGGCCGTGGTGATCCGGAACAGGCACAGCCAGCGGTCGAACAGATCGCGGTCCAGCTCCTTCATGGCCATGTGCTTGGGCATCGGCGCCCCTTTGAACCGCCGCGTGCCGCGCAGCATCGCCGACCAGAAATCCACCAGTTGGGCCAGGTGCGCGTCCCAGTCGTCCACGCGTGCGGCAAACACGGGCGCCAGCCGCGGTTCCGCGCGCACCCGGGCATAGAAGTCATGCACCAGGCGGGTGACCTCCGCTTCGCTGCACAGGGCGGGCGCAGCAACGGGCAACGGGTTTTGGGGTAGTTCCGGCATGGGGGCCAACTGGTTGGAACGGGGAGCAGGTTCCGGGTCGGGGGAGGTGTACGCCTTGATCAGGATCAATGTCGCCGGCCTCCACCGCGCCTAGGCTGGACGCACCTGCAGGATGCGCGCAGCGGCGTCCCCGGCCTCCGGTGGCGCGAAGTATAGACGCGCCCTGCCCCTCTCTCCTGACCGGGGCTGCAATGTACGATCCGCACGACTCGCCCGACCCCGCCCGCCGGCAACGGCTGATCCAGTACTGGGGCGCCGTGCTGTGGCCCAGCTTCATCGCCGCCGGTCTGGCCAGCCTGGTGTTCTTCGCCTTCGTGGACCCGCTGCAGCTGCACCAGATCAGTTTTCCGCAGCATGCGATCAGCCGCGAACTGGGTTACACGGTCGGCTTCTTCATGTTCTGGGTCGTCACCGCCGCCGCCAGCACGCTGACCGGATTTCTGCTGCGGCCACCGCAGCGGGACGACGACGACCTGCCACTGGGATGAACATGCCGCGACGGGTTCCCCTGCACCTGGTGGAGACAGCACCGCCGCTCCCCCCCGTGGGCCGCCGGCGCGCGCCCCCCCGCTGGCGTCCGCTGTTGTCGCTGGGGCTGCTGGCTGTCTTCTACGCCCTGCCCTGGCTGCGCTGGAACGGCAGCCAGGCGCTGCTGCTTGACCTCCCCGCACGGCGCTTCGATCTGTTCGGCCTGACCCTGTGGCCGCAGGATGCGTGGGTGGTCCTGGGCGCGCTGGCGGTGCTTGCGACCGGCCTGGTGCTGCTGACCAACCTCGGCGGCCGGCTGTGGTGTGGGTACGGATGCCCACAGACGCTCTGGAGCCGTCTGTTCGGCTGGATCGACCGCGCCACCGCGCGTTTGGTGCGCCGGCCGGCCGCTGCGTGGGCCGTCAGGCATCTGCTGTGGGTGATGGTCGCGCTATGGACCGGAATCACCTTCGTGGGGTTCTTTACGCCCATCGATACCCTGGTCGCCACCCTCTGGCAGCCCGCATGGCGCGGCTGGGAACGCTTCTGGGTGCTGTTCTATGCGCTCGCCACCTGGGGCAATGCCGGCTTTCTGCGCGAGCAGGTGTGTCGCCACCTCTGCCCTTATGCGCGGGTGCAGGCAGCATTCTGCGACACCGATACCCCACGCATGGGGTACGACGCGCGCCGCGGCGAACCGCGCGGCCCCCGTCCGGCCGGCCAGGGCGGCGTGATCGAACGTGGCCGGGGCCTGCTCGATCCAGTCAGCGCCAGCGACTATGCCTTCCGCGCCGCGCATGCCGACATCGCCGGTCCCATGCCCCACTTCAGCGCGGACCGGCTCGGCGACTGCGTGGACTGCGCCGCATGCGTGCTCGCCTGTCCGATGGGTCTGGACATCCGAACCGGTCCGCAGGCCGACTGCATCGCCTGCGGCGCCTGCGTGGACGCCTGCAACGAGCAGATGCGGGCATGGCGGTTCCCCCTCGGACTGATCCGTTATGAAAGTCCGCGCCGTGCCCAACAGCAACGGCGCCGCTGGTGGCGTCCGCGCACACTGGCCGCCGGCACCTGCCTGCTGGCGCTGCTGTGCATCGGTTGGCACTGGTGGTGAGCTCCCCCGTGCCCCGGACTCCCCGGCCGGTGGTCAACGTGCGCGCGGACGCCCCGGGCTGCGCGGCGGCACCATCTGCGCGCGACGCACGATGCCCAGCTGTTCGATGATCAGGGCCAGTTCGTTGGTCACCCGCGTGCGCGAGGTACCTTGTGGTACCAGGCGGTCGAGCACCCGCTGGTATGTTGTCCAGAATTCCGGGCCACAGCCATGTTTGACATAGCTGGCTTCCAGCTCGGTCCGCACTCCCTCAGCCAAGCCATGTGCGCCGTATTGCATACGACCTCCGGTGGACTTGCCCTGCGTGGTGTCGATAAACCGCGTGATTGCGACGTAGACGTACGTTCACCCCTGGTTCACCCCAACCTTGCACGTTCTCCACGCCAAGTCAATGGCCGCGACAGGGTACGCATCAAGGCACCTGAATCATTCAGAGTTGCACGTCAGCCTCGCACCATGATGTGCCCGGGTTGTTGACAGGGTCATGTCAGTGCCGCGGCGCGGCGGGGCGAGGTGAAAGGTCCGGTCACGACGATGCCCGGCGGGGCGTCACGCGCAGAGGGGAAACGACCAGGGAGAGTCGACTGCGCGCCGGAGGCCGGCGCATGGGATGGTGCGCCGACCGGGATACGCTAATGAACGGACGGCACGCCCGCCATCGGAGCAGGACGAAAACTGCGGTGTGCCGGCTGCCGGCTATCGTGCGTGCTGATCCAGCAGCGCCTCCGGGACGTGCGGCGCCACCGTCTGCACCAGCAACCCCATGCCGGCCGTGACCGCTGGCCCGTGCTCCAGGTGATGGGCGAAGCCGAGCCAGTCACCAGCACTCAACTGCCGGATCAGAGCGGGTTCGACGCCAAGCCAGCGCATGCCCCAGTAGGGGAACGCACGGCTGGAAACACGCCCGCGCGCCAGTTCGACCAGGTGCTCATGGCTGCGCGCCTGCAGGACGCGTTCGTACACCGCCGACACCCCATCATCGGGTCCTTCGAAGTACTGAAGAAAGCGCCCGCCGTCGTAGAGCAGCACCCCGGTGACGCCAGCCACGCCATTGAAGCGGGCCGCATCCTCGACAAGCGCTTCCAGGGCGGTAGTGGAGAGGCTGGGACGCGCCTCACTGACGTAAGCAATCGCACGCAGGGGCATGGGTGATATCCAGGTTCAAGCAGGCCATCATGCTTGCACGATTCCCTCCTCGGGAAGTGGGCGCTGCCTGAAGCATTCATACCGACAGGATCGGCAAAGCGCCGCGCACACGGTCCCGGGAAGAAACGCGCGGGCTACTGCGCGCCACGGGTGATGCGCGCGCCGCTGGCGGTACGTGCGGTGTCCTCAAGCGCGTCAGCGGTGGTTCTGCGAACCGGCAGGCGAAAGTCGAGCGAACTGTGGTCCTCCAGAATCAGGCGCACGGTCAGCACGGCGTGCTCGTCACAGTCTGGCGCGCAGGTGGGGACATGGCTCGCCCCCACCATCTCGGCCAGTGCCGCGTCGCCGACAATCGCGCGCACCACGTCGGTGTCGCCAAGCCGTGATTCGAGCTGCGCCTTGAGGTTGTTGTCGGACAGCACATCGCCTGCGGATTTCCCCGCAGCCGCGGCGACGTTCAGGCGCTCGACGGAAATCTCGTAGCGCGGCGTGGGCCGCTCACCGCCCGACGCGCCGGCTGGCATCGACAGGCCGGCAACAGCCAGAGCAACCATCATGTCCAGCACACCCATGCAGTCCTCCTGTTCAACGCGTTGTGCCCCTCAGCGTACAACCAGCACCCTGCGCGCAGACAACAAAAAGCCCGCTGTTGGCGGGCTGATCGTTTGAATCAAGATGGAGGCCTGGGTCGGAATTGAACCGGCGTACGCGGATTTGCAGTCCTGACCAGAAGGTTGATGCGTCAAGGGCTTTGAGGGCAATTCCGTTCCGCAAACGCCTCCGAATCAACCCATTCAGGCCTTAGTGCCGCAAGGGGGTGTCGCCGATTGCGGAACGCTCAGAGGACAACCGACAGACATGCGCAGGCACTACAGAGGCTTGATCGGGAACTTGTGTCTGGCATACTTGGCGAGCACTTCGGCCCGTAACCGCTCCTGGTGCCGCTCGACCCAAAGCTCCACACCCATTATTCCGGTGTCGTAGCTCTGGCAAGGCCTCTTATTCCGGCGCTCCCGCTGCACGTCCAGCTCGGCGAACCACGCCCCGGTGTCCACCCGCTGGTGAAGTCTGACCACCCACTGCCCCCTGTGCCGGATCACGTCCGGGCGGCAGTCAGGGCTCGGGAGGGACATCGCCCATTCGAAGTCGTGAGGAAGCATAGGAGCAGGATACGGATGACCGTCTCAGGCCCTGCGATCCGGCAGCGACGAACCAGGCTTGGATTGCGCCCTATGCATCAGGAACTCGTCGCGTACCCGCTCGTTGTGGCTACGCCTCGAACACCTGCCAGGAAGAGCCCACAGTCCCTGCTCGTTCACGTCGGCATCCCAGTCCGCGCCGGCGAGGGTCTCGTCAAGTTGGTGGGGACGGCGCGACGCGCGATAGATTGCATCCGCTACCGCTTCCATCTCATGGACGAACCAGCGGTAGCCATTGACGCAGATCGCCACCGGCTGGTCGGTCGGACCTGGATATTGGGGCAGCAGCTCTTGAAGACCGGCGGCAGCCTCAGCGACCGTCAGAGTCCGGAAGTTGGGTGTGGCCGCCCAATGGTCGAGGATGCGCACGGCACCGGGAGTCATGTCGTTCTCCTTCACTAGCCGGGCACTCGATACTCACGCCCGGCGGGTAAAAGTGGCGCGAATGCCCCCTCACTAAACGGGGAACGGGATCACAATTATGTGCGGCCGATTCGTCCAGACCCCCATTCGCGACGCTGACGCGAGGCTGTTCCCCCAGCTCGTGGGCGACCTGCTGTCGATGCCAGCCAGTTACAACCTGGCACCGACCCAGCGCGCGTCGGTGATTCTGGACCGCGGCACTGGCCTCCAGCTCACCCGGCTGTCCTGGGGCCTCCTGCCCTTCTGGGCCAAGGCCAAGAAGCTCCAGGGCTCCACCATCAATGCCCGGATCGAGACGGTTGCCGAGAAGCCGGCATTCCGTGCAGCGTTCAAGAAGCGGCGGTGCCTGATCCCGATGGCCGGCTACTACGAGTGGTCCGTGAACGAGGAAGACGGGAAGAAGGACCCGTGGTTCATCCACGCGACGACGCCGCTGTGGGCCGCCGGCCTCTGGGAAGACACCAGCCCGCTGCTGGACCCGGACAACCTCGGCACCTTCACCGTCATCACCGGCGACAGCAGCGGCGTGTCGGCGGACATCCACGACCGGATGCCGGTGTGGCTGGACCCTGGCCGGGCCGAAGAGTGGATCGCAGCCGACGCAGACGCGGCGATGGCGATGCTGCTGGCCAGCGAGCCGCCGGCGATGGAGGCCTATCAGGTCAGTCGCGCGGTGAACACGCCCCGCAATAATCGGCCAGCGTTACTGGATCCCGCTGTGTGAAGGGGGAGCAAGGGGCTTGCTCATGCGGAGAAGGTCAGCCGTTATGCTAAGCACCCTCGACGGCCTTGAACTTATCGACCTTGCCCACCACCAAGTCGGCGGCATCTGCAGGCGGCACGGACACGCTGATTTGGCAGAAGCGCCCCCGACCCCTATTTAGCTTGCAGGTGGGGGGTCAGAATGCCAAAAGTCCGATAGCAGCCTAAGCCCGCCGTTCTCTTCTGAACTGTCAAGCAGATGCGAGTGAGCTCGCTCTGTCCAACGCGAAGCCTCAAGACGCTGGATCAATGATGCCTCCGCGTGCCGGCAAGCCATTGACCAGTTCCAAAAATGGCGCTCCGCGATGCTGCCGTTGAAAAGCACGTCGATATCGGCGTGCTTGCAAGAGAGCTTGATCCTCTCGAAAACAGCATCAAGCCCCTCCAAGGGACCCTCGATGTACTGGAAGAAACGGAAACCGTCGTACAGCAACGCTCCAGTGACGCTGTGCATTCGGTTATGCACAGAAGCGTCCACCAGGATCTGCTCAAGATCCGCGTTTCGGATACCGCCCACTGCCCTGCTGGCATAGACCAGCGCATGCACTTCAGTTTGTTCATTCATCGTGAGGAGACTACAGGTGGCAAGCACTTAGCTGACAAGTTCATCCTGAACAGTTCAGCCTACGAGTGACCAGCCTTTAGAATCGCGGAGGCTCAGCATTTCCGTCACGATCCAAGGCAACGGTGGCTACAGGGGCGGGATCGCCGGCGGCGCGCTCGCCTCGAACACGGCGTCGGTAGCAGCCTTGATCATGGCCATCAGCTTCCACCCAGGCTCAACCGTTTCCTCGCCGGTCACGGGGTGCTTCACGGTGTAGTCTCGCGCCAGCAGCTCGCTGATCCTTGCCGGCAGCACGCCGAGGAAGGTGCGCTCCAGGACCGTGCCATCGGACTGGGTGGTGATCTTCTCGAAGTGGAAGGTCACCGGACCGTCGTTCGTGTACGGGCTCCAGTCGATCCCGATGCGAGGCGCGATCGCCTCAACCTTCGTTCCGAACTGTTCGCTCTCGCTGATTACTGCCACGTCAACCCTCCGTACTGATCAAGGACAGCTCCTGGGAGCCGATGTGGAAATTGCTGCCGTTGGCCTCAGCCAGGGTGATCGGCCACAGGCCCGCCGCGCCGCTGAGCAGCACCCGATAGGCGAACGTCCCGACGCCAGGCAGGCCGTCGGTGAACGTGACACTGCCACCGACAGACGCTTCGTAGCTGTAGCTTCCCCACAGGTCGTCGTAATAGACGGTGGTCTGGCCGCCGACCTGCATCGAACTGACTGTCTCCCAGGCACCGCCGTTGTAGCTGCGCTGCAGGGTCATGATCACGCTGTTGGCGACCACGCCTGGCGTGCCCGAATCCAAGTAGCCGGTGTTGTGGTAGGCCAGGCTGAAGACCACTGTCTTGGGCGCTCCACCGGTGCCAAACGGCGGCGACTCCACCGTCGCGGCCGTAGAGACGGCCGTCGAGCGGTAGGCGTTGCGCCGGATGCCGGCCGAGAGTGAGCCCCCAAAGAAGCCGGCCCCCTTGTTGTCGAACCACAGCAGGCCGTTCGCCTTGCTGCAGGCATTCACGTCTGAGCCGACGCCAATCCAGAACAGCAGATCCCCTGTCGTTCCGAATGGCTTGCCGTGCGCCAGTAGAAGGCCGCCCGACCGCGTCAGCCAACGGCCACCCTCGAACGTGGTGCTGCCGGTATTGTTCGGGTCTACGATTCCGAAGCGGTCGGCCACGAAGTCGATGCGGCCGATGGTGCCGTTGTTTACCGAGGTCATGCCGATGGCGCGGCCGTTGACGTCAAGCGCCCAGGTGTAGGACGCCTGCAGCTGGCTCTGGCCGTTCTCCAGAGTCGTGGCGCGAACCTCCAAGGCCTGCGTGGCTGACGCGGTGGCCGCGGCGGCCACCTCGTCACTCCACACCGTTGGCGCCGCGCCCTGCTCCAGCTTCAGCCGGCGGAAAGACGATACGGCATCGGTCACCTCACAGATGATGCCCACAAGCAATCGGGTGGTGCCGGCGGGAACGTCGATCGTGCAGCTGTACCTGGTCCAGACACCGAGCTTGGTCGGGTCCGACAGCGCGGTGACCGACCCGATCAACCCGTCGTTGTTGTACGCGCTGATCGCCAAACGGGCATTGCCTTGCAGCCCGTTGCGGAAGATCTCGCCGGACAACGTGTGCATGCCCGGGGTAATCGGCCCAGGGATGAACTGATAGGAGGTGTCGTTGCTGGCGGTAGCGTGGATCGCCGCGAATGGTCCGTAGCTGGCGTCCGAGTACGCCCCGCCGCTCGCCGGGGTAGTCCAGGAGGCGAAGCCGCTGCGCCACGTGGGGTTCGCGATCATGTTGGGATTGGCTACGGTGGAAGCCTTTACCTGTGTGATCGCGATGCTGTTGGCGCTGACGGCGCCCTCGAGCTGCTGAACCTCACTGCGGAGAACCTGCAGCGCGGACGTCTCCGCCTTGCCCTCCACCGTTGCGTTGACCTGTTCGATGCGCTGCCCAAGCGCGCTGTCACGGCCCACACTGGCCTGCTCGACGGCAGTCACGGACGCTTGGGAAGCGAGACTGCCATCGCCGGCAGGTAGGCGTGCAACGACAGCGTCTGTCCGCTGAGCCTGCGCTGCGTCGCCGCTGGCGCGAGCCTGTGATTCGGCCACGACCGATGCTTCGCTTGCAACCATGCCCGAACCTGCTGGCATGCGCGCCTGCACCGCCTGCAGCTGGCCCGCCTGGGCCTCATCGGCTGACACCCGGGCATTTCGCTCCGCGATAACACTGGCCTCACTCGCGACCGCGGCAGCCCCGATCGGCATACGCACCTGAATCGCCTGCAGCTGCGCGGCTTGGGCCTCGATCTCGCTCGCGTTGACGGTGGTCATGGACAGCGCACCAGCGACTGCCTCACCCAGCGATGCGTACTCGCCGATCAGCTCCCACACGGCAGGAAACAGATCGGGCTGCTGTCCGCTGGTCTCCACCCGAGCGCGATACAGGCGACCGCCGGCCTGCACCAGATCGCCGACGGGGTACACGCCGTCGAATGACCATTCGTCCGCCTCGAGGATATCGGCCACCTGTGCCGCCACCGCATCCGCCCGTGCCACGGCGACGTCTCGAGCGAGGTCGGCCTTGGCAGTCGCGTCGGCTGCCGCTGCGGCAGCCACGCGAAGATCTTCATTGAACCGGACGATGCGCTCCTGACCGATCTGCCGGTTCAGCTCTTCCATTTCCGCGTAGTTCGGCACTTTGCCCGGGGTGCCCTCCACGATGGAACCCTCCCCGGGCTTGCCGCGCACGCTCGCCGTGATCTTGAACCACCACGCCTGCCCGCTCCCGTCGCTGTAGAGATAGCGGGTTTCCGTCGTACGGTGGATCTCCGTCCACGGGCCCTCCTGCGTCGGCCCCCGTTCGATGATGTAGACGACGCCCGCCTGGTCTACCGCCGCCCATTCGATCACCACCCCGTCAGCAACCGGGTTGGGGACAACGCCGTCCACCGGCGGCGTGACCGCTGCCGTGTAGACGACCGGGAACCATGAGGACTGCCGGGGCGCCGCCGGCGTCACCGACGGAAGCGCGCCCGCCCCGATCTCGATCAGGGTGATTTTCCTTGCCTGCATTGGGAACTACCTTGCGTTGAGCGCTTCGCGCATCGAGGAACTGGTGCTGGTGCGCACGCCCTGCGTGGTCACCGCGAGTAGGCCGTGCAACAACTTGTTTTGCTCGGTCAGCAGCGCATTGCTCTGTTGGACGGCTGCTGTGGTTTCGGCCTGCCCCTTCCCATCGACCACCAGGTCAAACACGGCCCGGCTGAAGTTGTCGGGAAGAGCTTCGATCGCATCGGCGAGCTGGCCCATGCTGGTGCCGTCGTCCATGTCCAGATTCCCGACCTTCATGCCGTCGATCAGCCCGGTCACCTGGCCGAACAGGCTGTTGTAGTCCTTGCCACTTGAGTAGATGTTGCGACCGAAGCCCAAGGCCGCCTGTGCGGCCGCCTGCGCCGCGCCGGCATCTCCCCCCGATACCGCGCGCTCCAGCTCGCGCATCGCCTCTTGCAGCTTCTCCTGGTCCGTCAGCGGTGACAGGTCGCTTATCGACAATCCATACTTCATTGCCTTCTTGTCGGCATCGATCTGGGCCTGCAGCTTCCCCATGCTCGTCGCGCGCAGGGCCTCGATCTTGGCCAAGTCCTCCGCCCGGGCACCAGACAAACCGAGCGCCTTGGCGTAGTCGTTGGCCGCCTTAACCTGCTGGCGGTAGGTGCGTTCGATCGACAGGGCCTGCGACTGATACTGCGAAAGGTCTCCGGTCAGTAGTTGCGTCGAAACATCCGCCATCAGTTCACCGTAGCTCTTGGCCGCCCCAGTCAGTCGAGCATAGGCATCGCTCATCGTTTCGCCAGCGCGGGCCAAGTCTCCCATGCGGTCAACTACTGCGGTGATCACTCCGTCGCCGCTGCGGCTCCACAACTGGGCAGCATTTGCAATGTCTGCCTGGATAGCAACGGTAAGGCCGGCCACCTCGTTAAGCTTGGCCGCGTCACTGCGGTAGCGATCTGCCAGACGTTCTATTTCGTCAGCTGCGCCGTAAGCCTTGGCCACCGCCAGCATGTTCTCGCCAGCCAAACGCTGGGCAAAGGCCTCTTCTGCCTCGTAGTAGACCCGCCCGGCAATCTGGCCGAACTCCTTGGTCAGGTTGCCATTCTTGTCGAACTCCTGTCGAAATGAGCCCGCCACCATTGGTGGCACCGCCACCCCCAGCGCTGCAGCCGCTTGGCCCATCGCCTTCTCGATCTGGTCGAAGAGGTCGCGCACGGACTGCAGCGCCGCGTCGTCCATCGCTGCGCGATTGGTTCGGCTTTTGGATCCCCGGAAGAGGCTCCGCTTCTTGGACTGAGTGGTTTCACTGACACCAGACACGCCGGAATCACCGATGTTGAACTGGCTGGCGCCACCGGTAGTCTTCCAGTTTGTGCCAAACAAACCGCCTCCGGTGACCTTGTCCAGGGCAAATGCACCCAAGCCAATCCAGCCGGCAGGCCCGATACTCTTGAGCCCGCCGGTCAGCGCGCCCATCAGCCCTGAGCCGCCCTTGTAAGCAGCCATGCCGGCGGAGATGGCGCCGCTTACGGCGTTCCCGGCAAAGCCGCCGGCCAGCGTGGAAACGCCCTTGGTGAACAGGCCGTCGCCGCCCTGCATCCCCATCATGCCGCCGGCCAGCGCGCCGCCCCAGTTAATGCCCGACAGCGAGGACGCCTTGCCGCCAGGCCCGGTGAAGGCTGGCATGTTGTTGCCGAATCCCATCATCGACGCTGGGTCCGTGCGGGTGCCAGTGGCGATGCGGGTCTGGAAGCCTGCAGCGGCCTGGCCCTTGGACACCAGCGCGGCCACGCTGGCCAGATTCTGGCCGCCGGCGGCGGTCCCATTGCCCGACAGAATGCTGTAGCCAACTCGGTCAAGGATGCTGGTCTGGATCGGCAGCACCAGCTTCTGCTGCAGCAGCTGGCGGGAAAGGTCGCGCAGGCCCTGCCTGGCTACGTCCTTCAAGTCCCCCCACAGGCTGCGCCAGTCGCGCATCCCGCCGGCAACGAACTCCGCCATAGCATCGGCGGCATCGCCGACACCGTAGATCACCACGTTGGCCCAGGCCTCGACATTGGCCGCGGCCTCTTCCATCTGCAGCGACAGCGCAGCGGAAGCACCAGCCGCGGCCAGAATCGACCGCTCGTATTCTTCATAGCTCGCCGCGCCCTTGGCCAATGCCAGCGCTTCCTTGCCACCAGCGGCCTCCACCGACTTTTGCAGCTCTTGTCGCATGTCGCGCTCGTTGAGCAGCTGCCGGCGATATAGCTCCCGCGCACGGCCGATCTTGCCCAGCATGGCCAGCTCGCCGTTCATGGTCGCCAGCAAGGCCTCCGGGCTGGTCATGGCTCGATCAACCTCTGCCGCTACCTTGGCGTATTCCATTGCGCTTTGGGCCATCAGCACGTTGGCATCACCCTGGGCGATGTTGCCCTTGGCCAGGGCGGCGTTGTACTCACCCATGTTCTGCAGGTGCCTGGCCATCGCCTCGTCGAGCGGGCCTTTCATTGCCGCTGCCGCCAGCTCCGCCTGCTGCGTGTATCTGGCCAGGGCCTCGGTAACTGCCTTCTGTTCCTTGGCCGAAGCCTTGTCGGATGCGCGTGCGGTCTGCGTCGCCTTCTGGGCGGCTTCAGTCTGTCGGATCAGGCTCAGACCCTGAGCGATCTGCTTGTTGTAGGCAGCCCGCTGCTCGGTGGTGAGTTTGTCCACACCACCAGCCGCATTGATCTTCTGCCCAACATCGACCATGAACGCCGCTTCGGCGCCCTGCTTCAGGCGGACGAGGTTCACCAGCTGACTGTCAACACTAGCCTGCAGCGACTTCAGGTGCTGGTTAATTCCTTCGGACGCCGCGTGAGATGCGACAGCCTGCCGATTGAGCGCGGCAGTAGTTGCGTCGGTCTGGCGCTCAGCCGCGCCGCTCACTCCGGTAAGCGCACTGAGTAAACCGCGCTGGCGCTCGAACTCGAGGCTACTGGTCGCTGCAGCTGCGGTTTGTTGCGTCAGAGATTTCGCGACAGTCTGCGCTGCAGGAGAGCCGTCGATCATCGTGCGCCAGGCCGCTTCAAGCCCCGCAGAGAATTCATCGGCGGAGAGCTTTCCGCCGTGGAGGCTCTCCTTTAGCCGGGTGGTTTCCTTGATGAATGCATCGGCGTGAGCCACGTCCGAGTACGCCGCCGCAGAAGAGATCATTTCCTGAATGGACTTTGTGACCTCCCTATACGACTCGCTAATTCGAGCATCGAGCTTCAGCAGCTCGCCGGCACGCTCCTGCTTATTCAGCTCCGTGTACTTGGTGATCGTGTCGTCCAGCGTCCCGTTGAAGTCGATCAACGCGCTGTCCGCCTCCTTGGTGCTGTCGCGAATCATCCACCAGCCAGCCACTGCCGTGGCGATCGCAGCAGCGATCCCGACAGGACCGCCGAGCGCGGCGTACGCGGACTGAAGCCCCTGCGCTGCTACGCGCGCAGCCGTCTGCGCAGCGGTCAATCGCACCGTCGGCGGGAGCATCCCCATCATGCCTATGGATGCTCGATTTGCCACCACGGAGTTGGCGGCCCACAGCGCGTTGAGTGCCGAAATCCCGGCCATCAGCTTGCCGCCTGCATAGAAGACGGCAAGGCCGGTTCCAAGCGGAACCGCCGCTGCCGCGACTACCCCCAGGTTGTCAGCGAACGAATTTACTGCGGTCGTTGCCGCAGCAATTCCTCCGCTTTGAGCCTGGCTTCCCAGTAGGTCATCAAAGGAGTTCTTCAGCCCCGTCAGGGCGCCGCCAAGCGTGTCACGGGCTGCAGCCGCGGCGCCAGCGTAAGACCCTTCCATGACGCCCATGACCATAGCCTGGGCTTCCGCGAGACGGCCCGTTTCAACCAGCGAAGCCAGCATGTCTTTCTGCTGTTCGGTGAAGAGGAAGCCCTGTTTGGTAAGTGCGGAAATTCCCTCAGTCGGATACTCAAGCGCCTTGCCGATGGTTTCGGCCGACTGAGTGATGTTCTCGCCAAGTCGCACCGACTGGTCAATTGCGAGCTGAAGAGCCCGTGGGAAGTTCTCTCCTACGATGCCCGTGTACGACAACAGGCGCGTCTGCGCATTGACGATCTCACCGGACGAGTGAGTGGTCGCCTTGGCCATCTTGTCAGCCATATCGACCAGCTGCCGGCTGTTGAAGCCGGCGGTCTGCCCCGTGGACTTCAGGATCGCATTCAACTGGGCAAGTTCATTCTGCGCGTTCACGGTCTCCGTAATGAACCGCCCCAACAGGGCCCCGCCTCCAATCGCGCCAAAGCCCTTTGCCAGCGAAGACATGCTCAGGTCGATGCTGGTAACCGACACCTTTGCATCGCGGGCGGCCTGCGCGAAGCTGTCGGACATCTCGCGCTGCATCTGCCGCATTGCCCTTGCGGCGCGATCAGAAGCCCGAGCAGACTTTCCAAGGTCGCGTTCAAAGCTCCCGGTTTCTGCGAGCAGATCGACGGTCAGAGTGTAGAGGGCCATGTTTCACCAATAGAAAAGGCCCGCTCGTGGCGGGCCTGTACTTAGTCGTTGCGCCACCGAGGCGCGTTTCAGCAGCTACGGCCTATTTGGGCCGTGAACGCTTAACGAGCTGGCCGTCGATGACCAGCTCTTTGAGGAACACTCCATCCTTAGACATCGTGCAGCGCGCGGCTGTGTCTCCGTTTGCTCCGAATCCGTTCATGAGCGTCAGTCCTTCCCCAGCAACCCAGGTCACGACGATGCTATCGCTGAAGGTCTGGACCCGGGATGGCCCAGGAACACGCGCAGATGAAGGGTTCTTCGCGGACTCTTTGATCCACTGCCTACATCTGTCGCTGGCCGAAGCCTCTACCCGTTCCTCTGGTGATTTTCGTCCGCCAATCTGCATCCAAGCGAATGCCCCGACCACTACAACGAAGGCAATTCCAGCAGCGATCCAATCCTTGGACGTGTAAACCCTACTCATCGGTCATTAACCCCTCAGCCATGAAGGGTAAAAATTGTCGCACCGTGCGGTAACTTCGACAAACTATGCTGGAATTTCCTCGAACTCCATGTACCCGCTGAAATACTGCCGGCTGAGGTTCTCCGCCGTCGGAAGCTGGACGGCGTAACCATAAATTGCAGCGCGCGCGGCCAGTCCCGGATCGAAGGCCTTGGAGCGGATGTCCCGGAATTGCGGGATAACACAAGCTCGCCGGCGACGGGCCATCGCCATCGCGAGCGTCTCCCAGTCGGTGCCACCCAACCCGCCTCGGCGCACCACCTCCGTGGGCCGTCCTGAGAAGGTCGCAGTCAGCCGCCGGTAGACAGCACCGGGTACGGTGTTGACCTGCCCGCCCTTGGTCCGCGTGTGGACACTGGCGTCGATCGGTCCAACCGCCCACCCATCCTTGATGCCGATGTCGACCGCACGGAAGATCGCAATCTCCCCCACTTCGACGTTCGTCACCAGGGTGTCGATCACCACCGCGACGCTGCTCACCGTGGCTGCGGCGGTCGGGAACAGCCAGGCGCATACGGTGCCGTCGGGCAGGCGCACGGTCGTTGCGGTGGCCCCCGCGGCGCTGACCAACACCCCCTCCGGCACGTTGAGGCCGAGCAACGCCACTATCCCCGGGACCAGCCCCTCGGCGAGCGTCACGTTGATGGACAGGCTGCCTGTCCGGTGAATGCGGCTGCGGCGCCCCGGCTTTCCGTCGAACAATGCAGCGCCGGCGTCGGCGGTCAGCCAGGTGCCGCCCACCAGCGCCACAGACTGCACCGCAGGCATTCCATATCCGATCAGCACCGCATCACCCCCACAACGTCAGCACCACGTCACCCGTGGCAGGGTTGCGCTCCACGCGCCGCACCAGTACCTGCTTGCCTGCCTCCAACCCATACCGGCTGTAGGCGATGCGTCCCACCTGCCCCGGGTGCGGCGCCAGCTCCTGGTCGCCCTGCACGCTGACCCGGTAGAAGAACCGCTGCACCCGGTACATGGCCACTACCCGGTCGATCTCTGCCTGCGCGTCCGCGCCATTCCAGAAGAGCGAGAGCACCGGGTCGGCGCCGTCGGCGCGGCGGTAGTGAGGATGCATCGCCCCGGCCCCGTACACCTGGGCGCGGAACAATCCCATGAGCTCGTCGCGGCGCCACTGCGGCATGTCCACCACGTCCGTGACCAGGTCGGAAGCGCTCAACGCTTGGGCGTTCGGCCGGTAAGCCATGCGGCGAGTGAGGTTCGGAGCTTCGTCAGGAACGGCGAACAGATCTTCGGCCAGGTCGCCGCCGGCGAGATCGAAAGCCAGCTCCCCCGCCCATTCCTCTGGCGCCGCCACCTGGACGAATCGAAGTGCACCGTCAGCGTCCTGGTAGCAGCCCACTCCGTAGCTGGGCAGGATCGCGTTCATGGCGTCCCGGCCAGTGATGGCCGTGCCGGCGTAGTAGCCCACACCGGCATAGCCAGTGGCGGCATCGATCGCCGCGCAGTCTGTGCCCGACCATGCTGCCTTGCCCAGGCGCCCCATGATGTCGGCCATCGCCTGCTGCAGCGTCGCCGGCGCCGGCCCCGGACCAACGCTGGAAGCGTCTGTCACCACAGGCATGACCGGTGGCGATCGCATGAGCAGCTGCTGCCCATCCGGGGATAGGGAGAATGTGCCCGCCTCCATCGCGTCGCCGCGGTCAAGGACGGTATCCGTGTAGATCCGCGAATCGGCAACGAACATCGCCGTCGCATCCGAATTTGCCCCCATCGCCGGCACGCTGGCCACAGCGCCGATCAGCACCGGCTGCGGCTTCCACGCCAGGCCGGGGATGTTCGGCAGGAACACACTGCGGTTGATCACCTCGTCCAGGTCATCGTGCGCGTCCCGGAAGTAGATTCCCTTGGTGCCGTCGTCGTTGATCTCGATCCGGTCGAGCGAGAAGCGGTACGCCGCGTGCGTGTCGGCGAGCATCCCATCCGCCGGACCGACCCTCACTTGCGCCGGCGCGCCAGAAGCGCCACTGAGCGCCAGATCGTCCAGGACGCCATCAGCGTCCAGCGCCTGGCATTCCGCCGCGCTGGTCTGGCTCACCGGTTCACCACCCCACGGCCAGAAGTTGATTTCGCTGATGAGGGTGATGCCGTCGGCCAGCACCCCCTCGAACCGGGCGTTGGCCGGGGAGTCACCCGGGGCGGTCAGCCAGTCGGCATCGGCGAGGCGCGCCACCGCTGGGGATGCGGCGGGCAAGCGCCAGCCGACCTGAGCGGCAGGACTACTGGCACCCCACTGCCCTGCATTGACCGCCATGCACAGACCACCAGCTTCGGTGGCCGCGAGCGAGGCGCAGAAGTGCAGCGGGCCGGTAAGCCCGATGTCCCTCTGGTGGACCAGCACGCCGTTGCGGTAAAGCTTGAGCCGGGTTGGCGCGCCGACCTCCACCAGCACCCCCGCGATTTCACCTTTGGCAAGGACGGGCAAGCCGGCAGCGACCGGCCCACCGTCGAAAAGCACGGTCCCTGCGCCAAGGTTCCAACCAATGCCAGCGGCATCACCGCCGGGGAAGGTGGTCAGCGAAGCGCCGGCCGTCGCGACGCCGACGACGGCGGCCATCGGATCATCGCCCCACACCGCGAACTCGGCACCGAAGGTGCCGTGAGCCAGTGCAAGGTCAGAGCGGGCCATGTGGTGGATCTCCGCCGCTGCGGTTGTAGCCAGCGTGAGGCCGCCGTCGCGGGCGGCCAGCAACGGGCCAATGGGCAGCGCGGCAAAGCGCCCGAAGGTGTCAGCCATCATTTCCTCAGAGTGAGTCGAACCAATCCTCGGCCTCGTCGTCGTCGGACTTCGGCACAAGAACATCTAGGAACGCCTGCATGCTGCGCTTTGTGCCGGCCTGGCTGTGCGCTGCTGCCGTGAAGGCGGCGAAGGCCGCAGGCTTGATGTGCAGACCAACAGGGTCGATGGGGTTCCGCTTGTGAAACTCCCACCAGCTCAGGTACTCGCGGCGCGACATAGTCGACCGCAGCTCGGCCACCGTGCGATGCAGGTGGCCGGCCAGTACGTGCCAGAACCAGTCTTCGCCGCGCTGCCTTAGGCGTTTCCCGTCTCGGCCTGGGCGTCAGCGGCCTTGTCGCCGAAGCCGGAGTGCTTCATGGCGACCTGCTGCAGTTCCGCGGCAACCAACGGCTTCAGCTGTGCGGCCTGCGCGGCGGTCATCACCGGCTTGCCGTTCTCGTCGCAGATGGTGGCCGCGATCAGCTTCGCGCGATCACCGTCCTGGTAGAGCCGACGGAACTCCGCGTCCGGCAGCTCGCGCACGTGGAACTGCGCCTTGTCGCCGCTGGGCAGCGTGATGGTATCCGCGCGCACGTCTTTGGACGCGAACATGCCGAGGCTGGTGAAGGTCTGCAGCACGGTCGGCGGGGCAGCGAGCGCGTCGGTCGCCGGGGTGTCGTTGGTCTTGCTCATGGGCCGTTTCCTGAAATGGTGGTCGGGCGCGCAGGCCGCGCACGGCTAACACGCGGGGGTTCCCGCGCGCCCGGCCAGAGAGAAGGCCCGCCGAAGCGGGCCGAAAAAGAGATCGCCGTTGCGCCTTTTAGGGCGCCGGACGATGGGTGGTGACCGCGCCGGAGCCACGAATGGTGATGGTTGCCTTCCAGATGTCGTTGTCGGCCACCTGGACGGCGAAGTTCTGCACGAAGCCCTTGAACTGCTTGGAGACCACGTCGTCCGGCGGCGTGATGACACCGGCAACGGCCTCCGGCTTGTCCACGCCTTCGGTTTCCGACTTCGGAGCGGTGACCAGGAAATCCACCACCTCGCCGCTCTTGTGCAGCGCCTCGATCTTCTCGTGGTCGACGGCGTCGTAGTTGATTTCGATGGTGGTGCTGCCGGTGGCCTTCCGGCCGGCCACGAACTGATCCCAGTCATCATCGAAATCGGAGACGTCGATCTCCGATGCCTGGCCATCGGGGAAGCCGACCGAGCGCAAACGGGTCACCTTCGTGACCTCGGTGGGCGCGGTGGCAATGAACAGCTGGGTGTGCTTCGACTTCAAAACGCCCATTGCGTTTTACCTCTTGGATAGAGCCCGGTCGCCGGGCGGAAAAAAACCGGCTTGCGCCGGTGGTGGGGTTGAGCATTTCGAGCAGCTACCGGATGTCCAGCAGCCGCACGTCGAAGGAGATGCCGAAGGTGTCGGTGCCGTCGGGGTCCGGGCTCGGGTTGTAGGATTCGATGCTGCCGCGGCGCTCAACCTCGTCGCGGATCGCGATAGCTGCGGCGTTCGCCTGCATGGTGTCCTGGCCCCAGACCGTAATTCGGACCCGCCAACCGTCGGCCGGTGGTGTGTCGGACTGAGGAACTGGGGAGCCTGCCACGACCTCCCAGGTTGCGTAGGGCAAAGCCGCGCCCTGAGGTGCCACACTGGGCCAGACGCGGATTGGATCGCCAAGCAGCGCACGCACAGGCGCACTACCCTGCAAAACCGGTTGGATCAGAGGAATCATCACAGTACCCAGCCTTTCCGCTTCAGCGCGCGAGTGATCGCGATCCACGTTTCATTGATGATCGCCTGGGCGGCCTCAGGTCCTCGGGCCTCAGCGGACGGTGTGAGGAACGGCTTGGCCGCCATCTTCTTCGTGCCGAACTCCAGGTGGCGCCAGTAGTGCGCCCAGCCCGTCGTTTCGTAGACCTTGCCAACACGCCGCATGCGCTGGTTGCGCTTCGTGTTTGAGTACTTCGCCTTACGGCCGACCCGTACTCCGACCGTGAAGTACTCCCCATCCGTGCCCACCCCTGCCCGACGGCGGTTCTTGGCGTTGGCCCTCCGAACAACAATCTCACCGGCAAGGAAGCCCGACCGCTTCGCAACGCGATTTCGAGCCTCATCGCGGATGATGTTCCCTGCCTTGCGCATACCAGTGCGCAGGGGTTTCCCACGGACGTCGTCCGGCAACCCGCGCAGGGTATCCAGCAGCCCCTTCAAGCCATGCAGCACCAGGTCTTCAGCCATCAGCGACCCCTGCATCCACCATCAGCGTCAGCCACTGCCGCGCGGTCGGGTCCGGGAGCACTGCGCGGATGGCATACGCCTGTCCATCGAACAGAACGCGCATCGAGGACAGAACGCCAGGGATGTATGGGATCTCCATGCGGGCAGTGACCTCGCCATGCTCGGCGCTTGCCGCCGTGAATTCGCGCCCCGATAGCGGAACCACTTCCGCCGGCAGATCCTTCTGCCAGTCCCTCCACACTCTGGTGTCGCCGCCCAGGGGCTGCCGGATGACGTCGTGGTTCTGCAGCGTGACGCGATGCCTGTACTTCCCACGGCGCGCCATCACACGCCCCAGGTGACGCGGTAGGGGTTCAGCAGCCGCATCACGGCCGGATTGTCTGAGTGAATGGTGCCGGTCACCGAGGCCTCGCGAAGCGCGTAGCTGTCACCGACCAGCAAGCGCGCCGCCTGTTTGAGCGACTCCGGCACCGGAACCTGTTCTGGCGGATTGCCCCCATCCATCCAAGGGATTGACCGCCCAATGTACTGCTCAATGTAATCCTGGGCGGCGTTGATGTAGTCGGTGATCAGCTCATCATCCAGGTCATGGATGAGAACCAGATGTCGCCGTGCGTCGGCCAGTTCAATCAGCATGGTTCATTCCTTAGGAAGCGCCGCAATAGCCGAGGCAATCGCCTCCAACACGGTCTTTCTTGCCTTGTCGCCCTTCGACTGCTCGGCCTCAAGGGCCGCTGCAAGGGTGCCCATATCTACAACCGTGGCCAGCTCGGCGATCACGTCCGAAGCATTCTGGCCAACCAGGGCCGCGCCAGTGCGCGCCAAGGGGGCACCGCCAACGGAGGCGGATAGCGAACCGGGGATCAGAGCGACGAGACCTCGCTTAACGAGCAGATCGGCATGCTGGGGCGACACCTCAAACTTATGACCGCGACTTCGATGGCCACCGTGTTCAAACGAGCTGAGAGCCCTCACTTTCGCCATGTTCTTCTCCTACGCGGGGCAAGGTCCTCGCCTTGCCCCGCGACTACGTTACGGGCCGTCCACCACCGGCAGGCCGGCGAAACCGCCCTTCACGAAAGCTTCGGGACGGAACACGGTCAGCCCGACGTCCTCTTCACAGAGGATGGTCACCATGTTCTTCACGAAGTTGTCGCGGTCCTGGTTGGAGACCGTGATGATCGCCTGCTCACGGTCCCAGCCCTGCGCGCCCAGCTTGAAAGCACCGGTCAGGAATTCGCCGGTATCCATCGCCTTGGTCGCCACCACCGGACGCGCCCACAGGCCGGGCACTGCCAGGCCGCGCGGCGTGGCGAACAGGTAGGCGTTCTCGGTGGTCTTCGAAAGCTCGACGGTCGTCCAGTCGATCGGATTCAGCACGATGCCGTCGGCTTCGTACTCGGCCAGCGTCACCTGGAGCATGGCGATGCGGATGCGGTCGATCGCGGTCTCGTTCTGCACCACCACACCGGGGTTGGCGTACGCAGTCGCCTGGGTGTACAGCCCGTTGATGTTGAGGCCGACGCCCGAGCCTTTGAGCAGCTGCCCCTCTTCCTTCAGCTTCAGGCCGTACATGAGGCGACCATTGATGTAGGCCTGCAGCATTCCGGCGTCGCGCAGCACCTGCTTGGACGCACGGATCCAGTGGGCAATCGTGGCGACCTTCGACGAGTCCAGCTCGAAGGCCAGGTCAGACTCGGGCTTCGGGTTGACCGGGTTCTCGGCCACGACTTCGGCGTTGTTGGTGAATCCGGTTTCCCGCACGTATTCCAGGCTATCCGACGTGGTCGTGCCCCACGTGAGCAGATCGCGAAGGAACAGGCGCTGGTTCGGGGTAGCCACGACCCCCGGGATACGGTGGGGCTCGATCAGGTTGCCGGCCGACGCGTCCTCGCGGGTGATGGCGGCCTTCACCGTGAAGCTGCCCTGCATGCCCGGATTGAAGTTCTTGCACACATCGGAGGTCGCTACGACTTCACCGATGGTGCGCGCCTTGGCCGGCGCACCCCCGCCCTGCTCGAGCTTGGCGATCACCTGCTGGGCTGCCTGGAGGTTGGCCTGCAGTTCGCCCTGGGCGGTCAACAGCTGGTCAACCTTGGCCTTCGTTTCTTCGGACAGCTGTGCATGCGCGCTGATGTCGGCCTTGGCCTGTTCCGCGTGCTTCTTCAGCTGCTCATTCACCTGCCCGAGGCTGGCGTTGATGTTCTTGATGTCGTCGTCGATCTGGGCCATTGAGGCTCTCCTTACAGAATGGTGGTGAGGTTCGCGGCCAGCGCCGCAGTGGTCGTGAAGCCGGCAGCGTCACGCTGGCCGTGTTCGGTGGGCTCGCCCTCACCGCCGCCAGCGGGATCGCCCGCGCTGGACTTGAATTGACTGATCAGACGCATTGCCTCGGACTTGGGCATGCCCGACGCCCGGAGCGCTGCCTCCATCCGGCGAACTGCTGACGCGTTCTTGCCGTCGTCTTTCTTGCTGATTTCGTCAGAATCGAGTAACGAATCGGCAAAGCCTTGCGATACAGCGGCGCTGCCGCCGATGTAGGACTCACGATCCATCAGCTTCTGCATCGCCTTGACGTCCTCACCGGTCCTGGCGGCGTATACGTCGGCCATCGCCTGGTCGAACGGCTCCAACTGGTCCGCGATCTCACGCAGCTCGTGTCGATTGCCCGCCGCGAGCAGCCAGCAGTTGTGGATCATCAGGAAGCCAGCTCGCGCAATCTGAACCTTGTCACCGGCCATACCTATGATGGACGCGGCCGACGCAGCGATTCCCATCACCTTCACGGTGACCTCGCCGGGGTGCTCGCGAAGCATTGAGTACATGGCAAGGCCTTCGAACATGTCCCCGCCCGGCGAGTTGATTGCGACGGTCACCGGTCCTTTGCCGAGCGATCGCAGAGCAGCGGACATGCGTTTGGCGGTGAATCCGCCCCCAGTCCACCAGTCCTCACCGATGACGTCGTAGATGCCGATCGTTCGGTCCTCATCGCCTTCCGCGGCGGCACGAATGCTGGAGTCCCAACGATCGAAGGCAGCCGGTGCGATGTAGCTGCGCACGTCCATCTGCGGCCGTCCGCTGGGGACGCCCGGCGTTGCACGGATAGTCATCTCTTATTCCTTGCTGGTGGTGTCAGGCACGCCGAGGAACGCGCGCATCGATGCGCGGGCTGCGTTGCCGTCTTCGGCTTGGCCAAGTTTGTCGAGCGGTGCCAGCGCCGTCTGGACGGTCAGCACAGCCGCGTTGCCCCCCATCGGTTCACGGTCTTCCAACTCGCGAACCTCGTCGCGGGTGAGGATGCCGTTGTTCACCATCGACGCGTAGAACGCTGCACGGCCAGCACTGTCCGCACGCAGCAAGCCCTCCACCGCGAATTTGGGGTAGTACCGGAGCCTTTCGGCGGGCGTCAGCAGGTCTTTGCTGATCGCCTGCTCTATACGCCTCAGCCAGGGGCCCAGGGTGAACGTAAGGAACCCGATCATCTGCTGCTCAATCCCGGTGCCCCAGCTTGTCGACTTCTCGCTATGGCCCACCATGAAGGGCGGGACGCGGAACCAACGGCAAATCTCTTCCACCGAGAACGCCCGGGATTCAAGGAGCTGGGCGTCGGCGGGATTGATGCCAACGGTCTTGATCTCAGACCCAGCCTCAAGGATTACGGGGCGTCCCGCGTTCACCGCGCCACTCAATGCTTCAAGAGTTTTCCGCGCGTCGTCTCGCTGGTCGGGCTTCAGCACGGCAGGGAAAGTGATTGCGGTTGTCGGCAGAAGCCCCTTGGCGAACGTACCGCTCGCGGCCCGATCTGCGCCGATGGCGGCACCGAATACTTCCGCCCCGTAGGCAATGACTGAGACGCCATCCTTTCCGTCCAACGAGAAGCCGGGGATGCTCCATATCCGATCATTCTGGATCTCCCTCTGCAGCCCCTCCTCGTCGGTGTATCGCCACACTTTCACACCGTCACGCCTGAAGCTGGTAAGCCGGTCTGGATGAAGGAACTGGAGACCGACAAGCCGACCACCGATAGTCAGCTTCTCGCACCTAGCGTTACCCCGCAGCAGCATTGCCGCCACGCTCGCCTCCCAATGCACTGCTGCGGTCGTGTCGGCGTTGGGCTGATCGTGGAGAATGAAATGAAGCGGATGGTGGCTTGCGACGCGCTTCCCACTGCTGGTCTTTTCGAACATCGAGAGGGGAAGCGTAGAGATCGTCTCAGAGATCAACCGTACGCACGACCATACTGCGGACAGCTTCAGCACCGTCTGCTGGTTCACCGGGACGCCTGCTGCGGAACTGGAGCCGAAGAAGTCGGACCAGAAGTCGCCATCGGTCAATTGGATAGGTACACCGAGCCATTTCAGGGCCGCCGCCCGCAGGCGACCCGGCTTTGCTGAGCGCGCCTTCATCCGATCACCGGACTCGCGAGGAAGGCGCTCGCGTCATCTTCCGCTGCTACTGGCATGCTCAGGCCCACGGCCATCAGCAGGGTCGCCATGTCGTCAATCTTGTCCGGTGAACGCTTCTTGTCGGGCTTCATGTTCAGGTTTCCGTCCTTCACCGCGATGAGATTGGAAGCACACCAGTTCAGCACTGGGTCGTTCCCGTGTTGGATGCTTTTGCTGATATAGGCCCGTTCCAGCTCCTGCATCGCCGGGTGGTAGTTCTTCGTGGTCTGGTTGAACTCGATCAGCGGGTGGCCATCGGCCAGCAGCCGTTGGCTGATCTCCTGGGCATTCCACTTGTCGAAGCCAATCGCCAAAGGTCCGAATCTGTCGATGTCCTCGCGGATACGGCGCTCAACCACCGCGTAGTCGGTTACCTCTCCCTCGGTGACTTCAATCAGGCCGGCTGCCACCCAACCCGCGTAGGGCACGACGCCGCGCTCTGTGCGCGCGCGCACAGCTTCCGAGGGGACGAATCGACGGCCCCAGGTGTAGTACACGCCGTCGACCTTCCAGACCAGCCTCCAAGAAGTCAGGTCCAAGGTGCTGGCCAGGTCCAACGCCCCCCAGCATGGATGGCCGGCGAGCCAGTCGAGGTCGATACGGCCGCCGCACCTCTGCCATTTCGTCAGGTCCACCCATCCCGTGGCTGAAGACGCTGGGCGGTTGAGCCGCTTGATCTTGAACTCGGCCAGCTTGGACGGCATCTGCCGCGCCTCGACGGCTTCCTTGCGGATCGCCTTCAACAGGTGCGGGTTCGCGTCCATGAGCGGGTTGGCCTTTGGCCACGCCGACTCGTCGAACTCGTCGTCCTCGTCGTCAACCGCAAAGAACACCACCAGGAAGTGGTCGGCCGAGTCTCCCAGGACACCTTGCAGCACCTGCTTTGCGAACTGCCGAATCTCGCCCCAGGGTCCGGGGTTGGTATATCCCTCGGTCGTGGTGTACAGCCACAGGGGGTTGCTCCGCGCGCCTGCTGCGGAGGTCAAAACGTTCAACAGGTCTGCCGACTTGTGAGCGTGGATCTCGTCCAAGCCAACATGCGACGGGTTCAGGCCGTCCTGCGTACTCGCCTTGGAGTTGATTGGCTTGAACGTTGCGCCCGTCTCCACCCGGCTAATCGCGTTGGCCCAGCACGCAAGCCCGAAGGCCTCCTGCAGGTCGGGCGTCTTCTCGGTCATCCGCTTGGCGACGTTGAAGATGATCCGCGCCTGGCTGCCGGTCGTCGCCGCCGAGATGATCTGGGCACCCTCTTCTTCTTCACAGCACTGGCAGTAGAGCAGGATCGCCGCGGCCAACGTGGACTTGGCGTTCTTGCGGGCCACCGCGAACAGAGCCGACGTGAAGCGTCGGCTGCCATCAAGGTTGCGGAAGCCAAAGAGCTGCACCACAAAAAACACGTGGGAGCGGTGCAGCTCGATTTCGGGCCGTGCCCATTTCCCTTCAACGTGCGGGAGCTTCTCGATAAAGTCGCATGGGTCGCATGCGTGCCACTCATCGAACAGGAAGGGCGGCCGCTTCCGCTTGGCGCGCTTGAGGTCCGCGAGGAACCGCTTGCCGGCCAACCGAATCCACTTGCCGAACTTCTTGCCCTTCTTGTCGGCTACCGCCTCTTCTGCGTATGCCGTGGCGATACCAACGTAATCACGCACGGGTCTTCCGCTTCGCACCGTTGTTGGCGAACGCGTTCCCGACTTTCTCGACGTCTCCTGACGGCCTGACCTTGCCCTGCGCAACTGGGGTCAAACCGAAGTCGTTCATCAGACCACGTAGCTGCGCCACCATTGACGCTACCGGCGCCAGGCCGGCGGCGTAGAGCTGCACGGTATTGCCATGCAACGCGCACAGCTGGCCGAATGCGGACAGGCCCGCCTCGGTGAGTAGCTTGTTGGCATGGAGGATTGGCGCCAAGCGGTTCCATTCCTTGACGGCATGAGGGTTCGGCAGCCAGTCCGGGGCCGGCGGCACGTCAGGCACCAGCGGCAGCTCGGCGGCCGCAGCGGGCGGTGCGCGGTCAGGGCGATCCGTGCCGGCCACCACTTTCAGCGATGTCGGTTTGCGGGGGTTCGCCATGTTCGTTCCGAGGGGCGGCAAGTTCACCGCGAAAAAATGGTTTTTCTCAACTGACGGTGCAAAAAAACACCTGGGCGCACGTATCGGGACGCGTTCAGGTCGAACTTTCGACCACCCCCCGTTCAGGTTTCTGTGGGTAACTCATTTCGCCGGCCATCGTTCAGGTTTCTGTGGATAAGTGCGTGACGCTCGCCTGTTCCCGAAACCGCCGTCCTCTCGCGCGGTCTTGGCGCTGTGGCAGGGCCGGCATAGACCCTGCAGGTTCGACAGGTCGTTGTTCCGACTGTCGCCGTCCCGATGGTCCACGTGGCTGGCGGCGGTAGTCCGGCCTTCTGCCATGCACGCGACGCATAGCGGTGACTGAGACAGCACCACGGCGCGCAGTCTCAGCCAGTAAGTGGAATTGGTGGCGAGCGCGCGCTCGGCCTGCCGATTGCGCTCCGGTGGTGCATGCTGCTTCACCGCGCTGCCGTGTGGCCGGTGCCTTGGCGCTCGACTTGGCATCAGTAAGGCTTCCCGTCCATGTCAGTGCGCGGCGGGTCCGCGTCATCGGCGACAGGCGTGCCCACCTCTTCGCCCAGGAGCAGCGCCACTGACTGAACCAAGAGCGCGATCTGTTCTGCCTGCTGCGCGATCGTTGTCTGCTGCGCCTCGATGGCCAGCACCAGGCGCTCGACCAGTTTGTCAGTCATTGGATCGCTGCCCGGTCGGCTTCGATAACGGCTTGGCAGGCGATGATGTCGTGCTCGGCGTCGGTGACGATTCGAACAACAGCTCCTGCAACCTCTGGACGTAGTTCGGCGCGCGCATCACGTTCGGCGGCGCCGGCGGCAGCCTCGGACAGGCGGTCGGTGTGGCAGGTGGCGAGGTCGTCGCGCAGCCGGAGAGTGCCATCACGCAGCTGAGCCACAACAGCAGCAGGGACGGCCTCGGCCGTCTTGCGGTCTTCTTCAAGCTTGGCTCCAATGGCGGCCATCGTACCGGCCGCCGCATGTTCGATTGATCGGGTGGCATTCACCTGATCCAGCGCCGCGCCCGCTATGAGAGATGCACGCGTGGATTCAGTTGCAGTGGCGCGATCGCCACGCCACCACCACCCAGCGATGAACCCACCCACAAGAAGCAGCGCGGAGCAGATAAGCGCGGCGACGGCAACTGCCGCAGTTCGGTTCACGACCTTCCCTCGCACAGGGCCCGCTCGGCGGTGCGCCGCCGGACCAGGCCCGGCAACTGGCGCCCGCCGGCAAAGGTCCAGCGGTCAAGCTCCTGGCAGAACGGCTTCCCTTCATTGAGAAGGCGGACGAGCGTCGAGGCACACGCAGTGCTGGTGCCCACGTTGTAGGACCAACTCAGTACCGCTGCCGCCTCATGCCGCTCGACAGGGCGGGTGATGCACTTGTCCATTGCGAGAGCATGGGCATGGAGACTTGCGCCCATGACGGCGAGGCATTCATCCCGACTGAACTGCTGCTTGAAGGCGACGACCTCCTTGTCGGTCTCACCCGCGCAGGCAGTCGGAATGCCTACCGGGTCGCGATAGACCTTCTGCTCCACGCCCTCGAACATGACGACGACGGGCGTTGCCAGAAGGACGACCGCAAGCACAGCAATCCGGCCCTTCATGCGCGAGCCCTCTGCCGCCACTCGCGGACCCAACGCCAGCACAGATAGCTGATCTGGCCCACCAGGTAGATGATGGTCAACACCACCACCACGCGATCCAGGCTTGCGCCGGCCGCGACCGCGCCGGCCACAGTGACAGGCGGAACCGCCTTTGCCGCAGCACTCACTGCGGTGGTGATGATTTCGTCCCGCATGGTTGCCCCGTGGAATGTCCGGTTCGGCATATGCCCCTCCCGGTTGATTGGTGCCCGCCCCTGCGCCGGCTGGGCACGAGGGTTGATCCGGCTGGGTCGCGGGCAAAGAAAAAGCCCCGGCTTTGGCCGGGGCTTGCGTCTGGATGGTGGCAACATTGCCTGCCTTTCCGGGGACTCATCAAGTCCCCATTACGCAGCGCGCGATAACGCCCGATTGAAGGCCTCCGCTGCCTCCCGCTCAGCGCCCCTCATCCGCTCCAGCATCCACTCATAGACCGGCTGCCAGAACCGTTGGTAGGCCGACTTATCAGCGCCGATGGCGATCGCGCGTTTCCTGCCGCTGAGCGCTTCAAGTCCGGTGCCGTCGCAGCATTCGCACTGCACCACTCCGGAGCCATCGTGGGCAGCCTGGACCCTCCGGCCGTCGCAGGCAGCACAGTTCTCGGCGCCCGCCATTTCACTGATTACAGCCGCGGTGAGCGCTCCGAGCTGTTCCATCGTGTTGTTCGGCCAACACAGCGCGCGTACAGCCTCAAGCTTCGCTTCCGCTCGGCTGCGCTCCACTCGCTGGGCATCGGTCACGGCACCACCTGCCCACCCCATGCACGCCTTGGCAATGCCGAACTCGGTGCGTGCCAGGCTCAGGGCCTGCTGCTGCCGGATGTACTCCGGGGCCACCAGGGCGATCACCGCCTGGCGCACTCGCTGGCTACGCCGCGCACCGCTCTCCGGCCACCACAGTGCCTCCAACAGTTCCCTGCCCAGACCAGCTGGCACCATGCCGAGCGCCGCCGCGATGTCCTGATTGGTGAGGGCGGGCACCCCGCCGCGCCCGGTGTCGAATTTGACGGTCGTCGGCCCCAGTCGGCCCATCAACTCACGTACGTCTGCCATGCCCATTCCCCTGTCGCTCTCGTCGATTGATTTCACGGCGCAGCGCCCGTGCTCGGCGCAGCGCCTGCTCTGCCTGCTGCCTCTCGGCCGGGGCATTCCAAGCCCTGGCCCAGCGCATCGCGGCTATGTCTTGCTGGATGCCGCTCAGCAGCTCCAGCGCCTTGTCGTCGTAGCAGGTCAGGTCCATCCAGCCAGCTTGCCGCCCTTCCGTCGCACCACTCGCGACCTACTCCACCATCCGGGGACTGCCCGTAATCCGCATCACTACCTGCCCGCCGGGCCGGCGCTCGTCATGGACGAACGGGAGGCAGCGGAACCGCTTATCGTCGATGCCCAGCGCCTGGGCGATGCCATCCCGGTAGGGCTTGCACCGGCCGATCATGTTGTCGTCGTCCGGGAGCTTCTTGCCCGGGGCCTGGTAACACTCGATCCACAGATACAGCCGGCCCTCCGGCAGCCGCAGGCCTCGCCATCCGGCCTCATGAGCAAGCACTACCGCCATTTGGCGGGCGGTCTTCGTGGCTTGTGCTTTCACCCGGAAGTGGACACGCGCGTTTGGCGACAAGTCCTTGCTCGGCCAAGGCAACACAAGCTCTAAGTGGGGGGGGCGACATTCACCGTTGTGCAGAAGTTCATTCATGAGGATCAGCCTCGCGAAGTACTATTCCTGTATTCCCATATCGATGGAACCGAGCATGGACGCACGTGGCCGAGGCAGAGACAAGATCATCCTGACCCTGATGGGATTGGGATTCGGGTTCCTCGCAGGTTGGGGTCTCTTTTACCGCTGGGGGAGCGGCCCAACTCTTGCGCCGGTTAGCATTTCTGATTGGCTTCAGGCGGCAGGCAGTCTGCTGGGCATCGCCATAGCCGTGTATGTACCGTGGCGCCAACGGCAGTATCAGATTGATGAAGAAAGAAGGCGAGACAGGGAGCTCGTTGAAATCATGCACACGGCGCTGTTCCAGCCCGCTGAAGCGTATAGGGCGAGTTGCGCTTACTTTCAGCGCGATCTGCATGCGAGGCGTGAACGTCGCAAGAACATGCCCACTTTCCTGTTTGAGCGTCCAATTGAATTTGATCAGTTTCGGGAGAAGCTCTATTTGCTGGGCGCGCTGGGTGGACAGATCAACAAGCTTATTGCTCATCAGGATGTCGTTCGAATGCATTACAAAGAGTTCCTGTTATTTGACGACCCGGTTCCACCGACGTTCACCGCAAGGGTGACGTCTCGTCTGGAGCAAGGCATCGCTATTGCGGAGGACATTGCATCTAGGTTGCAAGAGCTCGCAAACAGGCGCGCAGATTGGAACTGAGTTTTCCTTTTAGGCAAATTGGCGCAGGTGTATGACTGCCGTTTGCTGCTCGATGAGCTCGTCGTCCGATCCGTAGGTTTCACGGAATATCCGAGAGCCATCCATCAGGCTTGGTCCGTATATCTCGCGCATCTCACCGAGTGTCTTGCGATGCATCGGATGCCGGCGGTGGTGCCACACGCACAGGGCGTACCCGAACGCGTGGCCGCGCCGCATGTTCCCGCTCTTGGCGTGGTTGTAGTCGCAGCCATAGACCACCAGCGGCGGCGCCAGCAGCTCCTGGGCGACCAGCGACAGGCAGGCCATGCACGGTCCCACCTTGGACGCCTCGATACGGGCTGCCTCGGCTGCGGTCGGCGGCGGCGCCTTGGACCACATCAGCGCGCGCCTCCCCTGCCCTTTTCGTCCCTGTCGGCCAGGCGCCACCCGTGCTGCCACGCGTGGCCCTTCTCGCTCAGCGGCGACAGCTTCTTCGGCTCCAGCTCGTCCTCGCTGTCCGTCCACACCAGGTGCGGGTTGTCGCTCAGGCGCTGGCCGTTGAGCCGGGCCGAGTACCCTGCGTTGATCTCGGCGGCGAACCTGCTGCGGGTGCTGTAGGCGTTGAAGTCCATCAGGCAGTCCGCCGCAGCAGCACCAGGCTTGCCCCCACCAGTACCCCGGCCCAGGCGGGCGCACTCATCCCGAGCACAGCCAAAAATCCCGTCACGAACAAGACTGCATCCCACGTTGACCTCTTCATGGTCAGGCCCTCGCCAGCTCGTGGTCGCGCGGGACCGTGAACCCTGCAGCGCGCGCATGCCCACCACCGCCGTACAGCGCCGCCACCTCGCTCACGTCCACCGCGTCCGGCGTGGAGCGCAGGCTGAACACGCGGCCGGAGGCAGTGTCGTAGTAGCAGGCGGCGAACGGCCGGCCCTTGCCCATGAGGTGGCCGGCCTCGCTCACCAGCGCGCGCGGGATGCTCGCCGCCGGCACGCGGTAGTTCCCGATCACCAGCTCCCGGCGCGACAGCGCGACCTGCTCGGCCACGTCCTTTGCCCTGGCCCGCTCCAGCACCAGCCCCTGCTGGTACAGCGAGTAGGTCGTCTCGGCGGCCAGTGCGTCCCACGCCTGGAACGTGTACGAGTGACTGTGGACCGTCGCGCAGATCTCGCGTGTGTGCTGCAGGGCAAAGCGCCACAGGTCGCGGTCCTCGACGTGATCGAGGAACGCCGGCCGTGCCTTGGCAGGGTGGAAGAAGTCCCACGCAATGCCGGCGCCGCTGCGGCTCATGTCGAAGAGCGCGCACACGATGCCGCTGCCGACACTGGCGTTGGCCGAGTAGTAGTCCCACGCCGCCCGCGCATCCGGCAGGCTGTCGAGGCGAACAACCCGCGCCAGCCCGGCCTGACCGACGTAGCAGTTTCCCGACGTCAGGCTGGCTTCGGCCGACTTGTGGTGGTCCAACACCAGCACCGAACGGGCGGACAGGCCCAGCTGCATCAGGACGTCGAACGGATAGCAGAAGTCCACCAGGATCACGTCCCGGCCGGCAACCTCTGGCGGCGCCTCCCCGTAAACGCCGGGGTGGAACTCGGCGTCCATCGCCTGGCGGACGGCCCATGCCGCGGTGAACCCGTCGGCGCAGTTTGCGTGGTAGATGACCAGCGGCTTCATCGTGGTGTTGCTCCTGTCTGTCTGGTGGTGCGGCGGCGACGGGCCGGCGCGGGTTGGCATTGGCGGGCCAGCGCTTCAAGCCGCAGCGCCTCGCCCAGGTAGTAGTCGTGGCGTTCCTGACGCTCGGCCGCACTGAACTGCACGTCGCGCAGCGCGGTCTCGGCAGCCACGCGGTTGGCGTCTGCCAGCCGCGCCGGGTCGTGTTCGAAGATGTCGAGCTGGGTCCGCAACGCACGCATCAGGCAGCCCCTGCTGCACCGGCGCCGGCGTCCATCAGCCCGGACGCCCCCATCGCCTCGACCTCTGCCCCCGACAGGTGTAGCTCGCGGGCGATCTCTGCCAAGTGCTGCTGCACCTGCTCGCGGCTGGCCGGCACCTGCTCGCGGACCTCGTGCTCAAGCTCTGCAGCCGGTGCATCCGGCAGCGCCCCGCCGCGCATCACGTGTTCGCGGGCCTGGTCGTACGCTTCGCGCAGCAAGCGGTCGGCCATGTCCGAGCTCGCCATGCGGTAGCGGTGGCCGTCGAGGTACTGCCATACCAGCCGGGTGAAGCCGTCCTGCTTACCGGCGTCGGCCCGCACCGCAGCGAAGGCCGGCACGCCCAAGCAGCGGAGGCGAAACTCAGGCAGTGTCGGAGGCCAAGGGTCGGCGCAGGTGATACAGGCACTGATCCCCACAGCCAGCTGCTCACCGGTCAGGCCGGACAGCCCCTTTGCCCATGTCAGCGCGGCACCCTCATTCGGATTGTCGCCGTAGCTGCCGGTCCAGCGGCCGCCGTAGATCTCAGCCATTCGGATCCACAGCGTGCGCGTCACTGTCGAGGACAGGGCCGCGCGTGGCATCGGCGCGCTCGCCATCGATGGCATGGCGGAGGACACGCTCGGCAGGAGATTCGCGACGGATTGCATGGGTGCCTCCAGTGGAACGGTTGGTGGTGGTCAGCTCGCGTTCGAGCCAGGCGGCCTCGAAGCCCTGCCAGTTGCGGTTGCAGCACTTGCGGAGACAGTCATCGACGGTGAAGCCCAAGGCGCCGGCCAGGTGCAGCTCGGCGCCGAAGCTCTCCAGCACAGTCGGTGTGACCGGGGCGCGGCGCTTGCGGCGAAGCTGCAGCCAGTCGGCCAGCACTTGGGGGGACGGTTGGGCAGGCCAAGTCGAGAAGTCCAGATCTCCCGCGTGTTCAGCAGGCGCGCTTGCGCGCTTCTTCCTGCTCTTAGGTTCTGTTACTGGTTCTCTTCCTGGTTTATGTGCAACTGGTGCACCACCCTGGTGAACGTCGTTCACCACCGGAGGAATCTGCTGCACTACCCCGTGGTGAACGTCGTTCACCACCAGATATGGGTCATGGTCCGGCGCCTTCGGCTTCGCTTGGATGCCGAAATGGAAGTTGAGCAGGTACTGATTCGCCAGCTTCACGTTGCCGTTCGCTCGCGCGAGGATCGTGATGTAGCCGGCCTGTGCCAGCTTCTGGATCTGATCAATGACCGAACGGCGCGACAACCCACAGTCGTCAGCCAGCGTGTCGTGACTGGGGCGGCACTGCCCGGTGTCTTTGTTGTGGCGCTCGGCCAGCATGAGCAGAACCAGTTTCTGCGTGCTGGTGACGCGTTGTCTGGCCGCCCAGGCGAATGCTTCAAAACTCATCGTCAGATCACCAACGCCAAGTTCTCGCCCGGGGCAACAGGCCACCAGGTGCAGGCGCTGCGGCCGCTGACCTCGCACGGCTTCTTCGGGCCGCGCCACGCGCGTCCGCTCTCCAGCAACTCAGGCAGGCGGCGGGCCAGCATGTAGCGGTCGTGGCCCGTCGCGCGCGCCAGTTCCATGCTCGTCAGGCCGGGGCACTGTTGGACCGCCTTCGCGGCACGGTCCTGCTGGATGGCCTGCTGACCGCTGGCGATGAGGTGGAGGGCAGCCTCGTGGCTGGTGCCCACATCGGTAGCACGCGCCGGGTGGTTCATCGGGTCGCCCTCCCCTTCCCTGCAGCCCGCGCAACGTTGCGCTCCAAGCGGTGCGCCATCGTGCGCAGCGCGCGCGCCTCGCTGACCATGAGCGCGGCCTCGTCGCTGTCGATCCGGCGGTCTTCCATCGCATCCACGGCTGTGCCGGTGAGGCGCCCCACCCGCGTGGTGATCTCCAGCAGCTTGAGCTGCACCGCCCCGATCTCGTCGGCCCAACCGCCCTCGGGCGCTGGCGGCACCAGATCCACGGCCATGCCGAACTGCCCGGCCAGAGCCCGCATCCATTCCAAGGCGTAGTCGCCGCCACCGGCCTTCTGCTGCATCCACTCGGTCAGCAGCTCGGCGATCTCGATGGTCACCGACTCACCTTCTGTGCCGTTGAGCTTGGCGCGCAGCGTCTCGGGGTGCATGGACTTGCCGCGGCGGTCGGTCAGCCACTTGGCGGCCTCGATCACACCGCCCGGCGTCTTGCGGACGGCGTTGTAGAGGCAGTCGAGCCAGTTAATGGAGGAAGTACGGCAGGTCATGGGTCACCTTGGGAAGACGGGTGTTTCAAGGTTTCGGGCCGGGCCCGGGTGGCGCACCATTTGCGCTATGGACGAAATCAATTCAGGGACGAAGGCCAGGGACGGCCAGTTAGGCGGCGTGGACGTCGAGATCGATTCGGCCTGCGTCGGGGTCTTCGGGAGCAGCGACGGCCGGTGCCTGCTCCTGCACCCCGAGCAGCTTCATCACCTGCGGGAGGGCCGGAACGCCCTGCTCTTCCGGCCAGGCCGCCACCTGCTCAACCGGCAGCTGCAGCACCTTCGCGAGGTGAGCGTCGGTGGACAGGCCCAGCCGGGCGCGCAGCGCGCGCTTACTCATTCGACTGTCGACCTGGGTGTTGATCGCCGCGCGCGGACTCCTTGCGGCCGGGCCAAAGATCATTGGCTCCTTGGGGACCTGTTCCGGCCCAAGACGTTCGGTTTCGCGCTCGATCGATGCGGCGAGCTCGGGGCTGGGCCGCTTCCCCCGCCATCGGGTTGCGATCTGCCACAGATAATCAGGACTGGTTCCACACGCCTCGGCAAGCGCGACGCGGCGATTCATGTCGGAGATGTAGGTGAGTAGGTCCATGTCACCAACATTAGCCTATGGCTATTGTCGTTACAATAGCCACAAGCTCGTTGGCTTGAATAGCCATTCGCTATCCAATGAGGAGATGCGACCAATTGACGATATCCGCCACGAGAACCTCCTCGCCCTGATCGCGTCCAAGGGCGGTCAGCGGCACTTCGCCGACGCTGCTGGCATCAAGAATCCGGCCCAAGTCAGCCAGTGGGTAAACCGAAGCCGCAACGCGAGCACCGGCAAGCCGCGGGTCATGTCTGGCGGAACGGCGCGGGCAATCGAAACCGCCCTCTCGCTCCCGGCCGGTTGGATGGACACGCAGCATGATGGAGCCGATATGCCAGTCGCACGGGTCGCAGAGACTGAGACACCACCCGGCTATGTTCGCTTCGACTTGTTTGAAGGGGGTGCAGGGATGGGCGTAGGGATGGTCAACCAGGACTACCCTGAAGTAGTGAAGACCATCGAGGTCGCCGAATGGGAGGTCCGCCGGAAGCTAGGCTATCTGCCCCAAGCTGGTCGGATCCAGATCATCACCGGACGAGGGCCGTCAATGCGCCCAAAGCTCGAGGACGGCGACATTGTCTGGATCGATACCAGCTGCGACTACTTCGACGGCGACGACTACTACCTGATCAACATCGGCGGCGAGACGCAGATCAAGATGCTGCAGAAGCGCGGGGACGGCCTTTATGTGGTGAGCGTCAACACGGACTTCCCCCCGTATCGGCCGGATCCCGGCGATGTGAGCATCTTGGGCAAGGCTCTGATTCACGCGGGACTTAGGAAGTTCTAACCGACCTGAATCCCGGCCCAGTTAGACACTTGCAATTTGGACGGGTCGTCGCTACCCTTCGCGCAAGTCGGACTGGAAATATCCGGTCGGCGCTGGGCCCCACTCGTTGGGGCCCTTCGCTTTTAAGGGCTCACCTTAACCCCGAAGCCCCTTACAGCTCCGGTAGGCGAGCGCCTAATTCGTGCCCGAATCGCGCCGTATGCTCTGCTTTGCTGTTCAGGACGCAGTACATGCGCTCCAAGCGGTCGGGCCGCGAGGTCCGCGATCTGAAGGCCTGCCGAGTTGGCGGACTTGGGAACCATCAATAGATCGAACGGTAGCGCCCGGCGGCAAGCGTTGTTTCCACTTACGATCTGCTCAAACGCAACCTTCAACTGGGCATCTTCTTTCCTACCTCGGCATTCCACGATCACTGTCGTGCGGCGCGCCCCATGCCCCCTCTCATTCAGCTCAAGGAATGCGCGTTCGAGCACGAAGCTCATCGAAAGCTCATACGGATTGCGCGGAGCGGCGTAGCGTTGAATGTAGCGCTCCTTGTGGATGACGCTATAAATCAGCTGGAACTCGCCCTGGTGAAAGATCTCCGCAACCTCTTGATGGAACGCGTCCCGCTGCTCCGCAATTTGCAGGAAGGAGAACGGGCCGCTTGGCTTTCGGATCTCACGCTCATGAAGAATCACCTCTGTATGCCCCCAATGCTTGAGCTTTAAGCGGCTCAGAGCGGGCGACAAGGTGCCGACATATTCGTCCTTTTCAACAAGGACGCCGCACAAGACGAAAACGGGGTAGTGGCGATCGATAGAGTCGAGGCCATGATCTCCGCTTTCGTCGATAAAAAGCATGTAATCGCTGAACATCCCTTCCCTGCACATTGCTTTAGCTCGCGGTTGCAGGATCTTAGCAAACAGACTCTTCTCCAAAATTCGGGGCCCGCACCAAGTGAGGGCTATAAAAAGCCATGACCGATTAGCTTTTGGCTATTGACAATTCAATAGCCGTTGGCTAACTTCTCTCTGCCGCCCAACATTCTCCCCATCCTGGGGCGGGGCGCAGGAGATCAAGCATGGCCATCCTTGCCCTCAGAACCTCTACCGGACCCGTCCAGGTCCAAGCCCAACCCGTAACCGGCAAGGTCGCCATGCACGTCGGCGACGCCGGCCGCGTCTACCTCACCGCCACCGAAGCCGAAGACGCCGCCGCGCAGCTCCTGAGCGCCGCCGCAGAACTGCGCAGCTCCCAGCAGGTGGCGGCATGAGCGCCCCGTCCAAGATCCCCGCGATCCGTCACGCCGTCAGTGCACTTCACGGCGCAGCGGACGATGGCGCGGACACCCGCCGGTACGCGGAGCAACTGCAGGAAGCAGCCGCTGGCCTGGACGAACTGGTCGAGGCAAGCCATCTCTTGGCCTATTCGCTGACCGACGGCACCGATTCCAGGCAGCACCACCTTGCGGTCTACGCCGCCCTCGCTCGCGTCAAAGGCGGTGCCGCATGAGGGCCGTCGTCCTGCAGTTCCCCATCGACAACGCAGCCCGCGCCAACGGCGCCGGCCTGGCGATCGCCATCGCCGCAAAGCGTATGGGCTACGCCGCGCATCACATCGCCCGTGCCGCCGCACTCGCCCGCCGCGAGGTGATCGACGGCCGCAAGAGCGCAGGCCGCGCGGTGTCCGACATGACCCGCACCCTCGCCCGCGCAGCGCGCAGCAACGGAGGCGACGCCGCATGACCTACTACAAGACCAACGACCCGGCAGTACTGACTGCATGGGAGCAGGAACGGGCCGGAAAGGCGGAGCTGCAAGCGGAGATCGACGCCTTCGCCGCTCGGTTCGGTGGCGAAGGACTGATGTACGCGGATACTGCGCGGCTCGCGGGCATCAGGTTCAGCCCGGCAAAGCCGCGCGACCTGTGGCGGTCGCCGGACCACAATGGCCTGCAATGGCCCCGCAGCGCGCCGCTTAAGGGTGCAACAGCCGAAACAAAGGCTGCGCTCAAGGCGCTGCAAGCTGAGTGGAACGACCATCTGCCAGCCCGCGAGATCGACACGAATGCTGTGTACCGAGCCCTTGGGTTCAGCAGCAGTCTCGATTTCCTCTTTGAAGGCCTGCGGCTCTTTCGCGCGAACGGCTTTGTGTACGCATCCACTAAAAAGGCGATGCCGCGCATGACCGAGATCCTGGGCAGCGAGTACGAGCTGGCAAAGGCGGCTCGCGCATGAACGCCATCGACTTCTCCTTCGGCCTGGTCCTGGGCTTCGCGACCGGCGCGTGGGCCGGCCTCCACTGGGCGCTGCGCCGCCAGGAAGAGCAGTTCGCACGCCTCATGGAGCAGATCCGATGCGCGCACTGATCCGCCACTGGCGCGCCGCTGTCCTGGTGCTGCTCTGCGCCCTGCTCGCGGCCGTCGCCGGCGCCATGCACTGGGCAGGCATCAACGACACAGGCGTCTACATGCTCATGGGCGCCCTGCTCTGCGCCAGCCAGGTGCCCGACGCGTGGAGGCGCGGCCGCGATGGCTGAGGCGCCGACTGTGGCCTCGACCGTGCGTGACATGCGCCGTGCTGGCGCCGCAAGCGAGCCGGTGCCGGCCGCAACGGTGCAGGCCTGGACGCAGACGCTCCTGACCCAGCTGTACGGCACGCAGACCCCGGCCAGATACGAGTGCAGGCCGCGATACAGCACCGAGCCGTGGCAACCGGCCGAGATGGGAGACGTAGCGCATTACCGGCGCCGGAATCTGGAACTCCGCGCGCTCTATCTGCACCCGCCGGCCGGCAAGCACAAGGACCACCGGTGGCCGGCCGGTAGCAACGGCCAGGGCGAATGCCTGGAGTGCGGTGAAACCGAATGGATCGCGGGGCCGGACTGCAGACCGTACGCACCGATCCGCGACCACCGCTCGGACACGCCCTTCTCCCTGACGTGGCTGATCGAGCCGCTGGAAAAGCTCCAGTACCTCACGAAGCACATGAACACGCTGGACCGCGCCAAGTGGCGCACCGAAACCACCTACCTCATCGATCGCATCAAAGACCACGCGAAGGGAAGCCAGCCATGACGACTGACAAATGCCACAGCCCGGCAACTGCACCCATGTGGTGGGACGGCGGCGACCGCGCCATCACAGCGCGCGAGAAAGCCACCATCGAAGAGCATGGCCCCAGCTGCTACACCATCCCACTGCTGCCGGCGCACGCTGCGGACCCTGCGGACCCGTGGCGCGGCCTGTACCTCCCCGCCCGCATGTCGGCGCCTTCGGAGTATGGCGACCTCAGCCATCCGGATATCCCTCTCTGGCCTGACCAGCGAGAGGATGCGCTCGACAAGTTGGTCCATGCCCAAGGGTTCGACTTCCAGATTGTCGCCGGCGAGTTCACCTACGAGGCTATGGACGACGGAGATGAGCTGTACTGGCAGGAAATGCGCGCCTGGAACCCGGAAGCTCCCGAGGGTGAGTGGCGCCTGGCATGGAAGGGCGACACCGAAGACGGTCCCTATGCGTGGTTCGTGCGGCCGATGGCGCTGCGGCCGGAGTTGGCCGCCCTCGCCGCCCGCCAGTCGGGGGGCGTGGATGAGCCTGCTTTTGACCAGACCATCGAGCAGCGCGACCGCTATCACGGGACGGCCGACGAGCTGGCCGATCACATCGCTCGCATCACTGGCGTGGACATCGGCGAGCACAGCAGCGTCAACTGCCCGTGGCAGAACGCCATCGAAGCGGCGGCGGAGTACAAGCCCGCGCAGGGCATCGACCTGGGGCAGGTCCGCGAGATCCGCATCCCGGCACGCAACAACCTTGATCCCATCAGCGTATTCGTCCAGGACCAGGCCGCCGGCCGGGGCCGCATCGTCGTCACCTGTTACGGCAATGCCTGGCAAGCCTTCTGGGGCGCAATGGGCGACCGCACCGTGATGGAGTTCGTCGCACAGTGCGATGCCGACTACGTGTCCGGAAACATGATCTCCGGTCGCCAGACCCGGATGACGAAGGCAGAGCGCGCGTACACCGAACGCATCGCAACGGAGGTGATCGCAGAGTTCCGGGCCCTGCGCGACAGTCAGCGGGATGCAGCGCAGGGGCTGGGAAATGGCTGACACCAAACAGCAGCACGCCATCAATCCGTACTGCGACGGCCCCGTCTGGCAAGCGTTCGGTCTCGGCCGGGCCGGCTACCTGGTCGTGCCGCGCCGCACGCTCCAGTCCATGCCCCTCGAATGGCAGCAGAAGTTCGTCGCGCTCATGGACGAAGCCCAGGCGCTGTTGCCGGGCGACGCGTTCCCCGACTACGTCGTGCAGCACCGCGAGCGCGGCCGGTTCGTGTCCGACGCACTGCGCGAGTACCGCCACACCGGCCCGATCCCGCACACCACCGCCACCCAGGCCGCAGTGAAGCCTCTGTGCCGTGGCATCACCCTGCTGCCGACGGAGCCCCGCTAATGTTCTGCCGCTCTCTTCGCCATTTCGCGAGCAAGCTCCTCCGCGATTGCCAACGCTCCAAGACAGGAGTCGGCTTCGACGCAAACGATCGAGGTCTCTCCGGTCTCGATCAGTTCGATCGACAGAAGTGTCCAGCAACCAAGGTCTGTGCGCCACACTTTGGCAACGTACGCGGCGCCGTCGACCTCAAGATGGACGGGGTACACATCGCGGGGGTTCGAAAGCCTAGCCATTCAAATCTCCTCGAAAACTACCAAGAAAGTCCGTCAGATTTTGCTGTCGCTGCTCATGTGGCATTCCGCGAAGGAACCCACAAGCTCCGCCTGCTCGCCGAGCAAGGAAATGAGGTAGCGCACACCAGCGTCAAGTGCTTCGTCCAGCGTTGCCGCTTCAGCAGTCGCCGGAAGCGGCTCGTAGAAACGATCGGACATCGCTACCGAGTAGACGAATGCTGGCCTGCCTTCTGGCTTCCACGCGACCACCCGGTAAGCGATGCCGTCGTGCGTCCCTTCGCGCACGGCCAGCTCTACCGGAACCTCACGGTACTGGCGGCCGCGGTGTCTCATCACCTTCCTCGACCTCCCCGTCGAAGAGCGCTCGGCAGAGCATATCCGAACCCCATTCCTGTGGGCCAGCCCCCACGAAACCACCGGCCGCAAGGCTGCAGTGGCCCCGCCCCGCTGCCCGAGGAGCCCATCTAATGCGCGAGCGTCCCATCCTGTTCAACGGCGCGATGGTGCGCGCCATCCTGGCCGGCCAGAAGACCCAGACCCGCCGTGCCGTTGCCGGCGTGCGCGGCGACAACTGCCTGTGCCTCAAGAAGCCCACGAAGACCCGCAGCGGCATCATCACCCATGTGCTGGACGCCCCCGGGCACGGCCTGTGCCCCTTCGGCCAGCCCGGCGACCGGCTGTGGGTCCGGGAAACGTGGCAGTTCGAGATCAATGCTATCGGCTCAGCACGCGAAGAGGACGGCCCGTTCGTCTATGCCGCCGACGACGGCTATGGCGACCGGCGCATCGATGAGCGCTGGCGCCCCAGCATCCACATGCCGCGCTGGGTCTGCCGACTGGTGCTGGAGATCACCGCCGTCCGCGTGGAGCGGCTGCAGGCGATCAGCACGCAGGACTGCCTCGCGGAAGGCATCACCACCAGGTTCAAAGTGGCCGATGCCGCCGACGAGCTGCGCATCCAGTTCCGCGACATCTGGAACGACACCGGCGGCGACTGGGAAAGCAACCCGTGGGTGTGGGTCATCGAATTCAACAGGATCAACGAGGTTTCCAATGGCTGACGGCTCCCGCTCCTTCAACTTCCCCGCTCCGCAGAAGTCGCGCCTGCGCGCCGGCGAGATCGTGGTGGATCTGTTTGCCGGCGGCGGCGGCGCCAGCGAGGGCCTCAAGCAGGCCCTGGGCATCGACCCCGCCCTCGCCTACAACCACGACGAGCTGGCCATCGGCATGCACGCCGCCAACCACCCGCTCACCATCCACCACCGCGAGGACATCTGGCACGCAGACCCGCGCGTGGACGTGGCCGGCCGCCCGGTGGGCTGGTTCCATGCCTCGCCGGACTGCACGCACTTCAGCCAGGCCAAGGGCGGCCAGCCGCGCAGCAGGAAGACGCGCGCCCTGTCCTGGGTGGTACTGAAATGGGTGGGCCAGCTGCTGCGCGCCGACCGCGACACGGGCACGAACACCGCGCCGCGCATCCTCTCGATGGAGAACGTGTGGCAGATCCTGACGTGGGGTCCGCTGATTGCGAAGCGCTGCAAGTCCACCGGCCGCGTGCTGAAGATGGATGGCACCGTTGCAGCGCGCGGCGAGCGCGTGCCGGTCGAGCATCAGCAGCTGGTGCCTGACAGGAGCCGTACCGGCCGCACCTGGCGGCAGTTTGTCGCCGCGCTGCGTGCGCTGGGCTACGCGGTCGAATGGCGGAAACTGGTTGCCAGCGACTATGGCGCCGGCACCAGCCGGGAACGCCTGTTTCTGCTGGGGCGCCGCGACGGTGAGCCGATCGTGTGGCCCGCGGCAACCCACGGCACCGCGCCGGGCCAGAAGCCGCGGGTGTCCGCCGCCGACTGTCTGGACTTCACCATCCCCTGCCCGTCCATCTTTGGGCGTAAGCGCGAACTGGCCGATGCCACGAAGCGGCGAATCGCGAAGGGCCTGCAGCGCCACGTCATCCAGGCGGCGGCCCCGTTCATTGTGCCGGTGACCCATCAGGGCGGCGACCGCGTCCACGGCGTGCATGAGCCGCTGCGCACCATCACCGCCGCCAACCGGGGCGAGCTGATGCTGGCCTCGCCAGAGCTTGCCCCCTTCCTCACCGAGCACGCCAATGCAAGCAGCCAACGCACGTTGGCGGCAGGCGAGCCGCTGCGGACGATCTGCGCTGGCGTGAAGGGCGGACACTTCTCCGTGGTGAGCCCCATCCTCGCAGGCGTCGGCGGCCGTGCCGGCCAGTCGGAACCACGCTCGGGCGCTGAACCGCTTTACACGATGACCGCGAAGGCAGACACCGCGCTGGTGGCACCGGTACTGGTGCAGACCGGCTACGGTGAGCGCGCAGGCCAGGCGCCGCGCGCATTGGACCTGCAGCAGCCGCTGGGCACGGTCGTGGCGGGGGGCGTGAAGCATGCAGTAGCAGCACCGCACCTGGTGAAATTCCGGGGCGACAACATCGGCACGCCGATTACAGCGCCGGTTCCAACGATCACTTCGGGAGCCGGCGCAAAGCGGCCGGCTGGAGCGGCTCATGCGCTGGGCATCGCCGCGCCGGTCATGGTGCAGGCAGCGCATGGCGAAGGCCGTCCAGGCGGTGTGCAGCGCTGGGGTGCCGGAAGCAAGGACGCGCGTGAGCCTGTTGGGACCGTCACCGCCAGCGGGAGCGGCGGCCATGCTGTTGCGTGTGCATTCCTCGAGCAGGCCAATGGTGGGTTCTACGAGGGTGGCGGGCGCGATGCGCGCGATCCGGTCAGCACGATCACCGCCAGCGGCAGCCAGCAGCAGCTGGCGACAGCCGAGCTGGCCCAGCTGTCGCCCGAGCATCAGGAGGGTGCGCTGCGCGTGGCCGCGTTCCTGATCAAGTATTACGGCACCGGCGCCAACATTCCGAGCCTCAATGACCCCGTCGACACCGTCACCACTAGGGACCGGCTGGCGCTGGTAACGGTGGTGATCAAGGGAACCCCCTACGTCATCGTGGACATCGGCCTGCGCATGCTCAAGCCGCACGAGCTGTATCGGGCGCAGGGATTCCCGGTGGGCTACATCATCGATCGCACCGCGAACGGCACCCCGCTGACCACCAGCGCTGCGGTGCGCATGGTGGGCAACAGCGTTAGCCCACCGCCGCTGCGCGCGTTGGCAGAGGCCAACCTGGACCCAGTGGCTGCGCCGTTGGCGATGGCAGCGTGATCGGGTACGTCGCCAAAGATGGTGAGAAGTGGTGCGCAGGAAGCACCTGCGCACCACAACCGGACTTACTTCTTCTTGTCCGGCCGCTGGGTCAGTGCCGAGCCAGCGACCGACTTCTGCGCGGGGGTGCTCTTCGGGCTCTTCAGCTGCTCCGAAGCCTTCGTGCCGACCGACTTACTGGTCTTCTCGTCCTTAGCCATTCGATGCACTCCAAGTAGTGCGGGCCATCCCGCAAGGAGGAGCTTATACCGTGATGCAGGTCCCTTTTATCAGCTTTTCCCTACTCGCTAGAGCGGGAATTCCCTACCTGAGCCCCCCGCTCAAGGCAGGCACATGCACCAAGTGGAGCGATCCGGAGGACTGGGCCCGCCCAGTGCTCAACCACTACGAACGGGACAACCGCGCCAGACAGGCCGTGTTCCTGATCCAGAAGCTTGAAACACGATATCCGGAGTGCGAGAACCCATGACCCAGACGCAGATCAGCCATCCCGAGGGGCTGCCGGCATGCGCCGCCGGACACCGCGCGCGCCACATTCACGACCTGCGCGGCCTCGCCGCCGGCGGCGGGCACCTGGTCGAATGCCGCTGCAGGGCAACCAGCAAGCACGCCGAACCCACCGCGGCACTCGCCGAGTGGCGCCGCATCAACCGCCCCGCCCGCAGCGCGCGCAAGATTCTGCCCGCGATCGATGCGCCGGCCGCCAACGTGATCCAGTTGCGCCTGCAAATGCCGGGCGAAGGAAGGGGTGCCAGTGGCCGTTGACATCTGCCTCTCGCGTGAAGAGGTCCGACAGCTTTGCCGGACCCCACAGAAGGCTCGCCAAGTCGCTTTTCTGCAGCGCAACGGCATCCGCCACTACCTGGACGCCCACGGGTGGCCTGTGGTGATCCGCGCCAGCGTGGAGCAGACTGAGCGCGCCGCACCGGCAGCCGCCGGCACCTGGAAGTCGAACAAGGCAGCCTGACATGGGACGGAGACCGACAAAGCCGGGGGCAATCCCCCGGTTCCGCGCGCGCCAGCGAGGCAAGGTGACCTACTACTTCTACGACCACGGCGGGAAGCCGCGTCGGGAGACGTCGTTGGGCACCGACTATGGCCTGGCCATCAAGCGCTGGGCCGAACTGGAGCACGAGACGAACCTGCCCGAGGCGGCGGTGCTGACGTTCGCAATGGTGGCTGATCGGTATATGGGAGAGGTCGCTGTGCGCAAGGCGTCCCGCACCCTGGCCGACAACCAGAAGGAGGTGTCCAACTTGAAGGCCTTCTTCGATGACCCTCCGGCGCCGCTGGAGCGCATCCAACCCGTGGACGTGCGCCAGTACATGACCTGGCGCACGAAGGGGGGCACCGCCTACGTCCGGGCGAACCGCGAGAAAGCACTGCTGTCCCACATCTGGAATTTCGCACGGGACAAAGGCTACACGGCCCTGCCGAACCCGTGCGCGGGCATCAAGGGATTCAGGGAGGTCGGCCGGGACGCCTACGTGGAAGACGACCAGTTCGCTGCGATCTGGGAGGCAGCGGACGCGTGCCTGCGGGACGCGATGGACCTCGCTTACCTGACCGGCCAACGCCCCTCGGACGTGCTGTCGATCTCGGAAATGGACGTGCGCGATGGGGTGCTGAACATCCAGCAGGCCAAGACCAAGGCGAAGCTGCGGTTCACCGTGGGCGGGAAGCTGGAAGCGCTACTGAGGCGCATCAGGGCCCGAAAGTCGGCCTACAAGGTGCACAGCACCCGGCTGGTCGTGAACGAGCAGGGTCGGACGATCGGGGTAAACGCGATGTCCAGGAAGTGGGCGAAGGCCTGCGAGGTGGCTGGGGTGACCGGTCTCCAGTTCCGCGATCTGCGGGCCAAGGCGGCGACCGACAAGGCCGAATCCTCGGGGGACGTGCGCGCTGCACAGAAGCAGATGGGACATTCGTCGGTGGTCATGACCGAGCACTACACGCGCAACCGGCGCGGCGCCAAAGTGACGCCGACGCGGTAATTGCGGAAAAGCTTCCGGATTGCGGAAAACAAAAAGCCCGCTTTCGGCGGGCTAAGTGCTTGAATCTAAATGGAGGCCTGGGTCGGAATTGAACCGGCGTACGCGGATTTGCAGTCCGCTGCATGACCACTCTGCCACCAGGCCGGTGACCCTATAAAACAAGACCCCGAAAACGGGGCCTGGTCGGGAGTTGGAGCAGGACACGAGACTGTCATCCCCTCTCTATCTCCTTGAAATGACTGAGGTTTTATACAACCGCGTCGTTTCGATGTGCAGGATTATGTACTCATTTGGAGCCCTTGGCAACAACAATTTTTTACCGTGGTCCGCTATGGTCCACCTGCATCCGACCTCACGCTCGCAACATTCGTCCGAACGCGCCACGAAGACCGAAAGGCCGCCCCTCCACCCGCGAACTCTTGTCACACGCTTCCCCTGATGAGTCGGCGCGCGCGCCCCCACCCGTGCCCTGCCCCGTGACTGCCGAACTGCAAACCGCAGAAGGAACCGCCAGATCCGTGCGGCCAACGGAAACCCGGTGGTGGTGTTCGACACGCGCCTCGTTCCGACCACGAAAGGCGACCAGGCCGGTGTTGCTGATGGCATGAAGAGCAGCACAGCAGGTGCGAAGTGCTGCCCCAAGCAGATAAGCAGCACACTATGCGGAGGGAAAACCAGTAATCAGGCACGGCGACCTGTTCTGGGTCAATGGGAGCTGATGAAGGCATTACAGGAGAATGCAGGCATCAGCCTCGCAAGCGGAGACTACATCGGTACAGCCCTGTCAGATGACATCCCAATAAAGTCCAGCAACTCAATCAAGCAGACAGATATTGAAATACTGAGGCAACCATGACAACTGGCATCAGATCCGGCCAGATGACAGACGAAATTGGAAGCGCCGATTTTCTATACTGCTTCTTTTCATCCATAACTGTGAATCGGGCTGGGGCTCCCGCTTCCCAGGATTGACCCGGAAAAGTGGTGTGGCGCCATGAAGATCGCGACACTCTCCCTCCTTTTCCACTGAATCCAAACGCGAGGCCGCAGCTTTCGTGCTTGATCGAGGCGATAGCGATATCGCCGCCTGCCGGTCACTCGGGGGTAGCGGTGTTGGTCCGCAGACAAAAGCGCTGATGCCTGGACAGTATCGCCTCAGACGTCGCACCCCAGACGTTGAACGACGTCGGTTGCGCAGTCGAGTCAACGAACTGTTTACGCAGAGTCGCGGCGCCGCCGGCAGCCGCAGTCTTGTGTCGGTGCTGCGGGAACACGGCGAGCAGATCGCGCGGCTCAAGATGCGTGGCCGGACGCGGACTTGCTGGTCAAGGCGTTGGACATGGCTTGCGAGAAGCGTGGCAGGCCTCAAGGGCTGCGGTTCCATTCCGACCAGGGCCCGCAGTACAGCAGTCGCCAGTGTCGCCAACGGCTCTGGCGTTACCGCATGCGCCAGAGCATGAGTCGTCGAGGAAACTGCCGGGATGATGCGCCGCTGGCGTGTGCTGCGCAGTATTGAAACTGAATGGATACCGATCGTGGGCGATATGACAGCCCAGGAAACGCGGCGGGACATCAGTCATTATCTGATGCATCGCTACACCTGGATTCGACCGCATCGGTTCAATGACGCGCCGGCTCCGGCTCAGGCCGAGAAAAAACCTGACGTCGTGTCCGGGATAAGTTGACCACGACAGCTACGCGGAATCGCTGCACTTGAAAATGCACTTGAATTTCGTGGCTGCGGGGGGATTCAGGCAGTCGTCGCTGAAACGAAAAAAGACGCCGAAGCGTCTTTTTTCAAGTACCTGCAGACTTCCTTGAAACTCTGTAGATCGATAATTGGAGCGGGAAACGAGACTCGAACTCGCGACCTCAACCTTGGCAAGGTTGCGCTCTACCAACTGAGCTATTCCCGCAAAATCAGGCGCGTATGTTACCGAAACCGCGAGCAACACACCAGCCTTTTCACACGTTACTTCACATCTGCCGCGACGGCGTCGCATGGGATGCCCGCGTGCCACCGCGGAGAAAAACAAGGCCCCAAGGGGGCCCTGTCGAAATATGGAGCGGGAAACGAGACGTGTACTAGGACAGTAAGTCGTTGTTTCCCAATCACTTTCTTCGTTGGGCTGGCCAGCGAAGACCTCAATTGTAGCCTTGTTTTTCGTCCTCGGCAACAAATTCGTCCAAAGAGTTCCACAGACGTCCAAAGAGCTGCACTCAGCACACCAGACCCACGATCGGTACATCGTCGTAGGCAACTCCCTCGAACTCATCATCCACGCCCGGTCGTCTGCCCCGCATCCATCACCGCGAAGACGATCAGGCAGATGGTTCTGGTGATGGCACAGCTCGGATGCCACCTAGGAACGCCTGCACCACAACTCACAGGCGACCTTCTGGTCAAGCTCCTTTGAAAGAACGCGCATGCTGGCCACCGCGTTTCCGCACACGATTCTTTGTCGATATATCAGGATGACGGGGCAAGCATGACAGGCGCCGGTTTGCTGCGTCCGACTGGACATTCGAGGACGATTGCGGCCCCCTCACGCTTCCTGAGACCGCTGGCATATCAGGTCATACCTAGACGGTTTTGCAGAAACCGTAACTTCTCACGACCCTGATAGCGTGAGCGTCGCTGTCGAGCCTACGTCCCGATGCTCGACCTTCTGATCGATGATTTTTGCACATCGAACACACGACGACTACCAGTTGCGCGAACTGGTGAGAAGTATTCAAACCACATGACGAAGCGGCCTTCGGGACCCACTTCCTACACAAGCGACAGGCCGACCATGAGGTCGGCGACAAAGGAGTCGGTCATGTAGTTCTTCTCCTGGAAGGAGACGGAGCATGCACGAGAACAAGAATGATGCACCAACATCAAAGGTGTTCTATCGCCCGATCGAAGCGTCCATCCGCTGGGCCGGGCTGCTGCGATACGAGCAGGTGATCCTGGCTTCGATTTCGTCGCCAAGGCGCCTGCCGCAGTCGTTGGACTGTCCACGTTGTGACGAGCTGCGGCTTTGCACCGAACGCATCTTCGACGGCATCCTCAATGGAGAACTGCCCTTCGGACGGAACGGCATCACGACGCGCGATTCCGCGCTGATCGACTCCCCTGATCTGACGGTGCGCCACGTCGATCTGAAGCGCTGGATGCGCCAGCACTATCCCGAGCAACGACCGTGCTTCCTTTTCTCCCGGAGCGAGCGCATCGCCCATCCCTTCATCTCGGTGGAAACTGGGCAGGCGATGCTAGTCGAGCGCCTGGCCCTGAAGTCCACCTTGGACCAGTACAAACGCCAACTGCATGAGCTGCAGGAAAAGCACGGAGCGCTTCTCAAGCAGATGGCGCCCTCTGCTGGCGCACAGTGCCTGATCAGTGATCGCGCCGAAGCCACCTACCTGAACATCATCGGCAGCATGCTGGACCTGATGCTCGGCCAGTCGCCTTCCGGCGTTCCGTACTCCAGCTTCAAGACGCAGGAGGCGGTGGTCAGCGCGTTGGTCGCCCATCACAGCGGCGCAATGGGGATCGCGGAGCGGACGCTAAACGGCAAGTTCGCCACGGCCAGACGCCGGCTGCGTAGCGCAACAGTCTGAGGTTTTCCATCTTGTATGTGCAATCGCGGAGATTGCATTTGCAATGTCTTTTCCCATCCATGTCTATTGAATGGAGGTCACGCCAACAAACGCCACTGAGCGTTCAGGAGTGACCGCCATGTCGCAAACACCTGCACTGCCCGCAAGCGAGCGCCGCATCCTGCGGCTTGATGAAGTCGAAACCAAGTCGGGTTTCAAACGCGCCCACATCTACAACCTGATGCGCAAAGGCCTGTTCCCGAAGGCGCTGCGCCTGGGCGTGCGCGCGGTCGGTTGGGACTCCATCGAGATCGATCAGTGGATCGCCGAGCGCGTCAACAACCGGGCCTGACCCGTTCTCCAGCGGACTTCCCATCCTCACACGGAGAACGCCATGCAGGTCGTATCCATCATTTCAACCAAAGGTGGCGTCGGCAAGACCACCACGGCCGCGAACCTCGGCGGGCTTGCCGCGGACGCGGGGCTGCGTGTACTGCTGCTCGACCTCGACGTGCAGCCCACCTTGTCCTCGTACTACGAGCTAGGCCACCGCGCACCTGGTGGCATCTACGAGTTGCTGGCCTTCAACGAGCGCGACCTCGGGCTGCTTGTGTCCCGCACGAACATCGAGGGCCTGGACTTGGTGCTCTCCAACGACCACCGAGGCGAGCTGAACACTTTGCTGCTGCACACGCCGGATGGGCGCCTACGGTTGCGCCATCTCTTGCCGGTCCTGGCGCCTCTCTATGACCTGGTGCTGATCGACACCCAAGGTGCGCGCTCGGTGCTGCTGGAGATGGCGGTGCTCGCCTCCAACCTCGCGCTGTCGCCCGTGACCCCGGAAATTCTCGCGGCGCGCGAGCTGCGGCGCGGCACCATGCAGTTGCTCGAAGACATTGCGCCCTACCGGCACCTGGGCATCGAGCCTCCACCTCTGCATCTGCTCATCAATCGCGTCCACCCTGTGTCAGCCAATGCACGGCTGATCCAGCAGGCCCTGCGCGATCTTTTCCAGGACCACGCCGGCATCCGCGTGCTGGCCACCGACGTGCCGGCCATCGAGGCGTATCCGCGTGCAGCTACGCGCGGATTGCCAGTGCATCGGGTCGAATACCGCCAGCCGCCGGGCAGAGTCGCCCTCGCCGCGCTCGACACCATGCGCGGCCTCGCAGACGAACTATTTCCGCAATGGCGGCACCGATTTGCCATGGTGTCCGGCCGTCCGCCACACCCTCTTGATGCCGGGAGGTCCCATGGCGAACGCACATGAGCTAGCCCGAGGCCACAAGCGGCTTCGCGCCCTGATCGAGTTCGCGGTTGGCGAAGGTTGGCACGTCAAACGCACGCCTGGCGGCCACCTCAAGTTCACCAAGCCTGGCTGCGCCGCGATCTACACCAGCTCGACGGCAAGCGACCACCGGGCGACCCTGAATGCCCGTGCGCAAATCCGCCGCGCCGAGCGCGAGGCCCGATACCAAGCGCAGGGAGGCGGCCATGGCTGAGATCACCTCCCAGCAGATGGCTGGCAAGCTGCTCGCGGCCGGGTTCGAGCGCAGCGGCCCGTCAGCCTCGACCTTGAGCGACCCGATCGCCGACACCCCCATGGTCGTGACCCTAGATCAGTTGCGCCCCTACGACCACGATCCCAGGAAAAAACGCAACCCGGCCTACGAGGAAATCAAGGCGTCCATCCGCGAGCGCGGTCTGGACGCAGCGCCGGCCATCACTCGCCGACCAGGTGAGTCCCACTACATCATCCGCAACGGTGGAAATACTCGGCTGGCGATCCTGCGCGAACTATGGTCAGAGACCAAGGACGAGCGGTTTTTCCGTGTATCGTGCCTGTTCCGGCCGTGGCCCAGCCGCGGCGAAGTCGTCATGTTGACCGGCCACTTGGCCGAGAACGAATTGCGCGGGGGCCTCACGTTCATCGAGCGCGCCCTCGGCGTCGAGAAGGCGCGCGAGTTCTACGAGCAAGAAAGCGGCACCACCTTGAGCCAGTCCGAGCTGGCCCGCCGCCTCGCCGCCGATGGCTTCCCGGTACAACAGTCGCACATCAGCCGCATGAACGACGCGGTGCAGTATCTCCTGCCCGCGATCCCCACCGTGCTCTATGGCGGTCTCGGTCGCCATCAGGTCGAACGCCTGTCGGTCATGCGCAAAGCCTGCATGCTCGCGTGGGAGCGCTACGCCAAGGGTCGCCCACTGGTTCAGGACTTCGACGAATTTTTCCAGGAAGTGCTGTCGCAATTCGACGTCCAGGCCGACGAGTTCTCCGCGCAGCGTGTACAGGACGAGCTGATCGGCCAGATGGCCGAGATGCTGGGTGTCGATTACGACGTGCTCGCCCTGGACATGACCGAATCCGAGAGCCGGCAGCGCGCCTTGGTCAGCGACCCAACGCCGCCATCGACGCCGCCTGCGTTGCCGGAGCCGGGAACCATCGCGCGCCCACCTGCCAACACTGCGCCACCCATCGCAGGGGCTGCATCCGCAGCGCCGCCTGCAGGCCGACCTGCGGCAACGCCTTCGACGCGCGAGAGCGACACGGATGCCAGCCAGGCAAGTCCGGCCAACCCTGCGGTGGGTGGCGATCTGCTTCGGGAGCACATCGTCTCGCCGGCACCGACGACCGAACGGCTCCAGTCCATTCAGCGCATGGTCGCCGACCAGTTGGGTGATGCGCTGCCGCTCGACTTCTCGGCGAGTGTCTTGCAGTCCATCCCTGTGCAGGCTGGCGGGCTCTATCCGATCTCCGATGTCTGGTACATCGATCCCGGCGTGGACACAGCCGAGCGCCTGCGCATCCACATCGCACAGTTCGCCCGCGAAATCGCGGGCGAGGCAGACCTGGACGAGTGCATTGATGACCGTGCAGAGGGTATCGGTTTCGTCTGCCGGGCCCGCACCCAAAGCTCGGCACCGCTGGGCCGTGCCGTCCTCGCGCTGTTAGCGTGCCTGGCCGGTCAGCGGCCCGCCGACGTCGGCCTGCACGACGGGCAAATCGTCATCGAACTGCCGGCGCTGCTGCACGGCCAGGGTGATGCGGCCCAGCGATTGAGCGATACCTCGCTGGTCAAGCTGTTCCGGCTGCTGCGGCTGGCCCGGCGCCTGCTCGACCTTGAAGCCGGCGCTGAAGGCGTTGGAATGTGAGCGAGGGAGGCCAGCATGTCCGCACCACACCCACTCAACCAGGCCGTCATCGCCCAGGCCCTCTATGACCTGCGCAATGGGCAACTGCGCCGGTGCAAACTGATGGGGTTTGGCGAGGAAGAACTGGACGCCCTCAAGCATCCCGCGCTGATCAGCGTGCTCGCCAACGCTAACGTCTCCTGGTGCTCGGTGACGGTCAACCGCGAAGTGCTCCGGCGACTGCTCAAGCAGGCGCAGGACGTGGAGAAGGAAATCGCCACGGTCGATCGCATGCTCAGGCTGGGCGCGAGCACCGAGATGGTCAGTCGGTTCTATGGCCTGACCCACCAGGAGGTGGCGCTTCGCCGCGAAATCCTCGGCCTGCCGAAGCGCAAGGGCCGCCACCCCGTGCTGGACGAGAAACAGGACACGGAGCTGTGGCGGCAATGGAAGGCCGTGACCGGCAGCAGGAATGTCGATCTCGAAGACGAAACCTCCATCCTCGACGCTACCATGGACTTGGCCGAAGGCATGTCGCTGCCTCTGTCGGTGGTCTGGGCCTCGATCAAGAGCTGGGTCGATCAGGGATTGGGTTGAGCCATGGCCGTGGACGACACCGCACCACGCCGTGGCCCCGTCGCACTCGCGGATCTGTTCGATGCTGCCCTGAAAGACCTCGCGCCCAAGCCCAGCCCCAGTGCGCCAGCACCCGTGCCTACGCCGACGCCCGCCACGTCAGGCGATGCCTTCCTCTTCAGCGGCAACCGGCACGAGACCGTGCCGCGGCGGCTGTTCCTCGACCGTCGCCTGACGCCGCTGGAGCGCAACGCCTGGCAGGTGTTCCGGCTGATGCTCAACGACGACGGCATGACAGCCTTCCCGACGTATGAGCAGCTTCGACCCTGGCTGGCGTCGATGCCCTGCGCCGGGCAGGCCTCGCATGAAACCGTGGCCCGAGCGTTGACGCTGTTGCGCCTCACCCGATGGTTGAGCCTGGTACGGCGACGGCGTGACCCCAAGACCGGCCGCATCCTCGGCAACCTCTACGTTCTGCACGATGAACCACTGACGCCCTTCGAGGCCATGCAGCTCGACGCCGACTACCTGGCACTGGTCAGCCAGTCCCTCGGCCATTCGGCCAAGGCTGTCCAGATGGTCGGTCTGAACACCCTCAAGGAGATCGCGGAAGATCCGATGCTCTCCGGACGCACACTGCCGTCGCGGCTACAGGTCCTGGCCGAACGCCTCGCCAGCCAAGGCATCACGGCCGCCGAAAGTTATCCACAGGAGGATGCCGCCCACGATTCCGAAGAAGGAGCATCGAGCCTTCTTCGGAATGCGGACGACCCGTCTTCGGAATCCGAAGCAGGGGCGAAACCCGCGCCAGACGCCTCTCTTCGGAATCCGAAGCAGGCCCGTACAGTACGTAGTAGTCGTATTAATGAAGTACGTACTACCGCGCAGGCGCGCGCGCTGGGCGATCTGCAATGGCCCAAGCGCTTCACGGAACTGAAGGCAGAGCAGCAGACAGGTGCCAGGGTGGCATTGCAGCAGGTCGATGCCGCGCTGAGACAGGCCGTGCTGGACGACTGGGCCGCACGATGCAGCAGTCATGGCATCCGCAATCCTGCGGGGTATCTGTTCGGCATCATCCAGCGCGCCATCCATGGCGAGTTCAATGCCTGGGCCAAGAAAGACGCGCCATCGGCACCCGTCCCGCCAAACGAGCGGCCACCAGCAGCACCGCCACCTCAGCCGCAGGGTAAGCCAGTGCCGCCGGAAGTCGCCAAGCAGCACATCGAGCGGCTACGCAATCTGCTCGCCAGCAAGTGAGCCGGCATGCAAGTCGGTGAAAGTAGATGCCCATGGCCGCCAATAGAGCTATCCCCTGGGGATAGTTCCGCTGCTGGGCACAACGCCAAGTTGTCGCAGGCCTGGGATCGACCATCTGCCGCAGCATCGGTGTTGCCTACCCTGATCCCGGCGTGCAGCGTTCGTTGACGCTCCATGGAGCTATCCCCTGGGGATAGCTCGCGCCGCATGCAACCGCCGCGCCCTAAACCGGGGCCCGCCGGGATTCGGATTCTTGACTGACTGCCTTCCGCTTCCTGCCGAAGCTGGCCGCTCCTTTTCCAACAACGAGCGGACACCATGGCAACCAATGAACCTCTGCAACTGAATCTCGGCTCCCTGCGCAGCGCGATGTCGCTGACCCTGCACACCCATCACGCTTCCCGCATCTGGCACGGCCGCGCCGCCGCCGAGGGGCGACCGGGCATCGTCGGCCTGAACGGCTACATCGCCCAGATGAACAAGATGCGGCGGGGCTCGGAGCAGGACGACCCGTACTCGGACTGGTGGATGCTGCGCATCGAGGACAAGCTCGACCAAACCAAGGTCACGCTGCAATCGCTGCGCGAGCAGGTGGACCAGGCGCTGGCGAGCGTGCCACCGGCGCTCAGCCTGGGCGAAAACCTCAACGTGCAGCCGGTCAAGCTCCCGCTCTTCGTCAACGCGCAGCTCGGCTTTGCCGCGGTCTATCTCCTGGCCGACTACGACGACATCGCCCGCAAGCTGATCCTCGCCCACCACACCGCGCTCATCGACCGCAGCACCTTGGAACGCTGGCTCAACGAGGGCGCGCACGCGCTGCGCAGCCTGTTCTCGCTGGCCCAGCAGTATCGCTACTCGGGCTGCACCCGCGACGATTTCGCGGCGAAGAACGCCGCTGCGCGAGTCGCGCTGGAGAAGTACGGCGAACTGCCGCAGGAGGTGCTGGAGGGGACACGCCGCTCGAAGTTTGCGCCACCCGTCGTGCGCCGTGGCCTGCAACAGCGCGGCGACGGTCCTGCCACAGCGCCTCCGCCCAGCGACGAAGCCGCCACCGCAGAGCCGCCCGAAGCGTCAGCCGGCGAGGACGAGCCCGCATGAACGATCTGAACCAACCGACCCGCTACTTCCGGGGCCTGCAACAGGGTGCCTTCATGCGGCTGGAACACGCGGCCTCTCTAAAAGGCCTTTTAAAGCCTTTTAAGGGTAAAGGGGACTTCGAGGCCTGGGCCAGCCAGTGCTTCGCCATGCGCGACGAGTTGATTGCCCTGGCACAGCGACAGGTGCTGGAGCAAGCATGCGGGCACCCCTTCCACCTTCTGCCCATCGAACTGGCCCAACAGACCACTGGCGCAGGAACCGTCTTCTTGCGCTGGCGCAGGCACGACAGGTCGGCCATGGGCGTGGCGCTGTGGCGGGAGCTGATCGCCAGCAGCAGCACACCCGTCAACCTGCTGGCCGACCTGCACGCGATCGAGCTGCAGCGCATCACGTTGAACATGCAGATCAGCCTGCTGCACACCTTGGGCAGGCAGGCGCAGGAATGCGCCAGCAAGGCCGCCGAGGCGGACGACGCCTACCTGCACCGGCTCACGTCCGTTCCTGCCGCAATGCGCGATCGGTGATTGCGCCGGGCATCCCAGCACGCGCCCGGCGCCGACGAGGCACGGGTATTTCAACCACCACGGAGATCACACCATGAGCACGCATTTTTCTGGCGAAGGCAACATCGGCTCGCCACCGGAGTACCGCGAATTCCCCAACGGCAATGACGAACCCAGCCGCTTGCTGCGCCTGAACGTCTATTTCGACAACCCCGTACCCAAGAAGGATGGCACCTTCGAGGACCGCGGCGGCTTCTGGGCGCCGGTGGAAATCTGGCACCGCGACGCCGAGCACTGGAAGGACCTGTACCAGAAAGGTATGCGCGTGCTGGTCATCGGCCGCATGGAGCGCGAGCCTTGGACGGACAACGAAGATCAGCCGCGCGAGACCTGGCAGATCAACGCGCGCAGCGTCGGCATCCTGCCGTACCGCATCGAGTCCGTGGCCCTCAGTCCGAAGCCGCAGGAGGCAGAACCGAAGCCACAGGCTGCCCAGGAATCGACCGCGCCGAAGGAGGCGAAGCGCAGGAAGTGAACCGGCATGGAGGGCGGCCGCCGTAGTGCTTCGCCGCCCTCCATGCACCCCGCAAGCTATCCCCTGGGGATAGCTCCATCAACGTCCATCGACTTCCACGCGCTCCCGCAAATCGCGGCTACTGGTCCGCACACCTGCGGCCACGCGCCATCCCCGCCCGAGCCATTCCATCGGCGTGAAAGCGGTCGCCGGCGCATGCGGCTTGTTTGCTGCTACCCCAGGTGGCGCTCGGCATCCTCGATTCCAGCAACTCCATGAACAACGGGAATCGGGATGGACGGACATGCGGCTGTTCTTGTGCGAGAAGCCCTCCCAGGGCAAAGACATTGGCCGAATTCTCGGTGCCACGCAGCGCGGTGAAGGCTGCCTCAACGGTTCCGGCGTCACCGTCACCTGGTGCATCGGCCATCTCGTCGAAGCGGCAGCCCCCGAGGTCTATGACGCGGCGCTCAAGCGCTGGTCGCTGGAGCAGTTGCCCATCATTCCTCAGCACTGGCGGGTCGAGGTCAAACCTAAAACCGCCACGCAGTTCAAAGTCGTCAAGGCGCTTCTGGCTAAGGCGACCCAGCTTGTCATCGCCACAGATGCCGACCGCGAGGGCGAGTTGATCGCCCGCGAGATCATCGACCTGTGCGGCTACCGCGGTCCCATCGAACGGCTGTGGTTGTCGGCGCTCAACGATGCGTCCATCCGCGCGGCACTCGGCAAGCTCCGGCCATCGGCCGAGACGCTGCCGATGTACTACTCGGCGCTGGCGCGCTCTCGGGCGGATTGGCTCGTCGGCATGAACCTCAGCCGCTTGTTCACGGTGCTGGGACGGCAGGCCGGCTACGACGGCGTGCTGTCGGTAGGCCGCGTCCAGACCCCCACGCTCAAACTGGTCGTGGACCGCGACCGCGAGATCACCGCCTTCGTGTCCGTGCCGTACTGGGCCATCGACGTGTCCCTGTCCGCCGGTGGCCAGACTTTCGCCGCGCAGTGGGTTCCCCCGAAAGCATGCACCGACGACGCCGGCCGCTGCCTGCAGCAGCCCATCGCGCAGCACGCCGCGCAGCAGATCCGCGCCGCGGACAGCGCCCAGGTGGTGGCGGTCGAAACCGAGCGCGTGCGGGAAGGCCCGCCGCTGCCGTTCGACCTGGGGACCTTGCAGGAGGTGTGTTCCAGGCAGCTTGGGCTCGATGTGCAGGAGACCTTAGACATTGCTCAGGCCCTATACGAGACGCACAAGGCCACGACGTACCCGCGCTCCGATTCGGGCTACCTGCCCGAAAGCATGTTCGCCGAGGTGCCAACGGTCCTCGACAGCCTGGTCAAGACCGATCCCTTGCTGCGACCGATCATGGACCAGCTCAACCGCACTCAACGCTCACGCGCCTGGAACGACGCGAAGGTGTCTGCTCACCACGGCATCATCCCGACGCTCGAACCGGCGAACCTCTCGACCATGAGTGAGAAGGAACTGGCAGTGTATCGGCTGATCCGGGCGCATTACCTGGCGCAATTCCTTCCTCACCACGAGTTCGACCGCAATGTGGCGAACCTCTCCTGCGGCCAGCAGACGCTGGCGGCCACCGGCAAGCAGGTCGTCGTCAAGGGGTGGCGCCTGGTGCTGGCCGAACCGCAATCCGAGGAGGATGGCGACCCTGCGGCGCGCAGCCAGGTACTGCCCGCGCTGCGCGAGGGCCTGGCATGTCAGGTGGCCGACGTCGATCTGAAGGCGCTCAAGACGCTGCCCCCTCGGCCCTATACGCAGGGCGAGTTGGTCAAGTCCATGAAGGGCGTCGCCAAACTGGTCTCGGACCCGCGCCTGAAACAGAAGCTCAAGGATACGGTCGGCATCGGCACCGAAGCGACGCGGGCCAACATCATCAGTGGCCTGCTGACGCGGGGCTACCTCGTGAAGAAGGGCCGCGCCATCCGTGCCTCGGATGCGGCCTTCACCCTGATCGACGCGGTGCCCACAGCGATTGCCGACCCAGGGACAACCGCCGTCTGGGAACAGGCGCTGGACATGATCGAAGCTGGACAGCTCACGCTGGACGTATTCATCGGCAAGCAGGCTGCATGGATCTCACAGTTGATCGCGCAGTACGGCAGCACGTCCCTGTCCATCAAGGTTCCCCACGGACCGCCTTGCCCACAGTGCGGCGCACCGACGCGCCAGCGCACCGGCAAGAGCGGCCCATTCTGGTCGTGCAGTCGCTACCCCGACTGCAAAGGCACGCTGCCGGTCGAATCCGGCACGTCCAAGCGTGGTGCCTCGCGCCCGCGCCGCAGCGGCCGCAAAGGCTCCTGACCGACCCCGTTCCCCGTGAACCGTGCCCGCCATCGGCGGCGCGGCCTGTGTTCCGCACGCCCTGCGGGACGCCCAGCGCGCAACGCCTTCTTGTCCGTGTGCGCGTCCCGCTTGGTCATCCCCGGCCGCGGGACCTGAAGGTAGCTTCTCCGCGAACCGCCTCCTGCGCGTTCTGCTGATCTGCATTTCTCCCGCCTCTGCGAAGGGTCCCCCGGTGGCTTGCCAAGCTGCGCGAGCCACCCGGAGACCCTTCGTGGTCAGCGGTATTCGGTGCCGGTGCCCGCCGGCGCAAAAACGGGCTCCCTTTGTGCGCGGATGTGCGCCAGACGATGCCGGCGCGAACCACGACATGCGCCGGGTGTGATTGCTGATGAGCAGACGGTTCTAGCGACGACCGGGCCTGCACCAGCCCACGGGTGGTTCTGTCCTCCCGAGCCGAAGGCCGCAGGGCCTTCGGCGCCTTTCTCCTGCCTATCAACGTCCCGGCCCGCCCCGGGCCACACGAACAGGAGACCCGACATGAACCCGCAACCTTGCACCCTTCGCGGTGCGCCCCAGGCCGCGCCACTGCTGTACGGCAGCGTGTGCAGCGGCATCGAGGCCGTGAGCCTCGCATGGCAACCCCTCGGCCTCAAAGCCGCGTGGTTCGCCGAGATCGAGCCGTTCCCGAGCGCCGTGCTCGCCCACCGTTACCCCCATGTGCCCAACCTGGGCGACATGACCGCGATCGCCCGTCAGGTGCGCGCCGGCACCGTGCCGGCGCCCGACATCCTGGTCGGCGGCACGCCGTGCCAGTCGTTCAGCGTTGCCGGCGCGCGCCAGGGGTTGAACGACCCGCGCGGCGCCTTGACCCTTGCCTATGTGGAGCTTGCAAATGCCATCGACCAAACCCGCCACCAAGACCGCCGCCCGCCGGCAACGCTCGTCTGGGAAAACGTCCCCGGCGTCCTCAACGACCGCAGCAATGCCTTCGGGCATTTCCTGGGCGCACTGGCCGGAGAAAGCCGTGCGCTCCAGCCGCCAGGGGAAAAATGGGCGCACGCTGGTTGTGTGTCTGGACCCCGCCGCCGCATCGCCTGGCGCGTGCTCGACGCTCAATATTTCGGTGTCGCCCAACGCCGCAAGCGCGTGTTTCTTGTGGCATGTGGTGGTGATGACCTCGATCCCTCCGAAGTACTTTTTGAGCGCACAGGCCTGCGCGGGGATTCTTCTGCGGGCCGCGCGCCGTGGCAAGAAGCTGCCCGCGCTGCTGGACCGGGTGCTGCAGCAGCAGGCGGATACGCAGGATTCGCTGGACTGAACCAGCCCTACGGCAAGGTCACGACGACGTTCGGATTCAGCGGCGGCATTGGCCCCGTCGATGTTGCGGCATGCCTGATGGCCGCGGGTCCCAAGCACGACATCCGCACCGAGACGTTCATGGTGCAGTCCATCGCCGGCAGCATCGCCCACACCCTCGACACCGCCAACAACGGCAAGGGCAGCAGCGAGGACGGTACGGGAAAGGGCGTGCCGATCATCGCCTTCACCGCCCAGGGCAGCGGCGCGGACGCCACGATCGACCTGACGCCGACGCTGCGTGCCGGCGGGCATCGCAACAGCCATGCGAACGCAGGCGTCGTGCCCGCCATCGCCTTCGCGCAGAACAACCGCGGCGAAGTGCGCTTCGAGTCGGGCCATGGACAGGTGTCTTGCACCGTCCTGTCCAACGGCAAGCCGGGCTACGGTGTGCCGATGGTGGCCTGCGTTGCCCTGCGGGGACGGACGCAGGGTCTTGCTGCCGAACTGGGCGGAAGCGTTGCGGCGGCGTTGCGTACCAGCGGCGGCGGCGCAGACAAGCCCCATGTCCTGGCCCCCGACTTCGAGGCACATTTCCGCTACGACTGGAATGAATCCGGTGCAGCGGACTGGTCGCAATGGCGGGTGCGGCGGCTGATGCCCATGGAGTGCGAGCGGCTGCAGGGCATGCCCGACGACTACACGCTGATCCCGTATCGCGGCAAGCCTGCCGCAGACGCTCCGCGCTACAAGGCGATTGGCAACTCCATGGCCGTCCCGTGCATGGCTTGGCTGGGCAACCGGCTGGTGCAGTGCCTGCACAAGACGGACTCGACCGCTTCGGATTGATCGACGACGCAGCCTGCCGGCCGCGCCATTCTCCCCCTGCATTGCCGATGTATCGGCAGCAGCCCGCAGCCAGGGTGTCAAGGCTGCCGTGGGTTCCGCCCACGCCACCCACCAGTTCGCTTCGGCATCTCACCGGCGAACGCTGCCCACCGGGGCATCGATGCCTCCTTTCTCCAACCCACGGGATGGTCGCCACGTCCCGTCAGGGGCATGTCGCCACCCGGTCGATTTCAGGACTTCCCATGGACACCATCACCAAGCAAGACCGCATCACGCTGAAGAACCTCAAGGTCGCCGACTTCGCCAGCGAGGAAACGCTGTGCTTCACCGCGACCATCGTGTTCGACGGCACTCCCATCGCCGAGGCCCGCAACGACGGGCATGGCGGCTCGACATTCCTCCGCGCGCTCAACGGCAAGACGACGCTGCTGGCTCAGGCCGAAGCCTTTGCCAAGGGCTTGCCGCCTGCGCCGCTCGATCTAGGCCAGGAGGGTGAAGACCCTCATTACATCGACATGACGCTCGACTTCCTGGTCGATGAACTGGCCGATGCCATGCACGCGGAGCGCAAGGTGCGAGCCGCCTTCAACCGCGACATCGGCAACAAGGTGCTGTTCATCAAGGACGGCAAACTGCTGTTCATCAAAGGCATCAAGCTCAAGGCTATCGCCGACCGCAAGGCGTACTTCGCTTCGCTGCGCACCAGGCAGGCCCAGCCCATCGTCATCCTCGCCGAGCTTCCGCCCGAGCGGGCATTCGACCTGTGGAAGCAGCATGTCCTGGGCGACAAGCCCGATTGACCCAGCGCCACCGCACCCTCCTGACAGCCCCGTACTCGATGCGGGGCTTTTCTTTTCCTGTGCTCATCAATCGGGGCTGGGCCGAATGCCGTTTTCCAACTGACGCGGCGCAGCCCTCGCACGAAGCTGCCTGCATGTTCGCTGATTCGTCAGCACATGCCAGCAGCCAGGGTTCCAGGCTGCCGCGGGTCTCTCCCGCGTCACCCACCAGTCCGCATCGCATCAATTCTGCGGATGAGCGTCCCCGTGACGCTGATGCTTTTTATCAACCGCGTGCGGGAGCTGCCATCCCGTGAGGGACAAGGCCCCGCTTTTCCAAGGAGCCCGTCCATGTCCCAGCAAGCCTCTTTCGGCCAGTTGGCCCTGACCTACTGCGGCAAGTTCCTGCCGCTCGAAGTCTTGCAAAGCGCCGCCGGCCACTACATCGGCACGCGCGATACCGAAGGTCCCGTTTCGCGGGAATCCCGCGAGTACTTCCGCAGCTATGCCGCGGCTCAACGCGCCCTCGAAAGAGGCGGCTGGTCCCAGCTCGCCATTCCCTGATCCAACTGGAGAAATCACGTCATGAACCAGCTACTGCCGCGGGAAGTCGTCGATCAGATCATGCGGGAAGAGCAGCATTTCGCTGCCGCGCCCCAAGCCTTCTTCGAGGCCTGGAAGCGCGGTGTCGAGATTGCTGGTCCCGAGTGGTTCGGCGACGGCACCCGTGAAGGCCTGAACCAGGCCAAGACCAAGTGGGATTTGCGTCCCGACATGCTGCGGCTCAACGATGCCCTCGGCGTCCTGAGCAGCGGCGAACGCATGTTCCTGTCCGCCATGGTCAGCTTCTACAACGCGCGCGAGGGCGGTGCCATGCTCAAGCGCTGCCGCTTCCACGGGCTGTCGGACTTCGACGGTCTCGATCTGGAACGCCGCAAGGTCATCGCCGACCTGCTGGTGAACTACAGCGGTTGGTGAGCCGGTCTCCGGCACGCCACTGTCCTCTCGATCCCCCCGTGAGGGACATGCGCCCATAAGGCCATGTCCCTCAATTTTTCTTCCCCATCGCCCGACGCCAACGGCCTTGGGCTATTCCCTGCGGACGCCATCGTCCGCATGGGCTGGCTCCGCTCTTCTCGAAAGGAGCCAGCATGGCAAACAACTACTACGAAGGCACGGGCGTTCTCGTGCTCAACCGCGTTACTCCCGTCATCAAGGCACTGTTCGGTGCTTTCGCGCTCGACGAAAACCATCCCGGCAATGGGCAGGCCTACATCGCCCAGATCGCCGAAACCAATGATCCACGCTGGACAGATGTGCTGGACGGTCTGGAAAACCTGGCCACACAACTCGGCATCCCCATGCCCGACGACGAAGAGTTGTCGATTCCGCCTCTGCTTGAACGGCTGGCCGCGCACTTCGGTGCTGACCAGGACGGGGAGCTGGAGAACCTGATCGAGCACCACCAATTCGAGGACGGCGCCGACCTGGAAGCCCTGCTTCTGATCGCTACCCGCTTCGATGACGGCCATAACCTGACCGCCATCCAGTTTGAGGGCTGCTGGTATTGCAGCAAGCCAAGGCTATTCGAGTTCGGCGGCAACGGCTGCTACCTGAGCCGTGAGGTCCAGGTCTTCAGAACGTCCTCGCAGGCGCTTCAACTCGGCGATCAACTGCGCAACACCATCCTGGCCGCCGACATCGAAGAGGCCTCAGCGTTGATCGCGCTGGAGGCCGCCAACCTGCTTGCCGGCATCACCGATGAGCAATTTCGCCTAAATGTGCGCCATCGCATCGCCGAACGGCTGGTTCAGACGCCAACGATCAGCGCCGACTGACGCATTTTCCACTTTCAACCAACCGGGTCCAATTCCCGGTGGCGGAGATTGGCCCCAATATTCAAATCTGGAGAGTTCCCATGTCCCAGAAACCCAATCCCTTTCTCCGCGGCTACTGGAATCTGAAAATCGTCCGCACGCTGTGCATCGGCTACGACGACGGAAGCCCGCATGTCTGGCGAATCATCCACGCGAGTCAAAAGCACTTTTCCGACGAGGAACTGATTTCATCCTCGTGCATCGTCACCAGCGATTTCGCCGTGGTCAGGAATGGTCCCGAACCCGTGAGTGCCGAGGTGCTGGCCGAATGCGATACCGCAGAAGGTGTCAGCGGCGAAGGTGTAATCGGTGCCGTGGTCTATGCCATCCATGGCGACGACTTCGACGGTCGCCCCATCCACGTCGGCGACGCCTATTCGGCAGAGGCAGCGCGGGAAGTCGTACAGCGCCTGAGTTTCGAGACCGGCTACTACAGCCGGTGCTGGGAAATCAGCAGCGCACACATCAGCCAAGAAACCGGCCAATACCTCGCCAACCTGGCAGACCTCGCTACGCCGGAGGCATTCCTGTTCATCGCGTTCCGGGTTCCGTACAGCCCGGCGATCGGCATCAAGCTGATCTCCACTCCCTGGACGGACAAGAACCTGGACCACGCCGAGGGCATCAGTGCGGAGCAGCTTCGCCAGGAGCACCGAAGCAAGGGTATGCCGGATGACCTGGCGAACGTCATTGAACTGGCTGGCCAGGCCGACGTGCGCATCCTGATTCTCGACGCCGACGCACCCGTGCTGTTGGGCCTGCCGTTGGCCGAATCCTAGCAGCCGCTCGACGCAACATCCTTCCTCTTTGTTCTCCCCCATACCGGCCCGTCTCCCTCCCGGAGCCGGGCTGGTCCATTTTCATAGGAGCAACCTCATGTTCCCCGACCTCATCTCGCGCACGCCAGACTTCGAGCACCAGCTCGGCGCCTGCGTCAATGCCATGGGCCAGGACGACGCCATCGGCCAGATCCTGGTATTCGAGCGCATGAGCGGCACGCTGCACATGCGCCATATCGCCAGCGCCGACCTGGTGGACACCGACATTGACGACTACGAAATGGTCGTCTTCGACGGTGGCAACACCAGCGGCGATACATGGAAGCATGTCTTCTTCCCACGTCAGCGCGAGCACTACTTCGTGTACGAAGCCTGACCCAACCAAGCCCCTTTTCGAGGGGCTTTTTCTTGTCCGCAGCGCAGGAAAGCGGGTGCGACGCTGTGCGATTTCTTGCAGGCAGGCCGCCCATTCCAGAGCCATCCTTGCTCCATGTTCGTCGGCGTTGCCGACACATGCCCTGGCAGCCGAGACCTTCAAGGCTGCAAGTGCGGGAAACCGTGCTGGTCGTTTCTTCCTATGGACGTACCCCGTCCGTTCACGCCACCCACAAGGGACCTCTCCCTTGCGGGCGGGGAATCCCTTGTTCTTCCTCAAGGAGATTCCCATGGACCGTTCCCTCATCAAATCCATGATGCCTTCGCTTGTCGCGGGCCATGTCCCTCGCAACGTGCGTTCGTTCAAATACCGCGTATTCGATGATCAGCCGCAGTCCTCGACGTTGGGCTTCGCCATTGACCCTCAGCCCTTCAACGGCAAGGTAGTCTCCGCGACCGACGATGCCATCGTCGTCAAGCTCAAGCCTTCCGAGTTCGCCGTGCTCGATCCCAACCTGGTGACCACCGTTCCCAGCGAGGGCGCCAAGGTCCATGTCCAACCCTACGCCCGGCGACGTTTCGACGGGCTTCGCGCGGACACCCCGGAAGTCGTCACCGAGAAGACTTCGGATGGCACGCCTTACACCATCACGAGGCATATCCTTGGCAAAGCACCCGCCAAGCTGCCCATTCCCGAGCCGCAGTGCATGGAGCTGGGCCAACTCATCGAGCAGTTGGAGGAGATGCCCGCGCCCGACGGGTTCCGGTGCATCACCCACATGCTGGTCGATGCAGGTGCCCGCGACTTCGCCTGGGTCGATCCCAAGCCCTCCAGGATCATCGAGACCCCGCCGGCGATCAGCTTCACGGTCTCAACCACCAAGTTCGAGGGTCAGGTGACGATCCTCTACGACCGTGGCGGCGACACCTACGTGGTGGAGCTGCACCGCGACGGTGAGTTGGTCGATAGGCACGACGAGGTGTATTTCGACATGCTCGGTGAAGTGCTGGAGCGGCTCATCGACGACGGGCGCTGGCGCCTGATCGACGTGAGCGTGATCGACGCCAAAGCCTTTCGGCAACGTCAGGCGGTTCCAGCCTGACGTGCCAGACAGGAAGCCTAGCGGCACGACTGATCAGTCCACAGCCTACCGGCGACTGCCCCACAAGCCTTCCATCCGTTTCGGTGGAGGGCTTTTTTCTTCATCCATACAGGAGATTTCAACCATGTCACTGCGATTCAGAGGCTCCGACCTGCGCCCCGTGCTTGCCGAAGCCATCGCCAACCAATGCCGCGTCGCCCTGGCCAAGGACCAGGGCGTGTACTTCCTCGCCGAGCGCGGAGAGCGCCGCCCCGATGGCCGCGTGAAGCTGCTGGCCTATGCCGTCGGCTGCAACCCGGATACCGACCCGTTCGATGACTGGTGGGAACTGGCACGCGCCGAGCTTGGCGGCGACGACTTCGGCGAGTTCTTCGACCCGAAAGACAGCGTTTTCACTCGCATTCTGCAAAGCTCAGATGATCTGGAGCTGTCCGCCACCGCTACGTATCTGTCGCTGGCGGCGGTGGAATCGGCGTAGTCCAAAAATGTCCGCATACCCCTTGAAGCCCCCATTTCGGGGGCTTTCTTTTGGGCGGAACTGGGCAGCCTGGAAAAAATGGGAAGCGCCCGGATGCCGATTGATTGCTGTCGCGCGCGCGAGGCCCGGCCATGCTGACCCCATGCCTGCTGACGTTGTCAGCGACATGCCAAGCAACCATCGGTCTTCAAGGTTGCGTCGCAGTTCCCACTGCGTGACCGAGCCAGCTCGCACCGCATCCATCCGCGAGCGGCCACCAGTCTCTGGTGGCGGATGCTTTCGCCTTATCGACCCACCGCGGGGTTACGCACCTTTCCCCGCATGCGTGGGGCTGGTGTGTCTCCGCTTCTTCCCTATGGAGATTCACCATGAACACCACGTCCAACGAGAAATCGTATTTCGACCTCCACACCTCGGGCATCGGCTACATCCAGCGTGTCCGTGAAGTGCCTGTCCGGGGCGGCCGCCGTGCGCAGCCTTTCCTGGCATGCACCGTTGCCGCGCTGGTCGGCCCCGCCAGGGACCCCAGCTACCGCTACTTCGACGTCAAGGTCTCGGGTGCCGAGGCCAAGAACCTCGTCCAGCGCTACATCGGCGTTGACGATCCCAAGCAGCGCCCGCTGGTGCGCTTCCGCCTCGGCGACCTGTGGGGCGATGCGTACATCCGCGACAAGGGCGAGCGCAAGGGTGAAGCCGCCGCGTCCCTCAAGGCGCGACTGCTCAAGGCCGAGCCGCTTGACCGGGCCGAACTGGCTTCCATCAAGCAGCACGAGCTGATCACCCGCGGCATCGGCTACCTCAGCCGTCCGAAGGACGTCACCCCCAAGGATGGCGATCCGTTCCTGTCGTGCTGCGTCGCGGCTCTGGCCGGGCCTGTCGGTGAACCGGACTATCGGTACTTCGACACCATCGTCGCCACCCCTGAAGCCGAGCACCTGGTTCGCCGGTGCGTGCAGGCCATCGAAGGGGACCGCAAGGTGCTGATCGCCTTCAAGTTGAACGACATGAAGATCGATCCGTACATCCGCACCAAGGGTGAGCGCGCCGGGGAGCCGGGAGCGAGCCTGGAATCGACGCTGATCCACATCGGTCTGATCAAGATCGACGGCACCCAGGTCTATCCGACGAGCCAGGCGCAAGCCGAGGCGTCGCAGGCCGAGGACGCACCCGCGCCCGAAGCCGAGGACGCCGCCGACACCGCTGCCGACCAGCCTATCGAGCCCGCCGAGCGCGAGCCCGCAGGTGAAGTCGAAGAGCAGGAGCCGGCATTGGCTGCTTCGTTCTGATCCGGCATGGCCCCTCACGGGGCCTTGCCTTTTTCCTATTCCTCAAGGAGAAGCATCATGGCAGTCACATCGGCACCCGAGAAATCGGCCACTCCCATCATCGTCCCGGGCCAGCTCGCGCTGCGCACCATTCATGGCCGCAACGGAAAGTTCAATGTTGGCAAGCTCGAATGCCAACTCGGAAAATTCACGATTAAAGACGCGGAGTTGGAGCAATACCCCGAGGGCAAGTATCAAGGGGAGTTCGTCCTTCGCTACATCTTCCTCAAAGGCTATCCGATCAGCGACGGCAGCATGCGTTTCGAGATGCGCGCCAACCTGGACGGTATGACACTTTTCGGCATCGACAAGCTGAGCAAGGCCGAAGCACATAGCTTCGCCCCGCAGGAAGTCGATCCGCTCGATGAAGATCAAGGGACACAGCCTGCGACAACGCCGGCCAAACCCGCCAAGGCATCCAGGTCCGCCAAACCTGCACCCGTGCAGACGTCCGCGGACCCGCTGGTCGATACCACGCCCTTCGGCGTGGACGCGCCGCCTGCTGCGGCTGCTGCCCCCGGCAGCACCGAGGATGGCGACGCCGCGCTGTTCGGCCTGTTGTGGCCGCTGGGCGAGTCTGTGAAGCTGGATTCGACCATCGACCGCCGCGCCCTGCGCGCCCAGATCGCCCGCCTGGGCGAACTGGGCTACGCGCTGGACTTCAAGACGCAGGAGTGGAGCCGCCAGGCCGAACTGCAACCTGCGTGATTGCAGACACCGCATCCGCGGTGTTCTTCATCCACCCGCTGGGGTTCCTTCCCCATGCGGGGGTGGCCTCGGCTTTCTTCTGGAGGTCTCCATCATGTCCACCATCACTTGCGATACACCCCGTTCCGCGCTGGACGAAACCGCGTGGCGCGCCGTTTGCAAGACGGCCGCCGAGCATGCCCAACGTGGTTGCGGCCTGTCCTGGGATCACTGGGTCACGCTTTTCAGCTCGGAGATCGACGCGCAAGCCAGTCGATTGCCGGAAAGCCAGCGCGTTCATGCGCTGGAAATCGCGACCCAGGAATGGGACTACGCAACACCTGCCGAACGGCAGGAAACCCAGGACTGGCTCGCTGAAAACGGCTGCTGTTCGCATGGGATCACGCTGGGTTGCTGCCCGGCCGGTTGCGGTTCCTAGCCCGCACTGCATTCCATCGCCGCACACGCGGCATTCCATCACCCGCTGGGGGTTCTTCCCCACGGGGAGGCCTCTGGCTCTACTTCTTCAGGAGGCCTCTCATGGGCTGGTATTTCTCTCCCCAATCGCGGTCTGAACTGATCGCCGAACTGATCGCACCGCAGGAGACCGAGCGCGCCAGCGTGAAGGTCATCGCCCACACGCTGCGCGGCAACGTCCTCTGGTCCGTCGCGGAAGTGACGGCCAGGGCCGAAGGCGTGCATCGTGATCTCGCGCCGGGCCAGTCCCTGCGCTACATCCGCTGCGATCTTCTGGAGCGCAGCGGCAACCAGTGGGGCTACAAGCCGCTGGACGAGTCCATGCACCCGTACTACTACTCGTGCCCGCTGTCCTATCTGGACCTCGCACCGGAGCAGTCCGCCGACTGGCGTGCAGGCGTTCGCGCCTACCACGCGCGGCGTCGTACAACCACGGTTGCCACGGCACCCGCCGCGGCACTATTGGCCTGAGCCAGGAGGAACCAACATGGACCCGATCCTGGCTGCGCTCCCCGCCTCGCTGTTAAAGCTCGTTGAAGGCAGTTTGTCCAACGACGAAGTTTCCTCCGACGAGGAAATGCTGGCGTACTTCATCGACAACGGCCTCACCGAGGAGCAGGCACGGCAGGCGCTGACCTATCGCGACCAGTACCTCAACAACATCTACCTGGACGGCTTCACGCCGATCACCGCGGTGGACGAGGCGCTTCACTTCAACCCGCACACCCGGCAGTTCGAGCCGGACTGAGCGGTTTTCTTCCACCCCCCCCGGGGCAGTACCTGCCCCGACGGGCGGTGCTGTTCCCGCTCATCCGAGGACACCACCATGCCCGCAAACACTTCTTCCACGCTGTACCGCATCGACGAATGCCCGGACGTGATGGCCGACGCCTGCGTTGGCGATGACCAGGGCAACCTGATCTTCCTGTCCATCTGGGCACGCGACACCGCCGTCCAGCAATTCCTCGCTCGCCTGACCCTCGGGCGCGACGAGCAGGGACTGGACCAGTTCCACGTCATCACCGACCAGGGCGGCAGCGTCCCGGTGTTCATCGGCAACGTCGATCGCCTGGAAAAGCGCATGACCCGCGCCTACCGGCGAACGCTGTTCGGTTCGCTGTCCAACGTGTGGCTGTTCGACCGGCGCTGCGTCAAGCCCGACAAGGCCAACGCCAGCGCATTGGCACTGCTGCCGCGCGACAGCGCCCACCGGCTTGACCGCCTGTGGATGCTGGTGCGGGACACCTGCCCGTTGCCGCTACTCGACCACTGGCGCGAGACCGTGCTGGAACTGCTGCAAAGCCGCGAGATGCTGGCCCGCCTTCCGTTCGCCCTCGGGCCGCTGGAAGGCCATCGGCTCGCCATCGACGTGCCGGCGCTGACCCTGGCGCTGGGCTCCCTGATCCGCAGTGACGCGCTCACCGCCTATCCCTATCCGACCAAGATTTGGACGCCGGAAGCGGTAGCGGCTTGACCCCCTCGGAGGCACGTCTCGGCGTGCTTCCGTCTTTCATCCCCGCCAACCAGGAGACTTCCATGGCCCTCATGTTCCCGCGGCTCGCCCGCAATTTCGCCAAGAACGGGTACTACCCGACCGACGAACCCACGCTCGAAAGAGCCCTCAACGCACTGATGCCCAGCGACGGGCCGATGTGCATCCTTGATCCCTGCGCCGGCGAAGGCGTGGCGATCGCCGAAGCCGCCTATGCCCTCGGGCGTGACCAGGCCAAGGCATTCGCGGTCGAGTTCGACGCGGAGCGGGCACGCCATGCCCGAGGCTTGGTCGATCACTGCCTGCACGCGGACCTGATGGACACGATGGTCTCCAAACAGTCCTTCGGGTTGCTCTGGCTCAACCCGCCGTATGGCGACCTGTCCAAGGACGTCAACGGCAACATCGGCTATCAAGGTCAGGGACGTGCCCGCCTCGAAAAGCTGTTCTATCAGCGTTCGCTGTCGCTGCTGCAGTACGGCGGCATGCTGGTCTTCATCGTCCCCGGCTACGTGCTCGACGCGGAGCTGGTTGGTTGGCTGACACGCCACTACACCGATCTGCGGATCTACCGAGCGGTGGAAACGCAGTTCAAGCAGGTGGTGATCTTTGGCCGAAGGGTGCGCCAGCGCGAGCAGGCCCCCGATGGCGTCAAGGCCGTGCGCAACTTGCTGCTGCAGGTTGGGCTTGGCGAAGTCGAAGCCGAGGAACTGCCGAGCGAATGGCCGTTCCTGCCGTACATCGTCCCCGCCAGTCCGGTCGAGCCGGAGCATTTCTTCCGCGTGACGATGGAGCCGGAGCAGTTCGCCGATGAGGTCGGTCGGCTGCAAGGCCTCTGGCCGTCGCTGGACACGCACCTGGGGGCCGCGCAGCAGTCGCTGCGTCCACCGGCGCGAGCCTTGTCCCACTGGCATCTCGCCCTGGCCTTGGCAGCGGGCGCGATCTCCGGCGTTGTGCGCTCCCAGACGGGGCGCGTGCTCGTCGTCAAAGGTGACACCCACAAGGACAAAACGCTCCAGCGGGAATTCACCGAACGCGAAGACGGCTCCATCGCCGAGACCCGCATCCTCACCGACAAGTTTGTGCCCGTCATCCGCGCGTGGGACATGACGCCTGGCTCCGCGACACGGGGCGAGGTGTTGACCATCCGCTGATCCACCGGACGCGCTGCCGTCCTGCTGTACCACATCGAAGGAGAAACACCATGTTCCCGAATCCGTTCAAGCGGCCAGCGCCGCACAAGCAACCGTTGTTCGCACCGAGTACGTTGAAGTTGAGCGAGAAGGTGCATTGGCTGGCCCGAAGAGGCCTGATCGACCCCTTAGCCTATGTCCAGCGCCATGTGCGCGGGGACTGGGGCGAGATCGATGAGGCCACACGCCAAGCCAACGACGTGGCGATCCAACAGGACAACCTGATGATCTCGCAGTTCAGGATCACGCCGGACCTGGCGCTAATCGTCAAGACCAGCGAGGACCACCAGACCACGGTGATCCAGCTTCCCGAAGAGCGGGACCTGATCTGACGTCCCCACATCGTCATCCTCATTCTCCTGACGGAGCCACTTCACTCCGGCAGGGGTGTCGTGGCTCAATGACTCATCAAGGAGGAGCCCATGGCATCACATCGCATCGAAACCTACTGTCAGAACCTGGCGTTCCCCATCGGGGCGCTTATCTTCAGCAAAGGCATTGACCGCCTGGTCCGCTCGGGTCGCCTCGACCCGATCCCGTACTTCAGGCGCCACACCCGTGGCGACTGGGGCGACGTCAACGTCCAGCAATGGCAGGCCAACAGCACCGCGCTTCAATCAGGCGCATCGCTGGCATCGCACTACGTGATCCATCCGGGGCTGGCCATTCGCATCGTTACCGACGCGGAGCGCCACGCCACCGTCATCGTTCTGCCGTCCGAGGACTGAGCACGGTTCAGCCGCTGGCCACCCAGGCCAGCACCTTCAACCACCGTCGGCCACGCGTCGATTTACTTCCCACCACGGGGCATGCCACTGCCCCGCTGGGGGTGGTGCATGCCCCTTTTTCTTTGGAGCATCACCATGTCCCTCGATCTCGAAACCAATGCCGCTGAAGCCGCGCCCGTACAGGGCGAACTGCTCGACGCGGAATCTTCCCCTCTGACCCTGAGCCTTCAGGATTTCGTCGGCGAGTTCGGCGACGAACTGCTCGACGCCCTCAACAGCGCCAACCCGCCGGTCTATACCGGCCAACCGCAAGCACATCGCCAGCTCATCGTCGCCAGCCTCAAGCGCAAGCTGTTCCAGGCCCAGGCCGAAGTCGTCCACGCCGCCGCGGAGCTGCTGATTGACCGTGGCGAGCGCGCCGCGATCGTCAATGGCGAGATGGGCTGCGGCAAGACGACCGTCGGCATCGCCACGGCCGCTGTGCTCAACGCCGAAGGCTACCGCCGGACCTTGGTTCTCTCGCCCCCGCACCTTGTTTACAAGTGGCGGCGCGAGATCCAGGAGACAGTAGCGGGCGCGAAGGTCTGGGTGCTCAACGGCCCCGATACCTTGGTCAAGCTCATCAAGCTGCGCGAGCAGTTGGGTGTGCAGCCGACCGGCCAGGAGTTCTTTGTCCTGGGGCGCGTCAGGATGCGGATGGGGTTCCACTGGAAGCCTGTCTTCACCCAGCGGCGCACCCGCCACGGCGACGTGGCGGCCTGCCCGGACTGCGGCACGGTCATCACCGACCTCGACGGCGAGCCGGTCAACCCGGTCGCGCTCGAAGCCGAGGAGTACCGCAGGAAGTGCAGCCATTGCGCAGCGCCCCTGTGGACGCTGATCCGCCCACGCAGCCTGTCCGGCAGCGACCAGTCCTCGGCCGTGCTGAAAGCCTTGAAGCGCATCCCGACCATCGGGGCAGTCACCGCGCAGAAGCTGATGCAGAAGTTCGGAGACGGCTTCCTGGCCTCGATGCTCGGCGACAACATCCATGAGTTCATCAACCTCATGGACGGCAACGGCGAGCTGGTGTTTTCCGACCGTCAGGCCACCCGCATGGAACGTGCGATGGCCAACATGGAGTTCGGCTTTGGCGAAGGCGGCTACCAGCCGTCCGAGTTCATCAAACGCTACCTGCCGCAAGGCACGTTCGACCTGCTCATCGCCGATGAGGCGCACGAGTACAAGAACGGCGGCAGTGCCCAAGGCCAGGCCATGGGCGTGCTGGCAGCGAAGGCTCGCAAGACCTTGCTGCTGACTGGCACGCTGATGGGCGGCTACGGGGACGACCTGTTCTACCTGCTGTTCCGAGCCCTTCCGGGGCGGATGATCGAAGACGGCTACCGCCCGACCACGAGCGGCAGCATGACCTCGGCCGCGATGGCGTTCATGCGCGATCACGGGGTCTTGAAGGACATCTACTCCGAGAGCACCGGCACGGCGCACAAGACGGCCAAGGGCACCAAGGTATCGGTGCGCACGGTCAAGGCCCCGGGCTTCGGCCCCAAGGGCGTCTTGCGCTGCATCCTGCCGTTCACGATCTTCCTCAAGCTCAAGGACATCGGCGGCAACATCCTGCCGCCGTATGACGAGGAGTTCCGCGAAGTCGCGATGGACACGGCGCAAGCCGCGGCCTACCGCGATCTGGCGGGTCGGCTGACCGCGGAGCTGAAACAGGCTCTTGCACGACGCGATACGACCTTGCTGGGTGTGGTGCTCAACGTGCTACTGGCCTGGCCAGATTGCTGCTTCCGGTCGGAGACCGTGGTGCATCCGCGCACGCGCAACACCTTGGCGTTCGTCCCGGCTCAGTTCAACGAGTTCGAGATCAGCCCCAAGGAGCGTGAGCTGATCGACATCTGCAAAGAGGAGAAGGCGCAGGGCCGCAAGGTGCTGGCCTACACGGTCTATACCGGCACGCGCGACACGACCAGCCGGTTGAAGGTGCTGCTGGAGCAGGAAGGCTTCAAGGTGGCGGTGCTGCGCGCAAGCGTGGATGCCAGCCGCCGCGAGGACTGGATCGCCGAACAACTGGACCGTGGCATCGATGTGCTCATCACCAACCCCGAGCTGGTTAAAACGGGACTGGACCTGTTGGAGTTTCCGACGATCGTGTTCATGCAGTCGGGCTACAACGTGTACTCGCTGCAGCAGGCGGCACGCCGCTCCTGGCGCATCGGGCAGAAGCAACCCGTGCGCGTGATCTACCTTGGCTACGCCGGCTCCTCGCAGATGACCTGCCTCGAACTGATGGCCAAGAAGATCATGGTCTCGCAGTCCACCTCGGGCGACGTGCCCGAATCAGGGTTGGACGTCCTGAACCAGGATGGTGATTCGGTCGAGGTCGCACTGGCCCGGCAACTGGTCGCCGCCTGATCCCCACGCCAACGCTGGCCTAACGCCGCCGGCTTTCCGCTGTTCCCACCTTGCAGCCACGTCCACGGTCTCCGTGGGCGTGGCTGCGCTTTTTCGATCCCAAGGAGATTTCCATGAACACCAATACCCAAGCAACGACCAAAGTCGTCAGTGCTCGCCTCACGCTGGACGTGACTTACCTGCTCAACGGCGAGGCCGAATCGGAAATGCTGGCACGGCTGCGCAGCATGTGCGAATACGCCATCGATGAGGGTCTGCTGACCGGCGAGACCGCCGCGGAAGTGGATAAGTGGTCGATCGATGTGTCCGAGCAGCCCTCGGAAGCTGAGAGTGACACCCTGGTAACCGAGATCGCCTCCTTCATGCGGCAGCGCATCGAAGACGGCAATCTGAACGCTGAAGACATCCCCGTGCGCCTGGCGCGCTACGGCCTGATGGCTCCCGAGGCATTCGCCGACGAGATGCGCGAGCGCATGGGTATGGCCGACGAAGAACCCGAGAGTCAGGCTGTCATCCCTCCGACCGAGCCTGCTGAAGGCGGCGAGATCGAGATGCAAGTCGCTGTCGCCTGCGTCGATGCTTCCGGCACCCCCAACATGCCGGTCTTCAAGGTCAGAACCACCCAGGAGGAATACGACCAGGGTGCCCACTACCACAAAGCCAAGGATCTGGCCGAAGAAGCCCGGTACGAAGGGCCGTTCGTCTGCTTCGACGCTGCCGAATATGGCCCCATCCTGTCGGCCGCCCGCGAACTGGGTCTTGTCCCGCAGGTCGTCGTGGTCGATATGACCGACGGCCAGATCCACTCCATCCGCTGCGACACCGGCGAGATCAAAGTCGTCTGCTACGACACCAGCGATACCGACGAGTACTCGGTGGCGATGGCGGACCGGCCGCTCGGCGAGAACGGCCAACTCGTGCGCTGCTGGGCGCATGCCCAACTGGCACAGGTCGATCCTGGCCTGAAGCTGGCTCGGGGTTGATTCGGCAGGGTCCGACCTGCGCTCTCATTGGCCCCTTCGGGGGCCTTTTTCTTTGGAGGGAGGCTGTCGGAAAATCGGACGGGGCGTGATTCGCATTGTTTGCTGCCGCGCACGACCCCAGCGGCGATGGTGAGGGCTCGATGTTTCAGGACGCCGAGCTATGTGCCCCTCTCCACCCTGGTTTCACCATCCCGAACGCCGCCTGCTGACGGGATTTCTCGGCCTGCTTTGGTCGGTACTGGCTGGCGGCTGCGCGACAACGACTGCGCCGCACGCACCCGATGCCTTCGAGGAAGTCTCGACCGCGCCCGAACCCGAAGCGCCCGAGTACATCCCCGTTGTGCGCTATGGGCGCTACACGTTGGTCGAGCTGGCCCCCACGGCGGCGCAGCGCGACCTGCTGTTGCAGACCATCGATGTTTCGATGCCGGCGGATGCCCGCGTCACGGTCGGCGATGGGCTGCGGCACGTGCTCAAGCGCAGCGGCTACAGCCTGTGTCAAACGGCACATGCCGTGATCGAGTTGTATGCGCTGCCGCTGCCGGCGGCGCACCTGCATCTCGGTCCCATGACCTTGCGCGACGCGCTGATCACCCTAGCTGGTCCGGCCTGGGAACTGCACGCGGATGACCGCGCACGACAAATTTGCTTCGAGCGGCCCGGCGACAGCATGGCCGTCGAATCCATGCCTGAACCGGCCGCCGCCGATGCGGTGCAGACCTTCCCACTGATGCCCTCCATTCCAGGCGGCCAGCCATGAACACTCCCCAATCCTCGCGGCGCCCGGCTGCCGCCGTGGTGGCGCAAAGCCTGCTCTGGCTCTGGCTGCTCGGTCTCAGCGTCATCGTGGCCCTCGGCTACCAGGCGATGAGCGACCAGGCCGACGAGGAACGGCTCGACTCCCGTTTGCAACGCCTCGAAGCGCAGGCGGTGGCCTTGGCCGAGACCATCGGAACCATCCAGCAGCGTCCGCAGGTCGCAACGGCGGCGGACCTCAAAGACACCCGCCAAATCCTGGAAGCACGCGCTTCCCAAGTTGAGAAGACATTGAGCAGCTACGCAGCAGCCGACGACCTTCAGGCGCTGCGCGCGGAGATCGAGCAGATCAAGACGCGTCAGACCGCCGCGCGTGCAGCAACACCCGCCCAGCCGCGCACATCGAGCAAGCCCGCCGCCAAGCCTGAACCGCCGCCACTGCCGTTCCGCATCGTCGGCGCCGAACTGCGCGCCGGCCAGCTCAGTGTGTCCGTCGCGCCGAGCAGCGGGGACTTCACGCCCGACCAGCTTCAGGTGCTGTTGCCCGGTGATGCGGTCGGTCCATGGCGCTTGCAGGCAATCGATGGCAGCGCTGCGGTGTTCCAAGCCGGCGAACAGATCCGTCGCGTGGCGATTCCCTGATCGGAGCACACGACATGAAGCCGTCGATCATCCTTTCCGCACTCCTACTGGCTTCAGTCCAGTGGCCCGCGTGGGCGCAACAGCCAGCCACAGCTCCAGCCCGCAATGCGCAGAGCCAGGAGCGCCCGCTGGCCGCCCGCGTCCTGGACGACCGAGTAGCAAGCAACTGGGGGCTCCAACCCCTGGAATGGGCGCGTTACCGCGAGCTGATGGATGGGCCGCTGGGCATCTACTCGCCAAACCTGGACCCGCTGTCTGCCCTAGGCATCGAGGCACGCACCGACGAAGAACGGCGGCGCTATGCAGAGCTGCAGGTGCAAGTCGAGGCTCGCCGCGTCGAGAAGCTGCTCGCCTACCAACGTGCCTACGACGAAGCCTGGCAGCGCCTGAACCCCGGCATGCAGCGCGTGAACCTGCCCGACGACGGGCCGGGCACCGGCACCGCGCGCGGCAGCGGTCGCATGGCGGTGTTCGTCAAGGACGGCTGCGCGGCCTGTGGGCAGCTCGTGCAGCGGCTGCAATCCTCGGGTGCCGAGTTCGACCTGTATATGGTGGGCAGCCGCCAGGACGACGCACGCATCCGCGACTGGGCCAAGCGCGCGCAGATCGACCCGGCGCGCGTGCGCAGCGGCAGCATTACCCTCAACCACGACGGCGGCCGCTGGCTGTCGCTGGGCCTGCCCGGTGACTTGCCCGCGGCTGTGCGCGAGGTGAACGGCCAATGGCAGCGCCAGCCGTAGCGGCCACCTCCTTCTCGCAGCTCTTGTGCGCACTGGTGCTCGCTACCGGCCTGTGCGCCTGCGCCGTCCATGCCCAGGAGATTCCGCCACCTGCCTACCAGCTCGCCGCCCAGCAGGCGGGCATCCCCTCGACCGTGCTCTACGCCGTGGCCTTGCAGGAGAGCGGCGTTCGACGCAACGGGCGCATCGTGCCGTGGCCGTGGTCCCTCAATGTCGCCGGCCAGTCGCGCCGCTTCGCCACGCGCGCCGACGCCTGCTCGGGCTTGCAACAGGCAATGCGTACCACGCCCCACACGCGCATCGATGCAGGCCTGGTCCAGATCAACCTCGGCTACCACAAGCATCGCTTCACCAGCGCGTGCGACCTGCTGGACCCGTATCGAAACCTCGCCATCGCCGCTGAAATCCTGAACGAGCAGCACACGTCCGGCGAAGACTGGCTGCTCGCGATCGGCCGCTACCACCGTCCTGCGGGCGGCGAGCCCGCCGCCCGCTACCGGCGCAGCGTGTCGCGCCATCTCGCGCGTGTGCAGGGCGCACATCCAAACGCCGCGGTGCTCGCCGCGCGCCAGGAGACTTCCCCATGACAAAATCCCATCTGGCCCTGCGGGGCCTGCTTGTGCTGCTGGCAGGTCTGCCGCTGGCATCGCGTGCCGGCGATCCGCTGATCGTGGTCGAAGATCGCGGTGGCACGTCGGCGCTGCCGTACTACGAGGCCCTCAACCTCCAGGCGCGCGCCGATGTCCCGGGCCGGCCGCCCATTCCGACGCCACAGGTTCCCGCCACACCCGCGGACGAGGCAGCGATGCTGCCGGTGCGTAGCGCCAAGCTCACGCCCGGCACCGTCGCGCGGCGCGTGATCGAAGCGCCCGGCCTGCGGCCGTTCGTGGTCATCGGCGACGACGACGCCTCCCGGGCCTGGCTGCAGCGCCGCGGCGTCGCTTTGCGCGAACGCGGCGCGGTCGGCCTCGTGGTCAATGTCGAGACCGCGCAGGGCCTGGCACGGTTGCGTGCCCTGGTGCCGGGCGTGCCGCTCGCGCCCGTAGCCGGAGACGACCTGGCCGATCGCCTGGGGCTGCGGCACTACCCGGCGCTGATCACGGCCACCGGCATCGAGCAATGAAGCCATGTCGGGGAAACAGCCGGTCGAGGTTCTGCTACGCCCAGCGGTGGAGCTATACACCGTCGCGGCGTGTGCAGGCGCCGCGTTTCTGTGCCTGGTGGCCCCATGGTCGCTCGCGCTGAGCCCGTCGATGGGCGTCGGCAGCGCGCTGGCTTTCGGCGCTTACGGCGCGATCCGCTATCGCGATGCCCGCGTGATCCTGCGCTACCGACGCAACATCCGCCGCCTGTCGCGCTACGTGATGACGAGCAAGGACGTGCCCGTCAGCCAGCAGCGGCTTTTCATCGGGCGCGGGTTCCTGTGGGAACAAAAACACACCCATAGGCTGATGCAGACGTACCGGCCGGAGTTCCGCCGATACGTCGAGCCGACGCCTGCCTACCGGCTGGCACGGCGACTGGAGGAGCGGCTGGAGTTCGCGCCGTTCCCGCTATCCCGGCTGTCCGCGCTCACGGGCTGGGATGCTCCTTTCAACCCGGTGCGTCCGCTGCCGCCTGTGGGCGGCCTGCCACGCCTGCACGGCATCGAACCGGACGAGGTGGACGTCAGCCTTCCGCTCGGCGAGCGTGTCGGGCACTCGCTGGTGCTGGGCACCACGCGCGTGGGCAAGACGCGACTGGCCGAGTTGTTCGTGACCCAGGACATCCGCCGCAAGAGCGCTGCCGGCGAGCACGAAGTCGTGATCGTCATCGACCCCAAAGGGGATGCGGACCTCTTGAAGCGCATGTATGTCGAGGCCAAGCGCGCCGGCCGTGAAGGCGAGTTTTACATCTTCCACTTGGGCTGGCCGGAGATCAGCGCCCGCTACAACGCGGTGGGCCGATTCGGTCGCATCTCGGAAGTCGCCACCCGTATCGCAGGGCAACTCTCCGGTGAAGGCAATAGCGCGGCCTTCAGGGAGTTCGCGTGGCGCTTCGTCAACATCATTGCTCGTGCCCTGGTGGAACTGGGACAGCGCCCGGACTACATGCTGATCCAGCGGCACGTCATCAACATCGACGCGCTGTTTATCGAGTACGCCCAGCACTACTTCGCCAAGACCGAGCCCAAGGCCTGGGAGGTGATCGTCCAGATCGAGGCCAAGCTCAACGAGAAGAACATCCCGCGCAACATGATCGGGCGAGAGAAGCGCGTGGTTGCGCTGGAGCAGTATCTCTCCCAGGCGCGCAACTACGACCCGGTGCTCGACGGACTGCGCTCGGCAGTTCGGTACGACAAGACCTACTTCGACAAGATCGTCGCGTCATTGCTGCCGTTGTTGGAAAAGCTAACCAGCGGCAAGATCGCGCAGCTCCTGGCACCGAACTATTCCGACCTGGCCGACCCGCGCCCGATCTTCGATTGGATGCAAGTCATCAGGAAGCGCGCCATCGTCTATGTGGGACTGGACGCGCTGTCCGACGCCGAGGTTGCCGCAGCGGTCGGCAACTCCATGTTCTCCGACCTGGTTTCGGTCGCGGGCCATATCTACAAGCACGGAATCGACGATGGCCTGCCAGACGCCTCGGCTGGCGCGCGCGTACCGATCAACGTCCATGCGGATGAATTCAATGAACTCATGGGTGACGAATTCGTGCCGCTTATCAACAAAGGCGGCGGCGCCGGGCTGCAAGTCACCGCGTACACGCAGACCCTCTCGGACATCGAGGCCCGCATCGGCAATCGCGCGAAAGCTGGCCAGGTGATCGGCAACTTCAACAACCTGTTCATGCTGCGCGTGCGCGAGACTGCCACTGCCGAACTGCTGACGCGGCAGTTGCCGAAGGTCGAGGTCTATACCACTACCATCGTCTCCGGGGCAACCGACAGTTCGGACATCCGCGGCGCGACGGATTTCACGTCGAACACCCAGGACCGCATCAGCATGTCCAGCGTGCCGATGATCGAGCCATCGCACGTAGTCGGCCTGCCAAAAGGCCAATGCTTCGCGCTGCTGCAGGGCGGCCAGCTTTGGAAGGTTCGCATGCCGCTGCCGCTACCAGACCCGGATGAAGTGATGCCGACGGACCTGCAACAACTGGCAGGGTACATGCGCCAGAGCTACAGCGAGGCTACGCAGTGGTGGGAGTTCACCAGTTCCCCGGCCTTGCAGGATGCGGCCTTGCCCGATGACCTGCTGGATGATGCTGCTCCAGCCGAGCCTGCTGCGGTGGCCACCGACACCGACCACAGTGGCGACGAGGCCGCGCCGTGAAGGACGCCGCCTCGACCGCGCAGCGGGAGCAGAATCAGCGCCAGGGCCTGATCGTCGGCACCATCACCTTGCCGTTTCGCTTGCTTGGAGTGCTGATCGGCTCGCTGCTGTTCTCGATCGTGGTGGAGTGCGTCGGCATGCACCTGTTCTGGAAGGACCAGGGCTGGCGCCATTCCCAGCAGATGTTGCAGTACGAGCTTGGGCATCTGTCCAACCACTTCACGCGCAGCGTGGTCGTGCAGGAGCCGGGGCGCACGGCGCACGAGTTGGTGGATACAGGCTACGAATGGGTGTTTGTTCGCTCCGGGCTGCTGGCGCGCATGAGCCAGACCGCCGAGCGCGTCCGCGCGCCCAGCCACGAGCAGGCGCGCAACTTCCGCTACTACATCAGCCAAGCCTATGTCTGGGCCGAGAGCTACCTGATCGCCGCGGCCTTCACGACGCTGACCTTCCTAGTGCGCCTGCTGGTCCTGGTGCTCACGCTGCCACTGATCTTCACGGCTGCTTTCGTCGGTCTGATTGACGGTCTGGTGCGACGTGACGTGCGCAGGTTCGGCGCGGGCCGCGAATCCGGGTTCATCTACCACCGCGCGAAAGCCAGCCTTATGCCCCTGGCCGTGCTGCCGTGGATCACGTACCTGGCACTGCCGATCTCGGTGCATCCATTGCTGATCCTGTTGCCGAGCGCCGCCTTGCTGGGACTGGCCGTGAGCCTGACTGCGGGCAGCTTCAAGAAGTACCTCTAGCCGATCAATCCGGTCATCCGCAGGTTCCTATTGTTTGCGGCCTGAAACAGCCCTGATCTCCACGATCTAGCCATTGCTGATCACACAGGAATGGCGCGATGTTGGCTCCGATCTGGCTGCGCGCCGCGCATCGCGGCGTGCCCACTTTTCTCGTGACGGCCCTTGTGTTGGGCCAGTCCTCGATGGCCTTGGCCGAGTCCCCAGCGCAGCGTCAGGAGCTGGTCGCAGCGCTGCGCCAACTCGACGCGCTGGAGCGCACGGTCGCCGACAGCGCCGCGCATGCCCCCATCCAGCCGGGCGAGCGCTACCACTTCGACTACCCGAGGCTGCTGGCTGACCTGGCGCGCGTGCGCGCCGGCATCCAGGCCCATCTCACACCGTCGCGCGCCCAGCCGCGCGACCCGTCCGAATTGGCCGGCGACTACCGCACGGAGCGGGTCGTCCCGCCATCACCGCCGACGACCGCGGAGGGCAAGCCATGAACGGCGCCCAGGTCTCGGCATTTCAAGCCAACAGCGGCATCGCACCTTCAGCGATGGCGACCGTCCTGGTCGGCGTCGTGTTCGCGGTCCTGCTCGTCTGGGGCGTCTGGGCCATGCGAACGGCCTACGTGGGGTGGTCCGAGAGCCGCCTCAACCAGCGCCAGTTCCTCGGCGTCTGCATCCGATTCGTCGCGATGTACCTCGTCCTGACTTTCTTCCTCCTCTCCTGACCTGAAAGGCATGACCATGCAAAACCGCATCCTCAATTCCCGTCTTGCCCAGCGCGCCGCCGTGGCCCTGGGCGCCGCTGCGCTGCCCGTGCTGTCGTTCGCGCAGGGTCTGCCGCAATTGGAGAACCCGACCCGCGGCACGGGCAACGGCATCATGGAAACGATCCGCAACTACGGCTACGACATCATCATGCTCGTAGCCCTGCTGGTGGTGGCGTCGATGTTCATCGGCGTGTGCTACCACGCTTACGGGACCTACGCGGAAATCCACACAGGCCGCAAGACGTGGGGCCAGTTCGGCCTCACGGTCGCCATCGGCGCCGTCCTGCTCGTGATCGGCATCTGGCTGCTCACCGAAGCCACCGGCATCCTGTAAGGCGAGGCCGGTATGTCTGAGCAGCAGCACGTCCGTGCGGACGGGACCGTGACGTTCCTTCCGCACCGGCTCAACCGCCACCCCGTTGTCGTGCGCGGCCTCACCGCCGACGAGCTGTGGATCTGCTGCGGCTTGTCCGGCGCCGCCGGCCTGCTGGTCGGCGCGCCGCTGTCGTGGGTGTTCCGCACGATCGCGCTAGCTCCCACGTTCGTCGTCCTGGGCGTGGCCTTGGGCGTGTTCATCGGCGGCGGCATTCTTCGCCGCCTCAAACGCGGGCGTCCCGACACCTGGCTGTATCGGCAACTGCAATGGCGCATTGCGACACGTCATCCACTGATGGCGGGTTGGGTGGGCGGCCATGTGCTGATCTCGCGTTCCGGCTTCTGGACCACCCGAAGGAGCGCGCGATGAGCCGCTTCAAGAACGAGATCACCCACCTGCAGGCGCACATCAAGACGCTTCGCCTGGGGGCTGGCGCCCTGGTCATCGTCGCCCTGGTCATGGGCGGCGGCTGGTGGAGCGCTCCGCGCGATCTGACCATCCACGTTCCGCCTGACCTGCGCTCCGGCAGTACCAGGAAGTGGTGGGAAGTGCCGCCCGAATCGGTCTATGCGTTCACGTTCTACGTGTTCCAGACGCTCAACCGCTGGCCGACGAATGGCGAAGAGGACTACGCGCGCAACCTCCACACGCTCTCGCCGTATCTCACCCCGTCCTGCCAGGCCTTCCTTCGCGCGGACTACGACTACCGCCGCAGCACGGGCGAGCTGCGCCAGCGCGTGCGCGGGATTTATGAAATCCCCGGCCGCGGCTACGGCGACGACCCTACGGCGCGCGTGCGCGTGGTCTCCGACCGCGACTGGGTGGTGACGCTGGACATCACCGCCGACGAGTACTACGGCGCCGAGCAAGTCAAGCGCGCTCTGGTGCGCTATCCAGTGAAGGTCACGCGGGTGGACGTCGATCCTGCCCGCAACCCGTTCGGCCTGGCGCTCGACTGCTATGAGGGCGCGCCCCAGCGCATCAGCACGCCGGAGCCAACGCGCCCGGCGTCTGGCGGCCTGTCTCCGCAAGCGCCCCAAGGAGAAACCCCATGAAGCATCCTGTACTCACGCTGCTGGGGCTGTTGGCCGTGGCCGCCGCTCCTGCTGTCCAGGCAGTGGAGATCCTGCGCTGGGAACGTATGCCGTTGGCGGTGCCGCTGAAGGTCGGCCACGAGCGCATCGTGTTCATCGACCGCAACGTCCGCGTGGGCGTACCTGCGGGCGTCGGCGAGCGCCTACGGGTGCAGAGCGCGGGCGGCGCGGTGTACCTGCGCGCCAGCGAGCCGATCGAGCCCACGCGGCTGCAATTGCAGGACGCCGACACGGGCGCGCTGATCCTGCTGGACATTGCGGCGGAGCCAGCCAAGGACGGCGAAGCCGAGCTGGAACCAGTGCGCATCGTCGAGGGCAACAGCACCCCGGCGCGCTATGGCGATCAGCCCGGCGATGACAACGAAGCTCCGGCGCGCGCCCAGGACCAGGCCGGCGCGCGAGCGGCGCGACGCGAGACCCCGGTGTCGGTTGTCCTGACGCGCTTTGCCGCACAGAACCTCTACGCGCCGCTACGCACCGTGGAGCCGCTGCCGAGCGTCATGCGGGTGAACCTGCGCCGTGACCTCGACCTCGGCACGCTGATGCCGACGCTGCCCGTGCGCGCGGTCGCGCTCGCGTCATGGCGTCTGGAAGACCAGTGGGTGACCGCCGTGCGCCTGACCAACAGCAGCAGCGGCTGGATCACCCTGGACCCGCGCGTGCTGCAAGGCGATTTCCTCACCGCCACCTTCCAACACGAGGCGCTTGGCCCGCGCGGGACGCCCGAGGACACGACCGTTCTGTACCTGGTGACGCGCGGGCGTGGCCTTGCGCAATCGCTGCTACCAGCGGTCAACCGCTTCGACCCGGCCGTGCATCTCCCGCAACCGGAAGCCGGTTCCCAGGATGGCACCGACCGCAAGGAGGTCCGCCATGCGCAGTAATGGACTCCTGAAGTGGCTGATGATCCCGGTTGCCGTGCTGGTGCTGTTCGTCGCCATCCGGCTGTTCTCGGGAGGCAGCACTTCGGCACCACCGACCGCGGATGCCGGCGCCAAGCTCACGCCAGCGGAAATGAAGGCGCTGGGCATCGAGGGCGATACCCCGCGCGACACCGTGGCGACGCTCGTTGCCCAAGTGAAGCAGTTGCGCACCGAGCTTCAGACCGCGCTCTCGGACAACAAATCCCAGCGCGAAGAAAACCAGCGACTGCGCCAGCGCGAGAACTCCATTGACCAGCGCATCAATTCGGCCCTCGACTCCGAGCGCACCAACCTGCGTCGCGACCAAGAGCAGGCAGCCAGCGCGCGTCAGCAGACCGAAGGGCTGCTGGCCGACCTGCAACGGCGCCTGGACAGTATCGGCGGACGTGGCGGCGGCCATGCCGACCTGCCGGTGGGTCTGGGGCTGCGTGACGGCGACGAGGCCGGCATGGAAGGCGGCGTGCGCTGGGTCGAACCCGACGATGCGAGGAAAGCCGAGGGGCGCAACAGCAGTCGTGGCACGGGTAGCGGCATGAGCTTCCCGACGAGCTTCGGCCCCGCGCAGAGCACGTTGGAAACCACGGCGGAAACCGTGGCGAACGCGGGCGCACGCGCCGCAGGCGTGAAGAGCGCCAAGGCGGTCTATACCGTACCGACCAATTCGACGCTGATGGGGTCGGTGGCGATGACGGCGCTGATCGGCCGCGTGCCGATCGACGGAACCGTCAACGATCCGTACCCCTTCAAGGTGTTGGTCGGATCGGACAACCTGACCGCCAATGGCATCGACATTCCCGACGTGGCCGGTGCCGTGTTCAGCGGCACCGCATCGGGCGACTGGACGCTCTCGTGCGTGCGCGGCCAGGTACGCAGCATCACCTTCGTCTTCCACGACGGCACGATCCGCACCATCCCCGAAGACCGCGACGGCAACCAGCAAAACAACCAGCAGCAGAACTCTCAAAGTGGAGGCCTGGGCTGGATCAGCGACCCATACGGCATTCCCTGCGTCAGCGGGGAGCGGCGCAGCAACGCCCAGCAGTACCTTGGCTCGCAAGCCCTGATTACCGCCGCCGGTGCCGGCGTCGCCTCGCTGATCGACAGCGACAGCGGCCAGATGTCCTACGTCGGCGCCGACGGCTCCATCGGCAGCGTCGGTATCTCGGGCAATGAAGCCGTGGGCCGCATCCTGGCCGGTGGCGTGCGCGACATGGCCGACTGGGTGAACAAGCTGTACGGCCAGGCGTTCGCCGCTGTCTATGTCCAGCCCGGCGCGAAGGTCGCCGTCCACCTCGAAAAGCCGCTCGCCATCGACTTCGATCCCGAAGGCCGCAAGGTCGATCACCGCGCAGGAGAAAGCCATGCTCTCGAACTTGAATAAGGCCCTGGCGCTGGCCCTCGCCGTCGCGGTGCTCGGCGGCTGTGCCACCAGCAAGGAAAAGCTGCTCCCCCACGGCGACAGCACGATGATGGACATCTGGCAGCAGAACGCCGGTGACGGGGGTGGTGGCGCCGGCCAGGTGGCGCGCAGGCAATTGCTCGATGCACGCCAGAGCCTGCGCCGGACGCTGACCGAGGCCGACGTGGAGGCCGCGCCCACCGAGCAGATGCGCTACACGCGCACGGCGCGCAACGAGGTCTATCGCCAGTTCCACCGCCTGCCGAACCCCGATCTTGTCATGTATGTGTACCCGCACCTGGCGGGCACCGATCCCGTGCCGGTTCCGGGCTACACGACGGTCTTTCCCCTGTACCAGCGTGTGCAGTACGCCATGCCGGGCGAGCGCGTGGAGGACTACTGATGCGCTGGAAACTCCCCTGGCCGAAGCTGGCTGCATCCGATGGTGGCAATGACGAGCAGCCGGACGGCTGGCAGCGCCACGTCGAGGCGTTGCGCCAGGCCGGCATTGCCGAACCCGGAGCGACGGTCCAGGGCCGCAGGCCGGCGACCGTGGCGGACGAGCAGGCGATGTACGACGTTGCGCAGTCATTCGCGGAGCTGCTGCCGTGGGTGGAGTTCCTGCCGCCGTCGAAGTCCATGCTGCTGGAGGACGGGCAATCGGTCGCGGCCTTCTACGAACTGGTCCCGCTAGGCACCGAAGGTCGGGAACCGGGCTGGCTCGCTCATGCCCGCGATGCGCTCGAAAACGCGCTCCAGGACTCGTTCGATGAGCTGGATGAGAACCCGTGGGTGCTCCAGCTCTATGCACAGGACGAGCCCAGCTTCGACCAGTACATGCAGACGCTACGCGACTACGTGCAGCCGCGCGCCCGCAGCACGGCCTTCACCGAGTTCTACCTCCGCTTCTTTGGCCACCACCTGCGCGCGGTGGCCAAGCCCGGCGGACTGTTCGAGGATACGGTGGTCACGCGGTTGCGCTGGCGCGGCCAGACGCGGCGCGTGCGCATGGTGGTCTATCGCCGGGCCGCCGGGCAGGCGAACCGCCGCGGCCAGACACCCGAGCAAATGCTGAACATCGTCTGCGATCGCCTCTGCGGCGGCTTGGCGAACGCCGGCATCCAGGCCCGGCGCATGGTCGCGGCCGATGTTCACGACTGGCTGCTGCGTTGGTTCAACCCACGCCCCACGATGCTCGGGCCCGGCGCTGAGGAGCGAGAGCGCTTCTATGCGCTGGCCCGCTATCCCGACGAGGTGGAGGAAGGTGAGATTGAGCTGGCGAGTGGTCGGGACTTCAGTCAACGGCTGTTCTTCGGTCAGCCTCGCTCCGATGCCGAGCACGGCACCTGGTACTTTGACGGTATGCCGCATCGCGTACTGGTCACCGACCGGCTACGCATGCCGCCCGGTACGGGGCACCTGACCGGCGAAACCCGCAAGGGGGACGCTATCAACACGCTTTTCGATCAGATGCCCGAAGACACCACGATGTGTCTGACCATGGTGGCGACGCCCCAGGACATCCTCGAATCGCACCTGAATCACCTGGCGAAGAAGGCTGTCGGCGAAACACTGGCATCGGAACAAACGCTCAAGGATGTGCAGGAGGCACGCTCGCTCATCGGCAGCGCGCACAAGCTCTACCGCGGCACGCTGGCCTTCTATCTGCGCGGACGCGATGAAGCCGAACTTGACAGGCGCGGTCTGGACCTCGCCAACGTGATGCTCAACGCGGGGTTGCAGCCTGTGCGCGAGGACGATGAAGTCGCGCCGCTCAACAGCTACCTGCGCTGGCTACCGTGCTGCTACAACCCTGCGCAAGATCGACGGAACTGGTTCACCCAACTGATGTTCGCCCAGCATGTGGCGAATCTCTCGCCGGCGTGGGGTCGCAGCCAGGGTACGGGTCATCCGGGCAACACGTTCTTCAACCGCGGCGGCGGGCCGATCACGTTTGATCCACTGAACCGCTTGGACAGGCAGATGAACGCCCATCTGTTCCTGTTCGGCCCCACCGGCTCGGGCAAGAGCGCAACGCTCAACAACCTCTTGAACCAGGTCACGGCCATCTACCGGCCGCGGCTGTTCATCGTGGAAGCCGGCAACAGCTTTGGCTTGTTCAGCGACTTCGCAAAGCGCCTGGGTCTGACCGTGAACCGGGTCAAGCTGGCTCCTGGCTCGGGCATCAGCCTGGCGCCGTTCGCCGACGCTCGCCGGCTGATCGAAACGCCCAGCAACGTGCAGACGCTTGATGCCGATGCACTGGATGAAGAATTGCCAGCCGATTCCTCGGTCATGGAGGAGGACGAGCAGCGCGACGTGCTGGGTGAACTGGAGATCACGGCACGGCTGATGATCACAGGCGGCGAGGACAAGGAAGAAGCCCGGATGACGCGGGCCGATCGCTCGCTGATCCGCCAGTGCATCCTCGATGCCGCCGAGCACTGCGTGGCCGAGAAACGCACGGTGCTCACGCGCGACGTGCGCAACGCGCTGCGCACGCGCGGCCAGGACCCGACGCTGCCCGAGATGCGGCGCGTGCGGCTGCTGGAGATGGCGGACGCGATGGACATGTTCTGCCAAGGCACGGACGGCGAGATGTTCGATCGCGATGGCACGCCGTGGCCCGAGGCCGACATCACGCTGGTGGATCTCGCGACCTATGCCCGGGAGGGCTACAACGCGCAGCTCTCCATCGCCTACATCAGCCTGATCAGCACGGTGAACAACATCGCCGAGCGCGACCAGTACCTGGGCCGTCCGATCATCAATGTGACCGACGAAGGCCACATCATCACGAAGAACCCGCTGCTTGCGCCCTACGTTGTAAAAATTACAAAAATGTGGCGCAAGCTAGGGGCCTGGTTCTGGCTGGCTACACAAAATATCGACGATCTGCCGCGTGCCGCGGAGCCCATGCTCAACATGATTGAGTGGTGGATCTGCCTGTCGATGCCGCCCGATGAGGTCGAGAAGATTGCACGCTTCCGCGAACTCTCGCCCGCGCAGAAAGCGCTGATGCTCTCGGCGCGCAAAGAAGCGGGCAAGTTCACCGAGGGCGTCATCCTTTCCAAGAGCATGGAAGTGCTGTTCCGCGCCGTGCCGCCCAGCCTGTACTTGGCGTTGGCGCAGACCGAACCCGAAGAGAAGGCCGAGCGCTACCAGCTCATGCAGCACTACGGCTGCACCGAACTGGAAGCGGCCTTCAAGGTGGCCGAGAAGATCGACCAGGCGCGCGGCATCGAGTCGCCGGCCTTGGAACTGTCGTAAGACGGAGAACGCCATGGAACAGAAACGTCCTTCCATTCCGATGCAGGTCCAGGCGTTCCGCCGCCGCAACGGGCGGCCCCGCTGGCCCTGGGCATTGGCTGCTGTGCTGGTCGCGCTGCTGCTGATCTGGCTTGTGTCAAGGTCGCCCGGCGAATCCCCGCCGCAGCCGCCCACGCCGGTCAGCATGGCACCGGTGGCCGGGCCGCCCTGGCTAATGGGCAACCCCAAAGGCCGTTTCACGCTGACGCTCTATGCCGACCTGGAGTGCCCGTTCTGCCGGGAGTATTTCCCGCAGCTCAAGCGGTGGATCGGCAACAACACCGACGTGGCGCTGCAATGGCACCACCAGCCGCTGGCCGAGCACGAGCCGGCCGCGTCAGCCGAGGCACGCCTAGTGGAATGCGCTGCCGAAGCAGGTGGGCATGTCGCGTTCTGGCAGGCGATCGAATGGGTCTATGCCCACACGCGCAGCGGCGGCCAGGGCTTGCCCGATGGCTTGCGGTACCCCGAATCGACGCCAGCCAGCGAGCAGTGCATGGCAAGCGAAAGGCCCAGTGCGGCTATCCGCGCCCAGGCTGCGGAAGCCACCAAGAGCGGCGTAACCGCCACGCCGTCGCTGCGCCTGCTCGATCGCCAAACGGGCCAGGCCATCCTGCTGCAGGGGCCGATCGAGGGCGATGCCTTGCTGTCAGCCATGGACATGCTGGCGGCTGAGGGTCCGACCAGCACACCCACATCCGAAATGCCTGCCGACGTCGTCGGCGACATGCCCAGGTAGCCCCGGTCTTCAAGGCTACGGCGCAGTCCTCTGCGCTGACCGCGACTCGTTCGCCTTGCATCCTGGCCGCGAACGGTCACCGCAATCGCGGTGATGGATGCATCTTTTCATTCTCATCCCCAGGAGGGCTTGCCCTCGGGGGCGCGCGCCCTCCGATCTCACCGTCTGGAGGTTCGCCATGTCTTTCGCCATCAATGACTCCTGTGTGGAGTCGCTTTCCGCCGTAGCTGCCCAGCACGAAGACTGGATCATCCAGCAGGCCATCGTGCTGCTGGAAAAACGGATCTTCAAAGCTGGACCATGCCTCAGCCAGCCGGCCGCCGTGCGGGACTATCTGCGCGTGAAACTGGTCGCTGAACCCAACGAGATATTCGCCGCTGTGTTCCTGGATAGCATGCACCAGGTGCTGGCCTACGAGCCATTGTTCAGGGGCACGATCAACTCGACTTCTGTTTATCCACGTGTCGTCGTACAGCGTGTGCTGGAGTTGAACGCCGCCGCGGTGATCTTCGCGCACCAGCACCCCTCGGGCATCTCCGAGCCGTCGAGCGCGGATCGTGTGCTGACCCAGCAACTGCAGGCCGCGCTGGCGCTCATCGATGTACGGGTACTGGATCACATCATCGTAGGCCAAGGTTCCCCGTTCTCCTTTGCGGAGTCAGGCCTGCTGTAACGGTCGCATTGCTTCATTGATCCTCGCGGAGGCTTCGGCCTCCGTTTTTTTATGGCCCGGGACAAGCAGGTATGCGGGCAGCCCGCGATGCGCATTGTTTGTTGGGGTGGCATCGGGTTCGCGTTTGACTATGGCCCTGATCAACTTTCGGGGCACGCGACATGCCGGCATCCTTTTCCACGTTCGCGTCGGGCTGGCGAACCCTTGGTCTCGTCGTGGCGCTGCCGGCGTCCCTGGCCGTGTTCAGCCCCGTCACCTTCGCAGCCGACGTACTGGTCGTCACCGACAGCCACCACCCGGTCAAGACCATGGGCGGCGAGCGGCTGATCGAGCTGGACGAAGCCCGCCGGATTGAAGCGGAGCTTTCTGCGGAACTGCCCGCCGCCCCCGAACAGGCGGCGGCCACCGTCAAGCGTCGGCTGAACCAAGGCGGCGCCGACCTACAGCGCCGCATCGCTTCCGCATACCAGGGCGTCACCGACGCATGGAGCCTGGGCATCACCAGCATCCCGGCTGTCGTGGTGGATCAGCGCTACGTGGTCTATGGCGAGCCGGATGTGGCCCGCGCTGTCGCGCGCATCGAGCAGCGTCGGAGGACCCAGCCATGACGAGGCCATTCGACCTTATGCGCCGCATGCGGGCTGGCGTGGCTTCCTTGCTGCTGCTCAGCGCCACGGGTAGCTACGCCTTGAACACCACCGCCATCGTTGCCTCGGTGGCCTCGCCCGATTGCTTGGAGTACCGGGTGGTGGGTATCTGCTACTGGCTCTACTGCACCTGGGGAGGCTGCACGGTGCGCACCTCTGTCAAGGTGCGCCACTACATCCCCGATGCGGTCGTCTCCAGCTACAGCAACACGGGCGAGAACCCGTGGGTCGAAGTCCGGGCGATGAGTACGGCCAACCCGTCCGCCCAAGCGGGCGGCGATGGAACGACGAACGAGGATCACGAAAACAATCTCGCGAAATTCAAGAACGCCGACGTGATCGGCCATCCCGGCGTCGAGGTGTTCAACCAGTTTGTTTCGTCCTCGGGCTACTTCTGCGAGGGCGCGGGAACGGCATTCATGCCGTATCTGCTCAGCACCTTGGACACGCTTGCCTGGCGCTACAACGTGCCCGAGATGGCCTACCCGGAGGCATTGATTCCCGGCATGCGCGAGGTCGGCGCACGCACCACGATGAACCTTTGGGGCAACGTGTATCCCCGCGGCGGCTTCCTGCACCAGACCGACGACCACAAATCGGGAGCCGTGGTGGCCCAGCGTGCGGGCGATGTCGTCACGCGCCGCGGGCAGTTGCACGTGTACCAGCCGCTGCTTGCCAATGCCCGCGATGGCTACTGGCCCGCCAGCGCGCTGATGGAGGGTGATGCCTCGACTGGCAAGTGGCAGGAACTCACGCCCGTCCTGTCCTCGTCCTGCACGGTTTTCCCACGCACCGGCTTCCTGACTCAGGCCCAGCAAGGCGACTACGCCTGGGCGCTGTGGCGGCCGTATGCCTGCTGCGAACGCCGTGGACAGGTGTTCCTTGGCAGCGTTGATTTCCTTTGAGGTGCCGCGATGAAGCGTTCCGACTCTATGCAGTTCTCCCCACCGGCTCGTGGCAAGAGGATCTGTTTGGCGCTTACCGGCGCGTTGGTTCTGGCAAGCGGCGTGGCCTGGGGCCAACTGGGCTACCAGACCAGCGGCAACGTCATCGGCGATGACGTCATGTACTCCATCGGCGGCGGCAGCGCCGTTTCGATGGGCCGCGCAGCCGGCATGCGCTCGCTCGGCGTGGGTGTCGGCTGGAACAGCAATCTGATCTGCGGCGACATGAGCATCCAGACCACGTTGAAGAATCAACTCAACGGTGTCACCAATGGCTTTCAGCAGATCATGTCCTCGGTGATCCAGAGTGCTACGAGTGCTGTGGCGTCCCTGCCGGCGTTGATCATCCAGCGTGCAGATCCAGGCCTCTACAACCTGCTCACCAACGGCGTTCTGCAAGCGCGGCTGGATTTCGACCGCTCGAAGCTGACGTGCCGCGCCATGGCCGAAAAGATGGCCGAAACGGCTGGCGGCCAACTCGGCTGGAGCCAGATGGCAGAGGGGTTGGCGCTGCGTGACGCTGTTTCGAGCACGGATGCCGTCTCGGCCATCGAGCAGGCCGAGACGCGCCGTGGCAACGATGGCGTGCCCTGGGTCGGGGGAAGCAATGCCGGCGGCTCCGGTCAGCCCGCGATCAAGGTGGTCGGTGACGTCACCCGCGCGGGCTACAACCTGGTCAATGGCCGCGGGGTGACCGACACGTCGGCAATCGCTCCGGCCAGTTGCACGAGCCTGTCGTGCCAAACCTGGACCACGCCGCAGGCGGCCATCGAGTGGGCAACACGGGTGCTCGGCGAGAAGGAGCAGCGCACCTGCGACGCCTGCACCAAGACGGAGACGGTGCCCGGCGTCGGGCTGACGCCCCTGATCCAGGAGGAGTACGACGCCAAGCTGCAGGCGCTCCAGGACCTGGTCTCCAAGGCGAAGAACACGACGCCCGAAAACCTGCGGGAGGCCGGCAGCGCGTCGCTGCCCATCACGCGCGGCGTGGTCGAGGCACTGCGCGACGAACCGGACCAGCACCTGCTGTCGCAGCGCCTGGCGTCCGAGGTTGCGCTGGCGTCGGTGCTGGAGAAGGCGCTACTGCTGCAACGCACGCTGCTGACCGGCAAGAAGGAGCCCAACGTGGCGGCCAACCAGCTCGCCGTGGAGGCGGTGAACCACGAGAGCGACACGCTCGATCGCGAGATTCGCAACCTCAAGACCGAGCTGGAGCTGCGCCGGGAGCTGGCGAACAACTCGCCCATGGCGATCATCCAGCGCCACGGCACGCGCGCGGCGGGCTCGCGTGGCATCTACGAAGGCGATCCGGTGCCTGACCGCCTCGATCAGTTGCAGAAGGGCAATCCGGGAGGCCGGCCATGAGCCTGATGCGTGCGGCCTGGCTGCGCCCGCGCTGGCTGTTCAACCGGCGCGCAGCGAAGGCGCTGCTGTGGACGATGGTACTCGCGGCCGTCGCCGTGGGTGCCAACATCGTTGGCATCTACCTCGTCGGAAGTGTCGCGGGCTGGGAGCGTTGGCTGGCGGCAGCAGCGGGCTACTTCCTGGTCTGGCGGCTGTGCCTGTATGGCGCGACGGCCTACGGCTGGGTCTGGATGCGTCGCCGGCTGCTTGCGCGTGAGGACGACGCGCAAGCGCGGCGCCGCCTGGTACGCAGCGAGATCGCCGGCGTCGTTGCCATCGTGGCGCTTGAAGCCAGCCTGTTGATGCAGGGCTGAGGGGAGGTCCGAGCCGTGACGCTTTTCACAACCGACTACCTGGAGTACTACCTGACCTTGGTGTCCTGGATCGTCAACAACGGCATCTGGGCGGTACTGGTATCCAGCGGGGTATTCGCACTGCCCTTCGTGGCGATCATCGTGCAGGAATGGCTTAAGGCCCGTGCGGAAGGTGCCGACGAAGGCAACAAGGGCGTGCTCTCGGCCGCACGCATCGAGAACCGGGTGTTCGTCGCCATCGTGGTGGTGATGTTCGCCGGCATCCCCTTCATCGACGTGGACCTCAACACAATTCAGTACGACAGCTCGCGCTCGGCCCAGTGCCAGGTCAACGTGCCGCAGCCCACGGATACCGGCTGGTCCCAGTCCTTCAGCACCATCAACAACCAGAGTGCCAAGGTGCCGGTCTGGTGGGCCTTCATGCACGCGCTCTCGCGCGCCGTCACCAGCGCCTCGGTGGCGGCAATCCCGTGCGGGACAGACCTGCGACAGATGCGCATGGAGATCGACGCTACCCGCATCAATGACCCGGTTCTGGCTCAGGAAGTGGCCGATTTCACACACGACTGCTACGGACCTGCACGCGCTAAATTGTTCATGGCGCGGCCGGAGCTGGACGACGCTCAAATGAACGACGTGACCTGGATCGGTTCGAGGTTTTTCACGGATACCGGCGGCTACTACGACAGCTACCGTTCCAGCACGGCGCGCGAGTCATGGCCCTATGACGACACCCGCGACGCAGGGCTTGCGCAGGTGGCCAGTGGCGGCGGCTACCCGACCTGCAGGCAGTGGTGGGCCGATGGCAGCAACGGCCTGCGGGCACGGCTGCTGGGCCAGGTGGACCCCAGCCTGTTGAATCGCTTGGCGGGCTGGGCCGGGTTCCTGAGCCGTACCGAGGTGGACGATTCGGTGGTCCGTACCATCGCGTCACCGCGACAGCAGAAGCTCAACCAGGGTTCGGTCTATACCGACTACGGCGGCCAGATCGACAAGACCCTGCCGAACATCGTGACGCGGGCCACGGGGGATGTAGGAATGGCGGTCGGGGCACTTGCCGCATTTCCCGCCATGGACGTGGTGCGCCAGGCGCTGCCCATGGTGCTTGCCTTGCTCAAGATGGCACTGGTCATCTGCATCCCGCTCGTACTGGTCGTCGGAACCTATGACCTGAAGACGGTCGTCACCGTCAGCGTCGTGCAATTCGCGCTGTTCTTCACCGATTTCTGGTTCCAACTCGCACGCTGGATCGACAGCACCATCCTCGATGCGCTCTATGGGTGGGGCTTCGGCTGGAACCGGCCACACACTAACTTCGATCCGCTGGTGGGGTTGAACAATGCCTTTGGCGACCTGCTCCTGATGTTCGTCATGGGCACGATGTTCCTGGTCTTGCCGGGCTTTTGGCTTGCGAGCCTTACCTGGGTTGGGATTCGGGCCGGGCACGTCATCCAGGGGCTTTCAGATGGCAGCAAGAGCGCCGGCCAAGCAGGCGGTAAGGGCGCTGGGGCCCTTACCGGAGGTAAGCTGAAGTAGGGGTCGTTTGCGGGAGGGGGCGGAATCCTACGCTAAGGCTTTGGCCAGCGATATTCTCCGGTGAGATTGATGTGTTCCCATCCGAGCGGCGAAACATGGGCCAAGAGATCGGGCGATAGCAGCTTTCCATCGCGTTTCTGGTTTGCAACGACCTCGCCGAGCTTCATGGTGTTCCAGAAGATGATGATGGCGGCGAGCAGATTCATGCCGGCGATGCGGTAATGCTGGCCTTCGGCGGAACGGTCGCGGATTTCACCGCGGCGGTGGAAGCTGATTGCCCGCTTCAGCGCATGATGAGCTTCGCCTTTGTTGAGCCCGATCTGGGCACGCCGTTGGAGTTCGGCATCCAGAATCCAGTCGATCATGAACAGGGTGCGCTCGACGCGACCGACTTCCCGCAGGGCTGTCGCGAGCTCGTTCTGCCGCGGATAGGAGGCGAGTTTCCGCAGAATCTGGCTTGGCGCGACGGTCCCGGCAGCAATGGTGGCGGCGATGCGCAGGATGTCGGGCCAATTGCGCTCGATCATGGCTTGGTTGACCTTTCCGCCGATCAACGCTCGCAGGTGCGCCGGGGCGGCCGACGGATTGAACGCGTAGAGCCGTTTGGATGGCAGGTCGCGGATGCGCGGAGCGAACCGGTAGCCGAGAATGGCACATGCGGCAAAGACGTGATCGGTGAAGCCGCCCGTGTCGGTGAACTGCTCGCGGATATGGCGTCCAGCATCGTTCATCAGCAGGCCATCGAGGATGTAAGGCGCTTCGCTTGCCGTTGCAGGAATCACCTGGGTTGCGAACGGCGCATATTGGTCGGAGACGTGGCTATAGGCTTTCAGGCCCGGGGTATTGCCATATTTCGCGTTGACCAGGTTCATGGCCTCACCTTGCTCTGTAGCGACGAAGAACTGTCCGTCGCTCGAAGCCGACGTGCCCATGCCCCAGAACCGGGCCATGGGTAACGCTGCCTGTGCCTCGACCACCATGGCCAGCGCCCGGTCATAGGCTTCGCCCTCGACATGCCACCGTCCAATGCGGATCAATTCCCAGAAGGTGTGGGTGTTTGTCGCATCCGCCATTTTGCGCAAGCCGAGGTTGATCCCTTCCGCCAAGATAACGTTCATTAGCCCGATCCGGTCAGCGCAGGGTGCTCCTGTGCGCAGATGGGTGAACGCTTCGGTGAAGCCGGTCGCCGCATCCACCTCCAGCAGGAGATCGGTGATGCGCGTGGGCGGGATCTGCTTGTAGAGATCGAGCACCAGATCTTCGGCGCCTGTCGGCGCGGCGGCTTCGAGTTTCTCGATATGCAGAACGCCGTTTTCAATCGACCCGCCCGGGATCGTGCCTGCGCGAGCGGCACGGCCAAGCTCGCGCAACCGCATGTCGAGGCGAGCTTGCCGGTCTGCCAGCCATTCCTCCGGCCGCAATGGCACAGCGAGACGACCGCCTTCCGCGATGGATTGTGCCGGAACGAGTGCGTGTTTCAGATCGCCATAGCGCCGGGACCTAGTAAGCCAGACATCTCCGGAGCGGAACGCATCGCGCAGATGGAACAGCACCGCGATCTCCCATAGGCGAGCGTCGCCAGCCCTCTGGGCCCGAAGGTGGCGATGCCATTTCGAGCTGGGCCGCAAGAAGCTGGTCATCGCGGCATCGTTCAAACCGGTACGAAGGGCCGTCACCGCTTCCAGAAGCGGCAGTGCAACGGGCGCAGCTCGCAGATCGAGCAGGCGCAACATGCGTGGAGCGTATCGGCGGAAGCGGTGATAACCGTCGAGCACATGATTGAGCGGATCGTCGGCCATGGTGGCGGTCAGCCTGGTTGCCATTGCAACAAGGGTTTTTAAGCCGTCCCACCCTGACCCACTCGCGATGACATCGCCCAGCGGCTGGCCATCATCCTGTGCATCGACCAGGGCGCCCCCGATCTCGGCGAAGGATTTCAGGGTGTCACGCACCACCCCCGCTTCGTCTGCGACCTTTGCATGGCAAATACGCTCCGAAGCACGGTAGAGACGGCCGACGATCCGGTCGTGGGTTTCGACCACTGCGTCGGCCAACATCGCCTGCCATTCCGAGACGCAAACAGCCAAGATCGCAAGCCGCCTGTCCTCCGGGAGATCGCGCATGCCGTCGGCATAATACCGTTCACCCTGCCTGCGCAGACGAGTCACCCGATGGGCAGGAACGCCGGCAAGCAGATCCTCGGGGAGATCGATGCGTTGCAGATATTCGGGCTCTGTTGCAAAGATTGGCGGCAGTCAGAGGTAGGCTGTCGCTCTGCGCCGATCAGGCGGCTGCTGCGAAATGGTGGTTGAGCATGCCCATGGCCTCCGTCAGCGCCGAGGGCCCAATGCCAAAAGCTCTCTCCACAAGGCGCACCTCGCCCCTGATGCCGGGCTGCAGGCACCAGGGGCGAGCCTGTCCTTTGCGCAGGGCTCGCATGACTTCGAATCCCTTGATCGTGGCATAGGCCGTGGGGATCGATTTGAAACCGCGCACCGGCTTGATCAGTATCTTGAGCTTTCCGTGATCGGCCTCGATCACGTTATTGAGATACTTCACCTGCCGGTGGGCCGTCTCCCGGTCCAGCTTTCCTTCGCGCTTCAATTCGGTGATCGCTGCACCATAGCTCGGCGCTTTGTCGGTATTGAGCGTGGCAGGCTTTTCCCAGTGCTTCAGGCCTCGCAGGGCCTTGCCCAGGAACCGCTTCGCTGCCTTGGCGCTGCGGGTCGGCGACAGGTAGAAATCGATCGTGTCGCCCCGCTTGTCGACTGCCCGGTACAGGTAGGTCCACTTGCCCCGCACCTTGACGTAGGTTTCATCCAGGCGCCAGCTCGGATCAAAGCCACGCCGCCAGAACCAGCGCAGCCGCTTCTCCATCTCCGGGGCGTAGCACTGGACCCAGCGATAGATCGTCGTATGGTCGACCGAAATGCCGCGTTCCGCCAGCATTTCCTCAAGGTCGCGATAGCTGATCGGATAGCGACAATACCAGCGCACCGCCCACAGGATCACATCACCCTGGAAATGGCGCCACTTGAAATCCGTCATCGTTCCGTCCGTCCAATCTCCGCCAAGCATGCTCAAGCTTCACGATTTTTGCAACAGAGCCCACACGAGTATTGAGCATAGTCGAGATTGGTGCAGATCACTTCTGATATTGAACTGTCAGGAGCTGGCTGCACAACAGCCATTACGCCCAATCAACTGGTGCAGTCGTCTTCTGAAAATGACATTTGGTATCTCTCATAAACGGATGTTTTTGAGAGAACTATCTTCGGCCTTCACACGCACGAAAGGCGGCGAAGCTCCGCCGTTAATCCGTCCGCCGGAGATCTCGCCCAGGCAGGCTGAAGGCCGAGCAAGCCTGACAGGCCCGAAAAGCCCGGCACGGGCGTCGGCGGCGATGACGGCGGCGGCATTATCCAGGGTTGATGATGGAAGTGGAGGATATCGACAACCTCTCGCGCAACCAAGACATCGCGGTCGGACTGCAAGTGATCTTGAAGCCACGGGCCCGTCCCACCCCGACATGGACCTCGATGCCCGAACGGACGTTAGATTTCGAGTTCTAGGCGTTCTGCGATGAAGGTTGGATCCCAGCCGGGATTGAAAGTGTCGACGTGGGTGAATCCGAGCCGCTCGTATAGGCCACGCAGGTTCGGGTGGCAGTCGAGCCGCAGCTTGGCGCACCCCTGCGTTCGCGCGGCATGGCGGCAAGCCTCGATCAGCGCGGAGCTGACACCCCGGCCCGCATGTGTCCGTCGCACCGCGAGCTTGTGCAGATATGCGGCCTCCCCCTTGAGGGCGTCGGGCCAGAACTCGGGATCCTCGGCCGACAAGGTGCAACAGCCGACGATGCCGTCGCTGCAACTCGCGACTAGGAGCTCGGATCTCAGGACGAAGGTCTCCGCGAATGTCCGGTCGATCCGCGCGACGTCCCAGGCGGGCGTTCCCTTGGCGGACATCCACGCCGCAGCGTCGTGCATCAGCCGCACAACCTCGTCGATATCACCCGAGCAGGCGACCCGAACGTTCGGAGGCTCCTCGCTGTCCATTCGCTCCCCTGGCGCGGTATGAACCGCCGCCTCATAGTGCAGTTTGATCCTGACGAGCCCAGCATGTCTGCGCCCACCTTCGCGGAACCTGACCAGGGTCCGCTAGCGGGCGGCCGGAAGGTGAATGCTAGGCATGATCTAACCCTCGGTCTCTGGCGTCGCGACTGCGAAATTTCGCGAGGGTTTCCGAGATGGTGATTGCGCTTCGCAGATCTCCAGGCGCGTGGGTGCGGACGTAGTCAGCGCCATTGCCGATCGCGTGAAGTTCCGCCGCAAGGCTCGCTGGACCCAGATCCTTTACAGGAAGGCCAACGGTGGCGCCCAAGAAGGATTTCCGCGACACCGAGACCAATAGCGGAAGCCCCAACGCCGACTTCAGCTTTTGAAGGTTCGACAGCACGTGCAGCGATGTTTCCGGTGCGGGGCTCAAGAAAAATCCCATCCCCGGATCGAGGATGAGCCGGTCGGCAGCGACCCCGCTCCGTCGCAAGGCGGAAACCCGCGCCTCGAAGAACCGCACAATCTCGTCGAGCGCGTCTTCGGGTCGAAGGTGACCGGTGCGGGTGGCGATGCCATCCCGCTGCGCTGAGTGCATAACCACCAGCCTGCAGTCCGCCTCAGCAATATCGGGATAGAGCGCAGGGTCAGGAAATCCTTGGATATCGTTCAGGTAGCCCACGCCGCGCTTGAGCGCATAGCGCTGGGTTTCCGGTTGGAAGCTGTCGATTGAAACACGGTGCATCTGATCGGACAGGGCGTCTAAGAGCGGCGCAATACGTCTGATCTCATCGGCCGGCGATACAGGCCTCGCGTCCGGATGGCTGGCGGCCGGTCCGACATCCACGACGTCTGATCCGACTCGCAGCATTTCGATCGCCGCGGTGACAGCGCCGGCGGGGTCTAGCCGCCGGCTCTCATCGAAGAAGGAGTCCTCGGTGAGATTCAGAATGCCGAACACCGTCACCATGGCGTCGGCCTCCGCAGCGACTTCCACGATGGGGATCGGGCGAGCAAAAAGGCAGCAATTATGAGCCCCATACCTACAAAGCCCCACGCATCAAGCTTTTGCCCATGAAGCAACCAGGCAATGGCTGTAATTATGACGACGCCGAGTCCCGACCAGACTGCATAAGCAACACCGACAGGGATGGATTTCAGAACCAGAGAAAGAAAATAAAATGCGATGCCATAACCGATTATGACAACGGCGGAAGGGGCAAGCTTAGTAAAGCCCTCGCTAGATTTTAATGCGGATGTTGCGATTACTTCGCCAACTATTGCGATAACAAGAAAAAGCCAGCCTTTCATGATATATCTCCCAATTTGTGTAGGGCTTATTATGCACGCTTAAAAATAATAAAAGCAGACTTGACCTGATAGTTTGGCTGTGAGCAATTATGTGCTTAGTGCATCTAACGCCGGAGTTAAGCCGCCGCGCGTAGCGCGGTCGGCTTGAACGAATTGTTAGACATCATTTACCAACTGACTTGATGATCTCGCCTTTCACAAAGCGAATAAATTCTTCCAAGTGATCTGCGCGTGAGGCCAAGTGATCTTCTTTTTGTCCCAGATAAGCTTGCTTAGCTTCAAGTAAGACGGGCTGATACTGGGCAGGTAGGCGTTTTATTGCCCAGTCGGCAGCGACATCCTTCGGCGCGATTTTGCCGGTTATTGCGCTGTACCAAATGCGGGACAACGTAAGCACTACATTTCGCTCATCGCCGGCCCAGTCGGGCTGCGAGTTCCATAGCTTCAAGGTTTCCCTCAGCGCCTCGAATAGATCCTGTTCAGGAACCGGGTCAAAGAATTCCTCCGCTGCCGGACCTACCAAGGCAACGCTATGTTCTCTTGCTTTTGTAAGCAGGATAGCTAGATCAATGTCGATCATGGCTGGCTCGAAGATACCCGCAAGAATGTCATTGCGCTGCCATTCTCCAAATTGCAGCTCGCGCTTAGCCGGATAACGCCACGGGATGATGTCGTCATGCACGACAAGGGTGACTTCTATAGCGCGGAGCGTCTCGCTCTCGCCAGGGAAAGCCGAAGCCTCCATAAGGTCATTGAGCAATGCTCGCCGCGTCGTTTCATCAAGCTTTACGGCCACAGTAACCAACAAATCAATATCGCTGTATGGCTTCAGGCCGCCATCCACTGCGGAGCCGTACAAATGCACGGCCAGCAACGTTGATTCCAGATGGCGCTCAATGACGCTTAGCACCTCTGATAGTTGGTTCGAAATTTCGATGGTCACCGCTACCCTCATGATGTCTAACGCCTGAGCTCAGCCGACCGAAACCGCGTAGCGGTTTTGGGTCGGCTGCAGCGATTTGTTGGGCGATAGCTTGCCACATTCTCTCAACGATTGGGATTTGACGTACTTTCCGCACTTTGTAGCGCGACCACATCATGCTCCCCCTGGCCGCGAGAGCCCTCCGCTCGGGAAACACAAGACAGACCGAGCACGACTGTTGCAAGGGTCAAACAGTACACGACAACCGGCCAAGCCGTGTTGCGCGGCAACAGCGAAATGATCAACGTTCCGATGCTTCCTAGCAGTACACCGCCCAAGCAGAAGTAAACTGCCGTGACCGTTCCAGCAACATGGTCGAATCCTTGAAGAGCGCCATTGGGTGCCACAGATACCGCTGTGGCGACACCAATACCCACTAGCCACATCGGAGCAATAAAGCCTAACACGGACTGCGAAGCCCATATTTCGGTGATGGCAAGCAATACTGCTCCAGCTATCAGGCATCCCATTCCCATTCGCAAGACACTTGGGCTGCCCCACTTGGGTATCACACGCCCCATAAAACGAGCCGTAAACACCATGGCAATTGCCACTGTGGCGAACAGCAGGCTGAAGCCAAGCTGAGACACACCTTGCCTGCCCATTATTAGTCCGGGCGCAATGGAGAAAAAGACGAAGAAGCTACCCATTCCAGCGGCGTAACACAACGTGTACAACCAGAAGTTCAGGCACTTAACGGGGAGTAGCAGCTGCGACCATTGCAAGCCCGTAACTCGTTGCACCCGGGTTTCTGGCCAGAATCGCCACGCTGCTGCAGATGCAGCGATCATGCCCAAACCTAGAAACGCAAAGATAGCCCGCCACCCAAGCCACATGTCGACGAGCGCTCCGAGCAATGGGCCTACCGCCGGGACCATGGCCAGCATGGATCCGAGTATGCCGTAAATGACGTTACTTTCCTCGCGACCTGCGTAAATGTCACGTACTGTTGCAAACGTGGAAACAAGGCACGCCGAGGCACCACAAGCCTGAAGAATCCGAAGCCCCAGAAAGACTTCAGCCAATGACGTAAAAGCGAGGCCCATTGACGCCACAACGTAGGCGAGGCCACCTCCCAGTAGAACGGGGCGGCGCCCCAGTCGGTCCGATAGCGGTCCAAACAAGAGCTGACCGGCACCGATCATGACCAAGTACGTTGTCAGCGTAAGCTGAACTGTGCTCGCTGTCGTGCCAAGCGCGTTTGGCATAAAAGGCACTGCCGGCAAGTACATGTCCATGCCGAGTGATGCCAGCAAATCGAACGGTGATAACAACAACACCGTGGCGGCAAGGGAGTACCGCCAACTAAAGTTTTTTGAGCGCACGAAACCATCTCCTTGAACGAAGGATTTGGCGGCGCTCTCGTAGAGCAAAAGGATTCATGAGAACGCCGCAACAACCGAAAAATGAAGGTTGCTGCGGCTTACTTGTCTGCGTTCTTGGAAGTGCTCATCTGCTGGCTATCTCATGATTGAATTTGAATCGTAACAACTTTCAAGCAACTCAGCGAGGAGCCTTATTGTGCGCCCAACACCTGAGTTAAGCCGCGCCGCGAAGCGGCGTCGGCTTGGACGAATTGTTAGGCCGCATATCGCGACCTGAAAGCGGCACGCAAGACCTCAACCTTTTCCGCCCCGAGTGAGGTGCATGCGAGCCTGTAGGACTCTATGTGCTTTGTAGGCCAGTCCACTGGTGGTACTTCATCGGCATAGTAAAAGTAATCCCAGATGATCGCCTCCCAGCTGTTACAACGGACTGGCCGCCCGGCGATGACGCCCTCAGCCGCCTCTGGGCACGAGCCCTGCGGAGCCTCCGCGATTTCATACGCTTCGTCTGCCCACCAAGCAGGTTCGCAGTCAAGTAACTCATCCCCGATCTCCGCTAAGAATCCATAGTCCAACTCCTCCATGACGCGCCCGCCGAGCATTTCAACTATTGCCTCGAGCTCGCCGCGCCTCTCGCCGGGAAACGTCAGATCAATATCATCGTGCTTGCGTGTTACACGCCCTAGCCGTGCATCGATCGCCCAGCCCCCACCGATCCAGAGCGGCAGATTTCGCTCATCTGCCGCAGCTAGAATTTTGTGTATCAATGTGACCTGCGTTGTGTCCATGCGGCCTAACACCTGAATTAAGCCGCGCCGCGAAGCGGCGTCGGCTTGAATGAATTGTTAGATGCCAGCCCGATCAATGTGCGCTGACCTTGGATAGCAGATTTAGAACGGCGACGCCACTAACGATAAGTCCCATGCCAACGAACGCCCACAAGTCTAGTTTCTGGCCATGGAAGATCCAAGCGATAGCTGCCACAAGTACGATGCCGAGGCCAGCCCAAACAGCATAAGCAATGCCGACCGGGATGGACTTGATTGCGAGAGAGAGGAAATAGAACGCAAGCCCGTAGCCAGCCACAACTACAACAGAAGGAACTAACTTGGTGAATCCATGGCTGGACTTCAGTGCGGAAGTTGCGACGACCTCACCAAATATTGCAATAGCCAGAAAGAGCCAGTTCTTCACGTGCAATCTCCTCTACGGTATGAAGGATAAATAGTGGTGGCTATGAGTTGCCAAAAACAGTCTTGCGGCTGTCGATTTTCTGTGAGCATACGCAACGCCAAATCTGGCATCTAACTTTGTTTTAGGGCGACTGCCCTGCTGCGTAACATCGTTGCTGCTCCATAACATCAAACATCGACCCACGGCGTAACGCGCTTGCTGCTTGGATGCCCGAGGCATAGACTGTACAAAAAAACAGTCATAACAAGCCATGAAAACCGCCACTGCGCCGTTACCACCGCTGCGTTCGGTCAAGGTTCTGGACCAGTTGCGTGAGCGCATACGCTACTTGCATTACAGTTTACGAACCGAACAGGCTTATGTCCACTGGGTTCGTGCCTTCATCCGTTTCCACGGTGTGCGTCACCCGGCAACCTTGGGCAGCAGCGAAGTCGAGGCATTTCTGTCCTGGCTGGCGAACGAGCGCAAGGTTTCGGTCTCCACGCATCGTCAGGCATTGGCGGCCTTGCTGTTCTTCTACGGCAAGGTGCTGTGCACGGATCTGCCCTGGCTTCAGGAGATCGGAAGACCTCGGCCGTCGCGGCGCTTGCCGGTGGTGCTGACCCCGGATGAAGTGGTTCGCATCCTCGGTTTTCTGGAAGGCGAGCATCGTTTGTTCGCCCAGCTTCTGTATGGAACGGGCATGCGGATCAGTGAGGGTTTGCAACTGCGGGTCAAGGATCTGGATTTCGATCACGGCACGATCATCGTGCGGGAGGGCAAGGGCTCCAAGGATCGGGCCTTGATGTTACCCGAGAGCTTGGCACCCAGCCTGCGCGAGCAGCTGTCGCGTGCACGGGCATGGTGGCTGAAGGACCAGGCCGAGGGCCGCAGCGGCGTTGCGCTTCCCGACGCCCTTGAGCGGAAGTATCCGCGCGCCGGGCATTCCTGGCCGTGGTTCTGGGTTTTTGCGCAGCACACGCATTCGACCGATCCACGGAGCGGTGTCGTGCGTCGCCATCACATGTATGACCAGACCTTTCAGCGCGCCTTCAAACGTGCCGTAGAAGGCACTGTTGCAAAGTTAGCGATGAGGCAGCCTTTTGTCTTATTCAAAGGCCTTACATTTCAAAAACTCTGCTTACCAGGCGCATTTCGCCCAGGGGATCACCATAATAAAATGCTGAGGCCTGGCCTTTGCGTAGTGCACGCATCACCTCAATACCTTTGATGGTGGCGTAAGCCGTCTTCATGGATTTAAATCCCAGCGTGGCGCCGATTATCCGTTTCAGTTTGCCATGATCGCATTCAATCACGTTGTTCCGGTACTTAATCTGTCGGTGTTCAACGTCAGACGGGCACCGGCCTTCGCGTTTGAGCAGAGCAAGCGCGCGACCATAGGCGGGCGCTTTATCCGTGTTGATGAATCGCGGGATCTGCCACTTCTTCACGTTGTTGAGGATTTTACCCAGAAACCGGTATGCAGCTTTGCTGTTACGACGGGAGGAGAGATAAAAATCGACAGTGCGGCCCCGGCTGTCGACGGCCCGGTACAGATACGCCCAGCGGCCATTGACCTTCACGTAGGTTTCATCCATGTGCCACGGGCAAAGATCGGAAGGGTTACGCCAGTACCAGCGCAGCCGTTTTTCCATTTCAGGCGCATAACGCTGAACCCAGCGGTAAATCGTGGAGTGATCGACATTCACTCCGCGTTCAGCCAGCATCTCCTGCAGCTCACGGTAACTGATGCCGTATTTGCAGTACCAGCGTACGGCCCACAGAATGATGTCACGCTGAAAATGCCGGCCTTTGAATGGGTTCATGTGCAGCTCCATCAGCAAAAGGGGATGATAAGTTTATCACCACCGACTATTTGCAACAGTGCCCATAGGCTTCATCAGCGCCTGACTGGCGAGCACGATTCCGGCCCTAGCCGCAGGATCGCGCAGGACGACCTAGTTACGAACCAGGCCGAGTGTTCCTGACATCCATCGGCACCATAGTTCTGCTTATCCGGCACGCGCGCGTCAGGGGTGTGGTGAACTACAAAGCAGACCCGTTGAGGTTATCAGTTCGATGCACAATCAGCAGCGCATAAAATATGCACAAGAACAGGAGCACCCTTCGCATTAAGCTGTGGTGGTAACAAGTAGTGCCGGGCTACCATCAGCGAGCATGATGCGCTCCCACAGCATTCGCCTTGGCAGTATGGAAGTTCCTCGCTCCAGTTCGGGCCGGTATCCACCTCGAGTGACCCCAGCCGCCCCTCATGCCAACCGAGCCCATTAAGCGCAGAGTCGGCCGCAACTATCTCGGGGACGCATAAACACGCAGCGATTTACCAAGGAGTTCGGCTAGGTCAATCCGCAATTCCCTTTGCCTGGCCGGAGATGCCGCGAGCAAACAATGTGTCCGGTCGCTACCAGATGGACTTTGTGGGCGGAGGATTGCACCAGACGCTTCAGCGCAGCGTCGTACGATGAATCGGAAGGCCCGGTAAGCAATTGAAGAACCGCTGACCACCTCCCATCGGGAGTGTCAGGATTTCTGTGTGTGAGGCTGTTGAATCCGTCACTCAATCGTGAGGCGGCTTGGTGATCTTACTGGCCCGATCTGGTAAATCGGTCCTCGTAGAGGATCGCAAATTGGTTCATCGCTGATTTCCAGTGGTTGGCCGCCCGCCCCCAGTCCGCGGTGATGTTGCGCAGCGCCAGCCAGATCAGCTTGGTGGCCGCCTCGTCGCTGGGGAAGTGGCCGCGCGTTTTGATGATCTTGCGCAGCCGTGCGTTCACGCTCTCGATGGCGTTGGTGGTGTAGATCACGCGCCGCACCTCGGGCGGGAAGGCGAAGAACGGGATGACCTTGTCCCAGGCCCGGCGCCAGGCGCTGACCACGGTCGGGAACCGCTGCCCCCAGGGGCCGGCCGCAAACGCATCCAACTCGGCCTCGGCCGCCTCGGCGCTCACCGCGGTGTAGATGGGTTTGATGGCTGCGGCCAGCGCCTTGCGGTCTTTCCATGACGCAAAGTCCAGGCCACCCCGGATCAGGTGCACGATGCAGGTCTGCAGCGTCGTCGCCGGGAACACTGCGCCCAGCGCCTCTGGCATGCCCTTGAGGCCGTCGGTGACGGCAATCAGGATGTCCTGCACCCCGCGCGTCTTCAGATCGTTGAAGACCTTCATCCAGAACTTCGCCCCCTCGGTGTTCTCGATCCAGATTCCCAGGATGTCGCGCGAGCCGTCAGGCAGTACGCCCAGCGCCAGGTAGACGGCCTTGGAGCGCACCACCGCATCCTCGCGAATCTTGACCCGCAGCGCATCGAAGAACACCACCGGGTACATCGCCTCCAGCGGCCGTGTCTGCCAGGCCGTGACCTCGCCCATCACCTCATCGGTGACACGGCTGATGAGCTCGGGCGAGACGTCCACCGAGTACATCTCAGCCAGGAAACCCTGGATCTCGCGCACCGTCATGCCGCGTGCGTACATGGCGATGATCTTGTCGTCGAAACCCGTAAAGCGCCGCTCGTGCTTGCCAATGAGCTGCGGCTCGAAGCTGCCTTCGCGATCGCGTGGGACATCGATGCGCAGCGCCCCCACATCGGTCAGTACGGTCTTGGTGCTCTTGCCGTTGCGGTGGTTGGCTGATCCGCCTGTGGGCTTGGCTTGGCCGGGCGCATAGCCTAGGTGATGACTCATCTCGGCGCCCAGCGCCCGCTCAAGAATTGACTTCTTGAACTGATCGAACAGCCCTTGGACTTGGCCCGGCGTCATGGGCCCGGTCACCAACTGGTCAAGCAGCTCGGCCGGGATGTGAAATTGCGGCTGTGCCGCCTGGTCCGCCAAAGCGGTGGGTTTGGTCTTGCGTGGCATTCATGCTCCTTGTCGACATGCTATGCCTCACACACAAAATTTCTGACAAGCTCCTCCCATCCGACAATGCAAGGGTGCCCCGCTCCCAGCGCGACACGGTTGCCTGATCCACACCCATTAATTCAGCTAGGTGACTTTGCTTCATATGACGAAGCAACCGCGCCCTCCGCACCTGCCGCCCCCTGTCATTCGTCAACATTCTTCAGCACCTCAATGTCGTTCGTAGTGAGCCTCATTTTTTCAAGACCGCCGATGATGAGAGCCAGGCCTCGCTCGAATGCCGCGTCCGGACCGCCTTCGTAGACGATTTTCATCGCGCTCTGTAGGCGCGCCGGCATCGTAGACGCTGAGGTGGTCAACTGATCTTCGCCCCGCTCCTCGGCGTCTGCCTCGCTAGCTTGCTGCTCAAGAACAGCGCCGACGGTGAAGTAGCTGATTGCCATCAACGCATAGGTCGCGTCACCTGCCGAAAAGCCAGCATCGCAAAGGAAGCGAAGCTGCGCGTCGGCTTTTTCCATCTGCGGCGCGGCTGGCCGCGTCCCGGCATGAATACGCGCGCCATCGCGATAAGCGAGCAACGCCCGTCGAAAACTGCATGCATTGCCCTTCAGGAACGAACGCCAGTCGTCGTCATCCCTTGGCGTCGAATGCGTGTGATTTATCGTCAGCATGGCTTCGGCAAGTGCGTCGAGCAACGCACGCTTGTTCTTGAAATGCCAGTAGAGCGCTGGCTGTTGCACCCCGAGGCGCTCAGCCAGTCGGCGCGTCGTTAGACCTTCCATGCCCACGTCGTTAAGCAGTTCGAGCGCGGTTCGGATCACGGCCTCGCGTTGGAGCTTGTTCATTCGCGAATTCTCATGTTTGACAGCTTATCATCGATAAGCTTTAATGCGGTAGTTTATCACAGTTAAATTGCTAACGCAGTCAGGCACCGTGTATGAAATCTAACAATGCGCTCATCGTCATCCTCGGCACCGTCACCCTGGATGCTGTAGGCATAGGCTTGGTTATGCCGGTACTGCCGGGCCTCTTGCGGGATATCGTCCATTCCGACAGCATCGCCAGTCACTATGGCGTGCTGCTAGCGCTATATGCGTTGATGCAATTTCTATGCGCACCCGTTCTCGGAGCACTGTCCGACCGCTTTGGCCGCCGCCCAGTCCTGCTCGCTTCGCTACTTGGAGCCACTATCGACTACGCGATCATGGCGACCACACCCGTCCTGTGGATCCTCTACGCCGGACGCATCGTGGCCGGCATCACCGGCGCCACAGGTGCGGTTGCTGGCGCCTATATCGCCGACATCACCGATGGGGAAGATCGGGCTCGCCACTTCGGGCTCATGAGCGCTTGTTTCGGCGTGGGTATGGTGGCAGGCCCCGTGGCCGGGGGACTGTTGGGCGCCATCTCCTTGCATGCACCATTCCTTGCGGCGGCGGTGCTCAACGGCCTCAACCTACTACTGGGCTGCTTCCTAATGCAGGAGTCGCATAAGGGAGAGCGTCGACCGATGCCCTTGAGAGCCTTCAACCCAGTCAGCTCCTTCCGGTGGGCGCGGGGCATGACTATCGTCGCCGCACTTATGACTGTCTTCTTTATCATGCAACTCGTAGGACAGGTGCCGGCAGCGCTCTGGGTCATTTTCGGCGAGGACCGCTTTCGCTGGAGCGCGACGATGATCGGCCTGTCGCTTGCGGTATTCGGAATCTTGCACGCCCTCGCTCAAGCCTTCGTCACTGGTCCCGCCACCAAACGTTTCGGCGAGAAGCAGGCCATTATCGCCGGCATGGCGGCCGACGCGCTGGGCTACGTCTTGCTGGCGTTCGCGACGCGAGGCTGGATGGCCTTCCCCATTATGATTCTTCTCGCTTCCGGCGGCATCGGGATGCCCGCGTTGCAGGCCATGCTGTCCAGGCAGGTAGATGACGACCATCAGGGACAGCTTCAAGGATCGCTCGCGGCTCTTACCAGCCTAACTTCGATCATTGGACCGCTGATCGTCACGGCGATTTATGCCGCCTCGGCGAGCACATGGAACGGGTTGGCATGGATTGTAGGCGCCGCCCTATACCTTGTCTGCCTCCCCGCGTTGCGTCGCGGTGCATGGAGCCGGGCCACCTCGACCTGAATGGAAGCCGGCGGCACCTCGCTAACGGATTCACCACTCCAAGAATTGGAGCCAATCAATTCTTGCGGAGAACTGTGAATGCGCAAACCAACCCTTGGCAGAACATATCCATCGCGTCCGCCATCTCCAGCAGCCGCACGCGGCGCATCTCGGGCAGCGTTGGGTCCTGGCCACGGGTGCGCATGATCGTGCTCCTGTCGTTGAGGACCCGGCTAGGCTGGCGGGGTTGCCTTACTGGTTAGCAGAATGAATCACCGATACGCGAGCGAACGTGAAGCGACTGCTGCTGCAAAACGTCTGCGACCTGAGCAACAACATGAATGGTCTTCGGTTTCCGTGTTTCGTAAAGTCTGGAAACGCGGAAGTCCCCTACGTGCTGCTGAAGTTGCCCGCAACAGAGAGTGGAACCAACCGGTGATACCACGATACTATGACTGAGAGTCAACGCCATGAGCGGCCTCATTTCTTATTCTGAGTTACAACAGTCCGCACCGCTGCCGGTAGCTATTGACTATCCGGCTGCACTAGCCCTGCGTCAGATGGCTCTGATCCAAGGCAAACTGCCAAAATATCTGCTGGCACCGGAAGTCAGCGCCCTGCACCATTATGTTCCGGATCTGCATCGCAGGATGCTGCTGGCTACCCTGTGGAACACCTACATCTGTATTAACGAAGCGCTGGCATTGACCCTGAGTGATTTTTCTCTGGTGCCGCCTTATCACTGTTGAAGGCCACCGCTCATCACGCGTTTGCTGACATTGAGCCCTGCCGGCCGATCGGCCTGAGACTCTCAGCACAGGAGACGGCGGGTGACGAGCGTATACTTTTTCGACGCTTGGTTGCGGTCGCGCTAGGCGTGGCCGCCGACGAACCCGCTGGTGTCGCCCTTGCGGAGCAGCGCAAGGCGGACCTTGCCACGACATCCCCTCGCCCGCCGATCGTCTAAATTCGTCGAGGTTAAGAAATTCCCGCTCCGGCGAGGCCATCACCATCACCGGCGTCAGGTAGTGGACATGGCAGCAGCGCACGCAGGGGCACTGTTGCAAAGTTAGCGATGAGGCAGCCTTTTGTCTTATTCAAAGGCCTTACATTTCAAAAACTCTGCTTACCAGGCGCATTTCGCCCAGGGGATCACCATAATAAAATGCTGAGGCCTGGCCTTTGCGTAGTGCACGCATCACCTCAATACCTTTGATGGTGGCGTAAGCCGTCTTCATGGATTTAAATCCCAGCGTGGCGCCGATTATCCGTTTCAGTTTGCCATGATCGCATTCAATCACGTTGTTCCGGTACTTAATCTGTCGGTGTTCAACGTCAGACGGGCACCGGCCTTCGCGTTTGAGCAGAGCAAGCGCGCGACCATAGGCGGGCGCTTTATCCGTGTTGATGAATCGCGGGATCTGCCACTTCTTCACGTTGTTGAGGATTTTACCCAGAAACCGGTATGCAGCTTTGCTGTTACGACGGGAGGAGAGATAAAAATCGACAGTGCGGCCCCGGCTGTCGACGGCCCGGTACAGATACGCCCAGCGGCCATTGACCTTCACGTAGGTTTCATCCATGTGCCACGGGCAAAGATCGGAAGGGTTACGCCAGTACCAGCGCAGCCGTTTTTCCATTTCAGGCGCATAACGCTGAACCCAGCGGTAAATCGTGGAGTGATCGACATTCACTCCGCGTTCAGCCAGCATCTCCTGCAGCTCACGGTAACTGATGCCGTATTTGCAGTACCAGCGTACGGCCCACAGAATGATGTCACGCTGAAAATGCCGGCCTTTGAATGGGTTCATGTGCAGCTCCATCAGCAAAAGGGGATGATAAGTTTATCACCACCGACTATTTGCAACAGTGCCCCGTAGAACAAGCAGGCATCACGAAGCCCGCCACACCGCACACCCTCCGCCACTCGTTCGCGACGGCCTTGCTCCGCAGCGGTTACGACATTCGAACCGTGCAGGATCTGCTCGGCCATTCCGACGTCTCTACGACGATGATTTACACGCATGTGCTGAAAGTTGGCGGTGCCGGAGTGCGCTCACCGCTTGATGCGCTGCCGCCCCTCACTAGTGAGAGGTAGGGCAGCGCAAGTCAATCCTGGCGGATTCACTACCCCTGCGCGAAGGCCATCGGTGCCGCATCGAACGGCCGGTTGCGGAAAGTCCTCCCTGCGTCCGCTGATGGCCGGCAGCAGCCCGTCGTTGCCTGATGGATCCAACCCCTCCGCTGCTATAGTGCAGTCGGCTTCTGACGTTCAGTGCAGCCGTCTTCTGAAAACGACAAGTCCCCTGCACGATGCTGTCTTGCGCCGTCACTTTACTAACCATAAACACCCTTTGTATGCCTTAGACAGAATTACGGGTTAAGTGACAATTTTTGACGACCGGCACGTTCTGGCTCACACTGTCACATAATCGAACGTTTGTGATACATGCTGATCGGATATGCCCGCGTCTCCAAAGCCGATGGCTCGCAGTCTCTCGACCTGCAGCACGACGCCTTGCGCGCCGCAGGTGTCGAACGGGACAATATCTATGATGATCTTGCTTCCGGCGGTCGTGATGATCGCCCTGGCTTGACTGCCTGCCTCAAGTCATTGCGTGACGGCGATGTGCTGGTGGTCTGGAAGCTCGATCGCCTCGGACGATCGCTTGCCCATCTGGTCAACACGGTGAAGGAGCTGTCAGACCGCAAGATCGGCCTGCGGGTTCTGACTGGAAAGGGCGCTCAGATCGACACCACGACTGCGTCCGGTCGCATGGTGTTCGGAATCTTCGCCACCTTGGCCGAGTTCGAGCGGGATCTGATCCGAGAGCGCACCATGGCGGGTCTCGCCTCCGCGAGAGCGCGCGGTCGCAAGGGCGGACGAAAATTCGCGCTCACCAAAGCTCAGGTGCGTCTCGCGCAAGCCGCCATGGCCCAGCGCGATACTTCAGTTTCCGATCTCTGCAAGGAACTCGGCATCGAGCGCGTCACTCTCTACCGATATGTCGGTCCCAAAGGCGAGCTCAGAGACCATGGAAAGCATGTTCTCGGACTTACGTAGCAACTCGTTTCTTTTCGCAGGTTGAGCCACCTCCGCGCTTCATCAGAAAACTGAAGGAACCTCCATTGAATCGAACTAATATTTTTTTTGGTGAATCGCATTCTGACTGGTTGCCTGTCAGAGGCGGAGAATCTGGTGATTTTGTTTTTCGACGTGGTGACGGGCATGCCTTCGCGAAAATCGCACCTGCTTCCCGCCGCGGTGAGCTCGCTGGAGAGCGTGACCGCCTCATTTGGCTCAAAGGTCGAGGTGTGGCTTGCCCCGAGGTGATCAACTGGCAGGAGGAACAGGAGGGTGCATGCTTGGTGATAACGGCAATTCCGGGAGTACCGGCGGCTGATCTGTCTGGAGCGGATTTGCTCAAAGCGTGGCCGTCAATGGGGCAGCAACTTGGCGCTGTTCACAGCCTATCGGTTGATCAATGTCCGTTTGAGCGCAGGCTGTCGCGAATGTTCGGACGCGCCGTTGATGTGGTGTCCCGCAATGCCGTCAATCCCGACTTCTTACCGGACGAGGACAAGAGTACGCCGCAGCTCGATCTTTTGGCTCGTGTCGAACGAGAGCTACCGGTGCGGCTCGACCAAGAGCGCACCGATATGGTTGTTTGCCATGGTGATCCCTGCATGCCGAACTTCATGGTGGACCCTAAAACTCTTCAATGCACGGGTCTGATCGACCTTGGGCGGCTCGGAACAGCAGATCGCTATGCCGATTTGGCACTCATGATTGCTAACGCCGAAGAGAACTGGGCAGCGCCAGATGAAGCAGAGCGCGCCTTCGCTGTCCTATTCAATGTATTGGGGATCGAAGCCCCCGACCGCGAACGCCTTGCCTTCTATCTGCGATTGGACCCTCTGACTTGGGGTTGATGTTCATGCCGCCTGTTTTTCCTGCTCATTGGCACGTTTCGCAACCTGTTCTCATTGCGGACACCTTTTCCAGCCTCGTTTGGAAAGTTTCATTGCCAGACGGGACTCCTGCAATCGTCAAGGGATTGAAACCTATAGAAGACATTGCTGATGAACTGCGCGGGGCCGACTATCTGGTATGGCGCAATGGGAGGGGAGCAGTCCGGTTGCTCGGTCGTGAGAACAATCTGATGTTGCTCGAATATGCCGGGGAGCGAATGCTCTCTCACATCGTTGCCGAGCACGGCGACTACCAGGCGACCGAAATTGCAGCGGAACTAATGGCGAAGCTGTATGCCGCATCTGAGGAACCCCTGCCTTCTGCCCTTCTCCCGATCCGGGATCGCTTTGCAGCTTTGTTTCAGCGGGCGCGCGATGATCAAAACGCAGGTTGTCAAACTGACTACGTCCACGCGGCGATTATAGCCGATCAAATGATGAGCAATGCCTCGGAACTGCGTGGGCTACATGGCGATCTGCATCATGAAAACATCATGTTCTCCAGTCGCGGCTGGCTGGTGATAGATCCCGTCGGTCTGGTCGGTGAAGTGGGCTTTGGCGCCGCCAATATGTTCTACGATCCGGCTGACAGAGACGACCTTTGTCTCGATCCTAGACGCATTGCACAGATGGCGGACGCATTCTCTCGTGCGCTGGACGTCGATCCGCGTCGCCTGCTCGACCAGGCGTACGCTTATGGGTGCCTTTCCGCAGCTTGGAACGCGGATGGAGAAGAGGAGCAACGCGATCTAGCTATCGCGGCCGCGATCAAGCAGGTGCGACAGACGTCATACTAGATATCAAGCGACTTCTCCTATCCCCTGGGAACACATCAATCTTACCGGAGAATATCGTTGGCCAAAGCCTTAGCGTAGGATTTCGCCCTCTCCCGCAAACGACCCCAAGTAGCGCGGTGCCGATCAGTCGTCGGTGTACAACTCGTGCGACGTATCGTTGTACAGATTGGGATCGTAGCCGGGTGTCTTGCGCAGTTCGGTGAGGTCGGTGAACGGCCACTCGTCTTCTTCCGATGTATTGGCAGCCGCCGCCCATCCCGCCACCACGACTCCCAGCAACACGAGTGCGAACCAGAAGGCGGCGTAGAGCAGCGCGCCCAGCACAGCCAGCTTGACCACCCACAGCAGCACTGTGGCACCAACCGAAGGCACCCCTTTGGCCACCAACCAATTCGATACCCGCCGTTCGCCACGCGCATAGACGCGCCATCCGCGGCCAAAGGTACGGCCGAGGCGTTCTGCGGTACTGGTGCGGGTCGTCGTGTTCATGGTCGTCTCCTGCTACTGAGGAATGCCTATTCCTGTTTGCTCCACTTCATTCCGTTTCGGGCTTCAATGTGTTTTCTTGCTGCTTCAGGACGCTTCGTCATCCGGTTCCACCGGGCCGGGGTCGGGCTCCACGCCGATGCGGTAGGTGGCAACGAAACGCGGCCAGTCCACATGGTCAACCAGGTCGATGTCCTCGACAACGCTGACCTTCGTTCCCGCACGCTCGAACAGGGCGATGCTCGCGGCGGGATAGTTGTTGCGCGACGGATAGAGCACCCCGTCGAACAGCGGCTGGCCGTCGTCGCCGACCATCGCATGCACCTGAGCGGACACCTGCTGCGTGTGCGTGTAGTCGCGGCTCGCCAACTGCTCCAGATTCAGGCCGAAGTAGCCCGCCATGACGCCCGGCGCCGTGAGGTCGGCCAGGAGCACGTCGTCCAGCACGCCCACGGCGCGGACCATCCGGGCGTGGACCTCCTTCAGGGCGATGGAGCGCTTCGTGTCTTCAAGCCACTGGTGCTTGTGAAACACCGACTCCATCAGCGCCGTGGGCAGGTCGCGCCCCAGGTAGAGCACGCCGTAGGCCCCCGCCGGGTCATCGTAGCGATTCGTGCTGCTGCGACCATAGTACAGCGGGCTGCCCCGATAGACGACGCGGCTCACATGCTGGAGCAGTTCACCGGCATCGATCAGGAACGAAGGCAGCTCGTGGCTCATGGCGATCTCGCTTCAATGCACCTGGACGCCCAGCACGTTGAACACGGCCTCGGCCACGTCATCGATCGTGCCATGCGTCACCGCATCCACCGGCGAGCGCCCACCCAAGCCTTCGAGCGGTTCGGACAGTGCGCGGTAGATCGTCCAGTGATCGATACCCTCGACCTCCTGAAGCACGGTTTGGGTCAACTGCTGTTTCACCGGGTCGAGCTGCCAGTCGGGCAGCTTCTGACCGCGCGGCCCCACGTTCAGCGCCAGCAGCCGACGCGCGAGGATGTCCTTGTAGATCTGCTGGCGCGACTTGTCCGCCAGCTTGGCGAACTCCGCGGGCGGCAGGTTGTGCGGCTGGTTGAAGGTTTCCAGCAGCACGGCGCGGCCTCGCTGGACGTCGGTTTCATTCGGTGCCCAGCGCGTGTCGGCGCGCAGCGCGGCCGCCTTGCGTGCAAGGGCCTGCCCAACGGTCTCCCCCTCCAAGTTGGCGGGCAGTGTCACCGCTTCCACACGCTCGTGGACGAACGCCTGCAACTCGGCCGCGAAAGCCGTGGCATCCCGGATTTCGACGGTATCCGCGAAGCGGCGTACATCTTCCACCGTGACGCGCGGCAGACGGTCGGCAATGAATTCAATGGCAGTGGGCATGGTCATCTCCCGAGTAGGTTTGGGACAGGATTCACTCTAGTCGCCTTTGTCGCGTCTGTCAACTTAGTCGCCTGAGTGAGAACAACCTACCTGGCGGAAGCAGCGTTCCCACAGCATAGGCAGAGGCCAGCGCCGGGTCGCCGTCCAATGCATTCGAGCGGGTTCCACATTGACGCTGGAGCCGCAACCCAGGCCTCGCTATACCGAAACGGTTAAAGGCCAAAGGGCCGAAATGGCAAGGGAATGGGGTGCAAGGGGAAAGGCCCTACCTCGAAAAGGCCAAAAGGCCTCCCGGTCGGCCCGTCATCAGGACACCCACATGCTTTCCCTGTTCCAGCGAAAACGGCCCCCGGTCGCTGCCGCACCGACGCCACCACCCGTCACCGCCCTCCCGAAAGGGCTGCTGCGTCCTGAGTCGGCCGCATCGCTGCTGGCCACCCCACGCCGGCAGAAGCTGCTGGAGCACATCTGGCAGCGTACCTCGCTCTCGCGTAGGCAATTCGCCACCCTGTATCGCACGCCCCTGGAACGCTATGCCGAACTGGTCCAGGCCTTCCCGGCCTCCGAGGCGCATCACCATGCCTACCCGGGCGGCATGCTCGACCACGGCCTGGAGATCGTCGCCTACAGCCTGAAACTGCGGCAGTCCCATCTGCTGCCCATCGGTGCCAGTCCCGAAGACCAGGCGGCCCAGTCCGAAGCCTGGACCGCCGCCGTTGCCTATGCTGCGCTGCTCCACGATATTGGCAAGATCGCCGTCGATCTACACGTCGAACTGGCCGACGGCAGTACTTGGCATCCGTGGCATGGCCCGCTGCACCAGGCGTACCGATTTCGCTACCGTGACGACCGCGAATACCGCCTGCACAGCGCCGCAACAGGCTTGCTCTATCGCCAACTGCTCGACCGCCACGTCCTGGACTGGCTCAGCGACTATCCGGCTCTCTGGGCACCGCTGCTCTATGTGCTGGCCGGTCAGTACGAACATGCCGGTGTACTGGGGGAACTCGTCGTGCAAGCAGACCGGGCGTCGGTGGCCCAGGAGCTGGGCGGCGATCCGGCGCGCGCCATGGCCGCGCCCAAGCACGCACTGCAACGCAAGCTGCTGGACGGGTTGCGCTACCTGCTCAAGGAACAGTTGAAGCTGAACCAGCCGGAAGCCTCCGATGGCTGGCTCACCGAGGATGGTTTGTGGCTGGTGAGCAAGACGGTTTCGGACAAACTGCGCGCACACCTCCTGTCTCAGGGGATCGATGGCATTCCTGCGAACAACACCGCCGTGTTCAATGTGCTGCAGGACCACGGCATGCTGCAGCCCACACCGGACGGCAAGGCGGTCTGGCGCGCGACCGTGACCAGCACGACCGGCTGGTCCCATTCGTTCACCCTGTTGCGTCTCGCTCCCGCGCTGATCTGGGAGTCTGGCGAGCGACCAGCACCTTTCGCGGGCACGGTAGAGATCGACGCGACGCCCGCGGAAAACGACGCCAGCATGTCGGCTCCCGCGCCTACCGTCTCGGTGAACCCAGCGCAGGGAGGTCAAGAGCCTCCGATTTGGGAGGGCGACAGCACCACCATCGTTTCACCGCCCGCAGCCCAGCCCGTGCCCGACGTCATGGAGGATTTGCTCGCGATGGTGGGCTTGGGTGAGTCGGCCGGCGTTGGCCAGGATGCCGAGGAGTTCCTCCACACCCCCGCGCCAGCAACAGCCGCGACGTCCATTCCATCGCCTGCACCTGCACCCGCGCCTACGCCTGGGTCATCGGCAACGAAGCCATCCGGGGAACAGTTCATGGTTTGGCTGAAGCAGGGAATCGCCTCACGACGGCTCATCATCAACGACGCGAAGGCACTCGTGCATACGGTGAATGACACGGCCTACCTGGTCAGCCCGGGTGTGTTCCAACGCTATGCGCAGGAGCATCCCGAAGTGGCCGCACTCGCCAAGCAGGAGAGTCAACAGGATTGGCAGTGGGTGCAGAAGCGCTTCGAGAAGCTGCAGCTACATCGAAAGCAGCCCAATGGCCTGAACATTTGGACCTGTGAAGTCACGGGCCCGAGGAAGTCCCGCCGACTGCATGGCTACCTCCTCGAAGATGGGTCCTTGGCACTCGCCGAAATACCGCCCAACAATCCCTATCTTGCTCTGACTCAGGAAGGATGACGCGATTCGGGCATTGATCGCCACCGTCGTGTGGCGACGATCAATGCCCCGCGAAAACTGGCAACATTTGGCGAACTGAGCTACTCGGCCCGCGCCAACTCCTGTGCAAGGAACGGAGCGGTTCTGCTGCCAGACGTTCGGGCCACCTGCTGAGGGGAGCCCGCCACCACGATGCTGCCGCCGGCAGCGCCTGCACCAGGCCCCACGTCGATCACCCAATCGGCCTGGGCCACCGCGCGCATATCGTGTTCGATCATCACTACGGTATTGCCGGCATCGACCAGGCGCTGCAACTGCACCAGCAGCCGGTCGGCGTCCGACGCATGCAGCCCGGTAGTCGGCTCGTCGAGCACGTACAGGCTTCGGCCGCGCTGGCTGCGCTGAAGCTCGGTCGCCAGCTTGATACGCTGCGCCTCGCCACCGGAAAGCTCGGTGGCCGGTTGCCCCAGGCGCAGGTAGCCCAGTCCGATATCGCGCAGCAGTTGCAGTGGCCTTGCCACAGCGTCTTCACCCGCGAAGAATTCGCTGGCTTCGTCCACGGTCATCTGCAGCACCTCGGCGATGTTGCGCCCGTTCCATTGCACCTTCAGCGTGGCCTCGTTGTAGCGTGCGCCATGGCACGTCGGGCACGGCGCGTACACGCTGGGCATGAACAGCAGTTCCACGCTGACGAAGCCCTCGCCCTCGCAGGTCTCGCAGCGCCCCTTGGCGACGTTGAACGAGAACCGTCCGGCATCGTAGCGGCGGCGTCGCGCATCGGGCGTGGCAGCGAACAGCTTGCGCACATGGTCGAACAGGCCCGTGTAGGTGGCTAGGTTCGACCGCGGCGTGCGCCCGATCGGTTTCTGGTCCACCTGCACCAGACGCTGTACGGCGTCCACGTCGCCCGCCAGATGGCCGCCGGTCGCTTCGATCACTGCCGGCCCTTCGCTGGTGGCGCTTTCGGCTACATCGTCTTCCGGCTCGTGGCCCAGGTGCAGCAGCACCAGCTCCGGCAGGGCCTGCGCGACGAGGCTGGACTTGCCCGAGCCGGAGATGCCGGTGACGGCCGTCAGCACGCCCAGCGGAATGCGTGCGTCCACGCCATGCAGGTTGTGGCGGTGGACGCCCTGCAGCTCCAGCCAGCCGATCGCTTCGCGTGCCCGGCTCCCCGGCGCGGGGATCTCGTCGAACAGGTAACGGGCGGTGCGCGATTCGGCAATCTTGCGCAGGCCATCCGGCTCGCCACTGTAGAGCACGCGGCCGCCACGCTCCCCGGCATCCGGCCCGACATCCACTAGCCATTGCGCGCGGCGCATCAGTTCCAGGTCGTGCTCCACCACGAACACCGAGTTGCCTGCGTCGCGCAGCCGATCGAGTGCGTCGTACAGGGCCTGGCTGTCGGAGGGGTGCAGCCCCGCCGAGGGCTCGTCGAGCACGTACACGACGCCGAACAGCAGGGAACTCAATTGCGTAGCCAGCCGCAGGCGTTGCAACTCGCCAGCCGAAAGCGTCGGCGTGGCCCGGTCCAGCGTCAGGTAGCCCAAGCCCAGCCCGCGCAGTTGGCGCAGGCGTGCCATCACGCCACCGGCCAGGCGCTGCGCGGCGAGGCGCTTTTCTTCCGACAGCGCGGAGGTGCGGCGCACGTCGGGCGATACCGCGTGTACGGCACGACCGGAGGCCGCGCGTTGGGCACGGTCGCGCCGGGTCGCTTCCTTGTCCGTAGCCGCCCCCGCTGCATGGGCGCGGAAATCACCCTGGGCAATGGGTTCGAGCAAGGCCGCCAACTGGTCCAGCGGCATCTGCATGAACGCGCCGATGTCCACGCCGGCGAAGGTGACCGACAACGCCTCGGGCTTGAGCCGCTTGCCGTGGCAGGTGGGGCACGGCTTGCCCTCCATGAACCGGGACACGCGCTTTCTCATCAGCGCGCTCTGGGTGTTGGCAAAGGTGTGCAGCACATACCGGCGAGCACCGGTGAAGGTGCCCATGTAGCTCGGCTCCATCTTGCGCTTGAGCGCGGCGCGGGTCTCGGCGGGCGTGAAGCCGGCGTACACCGGCACCGTCGGTGTTTCCTCGGTGAACAGAATCCAGTCGCGATCCTTCTTCGGCAGGTCCTTCCACGGTCGGTCAACGTCGTAGCCCATGCTGACCAGGATGTCGCGCAGGTTCTGGCCTTGCCAGGCGGGGGGCCAGGAGGCGATCGCCCGCTCGCGGATGCTCAGGGAGGGATCGGGCACCATGATGGCCTCGGTCACCTCGTACACATGGCCCAGGCCGTGGCAGGTCGGGCACGCTCCCTGCGGCGTGTTGGGCGAAAAATCCTCGGCGTACAGCATCGGCTGGTTGGCTGGGTAGGCGCCGGCGCGCGAATACATCATCCGCACCAGGCTGGACAGGGTGGTCACACTGCCCACGGAGGAACGCGCGTTGCTGGAGCCACGCTGCTGCTGCAGCGCCACCGCCGGCGGGAGGCCGTCGATCGCATCGACGTCGGGCACGCCGGCCTGGTCGATCAATCGCCGCGCATAGGGGGCCACCGACTCGAAGTAACGTCGCTGAGCCTCGGCATAGATGGTGCCGAAGGCCAGCGAGGACTTCCCGGAGCCGGAGACTCCCGAGAACACCACGAGCGCGTTACGCGGGATGGAAACGTCCACCTCTTTGAGGTTGTTCTCGCGCGCCCCGCGCACCTGCACGAGGCCGCTGGCCGCAGCGGTACAAGAGGATTCACCGAAAGAATTGTTTGGCATGTTCTTATCCTGTAGTTCGTCCCGCTCAGGACGGGACTTCCTGAGTTCGTGGGCCGCGGCGACTGGCTTCGAGCGCCGCGGTGACAGTGCGGGCGTCGTAGCTGCCGCGCAGACGACGACCCTCGACGAAGAACGTCGGCGTGGCGTGCGCACCGCTGGCGACCGCACTGGCGAGGTCGCGCTCGACACGCTCGATCACCGCGGTGCTGTCGAGATCCGCGATGAACCGTTCGACGTCGAGCCCAAGCTCGGCGGCGTAGCCGATCAGATGCTCGCGCTCCAGCGCATGCTGACGGGTGAACACGAACTCCAGCCACGGCCAGAACATCCCCTGGTTCGCCGCTGCCTCGGACGCCCGCGCGGCGATCGGCCCGTGCGGGTGGTGCGGCAGATGGCGCACCACATACCGCAGGTCGTCCCCGAAGTGGGCACGCAGATCGTCCCAAGAACCGGTCGCGTGCGCACAGTACGCGCACTCGAAGTCCACGTACTCGACGAGTGTGAGCTGGGCGTCCTCCGGCCCGCGGATGTGATCGATCTCCGGATCGACCGGTGGCTCAAGCACCATCGGCAGGTCAGCGGTCTTCTCACCCCACCGCTTGGCGGCGACCTTGAAGATCAGCCACCCGAGCAACGTGGCGAACACCATCGACACGAGCACGCCGACCGTCGCCTGGCGGCCCAGGTCGGAGGTCGTGCCGAACGCGAGCCCGATGATCAGCAGCGACACGGTGAAGCCGATCCCGGACAGTGCCGCACCACCGAACACGCTCCCCACCCCGACGCCCTCGGGCAGCCGGCCCAGGCCGAGACGGACGGCGACGAGCGTGATGAGCCCGATGCCCACGAGCTTGCCGAGCACGAGCCCTGCGATGACGCCCCACGTGACTGGCGAGCCGAAGGCCTCGGCGAGCAGCCCGCCACGCACGTCCACTCCGGCGTTCGCCAAGGCGAACACCGGCACGATCAGCAGCGCCGTCGGCAGCCGCAGGAACTCGTGCAATCGCTCGTTCACCGAGATACCCCGGGACAGCCCGCAGTCCACCGCGCGGGCCGATGCGGCACTCGGAGACTGCCAGAAGTCGCGGAACAGTTGTTTTGCCGCGACGACCTTGTGACGTTGCGTCGCGTAGGCGGGGATCAGCAGCCCCGCGGCCATCCCGGCGAGAGAGGCATGGATGCCGGAGTACACGGTTGCGAGCCACAGCACGATCACGATCAGCACATACGGCATTGCCCGCCACTGGCGGGTGCGCCCTAGCCACCACAACGCAACGAGACTGGCGAGGGCGATCAACAACGGGACGATCCGAATCTCCTCGCTATAGACGATGCCGATGATGGACACGGCGAGGAAGTCATCGACCACGGTCAGGGTGAGCAGGAACACGCGCAACTGACCGGATAGCCGCGGGCCGACGATCGCCAGGGTGCCCAGCATGAATGCCGTATCGGTGCCGACCACCGCCCCCCACCCGTGCAGGCCTTCACTTCCGGCCAGCCCCACGATCAGGACATACACCAGCGCGGGAAGCACGACACCTGCGACACCCGCGATCAGAGCGAGACGGGCACGGCTGCGGTCCCTGAGCGATCCGTGGGCGAACTCCTGACGCACCTCCAGGCCGATCAGGAAGAAGAAGACCACCATCAGGCCGTCGTTGACCCAGTGATGCAGATCCATGTGCATGCCCAGCGGCCCGAAGTCAAACCCGACGTCCAGGTGCCACAACGCGAAATAGGCATCGGATAGCGGCGAGTTCGCCCACGCCAGCGCCACGACCGTGACGATCACCAGCAGCACCGCAGCACCAGACTCCGTGCGCAGATAGCGGGCAACGCGTCCCCGGCTGATATTCGCCGAGGATGCACCGAAAGAAGTGGCTGACATGTTCTTATCCTGTTCCTGTAGTTCGTGAAGTCGCGATGAGCCGGTTTCGGAGGCGACCGGTCAGGCGTCCGCCTCTGGCAGCGTCCCATCATCCAGCGAGCGCAGCCAAGTAAGCCTTTCTCCCAGCCTGCGCTCAACACCTCTGTCCGTTGGCTGATACCAGCCCGGCCGCGCCACGCCCTCGGGAAAGTAGCTTTGCCCAGCGGCATAGCCGTTGGGCTCGTCATGGGCATAGCGGTAGCCTTCGTGATACCCCATCTGCTGCATCAGCTTCGTCGGCGCATTGCGAAGATGGAGAGGCACAGGCAGGGAGCCGCTGTTCTTGACGAAGGCCTTCGCCTTGTTCCAGGCGGCATAGGCAGCGTTCGACTTGGGGGCGGCAGCAAGGTAGGTCGCCGCGTGGGCAATCGGTATTTCGCCTTCAGGGGAACCCAGCCTCTCATAAGCCAGCGCGGCATTGAGCGCCAGTTGCAGCGCCTGCGGGTCGGCATTGCCGATGTCTTCGCTGGCCACCACGATCATGCGGCGCGTCACCTGGCTGACGTCGCCGCTGCCGTCGAGGATGCGGGCCAGCCAGTACAGGGCCGCGTCGGGGTCGGAGCCCCGCAGCGACTTGTGGAAGGCGGAGAGCTGCCAGTAGAACTCGTCGCCGCCCTTGTCGAACCTGCGCAGTGATGGGCTGGTGGACAGTTTGGCAAACTCGCCATCGACCACGGCCTTGCCCGCGCCCGACGCAGCATTCGTCACCTGCTCAAGCAGATTGAGGAAGCGCCTGCCATCGCCATCGGCAAAGCCCTTGAGCAGATCCAGCGCGTCCGCGTCCAACGTGACGCCCTGGAGATGCGGCAGTGCGCGTTCGTAGAGCTGGTTCAGTTCGTCGCCGGACAGCGGTTCGAGGGTATAGACCTGCGCGCGTGAGAGCAGAGCGGAATTGACCGCCAGCCCCGGATGCTCGGTCGTTCCCCCCACCAGGGTCAGGAGCCCCGACTCGACATGGGGCAGTAGGGCATCCTGCTGCGCCTTGTTGAAGCGATGGATCTCATCGACGAAAAGCACCGTCGATCGACCATGGTTGCCCAGTTCTGCCTGGGCCTCGTCGATGGCTTGCCGGATGTCCTTCACCCCGGCAAGCACGGCCGAGATGGCGATGAATCGGCTGTCGGTCGCACTGGCGGCCAGGCGCCCCAGGGTGGTCTTGCCCACGCCTGGCGGCCCCCAGAGGATGAACGAGTGCAACTTGCCCGCCTCGAACGCGAGACGAAGCGGCTTGCCGGGGCCGAGCAAGTGCCGTTGCCCGACGAATTCATCCAGCGTCTTGGGCCGCAGGAGTTCGGCCAAGGGAGGCTTGGGCTTTGTCGTGAATAGATCGGTCAAGTTCCTCTCCCTGGTATTTCTGATAGTTGACGTTCCGATAAGGTGTGCACCTCAATCCAGAGAGCCGGATTTATCCAACGCCGTGGGCTCTTTGTCGCTAATCGCATGCATGATGATGCGAGAGCCGCGGTAGCCGATGCTATGGTTCCATACCCAGCTCAACGCGACGCTGAGACGATTTCGCGTACCGATCAGAAAGTAGATATGCGCGAGCTTCCAGATCCACCACGCAAAGGCTCCACGCAGCTTAACCCGCCCCATGTCAATTACGGCCAGGCTGCGGCCGATGGTGGCCAGGTTCCCCTGATGCCGGTATTTGAAAGGCCCGTCAGCGGGCTTGCCTTTCAAACGCCGTCCAATGAGGTTGGCGACGTACTTGCCTTGCTGTTTGGCGGCGGGGGCGATGCCCGGTACGGGCTTCCCATCAGCCATGGTGCACGAGGCGGTATCGCCGATGGCGAAGACCTCCGGGCGACCGGCCACCGTCAGGTCGGGACCAACGACCACTCGACCCGCACGATCAGACGCAGCACCCAACCAGCGAGCCGCGGGAGACGCCTGGACGCCGGCGGCCCAAACGATGGTCTTGGCCGAAAGAGGCTTGCCGCCATACACCACGCCGTCGGCCGAGCATTCGGTGACCGGCGTACCCAGCACGACCTCGACCCCGAGCTTTTCGAGTGCCTGGCGCGTATAGGCCGAAAGATCCTCTGGAAAGACGGACAACAGACGCGGGCCCGCCTCGATCAGTACAACCCGGGACGTGCTCGGGTCGATCGAGCGGAAGTCACGCGCCAGCGTGTCTCGTGCAAGCTCGGCGATGGTCCCGGCCAATTCAACCCCGGTGGGACCACCACCGATGATGACGAACGTCTGCAGCGCGGCACGCTGCTGAGGATCGCTCGTGCGCTCGGCCTCCTCGAAAGCCGCGAGGATTCGGCCTCGAATGGTCGTGGCATCTTCCAGCGTCTTCAACCCCGGCGCGAAAGCCCCCCATTCGTCGTGTCCGAAATAGGCATGGGTAGCACCTGTCGCGAGTACGAGCGTGTCGTAGGTTTGGCGCGAGCCATTGTTGAGAATGACCTGACGCGCGTCCTGGTCGATACCTTCCACTTCCGCCATCAAGGTGTTCACTTCCGGGCGATTTCGGAATAGATAGCGAATAGGCCAGGCGATCTCGGATGTCGAGAGAGATGCCCCTGCGACCTGGTAAAGCAGCGGCTGGAACAGGTGATGATTGCGCCGGTCGATGATCGTCACATCGACCTCGGCACCAGCAAGCTGGTTGGCAACCTCGATCCCGCCGAAGCCCGCTCCGATAATGACGACGTGATGTCGGTTTTTGGAGGTCTTTGTCATGACCTGATCTCCTCTCTCTCAGCGTTTCAGCGCCGATGCGTGGTGTGCCATATGCTCGCCAATGAAACTGGCAATGAAGTAGTAGCTGTGGTCGTAGCCTGGGCGCAGATTCAACGTGAGCGGGTGCCCCGTCTCGTCGCAGGCCTTGCGCAGCAGATCGGGCTGAAGCTGACTCTCCAGGAACTCGTCGCCCAAACCCTGATCCACCAGCAGCGGCAGACGCTCCTGCACGGTGCGAATCAGCTCCACGGTGTCGTACTGCTTCCACGCCTCCCGGTCGCTGCCCAGGTACGCCTCGAAGGCCTTGTGTCCCCAGGGAACCTGGGTGGGCGCGACGATGGGCGAGAAGGCCGAGACGCTTCGATAACGGCCCGGGTTGCGCAGGGCGATGACCAGAGCACCGTGTCCCCCCATGGAATGGCCGCTGATGCTCCGCTCCGCTGTCACGGGAAAGTGGGCCTCGATCAGCGCCGGTAGTTCCTGCACCACGTAGTCATACATCCGATGATTCGCAGCCCAGGGTTCCTGCGTGGCGTTGACGTAGAAACCTGCCCCCTGTCCGAGGTCATAGGCGGGATCGTCGGCAACGCCTTCGCCGCGAGCGCTGCTATCGGGCGCGACGACGGCAATGCCATGTTCGGCTGCGTAGCGCTGGACGGCGGACTTGGTGATGAAGTTCTGCTCGGTGCAGGTGAGGCCTGAAAGCCAGTACAGCACCGGCACCTTGCCGTGCTGTGCCTGCGGAGGCAGATAGACGCCGACTTTCATCGTGCAACCGAGCGTCGTGGATTCATGCTGATAAACGTCCTGCCAACCATCAAAGCTGGCGTGATGTTCGATGCGTTCCATGGTGTTCTCCTATGTTCAAAGGAACGGCGCAGCTCTCGCGCGCCAGGACGGCAGCTCGTCAGGAAGATTTCTCTTCCGCTGCCGTGTCGCCGTGGGCGTGTCTGATCCTGCGCACGATCCACCAGATCGTCAGCATCACCGCAGGCACCAGAACCGCCATCACCGGCGCCACGCTGTCGTGAACCATCGGAATGCCCTTGAGCAAATAGCCGAGAAGACTCACGACGTAATAAGAAATTGCCGCGACCGACAGGCCTTCGACGGTTTGCTGAAGGCGCAATTGCATCTTGGCCCGGTTGTTCATCGACGCAAGCAGATCGCGGTTCTGGCGTTCAAGCTCGACGTCGATCCAGGAACGCAGCAACGCGATGGCCCGGGTCAGCTTGTCGGAGAGCTTGGTCTGGCGCTCCTTTACGGATTGGCATGTCCGCATGGCGGGAGCGATGCGACGCTGCAGGAAATCCGCCCAGGTGCAGTACCCGGATACGGCCTCTTCCGAAAGCGCTGCCAGCCTTTCCTCGACGATCTCGTAGTAGGCACGGCTGGCGCCGAAGCGATAGAGATTCGCCGCAACGCCAGCTTCCAGCTCGGCAGCCAGGCCGGTCAATTCGGACAGCAGCACGTCGCTGTCGCGCCGTTCCACCAAGCTCGTACACATCTCGTCGGTGATCGCCGCAAGGCGCGACTCCATGCGTCGCAGTTCCGACGTCATCGATCGTGTCAACGGCAGGGACAGCAACGCCAAGGTGCGGTAAGTCTCGATCTCCAGCAGACGTTGAGCCAGCGCACCCGCCCGCGCCGGGGTCAAATCGCGGGCCAGGACGAGGATCTGCGTCAGGCCATCCTCATCCTGTCGAAAGTCGGTCAGGATGGCGGCAGAGCCGTTCTCCACCAGCGAGTAGCACAGGCTGGCAGGATCGAAGCGATCGACCTCCTTCTCCGTTTCCGGCGTCCACGGAAGAAGTCTCAAACGGATGCCGGATACGACCGGGCCGGGAGGAACAAATCCATGCTTGAACGGATTTTCGCCGCACGGCTCTCCCGTCTCGGAATCCAGCGAAGCGCACCAGAGATACGTCGAGAACTCGGTGTGCTTTTCGCAGTGCAGGTCTCCTTCATCCCATGTCACGCCGTGGAGCGGCGTAGTATGGTCGGGTTCGGCAACGCCGAAGCGATGAGACAACTCGCTCATCGCCATCTGATCCCTGGCCTGGTCGCCTTCGGTCATGAAAGCGAGCTGCAATATGCCGCGGGGGGCCTGAATCAAGAGATGCGGGCGCGCGTGCACTTCACCCACGGCGGCAGCACGATCGGTATAGGCCGGCATGCCGTACACGGTGGCGGTCGGGGTGGGTTGTACGGTCGTCGTATTGATGTTGGCCGGCTCTTTCATAACGACCTCATTTCTTCTTGGTTGAAAAACACGCTTCAAAGCAAATGCCCGCAGCCATGCGTTTCGCACATGGCTGCGGGCCGATCTTCATGAGCGGGCACCGCTCTACACGGTCCGTCTAATAGGCTCGCCGTGTAGAGGCTTGTGCTGGCCCTTTCAGAACGCCCTCAGCTTCCTAGCTTTCAGACGAAGGTGTACGAGCAAACCTTGTTGCCCGCCGGATCACGCAGGTAGGCCGCATAGGCACCCGGCAGGTGGCCACGCGGGCCAGGCTGGCCCTCGTCGGTGCCGCCTGCGGCAAGGCCGGCGGCGTGGAAGGCATCCACTTCGGCGGGAGTGGCGGCCGCAAAGCCGACCGTCACGCCGTTGCTGGAAGGCGCTTCACCATTGCCCGGACGGGCGATGATGAAAGCCGGCTTTTCGCGACCGAAAAGCACCCATCCGTTGCCGAAAGGACCGAGGTTCTTGATGCCGAGAGCACCCAGAGCGGCGTCATAGAACGCGGCCGACTTCTGGACGTCGGCGGCGCCGATGAAGACGTGCGAGAAGATGCCGTCGCCGGAAATGACAGGATTGGACATGGTTAATTTCCTTGGTGGTTGGTGTTGAATGGATAGTGAGTGATCAGTAGTGGATCACCGTGCGAATCGACTTGCCTTCATGCATCAGGTCGAAGGCGTGGTTGATCTCGTCGAGACCCATGGTGTGAGTGACGAACGGGGCGAGATCGATCTCGCCTTTCATTGCGTCTTCCACCATGCCCGGGAGTTGGGTGCGCCCCTTGACCCCGCCGAAAGCCGACCCCTTCCAGGTCCGGCCGGTGACCAACTGGAACGGACGGGTCGAGATTTCCTTGCCGGCCCCGGCGACGCCGATGACGATCGACTGGCCCCAGCCGCGGTGGGCAGCTTCCAGAGCCGAACGCATCACGTTGACGTTGCCGATGCACTCGAAGGTGTGATCGACACCCCAGCCAGTCATCTCGATCAGAACCTCGTGAATCGGCTTGTCGAAGTCCTTCGGGTTGAGACATTCGGTCGCGCCGAAGGTACGAGCCAGTTCGAACTTCGCCGGATTGGTATCGATGGCGATGATGCGGCCCGCTTTGGCCTGGCGTGCACCTTGAATCGCAGCGAGACCGATGCCGCCGAGGCCGAAGATGGCCACCGAGTCGCCGGGCTGTACCTTGGCCGTGTTGTGCACGGCGCCGATGCCGGTGGTCACGCCGCAGCCCAGCAGGCAGACGTGCTCGGGGTTGGCGTCCGGGTTGATCTTGGCCAGCGAGACTTCGGCGACGACCGTGTATTCGCTGAAGGTCGAGCAGCCCATGTAGTGGTAAAGCGGCTGACCGTTGTACGAGAAGCGAGTCGTACCATCGGGCATCAGCCCCTTGCCCTGGGTTGCGCGAACCGCGACACACAGGTTGGTCTTGCCGGACTTGCAGAACAGGCACTCGCCGCATTCGGCGGTGTAGAGCGGAATGACGTGATCGCCAGGCTTCACGCTGGTCACACCTTCACCCACCTCCACGACGATACCCGCACCTTCATGACCCAGCACGACCGGGAAGAGACCTTCGGGGTCGTCGCCCGACAGGGTGAAGGCGTCGGTATGGCAAACGCCGGTATTCGTGATCTTGATGAGCACCTCGCCCTTGCGCGGCGGCTCGACGTCGATCTCGACGATTTCCAGCGGCTTTCCTGGCCCGAAGGCAACTGCTGCACGTGATTTCATGATGTCGCTTCCTTTACTAGCTAACTAAATTTGCCCTCACCGAGGGCACCCTGGTGCCTCTATCGCAGATAGGAGCGGACGATAGAGATGGTCTCGTCAATGGACTTGTTCTGCGAATCGCTCCTGATTTCGCTACTGGGAAATTCTTCCCGCAGATAGCTCTCCAGAACGGTTGCCATCAATCCGTTGACTGCCCCACGAACGGCCGCAAGCTGCTGAAGAATTGCAGGGCATTCCGCACCTGCATCAAGCGTTTGCTCAAGAGTCGCTACCTGACCTTTGATGCGCCGGATGCGCGTCAGTGCTTGCTTCTTTTCTTCCGGACTGTGTGGCATCGAACACCTCTCTACTTGGGTACACCGCCGCATTATACAATACTCCCCCATAGTATATGCGGCCGAACTTTGCCACAAATTCTGTGCTCTTCGAGCACTCTTACAGGCTAGTACAGGTTTGTTCCCAAGAAGCGCAAAACATTCAAATCAATGAATATTTCTTGCATGTATCGACAGCATCGGGGCAAGTTCAAAACTGGTCAAACTGGAAAAATCTATGCGCAGATAGATATGACCTATCTAAGCCGACTCATCGAGTTGAAGCTATCAAGATGAGACCGGCTAGGCGACCTGATGACCCGAGTGTCGAGCTTTCCGCAGTGCAGGCAACATCTGTCCGTCCCAGTCACGATCGACCGCAACCTGGGCCTGTTCTTGGTTTCGTTCGAGTGCTTCAACGTCAAGATCACCGATCGCCCATGTCTGCGTGCCGCAAGTAGTCGCGAGAATGCCATCCTCGGGGAATCCACGATCCATGGGTGCATAGATCGTGGCCTCGCCAGTGTTCGTGTCCAGCGCCGGACTCCAGTCAGCAGCTCCGGTCGTCACGGCCTGTGCGACGAACATCCGGTTCTCCAGTGCCCGCGCCATGCAGCCCACACGAACCCGGGTTGCACCTGCCCTCGTGTCCGTACAGCTCGGGACCAACAGCAGGCGTGCACCCGCCTCTCGCTGGGCTCGCACGGGCAATGGAAACTCACTGTCGTAGCAGACAGCGATGCCGGCACGCACGCCATTCAGGTCGAACACTTTGAGTTCGTCGCCCCCCTCGATGACGCCAGTGTCTTTCTCGAACCCCGTCAACTGCAATTTGTCCTGGTAGTCACGCGTGCCGTCCGGCGCAAACCACCACGCCCGGTTGCGATAGCGATCCGGTCCAACCCGGGTCAAGAACGTACCGGCCTGAATGGTCATGCGCAGCTCGCGCGCCAGGTCGGTGTACAGGGCCAGCCACGCAGGCTGCAAGGCCTGCAGCGCGGCCAGCGAGGCGTTGAAATCCTGGCGGATGCCAGGCTCGAACATCGCAGCCAGTTCGAGGGACAGATATTCTGGCAACACGGCCAGTTCCGCTCCGGCACGGCTCGCCTCCTCCAGAACCCGCCGCTGCCGCGCTGCGAATGCCTCGAAGCCCGTGGGCTGACCCACTGCGTATTTCGCAACTGCTACTTTCATTTCGCGTTCTCCAGGGAGCGCAGCCACATCGTGAGCGTCTGCTCGGTTTCGCTCGGCTCACCCACCTGTTTCCAGGGCAGCGTAACCTTCATGTCCGACTGCCGCACGTAGCCACGACGGATCCAGAAGGGATCATTACTGCGGTAGTTGGAAGGACGCCGGGGATCGTCGTCTGCTCGATCCACCGACGCGAACGATGTCCACTGCATGCCGCCCAACGAACGGGCATGCGCTTCGCGTTCGTCAAAGAAGCGATGGCCCAGGCCAAGGCCCCGGAAGGCCGGGAGCAGGACTGATTCGCCGCAGTAAAACACTGCCTCCATCGGGATTCCTCGATCGGCGAACGGCACCTGGAAGGCCGGCTCCGCATCGCCGAGCGGCAATCCCGTGGACGCACCCACGACCACGTCATCAGCGAGCGCGAGTACCAGCAGGCTGTCTGCCGAACGGGCGTACATAGCGAGGTAGTGCTTCTCGTATTCGGTGTCGCCCTCGTACAGGTAAGGAAAGCTGCGGAAGACGCTCGCCCGCAGGCCTGCCACGGCATCGAACCATTCGGCAATGTCCGGACCACGATGAACCAGCACCTGCACGTCGCTGGTCATTTCAGGCGTCCCCTCCAACCTGTGCGATCCAGTCGCCGAGGTTGTAGTAGTTGGTGACACGAGCGATCTTGCCATCGCGGATCTCGAAGAACGCGCCGCCCGGCAGCACGTAGCGCTGGCCCTGGGCTTCCGGCAGCCCGTCGTCCGTGACCTTGTATTCGCCATGCACCACGTACTCCGCGCCTGCACACAGGCCGTCGGCGCTGACCATCACCACGATCCCGCGCAGTTGCTCGCCATAGCAGCGGTCCATGCGCTGCAGGAAGGCGCGGAAGGCTTCGCGACCGACCTCACGAGCGCCCTGGTTCAAGTCGTGCGCGACGTCATCGGTCAACATTGACAGCATGGCCTCGCGGTCACCGCGGTTGAAGGCGTCGTAGTAGGCAGTGATGAGAGTCGCAGCGTTCATTCGCGTTCCTTATTGGGTTGTTCGGAGCGGAGCATTCCGGGGTGTTGTCAGTCTGGGCAACCGCGCCTCCCTTGTATATGGAATTGTTGCGATTTTATAATTCCACAATCTGGAACAATCAACGAGCAGCGAAATCGGCCATAAGGCGTGCGTCATGAACAAGGAAATGGAACTACTGCGCATCTTTCGGGTGGCGGCCGAAAGCAGCAGTTTTCGCGATGCGGCCGTCCGGCTGGGGACTTCTCCGCAAGGTGTAACCCGTGCCATCCAGCAACTGGAGCAACACTACGGCGAGGTGTTGTTTCATCGAAGCACGCGCCAGGTGCGCATCACCGCCTTCGGCGAAGGGCTGCTAGACCAAGTGCGCCCCGCATTGGAGCGGTTCGAGGATCTGTGGCGAACGCCTGGCTCCGACCAGCAGGCCTCTCTGTCCGGTACGGTTCGCATCACCGCACCGCACAGCTTGGGCACCAGAGCGGTGCTACCGGCACTGGAGCGCGTGGCCGCGCGCCATCCCGGCATCACGCTGGATGTGCGCCTGTCCGATCGCATCAGCAATACGGTTGACGAAGGGATTGACGTCGGGATCAGGGTCGGATTCATGCGCGATAGCCGCTTCGTCGCACGCAAGGCCGCCGACATGAGACTCCCCATCGTTGCCGCTCCGCGCCTGATCAAGAAAGTGGGCGTACCTGCAAACATCGATGCGCTAAGCAGCCTGCCAGTTACCGTGGCCTTGGATATCAATACCGGCCGTCCCTGGCCTTGGCACTTCAAGGCGGGACGCCAGTGGACACCTACCGCACCCACTCTCGTCGCAGACAATGCCGACATGGAAATGGGAGCGGCGCTGGCCGGGATCGCGTTCGCGCAACTGGCGGACTACATGGCCGCCCCCTACATTGCCAGCGGGAAGCTCGTGCGAGTGCTGGAGAACGAAGAACCTCCGGCATGGGGGTTGTACGTCTATCGGCCTCAGCGTGGCCCCATTCCGGGAAGGGTTCGAGCGGTATTTGATGAAATGCTGGTCGCCGTTGGATCGTTGCCAGCTTTGCGCTGACACGTCGCAAGACGCTGTAGGGCACACACCTTGGAAAGCGGGGCACTGAGCCTCGGCGGCTCACCCCTCCGGTTGAATGATGAGCCGACCGTCTGCCCGCTTGCCCCAGGTGCAGATCGGTCGGCCATGCAACTCAATGCCGGCGAACGATTAGATGTAAATGAATTGCCGGTACAACCCATCCAACTGATGACGAATGTCTTCGACGCGCTGCTCGTCACCGGTATCGGTAAATTCGAGTAGCTGCTGTTCCTTGGCAGTGATCTGATCGCAAAGGTCGGACAAGTTCTCGCAGAAAGCCTCGGAATGAACGGTGGGCTCCTCCGTATTCGTCTCTTCCCCTGCTAGTTTTCGCACAGACGAGGCTGGAGAAATCCCATTTTCCTCGTTAAAGGCAATTTGAAGCTGCCTGCGCCTATTGGTCTCATCGATCGCCTGCTTCATCGCCGGCGTCACCGCGTCGGCGTACAAGATCGCCTTGCCGTTTTCATTCCGAGCGACTCGACCGATCATCTGAATGAGCGCATGGGCCGAACGCAAGAACCCTGCACGGTCTGCATCGAGAATGGCAACCAATGATGCCTCTGGAATATCCAGCCCTTCGCGCAAAAGACTAATCCCAATCAAAACATCGAACTCTCCTGCGCGCAGGCCATTGATGATCTCAACACGATCCTCCGCTTTTATGTCCGAATGCATGTAGCGCGCTCGAATCCCGTTGTCCGTCAAGAAATCCGTTAGCTCTTCTGCACTGACCTTCGTCAGCGTAGTCACAAGCACTCGATTCTTTCTCTTCACGCACTTCGATATTTCGGCAAGCAGGTCATCTATGTATCCATCCGCTTTCCGCACTTCAACCTTGGGGTCAAGCAGTCCCGTTGGCCTGATAACCTGTTCGACAACCCTGCCTTTCGACACCCTCAGCTCGTAGTCGCCCGGAGTAGCGGAAACAAAGATGGTCTGAGGCTTGACCTTCTCGAACTCGTCAAAGTTCAATGGCCGGTTGTTCTTCGATGAAGGCAAACGGAACCCGTAATCGATCAGCGTGTCCTTGCGCGCCTGATCCCCCCGGTACATTGCGGATATCTGTGGCACCATGACATGAGATTCATCGACGAACAGCAGCCCGTCTTTCGGCAAATAATCCAGCAACGTGATCGGAGGAGAAGCTGCGTCTCGGTCGCTGAAGTAGCAGGAATAATTCTCCATCCCCGAGCAATAGCCGACCTCGCGCATCATTTCCACGTCATGCGTGATCCGCTCGTACAGTCTGTTTGCCTCGACCAAGCGATTATTCCTGTTCAGCTCGGCAACCCGCTCTTCCATATCAGCGAGTATCTTTTTGGATGCAGAATCTATTTTGTTCGTGGGCGGTGCGAAAAGCGTTTTTGGCGAAACCAAATAATGGTCTATCTCTCCCAACGTCTTGCCAGTAACAGGGTCCATCCATTGGACAGACGCAACAGTGTCATCCAACAGTTCCACCCGAACCGCCCTGTACTCGGAATCAGCGGGGAAAATGTCAATCACATCACCTTGGACGCGGAACGTTGCACGCTTGAGCGTACGCTCCGTGCGATCATATTGCAGCAAAGCCAAGCGACGAATTAGCTCTCTCTGGTTTAGTTTGACCCCAGGGGACAGAGCGATCTGTAGCGCTCGATATGCATCTGGATCACCCAGGCCGTAGATTGAAGACACCGAAGCGACGACGATCACGTCACGACGCTCAATCAAGGATTTGGTCGTGGACAGGCGCAGGCGCTCAAGGTGGTCATTGATGGCCGAGTCCTTCGGTATGAAACGATCGGTGCCCGGCATATAGATCTCGGGCTGAAAATAGTCGTAATACGAAACGAAGTACTCGACCGCATTCTCAGGAAAGAAGTGCTTCATTTCACTATAGAGCTGCGCGGTCAACGTCTTGTTGGGAGCCAAGATCAACGTGGGCCGCTTCAGACGATGAATCACATTGGCCATGGTGAAGGTCTTACCTGAGCCGGTGATACCTTTCAGCGTCTGGTGCGTCGCACCTTCTTCTATGTCCGACAGCAGCCGCGCGATCGCCTCTGGCTGGTCCCCCGCCGGCGTATAGTTGGAGTGCAGAATAAACATACCGGTTGACATTAGATATCTCCTAATTGAGCTACTTCAATTTGTCCTGATGTATCGGCTATTCCAGAAGACCTATAGCAGTACCAAACTGGGGTGTAAATGACGGCGATCCTGCCGCGCCCCACCTGGGCGTAGGCGTCGCCAACATGATAGCCCAACACATGGGCGGGCTTCCCAGTGCATATCCGCCGATCGCCACGACGTCAGCCAGCGGCCCGTCTGCCAATGCACCTGGAGCCACTCGCCTCGTTGAGCGCTGACATCGAGCCGTGGCGGGCGAGGTTGCTCTGTACGCCCAATGTGTGGCGCCGGCTCCCGCCGATACGCGCCTTTGTCTCTCTCAGCCCTCCAGACGAGGCGTTGGAAACGTGGAGCTACGTCGCCCCTCTAAAGATGCACGATCTCAACATTCGGCCATTTGCCTGCAAGGTACTCGGCCACTAGCCTCCGATGGCAGTGATGGGGCTTGTCTTCGCTGCAAAGCAGGCAACTGTTATCAATCTTTTCTTTATCGATTGACTCAATCTTTCGGGACGACATTAAATCCAGAAATTTACTGGCGTAGATATCCCAATCTCCCCCTTTTATTTTATATTCCTCGAACATGTCTTTGGTTGGAGCAAGTGCTGGTAGATGTTCATATTCCATCCCACACAACGCCTCGGAAAAATATCGAAGATCCTCGCGTTTAGCGAACCCGGCCAATTGCGAAACATTATTCAGGCGAACATCGACAAGGCGCTTGGCACCAGAAGCACTTAACTTGGTGAAGAAGGACCGCGCGGAGGTCTTAGTGAATCCAATCGTGAATATCTTCATCTGCCTTATTCCCCTCGTTCCTTCATCCATAAATGGCTGTTATTGAGCTACCGCCAGGCATGCCCGTCAATCGCAGCTAAGGAAACGCTGGGGGCATGGTGTACTAGGGATGGTCTGAAGTAGCCCCTGTTTTCCGGCTACTTCGCCATCGACACTTTCAAAAAACGGTAGCCGCTCAAATCCCGGTCAAACCTGCCGTCTATTTCAGCCTTTTTTGCCGCTGCAAGCACCTCGCAGCAGTCACTTCACTCTTCACGGACGCACCTCTCCTGCATTGGAGAGCAAATGTCGACGCGCCATCCAAATGTTCGACAGGGCGAACAGCGTCACCATCTGAACAGTGTTTTTCACCAAGCCTCGGAAGCGCACTTTCGTATAACCAAACTGGCGCTTGATCACCCGAAATGGATGCTCAACCTTGGAGCGAACCTGGGCCTTGGCTCTTTCGATCTTACGTATCGCTTTGTATAACGCGCTGCGGTTACCGTGCTTTTTGTAAGTGCTGCGCCGGGCTGCAATCTGCCAGATGACTTGGCGCCCCTCATGCTCTTCACGCTTCTCTACACCGGTATAGCCCGCATCAGCGCAGACCACGTTCTCACCACCGTGCAGCAGTTTGTCGACTTGGGTTACGTCCGCGACGTTGGCCGCAGTGACCACCACGCTGTGCACAAGCCCGGACTCATCGTCGACACCAATGTGAGCTTTGGCACCGAAGTAATACTGGTTGCCCTTCTTGGTCTGATGCATTTCCGGGTCGCGTTTGCCGTCCTTGTTCTTGGTCGAACTGGGCGCATGAATCAGAGTGGCATCGACGATGGTGCCTTGTCGCAGTGACAAGCCACGGTCGCCCAAATAGCCATTGATCACGCCGAGAATACCGGTGGCCAACTCATGCTTTTCCAGCAGGCGACGGAAGTTGAGGATGGTGGTTTCATCCGGGATTCGCTCCAGGCTCAGACCGGAAAACTGGCGCAGGATCGTCGTCTCGTACAGCGCCTCTTCCATCGCCGGATCGCTGTAACCGAACCAGTTCTGCATTAGATGAATCCGCAGCATCGCCATCAGCGGATAGGCTGGACGGCCCCCTTCGCCCTTTGGGTAATGAGGTTTGATCAGAGCAATCAAACCCTCCCAGGGTACGACCCGATCCATCTCTATCAGGAACAGCTCCTTGCGGGTCTGCTTGCGCTTACCGGCGTACTCGGCATCGGCGAAGGTCATTTGTTTCATCATCGAAAAGCTCGGCGATTGGTGTCCGGGGATTTTGCCAAATCAGGAAGTCTTTTTCAGGATTTCCCCAGCTGCGCCACAACGGCCATGGCAGGCTCCATTCTCTCCCCGCTTCAACGGCCACGACCCGAACAGCTCAAGAGCTTAGCACCGCCTTTTGCGGTTGCGTGCCTCACCACTCACGCTTACTCCCTTCCAGAACGCGCCAACTGCTAAGCTACATGAGGACGACTCGCCCACAGCGCAAAGCACCTGTGTTCGCGCTATTGGCTGTCCCGTGCGTTGTGGTGCTGACCGTCGATGACGAGTCGAACCTACTGTATGGGCACTGCGCGCGGCAGCCTTTCATGCGTGCCAGCTACGTGCCCAAGGTTGGACGCGGATCGAAGCGTGCGCAGGGTTTTTCGTGAAAGTATAAAATCTAATCAACTTTATCAGAAGAAAATATATGATCGTAAGAAACTTTGAATACTTGCTTGCTTTGCACCGTGAAGGCCATTTTGGCAACGCGGCCAAAAGCTGCAATGTTTCTCAGCCGACACTCTCCGCGGGCATTAAGCAATTGGAGGAAGACATGGGTGTCGAGATCGTGCGTCATGGCCGACGCTATGACGGCCTCACTTCTGAAGGGATGCGCGTACTGTCTTGGGCTCAGCAGATGTATGACGACTGCAAAGGGCTGGAGCGAGAACTCTCCGCACTACGGCGAGGTATAGAGGGGCAATTCCGGCTAGGGATACTCCCAGGAACTGCCGGTGTAGCGCCCACATTAAGCATCGCCCTTGCTGAAAAAACACCCTTACTTCAACAATCAGTTCTGGTTTCCGGCGCTTCTTCCCTGCTACAGGCGATTCGAGAAAACAATTTGGATATCGCACTCATGCATTTGGAGGATATCCCAGGGGAAGACTTCGATACTCACCTTCTGTACCGTGAACGCATTTTCCTTTTTCACGCCGCGAGAACACAGCAACCCCGAAGCACAACGTGGGACCATGTTCTCAATAGACAACTCTGCGTGCTGAACTCGGCAGTACCTGAACCCATTCAAGATAGGCTGATGCAATGTACCGCGCAGACTATTCGCACTGATTCAATTGACGTGCTATCGGCACACGTGGCGACAGGAAAATATTCGGCAGTTCTTCCGCAATCTCTCGCCGGCCAACTCGCGCACATTCCAAATCTCCACGCAATCGCAATCAATGGACCAATGTCGCACTCAAATGTCGGATTCGTTGCTGGGAAAAATGCGTTCGAGGCACCGTCATCGCGTGCATTGCTCGAAATGGTGCACACCCCCGAACTCGCCGCCACTCTTCAATCCGTTATATCGATCCATCGTCGGTTCCAGCCCAAAGCAGACTCATCTCAAAGCCCCCTGAAATAGCGAGTCTTGAAGAGCAACTCTGTATTGCTTCAACCAGGCGAAGATTGCAGGCATGCCGTGTGCGCCGCTAACAGGCGCCACGTGCTGAGCAACCCATCGAAGGCCACTAGGTCCAGGGGCAACTCGGGGGACAGGAGTACCTGCTGCATGCGGCCTCCTCATGTCTCGCTGGGTCGAGCTGACTGTTCCTAGATCAAGCTAGGAGGCGCGATGTAGCGATGATCGTTGCCCTCTCCCGGCTAGGAGACGAGCACGGCTCGACGATCCCGCGTAGATAGATCGTGCCTATCTGTACATAGATTATTCCAGTTTGACCACTTCTGAGCTTGATCCGATGCTGTCAAGACCGCAGAAGGAGACGCGGCCAACGGCTAGGCAGTACCACGATCGTTCTTCTTGACAGCGGTAAATTTCGTTTCCCACTTCGATTTAGAAGATGGAAACATTAACGCACAGAGGTGACGAAATGACTCCGACCGGTAACCGAATCGTGACTTTCGAGAAGCCCTTGGAAATGAAGGTCAACACCTTCAAATTTCCAGAGCTGATAACCCCTCAAGGGAAAAGCGCACCCCATGGCGCTATCCTCAAAATAGTTACCACAAATATCTGTGGCAGCGACCTTCACATTTATCGCGGTTCGTTTGCTGTTCCCAAGGGAATGACCATGGGCCATGAAATGACCGGCGAAGTGATCGAAGTGGGATCGGACGTCGAAGTCGTGAAGAAGGGCGACATCGTTTCCGTTCCCTTCAATGTGGGGTGTGGGCGTTGCTACAACTGCAAGCATATGCGCTCCGATGTATGCGAGAACACCAACCCCGAAATCGACTGCGGAGCCTACGGGTTCAACCTCGGTGGCTGGACGGGGGGGCAAGGTGATTATCTCTTCGTACCGTATGCGGATTTCAATCTCCTTCGCTTCCCTGACAAGGATGCCGCCATGGAAAAAATCCGCGACCTGACCCTTCTCTCTGACGTATTACCCACAGCTTTCCATGGGTTCGCTGGCCCAGACTGGCCAGCCGCGCCGGCCTACGTCGTCGGCGAAAACATCCTGATCTTCGGTGCCGGGCCGGTCGGCAGAGCGGGTGCCGCCTGCGCCAGACTTCTGGGTGCAGGCGCCATCATCGTTGCCGATTACATTCAAGAGCGGCTGGACCTTCTCAAGCCACACGGCGTGGAAACCATCAACCTTTCCGACGGCGTGCCGATCGAGGAGCATCTCGAACGCATTACCGGGCACAGGGAGGTGGATCGCGTCATCGACTATGTTGGTGTGGACTGCCGCGGGTTTGGCGCGGAGGCTGACAAGATCGTGGAGAGCGCTGTTACCAACGCAATGCTCAAATATGTCCGCTTCGGCGGAATGACCAGTACGGTCGGTGTGTACTGCGCAAACCCGATCTCGAAAGACCCGAAAGCCAAGAAAGGCCATATGGATCTGGAATGGTCCAACGCCTGGATCAAGTCGCCGCGAATGTCGGCTGGTCAATCTCCGACGGCCAACTACAACCACGCGTTAATGCGGGCGATACTGAACGATCGCATGCCTTACCTTTCGCCGATGATGAACACTAAGTTCATCAAGCTCGAAGACGCGCCCGCCGCGTACAAAGAGTTCGACGCGGGTTCTGCATACAAGTACGTCATCGACCCGCATGGTTCAGTGCGGCATTAAGCATCCGGCGCGGGCTAAGCATCAGGATGTCTCACACTTTCTGGTGAGAGGCATTCTGGTCCCGCCAGTCTCCGGGCAGCAACTGGAGCCGGCGAATATTTTCGCCGGCATTTGCCGTCTGCCCCAGGGTACTTGCCTTGGCTCGGACCAGGAGCAGAGCCTCAGCAATCCGCAGGTGATGATCAACCGCAAGCGTGTTCAAGCGCTTGGTTCGCAATCGGCCAAGGGTCAGACGGGGACGATGCACGGCATCCATTGACGTGCGTGGCTGGAGATAGCCTTCGTCTGATCCTTATCACCCCACGGACTTGATCAGGCTCGCCTAGTGTTGTGCCTGCCTCGGGCCATCGCACGGTCAACCCAGCCCTGGCTCATTCAGCCAGAAGTTTCCAATGATGTGGCCGAACTCGCCGCCGCCAGAATGGCAGTCACTTCTATAGGGAGATAGCACAGTGTTGGATAAGTCGGAACGGGAGGGTGGCCTATGGAGCTGCGCCATCTTCGCTGCTTCGTAGTTCTTGCTGAGGAGCTACATTTCACGCGGGCGGCTGAGCGCCTGCATATCGAACAACCACCGCTATCACGAGCCATCAAGGAACTTGAGGACGAGTTGGGCGTAGTGCTCTTCGACCGAAACCGACGAGGAACAGTTCTAACGGCGGCGGGCGCGGTCTTCTTGCAAGATGTTCGCCGTCTATTCACAGTGCTGGAACAGGCTCGTGAAAATGCCAAGGCTGTGGCATCGGGCTTGCGCGGTAGCCTGCGCATCGCTGTATCAGATGGGGCTATCGATCCACGGCTGTCGGCATTTCTGGCTCGTTGCCGCGCCGAGGAGCCGGAGATCGAAATACGCTTGTCAGAAGTGCCTCTGGCAGAGCAAGTGCGTGGCTTGCGTTCGGGCGACTTCATGATCGGGTTCGCGCACACGGGCGATGTCGGCGACGGTATCGCTGCCGAACCAATCTGGCACGACCCGCTGGTGATTGCGGTGCCAGCTCGTCACTCATTGCTCACCTACAAGGAGGTGCCACTTCAAGAACTTCAAGGCCATCCACTTGTCCTGTGCGACCCGCAGGTATGCGAGGGCTATTGCCGCGAACTCAAGCGGCTGCTCAACACGTTGGAGCACAAGCTGAATGTTGTCGAGGAAGTGTCCTCGCTGGACATGATGCTCACGTTGGTCGGCGCCGGCTACGGCATCGGCTTCATGACGGCGACCAAGATTCCCATCTCCCAACGGCCGGATGTGGTGATCCGCCCCTTGGCGATGGATTCTGCCGTGATCACCACCTACCTGCTTCGGCCGGACGGCGGCAATTTATCGGCTTCGGTGGAGCGATTTATCGTTCGCCTTCGCGACTCTTCGGACGGTTGACGGAGCCTGGCAGGCTAGACACTCAGGGATCAGTGTCGGCACGCAGATTGCGTTCGGTCGCCGTCATCAGGTCAGCCGCGCTTATTCCAAGTGCCGTAGAAATTTTCAGTATGAGCGGAAGCGTGGGCACGTGCTCACCACGCTCGATCTTACCCATGTGAGAACGCGAAATGCTTGCCCGAGATGCGAACTCGTCTTGCGCGACTCCTTGAGCGACGCGCGCAGCGCGCACGGCCTGTCCGAAGGCTAACGCCGACTCGGATTCATACGTCGATGTGCCAGAAGGACGGCCTGGCTGAATTGTTGATTTCTGCATTAGCAGAAGCGTCAAACAATCTGCCACAATTAACCACGTTAAAGATAACGACGTTAAACTTCACTCTTTCCTGAAACGCTGGTTTGCCTTTCTGGACAGATCGCTTATTGGGGGCCCTCATGCATGACGCCACCAGCCAGTTTTCCCATTTCAGGCTTGCTATCGCGCCCGGAGTGCCATCCTCTTGCCTCACAACGCTTCTTGCCCTACAGCGCGCGGAGGAACCAGAAGTCACCATCACGTTCTTTGAGACCTCAGCCGATGATCTGTTGACGGGCCTTGAGGAAGGCCGCTACGACGCTGGAATGACGCTTCGGAACGCTGGTGCTCCGGCTGTGAAAAGCCAACCGCTCTGGGTGGAGAACGTGGCTGTTGCAGTGCCGCTGGGGTCCCCCTTAGTTGCCCAGGCGAAGATCACGCTTGCCGAGCTTCTGGACTATCCGGTGTTTCGCTGGCCGGCGGAGGCTTGCCTACTGCTGGATCAGCGACTGTCCTTTCTTCCGTTGAGCCAGCAGAGCATTCAGCACGTGACTTCGTTCGAGATGATGGCGCTTTGGGTGACCGCTGGCTACGGAGTGGGGCTCTCCGCGCAATCGCGCATTGAGCGTGCCCATGCGTGGGGGATCACTATGCGACCGCTTTCAGACGGCCCCTACGAGATCGTGACATACCTGCAGCGACCCCACGGACGAGCCAATGTTGTTTCTGAGCGGTTCGAGCACAGGGCAATGCTGGTTGCCAGGGACAGGGCGGCTTGCTCGAATACCCCATAGCCCGCTCTCGCCGAGGCTGCGTGCGGGTAATTGCAGCGGCACGCGCCTGTTAGCGCGCCAGTGATAGCGCTTCCATCTCTGGCAATATGATGAATTAACATGGTCTTTGGAGGCACGAATGGTTGGAAGTGGTTGGGATCGAGTACCAATTGACTCGCAAAGCATCGATGCGCCGCTGTCGCGCGCGGCGGTGTTTCTCACGTTGACGGTCGCCGAGGGCCACGAGGCCCTTCAGGCGGTCGCCGGCGTCTTGGACGGGCTGGACGACCTGATCAAAACGGTGGGCTTCCGCGATCTCAACGGCCGGCTGTCGTGCATCACTGCACTGGGATCGGCGCTATGGGACCGTTTCCAGACCGGGAAGCGCCCGAAGGAACTACGGCCCTTCGTGCCCATCGAGGGTGCCAAGCACACCGCGCCTGCCACGCCCGGCGACCTGTTCTTTCACATCCGTGCCGAACGCGAGGACCTCTGTTTTGAATTCGAGCGCCTGCTGCTGGACCAACTGGGCAGCAGCGTGACGGTGGCCGACGAGGTGGTCGGTTTTCGCTACTTCGACTCCCGCGACCTGCTTGGCTTTGTCGATGGCACGGCCAACCCGACCGGGCACGACATCGGCGCCTCGACGCTGGTCGGCAGTGAAGATCAGGCGTTCGCCGGCGGCAGCTACTTGGTGGTGCAGAAGTATCTGCACCAAATGCAGCCGTGGGCTCGGCTCGCCAAGGACGAGCAAGAGCGGATCATCGGCCGGGAGATCGTCAGCAATGTCGAATTGCCCGACGCGACGAGCGGCCAGAAATCGCACAAGACCCTCGCCACGATCGTGGACGACGACGGCACCGAGCACGACATCCTGCGCGACAACATGCCCTTCGGCCGCCCCGGCCAGGGCGAATATGGCACCTACTTCATCGGCTACTCCAGGCATCTGTGGGTGACGCAGAAGATGCTGGAGCGCATGTTCCTCGGCGATCCGCCAGGCATGCACGACCGCCTGCTCGATTTCTCGACGGCGCACACCGGCGCCGTGTTCTTCGCTCCCGCACCGCGCACGCTGAGCGAACTCGTGGAGGCGGTGCAAGCGTAATGCAGGGGCCGCAAGGCCCCTGCAAGGTTTGAGAGCCCTATGCTCCGTCTAGAACTACTGCGCTATCCACCAGCCGACGAACGCTTTGCCGCACATCCTCGGGGATGGGGTACGGGGCAATGGCCTCGGGCATATCCGCATAGTGCTGGTAGTCGCCCATGATGACCTGGATGATCGCCGGTACGTTGGTCGGCGTGACCGCATCAATGGCCGCGCGGTCCCCCAGGTCAGGGTGCGGCTGGGTCAGCATGCGGTACAGATCCCACGAATCCGCGTGCGGGCACTGGTTCATGAGCACCTGGGCCAGCTTGTGCTTGAGCGGCACCAGTTGCCAATCGGGAACACGCTGCCCCCGATTGCCCAAACTGATGGACAGCAACTTGCCCGCTTTCAGTTCGCGGTTGATCTGGTCCTTGGACTTTCCGGCCAGCTTGCCGAACAGCGGGACCGGCAAGCTGCTTGGAGACTCGTAGATGGTCAGCATTTCCTCGCGCTCGCGCTGGATCGCGGACACTTCCGGCTCTGGGGCATGCGTCGGAGGCGGCGGTACCTGAGACAGCCGCTGGAACGTGATGCCGCCGCTGCTCGGGGTTACGACAATAGGCGTGGCCACGACGGGCGGGACGCCGGGAGGAGTGGGCTCGGCCATCGCGAGGGTCGCATCCACCGCTTCCTCCACTTCTGCCATCGCCGGCGCCCCGTCGATACGGATGGTCAGATGCGCGCTCGCGGCTTCCACTTCGCCCTGTTCGAGCAGGTCGAGCCGATCGGCCCAGTCCTGCATCATCCGACGGCGCGGCTCAACGTACTTGGCGTGGTTGTAGGACGAACTCACCTTGTTGGGGTCGGAATGGGAAAGCTGCGCGTCCACCCAAATCTTCGGGTAGCCAATCTCGTTGAGCGCCGTCGAGATAGTGCCGCGGATGCCGTGGCCGGTCAGGCGCCCCTCATAGCCCATGAGCTGCACGGCCTTGTTGAGGGTGTTCTCGCTGATGCGCTTCTTGAGTTCGCTGCGGTGTGACAGCAAGTACTTCTGCGCCGGCCGCATCACCCCCAGGAGATAGCGCACGATCTCGATGGCCTGCAGGGATAGCGGCACGATATAGGGGGGCACATCCTGCGGCCGCTTCCCTGCCTTGCGCATTTCATCCTGGAGCTGCTTGACGATCTGCGGTGGGATGATCCACAAGCCCCTGTCGAGGTCGAACTGTTCGGGTTCGGCCAATCGCAGTTCGCCGGTGCGCACCCCGGTCAGGAACAGCAGCCGGACGCCAAGCTGGGTCTGCCAGCCACGGGGGTTGTAGAGCCGGAGCTTCTGGAGGAACTCGGGCATCTCGGGCAGGTGCAGGTAGGGATTGTGGGCTACGGGGGGCTTGGGCTCTGCCACCACGTCCAGGTCGGCGGCCGGGTTGACTTCCAACCCCTCGGCAATGACCAGGGCATAGCGGAACAACTGGTTGAACCAGGTGCGGACCTTCTCGGCGGTGGTGAACGCCTTGCGTTTCTCGATCGCCGCCAAGACGCCCAGGAGTTGGGGGCGGCGAATGTCGTAGATCGACATTCTTCCCAGGGTGGGCAACACGTCCTTGTTGAAGATGCGCAGGATCTGCGACAGCGTGCTTTGACGGCCTTCCTTGAGTTCCTTGCGGCGATGCTCGACCCAGGCATCGAAGACGGTCTTGAAGGTGTATTCGCCCGCCAGCTTGGCCGCGTGCCGTTTCTGGTCGCGCTCGACCTGAGGATCGATCCCCCTGGCGAGCAGGGCCTGGGCCTTGTCTCGCTCGATCCGGGCCTCGCGCAGGCTGAGAGCAGGATAGCCGCCCAGGCACAGGCGCTTTTGCTTGCCCAGCCAGTAGTAGCGGAATTGCCATGACTTGCCGCCTGCGGCTGAGACCATCAGGCCCAGGCAGTCGTTGTCGGAGAGGGTGTAGCGTTTTCCGGTGGTCTTCGCCTGCCGGACGGTCAGATCAGAGAGCGCCATTTCGAGACTCCTAAGTAATGACTTAGGCCCTATGCTCGTCATGGTCCCCGCTCAGCCCCAGCAACTATCCGGTAGCCGACCCACCCGTATTCTTGTGCCTTATTTGGTCACTCAAAAACGGTAGCTGTGGGTGGATTTCCGTGGCACTCGCTGGAATGAAAAAAGGAGCCGAAGCTCCTTTTTTCAATGACCTACAGACCCCAGTAGAAGTCTGTGGATCAAAATTTGGAGCGGGAAACGAGACTCGAACTCGCGACCTCAACCTTGGCAAGGTTGCGCTCTACCAACTGAGCTATTCCCGCAGACTTTCGACTGCTCCGACTGCATCGCACCCGGGGGTGCTGGAGGCTTCCGGCCCCTCGACCTGCGTCGAAGGAGCGCTATTGTGTCGGGATTCCTTCACGCCGTCAACATGCTTGTTCAGCCGGTGTGGAACGGCCGCGTTCACCATAGACCGCCCTCACACGCGCATGCCGCGTCGATGGAAGTAGATCTGTTCGGCCACCCGCCGCATCGCCCCCGACTGCAGGGCCAGGTCCAGCGGCCAGTCCATCTGCAGATGGTCCATTGCCCAGCGCAGAACCCGCTTGGCCCGGAACCTCGGTGCCGCGCCTGCGGCAACGCTTTCCGGTGCCGGCCCCTGCCCGCGCAGATGCAGCGCGATGGCATCGCCCACAGTCCATCCATGCCGCCACGAGGAATGAATGCCGCCGGCCGACAGCGGCGAGACGATCCCGGCCGCGTCGCCGGTCAGGATCACGCCGGGCGCGGTGATCGGCCCGTCCGGCAGCCCGCACGGCACCAGGCCCGCGCGGGTGGCACCGGCCTGGGCGGACGCGGGCAGGCCCACCGCGTCGCGGACGTGCGCCAGGAAGCCCTCCCTGTCCGGCTGCCGCGCACGCGCGGGATCATGGCGCAGCGCCAGCCCGACCTGCACGCCGGTCGGATTCTGCGCGACCCAGCCGATGTAGCCTGGCGCGAACCGCCGGCTCGCAAAACAGTGAAGCGCACCGGCCTCGGGCAACACCACGCCGGCGAACTCCTGCTCCACGCCATAGAGATGGTCCCGCACCCGGCCCAGCCCGGTCCGGTCCGCCACGCGCGAGGTGGCGCCGTCGGCACCGACCAGATAGCGGGCACGCCCCACACCCTCCACCTGCCAGCCCACGCCCTCGCGCCGCGCATGGGTGAACGACTGCCCCAGGCGCAGCGCCACCCCGCTGGCACGCAGTTCGCTGGCCAGCCAGCGCAGCAGGTTCGGCGTATCGGTGGTCATGAAGTAGTAGTCCGGTGCTGCCAGCAGCACGCTGCGCAGGTTCGGGGCATACATCCGCACGTGCTCCACCCGCTGGACCAGTGCATCGGGCACGCGTCGCAGCCAGGTCTGCTCGATCGCCTCCTTCACGATGATGCCGGTGGTATGCAGGCGCGCACCGGGATCGGCCTTGCGCTCGAGCACACACACACGCAGGCCATACTGCGCAGCCGCCAGCGCGCAGGCGGCGCCGGCAAAGCTGGCGCCGACCACCACCAGATCCCAGTCGTAGGCGGAAGAAGCGGTTTCCATTGGTGGCGTGGTCCTGCGCAGGCGAGGTGTGCAGGATCGCGGTCGCCGGCGGAGCGGCCATGAAGTGCCGGTGAAGCGGGTATGAAGCGACACGCCCGCAGCGCAGCGCGTCGCCCCCATGTGACAATCCGCGCCATGAACTACCTTCTCACCGGGCTGCTGGGCCTGTGCACCGCGGTGGCCGCAGCAGGCGCCTGCCCTGCCCTGGCTGCGCCGCCGCCCCTCCATCTGCCGCTGGCAGACGGCAGCGGCGCATACCTGCGCATCGACAGCGCCGCTGGCAGTGCGCAGCTGCTGTCCGCTGCCGGCCCTACCGATCTGCGGGTGAATCCGACACTGCGCGACGCGCTGTCCCGGTCGGACACAGTGATGGCACTGGGACGCCACGCAGCCGCAACGGAAGCGGACGGCAGCCTGCTGTTGTTCATCAGCGCCGCATCGCGCCCCGGTGCCCCGATGGGCTACTGCGGCGCAGGACAGGAAGACGGCCTTCTGCTGCTCGGGGTGCGCGAGGGCGCACTGGTCCAGCTCGATTTCATGTTGCTGCAGAGCTGTCTGGATTCGATCGACATGGCCATCGATCTGGCCGACGGACCTGTCGCGGCCTTCCGCTCACTGCCCGCGCCTTGGCTGGTGAGTTTTGCGGCCGTCGAGGAAGACAGGCTCGTCCAGCGCTGCGTGGGCATTCGTGATGAACGCCTGAGGCTGGAAGACGATTGCGATACGGCGCCGCGCACGATGCCGTGAGTGCGCCTGTCCAAACCAACCGCAGAAACAGAAAAAGCGACCTTCCGGTCGCTTTTTCTGCTGGCTTCCACTGCGATCAACCGCCTTGAAAACCGATATCTGGAGCGGGAAACGAGACTCGAACTCGCGACCTCAACCTTGGCAAGGTTGCGCTCTACCAACTGAGCTATTCCCGCTTGGGAGGCGAAATTTTACAGCCAAACGCGGTGCTGTCAACAGCCCTCAGGCATTCTTTTTTGCCTTGGCGCTTTCACGCGCGGCGCGTTCGTCTTCACGCAGGCTCGGCCAGGCCGCATGCAGGTACTGCAGGCCGGAGAACAGCGTGAGCACGGCGGCGATCGCCAGCGTCCAGTCGCCGATGTGGAACACGACTTCGCCCATCCAGATCTCGTGCATCGGTGTATGCGGCGCCACCGAGTACAGCAGGCACAGCAGCGCCACCATCTGCGCGGTGGTTTTGATCTTGCCGATCAGGGCGACGCGCACCTTGGCGCGCTGACCGATCTCGGCCATCCACTCGCGCAGCGCCGACACCGCGATCTCGCGACCGACGATCACGGCCGCCCAGAATGCCATCCACGGCGTGGGATGGCCCTGCACGATCAGGAACAGCGCCACGGCCACCATCAGCTTGTCCGCGACCGGATCGAGGAAGGCGCCGAACGCCGAGGCCAGGTCGTAGCGGCGCGCGATCCAGCCATCCAGCCAGTCGGTCAATGCGGCCAGGCCGAAGATCGCCGCGGAGGCGAAATTGGTCCACTTGTAGGGGAGGTAGAACACCAGCACCAGCACCGGGATCATCACAATCCGCAGCAGCGTCAGCCAGGTGGGGAGGGTCAACTTCATTGCGTCTCTCTACTCGCCCGCCGCGTCGGGCGTGGGCAGTCCATGAAGGTTAGCGTAGATGCGTGCAGCGAGGGCGTCATTGATGCCCTCCACGTTGGCGATTTCCGCCTCGCCGGCCGCTTTGAGCCCGACCAGGCCGCCGAAATGCTTGAGCAGGCTGGCGCGGCGGCGCGGGCCGATACCGGCGATATCCTCCAGCTTGCTGGTCATCCGCGCCTTCTGGCGGCGGCCGCGGTGGCCGGTGATGGCGAAACGATGGGCTTCATCGCGCACCTGCTGGATGAACTGGAGGGCCGGCGAGGCCGCGCCCGGACGCAGCTCGCGGCCATCCGGCAGTACCAGCGCCTCGTGCCCCGCCCGGCGCTCGACGCCCTTGGCCACGCCCACCAGCATCACCCCTTCCACACCCAGATCGGCCAGGGCCGCCTGGGCCTGGGCCAGCTGGCCTGCGCCACCGTCGATCAACAGCAGGTCCGGCAGCACGCCGTCCTCCTCCACCGCACGGCGGAAGCGGCGGTCGATGGCCTGGCGCATCGCGGCGTAATCGTCGCCCGGCTCGATGCCGCTGATGTTGAAGCGGCGATACTGGCTGCGCACCGGGCCACTGGCGTCGAACACCACGCATGAGGCCACCGTGGCCTCACCCATCGTGTGGCTGATGTCGAAGCACTCCACCCGCTTGACCGGTTCGGCCAGGCCCAGCATCTGCCGCAGGTCTTCACTGCGCGCGTGCTGGGCGCTGCGGCTGGTAAGTTCGCTGACAAGGGTGATCTGCGCGTTGCGGCTGGCCAGTTCGACATAGCCGGCACGCTCGCCACGCACGTTCCAGCGCAGCTGCACCTTGTGCTCGGCCGACGTGGACAGCGCCGATTCGATCAGGCTGGCATCGGGGATTTCCCGGTCGAGCAGGATTTCCCGTGGCGGCGAATGCTCTGCGTAGTACTGGGAAACGAACGCGGCCAGCACTTCCTCGGCGCTTTCCTCGCCGTTGGTGCGCGGGTAGAACGGCCGCGTGCCCAGGTTGCGGCCGTCACGGAAGGCCAGCAGCATCACGCAGGCATTGGCGCCCTGGGTGGCGCAGGCCAGCACGTCCAGGTCGGCGGCGCGGCCGTCCACGTACTGGCGGGTCTGCATGCTGCGCAGCGCGGTGATGAGGTCGCGCAGGCGCGCGGCCTGCTCGAACTCCAGCGCTTCACTGGCGGCCTGCATCTGCGTGCCCAGTTCGCGTGCGAGCTGGTCGCTCCTGCCCTCCAGGAACATCGACGCACGGCGCACCGACTCGGCGTAGTCGTCGGCCGCCACCAGATCCACGCACGGCGCGCTGCAGCGGCCGATCTGGTATTGCAGGCAGGGCCGCGAACGGTTGCGGAACACGCTGTCTTCGCAGCTGCGCAGCTTGAACAGCTTGTGCATCAGGTTGAGTGTGTCGCGTACTGCGGTCACGCCCGGATACGGGCCGTAGTAGCGGCCCGGCACCGCACGCGGGCCGCGGTGCAGTGCGATGCGCGGCCAGTCCTCCCGGGTCAGCAGCACGTGCGGGTAGGTCTTGTCGTCGCGCAGGGAGACGTTGTAGCGCGGCGACAGCGACTTGATCAGCTGGTTTTCCAGCAGCAGCGCTTCGGCCTCCGAGCGCGTCACGGTCACGTCCATCCGCGCGACCTGCGACAGCATCGACATGATCCGCGTGGACTTGGGCGTGCCGTTGAAATAGCTGCCCACGCGGTTGCGCAGCGCACGCGCCTTGCCGACGTACAGCAGCGTGTCGTCGGCGGCATACATGCGGTACACGCCGGGGGCGGTGCTCAGCTGGGCCGCAAATGCCTTGCCGTCGAAGGCGGGGGCGGAAGAAACGGTCATTCGCTGATCGGGACGTCGCTCAGAACGCCACTGACCGGATCAAAACGCAGCACGGCATGGGCATCGGTCTCGGCGATCCATACCGCCCCGCCGCCGAGTGCCAGCCCGGCCGGTCCATGCAGACGGCGCGGCAGTTCCAGCGTGCTCAGTTCACCGCCGCCCAGGCGCAGCGTGCGCAGGCGCCCGTTGCCGGTATCGGCGATCCACAGCAGCGGCGCATCGGGGCTCAGCGCGATCGCCTGCGGATACTGCAGGCGGGCAGTGGCGCGTGGACCGTCTTCGTCACCAAACGACCACATGCCCTGCCCGACCAGCGTCTGCACCAGATCGCCGCGCAGCTGCATCGCGCGGATCGAGGAGCCAAGCGCGTCGCACACGTAGAGCGCCTGCTGCACGGCAGCCAGCGAGGTCGGTTGCGCGAACGCCGCCATATGGCTGCCGCCGTCGCGCTCCTCGATGGCACCCGACCCGGCACGCCACTTCAGCGCGCGCTGGCCCTGGTGGTAGCTCCAGATGCGGTTGTCGCCGGCCATGCCGATGTGGATCTGGTTGTCGGACACGGCCAGGCCCTGCGGGTGGTTCAGCGGGCTGCGGCGCGGATCGGCGATCGGCCCTTCGATCGGTTCACCGGGACGGCCAGTGCCGCACAGCGTGTCGATCTGGCCGGAAATCAGATGGATGCGGCGCAGGGCGTGGTTGCCGGTGTCGGCCACGTACAGCCACTCGCGCTCCAGCGCGAGCCCCTGCGGCCGGTTGAAGGCGGCTTCGCCCGGCCCCCCGTCCATGAAATCGGCAGTACCCAGCCCGAACTGGCGCAGCACGCGCCCCCCGTGACTGCACTCGAGCACACGGTGGTGCCCGGTGTCGGCGATATACAGGCGCTCGGTGGTCACCGCCAGCCCGGTCGGGAAACTCAGCGGCAGGCGGGGCTCGGGATGCAGCTCGCGGCGCACGTTGAGCTCATCGTCGAGGGGGCGTGTGGCGCCTTCGCACAGCCCGTTGAGGGTGCGCTCCAGCTCACCGCCCAGGCCAACCAGTCGCTCACGTTCACGGCCCTGGGCATCCAGCAGCACCAGTGTGGGCCAGGCGGTGACATTGAAGCGCCGCCAGCCGTCCCAGTCCGCGTCGAGCAGCGCCGGCGCGGTCACCCCTTGCCTGCGCAGCAGCTTGAGCGATTGTGCCGGGTCGCGTTCGCAGTCGAAGCGCGGCACCTGCAGCACCAGCAGCTGCACCTTGCCGGGGTTGCGCGACCGCCACAACTCCAGTTCGGCCAGGCGCTGCGCGCACCACACCGAGGCGGCGTTGACGAAGGCCAGCACCACCGGCCGGCCCTGCAGTTCGGCCAGGGTGGTCGGGGCGGCGTTGAGCCAGGTGGCGAACTCGGGGAGATCCTGGACGGGCTGGACGTTCATGGCCCGATTATGCCGGAGTCGGCGTCATGCAACAGTCGTGCCACGGTCGCCTGGGCCGCCGCGTCCACCAGGGTCCAGACCTGCTCGAAATGATCTTCCCCCCCGGTGTACGGATCCGGGATCGATGCCGGGGTCTCGATCCCGGCCCACGGCAGCCACAGCGACAGGCGAGCCTGCCCGGCCGCGCCGACCAGTCGCGCGGCATCGCGCAGGTTGTTGGCATCGGCGCAGAAGACGTGGTCGAAGCGGTCGAAATCCACGCGCTGGAGCTGGCGCGCGCGCAGGCCGGCGATATCCACGCCGTGCCGCGCGGCGCAGGCGATCGCACGCCGATCCGGCGGCTCGCCGACGTGCCAGTCGCCGGTGCCGGCCGAATCGACGCTGACCCGCCCCGACAGTGGCGATGCTGCCAGGCGCTCGCGCAGAGCGCCCTCGGCCATCGGCGAGCGGCAGATGTTGCCCAGGCACACCACCAGCAGCTTCACGCCTGCGCGCTCCACCACGCCTCCGCGCGGTCCAAGTCCTCGGGCGTATCGATGCCGGGTGGGAACACAGCCGGCGACAGTGCGACGGTCAGCCGATGGCCGGCCTCCAGCACGCGCAGCTGTTCGAGCGATTCCAGCTGCTCCAGCGCGCCAGGCGGCAAGGCGGCGAACTGGCGCAGGAAGCGGGCGCGGTAGCCGTAGATGCCGATATGGCGCAGCCAGTGCGACCCGGAGAGGGTGTGGCGCGACTGCGCGAAGGCATCGCGATGCCACGGGATCGGTGCGCGGCTGAAATACAGCGCGTCCAGGTTTTCGCGGCGCACCACCTTGACCACGTTCGGATCGAACAGACTGTCGGCATCCTCGATCGGAGTCGCCAGCGTGGACATCACCGCACCGCTGTAGACCAGCGCCTCGGCCACGGCGCGGATGCCATCGGCAGGCGCGAAGGGCTCGTCGCCCTGCAGGTTGACCACCACGGTGTCGTCGGCCCAACCGGCGTGGAGCGCGCACTCGGCCAGGCGGTCGGTGCCCGACAGATGGTCGGCCGCGGTCATCGCCACGCGCACGCCGTCCAGACCTGCCAGCGCCGAGGCGATGCGCTCATCATCGGTGGCGACCCACACCTCGCGCGCGCCGGCCAGCAGCGCGCGCTGTGCCACGCGCAGGATCATGGGCTCGCCGCCGATCAGCCGCAGCGGCTTGCCCGGCAGGCGGGTGGACGCGAAGCGCGCGGGAATGGCGACGACGAAATCGAGGGGGGCACTCATGGAAGACCTCTGCGCAGCGGCGGGGCGGGACCGCCGGCGCGTGACCGGCAGGATGATGGGGAGCAGTGTGCCGCAGCCGGCACCCTGCCCGTCAACGCTTGCCGAGCTTGTCCAGCCGGTCCAGCAGGTTCACCCAGAAGGCCGCCGGCAACTCCGCCGACAACGGCACGGCGAAGTGCCACTCATTGGCGAAGGCCTTGCACTTCACCGCATCCTTCTCGGTCATCAGCACCGGCAGCTCGCTGCCGAAGCGCAGGTCCGAGGGATGGTAGGCATGATGGTCGGCGAACGCATGCGGCACCACGCCGATGCCCTGGGCGCGCAGCATGTCGAAGAACCGCTGCGGATGCGCGATACCGGCCACCGCGTGCACGCGCTGGCCCCGGAAGTGCGCCAGCGTGCGCGCCCGCCCGCCCTGCAGCGGCTGGGCGTGGTCGATGTGCAGCTGCATCGGCCACTCGCCGAAGCCGCTGGCCGGCAAGGCGTCGGCGCCATTGCTGGCCTGGCCCATGTTCACGACGCGGAAATCGCAGTCGCGTGCACGGCTGGCCGGCTCGCGCAGCGGACCGGCCGGAATCAGCCGCCCGTTGCCATAGCGGCGCTGGGCATCGACCACTTCGATCTCGATATCACGGGCCAGCCGGTAATGCTGCAGGCCGTCGTCGCAGACGATGACGTCGCAGCCCGCCTCGACCAGTGCACGGCCGGCTGCCACGCGATCCGCATCGACGCGCACCGGCACGCCGGTCTTCCAGGCGATCAGCACCGGTTCGTCGCCGCCCAACGCGGTGGGGGTCGCCGCGTCCACCCAGCGCGGCGTGGCGGCCTCGTCGCGGCCGTAGCCCCGGCTGGCGACGCCGGGCTTCCACCCGGCCTCGCGCAGGCGGTTCACCAGCACGATGGTCAGTGGCGTCTTCCCCGTGCCGCCGGCCGTCACATTGCCCACGACGATCACCGGGACCGGCAGACTGTGACGCTTCAACCAGCGCCGCCGGTACAGCATCCGTCGCAGTGCGATCGCGCCGCCATACAGGGGGGCCAGCAGCCGCGCCGGCAACGGTACCGGACTGCCGTCATACCAGTACGACGGCGTCTGCGTTCCCTTGCCGGCCATCAGGACTGCCTTTCGCGGAACTGCATCTTGTGCAGGTGCTCGTACAGGCCGCCCAGCGCCAGCAGTTCCTCGTGGGTACCGCGTTCGACGATACGGCCGTGGTCCATGACCAGCACCTGGTCGGCGTGCTCGATGGTGGACAGGCGATGGGCGATCACCAGCGTGGTGCGCTCGGGCATCAGGCGCTGCAGCGCATCCTGCACGAGCCGCTCGGATTCGTTGTCCAGTGCCGCAGTCGCCTCATCCAGAATCAGGATCGGCGCATCACGCAGGATCGCGCGCGCGATCGCCAGACGCTGGCGCTGGCCACCGGACAACAGCGCGCCGTTCTCGCCGACCGGCGTCTGCAGCTGCTGCGGCATCCGCGCGATGAACTCCCAGGCATTGGCGGCCTCGGCGGCCGCGCGGATCTGTGCGTCGGTGGCGTCCATGCCGTAAGCGATGTTGGCGCCCACCGTGTCGTCGAACAGCATCACCTTCTGCCCGACCATCGCCACCTGGCGGCGCAGGTCCTCGAGCGGGTAGTCGTCCAGGGCCACGCCATCAAGGGTGATGCGCCCACCGCTGGGCTCATAAAAGCGCGGCACCAGCCGGATCAGGCTGGTCTTGCCACTGCCGGAGCGGCCGACGATCGCAGTCACCGTCCCCGGCCGTGCGACGAAGCTGATGTCGTCCAGCGCGATGCCGGTGTCTTCGCGGTAACGCAGCATGACATGCTCGAAGGCCAGCTCGCCCTTGGCGCGACCGATGCGTTTGCGGCCCTCGTCGCGCTCGACCGGCATGTCCAGGATCGAGAACAGGCGTTCCGCAGCCGAGACGCCGCGCGCGATCGAGGACTGCACGCTGGTCAGGCGACGCAGCGACGGGATGATGGCCGTCATGGAGATCATCAGGCCCATGAACTGACCCGCGTTCAGCCGCCCGGCCAGCGCCTCGCGCGTGGACACCCACACAATCACCGCCAACGCCAGCGCGGCCAGGAACTGCACCACGCTGGAGGCCGCCGCGCGGGTGGTTTCCACTTTCATGTTGAGGCCCAGCATGCGGTTGGCGAGGCGGGCATAGCGCGACATCTCGTGCGCCTGGGTGCCATGCACCTTCACTTCCTGCTGCGCGGACAGCGACTGCTCGGCCGTCTGCGCCATTGTCCCCATGCCGTCCTGGATGCCGCGGCTGATGCGCCGGTAGCGTTTGCCCACGAACGAGACGATGACGCCGATCAGCGGCACCACCACCAGCATCGCCACGGTCACCTTGACGCTCATCTGCAGCATCACCACCAGCATGGCAATGATGGTGAGCGTGTCGGCGACCAGGGTCTTGAGTGCGTCGGCACTGGCCTGGGTAACCTGCTCGGTGTCGAAGTTCAGACGGCTGACCATCACCGGCGTGGACTCGGCATCGAAATGCGACGACGGCAGGTGCAGGTACTTCTCCAGCACCTGCTCACGCAGATCGCGCACCACGCTGCGACCGGTGCGGGCCAAGGCGTAGTCACTGACGAAGGTCGCCGCGCTGCGCGCCACGAACAACCCCAGGATGGTCAGCGGCAGAATCACCGCCATGCGCGGTTCGGGGTTGACGAAGCCGCGGTTGACCAGCGGCTCCATCAGCTTGCTGAAGTGATAGCCGGCCAGGGCTTCGACCACCATGCCGATGACCGCCGCCACCATGAAGACCCAGTAGGCGCGGGTGTAACCCAGCAGGCGTTTGTAGATCGGCCAGACCGGCGCGTGTTTGCTGCTCATGGACGCACCTCGGGGGCCGTTGCGATGGCGATGCGCCGGAAGCCGAGCTGGCCGAGCGCATCCTGTGCGGTCACGACCGCCTGGTAGGGAGTACGGGCATCGGCGCGCAGCAGGACGGTCTGCTCGCGATCGGTGCCGGCGACCGCGGCGATGGTCTGCTTGACCGACTCGACGTCGGTACGCAGCACTTCCTGGTCGTTGATGAAATAGCGTCCTTCGGCATTCACCAGCACGCTCAGCGCACGCGGTGGCTCGGCGCTGTTCTGCTGGCTCGCCGTCGGCAGCTGTACCTGCAGCGTCGAGCGTGCATCGAACGTGGTGGTGACCACGAAGAAGATGATCAGGACCAGGATCACATCGATCAGCGGAACCAGATCGATATGCGGCTCGTCCTGGGTCCGGTCATTGCGGATGCGCATCCGTCAGCCCTTGACCGTCACGGGCGTACCCGCGACCGGTGCGGCAGCGGCAGGACGGGCGGCACCGGTCATCACCCCGGGACGCGCATCGAGCGCGTCCAGCAGCGCGCCGGCCTCCTGTTCCATCTCGATCACGTAGCCGTTGATGCGGCCCTTGAAGTAGCGATGGAACATCAGTGCCGGAATCGCCACGATCATGCCGGTGGCCGTGCACACCAGCGCCTTGCCGATACCGCCGGCCAGCTGGTTCACATCGCCCACGCCGTGGTCGAGGATGCCCAGGAACATCTGGATCATGCCGACCACCGTGCCCAGCAGGCCGAGCAGCGGGCCGGCCGAGGCGATGGTGCCCAGGGCGTTCAGGAAGCGCTCCATGCGATGCACCAGGTGGCGGCCGGCATCTTCGATGCGCTCGCGGATCTGGTCGCGCGGGCGGTTGCGGGCTTCCAGCGCTGCCGCGAGCAACGCGCCCAGTGGCGAATTGGCCCGCAGGGACTGGATGTGGCCGGGATCAAGCTTGCCGCGTGCCGCCCAGTTGCGCACTTCCTGGCCCAGCCCCGGGGGCAGGACCTCATTGCGACGCAGCGTCCAGAAACGCTCCAGGACGATCGCCAAAGCCAGTACGCCCAACAGCAGCAGCGGCACCATCGGCCAGCCACCGGCCTTGACCAGTTCCCACACGTTTCAACCCTCTGGCCCTGCGGCCGCCTGTTTGACTGTCGATAGGATAGCAGTCGCCCGCGCCCGCTCCGCGGCATCCCACCAACGGGGCTGGAAAAGCCGCTGTTCACGCACCTGCAGGCCGTCCTGGCCCAGCCACACCCGCAGCGCGCCGCTGTCTGCGGTGCTGAGCACCTCCGCGCCCCGTGCCTGCCAGCGCGCCACCACCTCGTCCCGCGGATGGCCGAATCGATTGCCATGCCCGGCCGATACCAGTGCCAGCTCTGGCGCCACCGCGTCCACCCAGCCGGGCGTGGACGATCCGGCGCTGCCGTGATGCGGCACCACCACTACCCGGGCGGCCAGGCCCGGTGCGTCTTGCGCCAGCAGTGCCGCCTCCTCGCGGCGGCCTATATCGCCAGGCAGCAGGATCGCCCCGTGCGGCGTGGTGATGCGCAGCACGCAACTGGCGGCATTGCCGCGCCCGCCCTGCCCGGCCGGCGGGTGCAGCAGCCGGAAATCAACCGCATCCCAGCGCCAGCCGTCACCGCGACGGCACACGGCCGCCGGCATTGACAGCGCGCCCGACGGCGCCAGCAGCCGCGCCTCCGGATGGGACCGCCGCACGGCGGCCAGGCCGCCGACATGGTCCAGGTCGCCGTGGCTGAGGAGCACCCGGTCCAACACCGGCGTCCCCAGGGCGTGCAGGGCCGGGACAACCACCCGCTCGCCGGCATCGAAGCCGCCCGGTACGGCCGGGCCGGCGTCGTACAGCAGCGCATGCGTGCGGGTGCGGATCAGCACCGCCAGGCCCTGCCCGGCATCCACCACCAGCAGTTCGACCTCCCCGTCGGCCGGCAGCGGCCGCGCCGGCCACAGCAACGGCAGACACAGCGCCAGCGCCGGCAACCGGCCGCCGCCGCCGCGCGGCATCAGCAGCCAGAACACACCTGCCACGGCCAGCACCAGCGCGGCCGGCCCGGCCTGCGGCAGCCACCACAACGCGAACGGCCGGCGGGCGACGTGGCCGAACAGCCACCAACTGGTGTCGAAGCACCACGCGGCCAGCTGCCACGGCCATCGCCCCGCGCCGCCGTACAGCGCCTCCAGCGCGGTGCCGAGCAGTGCCAGCGGGACCACGACCAGGCTCCACCAGGGAATGGCCAGCAGATTGACCAGCGGCCCCGCGCGCGACGCCTGGCCGAACCACGCCACCGTCAGGGGCAGCAGGCTCACCGTCGCCACGCCCTGCGCCCCGAGAAATGCGGCCAGCCAATGCCGGTCCGTTCCGGGCAGGCACCACACCAGCCACAGGACGCCGGCGAAACTCAGCCAGAAGCCTGGCGCGAGAACCGACAGCGGGTCGAACAGCAGCACAGCCAGTGCCGCCATTGCCAATGCCTGCCCCACGGTGACCCGCCGCCGGGTGCAGCGCGCGGCCGCGACGATGGCGATCATCAACACCGTGCGCACGGTAGGCAGCGCGAACCCGGCCACGGCGGCGTACAGTGCGGCGCCTGCGACCGCCGCCAGCGCCGCCGCCAGTGGTCGTGGCCAGTACCGCCCCAGCACCGGCAGCAGCCTCCAGGCCAGCGCTGCCATCCAGGCCGCGACCGCCGCGACCAGACCGACATGGAAACCGGAGATCGCCACCAGGTGGGTCAGCCCGAGGGCCCGCAGGTCCTCCCAGTCGCGGGCGGTCAAGCCGCGCGTATCACCGAGCGCCAGCGCCTGGACGAAGCGGCGCCCTTCCCCGCGTACCTGCTCCGCGATGGCCTGGGCCATGCGCTCGCGCCACGCCGGCAGGCCGGTCGGCGGGCCCAGCGCGCGGGCCCGATGCGGCGCGGTGACATAGCCACTGCCCGCCACGCCCTGCAGCAACGCCTGGCGTTCGGCATCGAAGCCGCCCGGGTTGCGCAGGCCACGCGGCGGCCGCAGCCTGGCGACCAGCGACCAGCGCGCGCCGGCACGCAGTGCATGACGCCCCTGTGACGCGTCCGGCCTGACCGGATCGTGCCAACCCAGCACCACCTCGCGTCCACGCAGCGAAACGGGCATGCCGGCGTCGTCGTCGATGCGGAAGCGGAAGCGCGTGCTGCGCTCGCCGTGGTGTGGAAGGTCGAGCACCCGGCCGCGCAGGGCATGTTCGGCCGGTGTCGCGGCGGCCGGCAACTGCAGTGCCAGGCCAGCATGCCCGTGCAGCGCCGCCCACCCCGCGCCCAGCAGCAACCCGCCACACCAGCGCCCGCGCGGCCACGCGCTCCAGGCAGCCGCGCCGACAACGAGGCCACACCATGCGATGGCCACCGGCAGCAGGACAGGGGCAAAGACCACCGCACACACGCCACCCAGCAGGCTGGCGGCACAGGCCTTGCCAAACATCGGCACATTGTCGGCGGTCGCAGCGGAGGACGAGCGTGGCATGGAAGTCGGCGCGGCGATGGAACGGCCATCGTCTGCCGGCGTCATGGCAGCCACCATCAGACGCCACGGCTTGCGTGCGTCGGAATACTCCGGGGCGACAGGGTGATCGCCCCCATGCACCTCGCCTGCAGGAGGACCAGAACGAAAAAGCCGGCCCAAGGGCCGGCTTCGTTCGTATCCACTCTTTCCTCTGACTGCTCAGGTACTTAAGTGGTGGGCGGTACAGGGTTCGAACCTGTGACCCCTACCATGTCAAGGTAGTGCTCTACCGCTGAGCTAACCGCCCGTTTCGTTCTGCGCTGCCGCGATTGCGTCGGTGCAGGCCGCGTATATTACGGACGTCGCCTGGGAAGAGCAACACTTTTGTGAAGATTTTTCACAAGACGTTGTTCAGCCCAAGCTCGCCTCTTTCAACTGGCGGATCTGATCGCGTACACGGGCCGCATCCTCGAACTCCAGATCGCGCGCATGCTGGTACATCTGCTGCTCCAGCACCTGCAGGCGCTTGGCGATCTGCGCCGGTTCCAGCGTCCGGTAATCGACCGCCTCCTCGGCGATCCGCCCCCCCTTGCCTTTGCCCTTGCCGCGGCTCTCCTTCTCGGCCGCTTCCGACCGCGCACCTTCCAGCACATCGGTAATGGGACGCAACACAGACTTGGGCACGATGCCATGCAGTTCGTTGTACTCCACCTGCTTGGCGCGGCGGCGGTCGGTCTCGTCGATCGCCGCCTGCATCGAGCGGGTGATGCGGTCGGCATACAGAATCGCCTTGCCGCGCAGGTTGCGTGCCGCACGCCCGATGGTCTGGATCAGCGACCCCGTCGAGCGCAGGAAACCCTCCTTGTCCGCATCGAGGATCGCCACCAGCGACACCTCGGGCATGTCCAAGCCTTCGCGCAGCAGGTTGATGCCGACCAGCACGTCGAACTTGCCCAGACGCAGGTCGCGGATGATCTCCACGCGCTCGACGGTATCGATGTCCGAGTGCAGGTACCGCACGCGGATGCCGTGCTCGGTGAGGTATTCGGTGAGGTTCTCGGCCATCCGCTTGGTCAGCGTGGTGACCAGCACGCGGTCGCCCAGCTTGATGCGCTCGTTGACCTCGCCCATCAGGTCGTCGACCTGCGTGCCCACCGGACGGATCTCCACCACCGGATCGATCAGACCGGTTGGACGCACCACCAGTTCGGTGATTTCGTCAGCGGCTTCGCGCAGCTCGTACGGTCCAGGTGTAGCGGACACATAGATGCTGCGCGGGCAGCGTGCCTCCCATTCCTCGAATCGCAGCGGACGGTTGTCCAGCGCCGACGGCAGGCGGAAACCGAACTCCACCAGGGTTTCCTTGCGCGAACGGTCGCCCTTGAACATCGCGCCGATCTGCGGAATGGTCACGTGCGATTCGTCGATCACCAGCAGCGCATCCGGCGGCAGGTAGTCGAACAGCGTCGGCGGCGGCTCGCCCGGCGCTTTGCCGGTGAGATGCCGCGAGTAGTTTTCGATGCCGTTGCAGAACCCGACTTCGGCCATCATTTCCAGATCGAACTGGGTGCGCTGGGCAAGACGCTGCGCCTCCACCAGCTTGTTCTGCTCGTACAGCTGCTCAAGCCGCACCTTCAGTTCGGCCTTGATGGTATCCACTGCCGACAGCACCCGCTCGCGTGTGGTGGCGTAGTGGGTCTTGGGATAGACGGTATACCGCTGCAGCCGCCGCAGGCTTTCACCGGTGAGCGGATCGAACATGCTGATCTGCTCGACCTCGCCGTCGAACAGCTCGATGCGTACCGCTTCGCTGTCCGATTCGGCCGGGAACACATCGATCACTTCGCCGCGCACGCGGAACGTGCCGCGGTGCAGTTCGTATTCGTTGCGGGTGTACTGCAGCTGGGTAAGGTGGTTGATCAGATCACGCTGGTCGATGCGCTCACCCTTGGACAGGATCAGGCGCAGCGAGAGGTAGTCCTCGGGGGCACCGAGGCCGTAGATCGCCGACACCGTGGCCACCACGATCGCGTCCGGCCGCGACAGCAGCGTCTTGGTGGCGGCCAGGCGCATCTGCTCGATGTGTTCGTTGATCGAGCTGTCCTTCTCGATGAAGGTGTCCGACGACGGTACGTAGGCCTCCGGCTGGTAGTAATCGTAGTAACTGACGAAATACTCCACCGCGTTGTGCGGAAAGAAGGCCTTGAATTCACCATACAGCTGCGCGGCCAGCGTCTTGTTCGGCGCCATCACCAGCGTCGGTTTCTGCACCTGCTGGATCACATTGGCGATGGTGTAGGTCTTGCCGGAGCCGGTCACGCCGAGGAGGGTCTGCTTGGCGACACCCGCCTCGAAGTTGGCCGTCAGCTTCTCGATCGCCGCTGGCTGGTCGCCGGCCGGCGAGTACGGGGAAACAAGTTCAAAGCGATCGCTCATGGTGCCGCCACTGCCCGGGCCCTCCAGTATACCGGGGGCCTTGGTGACGGCTGGCTGAGGGCTATGCCGAGGCCAGCGGCCGGGATGTGCCGATACCGCCCACCGCGCGGACCGCGCACTGTCGATACCTCCGCTGTTAAGGACGTTCCCGATGCGCCCGGTTACCCGTCCCCCTCCGCAGGCGGCCGGCCTGTCCCTGATCCAGCTGCTGCTGGCGCTGGGCCTGCTGGCGGGGCTGGCCGCGCTGGCCTTGCCCGGCTTCCAGGATGTGCTCGATCGGACCCGCGTGGATACGATGCGGATGCAGCTGCTGACCGCATTCGCCGCCGCGCGCAGCACGGCGATCAGCCGCCGCCATGCCGTCAGCGTGTGCGCAAGCGACGATGGGCGGCATTGCAGCCTGGACTGGAGCGCAGGGTGGTTGATCTACCGCGACCGCCGCCGCCAGGATCAGCCGGCCGCGCCGCACGACGTGCTGCATTACCAGCCGGGCCAGCGCGCGCGTGGCATCCGGGCCACCGCCACGTCCGGACGCCCCACCCTGCGCTATGGCGCCAATGGGCGCAGCCTGGGCAGCAATCTGACCATCGCGCTGTGCCTGCGCGACGAGCGGCGTGGCGATGTGATCGTGAACAACACCGGGCGTGCGCGATCCCTGACCTACCGCGGCACCGAACCGTGTCCCTGAGCGGCGCGGCCGCCGAGGCAGTGGCGGAAACGACAAAAGCCGCGATTTCTCGCGGCTTCTGCATGATCTGGCGCCCGAAGTTGGACTCGAACCAACGACCCCCTGATTAACAGTCAAGTGCTCTAACCGGCTGAGCTATTCGGGCGGGGAGGCGAATTCTAGAGGTTGCCGCGTGACGATGCAACACCCTGCCCCGTTCCGCATCACCAGCAGCCGGACACCGTCGCCTCGGCCGGCGTCTTGACACTGGCCTGGTTGATGGTCAGCGTGCCGCACTTGTCCTTCGCCTGCGTGCCCTGGGGCGTAGCGGTGATGGTGAACGTGGCCGGGGTCTGCTGGATGGTGAGCGCGTACCACGCCGAGCCGCCCTCGCGCGGGGTCTGGGTCGCGCCCAGTGCAAAGCCCGCGTAGGTGTTGTTCACGGTATGGAAACGCTCGGCCATCTGGCTGTACTCCACCATGTCCGCCTTCGCCTGCGCACGCCGCGACTTGCGGATCTGGTCCTGGTAGGACGGATACGCAATTGCGGCCAGAATGGCGACCACCGCCACGGTGATCATCAGCTCGATCAGGGTGAAGCCGGGGGCTCCGCGGCGATGGCCGCGGAACCGGTTGGAAAGCATCGAACGCATGTGCGGTCTCCGTTACTGGATCTGGCGCCAGGATTGGCGACCACAGGGATAAGGCAGGTACATCGGCTGGGCGCCGGCCACATTGACCACCATCCAGCAGCCGCTGCCCGGCACGGTGGGCGGTGCGGCACCGCCGCCCGGGTTGGCAGGCGCCTGCAGACGCGGCACCACCGACACCGCCACGTCCTTGACCGGTGCGGAGCCGCCGGTATCCAGCGCGACCGCCGCCGTGCCCGCCGCGTAGGACTTGCCGCCCGGCGAGCCCAGCCGGACGGTCGACAACGCCGCCGCACCGGAACGGGCATCCAGGCCGAACAGCCAGTTCTTGCCGACGGTGCTGCAGCCCGTCGAGTTGAGCAGGGCCGCGTAGGTCGGCATGAACACCACGCCGGCGACCACGTCCGGATAGCCGATCATGCGTTCGCCCCGCGGCAGATCGATGTACCACCCCAAGGGCCCGGTGGGCCGGGTTCCCGTCGTCATCGAGCGCGAGACACCATCGCTGCCCACTTGCACCGCATATGGCTGCAGGTTGTCGCGTGTGACGGTCGTGATGGTGGCACCGGAACGATCGGTAAAAGCGTACAGCGACTGCGTGGTTTCATCCGCCACGTCATTGGCGAAGGAGAAGCTGCCGGTACCGAACATCAGCAGCACGCCACCGCCTTCGCCCGAGGCGGCGACCAGGCCGCCAAGAATCGGCTGGCGGTAGGTCATCCGCGACTCGACGCGCGACAGCGTGGTGAACACCGGCTTGCTCACCTTGTTGCCACTCTCAAGAAGATCGAAGCGCCACACGGCACCGTTGGCATCGGCGCCATACACGGTATCGGCGTACCCATCGCGCACCATCCGCGTGGAGTCGCCATTGTCCTTGCGATCCAGCACCACGATGTTGCCCAGCCCGTTGACCCCCGACGGCGCCCCCGTGCCGGATTCGGCGGCTTCGATCATGCGCACGTTGGGCGATCCGGTGCCGATGTCCACCACGAACAGCACCGCCTTGCCGCTCTTGCTGTTGTAACCGTTGCCGAAGATCGCCTTCCAGCTCACGGTGTTGCCTGACTTGAACGGCACGATCACCGGCTTGCCGAGCACAAAGCCGATGTTGTTCCGGATATCCGTAGAGCCGCCGGAAATGTCGTTGATCTCCCACAGGCGGCTGCTGGCGCCGAAGTTGTCCGGCTTGGTCACGTCCAGCGCGAACACACCCCGCCCGCCGGCACCGGTGGTACCGACCAGAGTGGTGTGCCAGGCGCCATCGTAGTGACTGTCGCCCACAGTCACCGGACCGTCGACGAAGTACCGGTGCGGCACCTGGTCCTTGGCGTTGAGCGGGTTGTAGGGCTTGAGCAGGTTGCCCATGTGGCCCAGCGAGGTCTCCGGAATGTAGGCAAACAGCTCACGTCCGCCATTGCCGGCGGTTTTGCCCTCCGCATCCAGACCGCCATCGAAGGCGTGCAGCATGCCGTCATTGGCGCCCACATAGACCATGTAGCGGTTGTTCAGCTTGGTCTTCAGGTACGCCGCATAGGTCGAGCCCGGCGTATCCGTCAGCGCGCCATAACCGAAGTCGTCGATCGGGGCGCTGATCTGCGGCGACGAATTGATGATGTCACCCAGGATCGTGGTGCGGTCGCGCAGCTTGCCGCCGTTGCGGACCTCGCCGCTCGCATCGCCGCGCAGATAGGCGGTGGCCGACGCATCCGTGGCCAGGCCAGTCAGCCCCGCGCTGTCGCAGCGGCTCATGCCGGGGTAGAGGTCGGTGGGCGTGCCACAGAGCATGTCCAGCGTGACCGTCGGCGAAGTGAATTCGCTGATGCCGTTACCGTTGGCAAAATAGATCTTGCGCGAGGCCGCAAGCGGGAACTTGCTGCTGGCCTCCCAGATCGGGGTGTAGACCGCTGCCCGGGTGCTGGGATTGACCGAGACCTGATTGGCGGCCAGACGACTGAACCAGTCGGTACCTTCATTGGCCACTTCATAGGTCGGAGTGACGGTCAGCGAGCCGGCGCCGATGCGCGCACCCGTCAACGCGATGCTGCCCGACGGCGAGGAGCCGGCGGCGACGGCGGACAGCACACGGCGCATCGCGGCGGTCACTTCGGCCGGGGTCTTGGCGTTGATGAACTCACCGCGGGTGTTGATCGCGGCATGCCACAGTTCGTCGATGACGCGGCCGTCATCCGAGTCCATCGGCTTGCCGTTGCCATTCCAGTTCGGTGCGGTCGTGTACGGATCCTTGGTCGCCGCCTGGTTCACTTCATAGATCTTGCCCTGGGCGCCCAGCGTCACGCCGTAGAAGTTCATGTGCAGATTGGTCTGGCAGTCCAAGCGCTTCCAGTCCGCCGAGGTCTTGCTGAGCGTGCTGCACTGCTTGCTGACCGGCACCTGCCCGGCGGGGAACCCGTCGTCGGTGCGGAGCGGTACCAACGGTCCGTCGTAATAAGCGGCCGCGATATCGGCAATGGTGTTGCTGTAGCTGTCGCCAAACGGCGCACCACTGAAGTGCGTGGTGCCCGAGGAATCGGCGTTCCCGTAGTCGGTGCCGTCGGGGACCTTGCTGGAGGTGTTGGTGTAGCCGTCGGTAAACAGCATGCCGCCGTTGCGCTGGCACGCCAACGCCACCGGCGCGCCGGGCCCGGTGCGGCTGAACTGCTTGCCCAGGAAGTCCACCGCTTCGCGGTTCGGCGTACCGCCGTTGGGCGCCAGGCTGTAGATCTTCTTGTACAGGTCGGCGCGCTGCTTCACCACGTCGTACATGGTCACGTCGACAAGCTTGTTGATGGTGAAGTAGCCCACCCGCATATTCTCGATCTCGCGCATGGCATGCGAGGACGAGCCCACCATCGACAGGATGCGATTGCGGTGGTACTGGAACCAGTTGGCGAAGTTCTTGATGGCGTCGTTGTAGCCGCTGTCGTAGTTGTCCGAGATGATCGTGTAGCGACGCAGATTGCAGGACGGACCACAGGCGTTCTTGATGATCGGGCGGTTGGCGTCGGCGGTCTTGTATCCGGCCGGGGCCGGCGCCGCTTCCGGCAGATAGAACGTGGCCGGGAAATACTGCAGCGGAACCGTGCAGTTGGTCGGTGCCACCCAGGCCTTGTCCAGCGCGACCCACTGCTTCTTGGCATCGGGCAGACCGTCGTTGTTCGAGATCACGTTGCCACGACGATCGGTATAGGTGGTGTTGCAGGTCTCGCCGCTGGAGTAATAGACCGTACCCTTGGGCAGGGTCATGCCCGTGAGGATGCTGTAGGTTTCAGAGGTCAGCGCACGTGAGGTCGTCAGGTTGTAGATGACGTTGTAGCCGGTTTTGAAATCCGAACGCGGATCGGCACGGGTGCTGCCCGGCACCGCCGCATCCCACAGACCCGCAGCTCCCACACCGTCGGCCTTGCGCCACGGCTCGTAGGTCACGGCCGGATTGAAGTAGCCGGCGTTGTAGGCAGGCGAGCGCGCAAAGCCGAATTCATCCAGCGGTGGAACGGCACGGCCGGGGGTGTAACTGGCGTTGTAGCCGTTGTGCGGGAACAGATAGACATAGCAGTCCACCGAGTTGTTGTTGCAACCAGCACCCACGTTGTAGAACACACCTGCCGACTTGAAGAAACTGCTGCCGTTCCACTGCAGGCGTCCGTCGCCGCCGACGAAGATGCGCTCGAACGTCATCGAGTTGGAATCGTCGACGGCCATGATGAAGGCCGGGGGCGCCGAGCTGACCGAATTGAGCGGCGCCGTGGCGAGTTCGCCCTGCCCCTGGGCAGCGAACAGGCTGTACATGAAGTACAGGCCGGAACCGAGCAGCAGCACACCTGCCCCTGCGGTGATACCGAGTTTGCGGGAAATCATGTCGGCAGCCCTCAGAGCTTGAATACGGTGTCGATGACGGCCGACGAGGACGGACCGGCCGGCACATCGGTGGCGAAGGAAGTGATCTGGTAGATCGGTGCGGTCGGGTCCAGGGCCTTGCCCATGCCCAGCGAGCCGCCGCCGATGATGCAGGAGTCGATACGGCGCACGTTGACCGCATCGGCGCCGGTGATGGACTTCCTCCGGCCCCAGTCAACCGGGTCGTAGCCATCATCACAGTTCAGCGCGATGTTGCTGGCCGTGATCGGCGCATCGCTGGCCGGCGAGGTGCGGTTGGCGATCGCCTCGATGGCGTGCTCGGTGCGCCGGGTCATGCTTTCAGTCGCCTGGAAGGCGGTGTTGGTGGCCCGATAGTTGGCTGCCATCTTTTCCTGCATGCCGGCCACCTGCATGCCGGCGATGCCGATCAGTGCCAACAGGATCAGCATGATCAGGGCGACATACAGCACGGCACCGCGCTGACGCGCAGGTGCGGTGAAGGTTCTGGAAGACCGGTTCATGGCATCAGTTCCCGAAGAGACGGTTGCGCAGGGCGATGGTCGATTCGTATGCGGCGCGGTAGCGACCGTCGGACGCGGCCGCCGGTACGAAACGCACGCCCAGCAGGCGCGGATCATTCACAGCGGCGGCAGATGACGAGGCCATCGAGGGATTCGGGCTGCGTGCCAGCACGCCCACCTGGACCTGACCGACGCGGCGCCACTGATTGGCCGCCACTGCATCGTTGCCCGTGCTGACGTCGGCCGCCGTGCCCTGCACGGTAACGTTGCCGACCGGCAACTGGGTCTGGCTGATCACCGGCGTGGTATCCAGGCCGTACATCACCTGCAGGTTCTCGATGCCTTCAACGAGCTCCTCGCGCACGTCGTAATTGCCGGCGGCGTTGGCGCGGGCGCGCATCAGCACCGGTTCGCCGCTGGCCGACGTCCCCACGTAGTACGCGATCGACTCGGCGCGGTAAAGCATGGTTTCACCGGTCGGCTGCACGTTGTAGCGGCTGAGCGTGGCACCACTGGCGGTGACGCTGCCCACCGCATAGGTGCCGACGAACACGTCTGCATGACTGCAGTCCGCGATACCGAAAAGTGTGGGGGCGGCAACACCCTCCTCGGTCAGCCGCCTGCCCAGATCGCCGTCGAAGCCGATGGTGTTGTCGCTGCCTGCACTGATGCTGGTCACCGGCACGCCCACCGGCGCGAGGTAGCGGAGCACGAGGACATCGCTGCCGCCGCGCGGGACCAGGCTCTTCAGTGGCGTCGGCAGGTCAGTCGGCTCCGCCCAGGTCGCGCCCAGCGTGAGGTTGCTGTCCGGGGCACTGCTGGGGGCTTCGTAGCCCTGTATCGAGACCGAGAAATCCAGTGCGCTGCCATCGCCCGTGGCAACGCCGGCGATGTTCACCACGGGATCGCCCTGGTTCTTGACGAAGTGCGCCTGGTCGTTGACGCAGCCGAAGTGACCGGCCATACGGATGTCGCGCTGCAGGAACTCCAGCGCGAACCGGGCGTTCTCCTGCGCGCGCGCGGTGCCCTGCGCCAGCTGCGAGGCCTCGCGGGACGCGCTGAACACCTGGATCACGCCCAGCATCAGCACCAGGCCGATCACCATCGCGACCATGACCTCGATCAGGGAGATGCCCGCGACGGCGCGCGGCAGGGGAAACGCACGGCTCATAGCTGGGTCACCGCAGTAAAGGTGGTGCGCGCATTGGGGTTGGCCTTGTCCCAACGCTGGTCGCCCCACACGATGTCCACCTGCACCTGGCCGTTGACGTTGGTGACGGTGGCACTGGCGCCCTCGCCGAGCGCCTGCACCACCTGGCATTGCCAGCGGGCCACGTTCTGCCCGATGGTCACGGTTCCGGTCGGACGCGTACAGGCGGCGCGGGTCACCGTGCCGGACGCGAACGACGCGCCCGTGTACCAGGCCGACTGGAACCGGTTGGCCCGCATCTGGTCGATCAGGTCGTAAGCCAGGTTCGTCGCCTGGGTACGGTAGTTGGCGCTCTGTACGAAACGCACGTTCATGGTCTGCAGCAGCGCGAAGCCGAGCAGGCCGAAGGCCAGCACGATGATGGTGACCAGCACCTCGATCATGCTGAAACCGCCGGCGGCCCTGCGCCCTCCGGAGGCACGGAAACGTCTCATGAGCAGTTCTCCTTGAGGGTGCTGAGCTGGCCGGACGCGTTGACCGTCAGACGACGGCGCAATGGCTGCCCGTTGCAGCTGTCCGGCTGCAGGTCGATTTCCTGCTGATCGGCGCTGCGGCGGCGGCCGCGGCCGTCGAAGGCGATCGCGGCGGCGTCGGGCCCCACCGCGCTCACCGCCGTGTTGACCGCCATGAAACGGAGCACGACCTCGCCATCGCTGAACGTGCCGCCGCCGTCGACGTCGGCCCAGGCCAGCATGCCCTTGTCCCAACTGCCATCGCAGCTGGTGCCGGTGGCGCTGCCGCAGACACCGCCCCCGCGTTTGTTGCGGATCGCCTCGCTGCGCGCGAGCGCGATCAGGCCGGACGCCTCACTGCTGGCGGTCGCGATCCGGTTCGAGCGCATGACGCCCTGGAAGCTCGGGTAGGCGATCGCCGACAGAATGGCGATCACCGCGACCGTGGTCAGCAGTTCGACGAGTGTGAAGCCGTTGGAACGGCGTGAAGACATGGAACGCTCCCCAGCGTGATGACACAGAAGATGGACGCCCCGCCGCCCGGCGGCAAGCGGCGACAGGACGAACGGTCGCCCGGAGGCGACAGGCGTCAATGCGTTGACGCCCGGGACCACGGACGGGGCTGGCCGCGGGCACCCCTGCCCGCCGTCAGCCCCCTGCCCGGCTCAGGCCAGGACTTTGTAACAGGGCTGGTACTCGCCCGAGATCTTCATGCGGCGCTGTTCGACGAACGCGCGCAGCAGCTCGTCCAGGGCCTGCATCATGTCGGCGTCGCCATGAATCTCGAACGGACCGAACTGCTCGATCCGGCGCATGCCATCCTCCTTGACGTTGCCGGCGACGATGCCCGAGAAGGCCCGGCGCAGATCGGCCGCCAGCGCATGGGGCGCACGCCCGTGATGCAGGTCCAGCGCTGCCATCGCCTCGTGGGTCGGCACGAACGGCTGCTGGTACTCCCACGGAATCTCGATCGACCAGTTGAAGAAGAACGCATCCTTCTGCGCCAGGCGATGCTCGCGCACACGCTTGATGCCGGCCGACATCTGGCGCGCCACCGCGACGGGATCACCGATGACGATCTCGTAGCGGCTGGCGGCCTCATCGCCGAGGGTCAGACGGATGAACCGGTCGATCTGCTCGAAGTACGGCGCGGCCACGGTCGGGCCGGTCAGGATCAGCGGGAACGGCAGGTCCTTGTTCTCCTCGCGCAGCAGAATGCCGAGCAGGTACAGGATTTCCTCGGCGGTACCCACGCCACCGGCGAACACGATGATGCCGTGACCGATCCGCACGAACGCTTCGAGACGCTTCTCGATGTCCGGCATGATCACCAGGTGGTTCACGATCGGGTTGGGCGACTCGGCGGCGATGATGCCCGGCTCGGTCAGGCCGATGTAACGGGTGACATGCTTGCGCTGCTTGGCATGGGCGATGGTGGCCCCCTTCATCGGGCCCTTCATCGCGCCCGGGCCGCAGCCGGTGCAGATGTCCAGCCCGCGCAGGCCGAGCTCGTAGCCGACCTGCTTGGTGTACAGATACTCATCGCGGCCGATCGAATGGCCGCCCCAGCACACCACCAGGTTCGGATCGCCCGGGTTGAGGATGCGCGCGTTGCGCAGCAAACCGAACACGGCGTTGGTGATGCCCTCGGAGGATTCCAGCTCGGCGGCGTAGGCCGGGCCCATTTCGATGGCCATGTAGGCCAGGTCGCGGACCACCGCGAACAGCAGCTCGGCCACGCCGCGGATGATCTCGCCGTCGACGAAGGCCATCGCCGGCGCGTTGACCAGATCGATGCGCACACCGCGATCCTGCTGCGCCACCTGGATGTCGAAATCCGGGTACAGATCGCGCGCGGCGCGCGGATCGTCCGACGCGCTGCCACTGGTCAGCACGGCCAGCGCGCAGCGGCGCAGCAGCTCGTGCATGCCGCCGCCGGAGGCGTCGCGCAGGCGCGCCACTTCGGCGCGCGACAACACGTCCAGCCCACCGCGCGGGTAGATCCGCGCGTCCTGCACCGGCAGCGTGCGCGCCGGCGTTTCGGTGATTTTCATTTCCATCTTTTCTGCTTTCCTCAAGGTGTCCGACTGTACCGCTGCCCCCTTAAAAAGCAAAACGGCCGGGGAGACCCGACCGTTGGATGTGTGGCGCCCCGGCGCTGCCTTGGGCCGCCGTACGTGCGCCTTTTTCGGCGCAACCAATTGAGCATACGCGCAACCCGGCGCGGGAGCAAGCAGGGCGCCGGACAGCAGAACGGCCAGGTTGCCCTGGCCGTTCCGGGTGCAGCGGTGCTAGATCACTTCATCAGAACTTGTAGCGGAAGCCCAGCTGCATCGACCACTGGGACACACCGGTGTTGCCGTTGCCGTTGCTGCCATTGGCAACCGTCGGACGCTCGACATTGTTCGGATTGAAGTTGCTGTAGACATACTTGCCGTCATACATGCCCGCAGCGGTCAGGACGCGACGGTTCGCGAAGAAGCCGTAATCTTCAATATGGCCCCAGTCCTTGTTGATCAGGTTGCCGATGTTCATCACATCGAGCCAGATCTCGGACTTGTGGCCCTTGAAGAAGCCCGGCAGTTCCTGGCTGATGCGCAGATCGAAGCTGTTCACCCAGGACGAACGGCCGGAATTACGCGGTGCCGCCTGGCCAGCATAACGGGCCAGATCCGGGTTGGCGGACAGCCATTCGAAGAACGACTTTTCCATCGCCGGGTTGGCCGTGAACTGACCCGTCGCACTCAGGGTACCGAACAGCACATCGCCAGGGCCGGCAGGCACGTAGAACAGGTCGTTGCCGCTGCGGCCTTCGCCGTTGGCATCGTTGGAGTACACGTAGCTGAACGGACGGCCGTTACGACCTTCGTAGAACATGCCTACGCTGGTCTTGTAGTCGCCGAAGAACTTGTGGCTCCAGTTGATGCTGCTGCTGACACGATTGCGGATCTGGTAACGCGAGGTACCGATCGTTTCTTCGTTGGCATTGAAGATGTAGTTGTAGTTCCACGTCGAACCGGCGGTCGAGCTGGTCATGTCACTGACCATGCTGGAGTCGGTGTAGGTGTAACCCACGTTCCAGCTCCAGTCACTTTCCGGCGAGAAGGGCTTGGCCAACGAAACGGTGAACTGGCTGCTGCGGCCCTGGTCGGTGTTTTCCAACACATACACGTTGCCGAAGTTCCGGTCACGCTTGTAACGATTGCTGCCGGTGGTCCACGAACGGCCGATGCGCGACGGGTCGTAGTACATGTCGCGACCGTCCTGACCCTTGAAGGTGGACTCGCCGATGTTGATGCTGCGGTAGAACAGATCGCTCTTGACCTTGGTCACCAGCAACTCGGCCGATGCGACCAGGCCATACCACGGCAACTCATGATCCAGCGCCAGGTTGGCCTTCCACACCGACGGCTGCTCGAAGTCCGGGCTCACGTAAGTGACGTTGGTTTCCGGCGTGCCGACAGACGGACGGACCTGATCCGCCACGATCGGCTCATATGCCCAGTTGCCCGAGTTGATCGTGCCGCCCTGCTCGCCCGTGTAGCGCAGGTAGTTGAGACCGGTGGTGCTGAATGCATTGCCGAACCACACCTGCGGCGATGCGCCGCGGAACAGGCCCACGCCACCGCGCAGCTGCGTCGGACGGTCCGAGTCGAAGGTGTAGTTGAAGCCGAAGCGCGGCTGAACCAGCCACTTGTCCTTGCCGTTGACGTAGCTGTTGTCCAGGCCGAACGAGGCCAGGGCGGCCGCGTTCAGGGTCGGACGACCGCTGACAGACGGCTTGTCGGCACGAACGCCATAGGTCAGCGTCAGGTTGTTGTTGACATACCAGGTGTCCTGCGCAAACAGGCCAAGCTCACGGTACTTGAAGCTGGCGGCGATGGTGTCATCGCTCAGGCCCGGCTGCGGAAGGTGCTGGACATAGTTGCTCCAGTTGCCGGCAGCGTAGTTGTCCAGGCCAAAGAACTCGTACGTGCCGTACAGGTTCTGGACGAACATGTTGTACACGTCGTTGCTGCTGAAGTCGGTACCGAACTTGACATCGTGGTCGCCGAGGGTCAGCACGCCCGATGCGTAGCCGTTCCAGGTCTTGGTCTGCAGCAGGTTGCCCGGGGTGCTCGGGTCCGGCCCGAACATGATGTACTCACCGGTCGGAGAATCCACGTTGCCGCCGAAGAAGATCTTGGTGGTGGCGATTTTTTCGCCCGGCATGATGCGCGCCGACGTGTAGTCACGGTACGACGCCTTCAACTCGGTCGAGAAGTTGTCGGTCCAGTCACTGAAGACCTGGGCGACATAGTTTTCGATCGTCTTCTGCTGCTGGAAGAAGGAGGAGCTCAGGTTGACGATTGAACCGCCGGTGGTCGGAGTACGTGCCTGGTTCTGCTCGACCTTGCTGTAACGGAAGCTGGCGCGATGATTGTCGTTGATGTTCCAGTCCAGCTTGACCGCGTACTCTTCCAGGTCGGTGCTGCCATCGACGTCGCCAACGCTGCCTGCATCAACACCGTACAGGGTGCTGGCCAGACGCGTCGCTTCATTGATCTGGGCCTGGCTGATCGTGCCGTTGCCCAGCGCACTGTCGGCCACGCTTGCGCCCGGAGACTTCCACTCCTGCTTTTCGTAGTTGGCGAAGAAGAACAGCTTGTCCTTGACCAGCGGACCGCCCAGCGTCATGCCGTAGGTGCGCTCGTTGTCAAAGCCGTCGAACTTGTAACCGGCCGGGTCCTTGCCGAACCAATCGCCGTCGCGGTACGAGCCGTAGACCGAACCGTGGAACTCGTTGGTACCGGACTTGGTCACCGCGTCGATCACCGCACCGGTGGCGCCGGCAATGGTGACGTCGTAGCTGGACAGGTCGACATTGATCGCTTCCAGCGCATCCATCGCAACCGGCTGGCGACGGGTCGGCATGCCATTGTCTTCCAGGCCGAAGGTGTCGCTGATCGACACGCCGTCAACGCGGATCGCGTTGTACTTCGGGTTCTGGCCGCCTACGGAAATCTGACCGTCGGCCTTGTTGGTCTGCGCAATGCGCGGATCCAGACGGACGTAATCCTGGATGTTGCCACCGGCCGAGGGCAGTGCATCGATGGTCTGACGGCTGATGTTCGTACCGGCGCCCATCTTGGTCGCACTGAACACTTCCGAGCCGGCCGCGACGGCGGTGACCTGGACGGCATCCAGGTTGGTCGCGGCCATATCACCGCTCAGCGTGGCGTTGACGGTCGCCGACTGGCTCACGCCGAGGTAGACACCCTCTTCGGTCTTGGTGCCAGCGCCGGGCTTGTTGATGGTGATGGTGTACGGACCACCCACGCGCAGGCCGCGCGCGTTGTAACGACCCGATGCATCGGTGGTCGCACGGCTGACCGTGCCCGACTCGGTATGCGTGATGGTGACTTCCGCACCGGCGACAGGCGCGCCTGCAGCCGACATTACCTGGCCGCCGACACCTGCAGAGGTGCTCTGGGCGAAGGCGGGAGCGGCAGCAAGTGCAGCCACGAGACCAAGCGTCAGCTTGGACATCCGGAGACAACGGGAATGGGTCATTGGGGAGTAGCCTCGATGCGAGATTGGCGATGGCGGAGAAAAAAACGCGTCCAAGCAGCCTTGCTGGCGGCTGACTGGACTTTTATCTGGGTTCCCTAGCCGCGAGCTGGTTTCAGCCGCAACGGTTAACACTAGATTAACACGGTACCGTTGGATTGTGACGGTTTGGCGACAAAACACACGCCATACCAACGGGATCGTGACGCCATCTTCACATGTGAGTGTGAACGGCTGAATGCGGTATTCCGGGCTTCAGCGGTGCACAGGGGGGGGCTGCGCGGGCGGGCTGGGGCACCAGGGCGACCGGACGGGCGGCCCGGACGCCTTTGCCGTGCTCAGCCCTCGACGATCTGGCCGCGGTGGGGGGCGCCGGCGGCGGACAGCAGCAGGACGGCGGCATCGGCACAGTCGGCCGGGTCACGCGCGGTGCGGTCTTCATCCAGCGAGAAGGCGCGCGCCCGCAGGGCGGTGCGCATCGGGCCCGGCTGCAGGCCACTGACCCGCACCGGGCTGCGGCCCAGTTCGTCGTGCAGGGAGGCAATCAGGCCCCGCAGCCCGTGCTGGGCGACGCCGTAGCCGCCCCAGTAGGCCTGCCCGACCCGCGTCGGATCATCCACGGTAAGCACCACTGCGGCATCGTCGCGCTGGCGCAGCAGCGGCAGGCACGCCTGGATCAGCCAGGCCGGTGCGGTGAGATTGACGTGGACGGCCCGCGCGAACGCGGCCGGGTCGGCCAGCTCGAACGGGGTCAGCCCGGCGAAATCGGCCGCGCAATACAGCAGCCCGTCCAGGCGCCCCAACTCGCCCTGCAGGCGCTCGGCCAGTGTGGCGTAGTCGTCCGGGGTCGCGCCCTCCAGATCCATCGGGTACAGCAGCGGCTCGGGGCCGACCGCCTGCACGGCGGCATAGACGCGGTCCAGGCGGCGTGGCTTGCGCCCCAGCAGCACCACCGTGGCGCCGGCGCGGGCACAGGCCACGGCGACGGCGCTGCCGAAGCCGCCGCCCGCGCCTGCAATGAGAATCACACGATCGGCCAGTGCGCCGGTCCCGACCACGACGGACGGGACCGCACTCATGCCTGGGAGGCCTCTTCGACGATGCGCTTGAGCTCGCCGGACTCGAACAGCTCCAGCACGATGTCGCAGCCGCCGATGAGCTCACCGTGGATGAACAGCTGCGGGAACGTCGGCAGGTTCGAGAAACGCGGCAGATTGGCGCGGATCTCCGGCTCTTCGAGCACGTTGACCGTGCGCAGCGCGACCGCGCCGGCCGCCATCAGCGCCTGCATGGCGCGGCTGGAATAGCCGCACATCGGATATTGCGGGGTGCCCTTCATGAACAGCACGAGGGGGTAACGTTCGACTTCGGCCTGGATTTGCTGCATCACCGCCACTACGACTCTCCCTCCAATGTGGGACAACCCGACCTCACCGGTCGGCTAGACTTCCCTCGCCTGCCATTGTAAGCCTACTGGCCCCGCATACGGCGCCCCCTCCCTGCCCGTGGTGACCATGCCCTTCGAACTGCCCCGCCTGCCCTACGACCGCACCGCCCTGCAACCGCATCTGTCGGCCGAGAGCCTGGACCTGCACCACGGTCGGCATTACCGCGCCTACCTCGACGCGGTCAACGCCCGCATCGCCGGCACCGACCTGGAGGACCTGGCCCTGGACGAGCTGGTCCGGCACAGCCAGGGCAGCCTGTTCGACGCGGCCGCACAGGCCTGGAACCACGGTTTCTACTTCCAGTGCCTGCATCCACGCGGCGGCGGCGATCCACAGGGGCGCCTGGCCGAGCTGGTGACCCGCCATTTCGGCGATATGCGCCGCCTGCGCGACGAGTTCGACCAGGCCGCGCTGGGCCTGTTCGGCTCCGGCTGGGTCTGGCTGGTGCAGCACCCCGGCGGCGCGCTGGCGATCCAGACCACGCGCAATGCCGGCACGCCTTTGACGGGCAACAGCACCCCGCTGCTGGCGTGCGATATATGGGAACACGCGTACTACACCGACTACCAGAATGAGCGCGCGCGCTACCTGCAGGCATTCTGGAAACTGGTCAACTGGGACTTCGTGGCGTCGCAGCTGCGCGACTGACGGCTCCCCGTGGGTGCTGGCGCGTGCCGGCACCCACCGCAGGCGGGCAGCCGCCCTGACCTGCCGGTCAGCCGCGCAGTGTGTCGATCACCGGGGCGACCTGGGCGTTGCGATCGAGCAGCCCGCCAACCGTCTGCAGCATCCCGGCCAGCCGCAGGGCATCATCGTCGCGCAGCGTGGCATGGCCGACCTTGCGGCCGTCGCGCGGCTGCTTGCCGTAGTCGTGCCAGTGTCCGCCGGACTGCGCCAGTACCGCCGCGGCATCGGGCATCGCGCCCAGCCAATTGAGCATGCAGGCATGGCCCAGCATGCGCGTGTCGCCCAGCGGCAGGCCGAGCACCGCGCGCAGGTGGTTCTCGAACTGCGAGGTCTCACTGCCCTCGATGGTCCAGTGGCCGGAGTTGTGCACGCGTGGCGCCATCTCGTTGACCAGCAGCTCGTCGCCGCGGCAGAACAGCTCCAGCGCGAACACCCCGACATAGTCCAGGCGTTCGGCCAGCGCCCGCGCATGGCCGATGGCGGCTTCATGCTGGGCCTGGCTCAGCCGTGCCGGCGCCAGGCTGGCCGACAGCACGCCATCGACGTGCCAGTTGCCGGTCACCGGCCAGGCGCGGAACTCGCCGTCGCGGCCACGGACGGCCACCACGCTGACCTCGCGGTCGAAGGCAACGAACCCCTCCAGGATCAGGCCGGTGCGGTCGACGTAATCGCCCAGGGTGGCCCAGGCGGCGTCGATGTCGGCGGTACTGCGGATGCGGAACTGACCTTTGCCGTCGTAGCCCAGGCGGCGCGTCTTGACGATGCAGGGCATGCCGAACTCGGCGACCCTGGCAGCCAGCTCGTCGCGGCTGCGGATATCGGCGAACGGCGGCAGCGGAATGCCCAGCTGCTGGAACAGGGTTTTTTCGCTGAGCCGGTCCTGGGCCACGGCCAGCGCATCCGGGTTCGGATACACCGGCACGCGCTCGGCCAGGAAGCGGGCGCTGTGCGCGGGAACATTCTCGAAATCAAACGTCACCACGTCCACCCGCGCCGCGAACGCGGCCAGCGCGGCCTCGTCCTCGAAGGCGGCCACCTGCAGCGGCGCCACTTGGGCGCCACAGGCATCGGCAGCCGGGTCGAACAACTCGAAACGCAGCCCCAGCGGCGCGCCGGCCAGCACCATCATGCGCGCCAGCTGGCCGCCCCCCAGGATTCCGACAGTCTTCATGCTCATTGACGCGGGTCGTCATGGGCCATGACGTCTTCGGTCTGGCGGGCGCGGAAGGCCTCCAGCGCCTGGCCGATGGCCGGCTGGTCCGAGGCCAGCATGGCGGCGGCAAACAGCGCCGCATTGGACGCGCCGGCATTGCCGATGGCGAAGGTGGCAACCGGAATGCCGGCCGGCATCTGCACGATCGACAGCAGCGAATCCATGCCGTTGAGGGCCTTGGACTGCACCGGCACACCCAGCACCGGCACGGCGGTCTTGGCCGCGATCATGCCCGGCAGGTGCGCGGCGCCGCCGGCGCCGGCGATGATCGCCCGCAGGCCCCGGGGCCCGGCCTGCTCGGCGTAGGTGAACAGCACGTCCGGCGTGCGGTGCGCCGATACCACCTTCACTTCGTAGGGAACACCCAGCGAATCGAGCTTCTGGGCTGCGTGCTGCATGGTTTCCCAGTCGGAGCGGGAACCCATGACGATGCCGACGAGCGGCGCGGTTTGGTTGGGGGTCATTGGCCGTCACCTGCCTTAAAGACGTATTCTAGCCATCTTCCACGCAAGACGAAGAATCATGGACCGCAAGCTGCTCGACCTGCTGTGCTCGCCCGACACGCGCCAGCCCCTGTCCCTGCTCGATGCCAAGGCCCTCGACGCGCTCAACCGCGCCATCGGTGCCGGCGGCGTGGCCAAGGCCGACGGCAGCCCCCAGACCCAGCCCCTGCGCGAAGCGCTGCTGACGCGTGACCGCAAGCAGGTGTTCCGTGTCGATGACGGCATTCCGGTGCTGCTGGCCGAGGAGGCCATCGAGACGGCGCAGATCGCCGATTTCCCGGAAAAATGAGCCCGGCTCCGTTGCCCGTCCCGTCCGCGGCCGTGGTGGCCGAGGATGTCGCCCGTGCGCTGGCGGAAGACATCGGCACCGGTGATGTCACCGCCGCCCTGCTGCCCGACCGCCCCGACTGCGCGTACCTGCTGTGCAAGCAGGACGCGGTGATCGCCGGCCGGCCGTGGTTCGACGCCACCCACCGCGCGCTTGATCCGGACGTGACCATCGACTGGCGCGTGGCCGAGGGCGATGCCGTCCGGGCCGGCACCGTGCTGGCGATCCTGCACGGCCGCAACCGCAGCCTGGTCAGTGCCGAACGCACCTCGCTGAACTTCCTGCAGACGCTGTCCGGCACGGCGACCACCACGGCGCGCTACGTCGCGGCGGTGGCCGGCACCGGCACCCGCATCCTGGACACCCGCAAGACCCTGCCGGGGCTGCGCATGGCGCAGAAGTACGCGGTCCGCTGCGGCGGCGGCGACAACCATCGCCTGGGGCTGTTCGACACGGTGATGCTCAAGGAGAACCACATCCGCGCGGCCGGCTCGCTGACCGCTGCGGTGCAGGCAGCGCGTGCGCAGTGGCCCGATCTGCCGCTGGTGGTCGAGGTCGAAGACCTGACGCAGCTGCGCGACGCGCTGGCGGCAGGCTGCGAGCGCATCCTGATCGACGACTTCGACGCCGACCTGCGCCGCGAGGCGGTGCGCATCGCCGCCGGCCGGATTCCTCTGGAAGTCTCCGGCAGCGTGGACCTGGCCGGGCTGCGCGCCATTGCCGAGGACGGTGTGGACTGCATCTCGATCGGCGGACTGACCAAGCACGTGCAGGCGATCGACCTGTCGCTGAAGCTGGGGCCGCCGCCAGGCTGACGCGGCGCGTGCCGGCCATCGGTCGGCCCCACCGCCCCCCCACGTTCACGGCGTCGGCAGCCCGGGTCTGCGAGGCTCGTGTTGCCCCCACCCGGAGAGCGCGCATGCGCCCCCTGTCTCTGCTTGCATGCCTGTCGCCGCTGGCGATGCTGATGCCTGCCACCGCGTCGGCCGCCGAAGTCTGCGACATCCCGCCACGCTACGGGTTGAGTCCGCTGGCGGTGAACATCGTACAGACCGCCTGCAATGAACACCGGCTCTGGTTCCGCCCCTTCATCGACCGCGACGGGCGCGCGGCCAGCCTGAGCGTCACCGAAGCCGAGCGCGAGCACCTGGCCGACAACGGGCTGATCGCCTGGCAGCGGGTGGTGGGCTACTGGCGTGAGAGCGGGACGCTGTCACCAATGGGCGACCAGCCCGGCGCGTCCAGCTGCATGGCCCCGCTCGGCACCCGCTACACCGACAGCGACTGCCGCGCGTTCCTGATCGACAACCCGTGGTCGGCGGCCTTCATTTCCTGGGTGATGACACGCGCCGGCGTGCCCGGCTTCACCCGCTCGCCGCGCCACATCGACTACATCCGCGCTGCGTACCAGAACAGCGGGCCGTACCGCATGACCGATCCGGCGCAGGACAAACCCGCCCCGGGCGATCTGCTCTGCTTCCTGCGCGATCGCCGCCAGACGCTGAGCTACAGCGGCCTGGTGCAGTCCCTCGCCAGCGGCGGGGCAGCGCACTGGAAGTCACACTGCGAAGTAGTGATCGCCGCCAACGTGGGCGGCGACCGGACCCTGTACCTGGTCGGCGGCAACGTGATGAACACGGTGGCGATGCGCAAGCTGTCGCTGGACCGCAGCGGCCGCATCGAGCTGCCACCGGCCAAGGCCAGCGCCGGCGACGGCGTGGTCCCGGGCTGCACGCCGGGCCGGGAAGACGAATGCAGCTTCAACCGGCAGGACTGGGCCGCGCTGCTGAAGCTGGTGGCAGCGACGCCGGCCGCGCTGCCGGTGGTCGCCCCGGACCCTGCGGGCGTGACTGCGCCGCCGCTACCGGATGCCCCGTCCACGCCACAGATCGCGCCGCAGCGTCCCGCTCCGCCGCCTCCCGCGACCACGACACGGTGATCGCGTCGCCGCGGGCGGCTTGATCCGCGCCGCATTCGTCGCCATCTTTGAAGGCCACCTGCCCTGATCGTACCGAGCCGCCGATGCCCAGCCTGATCCTGTTGATGATTGCCGGCGCGTTCGTCTACGCCTTCTGGAACTCCTCGCGCGCCGCCGCCGAACGCGCCGGCGAACTTGGCCGCAATGCGTGCAACGCCGCCAACGTGCAGTGGCTGGACCAGAGCGTGCATGCCACCGGCCTGCGCGTGGTGCGCAAAGAAACGGGCTGGCTGGGCTGGGAGCGCACCTTCAAGTTCGAGTATTCGCACGACGGCGTGGACCGCCACAGCGGCCGCATGGTGCTGCGCGGCGACCAGCTGGTCGCCTTCGTCGGGCCGTCAGCAGCCCGGATCAGCGAAATCCGCCGCGATGTGGAGACCCGCGACGCCGAAGACGTGTGATGCGTCCGTAGAGCCGGGTAGAACCCGGCTCTACGGGGTGCGTTACTTGACCACGCGCAGGTGCGGGCGGCCACTGGGCTTGGGCGGTGCGTCGTCCGGCGGCGTCGGGGAATCGTCCGGCGGGAGTTCGTCGTCCGGGCCCGGGTCGTGGCCCGGGATATCGTCCGGCAGCGCCATGCCCTGCCCGGTTTCGCGGGCATAGACCGCCAGCACGGCCGAGATCGGCACCTGCACCGGATAACTGGTGCCGGAGAACCGCGCCGAGAAGCTCACGCTCTCGTTGTCGATGTGCAGCCGGACCACAGCGCGCTCGGCGATATTCAGCACCACCCGGCCATCCTTCACCGCGCTCTGCGGAACCTGCACGCCGGGCATGCCCGCGTCGACCAGGATATGCGGGGTCAGGTCATTGTCGTTGATCCATTCCACCAAGGCCCGCAACAGGTACGGGCGGTGGCTGGTCATGCGGAAAGTGTCTTCAGTCATGTGGTAGAGCCGAGCCGTGCTCGGCTGCTCTTGATCCGGATTGCCTGGTGCAAGTGTACGCGCCAGCACCCGCACCGGTCAGCATCGGCGCGCGGGGCGTAAAGCGTCGATGCAGTCGCCGACAGCGGCGCGCGCGGCTCAGGTGGGCAGATCGCGCAGCTTCTTTTCCTGGTCGGTCAGGCTGCGGATGAAGCCGGGGTGGCGGAAAATGCGGTTGCCGTAATCCTCGATCGACTTGCCATCCTTGGGCAGCGCCACGTCCAGGGACTGCAGGCGCCAGATGATCGGTGCCATTGCGCAGTCGGCCAGGCTCATTTCCGGGTTCAGGAAGAACTTGCTGGCCTTGAACAGCGGCACTGCGCTGGTCAACAGCTCGCGCAGGCGCTTGCGGCCGGCTTCGGCCTGGGTCTTGTTGCCCAGCTGGATGGCCTGCACCTGCGGCACCCAGTCGTGCTCGATGCGAAGCATGGCCAGACGGATGCGCGCACGGGACAGCGGATCGACCGGCATCAGCGGCGGATGCGGGTAACGTTCGTCCAGATACTCGCTGACCACCGACGCCGCATACAGCACCAGCTCACGCTCCACCAGGGTGGGCACCGAGTGGTACGGATTGAGGTCGATGAGGTCCTCGGGCGGATTCTGCGGATCGACCGGAACGAGGTCGTAAGTGACGCCCTTGGCCGCCAGCACCAGCCGCACGCGATGGCACAGGACATCGTCGTTCGAGGAAAACAGCGTCAGGGTATTCCGCATGCGTACGCTCGCCGCCATCAAAGGCTCTCCAACGACCGGAAACCGCCGGTCGTATCGGCGCCACCAGCCCAGTGCTGGCAGTCGTCACAGTACCCGAGTGTGCAACTGCACATCACAAAAGCCAATAGGCCATGCGTCTCATGCCGGTAGCCATGAATCGCAACGCCGGCGCACTCCCCGTTCAGTGCACGTCCTTCCAGTATTCCTTCTTCAGCAGATAGACCAGGAAGGTCAGGAACGCCAGGAAAAGGATGACCCACACCCCCAGCTTCTGCCGCTTCAGTGCCGCCGGCTCGCCGGCGTACTCCAGGAAGTTGGTGATGTCGCGTACCGTCTGGTCGTACTGGCCAGGGTCGACATTGCCCGGCTGTGCGAGCTTGAGCCCGATCACCGGCGCGTCGGCACCGGGTGCGTCGGGCTTGCCGTGCACGGCGTGCTGCAGGCCCTGCATTTCCCACAGCGGGTTGGGCATGGACGCATTGGGGAACAGCGTGTTGTTCCATCCCAGCGGGCGTGAGGGGTCCAGATAGAAAGACTTGAGATAGGTGTACACCCAGTCGCTGCCCCGCACGCGCGAGATCAGGCTCAGGTCCGGCGGCATCTTGCCGAACCATTTCTCCGCCGGCGCCTTGGGCATCGATACCGGGATCGGTTCGCCGATCGGCGTGCCGGTGAAGTTGAGGTTGTTCATCACCTCCTCCTCGCTCAGCCCCAGATCCTCGGCCATGCGCGAGTAGCGCAGGTACTTCAGTGCGTGGCAGCCCGAGCAGTAGTTCATGTAGAGCTGCGCGCCGCGCTGCAGCGAGGCGCGGTCGCTGAGGTCGTTGCCGGCCTGCAGCGTCTTGCCGCCCTCGGCGGCACCGGCCAGGGTGCTGGCCAGCAGCAGGGCGGCCGCGCAGGCCAGCCGGACAATCCAGTGGTCAGTCATGCGTGGTCACCCGGTCCGGTACCGGCTTGGTCCTGTCCAGCTTGGTCCATAGCGGCATGGTGATGAAGAAGGCGAAGTACAGGAAGGTCAACACCCGCCCGATGTAGGTTTCATGCACATCGGTGCCCGGGCCGGACCCGATCACGCCCAGCCAGACGAAGCAGACCGCGAACATGCCAAGCAGACCGCGCGAGAGCAGGCCCCGGTAGCGGTACGACTTGACCCGGGCCCGATCCAGCCACGGCACCAGGAACAGGATCGCGATCGCCGAGAACATCACGATCACCCCGCCCAGCTTGTTCGGCACCACCCGCAGCATCGCGTAGTACGGGGTGTAGTACCAGACCGGTTTGATGTGCTCGGGCGTTACCAGGCGGTTGGCCTCGGTGAAGTTGTCGTGTTCGAGGAACAGGCCGCCGAACGCCGGGGCGAAGAAGATGATGAACGCGGCGATGACCAGCAGGAAGCCGGCGCCCACGCCGTCCTTGAGCGTGTAGTACGGATGGAACGGAATCCCGTCCGCAGGTGCCGTGGCCGACCAGCGGTTGCCCTTGGGCCCCTTCTTGATCTCCACGCCATCGGGATTGTTGGAGCCCACTTCGTGCAGCGCCCCCAGGTGCAGCACCACCAGCAGCAGCAGCACCAGCGGCAGGGCGATCACGTGCAGCGCGAAGAAGCGGTTGAGCGTGGCATCGCTCGGCAGGTAGTCGCCCATGATCCATTCGGTGAGGCCGTTGCCGATCACCGGAATGGCACCGAACAGCGAGATGATCACCTTGGCGCCCCAGAACGACATCTGGCCCCACGGCAGCACGTAACCCATGAAGGCTTCGGCCATCAGCACCAGGTAGATCAGCATGCCGAGGATCCACACCAGCTCGCGCGGCTTCTGGTAGCTGCCGTACAGCAGGCCGCGGAACATGTGCAGGTAGACCACGATGAAGAACAGTGAGGCGCCGGTCGAATGCATGTAGCGGATCAGCCAGCCCCACTCGACATCGCGCATGATGTATTCGATGGAGGCGAACGCTTCGGCCGCGTTGGTCTTGTAGTGCATCGTGAGGAAGATGCCGGTCACGATCTGATTGACCAGGATCAGCAGCGCCAGCGAACCGAAGTAGTACCAGAGGTTGAAGTTCTTCGGTGCGTAGTACTCGCTCACATGCTTGCGGTACACCGGCATCAGGCCCGGTGCGCGCGCATTGACCCAGTCGGCAACGCCCGTGGCGGTGCGGGTAAGGATATTGGCCATGCTCAAGCCGCCCCCTGCGGGTCAACGCCGATGATGATGGTGTTGTCATCCTGGTAGTGGTGCGGCGGCACCAGCAGGTTGATCGGCGCCGGAACATCCTTGAACACGCGACCGGACATGTCGAAGCGCGACTTGTGGCAGGGGCAGAAGTACCCCCCTTTCCACTGCGGGTCATACGGCTCGGGACGGATCTCGGCCACCATTTCCGGTGAGCAGCCCAGATGGGTGCACAGCCCGACCAGGACCGAGACATCGGCCTTGATCGCACGGAATTCGGGGTTCTGCTTGAGCACGTAGTCCGGCTGCTGTTCCTTCTCGCCCGACTCGGGATCTTTCAGGCGACCGTCCAGACCATGCAGCGCATCGAGGATCGCCTTGGACCGCTTGACGATCCAGATCGGCTGCCCTCGCCACTCCAGGACCAGACGCTGGCCTTCCTGCAGGGCACTGATGTCGGCGATCACCGGCGCCCCGGCCAGTTTGGCGCGGGCGCTGGGATTCCAGGACTTGATGAACGGTACCGCTGCAAATCCGACGCCGACCGCGCCAACCACCGCAGTGGTTGCTGACAGAAACCGTCGACGTCCAGTATTGACTGGATCGTTTACCCCATCGTTGGCCATCCGGCACTCCGATATTGATTTAGGTAGCTTGAGGCTGCCAGCAGACCGGTGGGGGCCAGTCCACGATGAATCAGAGCCGACTATAGCGGAACCTGACTCAGCGACACAACGCGCAGATCATCCGCCGAAGATCTGTCACGCGCGAAACGGTCGGGCCGGCCAGCAGCCGGCACTTCCGGACGGTCTCGGCGTGCGGCGAAGCGGCCAGCGGGCACTACTGCGTGGACGCTGTCGCGCCCCGATAGCGGTCGGCCAGCAGGGCAACGCGCTTCACGTAATACTGGGTTTCACTGTAGGGCGGTACGCCGCCGTGGCGGTCCACCGCACCCTCACCCGCGTTGTAGCCGGCCGCAGCCAGGGTCAGGTTGCCGTTGAAGCGCTTGAGCAGCCACGACAGGTACTGCACGCCCCCCCGGATGTTCTGCGCGGCATCGTACGAGTCGGTGACCCCGAAGCGGCGGGCAGTGGGCGGCATCAGCTGCATCAGGCCCTGCGCGCCGGCGCGGCTGAGCGCGGTGGGGTTGTAGGCCGACTCGGCGTGGATGATGGCGCGGACCACCGCTTCCTCGACCCCGAACTCGCGCGCGGCGGCGGCGATCTCGGCCTGGAAGGCGGTGGTATTGAGCCGCACCGAGCCGAAGTTGACGCCCGGCTGGGCACCGCACGCATAGCAGCGCTCGATGAAGCTGTAGTGGATCGTACGCACCTGGCCGAGGCTGGCCACCTGCGCCGGACGGGCGCTTGTGTAGTGGCGCACGCCATCCTTCATATACGTGTAGACCTGCCCGTTGACCACGCGCTGGGCCTTGCCCTTGCGCGCGGCGGGCGCGGACGGAGCGCTGAGTACCGTCGCGGCGGGCGCCGCCGATGCCGTGGCGGTGATCGCGGTGCCGGCGTTGGCGCCATCGGCCGGAGCGGCCGCGACAGCCTGCGCCACCGGCGCAGGCGGCGGGACCGGCGCGGCCACGGCCTGGCGGCGGGGCGCACTGCGGTCCGGACGGTAGCTGCTGACCACACTGCAGCTCGCGGCGGAGACGCGCTTGCTTACGTAGCTGGGAATGCCGTCGGCGCCAACGCACTTGTACAGCGTGCCCGCACTGGCCGGCACAGCGGTCAGCGCAGCCAAGGCCAGCGCAAAGATCCCCAAGATCCCCTTCATGCAGCGGAGTGTCTCCGTTTCACCCCGGCTTGCCAAGTCTTTGACGGGCCGGGTATCCCAGGAGCCGATGCACGTCACGGATCGGGGCGTCCGGGACGGCCTGCGGGCGGGACGGGCGCCGGTCTGGCCGGCAGATACCCGGTACAATGGGCGGCTCACCGCAGCCGTTCAGGCTGCCTGCCCGCCCACCCGACTGGAATAAGCGCCATGACCGGGACGCCAGCTTCGACCGTGCCGACGTCGGCCGGCTCCGCCGTGCCCTCCACCCCTCCCCGCCCCGACCTGCTGCCGCTGCCCGGCGCCAGGCCGGCCGTCACCGGCCCCGTCCGCGGCAAGCTGTACATCAAGACCCACGGGTGCCAGATGAACGAGTACGACTCGGCCAAGATGGCCGACGTGCTGGCCGCCGAAGAAGGGCTGGAGCTGACCGACGACCCGTCCGAGGCCGACGTGCTGCTGATGAACACCTGCTCGATCCGCGAGAAGGCGCAGGAGAAGGTGTTCAGCCAGCTCGGCTACTGGAAGGCGCTGAAGAACAACGGCCGGGGCGTGATCATCGGCGTGGGCGGCTGCGTGGCGTCGCAGGAGGGCGAGGCGATCATCAAGCGCGCCCCGCACGTGGACCTGGTGTTCGGCCCGCAGACGCTGCACCGCCTGCCGGAGCTGATCCGCCAGCGCCGTGCATCGGGCCGGTCCCAGGTCGACATCAGCTTCCCGGAAATCGAGAAGTTCGATCGTCTGCCCGAGCCGCGTGCCGATGGTGGCTCGGCCTTCGTGTCGATCATGGAAGGCTGCTCCAAATACTGCTCGTTCTGCGTGGTGCCCTACACCCGTGGCACCGAGGTCAGCCGCCCGTTCGAGGACGTGGTGGTGGAAGTGGCGCAACTGGCCGCACAGGGCGTGCGCGAAATCAACCTGCTGGGCCAGAACGTCAATGCCTACCGCGGCCCCTATGGCGAGGGCGAGTTCGCCGACCTGGGCCTGCTGATCCGCACCATCGCCGAGATCGACGGGGTTGGCCGGATCCGTTTCACCACCTCGCACCCGCTGGAGTTCAGCGACTCGCTGGTGGACGCCTACCGCGATGTGCCGCAGCTGGCCAACTTCCTGCACCTGCCGGTGCAGGCCGGCAGCGACCGGGTGCTGTCGGCGATGAAGCGGGGCTACACCGCGCTGGAGTTCAAGTCCAAAATCCGCAAGCTGCGCGCGGTGCGGCCGGACATCTCGATCAGTTCGGACTTCATCGTCGGCTTCCCGGGCGAGACCGAGGCCGATTTCGAGAAGACCATGCAGCTGATCGAAGACATCGGCTTCGACCAGAGCTTCTCGTTCATCTACTCGCGCCGCCCCGGCACCCCGGCGGCCGACCTGGAAGACACGATCAGCGACGCCGAGAAGCACGCGCGCCTGTCGCGCCTGCAGGCGCGGATCAACGCGCAGGCTGCGGCGATCTCCGAGAAGATGGTCGGCACGGTGCAGACCGTGCTGGTGGAAGGGCCGTCCAAGCGCAACCCGGATGAACTGACCGGCAAGAGCGAGAACATGCGTTCGGTGAACTTCGCGGGGCACCCGCGTCTGATCGGCCAGTTCGTGGATGTGGAGATCACCGAGGCGTACAGCAATTCGCTGCGCGGACGGATGGTCGTCGCCTGAGGGAGCGTGCCGACCGCCGGTCGGCATCCACTCAATCCAGGCGTTTGCGGAAGCGCAGGATCGCCAGGGTCATCATCACCGCGATGAAGGCGAGCAGCGCCAGCACCTCCGGCCACAGCTCCCAGATCCGCGCGCCGCGCAGCATGATGCCGCGGATGAGGCGCAGGAAGTGCGTCAGCGGCAGCACCTCGGCCAGCCACTGCACCGTTCGCGGCATGCCCGCGAACGGGAACATGAAACCGGACAGCAGGATCGACGGCAGGAACACGAACATGGTCATCTGCATGGCCTGGAACTGCGACTGCGCCTTGGTCGAGATCAGCAGGCCCAGGGTGAGGTTGGCGGTGATCAGCAGCATCGCCGCCAGATAGACGTCCACCACGCTGCCGCGGATCGGCACCTCGAACAGCCACAGGCCCAGCAGCAGCACCAGCGTGGTCTGGATCAGACCGATCGCCGCATACGGCAGCACCTTGCCGATCATCAGCTCGCTGCGGCTCAACGGTGTGGCGATCAGCAACTCCATGTTGCCGCGTTCGCGTTCGCGCACGATCGCCACCGCCGTGAACATCACCATCGTCATGGTCAGGATGATGCCGATCAGACCCGGCACGATGTTCACCGCCGAGCGCCGCTGCGGGTTGTAGAACGCCACCACGCTGATCTGCCCGCCCCCGCCCACCGCGCCGCTGCGCAGCGGCCGGTCGTTGCGTAGCGGCTGGCTGTCCAGTGGTACCTGCGCCAGCTGGATCGCCGCGCTCTGCACGACGGTGTCGCTGCCGTCCACCAGCACCTGCACCGCCTCGCGCCCCTCGAAGCGGCGGCGCTCGAAGTCGGGCGGAATCACCACGCCCACGCTAATCTGGCCGTGCCGCAGCGCCGCCATCAGCTCATCCGGCGTCCGCGCGGCCAACGTGGGTGCGATCACCCCGGTCGCCACCATATCCATCACCAGCGCGCGTGACGCGGCGGTCCCGGCCTGATCGGCAATCCCGGCATGCAGGTTGCGCAGATTGAGGTTGATCGCATAGCCGAACAGCACCAGCTGCATGACCGGAATACCGACGATCATGGCCAGGGTGATACGGTCGCGCCGCATCTGCCGCAGCTCTTTGAGGATGATTGCCCAGAGCCGGCGCAGACTCATGCCGCCGTGTCCCCGGCCTGGCCACCCTCGCGTCCGCGCGTGGCCGAGACGAAGACATCCTCCAGATTGGCCGACACCGGCATCACCTCGGCCTGCTGGCCGCCGCGTCGCAGGGCTGCCTCGAGCCTGCCCTGCGCATCGTCCTGCGCCGCCAGCAGCACCCGCAGGCTGTTGCCGATCTGCGCCACACTGAGCACCCCCGGCACGGCCGCCAGCACCCGTTGTGCCTGACGCGGCTGCGGCGCCGAAACCGCCAACGTACGTCCTTCCAGCGCGGCGGTGAGCGTGGCCGGGCTGCCATCAGCCACCAGCACGCCCTGATCCAGAATCGCCAGGCGATGGCAGCGCTCGGCTTCGTCCATGTAGTGCGTGGACACCAGCAGCGTGGTGCCGGTGTCGGCCAGGTCGAACAGCTTTTCCCAGAAGTCGCGCCGCGACTCCGGGTCCACCGCACTGGTGGGTTCATCCAGGAACAGCAGCTCCGGCGACTGGATCACCGCGCCGGCCAGGGCCAGCCGTTGCTTCTGGCCGCCACTGAGGGTGCCGGCCAACTGCGTCTGGCGGTCCTGGAAGTGGTACTGCTCGACCAGCTCTCCAATACGTCGTCGCGCGTCGGCGCGCGGCATGTCCTGCACCGCCGCGAGGAACTCCAGGTTCTCGCGCACGGTCAGGTCCTCGAACAGCGAGAACCGCTGGGTCATGTAGCCGATGCGCCGCCGCAGCGCTTCGGCCTGCTCGGGAATGCGCAGACCGAGCACCTCGATGTCGCCCTCGGACGGGGTCAGCAGGCCACACAGCATGCGGATGGTGGTGGACTTGCCCGATCCGTTGGGGCCGAGGAAGCCGTAGACAGCGGCGCGCGGCACGCTCAGGTCCACATGGTCGACCGCCACCAGTGCACCGAAGCGCTTGGTCAGCCCGCGCGCCCGGATGGCCAGGTCGTCCTGCCCGCCCTTGCCCGTTGCCGACGCGGATGGCTGGGCGGCGACGGGGTCGACGGGGTCGACGGCCATCAGAATGTCACCCGCACCGGCAGCCCGGCCGGCAGTCGCGCCAGCGTGGCGGCATCGGTGTCGATCAGTTCGATCTCGGCCAGGTAGCTCAGGCGGGCGGCGTCATCGCCGCTCAACGCGTAGTACGGCGTGAACACCGGATCGCTGCGGACCGCGCGGACCCGTCCGGACAACGCTGTCTCCCGGCCCTCCACGTACACCTGCGCGCCCGAGCCGACGGCCACCGACGGTCGCAGCGGCGATGGCAGATAGACACGTGCGTAGGGATGTTCGCCCACCAGCAGTACCGCCAGCGGCGCACCGACCGGGGCCTGGTCGCCGAGCCGATACGGCAACGCGTCCACCACGCCAGCGCGCGGCGCGACCAGCGCCAGCTTGCGCAGGGTCACGGCCTGCTCGGCCTGCTGCGCCTGCGCGGCCTCCAGCGCTGCGGTGCCCTGCCCGATCTGCTCGACACGCGTGCCGTGTTCCAGTGCCAGCAGCGCCTGCTCGGCCGCACGCACGAGGCCGTCGGCATTGCCGGCGGCGGCACGCGCGCGATCCACGTCGGCGGCCGCCACGAGCCGCTGCTGGCCGAGCGGCTGCAGCCGGGCGTAGTACGCCGCTGCGTCCACGGCCTGCGCCCTGGCGGCGGCCACGTTTGCGCGGGCCTGCGCGACCTCCTCCACCCGTGGCCCGTGTTCGAGTTCCTCCAGTGCCTGCCCGGCGCGCTGCGCCTGCGCCTGCAGCGCGGCCATCTGCGCCGCCGTGCGGGTGGTCTCCAACTGCAGCAGGGGCGCACCGGCCGGCACGCGCTGGCCTTCGCGCACGGACACCGCCACGATGGTTTCGGCCGCCGGCGACGGCACCGTGATCCGGTCCCATTCGAGCGTGCCCAGGGCCTCGGGCGGCGCCGGCCGGCAGGCGGCGAGGAGCAGCAGTGCCGCCGGCACACCGAGACGAAGCAGGCGGGAGCAGAGCGAAGCAGCCATCACAGGTACCGATCGGTGCGGACCGCACCATGCTGCCTCGCGACCCGGTGGTCAGCCGTGAAGGAGGCGCGGGCGGGCTTGCAGTGTTGCCACCGGCCTCAGCGCCCCTTGTCGTAGACCAGCTGCTCCACGTCATATCCAAACTGCGTGGCCATATACGTGTTGATCGGCTCCATCCCCTGGATCAGCATCGTGCCATCCGGCCTGCCGCAGCGGTTGGCGACGTTCTTCATGCCGTAGATCAGCGCCGCTTCGCGGCCGCGCGTGGGCGTCGGTGCGGGATCAGGCGTCCACCACGGAAAACGATGCAGCGGCCTGTTGCTGGGCACATCGTGCTGCCAGCAGACAAAGGTCAGGCTCTCCTTGCCGTTGGCATCGTAGGTGTAGACACGATAACTGGCGTAGCCGCTTCTGGTGGGCGTGACCTTGAGTACGCCGCTTTCGGCATAGCGCCGGAGGTCTTCTGGATAGACTTTGAGTGCCCGGCCACCGGAGTAGATCACCTGGACCCGCTTTCCCTCGGCGTTGTAGGTCTCCTGGCGACTGAGTTCCACCGAACGCCATTGACGAAGCCGAGGCGTGCGACTGTTTCCATCGAAGAATTCGATGACAGTCAAACCGCTTTGGTGCGGGTAGCGTCGCACACGCGGGTACTTGTCGAGGGTGGCGAAGTGGTCATCAACGACGGACAGCGGAACCGGCTGCGGGAAGTCGTACCTCAGCTTTCTGTTCGGATCGCGCAACAATTCCTTGTACGGCGGCTGCGCGTCATAGGCCGCGAGCCCCATGTTTTCGGTGTACAGCCCGAGGATTCCCGCCTTGTTCGTAAAGCCGAAATACACGAGCTTCCGCTCGTGCTGCGGGACAGAGGCGCTGGGCCATGCGGTACCCTGCCCCCACCACTCGTCCGCGTCCAGTGCAAGCCCTTCGCCCCTGGGCTCGGCTGCATCCCTTTTTTTCGGCACGAAGAGTCGTGCCAGCAGGCTGCCATCGGCCTGGTAGCTATACGACGTGGTTTCCATCCGCCCGGTCTGAAGCCCGGCACATTGCGCGCCCGGCACCTTGACCAACGACTCGAACATCCCTCCCGTGGTCCAGATCAACTGCCCCTGGGCGTTGTACCGCGCGCAGAATGCCAGGCGGTCGATCCTCAGCTCATTGGGGTAGCGCTGGCGGAGTGCGTTCACATCCTCGGTGTCCTGGACCCTGGCCTCGACCAGATGCCCGTCCTGGTCGTAGAAGTACGCATCCACACGTGACATGTAGTAGTGCGGGGTCAATTTGGCCAGGATCGGGTTCCGCTCCTGGCCTGGCCGGCGGCGATACGGAACGGCCCGCACCTTGTTTTCCCTGTCATGACGCAGCCCCGGCGTGCCATCGGGTTGTGGTGGCTGCATCCGATCGAACGTTCGGTTCTCCCAATGCTCAACCCTGCATATGCGCTGTCCACCGTTGCCATCCGGCTCCAGATACACCGCTTGGCCTTCCGCGGCCCCCAACATGCCCCGCTTCAGCTCCGCCACGGTCGGCACCAGGGCGGGAACATCCACAGTACCCTCGTCATAGGTCTGCGGCCCCAAGAGGGAGACCCACTGGCCCGTAGTGCCTGTGAACATCAGGCTCACACCGGCGACGGGCGACACGAGCAGATCGGCACGGTCCGAGCAGTTGGCAGCGGCCTGTGCAGACAGCACCAACGTGAGCAGCGCAACGGGCGCCAGTCGGCGTGCAATGCTCATCCTTGCTTGCTGCCGTTGCGGGTCGATAGAACCGAGGCCATGTGGGTTCCTTTGGTGTGCAGACCGGTGTGGGTGGGGGCGGAAGCGCGTCACCGGCCTCAGCGACCCTTGTCGTAGACCAGCTGCTCCACGTCATATCCAAACTGCGTGGCCATATACGTGTTGATCGGCCCCATCCCCTGGATCAGCATCGTGCCATCCGGCCTGCCGCAGCGGTTGGCGACGTTCTTCATGCCGTAGATCAGCGCCGCTTCGCGGCCGCGCGTGGGCGTCGGTGCGGGATCAGGCGTCCACCACGGAAAACGATGCAGCGGCCTGTTGCTGGGCACATCGTGCTGCCAGCAGACAAAGGTCAGGCTCTCCTTGCCGCTGGCATCGTAGGTGTAGACACGATAACTGGCGTAGCCGCTTCTGGTGGGTGTGACCTTGAGTACGCCGCTTTCAGCGTAGCGCTGGAGGTCTTCTGGATAGACCTTAAGTGCCCGGCCACCGGAGTAGATCACCTGGACCAGCTTTCCCTCGGCGTTGTAGGTCTCCTGGCGACTGAGTTCCACCGAACGCCATTGACGAAGCCGAGGCGTGCGACTGTTTCCATCGAAGAATTCGATGACATTCAAACCGCTTTGGTGCGGGTAGCGTCGCACACGCGGGTACTTGTCGAGGGTGGTGAAGTGGTCATCAACGACGGACAGCGGAACCGGCTGCGGGAAGTCGTACCTCAGCTTTCTGTTCGGATCGCGCAACAATTCCTTGTACGGCAGCTGCGCGTCATAGGCCGCGAGCCCCATGTTTTCGGTGTACAGCCCGAGGATTCCCGCCTTGTTCGTAAAGCCGAAATACACGGACAACCGCTCACGCTGCGGGACAGAGGCGCTGGGCCATGCGGTACCCTGCCCCCACCACTCGTCCGCGTCCAGTGCAAGCCCTTCGCCCCTGGGCTCGGCTGCATCCCTTTTTTTCGGCACGAAGAGTCGTGCCAGCAGGCTGCCATCGGCATGGTAGCTATACGACGTTGTTTCCACCTCCCCGGTTTGAAGCCCGGCACATTGCGCGCCCGGCACGTTGACCAACGACTCGAACATCCCTCCCGTGGTCCAGATCAACTGCCCTTGGGCGTTGTACCGCGCGCAGAACGTCAGGCGGTCGATCATCAGCTCTTTGGGGTAGCGCTGGCGGAGTGCGTTCACATCCTCGGTCTCCTGCACCCTGGCCTCGACCAGATGCCCGTCCTGGTCGTAGAAGTACGCATCCACACGTGCCATATAGTAGTACGGGGTCAGTTTGGCCAGGATCGGGTTCCGCTCCTGGCCTGCCCAGCGGCGATACGGAACGGCCCGCACCTTGTTGTCTCTGTCACGACGCAGGTCCGGCGTGTCATCTCGGTGCGCGTAGCTCAAGGGTTGGTAGACCCGGCTTTCCCAACGTTCAGTTCGGCACACGCGCTTCCCACCCTTGCCATCGGGCTCCAGATACACCACTTGACCATCGGTGAAACCAAGCTTGCCCTCTTTCAGATCCACCACTGCCGGACGCAGGGCGGGAACTCGCAGATCGCCCTCGCCATAGATCTGCGGCCCTTGCAGCCAAACCCGTCCAGGCGTGTCGCCTCTGAACACCATGCTCACACCGGCTACCGGCGATACGAGCAGATCGGCACGGTCCGAGCAGTTGGCAGCCGCCTGTGCAGACAGCACCGACGTGAGCAGCGCAGCGGTCGCCAATCGGCGTGCAATGCTCATCCTTGCTTCCTGCCGTTGCGGGTCGATAGAACCGAGGCCATGTGGGTTCCTTTAGTGTGCAGACCGGTGTGGGTGGGGGCAGCAGCGATCAGTTGGCTGGGCAACGCGGATGCCGGGTCATCCATGCCGTGGCCCCATTCCAAGGGCATGCTTACCCAGAAGCCTCTGACTGCTGGCCGGCTGTCTCCATCACCTTCACGAAGACGAGCCAACCCCTTCGCGACATTGTGACAGCCCACTACCGTGGTGACATCGCCGTCCATCACACTTGGAGCGGCCATGTAGGCCGGCTGGAGATCCGGCGGCTGCGCGTGAACATAGCGCTCCACTGCCTTCTTCTCTTCATTCCATCCAGCAGATGGAAACCCTTCGAGCACTGAATCGTAACGGGGCAGGGCATCGGTTGGCACGTTCCTGAACACCTCTTCGTAGATCGCAGCGTTGTCGTCTGCCAGCCTCTGGATTTCCGTCCAGCAAACGGGATCGGCAGGCTTGGCAAGAAATGGAGTCTCACCTTCGCGCCGGCTGATCGGAGGATGAAAAGCGCCTCCCGCTGCACGGGTGTAGCCATCAGGCTTGCCCATCTGCCGCATTTTCTCACTGCTGTCGATCGACATTCCCAGGAACTTTCTCCATAGGCGCATCCGAAGATCCCGTGCAAACGCACGCGTGCCCACGTGGAGGCCGTTGCCCAGATCACGCAGCGTTGCCTCGCCATCAACGATCACCGCCGCAATTTCCGTGTCGCCATTGCCCAGCAGGCTTCGGTCATTGCAGTTGGCGCTGCCGATGATGGCCACCGCATCATCCACGATCAGCAGCTTGGAGTGTACGTAGCACTGTTCGGTCACCAGGTAGAGCGGCGGATTCGCCTCGCTGCCGCCTGCGGTTCGGGGGCCCGTGGTGTACAGGTCATGGTTGGTGTCCTTGAGCACGCCATAGCTGCGCAGGTTCAGGACAGTCAGATAGGCCTTCCACCCACCTTGGCGGAGTTCCGCACGCAGATCCTCCTCGCTCACACTGACATCGCGGATACCCAGGCGCCTGGCTGCCAGCGTCCGGCAGATCCGCCGGATCAGGCTGTCCTGCCCTCGCAGCAGGGTCTGCTGCACCCAGTACTGCTGTTTGACCACCGCGCCGTCGGTCACGCTGCCTTCGGGGTGTACCGGCAAGGTGATGTAGACATGGAAGCCCGTCCCGCTGCGGATCGCCTTGGCGATACGGGTGGCGATCACTTCGACCAGTGGGTTGCTCGCCGCCGATGGCACACCCGGCTTGAAGGCGAGCATGTCCGCGACCGGCGTGCCTGGCAGCGCAGCGTCCACCGGCCCACCCACCATCCCCAGCCCCCGCGTGATCCGCCGTGCCTTGGTCTCTTCCTCCTCCGTGGACGGACCGCGTCGACTATCGCGAATGCGCCTGTCCAGCGGGCGTCCGGGCTCGACATCGGAGAAGCCGCAGCCTGAGATCAGGAACTGCGTCTCCAGATAGACAAACGCCCTGGCCGATGCGATGCAATTGAGCATCGCGTCCTGGATGGAGTGCATGGGTTGATCGCGCTCCCAATAGGGCGTCAGATTGCTGCCGTCGTCCAGGTCCAGGCCGTACCTGCGGCAGGCCCTGCGCTCCATGTCGTGCAATGCGGTGCCAGACGAGCGCACGATCTGCACGCTGACTCCACCGGCGGTGCCAGGACGGCACAGGTCTCCGAAGAGCGCCTGGGCACCCCCCATGCGCTGCAACCAAGCATCACCCAGGGGCGTCAGCTCCAGGCCGCGCCCCAGGGACGTCTGCCTTGGTACCGCCTTCCCATGCTCCGCCGCCCAATCGATGCCCGCATTGATGCCCCCCACCGCTGCCCTGCCCCCGCCCCTTGCGCCACGCTGGTTCTGCCACAGCATGGCGTTCCAGCGATGCATGAAGTTGCGACAGATATCAAAGACTGCCGGCCCCTCAATGCAGGCATGCACGTCCTGCCACGGCATGCGCGGCTGGCGACCGCTGTCCAGCAGTGCCTGGGTGCGGTCTACGTCGGTCGCCAGCCAGGTGCGAAGGTCGTCCCACTTCTTTCTGGCACTGGCGAGCTTCTCCAGCGCTTTGGCCTTGGCCTTCTCGATGTCCGCGTCCATCTGGGATGGATCGCCGGGGTAGATCATCATCCGATCCAGCCCCTTCACGAAACGCCCGCGGTAACGCGTGAGCATCGCAGACTTCCCTGCGATCCAGTCCTCCAGATCCTTGGCGTGAATGGCCGTGAATGCGTCCACAATGTCCGACGCTGCCTCAAGGGTACCTGTGACATCGCCGTTCCCGGCCTGGTCCACGGTGCGGTTGCCGGCGGCAATCACCTCACGATAGCGGTGCCGGGCCTGGTCCAGATCGATCCTGATGGCATTGAGAACCCCGCCCACCGTCCGCACGACGGTGATCATCTCGGAGATGCCTTTGACGTCCGCCATTTCCTGAAGCACTGAGATGATCGCGTCGCTGAGTACCTGCTTGCCCTTTTCCTCCAGCAGTGGCGTGATGGCGGCCTTGTCGGCATAGTCGAGAAGTTCCGACAGCGCCGCGCCCTCGTCCCATTGCTGTTTCATGCGATCAACGGCAATCGCCAGTCCCGGCAGGTACGCGGCAGCGAAGCCAGGACGGACCCTGCCGCACGCCTCCAGACTGTCGTCGATCCGGTCTCGGGTGAGATCGACCTCCAGGGTCGTCATGCCGCGCGAACGCGACAGGCTGTTGTTGTAGTGATCGTTGAGCACATGCAGCGCCGGATTGCAGACCACATCAAAGTTGCCGTCGTCCCAGCGGCCGTGCGCGATATCCAACCCACCAAGGAAGCCGATCTCTCCATCCACCACGAGAATCTTCTGGTGATGCGAGAAGGCGATGTTGAACGCATCGGCGCGACCGGTGGCCGGGTTCTGCAGACCTACTTCGATGTTGCCCGGGGTATTGTCGTCGCGCATTTTGTACAGCGCGATACGGGCCTCGTTCTCGTGCGTGTACGCGGCCGCCTCGATGCTGTCATAGAGCAGTACGCGCACGTCCACACCGCGATGATTGATGGCGTCGAACAGCAGTTCACTCAGCCGCCCGTCTCCGCCCCCTCCGCACTCGGTCATCTCCGTATCGATGTTCAACTGCCAGTCGGCAATGAAGATGAACTTCTTCGCCCGGCGGATGGCCTCTGCCATCGCATGCATGGCAGAACAGCCATCGGTGAAGGACTGCACGGCATTGCCGTGCCGCACCGGTGCGAACTGCCGCTCTGCCGGCGCGTAGTAGTCCCCGCTGGACGTGCCCTGCTGACCGTTCCGGCACGTCAGCGCAGTGTGCGCGACGGTACGGGTATGGGTGTGCGTGCCATCTGCCATGATCAACCTCTCCTTGCGCCGTCCGCGCCTGGTGTTCAGCCCGGGCAGGAACTGCCCCCGTCGTACCGACTGTTTCTGCTGTACCCCGCTTCAAAAACGGTGGTGGACGCGGGCCAGACCGACAGGGACCGGCTCGCGTTCCACTTCCGCACGCGACATCTCCGCCTTGCGGCCGAACTGACTGCCGCTGTATTCGTCGACCTGTGCCGGCCGCCGGGACAGCCTGTTGCGTCCGGCGTACCGCGACGAGTCGCGGCGCGGTTCATGCAGTGGATGAGCGCGTGATGGCTGCAGCGCCCGAGCGTGCAGTTCAGCGGCTATCGCGCGAAGGAGCCTAGCGGCGTGTTGCCGGGGATGTCGTGCTGCCAGCGGATGACGGCTGCGGGCTGCCTGCCCTTTTTCATCGCAATCGCAGGCATTGCAGCGGTCGTCGCCGCTGTAGGTCGCATGATCCTGCTGCCGCGACGGGGTGTCGTCATCGGCCAGGGCAGACCCGGACATGCGCGGATTCGACGGCACGCTGCCGTCTCGGCAGAAGACCGGGATCGGGATCGTCGCCGTACGCGGCCCAGCCGCGCTGCAGGGGACGCGTCTGGCAGGAGAATCTCCTGACGGGCCATTGCGGCCTTCGGCGTCTCACCTCTTTCGGGCGTGCTGCGGGCATCCACTGCGTCGTGGCCAAGGACGCCTACGTGGGTCATCAAGCAGCAGCGTTCAACCTGGTCACGAGGCCTCGTGATGCCGGCCAGGCAGGGCACGCCGGTGCCTGCCCTCAGAGGGAAGGCACCGGCGTGTGCGAGCATGTGCACAAGGAGTCACGCGTACTCAGGGCCTACGCAGGCGCCTCACCGCAGCTGATCGTAGCTCAGCGTTTCCACGTCATATCCGTAAGGAACTGCCCGTATGGTGCCGCTCTCGTCTCGACGCAGGCCAGGCGTGCCGTCTGGCCGCGGACGCTCCATCGGACTGTAGGCACGGCTCTCCCATTGTTCCAGTCGGCACACACGCTGACCACCGTTGCCATCTCGCGGGCGAAGCGAGGAGATCGGCGCGGTCCGAGCAGGCCGCGCCGGCCCGCGCCGAGGTAGCCCAAAGTGCCACCACCAGCAGACCCAGCACACCGGGCTTCACGCTCACAGCTGATGCAGACCAAGCCATCTCGTCTCCGGTGCGGGTCGATGTGCCTGCGATGCCTTACCGCACCTCGTCGTAGCTCAGCTTCTCCACGTCGTAGCCGTACTGGCTGGCCATGTACGCATTGATCTGCGCCAGCCCCTGGATGAGCATCTTTCCGTCCGGCGTGCCGCAGCGGTTGGCGACGTTCTTCATGCCGTAGATCAGGGCATCTTCCTTGCTGCGCTTTGGCGTGGGATCGGGCGTCCACCACGGGAAGTGGCGCAGCGGCCTGTTGCTCGGCACATCGTGCTGCCAACAGACGAAGACCAGGCTTTCCTTGCCCTTGGCGTCGTAGTCGTAGACGCGATAGCTGGCGTAACCGCTGGTGGTGGGCGTGACCTTGAGTACGCCGCTCTCCGCGTAGCGCTTGAGATCTTCCCGGGCAACCTCCTGCGGTATGCCGCCGTAATGGATTACGCGGGTCAGTCTGCCGTCCGCGCCGTACATCTCCTGGCGGTTCAGGTCGGCACCGCGCCATTGACGCTGGCGCGGTGCGCGGCGGTTGGCATCGAAGAACTCCATTACCGTGGAACCGCTGCGATGCGGGTAGGTGCGGATGCGCGGGTATCTGTCGAGCGAGGCGAACTGATCGTCGATGACCGAGAGCGGGACAGGCTGGGTCGGGAAGTCATATGCCAGCTTGGCGCTGCCATCCGTGCTGCGCTGCTCGTAAGGCGGCTGGGCATCGAAGGTGGCAAATCCCATGTCATGCGTGGCGAACGTGTAGATGCCCTGCTTCGGAATGAAATTGAACAGTGCCTCCTGGCGCCTGGCGTCCTTGTCTTTCAGCCACGCGTTGCCCTGCCCTCGACCGCGCGCGCTCGGCGGCTGCGACGCCGTGTCGTCGTCCGCCTGCCCGGGACCCGGGGTGCGAAGCTGCGACAGCAGCGTACCGTCGGGATAATAGGCATACGTGGTCATCGCCGCCGTGTCCGGCGCGACCTGGCTGCACTGGAAACCCGGCTGGACGCTCACTGCCTCGCTCGGGCCGCTGGCCATCGTCATCCGCCCCTGCGCGTCGTAGCGGGCACAGAAGGTCAACCGGTCAGCCACCACCGAGCGCGCGGCGTGATTGCTGGCCACCGTGATTTCCGGCGTCTCATGCATGCGCGCCTCGACCAGGTGCCCACCCGCGTCGTAGAAGAAGGCATCGACGCGGGTCATGAAGTAGTGGGGAGTCAGTTTGGCCAGGATCGGATTTCGCTGCTGCCCGGGCATGGGACGCGAGGAAGCCGCCTGCACCTTGCCGGCCGGGTCGCGACGCAGACCGGGTTTTCCATCCGGTTGCGCGCGCTCCAGGGGGCTGTACACCCGGCTTTCCCATTGCTCCAGCCGGCACACGCGCCGGCCGCCCTTGTCGTCCGATTCCAGATAGACCACCTGGCCCTCGGCCGGACCGAACCGGCCCGCCGGGAGGCTGGCGGCGGACGGCACCAATGCCGGCTGCCGCAGACGGCCGTCTTCCTGGATCTGGCCGTGCTGCAGCGCTACCCGCGCGGCGGCGCCGTCGTTGAACACCAGGGTCACACCTGCGACGGGCGACGCCAGCGGGTCGGTCCGGTCCGTACAGGCGGCCGTCGCCTGGAACGCCATCGCTCCCAGTGCGATCGACACCGCCCCCGTCACGCAGCGCCTGAATCTCATACCTGCTCCGTGCCCGTCTTGATCGGGTTGACCGATGCCATGCGTGTTCCTTCGTCGTTGATGCCGCGGTGCGTCGGCACGGCGGCAATGATCTGGTTGGGCATTGCGGCGGCCGGGTCGTCCATGTTGTGCCCCCACTCCAGCGGCATGGTCACCCAGAACCCCTTTACCGCCGCTGCACCATCGCGCAGTCGTGCAAGGCCCTTGCTGACATTGTGCCGCCCCACGGTTCGGGTTACCTCGCCGTCCATCACACTTGGCACCGACATGTAGCCGGCCTGCAGATCGGATGGCTGGGCATAGATGTAGCGCCGGACCTTCTCCCGCTTCTCGTCCATGCCGGCCGTGGCGAAGCCCTGGAACACCGCATCGTAGGTGCCCATGCTGTTGCGCGGCACGTTCTGGAACACCTCTTCGAACGCCGCCGCATTGGCATCGGCGAGCTTCTGGATCGCGGTCCAGCATGCACGGCTGGCCGGCTGTTCGATGAAGGATACGTCGTCCGCGTTCGGCCGGATCGGTGGGTGATAGGCGCTCCCCGCCATGTTGGTGTAGCCCTGGTCCTTGGCGACACGCCCTGGCACTGCCCCCGTCTCGATGGACTTCCCGAGGAACTTCTTCCAGAGCCGCAGACGCAGGTCGCGCGCGAACGTACGCGTCACCACCATCGCGCCATTGCCCAGATTGCGCACCCTGTTTTCCGTGTCCACGATGACGGCCGCGATCTCGGTGTCGCCGGTGCCTTCCAGGCTGCGGTCGTTGCAGTTGGCACTGCCGATGATGGCCACCGCATCGTCGACGATCAGCAGCTTGGAGTGCACGTAGCACTGTTCGGTGACCAGATAGAGCGGCGGATTCGCGTTGCTGCCCTCGGCGGTGGGCGGCGCGCTGCGGTAACTGTCGTGGTTGGTGTCCTTCAACACGCCATAGCTGCGCAGGTTGAGGATCGTCAGGTAGTCCTTCCAGCCACCTTCGGCGACTGCTGCCCGCAGATCGGCTTCGCTCACGCTCTCGCGGCGGATCTTCAGTTTGCGTGCCACCAGCGCGCGCGCGATCTGCCGGATGAGGCTGTCGCGCCCCCGCAGCAGGCTCTGCTGCACCCAGTACTGCTGCTTGAGCACCGCGCCATCGAACAGACTGCCTTCCGGGTGAACCGGCAAGGTCACGTAGACGTGGAAGTCCTGGCCGCAGCCGATCGCCTTGATGATGCGCGACGCCAGGGTGGCGACCAGCTTGTTGTGCGCGGCGGACGGCTGGCCCTGCCGGAATTCGCGGATGTCCTTGATCGCGTTGCCAGCCCCCAGTCGATCAGCGACGCCCTGGGTGGCACCCAGTCCGCGGTCGGCGATCTTGGCCTTCTTGTCCTGCGCCGGCGTCAATTCGCCGCGACGGCCGCCGCTGATGATGGTGTCCAGCTTTCGCCCGGGTTCGGCATCGGAGAAGCCGCAGTCTGAAATCAGGAATTGGGTCTCCACATAGACATAGGCCTGCGCAGATTCGATGCAGTTGAGCATCGCATCCTGGATGGAGCGCATGGGCTGGTTCCGGTCCCAGTAGGGGCTCAACCCGGCATCATTCATGTCCAGGCCGTGCTCCCTGCAGGCGTCGCGTTCCATCGTATGCAGCGCTGTACCGGACGAGCGGACCACCTGCACGGTGATGCCACCCGCGGTGCCGCGTCGCGATACGTCGCCGAACAGTGCCTGCCGCCCACCCATCGCCTCCAGCCATTTCCCCGACAGCGGCGTCAGTTCGCGACCGCGCGCCAACGAGACCTGTTCGGGAATGGCGGCGCCGATGCGGTTGGCGGTGCGGATGCCCGCATTGGTGGCGTCGCGGATCTTCTGGCCCGCCGCCCGGTCGCCGCGCTGGTTCTGCCAGACCATCGCGTTCCAGCGGTGCATGAAGTTGCGGCAGATATCGAACACCGCCGGGCCTTCCAGGCGGGCATGCACGTCCTGCCAGGGCATGCGCGCGTGGCGGCCGGAATCGAGCAGCATCTGCGCACGGTCGATCGGCTCGTTGAGCCACTTCTCGAAGGCGAGAAACGCATCCTTGGCCTTCTGCAGGGCATCCAGCGCGGCTGCCTTGAGCTTGTCCACGTCCTTGCCGATTTCCGACGGATCATCGATGTAGTCACCCGCCCGGTCGATCACCTTGCCACCGGTCTCGCGGACGGCCTCAACGGTTGCCTTGAGCTCATCCCAGCGCGCCATGAAGCCCTTGGCCTGGATGTCGACGAAGGCCTTGGCCGCATTCAAGGCATGGTCGGCCGCGCCGCTGACATTGCCCTTGCCCAGTTCGTCGTAGCTGCGGTTGCCGGAGGCGAGGACCTCCGAGTATTTCAGGTCGGCCTGCGCCAGGCTTTTCTGGATGCCCTCCAGCAGGGTGCCCAGGGTCTGGACCAGGCTGGTGGCGGTGGAGTAACCCGGAATGACCAGGCCGCGGATCTTCTCGGTCACCGCATGTTCGGCGGCGTCGGGAATGCCGGCCTTGTCGGCGTAGTCGAGGATTTCCGCCAGGGCGGCCCCCTTCTCCCACTGCTCCTTGAGCAGGTCCATCGCTGTGGCCATGTTGGGCAGATAGGCCGCCGCAAACCCCGGGCGCTTGCGCCCGGCGGCGTCGGGGCCGGTATCCATGATGTCGCGGGTGAGCTCCCACTCGTCCTGGGTCATGCCGCGCGCCTTTGTCACGCTGTTGTTGTAGTGATCGTTGATGACATGCAGCGCCGGGTCGCAGACCACGTCGAAGTTGCCATCGTCCCAGCGGCCATGCGCGACGTCCAGACCGCCGACGAAACCGATCTTGCCGTCGATCACCAGGATTTTCTGGTGATGCGAGAACGCGATGTTGAACGCGTCGGAGCGGCCGGTGGCCGGGTTGTGCAGGCCCACTTCGATGTTGCCCGGGGTGTTCTCATCGCGCATCTTGTACAGCGCGGTCCGGGCTTCGTTTTCGTGCGTGTAGGCAGCGGCCTCGATGCTGTCGTAGAGCAGCACGCGTACATCCACGCCACGCAGGTTGATGGCGTCGAACAGCAGTTCACTGAGGCGCCCGCGGTGCTCGCGATCCCCTCGCCCCGTCAGTTCGGTATCGAAGTTCATCTGCCAGTCGGCAATGAAGATGAACTTCGTCGCGCCGCGGATGGCCTCGGCCATCGCATGCATGGCCGAACGGCCGTCGGTATAGGATTGCACCGCGTTGCCCTCGCGGATCGGCGCGAACTGGCGGTCGGCAGGCGCGTAATAGTCGCGGCTGGACGTGCTCTGCTGGCCGGTCTGGCAGGTCAGCGCGTTGCGCGCGACGGTGCTGGTGTTGGTCCCATCGGCCATGACTCAGATCTCCTTGCGCTGCTTGGGCGCAGCAGTCAACTGGGACTGGAACTCGTACTCGATCCGATGGCGGATGGCGCGCAGCGCGTCGCTGTCGGGCAGCAGCTGGAGGTCCTTGCTGTAGTTGTTGGCATCCAGGGTTTCCACCATCTCGCGGACACCCGGGCCGGTACTGAACTGACGCATCTGCAGCGGGATCGCGTCGATGCCGTGCACCAGATACAGGCGCCCCGGGAAGCGGGCCACCGCATCCCAGACCGCCTTGCAGTCGGCATCGTCCAACGCGACCTTGCCGTCGCCGTCGGCGCTGCCCTCCTTGAGCACCTCCACCCACTCGTCGGCGTCCACCGCGTGCAGGTTGTCGGGGGTGTCGGTAGCGGCTTGCCGGGTGCGCACGATCTTCCACGGCTGGCCGGCCAGCGCCACGCCCTGTGGGCCGGGAATATCCTGCAGACGGAAGGCGAAGGTCGGCATCACCTCGGGCGATTCGCTGCGCGGCATGGTCGGCAGCGGGTAGGTCAGGTTGGTCGGGCCGACGAACGACTTGCTGCCGGCATGGACGGTGATGGTGCCCGGACAGGTGACCGTCAGGTTGCCGCCTTCCAACGTGATGCTTGCCCCCCCGGCGGTGGCCACGTGCAGCGTGGTCGGCGCTGCCAGTTCGACGGCGGCGGACGCGCTGGCCATGCGCAGGCCGGCCCGCGACTGCACCAGGATCTGGTTGTCCTGGGCCTGCACGACCAGCTCGCCCAGGCCACTGACCACGCTGAGGCTGTTGCCGGTTGGCGTGCCCATCGTGGCGGCCAGCGCGCCGAGCGCCTGGCCGCCGTGCAGGCGGGCGCTGCCCTGCACGATGCCTTCGGAGGCCAGTCCGCTGGCCAGGGTAAGCACCTCGCCAACCGCCCACTGCAGGCTCTGCCCGGCGACCTGGGCGATGCCGGCGCTGGCCGACAGGCCCAGCGTGGGCTCGCCGGTGTGTGGCAGGCGGCCGGGGCCGGCATCGCTGGCGAACGCCGGCGCATCGGTGCGGCCGGTGTCGAAAGCGTCGCCGCCGACGGTGGTGCGGGTGCTGCGCAGGAGCTGCGCCAGCGGCGCGGGTTCGTCGCCCTGCCCCGCCACGCCGGCATGGCTGGCCAGCACCACGCTGCGATGTGTCCTGGCGGCCTGGTCCTGTGCCTTGCCAAGGTCACGCAGCTGGGTCAGCAGGGCGGCCTGCGCCGCCGCTTCGCCGGCCGGTGCCTGCGCCGAACGCGACTGGGCGGTGAACCACAGACCGGCGCGCGCGCGCACCGCGCCCCACGCATCGGTACGCAGTTCGTTGCCTTCGCCACGCAGGCTGCCGCGGAAGTTGTCCGCCTGGTGGATCAGATGGCCGAGGTTGAGCTGGGAGCTGGCGTGGGTGGTGGCCAGTTGCAGCCGCAGCTGGCCATCGCTGTCGTCGAATACCAGTCGCGAATGGCCTTCGCCATGCCACTCGCGCGACTGGATGCCCCACAGCGCGGCGGCGTTGCGGTGCGCGTCGTCCCCCTTGCCCATCGCATGCCAGGCCGGCGCGTGGCCACCGGCCAGGTTGCCCTGCGCGCTGGGACGGGTGTCGCCTGCCTGCGCATAGGCCGCAAGATCGGAGGACGCCGAAGCGCCGGCCGGGGTCGGGGCAACGCCGGCTTCGCCGCGGCCGTTGTAGAGCGCACCGACCACCAGCGGCCGGTCGATGTCACCTTCGAGGAAGGCCACCAGCACCTCCTGCCCCACGCGTGGCAGGAACTGGCTGCCCACGCCCGGGCCGGCGTAGCGCTGCGCCACGCGCAGCCAGGCACTGCCGTCGTCGCCGCTGCCCGGGGACTGGAAATGGAAGCGCACTTTGATCCGGCCGAGCGTGTCGCAGGACACCTCGCCGGTGTCGCTGCCATCGGCCGCGATCACGCGCGCGGTCTGGTAACCCGGCGCGATGGGACGGGGATTCAGGCGCAGACCGGTGCCATCCTCGCGCGCCGGGCGCCACGGCTGGCCACGATCCACGCCGTCGAACGCATTGGCGTAGCCGAGCGATTCGGCGCGGGCCTGGAGGCGGGCAAAGCGCTCTGCATCGGTGCCGCTCGACGCCGGCATCGGCTCACCCAGGCGCTGCTGCAGTGCCTCGCGCGTGGCGGTGGGAAAATTGTTGCTGCCCTGATGCAGCACGCGGGTCACCAGCACGGACGGGGTACCGCCACGGTCGGCCATCGGCCACTGGCGCACGCCGAACCACGTCCCCGTGCGCAGGCTGGGCGCGGTGCTGCTGCCCAGCCAGGACGCCCCACGCGATTCGTGCGCCTGCGCGGCGAGGCGGCTGTAGTGCTCGGCCGCGGCGCGGCCGGCGAAGGCGTAGGCGCCCACCGGGGCATAGTCTTCCAGTGCGGTGCCGTCCTGCTGCGCCGCCAGCACCGGGGTCTGCCCCTGGCGGGCCTGGCGCGACACGTAGTCGTCGCTGGCCAGCACCAGCCGGGTCACCCCGACACGCTGGGTACGGCCCAATGCCAGCACGCTGTCGGTGGCCTCGGTGGCATCACTGCGGTGGAAGCGCAGCCCACCGTCACGTTCGGCAGTGGCGTCCTGCGCCTGCGCGCCGCTGTCGGCGAACACCACCAGCGCGTGGCCGGCCGGAGCACCTTCGTCCTCCTCGATGCGCCAGCCCAGCCCTTCCTCGGCCAGCAGGCGCTGCATGAAGTCCAGGTCCGACTCGCGGTACTGCACGCAGTAGCTGCGCGCCGGCACTGCCGCCAGGAAGTCCCCCACTTCATCGCTGACCCGCCAGGCGGCATGCGCGCTGTACGGCTCGAACACGCTCTGCAGGATCTCCAGTACCGTGCGTTCCTGGAACACCCGGCTGTGCCGCCCCTGGCCCATCGCCCAGGTCCAAGGCACCAGACACAGGCGATACCGGGCCAGGCCACCATCGGCGGCAATGCAGGCCGCTTCGCGGACCACGCCGCTGCGCACCGCGTCGTGGCCACCGGTCTGCCGCGAGCGCAGCGTGGCCGTTGTGCCCAGCCAGCCATCCAGATCCAGATCGGCATCGGTGGCGAGGACATCGACCCACCATTCGAAGCCGTCCGACAACTGCTCGTGACCCCACCAGCGCTCCACCAGCAGCGGCGCGCCGGCGGCCAGCGCCAGGCGATGCGGACGGCTTTCCCCGTCCATTCCTGCCACGCCCGTCAGCGCGGAAAACACTGCGACTGCATCCTGCATCGTACCCGTCCATTCGCGGCCATCCGGCCGACTCATTGGTCCCGAAACCAACGTGCACCACGGCGGTCCGGTTCGTGGACTGCCATCGTGCACCTCCATGTCCTGCGAACAGCGTCGCACCCGGGATGGCCCACGCACCCCCTGTGCGATGAGCGCATCCGGCGACCGGTCTGCCCGGCGCAAGAATATCGCAGATGGCCGCCCCGCACGGGTTCCGGTGAAACCCTTAGTGCAATTCTTACGCCAAAGTCAGAAATCCCTGACGCGAATCCGCCTCACGCGCGGGGCTGTGCTGGTCATTTCCTGACCACCCGGCCACATGCCCTGCGGCACAAGGCGCTTGCCATGCTATCCACAGGTTGATCGCCTCCAGGTCCACATCCTGTGTGGACAACCGGCGACGCGACCGGCGGTTTTTTCACCACCGCTGTTTCCGCCTGCCCGCACAAGGGCTGCCAATGGATATCCACAGCTTTGCCAACGAGACCTCCACACCCGATGTGGACAACCGGCGGCGCTGGCAGGCACCCGGAGCGCGCGCTACTCTGTAGCCCCTTTCCCTGCCCGCGGCCCGGTCCCTGGATCGAGGGCCGCCAGACGCAATGACCGCACTGTCCCAACGCGATTTCACCCTGGCCCCGGAGAACAACGAGCAGCTCGCGAACCTGGCCGGCCCCTTCGATGAACACCTGCGCCAGATCGAGCTCAAGCTCGGGGTGGAGATCGCCAACCGGGGGCATGTGTTCCGCGTCACCGGCCCGAAGGCCGTCGTCGAGGAGGCGCAGACGCTCATCGAGGCGCTGTTTGCCGAAGCGGCCGAGGTCAGCTTCGATGCGCATGCCATCCACCTGCGCCTGAACCGGGCCAACGTGGAGCACGTGGTGGAGCGCGCGTACGAGGCCCAGGACGTGGCGATCAAGGTCAAGCGCGGCACCGTGCGCGGGCGGGGCGCCAACCAGGCGCGCTACCTGCACCAGATCACCACCCACGACATCAATTTCGGGATCGGCCCGGCCGGCACCGGCAAGACCTTCCTGGCCGTGGCCAGTGCGGTGGAGGCGCTCAACGAATCGCGCGTGCAGCGGTTGATCCTGGTGCGCCCGGCGGTCGAGGCCGGCGAGAAGCTGGGCTTCCTGCCCGGCGACCTCAGCCAGAAGGTCGACCCCTATCTGCGCCCGCTGTACGACGCCCTGTACGAAATGCTCGGCGTGGAAAAGGTGCTCAAGCTGCTGGAAAAGAACATCATCGAAATCGCGCCGCTGGCCTACATGCGCGGACGCACGCTCAACGACGCATTCGTGATCCTGGATGAAGCACAGAACACCACCGTGGAGCAGATGAAGATGTTCCTGACCCGGCTGGGCTTCGGCTCCACTGCGGTGGTCACCGGCGACCTTACCCAGACCGACCTGCCCAAGCACGTGAAGTCCGGTCTGCGCGACGCGATCGAGGTGCTGCGCGACGTGGAAGGGGTGAGCTTCACCTTCTTCGAGGCGCGTGACGTGGTGCGCCATCCGCTGGTGGCGCGCATCGTCAGCGCCTATGATCGCCGCGACCTGCAGCAGGTGAAACCGGGCGCGGAGTAGCCGCAGACCCGCTCTATCGCCACGCGCACAGGGAGTGCCATGCCTGATCCACGGAAGAGGCTCGTCTTCGTTCTGCTGTCGCTTGCGGCAGTAGCCACGGCAGCCGCCGAAGCGCCGGCGGCACCGCAGGCATACGTCGACACCCGCTATGTCGTTGCCCCGCACGCGGCCGGCGGCTTCACCCTGGAACGCAGCAGCTACGATCCCGACAAGCGGTTGGCCGGTGCCAGCTTCCTGTATCGGCTGAAGGAACAGCCGGACGTGGTGGTCAACGTGTACGTGTATGCCGCCGGGCGGATGGCGCCCGACGATGCACTCGCCGGCCGTGCCGCGCGCGCGCTGGTGCCGGCGATGCAGGTGGTCAACGTCGGCGGCTGCGCCAACGCGACCATCAACCTCGACGTCAACGCGACACCGGCGCAGTCCGCTGCCGAACTGAGCCGCCAGGTGATGGCGCACAAGGGGTACAGCTGCCACCTCTCGGCCGATGCGGCCGGCATCGCCGAACACACCGTCGGGGCCGATGTCATTCCGATCCACTACCAGGCACCGGACTGGACGTCGCAGTGACGGCCCGCACGCGCGATACTGTCGGTTCCTGACTGTTCTGAAATGCCGGTATCGCCATGACCAAGGGTCCTGTCCGCCTCGATGTCGCCGTGAGCTACGCCCTGCCCCGTGCCGGGTTGCCCTCGGCGGTGAGCTTCCGCAAATGGGTGGCCGCCGCGCTGAAGGGCCGCATCCGTGAAGCCGACCTGGCCATCCGCCTGGTCGATGCCAAGGAGGGCCAGTCGCTGAACCGGCACTACCGTGGCAAGGATTACGCCACCAACGTCTTGAGCTTCCCCGCCGACGTGCCCGAGGGCCTTCCCAAGGGGGTCAAGTTCCCGCTGCTGGGCGACCTGGTGGTGTGCGCGCCGGTGGTGGCCCGCGAGGCCGTGGAACAGGGCAAGGCGCTGAACGCGCATTACGCGCACCTGACCGTGCACGGTGTGCTGCACCTGCTGGGCTGGGACCACGAAGACGACAAGGAAGCCGATGCGATGGAGCAACTGGAACGCGAGATCCTGGCTGAACTCGGCATCGCCGACCCCTACGCCGGCGAGCGCTGAGCCATGCGCGACGAACCGTTGTTCGACCGCCGCCCCGCGCGTTGGCCGGCGGCGCTGTTCGTGCTGGCGCTGCTGGGGTGCGCGCTGGTTTTCCTGATGGCGCCGTCGAGCCTGGGCGGGGTGCGTTTCGGTATCTGCGCGGTGCTGGCCGTGCTGGCGGTCGCCCTGCTGGCGCCGGCCCGTCGTGGCTGGCGGGCCGCCTGGGCGCGGTTGAGCGCCACCACGCAGCGACGCGTCCGCCTCGCCATCGCCCTGACCTGCGCCACCAGCCTGGCGGCCAGCCAGGTGGTCGGATTCGTGCTGCCCCGGTATCTGGCGGGTCCGTCCGAGCCGACCCACAGCCCGGGCGGCGTCAGTGCGCTGATGGTGCTCGGCCTGCTCGCCGTACTGACCGCACCTTCGGCATGGCGCACGGTGTACCGGGCGCTGCATCGTGGCCGTCCGACGCCGGAGCAGCAGCCGTTCTTCCGCGCCAGTGCCGTCCAGTTGGGTGGCCTGTTCGGCCTGGCTGTGCTGTGCGTGCGCCTGCTGCCGCCGGCGGCCGTGCAGCTGGAACAGGGCGGTTCAACGCTGTGGCAGATCGCGGCAGGCGCGCTGAACGTGCAGGCCTGGCTGTCACACTGGACGCTGCTGTTCCTGCTGCTGACCGCGATCGGCTGGGCGCTGGGCCGCTGGCGGCGCGCCCCTGCGCCGACGGCGGGAATGCCATGATCGGCGCCTGTCGCCGTTGTCGTTTGTGATGGAAGCCTCGTGATGCCCCACCTTTCCACCGCGCTGGCCGGCCTGATGGGCCTGCTGCCGCTGGCCGCCGACGGCGCCACCCCCACGCTGGACCTGCCGGCCCTGATCGAATGCCGCCAGAGCGTGGCCGACTACGCCGCCGTGGCCCCGGTGGTCGCCGACCCGCTCAAGGCGGTGGCCAGCGGCCTGCAGCCACTGCCGCAGACCAACCAGTTCATGACCGAGTTCCGCCTGGCCGCCCCGCTGACGGTGTTCGGCCAGCGCACCGAGTACGTCGCCGTGGCCGGTGCGAGCATCATGGCGATCCTGGACCTGCCCGACCCTCGCCCCCTGGCCGGCAGCTTGGCGCTGGAGACCGCGGTCGACAGCCCGGACAAGTTCATGGCCGGCCGCGAGCTGGTGAGTCGCGATGTGACCGACCCCAGGACCGGCGAGGCACAGATCGAGTCGGTGATCCTGAGTCTGTCCACGGTCAAGAGCCACCCGGGCAAGACCCTTGCCGGCTGCACCTACAGTCTGGATCTGCCGCCGGAGGAGGAGGCGCCGGAACCGCCACCCGCCCTGCCCGTCCCGTCGGTGAATGCGGCCCCTGCCGGGGGGCGCTGACAGCGCCGCGCATCCTGCTAGACTAAATCCAACGCCCGGCTCGCCGGGTGCCTTTTTTCCAGAGATGTCTGAAGACGACAGTAGCAGCTCCTCCGTGGAGCACATTGAGAAGAAGCGCAGCTGGCTGGAACGCCTGACCTCTGCCTTCTCCGGCGAACCCCACACCCGCGACGAGCTGGTGGCGGTCCTGCACACCGCACAGGAAGACGGCCTGATCGCCGCCGACACGCTGCGCATGATGGAAGGTGCGATCTCGGTGGCCGAGCTCACCGTCGGCGACGTGATGATTTCGCGTTCGCAGATGGTGTCCCTGCCGGTCGAAGCGCCCTTCCTGGACCTGATGAAGCAGGTGGTCGAATCCGGCCATTCGCGCTTCCCCGTCCACGGCGACAACAAGGACGACATCCTCGGCATCCTGCTGGCCAAGGACCTGCTGCGCGGCGTGGTGGCCGACAACGGGCCGGCCAACATCCGGGAGCTGCTGCGCCCGGCAGTGCTGATCCCCGAGGCCAAGAAGCTCAACGTGCTGCTGAAAGAGTTCCGGCTCTCGCGCAACCACATGGCCATCGTGGTCGACGAGTACGGCGGTGTCGCCGGGCTGGTCACCATCGAGGACGTACTGGAGCAGATCGTCGGCGAGATCGACGACGAGCATGACGAGGCCGAGGACCACACCGCGCAGATCGCGATCCAGGCCGACGGCCAGTACGTGGTCGACGCGCTGACCCCGATCGAGGATTTCAACGAGCGTTTCGGCGCCGCCTTCCCCGACGATGACTACGACACGATCGGCGGCCTGGTGACCGAAGCCATCGGCCACCTGCCTGAAACCGGCGACGAACTGACCCTGGACCGCTTCGTGTTCCGGGTGGCGCGTGCCGATGCGCGCCGGGTGCAGGCCTTCCACGTGACCGTGCTGGCCCCCGACGTACAGGACGAGGATTGACCCACGCCATGCGGCCCCTGCTGATGCGGTGGCCGTTGTGCCGCCTGTTGTTCCTGTCGTGGGTACTTGCCCTGGCCAGCCTGCCGTCGATGGCGCTGGCCCAGGAGGCCCCTGCCCCGCCGCCGGCGCCTGTCGCCGCTGACCCTGCCACGCCCGCACCGCGCATCGGCGTGGTGACCATGCAGCCGGGCGAGATCTTCTTCGAGCGCTTCGGCCACGATGCGCTGGTGGTGGTGGACCCGGTGACCGGCGCGGCCACTTCCTACAATTTCGGCTACTTCGATCCGTCCGAACCGGACTTCATCGGCCGCTTCGTGCGCGGCGAGATGATGTACTACCTGGTGGCGCTGCCGCTGGAGCAGGACCTGTCCTATTACCGCGACAGCGGCCGCGGCGCGAGCATCCAGTGGCTGGACCTAAACCCGCAGCAGGCGCGCGCACTGGCCGCTTCGCTGGCCGAGCGCGCCAAGCCGGAAAATGCGCGTTACCACTACGACTACTACACCGCCAACTGCGCCACGATGGTGCGCGACGCGGTTGACCAGGCCCTCGGCGGCGGACTGCATTCACAGCTGTCCGGGCGCTCGCGCGGCAACACCTACCGCAGCGAATCGGTGCGGCTGGCCTCGCCGTCGCCCTGGATGTGGCTGGGCTTCGATATCGGTCTGGGACCGTTCGCCGATGCGCCGCTGTCGCGCTGGCAGGAAGCGTTCGTGCCGATGCGCCTGGCCGATGCGCTCCGCCAGGCGCGCAACAGCGACGGTCGCCCGCTGGTGCAGGCCGAGCAGGTGCTGCTGCCGCACCGGATCGCACCGGAGCCGGCCGAATCGGCACGCCGCTGGTGGCCCTGGCTGCTGTGTGGGCTGATTGCCGCCGCGGGCGTGGTGGCGCTGCGTGCGCGGCGGCGCTGGCTGGGCGGCATCGCGCTGCCGTTCTGGCTGTTCTGCGGCATTGCCGGTGCGCTGCTGACCTACCTGTGGGGCTTCAGTGCCCACCAGGCTGCGTGGGCCAACCGCAACCTGCTGCAGCTCTCGCCGCTGTGCCTGCTGCTGCTGCCCGGCGCCATCAGCCTGCTGCGCGGCCGCCAGCCGTGGCGCGGCTTCCGCGCCGTGCTGTGGGCGGTGGCCCTGCTGTCCGGGCTGGGCCTGGTCCTGCACTGGCTGACCCTGCAGGCGCAGTACAACCTGCAGTGGATCGTGCTGCTGCTGCCGATCCACATCGCCCTGGCCTGGGCACTGGGCCGCCGTGACTTGCCCGTCACGACCCGCTGACGCACGATGCCCGCCATGCAGACCGTCCCGATCGCCAATCCCGCCTGCGTCATCAACTGCGTGCACTACGACGACCAGGGCAAGCGCCTCGACATCAGCCTGGATGCGATCAGCGACGTGATCGAAAGCGGCAACGGCTTCGTCTGGGTGGGCCTGTACGAGCCTGACGACCGCGTGCTGCTGAAGCTGCAGGAAGAGTTCTGCCTGCACTCGCTGGCCATCGAGGATGCGCGCAACGCGCACCAGCGTCCGAAGGTGGAGGCGTACGGCAATTCGCTGTTCGTGGTGGTCACCACCGCGCAGATGGTCGACGAGCGCATCGAATACGGTGAGACCCATGCCTTCCTCGGCCCGCGCTTCCTGGTCACGGTGCGCCACGGCGCGTCGCTGTCCTACGCCGCGCCGCGCGCGCGGGTGGAACGTGAGCCGGAGCTGCTGCGCCGAATGGGGCCCTCGTACTGCCTGTATGCGGTGCTGGATTTCGTGGTCGACAACTACCTGCCGATCACCCAGCGCTACCGCGACACGCTGGAGCTGCTGGAGAAGGACATCTTCGCCGACCGCTACAAGCGCCAGACCGTGGTGCGGCTGTACGAACTCAAGCGTGACCTCAACAAGATGCGCATGGCCGTGGCCCCGCTGCAGGACATGCTCTCGCAGATCAAGCGCTACCAGGGCGAACTGGTGCCGGACGAGGTCAAGCTGTACCTGCGCGACGTGCACGATCATGCCGTGCGCATCAGCGATGTGATCGACACCCTGCGCGAGATGCTGGGCACCGCGTTGAGCGTGAACCTGTCGCTGGTGACCCTGGCCCAGGGCGAGACGGTCAAGCGCCTGGGCGCGTGGGCCGCACTCCTCGCGGCCCCGACCTTGATCACGAGCTGGTACGGCATGAACTTCACCCACATGCCCGAACTGGACAAGCCGTGGGCCTACCCGGCGATGATCATCGGCGTGGGCGCGGTCTGCGTGGGCCTGTACCGCCTGTTCAAGCGCGTACGCTGGCTGTAGTGTCGGCCGCTGGCCGGCTCCCGCAGATGCCGGCCACGCCCGTTCCAGTATTTGCGGGCCGCCACCTCGCCCCGCGTCGTCAGGCGACGTAGACCGTTTTGATGTTCATGAACTCGTGGATGCCGTGGTCGGCCAGCTCGCGGCCGAAGCCGGAGCGCTTGGTGCCGCCGAACGGCAGGCGTGCGTCGCTCTTGACGATGGCGTTGACGAATGCGGCGCCGCATTCCAGGCGCTTGGCGATCGCTTCGCCACGCACCGGATCGCCACTCCACACACTGCCGCCAAGACCGAAGGTGGTGTCATTGGCCACGCGCAGCGCGTCGGCATCATCGCGCACGCGCAGGATCGCGGCGACCGGTCCGAACAGCTCTTCGTCATAGGCCGGCATGCCGGGTGCCACATGGTCGAGAATGGTTGCCGGGTAACCGGCATGCGAACCGGCCACCGGCTCGCCGCCAAGCAGCACGGTGGCGCCCTTGGCCACGCTGGCCTGCACCTGCCTGTGCAGCTCATCGCGCAGGTCGGCACGCGCCATCGGCGCCAGCGTGGTCCTGTCGTCCTGCGGGTCGCCGTAGACGCGCTCGGCGGCCGCCGCGACGAACTTCGCCACAAAGGCATCGGCGATCGCATCGACCACCACGAAACGCTTGGCGGCGATGCAGGTCTGCCCGCTGTTGTCGAACCGCGACTTCACCGCGGCGGCGACGGTCTTGTCCAGGTCGGCGTCGTCGAGCACCACGAATGCGTCGCTGCCCCCCAGCTCCATGACGCACTTCTTGAGCTGGTCGCCGGCATTGGCGGCGATCGAGCGCCCCGCGCGCTCACTGCCGGTCAGCGTGACCGCCTTGACCCGCCTGTCGCGCAGCACCTCGGCCGCCTGGTCGTTGTCGATATGCAGCACATCGAACACACCGTCCGGCAGGCCACCATCGCGGCAGACCGCCAGGATCAGATCGGCGCACTGCGGCACGTTGCTGGCGTGCTTGAGCAGCGCCACGTTGCCGGCCATGAATGCCGGGGCGAGGAAGCGGAACACCTGCCAGATCGGAAAATTCCACGGCATCACCGCGAACACGCAGCCGATCGGCTCGTAGCGCACGTAGCTGCGCTGGGCCTCGGTGTCGATCAACTGCGGCTTGAGGTAATCGGCGGCGTGGTCGGCGTAGTACTCGCAGGCCTGCGCGCACTTCTCGATTTCGGCCAGCGCCTCGCCCTTGAGCTTGCCCATTTCGCCGGTCATTGCCTGCTGGATGTCATCCCTGCGGGCGCGCAGCTGCGCGGCGATGCCGCGCAGGATGCCACCACGCTCCTGCAGCGAGCGCGCCGTCCACAGCGGGAAGGCAGTTGCCGCTGCCGCCAGACGCTGTTCGATCCCGACGGCATCAAGCAGTTCGTGACGGTACGTGACCTGGCCGGTCGCGGGATTGACGATTTCAACGGTCATCGTGGTACTCCGGAAGACAGACCGTCATTCTGCGCCCGGAGGTGTGATCCGGATGTTGCCGCGGCTGGCGGGCGCCGGGCTCGGGGTGCGTCATGGCGTCGCAGGAGCCAGAGCCACAGCGCGGGCAGTCGCTTCGTCGGGGCGGGCATGGTGGGGTGCGTTGCCGGGCGCCGGCGTGGCTGGGTTGGCAGGACCGTTGCCTCACCCCTTGTCCTGCAGCGCCATCTGCAGATCGCGCTGGCGGCGCTTCTCGCCGCGCGCGGTGATGTACCAGCCGATCACGGCGGCGACCGACACCGCCAGCACCATCAGGGTGGCCAGCGCGTTGATCTCCGGCTTGATGCCCATGCGCACCGAGGCGAACACCTTCATCGGCAATGTCGTGGAGTTCGGGCCTGCCACGAAGCTGGCGATCACCACGTCGTCCAGCGACAGCGTGAAGGCCAGCAGCCAGCCGGCCACCAGCGCCGGTGCGATGATCGGCAGGGTGATCTGGAAGAACACCTTCAGGCGCCCTGCCCCAAGGTCCATCGCCGCTTCTTCCAGCGAACGGTCCAGTTCCTGCAGGCGCGAGGACACCACCACCGTTACGAACGACAGGGTGAAGGTGACATGCGCGATCCAGATCGTGACCACGCCGCGGCTCGGGAAACCGGGAATGCCGCCCATCGACACCAGCAGGGTCATCAGCGAGAACCCGAGGATCACTTCCGGCATCACCAGCGGCGCGGTGATCAGCGCCCCGAACACCGTCTTGCCCGGGAACTGCCGGAAACGGGTCATCACCATTGCCGCCATCGTGCCCAGCACCGTCGCAGCCGTGGCGGTCCAGAACGCCACTTCCAGGCTGATCCACAACGCATCCAGGATCTGCCGGTTGTTGAACAGCTCACCGTACCAGCGGGTGGAGAACCCCGACCACACCGTGGCCAGCTTGGAGGCGTTGAAGGAATACACCATCAACAGCAGGATCGGCAGGTACAGGAAGGCAAAGCCCAGCCCCAGCACGCCCCAGCCCAGCCAGCGGTTGCCGCGCACCATGCTCATGACAGCTTCCCTTCCAGCTCGCGCTGCTGGAAGCGGTTGAAGACCAGGATCGGCACCAGCAGCAGCGCCAGCATCACGATCGCCACCGCCGAGGCGGTGGGCCAGTCGCGGTTGTTGAAGAACTCGCCCCACAGCACCCGGCCGATCATCAGCGTGTCCGGCCCACCGAGCATTTCGGGAATCACGAATTCGCCCACCGCCGGGATCATCACCAGCATGCAGCCGGCGACGATGCCGCTGCGCGACAGCGGCAGGGTGATGCTCAGGAACGCCCGCCACGGCTTGGCGCCGAGGTCATAGGCGGCCTCCAGCAGACGATGGTCGAGCTTGACCAGATTGGCGTACAGCGGCAGCACCATGAACGGCAGGTAGCAGTACACGATGCCGATGTACGCGGCGGTCGGGGTGTACAGGATCTGCAGCGGCGCATCGATCAGGCCCAGCTTCATCAACCACTGGTTGAGCAGGCCGTTGCGGTCCAGGATGCCGATCCACGCGTACACGCGGATCAGGAACGAGGTCCACGACGGCAGCACCACCAGCATCATGGCCACGTTGCGCGCGGCCGGCGACATCCGCGAAATCACGTAGGCCATCGGATAACCGATCAGCAGCGTGAGCAGTGTGGAGACCAGCGCAATCCTGATCGAACTCAGGTAGGCCAGCACGTACTGGTTGTCCTTGACCAGCGCGGCGTAGTTGCCGAGGTTGAGATTGAGCGAGAACGCGCCGTCCACATACTCCAGCAGCCACGTGTACGGCGGCGAGCCGACCTGGGTGCGCGCGAACGAGATCATCAGGATGATCACGAATGGCACCGCGAAAAACAGCAGCAGCCACAGGTACGGCGCAGCGATCACGCCACTGCGCGTGCCGGGGAGCCAACGCTTCCAGCCCGTGGCGTTCATGCGGTGAGCACCACGCCGTCGTTGTCGCGCCAATGCACCCACACGCTGTCGCCCCAGGTCAGCCCGTCGCTGGCCCAGCGCTGCGAGTTGGCGAAGTTGGACAGCACCTTGGCGCCGCTGGGCAGGCGCACGTGGTACACCGAATGGCTGCCGAAATAGGCGATGTCCTCGATCACGCCCTGGGCCTTGTTGGTGGCGCCCTCGGGCTCGTCCTTGCCGATCATCACCTTCTCCGGACGCAGCGCGAAGGCGACCGGCTGGCCTTCGTAACCGGTGATCCCGTGGGCGACATAGATCGGCGCCGGGAACAGCGGGGTGCGCACCGTGACGTACTCGGGCAGGTCCTCGTCGATGACGCCGTCGAACAGGTTCACCGACCCGATGAACTCGGCGACGAAGCGGTTGGCGGGCTGCTCGTAGATCTCGTCCGGTTTGCCGACCTGCTGGATCCAGCCAGCGTCCATCACCGCAATGCGGGTGGCCATCGTCATGGCCTCTTCCTGGTCGTGGGTGACCATCACGCAGGTCACCCCCGAGGTCTCGATGATGTTGACCAGCTCCAGCTGCATCTGCGAACGCAGCTTCTTGTCCAGCGCCCCCATCGGCTCGTCCAGCAGCAGCAGCTTGGGCCCCTTGGCCAGCGATCGCGCCAGCGCCACGCGCTGCTGCTGGCCACCGGAGAGCTGGTGCGGCCTGCGCTTGGCCAGCCTGCCCATCTGCACCAGCTCCAGCATCTCGCCCACGCGCGTACGGATCGCATCGCGCGCCATTCCGTCCTGCTTCAGGCCAAACGCGATGTTCTGCTCCACGGTCATGTGCGGAAACAGCGCGTAGGACTGGAACATCATGTTGATCGGGCGCTGGTACGGCGGCAGCGCATTGATGCGCTGGCCATCCAGGTCGATGCTGCCGGCGGTGGGCGTCTCGAAGCCCCCCAGGCAGCGCAGCAGGGTCGACTTGCCGCTGCCCGAGCCACCCAGCAGGGCGAAGATCTCGCCCTTCCTCACGTCCAGACTGACGTCGTCAAGCGCGACGAAGCCGTCGAACTCCTTGCGCAGCGCGCGGATGGACAGATAGCCCGGTTCGAGGACCGGCACGACCTCGCCTTCCGGCTTGGCTTCTAGTGGCATGGGGAGCGGCTCCGGGCGCGCGTCGGGACGGGGGGAGGATCCCATTTTAACGGTCGCGGCCGCGTCATGGGCCGCAACCGACACCGCCGGCACAGGGCCGGCGGTTGAAGGGGTGTACCAGACGGGGGCGGTTCAGCGCCCGGTCTTGACCTCGGTCCACAGCCGCGTGTAGAGCTTGTCCACTTCCGGGGTGTTGATCGAGTAGGTGAACATTCTGGCGGCCACGTCGGCCGGCGGGTAGATGGTCGGGTCGTTGCGGATGGCCGCGTCCACCAGCGGCGTGGCCGCCGTCACCGGGTTGGCGTAGTGGATGAAGTTGGTGTTGGCCGCGGCGACCTTGGGTTCGAGCAGGTAGTTGATGAAGGCGTAGGCGGCCTCCGGGTGCTTGGCGTCCTTGGGAATGGCCAGCATGTCGAACCACTGCGGCGCGCCCTCGCGCGGGATCGAATAGGCCACGGTGACGCCGTTGTCGGCCTCGGCGGCACGGTCACGGGCCTGGATGATGTCACCGGACCAGCCGACCACCAGGCAGGTACCGCCGTTGGCCAGCGAGCCCACGTACTGCGAGGAGTGGAAGTTCTGCACGTACGGGCGGATGCTCTTGAGCAGCGCGGCCGCCTTCTGCAGGGTGGCCGGGTCGTTGCTGTGCGGATCCTCGCCGAGATAATGCAGCGCGATCGGGATCATGTCCGACGGGGTGTCCAGAATGGTCACGCCGCAGTCCTTCATCTTGGCGATGTTCTCCGGCTTGAACACCAGATCCCAGCTGTTGGCGATCTCGGTGCTGCCCCCGAAACGCTGCTTGAGCAGCTCCACGTTGTAGCCGATCCCGGTGGTGCCGATCATGTAGGGCACGCCGTACTGGTTGCCCGGGTCCTGCTGGGCGATGCGCTTCATCATCTCCGGGTCGAGGTTGCCCAGGTTCGGAATCCTGCTCTTGTCCAGTGGCAGGAACACACCGGCCTTGATCTGGCGCCCGAAGAAGTTCAGCGTCGGCACCACCACGTCGTAGCCGCTGTCACCGGCCAGCAGCTTGGTCTCGACCATCTCATCGCTGTCGAACACATCGTACGTCACCTTGATCCCGGTCTTCTTCTCAAAGTCCGGAATGGTGTTCTCGGCGATGTAATCGCTGTAGTTGTAGACGTTCAGCACCTTGGCGTCTTCCTGTTTGCCGCCGCCACAGGCGCTGAGCAGGGACACGGCAATGCCGAGGGTGAGGATTCGCAGCTTCATCGGACTCTCCACAGGTCAGGTGCGAGATGGGGGAACCGGCCGGACCGGCAAGACGGGTGCCAGCCTACCGGGCGCGCGCCCATTTTCCCAGCACGCGGCCCTCACGGCCTTGCCGCACCGGGTGCGTCACGGCCTTCAGACGTTGAGCAGCAGGAACTCGCGCTCCCACGAGCTGATGACGCGGAAGAAGGTCTCGTACTCCTTGCGCTTGACCGAGACATAGGCCCGGCAGAAGCGCTCGCCAAGCATGTCGCGCAGTTCCGGGCAGCCCTCCAGCCCGTCCAGCGCCTCGCCCAGCGAGCGCGGCAGGTCGTAGCCCAGCTCCTTGGCGCTGCCGCCGATCGGCGCGGTCGGCGAGCCCTGCTCACGGATGCCGAGCAGGCCGGCCGCCAGCGTCGCGGCCATCGCCAGGTACGGGTTGGCGTCCGACCCGGCGAAGCGGCTCTCCACGCGCATGTTCTCCGGGGTGTCCATCGGCACGCGCAGCCCGCAGGTGCGGTTGTCAAAGCCCCAATGCACGTTGCTCGGCGACACCTCGCCGAACACCAGCCGACGGTACGAGTTCACGTTGGGGGCGAAGAACGCCATCGCCATCGGCACGTACTTCTGCAGGCCCGCCAGGTAGTGGCCGAAGATCGGACTGAAGTCCTCACCGCCGTTGTCGCCGCTGAAGACATTGTGGCCGTCGCTGATCCGTATCAGGCTCTGGTGGATGTGCATGGCACTGCCCGGCTCGGTCTCCATCGGCTTGGCCAAGAAGGTGGCGTACACCCCGTGGCGCATCGCCGCCTCGCGCATGGTGCGCTTGAACAGGAATACCTGGTCGGCCAGGTCCATCGCATCGGCATGGGTGAAATTGACCTCCAGCTGCGCCGCACCGGATTCATGGATCAGCGTGTCCACGTCCAGCTTCATCGCATCGCAGTAGTCGTACATCAGGTCCAGGATGGGATCGAACTCGTTGACCGCATCGATGGAATAGGACTGGCGTGCGGTCTCCGGGCGCCCCGAGCGCCCGGCGGGCGGCAGCAGCGGGAAGTCCGGGTCGGTGTTCTTCTGCACCAGGAAGAACTCCAGCTCCGGTGCCACTACCGGGCGCAGGCCCAGTGCGGTGTAGCCGTCCAGCACCCGCCGCAGCACGTTGCGCGGGGCCAGTTCGTGCGGTTGGCCGGTCTTGGTGTAGCAGTCGTGGATCACCTGCGCGGTGGGATCGGTGGCCCACGGCACCATGCGGACCGTGTCCGGGTCCGGGCGCAGGATCATGTCCGAATCCGACGGCGAGGTCAGTTCGTAGTAGTCGTCGGGGAACTCGCCGGTCACGGTGGTGGCGAAGATGCCCTCGGGCAGGCGCGTGCCGTAGTCGTGGGAGAACTTGTCAGCCGGGATGATCTTGCCGCGCGCATTGCCGGTGATGTCCGGCACCAGGCACTCCACTTCGGTGATGCGCCGGTCCTTGAGCCAGCGCAACAGCACGCTCTCCTGCGGGACGGGCGGCGTGGCGGATTTCTTGCGCGAGCGCGTTCGGGTGGTCATGACCGGTCTGCTGTAGAGGAGTAGCGGCGACAAGCATCGCCGAAGGCACGGAAAATACTGTGATAGAACGCATCGCTGGCGACACGCCATTCCGGGTGCCACTGTACGCCGAGGACGAAATGATGCGTGGGACTGCGCGCGGCTTCGACCAGCCCGTCCGGCGCCCGCGCCTCGACCTGCAGCCCCGGCGCGAGCCGCGCGATGCCCTGCCCGTGCACCGAGTTGACCCTCGCCGTCTCCGCACCCGCCCAGCCGGCCAGCCAACCGCCCGGTGTGAGCACGACAGCGTGGGCCGGCCCGTACTGCACGTCGACCGTGGCAGCGGGGTCTTCACGATGGTCGAGCATGCCCGGCACCCGCTGCAGCCGTGGGTGCAGGCTGCCCCCCAGCGCGACATTGAGCTCCTGGAAGCCGCGGCAGATCGCCAGCACCGGCAGGTCACGCGCCAGCGCCGCCTGCAGCAGCGCGAACGCGTTGGCATCGCGCGCCGGGTCGTGCGGGTTGCCAGGCCAGGACGGTGGGCCATCGTAGTGACGGGGGTCGATGTTGCTGACCGCGCCGGTCAGCAGCAGCCCCTGCAGGCGGTCCAGCCAGGGGCTGGCCGGCAAGGCGGGGTGCAGGCTGGGCAGCAGCACCGGCACCACGCCAGCCGCCTGGACCAGCGCCTGCACATACTTTTCGCCCGCCATCGCAAACCGGTGATGGCCCAGCTGCAGGCTGTCGGTGGGCAGGCCGACCCAGGGTGACGGGTCCATGCATCGTGCTCGGATGACCTGGCTGCACGGTACGCCGACGCGCGCGGGCCACGCAAGCGCGACCTCCACGATGCGTTGCCGGCGTTGCTGGCATGCTGTGCGCATGACTGACGCCCCCTCCCTTCCCTGCCGGTGCCGCGCATGAGCAGCACCGCCGTCGCGCATGCGCCGAGCTGGTACGCCGACAGCGTGCCGGACGTGGCCGTGCATGCGCCGCTGCATGGCGACCATGTCGCCGACGTCTGCGTGCTGGGTGCCGGCTACACCGGCCTGTCCGCCGCGCTCGCGCTGGCCGGGCGCGGCTATCGGGTGATCGTGCTCGAAGCGCAGCGCGTCGGCTGGGGCGCGTCCGGACGCAATGGTGGCCAGGCCATCGTCGGCTATGGCTGTGAAGTGGACACCTTGGAACGCCTGGTCGGCCCGGCCGATGCCCGCCTGCTGTTCGATTTTTCGCGCGACGGCATGCGCCTGCTGCGCGATCGACTCCAGCGCCACCAGATCCAGTGCGACTGGCGGGACGGCCATGCCAGCGTGCCGATCAACGCCCGCCAGGAACGCGGGCTGCGCGCGGGCCTGGTCGCACTGGCCGAACGCTACGATTATCCGCTGCAGTGGTGGGACCGCAGCCAGCTCCAGCAGCAGCTGGACAGTCCGCGCTATCGCGGGGCGATGTTCGATGCTGCCAGCGGCCACCTGCATCCGCTGGCCTATGCGCAGGGCCTGGCACGCGCGGCGGCATGCGCCGGCGCGGTCATCCACGAGCACTCGCCGGTGCTGCGGCTGGAACGGGGCACGCGCCCGCGGCTGCGCACTGCCGCCGGCAGCGTCAGCGCCAGCCATGTGGTGATCGCCGGCAACGCCCTGCTGCAGGGCATCGCGCCGGCGCAGGAAGCACGGATCATGCCGGTGGGCACCTATATCGGTGCCTCGCAGGTACTGGGGAAGGCCCGCGCGCAGGCCCTGATCCGCAACGACATGGCGGTGGCCGACGTGAGCTGGGCGCTGGATTACTTCCGTCTCAGCCACGACCACCGGCTGCTGTTCGGCGGCCGGGCCAGCTACTCGGCGCTGCCGCCGCCGGGCCTGCGCGGCGTGATGACGCGGCGCATGCACCAGGTGTTTCCGCAGCTGGCCGATGTGGAAATGGACTATGTCTGGGGCGGCCTGGTGGATATCACCCGCAACCGCGCGCCCGACTGGGGGCGCCTGGACCCCACGGTGTATTACGCGCAGGGCTTCTCCGGCCACGGCGTGGCGGCCGCGGGGCTGGCCGGCGTGATATTGGCCGAGGCCATCGCGGGGCAGTCGGAACGGCTGGACGTGTTTGCCCGTATCCCGCACCGCCGCTTCCCGGGTGGGCGTGCGCTGCGCACCCCGCTGCTGGTGGCGGCGATGTCCTGGTACAAGCTGCGCGACGCGTTGTGGTGATCGGAGGTGATCGCGCGCAGTTTCCCGTCGCGATTGCAACCGCTGGAAACTGCCGATACTGTCCCGTTCTCCGGGAATGCCGTCTGGATGGATTCTCCGCCGCGACGGAAGACCGGCCTCATACGACACGCCGGGGCGTCGCACGATGGGACTGGTGGAGAAACGGACGTCAACTGAACCTGCGCATTCGGCCCGCTGGCCTCGCTCTGGCCGCGGTATATGCCCTCGCCTGCCGGAGCGCACGTCATCGGCCTATATACCCACGTGCGCTGCGGCAACCCGCAGAGAAAATAGAGACGCAAATCACACTCAAGGCCGAATGCTGCGCCGCGTCTGCTGAAACCCACGGTCACCGCAATCCGGCAACTGTCCTGCGCAATTGCATAATCCTTCCCGTGTGGATACCGTCCACTCATAGTGTATTGCGCCGCATGGATGTTGACGGGGCACGGACAGGAGGGAAGGCGTGCGAGGCGAATGGTGGAAAGATGGTCTTCAGCTGAAGCTGCACATCCGCCCGGTCGGACTTGCTCTCGCAGTTGTGTATGCCTTTGCATGCTGGGGCGCGCGCAAGCTGTCCCTCGACCAGTTCTACCTGCCTGCGGGCATACGGGTGGCCGCGCTGCTGCTCTGCCCGCCACGCCTTTGGCCTTACCTGTTCCTCGGCGAATACGCCTACTTTGCCCAGATGCGTTACCCGATGGTGGAAAAGTACGGGCTGATCTGGGTGATACTCGCTTCCGTCTCCCTGATGCCCACAGTGGCACTGATCGTACGACTGCATCGCCGCATGATGGCCGCCACCACCCAGGTCTGGCTGCTCTCGGTTGGCGCGGCATCGGCCGTCGCCGTTACATCGTTGAACCTGGCGCTGATGCACCTGCTCTGGCCGACACCGGATGTGCCGCTGCTGGCCGGCGCAGCGCGCTACATCGTGGGAGACTTCATCGGCATCCTGACGGTGGTCCCGCTTGCCCTGCTCTGGGCATTGAGACGCGCGGAGCCCGCACGGACGGGCCGTTTCCTGACGCCGAGCATCATTGCGGTGGCGGTAATGATCCTGATCGGCATCTCCTCGTCGCTGATTCCAGCAGAATCGGCGACCGCCAAGACCGGCATGCAGCTGTTGTTGGCACTACCGGCCATAGCACTTACCTGCCTGCTTGGGTGGCGTGGAGCGGCGCTGGCCGTTCCATCACTCAATCTCATCATCGGGCTGACGACACCCAAGCCGCATCCTTTGGCGTTTGATCCGACGACCTTCACGTCGCAGATGGTCCTGGCTGTGGCCGGCATCGCCCTTCTTCTGTTCGGGTCGCGCATCACGCACTACTATCATCGCTACCGGATCCATGAAGACGGGGCGGGAAAGGCCATAAAGCTGGCCCGCAATTCACATATCGCGACCGAGAATGGCCTGCGCGAACGTGCGCTTCACCTGAAGAAGCTCGGCGACGGCATTGATGTGTCGCTCAAAGAAGTGGTGAACTGGCTGAAACTGCACGGCCACAATGAAATAGCAGGCAGGCTGTTGAACACGGCAACAGTACATTCACGACTGTTCCGTGCGCAGGCAAGCATGGTCTATCCCACCACACTGGATCAGCTGGGCCTGTACGTCGCGCTGCAGGCCGGCGGCGTGCGTGAATCCTGGGATCTGAGCAATCGGGTGACCCGGCCTCGCCTGGAAGGCGACCCGTGCCTCCTGAGCACCGGGCTGCAACTGGCCGCCTATCGGGGAACCACTGAAGCGGTTTCCATGCTGCTCGAGCACGAGTACGGACAGATAACGGTCCGGGCCCGCTGCGGGCGCTTCGGGCCCCGGCGGGGAATCCTCGTTGTCGTCGCACTGCTCGATCCGGCACACACGCTGTCTGAAACAACCGTTACCAGGGTCGATGAGCATCTGGCCGGCCTGCCGCTTGCCTACGGCGGCCTTGTGCAGTGCCGCCGCAATCGGATCAGGATCGTGCTGACGGAGCCATCGACGCGCACACCCGCCAGAGCGGCAGACCTCCCCCAGCAGCACTGGGTTCGGGAGAGTCTCCGGTCTGGTCAATAGGAAGACCGGTTCCCGGTGTGCGGGAACGGATGCTGCCGCGTATCACGCGGCAGCGCGTCATGGCCACATGCGCCCCGGAACGCTATGGCTGCTGGTCTGCGACCTCTACCGACCAGACGGCATCGGCGCCATGACCGTAACGAACCAGCGTAAAGCCGGCTCCCCGATAAACCTCGGACCTGGCTGCGTTCGCCGGAGTCTGGACCCGTTGCAGTGGCAACGACACACGGGCCGGGCTTTCGCCAGCGGGCAGCGTCCAGAACGCGTCATCCGCACGTCCAATGATCAACTGCACCCGTCCAACGAGATCGTTGACCTGGAAGTACGAGATGCCATCACGCTGGAACCCGTACACCCGCCACTCCGGGTCGAGACTCAGGTTGACGGCAACTGGATGCGTCTGGCCCAGCCCACTTCTTGCCAGGGGAGCCCCGTGACCATCAGACTGAGCCAACGCCAACGCCGGAACCACCGCCAGAATCACGCTGGCCACGGCACTACCTATACGTAGAAAAGGCACGTCCACCTCCTGATTGGGGCCAATGAAAACATCGCTTGGCATATTACCTGCGCATCGTCCCGATATCGAACCGGAATGGCGCAATTGTCCTGCTGGCCCTGCCTGCCGGCGGACCGATGGTCATCATGCTCCTGGTCCCGCCTTGCGTCGCGCCTAAAGTTTCATATGAAATGGCCGCTATCCCTGCCGACCCACTCGACTCCGAGCGTACGCCTCATGCCGGCACTGTTGCAGGGCGCTTTCGACAGCGACCCCGGTGATGCTTTGCCCCAGCGGATCCTGCTGGTGGAGAACTCGCGAACGTTCACCAGCATGCTGCGCGAAGCGATCGAGCAGCGCCTGGAGCTACCGGTGTCGGTGGCCACCAGCCTGGCCGAGGCGGGCCGGCTGCTGGACGAGGAACAGGGCTGGTTCCTGGTCCTGACCGGGCTGGTGCTCGCCGATGGCGACCGCGATGGAGTGGTGGAGTTCTTCCTGTCGCGCGGGCTGCCCACGGTGGTGGTCAGCGGCGTCTACGACGAAGACCTGCGCAAGCGTGTGCTGCAGCAGCAGATCATCGACTACGTGTTGAAGAACACGCCCGGCAGCATCGACTATCTCGTGTGGCTGGTGCAGCGGCTGGAGCGCAACCGGCGCATCGCCGCGCTGGTGGTGGACGACTCGCTATCGGCGCGGATGTACGCCGCCTCCCTGCTGCGCATGTACGGCCACGACGTATACGAGGCCGCCGACGGTGCCGAGGGACTGAAGGCGATCGAGGCGCATCCGGCGATCCGCCTGGCGGTGGTGGACCAGGAAATGCCTGGCATGGAAGGCGTGGAGTTCACCCGCCGCCTGCGCACGCTGCGCTCGCGCGACAAGGTCGCGGTGATCGGCATTTCCGGCAACACCGATCCGTCGCTGATTCCACGCTTCCTCAAGAACGGCGCCAATGACTTCCTGCGCAAGCCATTTTCGCGCGAGGAGTTCTTCTGCCGCGTCTCGCAGAACGTGGACCAGCTGGAGCTGATCGGCACCCTGCAGGACCTGGCCACGCGCGATTTCCTCACCGGGCTGCCCAACCGCCGCTGCTTCCTGGAACAGAGCCAGCGCCAGCTGCCGCAACTGCACCTGGACGGCGAACAGGTGGCGGTGGCGATGATCGACATCGACCATTTCAAGCACATCAACGACACCCACGGCCACGAGGCCGGCGACGATGCGCTGCGTGCGGTGGCCGCTGCGGTCGCCGCCCACGCGCGCGACCAGGACCTGATCGCGCGGTTCGGCGGGGAGGAGTTCTGCCTGCTCGTGCCGGGGCTGGACCAGGAGGCGGCTTTGACCTACTTCGAGCGCCTGCGCCAGGCGATCGCCGCGCTGGAAGTGAACCTGGGCGAGACGACCCTGCGCATGACCGTCAGCATCGGGCTGTGCTGCCTGCGCCCGCAGCACGATTCGCTGCACCGGCTGATCTCCGAAGCCGATCGCCAGCTCTACCTGGCCAAGGCCGGCGGCCGCAACCGGGTCAACTGCACCACGGTCGCGACCAGTGCCGGCGCCCGCGCGTGCGAACCCGCGCTGGCGCCTTGATCGAGATCAACGCGGCCTGGCCGCGTCGTGCCTAGAGTCGTGCCCAGTTGAAAAGCACAGGGAACGCATCATGGCACTTCTGGTCTGGCAGGACGATCTCAACATCGGGATCGAGGTCATCGACCACCAGCACATGCGCATCGTGGAGATGCTCAACCACCTGCATGTCGCGCAGAAGAGCCTGGAGCGACTGGCCGTCGCCGAGGTGATCGACGAGCTGGTGGACTACACCATGTCGCACTTCGCTTTCGAGGAAGAGCTGATGGAGGAAGCCGGCTATCCGTTCTGCGCCGCGCACAAGCGCGTGCACGAGATCTTCGGCAAGCGGGTGGCCGAGTACCGGCTGCGTTTCCAGGCCGGCGAGGACATCACCGATGAACTGCGCACAATGCTGTCGCGCTGGCTGTTCAACCACATCCGTGGCGACGACAAGGCCTATGCGCCGCAGGTCAAGCAGCACCTCAACCAGTTCGCCCGCGAGCACCAGCAGGGCAGTTGGCTGGGCCGCACGCTCAAGCGCTTCTTCGGCTGATCAGCGCGCCCGCCGGCCCATCGCCAGCAGCGCGACGATGGTGACCAGCGCGGTGAGGCAGAGGTAGTAGCCCACCGCGACCAGGCCGAAGCGTTCGGCCAGCCAGGTGGCCACGTACGGCGCGGGTGCAGCGCCCAGAATGCCGGCCAGGTTGAACGACAACGACGCGCCGGTGTAGCGCACCTGCACCGGGTAGATTTCAGCCAGGAAGGTGCCGCAGGGGCCGTAGGTCAGCCCCATCAGGAACAGGCCCAGCGACAGGAAGACGAGCACCATCCACGGGCTGCCGGCCTGGAACAGCGGCGCGAACAACACGCCGAACGCCAGAATCAGGCCGCTGGCAACGATCATCGTCCGGCGCGTGCCCCAGCGGTCGCCGTAGCGCGCGGACAACGGGATGCCGGCGGCGAAGAACAGGATGCCGGCCATCTGCAGCAGCAGGAAATCCTCGCGTGCATAGTGCAGCACGGTCGTGCCGTAGCCGAGGGTGAACACGGTCATCAGGTAGAACAGCACGAAGGTGGCGAACGCGCCCAGCGTGCCCAGCAGCAGGGTCATCGGATGCGCGGAGATGACCGTCCACATCGGCAGGCGCACCCGTTCGTTGCGGTCCAGTGCGGCCTGGAACTGCGGCGTCTCGTGGATGTTCAGGCGCACCCACAGCCCGACCGCGACCAGCAGCGAACTGGCCAGGAATGGCACGCGCCAGCCCCACTGCAGGAAGTCGGCATCGCTCATCGCGCGTCCGAGCAGCAGGAATACGCCGGCCGACAGCAGGAAGCCCAGCGGCGCGCCCAGCTGCGGAAACATGCCGTACCAGGCGCGCTTGCCAGGCGGCGCGTTCTCGGTCGCCAGCAGTACTGCCCCGCCCCACTCTCCGCCCAGCCCGAGGCCCTGGCCGAACCGGCACAGTGCCAGCAGCGCGGGCGCCCACAGGCCGATGCTGGCATGCGTGGGCAGCACACCGATCAGTACCGTGGATACGCCCATCGTGAGCAGCGCGGCGACCAGCGTGGCCTTGCGCCCGATGCGGTCGCCGTAGTGGCCGAACACCGCCGAGCCGACCGGCCGCGCGATGAACGCCACCGCGAAGGTCGCCAGCGACTGCAGCAGGGCCGCACCATCGCTGCTGTCGGGGAAGAACAGGTGCGGAAACACCAGCACCGCCGCCGTGGCGTAGATGTAGAAATCGAAGAACTCGATGGTGGTGCCGATCAGGCTGGCCAGCAGCACACGGCGGGGCGAATTGACGGCAGGCGCGGCAGGAGTCGACATCGGACACACGAAAAGGGGCAGCTGCCGGATTCTGCCACGCCCGTTGCCTGCGGCGGGACGATGGTTGCAGACGTGACTGTCCGCCGCCGGCGCCCGCCGCGGCGGTTCACGCGCCCAGATGGATCCAGGTGGCTTTCAGCTCGGTGTACTTGTCGAAGGCATGCAGGGATTTGTCGCGGCCGATGCCGGACTGTTTGTAGCCACCGAACGGCGCGGTCATGTCGCCACCGTCCCATTGGTTGACCCAGACGCTGCCGGCACGCAGGCCGCGCGCCACGCGATGCGCGCGGCCGAGGTCGCGCGTCCAGACACCTGCGGCCAGGCCATACACCGAATCGTTGGCCAGGCGCAGCGCATCCTCCTCATGATCGAAGGGAATCACCGCGAGCACGGGACCGAAGATCTCCTCGCGGGCGATGGCGTGCTGCGGGTCGACCTCATCGAACACGGTGGGCTCCACATAGCTGCCGCCTGCCACCACCTCCACCCGCCGACCGCCAAGCAGCAGGCGGGCGCCCTCGGCCTCCCCCCGCGCCACGTGGTCGAGCACGCGGTCGGCGTGGGCATCATCGACCAGCGCGCCCATCGCGGCGTCCGGCTCGAACGGATGCTGCGGCTGCATGTGCCGCCCGTAGGCGAGCACGCGCGCCACGAACGCATCCTTGATCGAGCGCTGGACCAGCAGGCGCGAGCCGGCCGTGCACACTTCGCCCTGGTTGTAGAAGATCGCGGTGGCCGCGGCCTGCGCCGCTGTGTCCAGGTCCGGTGCGTCGGCGAACACCAGATTCGGGCTCTTGCCGCCACATTCCAGCCATGTCCGCTTGAGGTTGGACTGGCCGGCGCACTGCAGCAGCCGCCGGCCGACTGCCGTAGAGCCGGTAAACGCAAGCGCATCCACGTCCATGTGCAGCGCCAGGGGCTCACCGGTGCGCTGCCCGTGGCCGGGCAGCACGTTGAACACACCGTCAGGCACGCCCGCTTCGGCCGCCAGCGCCGCCAGCCGCAGCGCGCTCAGTGGCGAGCGCTCGGACGGCTTGAGCACCACCGAATTGCCGGCGGCCAGGGCCGGGGCGATCTTCCAGCAGGCCATCAGCAGCGGAAAGTTCCAGGGCACGATGGCCGCCACCACGCCGATCGGCTCACGGGTGATCAGCCCCAGCGTATCCAGCGGCGTGGGCGCTACCTCGCCGTAGACCTTGTCGACCGCCTCGGCGGTCCAGCGCAGGCAGCGCAGGACCCCCGCCAGGTCGCCCTGCCGCGCGTCGCGCACCGGCTTGCCCATGTCCAGGGTCTCCAGCAGCGCCAGTTCGTCCGCATCGCGTTCGACCAGCTCGGCCAGCCTCAGCAGCACCTGCTTGCGCTGCGCCGGGGCGGCCCGCGACCAATGGCCCGCTTCGAAGCTGCGACGGGCGGCGGCGACCGCACGGTCGACGTCGAGGTGGTCGGCATCGACCACCTGTGCCAGCACGCGTCCATCGATCGGGCTGATGCAGGCGTAGCGTGCACCGCTGGCGGCGTCGACGTAGCGCCCGTCGATGAAGGCCTGGTCGGGGATGTGCAGGCCCTCGGCCTGGCGCTGCCAGTCGGCGCGGGTGCGTGCGGCGGTCATGGACGCTCCTCGTTTGATCGGATGGGCTATCGCGGTTATACCTGCCGCCCTCACGGCACGCCGTGACGCGTCTGCGATAGAGTCGTGACCATCCAGACCCTGCGGAGCCGCCATGCCTCGTTCCGAATCGTCACTGAGCGCGCTGTCCCGGCAGATGCCGGCCGATCTCGACGCGTACTGGATGCCGTTCACCGCCAACCGCCAGTTCAAGGCGGCCCCCCGCCTGCTGGTGCGGGCCGAGGGCATGTACTACCACGATGTCGACGACCGCCCGATCCTGGATGGCGCCGCCGGACTGTGGTGCTGCAACGCCGGCCACGCGCGGCCACGCATCGTGCAGGCGATCCAGCAGCAGGCAGCGACGCTGGACTTCGCGCCGCCCTTCCAGATGGGCTCGCCCCTGCCGTTCGTGCTGGCCCAGCGCCTGGCCGCGCTGGCGCCGGCGACGTTGAATCATGCGTTTTTCACCAACTCCGGCTCCGAAGCGGTCGACACCGCGATGAAGATCGCGCTGGCCTACCATCGCCTGCGGGGCGACGGGCAGCGCACCCGCTTCATCGGCCGTGAGAAGGCCTACCACGGCGTCGGCTTTGGCGGTCTGTCGATCGGCGGCCTGCCCAACAACCGCAAGACCTTCGGCCCGCTGCTGGCCGGCAGCGATTTCCTGCGCCATACCCTGGACCTGGAGCGCAATGCGTTCAGTCCCGGCCTGCCCCGGTATGGCGCCGAGCTGGCCGAGGACCTGGAGCGGCTGATCGCCCTGCACGACGCGTCCACCATCGCGGCGGTCTTTGTCGAGCCGATTGCCGGCTCGGCCGGCGTGATCCTGCCAGCCCCGGGCTATCTGCAGCGACTGCGCGAAATCTGTGACCAGCACGGGATCCTGCTGGTGTTCGATGAGGTCATCACCGGTTTCGGCCGGGTCGGCAACGCCTTCGCCGCGCAGCGGTTCGGGGTCACCCCGGACCTGCTGACGATGGCCAAGGGCCTGACCAACGGCAGCGTGCCGATGGGCGCGGTGCTGGCCAGCGACGCGATCCATGCGGCCTTCATGCAGGGTCCGCCGGGAGCGATCGAGTTCTTCCACGGCTATACCTATTCCGGTCACCCCCTGGCCTGCGCCGCCGCACTGGCGGCGCTGGACACGTATGCGGAGGAACACCTGTTCCAGCGTGCCATCGAACTGGGCGAGTACTGGCAGACCCGCCTGCACGGATTGCGCGGCCTGCCCCACGTGATCGACATCCGCACGTTCGGTCTGATCGGCGCCGTCGAACTGGCGCCGCGCAAGGACGCGCCGGGCAGCCGCGGCTATGACGTGTTCGAGCGCTGCTTCCGCGACGGGCAGCTGCTGGTGCGCTGCACCGGCGATGTGATCGCCCTGTCGCCCCCCCTGATCATCGACAAGACGCAGATCGACCGGATCGTGGACATCCTGGGAGAGGTGATCCGCGCCACCCGGTGATGTCAAGCCCGACGCGGTTCATGTCGATCAGGGTGCCGGCGGGCGACCGGCACTACAATGGTCGGTCACGTTTGGCTCGCGTATCGGATTGCATGGACATTGTCGTCAAAGAAGAACTCAAGGCCTACATCGACCCACTGACCGCGGACGAGCACGACGCGCTGGAGCGCAGCATCCTGGCCGAGGGCTGCCGCGATGCGCTGGTGCTGTGGGGCGATGTGCTGGTGGACGGCCACAACCGCTACGGCATCTGCCGCAAGCACAACCTCCCGTTCCAGACCGTGCAGAACACGCGCTTCCAGTCGATGGACGATGTGCACCTGTGGATGATCGAGCAGCACCTGGGCCGCCGCAGCGTCTCGGATTTCCAGCGCGGCGTGCTGGCCCTGCGCAAACGCGACATCCTGGCCGAGCGCCATCGCCTGGAACAGGCGCAGCTGCAGAAGGAAAGCGATGGCACGGCCACCGCCGACGCGGCTGCCGACGATGCCGACAGCCCGCCGTGGGCGCCGGCACCGAAGGTGAGCCGGGCCGAGATGGCCCGCGAAGCGCGCCTGAGCAACAGCCAGGTCACGATGATCGAGCGCATCCACAAGCAGGCCGCGCCGGAACTGGTGGAAGCGGTGAAGACCGGCGTGATCTCGATCAGCGCCGCCGCCGCGGTGGCGGCGCTGCCTGAAGACGAGCAGCGCGCGGCGGCTGCGGCGGGCAAGGATGAGCTGAAGCAGGCCGCCAAGCGCGTGCGCGACGCCAAGCGCAAGCCGCGCAAGCCAGCGCAGGAGGTGCTGCACAGTGCGGACGAAGACGCCGAGGTCGACCCGAGCCGCGCCGCCGAAATCGCCGATGCGCTCACCGCCTTGGGCGAAGGCCCGGCCGAGCTGCGCCAGCGGGTGATCGCGCTGACGCTGGAAAATGACACCCTGCGCCAGCAGCTGGCGGCGTTGCGCCGGCAGCAGGCCGAGGCCTGAGGTTCATCGCATTGCCGGCCAACGGCCGGCATCGCGGTGGAGTGCGGTCCCCGGGCGGGTGCGGTTCATTGGTCCGCACGCCCGGCGTTTCGGCAGGGAACGCCCTGCCGTTGGGTAGACTGCCGGGATGAAGCCCCTTTCGACCCCCGACCCGCGCCGACGCCAGTTGCGTCGCCTCAAACTGATCGCGCTGGCGATGCTGCTGGCCATGCTGGCCGGCTTCGTGCTCAGCCACTGGATGGGCGAGCGAGGCGTCTGGGCGTGGGTTGGCGCGTTCTGCGAAGCCGCCGCCGTGGGTGCGCTGGCGGACTGGTTTGCGGTGGTGGCCCTGTTCCGCCGCCCGCTGGGCCTGCCGATCCCGCATACGGCCATCATTCCGCACAGCAAAGACCGTATCGCCGACAGCCTGGCGGTGTTCGTGCGCGACCAATTCCTGGAACCCCAGGCGCTGCTGGCGCGGCTGCAGGTGTTCGACCCGGCCAGCCGGCTGGGCAGTTGGCTGGCCGAGCCTGCGCGGGCGCGGATGCTGGCCGACATGGCGCGCGGCTGGGCGCTGCAGGCGCTGGATTTCCTTGACGAGGCGGCGGTCCGGCGCAGCATCCAGGCCTTCGTGATCCAGCAGTTGCGGCAATGGAACGCGGCTGCCACGGCCGGCGAGCTGCTGGGCCTGCTAACCGCCGACAACCGGCACCAGCGGGTGCTGGACGAGGGCCTGACCCGGGTCGGCGACTGGCTGGGCAACGAAGCGGTCAAGCAGCGCGCGTCGGCGCTGATCGTGCGCTACATCCAGCGCGAGTGGCCCAAGCTGGCCAGCACGGTCAACTGGGTCAAACCCATCGATGAAATCGGCGACAGCCTGGCCGAACGGCTCGCGCATGCGGTGCTGGCCGAACTGCAGCAGATCCTGGCACAGCCGGAGCATCCGCTGCGGCGCGATTACGAAATGTGGCTGGGCCAGTACATCCAGCGCCTGCGCAGCGATCCGGCGCTGGCGGCCCGGGTCGAGGACCTCAAGCAGCAGATGATCGACCACCCTGCCGTACAGGACTATGTGCAGGGCCTGTGGGCGCGCATCCATGCCAGCCTGCGCGAGGACCTGGCCAGCGAGGACTCGGCGCTGGCCGGCCACCTGCGCCGCAGCCTGGCCGCGGTCGGACAATCGCTGCAGGACGATCCGGCCCTGCGCGAGGCGCTCAACCAGCACCTGATGGACGGCGCCGAACGTCTCACCAGCCGCCTGCGCGAGGGCGTCACCCAGCACATCGCGCAGACAGTCAAAGGCTGGGACGAACGCCACCTGGTGGAACAGCTGGAACTGAGCGTCGGCCGCGACCTGCAGTTCATCCGTTTCAACGGTACGTTGGTTGGCGGGCTGATCGGCCTGCTCCTGCACGCCCTGACCGTCTGGCTGCACTGGTAGAGAACGGCGTACTTGACGCTTTGACCGGGTGTTTTTGTGCCGCAGCTCACGTATTCTGCGGCGCATTCGGGGCCGGAGTGGCCTGCCTGGGGGGATCCATGCGCAACACCATCGTGCTGCTGGCGCTGTGCGCGCTGGCGGGCAACGCCGAGGCCGGGCGCATCTACAAATGCGCGGCCAACGGACAGACCATCTACCAGTCGGTGCCCTGCCCGGCCGACCAGGACACCGGCGTGACGCGGCCGATCATCAAGGACCCCAAGCTCAGCTGGGAAGAGCGCAGCCGCGCGCAGCGCGAACTGTACGAGGCACGCCAACGCATGCAGGCCGACGCCGGGCGCACGGCTGCGCCGATCCGCGGCACGGTGATCGATGGGGCCGCCGATCCGGAGAAATGCGAGGAACTGCGCTTCCGCCGCGATCTGGCCGAAACCCTCAGCGGGCAGAAGGCTCCGCAGCGCGTCAACGACGCGGTACGCCAGGCCTGCGCCGCGCGCTGACCCGCCTCAACCAGCCACCGCACGTATCGCCGCCACCAGCGTCTCGATCTGCGCCGGCGGGGTGAATATCCCGGGCGTCACGCGCAGACAGGCGCCCGATGCCAGGCCGTCGCGCGGCACCACGAACACACCATGCCCGCCCAGCATGCGTTCGGCGGTAGCGGTGTTGGCCGCCATCGTGGTCTGACCGCGCAGGCGGAATGCGGCGATCGCGCTGGACAGACGCGGGTCCGGCGAGGCCAGCCGTTCGATGCGGTCGTCCCCGTGCAGCGCCTCCAGCCACTGATTGCGCAGCCGCAGCAGCCGCGCCCGCTTGTTGGCCACGCCGATCCGCGCGTGCAGGGCCAGCGCCGTGGGCAGGGCCAGGCATGCGGCGAAGTTGAGCGTGCCGGTGTGGACCCGCGCATCGATACGGCCGTCGTCATGCTCGCCCAGGTAGGGGGCCACATCGGCGATACGGTCGCGCCGGATGTACAACGCGCCCAACCCGACCGGCGCGCCGATCCACTTGTGCAGATTGATGCCGGCAAACGCCACGCCCAGCGCCGGGAGCACGGTATCGACCTGGCCGATGCCGTGCGCCGCATCCAGCACCACCTCCACCCCGGCGGCACTGGCGAGCGCGGCGATATCCGCCACGGGCAGCAGCATGCCGTTGCGGTGGTTGACGTGGGTCAACAGCAGCAGTCGCGTGCGCGGGTGCGCCGCCAGCGCCTGGCGATAGGTCTCCAGCACCGCCGCGTGGGTGAACGGCTCCGGCATGGCAATTGCTACGCTGCGCACCCCGCGTCGTTCGCCCAGCCACTGCATGGCGGTGATCATGCTGTCGTAGTCGATGTCGGCATGCATCACCGTGTCGCCCGGCGAGAGCCGGCGGTACCCGGCGATCAGCACCTGCATGGCCTCGGTCGCACCGCGCGTGATCGCGATTTCGTCGGGGTCCACGCCGAGCATCCCCGCCACCTGCGCGCGTGCCTGCTCCAGCAGCGGCGGAAATGCCCGCCGACCGAACCAGGCGTTGCCTGCATTCACCCGCGCCGTCCAGTCCTGGCAGGCCTGCAGCACCGGCCGCGCCATCGCGCCCCAGTAGCCGTTGTCGAGCATCACCACCGCATCGTCCAGGTCGTACAGCGCCTGTACCCGCTGCCACCACCGGTCATCGGCGGCAAGGTCGTCGGGCGTACGCCCGTTCGGGTCCGGCACGTCGGCACGGTCAAGCCATTCGCAAGCGTCCATCATCACAGTATCGCAGCGTCACCATCGAACGGACTGATGACGCTTGTCGAACGTAATGATAATGACTATCATTCAAGCATTAGTTGTATGCCCAGCCCCACCCGGCCAGTGCCGCGCGATGTGCACCGGCTCGCTTCGCCCCGTGTACTGCCCCACGCCATCCGCGTCCGTCCCCGGGTGTGCCGCCAACGGCAGTGTCCCCGTGACCGGCAGCGGGCAGACGGGCGGAGGCAGGCGTGCCTGCGCCATCTCGTTGCCGGGTGGGCGGAACCGCGCAGTGTGCGGCTGACCCTGCGCTGGATGCTGCCACCGCGGCATTGGATGCGGACCTGCCGGCCACGCGCCGGCACGGCGCCGCCCCGGCCACGGACGGCCACCTTTACCTGTCACCGGCTGCGGCTGGTGATGCCCGTTGTTCGACTCGCTATTGCAGGTTTCCGTGAACAGCACGCCCAACGCCAGCTGGCATACCCGTTTCACCGCCGTGTTCGCCCGCCCCTGGCTGGGCGTGCTGTCGCGCTCGATGGCCGCGATCCTGGGCGGTTATGCGCTGGCAGCGACCTGCGCCATGTTCTTCGCCGTCGCGCTGCCGATCGCCCGCGACCAGGCGGTACTGACCGGCATGCTGGTCGCCATCGCGCTGTGCGCGTGTGCCGCCCTGTGGGCGTTCGCCACGCGCACCGCACTGCGCGCCTGGGTCGGCATCCTGATGCCCACCGCACTGTTCTGGCTGGGCACCGCTGTGATGAGGGCGGGCGCATGAAGAACGGATTCCGCCAATCAATGGCGTGGCTGCACACCTGGACCGGCCTGCTGGTCGGGTGGCTGCTGCTGCTGATCTTCATGGCCGGCACGGCCAGCTACTACCGCGAGGAAATCAGCCGCTGGATGCGCCCGGAGCTGCCGCGCAGCACGGTCGACGCCGATGTGGCGGCCGAGCGCGCGATCATCTTCCTGCAGCACAAGGCGCCCCAGGCCGAAAGCTGGAACGTGAGCCTGCCCGACCCGCGCAACCCCGCGATGCGGATGTTCTGGCGCAATCCCGAATCGATGGTCAAGCCGCCGGCGGAGGGCGAGAAGCGCCGCCGCCGCGGCGGCGGGCGTTTCGGCGACGCCACGGTGGACCCCAACAGTGGTCAGGAAGTGGCCGCGCGCGAGACCCGCGGGGGCGACTTTTTCTACCGCCTGCACTTTGACCTGCACTACATCCCGGTGCTGTGGGCGCGCTACCTCGTGGGCTTCTGCGCGATGTTCATGCTGGTGGCGATCATCACCGGGGTGATCACCCACAAGAAGATCTTCAAGGACTTCTTTACGTTCCGGAAGGACAAGGGCCTGCGTTCGTGGCTGGACTTCCACAACGTCAGCGCGGTGATGGCCCTGCCCTACCACGCGATGATCACCTACACGGGCATCGTGACACTGATGTTCATGTACCTGCCGTGGGGCGTGAGCGTGGCCTACCCCAAGGATGAGGACGCGTTCTTCAGCGAGGCGTTCGCGCGCCTGGCCGACATTGATACGCCGTCCGAGGGACGTGCTGTGGCACTGCCGATACAGCAGCTGCTGGACAGCGCGCGCGCCGAATGGAAGGGCGCCGACGTGGGCGGCTTCACCCTGTACCACCCGGGCGCGGCCAACGCGGTGATCGACATCCAGCAGCGCGACGGCAAGCGCCTTTCGGTGGATACGCCGTCGCTGCGCTACAACGCGGTGACCGGTGCGCTGCTCGAGGCCAGTCCGGCCGCCGGTGGCGCCACCCAGACCCGTGGCGTAATGTACGGCCTGCACCTGGCGCGTTTTGCCGACTGGGGCCTGCGCGCCCTGTTCTTCCTGTCCGGGCTGGTTGGCTGCCTGATGGTCGCCAGCGGCGTGGTGCTGTGGGCGGTCAAGGAACGGCCCAAGCATGCCAAGTCGGGGAAGATCGGCTTTGGTCTGCGCCTGGTGGATGCGCTCAATATCGGCGCGGTGGCCGGCCTGCCGATCGCTTTCGCGGCGTACTTCTGGGGCAACCGGCTGCTGCCGCTGCAGATGGCCGAACGGTCGACGGCCGAAGCCGACGTGTTCTTCTACGCGTGGGGCGCGGCGCTGCTGGCCGCGTTCATCTGGCCCAAGCGGATGATGTGGGCCTGGCAGCTGTACCTGGGCGCGGCGTTGTTCGCGCTGATCCCGGTGGTGAACGCGCTGACCACCCACGCGCACCTGGGCGTGACCCTGCGCAGCGGCGACTGGGTGCTGGCCGGGTTCGACCTCACCATGCTCGCCTTCGGCGCGATGCTCGCCTACTGCGGCCTGCGCATGCAGCGCTGGCAGCCGGCGCTGAGCGCGGCCGGAAAGAAGCGGCAGGCGGCGGCAAAGGCGCAGCAGCATGCCGGCGCGGAGGTGGGCGCATGATGCTGTTGGCGATCACCGTGAGCTTCTCGGCGTTCACTGCCCTGTCGCTGGCGATGGACAGGCACCAGGCGGACCTGCACGGCAAGGCCGCCGCTACGCCGACCCGCAGGCGCGCATGGCGCTGGCTGGGTTGGGCGTTGCTGGCGCTGTCGTTCGGCCTGTGTGTGGTGGACCACGGCTGGGCCGCCGGCCCGGTGCTGTGGCTCGGGGCGCTGACGATCAGCGGCATTCTGATCGCGTTCGGGCTGTACCCCTTCCGCCCCCGCTGGATCGCGCCGCTGGCGTGGGCGTTGCCGGCGGTCGGGCTGGCGGTGACGCTGTTCGCGCGCTGACGTGCAGACCGGCGCGATGCAGCGCTGCCCCTGTCGCCAGTGGCGGCTCGAAGACCACCTCGGGCTCCCGCCGTACTGGCAGGCCGCAATCGGCGGGTATGAGCGCGGTCATCGGCCCTTGGCGTAGGCGCAAGGCCGCCTTCTGATGGTGTGACGCGCACGGCGCGCGGCCGGAATCCGGTGCCGCCACCACAGGTCAGGGCACCAGCGAGAACACGTGGGCCGGTGCAGACTGGCCATCGATGACCAGCCGGTTGCGCGCCACGCTCTCGCGCAGCGCCCCGGACTTCACCGCCACCCGCTCGCTGGCCAGGTTGCCCACCGCCACGACAATCTCCACCCGCTGCATGCCCATGTGCGCGAACGCGTGGGTCGCCAGCGCGTGCACGACGCGCGTGGCGATGCCCTGGCCCTGGCGAGACTGCCGCACCCAGTACCCCAGATTGCAGAAGCGGTGATCGTGCCGGATGGCGTTGAGCCCGGCGCCGCCGACAAACGCGCCGGTATCCGGGTCGAACGCACCATACTCATGGGCGGTGGCCGCTGCGCGGCCGTCGCGGCAGGCCTGGAACCACTGCAGTGCCTGCTCGGCGCCGTAATCGGTGGAGCACCACGGCATCCAGCGCCGCATGCCCTCGGCCGATTCCCGCACCGCCGCGGCGAACGCGGCGGCATCGCCATCCTCGAACGGACGTAGCAGCAGTCCGTCGGCGAGAAGCTGGCTGTCGTCCATGTCAGCCCCTTGCCGTCACGCGCCGTAGCGGCGCAGTTCCCAGGCGCGGTGGATGCGCGGATTGCGCTCGAAATCATCGCCGATGGTCTCGGCGGAGATTTCCGTGCACTCGGCAAATTCCTTGATCGCTTCTTCGTCCAGCTTGAAGCGGCGGAAGTTGTTGGAGAAGTACAGCACGCCTTCCGGGCTCAACCGCGCCACGGCCGCCCGCAGCAGGCGCACGTGCTCGCGCTGGACGTCGAAGTCCTCGGCGCGGGCCGAGTTGGAGAAGGTCGGCGGATCGCAGAAGATCACGTCGAAGCGGTGCCGTTCGGCTTCCAGCCAGGCCAGCGCATCGGCCTGGATCAGCTGATGCTGACTGCCGCCCTTGCCGTTCAGCGCCAGGTTGTCGGCACACCATTGCAGGTAGGTGCCGGACAGGTCCACGCTGGTGGTCGACGCCGCTCCCGCGACCGCCGCCTGCACGCTGGCCACGCCGGTGTAGCAGAACAGGTTGAGGAAGCGCTTGCCGACCGCTTCCCGGGCCATGTGCCAGCGCAGCGGGCGGTGATCCAGGAACAGGCCGGTATCGAGGTAGTCGAACAGATTCACCCGCAGCAGTGCGTCATTCTCGCGGACCAGCACGAACTCACCGCGCTGTTCGAAGCGGCCGTATTTGCTGCCGCCCTTGCCGCGCTCGCGCGACTTCAGCGCGACCTGCTCGGCCGGCACCTGGAACACCTCGCGCGCGGCCGACAGCAGCTCGTTGCGGCGGCGGCGCACATCGACATCGGGAATCGTCGCCGGTGCCGCGTACTCCTGCACGTGCAGGAACGTGCGGCGCGCGCCGGCGTCTTCTTCGTAGACGTCAATCGCGGCCGCGTACTCGGGCAGGTCCGCGTCGTACACGCGGTAGCAGGTGATTGCCTCGCGGGCGCGCCAGTTCTTGAACTTCCTGATGTTCTTGCGCAAGCGGTTGGCCACCATCTGCGCGCCTTCGCTCAGCTCGCGCGGCTGGCCGGCGTTGTCGCGCTGCGGCACCGCGATCGGATCGCAGACGATCAGCGCGCATTCGATCGCCCCGTTGAACAGCTGGTACTTCTTGTTGGCGCGCAGGCCGGTGGCGAACGCCAGGTCGGCACTGCCACACAGCAGGCTGGCCCGCCACTGCGGCACCGCACGCTTGAGCGCATCGCCAAGTCGGCGATACAGCACCGCATCGGCGGCCAGCCGTTCGTCATACGGCGGGTTGCACACCACGCAGCCGGTTTCCTGCGGCGGCACCTGCATGTCGGCCACATCGCGCACGCCGAACCAGATCGCCTCGGCCACGCCGGCGGTCTCGGCATTTTCCCGGGCGGCACGGATCGCATGCGGATCGATGTCGCTGCCGTGGATCACCTGCTTGAGCGCGGCACGCCCGGCCGTCTCTCGAGCGCGCGCCTCGGCCATCATCGTGTTCCAGGCGTCGCGGTCGAAACCCAGCCAACGGCTGGGCGGAATGCTGCCGTGGCGCTGCAGGCCCGGGGCGACGTCGGCGGCCATCAGCGCGCCTTCGATCAGCAGCGTGCCGCTGCCGCACATCGGGTCGAGCAGGCCACCGCCTTCGGCGTGGATCTTGGGCCAGTTGGCGCGCATCAGCACGGCCGCGGCCAGGTTTTCCTTCAGCGGCGCTTCGTTCTGCGCCATGCGCCAGCCACGGCGGTGCATCGGGCCACCACCGAGGTCGATGGAGATGCTTGCCCGGCCCTTGCGCAGCGACAGATTGATGCGCACATCAGGGAACTCGGTGTTCACCGACGGCCGTTCCAGGCCCTTGGCGCGCAGGCTGTCGACCACGCCGTCCTTGACCCGCTGCGCGGCGAAGCGCGCATGGGTGATCTCGGTCCCGGACACGTGCGCGTCCACCGACAGGGTCAGCTCCGGGCTGATGTGCTGGTCCCACGCCATCGCCGACACGCCCTGGTACAGCGAGCCTTCGTCCGGGCAGTCGAACTCGGTCAGCGGCCACAGCACGCGGCTGGCCAGGCGCGACCACAGCACCACCTTCAGTGCCTGCGGCAGCTCGCCTTCGGCGTTGACGCCGGCGATGGTGGCGGTGGCCTTGTCCAGGCCGAGCGCCAGCAGTTCGTCGGCGAGCAGGTACTCCAGGCCCTTGGCGCAGGAAACAAAGAATTTCACGGAATCGGTATCGCAGGTCAGCGGAAAGGAGGTGCCCACCGGGCACGGCAAGCGACCCGGCGCGACGCCGGGACGGCCATTGTACGGTAGAGCCGGGCTCTGCCCGGCTGGCGGGGGCGTGTGGCGTGGGGGGTGCCGGGCGCTGGCCGGCTCCCCCCTCACCCCAGCGACTGCAGCAGGTCCTCGAACGCCCGGGCCGAGGCCTCGACGTGATTGTTCAGCCGGTGCCCGTCGTCCACCAGCAGCAGGCGCGCCGAACGGGCCTGCGCCCAGGCGATGACCTGTGCCGGCGGAATCAGTTCATCGTGCCAGGCGTGCACCACGCTGGTCGGCACCGGGGCGGCATCCAGCGCCGGCATCGGTCCCATCGTGGTCGGCGGCACCATCAGGAACAGACCACGGGTGGGCACCTGCAGCGAGGCAATGGCCGAGATGTAGGCGCCCAGGCTGGAACCGGCCAGCACCACCGGGCCACGTGCGGCAGCCGCCGCGGCCAGGCCGGCCAGGCGCTGCAGGCGGGCGCGGACGTCGCCGACGCTGCTTACCGCGCGCATCGCGTCCAGATCGGTGTAGTCGGGGCGTTCGTGCGTCCAGCCGAGCCGCTGGGCGACCTCGGCCAGCGCGGTCACCTTGGTGGCGTCCGGGCCGCTTTCGAACCCGTGGGAAAGGATGCAGTGGCCGCGGCTCATGCACGCGTCCTGTGGGAGTGGATATGAGCGTTCATGACGGAATGCTAGCATCGCGCCATGCCCGGCCGCGCACCGCCCCCGATCGACCTTCAGCCCCTGCCCTACGTGGCACGGCTGGGCGCGCGCGCGCCGGCCGACATCGATCTGGTGGTCATCCACTGCACCGAGCTGCCCGACCTGGCGATGGCCCGCCAGTACGGTGAGCGCGTGCTGTACGACAGCGGCAGCGGCAACAGCGGGCACTACTACATCGACCGCGATGGCCGCATCGTCCAGTACGTGGCGTTGGACCGCATCGCCCACCATGTCAGCGGCTACAACCCGCGCTCGGTCGGCATCGAGCTGGTCAACACCGGCCGCTACCCGCACTGGCTGGATTCACGCCACCAGGCGATGGACGAGCCGTACACCGAGGCGCAGCTCGCCGCGCTGATCGACCTGCTGCAGCACCTGTGCGACACGCTGCCCGGGCTGCGGCACATCGCCGGTCACGAATGGCTGGATACCCGCGAGGAAGTGGCCAGCGACGACCCCGAGCGGCGCGTGCCGCGCAAGCGCGATCCCGGGCCGCTGTTCCCGTGGCCGCGCGTGTTGGCGGCGGTGCCGCTGCAACCGTTGGATGCGCACCGCCCCTGACCCGGGAGGTGTTTCAAGGGCCGGTGGCGACCGGGCGGCTGGAATCGCTGACCCACCCGCTCCACGAATCGGCGTAGATGCGGGCGCCATGCAGGCCGGCCACTTCCATCGCCAGCAGCAGATGACAGGCGGTGACGCCCGAGCCGCACATCAGCACCACCTGGCCCGGATCGTGGGTGCCGATCAGCGGGCGCAGCGCGGCCTGCAGATCCGCCGCCGGGCGCAGGCGCCCGTCGTGGACGTTCAACGCGAACGGGCGGTTGACCGCGCCGGGGACGTGCCCGGCGATGGGGTCCAGCGGCTCCACCTCGCCGCGGAAACGCTCGCCGGCCCGGGCATCCAGCAACCAGCCCGGTGCGTGCTTCAGGCGTGCGGCCACCTCGCCAGCCGAGGCGATCTGGCTGCGGTCGAACTGGCCGGGATAGGGCGGCAACGCCGGCACCTGCGGCACCTCGGCGGTCAGCGCCAGGCCCGCGGCCTGCCACGCGGCCAGTCCACCATCGAGCACGGCGACCCGACGGTGCCCGATCAGCCGCAGCAGCCACCACAGCCGCGCGGCGGCCATGCTGCCATCCCCTGCGTCATAGACCACCACCTGGGTTTCCGGCGCGATACCCCACTGCCCCAGCCGCGCGGCGAAGTCCGCGCTGTCCGGCAGCGGGTGGCGTCCCTGGCCGTGCTTGCCCATGTCGGCCAGGTCGCGGTTGAGGTCGGCGTACAGTGCACCGGGCAGATGCCCCTGGGCATAGGCCTGCGCGCCCGACTGCGGGTCGCCCAGCGAGAAGCGCGCATCGACCACGCGCACGGCGGTGCTGGCGGTTGCGCGCGCGTCGAGCACGCGTGCCCCGCCCTGCTGCAGAGCATCGGCAAGGGCGGCGACATCGACCAGGGCGGTCCAGGAAAACGCGGTGGAAGTCATTCGGTCTGCTCCAGGCGGCGACGCAGGTTGTAGAGAATGGCGGCGGTGGCGCCCCAGATGCGTTGGCCCGGCCAGCCGTACTCCAGCACATGCCGGATGCGGCCGCGATGGTCGATCTCCACCTGGTGCAGGTTGGCGGGCTCCATGAGATAGCTCAGCGGCACCTCGAACACTTCGGCCACTTCATCCGGCTGCGGCACGGCGACGAATGCCGGATCGATCACGGCCACCACGGGCATCACCCGGTAACCGGTGATGGTGACGAACGGATCCAGGTAACCGAGCACGTGCACCTGATCGTGCTTGAGCGCGATTTCCTCATCGCTCTCGCGGATCGCCGCGGCCACGGCGTCGCGGTCGTCCGCCTCCATCCGTCCACCGGGAAAGCCGACCTGGCCGCCGTGATGGCGCAAAGTATCGGTGCGTCGGGTCAACAGCACCTGGGCACCGCCCTCGCGCGGAATGATGCCGGCCAACACCGCCGCCTCGACCGGCGGCCCGGGCGGCAGCAGGTCACTCAGCTCGCTGCGGTTCCAGCCCTCGCCAGTCGGCGGCGCATCCAGCGGATGCAGCGCGCGCATCAGCCGCGCGTGCTCGGCCAGCGAACCGCGCAGCGACTGCCGCAACTGCTCGCGCAATGGCAGCGTATGCTGCATGACATGGGTCTGTTCGTGACGGCTCATCGTTCGCCAGCGGGTGATTTCATCCACGGTGCGCAGGCACCCCGCGCAGATATCGGCGCTGTCCAGCGCGCAGATACCGATACAGGGGGTGGGTACGGCACGCGGGGGATCGTCCAGTGATTGCACCGTGCAACAGTAGCGCGATTGGCAGGCTGGATCGAGAGCGCGGAGCGCGCGGTGACAGCAAACAAAAACGCGCCGATGTTTCCATCGGCGCGTTTTTGTGACTGCCTGATCTTACTTGACGCTGATCAGCTTGATTTCGAACTGCACGGCGACGTTCGGCGGGAACGGCGTGCGCGGATCGGCACCATAGGCCTGTTCCGGCGGCAGCGTCACTTCCCACTTCGAGCCGGCCGGCATCAGCAGCAGCGCTTCGCGCATGGCCTTCATTTCGACTTCGCTGACCTTCATCGCCGGGATCTGCTGCGCCGGGCGGGCTTCAGCCGGACGGGTGCCGTACGGGTACGGACCGGCGACTTCCAGCTGCACGGTGCTGGCCTGGGTCGGCTTGGCGCCGGTGCCGGCTTCGACCACGCGGTACTGAACCCCGCTCGGCAGCGTCTGCACGCCGGCCTTGGCCTTGTTGGCAGCCAGGAACTGGGTGCTCTTGGTCTTGTTCTCGGCAGCGGCCTTGTCGTACTCGGCCTTGGCGGCCTGCGCACGACCCTGCTCACGCTTCTGGAAGGCTTCGACGGCCGGCTTCAGCTGCTCGGCGGTGATCGCCGGCTGCTTCTTGGCGTAGGCATCCTGCAGGCCCTTCACCACCGAGTTGATGTCCAGCTGTTCGCCACGCGAGGTGAGCTCAGCCAGATTGTTGCCGTAGTCGTAACCGAAGTAATAGCTCAGCTTGCCCTTTTCGGACGAGGTGTCCTGGGCGAAGGCATTGCCCGTCAGGGCCAGGGCCGCGACGGCGACCGCGATAGAACGCAACTTCATCAAACATTTCTCCAGGGGTGGTAACTCAGGACGCGTTGGGCCGCCCTGAGGCGACGGGTTAGGATAGCCGCCGCAACGTTGAACCGCCACTAACGACGCAAGCTCTGACCTGACTTCGTTTCAAGAGTTCAACCTCACTTTTTTTTAACGTTTTTCCAGGAGCCCCGCCGTGGCCGATTCGCCCCTCGCCGTGACCGATGACGGCGCCATCCGCACCCTCACCGTGAACCGCCCGGACAAGCTCAATGCCCTCGACAAGGCTACGCTGGAAGCGCTATACAGCGCGTTTTCGGCGGCAGCCGCCGATCCGGCGGTCCGGGTGGCAGTGCTCACCGGGGCCGGTCCGAAGGCGTTCGTGGCCGGGGCGGACATCGCCGAAATGAACGGACTCAGCGCGGTTCAGGGACGTGATTTCTCGGCGCTGGGGCAGAAATTGATGCGCTGCATCGAGCGCATGCCCAAGCCGGTGATCGCGAAGATCAACGGATTTGCGCTGGGCGGCGGCCTGGAACTGGCGATGGCCTGCCACCTGCGCATCGCTGCCGAAACCGCCAAAGTCGGCCAACCGGAGATCAATCTCGGGCTGATTCCCGGCTTCGGCGGCACCCAGCGCCTGCTGCGTCTGTGCGGCCGCGCCGCGACGCTGGAACTGTGCCTGCTTGGCACACCGATCACGGCCGCGCGCGCGCTGCAGTTCGGGATCGTCAACGAAGTGGTGGCTGCCGATGCATTGGATGCACGCGTGCAGGCGCTGGCCCAGCAGCTTGCGCACGCCGCGCCGCTGGCGCTGCGCGGCATCCTCGATGCCGTCCATATCGGCGGTGAGTGTGCGCTGGGCGAAGGTCTGGCCTACGAAACCGCGCAGTTCGGGCTGATGTTCGCTACCGAGGACATGCGCGAAGGCACCGCCGCCTTCTTGGCCCGCCGTCCGCCGGTGTTCCAGAACCGCTGATGATGATGGCCACCGACCCTGACCTGCCCACGCGGCTGTGGATGCTGCTGCTGGACGACGACGTCGACGGCGCACTCGCGGCCGGCTTGATGGACTACGTGCCACACCCTGGCGACGCCCAGCGGCTGCCCGGCCATCCGGACCTGCCCGTGCGCCTGCTGCAGGCCCAGCAGCAGCTCACGCGAGCGTGGGCTGCGCGCGAGCGCTACCGCCAGCGCGCTGTACGCCTGGGCCGCCGTGCCGCCGAACGCGACGCGCGGCGGGCACCGGCGGCGACCACGCCGGATGCGAAGCCGGCGCTGCCGTCGGCGGCGGCGGCCATCCTCGCCCGCGCCAAGGCCCGGGCGGCCGGGAACGGCACCTGATGGCCGTCGTCAGCAAGGCCGCGCCGCGCTCCGCACGCATGCCCAAGGCCGATGTGATCGAGATGTTCACGCGTCTGCGCGAGCTCAATCCGCATCCGCGCACGGAGCTGGAATACAGCACGCCGTTCGAACTGCTGATCGCGGTGGCGCTGTCGGCGCAGGCCACCGACGTGGGCGTCAACAAGGCCACGCGCAAGCTGTTCCCGGTGGCCAGCACGCCACAGGCCATGCTCGCGCTGGGCGAAGACGGGTTGAAGAAGTACATCGCCACCATTGGGCTGTTCAACGCCAAGGCGAAGAACGTGATCGCCACCTGCGCACTGCTGATCCGCGACCACGGTGGCGAGGTGCCCCGTGATCGCGCCGCCCTCGAGGCGCTGCCGGGCGTGGGCCGCAAAACGGCCAACGTGGTGCTCAACACCGCCTTCGGCGAGCCGGTGATGGCGGTGGACACCCACATCTTCCGCGTGGCCAACCGCACCGGGCTGGCCCCTGGCAAGGACGTCCGCGCGGTGGAGGACCTGCTGGTCAAGGTGATCCCCGCCGAGTTCCTGCTCGACGCACACCACTGGCTGATCCTGCATGGCCGCTACGTGTGCAAGGCACGCAAGCCGGATTGCCCGCAGTGCGTGATCCGCGACCTGTGCCGCTACAGGGAAAAAACCGCCGCCTGACCCCCGGCGGCGATTGCCATCTGTACGCAATCCGGCGGTCATCTGCGCCGGGCATTCATGTAGAGCCCTGCCGGGCCGTGGGGTCCGGCAAACGACGGTTTGTCTGAAACTGTCACATTTACGCAATCTTCACTAATTAGCCTGCGCAGCATCTTCCCACCTGCCTGCAAGGCTCCTTTCCATGAAACTGCATCGCCAACTTCTTACTGCGGCCGTGGCGGCTGCGCTGTTCGTGCCGGCCGCTCACGCTGAAGTGGCCATCGACGTGATCGGCGGTTCGGAGATCACCTTCGAAGGCCTGGTCCAGGCCGACGGCAACTGGTTCGACAACGATCTGACCGACCTCAACGGCGGCGATGCCGGGAACGGCAAGAACAGCGAGTTCGAGCTGCGCCGCGCCGAGCTGGTGCTCAAGGGCAAGGGCCCGGGCAACGTGGAATGGGTGGTGGGCTACGATGCCAAGGCCGACAAGTTCCTGGACACCAACCTGAAGTACAAGCTGGCCGGCAACGCCAACCACTTCGTGCAGTTCGGCCAGTTCAAGCAGCCCAACAGCCTGGAAGAACTGTCCAGCACCAAGAACAACGACTTCATCTCCAAGGCGGCGGTCACCAACACCTACGCCGTGGCCCGTCGCCTCGGCGGTGCCTACAGCATCGGCGACAGCAACTGGTCGGTCACCGCCAGCGCCTTCGGCCGCGAGCTGACGCGCAACCTGGCCCACGGCAGCGGCTACGGCGCGCGTGGTACCTGGGCGCCGATCAACGAGAAGGGCCAGGTGCTGCACTTCGGCCTGAGCTACGTCGACTACGACACCGATGCGGACACCCTGCGCGTGCGCGCCCGTCCGAACGCCGACCTGGCCACCGTGCGTCTGGTGGACAGCGGCAACCTGGTCGATACCGACCGCGTCAGCACGCTGGGTGCCGAAGCGATGTACATCGGCGGCCCGTTCAAGGCCCAGGCCGAGTACTACACCAGCAAGGCCAAGCGCTACAGCCACGACAACTACAGCAGCGACGGCTTCTACGTGAGCGGCCTGTGGAACATCACCGGCGAGAGCTGGGGCTACAAGGGCGGCACCCCGACCACCGGCCTGCCGGACGAACCGGGCCGCGGCATGTGGCAGCTGGGCGCGCGCTACGACCAGATGGATCTCAACGATGGCAACCTCACTGCCAACCCGGTGGCCGGCCGTCCGCCGATCGTCGACGGCGTGCTCGGCGGCAAGATGAACATCTGGACCGTCGGCGTGAACTACTACTGGCGCTCCAACACCAAGTTCGCCCTGAACTACGTGATGGTGGACAGCAAGAAGTACAGCTCGTCGGCCCGCGGCTTCGTCAACGACGACCCGAACATCCTCGAAGCCCGCCTGCAGTTCTTCTGGTAAGCCCTGCGGCATCGATGCACTCCAGGGGCGCAGCGCAGGCTGCGCCCCTTTTCGTTGGGCCTGCATGCCGTGTCGCCTGCGTATGCTGTGCGGCCACTTTCCCACGGACGGCCCAATGCGCCCCACCCTGCTGCTCCTGCCTGTGCTTGCGAGCGCCACGCCAGCCGCCCATGCCCAGCAGTGCACCGACGCCATCGCGGTGATCGAGCACGCCTACGCTGTCCGCCCAGGCACCGTGCTTCCCGACCGCGCGGGCTGGCGCCGCGCGCCGCAGGCGGGCACCTGCCGCGTCTGGCCAGCGCACCCGGAGCTGACGCTGTTGGCCGTGCCGGTCTGGAATGACCGCGACAGCCTGCCGGACGCGCCCGACGGCGACCTGGAACTGATGGTGATCGATACGGCCAGCGCCACCCCGCGCGCCTGGAGCGTGCTGCGCGGCGCGGTCGACAGCGACGCCGTCCGCTTCGACGGCGTTGCCCTGGATACCGCCCGCTATCGGCTCGACGACGCACACTGGACCTTCGGCGTGCGTACCCGCTTCACCGGCGCGTCCAGCCCCAACCCGTATTCGGAAACCCGGCTGCGCCTGATCGCCTACACGCCGGGCCACCTGCAGGTGCTGACCCAGCCGATCAGCGTGGACATCGCCCAGGGAGAGTGGGATACCCGCTGCGCCGGCCAGTTCCAGACCACCACGCGCACCCTGGAGGTCGGCGCACCGCGCCCACCGGGATTTGCCGACCTGATCGTCCGCGAGCGGCAGGTGGCGCGACGCAGCGCCGTGCACGACAAGACCTGCGTGGACAGCGACGCGTCCGCGGTCCAACGCAGCTACCGGCTGCGCCACGATGGCCGCGCCTACCCCTTCCTGGATGCCCTCAGTCCCTACTGAGGGGGGCACCCGGTCTGCGCGAACCTGCGTGACGCAGTGCACTTTATGACGCCGACAACGCCCCTGCTCCGGGCGTCGCGGGGCGATGCCGCACCCTGTCACGGTTGCGTCATATGACAGACGCTGCGCTGTCATCGAACCGTTATGGAATGGGCGCCGGGCGGGACACCCCGCACCGTCATCCATCCCAGGAGCCATCCCGTGATCCACGCCTTCAAGTCGCGCGCCGCCGTTGTCGTCCTCGCCGCGTCGTCCGTGTTTGCCGCCAATGCCGCCGATGTCACCGGCGCGGGCGCCTCGTTCATCTATCCGGTCATGTCCAAGTGGTCGGCCGACTACAGCGCCGCTACCGGCAAGAAGGTCAACTACCAGTCCATCGGTTCGGGCGGCGGCATTGCCCAGATCAAGGCGGCGACGGTGGACTTCGGCTCCTCCGACGCCCCACTGAAGCCGGAAGAGCTGGCCTCGGCCGGCCTGGCCCAGTTCCCGTCGGTGATCGGCGGCGTGGTCCCGGTGATCAACGTGGCCGGCATCGCGCCGGGCGCACTGAAGCTGGATGGGCCGACCCTGGGCAACATCTTCCTGGGCAAGATCAAGACCTGGAACGACCCGGCCATCGCCGCGCTGAACCCGGGCGTCAAGCTGCCGGACGGCAAGATCACCGTCGTGCACCGCTCGGACGGCTCCGGCACCACCTTCAACTTCGTCAACTACCTCTCCAAGGTCAATCCGGAGTGGAAGAGCAAGGTTGGTGAAGGCACCTCGGTCCAGTGGCCGGTCGGCATCGGTGGCAAGGGCAACGAAGGCGTCGCCGCGTACGTCAAGCAGATCAAGGGTGGCATCGGCTACGTCGAGCTGTCCTACGCGCTGCAGAACAAGATGTCCTACGCCGCCATGAAGAACGCCGCCGGCAAGATCGTCCTGCCGAGCGACACTTCCTTCGCCGCCGCAGCCTCCAGCGCCGACTGGGGCAGCGCCAAGGACTTCTACCTGGTCATGACCAACGCGCCGGGCGCCGATGCGTGGCCGATCACCGCCACCAACTTCATCCTGGTCCGCAAGCAGCCCAAGAACGTCGCCAACGCCAAGGCCACGCAGGAGTTCTTCCGCTGGATCTACCGGAACGGCGACGCCCAGGCCAAGCAGCTCGATTACGTGCCGCTGCCGGACACCCTGGTCAAGCAGATCGAGACGTACTGGTCGCAGAATCTGAAGTACTGAGGTGCCGTCACGACCACGGTCGTGACCCACCCCGGCCGGGTACCGCCATTGGCCGGTACCCGGCCGGATCGACGGACAAGGCAATGGCGGCGGCAGGTCCTCTCTCCCCCTGCCGCCGCCGGGCGCGGATCGCAAGATCCGCGCCTTTTCTTTTTCCGCACGTGCCATCGCCGGCCCCCGTCCCACCGGGCTTTCCCGTGCGTCCGGTCACGTCGTCATACGGCTGTAACAAAAACATCATTTCATAGCAGCGTCGCCGGAGAGACCGGCCCCCATCCCGCTACGGAGTGACGCATGAAACTGCACACGGCTGGCTTGACCGCCCTTACCCTGGCCATCGCGCTGGGCCTTTCCGCCTGCAAGCCGGGCGCTGAAGGCCAGGCTGCCGCGCCGGCCGCCGACACCCCCGCCGCCGCGCCTGCCGCCGGCGACAGGCTCACCGCCGAGATCTCCGGTGCCGGTGCTTCCTTCATCTTCCCGCTGGTGTCCAAGTGGTCGGCGGACTACAACGCGGCCACCGGCGCCAAAATCAACTACCAGTCCATTGGTTCGGGTGGCGGCATCGCCCAGATCAAGGCCGGCACCGTCGACTTCGGTTCCTCCGACAAGCCGCTGAGCAGCGAAGAGCTGGCCCAGGCCGGCCTGGGCCAGTTCCCGTCCGCCATCGGCGGCGTGGTCCCGGTGGTGAACATCGAGGGCCTGGACGCCGGCAAGCTGCGCCTGAGCGGCGCGCTGCTGGCCGACATTTTCCTCGGCAAGGTCAAGACCTGGAACGATCCGGCCATCGTTGCCGCCAACCCGGGCGTGAAACTGCCCGACGGCAAGATCACCCTGGTCCACCGCTCGGATGGCTCGGGCACCACCTTCAACTTCTCCAATTACCTGTCCAAGGTCAGCCCGGACTGGAAGAGCAAGGTCGGCGAAGGCACCTCGGTGCAGTGGCCGGACGGCGTGGGTGGCAAGGGCAATGAAGGCGTGGCCTCGTACGTGAAGCAGATCAAGGGCTCGATCGGCTACGTCGAACTGGCCTACGCGCTGCAGAACGGCATGCCGTACGCCTCGATGCAGAACGCCGCCGGCAACTGGGTGCAGCCGAGTGCGGAGAGTTTCGCCGCCGCGGCTGCCAGCGCCGACTGGGCCAGCGCCAAGGACTTCAACCTGGTCATCACCAACGCCCCGGGCGACCAGGCGTGGCCGATCACCGCCACCAACTTCATGCTGATGCACAAGCAGCCCAAGGATGCCCAGCGCAGCAAGGACACCCTGGCGTTCTTCAAGTGGGCCTTTGAAAAGGGCCAGACGCAGGCCAACGAACTGCACTACGTGCCGCTGCCCGCCGAACTGGTGACGCAGATCGAAGCCTACTGGGCCGCTGAATTCAAATGACAACCCGGGCCCGCGCGCCGCGCGGGCCCTCCCTTGTCGCCACCACGCCGCACCCCACCTCTCGGGCCCCTGCCTTTCCCATGAATGCCATTGCCCAGCCTGTTCCCGCACCGTCCCTCCACGACCTGCGTGATGCCCGCAACGACACACTGTTCCGCTGGGTACTGATCACCACCGTCGTTCTGGTGCTGGTCGCCCTGGCCTGCGCCGCGCTCTCGATGCTGTGGGGCGGCCGCCATGCCCTGCAGGAGCAGGGCCTGAGCTTCTTCTACTCGTCCGAATGGAATCCGGTCGAAAACAAGTTCGGTGCGCTCGCGCCGATCTACGGCACCCTGGTCACCGCGCTGATCGCGATGATCATCGCCGTGCCGGTGAGCTTCGGCATCGCCTTCTTTCTGACCGAAGTCGCCCCGCGGTGGATGCGTGGTCCGGTCGGTACCGCCATCGAACTGCTGGCCGGCATTCCGTCGATCATCTACGGCATGTGGGGCCTGTTCGTGCTGGTGCCGGTGATGACCGAATACGTCACCCCGTTCCTCAACGACCACCTCGGCACACTGCCGGTCATCGGTCCGCTGTTCCAGGGCCCGCCGCTGGGCATCGGCGTGCTCACGGCCGGCTTCGTGCTGGCGATCATGGTGATCCCGTTCATCTCCTCGGTCATGCGCGAAGTGTTCCTGACCGTACCCACCCGCCTGAAGGAATCGGCATACGCGCTGGGGTCCACGAAGTGGGAAGTGAGTTGGGACATCGTGCTGCCCTACACCCGCTCGGCGGTGATCGGCGGCATCTTCCTCGGCCTGGGGCGCGCCCTGGGCGAAACGATGGCGGTGGCCTTCGTGATCGGCAACAGCGTGCGCCTGTCGCCCTCGCTGCTCGAGCCGGGCACCACCATCGCCGCGCTGATTGCCAATGATTTCGGTGAGGCCACCGAAACCTACCGCTCGGCACTGCTGCTGCTCGGCTTCGTGCTCTTCATCGTGACCTTCGTTGTGCTGGCCATTGCCCGCCTGATGCTGATGCGCCTCGCCCGCAAGGAGGGCAACTGATGTCCACCATCGCCCCGTCCGCCGCACAACCGCTGTACCTGCGCCGCCGCATCGTTAACGTGGTCGCGCTGCTGATGTCCTGCCTGACCGCGCTGTTCGGCCTGTTCTTCCTCGGCTGGATTCTGTGGACGCTGGCCTCCAAGGGCCTGGCCGGGATCAACCTGGACCTGTTCACCAGGATGACCCCGCCCCCCATGCAGGAGGGCGGCCTCGCCAACGCCTTCTTCGGCAGCGCGGTGATGTGCGGTCTGGCGATCGCGATCGGCACCCCACTGGGCGTGCTGGCCGGCACCTGGCTGGCCGAGTACGGCAACTTCCGCAAGGCCGGCACGGTGGTGCGTTTCGTCAACGACATCCTGCTCTCGGCGCCGTCGATCGTGCTGGGCCTGTTCGTCTACACCCTGTACGTGATGCAGACCGGTGGACAGTTCTCGGCGTTCGCCGGTGCACTCTCGCTGGCATTCATCGTGCTGCCGGTGGTGGTGCGCACCACCGACGAGATGCTGCGACTGGTGCCGTCGCAGATGCGTGAGGCGGCGCTGTCGCTCGGCATCCCGCAGTGGAAGGTGACCGTGCAGGTGCTGTATCGCAGCGCCGCCGCCGGCATCGTCACCGGCATCCTGCTGGCCCTGGCCCGCATTTCCGGCGAGACCGCGCCGCTGCTGTTCACCGCCTTCGGCAACCAGTACTGGAACAGCAACGTGTTCCAGCCGATGGCCTCGGTGCCGGTGGTGATGAACCAGTTCGCGGGCAGCCCGTACGAATCCTGGCAGGTGCTCGCCTGGGCCGGCGCCCTGGTGCTGACCGTGTTCGTGCTGCTGGTCAGCCTCTCTGCGCGCGGCATCCTGCTGCGCAACCGTATCTCCCATGACTGACCTTTCCACGGACATCGCCATGAACGATCTCTCCAACGCCGTACCGATGCAGCGCATCGTGGTCCCGGCGTCGCATGAAAGCCTGCACACCCCGGCGCCGATCAAGCTGGCCGCGCGCGGGTTGGACTTCTACTACGACAAATTCCATGCGCTCAAGGGCATCGACCTGGAGATTCCGGAGAAGCGCGTCACCGCGCTGATCGGTCCGTCCGGCTGCGGCAAGTCCACGCTGCTGCGCATCTTCAACCGCATCTATGCGCTGTACCCCAAGCTGGAAGCACGCGGCGAAGTGCTGCTGGACGGTGAGAACATCCTCTCGCCGAAGTATCCGATGAACCGGCTGCGCAGCAAGGTCGGCATGGTGTTCCAGAAGCCGGTGCCGTTCCCGATGACCATCTTCGAGAACGTCGCGTACGGCATCCGCCATCACGAAAAACTGTCCAAGTCGGAGATGACCGACCGCGTCGAACACGCGCTGCGCCAGGGCGCGCTGTGGGACGAGGTCAAGGACAAGCTCAACCAGAGCGCGCTGGGGCTGTCCGGCGGCCAGCAGCAGCGCCTGTGCATCGCCCGTGCCGTTGCGCTGCGCCCGGACGTGCTGCTGCTGGATGAGCCGACGTCGGCACTGGACCCGATCTCCACCAGCCGCATCGAACAGCTGGTCGAAGAGCTCAAGCACGATTACACCATCGTGATCGTCACCCACAACATGCAGCAGGCCGCGCGCGTGTCCGACTACACCGCCTTCATGTATCTGGGCGACCTGATCGAACACGACCGCACCGAAGTGATCTTCTCGCAGCCCAACAAGCAGCAGACCGAGGATTACATCACCGGGCGGTTTGGCTGAGCGCCTGCGTCTCCACATCATCCAGCCGGGCAGAGCCTGGCTCTACGAGAATCATCATGAACTTTCCCAACGACCATATCGTCAAGAGCTACGACGAAGAGCAGCAGCGGCTGGTGGCCGAGATCGTGCGCATGGGCGAGATGGCCGTGGCGCAGCTCGATGCGTCGATGGACGTCATCGAGAAACGCGACGAGAACGCGGCACAGCGCATCATCGCCAACGACGAAGCCATCGACAGCCTGGAACAGCAGATCAGCCACGATGTGATGCGTCTGGCGCTGCGCGGCCCGATGGCGCGCGACCTCCGCGAGATCCTGGCCGGCCTGCGCATCCCGGCCGACATCGAACGCATCGGCGATTATGCCGCCAACGTCGCCAAGCGCTCGATCGCCCTGAGCAAGGTCCCGCCGCTGCCGCAGATCCAGGGCCTGCGCTCGCTGGGCCGGCTGGCCGCACAGCAGGTCCGCCGTGCCATCGAGGCCTACCGCGACAACGATGCCGCCGCCGCCCTCGCCCTGCGTGATGACGATGCGCGCCTGGATGCACAGTACACCGCGCTGTTCCGCGAGCTGCTCACCTACATGATGGAAGACCCGCGCAACATCACCCCCTGCACGCACCTGCTGTTCATGGCCAAGAACCTGGAGCGCGTGGGCGACCATGCCACCAACATCGCCGAGAACGTCTGGTTCCTGGTGCACGGCGAGCAGGCCCTGCCGCCGCGCGAGAAGCGCGACGAAACCAGCAGCACCGACCACGTCTGAGGCATCCTGCCAATGCAGGGAGCAGACGCCGCGGCCCTCGGGTCGCGGCTTTTTTTTTGAATCCGCGAGATGCGCCCCATCGAGTGCCGGGGCGCACGCGGGGGATGGACGGCCGGGGGCCGCTGGGCCGCGCGGGGCCCGCGCGGAGCGACCGCCGTGTACGCAGGGTCCTGTTGCATTGCCACGATGGGAATCTCCCACACTTCACGAAATGTTGAATGCTGTGTGAGGATTCGTTGAGCGAGGACCGGCCATCATGGCCGCACCTGCTGCCCCACCAGCAGCCATTCCGGGCACTGGCCCATACCCAAGGAGCACCATCGATGAGCACATCCACCCGTTCGCTGTCCCTGCTGGCGGCCACCGCCCTGGCCGCCGGCCTGGGCGCCACCACGTCGGCCTCTGCATTGAGCATGACCGACCTGGCGCAGGGCTACCTGGTTGCCGGCCAAGCCGCCGCCAAGACCGCCGAAGGCAAGTGTGGCGAAGGCAAGTGCGGGGCGCATGGTGCCAAGGGTGGGGAGAAGGCCGGCGCCGCAGCGGCCGGCAAGACCGCCGAGGGCAAGTGTGGGGAAGGCAAGTGTGGCGCCGACAAGGGCAAGGCCAAATCCAAGGCGGACGACGCCAAGGCTCCGACCGCGGCCGGCAAGACCGCCGAAGGCAAGTGCGGCGAAGGCAAGTGCGGTGCCAAGCACTGACGCCCCGGCCACCGCGCTGCCCCGGTCGCCGCTGCCTGCGGCGGCGACCGGACTGGGGCTGCGCCGTGCGCTGCTGCAGGACCTGCGCGAGGCACCCGAGGGCGATGTCGATTTCCTCGAGTGCGCGCCGGAGAACTGGATCGGCGTGGGCGGCCTGGCCGGCGAACAGCTGGCCGAGCTGGCGCGGCGCCATCCGCTGAGCTGCCACGGCCTGTCGCTGTCGCTGGGCGGCACCGCGCCGCTGGACACGTCACTGCTGGAGCAGGTGGGTCGCTTCCTGGACCAGCATCGGGTGCCGCTGTACAGCGAACACCTGAGCTACTGCAGCGACGAGGGCCATCTGTACGACCTGCTGCCGATTCCCTTCACCGACGAGGCCGTGCGCCATACCGCCGCCCGCATCGCCCGCGTGCAGGATCTGCTGGGACGGCGCATCGCGGTGGAGAACGTGTCCTACTACCTGGCGCCGGAACCGGCAATGGATGAGCTGGCCTTCACCAACGCCGTGCTGGCCGAGGCCGACTGCGACCTGCTGCTGGACGTCAACAACGTCTACGTCAACGCCTTCAACCACGGTTACGACGCGGACGCCTTCATCGCCGGGCTGCCCGCGCATCGCATCGCCTGCCTGCACGTGGCGGGCCACCTCGACGACGCCGACGACCTCAAGATCGATACCCACGGCAGCGCGGTGATCGATCCGGTATGGGACCTGCTCGGCCGCACCTATGCACGCATTGGCCCGCGCCCCACCCTGCTCGAACGCGATTTCAACTTCCCCCCCTATCCGGAGCTGCGCGACGAACTGCGCATCATCCGAGGCCTGATGGCCGCGCACGGAGCGGTGTCCAATGGCTGACACATTCCCTCGCCTGCACGCACAGCAACGCGCGTTCACCGCGCATCTGCGCGATCCGGAGCGTGTCGCCGCGCCGACCGGCCTGGACCCGCGCCGGATGGGCATCTACCGGCGGCTGGTGTTCAACAACGTGCTGGGGCTGCTCGGCAACGGCTTCCCGGTGTGCGCGCGGCTGCTCGGCGAGGCGGCCTGGGCAGCGCTGGTACGCCGCTTTCTTGCCGATCATCGCGCGCAGACGCCGCTGTTCACCGAGCTGGCCGCCGAATTCGTGCAATGGCTGCAGGAACGCCCGGTACTGCCGCATCCGGCACTGGCCGAACTGGCGCACTACGAATGGGTGGAGACCGCGCTCTATCAGCTCGACGCCTGTCCGCTGCCGATTGCCACGGGCATCGACCCGCAGGTTGTGCCGCTGCAGCGCTCGCCCTTGGCGTGGCCCCTGCTCTACCACTGGCCGGTCCATCGGCTCGGCAGCGCCGACGCGCCGGCCGAGCCCCCCACCGAACCGACCGGACTGCTGGTTCGGCGCGACGCGGACGGCCAGGTGCGCTTCGCGACGATCAGCCCACTGGCCGCCCACCTGCTCGAGCGCATCGGCCAGTCGCCCGGCCAGACCGGCGCTGAGCACCTGCAGGCGTTGGCGCAGGCCCACGGCCTGCCCCCCGATGTCCTGCTGACCGAGGGAACCGCGCTGCTGCAGCAGTTCCTGCGCCACGCCGTGATCGCCCCGTCCCCTCCGCCTGCCTGACCCCTTTTCCAGGAGTTCCCCTTTGATGAAGACACTGCACCGGGTCGCCCTGCGCGACCGGCTGGATCGGCTTGCGCCGTGGATCGCCCCGCTGGGCCTGCGTCTGCTGCTGGCCTGGGAGTACCTGGAGTCCGGCCGCGAAAAGCTGCACGGACAGAACTGGTTCGGCGACCTGCAACAGGCCTTCCCGTTTCCGTTCGACCAGCTCCCGGCCAGCCTCAACTGGCACCTGGCCACCGGATTGGAGTTGGTCGGCGCGCTCTGCCTGCTGCTGGGGCTGGGTACCCGGCTGGCCGCCGGCAGCCTGCTTGTCCTGACCGTGGTGGCGACCTGGGCGGTGCACTGGCCGATGCACTGGGACGGACTGGCCGAGCTGTGGCAGGGCTATGCCATCACCGACCAGGGGTTTGGCAACTTCAAGCTGCCGCTGCTGTTCATGGCCATGCTGCTGCCCCTGGCGCTGCAGGGCGCCGGCCCGCTGAGCGTGGACCACCTGCTGCGCCGGCAGCCGGGGCGCCGTCCCGCAGACGCCTGAGTGGCGGGGGCATACAGGCCCCCTCTGCTAGAATCCACGGATGAACGATGCCGCCTTGCCCCCTGCCGCCGCCGAAACGACTGCCCCCGCGGCGAACCTGGCAATGGCCCAACGCTTCCGTGGTTTCCTGCCTGTCGTGATCGACGTGGAAACCGGCGGCTTCGACTGCAACCGCAACGCACTGCTGGAAATCGCCGCGGTGCCGATCGAAATGGACGAGAACGGCCTGCTCTATCCCGGCCCGACCGCCAGCGCCCACGTGATTCCGGCCGACGGGTTGGAGATCGACCCGAAATCGCTGGAAGTGACCGGCATCATCCTCGACCACCCGTTCCGGCTGGCCAAGTCTGAAAAGGACGCGCTCGACCACATCTTCGCGCCGGTCCGCGCCGCCGTGAAAAAGTACGGCTGCCAGCGCGCGATCCTGGTCGGCCACAACGCGCATTTCGACCTGGGCTTCGTCAATGCCGCGGTCAACCGCACCGGCCACAAGCGCAATCCGTTCCACCCCTTCAGCGTGTTCGACACGGTGACTCTGGCCGGCGTCGCCTACGGCCAGACCGTGCTGGCGCGCGCGGCCAACGCCGCCGGGCTCGGCTGGGACGCCGACGAAGCGCACAGCGCGGTGTACGACACCGAGCAGACCGCCAAGCTGTTCTGCACGATCGCCAACGCCTGGCCACGTCCCTGACGCACCCGCGCGGGGCGGCCGAACCCTGCTCCGCCCCGGCCTGATCGTCACCCGATGGCGGTGCGGTCGCGGCCTTCGCTCTTGGCGCGGTACAGCGCGCGGTCCGCGCGCTGATACAGCAGCATCGGGGTACGGTCGGCCGCATCCAGTTCGACCAGTCCGGCGCTGAAGGTCACCTTCAGACCCGCCACACCGGCCCAGTCGGGGTGGTCGTGGAACAGGCCACGCAGACGTGCGCAGACCTGCGCCGCTTCGTCCAGGCGGGTGTCATTGAGCAGCAGGGCGAACTCCTCACCACCGGTGCGTGCCGGCATGTCCGAATCGCGGCATGCCGAGGCGATCAGGCGCGCCACTTCCACCAGCACCACGTCGCCGACGCTATGGCTGTGCCGGTCGTTGACCTCCTTGAAGTGGTCGATGTCCAGCACCACCAGGCACATCGGGTGACGGCTGCGCTGCGACCGGGCGAAATCGCGGGCCAACGCTTCGTCGAATGCACGCCGGTTGGCCAAGCCGGTCAGCGCGTCTTCGCGCGCCTGGCGTTCAAAGGCTTCGGCCTGCACGGCCAGACGTTCGGCCAGCGCGGTCTTTTCCTCGTTCAAGGCCTGCAGGTGCATGGTCTGCGCCTGCAGGTCGCGCGTGGCCTCATTCACCCTCCGCGCCAGGCGGATGTTGCTGGCCTTGTAGCGATTGATCAGATAGCGGTACAGCGCCACCAGGCCGGCCAACAGCAGCAGCGAAGCGATCACCTGCACGCTGCGCCGCTGCCACAGGAACGGCTCGACCGTGAACGCCCAGACCGCCTCGCTGTCGCTCCATGCGCCGCCGGGGTGGGCGGCCGACACATGCAGCGTGTAGTCGCCCGGCGGCAGACCGATGAATTCGACGCTGCGCTGCTGCCCGCGCTCGATCCAGCCGCTGTCCAGGCCCTCCAGGCGGGTGCGATAGCGGATCCGTTCGGACAGCAGATAGCTCAGCCCCACATAGCTCACGCTCAGGCGCTTGCCGCCGGGAATGCGGTTGTAGTCGTTGCCCTGCCAGTGCAGGGGCGTGCCATCCACCTGCACGTTCTCGATCACCGCCGGCGGCGCCAGGCGCTCGCGGAAGCGCTGCAGCCGCAGCGGATCGACCGTGCTGAGGCCACCGGCAGTGACCACCCAGAACGTCCCGTCCTGGCGCAGGATCGCCGACGGGCCGGAACTGCCATTGGCCTGCGAATTGGCCATGCCGTCGATTTCGTTGTAGTGCTCCACGTCGATGTGCGGCGCGCGTCCGTCGGCCACATCGTTGAGCATCGCCATGTCGGTGCGCAGGACGCCGCGGTTGCTGCTGATCCACACATTGCCGACGCGGTCGGGCACCAGCTGGAACACCGTATCCACGGGCATGCCCTGCTCCAGCCCGACCCGCGCCAACCGGTCGTTCTGCCAGCGGTACAGCCCACGGTCGGTGCTTACCCACATCGCATCGCCGATCTGCTGGAAGCCGAACACGCTGCGGCCGCCGCCCATGCGCTCCAGGTCGATGGCCTGCACGCGGTTGCCGCGCAGCACGCGGATGCCTTCGATCGTGCCGATCCACAGATTGCCCTCGGCGTCGTGGGCCAAGGCGGTGATCAGCCCGGACGGCATGCCGGGCACGGTCGGCACGGCCACGCCACGCGCATCAATGCGCACCACGCCCTTCTGCGTGCCGGCCCAGACCCCGCCGTCACGGTCCACGCTCATCGCACGGATGTTGCCCCCCGGCAGCCCATCGGCGGTGCCGTAGGTGCGCAGCACCCGGCCCTGTGCGTCCACCCGGAACACCCCGTCGCCGAAGGTGCCCACCCACAGATCACCTGCACGGTCCTGGGCCAGGCTCAACACCGATGGCGGCTTGCCGCCCTGATTGCGCAGCGCGATCGCATGGAAGCGGCCATCGCCGTCCATCCGGTCCAGGCCGCTGGCACTGCCGATCCACATCTGGCGTTGCCGGTCCTCATACACGGTGCGCACGTAGTCGCCACTGAGTCCATCGCGTTCGGTGTAGCTGCTGAACAGCGTTTCGCGCAGGCGGTACAGACCGCCGTTGGCGCCGACCCAGATGCTGCCCTCCGCATCCTCCCGCAGGCTGACCACACGTCCACCCGGCAGCGAAAGACCGGCCGGCAGCCGCTCCAGCCCATGCCGCGAGAGCCGCAGCAGGCCCTGGTTCTCGGTGCCCAGCCACAGGTCGCCGTGGCGGTCCTGCAGCATCGCGGTCATGTGCATCTGGCCAGGCAGGCGGTGCTGCAGCTCGGGCACGCCGTCCTGCATGCGGTAGATCCGCTCGCCGGCCACGATCCACATCACCCCGTCGGGCGCCCGGTACGGCCACACCAGGCCACGCCCCAGCCCGAAGCTCTCCGGCGCGCGGCGCAGGACGCCGTCGTTGTCGCGCACCACCAGGCCATCCAGGGTTCCCACCCACACGCGGTCCTGGGCGTCCACCACCATTTTGGTGAAACTCATCGCCATCGGCACGTCGGCCGCCGGCGGTGTGTATGCGATGCGGCCGTCCGGGTCGAGGCTGCCGATGCCCTTGCCTTCGTACAGCAGCCACAGGCGCCGATGGCTGTCCATCTGCATCGCCTGGATCAGCACCTGCGGCGTCCCCGGCTGGTGTTCCCATACCCGCCACTGGCCATCGCTGCCGCGGCGGGTGACGTTGCCGCGCGAGTCGCTGATCCACAGGTTGCCGGCGTGGTCGACATACAGGGCGCCCACGCCATTGTCGCGCAGGCCCGGCCGCGTGCTGCGGTCGAACACGGTGAAGTCCAGCCCGTTGTAGCGCACCAGACCCTCCCAGGTGGCGAACCAGAGGTGGCCTTCGGGCGTCTGCGCGATGTCGCGCAGCGAGTTGTGCGGCAGGCCGTTGCGCGAGGTCCACACGTCGATCGCGTAGTCGCGCAGCGGCGGTGGCCCATCCTGCGCCGACAGCGACGGAATGGCCGCCAGCCACAGCAGCAGGCACAGCCCTGCGGCCTGCAGCCACGGCAGGACGCGTCCTCGGGATTGGACCGGCCGCCGCCGGTTGACGCCCCCCCGTTCCCTCATCCGTGCAGGCCTGCCCGCATGGCGTTGGGAAGGGAAGCCCCGGCCCGCAGGCCGGTTGATTCGTGCGCTCTCATGGGGGAGAAGCTGGCAAAGAGGTGCCCATAGTAGGCAAATCCGCGCCCGAACGGTCGTGAAGATCTATCCAGTGCGGCTTCCGGGTGCAACCCGCCAGGTGGCCGGCCAACGCACCACGGCCTCCAATCCCCCCTGCGGATGATTGCGCAGGTGCAACGTGGCACCGTCCTTCTCGGCCAGCGCGCGGGCGATGGTCAGGCCCAGCCCGGCGCCGCCCGTATCGCGCGAGCGCGAGGTCTCCAGCCGCACGAACGGATCGAACACGGCCTCCAGTTCGTCCTCGGCCAGGCCCGGTCCGCTGTCGCGGATGCGGACCACCACGTCATGCTCGGTCTGCTCCACACTCACCCGTGCCGACTGCCCGTACATCACCGCGTTGTCCACCAGGTTGGAGAACAACCGGTGCATGGCCAGCGGGCGCAGCATCATCACCGCGCCACTGGCCTGGTCGAAGCGCACGTCGGCGCCGGCTTCGGCGGCGTCCTCCACGATGCTCTCCAGCAGCGAATCCAGCACCAGGGCAGCGCGCTGTTCGGCGCTTTCGGCACTGCGGGCCAGCTCCAGACCCTCGCGGATCAGCGCCTGCATCGCGCCCAGGTCGCCGATCAGGCGCTCACGCAGCGCCTCGTCGGTCACGTTCTCCAGCCGCAGCCGCAGCCGGGTCACCGGCGTCTGCAGATCGTGGGTGATCGCGGCCAGCATCTGCGTGCGCTCGCCCAGGTGCCGCTGCAGGCGCTGCTGCATGGCGTTGAAGGCTTCGGCAGCGCGTCTGACTTCCAATGGCCCGGTCACGGGCATCGGCGCGCCCTGCAGGTCGTCGCCCAGCGCCGCGGCGGCAGCGGCGAGGCGCTGCAGCGGCGCGCTGGCCATGCGCGCCACGATGTAGGCCAGGATCGCGATGGCGATCACCAGCAGGGTCAGGAACAGCGGGTCCACCGCCAGGATGCCGTTGTGCGCCACGGCCGGGGAATCCAGGGCAAGCCGCAGCGGCGTGCCGTCGCTGAGTACCACCGAAACGGCGCGGCATTTGGGCGGGATGAACGCCGGATCGCGCTCGCGCGGGCGCTTGGGCGCGCCCATCTTGTGCGGCGGCGGCGGCAACAGCTCCGGCAGCCGCGGCAGGCAGGAGCGGAACGAGGTGAAATGGACCTGGGCGTGCGCCACCGGGCCGGGCCGGTCATCCAGCACGGCCATCATCGCGGTGTCCCTGCGGCCCTGGCGCGCGCCGTCGGGCAGCTCGCGCACGCTGGGGCCGCCCACGGCCAGCAGGCGCTCGCGCAGCTCGGGGTTGCCGTCCAGCAGGTTGACGTAGCCCTGCAGCCGGTCGGCGATGCGGTTGAGGTTCTGCCGTTCAAATTCCTGCTGGCGCTTGGCGCTGGCCAGCACGGTGGCGCCGATCGCGGCCACCGCCATGCCCAGCAGCAGAATCAGGAACAGGCGCCCCACCATCGAAGCGAAGAAGCGCCGCAGGCGTTTCATTCCAGCCCCACCGCCGTGGCCAGTACGTAACCTTCGTTGCGCACGGTCTTGATCAGCCCGTCGCTGCCGCCGTCATCGCCCAGCTTGTTGCGCAGGCGGCTGACCTGCAGGTCGATCGCGCGATCCTGCGACTCGTAGCTGCGGCCACTGCTCAGCGCCACCAGCTGCTCGCGCGACAGTACCTTGTTGGCATGTCCGACAAACACCCGCAGCAGGCGGAACTCGGCACCGGACAGCACCACCACCCGGCCATCGGGGTCGACCAGGTGCCGGTGTTCAAGATCGAATATCCAGTGCGAGAACCGCGCGCGGCGGATCGCCAGCGGCTCCAGATTGGCCGGCAGCGCCTCGGTCCGGCGCAGCACGTTGCGGATGCGCGCCAGCAGTTCGCGCGGCTCGAAGGGCTTGGCCAGGTAGTCGTCGGCGCCCATTTCCAGGCCCAGCACGCGGTCGATCGGCTCGCTGCGCGCGGTGAGCATGATCACCGGCGTGCTTGACCGCGCACGCAGGTCACGGCACAGGGTCAGCCCGTCTTCGCGCGGCAGGTTGAGGTCGAGCACGATCAGGTCGACGTGTTCGCGTTCAAGCACCTGACGCATGCCGGTGCCATCGCTGGCGGTGCTGATCTGGTAACCGGCGCGTCCCAGCTGTTCGGCAAGCAGTTGGCGGATATCGTGGTCGTCGTCGACGATCAACAGGCGATGCATGGTGGTGGTGGTCTCCATGCGGTCATGATCCCCTGTCCGGAGATGAACCGCATCAATGGGAATGCGTACGCGTGTGTCAGGACACGACGACGATACACAACGAAACGCGGGACAGCGCGTCTGGTTACCCTTTGATACACGGCGAGCGTTGAGCCCTCCGGCGTGGGTCTTCACAATGCTGACAACGCCGACGCAACGGCCTGCCGAGTAGACGATCATCGTGAAGCCCCGCCTGCCCCACACCCGCCGCGGCCGCATCCTGCTGCTGATCGCCTTCGTCGTCGTGATTGCCGCGATTGTGGCATGGTTCGCCCGCAAGCCTGCCGCCCCGGCCCTGGCGACCACGCCGGTCAGCCGTGGCGACATCGAGCAGACGGTGGAGGCCACCGGTGTGGTCGATGCCTACAAGCTGGTGAGTGTGGGTGCGCAGGCCTCCGGCCAGATCAAGTCGCTGAAGGTGCAGCTGGGCGATACCGTCAAGGAAGGCCAGCTGATCGCCGAGATCGACGCCACCACGCAGCAGAATCAGGTGCTCAACGCCGAAGCCGCACTGGACAACATCCGCGCCCAGCGCGCGGTGCAGCAGGCCAGCCTGCGTGAGGCCGAACTGGAGTTCGCCCGTCAGCAGCAGATGCTCGCGGCCGAAGCCACCTCGCGTGCCGAGTACGACGCGGCCGACGCCAGGCTGAAGACCGCACGCGCGCAGATCCAGTCCTACGACGCGCAGATCAAGGGTCGCGAGACCGAACTGGGCACCGCCCGTGCCAACCTGGCCTACACCCGCATCACCGCGCCGATGGACGGCACCGTGGTGGCGGTGGTGGCCGAGGAAGGCCGTACCGTCAATGCCAACCAGACCGCGCCCACCATCGTGATGCTCGCGCGCCTGGATCTGGTCACGGTCAACGCCGAAATCTCCGAGGCGGACGTGGTCAAAATCAAGGCCGGCATGCCGGTGTACTTCACCACGCTGGGCGAGCCGGACCGCAAGTACCACGCCACGCTGCGCCAGATCAATCCGGCGCCGTCCTCCATCGCCAGCGACAATGCATCAAGCTCCAGTTCCTCCAGCTCCAGCTCGAGTACGGCGGTGTACTACAACGCCCTGTTCGACGTGGAGAACCCCGACGGCACGCTGCGCATCGACATGACCGCGCAGGTATCGGTGATGCTCAAGCAGGCCAAGGGCGTCCTCATGATCCCGGCGGTGGCGCTCGGCCCGAAGACCCGCGATGGCCAGTACGTGGTCCGCATCGCCGACGCCGACGGCATGCCGGCGCCACGCAAGGTGCGGATCGGCATCAACAACGGCGCCAACGCCGAAGTGCTGTCCGGCCTGACCGAGGGCGAAAAGGTCATTGTCGGCGAGGGTGGCGCGGCCGCAGGGGGCAGCAGCGGCGGCCGTGGTGGCCCGCAGATCCGGATGGGTGGGCCGGGCATGGGCGGGCCGCGCCGATGAGCGGTGCCCCGACCGGCGCGCAGCCCACGCGCGCCCCGCTGCTGCGACTGCGCGACCTTCGCCGCGAGTTTCCCGCCGGCGAAGACACCATCGCCGTGCTGCGCGACGTCAACCTGGACATCGATGCGGGCGAGATGGTCGCCATCGTCGGCCAGTCCGGGTCGGGCAAGTCCACGCTGATGAACATCCTCGGCTGCCTGGACCGGCCGACCCGCGGCAGCTACCAGGTGGCGGGCCGCGAAACCGGCAGCATGCTGCCGGACGAGCTGGCCGAGCTGCGCCGCGAGCATTTCGGCTTCATCTTCCAGCGCTACCACCTGCTGGGCGACCTCGATGCGCGCGGCAATGTCGCCGTGCCGGCCGTCTATGCCGGCAGCCCGGGGCCGGTGCGCACCGCGCGCGCCGAGCAGCTTCTGCAGCGCCTCGGTCTCGGCGACCGCATGCACCACAAGCCCGGCCAGCTGTCCGGCGGCCAGCAGCAGCGCGTGTCGATCGCGCGGGCGCTGATGAACGGCGGCGAGGTGATCCTGGCCGACGAACCGACCGGCGCGCTCGATACGCGCTCCGGCGAGGAGGTGATGGCGATCCTCGGCGAGCTGCATGCCGAAGGCCACACCATCATCATCGTCACCCACGACATGTCGGTGGCCGAACACGCGCAGCGCATCATCGAGATCCGCGACGGCGAGATCATCGCCGACCGCGCCAATGCGAACGCCCCCCGTTACCGCGCGCAGCGCCAGCCCACCGTGGATGCCGGCCGCGGCCACAGCTGGCGCGCCGCGCGCGACCGCTTCACCGAAGCGTTCCGGATGGCGCTGCTGGCAATGAACGCGCACCGGTTGCGCACCTTCCTGACCATGCTTGGCATCATCATCGGCATCGCCTCGGTGGTGTCAGTGGTGGCGCTGGGCAACGGCTCGCAGCAGCAGATCCTGCGGAACATCAGCGCGCTGGGCACCAATACCATCGACGTCTATCCCGGTCGCGGCTTCGGCGACATGCGCTCGGCCCGGGTGCAGACGCTCAAGGCCAGCGACGCCGATGCGCTGGCGCGGCAGAGCTACGTGGACAGTGCCACGCCCAGTGTGTCTTCCTCGGTCACCGCCCGGTACCGCAACCAGTCGGCCACCGCCCAGGTCAGCGGCGTGGGTGAGCAGTTCTTCCGGGTCAAGGGCGTGACCCTGGTTGCCGGCAGCTTCTTCGACCGCGATGCGGTACGCGGCCTTGCCCAGGTGGCGGTGATCGACGAAAACACCCGCACCCAGTTCTTCCCCAACGGCGAGGACCCGATCGGCCAGGTGATCCTGCTCGGCAACGTGCCGGCGCGCGTGGTCGGCGTCGCACAGCGGCAGAGCTTCGGCTTCGGTGGCAGCACCAGCCTGAGCGTGTGGGTGCCCTACACCACGGTGATGTCACGCATGCTTGGCCAGAGCCACGTCTCCAGCATCACCGTCCGGGTGGACGACAGCACGCCGATGGATGCCGCCCAGGCAGCCATTTCCAAGCTGCTGGTGATGCGCCACGGCACCGAGGACTTCTTCCTCAGCAACAGCGCCGAAATCCGCCAGACCATCGAGCAGACCACGCGCACCATGACCCTTCTGATCAGTGCCATCGCGGCGATCGCGCTGCTGGTGGGCGGCATCGGGGTGATGAACATCATGCTGGTGTCGGTCACCGAGCGCACCCGTGAAATCGGTGTACGCATGGCAGTGGGCGCGCGCCAGAGCGACATCCGCCAGCAGTTCCTGATCGAAGCGGTGCTGGTCTGCCTGCTCGGCGGCCTGCTTGGCGTGGGGCTGTCGCTGGTGGTGGGCTGGCTGTTCGGCAAGTTCGCCCCCGACTTCCAGATGCTGTTCTCGACCGCGTCCATCGTGGCCGCCTTCGCCTGCTCCAGCCTGATCGGCGTGGCGTTCGGCTTCCTGCCGGCCCGCAGTGCGGCACAACTCGACCCCGTGGAGGCGCTGGCGCGCGAATGACCATGTTCCCGATTCTCCTGATGTCCCGGCGTCCGCTGGCCCTGGCCTGCCTGTCCGCACTGGCGCTGTCTGCCTGTGTCAGCACCAGCCAGTACCGGGTCGACCCGCCGGCGGTGCCGGCCAGCTACGGTCGCGGCGATGCGGCGCGCAACGCGCCGGTGCAGGCTGTCGCCGTGTCACCGGCCGAGGCGGGTGCCGACGTGCGCCGCGACGCCTGGTGGACCGGATTCGGCGATCCGCAGCTGGACGCGGTGATCGCCCGTGCCTTGGCCGCCAACACCGACCTGGCGTCTGCCGGGCTGGCCGTGCAGCGTGCGCGCCTGCAGGCCGGACTGGCCGACAACGCGATGTGGCCGCAACCCTCGGGCAGCGTCGGCAGCAGCGGCAACCGCGCGATCGACCAGTCTGCGGACTGGAACCGCAGCAGTTCGGCCAGTGTCGGGCTGCAGTGGGAGGTTGATCTGTGGGGACGGCTGCGCGCCCAGCGCGACATCGCCCAGTGGGAAGCACAGGCCAGCGCCGAGGACCTGCAGAACACGGCGCTGCTGGTGATCGGCGATGTCGCCACGCAGTACTGGACGCTGGCCTTTCTCAACCAGTCCATCAGCGCCGGTGAGGCCAATCTGGCGCGCCTGCAGCGCACGCTGCAACTGGTGCAGGCCCGCTTCGATGCCGGTGCGGTGTCGCGGTTGGAAGTGCGCCAGGCCAGCCAGAGCCTGGAGGCGCAGCGCGCCGCACAGAGCGCGCTGGAACAGCAGCGCGTGGCCACCCGCAACGCGTTGACCGTGCTGCTCGATGGCCAGCCGTTGGCCCTGGCCGACGAACCCCGCCAGCTGGAGCGTGCCACCAGCCCGGCCATCGCCGAAGGCCTGCCGGCCGATCTGCTCGGTCGCCGGCCTGACCTGCGCGCGGCCGAACTGCGCCTGCGAAACAGCCTGAAGACCATCAAGGTGACCGCCACCCGGTACTACCCGGCGCTGAGCCTGACCGGCAGCGTCGGTACCGGCGCCACCTCGCTGTCGGACGTGTTGAAGCATCCGGTGGCCACGCTCGGTGCCGGGCTGTCGCTGCCGTTCCTCAATGTGCGCCAGGCCGAGTTGGACACCCGATTGGCCGGTACCGATTACCAGATCGCCGCCAACGACTTCCGCCGCACGCTGTACACCGCACTGTCGGAAGTGGACAACGCCCTCTCGGCACGCACGCAGTTCGCCACGCAGGTCGCGGCGTCGCAGGCGTCGTATGACGAAGCGGTGGAAATCGAGCGGATGTACGAGGTGCGCTACCGGGTCGGTGCGACCGACCTGCGCACCTGGCTGGAAGCGCAGCAGACCCGGCGCGATGCGGAGCTGTCGCTGGCGTCGGTGAGGCAGCGGCAGTTGATCAACGATGTCACCTTGTTCAAGGCATTGGGCGGCAGCGCAGGCTGATGCCCGCCGCGCGTCCCCATGTAGCGCCGACCGTTGGGCGGCTGCCGCGCCGCGCGCGGCCGCGTCGAAACGGGCGGCGCGCAGGCGGATCGGATGTCACGACGCCGGAACGAAGGGCGGCCGACCAACGGTCGGCTCCACAGCCCGCCCGCGCGCGGCTTACAGACCGCGCTGGCGCACGGCCTCGAACAGGCTGACCCCGGTGGCGACGGAGACATTCAGGCTCTCGATGTCGCCCGGCATCGGGATCTTGACCAGGCCGTCGCAGTTCTCGCGGGTCAGGCGACGCAGACCATCGGCCTCACCGCCCAGCACCAGCGCCACGTTGCCCTTGAGGTCGATCGCATACAGCGATTCGGTGGCTTCGCCGGCCAGGCCGTAGATCCACACGCCCAGCTTCTGCAGGTCCTTCAGGCAGCGCGACAGGTTGGTCACGGCCACCACCGGGATGCGGTCGGCGGCACCGGCCGAGGTCTTGCGCACGGTGGCGTTCACCGTGGCCGACTTGTCCTTGGGGATGATCACCGCAGTGGCACCGGCCGCCGCTGCGCTGCGCAGGCAGGCACCGAGGTTGTGCGGGTCCTGCACCTCGTCGAGGATCAGCAGCAGGGCCTTGCCCTCGGCCGCTTCGACCAGCCCTTCCAGCTCGTTCTCGCCCCAGGTGCGTGCAGCCTGGTAACGCGCGGCCACGCCCTGGTGACGCACCGCCCCCCCCACGCCGTCCAGCGCCTGGGTGTTCACCTTGCGCACGTCGATGCCCTTGCGCCGCGCGTTCTCTTCGATCTCGGTCAGACGCGGGTTCTTCGCGCCGGCCTCGATCAGGACCTCGCGGACGTTCTCGGCATCGTTCTCAATCGAGGACGCGACGGCGTTGACGCCGACAATCCACTGGCTTTGCTTGCTCATTGCGGGGGGCGGGACCGGAAAGGGGGTGGTAATGGTAGAGCATCGGCGGCGGCCCCGCCTCACGCGGCGGGCGGAGGCCAGTCACCGGTGTCGTGGTCGGGATGCTGGTGGGAGACCAGGTGCAGCAGGTAGACCGCCTCCGGGTCGTCTTCGTCGCGGATGGCGCTGAGCCGGTCCAGGGCATCCACGAACGGCAGTTTGGCGTCGATACCGTACTGGACCGTGGGCGGCAGGCGCGCGGGCGTATCGAAGGCGCCTGCGGCGATCGCCATCCCGTTGGGGGCCTCGTAGGTCAGCGGGGTGCCGCAGTCCGCGCAGAATCCTCGCTTGACCAGATTGGAGGAGGCGAAGCGGCGCGGTTCCCCGCGCGTCCAGGCGAATGCCACCCCGCGCACCGAGACCAGGGGCGCATAGTAGGCCCCGAACGCCTTCTGGCACATCCGGCAATGGCAGATCGAGCTGTCGGTCAGCTCACCGCGGACGTGAAAACGCACCGCACCGCATTGGCAGCCGCCGCTGTATTCGGGAAGGGTAGTCATGGGGCCCGTCCGTTCCGGGGTGACGGAGGGCCGGCCAGCGGCCGGCACTCCGGTTCAGTACGCCTGCTTCCGGCGCTTGGCCGGCTGGCCACGTGGCGGCAGCGCCGGGACCTCGTCGTCCTTTTCCTCGACCAGACGGAAGTCGATCTTGCGCTCTTCCATGCTGGCCTTCAGTACCAGGATGCGGACCCGGTCACCCAGGCGGTAGGCCTTGCCCCGGCGCTCGCCGCTGAGGGTTTTGCGCACCGCATCGAACTGGTAGTAGTCATGCGGGAGCTGGGTGACGTGGACCAGGCCGTTGACCTTGGACTCGTCCAGTTCCACGAACAGCCCGAAGCTGGTCACGCCACTGATGACGCCGTCGAACTGGCCGCCCACGTGCTTCTCCATCCAGGCCGCCCGGTAACGCTCGTCGACCTCGCGCTCGGCCTCGTCGGCGCGGCGTTCGCGTTCGGAGCACTGCAGCGCCAGCGCCGCCATCTCGCGCGCGGAATACGTGTACTTGTCGAGCGAACCGCCGCTGAGCGCGTACTTGATCGCACGGTGCACCAGCAGGTCGGGGTAGCGACGGATCGGCGAGGTGAAGTGCGCGTACGCGTCCAGCGCCAGGCCGAAGTGGCCCTGGTTGTCCGGCGAATACACCGCCAGGCTCTGGCTGCGCAGCAGCACCGATTCCAGCAGTGCCGCGTCGGGGCGCTCGCGCACCTTCTTGAGCAGCTTGGTGTAATCGCCCGGCTGCACCTTCGACCACGGCGGCAGGCTCAGCTTGAATTCCTTCAGGAACTCCAGCAGATCATCGTACTTGGCTTCCGGCGGCTTGGCGTGATCGCGGAACGGCGCCGGCACGTGCTTGCTGAGCAGGTAGCGCGCCGCCTGCACATTGGCCGCGATCATGCATTCTTCGATCAGCTTGTGCGCGTCGTTGCGCACCAGCATGCCGGCCTGGGTGACTTCACCGGTGTTGTCCAGCACGAAGCGCACTTCGGAGGACTCGAACTCGATCGCGCCACGGCGCGTGCGCGCCTTGGCCAGCACTTTGTACAGCTGGTGCAGACGCTCGACCTGCGGCAGCACCGCGGCGATCTGGTTGCGCACCGCCACGTCGTTCTCGCCTACCGCCTGCCAGACCTGGGTATAGGTCAGGCGCGCGTGCGAATTCATCACCGCCTCGTAGAAGCGCGAGTGGATCACCTCGCCCTCGCGGTTCACCTGCATGTCGCAGACGAAGCACATGCGGTCGACCTTGGGCATCAGCGAACAGATGCCGTTGGAGAGGGTCTCCGGCAGCATCGGCACCACGAACCCCGGGAAGTACACCGAGGTGGCGCGCTTCTGCGCTTCGTCGTCGAGCGGCGTGCCCGGCCGCACATAGTTGGACACGTCCGCGATCGCCACGACGAGACGGAAGCCCTCGGCATTCGGTTCGCAGTACACCGCGTCGTCGAAGTCCTTGGCATCTTCGCCATCGATGGTCACCAGCGGCGTGCTGCGCAGGTCGACGCGGCCGCCGATCATCGACGGTTCCACCACCAGCGGCACGGCGGAGGCTTCGTTCAGCACCTCCTGCGGGAACTCGAACGGCAGCTCGTGGCCGTGGATGGCGGTTTCCACGATCAGCGAGGCGGTCAGCTTGTCACCAAGCACCGCGATGATGCGGCCGATCGGCGGGCGCCGGGTATCGGGCGCCTGGGTCAGTTCGCAGACGACCAGCTGGCCATCACGCGCATCGCCGGTCTGGTCCGGCGGAATCTGCACATTGCGCTGCACCCGCTTGTCATCGGGCACCACATAGCTGATGCCGAACTCGATGCTGAAACGGCCGATCAGGCGGGTCATGCCGCGCTCGAGCACGCGGGCGATGCTGCCTTCGCGACGGCCGCGGCGGTCGATGCCGGTGACGTTGGCGAGCACACGGTCCCCGTGCATCACCTTGCGCATTTCATACGGCGGCAGGAACAGGTCGTCGCCACCCTCCACCGGACGCAGGAAGCCGAAGCCTTCCGGGTTGGCGATGACCACACCGGTGATCAGGTTGGTGGCCTGCACCGGCGCGAAGCCGCCGCGGCGGTTCTGCACCAGCTGGCCATCGCGCACCATCGCGCCCAGGCGCTTGCCCAGCGCGTCGGCCCGATCCGGTTCGGTCAGTCCCAGATGGACGCCAATCTCATCGGCGGTCTGCGGGCCATCGCAGCGGTCGAGCAGCTGCAGGATCGCCTCGCGGCTGGCGATGGGCTGGGCGTAACGCTCGGCCTCACGCGCGGCAAACGGGTCCTGCACGGTCATATCGCCCGCGCCCGGCAACGGGCGGCGGCGGGTGGCGTCCTTGGCGGCGGCGCGGGTACCGGGGCGCGGCGCGGCGGGCGCAGTCAGAGATTCGGGCATCCAGGGTGGCAGCTTGCCGGGCTTCTTCTTCGCGGCAGCGCGGGGCTTGCCCGACGGACCGGACGCCTGCTTGGGCGCCGGGGACTTGGGGGCTTTCGCGCCCCGGGTCGGTTTCTTTGGTTTCATTGGCCTCCATCTTAACCGCTGGCGGTGTGCAGAACCGGTCATGGCATGCGCACATGCAGCTTTGTGAAGAATTGTCGAAAAACCGTTGACAAGCGCCGATGGCATCTTCACAATTCGCCCCCTGAGTCGCCCAGGTGGCGGAATTGGTAGACGCACTAGCTTCAGGTGCTAGCGGGGGCAACTTCGTGGAGGTTCGAGTCCTCTCCTGGGCACCATGACTCAGACAATGATCAAACCCGCGCAAGCGGGTTTTTTCATGTCCGGGGTACGTCCGGCGCAGCCCGGGTGGATCAGGTGTCCGGGTCGTAGTAGCGGCGCGACAGCCCTGCCCGCCCCGGAAAGTGCTTGAACCAGGGCCGCGCGGCGTCGATCACCGCCGCCACAGGTGCATGCGCCATCAACCGCTCCACATAGGCGGACAGCGCGGTATGTGACGCAGGCAACGGCACGTAGGCCACTGCATAGAACAGCGCCGGCGCTGCGGCGCAATCGGCCAGGCTGAAGCTGTCGCCCGCCAACCACTGACGCCCACCCAACTGCCGGTCCAACACCGCATAGGTGTTCAGCAGCATCGCGCGGGCAGCGGCGTCCGCGGCTCCGCCTCCATCGCCCGACGGCTGCAGCAGGGCGGCAGTCAGTGCCTGCATCGGCGCCATCACGTACAGATCGCAGACCCGGTCCCAGAAGCGCACCTCCAGCGCCTGTGCCGGGTCCTGCGGAATCAGCAGCGCCCCTTGGGCGGCATGATGGCACTGCAGGTACTCGATGATGATGCTGGTCTCGCCGATGCACGTGCCCTGCTCCACCAGCAGCGGCATCTTGCCGAGTGGCCACAGCGTCCGGAACGCCTCGCGCTCGACCGGGTCGCCCAGGTTCAACAGCCGCGCATCCAGCGATGCGCCCAATACGCGCGCGGCGATCAGCACTTTCTGGCAGCACGATGACAGGGGATGAAAATGCAGGATCGGGTTCGGCATGGGAACGCCTTGCTGCAGGGTGGGGCCAGTATTTTCAGTGTCGGCTGCCCCGGTCAAGCCGCGCCCCACCCGCCAGCGCGACCGGGACCGCACGGCGCGTCACAAAGCGTTGACAGTCTTCAACGGCTTCCGCATAATTCGCGTCCTGAGTCGCCCAGGTGGCGGAATTGGTAGACGCACTAGCTTCAGGTGCTAGCGGGGGCAACTCCGTGGAGGTTCGAGTCCTCTCCTGGGCACCATGACTCAGAACATGATCAAACCCGCGCAAGCGGGTTTTTTCGTTTTCGGCGTTCGATGACACCCGCTTCGCAGGACGCCTGCATCACGCGACATGCAACGCGATGTCGCGGCGACATGCGAGCAACGCCACGTCGTGCGAAATGCTGTTGACACATTCCCGGTTCTCCCGCAGAATTCTCCTCCTGAGTCGCCCAGGTGGCGGAATTGGTAGACGCACTAGCTTCAGGTGCTAGCGGGGGCAACTTCGTGGAGGTTCGAGTCCTCTCCTGGGCACCATGACTCAGACAATGATCAAACCCGCGCAAGCGGGTTTTTTCATGCCTGCCGGTTTCTGCCGCCGCGCGTGGCTCGGCATAGAAAAAACCCCGCTCTTCAGCGGGGTTTTTTGTTTCATCAGGTCACGCCGTCAATGTCCGCCGGCAGAGGCCGCGCCGGCCCCTGCGCCGAACGGCGGCTTGGCCAGCCACAGGAACGCGATGATGGCCAGGAAGATCCAGCCCAGCAGGAAGAAGATGTCGTTGAAGCCCATCTGCGATGCCTGGTGGTTGATCATGGTGTTGAGCACGGCGGCGCCATGCTGCAGGTCGCCCTGCCCCATCGCGGTCACCTGGTCCTGCATGCCCGGCGTGTAGCCGGACACATGCTCGGTGAGGTGCGCATGGTGCTCCTGGGTGCGCCGCGCCCACAGCCACGTCGTCAACGACGCCGCGAAACTGCCGCCCAGCGTGCGCAGGAACGTGGCCAGGCCGGAACCGGCCGCGATCTCGCGCCCGTCCAGATCCGACAGCAGGATCTGCAGCACCGGCATGAAGAACAGCGCCACACCGATACCCATGATCAGCTGGATGCCGGCCACATGGCCGAAGTCCACCTGCAGGTTGAAACCCGAACGCAGGAAGCTGGTGAAAGACAGGAACACGAAGGCGATGGTGGCCAGCATGCGCATGTCGAACCGCGACGCGTACTTGCCCACGAACGGGGTCATGATCACCGGCAGCACGCCGATTGGCGCGGTCGCCAGGCCCGCCCAGATCGCCGTATAGCCCATGTCGCGCTGCAGCCACTGCGGGATCAGCAGTGCCACGCTGAAGAACGCGGCATAGGCCACCACCATCGCCAGCGTGCCGGCGCGGAAGTTGCGGTGCCGGAACAGGCGCAGATCCACGATGGGATCCTTGTCGGTCAGTTCCCAGATCAGGAACACCGCCAGGGCCACCACCGACACGCAGGCCAGCACCACGATCTTGCCCGAGCTGAACCAGTCCTCGTCGTTGCCGAGGTCCAGCACCAGCTGCAGCGCACCCACGCCGATGACCAGCGTGATCAGGCCGACGTAGTCCATCTTCGGCTTCTCGGTGTGCTCCGGCCGGCCCTTGAGCTGGTTGCCCACCACCAGCGCGGCGAAGATGCCCAGCGGCACGTTGATCAGGAAGATCCACTCCCAGCTGTAGTTGTCGGTGATCCAGCCGCCCAGGATCGGGCCGGCGATCGGCGCCACCACGGTGATCATCGCCAGCAGCGCCAGCGCCTGCCCGCGCTTCTCGCGCGGGTACAGCGACACCAGCAGGCTCTGGGTGATCGGGTACATCGGACCCGCCACAAAGCCCTGGATCGCACGCGACACGACCAGCATGCCCATGCTCTGCGCCAGGCCGCACAGCAGCGAGGCCAGCGTGAAGGCCAGCGTGGCCCAGACGAACAGTTTGGTCTCGCCGAAGCGACGGCTCAGAAAGCCGGTCAGCGGCAGCGCGATCGCGGTACTGACCGCGAACGAGGTGATCACCCACGTCGCCTGCTGCGAACTGGCGCCGAGGTTGCCGGCGATGGTCGGCAGCGACACGTTGGCGATGGTGGTGTCGAGCACCTGCATGAACGAGGCCATCGCCAGGCCGGCGGTACACAGGGCGACGTTGGCCGGCTTGAAGCCGGCGGTCGTCCCTGGCGCACCCGGCATACCGGGCGCGGCGGGAGCTTGTGCGGACATGATGGCCTCAGCTTGCCTTGGCCTGCTGCGGCAGGTTGCTCTGGATGATCTGGTGGATCACGTCGTCGGCGCTGTGCAGCTGCTTTGCGTAGACGTCGGTGTCGAACACCTGGCCCTTGGCGGTTTCGGTCGGCAACACGGTGCCCTTCTGGTCGCGCAGGCTCACTTCAGCCTTGATCGACAGGCCGATGCGCAGCGGGTGCTCGGCCAGCTGCTTGGCGTCGATGGCGATGCGCACCGGCACGCGCTGCACGATCTTGATCCAGTTGCCGCTGGCGTTCTGCGCCGGCAGCAGCGAGAACGCCGAGCCGGTGCCCAGGCCCAGGCTGTCGATGCGGCCCTTGTAGGTCACATCACCGCCGTACAGATCCGAGCGCAGCTCCACTTCCTGGCCCAGGCGCATGTGGCGCAGCTGGGTCTCCTTGAAGTTGGCCTCCACCCACATCTGTTCGGTCGGCACCACGGCCATCAGCGCAGTGCCCGGCTGCACGCGCTGGCCGACCTGTACCGAACGACGGGCGACATAGCCGGCCACCGGCGCGACGATGCCGGCGCGGGCATTGTTGAGGTAGGCCTGGCGCAGCTGCGCGGCGGCCGCCTGCACGTCCGGCTGCGTGGCGATCACGGTGTCGTCAACGAGTGCGCTGCTGCGTTCGAAGGTCTCGCGCGAACCGGCGACGGCGGCTTCGGCAGCGGCCAGTTCGGTGCGGGCATGCGCCAGCTCTTCGTTGGAGATCGCACCGGTGGCGGCCAGGTTCCTGCGACGATTGAAGTCCTCGCGCACACGATTGAGCGTGACCTGGCGGGCATTCAACTCGGCCTGCGCGCCCTCGACGCTGCGGTACAGGCCGCGCACCTGGCGGACCGTCCGGGCGAGGTTGGCTTCGGCCTGCTGCAGCGCCACTTCGGTGTCGGCCGGATCCAGCTGTACCAGCAGCTGGCCACGCGCCACGCGCATGCCGTCATCGGCGTTGATCGCCACGACGGTGCCGCTGATCAGCGGGGTGATCTGCACCTGGTTGCCCTGCACGTAGGCATCGTCGGTTTCCTCGAACCAGCGGCCGAACATGAAGTACCACAGGGCCAGCGCGGCCAGCAGCAGCACCACGATGACCAGCAGGCCGCGCAGCAGCTTGCCGCGACGGGAGGGAGCTGCGTTCTCGGCAGCGGGGGCGGAGGTCTGACTCATGGGATGACTCTCAGGAATGCGAGGATTCGGGGGTGGCGGCAACCGTGGCGGTGTCGCTGGACGGGATGAAACCGCCGCCCAGCGCCTGGCTCAGTCGCACCGAAACAAGGATCTGACGCGACTGCAGCTCGGCCAGGCGCTGCTGGGACACCAGCAGTTGCTCTTCCACGCTGAGTACGTCCAGGTAACTGCCGATGCCAGCGCGGTAGCGCTGTCCGGCCAGGTCGTGGGCGGCCCGCGCGGTGCTCACCGCCTGGGCCTGCGCGGCGGCCTGGTCGGCCAGCGAACGCACCGCATTGACCTGGTCGGCGACATCGCGCAGCGCGTTGACCACCGACTGGTTGTAATCGGCCACGGCCAGGTCGTACTGCGCGTCGGTCTTGTCCAGGTTGGCGCGCAGGCGGCCACCGTCGAAGATCGGCAGGCTCAGCGCCGGGCCCAGGAAGGCGAAGGTCGAACCGCTCTTGAGCAGTAGGTCGACCTCGCTGGACACCACCCCGCCGAGCGCGGTGAGGTTCAGGCTGGGATAGAACTGCGCCTTGGCCGCGTGGATCCCGCGCTGGGCTGCTTCCACGCGCCAACGCGCGGCGACGATGTCCGGGCGACGGCCGAGCAGTTCGCTGGGCAGCACGCCCGGGAGCTGCAGCGCGAGCGGGTTGAGCACCTGCGGGCGTTCGATCTGCAGGCCGCGGTCCGGGCCCTGCCCGACCAGCGCGGCCAGCGCGGTGCGCGCTTCGTCGATCTGCTGCTGCGCGGCCTGCCGCTGCTGCTGCGCGGCCGGGATGCGGGCTTCGGCCTGGCGGGTCTGCAGGTCGCTGTCGATGCCGGCGGCGCGCCGCTGACGGGTCAGGTCCAGGGTCTTCTGCGCCCGTACCAGTTCTTCGCTGGCCACATCATGCAACTGCCATGCGTAGCCCAACTGCGCATACGCTTCGGCAATCGCCGCCGAGAGGTTCAGGCGCGCGGCCTGCGCGTCCACTGCGGCGGCGTGGCCGCTGTCCACGGCCGCTTCCCAGGCCGCACGCTTGCCACCCCAGAGGTCAATGCCATAGCTGACGCTGAGGTAGGCCTGGCCACTGCCGGCATAGCTGCCGCCAAGCTCATCGCCCACCATCGATTCGGGCAGGCGCACACCGGTGTAGCCGCCGGAGGCGGACACGCTCGGCAGGCGGTCGGCACGGGCGGTGCCGATCTGGGCGCGGGCCTGGCGCAGGCGCGCATCGGCGGCGTCCAGACCCGGGTTGCGCTGCAGGCCTTCAGCGATCAGGGCGTCGAGCTGGGGGTCGCCCAGCGCACGCCACCAGTCGGTGGACGGCCAGCCCGGCTGGCTCAGCCCGGGGTTGGCCAGGGTGCGCTGGGTCTGCAGGCTGTCGGCGTCGAGCAGCATGGCCTTGGGTTCCAGGCCGCCGGTGCTGGCACACGCGGCCAGCGCCAGCGCCAGCACGGACAGCAGCACCGGCCGCAGCGGGCGCAGTGACGAGGGGCGATCAGAGGGGAGAGTCATGGCGAATTGAGGGAGTCACGTACACGGGTCATGAGGGAATGCAGCTGCGCGCGCTCGTCCTGGGACAGGTCGCGCATGGCGTCGTTCATCGTCTGGTCGCCGCGCTGCTTCAGCCGGGCCCACAACTGGCGGCCTTCGTCGGTCAACACGATCTGCAGCGCCCGACGGTCCTGGGCATGCGGCTCGCGCCGCACGCAGCCCATCGCTTCGAGCTTGTCCAGCAGCCGGGTAACGGCGCTGGGTACCTGGTCCAGGGCCTGAGCCAGTTCGTTGGCGGTGCACGGCGCGCGCGCCGAGAGCACCTTCAGACCCAGGTAGTGGGTGAACCCGATGCCGAGGTTTTCTTCGGCCATCGACGTGTCCAGCTGACGGACCAGGCCGTCGCGCACCTGGCGCAACAGCAGTCCGAAGCTGGGAGGCGTGGTTTCGGGACAGATCATGGTGAGCATTCTCTTCCAAAAATTATATTTCTCAATGGAAATATTCGATCTGGAACCAAATGCTGTGTTGCAGCACACAGAACAATGGAGGAACGCCACCTTAATAGCGCCCGACACTGGCCCGGTATTACAATATAGCCAATGAATGACACATTCCGGCCAGCACCCGACCCCGTCGCCACCCAGATGATCCGCAACAACGTGCTCGACTGGTTCGAGCGCGACGATGGGCTGGGCGTGCTCGGCTTCCGGGTCGAGAGCGCCAACGGGCTGGAGCGCGAGATCGACTGGCACCAGCATCGGCGCGGCCAGTTGATCAGCGTGGAGGCCGGCCTGCTCAACATCCGTACCCGGCACGGGAACTGGTCGCTGCCGCCCGGCTGCGCCGGCTGGATGCCCCCGGCCGAACCCCACACGGTGGACATCTGCGGCCCGCTGCGGGGCTGGGGCGTGATCATCAGTGCCGGGCTGACCCGCGAACTGCCCGATGAACCCTGCGTGGTCGCCATCTCCGACCTGCTGCAGGCGCTGGCGCTGCGTGTCACCGAATGGCCCCCTGCCGAGACGGCCAGCCCGCGCCAGCAGCACATGATCGAGGTCCTGCTGGACGAACTGCGGCATGCCCCGCGCCAGCGCATGCATCTGCCGATGCCGCAGGACCGGCGGCTGCTGCGGATCGCCTCGCAGCTGATCGCCAACCCGGCAGACGGCCGCAGCCTGGAGCAGTGGGCGCAGTGGGCGGGGCTGTCGCCGCGTACACTGACCCGGCACTTCCGCGACGAAACCACCCTCAGCTTCGCCCAGTGGCGCCAGCAGGCGCGCCTGGCCGAGGGCCTGCGCCGCCTTTCCGACGGCCAGGGGGTGTCCGACATCGCCCACGAACTGGGGTTCAGCAGCCCCAGCGCCTTCGTCACGGTGTTCCGCCGCCACTTCGGCTGCCCGCCCGGGCGCTATCTGGCGCGCAACGGACAGCCACTGAACCCATCACGCGGCTTGGCATCCCCGGCCGCATCCGGATAATCGTCCGCCTGCGAGGGCGACAGCCGTCGCCGTCCCTTGCCACAGGTACCAATCCCGCATGACCGATCTCGCCCGCCCCGCCTTCCACGGCTTTGAACAGCTGCCCCTGCGCGAATACGCCGAACGGGCGTACCTGGACTATTCGATGTACGTGGTGCTCGATCGCGCACTGCCGTTCATCGGCGACGGGCTCAAGCCGGTGCAGCGCCGCATCATCTATTCGATGAGCGAGCTGGGCCTGAACGCGGGCTCCAAGCCGAAAAAATCCGCACGTACTGTCGGCGACGTGATCGGCAAGTACCACCCGCACGGCGACAGCGCGTGCTACGAAGCGCTGGTGCTGATGGCCCAGCCCTTCTCCTACCGCTATCCGCTGATCGAAGGCCAGGGCAACTTCGGTTCAACCGATGATCCCAAGTCGTTCGCGGCGATGCGTTACACCGAATCCAAGCTGACCCCCATCGCCGAAGTGCTGCTGGGTGAGATCAGTCAGGGCACCACGGACTGGACCCCGAACTTCGACGGCACCCTGGAAGAGCCGACCTGGATGCCGGCGCGCCTGCCGCACCTGCTGCTCAACGGCACCACCGGCATCGCCGTGGGCATGGCCACCGACGTGCCGCCGCACAACCTCAACGAGATCGTCAGCGCCCTGCTGCACCTGCTGGACGATCCCGATGCGACCGTGGCCGATCTGTGCGAGCACGTGAAGGGGCCGGACTACCCGAGCTTCGCCGAGATCATCACGCCGCTGGCCGACCTGCGGAACATGTACGAGACCGGCAACGGCAGCGTGCGGGCGCGCTCGACGTTCGTGAAGGAACACAACAACATCGTGGTCAACGCGCTGCCCTTCCAGGTCTCGCCGTCGAAGGTGATCGAGCAGATCGCCGCGCAGATGCGCGCCAAGAAGCTGCCGTGGCTGGAAGACATCCGTGACGAATCCGACCACGCCAACCCGGTGCGGGTGGTGCTGGTGCCGCGCTCGAACCGCGTGGATGCCGAACAGTTGATGGGCCACCTGTTCGCCACCACCGACCTGGAGCGCAGCTACCGGGTCAACCTCAATGTGATCGGGCTGGACGGCCGTCCGCAGGTGAAAAACCTGAAGATGCTGCTCAGCGAGTGGCTGCAGTTCCGCGGCACCACCGTGACCCGCCGCCTCAACCACCGCCTGCAGAAGGTCGAGCGCCGCCTGCATGTGCTGGACGGCCTGCTGGTTGCCTTCCTCAACCTGGATGAGGTGATCCACATCATCCGCACCGAGGACGAGCCCAAGCCGGCGCTGATCGCACGCTTCGGACTGAGCGAGGAGCAGACCGAGTACATCCTGGAAACCAAGCTGAAGCAGCTGGCACGCCTGGAGGAAATGAAGATCCGTGGCGAGCAGGATGCGCTGGTCAAGGAACGCGACAAGATCCAGTCGATCCTGGAGAGCAAGGCCAAGCTGAAGAAGCTGATCCGTGACGAGCTGGTGGCCGATGCGAAGAAGTTCGGCGACGACCGCCGTTCGCCGCTGGTCCAGCGGGGTGCGGCGCAGGCCATCGACGAAACCGAGCTGGTGCCCAGCGAGCCGATGACCGTAGTGCTGTCGGAGAAGGGCTGGATCCGCGCGGCCAAGGGCCACGACATGGACCCGTCCACACTGTCCTACCGCGACGGCGATGCGCTGCTGGGGGCGGTCCGCGCACGCAGCACCCAGCAGGTCGCGTTCCTGGACAGCGAAGGTCGCGCGTACTCGACCCTGATCCACACCCTGCCCTCCGCGCGCGGCAATGGCGAGCCGTTGACCGGCCGCTTCTCGCCCGCGCCGGGCAGCGCGTTCATGACCCTGGCCAGCGGCGAGAACAACACCCGCTTCGTGCTGGCCTCCACGCATGGCTATGGCTTCGTGACGCGCTTCGAGAACCTCACCGGCCGCAACAAGGCCGGCAAGGCGATGCTCAATCTCACCTCCGGCTCGAAGGTGCTGACCCCGGCCGTGGTCGCCAATCCGGACACCGACCGGATCGTGGCGGTGACCAGCTCGGGCAACCTGCTGGCGATTGCGGCCAGCGACCTGCCGGAACTGGACAAGGGCAAGGGCAACAAGATCATCGACATCCCCAAGGCCAAGCTCGCCACCGAGCGCGTGGTGGCGGTGGTGTCGGTGAGCCCCGGCAACACCCTGCTGGTGCGCAGCGGCCAGCGGACGATGAACCTGTCGTTCAAGGACCTGGACACCTACCTGGGCACGCGTGCCACGCGCGGCCATCTGCTGCCGCGTGGCTGGCAGAAGGTCGAAGGACTGGCGGTGGAGTAACGCCGAGAGGATCGAACGCGGTCCCGATCACGTAGACACAGAAAGGCCGGGTTTCCCCGGCCTTTCTGTTTGCTTCTGCGTCGGCTGGCTGGCGGCTGCGGGCGGGCGGACGCGGGTGTCTGCGGCGTGCTGGCGAACGCTGGCTGGCGCGCGATTGAACACGCACGCGCCTCAGTGCGCGGCGGTGCCCTTGGCCTGCATCTTGCTGGTCTGGTACAGCGCCAGGCCGATCCGCTTGATCAGCCCCAGCTGCTGTTCCAGCCACCAGGCGTGGTCTTCCTCGGTGTCCTTGAGCTGCACCAGCAGCAGGTCGCGGCTCACGTAATCCTGATGCTGTTCACACAGCTTCATGCCGGCCGCCAGGTTGTCGCGCACGCTGTACTCGGTGTCCAGGTCCTTCTGCAGCATCTCTTCGACCGTGGTGCCGGGCTCGAACGCATGCGGGCGCATGTCCGGATCGCCGCCGAGGAACAGGATGCGACGCAGCAGCGCATCGGCGTGCTGGGTTTCCTCTTCCATCTCATGGTTCAAGCGCTCGTACAGCGCGAACAGGCCCTGGTCTTCGTAGCGTCGCGAGTGGATGAAATACTGGTCGCGTGCGGCCAACTCGCCGCGCAGCAGGTCCTTCAGACACGCAATGACGTCCGGATTGCCTTTCATGGTGGGGGGTTCCTGGTGGATCGATGGCGCACATGGTGCCGCATCCAGCGTTCCAATGATCTAATCGGAATCAGTCGCAGTTGGCGCCTACAATCGGCCAACACCGTCATCGGGGGGCGCGGGATGCGTCGCTGGCTCACGCGGGTGCTGTGGCTGTTGGTGGTACTGCTCATCGTTGTCATCGCCATCGTGTGGGGGCTGCTGCGCGGCAGTCTGCCCGCGCTGGACGGCACACAGCCGCTGGCGGGCCTGCAGGCTCCGGTCAGCGTCACCCGCGATGCGCTCGGCGTGGTCACCATCGATGCCGGCAGCCAGGCCGATGCGATGCAGGCGCTGGGGCTGGTGCACGCGCAGGAACGCTATTTCGAGATGGACCTGATGCGCCGCACCGCCGCCGGCGAGCTGGCCGCGCTGTTCGGCCCGGCCGCCGTCGAGATGGACCAGCGGATGCGCGTCCACCGTCTGCGTGCGCGTACCCGCGCGCATCTGGCCGAGGCCATCGGTGCGCGGCCCGAGGTGATCCAGGCCTATGTGGCGGGTGTCAACGCCGGCCTCGCCGGGCTGCGCGTGCGCCCGTGGCCGTACCTGCTGCTGCGCCAGCCGCCGGCCCCCTGGGCAGCCGAGGACAGCGTGCTGACCGGGCTGGCGATGTATGCCGATCTGCAGGACCCGGGCAACCAGGACGAGCTGGCGATGGCGCGCCTGCGTGACGTGGTGCCGCCACCGTTGTATGCCCTGCTCGCCCACGACGGCAGCGAGTGGGATGCGCCGCTGTTCGGCCCACCGCGTGGCAATGCGCGGCTGCCCGGCGCCGACGTGCTGGACCTGCGCCGGCCGTTGGCCGTGCCCCCCACCACAACAGCCGCGCGCGCCGAGCCGGATGTGCACGGCAGCAACACTATGGCCGTGGCCGGCGCACTCACCGCCGATGGCCGTGCGATCGTCGCCGATGACATGCACCTGGGCCTGCGCGCGCCGAACCTCTGGTTCCGGGTGCGGCTGCGTTATCCCGACCCGCAGGCACCCGGCGGCAAGGTCGATGTCACCGGCTTTTCCCTGCCCGGGTTGCCGGCGATCGTGGTCGGCAGCAACGGGTACGTGGCGTGGGGATTCACCAACAGCTACATCGACAACGCCGACTTCGTCCCTGTGCCGGCCGCCGCGCCCGGCACGGTCGATGGCATCCGGCGCTACGAGGAGCGCATCCAGGTGGCCGGGCAGCCCGACGTGATCCTGCAGGTGCGCGAGAGCGCCTGGGGGCCGGTCCTGCACACGCGTGCGGATGGCAGCGGCGAGGCCCTGCGCTGGACCGCGCAGTTGCCCGGTGCACTGCGGCTGGACTTCGCGGCGATGGCGCGCGCCGGGAATCTGGACGAGGCCCTGCGCATCGCCGACCACGCCGGTATTCCCACCCAGAACCTGCTGCTCGGCGACCGCAAGGGACGTATCGCCTGGCGGCTGATCGGCGCCCGACCCGACCGTGCCGCCGGCTGCCCGCCCGCCGGCGCCGCACAGCCGGCGGCGGCGCACTGCGCACCGTGGCCGATCCGCAGCGACCGCTCACCGGCGCTGGTCGACCCGCCCTCTCACCGCCTGTGGACCGCCAACGGACGCGTTCTCGACGGCGAGGCGCTGACGGTGGCCGGCAACGGCGGCTACGACCTGGGCGCGCGTGGGCGGCAGATCCGCGACCGCCTGATGGCGCGCCAGCAGTTCACCGAAGCGGACCTGCTGGCGATCCAGCTCGACGACCGTGCACTGTTCATGGCGCGCTGGTGGACGCTGATGCGCCAGGTGGTTGAGGGCAGCAACGACCCCGCGCTGAAGCGCCTGGAGGCCGCCAGCCGTCACTGGGACGGGCACGCCGGGGTCGATTCGGTCAGTTACCGGCTGGCGCGCGGCTTCCGCGGCAAGGTCGTGGACGCCCTGACCACGGGCCTGCTCGCACCGGCCACGGCAACCCTTGGCGACCGTTACCTTCCACCGCGGCTGGCCCAGTTCGAAGGGGTCGCCTGGCCGCTGGTGACCGAGCGGCCGGCACACCTGTTGCCGCCGGCCTACACCAGCTGGGGCGCGCTGCTGGAGGATGCCGCCCGTCACCTGGACGCCGACCTCGCCGCGCAGGGGCCGGATCTTGCGCAGCGCACCTGGGGCGAGCGCAACACGGCCGCGATCTGTCATCCGATCAGCCGCGCCCTGCCCGCGTTCGTCCGCCGCGGGCTGTGCATGCCCGCCGATGCCCTGCCCGGCGACCGCGACATGCCCCGCGTGCAGGGGCCGGCGTTCGGTGCCTCGCAACGCATGGTGGTCGCGCCCGGCCATGAGGCCGATGGCCTGGTGCACATGCCCGGCGGCCAGAGCGGGCATCCGCTGTCGCCGTTCTGGGGCGCAGGGCACGAGGATTGGGTGAAGGGAACGCCGACGCCGTTCCTGCCGGGCAAGACGGTGTACCGCCTGGACCTGACGCCGGGCACCGCGCGGTAGCGGGCACCCGCCGCCTCTGCCGCAGCTAGCGCCAGCGACGGTCCATCGCGCTCAGCAGCGGCCCGGTCATGGCGGTGGTCACCAGCGCCATGATCACCAGCACGGCGAACAGCCGGTCGCCAAGGAAGCCCAGTTCGTAGCCCAGGTTGAGCACGATCAGCTCCATCAGCCCGCGGGTGTTCATCAGCGCGCCGAGCCGCCAGGCCTCGTGATTGCCCATGCCCGCGCTGCGCGCCGCGCTCCACGTGCCGATCAGCTTGCCCAGGGTGGCCACCGCGATCACCACCAGGCACAGCAGCAGATCGCTGGCGTGCAGCGCGTCGGCGCGCATGCGCAGGCCGGTCATGGCGAAGAACAGCGGCAGCAGCAGGGTGACCGCGAACGGCTCGACCCGGGTGGCCACGGTGTGCCGCAGCGTGGCATTGCCGGACACCGCCACACCGGCGGCGAACGCACCGAACAGCGCGTGGATGCCGAGTATTTCAGTGACCAGCGCGCAGCCCAGCGCCATCAACAGCATGATCAGCAGCCAGCGGCCCTCCAGCCCCGGCGCAATCGTGCGGCGCGAGAACCACGGCCGCACCACGCCCAGCATCAGCGCCACGAACGCCACCACACAGACCAGGTTGATCGTCGCCGGCACCCAGCCCTGCGCCTGCGCGGCCGCCACGATCAGCGCCAGCAGGCACCAGGCAGTGGCATCGCCAAGTGCGGCGCAGGCGATCGCGGTCTGGCCCAGCGGCGTGCCGGTCATGCCGCGGTCGGCCAGGATGCGCAGCAGCACCGGGAACGCGGTGATGCTCAGCGATACGCCGACGAACAGCGCAAATCCGGTGAATCCCACACCGCCCGGCGCGTGCGCGTCGTACAGCCACAGCGCCAGCAGCACGCCAAGCACGAACGGCACGGCGATGCCGGCATGGCTGACCACGAACGCGAAGCGACGCCGGCCACGCAGGCCACCCAGATCCAGTTCGGCGCCGGCCACCAGCAGGAACATCAGCACACCCAGCTGACTGAGCAGCCCCAGCGAGCCCAGCGACGCCGGCGGGAACAGCACGCCGTGCACCTGCGGCAACAGCGCGCCCAGCACCAGCGGCCCCATCATCAGGCCCGCGGCCATTTCGCCGATCACGCCCGGCTGGCCGAGCCGGCGGAACAGCCAGCCGGTGCCCTTGGCCACCAGCAGCAGCACAAGAAGCTGCAGCAGGAACAGCCCCAGTGGCGTACTCAGATGCGCTGCCCAGTCGGCATCGAGGGCCGCATGGGTACGGGCGACCTGCGCCTGCACGCCGGGACCGGCAAAGCGCGCAAGGCCGAGGCCCACCAGCAACGGTAGCGCCACCCAGCCGAGATACCGCCATGCCAGTCCGCGGCGACGCACGCCGCCGGTGGTGTCCGCTTCCATGACCGGTCCCGATCGATTGACGCAGGGATTCTACGGGTTCAGGGGCATCGCGGCAGCAGGCAGCGGTGCGGCGACACGGTGGCGTCGCCGCACCGGATCGATCACGCCAGTGCCTGGGCGTGCACACCGGCGACCGCGCGACCGGACGGGTCCGCCATTGCCGCGAAGCTCGCGTCCCAGGCGATGGCGGCCGGCGACGAACAGGCGATCGACTTGCCGCCCGGCACGGTTTCGGCCGCCGCCTGGGTCGGGAAGTACTGCTCGAACACGTGGCGGTAGTAATAGGCCTCTTTGGTCTGCGGCGGGTTGTGCACGAAGCGCTTGTCCGCCGCCGCCATCACCCGGTCGCTGATCTGTGCGTCGGCATGCGCCTTGAGCCCATCGATCCAGCCGTAGCCCACGCCGTCGCTGAACTGCTCTTTCTGCCGCCACAGAATCGACTCCGGCAGATAGCCCTCGAAGGCTTCACGCAGCACCGCCTTTTCGATCCGGCGCGCGCCGTCGCCGCCCTTCCCCACCATCTTGTGGCGGGCATCGATGCGCATGGCCACATCGAGGAACTCGCGGTCCAGGAACGGCACGCGCGGCTCCACGCCCCAGGCCATCATCGACTTGTTGGCACGCAGGCAGTCGTAGTTGTTGAGCGCGTCGAGCTTGCGCACCAGTTCCTCATGGAACTCCCGTGCGTTCGGCGCCTTGTGGAAGTACAGATACCCCCCGAAAATCTCATCGCTGCCTTCGCCGGACAGCACCATCTTCACGCCCATCGCCTTGATCCGGCGCGCCAGCAGGAACATCGGCGTGGAGGCGCGGATGGTGGTGACATCGTAGGTTTCCACGTGCCGGATCACTTCCGGCAACGCATCCAGCCCTTCCTCGAAGGTGTACTCGAACCCGTGGTGCACCGTGCCCAGCGCCTCGGCCGCGATCGCCGCAGCCGCCAGGTCGGGCGATCCCTTCAGGCCGATCGCGAACGAATGCAGGCGCGGCCACCACGCTTCGCTCTGGTCGCCGTCCTCGATGCGATGGCGGGCATAGCGTGCGGCCACCGCAGCCACCAGCGAGGAATCGAGACCGCCGGACAGCAGCACGCCATAGGGCACGTCGGTCATCAGCTGCCGGTGTACGGCACGCTCGAAGGCTTCGCGCAGCTCGGTCAGGTCGGCAGCCACGCCGTCCACCGCGTCGTAGTCGCGCCACGGGCGCTCGTAGTAGCGGGTCAGCGTGTCGGTGGCGCTGTCGTACCAGTGGCCGGGCGGGAACTGCGCGGCGTCGGCGCAGATGTCCACCAGTGACTTGAGTTCGGAGGCCACCACCAGGCGGCCGGCGCTGTCGTGGCCCCAGTACAGCGGCACCACGCCGATCGGATCGCGTGCGATCAGTACACGCTGCGCCGCGCGGTCCCACAGCGCGAAGGCGAAGATGCCGTTGAGGCGGTTGAGGAACGACGCGGGGGTGTCCTGGCGGTACAGCGCGTTGATCACCTCGCAGTCCGACCCGGTCTGGAAGGCGTAGGGCTGGGCCAGCTCGCCCTTGAGTTCACGGTGGTTGTAGATCTCGCCGTTGACGGCCAGGGCCAGGTCGCCGTCGTCGGACAGCAGCGGCTGCGAGCCACCGGCCGGATCGACAATCGCCAGGCGCTCATGGACCAGGATGGCGCCGTCATCGACGTACACCCCGCTCCAGTCCGGGCCGCGGTGGCGTTGCCGCTGGGACAGCTCGAGGCTGTGGCGGCGCAGGGCCGGAAGGTCGTCGCCGGCCTGCAGGCCGAAAATACCGAAGATCGAACACATGGGAGCAGCTCCTGGGAATGGGGGAATACACGTGACGTCTGTATCCGACCGGCCACCTTTCCCGGGCCTGTGCTGCACCCGGAAAACAAAAAACCCGCATCGACCGATGCGGGTTTTCTGGGTCCGGGCGTGTGTTGCTGTTCTAGCCCTGGTCGCAGTCCCGCATCGGCCGCGCACGATTATTCGCGCGCAGATTGCTGCGGTTATTGGTGTTGACGGCGGTGGCCAGGAACGAGGACATGGATCGACCGTACCCCGGTTTTGGCGACGGCGCAACTGTTGCGACGGCAACTGATTCAGCGGGCGCGCCATCGCGCTCGGGGATAATCGCCCACCCCGTTCCGGATATCATGGATGACCCTCTGCTTCCCCCGCCTGCGCGCCGCGCTGCTGCCGACGCTGGCCCTGCTGGTCCTGGCAGGCTGCCATAGCGCCCCTACCCGCCCGGTCAGCGACACCGAACGTGATGCCCTGGCCGCTGCGGCCGATGGGCAGTTCGACTCGGCGATGCGCGTGGCCAGGATGTACCGGGCCTGGAATGACCCGCGCGCGTTGGACTGGTACGCGCGCGCCGCCGCCACCACCCCACGCACGCATCGCACCACCGGTGCCGAAGAGGAGTTGGGCACGATCCTGGAACGCGGCCGCCTGGACAGCAGCGACACGCCGCAGAAGCCCGAGGCGGTCGTGTTGAAGCCGTCGCCACGCAAGGCCTTCCGCTGGTACCACAGCGCCGCGTACCACGGCTCGCCCTATGCCATGCACGACCTGGAGAAATGGTATGAACGCCGCGGCGACATGGAAGGCGCACTGCGCTGGCGCCTGCGCTCGGCGGTGTATCTGCGCGAGCTGTACAAGCTGCAGGCGCTGCGCGATGCGACCAGCGGGTCGGCCAAGCCCGGCACGCCGGTCAGCAGCGCGCCGTCGCCGAACCCGGTGATCGCCGCCATCCAGCGCCGTGCCGAACGCGGCGATGCCGAGGCCCAGGTCGATCTTGGCGCGCTGTACGAAGCCGGCATCGGCGTGACCGAGAGCAAGGCTGATGCGCTGCGCTGGTATGCCCGCGCGGGCGACCAGGGCAATGTGTATGGCCAGTACCTCGCCGGGCTGCTGCAGGGCCGCGGCGGGCGTGGTCTGGAAAAGAACGTGGACGCGGCCGCAGGCTGGTTCGCCCGTGCCGAAGCGCAGGGCTTCTACATGGCGGCCGAATCGTACTGGCGCGAGGCGATTGCGCCGCCGTTCTTTACCTTTGAATGATGGCCAAGCGGCGTACCGGGCCCCGCCCGGTCGCGCTGTACACAGCCAACGGCGCTGCGCAAGACTGCATCACCACGCGCTTCTCGCCCAGAATGGGCGGCATGAACAGCGTCACTTTCCGCAACGACACCCTCACCCGCGAACGCATGCAGCAGATCATCGCCGCGCATCCACGCGCGGCGGTTTTTGAATCCTGCGTGTTCGACGGCGGCGATTTTTCGCGGCTGGACATGGATGGCTTCCAGTTCAACCAGTGCTCGCTGGCGGGCACGAGCTGGCTGGCCGCCTCGCTGGAGGAAAGCCGGTGGCACAAGTGCCGGGGTGCGCAGGCCGACCTCAGTTCGGCGCTGCTCAGCGACAGCCATTTCTCGCACTGCGATCTGAACAACAGTCATTGGCGCCGCGCGACGCTGTCCTCGGTGCGGTTCGAGGACTGCAAGCTCACCGGCGCGCACCTGCAGGAGGTCAGCGGCTGGGCGCTGGAGTTCCGCAACTGCCTGATGGTCAGTGCGGACCTGCGCGGTCTGTCGTTCCGCAAGGCGCAGCTGGACGGCATGGATTTCTCCGATGCGGAGCTGTCCGGCTGCGACTTCCGCGACGCGGTGTTCAACGGCGGCAGCCTGCGCAATGCGCAGACCCGGCTGACCCGCTTTGACGGCGCCGACCTGCGCGGCACCGATATCAGCGGGCTGAACGTGATGGACAGCAAGCACTTCAAAAAGGCGGTGATTTCGCAGCAGCAGGCGGCCGCGGCATTGGCCGCGTTCGGGCTGATTGTGGCGTGATGGGCGGCTGGCTGGAATGCCTGGCTGGAATGCCTGGCTGGGTAGAGCCTACCGGGTAGAGCCGGGTGTTGGTCGGCTGTTTGTGGTCTGGTGAAGAGCAGCCGACTGACAGTCGGCTCTACCTTTTCGTCGGCTCTACCTTTTCGTCGGCTCTACCTTGTCGTCGGCTCTACCCTGTCGGCCACGCGGTTACGCCAGGAGCCGCTCGATGAGGCGCTGGTACAGGGCCGGCAGCCGTTCCAGGTCGGCCACCGCGACGTTCTCGTCCACCTGGTGGATGCTGGCGTTGACCGGCCCCACTTCGATGCACTGCGCGCCCAGCGGCGCGATGAAGCGCGCATCGGAGGTGCCGCCGCCGGTGCTTTCCTCCGGCGGCGCGCCGGCGAACGCACCCAGAACCTCGCGGGCCACCTGGCGCAGCGTGCCTTCCGGGGTGTAGAACGGCTCGCCGCTGCGGTGCCAGCGGAGCGTGTAGTCCAGCGCATGGCGGTCGAGCAGCGTGGCGATCTCCTGCTCCAGCACCGGCGCGCTCCAGTGCGGGTTGTAGCGCAGGTTGAACTGCACCTGCAGCTCGCCGGGGATCACGTTGTTGGCCCCGGTACCGGCATGGATGTTGGAGATCTGCAGGCTGGTCGGCGGGAAGCTCTCATAGCCGTCGTCCCATTGGCGCGCCGTCAGTTCGGCCACTGCCGCGGCAGCCAGATGGATCGGATTGCGCGCCTTCTGCGGGTACGCCACATGACCCTGCACGCCCTTCACCGTCAGCGTGGCCGACAGGCTGCCACGGCGCCCCACGCGCAGCAGGTCGCCGAGCACGGCGGTGGAGGACGGTTCGCCGGTGATGCACCAGTCGATGCCCTGCCCGCGCGCGCGGAACAGGTCGGCCACCCGGCGCACGCCGTCGATGGCATCGCCTTCCTCGTCGCTGGTGAGCAGCACCGCCAACGTGCCGGGGTGGTCCGGATGGGCGGCGACGAACTGCTCGGCGGCCACCACGAAGGCGGCCACGCTGCCCTTCATGTCCGCCGCACCGCGGCCGTACAGCACACCATCACGGATCTGCGGCACGAACGGGTCGCTGGTCCAGGCCTCGACCGGCCCGGTCGGCACCACGTCGGTGTGGCCAAGCAGCACGAGCACCGGCGCGCCGTGCCCGTGGGTGGCCCACAGATTGTCGACCTCGCCAAGGCGCAGGTGTTCGCAGCTGAACCCGGCGCGCTGCAGGCGCCCGGCCAGCAGCGCCTGGCAGCCGGCATCGTCGGGGGTCACCGACGCGCGCGCGATCAGGTCGCAGGTCAGTGCAAGGACATCGCTCACGCGCCGGCTCCGAAGCGCTGCTTGAACCCGTTGTCCGAGAACCCCTGGGTCACAGTGCCGTCGGCCGTGACCACCACCGGCCGCTTGATCAGCTGGGGATGCTCGCGCAGCAGCAGCTTCCACTCCGCGTCGGAGGCCGCCGCCTTGCGGTTCTCCGGCAGTTGCCGCCAGGTGGTGGACGAGCGGTTGACCAGTGCGGCGAATCCGCCGGCCTGCGCGGCCCAGTCGATCAGGGTTTCCGGCGAGGGGGTGTGCTCGCGGTAATCGACAAAGGTGTACGGCACCTGGAAGCGGTCGAGCCACTTGGTGGCCTTCTTGCAGGTGTCGCAGTTCTTCAATCCATACAGGGTGGTGGTCATGGCGCGCTCCGCACAACGTCGATCAGGAAAGACCGCCGAAGCATGTCACACCAGGCGTTCGGACACGACCCGGAACGGCACCTGCGGCACCCGGAAGCAGAGCGCATCGGCGGGATCGACCCCCATGCCCGCCACCCGCGGACAGTGCGGCTGGCCCACCAGCCGCAGCGGCTGCACCTGCGACACCGTGATCGGCAGGTCGATGTGGGTCAATGCGGTACGGCCGTCGCCGCACACGGCGATGGCCGCGTCCTGGCAGGCGAGAAATGCCAGCGCCTGCGGCGTGTCGGCGAACGCACCCGCCGCCCAGTCGGGCGGCCAAGCCGCTGTCGGCGCCAACTGCGCCTGCAGTGCCGGTGCACTGCCCTGCCCCGGTTCGATGCGCGTCCGCCACCCATCGCCGCTGCGGCCGTGATCGAAGCGTGCCGGCCAGTGCGGCTGCATCGCATCGCTGAACAGACGGGCGCCCACGGCGTGGGTCACGCTGTCGATCACGTTGCGGTCGAACAGCACCACCGGCGTGGCCGCCGTGTCGTCCTCGGGCAGCAGGTACCAGCGCCAGTTGCTCTGCAGCGGCGAGGGAAACAGCGCACGCAGCCGTCCGGCGAACGCCGGGCCGAAATGGCCGTGCCGATAGGTCAACACCGTGTAGGGCGTGCGCCCGGCGTGGGTGAACAGACGGTAGCCCGGTGGCGCTGTGGGCGCGTTGGCGGCATCCACCCACCAGGTCATGTAGATCACATCGCGCACATCGCTGCACAGCGGTGGCACCGGCAGCACGCGGGTCAACGCGCGCCGCAGGGCCGTCCAGCGCGTACCGTCCAGCAGGCGCTGCAACGCGCGTCCCGGCCACCCCGGGAAGGGATGGCGGTAGCGCGCTGCCTGCGCCAGCGACGGCGCCAACTCAGTCGGCCAGACCGCGCAGCAGGTCGTTGACGCTGGTCTTGCTGCGGGTCTTGGCATCGACCTGCTTGACGATCACGGCGCAGTACAGCGAGTGCGAGCCGTCCTTGGACGGCAGCTGGCCGGACACCACCACGCTGTACGGCGGCACCGAGCCGTAGCTGATCTCGCCGGTGGCGCGGTTGTACACGCGGGTGCTCTGACCGAGGAACACGCCCATGCCGATCACGCTGTGGTGACCCACCACGAAACCCTCGACCACCTCCGAGCGGGCGCCGATGAAGCAATGGTCTTCGATGATGGTCGGGCTGGCCTGCAGCGGCTCGAGCACGCCCCCGATGCCGGCGCCGCCGGACAGGTGGCAGTGTTTGCCGATCTGCGCGCAGGAACCGACGGTGGCCCAGGTATCGACCATCGTGCCTTCACCCACGTAGGCGCCGATGTTGGTGAAGCTCGGCATCAGCACCACGTCCTTGCCGAAGTAGGTGCCGCGGCGCGCGATGGCGCCCGGCACCACGCGCACGCCGGCACGGCGGAACCTGGCTTCATCGAAGCCGGCGAAGCGCGATTCGACCTTGTCCCAGAACGGCGCCGGGCGTGCGTCGACCACGGCCATGTCGTTGACGCGGAAATACAGCAGCACGGCCTTCTTCAGCCACTCGTTGACCTTCCAGCCGCCGTGGCCATCCGGCTCGGCCACGCGGAATTCGCCGGTTTCCAGGCCGTCGATGACCCGGCCGACCAGCGGCTTGGTCGAGCCTTCCAGTTCATGCAGGGTCAACGTGGCACGGCGCTCGAAGGCGCTCTCGATGCCGAACTTCAGCTCTTCCACGCCCGGCGTGGCCGGCTTGCGCAGCGATTTGCGGGCGATGGTGGCGTCCCGGCTGGCGGTGCGCTTGGCGGCACTTTCGGTCGGGCTGGCGGCGGCCTTGCCGGCGGCGGCTTTGCGCGGCGCGGCCTTCTTCGCGGCCACCGGCGCCTTCGCGGCAGGCGCCGTCCTGGCGGCGGCAGTCTTCTTGGCCGCCGCAGAGGTAGCGGCAGTCTTCTTGGTCGGCTTGGTGGCCATCAGCGGGGGTCTCCGGCGTTTCGATCAGGGTCCAGGCAGGCCAGCATGGCGTCGTGCAGCTGCTGCCTGGCGGATTCGGTCAGGGGGTGGTCGTGTTCATCGCTGATCACGAACATGTCTTCGGCGCGCTCGCCGAAGGTGGCGATGCGGGCGTCGTGCACGCGCAGGCGCTGGTTGCGCAGCACGTAGGCGACATCGGCCAGCAGGCCGGGGCGATCCGGCGCGACCAGGCTGAAGCGGGTGCTGCTGCTGCCTGCGTCGGCGATGTCGCGGAATTCGATGCGGGGCGCGAAACGGAAATGGCGCAACTGGCGGGGAATGGCCCGGCGCGAGGGACGCAGCCGGGACAGGTCACCGGCCAGCGCATCGCGCAGCGCCGCCTCCAGCCGTGGCGCGTCGCCATCGGCGAAGCTGTCGGCCGGCGTCACCTCGAAGGTATCGAAGATGGTGTCCACCGGCCCGTCCAGTACGCGCGCGCGGTGGATGCCGTAGCCCTTGCGGTCCAGCGTCATCACGATCGCGGCGAACAGGCCATCGCGATCGGGCGAATGCACGAACACTTCCAGCGCCTGGTCGTCAGGAGTGATGCGGCGCACCTTGACCAGGGTCTGGCCCTGCTTCACCGGCACCAGCGCTGCAGCCTGCCACGCCAGTTGCTCGGGGCGCAGGCGGATGAAGCTCTCGTCGGGCATCACCGCGAACTGGCGGTCGATGGTGGCGTCGTCGTAACCGCGTTCGCGCACCAGCGTGCGCACCGAGTCACGCGCCTCGGCCACGCGCTCGGCCGCCGGCATCTGGTTTTCGAGCCCGTCGCGCAGCGCGCGGCGCGCGGCGAAGTACAGATCGGCCAGCAGCCGGTCCTTCCAGGCGTTCCAGAGCTTGGGACTGGTGCCGGCGATGTCGGCGCAGGTCAGCAGATAGAGATAGTCCAGCCGGTCGCGGCTGGCCACCAGCGTGGCGAAGCGGTGGATCACGTCCGGATCGGAAATGTCCTGCTTCTGCGCCGTCACCGACATGCGCAGGTGCTGCTCGACCAGCCAGGCCACCAGGTCGGTGTCCGAGGCGCTCAGCGCATGCGCCTGGCAGAAATCGCGTGCGTCCACCGCACCGAGTTCGGAATGGTCGCCGCCGCGGCCCTTGGCGATGTCGTGGAACAGGCCCGCCAGCAGCAGCAGCTCCGGCTTGCGCAGGCGCGGCCACACCTCGTGGGCGATCGAGAAGCGCTCGTCGGCGCGGCTGCTGGCGAACAGCCCGATGTTCCGCAGCACCATCAGGGTGTGCTGGTCCACCGTGTAGACATGGAACAGATCGAACTGCATGCGCCCGGACACCTGGGCGAACGCCGGAATCCACTGGCCGAGCACGCCCAGGCGGGCCATCCGCGCCAGCGTGTCGACCGCGCGCGGGCTGCGCAGCAGTGCCATGAACTGCTCGCGCGCCGCCGCGCCCGCGCCGGTATACGCCGGCAGCGCGGCCAGCGACTCGGCCAGCGCGCGTGCGGTCAGCGAATGCAGGCCGCGCACGTCGGGGTTGTAGGCCCAGCTGGAGAACAGCGCGAACACCTGTTCGATATCGCCCTGCGGCCACTGCGGATCGTTGGCGGCCAGGTAGCCGCGACGCAGCGAGAAACCCACGCTGACCGGCTCGGGCACCGCTTCGCCGTCGAACTGTTCTTCAAAGCGCTGCAGCAGGCGGTCACTGATCCGCCGCACCACCGTGGCGCTGCGGTAGAAGCCCTGCATCATTTTCTCGACGCCCAGGCTCTCCGGGTCGTCTTCGAAGCCGAGGCGTGCGGCCAGGGTCTTCTGGTAGTCGAAGCGCAGGCGTTCTTCGGGCCGGTTGGCGACCAGGTGCAGGCCAAAGCGCAGTTGCGCCAGCGCGCAGCGCTCGCGCCGCAACGCGGTGGCCTCGTCCAGCCCCAGATGCCCAAGGCCGACCAGGGCCTCCAGTTCGCGCACGCCGAACGCACGCAGCGCCATCCATCCCAGTGTGTTGAGATCGCGCAGGCCGCCCGGGCCATCCTTGATGTCCGGTTCGAGGTTGTCGGCGGTATCACCGAAGCGGCGGTGGCGTGCCAGCAGCTCCTCGCGTTTGGCAAGGAAAAACTCGCGGGGCGGCCACAGGCCATCGACGTTGACCGCTGCCTTCAGCGCCTGCCGGGCGGCATCGTCGGCCACCAGCGGGCGCGATTCGATCAACGCGGTCAGCACGGTCTGGTCGGCGCTGGCGTCGGTGCATTCCTGCGCCGAGCGCACTGCATGACTGACCGGCAGGCCGCAGTCCCACAGCAGGGCGAACAGGCGTGCCAGCGCCGGCTCCTGCGCCCGCTGGCGCGGCGGCTCGCCGAGAATCAGAAGATCGATGTCCGACCGCGGAAACAGTTCGCCGCGCCCGTACCCCCCGACCGCGAACAGCGCCAGCCCGCTCTCGGCCGGCAGACAGCGCTGCCAGGCCAGACGGATCAGGTGGTCGGCCGCGCGGGCGCGCAGCGCCAGCAGGCGCTCGATGTTGTCGCCCTGGTCGAAGCGCCGGTACAGGCGTGCATCGGCCTGCTGCAGGGACTGGCGCGCTGTCGCCGCCCATTCCGGGTCAGCGACGGAGGTGGCCGGCGCGTCCAGCATCGGGCTCGCCGGCAGCATGCTCAGACCTGCGATTCGCCGGGCGACAGGGTCAGCACGTCCACGCCGGTCTCGGTGACCGCGATCATGTGCTCCCACTGCGCCGACAGCTTGCGGTCCTTGGTCACCACGGTCCAGCCATCCGGCAGCACCTTGTTGTAGCGGGTGCCCTCGTTGATCATCGGCTCGATGGTGAAGGTCATGCCGGGCTGCAGCACCAGCCCCTGGCCCGGGCGGCCGTAGTGCATCACCTGCGGTTCGTCGTGGTAGATCTTGCCGATGCCGTGGCCGCAGTACTCGCGCACCACGCTGAACCGCTCGGCTTCGGCATAGCTCTGGATCGCATGGCCGATATCGCCCAGCGTCGCGCCCGGCTTGACCGCACGGATGCCGCGCCACATCGCTTCATAGGTGGTGTCGACCAGGCGCCTGGCCATCACCGACGGGGTGCCGACGTAATACATGCGGCTGGTGTCGCCGTGCCAGCCGTCCTTGATCACGGTGACGTCGATGTTGACGATGTCGCCGTCCTTGAGGACCTTGGCTTCGCTGGGAATGCCGTGGCAGATGACGTTGTTCACCGACGTGCAGACGGTCTTCGGGAAGCCCCGGTAGCCGACGTTGGCCGGCGTGGCCTTCTGCACGTTGATGATGTGGTCGTGGCAGATGCGGTCCAGCGCTTCGGTCGTCACGCCCGGCTTGACGTGCGGGGTGACGATGTCGAGCACCTCGCTGGCCAGACGGCCGGCGATGCGCATCAGTTCGATTTCCTGGGGAGTTTTCAGATTCACGCTCATGGCGACCATTATCGCCGATCCGGAGCCAGACTGAACGGGGCCGGCGGGAACGCCGACAGCCGAGGTTCGGCTGGCTGACCGGGGCCGCCGTGCGCCGGGGACGCCGCGTGAACGCAAAAAACGCCAAATCCGGCCAGAAATCCTCACGTTTCCCCGACAACCCCGCTTCTATAAGCAGGGTAGCGCCCGCCCGGCGCCCGTCCCTGCAGTACGTCAGCATCGACCTGATCATCCAGGACCCCCGTCCAAGGAGAATGCCCATGCGATCCCTGCGTCCCCTGCTCGTCGGTGTCGGCCTGGCGGCCCTGTCCACCCCCGCCCTGGCCGCCGATACGACCACCTTCAACGTCAAGATCATCATCACCAAGGCCTGCACGATCACGGCGGCAGCCGCCACGGACGTGGATTTCGGCAGTGCGCTGTCCACCGCCACCAGCCCCTCCAACGCCCAGGGCACGATCACCGCCCAATGCTCGGCCTTGACGCCCTACACCATCGCGCTCAACGCCGGCTCCAACGCGGGCACGGCCAATGACGTCACCACCCGGCGCATGAAGAACACCAATGCGGCGGTGACCACCAACAATTTTGTCGGCTACCAGCTGTACCAGGATGCCGGCCACAACACCGTGTGGGGTGCCACCGCCGGCACCAACACCGTGGCCGGCATCGGGACCGGCCTGCCGCTGGCCTACAACGTGTACGGCCAGATCGCCAATCCCAGCGTCAACAACGCCGCCACCGGCAGCTATCAGGACACCGTCACCGCCACCATTTCCTACTGAGGTTGCCATGCTGACTTTCGGACCGGGGCGCCCACGGCGACCCACGGCGTCGGCATGGCGGGCGTTGCCCTGGCTGTGGCTCGGCATCGCCGGCATGGTCCACGCCGCCAGCCTGCAGGTCGCGCCGACCTCGCTGCAGCTCACCCCTGGACAGAATGCGGACGCGTTGTGGGTCAGCAACAGCGGCACCTCGCCGGTGGACGTGCAGGCGCGCGTATTCCGCTGGACGCAGCGCGATGGCAAGGACGCGCTCGAGCCCACCACCGAGCTGGCAGTGAGCCCGCCGATGCAGTCGCTGGCCGCCGGCCAGCAGCAGCTGATACGGGTGGTGCGCGTGCAGCCGGAAGCGCCCGCTGCGCAGCTCGCGTATCGGGTGATCGTCGATGAGGTACCAACGCTCGACCCGGCCCGCCGGGGCATGCAGTTCGTACTGCGCTACTCGCTGCCGGTGTTCGTGCAGCCGGCCGGCGGACAACCGCCGGCCCCGGACCTGCAGGCCAGCGTGGTCGATCTCGGCGCGGGGCGCATCGCGCTGCAGGTGCATAACCGCGGCAACAGCTATGCCCAGATCGCCGACCTCGCCGTGGGCGACCCCGCGCGACCGCAGATCGTGCAGCCGGGCCTGCTCGGGTATGTACTGAGCGGCCAGACCATGCGCTGGCCCCTGGAACTCACCGCAGCCCGGATGGCGGGCGGCACGCTTTCGGCGAAGATCAATGGCGAGCAGGCCCAGACCCCGCTCCCCCTTGCGCCACCGTCTCGCTGAGGCGTGCGTGCGGATGGCGCTGGCTGCAAGCCTGTTGCCCCCGGCCGCGAGCGCGGCGGAGGCCGATATCGGCGCGTCCGGCGACGCCATGCTGCCGGCACCCACGCCGTTGACGGCAACGCAGACGCTGTATCTGGATGTGACCCTCAATCGCAGTCCACGCGGTCTGCTGCCGTTCTCGCTGGAGGCCGGCCGCCTGATGGCCCCGGCCTCCACCCTGCGCCAGCTCGGTTTCAGCGTGCGGGGTGAGGCCCCGCTGCCACTGGATGCCCTGGGCGGCGTTGTGGTGCGCTACGACGCTGCGCTGCAGACCTTGGCGCTGGACGCGCCGCTGTCGCAGCTGACCCTGCCCACCACCCTGCTGGAACGCCCGGCAGCGCCCACGCCGGTGGCCAGCGCGTCGCCGGGCGCCCTGCTCAATTACGACGTGTATGCCAGCCACAACCAGGATGCGGGCAACCTGGCCCTCACCACCCAGTGGCGCGCGTTCGGCCTCGGCCGTGGCGTGCTGGAAAGCACCCAGTTGCTGCGCACCTACCAGGAAGGCCGCAGTGGCCACTGGCGCGGCGAAAGCGTCCGTCTGGACAGCCACTGGGAACTGGACTTCCCCGACAGCGCCACGACCTTGACCGTGGGCGACTTCTTCAGCGGGTTCGTCGACTGGAGCCGCCCGGTACGCATGGGCGGCGTGCAGATCGGCCGCAACTACGGACTGCAGCCCTACCGTGTGCTCACCCCCACGCCCACCTTCCTTGGCGAGGCGGTGGTGCCCTCCAGCGTGGAGCTGTACGTGGACGGACTGCGTCAGTACAACGGCGAGGTCCCGGTGGGGCCGTTCCAGCTCGCCGCCCAGCCCGGCATCAGCGGGGCCGGCAACGCGCAGGTGGTGATCACCGACGCCTACGGGCGCATGCAGACCGTGGACTTCGCCTTCTACGGCGCCCAGCAGCTGCTCGCCAAAGGCCTCACCGACTGGTCACTGGGCGTGGGCCGGATGCGCCGCGAATATGGCATCCACTCCTTCGCCTACGACACCCCGGTGCTGGTCAGCGGCACCTGGCGCCACGGTGTCAGCAACCGCTTCACCGCCGAGGCCCACGCCGAAGGCGGTGGCGGCGTGGCCAACGCCGGCGCCGGCGGCTGGTGGCTGCTGGGCCCCGGCGGCGTGTTCAACGCAGCGTATGCCGGCAGCCGTGTGAACGGTCGCGAGGGTGGCCAGTGGGCGCTGGGCTACAGCTGGAACAACCGGCGCGTCAACGTCAATGCCGCCACCCGCCGCACCCACGGCGACTACCGCGACCTGGGCGCCCTGCAGGAGGCCCTGCCCCCCGATGTCACCGACCAGCTCACCCTGGGCCTGACCCTGGGCCGCGCCGGCGCGATCAGCGCAAGCTACCTGCGGTTGTCCTATCCCGACGGTGACGACAACCGCTACGCCAGCCTGTTCTGGAACAAGACCTTCTCGGCGCGCTGGTCTGCCTACCTGTCCTTCAACCAGGACCTGTCCGACCGTGACGACCGCAGCGTCTACCTGTCGGTGTCGGCCAGCCTGGGCCGCAACCGACAGAGCAGCGTGTCGGCCCAGCGCAACGGCGACCGCCGTCTGTATGCCGTGGATGTCTCGCAACCGGTTCCGGGGGACGGCAGCCAGGGTGGGTTCGGCTGGCGGCTGCAGGCCCGCGATGGCGATGGTGGTGCCGGCGGACTGGCCGAACTGGGCTGGCTGAACCGGGTCGGCCGCTACGCACTCGGCGCCTCGCGCCAGGGCGATGCCAACTTCGCTTATGCCAATGCCGCCGGCAGCCTGGTCTGGATGGGGGGCCATGCCTTTGCCGCACGCGAAGTGCCGGATGCGTTCGCGGTGGTTTCCACCGATGGTATCGGCGGCATCCCGGTGCGCCTGGAGAACCGACTGATCGGGGTGACCGATGCCAACGGCCTGCTGCTGGTCACCCCGCTGCTGTCCTGGCAGCGCAACCGCCTCTCCATCGACACCCTCGACCTGCCGGCCGAGATGCGCGCCGACCGGGTGGACACCTGGGTGACGCCGCGCCAGAACGCCGGACTGGGCGTTGCCTTCGGGCTGCGGCGCACCCGCCAGGCCACCGTGGTACTGCACGATCCGCTGGGCCTGGCCCTGCCCCCGGGCAGCCGCGTGCACCTGCCCGATGGCCGCCGGACCATCGTGGGCTATGACGGCGAGGCCTACCTCGACGATCTGCCTGCGCAGAGCCGCCTGCGCGTGGAGACAGAGACCGGCCGCTGCGAGGTCGAGGTCGCGGTGGTCGGCGCGGCCGACGGCACGCCCCTGCGCATCGGCCCGCTGCGCTGCCTGCCGGTGCCCCCATGAGCAGCGCCTGGCACAGCGGACTGCCGCTGGCGGCGCTGCTGGCGTGCCTGTGGCTGGTACCGGCGCCTGCGCGGGCAGCCACCACCTGCACCGCGACCGCCCCGGGCGCGCTCGCCTTTGGCACCATCACCAATGGCGCAGCGGCGCCGACCAATGTGATGGTGTCGTTCAAGATCCAGTGCAGCACCGTCGGCCTGTCCCTGCTCGCCGACGCGTCGGTCCGGGTCTGTGTCGGCATCGGAACCGGCAGCACGGGCACCACCCTGTCCCCGTTCCGCGGCATGACCAACACCTTCGGCGACACCATGTCGTTCCAGCTCTACACCAATGCCGCGCGCACCATCCCGTGGGGACTGCTGCCGGGCGGAACGCCCCCGGCGCAGGTCGTCGATCTGAAGTACCCGGTGCCTGTCCTGGGTGGCAATGGCGAAGTCACATTGACCCTCTACGGCCAGATCCCGGCCAACCAGGCGCTGGCCTTCGGCAGCTACACCAGCAGTTTTTCCGGCAGCGCGGTCACCCTGGAATACGCCTACAACGAAGTTCTCCTGGGCGGCTCGACCACCCCGGCGACCTGCACCGCCGGCACCACCGGGCACAAGACCGCCACCGACGCCTTCCCGTTCACCGTGACCGCCAACGTGCTCGCGCAATGCAGCGCCACGGTCGCCACCGACATGGACTTCGGCAGCCGCGCCGGCAGCATCGCCAGCGCGATCGACCAGACCTCCACCATCACCACCACCTGCCTGAAGCGCACGCCGTTCACGGTCGCGCTGGACAACGGCCTGTATGCCGGTGGCACCAGCGTGCGGCGGATGCGGCACGTCACCAACGCCGCCTACACCATTCCCTATGAGCTGTACCGCGACAGCGCGCGCACCCTGCGCTGGGGCACTACGCAGAACGTGGACACCCTTGCCCAGACGGGCACCGGCAGCGCGCAGCCGATCACCGTGTACGGCCGCGCACCGGCCACGGTCGGTGCGGTGGCCGAAGGCAGCTACAACGACCGCGTCCAGGTCACCATCACGTTCTAGGCCGGTGGCGTTCCCTCAAGCATGGCGCCACAACGCCGATAACCCCGTCGCCCTCCCTGTTGTCGACGTGGATGATCCGCCGCCGTTCCGTCCCGCTGCTGGCGCTGAGCCTGCTCGCCAGCCTGGCCGTCCCCGCAGCCTTGTGCGCCCCCGCCACGCCCCTGCGCATCACCCTGCGGGTCGTCGAGGCATGCCGTCTGCCGTCCGGCCCGGCGACGGACGCCTGTCAGGCGGCCCACCAGCGCAGCGACGATGGCACCCCGCCACCTGCGCAGGTGCAGGCACTGGCCCCGGCCGATGAAACGGCACCGCCCGGCCCGGAGCGCGCATGGCCTCCCACCTTCATCTTCTGATCGCGCCGCGGGCGGCGCTGCTTGCCGTGCTGGCAGGGCTGCTGCCCGGCGTCGCGGCGGGCCAGGCGCTGGAGATCGCGCCGCTGCAGGTCGCCCTCCCCGCCGGCAGCGCCGACGGCGAACTCTGGCTGCACAATACCCACCCGGGCGCATGGACGGGCCACGCACGGCTGTATCGCTGGGAGCAGACGCCCGACCGGGAGCTGCTGACCCCGGCCGATGACGTGGCCTTGAGCCCGACCCGGCTCACCATTGCCCCGGGCGGCCGGCAGCGGCTGCGCGTGGTGCGGCTGGACAGCGGCCCGCTGGCGCAGGAGCGCAGCTACCGGCTGCTGCTCCGCGCAGGGCCGGACAGCCCGCCCCTGCAGGTCTCGCTGCCGGTGTTCCTGGCCCCGGACGGCGACGCGGCAGGTCCGCCCGCCCTGACCGTGCAGCTCGGCGACGCCCTGCCCGGCCCGTCCCTTCGGCTCTACAATGACGGCCCTCGCCATGTCCGCCTGGCCGACCTGGCCTTCGTGGACCACCACGGCCGGCGCCACCCGCTGATCCCCGGCCTGGCCGGCTACGTCCTGCCGGGCCGGATGCGCCAATGGTCCCTGCCGGCCCGGGCGGCCGGCTACCACCGCGGCCGTTTCCAGGCCCGCCTGGACGATGCCGCCCAGGCCGATCTGGCCCCGGCCACCCCGCCAATTGCGCCGGCCGCCGCAGCCGGGCTATAATCGACGGGATTTCCCGCGCTCTTCGCGTGAAAACCGTCCACACCGGACGTCACCGGTGAATCCACACCTGTCGTCCCCATCCGTGCCGGGGTGCTCCGCAAGGAGTTCGGCCACGGAGACGACCGGGAAGCCCAACCCCGGAACCACCCGCCTCGCGGCGGACCGCCCATCTATTACCCGTGGCGGCCGGTTCCCACTCAGGAGTATTGCAATGCCCCAGGTCACCATGCGTCAGATGCTGGAAGCCGGCGTCCACTTCGGCCACCAGACCCGTTACTGGAACCCCAAGATGGGCCAGTACATCTTCGGCGCCCGCGGCAAGATCCACATCATCAACCTGGAAAAGACCGTTCCGCTCTTCAATGACGCGATGAACTTCATTTCCAGCATTGCCCAGAAGCGCGGCACCATCCTGTTCCTGGGCACCAAGCGCAGCGCCCGCGAGTCGATCCGCGAAGAAGCCGAGCGTTGCGGCATGCCGTTCATGAACCAGCGTTGGCTGGGCGGCACCCTGACCAACTTCCGTACCGTCAAGCAGTCGGTTGCCCGCCTGAAGGAACTGGAAGCCGGCGAAACCGACGGCAGCTTCGACAAGCTGGTCAAGCACGAAGTGCTGGGCCTGCGTCGCGAGCGTGACAAGCTGGAAGCCTCGCTGGGCGGCATCAAGGACATGAACCGTCTGCCGGACGCGATCTTCGTCATCGACATCGGCCACGAAGACATCGCCATCAAGGAAGCCAAGAAGCTCGGCATCCCGGTGATCGCTGTCGTCGACACCAACTACAACCCGGAACTGGTCGACTACGCGATCCCGGGCAACGACGACGCCATCCGCGCTGTGCAGCTGTACGCCCGCGCCGCTGCCGACGCCGTGCTGGAAGGCAAGGCTGCTGCGCCGCACGCCGCCACCGTCCGTGAAGAAGAGTTCGCCGAAGCCGCGGCCGCCGAAGAAGGCAAGCCGGCTCGTCGCGCTCCGGCCAAGAAGGCCGCTGCCGACAAGGGCGAAGCCCAGGCCTGATCCAGGCCCCTGGTGGGCGCCACGCGCCCACCGATCCTGTCCGCTGCCGACGGCGCGACGACAGGACACTGTCACACGGGCCGGCCACCATGCCGGCCCAACCCCTTTCTTTCGTGAGGAAATCCCGTGGAAATCACTGCTTCCCTGGTCAAGGAACTGCGCGAGCGCACCGGCGCCGGCATGATGGAGTGCAAGAAGGCACTCACCGAAAATGGCGGCGACATCGACGCCTCGGCCGAATGGCTGCGCAAGTCGGGCCTGGCCAAGGCCGACAAGAAGGCTGACCGCGTTGCTGCCGAAGGCATCATCGTTGCCGCCCAGGACGGCAACAAGGCCGTGCTGGTCGAGATCAATTCCGAAACCGACTTCGTCGCCAAGGACAGCAACTTCCTGGACTTCTCCAAGGCCGTTGCCGCCACCGCCCTGAGCTCGGGCGCTGCCGACATCGACGCGCTGAAGGCCGCCAAGCTGCCGACCGGCGAGACCATCGAAGAAGCCCGCGCCGCCGTCATCGCCAAGGTCGGCGAGAAGGTCGACGTGCGTCGCATCGTGCGTCTGGAATCGACCAACAACGTCGCTGCCTACGTGCACGGCGGCCGCATCGGTGTGCTGGTTGAACTGGCCGGCGGCGACGCCGAGCTGGCCCGTGGCCTGGCCATGCACGTGGCTGCCATGAACCCGCCGCACAACAAGGCGGCCGATGTGCCGGCCGACTTCGTGGCGAAGGAAAAGGAAATCGAACTGGCCAAGATGTCCGACAAGGACAAGTCCAAGCCGGCCGACATCCTGGAAAAGATCATCAGCGGCAAGATCGCCAAGATCGTCAACGAAGTGACCCTGTACGGCCAGCCGTACGTGCTGGACACCAACCAGTCGGTCGAGCAGGTGCTGAAGGCGGCCGGCGGCGACGTGGTCGGCTTCAAGCGCCTGGCCGTTGGCGAAGGCATCGAGAAGGTCGTGGAAGACTACGCGGCCGAAGTGATGAAGCAGGCCGGTCTGGCCTGATCCATCGCCTCCAGCGCGATAACGAAAAAGCCCGGCTGACGCCGGGCTTTTTTTTGCTCCACGCCTCTGCGCGTGACATCGCCGCCGTTGACGTTGCAGCGCCCCTCAGCCCTTTGACTGGAACGACACTTCTTCGTAGGGCTGCACCACCACCCAGCCTTCGCCGGCGAACTTCATCTGCAGACTCTCGCCCGAGCCGCGACCGACCAGCGTGCCCAGCGACACATCCGCCACCACCTCCGGCGACAGCGAACCCGACCACGCCACCGTCGCGTTCGGATCGGTGAACACCGGCCCGCCCTGCGCCGTCACCCGCAGCGTCATCGGCTCGTAGTGCGACGTCACGGCCACGATGCCGTGCCCGCTCAACCTGATGTTGAACAGCCCGCCGGACAGCATCCCCGCCACTTTCTTCATCATCGTGATCTTCGACTCGATCCCGGTTTCGAAGGCCAGCACATCGTTGCCGTTGACGAAGATCGACTCGCCCGCCAACCGCAGCAGCGTCACCTTCTTGCCCGCATCGGCCAGGTACACCCGCCCCTGCCCTTCCACCTTCATCAGTTGCAGGCCTTCGCCGCTGACCATCTTCTTCAGCAGCGTGCCCAGCCCCTGCTCCAGGATGCCCTGGCGGGTGAACTTCACCCCGCCCTTGCGCGCCACCATCGACCCCGCCTTGGCCCACACCAGACCATCGACACGCACCTCCAGCATCCGCGGGCTTTCCAGCTCGAACGCGTCGGCGCTCACATCCTTTTCCTGCGTGGTGGACAGAAACTCCTGAAGCGACTTCACGGTCATGGGGACAACGTCCTTGAGATTGAGACCGCGAATGGTAGCGCCCACCGCCCCAACGGCGCACGCCTTCGAACCGCAGGCCCCCACCTCTCACCCGCCACTCCCCCATTCGTCGGCGGATGTGTTACCAAAGAACCTGTCGCGCCTGCCCCCTGCAGTCTGCCCACTGGTTTTGCCTTGCATGGCGCCTCGGCGCACCATTGCCAACGCCAGTTTCCATAACAACGCAAGAATCCACGATCAAATCTGTGACGCACACCATGTATTCTTGCCACAACACATCAATAGCCCCGCCATGCCTCCCGAGCTGACAGCCGCCCTGGCGCTCTGCCGCAACCTGCCCTCGCCACCCGGTATCGCCTTGCGCATCATCGAGCTGGCGCAGGACCCGGAAGCGGACATCACCACTGCCGCCGACATCATCGCCATCGACATGGCGTTGAGCGCGCGCATGCTGCGCATCGCCAACTCGCCGCTGTACGCCAGCCGCCGCCGGATCGAAAACCTCGGCCAGGCACTGACCATGCTCGGCCTCAACGCCACCGTCAGCCTCGCCCTTGGCTTCACCGTGACCCAGGGGCTCACCGACCCGGGCGAAGGCCAGGACCTGCGCGAACGCGCATGGCGACGCAGCATTCTCAGCGCCCTCGCCGCCAGCCTGCTCGGCCAGGCGCGGGGTCTGCGCAAGGCCGAAGAGCTGATGCTGGCCGGCCTGCTGCAGGACATCGGCGTGCTCGCGCTGGCCCAGGCCGAGCCGGAACGCTATCTGCCCCTGCTCCGCCAGGCCGCCGACAACGACGCGCTGGTGGCACTGGAACGTGAACACCTCGCCTGCAGCCATGCCGACGTAGGCGCCTGGATCGCCGAAGCGTGGGCCTTGCCGCGCTACCTGGTGGAGAGCATCGCGCGCAGCGAGCAGCCCGAGGCCACCGAAGACACCTTCCAGGCCTGCGTCGCCGTCTCGGGCGCGGTAGCCGACATCTGGCTGAGCCGCGACGCCGATGCGGCCCGCGAACACGCCCTGCAGCTGGTCAATACCCGGCTGCAGCTGGACAGCGCCCAGTTCGACCAGGTCCTGGCGCGCATCAGCGAAGCGCTGCCGGACATCGGCGCCCTGTTCGAGACCACCCTGTTCTCCCCGGCGCGCGTCCAGCAGCTGATCGACCACGCCCAGGAACTGGCCACCCTGCGCAACCTGCGCGAGATGCAGGACGCCGCCCAGGCCCGCAAGCGCGCCGATGAATTCGAGGCGCGCGCCAACCGGCTGGCCGAGCAGGCCCATCGCGATGCCCTGACCGGCGTCCTCAACCGCCGCCAGCTCGAGGCCGTGCTGGAACAGGAGTTCCTGCGCGCCACCCGGCACGGCTGGCCCCTGTCGGTGGCCTTCATCGACCTGGACGACTTCAAGAAGATCAACGATGCCCACGGCCACCTGATGGGCGACCAGGTCCTGCGCATGTTCGCCAGCAAGCTGCAGGAGCAGCTCCGCAACAGCGACACCGTGGCCCGCTTCGGCGGCGAGGAGTTCATCGCCCTGCTGCCCAACACCACCGAACCGGTGGCCCTGGAAGTGGTACGCCGGGTCCTGGCCAACATCGTCAACACGCCGATGGCCGAACTGGAGGGAGGCCCCCTGTTCGTGACCTTCTCGGCCGGCGTGGCGACCCAGGGCGGTTACGAGCGTTTCGCCGATGTTCAGGACCTGCTGAAGGCCGCCGACGACGTGCTGTACCGCTCCAAGAACCTGGGCCGCAACCGCGTCATCGCTCGCTCCCCGAGCTCCGCCCCGGCCTGAACGGGGCCGTGACGACAGGCCCCCGGCGGTCCCGCCACGGACGCCGCAGTGCAGCAAAATAATCCTGCTCCGCGGCCCGGCTTCCAGTAGAATTCCCGCGTTTTCCACGCATCCAGAGGCCACCATGTCCAATCTCACCTATCGCCGCATCCTGCTGAAAGTTTCCGGGGAGGCGCTGATGGGAGACGAGGACTACGGCATCGACCCCAAAGTGATCCACCGGCTGGCGCGTGAAGTGCTCGAGGCCCAGCAGGCCGGGGCTGAAGTCGCCCTGGTCATCGGCGGCGGCAACATCTTCCGCGGCGCCGGCCTGGCCGCAGGCGGCATGGACCGCGTCACCGGCGACCAGATGGGCATGCTCGCCACGGTGATCAACGCGCTGGCCATGCAGGATGCGCTGGAAAAGCTCGGCGCCAAGGCGCGCGTGATGAGCGCGATCAAGATCAACGATGTGTGCGAGGACTACATCCGCCGCCGCGCCATCCGGCACCTGGAAAAGGGTCGCCTGGTGATCTTCGCCGCCGGCGTCGGCAGCCCGTTCTTCACCACCGACTCCGGTGCCGCCCTGCGCGCCATCGAGATCGGCGCGGATCTGCTGTTGAAGGCCACCAAGGTCGATGGCGTCTACGACAAGGACCCCAACAAGTACAGCGATGCCGTGCGCTTTGACACGCTGAGCTACGACGAAGTGATCCGCCGCGGCCTGGAAGTGATGGATACCGCCGCCTTCGCACTGGCGCGCGACAGCGACCTGCCGCTGCGCGTGTTCGACATGGGCCAGCCGGGCGAACTGCTGAAGATCCTGCACGGCGAGAACATCGGCACCCTGGTGCAGGGCCGCGACAGCGCTGCCTGACCCCCGCCGCCGCCGGCAAACGGCACCGATTCCGCAACCGCAGCCCACGCAGCGGCGCGGAACTGGTGCCGATGGGCCCGGTATCGGCCCGTATTCGCCTATAATCGCCCGATTCCAGTTACATCCAGGATTCGGGCGATGCTCAACGATATCAAGCAGGACGCGCAGACGCGCATGGCAAAGAGCATCGATGCTCTGAAGCACACCCTCACCTCCATCCGCACCGGCCGCGCATCGCCGTCGCTGCTGGACCGGATCACCGTCAAGGCCTACGGCACCGACACGCCGCTCAACCAGGTCGCCTCGATCAGCGTCTCCGAGGGCCATTCGCTGGTCATCACGCTGTTCGACAAGGGCATGATCAAGGACGTCGAGAAGGCCATCTACGCCTCCGACCTCGGCCTGACCCCGAACGTGGCCGGCACCGTGATCCGCCTGAACCTGCCGCCGCCGACCGAGGAGCGCCGCAAGGAGCTGGGCAAGCAGGTGCAGAAGGAAGGCGAAGGCGCCAAGATCGCCATCCGCAACATCCGCCAGGACGCCAACAAGGCGATCGCCGCGCTGCTCAAGGACAAGTCGATCAGCGAAGACGACAAGAAGCGCGGTGAAGACGACATCCAGAAGCTGACCGACAAGTCCATCAAGGACGTCGACAGTGTCGTGGCAGAGAAAGAAAAGGAACTGATGGCGGTCTGAGCCCCCATGACCTCAGCCCCGTCCAGCGGCACTGCCGCGCCCCTGCCCCGCCACCTGGCCATCATCATGGATGGCAACGGGCGCTGGGCACAGAAGCGTCGTCGCCCGCGCGTGATCGGCCATCGTGCCGGCGCGCGCGCGGTCAATCGCACCATCGACTTCTGCCTGGAGCGCGGCATCGCCGTGCTGACCCTGTTCGCCTTCTCCAGTGAGAACTGGGGGAGGCCGCAGGAGGAAGTGGATGCGCTGATGAAGCTGTTCCTCAATGCGCTCGATCGCGAAGTGGACGAGCTGCACCGGCGCGGGGTCCGCGTACGCTTCATCGGCGACCGCCAGCGCTTCGGCGCCGGCCTGGTCAGCCGCATGCAGCTGGCCGAACAACGCACCGCCGACAACCGCGCGATGACCCTGAACATCGCGGCCAGCTACGGCGGCCGCCAGGACATCGCGCAGGCCGCGCGCGACCTTGCCGCCGAAGTGGCGGCCAGTCGCCTGCTGCCCGAGCAGATCGACGAAGCCCTGCTCGGCAGCCGCATCGCGCTGGCCGACCTGCCGCCCCCGGATCTGTTCATCCGCACCGGCGGCGACACCCGCATCAGCAATTTCCTGCTGTGGCAGCTGGCCTATACCGAACTGTGGTTCACCGACGTGTTGTGGCCCGAGTTCGATGCCGCCGTCCTGCAGCAGGCCCTGGATGCCTACGCCGCGCGTGAACGTCGTTTCGGCCTGACCAGCGCCCAGATCGCCGCCCTGGCCACCGAGACCACGACCCCATGACCAGAACCCGAGTCATCGCCGCACTGATCATGGCGCCGGTCGCCATTGCGGCCATCCTGCTGCTGCCGACCCCGTGGCTGGCCGCCGCCGCCGCCGCCGTGTTCCTGATCGGCCTGTGGGAATGGCTGAAGCTGGCCGATGTCGACGACACCCTCGCCCGCACCGTGCTGCTGGTCCTGAACCTGGTGCTGATGGTGCTGATCGTGTGGGCCGGCGACGGCTCGCTGGTGCTGTACCAGATCGCCGCACTGATCGGCATCGGCTGGTGGGTGCTGGCCCTGGTATGGCTGCGCTTCTTCAACTTCGGCGCCAGCCCGAGCAGCCCGGCGCGTGCGCTCAAGCTGCTCGCCGGCACCCTGGCCATCGTCCCGGCCTGGGCCTCGCTGGTGCTGATCCATGCCAGCGGCAGCAACGGCCACCTGTGGCTGCTGACCGCGTTGGCGGTGGTGTGGGCAGCCGATTCGGGCGCCTACTTTGCCGGCCGCACCTTCGGCCGCACCAAACTGGCGCCGCGGATCAGCCCCAACAAGACCTGGGAAGGCCTGGGCGGCGGCATGGTCGCCGGCCTGCTGGTCGCGCTGGGCTTCGGTTTCATCGCCGGGGTCGAGAGCGGCCACCTGGTGGGCCTGACCATCACCGCTGTCGTCACCGTGTTCGCCTCGGTGCTGGGTGATCTGTTCGAGAGCCTGATCAAGCGCCACGCCGGCGCCAAGGACTCCGGCCACATCATCCCCGGCCACGGCGGCGTGCTGGACCGCGTCGACGGCGTGCTGGCCGCCCTGCCGGTCTTCGCCCTCGGCAAGGAAATCTTCGGATTCTGAGCATGACCAGCGTCAACACCCCCCGCCAGGTCGCCGTGTTCGGCGCCACCGGTTCGATCGGCGCATCCGCGCTGGACGTGATGGCACGCCATCCCGACCGGTATCGCGCCAGCGTGCTGGCTGCCGGCCGTCAGGTCGACGCGCTGGTCGCGCTGTGCGTGGCGCATCGGCCCGATCACGCGGTGATCGCCGACGCGACCCTGTATCCGGCCCTTCGCGCCGGCCTGCAGGCCGCCGGGCTGGCCACCGAAGCGCATGCCGGGGCGGCCGCACTGGATGCCCTGGCCGCCAGCGATGCCTGCGACACCCTGGTGGCGGCCATTGTCGGCGCGGCCGGGCTGTCGTCCACGCTGGCCGCAGCCCGGGCCGGCAAGCGCATCCTGCTGGCCAACAAGGAGTCGCTGGTGCTGGCCGGCGAACTGCTGATGCGCCAGGCTGCCGCGGCCGGCGCCGAGATCATCCCGATCGACAGCGAGCACAGCGCCATTTTCCAGTGCCTGCGCTCCTGTGACGCCAGCCTGGACGGGGCCGGCGTCCGCCGCATCATCCTCACCGCCTCGGGTGGCCCGTTCCGCGGCCGCCGCCGCGCCGAGCTGGCCGACGTCACTCCGGCCCAGGCCGTGGCGCACCCGAAATGGTCGATGGGGCCGAAGATCTCGGTCGATTCGGCGACGTTGATGAACAAGGGCCTGGAAGTGATCGAGGCCCACCACCTGTTCAACGTGCCCGGCGAGCGCATCGACGTGCTGGTGCACCCGCAGAGCCTGGTCCACTCGCTGGTCGAGTTCGTGGATGGGTCCACCCTGGCCCAGCTCGGCCTGCCGGACATGCGCACCACGCTGGCCGTCGGCCTGGGCTGGCCCCGCCGGATCGACTCGGGTGTCGGCGGGCTGGACCTGCTGACCCAGGGACGGCTGGATTTCGAGGCCCCCGACACCGACGCCTTCCCCTGCCTGAAGCTTGCGTGGCAGGCGATGGCCGCCGGCGGTACCGCGCCGGCCGTGCTCAATGCGGCCAATGAAGTGGCGGTTTCAGCGTTTCTTCAGGGTCGGATCGCTTTCCTTGCCATTCCGGCGCTGGTGGCTAACGCTCTGTCAACACTGTCGGTGGAGTCCGCCGATACACTGGAGGTCCTGCTGAGCGCGGACCGCCGTGCCCGCCAGATCACCGAAGCCGCCATCGACCCCGCCTGAATGCCCGACGCTCCCTCTTACTTTGCCATCGCTCATGGGTGACTTCATCGGATCGGTCTGGTGGATGATCGTCAGCCTTGGGCTGCTGGTGACCTTCCATGAGTTTGGCCACTACTGGGTCGCGCGCCGCTGTGGGGTGAAGGTACTGCGCTTCTCTGTCGGCTTCGGCCGGCCCCTGTGGATGCGCCGCAACCGCGCCGGCACCGAATTCGCGATTGCCGCCATTCCGCTCGGTGGCTACGTGAAGATGCTCGATGAGCGCGAGGTCGAGGTACCGCTGGCCGAGCGCTCGCAGGCCTTCAACAACAAGACCGTCTGGCAGCGGATCGCGGTCGTGGCCGCCGGCCCGCTGGCCAACCTGCTGCTCTGCGTGGCCCTGCTCTGGGCGATGTTCGTGATCGGTCGCCAGGACTATTCGGCCACCATCGGCCGCACCACGGGCATGGCCCAGGCCGCCGGCCTCCAGGCCGGCGACCGGGTGCTGCGGGTGGACGGGCGCGACGTCGTCACCGCCGGCGAGGCCAGCATGGCCCTGACCACGGCGGCGATGGACCGCAAGGACGCGCAGGTCGAGGTGCTGGACACCCAGGACCAGCAGCGCACCCGCCTCCTGCCGCTGTCACAGCTGCCGGCCGGCTTCGACGAGCGCCGTGTTCCGGTGCTGGCGGGCCTGAACTGGCAGTACTGGCTGCAGCCGGCACTGGTGGACAGCGTGGTGCCGGGCTCGGCGGCGGACGGCGTGCTGCTGCCGGGCGACCTGATCGTGGCCGTGGACGGACAGCGCATCGAAGCGGCCGACCAGGTGCCGGCCCAGGTGCTGGCGCTTGGCCAGCGCGGTGGCGCGGGCATGATCGACGTGCTGCGTGCCGGTGAACGGCTGGCGCTCGAGGTCACCCCCCAGGCGGGCAAGGGTCCGCGCGGCCAGGCGACCTGGCAGCTCGGCATCGCCTTCCCGCAGGGCCATGCCCCGGCCTACGACGCCGAGCTGAAGTTCGGCCCGTTCGCCGCCGTGCCGGTGGCGCTGCGCGAAACCGCCCGCCTGGCCGGCGATTCGCTGGGCATGATGCGCCGCATCGTGACCGGCAACGCCTCCCTGAAGAACGTGTCCGGGCCGGTCACCATCGCCCAGGTGGCCAATGGCACGGCCAAGCGCGGGGTGGACTGGTTCCTGTATTTCCTGGCCCTGCTGTCGCTGAGCCTGTGCATCATCAACCTGCTGCCCATCCCCATCTTGGACGGCGGGCACCTGCTGTATTACCTTATTGAGTTGGTCAAGGGCAGCCCGCTCAGTGAGCGCGCCATGGCCGCCGGTCAGTACATCGGCCTGGCGCTGCTGGCGGGACTGATGGGATTGGCGTTCTACAACGACATCCTTGGTCTGGCCCAGCGATGAACTTTTTTCTTTTGTCGTCGTCTTACACGCCGGCATCCCGCAATGTTGAAATCGACTCCAACCGGACGTGACATGACGCGACTCCCCAATCGCCGCCTGCTTGCCCTCGCACTCGCCGCCGGTTTCGGCGCGCCCGCCCTGGCGCAGGCAGCCGAGCCCTTCACCGTCAGCGACATCCGTGTCGATGGTCTGCAGCGCATCACCTCCGGTACCGTGTTCACCTACCTCCCGGTGGAGCGTGGCGACACCCTGACCGACAACAAGGTCGGCGAGACCATCCGCGCCCTGTACAAGACCGGTTTCTTCGAAGACGTGCAGATCGACCGCCAGGGCAACATCATGGTGGTGACCGTGCGTGAGCGCCCGGCGATCAACAAGCTGACCGTCACCGGCAACAAGGACATCAAGAGCGACCAGCTGCTCAAGGGCCTGAGCGACATCGGCCTGACCGAGGGCGGCACCTTCGACCGCCTGAGCCTGGACCGCGTGACCCAGGAACTGCGCCGCCAGTACAACGATCGCGGCAAATACAACGTCGACATCACCCCGACCGTGAGCCCGCTGGACCGCAATCGCGTGGACATCACCATCGCGATCAAGGAAGGCAAGGCCGCCAAGATCCAGCACGTGAACCTGGTGGGCACCGAGAAGTTCGCCTCCGAGGACATCCTGGAAACCTGGGAATCCAAGGAGCACAACTGGGCCTCGTGGTATCGCCGCGACGACCAGTACTCCAAGGAAAAGCTGTCCGGCGACCTGGAAAAGCTCAACTCCTGGTACCTGGACCGCGGCTACGTGGACTTCAGCATCGACTCCACCCAGGTGTCGATCAGCCCCGACAAGCGCGACATGTTCATCACCGCCGGCGTGACCGAGGGTGAGCAGTACAAGATTTCCGAGATCAAGGTCACCGGCGACACCATCCTGCCGCAGGAGGATGTCGAGCGCATGGTGATCCAGAAGTCCGGCGACACGTTCTCGCGTGCGCTGCTGGAATTCAGCTCGGATGCGATCACCAATTCGCTGTCCAACATCGGCTACGCCTTTGCCAAGGTCAACCCGATCCCGACCAGCAACCGCGCCGACCGTACCGTGGCGATCAACATGCAGGTCGTGCCGGGTCCGCGCGTGCAGGTGCGCCGCATCACGTTCAAGGGCAACACCCGCACCTCCGACGAAGTGCTGCGTCGCGAAATGCGCCAGTTCGAGAACAGCTGGTACTCGCAGGCCGCGATCGACCGCTCCAAGATCCGCCTGCAGCGCCTGGGCTACTTCGAGGCGGTGGACGTGGAAACCCCGCAGGTCACCGGCAGCAACGACCAGGTGGACGTGGTCTACAACGTCAAGGAAACCACGTCGGGCAGCTTCGTGTTCGGCCTGGGCTATTCGCAGTCCTACGGCATGACCACCTCGGTGCAGCTGTCGCAGAACAACTTCCTCGGCGGCGGCAACCGCGTGTCGGTCGAAGCCTCGCGCAGCAGCTACCTGCAGCGCTACGGTTTCTCCTACACCAACCCCTACTTCACCGATGACGGCGTCTCGCTGGGCTACAACCTGTCCTGGCGCGAACTGGACTACTCCGACTTCAACACCGCGCAGTACAACAGCACCAACGGTGCGGCGCAGATGATCTTCGGCGTGCCGATCACCGAGAACGACACCGTCTCGCTGATGTTCGGCATCGACAGCAACCAGATCACCACCTACCGGGAGGCCACGCCGGAGGCGATCATCGACTACATCAACGCGGTCGGCCAGCGCACGTTCCACTCCTGGCGTACCGAGCTGGGCTGGGCGCGCGATACCCGCAACGACTACTTCATGCCCACCCGCGGTACCTACCAGCGCGTCGGCCTGGAGACCACGCTGCCGGGCTCGACGGTCGAGTACTACAAGCTGAACTACCAGTTCTCCAAGTACTGGCCGATCATGCCGTCGCTGGTGATCAACACCCGCGCGGAAATCGGCTACGGCGACAGCTACGGCAAGGACGTCACCCGCGACCTCTGCTACACCCCGCCCACCACCGACAACCCGAATCCGACGCAGACAGTGAACTGCAATACGTCCTCGCCGGACTACCGCAAGACCGTGACCGCCACGGGCCTGCCGTTCTACGAGAACTTCTACGCCGGCGGCACCAACTCGGTGCGCGGCTTCGAAGACAACACGCTGGGCCCGCGTTCGGAAGCCATCAACGGGTACAGCAACGGCCAGCCGCTGGGCGGTTCGCTGAAGACGGTCGGCTCGATCGAAGCGTACTTCCCGCGTCTGTTCGACAGCCCGTCGGCACGCATCTCGGCGTTCCTGGACTTCGGCAACGTGTACACCGGGGTGGACAACTTCAAGGCCAACGAGCTGCGCGTGTCCACCGGTGTGGCGCTGTTGTGGCGCGCACCGGTCGGTCCGATCTCGATCAGCTACGCCTTCCCGCTCAAGAAGGAAGACGGCGACGAGATCGAGCGTCTCCAGTTCACGTTCGGCGGCCAGTTCTAAGCGTCGGACGCATCAGCAGAAACGCCGGGCATGTCCCGGCGTTTCTGTTTTCGAGCCTCAAGCCGCAAAGCAAACGGCGAACGGCAGCATTTCACCTGCTACGGGCTGGAGCCGCCGCCGGGTAGCCCCGCGCCGGGACGTCCGCCGCGAACCCGCCCCGACCCACCCAAGCCAGACGTCCCTTCAGCCACACGCTGTTCGCCTGAATCCAACAGCAGCCGGGCACAGCCGGGGGGTACACAGCCCATCGTACGCGCGTGGTGGATCAGGCCCGGAAAGGGCCGAACATGACCGAAGTCACGGCACACGGTAAACTTCCGGCGTGAATACTCCTTCCTATACCGCCCAGCAACTCGCCGAGCAGTTTGGCCTGCAGGTCCACGGTGATGGCAGCACCGCCATCCGTGGCGTGGCCACCCTTGCCCATGCCGGCCCCGGCCAGCTGACCTTCCTGGCCAACCCGCGCTACCGCGCCCAACTGGCCGACAGCCAGGCCGGCATCGTGGTGCTGCGCGCCGAGGATGCCGAGGCCGCACCCGGCACCGCGCTGGTGGCCAAGGACCCGTACACGACCTTCGCCAAGATCGCCGCGCTGTTCGACATCGCGCCGACCCGTCCGCCAGGCATCCACCCCAGCGCGATCATCGATCCGGATGCGCAGGTGGCCGCCAGCGCCCACATCGGCCCGTTCGTCACCATCGGCGCGCGCAGCGTCGTCGGTGAGAACTGCATCGTCGGCCCCGGCAGCATCATCGGCGAGGACTGCACCCTGGACACCGGCTGCGAGCTGATCGCACGGGTGACCCTGGTGACCCGGGTCAAGCTCGGCAAGCGCGTGCGCATCCATCCCGGTGCCGTGCTCGGCGCCGACGGCTTCGGCCTGGCAATGGATGCCGGCCACTGGATCAAGGTGCCGCAGCTCGGCGGCGTGCGCATCGGCGACGACTGCGAGATCGGCGCCAACACCTGCGTGGACCGCGGCGCGCTGGAAGACACCGTGCTCGACAACGACGTGCGCCTGGACAACCTGGTGCAGATCGCACACAACGTGCAGATCGGTGCGCACTCGGCCATCGCCGGCTGCACCGGCATCGCCGGCAGCGCCAAGATCGGCCGCTACTGCCTGCTCGGCGGCGCCGTCGGCGTGGTCGGCCACCTCGAAATCTGCGACAAGGTCGTCATCACCGGCAAGTCGGTGGTGCGCAACTCCATTCATGAGCCGGGCGAGTATTCGTCCGGCACCCCACTGACCGACAACCGCACGTGGCGCAAAAACGCCGCGCGCTTCAAGCAGCTCGATGCATTGGCCCGTCGCATCCTGTCTGTGAGCAAGGAGAAGGAATGAGCCACGAACAGAAGCTGCCGGACATCACCGAGATCCAGGCGTTGATCCCGCACCGTTACCCGTTCCTGCTGGTCGACAAGGTCGTGTCGATCAACTACGACAAGCGCACCATCGTCGCAACCAAGAACGTCAGCATCAACGAACCCTTCTTCCAGGGCCACTTCCCGGGCCAGCCGATCATGCCCGGCGTGCTGATCATCGAAGCGATGGCCCAGGCCGGTGGCGTGCTCACCCAGCTCACCCTGGGCCGCGATGCGCAGTCCAAGCTGTTCTACATGGTCAAGGTGGACAAGGCCCGTTTCAGCAAGCAGGTCGTTCCCGGTGACGTGCTGGAAATGCACGTGGAGATCAAGCGCGTGATCCGCAACATGGCCGTGTACGACTGCGTGGCCAAGGTCGACGGCGAGATCGTGGCGTGCGCCGAAGTACTGTGCGCCGGCACCCGCGAATGAGTCCGGCAGGAGACCTGCGATGAGCGACAACGCCCCCCTGATCCATCCCACCGCCGTGGTCGACCCGTCGGCCCGGCTGGCGCCCGATGTCCGCATCGGCGCGTTCAGCCTGATCGGTGCCGATGTCGAGATCGGCGCCGGCACCGAGGTCGGTCCGCACTGCTCCATCCACGGTCCGACCCGGATCGGCCGCAACAACCGTTTCATCGGCCACGCCGCGATCGGCGGCGAGCCGCAGGACAAGAAGTACACGGGCGAACGCACCGAGCTGGTGATCGGCGATGACAACGTCATCCGCGAGTTCGTCACCATCAACCGCGGCACCGCAGGCGGCGGCGGCATCACCACGGTTGGCAACGACAACTGGATGCTGGCCTACACCCACGTGGCGCACGACTGCCATGTCGGGGACCACTGCGTGTTCTCCAACAACACCACGTTGGCCGGCCACGTGACCGTGGGCGACTACGTGATCATCAGCGGCTTCGCCGGTGCCCATCAGTTCTGCCGGATCGGCGCGCATGCGTTCCTGGGAATGGGCGCGTTGACCAATGGCGACGTACCGCCGTTCACGATGGTGGGCAGCGATTCGCTGGGCCGACCGCGTGGCATCAACAGTGAAGGACTGAAGCGCCGCGGTTTCGACGCCGAGCGCATCGCCAGCATCAAGCGCGCCTACCGCACGCTGTATGTGGCCGGCCTGCCGCTGGCCGAAGCCAAGGTGCAGCTGGCCGAACAGGCGCTGCACAGCGCGGACGTGAAGGACCTGCTGGACTTCATCGAGCACGCCGAGAGGCCGCTGCTGCGATGACGGGACCGGGCGGGCCCCTTCCCACCGGCACGACCGCCGAGATCATCGAGCTCGCGGCGGTTGTGGGTGCGCTGGAGACCACCATCGTGGCCACGCCACGCGCATCCGACCGCCCGGTGCGGATCGCACTGGTCGCGGGCGAAGCATCCGGCGACCTGCTCGGTGCCGGCCTGGTCCGCGAACTGCGGCAGCGCTTCCCCAACGCCGAGTTCGCCGGCATCGGCGGCGATGCCATGCGCAGCGCCGGCTGCCAGACCTGGTTCGATGCCAGCGAGCTGGCGGTGATGGGGCTGACCGAAATCCTGCGCCACCTGCCGCGCCTGCTGAAGCTGCGCGGCGAGTTCCGCACGCGTGCGCTGGACTGGCGGCCGGATGTCTTCATCGGCATCGACGCCCCGGACTTCAACCTGGGCGTGGAGCGCTGGCTGAAGGAGCGCGGCATCACCACGGTGCACTACGTGAGCCCGTCGGTGTGGGCCTGGCGCGAGAAGCGGGCCGAGAAGATCGGCGCCAGCGCCGATCTGGTGCTTTGCCTGTTCCCGATGGAGCCGCCGATCTACGCACGGCATGGCATCGATGCGCGCTTCGTCGGTCATCCGATGGCTGACGACATTCCGTTGCAGAGCGACCGCGACGCGGCCCGCATGGCGCTGGGCCTGCCCGCCAACGCCAGCGTGCTGGCCGTGCTGCCGGGCAGCCGCCTGGGCGAGATCGGCAAGCTGGGCGAGGCGTTCTTCGAAGCCGCCTGGCAGGTGTCCGAGCGCATTCCCGGGCTGCATGTGGTGGTTCCGGCCGCCAATCCGGCCTGCCGCCAGCTGATCCAGGAACAGTTGTCGCGCTCGGCGCTGCCGGTGGCGCATTCGCACCTGCTCGATGGGCAGGCACGCGAGGCGATGATTGCCGCCGACGTGGTGGTGCTGGCCTCCGGCACCGCGACACTGGAAACCATGCTGGTCAAGCGCCCGATGGTGGTCGGCTACCGGGTGGCCGAGCTGACCTACCGCATCGTCAAGGCGCTGGGCCTGATCAAGGTCGACCGCTTCGCGTTGCCCAACATCCTGGCCGGCAAGGACCTGGCGCCGGAGCTGATCCAGCACGACTGCGTGCCGGACAAGCTGGCAGCCGCGATTCTGCAGTGGTTCGACCACCCGCAGCGTATCGCCGACCTGCAGGGCACTTACGCGCAACTGCATCTGCAACTGCGCCGTGACGCCTCGGCACGTGCCGCCGAGGCGGTGGCCGAGCTGCTGATGCGCCAGCCGCGCACAGGTGGGGGGGCGTGAGCCGCCGCCACGCTGCGGCCGCCTCGCTGGCGCTGTTCGATGGGGCGGCACTGGCGACAGTCGCACCGCGCTACGTCGCGGGCGTGGACGAAGCAGGGCGCGGCCCGCTTGCCGGTCCGGTCGCGGTGGCGGCCGTCGTGTTCTGCCCGGACCGCCCACGCCTGAACGGCCTGGACGACTCCAAGCAGCTGACGGCGCTCCGCCGCGACGCGCTGTTCGACAGGATCCAGCAACGTGCCCTGGCCTTCCACGTAGTGATGGTGGACGTGGCCGAGATCGACGCGCTCAACATTTACCAGGCCACGATGCTCGGCATGCGCCGCGCGGTCGAAGGCGTGGCGCACGTGGCGCAGTTCGCGCGCATCGACGGCAACGTGGTGCCCAAGGGCCTGCCCTGCCCGGCCCAGGCGCTGGTCGGCGGCGATGCGCTGGACCGCGCGATCATGGCCGCCTCGATCCTGGCCAAGGTCAGCCGCGACCGCTACATGCTGGCGCTGCACGAGCAGCACCCCGAGTACGGCTTCGACCAGCACAAGGGCTACGGCACCCCGGCCCACCTGGCCGCCCTGCGCACGCACGGCCCCTGCCCGCAGCATCGACGCAGCTTCGCGCCGGTTCGGGCGTGTTTCGATGCCGAGCTGGTCGCGGTCCCGGGCTGAGCGCTTCACGGCCGACGCGGAGGCGTGCTGTGCCTCGGACCGGTCGTGCTTTCCGCGAGTGGGAGGTGCCGGGCATGGCTCAGCACGGCGTGGACGGGGCCGGCAACAGCGCGCCAACCTGAACCGTACTGCCCGCACCACCGCCCCTGCCTGACCTGTCAAGCCTTGTTCCGCCTGCCGCCCGCCGCTACCCTGACCGGGCATTACATTGGCCCGGCATGTCCACTTCCCGTTTCGTACATCTCCACATCCACACCGAGTTTTCGCTGGCGGATTCGACCATTCGTGTCCCGGCGAAGCCGGATCAGGCCGACCCGAAGAAGGCCAAGCAGGCCAACCTGCTCAGCCGCGCGGTGGAACTGAAGCTGCCGGCGCTGGCAGTCACCGACCTGAACAACCTGTTCGCGCTGGTCAAGTTCTACAAAGCGGCCGAAACCGTCGGCATCAAGCCGATCGCCGGTGCCGACATCATGATCGCCGAAGAGGGCATGACCCCTTGGCGCATGACCCTGCTTTGCCGCGATCGCGAGGGCTACCTGAGCCTCTCTCGCCTGCTGACCCGCGCCTGGATGGAGGGCCACCGCCCGGAAGGCGGCGTCGCCGTGCACCCGGACTGGCTCAAGGCCGGCTGCCACAACCTGTTCGCCCTGGCCGGCCGCGACAGCCTGGCCGGGCGCCTTGCCGGTGAAGGCCGCCACGACCTCGCCGAGCAGCAGCTCGCCGACTGGCAGCGCGTGTTCGGCGATGGCCTGCACCTGGAACTGACCCGTACCGGGCGCGAGGGCGAGGAAGCGTTCAACCAGTTCGCCCTTCAGGCCGCCGGCCAGCGCGGCCTGCCCGTAGTGGCCAGCAACGACGTGCGCTTCCTGCAGCCGGAGGATTTCAGCGCGCACGAAGCCCGTGTGTGCATCTCCTCCGGCCGCGTGCTCGACGACCCCAAGCGTCCGCGCGACTACAGCGACCAGCAGTACCTCAAGTCCCCCGAGGAGATGTGCGCGCTGTTCGCCGACATCCCCGACGCCATCGACAATACGCTCGCACTTGCGCAGCGCTGCAACGTCGAAATGCGTCTGGGAACCTACTTCCTGCCCAACTACCCGGTGCCGGAAAACGAAACGCTGGACAGCTGGATCTGCAGCGAATCGCGCAAGGGTCTGGACGCGCGGCTGGAGAAGAACCCGCTGGCCGAAGGCAAGACCCGCGCCGATTACGTCGAGCGCCTGGAGTTCGAGCTCGCCACCATCATCAAGATGGGCTTCCCCGGCTACTTCCTGATCGTGGCCGACTTCATCCAGTGGGGCAAGAACCAGGGCATTCCGATCGGCCCCGGCCGTGGTTCCGGTGCCGGCTCGCTGGTCGCCTGGGCGCTGCAGATCACCGACCTCGACCCGATCCCGTACAACCTGCTGTTCGAGCGGTTCCTCAACCCCGAACGCGTGTCGATGCCCGACTTCGATATCGACTTCTGCATGGACCGCCGCGACGAAGTCATCGACTACGTCGCGCGCAAGTACGGCCGCGAGCGGGTCAGCCAGATCATCACCTACGGCACGATGGCCGCCAAGGCGGTGGTGCGCGACTCCGGCCGCGTGCTCGGTTTCCCGTATGGCCTGGTCGATGGCGTTTCCAAGCTGATCCCGAACATCCTGGGCATCTCGCTCAAGGATGCGATGGGCGAAGGCAAAGACCCGGAGATGGCCTCGCCCGAGCTGATCCAGCGCTACCAGTCCGAAGACGATGTGCGCGACCTCATCGACCTGGCCCGCCAGCTCGAGGACCTCACCCGCAACGCCGGCAAGCATGCCGGTGGCGTGGTGATCGCGCCCGAACCGCTGGCCGAGTTCTGCCCGCTGTTCGCCGAACACGACGAAGGCGGCCGTGGCCGCAACCCGGTCACCCAGTTCGACAAGAACGACGTCGAAGAAATCGGCCTGGTGAAGTTCGACTTCCTCGGCCTGCGTACGCTGACCATCATCGACTGGGCGGTCAAGGCGATCAACAAGCGCCATGCCCGTGCCGGCATTCCGCCGGTGGACATCACCGCCCTGCCGCTCGACGACGCCCCGACCTACAAGGACATCTTCGCCAACGGCAATACCGGCGCGGTGTTCCAGTTCGAATCCTCGGGCATGCGCCGCCTGCTGAAGGACGCGCGCCCCGACCGCTTCGAAGACCTGATCGCGCTGGTGTCGCTGTACCGGCCTGGTCCGATGGACCTGATTCCCTCCTTCAACGCGCGAAAGCACGGGCAGGAAGAAATCATCTACCCCGATCCGCGTACCGAAGCCATCCTGAAAGACACCTACGGCATCATGGTGTACCAGGAGCAGGTGATGCAGATGGCGCAGATCGTCGGCGGCTACTCGCTGGGCGGCGCCGACCTGCTGCGCCGTGCAATGGGCAAGAAGGTGCCGGCCGAAATGGCCAAGCACCGCGAGATCTTCCGCGAAGGCGCGGCCAAGGATGGCGTCGGCGAAGCCAAGGCCGACGCGATCTTCGACCTGATGGAGAAGTTCGCCGGCTACGGCTTCAACAAGTCGCATGCGGCCGCCTATGCACTGGTCAGCTACCAGACCGCCTGGCTGAAGCGGCACTACCCCGCCGAGTTCATGGCCGCCACGCTGTCCTCGGACATGGACAACACCGACAAGGTGGTCGGCTTCCTCGCCGAAGTGCGCAACCTCGGCCTGACCGTGCAGCCGCCGCGCGTCAATGAATCGGCGTACATGTTCGAAGCGTCCAGTGCCGACACCATCGTGTACGGCCTGGGGGCGATCAAGGGCGTCGGACAGGGTGCCTGTGAAGCGATCGTGGAAGAACGCCGGCGCGGCGGGCGTTACGCCTCCCTGCTGGATTTCTGCATGCGCATCGAATCGGGCAAGCTCAACCGGCGCACCCTCGAAGCGATGATCAACTGCGGCGCGCTCGACGGACTCGGCAAGAACCGCGCCTCGCTCATGCTGCAGTTGCCGGAGGTGCTCAAGGCCACCGACCAGATGTCGCGCGAAAAGGCCTCCGGCCAGAACTCGCTGTTCGGTGCCCCCGATCCGGTCAGCACCGCACAGCAGCTGGACCTGCCCGAGGCCAAGGAGTGGGCGCTGGGCCAACTGCTCGAGGGCGAACGCGAAACGCTGGGCTTCTACCTCAGCGGCCACCCGTTCGATCCGCATGCCGACGACGTCAAGGAACTGGTCGGCACCGACCTGGGCATGCTGGAGAAACTCATTCCGCCCGCACGCCCGAGCAAGGACGGCGAGAAGCGCGCCTGGCGCCAGGAAACCCCGGTGATCCTCGCCGGCCTGGTGGTCGGCGTCCGGCGCAAGGGCGAAAGCCAGGTGTTCATGCAGCTCGAGGACGGCAAGGGCCGGGTCGAGTGCAGCGCGTTTTCCGATGGCCTGGCCGAGTTCGGCCACCTGATGACCAAGGACCGCATCCTGGTGGTCAAGGGCGGCCTGCGCGAAGACGAATTCAACGGCGGCTACGCCCTGCGCATCCGCCAGTGCTGGGATTTCGAGGACATCTGCGCCAACTACGCCACGCGCCTGTCGCTGCGCCTGGACCTGCGCCAGGGCCGCCCGGTGTGGGCGCGCATCAATGCGCTGCTGGACCGCCATCGTCCGGGCCGCACGCCGCTGCGCCTGGACCTGCTGCTGGACTCCGACCAGGGGCCCATCGCCGGCATGCTCGATGTGGCCGGCGACATCGCCGTGCGCGTGGACAGCCACCTTGTCGACGCGCTCCGCGCCGACCCCGCCGTGCGTACCCTGAAGGTGCGCTACAGCCCGCCGTGGGCGAACTGATCCGCTCCATCCGCACTACAGGTACCTTGTTTTGATCAAACGTTTCACCGTGCTGCTGTGTGCAGCCGTTGCCATCGCCGGCTGTTCCAGTCCCGCCCAGACCTTCGTGATCGACAACCCGCGCGATACCCCGCTGATCGTGCGCATCGACGGCAACGAACTGCCGATCGCCGCGCACGCCTCCCGCCCGGTCAACCTCACGCCCGGCGAGCATCACCTGCAGAGCGCGCCGCTGGGCGATGTGCGCTTCATCGTGTACGCACGCGGCAAGGGCGGACTGATCAACCCCACCTTGGCCGAGTACGTGATCGCGCAGGAGGTCTACGTCACCGGCGAAAGCAAGCTCGCCAACTTCGGCCGCATCGACCACCGCATCGAGCTGGGCGGCGTCCCCTTCGAGGGCCCCTACCAGAAGACCCACGACCTGTTCATCGACAGGACCTGGACCTTCGACGTGCGCGAGCCCTTCCCGGACGTGCAGACCGTGGCCCACGTGGACGAGAGCGGTGGCCGCATCAACACCAAGATCTTCACCGCCCCGGACTTCATCGCCTACGTGGACCCGTCCGGTGCCTACCTGCGCGCGCAGCCCGCCGGCTACGTCGCGCCGCATTACGCGCCGGAAGCCGCACCGGCCGCCCTGCCGCCGCTGGACCCGGTCTTCGAGGCCCATGCCGGCCCGCTCCGCGAGCTGTACACACGCTACCTGCACGCCACCACCGCCGATGCCCAGCTGCAGCTGCAGCAGGAGGCCCACCAGGCGCAGATGGCCTTCACCGCCGCGACCGCCTCGCTGGGGTCCGCCCTGCCGGTGGAGGCCCATGAGGCGTACAACACCTTCGTGGAGACCCGCAGCCGACTGATGGGCAGCGCCGCGCTGGTCGTTCCCTGAGACCGGCCACGGCTGGCGCGCCCCGCCCCGCTGCGCTACCGTCGCCTTTCCAGACGACGGCGTACGGGGCTTTTCGGCGCATTCGGCTACACTTTCCCTCTTTTCTTCACGACGGCTTCCGATGAATCCGAACTACCTCGACTTCGAGCAACCCATCGCTGATCTGGAAGCGAAGATCCAGGAACTGCGCAGCGCCAGCGCCGGTCCTGCGGTCAATGTCGAGGCCGAAGTGCACGCCCTGCAGGACAAGCTGCGGGTGCGCACCGCGCAGATCTTCCGCAATCTGACCTCGTGGCAGATCCTGCAGCTGGCCCGTCACCCCTCGCGCCCCTACACCGCCGACTACATCCGCATCATCTGCGATGAGTTCCAGGAGCTGGCCGGCGACCGCGCCTTCGCCGACGACAAGGCCATCATCGGCGGCCTGGCCCGCATCGGTGGGCGTTCGGTGATGCTGATCGGGCACCAGAAAGGCCGCGACACCAAGGAAAAGATCAAGCGCAACTTCGGCATGCCCAAGCCGGAGGGCTACCGCAAGGCCCTGCGCCTGATGAAGATGGCCGAGCGTTTCGGCCTGCCGGTACTGACTCTGATCGATACCGCCGGCGCCTGGCCGGGCATCGATGCCGAATCGCGCGGCCAGTCCGAGGCGATCGCCCGCAACCTGATGGAAATGGCTGAACTGAAGGTCCCGGTGATCTGCACCGTGATCGGTGAAGGCGGCTCCGGTGGCGCGCTGGCGCTGGGTGTCGGTGACCGCACCGTGATGCTGGAGTACAGCGTGTACTCCACGATCAGCCCGGAAGGGTGTGCCTCGATCCTGTGGAAGGACGCCGGCAAGGCCAAGGACGCCGCCGAACAGCTCGGCCTGACCGCCTCGCGCCTGAAGGGCCTGGGCCTGGTCGACAAGGTGGTGCGCGAGCCCACCGGCGGCGCCCACCGCAACCCGACCCAGATGGCCAGGCGCCTGAAGGCCGTGCTGCTCAACGAGCTGGATCAGCTGGAGAGGCTCTCCACCGGCGACCTGCTGCAGAAGCGCTACGAGCGCCTGCGCAGTTACGGCGCGTACGAAGCGGCCTGATCGGCGGCAAGGAACGCAAAAAAAGCCGGGCGCGCAGGCGTCCGGCTTTTTTCATGCAGCGCACCGGCACGCGGGCCGATGCGCTGGCCGGTTCAGAACGGCTTGGCCAGCACCAGCCACACCACCGCGATGAACAGCACCAGCGGCAGCTCGTTGAACCAGCGCAGCGCGCGCGAGGACGGCAACTCCCTGCCCTTCACCGATGCCTTCAGCAGTCGCCCGGTCCACGTGTAGTAGCCCAGCAGCAGCACCACCAGCCCCAGCTTGGCATGCAGCCAGCCGGACGCGCCGGGCGGCGCCATCGTCGGGAAATCCGGAATCACCCTGTAGCCCAGCCAGAGCACCAGGCCCAGCAGCAGCGCGAGGCCGAACATCATGTGGCCGAACCGATACAGGCGCAGGCCCATCAACTGCAGGCGCTCGGTCACCGGCAGCTGGCCGGCGGTCTCACTGATGTTGACCAGGATGCGCGGCAGGTAGAACACCGCCGCCATCCACGCCACCACGAACAGCAGATGGAAGGTCTTGACCCAGAGATACATGTGCTCGCTCCATCGGCTGGCGCAGAAAGTGACCCATTTTCACCGATTCACCCCGGCCGCGCATGCGCGACGGTTTGACGCAGTACGATGGCGTCCGTTTCTTCTGTTGCCCGCCTCTTTCATGCACAAGATCTACGACCAGGCCTATTTCCAGCGCTGGTACCAACCCGACCAGACGGGCGGCCCCGCGCGCCTGGCGCGCAAAGTGGCCCTGGCCGTGGCCAGCGCCGAGTACTACCTGGAACGCCCGATCCGCAGCGTGCTGGACATCGGCTGCGGCGAGGGCGCCTGGCGCGCGCCGCTGCTCAAGCTGCGTCCGCGCGTGCAGTACCTCGGCTTCGACAGCAGCGAATACGCCGTGCACCGCTACGGGCGCAGCCGCAATCTGCACCTGGCCCGGGTGGGTGACTTCGCCTGGCTGCGCCCGTGTGCGCCGGTGGACCTGCTGGTGTGCTCGGACGTGATGCATTACGTGCCCAGCCGCGAACTGCGCCCCGCGCTGGCCGGGTTTGCCGAGCTGACCGGCGGCATCGCGTTCCTGGAGGCGTTCAGCGCCGATGATGCGTTCGAGGGCGACCACGAGGGCTTCCAGCCACGCCCGGCGCGCTGGTACCGAAGCCAGCTCAGGACGGTCGGCTTCACCGCGCTCGGGTCGCACTGCTGGCTCTCACCGGCACTGGCCGGCCACGCGGCGGCGCTGGAACGCGCAGCGCCCTGATCGCAGCGTCAAATGAGACGCTCCCCCGCATTAACGCACCCGGCCGACGGGTGCGCTATGCTGCGCGGCAACATAAGACCATACATATTCGGACGTCATGCTTTATCAGCTGCATGAATTGACCCGCAACATGCTCGCCCCCTGGGTGCACCAGGCCCAGGCCAACGCGAAGTTCTTCGCCAATCAGGGACACTGGTGGTCGCAGATGCCGGGCGCCGATCGTCTGGCGGCGGTGAACGAGCTGTTCCATCGCATCGGCAAGGATTACGAGAAGCCCGAATGGGGCATCAACGAAATCGACGTCGATGGCGAGCGCGTGCCGATCGTGGTCCACGAAGAAATCAGCAAGCCGTTCTGCAAGCTGCTGCGCTTCAAGCGCCACAGCAACGAAGCGGACCAGCTCAACACCATGCTCAACCAGCCGTTCGTGCTGGTGGTGGCGCCGCTGTCCGGCCACCACGCCACGCTGCTGCGCGACACCGTGCGCACGCTGCTGCGCGACCACCGCGTGTATGTCACCGACTGGGTGGACGCGCGCATGGTGCCCGGCAGCGAAGGCGAGTTCGGGCTGGAGGACTACATCGCCTACGTGCAGGAGTTCATCCGCCATCTGGGCGGTGACACGCTGCACGTGGTGAGCGTGTGCCAGCCGACCGTACCGGTGCTGGCGGCGGTCTCCCTGATGGCCAGCCGTGGCGAACCCACCCCGCGTTCGCTGGTGATGATGGGCGGCCCGATCGATGCACGCTGCAGCCCCACCGCGGTGAACAACCTGGCCACGCAGAACCCGCTGTCGTGGTTCGAGAACAACGTCATCCACACCGTACCGGCCACCTACCCCGGTGCCGGCCGCCGTGTGTATCCGGGCTTCCTGCAGCATGCCGGGTTCCTGTCGATGAACCCGAGCCGGCACTTCAGTTCACACTGGGATTTCTATGCCGACCTGGTCAAGGGCGACATGGAGGATGCCGACGCGCACCGCCGCTTCTACGACGAGTACAACGCCGTGCTGGACATGCCGGCCAAGTACTACCTCGATACGATCCGCGTGGTGTTCCAGGAGTTCCTGCTGCCGCGCGGCGAGTGGTACGTGCAGGGTGAGCGCGTGGACCCCGCCGCGATCACCGGTACCGCGCTGCTGAGCATCGAGGGCGAGCTGGACGATATCGCCGGCCTCGGCCAGACCGAAGCGGCGCAGGCGCTGTGCACCGGCATCCCGGCCGGGCGCCGCGAACACTTCATCGTCGAAGGCGCAGGCCATTACGGCATCTTCAGCGGCCGCCGCTGGCGCGAGACGGTGTACCCGAAAGTGCGCGATTTCTTCGCCGCTGCCAACGCGCAGGCCGCCGGCGCCAAGCCGAAGAAGACGGCCAAGGCCGCCAGCAACGTCACTCCGATCCGAAAGAAGGCGGGGTGACGCGGACGGAGCCGGCGGCGGGCCGGCTCCGTTCTGTCGCCGTCTGGCGCCGGCCAGCGGCCGGCGCCGCGGTTACAGGCGGACCAGCAGGTGCTTGGCGAGCTGGCCGTGCAGATGGCCGATACCGCGCGCCAGGTGCATGGTCAGGAACAGCAGCAGGATGCCGACCACGGCCAGCAGCGGCGTGGCCCAGATCGACAGCATCTGGTCGCCATCAAGGTATATGCCCGGCAGCGCACCGGTGAACAGCGCCGCCACCGGCGCCCAGATGAAGCCCAACGACACCGACAGCAGGGTGATGGCGATGGTGAAGTAGAGGATGCCCAGCGGCAGCATCAGGACGAAGTACAGCAGGGTCAGCCAGGTGCGCCCGTCGGTGAACATGTCGCCGATCCGCTGCAGCCAGCTGCGGCTGCGGTCGGAATAGGTCGGCCGCCGTGGCATGCGCTCGCCGAGCAGGGCTTCCACCAGCCGGCCTTCCAGCAGCGACAACCCGCGCACCGAGCCGAAGAACAGCACCGTGAGCGGAATGCCGATGATCAGGATCAGCAAGCCCAGCGACAGTGACAACCCGGTGATCACCCACGTAAAGAAGAAGATGCCGGTCGCCAGCGACAGCAGCATGTAGAACAGGGCGCCGTAAGTACGCGCGTCCAGCGCCACGCCGAAGAAGCGCGCCAGCAGCGAGCGCGGCTTGGCCGGTGCGTGCGGCGGCGGCACGGCCGTCGCGGCCGTCGCGGCCGTATCACCCGCCACACCGGCGGCGCCCCCAACCGCAACCACCGGGGCCCGCCGCACCGGCCCCGCACCGGCACTGGGCGTGCGCAGCGCGCGGTTCACGGTGATCTCGGTTTCGCGGTAGATCTCGGCCACTTCGTCCGGCGCACCGTAGCTGCCGGCCACGTCGGCGATGACCTCGGCCTCGCTGCGGCCCGGCTGGGCAGCCAGCTCCGAGCGCAGGTACTCCTCGGCGTCGTACAGCGCGTCCTGCACCATCGCCGGATCGGCATCGTGCAGCGCGCCACGCAGTTGCGCCAGGTACTGCGGGATGGTGGTGGGCAGGCTGCTGCCTGCCGTGGTCGGGTCGTTCATTGCAGTACCCCCTCCAACACGGAATCGACGGAATCGCGGGTGGCGCGCCAGGCCTGGATCCACTGCTCCAGTACCTGGTGGCCACGTTCATTGATGCGGTAGTAGCGTCGCGGCGGACCGGCCATCGACGGTTCGACATGGCTTTCCAGCAACCCGGCCCCTTCCAGGTTGCGCAGGACGGGATACAGCGCGCTCTGCTTGCCGCTCAATACCCCCTCGCCCACCCGTTCCAGCTCCTTGGCGATGAGGTAGCCGTAGAGCGGCTCGCCGGCCTTGGCCAGCACCGCCAGCAACGCCAGCGACACCGTGCCGGCACTGAGCTCTTTCTGGAACTTCTTCAGCGGGGCATCGAGATCGCTCATGGCTGTCTCCAACTAGCGTGGAGTCAACACTAGTGCGAAGTGAGCTATAGCGAACGTGCCGTTAGTCACCGTGCCTGGCGTCAGGGGCGCCGCTGGCGGCGATGGGCGCGCTTCGCGCACAATCGGCCGACACTTTCTGAACGGGTCCGCCATGTCGCCACTTCGTCCTGCCCTGCTCGCCTTCGCCCTGGCCTGCGCGCTGCCTTTCATTGCGTCGGCGGCCTCGCCCTACCGCAGCCCGCAGCAGATCCTGGCGGCCTCGCCGGACAGCGACTGGCGCACCCCGGACCCGGCCAACCTGCTGTACATGAACCTGGACGGCGGCCGGGTCATCATCGAACTGGCACCGGCGTTCGCGCCGGCGCATGTGGCCAATATCCAGACCCTCGCCCGTGAGCACTTCTGGGACGGCGAGAGCATCTACCGGGCACAGGACAATTTCGTGGTGCAGTTCGGCGATGCCGATGCCGACGAGGTGGCCAAAGCGAAACCGCTGGGGTCGGCCAAGCGCAGGCTGCCGGCCGAGTTCCAGCGCGACAGCAAGGGCCTGAAGGTGACCGTGCTGCCCGATCGTGACGGCTGGGCCGACCGCACCGGTTTCGTCGATGGCTTCGCGGTGGGTCAGGACGCGCAGGACGGCAAGACCTGGCTGGCGCACTGCTACGGGGCGCTCGGCGCCGGCCGCAGCAACGAGGAAGACAGCAGCATCGGGGCGGAACTGTACGTGGTGACCGGGCAGTCGCCGCGTCAGCTGGACCGCAACATCACGCTGGTGGGCCGCGTACTGCAGGGCATGGAACTGCTCAGCGCCCTGCCGCGCGGGCCGGCGCCGATGGGGTTCTACGCCGATGCCGCGCAGCGCACACCGATCCGCTCGATCCAGCGCGCCAGCGATGTGCCGGCGGCGGAACGGCCGGCGCTGCAGGTGCTGCGCACCGATTCGAAGACGTTCGCCGATACGGTCGAGGCGCGCCGCAACCGGGTGGACGACTTCTACAAGCGGCCGGCCGGCCACATCGACCTGTGCAACATTCCGGTGCCGGTGCGGTAACGGCGGCGTCGCCTATCGCTTCTGCGAGGCTGCCACGCTGCCGAGGATCAATGCGCCGGCGACCACCATCGCCCAGGTCACCGGCTCGCCCAGGAACAGCCACGCAAACAGCGCCCCGAACATCGGTACAAGGTAGGTCACTGTGGACGCACGCGCCGGGCCGATGCGTGCGATGAGGCGATAGAACATCAGGAACGCCAGGCCGGTGCAGACCACGCCGAGGGCGATCGCGCAGGCCCAGGCCAGCACCGGAATCGGGGCGGAGGGCCAATGGGTGAGTGCCATCGGCAGCAGCAGGATCGCCGCGCAGCCCAGCGTGGCACCGGCCGAGGCCGCCGGCGGCAGGCCGGTCATGTGGCGCTTGACCAGGTTGACGCCCAGCCCGTACAGCAGCGCGGCCAAGGCGCCAGCGACCACTGCCGCGCCGATGCTCAGGCCGGACACCTTGGCGGTCGCCAGCACCACCACACCGGCGAAGCCGACCAGCAGGGCGATCGCGCGGCGCATGCCGATCTTCTCGCCGAAGAACAGGAAGGCGATCAGCGCGGCGAACAGCACCGTCATTGCATTGCAGATCGCACCGATCGCGGCCGGCGCCCGTTGTGCGGCCCAGGCGAACAGCACGAACGGGATCGCCGAATTGATCAGGCCGATCGGGGCCAGCCACAGCCAGCGCCGCGCCGGAAACCGCGCGCGTGCCTGCCAGAGGAACGGCAGCAGCACGAGCGCACCCAGCAGCAGCCGCACCTCCACCAGGGCGTAGGGCCCGAACGACGGCACCGCCACACGCATGAACAGGAACGAACAGCCCCAGATCGCGCCCAGCACGGTCAGTTCGAGCGGGGTTCGCCAGTCGCGCTCGATCACGCCGCTGGCCAGCGGTGCGCCGCTCATGGCCGGCTCCCCGACCACAGGCAGATACGTGGCTGGACAAGGATGGCGGACGGCAGCATGGGATCGACTCCGGGGGACAGGCGCACAGCATCCGCCTACCGGTACAGGCCGACAAGCGCGTAGTATCCGGGCAAGCCACAAATCTGATTTGGGTCTCGACCATGATTCTCCGGCCTGCCCTGCTGCCCGCACTGGGAGTGTTCGCGGTCGCCGCGCGCCACCAGAATTTCGCCCACGCCGCCCAGGAGCTGCATCTCACCGCCAGTGCGGTGAGCCATCACGTGCGCAAACTGGAAGACCTGCTCGGCACGGTGCTGTTCCAGCGCCACGCACGCGGCGTGCGGCTCACCGTGGAAGGTCGGCAACTGGCCGATGCGGCGGCCGCAGCGCTGAGTGACCTCAATGCGGTAGCCGGCAACCTGCACCCGCAGGCGGACACCGTGCCGCTGCGCATCACCACCATCCGCTCGCTGTCCTACTGCTGGCTGGTGCCACGGCTGCCGCGTTTCACCCGCCAGCACCCGCGCATGCGCATCGAACTGCAGACCAGCACCGAACTGGTGCGGTTCGACGAGAACGGACCGGAGCTGGGCATCCGCTACGGGCTGGGCCAGTGGCCAGGCCTGCGCGCGCACCACCTGATGGACGACGAACTGTGCCCGGTCGCGTCGCCGGCGCTGGCCGGAGTCGCGGCACTGCGCGAGCCGGCCCAGATCGCCAGCCTGCCGCTGATCAGCGACATGTCGCCGCAGGGCTGGCGTGACTGGTTCCGTGCGGCCGGGGTGCGCGGTCTGGACCTGCCATCGCTGCACACCTTCAGCGACAGCACCGATGCGATGCGCGCGGCGGTCTACGGCATCGGCGCGGTGCTGGCGCGCAAGCACATCGCCCAGCCGTACCTGCAGCGCTATGAACTGGTGCGACTGCCCGGCCCGGCGCTGAAGGCGCGCTACGCCTACTACGTGGTCCATGCAGAACACCGCCCGCTCAGCCCGACCGCGCTGGCGTTCATGGACTGGCTGCGGCGCGAGGCGCTGGACGAACGCACACCGGTGCCGGCGCTGCCGGAAGAACTGCTGGGCCTGCCTGCCGACGCGGACTAGCGCGCCCGGTCGTCACCCCTTCTTGTCCATCGCGCCGCTAGGCTGAAGTCCCTTTCCCCCAAGGCGAACTCATGGCCCTGTTGCGACTTCGAATCACCGGCAGCGAAGACGATGCGCGTGCCATCACCGACCTGCTGCAGAGCATCGAGGGCATCGAACATGTGGAAGAAACCGACGATCTGATGCCGCACATGGATGACGACGATTCCAGCTCGGCGGGTCTGTCCGACGACATCGGGCCGGGTATCCACGAACTGGAAGTGGAAGTCGGCAACGACTACACGGCCCAGCGCGTGCGCGATGCGGTGCAGGAGCTGGCGCTGGAACTGGACGTGTTCGTCGAGTACGAGCGCGACGAAGGCTGATCTGCGCGCGGAGCCGGCTCACACCGGCTCCGCCGCGCTCTGCTCAGTGCGTCGCCTGCAGGCGGCGCTGACGACGACGCCACAGCTTCAGGCCGATCCACACGAATACCGACAGCACCACCGCCACCGGCAGCAGCGCCGCCACGGCGCGGATGACGAACGCGACGCTGGCGGTGAGAATCGCACCGGACTCGCGCAGCGCTTCGCCGATTTCGCTGCGGCTGCGCTGCCCTGACGGGGTATGGAACTGCAGGGTGACCAGCTGCGTGTCGATCCGTCGGCGCTGCTGCGCGGCATCCTTGTTGGCCTGCTCGACGCCCGCTTCGATCTCCGCCAGCCGCTGGCTCACCACCAACAGATCGGCCGTGGTGATGGTCCTGCTGTCCTGATAGGCCAGCAGGCGCGCATGCTCCTTCTCCAGCCTGGCCTTGGTCAGCGCTGTATCGGCCACCTGCTGCGCCAGATCCTCCGCATGGGTGTTGCGCGAGGACACCTCGCCGCCCTGCCCGGCCAGGCCGATGATCGGCTCCACGCCCTTGGGCGCGATGCGCACGCGGATCGAGCCGGTTGGATACTCGCCACCCTGCTGGCCCACCTGCAGCACCGCGCAGTCCCCGAAGCGGGCGGACTGGCAGGCGTCGGCGATCTGCTTGACGCGCGGGCCGATCTGCGCGGCATCCAGGCGGATGTCCAGATCATGCTCGTAGGCCAGTGCAGCGCCTTCGGGCGATGCCACCGCGCCGGCGCCACCACCGCTGTCGGCGGCCATCTCGGTCTTGCTGCAGCCGCTCGCGGTGAGCAGCAGCATCCCTGCAAGGGCACCGGCAAGGTGCCACGTCATCCGTTTCATTACTGGCTTGCTCCATCGAATCGCGTGATCGTGAGCCCGCCCAGGTCGACCCCGGGCAGGCAACATGCATTCACCTTCACCATCGCCGGGCCGCTGCACGGGTCGATGCCCTCGCTGAACGGGGCGGTGCCGCAGGTGTGGTGGTGCCGGAAAGCATCATGGTAATCCAATGGCACGGGGACAAAGACCGCCGGCGGGCCTATCCTCGGGGATTGTCCCCAGTACAGGATCCACGATGCGCCAGCATCTCCTTGCCCTCGCCCTGGTCGCCGCCCTCGGCGGCTGCCAGCAGGCCGACGCTCCGCCGGCCGCCAACGACGCCCCGGCTGCCGCGGCCAGCGCCAGTGACGCCGCCGTCGACACCGCCTTCGCCGACCTGTCCAAGCGCGCGCTCGATACGTGGATGCAGCTGTCGCCGATCAGCGCCACCCAGATCGGCGACCATCGCTACGACAGCGAGATCGACGATCTGAGCGCGGCTGGCCAGCAGAAGATGCTGACCGCGTACAAGGGCCTGGTCGCCGACCTGGACCGCATCGACGTGAGCAAGCTGTCGCGCGAGAACCAGGTGGATGCGGCGATCCTGCGCAATCAGCTGCAGTCGGATATCTGGAACGCCGAGGTGCTGCAGTCGTCCAGGTGGGACCCGCAGGTCTACAACGGCCTGGCCGGCAGTGCCATCTACAGCCTGATGGCGCGCGAGTTCGCGCCATTGCCGGAGCGGCTGAAGTCCGCCACCGCGCGTATGGAAAAGCTGCCGGCGATCTTCGCCCAGGCGCGTGAGAACCTGGACCCGGCACGCGTGCCGAAGATCCATGCCGAGACGGTCGCCAAGCAGAACCGCGGCATCCTCAGCATCGTCGATTCGTTCATCGTGCCGCATATGGGCGAGCTGCCGGCCGAGGACCAGAAGCGCCTGCAGGCTGCCATCGAAGGCCTGAAGAAGGCGGTGGACGAGCAGCAGACCTGGCTGGACAAGACCCTGGTGCCCAACGCCAAGGGCGACTTCCGCATCGGCGCGGATCTGTACGACCAGAAGCTGAAGTTCGCGCTGAATTCGTCGCTGTCGCGCGCGGAGATCGGTGAGCGCGCGCGGGCCGAGCTCAAGCGCGTGCGCCAGGACATGTACGGCATCGCGCAGACCGTGCTCAAGGATACGGCCGGCGCGCCGGCGCTGCCGGCCAACCCGACCGACGCGCAGCAGCAGGCGGCGATCGAGGCGGCGCTGGAACTGGCCTACGCCGACAAGCCGGCGCGCGACAAAGTGGTGGACGATGCCAAGGCCGCGCTGGCGCAGTCCACCGAGTTCGTCCGCAAACACGACCTGATGACGTTGCCCGACTCGCCGGTGGACATCATTCTGATGCCGGAGTTCCAGCGCGGCGTGGCGGTGGCGTACTGCGATTCGCCGGGTCCGCTGGACAAGAACCTGAAGACGTTCTACGCGGTCTCGCCGATTCCGGACGACTGGAGCGACGCGCAGGTGGACTCGTTCCTGCGCGAATACAACAGCCGCATGATCCACCTGCTGAGCATCCACGAAGGCACGCCGGGCCATTACCTGGAAGGCTGGCACTCGGGCAAGTTCCCCTCGACCCTGCGCGCGGTGCTGCGTTCGGGCCTGTTCGCCGAAGGCTGGGCGGTGTACACCGAGCGGATGATGCAGGAGCAGGGCTACCTGGACAACGACCCGCTGTTCCATCTGGTGCAGCTGAAGTTCTACCTGCGCACCATTTCCAACGCGATCCTGGACCAAGGCGTGCACGTGGACAACTGGACCCGCGAGCAGGCCATGCACCTGATGACCCACGACGCGTTCCAGCAGGAAAGCGAAGCCTCGGGCAAGTGGGTGCGCGCGCAGTTGACCTCGGCGCAGCTGCCGACCTACTTCGTCGGCGCGCAGGAGCACTTCGACACGCGCAAGGCGGTGCAGGAGAAGCAGGGCGACAAGTTCAACCTGAAGGCCTACCACGACCAGATGCTGTCCTACGGCGCCCCGCCGGTGCGCTTCGCGCGCCAGCTGATGCTGGACCAGCCGATCGAGTAACCGGTCGACAGCGTGATCTGTGGGTGCCGGCCGCTGGTCGGCACGCAAGCCAAACGGCCCGGTGCGAACCGGGCCGTTTGTGTTTGCGGTTTTCTTCTGTGAAGCAGAGCAGCGTCTTCTCTGTTCCCGTGTGAGGAGGGCCGTCAGCCCTGTCCGGGACACGCCGTGAACCCATCCCTGGGGGCTCGTAGAAAACATCCATGTTTTCTACGGTCCCGTACAGGGCTGACGACCCTCCTCCGATAGGTTCACGTGTGCGGCCTGCAATGACTGCAACGACTGCCGACGCTGTTCGGCACGCAAGGCAAACGGCCCGGTGCGAACCGGGCCGTTTGTGTTTGCGGTTGTTCTTCTGTGAAGCAGAGCAGCGCCTCGCTTGTTCCTGCGTGAGGAGGACCGTCAGCCCTGTCCGGGACACGCCGTGAACCCATCCTTGGGGGCTCGTAGAAAACATCCATGTTTTCTACGGTCCCGGACAGGGCTGACGGCCCTCCTCCGATAGGTTCATGTGTGCGGCCTGCAAGGCAAACGGCCCGGTGCGAACCGGGCCGTTTGTGTTTGCGGTTTTCTTCTGTGAAGCACAGAGCAGCGCCTCGCTTGTCCTGTGTGAGGAGGGCCGTCAGCCCTATCCGGGACACGCCGTGAACCCATCCCTGGGGGCTCGTAGAAAACATCCCTGTTTTCTACGGTCCCGGACAGGACTGACGGCCCTCCTCCGATAGGTTCACGTGTGCGCGGCCTGCAACGAGTGCCGATGCTGTTCGCCTGTCGATGACGCACCGGGCCACTGTCAGTGGCTGGCGGAGATGGGTATGCGGGACCGTAGAAAACATGGATGTTTTCTACGAGCCTACATGGACGTATTCACGGCGTGTCCCGCATGCCCATCTCCGCCGGCCACCCGCCGGGAACCAGGGCAGCCAGCACTGGCTTCATGCCTCTTCTTCACCAGGATCAGGATCACGCGTCCGCCGCGACGAACCCGCCGGTCTGGCGGGCCCACAGCCGTGCGTACAGGCCACCGGCGGCGACCAATTCGGCGTGCGTGCCGGTCTCCACGATGCGGCCCTGATCCATGACCACCAGTCGGTCCATGCGCGCGATGGTGGACAGCCGGTGGGCGATCGCGATCACCGTCTTGCCCGCCATCAGCTCGTCCAGGTTGTCCTGGATGGCCGCCTCCACTTCCGAATCCAGCGCGGAGGTCGCCTCGTCCAGCACCAGGATCGGCGCGTCCTTGAGCAGCACCCGCGCGATCGCGATGCGCTGGCGCTGGCCGCCGGACAGTTTGACCCCGCGCTCGCCCACGTGGGCGTCGTAGCCGGTGCGGCCCTCGCCGTCGCGCAGCGTCTCGATGAAGCTGGCGGCGCGCGCCTTGGACACCGCCGCACGCAGCTGCGCCTCGGTCGCGTCCGGTCGTCCGTACAGCAGGTTGTCGCGGATCGAACGGTGCAGCAGCGACGTGTCCTGGGTCACCACGCCGATCTGCCGGCGCAGGCTCTCCTGGGTCACCCCGGCGATGTCCTGGCCATCGATCCGGATGTGTCCGCTTTCCAGGTCGTACAGCCGCAGCAGCACATTGACCAGCGTCGACTTGCCCGCGCCGGACGGGCCTACCAGACCGATCCTCTCGCCCGGTGCCACCACCAGGTCGAGACCGGCGATCACGCCGCCGGTCTTGCCGTAATGGAAATGGATGTCGTCGAAATGCACCCCGCCTTCGCGTACCTCCAGCGGCACCGCGTCGGGACGATCCTGCACGGTCAGCGGCTGGGCGATGGTGGTGATGCCATCCTGCACCGTCCCGATATCCTCGAAGATGCCGTTGATGGTCCACATGATCCAGCCGGACATGTTGTGGATGCGGATCACCAGCCCTGTCGCCAGCGTGATCGCGCCCACGGTGATGTGCCCGCCGTTCCAGAGCCACAACGCCAGCCCACAGGTCCCGGCGATAAGGAAGCCGTTGACGATGGCGATGGTCAGGTCCATCGACGTGGTGATCCGGGTCTGGCGACGGTGCTTGACCGCCAGCTCATCGATCGCCTCGGCCACGTATGCCTGCTCGCGGCCGCCGTGGGCGAACAGCTTGAGCGTGGGGATGTTGGTGTAGCCGTCGACGATACGGCCCATCGCCTTGGAACGCGCTTCAGAGGCGATCCACGCGCGCTCCTTCGCGCGCGGCACGAAGTACCACATGATCGCCACATAGGCGGCCAGCCACAGTACCAGCGGAATCATCAGCCGCCAGTCGGCCTGCGCGAACAGATACAGCGCGGTACCGGTGTAGACCACGATGTACCAGAGCGAGTCGACCATCTGCACCGCCGATTCGCGCAGCGACGTGCCGGTCTGCATCACCCGGTTGGCCATGCTGCCGGCGAAATCGTTCTGGAAGAAACTCAGGCTCTGCCGCACCACGTAGTTGTGCATCAGCCAGCGCGAGCGGTTGCTCAGCCCCGGCACGATCGCCTGGTTGACCAGCAGGTTGTGCAGGCCGACCAGGATCGGGCGGGCGATCAGGGTGATGCCGGCCATCCACAGCAGCGTGTCGGCGTGCGCGGCAAAGAAGCCGGGATCGGGCTGCTCGCCCACCATGTCCACGATGCGGCCGAGGAAGTCGAACATGGCCACTTCCACCAGCGCCAGCAGCAGCCCGGCGATCAGCGTGGCCAGCAGTACCGGCCATACCGGCCGCAGGTAGTGGACGTAGAACGGCAGCACCTTGCGCGGTGGCATGCGGCCATCGATCGGCGGGAACACCGGAATCAGCGACTCGAACCAGCGGAACATTCCATTTCCCACAAAAAGAAGCAGGCCGCGATTATCCCACCGCGGCCTGCGTTTTGTTTTCACCCGCGCCACACGCGGGACGCGCGGTTCAGCCCTTCGCGTCGTTGGCGATCGGCGTCAGCAGCAGGTCCTGGAAATCGAAACTGAAATCGGTCAGCGACGACACCGCCTGCATGCGCGCCTCGCGGACCTTGCCGTCCGGGTCCAGGCTGAAAGTGATGAATGCATCGGCATTCAGTGAACGGTCGTCCCAGCGCACCAGGAAGGTGTCGTGCTGCCACGGCTCCATCGTGCCAACCAGCTGCGCGGTCCTGCCGAAGCGCAGGCGCAGCGTACCGGCCTTCTGCTCCACGAACACATCGCCGTACCACGGATCGCGGTAGCCACCGGCGTAGCCGGCCAGCGGCAGTGACGGGCGGGACTTCGCATCGCGCGCGGCCTGGTGCCGGGCCCACCCCTCGTCGGCCTTGTCCTGCGCCTTGGCCACCGCGGCCGCGTACGCGCCGACCCAGTCGGTCGTCGGTGCCGCGAGGTAGGCGTCCAGCACATCCATCGTGATCGCGTTGAAGGCCGCACCGACTTCCTGGTTGGTCAGCACGACGATGCCCAGGTTCTGTTCGGGCACCAGGGTCACGCGCGAGACCATGCCCGGCCAGCCGCCGGTGTGCCACACCAGTTTCTGGCCCCGATAGTCGCTCAGGCTCCAGCCTTCGCCGTATCCGGCGAAGTTCGGGCGTGCCGCGGCCAGCTCCGGCACGCTCGGCTCGGGCACCACCTGCGGGGTGATCATCTGCCACATCGCGTTCTGGGTCTTGGCGCTGAACAGCGCGGTGCCGTTCTCCAGCGCGCCGTGGGCCAACTGCACATTCATCCAGCGCGCCATGTCGTGCACGCTGGAGTAGATGCCGCCGGCACCGGCGTTGTTGGACCAGGTCAGCGGCGCAACCGTGCGCAGCGCGGTGAAGTCGTATTTGGCGTGTCCCACGGCCGCGTTGTCGCCCGGCTGCAGGTGGTCGGCGTTGTAGCGCGTGCCGGTCATGCCGACCGGCGTGAAAATGTGCTGCTGCAGGAAGTCCGCGTAGGACTGCCCGGACACCTGCTCGATCACCTGCTGGGCCACAGCGTAGAGAATGTTGTCGTACGCGTAGCGGTCGCGGAATCCGGCCTTCAGCGGCACCTTGGCCAGGCGCTGCACCACCTCCTGGTTGGTGTAGGTAGTGGTCGGCCAGAACAGCAGGTCGCCGGCGCCGAGGCTCAGCCCGCTGCGGTGCGAGAGCAGGTCGCGGATGCGCATCTCGCCGGTCACGTACGGATCGGACATGCGGAAACCGGGCAGGTGGTCGATCACCCGGTCGTCCATTTTCAGTCTGCCCTGCTCGGCGAGCAGGTTCAGCGAGGTAGCGGTGAAGGCCTTGGTGTTGGATGCGATCGCGAACAGCGTGTCGGCCTGCACCGGCGCGGGCTTGCCCAGCTCGCGCACACCGTAACCACGTTCGAGGACGACCTTGCCGTCCTTCACCACCGCCACCGCGATGCCGGGTACATCGAATTCACTGCGGACGCGCTCGACCGTGGCGTCCAGCCGCTGCAGTTCGGCCGGCACGGCCGCCGATGCCAGGGGTGCGCACGCCAGCAGCACGACGCCTCCGATCCAGGATGTGTTCAATCAGTGTCTCCAGTTGCATGTCGCGGGGGCGTTGAGATCCACAGGATGCCCGTCGCCGGTTTCGCACGATGGTAACGCGGCCCCCTTCACGCTCGCCTGTGCCAGAAGGCGGCCCGCCCCGGAGAGCCTGCATGACCGCGCCAGCCAACACCGTCTCCACCATCATTCCGTGCCTGCGCTACCGCGACGCCCGGGCGGCGATCGCCTGGCTGCAGCGCGCGTTCGGCTTCGAACCGCAGGCGGTGTATGCCGATGGCGACACCGTCCACCACGCGCAGCTGGTCTACGGCCACGGCATGATCATGCTGGGCTCGGTGGACAACGGCAGCGCATGGGGACGCCACAGAGTGCAGCCGGACGAGGTCGGCGGCCGCCAGACCCAGAGCGCCTGCGTGATCGTGGCCGACCCCGATGCGCACCATGCGCGCGCGGTTGCCGCCGGGGCCGAGGTGGTGATCGCGATCGCCGACCAGGACTACGGTGGTCGTGGCTACGCCTGCCGCGATCCCGAAGGCTACCTGTGGTGGTTCGGCAGTTACGATCCCTGGCAGGCCCACGCAGGCGGCGCATGAGCGCACCGCCCGGTCGTATCCGTACCGGCATCGGCGGCTGGGTGTTTCCGGCCTGGCGCGGCGGCATGTTCTATCCGCCCGGGCTGCCCCAGCGCGATGAACTGGCGCATGCCAGCCGCGCACTCGGATGCATCGAAATCAACAGCACCTTCTACCGCGCACAGAAGCCGGCGGTGTACGCCCAGTGGCGTGAGCAGACCCCGGCCGGCTTCCGGTTTTCGGCCAAGGCACCGCGCACCATTACCCAGACCCACGACCTGGGCACGGTCGGGGCGCGCGTGGATGCCTTCGTCGAGGGCATCGCCGCGTTGGGCGACCGGCTGGGCCCGCTGGTCTGGCAGTTCGGCGACAGCCATCCGGCCGACGCGGAGGCGTTCGACGCGTTCCTGCAGCGCCTTCCGCGCGAGGCCGGCGGCGTTCGCCTGCAGCATGCGCTGGAGGTGCGCAATCCGGCGGCGTGGACGCCGGCCCTGATCGCAACCGCACGTGCGCACGGCACCGCCCTGGTGTACAGCGGCTCGGCCGACTATCCCAGCTTCGCCGACCCCACCGCCGACTTCATCTATGCACGGCTGATGCATGCGCGCGGCAACCTGCGCGCCGGCTACCCCGAACGTGCGCTGGAACAGTGGTGCCTGCGCGCGATGCGCTGGGCGCGCGGCGAGGACAACCCCGACCTGCCGCATGTGGTTGCCGATGCACCGCCGGCTGTCTCCCGCGACGTGTATGTGGTGTTCATCGGCGCGGCCAAACAGCGCAATCCCGGCGCGGCGATGGCGCTGCGCGATCAGCTGCGGCGGGTCGGCGCCCCCTGAGCGCGGTGTGCCAGGCGGGCATCCAACCGCCACAGCAGCGCCCCCACGGCAATGAACGCCGCTGCCACCACCGCCGCGTTGCGCGCGACCGTGGCCCCACCCAGCAGGCCCAGGTCCAGGAACGGATAGGGATAGTGGCCACTCCAGCGGCCGACCAGCAGGGCCCAGCCCAGGTACACCGCCGGGAACACCAGGGCGCCGCCCAGCTGGCGCCAGCGCAGGCCGACATGCGGCCCGGCCAGCCAGCCCAGCAGGTACAGCACCGGCACGGCGGTATGCAGGCCGATGTCGGCCCACCACTGCCAGCCCTGCGGTTGCCAGAGCGGGCGCAGCACCAGCGCGTACACCAGCCCGGTGATGCCGATGTACAGCGCCACCGCGGCGCTGGGGGCAGGCGCGGCCAGGCCGCTCCGGCTGCCACGCAGCCGCGCCAGGCACACCGCCGCCACCCCGATGTTGCTGAGGATGGTGAAGTAGCCCAGCAGCCGCAGGGTGGCCTGGCCACTCCCGGCCTCGGCACCAACGGTCTGCAGCAGCAGGCCGTACTGCAGGGCCAGCGCTGCGACGGCGACCAGACCGGTGAGCGCGGCCCAGGCGCGCGCGGCCCCGGTCGGGGCCGGAACGGGGAGCAAGGCGTGGGGCGTCTCCATTGGCGCAGGATGCCATGCGGCGACGGGGTGCTGCAGCAGGATCGCGATGACCGCGCGCTTCCCGCACAATATGCGGATGCCGATGACCGACACCCGCAAAGCGCTGCTGCAAATCCACTTCTGCGTGCTGTTGTGGGGCGTCACCGCCATCCTCGGCAAGCTGATCACCCTGCCCGCCCTGCCGCTGGTGTGGTGGCGCATGCTGCTGGTGGTGGCCATGCTCGCGCTGCTCCCGCGTGTCTGGCGCGGCCTGCGCCAGCTCTCGCCGGCCCTGTTTGCCGGCTACTGCGGCGTCGGCGCGCTGGTCGCGCTGCATTGGTTGACCTTCTACGGCGCGGTGAAACTGGCCAATGCCTCGGTCGCGGCGACCTGCATCGCGCTCGCCCCGGTGTTCACTGCCGTGATCGAGCCCTGGGTGGCCAGACGTCCCTTCCAGCTGCGCGAACTGGCGTTCGGTATTGCCGTACTGCCCGGCGTGGCGCTGGTGGTCGGCGGCGTGCCCCACGGCATGCGCCTGGGCGTGCTGATCGGTGCATTGTCGGCCTTGCTGGTGGCGGTGTTCGGGTCCCTCAACAAGCGTCTGGTCAGCCATGCCGATCCGCTGACGGTCACCGCCCTGGAGCTGGGCGCCGGCACGCTGACGCTGACGCTGCTGGCGCCGCTGCTGCCGTTCCTGCTGCCGGCGCTGGCCAGCCCGTTGTGGGTGGTCCCCAACCTGCACGACGGTCTGCTGCTGCTGGCCCTGGCCGGCCTGTGCACGCTGCTGCCGTTCGCGCTGGCGCTGGTGGCGCTGCGCCATCTCAGCGCCTATACCGTGCAGCTGGTGACCAATCTGGAGCCGGTCTACGCGATCCTGCTGGCGATGGTGCTGCTCAGCGAACAGCGCGAACTCACACCGCTGTTCTACGCTGGCGTGGCGATCATCGTCGGCGCCGTGTTCCTGCATCCGCTGCTGAACCGCCGCAAGCCGGTCCAGCATCCGGAGCTCCTGGGCACGGCCGAAGCCCGCAACATCGCCGACTGATCGCCGCGGCGATTACCGCGCCGGCCAGTACCAGGCCGGTGCATCCAGCAGCCCCTGGCCCAGCACGCGCGTCTGGCTCATTTCCTTGTGCAGCCGGATCGCATGGCAGGCGGGCGCTTCCTGCAACGCGGCAATCAGACGGCTCGCGTGCGATACCACCCAGACCTGGCTGCGCACGCTGGCGGCGATGATCAGGCGTGCCAGCGCGGGGAGCAGATCCGGGTGCAGGCTGGTTTCCGGTTCGTTGAGCACCAGCAGCGGTGGCGGGCGCGGTGTGTACAGCGCGGCGATCAGCAGCAGGTAGCGCAGCGTGCCGTCGGACAGTTCAGTGGCGGCCAACGGGCGCAGCAGGCCGGGTTGCTGGAACGTCAGCGACAGGCGTCCGTCGTACGCGTCGATCCGCACCTGTGCGCCCGGGAAGGCATCGTCCACCGCGCCGGTCAGCCCGGCGACATCGCCGACCTCCACGATGGTCTGCCAGGCAGCAGCGAGATCATGGCCATCATTGGCCAGCACCGGGGTACGGATCGCCAGGCACGGCAGCCGCGCCGGCGCAGCCATGTCGGTGCGGAAATGGTCATGGAAGCGCCAGCACCGGATGTAGTCGCGCAACTGCATCACCTCGGGCATGCGCTGCGGATCGGCCAGTTGGGTGAACAGACTGTCGAACGCCGACAGCGGTTCCTCCAGCAGGTCCCAGCCACGCCCGGCGCGGCGACGCACCCGCGCGCCACGCCGTTCGACCAGGGCGTTGGCGCTGCGCAGGAACGGGCCAGCCCAGATGCACTCGGTCTTGATCCGGGGTTCCCGGTCGAACATCGACAGGCCCGGGACCGGCAGACCGAGATCGATCGCATACCCGAACGCCTCGGCCGAAAAACCCAGCTTCAGCGACACCGGATGGCGGCGCGCGGTGCCCTGCACCGGCACCTCCCCGGTACGCATGCGCCGGTCGATCTCTTCCGGACCGGCCCACAGCGCCGAGCCAAGCCCCCCTTCCCGGGCCAGCGCGGCCGCCACCCCGCCCTGCGCGGTTTCGGCCAGCAGGCGCAGCGCACGGTACAGGCTGGACTTGCCGCTGCCGTTGTCGCCGGTCACCAGCGTCAGGCGCTGCATCGGCACCACCAGCGCATGCAGCGAGCGGTAGTGCGAGATGGCGAGGGTCTGCAGCATGGCGCGTCCTGACAGGAGGGAGAGCGCGCAGTGTGGAAGGGCGCGGTCGCAGCGCCTGCGACCGGGCCGATGCCGTCAGGGGGCGTTGGCGGTGCGCCACAGCGCCGGCCATTCGGCCGCATCGTCGCCGCGGCAGGCCCCCATGTGCTCGTAGGCGAGCAGTGCAAAGGTGGTACCGGTCCAGCCCCAACGCGCGCCGCTGCCGCAATCGCCCATGCCGCGACCACGGCCGGAATGGGTAAGCACGCCGTCCTCGAACGCCGCCGATGTGACCATGTCCAGTCGCGCGCGCACACCCGGCAGCGTGAACGGCAGGGTCGGCGTCACACGGGTGGCGCGCGACGGATCGGCTACCGGCACCTGGAACACCAGGCTGGAGCTCTGGTAGGCGCCACGCAGGCACTCGATCAGCACCAGCGCGCGGGTATCGTCCAACGCGGCCGCTTCATCGAAGGCGTCGTCACCGCCGTGCTGGCTGCAGTCTTCACGCTGTATCAGGGCCGCCTGGCCGCGCCGCACCTGGGCGATCAGGCGGGCCTGGGTGGCCGCGTCGAGGACGGCCCGGGGCGGCGGCGCCAGCGCCACCCGCGGCAACGGCGCCGCGGCCGGCACCGTGCTGGCCGCCGCGGCACCTCGTCGCAGCAGCGCGGTGGTGCCGCCGAGGCGACCCTGGGTCTCATCGACCAGCAGCAGCGCGGCGCTCAGCCCGCCCAGCGGTATCGCGTCGCGCTCGCCGGCACCGAAGCGCAGCGACTGCCCATTGCGCACCGCATCGACGAACGCCTGTGCGTCGGCCAGGCCGCGCGTCCGGCGCACCACCCACTCCGCGCCGTCCTGCGTGCGCGCCCAGCCCGGTGCGGTCAGCGCCACGGCCTTGCCGTCGAGCCGCAGCGGCGCATTGCCACCGCGCGTGGGCAGCACCACGGTCACGTCAATGGCGCCCTGCGGGCCGGCATCCCGCTGCACGGTGATGCGCCCATCCAACGCTTCGGCAGCGCCGGAGACAACGCAGCGCGCGACGTTGTCGCAGGCCACCACCCAGTCCTGGAACTGGCGGTACACCGGCGTGGCGGCATGCGCGGGCAGCGCCGTGGCCAGGGCAACGGCCAGCAGCGAAACCACGGAAACAACGTTCATGAACATCCTTATTCGGCAGGCACGACGCGATTGCGGCCTTCGCGCTTGGCACGGTACAGCGCGGCATCGGCACGCGCCAGCGTCTGTTCCGCCGTGTCGCCCTCTCGATGGGCGGCCACGCCGATGCTGACCGTCAGCGGTATGCCCAGCGGCAGATCGGCCGCCGCCACGCGCAGGAACTCGCACTGCATTTCGGCCACGCTCAATGGCGTATCGGGCATCACCACCACGAACTCCTCACCGCCGTGGCGCGCGGCCATGCCACCGCCGGCGAAGGTGGCGCGCAGCAGGCGCCCCAGTTCGGCCAGTACGTGGTCGCCGCTGGCATGGCCGTACAGGTCGTTGACGTTCTTGAAGTGATCGATATCCAGCAGCGCCACCGACACCGCGCGCGGTGCTCCGTTGGCATCGTGCAGCGCCGCATCGAGGAACGCGCCCATCGCGCGCCGGTTGGGCAGGCCGGTCAACGCATCGGTGCGGCTCTGCTCGGCAAGGTCGGCGTTCTGCCGTTCCAGCAGCGCGTTGTACTCGGACAGACGTTGCTCATACCACGCCCGTTCGCTCATGTGCTGCTGGATTTCGTGTGCATAGCGGCGCAGTTCCATCACCAGCGATACCTGCCGCGACAACGCCGACAGTGCCTGTAGACGTTCGGGCGACAACTGCCCGGGCGCGGCATCGAACACGCACAGCGTGCCCAACGGCAGGCCTTCGAAGCTGAGCAGCGGTGCTCCGGCATAGAAGCGGATGTGCGGGTCGTCGACCACTATCGGGTTGTCGAAGAAGCGCGGGTCTTCGCGGGCGTCCTCCACCACCATCACCTGGTCCGGCTGCAGGATGGCGTGGCCGCAGAAGGAGATCTCGCGGGTGGTCTGCGGCACATCCAGCGCCCGCCGCGCCTTGAACCACTGGCGGTCGCGGTCCACCAGCGTGACCGCGCCCATGCGCGTGCCGCAGAGCGCGGTGGCGATGGTGACCAGGTCATCGAAGGAACGTTCGGCCGGGGTATCCAGCACTTGATAGCGCAACAGCGCCTGCAGGCGCTGTTCTTCATTGTCCGGTCTGGACGGTTTGATCATGTGTCGGCTCCCGGCGAGTCGGTCGCAGTCTAGCCAATCAACGCCGGTGCCGGCGTCAGCGGACCCTCACCAATCCAACTGCTTGGGCAACAGCCCGCGCAGTTCGGCGTCGGTGAGGTTGCGCCACTGGCCCGGCTTGAGCGCGCCGATCTTGACGTTGTCGATGCGCACACGGCGCAGCTGGGTGACGCGGTAGCCGAACGCGGCGGCCATCAGGCGGATCTGCCGGTTCAGGCCCTGCTGCAGCACGATGCGGAAGCCGAACTTGGCGATGCGGCTGGCACGGCACGGCAGCGTGGTCTGGTCGTGGATGCGCACGCCGCGCGCCATGCCACGCAGGAACTCGTCGGTGACCGGTTTGTTGACCGCCACCAGATACTCCTTCTGGTGGTTGTTCTCGGCGCGCAGGATCTGGTTGACGATGTCGCCGTTGCTGGTCATCAGGATCAGGCCTTCGGAATCCTTGTCCAGGCGGCCGATCGGGAAGATGCGCTGTTCGTGGCCGACGAAGTCCACGATGTTGCCCTTGACCGCGCTTTCGGTGGTGCAGGTGATGCCCACCGGCTTGTTCAGGACGATATAGACGTGGCGACGGCCGCCGGGCTTCTTCGCCTCGCGGGTGCGAAGCGGCTGGCCGTCGACCAGCACCTGGTCGCCCTCCCCGACCACCGCGCCGGTGCCGGCGGGGATGCCGTTGACGGTGACGCGGCGCTCGCCGAGCAGGCGGTCGGCTTCGCGCCGGGAACAGAAGCCGGTGTCGGCGATGTACTTGTTGAGTCGGATGGTCATCCGCCCATTATCCGGCAAAGCCGGTCCCGGCTGCGGGTTTGCCTGCAATCGGGCTCACGCCGCCTGCGGATCGGGTTGTCCGGCCAGCGCCTCGGCGTCGAACACCTGGTTGCGCCCGGCGCGCTTTGCGCAGTACATGGCGTGGTCGGCACGGCGCAGCAGGCCGGCCAGGTCGTCGCTGTCGGCACGCAGCACCGCCAGACCGATGCTGGCCGACACGTTCAGGCCGGGGATGCCGAGCCCCGGGGTGACCGCGGCCACCTTCAGCCGAAGGTCTTCGAGCCGCGCCGCGGCGGCGGCACGGCCGGCACCCGGCAGCAGGACCAGGAACTCCTCGCCCCCCATCCGGATCACGTCGGCGTGGTTGCGCACCGAGGTCCGCAGCGCGCGCGCCACGGCCACCAGCACCTGGTCGCCCACTTCATGCCCGTGCTGGTCGTTGATGTCTTTGAACAGGTCGATGTCCAGGAAGCCGATCGCCAGCGCCTGGGGCTGCACGCGCGCCTGCTCCAGGTACTGTGACAGCAGGCGCAGCCCGGCCCGGCGGTTGGGCAGGCCGGTTAGCATGTCGGTGTCGGCCAGCTGGCGCATCTCGTCGCGCTGCTGCCGCAGCCGGCCCAGGCGCAGGTTGAGCGCGAAGGCCGCCATCATCAGGAACCAGGTCGTGGCCACCTGCAGCGCTTCGATCCGGTAGGCGATGAGCCAGCGCGCACCGACCGCTTCGGCCACGATCAGGATCCACCACGGCAGCAGCGCGCCCAGGCCGGCCAGCGCCTGCGCATCGCCGCGCCACAGTGCCCAGACGCCCACGCCCAGGCACAGCACGCAGCCAAGCAGGTACAGCGTCTCCAGCGCGGCTGCCAGCGTTCCCAGCGCGGGCATGCCCAGCCAGGGCACGCTGCAGCCCACTGCGACCAGTCCCCACAGCACCGCGTGCTGCCAGGCGCGCGACCGCGGCCAGCGCCGGTCGCCGCCATTGAGGCGCCACAGAATCGGCAGCAGCAGCGCTTCGGAGAAGGCGGTCAACCCCACCAGCCACCAGGAGGCGCGGTCATGCACCGGCAGCCACGGCTCGGGGTAGCCGCTCAGCCCGCCGAGCACGGCCTGCCACAGCACGAACACCAGGCAGACCACGACGTAAAGGAGGAACAGGCGATCGCGCGTGGTGGCAAACCCCATCAGCGCCGACAGTGCCAGGGCGATCGCCACGGCAATGCACGCCGCACGCACCAGCAGGCGCGCGGTGTCGTTCTGCTGCACCGGGCTGGGCGCACCCAGCTGCAGGGTCGGCACCCAGCGCGCCTTCAGCGGCCGGGCCCAGGACACCACGATCGGCTCGCGGTCGCCGGCCTTGGGCACCACCACCATGCCGACGCCGGCACGGAAGCGCGAATCGCGGGTGCGGGCGTCATGCATGCTGCCGCAGACCTGGCGTTGGCCGTGGCTGATGCGCACCTCGCCCGACAGCACACCGAAGACGTCCACCGCCTGCGGCTCACCGGACCAGCCCTGCGCGGGTGCGGCAATCGACAGCACGTCCTGGTGGCGCGCCAGCACCCCCGGTGCACACGCCCGCTGAGGGGTCGGCTCGGACGTGGCCTGGCCCAGCAGCAGATAGTCCACGCCGGCCCGCGGCGCATCGGCCCGGGTGGGCCAGGCGCACAGCATCAGCACCACCAGCAGCAACGCCGCTACCGCCTGTTCCCCGCACCAGCCGTGCCTGCCTGTCACAACAACGTCCTGCCCGTGCTTCACGCCAACGCACACACCGTGCATCGCCCCTGGCGCGGATTATCGCAAGAACCGCCGCCACGGCGGTGATGACCCGGTCCGCACACCCGGGCACGCCGCAGCGGGCGTCACGCCGGGCCGTGCGCGCCGTCGGACGCCGCCCCCGGGTGGATTGCCCACAGCCCCTGCTGGGTCATCCGCTCCAGTGGAATCGGCCGTTCGATCGCGTAGCCCTGCAGGCCCTGCACGCCCAGGTCGGCCAGTTGACGGGCCACATCGGCCGATTCCACCCATTCGGCCACCACCGTCATGTGCAGCTCGCGCCCCACTTCGGTGATGGCGCGCACGGCCGCGCGGTTGATCGGTTCGGACTCCATGTCACGCACGAACATGCCGTCGATCTTGAGCATGTCCGCCGGCAACTGCCGCAGGTAGCCGAACGAGGACAGCCCGGAACCGAAATCGTCCAGCGCCATCCGGCAGCCGCGCGCCTTGACCGCGTCGATGAAGCTCCGCGCCTGCGCCAGGTTGCTGACCGCGGCGGTCTCGGTGATCTCGAAGCACAGCTTGGTGGCCAGGCCGCGATTGCGCTCCAGCAGATCGGTCACGAACGCCAGAAAACTCGGCTCGGCGATGGATTGCGCGGACACGTTGACGTTGCACAGGCCAAGCAGCTTCACATGTGCCGGGCAGACCTGCAGGTGGCGGAACAGCAGCCCCAGCACGTGCCGGTCCAGCGCCATCGCCATGCCGTAGCGCTCGACCGCACTCATGAATTCGCCCGGGCCCTGCAGGGCGCCTTCGGGGCTGCGCATGCGCACCAGCACCTCGTAATGCAGGAAGCCCGGATCGCCAACCCGCTCGATGCGCTGGGCGTACAGCAGCATCCGGTTCTCGGCAATCGCGCTGGCCACGCTGGACAACCGCTCGGCTTCCAGCCGGCGCTCGTCCAGCGCCATGCGGCTTTCATTGAAGCAGTGCACGCGGTTGCGCCCGGCTTCTTTGGCCGCGTAGCAGGCGCTGTCGGCCGCGCTCATGAGCCAGTTGACGTCCTGCGCTTCGGCGGTGATCTCGACCACGCCGATGCTGCAGCTCACCTTCGGCGCCCCCTCGCCGTGCTGGAAACTGACCTGTCCCAGGGTGCGGATCACCCGCTGCAGCACGCGCTTGGCTTCTTCCTGGCTGGCATTGGCCAGAAACACCGCGAACTCGTCGCCGCCCAGCCGCCCGACCCAGTCGCCTTCGCGGACCGCGCCCACCAGGTAGTCGGCGAACGTGCGCAGCAGCTGGTCGCCGGCGGCATGGCCGAGGCCATCGTTGACCAGCTTGAAGTAATCCAGGTCCAGGTAGCACAGCGCGTGCATGCCGCCGCGATCGCGGACGTCGAGCAGCGCCAGTTCGATCAGGCGCTCGATCTCGCGCCGGTTCACCAGACCGGTCAACGGGTCGTGGCTGGCGTGGTGCTCCACCTCGCGCGCCAGCGCATGGTTCTGCGACACGTCTTCGACAATCGCGAAGGCGGCCGGCTCCCGCCCGCGGGTATGCACCACCGTGCCGCTCCAGCGCCCCCACAGCAGGCCACCATCGGCGCGCCGGAAGCGCAGTTCGGCCGGCCGCAGCTGGCGCATCCAGTCAATCGCGCCGGTGCCGTCAACCACCAGTTCGCCCTCCACCAGCAGCTCCTGCAGCGACAGGTGCAGCAGGGCATCGCGGCGGTACTCGAGGATGTCGGCCATTGCCTGGTTGGCTTCGACCACGCGCCCGCCCATGTCCAGCTTGAGCATGCCGACGGTGGCCTGGTAGAACGCGGCGCGGAAGCGGCTTTCCTGCTCGATCAGATCGTTGCGCACCCGGCGCGCCAGCATCACCGCGACCACGGTGATCATCAGCACCGACAGCCCGCCCACCACCAGGGTCGTCATGCGAACGATGCCCGACGTACGCAGCAGCGACGCCGAGAAAGCCTGGGCCTTGGTGCGCAGACTGACATCGAGCCCCTGCAGCCGCGCCTGCAGGGCGTCGTGCAGCGCCGGCGTCATGCCCCCACTGCCGTGCAGCGCCTGCGCCTGGTCGGCCAGCGCCTGCAGGTGCAACAGGTCGGCATCGGTCGTGCGCCACAGGCGGACCGCATCGCGGAAGTAGCCCAGGCGCCCGAGATAGCGGAACGAGACAATCAGCCGATTGACGTCACCGGGCGCATTGTCGCCGGCCAGGAAGCCCCGGCGCGCCCGCGCCAGGTCGGCGTCCGGCGCTTCCAGCGCGTGCCGCGCCTGCAGGTCGCCCAGAGGCACCGCCAGCGCCGCGCGCGCGTCGGCCAGATCGTCCGGATCGGCGGTGGCCAGGTAACGCGACAGTGCCAGGGTGGCGTGCTGCTGCGCCCGCGACCAGTGGCTCTGGCCGACGATCCACGCCGTCGAAGCGGCCTGCAGCTCCTGGATCAGGGCCGAAATGCCGACCAGGCCGATCGCCATGCCGGTCAGCAACGCGAAACGCAGGATGAGGCCCCGCGTTGGATACGGTACTTCCCTGACGCCCCCGCCCCTGCCACTTCCAAGCATCGTCGATTCCCCTGGACGCTTTCGTTGTGTGGGGACCGATTCCGTTGCGCGGCCCATTGCCGAGGCTAGGACCAAGCATGTTGAGACGGCGCGAAACCCGGCGTGACTCCCCGGAAACGACAACGCCAGCCCGGAGGCTGGCGTTGCAGGGACCGCCCGGGGCGATCAGAAGCTGCGCGGGCCGCGCGGCTTGAAGCCGTCCCGGCGCGGCGGACGGTCGTTGCCGCCCGGACCACCCGGACCACGGTGACCGCCCGGGCCACCCGGCTTGCCGCCGCGGCCGAACTTCGGCTTGAACGGGGGACGCGGCGACGGGGTCAGGTCTTCACCCGGCTCCACCTTGCGCATCTGAAGCTGCTGGCCGGACACCCACACCTTCTTCAGGTGGGTGAGCAGGTCGCTCGGCATCTCGGCAGGCAGGTCCAGCACCGAGAAGTCGTCGTGGATGTCGATGCGGCCGATGAAGCGGCTTTCCAGGCCGGCTTCGTTGGCGATCGCGCCGACGATGTTGCCCGGCTTGACGCCGTGCACATGGCCCACTTCGATGCGGAAGGTCTCCATGCCCTGCTCCGGCGCACCGCGCGGGGCGATCTCACGGCGCGGGGCGCGCTCGAAGCCACCCTCGTTGCCGCCGAAGTCGCCTTCGGCACGCGGCGGACGCGGCCCGCGGTCGTCTTCACGGCGCGGGCCACGCTCGAAACGCGGCTCGAAGCGCGCCGGGCGATCGCCACGATCATTGCGGTCGTTGCGTTCGCGAGGCGCCCGCTCTTCACGCGCACCCCGCACCGGCGGGGTCAGCAGGAACGGCGAATCGCCCTGCAGCAGCTTGGCCAGCGCAGCGGCGATCTCGATCGCCGGCACGTTGTTCTCGGCCTCGTAGCGCTGCAGCAGCTCGCGGTAGAAGTCGACGCCGCCGCCTTCCAGCGCCTCGCTGATGCGGCTCATGAACTTGGCCACGCGGGTATCGTTGACCGCGTCCACGCTCGGCAGCTGCATTTCCTCGATCGGCTGGCGCGTGGCGCGCTCGATCGCCCGCAGCATGCCCTTCTCGCGCGGGGTGGCGAACAGGATCGCGTCGCCGGTGCGGCCGGCACGGCCGGTACGGCCGATGCGGTGCACGTAGCTTTCGGTGTCGTACGGAATGTCGTAGTTCAGCACGTGGCTGATGCGTTCCACGTCCAGGCCGCGCGCGGCCACGTCGGTGGCGACCAGAATGTCCAGCTTGCCTTCCTTGAGCTGGCCGATGGTGCGCTCACGCTGGGCCTGCTGCATGTCGCCGTTGATGGCGGCAGCCGCCAAGCCGCGGGCCTGCAGCTTCTCGGCAAGTTCTTCGGTGGCCGCCTTGGTGCGCGAGAAGATGATCATCGCGTCGAACGGTTCCACTTCCAGGATGCGGGTCAGCGCATCCAGCTTGTGCATGCCGCTCACCCACCAGTAGCGCTGGCGGATGTTGGCCGAGGTCGTGGTCTTGGCCGCGATGGTGACTTCGGCGGGGTTCTTCAGGTAGGTCTGCGCGATGCGACGGATCTGCGGCGGCATGGTGGCCGAGAACAGGGCGACCTGGCGGGTCTCCGGCAGCTTCTTGAGCACGGCTTCGACGTCGTCGATGAAGCCCATGCGCAGCATTTCATCGGCTTCGTCCAGGACCAGCGTCTTCAGCTCGGACAGGTCCAGAGTGCCGCGATCGAGGTGATCGATCACGCGGCCCGGGGTACCCACCACCACGTGCACGCCACGGCGCAGGGCCGACAGCTGCTGGCCGTAGGGCTGGCCGCCGTAGACCGGCAGCACGCGGAAGCCCGGCATCGCCGAGGAATAGGTCTGGAAGGCCTCGGCAACCTGGATGGCCAGTTCGCGGGTCGGCGCCAGCACCAGCACCTGCGGCTTGGCCTGGTTGAAGTCGAGGTTGGACAGGACCGGCAGCGCGAAGGCGGCGGTCTTGCCGGTACCGGTCTGGGCCTGACCCAGCACGTCGCGACCTTCCAGCATGGCCGGAATGGTGGCGGCCTGGATCGGCGACGGCGTTTCATAGCCGACGGTGGCCACGGCCTTCATCACAGCATCGGACAGGCCGAGGTCTGCGAACAGCAGCGGCGCGGGGGATTCTTGGGACATGGGAAACTCCGAAGGCACTGCCATTTTTCGGGCAATGCGATAAAAAAAGGGGATGGTCCGCGCTTTGGGCGCCCTTTCTTATCGCGTGCCCTGGCGCTGCTCGGTCGGAGGAGAATTCACTCGCTCAGGGCGCGATGATACCGCATCGTTCCTGAACCACGCGTACAGATTTCCGCCTGAATCCCGCGCAGGCCCCGCGCTGGCGCACAATACGCGCCCTCCCCCGGCCCGGGCCACCGTCCGCGCCCCTTTCCAGGATACCCGCTTCATGCAGACCCTCGAATTCGAACTGGACCGCGACTACGTCGAGCTCAAGCAGCTGCTCAAGCTGGCCGACCTGGTCACCAGCGGCGGGGAGGCCAAAACCGTCATCGGCGACGGCCAGGTCCTCGTCGATGGGGAAGTTGAACTGCGCAAGGCCTGCAAGATCCGCGCAGGCCAACAGGTCCGGTTCGGCGACACCACCATCCACATCATCGCCGACAGCGACGCCCCCTGAGCCACCGCCGCCCCGCGGCTGCCGCCCCGCTCAGGAGGCGCGCGTCAGCTGGGCGGCGATCAGCTGCCGGAAGGGGGCCACGCCCTGGGCCAGGCGCAGGCCGGCACTGCGCAGCGCGCGGGCCGGCAGGCGGTCGTCGGTGTACAGCGTGGCGATGGCATTGGTGGCCTCGTACAGCGGCCGCGACGCCAGCCGATGGCCCCGCTCATAACCGGCCAGGCCCGCCGGCGCGGCGATGTCGCCGCCCCGCTGGGCGGCGGGGGCGATCACCGCAGCCAGCCGGTCCTGGCTGAGCAGGCCGAGGTTGAAGCCGTGCGCGGTGACCGGGTGCATGCCCACCGCCGCATCGCCGATCAGCGCGCAGCGCGGGCCCACGAAGGATTGTGCGTAGACCCCCACCAGCGGATAGGCGATCGGCCGCGCGCACGGCTGCATGCGGCCGAGCCGGTGCTCGAAGAAGCCACTGACGGTACGCCCGAGGGCGTCGTCGTCCTGCGCCATCAGCGCCGCGATCTGCCGCGGTGGCAGGGTGATCACCGCCGAGGCCAGGTCGCCGTTCAGCGGCAGCAACGCCATCGTGCGGCCATAGCCGAACCATTCCCAGGCCGTGTGATGGTGCGGTTGTTCGATACGCATCCGGCACACCAGCATCGACTTGCCGAAATCACGCATGCGCGCACCGATCCCGAGCAGGCGGCGGGTACTGGAGAAGCGGCTGTCGGCGGCGACCACCAGCCGCGCCTGCAGGCGGCGGCCATCGGCCAGGGTGACAGAGGTGTGCCGGGGGCCGGTGTCGATGGCGGCCACGCTGGTCTGGTCGAGCACCTCGACCCCGGGCTGGTCCTGCACCGCCTGCCATGCGGCGCGCCGGATCAGATGATTGGGCACCAGCCAGCCCAGGTCGCGCCCGTGCCCGTCGCGTGCCGCCGCGAAGGTCAGCGCGAACGGCGAACCGCCGTTGAGCACCTGCGCATCGCGCAGCGGTGAAATCTCGGCCGGGTCCAGCCGCGCCCATAGACCCAGCCGCTCCAGGATCGCGCGGGACGCATGGGTCAGCGCGATCTCGCGGCCATCGAACGCCGCCTCGGCCAGTGCCGCACGCGGCTGCTGCTCGATCAGCGTCACCGTCAGGCCGGTCCCGGCCAGCGAGCGGGCCAGGCACAGCCCGACCGGCCCTGCCCCCACCACCACGACATCCACCGGGCGCGCGTGTTGCTCCACCATGATCCGATCCTGCGGTTGCCAGTCCACGTGGAGCTTAGCGCCGCCGGCAGTGCGCTGGCCTTGATCTGGATCAGCCGCGTGCGGAACGGTTCACCCCCGCGTTACAGCAGCGACCACATCAGCAGCAGGATGCCCACCAGCGAGGCCAGCCACACCAGGCTGCGCACGTACGGCACGCCGGCCGCATACAGCGGCAGGTAGACCACCCGCGCCCAGAAGTACAGCTGCGCGGCCAGTGCGGTCAGCCCGTCCTGGCGCTGGGTGAGCGTTACCGCCAGCACGGCCGCCGCGAAGAACGGAAAGGTCTCCATGAAGTTGGACTGGGCGCGCTGCAGCCGGCCCGTCAACGGGCGTACCGGGGCGCTCTGCCCGTCGCGCGCGGATGCATTCCACGCCAGCCCGCGCTCGCGGGTCACTGCCGTGGACGCTGCGAACAGGTGCACGATGCCCAGCAGCATCGACCACACCAGCATCTGGATCTCGATCGTCATGGCGTACTCCGGAAGGTGTCAGGCAGAACGTCAGGGGGTGGCGGCACGCACGCTGTAACCGGCGAGCCGCCAGACGCGGTCTTCATCCAGTCGGAAGGACACCAGTTCGCGTACCGGCTGGGCGCTGTTGGCAAAGCGGGTCGGGAAGCTGACGTTGATGTACAGCCCTTCCGGCACGGTCGCGCCAGCCGCGTACTTGACCCGGGTCACGGTGGGCTGGCCGCGCGATGCGAGCGTGCCGAGCCGCTTGCGGTCGGCCGCCAGCTGGGCCACGAAGGCCGGTTCGGTGACGGTCTTCTTCGCCACGGCGGACGCACCACGCCACGCCTCGGCCGCCCGGTTGGCATCGACCAGCTGCGCCACCTTCAACGCCGCCGCGCTCATCTCCGCATCCTGCTCGCGCACCTGGGCCTGCTGCGCGGGCGTCAGCACCGGGCGCGGCGCGGCGGCGGCATCCGGTGCCGGGCGGGCCGGCGCCGGGGCGGGCGTGGCCGGGGCAGGCGTCTGCGCCATCGCGGCGACGGGGAACAGGATCGACAACAGCAGCAGCGGAACACGCATCAGGGCACCGTCGGCAGAAGGAAACTGCCGGCCAGCATACGTCAAGGACGTGAGTAGTCCGTCAGTTGCGCTGCGCCGCCTCGGGCGGCGGCCGGTGTCCTTCGCTCGCGGTCTGCGCCGGTGCGGCCGGCACCGCGTCTGCCGACGCCGCGGTGGGCGTGGACGGTGGCAGCAGGCTGGTCACGTCGATTTCCGACAATGGGCTTTCGTCCGGGCAGGTCGCGTCGGGGAAACCGAATCGCTGTTTGAGCATCTGCCCGCAGGTGTTGATCGCCTCCATCTCGGCGCCCTCGCGCTTGCATTCCTGATCAAAGGCGATCAGGAACGCATCCTTGCGGCGCACGAAATCATCGCCGCACTTGCGCATCTGCTTGATCCGCTCCAGGTCGTCCTGCACCGCATTGGTGCCGTCCAGGCCGAACTGCCGCAACTCGCCGGCATCGAGCAGGCGCAGGCTGCGGTTGGGCACGGTCATCATCAGGTCGGCCACGCCCACCGCCACGCCATTGCGCTGCAGGTAGTCCTTCACGTTGTCATAGACTTCGTGCAGCTCGCGGTTGAGCTCGGCGCGCGAGGTCGCCTTGGAGCTGATCCGCATCATGCGGTGGATGCCGACCTTGCCCGAGACGAGCCGGTTGTCACCGGCCGCCAGCACGAACACGCACGCACTGTGGCAGACCGATCCTTCGCGCACCCAGATGGTCCAATTGGATTCGCCGATGCTGTCGCCGGCCACAATGGCCGCCTCCACCTGGCCGCCACTGGAATCCAGATCCAGGATGCGCCGCGAAATGTGCTGTGCATCGGCCACGATCGCCACCCGGCCGACCAGCTCGGCAAACCCGGGATTGATCTTGCCGACGTAGCGCACGCGCAGCAGGCCACGCTCGGCGCACGGTGCCAGCGCCGCCTCCACGCTGGCGCGGTCGAGCGCCTCCAGCGGCTGCCCGTCGCCCCCTTCGGCGGCGTAATCGGTATCGCAGCTCACGAACGCCTTGCCGTTGTCCAGCGCCGCGTCCGGCCACGCCTGCTGCCCACGCCGCGGCGGCGGCGGCGGCGGTAGCGGGGCGTCGGCGGCGTTGATGGACACCATGTGGTCGCCATCGGCCGCCTGCGCACGCACCGCCTTGTCGGCCGCAGTGACATTGCCCGGATTCTCCAGCTGGCTGCAACCGGCCAATCCCAGGCACAACAACGGCAACCACCACGACTTGGGCAACATGGACAACCTGGACTCCACGACAAGGGGCGCACCTGCGGCGCGCAGGCAGACAGTCTAGTGCGCCACGGCAGCGCCGCGACAACCTGCACTGAACCGTCCGGGGCCGCGACCGCATTGCCGTCCGAAAACGGCGAGCCGGGTCCATCCCGGGGGCATAGACTGACCGGCATGGACACCGCCCTGCCCCTGGACTACGCCGCCTGCGAAAGCGCCCGCCTGGCACGCGACGCCCGCTTCGACGGGGTGTTTTTCACCGCCGTGCGCAGCACCGGCATCTATTGCCGCCCGGTCTGCCCGGCACCACCGCCGAAGCCGCGCAACGTGGACTATTACCCGACCGCCGCTGCGGCCGCCGCCGCCGGTTTCCGGCCCTGCCTGCGCTGCCGCCCGGAACTGGCGCCGGAGGCCCAGGAGGTCCTCAGCAACGAAACCCTGCAGCGCGCGTTGGCGCTGATCCACGATGGCTACCTGCAGGATGCCCCGGTCGGCGCGCTCGCTGCCCACGTGGGGCTGAGCGCCCGCCAGCTGCAGCGCCTGTTCGTGGCCCGCCTCGGCGCGGCGCCGGCGCAGATCCACGCCACCCGTCGCCTGCTGCTGGCCAAGCAGTTGTTGACCGAAACCGCGCTGCCGGTCACCGACGTGGCGATGGCGTCCGGCTACAACAGCCTGCGCCGCTTCAACGCCGCGTTCGTGGACGGCTGCGGGATGCCTCCGACGGCCATCCGCCGCCAGCGCGGTGCGCTCGGCGACGCCCCCCTGACCCTGCGCCTGGGCTACCGGCCGCCACTGGATTTCGCCGCGATGCTCGGCTTCCTGCGCCGCCGCGCCATTCCCGGTATCGAGCAGATCGACGACCACAGCTACCAGCGCGTGATCGGCCCGGCCGCGCGCCCCAGCGTGATCCGCGTCAGTGCCGATCCGAAGCGCCCGGAGCTGCTGCTGCAACTGGGCCAGGTCGATCCACGCGCCATCCCCGGCATCGTGCGACGGGTCCGGCGGATCTTCGATCTGGATGCGGACCTGCGCATCGTGCACGCCACGCTGGCCCGGGAGCCACTGCTTGCCAGGGGCATCGCCGAGCGCCCCGGCCTGCGCGTGCCCGGCGGCTGGGACGGCTTCGAGGTGGCCGTGCGCGCCGTGCTCGGCCAGCAGGTCAGCGTGGCCGCGGCGGCCACGCTTGCGCGACGCGTGGTCGACCGCTTCGGCATCACGCTGCCGGGCATGCCCGAGGGCCTGGACCGTCAGTTCCCCACCCCGCAGGCGCTGGCCGAGGCCCCGCTGGACACCGTGGGCCTGCCGAAAACCCGCGCGGCAACGGTCCGCGCGGTGGCCGCCGCAGTCGCCGACGGCCGCTTGGACTTCGCCGCCGGCCAGCGCCTGGACAGCTTCGTGGCGCGCTGCGTCGCGCTGCCCGGCATCGGCCCGTGGACCGCACACTACATCGCGCTGCGCGCCCTGGCTCTGCCCGACGCATTTCCCGCCGGCGACCTCGTGCTGCAGCAGGTCCTCGGCGGCGAAACCCGCCTTGCCGAGCGCGCCACCGAGGCCCGTTCGCATGCCTGGCGCCCGTGGCGCGCCTATGCGGTGCTGCACCTGTGGCACCTGTCTCCCCCCGCTCCCGGAGTACGCCCATGACACTGCGCTACGACACCTTCGACAGCCCCATCGGCGCCCTCACCGTGGCCGGCGACAGCCGTGGCATCCACCACATCCTCTTCGAGAACAACCGGTACGACGCCAAGGGCCGCGAGCACTGGCAGCGCGACGCACATGCCGTGCGCGAGGCACGCCTGCAGCTGCTGCAGTATCTGCGCGGCGAACGCACCGCCTTCGCGCTGCCGCTCGCGCCGCATGGCACGCCGTTCCAGCTGCGCGTGTGGCGGGCGCTGGCAGATATCCCGTTTGGCCGGACCTGGAGCTACGTCGACCTTGCCCGCCACATCGACCATCCCACCGCCAGCCGGGCGGTCGGGGCCGCCAACGGCCGCAACCCGCTGCCGATCGTGCTGCCCTGCCATCGGGTGATCGGCAGCAACGGTGCACTGACCGGATTTGGTGGCGGACTGGACACCAAGGCCGCCCTGCTGCAGTTGGAGGCACGGCGCGATTCGCTGTTCGCCTGAGCCGCGCCCCCTGCCATTGGTTGTCTTCGTCGCGTCACCGCTGCCGATTATCATGGCGTGATGATCTCCGTACGTTTCCCACTGGCGCTTGCCGCCGCCCTGTCGCTGGCCGGCTGCGCCACCGCACCGTCCGCACCGCCGCCGCCTGTCGCCGCTGCCACCCCCAATGCTTCACCGCCGAAACTGCTGCTGGTCTCCATTGATGGCCTGCGTGCGGACATGCTCGACCGCGGCATCAGCCCCAACCTGTCGCGGATCGCCGACAGCGGCGTGCGTGCGCGCTGGATGACGCCGTCGTATCCCGCACTGACCTTTCCCAACCACTACACGCTGGTCACCGGCCTGCGTCCGGACCACCACGGCATCATCCACAACAGCATGGAGGAAGCCGGACTGGGCAGCTTCCGGCTGAATCGCCGCGAGGCCGTCACCGACGCGCGCTGGTGGGGCGGCGAGCCGATCTGGGTGGGCGCGGAAAAAGCCGGCGTGCGCACCGCCACCCTGTCCTGGCCCGGCAGCGAAGCGGCCATCCAAGGCGTGCGGCCGAGCCAGTGGCGCGTGTTCGACAGCCAGGTGACGCTGCCCGATCGCGTTGATCAGGTCCTCGGCTGGCTCGGCCAGAGCGATCCGCAGGCGCCCCGTCTGGTCACGCTGTACATGGAACAGGTCGACCACGCCGGCCATGACCACGGCCCGGAGTCGCCCGAGTACGCCGCCGCCATCGTCGAGGTCGACACCGCCATCGGGCGGCTGCTGGACGGCCTGCAGGCGCGCGGCCTCGCCGACGACACCAACATCGTCGTGGTCTCCGACCACGGCATGGCCAGCGTGCCGGCAGGCCAGGTCATCGCCACCGAGGACATGGTCGATCCGGCCATCGCGCGGGACGTGACCGTCGGGCAGTCGGTCGGCTTCGCGCCGTTGCCCGGCAAGCAGCGCCAGGCCGAGAAGATCCTGCTGGGCGCGCACGCGCACTACGACTGCTGGCGGCGCGAGGCGCTGCCGGCGCGGTGGGCCTATGGCACCCATCCACGCATCCCGCCGATCCTGTGCCAGATGCACGAAGGCTGGGACGCGCTGACCCGCGATCGGCTCGCCAAACGCCCCCCGGGAGACCGCGGCTCGCACGGCTACGACAATGCACTGCCCTCGATGCGGGCGGTGTTCATCGCACGCGGGCCGTCGTTCAGACAGGGCGCGGTGATTGCGCCGTTCGACAACGTGGACGTCTATCCGTTGCTGGCGCGCCTGCTCGACGTGCCGGCCGCGCCCAACGATGGCGACCCGCAACGCCTGCTGCCGGCCCTGCGCTGAGGCGCGCCGGCGCCGCGCGGACAACAAAAAACGCGGCGCAGGCGCCGCGTTTTTCGTGGGCCCTGCCTGGCTGGGATCAGCCGGCCTTGGCCACCGCCTTCTTGGCGACAGCCTTCTTGGCCGGCGCCTTGGCAACGGTCTTCTTGGCGACCGGCGCAGCTGCGCCCACGGCCACCTTGCTCACCGCGTGCGAACGCGAATTGCCGTAGCTGGCGTTGTAGCGCTTGCCCTTGGCGGTCTTGCGGTCACCCTTACCCATGTCGTCAACTCCTTAGTCTGAAATCTGATAACCCCGTACTGACACGGGTTCGGCGGGGCCGCCCTCTCAGGCGCCCCCGCGCACGATCTGAAAGCCTACCACACGCACTCAGTGCGCACAGCTCGCATCATGGATGTGGCCGTGGTTCAGCCGCAGGTTCACCAGGTGCGCCACCCCCACCAGCACCCCGCCGAGGGTCATCACCACGGCGTGCGGAACCGCTGAATGGTGCAGCGGGCCATACAGCAGCCCGGCCCACAGCGCGACCAGCCCCGGCACCAGGAAGCCCAGCGCGCGCAGCGCACCGTGGCGACGATATCCCCAGACCAGGCTGAACAGCCCCAGCAGGGTCACGAAGCAGACCAGCGCCAGCTCGACCCCGTCGCTCATCCACACCGACAGGCCCAGCGAGGGCGCGGCGGCCAGCAGCACCGGCAACACCGCGCAGTGCACCGCACACAGCAGCGATCCGGTGGCACCGAAACGATCGAGAAGATGGCGGAGGCGTGGGAACAGGGGCATGACTTCCAGCAGGGTCGGCGAAGCGTTATGGAATAATATAACATCAATCCCGACGCGCACCTGCCTCCCCTGCCCCACCCCCGTTCATCGACGGGTTTCGCGCGCCCCACCATTGATACATTGTAACAATTCGACTGACGGACCCTGCCCCTATGCGCTCTTCCCGCCCCCTGTTTACGCGCCACACGCTGTCCCTGGCCCTGGCGGCCGCCCTCCTGCCCTCCGTGGCGATGGCTGCCGACGATGACGGCCATCGCGGCCACCTGACCGAGCTGTCCGAGGTCAAGGTCACCGCCTCGCCGCTGCAGGGCGATGCCGAATCCCTGGCCCGCCCGGTCGATGTCCTCGCCGGCGAACGTCTGGACGAACAGAAGGCCGGCACGCTTGGCGACACCGTCGCCAAGCTGCCCGGCGTGCAGAGCACCTTCTTCGGCCCCGGCGTCGGTCGCCCGATCATCCGCGGACAGGAAGGCCCGCGCGTGGCGGTGCTCTCCAACGGCATGGGCAACATGGACGCCTCTACGGTCAGCGCCGACCATGCCACCAGCATCGAGCCGTTCCTGGCCGACCAGATCGAAGTGCTGAAGGGCCCCGCCACGCTGCTGTTCGGCAGCGGCGCGATCGGCGGCGCGGTCAACGTGGTTGATGGCCGCATCGCGCGCGAACTGCCGGACCGCCCGCTCAGCGGCCGCGCCGAACTGCGCGGCAACTCGGTCAATGACGAGCGCAGCGGCATGTTCCGCCTCGACGGCGTCAGCGGCAACGTGGTGCTGCATGTGGATGGCCTCGTACGCAACGGCGACGACTACCGCATCCCGGGCTACGCCGTGATCGATGGCCTGGAAGACCACAGCGGCCACGACCACGACGAAGACGACGCCGACGAGCCGCGCCGCGGCCGTCTGGACAACAGTTCCATCCGTACCCGCGCCGGCGGCCTGGGCGTCACCTGGCTGGGCGACGGCGGCTACGCCGGCATCTCGGCCAGCACCTACCGCACCAACTACGGCATCCCCAACGGCGCACACGTGCATGCCGACGATGATCACGACCACGATCACGACCATGACCACGGCGACGAGGAAGAAGGCGACGAGCACGACGTGCGCATCGACATGGTGCAGAACCGCTTCGAAGCGAAGGCCGGCATCTACAACCCGGTCCCGTTCCTGAAGAACGTCAATCTGCGCACCGCCTACACCGATTACGAGCACACCGAGCTGGAAGCCGGCACTCCGTCCACGCGCTTCACCAACCGCGGCATCGAAGCCCGCCTCGAGGCGGTACAGCAGCCGATCGGCGGCTGGGATGGCGCCTTCGGCGTGCAGTTCGGCAACAGCGACTTCGGCGCCAAGGGTGAAGAAGCGTTCGTGCCCGACACCGGCACAAAGAACGTCGGCCTGTTCGTGCTGCAGGAAAAGCAGTTCGGCCCGTTCAAACTGGAACTCGGCGGCCGCCACGACCAGGTCAAGCTCGACCCGACCGGCGACTACCGCGCACGCACGTTCGACGCCACCAACCTGTCCGCTGCCGGTATCTGGAAGCTCAATGACGCGGTGGACCTGCGCTTCGGCGTGGACGGCTCCGAGCGCGCACCGACCAACGAGGAGCTGTACGCCGCTGGCGCACACATCGCCACCCGTTCCCTGGAAATCGGCAATGCGGACCTGAAGACCGAGCGCGGGCAGCGCGTCGAACTGGGCATCCACACCCACAGCGACCGCGTCGACTTCTCGGCCTCGATCTACCAGACCAGGTTCAAGAACTTCATCTACCTGGCCGACACCGGCGTGGTCGAATCGCTGCCGGTCCGCCTGTGGACCCAGCAGGATGCCACCTTCAAGGGTGCCGAAGCGGAGGCCCTGTTCCACCTGTTCGAAGGCACGTCCGGCGACTGGGACCTGCGCGTGTTCGGCGACTACGTGAAGGCCGAACTGGATGGCAGCGGCAGCCGCAGCGTGGACATCGCCGTGCCGCATGGCGACCACAACCACAACTACACCGTGGACCTGGCCAACAGTGGCTACCTGCCGCGGATTTCCCCGGCCCGCATCGGCGCCGACCTGCGCTGGTCCCGCGACGGCTGGCGCGCCTCGGTCGGTGCCGTGCGCTACAGCAGCCAGAAGGACGTGGCCCAGAACGAAGACCCGAGCAACGGCTACACCCTCGTCGACGCCCACCTCGCCTACCGCTGGGACCGCAACGACAGCAACAGCTACGAAGTCTTCCTGGACGGCAGCAACCTGACCAACCAGGAAGTCCGCCCGCACACCTCCCTGCTGCGCGACTACTCGCCGCTGCCTGGCCGCGGCGTGGCCTTCGGCATCCGCGCCTTCTTCTGATACCCGCCTCTCACGACCGGGGTCGTTGTTCTTACTCTGAGGGGGCCGCAAGGCCCCCTCTTTTTTCCCTTGTCCCTCCCCGTGGCACGCAGGTCGATCGAGTGCCGGGGCTTCACCGTGGCTGGCCACCGTGCCGGCACCGCGCTGGGTTCACCCGCCCTGCACAAACCCCAGCGGCGCCCCCTGCGTGCGCCTGACGTGACGCGTCCGCCCCTTCCAGAACGGACACATCTGTCCGAACATGGGCCATGCCTACCCAACGTGCCGATGCGGCCGCCCGCCGTGCCCAGATCCTCGACGCCGCCGATGCCGTATTCGGCCAGCACGGCGTCACCGCGCCGCTGGACCTGGTGGTCGAACGCGCCCAGGTCGGGCGCGCCACCCTCTACCGCAACTTCCCCGACCGCACGGCGCTGGTGGAAGCCCTGCTGCAACGTACGGTCACCCGCATCCAGCGCCAGGTGCAGACTCTGGGTGACCGCGACGACGCCCTGTTCGAGGTGCTCAACGGCATGGCCGCACGCATCGTGCAGTCGCCCGCGCTGTCGGACTACTGGCGCGCCGTCGATCCGGACGATCCCACCATCAAGACCGCGCGCGAGACCATCCGCGCCGTCCTGCGCGCGCCCATGCAGCGCGCCATCGCCGCCGGCCTGTGCCGCGCCGATCTCGACGTGACGGACATTTCACTGATCTCGGGCATGCTGGGAGCCGCGCTGCGTGGCAAGACCCGGGAAGAACGCGCCACGCTGGCCACGCGCGCCCTGCAGTTGCTGCGTGGTGGACTGCGGGGGCCTGATCACGGGGAGGGGTGATGCCGCAGTACCTCAAGCCGGTACCGGACTGGGAAGAGCACGAAAAACCGACGCTGCCCGGCTCGGCCTCCATGCCGTGGCATCCGCCGCACCGGCGCCTGGCCTATGCGCTGGTGGCGCTGCTGGTCGGCATCACCGGCGGGCTCGGCAACGCCCTGGTCACCGCCAACCTGCCTTTCATGCAGGGCCAGCTCGGGCTCACGCCGGCCCAGGGCAGCTGGCTGGTGGCGGCCTACGCGATGGTCAATGTGACCGCCAACCTGCTGGCCTTCAAATTCCGCCAGCAGTACGGCATCCGCCTGTTTGCCGAAATCGGGCTGGGCCTGTACGCCGCGCTGGCGGTACTGCACCTGTTTGTCGGCAGCTACGAGACCACCGTGCTGACGCGCGCGGCCAGCGGATTCGCGGGCGCGGCCTGCAGCACGCTGGGTACGCTGTACATGCTGCAATCCCTGCCGCGCCGTTACACCGGAAATCTACTGGTGATCGGCGTGGGCATCTCGCAGCTGGCGATACCGATCGCCTGGCTGGTGTCACCGGGACTGGTCGACACCGGCCAGTGGCACAACCTCTACCTGTTCGAGGCCGGGCTGGCGCTGTGCGCGTTCGCTGCGGTAGTCGTGCTCAAACTGCCGCCGGGTGCGCAGATCAAGGCGTTCGAGCCGTTGGACTTCCTGACATTTGCGCTGCTCGCGCCGGCGGTGGGCCTGCTGGTCGTGGTGCTGGCCCAGGGCTATACACGCTGGTGGTTCGACACCCCCTGGCTGGGCTGGGCGCTGGTGGCCGCGATCGTGCTGGGCACGACGGCCTTCATCATCGAACACTTCCGGCGCAACCCGTTGCTGCAGACGCGCTGGCTGGCCAGCCTGCCGGTGCTGCACTTCATTGTCGGTGCGTTCCTGATCCGCTTCCTGACTACCGAGCAGTCCTACGGCGTGGTCGGGTTGATGCGTCAGCTCGGGATGGGTCCGGACCAGATGCGCCCGCTGTTCGGTGTGATCCTCGCCGGCGTGGTGACCGGCATCGCGGCGGCGTCGCTGACCTTCGGCCCCAGGCGGATCATCCCCCAGCTGCTGATGGCGATCCTGCTGCTGGGCAGCGCCGCGTTCCTCGACCAGAGCCGGACGAGCCTGGACCGCCCGCACGACTTCTACGCCAGCCAGTTCCTGGCCTCGGTCGGCGCGGGCATGTTCATGGGCCCGCTGATCATGCTCGGCATCACCCAGGCCTTGAAACAGGGCGTGGACCACATGATCACCTTTCTGGTCACCCTGTCGATCACCCAGACGCTGGGTGGCCTGGCCGGTTCAGCGGTGCTGGGCACCTACCAGCTGCACCGCGAACAGGTGTACTCCAGCGCGCTCGTCAGCCAGCTCGATCCGGCCGACGGCGTGGTGGCACAGCGCCTGAAACAGCAGCAACAGCTCTATGCCGGCCTGATCACCGACCCGGTGCAGCGCAGCGCGCAGGGCACTGCGCAGCTGGCACTGACCACACGCCGCGAGGCCAATGTGCGGGCGTTCAATGATGTGTTCACGCTCAGCGGCACCGTGGCGCTGGCCTTCCTCGGCTGGTTGCTGCTGCTGTCGGTGCGCACCGCCCTGCTCAAGCAATGGCGCAAACGCCAGCGCCGTGCCGTTTCGCCGACCGTCCCGGCATCCCCGCCGGCCGCTACCCGATGAGTCCCGACATGCCCACTCCCCCGCCACGCGACGACAGCACGCCCGAGAACGTGAATCCAGCGCCGCCGACCGATGCTGCCCCGACCGGCACGCCCGCCGCGGCGACACCGTCGGGCGTGCCCAAGTACCTCAAACCCAGCACGCGCAGCGTCGTGATCATGATCGTGATTGCCCTGCTCGGCATCGCATTGATCCTGCGTGCATGGTCGTTGTGGCCGTTCGACAGCACCCGTGTCAGCACCGACAACGCCTACGTGCGCGGCCAGATCACCGTGCTCGCGCCGCAGGTGAACGGCTATGTCACCGAGGTGCTGGTCAAGGACTTCCAGTACGTGCGCAAGGGCGATGCACTGGTGCGCATCGATGACCGCATCTACAAGGAAAAAGTGGCCCAGGCCCAGGCCGATCTGGACAGCGCGCTGGCCGCGCTGGCCAATTCCGACCAGACCCAGGCACAGAACCGCGCGCAGATCGCCGCCGCGCAGGCCAACCTTGCCGCCGGCCAGAGCGAGCTGTCGCGATCGCGCAACGAACTCAAGCGCTATGAGGAGCTGGCAGCCCAGCAGCTGGTCGCGCTCAACGACCGTGACAAGTTCCGTACCGGCGCGCAGTCCGCACAATCGGCCGTACTGCAGTCGCAGGCGCAGATCCGCATCGCCGAGGAAACCCTCACCTCCACCCGGGTGGCCCGAAAGGGCCTGGAAGCCCGCGTGGAGACCGCGCGGGCACAGCTCGCGCTGGCCCGCATCGACCTGGCCAATACGGTCATCCACGCGCCACGCGATGGGCAGATCAGCGAAGCGTCGGTCCGCCTGGGTCAGTACGTCACCGCTGGCTCGCAGCTGCTGTTCCTGGTCCCCGATGCGTTGTGGGTGGTGGCCAACTTCAAGGAAGGCCAGACCTGGAAAATGCGCATCGGCCAACCGGCCACCTTCTCGGTGGATGCCTTCGACGGCCAGCGGCTGCACGGCCATATCGAACAGATCGCCCCGGCCACCGGCTCGGAGTTCAGCGTGCTGCGCCCGGACAACGCCAGCGGCAACTTCACCAAGGTCGTGCAGCGCCTGCCGATCCGTATCGCCATCGATCCCGACCAGCCACTGGCCAGGCGATTGCGCCCGGGCATGTCGGTGGTGGTGCGGGTGGAGACGGCCGATGCCGGGGCAGATCCCGGCAGGTAAGCCGCCTCATGCAGAAATCCGCGCGTCTGCCGGATGGATGCCCCGCCAGCACCGGGTGCGGCGTTACCCCGCGCAGCGCGCGCAGAGCCCGTGTACTTCCAGGGTCTGCGCCTGCGGCTGGAAGCCCAGCTCCTTGGCGCGCTTTTCCAGCTGGCTGACGATCTCGCGGTCTTCCAGTTCCACTGCGCTGTGGCAGCTGTTGCAGATCAGGAACGGCACCGAGTGCTGCGCACTGCTCGGGTGGTGGCACGCCACGAAGGCGTTGACCGACTCGAGCTTGTGCACAAAGCCGTTGGCCATCAGGAAGTCCAGCGCCCGATACACGGTGGGCGGGGCGTCAGCGCCCACGCCCTTGCCGTTGCGCACCCACTCCAGCAGTTCGTAGGCCTTGACCGGTTTTCCGGCCTCGGCGATCAGACGCAGCACATTGGCGCGGATGGGCGTCAGGCGCAGTCCGCGCTCGATGCACACGCGTTCGACCACCTTCACGAAGTCCGAGGCATCGTGAACATGGTGGTGCGGGGCGGTACAAGCGGTCTTGGCGGACATGCGCGGTCTCCGGTTATCAGGCCGACGGTACTTTAGTGAGTGCGACGTCGATGCGTTTCAAGGCCTCTTCACGCCCGGCCAGGAACACGGTCTGGGAAATGTCGGGGCTGACCTGGGTACCGGTGATGGCCACGCGCAGCGGCTGGGCGACCTTGCCCATGCCGATCTCCAGCGCGATGGCCACGTCGTGCAGGGCGGCCGAAACGCTGTCGACCGTCCACTCGCCGGCTGCGGCGAGCAGCTCGCGGGCCTTGCCCAGCGGCAGTTCCGCGCCCGGCTTGAAGTGCTTGGTCACCGCCGCCTCGTCGTAGTCGGTCAGCGGCTGGTACCAGACCACGGCCTTCTCGGCCATTTCCTTCAGCGTCTGCACGCGGTCGCGCAGGGCCACCACGACGTCGGCCGGGGCCGGGCCTGCCGCCAGGTCCAGGCCCAGCTTGTTCAGCTGGTAGACCAGGTGCGGTGCGATATCGGCCGGGTCAACGGTCTTCAGGAAGTGCTGGTTGACCCAGCCCAGCTTGGCCATGTCCAGGCGCGCGGCCTTGGAGTTGCAGTGGGTCACGTCGAACAGGTCGATCAGCTCCTGGCGGGTGAACAGCTCCTGGTCGCCGTGCGACCAGCCCAGCCGGGCCAGATAGCTCAGCAGTGCATCGGGCAGGTAGCCGGCATCCTTGTACTGCATCACGTCGGCCGCGCCGGTGCGCTTGGACAGCTTGGCGCCCTGCTCGTCCAGGATCATCGGCATGTGGCCGAACTTCGGCACCGGCGCGCCGATCCCTTCGTACAGATTGATCTGCCGCGGAGTGTTGTTGATGTGGTCGTCGCCGCGGATGACCTCGCTGATGCGCATGTCCCAGTCGTCCACCACCACCGCGAAGTTGTAGGTGGGGAAGCCATCCGGACGGAAGATCACCATGTCGTCGAGTTCACTGTTGGCGATCTCGATGCGCCCCTTGATCAGGTCGTCGAACACCACCGTGCCGTCGAGCGGATTCTTGAAGCGGATCACGCGATTGGGGTCGTCGCGGTACGGCAGGCCCAGCTCACGCGCGGCGCCGTTGTAACGCGGCTTCTCCTGGCGGGCCATCGCGGCCTCGCGCATCGCATCCAGCTCTTCCTTGGTCTCGTAGGCGTAATAGGCTTTTCCGTCGGCAACCAGCTGTTCGGCCACCGCCTTGTAACGGGCGACGCGGTCGGTCTGGTAGATCGGACCTTCGTCGTAGCCCAGACCCAGCCAGTCCATCGCCTCCAGGATTGCGTCGATGGCGCCCTGGGTGCTGCGTTCGCGGTCGGTGTCCTCGATGCGCAGCACAAACTCGCCGCCCCGGTGACGGGCTTCCAGCCAGCAGTACAACGCGGTGCGGGCACCACCGATATGCAGGTAACCGGTGGGACTGGGGGCAAAGCGGGTGCGGCAGATCATGGAGGGCTCGGGGAACGGGAATCCCGGCAATTTTACCCGCCTGCGGCCGCACATGCGAAAACCGGCCAATTCCTAAAGATTTCCAGGGCGCGCCCTGCTTTCATGGCTGCGCGGTGGCACGCCCACCGTCCTGCAACCCGCACTGCCGGAGGTTTCCATGCACCATCCCGCTCGCCCCCGCGCCCCCGTCCTGCATGTTGCCGCGCCCGCCAGCGCGCTGGTGCTCGCACTGGGGGTGGCGGTGATGGCAGTGGTCAGCTGGCCGGAGGTTCCCGCCCCGCCCGGCCCGGTGATGCCGCGGGTCCAGGCGACGCGCCTGGCCCCCTGGATCACCCGCATGCTGGAGCCGACGCTGCGGTCCCGCCGGATGACCGGGCCACCCGGCCAGGTCGACACCCCGCTGCGTGCGCTGGGCGGACTGCTGTCCGACGACACCGCGTTCCATGCCCTCCTGGACGAATGGCGAGGGCGCCAGGACAGTCCTGATCCACGCACCATAATGCGGCTGCACCAAGGCCTGGACGGCTACCTTGCGACCCTGCTGCCCCCGCTGTCGCTGCACACCCTGGCCTGCGATGCGTCGTTGTGTCTGGCCGTCCTGTCCGGGCCCCACCGGACCCAGGACCTGCTGGCGCGGCAATTGATGGCGATCGAGCAGGACGGACACGCCCCCCTGCAGGCCGTGCACGTGCATGAACTGCCGGCCAGCAGCGATACCGGGCCACGCCAGTTCCGCCTGGCCCTGGCGCGCACGGCTGCGTCCTTCGGCACCGCCGCCACGCCATGAGCGGCAGGCAGCGCCGGATCAGGGCGCGAGCAGCGGTTTGCGCGGCAGCTTTTCCTCGCGCATCGCGGCGTGGTAGACGAAGGACGCCACGATGGCCGCTGCCTGCTTGAGGTCCTCCGGCTCGGCGTGGTCCCAGGTATCCAGGTTGCTGTGATGGACGTTGGTGAAGTAGTCCAGGCGATCCTGGATGAACTGGAAACCGGGCAGGCCGACGCGGTCGAAGGCGATGTGATCGGTACTGCCGGTGTTGCGCGTGGCCACGGTGGTGGCACCGACATCGTGGAACGGTGCGAGCCAGGCCTCGAAGATCGGCACGGCCGCCAGGTTTTCCTGTGCGTAGATGCCACGGAAGCGGCCCGAGCCGTTGTCCATGTTGAAATACGCCGAGAACCGGTCGTAATCGCGCTGGCGCTGCAACGCCCCGGTCGGTTCGCGCATCGAGGCCGGCAGCGTCAGCTGCTGCGGGTCGGTCGGTTCGGGGTAACGGGCCAGGTGGCGCGACACATAGTCCTGCGAGCCCACCAGCCCCTGCTCCTCACCGCTCCACAACGCCACCCGGATGGTGCGCTTGGGCTTGGCGCCCACCGCCTTGAGGATGCGCATGGCTTCCATCATCACCGCGACGCCGGCCGCGTTGTCGGCCGCACCGGTGCCGGTGTGCCACGAATCCAGGTGCGCGCCGAGCATCACGATCTCGTCGGCCTTGCTGCTGCCGCGGATCTCGGCCAGCGTGTTGTAGCCGGGCTGGTCGGTGTCGTCGGTGAAACGTGCCTGGACGTCCACGCGCAGCTTCACCGGCTGCTTGTGGTCCAGCGCGCGCACCAGCTGGTTGTAGTGCTCGGCCATCATCGCCAGTTCCGGCACGCCGACCGGCTCGCCGGCCTTGCGCGACCCTCCGCCGCCGACACGGATGATGCCGTTGTCCCAGCCGCTGATGCTGATGGTCGCCAGCACGCCCTGCTCGGCGAAGAAGGCGTTGGTGGCACGGGTCAGCGCCTGCTTTTCCAGATATTCCCTGGCCTTCCTGGCGCGGTCGGCCTTGGCGTCGGCCACGTCCTTGGGCACCGCGAACACCTGCAGTTCGGCCAGCCCGGCGTCATCGTGGCGGTGCGAGTCGGCGCTGCTGGCGCGTGCGTAATCGCGCGCATCGTTGAGCAGCAGGATCTTGCCGGCGAGCTTGCCCTTGTACTGGTCGAGGTCGGCGAGCTTCTTGATGTCGACCTTGATCACCTCGCCTTCCACCGGACCACGCGTGCCGGGCGTCCACGCCTTCGGCAGCGCGTACAGCGGGGTCACCCGCGGGCTTAGCATCTCGACGTTGGCGTTGCTGAATTCCCAGCCGCGGCCGAACGCATCGAAGGCTTCGTCGTGCACGTTCTGCAGGCCCCAGTCCGTGAACCTGCTGCGGGTCCAGGCATTGGCCTCGGACATCGCCGGGGAGTTGGTCAGGCGCGGACCGATCTGTTCGGTGAGGTGGCTGAAGGTGGCCATCACCTGCGAGCGATGGAACGCCTCCTGCCGGATGCGGCTGACCATGTCCAGGTCCACCGGTTCCTTCGCCTGTGCACCAGCACCGCCACTCAACGCCAGGGCCAGGGCAAGCACGCCCCACTTCACCGCGTTCCGCTTGAACATGCTCCGCTTCAACTCGACCACCCTTCGTTGCACGGCACCCGCCGCGACAGGCGAGTCTAGCGGGCGGCATGCCCGCTGCCCGCGGGCCATGAGTCATGGTCGGCATCGCGACGCTCACGCGCGCCAGCCATACCAGAGCACCCCCTGGACCGGCATCAGGAGCAGCCAGCGACTGCGGTCGAGCGTGGCGGTGCCGTATACCGGCGTGTACTGCGGCCAGTCGGCCGGGAGCCCGTCGATACCCGCCTCCGCCAGCGCGGCCGCGCCCTCCTGCCACGGCCGGTACGCGGCGCACCCTGCCCGCTGCGGCACGCTGCCGCGCGCCTGGCGCGCATCGCGCAGGAACGCCAGCCCCCGGGCGAGCACCGCGTCGCGGGTCTCGGCCGCGATCGAAAAGCGCATCAGGCCGGGCGCGACCCGCGCGCCCGGCAAGGCCTGCAGCGGGGAGGGCCAACCGTCGCCGGCGCCCTCCCCGGCCAGTACGGCACACCGTCCCAGTCGGGCCGGCAGGGCGCGGCTGGCGCGCTCCTGCAGACGGCGGGAAGTGATCATTGTCGTCTCCGTGCTTACTTGAGGCTGGCGCCCAGTTCGTACCAGTCCACGCGGCGGGTGATCCACATCGCCGAGGCGAGCACCGCAAACAGCAGCAGCGACCCCATCAGCAGCGCGTTGTTCTCCGAGATCAGCAGGCCGTACAGCGCGCCGTACAGCACACTGAGCATGGCGGCAAATCCCAGCCCGCGCTTCCAGCTGTGCAGCACCCCGGACAGATACACCGCCTGTACGCCGATACAGGCCACTGCCGAGACCGCGTACGCCATCCAGAACGGAATGTGTTCGGACAGGCTCAGCAGGAGCAGGAAGAACACCGCCAGGCCCAGCCCCACCATCAGATACTGCAACGGGTGGATGCGCAGATGCTTGATCAGTTCGAACAGGATGAAGCCCACGAAGGTCAGCACAATGAACAGGATGCCGTACTTGCTGGCACGATCGGCCTGCGTGTACACGTCCACCGGGTTGACCAGCTCCACGCTCACCGACTCAATCTCGGCATCGCCAGCGCTGCGCAGCTGCTGCTGCGCCCGCGACGCCAGCGAGGACACCGCCCACTGCGCGTCGAAGCCCTGTGCATCCACTTTGCGCTGGTTGGGCAGGAAACTGCCGCCGAACAGCGGGTGCGGCCACGGCGAGCGCAGCGCGATGCGGCTGTCGTCGCCCACCGGCACCACCGCCAGCGAGCGGCTGCCGTCAAGCACCAGCGACAGTTCCACCGTACTGGCCTTCAGCACGCCACCGCGGTTGTCGTCGAACGGAGCCAGATCCACGTGCAGGCCGGTGGCGATGTTGCGCACCGGACCCGGATCGGGCAACAGGTCCAGCGCCCGTCCATCCACGTGCAGCTGCGGCGAGCCGACCAGCCCGCGCACGTCGGCGATGCCCACGGTCAGGTACGGCGTGCCATATACGCGACCGTCCCTGGCGGGATAGTCGTCGTCGGCGAATTCAGCGGTGATGGTGGCGTTCCAGCTGTACACCGGCACCCGGAACAGGCCCACACGGCGCTCGTCCGGCTGCATCCGCCCGTCCACCTGCAGCTTGGACGGCATCTGCAGCCACTCGCCCTGCTCGACCTGCTTTTCCTTCTTCTTGGTACCCGCCGCGTCCACCACTTCGACCTCGCGGGTTTCGGTCCACGGCACCACGCGGATCGGACCGGTCAACGTCTGCGCGCCAGCCCGGCTCTGCGCGACACGCTGGTAGGCCTCGTTGCGATACGCCTCGCGTTCGTTGATCACGCCTTTGATCAGCGCCAGGGGAATCAGCAGCACCAGGATCAGCCCGCCGACAATGGCGAACCGCAACAGCATCTTCAGGGATTTCATCGCCCGTCCTCGGTTGGGAGGACGCCAGCGTCGCGCACGCCGATGTGCGGGGTTTGTGCTGAATTTGAAGTCTGTGTGAAGTCCCGGCGCGCTCAGCGCCGGGCGGGAGCTGACGGTGGCCGCAACGGCAACCACAACTCGGCCCGCGCGCCGCCCTCGGCACGGTTGCGCAGCCGCGCGCGGCCGCCATGCAGGCGCGCCACCTCCTGCACGAACGACAGGCCGAGCCCGGAACTGCGCTGGCCGGTCGCCGGCCGCGCCAACGAATAGAAGCGTTCGAACACGCGCTCGAGGGCGTACTCGGGCACGCCACTGCCGGCGTCGTCCACCTGCAGCGCGACGCCGCCGTCAGCCGGGCTTGCGCGCAGCACGATACGGCTGCCGGGCGGCGCGAAGGCCACGGCGTTTTCCAGCAGGTTGTTCACTGCCTGCCGCAGCAGGTAGCGATCGCCCTGCAGGTCCGGTCCGCCTGGGGCGTCCACGTCGATCGTCACCCCCGCCGCCTGCGCGCTGACGGCCACCGCATCGGCGGCGGCCCGCAGCAGCGGCGCCAGGGCGATGCGCTCCTGCTTCTGCAGCCAGCCGTACTGCTCCACCTCGGCCAGCGCCAGCAGCTTGTCGATGGTTTCGGTGAGGCGCTGCGCCTGGCCCTGGATGCTGCGTGCGAAGTGCTCGCGGTCGGGGTCGGGCAACGGCTCCTGCAACAGCTCGGCCGCACCGCGGATGGCCGCCAGCGGGCTCTTCATTTCGTGGGTCAGCGATTGCACGTACTGCTCCACGTAGGCCTTGCCTTCCAGCTTGCGGCGCATGGTTTCCAGCGCCTGACCGAGGTCGCCGATCTCGTCGCGGCGTGGCTTCGGCGGCGGCACCGGCTCGCCTGCGCTCACCGCTTTGGCGTAGCGGTTGAGGCGGTTGACGCCGTGCATCAGCCAGGCCGTCATCAGCAGGCCGATCAGTGCGGACAACCCGATCAGCCACGCCCCGCGCTTGACGATCGCGCGCTGGCTGGCGGCGATGAACGGGTCGATGCTGCGGTTGGGCTGGGCCAGACTGAGCACCCCGATGAGCGTGCGCCCATCGGCCGGGTCCAGGATCGGCGCGGCCACATGCATCACCGAATGGGTGTCATCGCCCGGTGTCTCCGGGCTGGAGCGTGCGCCGTACTCGCCGCGCAGCGTGCGGTAGACATCGTTCCAGCGCGAGTTGTCGCGGCCGACGTCACGGCCCCGGGAGTCGTAGACCACGATGCCCTTGGCGTCGGTGATGGTCACCTGGTAGTCCAGCGTGCGTTTGGGAAAGCGCCACACCATCGCCTTGGGATCGCGCTGTTGTGCGCGCGCCAGATTGGCCACGAAGGTGCCGTTGCGCAGGGTGCCCGCCTTGAGATCGGCCGCCGCCATTTCCGCCAGCACGTTGGCCGCATCGACCAGGGTCGACTCCATCGCCTGGCGTACGCCCGGCTTCACTTCATTGACGAAGATGCGCATCACAAAGAACGCGGCGATGCCCACGATCAGGAAGAAGCCCAGGAACAGTTTGAGACCCAGGCGCACCGTTACGCCTCCAGCGCGTAGCCCAGCCCGCGATGGGTGCGGATCGGGTCGGGATCGGCACCTGCGGCGCGCAGCTTGGCGCGCAGGGTCTTCACGTGGGTGTCGACCGTGCGGTCGGCGCTGTCGGCATCGCTGTCCCAGCCGCGGTCCATCAGCTGGGCCCGGCTGAGAATCGCCCCCGGGCGCTGAAGCAGCGCGGCCATCAGGGCGTATTCGTAACGGGTCAGGTCCAGCAGCTGCTCGCCGAAACGGATCCGGCGGCCCTCGCGGTCGATCGCGAAACGCCCGAGCTGCTGCCAGCCCGCGCTCTCGGGCGCGGCACTGCTGCCGGCCCGCCGCAGCCGCGCCCGCACCCGCGCCACCAGCTCGCGGGGCGAGAACGGCTTGGCCATGTAGTCGTCCGCCCCCAGCTCCAGGCCGAGCACCCGGTCGAATTCGTCGTTGCGGGCGGTCAGGAAGATCACCGGCACTTCGCTGAACGTGCGCAGGCTGCGGCAGACCTCGAACCCGCTCATGTCCGGCAGGCCCACATCCAAGACCACCAGATCGTAGGCCTGCTGGCGCAACCGGGCCAGGGCGTCGTTGCCGAGCAGGCAGTGGCGGGCGGCGTAGCCCTCGCTGCGCAGCGCATACAGAACGGTCTCGGCGATGGCCGTTTCGTCCTCGACCACCAGGACGTTGTGCAGGGGGTGGCTCATCCGCCCAGCATAGCCGCTGGCGCCCCCGCCCCGTACACTGCCCCGATGAACTACCGCCACGCCTTCCATGCCGGCAACCATGCCGACGTGCTCAAGCACGTCGTCCAGCTTGCCCTGCTCGACACCTTCAAGCGCAAGGACAGCCCGTTCTTCGTGCTCGATACCCACGGCGGCGCTGGCCGCTACCTGCTGGCCAGCGAGGAGAGCCGCAAGACCCTGGAGGCCGAGGACGGGGTCATGCGCCTGATGGCCCAGCCGCAGCAGCCGGCCGTGATCGAGCGCTACCTCAAGGCCGTCCAGGCCGACAATCCCGTCGGGGCCATGATCAGCTACCCCGGCTCGCCGCTGCTCACCGCCCAGACCCTGCGTGCGCAGGACCGCATGGCGGTCTGCGAAGTGCAGGACGACGAAGTGGCCTCGCTCAAGGCCCTGTTCGCCCACGACGCCCGGGTCGGCGTTTACCACGCCGACGGCTACGCCCAGAACAAGGCCCTGCTGCCGCCCAAGGCCAACGGGGTCAAGATCGGCCGCGGACTGGTCCTGATCGACCCACCCTACGAGGCGCAGGACGCCGAGTACCAGCGCATCCTGGCGTCGGTGACCGAGATCCTGGGTCGCTGGCCGCAGGCCACCTTCGCGATCTGGTTCCCGATCAAACAGCGCCGCAGCATCCTGCATTTCCTGCGCAAGGCCGTGGCGCTGCCGGTCCGCTCGGTGCTGACCGCCGAGCTGCTGATCCGGCCCGACGACTCCCCGCTGCGGCTCAATGGCAGCGGCATGCTGCTGCTGAACCCGCCGTGGCAGTTCGACCAGATCCTGGCCCCGGCCATGCCGGCACTGAAGCAGCACCTGGGCGAGGCCGGCGCCTCGACCCGCCTGCAGTGGCTCAAGCAGGCCGAATGAGCCCCCGTCACCGGGGCGGCGGTCTGTGAGCGTTCCGTTCACGGAAGCCTGCCCCGGGGATGCGAGAATCCGAAGACCACCAAGGAACCACCGGTATGGCTACCCGTAACCGCATGCCGCCCTGGCACGAGACCTTCAAAGCCCCCAGCGGGCATGAGCTGTTGATCCGCCCGATCCGCCCGGAAGACGGTGCGCCCCTGCACGCCGCCTTCAGCCTGTTCGGCCCGGAAGAGATCCGCGACCGTTTCCTGCAGTCGGTGACCGAACTGTCCCCGGAAACCACGCAGCGGCTGACCCACCCCAACCCCAAGACCGAGATCACCCTGGTCGCGGCGGAGTCGTTGCCGGCCGGTGAGGCCGTGGTCGGCGCGGTCGCACGCGCCTCGATCATCCAGGGCACCCGGGAGGCCGAGTACGCGATCCTGGTCAGCCGTTTCCTGGTCGGCCAGGGCCTGGGCCGCCAGTTGATGCGCAAGCTGGTCAAGTGGGCCCGCGGCAAATACCTGGACCGTCTCTACGGCGATGTCGCCGAAGAGAACGAGCCGATGAAACAGCTGGCTGCCTCGCTGGGCTTCCAGCCGGTCCCGCACCCGCAGGGCACGCCCGGCCTGGTGCGCATGGTGCTCGAGCTCGACAGCTGACCTCATGCCGGCCCCTGGCCGGCACGTCGGTGTCCACGGTCGTTGGCGCGGGGTCTGCTAAAATCGCCGGTTCATGTCACGCACCTCCCCTCCCGCACCGCCGCTGCCTCGTTCCGGACAGCTCCGCGCCTGGTGGCGCGCCCCCGCATCGGCCACCGCGCTGGCGTGGTATGTCGCGCGTGCCGCGCAGGCCCACGACGGGCCGCTGCTGGTCATCGCGCGCGACAACCACGGCGCCAACCAGATCGAGTCGGACCTGCGTACCCTGCTGGGGAACGACACTGACCTGCCGGTGGTGGCGTTCCCGGATTGGGAAACCCTGCCCTACGATGCGTTCAGCCCGCACCCGGACATCATTTCCCAGCGCCTGGCCGCACTGCACCGCCTGCCCACGCTGAAGCGAGGCATCGTCGTGGTGCCGGTACAGACCCTGCTGCAGCACGTGGCGCCGCTGAAGTACATCGTCGGCGGCAGTTTCGACCTGACGGTGGGACAACGCCTGGACCTGGACGCCGAGAAGCGTCGCCTGGAATCGGCCGGCTACCGCAATGTCCCGCAGGTGATGGACCCGGGCGATTTCGCCGTGCGCGGTGGGCTGCTCGACGTCTACCCGATGGGCGCAGACGCGCCGCTGCGGGTGGAACTGCTGGACGAGGACATCGATTCGATCCGCGCCTTCGACCCCGAGTCGCAGCGTTCGCTGGACAAGGTCGATGCGGTACGGATGCTGCCGGGCCGCGAAGTTCCGCTGGACGATGCCAGCATCGCGCGGGTGCTCGCCATCCTGCGCGAACGCTTCGACGTGGACACGCGGCGCAGTGCGCTCTACCAGGACCTCAAGTCAGGTCTGGCACCGGCCGGTGTGGAGTACTACCTGCCGCTGTTCTTCGACCAGACCGCCACGCTGTTCGATTACCTGCAGCCCAACGTGCTGCCGCTGGTGGTACCGGGCGTCGGCGACGCCGCGGCCGCATTCTGGGCGCAGACCCAGAACCGCTACGAGCAGCGCCGCCACGATGTGGAACGGCCGCTGCTGGCCCCGCAGGAGCTGTACCTCAGTCCCGAGGCCTTCAACAGCCGCCTCAACACCCTGCCGCGCGTGGACGTGTGGGCCGCCGACCACCCTCGCATCGCCGAGGCGCACGCGCTGGGCGACCAGCCGCTACCGCCCCTGCCGGTGGCCGCGCGCGATGCCCCGGCCGGCGAGGCGCTGAAATCGTTCATTGGCCATTATCCCGGCCGCGTGCTGATCGCCGCTGATTCGCCAGGTCGCCGCGAGGCGCTGCTGGAAGTGCTGCAGGCCGCCGAGCTCAAACCGCCGGTGGTCGCCGACCTGCCGACGTTCCTGGCCCAGCCGGACCTGCGTCTGGCCATCACCGTGGCGCCGCTGGAAGACGGCTTCGCGCTGGACGATCCGGCGCTGGCGGTACTGACCGAACGCCAGCTGTTTCCCGAACGCGCCGGCCAGACCCGCCGCAGCCGCCGCGTCGGGCGCGAGCCCGAAGCGATCATCCGCGACCTCGGCGAGCTCACCGAAGGCGCGCCGATCGTCCACGAGGATCACGGCGTCGGCCGTTACCGCGGCCTGATCGTGCTCGACGCCGGCGGCATGCCGGGCGAGTTCCTCGAAATCGAATATGCCAAGGGCGACCGCCTGTACGTACCGGTCGCCCAGCTGCACCTGATCAGCCGCTACTCCGGCGCCTCGGCCGAGACCGCCCCGCTGCATTCGCTCGGAGGCGAGCAGTGGACCAAGGCCAAGCGCAAGGCCGCCGAGAAGGTCCGCGACGTGGCCGCCGAGCTGCTGGAGATCCAGGCCCGTCGGCGCGCCCGTGCCGGTCTGGCGCTGCACGTGGACCGCTCGATGTACGAACCGTTCGCGGCCGGTTTCCCGTTCGAGGAAACCCCCGACCAGCTCGCTGCCATCGATGCGACCCTGCGCGACCTGGCCAGCAGCCAGCCGATGGACCGGGTGGTGTGCGGCGACGTGGGCTTCGGCAAGACCGAAGTGGCCGTGCGCGCCGCCTTTGCCGCCGCCAGCGCCGGCAAGCAGGTGGCCGTGCTGGTGCCGACCACGCTGCTGGCCGAGCAGCACTACCGCAACTTCCGCGACCGCTTTGCCGACTGGCCGCTGCGGGTGGAGGTGCTGTCGCGGTTCAAGACCAGCAAGGAAATCAAGGCCGAGCTGGAAAAAGTCGCCGCCGGCACGATCGACGTGATCATCGGCACCCACCGCCTGCTGCAGCCGGACGTGAAATTCAAGGATCTGGGCCTGGTGGTGGTCGATGAGGAGCAGCGCTTCGGCGTGCGCCAGAAGGAAGCGCTGAAGGCCATGCGCGCCAACGTGCACCTGCTGACGCTGACCGCCACGCCGATCCCGCGGACGTTGAACATGGCGATGGCCGGGCTGCGCGATCTTTCGATCATCGCCACGCCGCCGCCGAACCGGCTGGCGGTGCAGACGTTCATCACCGCCTGGGACAACGCGCTGCTGCGCGAAGCGTTCCAGCGCGAGCTGGCGCGTGGTGGCCAGCTGTATTTCCTGCACAACGACGTGGAAAGCATCGGCCGCATGCAGCGCGACCTGGCCGAGCTGGTGCCCGAAGCGCGCATCGGCATCGCCCACGGGCAGATGCCCGAGCGCGAACTGGAGCGGGTGATGCTCGATTTCCAGAAGCAGCGCTTCAACGTGCTGCTGTCGACCACGATCATCGAGTCGGGCATCGACATCCCCAACGCCAACACCATCATCATCAACCGCGCCGACCGCTTCGGCCTGGCCCAGCTGCACCAGTTGCGCGGCCGCGTCGGCCGTTCGCATCACCGGGCCTACGCCTACCTGGTGGTGCCGGACAAGCGGTCGATGACCCCCGACGCCGAGAAGCGCCTGGAGGCGATCGCCTCGATGGACGAACTGGGTGCGGGTTTCACTCTGGCCACGCACGACCTGGAGATCCGCGGTGCCGGCGAACTGCTCGGCGAGGACCAGAGCGGGCAGATGGCCGAGGTCGGCTTCAGCCTGTACACCGAGCTGCTCGAACGCGCCGTGCGCAGCATCCGGCTGGGCAAGCTGCCCGATCTGGACGCCGGCGAGGAAGCGCGCGGCGCGGAAGTGGAACTGCATGTGCCGGCGTTGATTCCGGACGACTACCTGCCCGATGTGCACACCCGCCTGACCCTGTACAAGCGCATCAGCAGCGCGCGCGATCCGGACGACCTGCGCGAACTGCAGGTGGAGATGATCGACCGCTTCGGGCTGCTGCCCGATCCGGCCAAACACCTGTTCGCCGTGGCCGAGCTGAAACTGCAGGCCAACGCGCGCGGCATCCGCAAGCTTGAGCTGGGCGAGAACGGCGGCCGCATCGTGTTCGATGCCAAGCCGGACATCGACCCGATGGCGGTCATCCAGCTGATCCAGAAGCAGCCCAAGCTGTACAGCATGGACGGCCCGGACAAGCTGCGCATCCGCCACCCCCTGCCCCTGCCAGAAGACCGCTTCAGCGCCGCCAAGGCGCTGCTGCTGACGCTCGCGCCGGGCTGACCGCTCCCCCGACCCCCTTCGCTCAGCGGGCCGGAGGGGCTCACCCTGTTCTTTTGCCCGCGACAAGGAGAGTTGCTTTGAAACGATTCCATTACCTGCTGCTGGCCGCCGTGCTGGCCCTGCTGACCGCCTGTGGTGGCGGCATGAGCGCCCGCGACTACCTCACCGAGAACGTCGCATATTGGAACGGCACCACCAGCACCGTGCAGCAATGGACCGTCGGGCCGCAGAGCGAACAGCTGCAGCGTGCACTGCAGGAAGGCAAGGGCCTGGGCACCTTCACGTTCGCGCTGGGCAATGCGCAGAAGGAGATGAAGGACCGCCTGGTCAGCATCGACCAGATGCCCCCGGCCGACGACGCCAAGGACCTGCACCAGAAGCTGCGCACCTATGTGCAGACCGCCGAGGAACTGTTCGGCGTGCTGCTGCAGATCGCCGCGCTGCCGGATGGCTACAGCCAGGAGCAGATCGCGCCGATGGCCGAGAAGCTGACCGCCATCGGTGAGCGCATGGACGTGGAAATGCAGTCCCTGAGCGATGCCCAGGATGCCTACGCCAAGCAGCACCGCATCAACCTGCAGAAGCATTGATCCACCCGGTCCCGGCCACGCAGGTGGCCGGGACCCTTGAAGTTGTGACCGTGACCGATCCCCTCCCCCGTCCCACCGATCCCCCCCTCGCCTGCTCCATCGACGCGCTGTCGATGTCGCTGCAGATGCGCGACCCCTATACCCGTTTCCACTGCGACCGCGTCGGCACGATGTGCGAGCAGCTGGGACGCTACTGCGACCTCGATGCAACCGACCTGTCGCACCTGGCCCTTGCCGCGCGCTTCCACGACATCGGCAAGATCGGCATTCCCGACAATGTCCTGCTGCATCCGGCACGCCTGGATGACGATCAGCGCGCGATCATGCGCACGCACCCCGAGCGCGGCGAACGCATCTTCGCCGCTACCGGCCGCGCCGATGCCCAGGCGGTGGCACGCCTGATCCGCGGCCACCATGAGGCCTACGATGGCAGCGGCTACCCCGATGGCCTGCGTGGCAGCGACATTCCGCTGGCCGCCCGCGTCCTCACCGTCGTCGACGCCTGGGACGCCATGACCAGTGAGCGGCCCTACCGCGATGCGATGGAGCGCAGCCGCGTCATGTTCCTGCTGGAGGACGCTTCCGGCGGCATGATCGATCCACAGGTCCTGGGTGCGTTCCAACACCTGCTGCGCCGCGAACCGGGCCTGGGCTGAGTCCCTGCGGTCGGCCCACAAAAAACCCGGCAATTGCCGGGTTTTCTGTTGGCATCAACCGCGCGCGATCACCAGATCACGACACGCTTGTCGTCGGCACGCACCATGCCGTCGCCGGCCTTGCACGCGAATGCCTGCGCATAGGCGGGCATGTTCGACGGCGCGCCGTTGGCACGGAAGTTTGCCGGCGCGTGCGGATCGGTGTTCAGGCGCACGCGCAGCTCGCCTTCGGTGAAGTTGCGGCGCCACACGGTAGCCCAGTTCATGAAGAAGCGCTGGTCCTGGGTATAGCCGTCGACCGGCACGTTCACCTTCGGGTCTTCCTTCAACGCCATCTGCAGCGCGTCGTAGGCCACGGTCAGGCCACCCAGGTCACCGATGTTCTCGCCCAGGGTCAGCTTGCCCTTCACATTCACGCCCGGCAGCGATTCATAGCCGTCGAACTGCGCAACCAGCTGGTCGGTCCGCTGGGTGAAAGCACTGCGGTCGGTGTCGGTCCACCAGTTGTCGAAGTTGCCGTTGGCGGCGAACTGGCTGCCCGAATCATCGTAACCGTGCATCATCTCGTGGCCGATCACCGCACCGATGCCGCCGTAGTTCAGCGCCGGATCGGCCTTGGCGTCGAAGAACGGCGCCTGCAGGATCGCTGCGGGGAACACGATCTCGTTCTTGGTCGGGTTGTAGTAGGCGTTGACGGTCTGCGGCGTCATGCCCCACTCGGTCTTGTCGACCGGCTTGCCGATCTTGGCCAGCATGAAGCGGTAGTTGAACGCACGCGCGGCCTGCATGTTGGCCAGGTAGCTGTCGCCGTTGGTCTCCAGGCCCGACCAGTCACGCCACTTGTCCGGGTAGCCGATCTTCGGCGTGAAACTGGCCCACTTCTCCAGCGCCTTCTTGCGGGTGTCTTCGCTCATCCACTCCAGCTTCTCCAGACGCGCCTTCAGCGCGACCGAGAGGTTCTCCACCAGGTGCTGCATCGCCACCTTGGATTCGGCCGGGAACACGGCATCGACGTACAGCTGGCCCAGGCCTTCGCCGATGGCGCCATTGACCGATTCCAGCACGCGCTTCCAGCGCGGCTGCATTTCCTTCTGGCCACGCAGGGTGGTGCCGTAGAAGTCGAAGTTGGCCTTCTCGAAGGCGCTGCTCAGGTACGGCGCAGCGTCATCGATGGTGTGGAAGCGCAGGTAGGCCTGCCAGGTGGCGGCCGGCACGTCGGCCAGCATCTTGTCCACTTCGCCGAAGAAGGCCGGCTGGGCCAGCGAGAACTTCTGCGCGGCCGGCACCTTCAGGGTGTCGAATAGTGCGGTCCAGCTGAAGTTCGGGGTCAGCTTGTCGGCCTCGGCGGCGCTCATCGGGTTGTAGCGCTTGGACGGGTCACGCAGCTCGATGCGCGACAGCGAGGCCTTGGCCAGACGGGTTTCGAAGTCCAGCACGGCCTTGGCCTGGGTCTTGGCCTGCTCGGCATCGACGCCGGACAGCGTCAGCACCTGGGCGATGTAGGCCACGTAGGCGTCGCGGATCTTGGCCTGCGCATCGTCGACGTAATAGCCCTTTTCCGGCAGCCCCAGGCCGCCCTGGCCGACGTAGGCGATGACGTTGGCCGAATCCTTGTAGTCCGCATTGCCGAACAGCGAGAACAGCACGCCCTGGCCCTGCGCCTGGCTGTCGCGCAGGTACTGGGCGATGGTGGCGGTGTCCTTCAGCGCCGCGATCTTGTCCAGCTGCGGCTGCAGCGGCGCGATGCCGGCAGCTTCGATCTTCGCCTCGTCCGAACCGGTCTTCCAGATGTCGCCGATCTTGGCTTCCACCGAACCGGCCTTGGCCTGGCTGGCGGCCGCCTGCTGGACCAGCGCGTGCTGCACTTCCAGCGAGCGCTCGCGCAGGATTTCGAAGCTGCCCCAGGTGGTCTGGTCGTTGGGCACCGGGTTGGCCTTGAGCCACTTGCTGTTGACGAACCCGTTGAGGTCCGTGCAGGCCGCGATGGTCGGGTCCAGGTCGGCGCTGTTGAGGGAGATCAGCGCAGTCTTGATCTGCGACTGGTCGAAGGCCGGCCTGGCAGCGGCATCGGCCGTGGCCGCAGGGGTGGGTTCAGTCTTGCCGCACGACGCCAGCGACGCGGCGATGGCGAGGGTCAGGCCCAGCGGGACCAGTTTGGACAACTTCATTCGACTCTCCGGCTACGGATGGATGCAACGCCCGGATGGCGGGCAATCACGGAGCGTAGCGCGGGAGGGGAAGCTCGGGACCGGCCAAAGGTCACCCCCCTGCCACGGGGGGTGCGGGGCAGCCTCCCCCTGGCGGTGGGTGCGGGCGTCGGTCCGCACGGGTCTGCCCACATGGGGCGCCAACGGCAGCCGGGCAGCGCCCGGCTTTGCCTGGCGCGACCTGCTGCGGGTGGAGGGGCGCTACTTCGCCTTGCCCTGATTGGCCACGGCCTCGGCGGCCCTGCGTGCCGCTTCCGGGTCGCCCAGGTAGCGGAACGACTGCACGGTGAGGTCGTCGTTGAGCTCGAACAGCAGCGGGATACCGGTCGGGATGTTGAGTTCCAGGATGGCTTCCTGCGACACATTGTTGAGGTACTTGTACAGCGCGCGCAGCGAGTTGCCATGCGCGGTGACCAGCACGGTCTTGCCATCCTTGAGCTGCGGAGCGATCGAATCGAACCAGTACGGCAGCACGCGGTCCAGCGTGGTCGCCAGCGATTCAGTGCCCGGCAGCGCATTGCGGTCCAGACCGGCGTAACGGCGGTCGTGGATCGGGTGGCCCGGGTCTTCGCGGTCCATTGCCGGCGGGGGGATGTCGTAGGAACGGCGCCAGATCTTGACCTGGTCCTCCCCATGCTTCGCGGCGGTCTCGGCCTTGTCCAGGCCCTGCAGGCCGCCGTAGTGACGCTCGTTCAGGCGCCAGCTCTTGCTGACCGGCAGCCAGTCCTGGTCCAGCTCGGCCAGTGCCCCCTGCAGGGTGTGGATGGCGCGCTTGAGCACCGAGGTGTGCGCCACATCGAACTGCAGGCCTTCCTCGCGCATCAGACGACCGGCGGCGGCGGCCTCACGGCGCCCCTGCTCGGTCAGCTCCACGTCCACCCAGCCGGTGAAGCGGTTGTCCAGGTTCCACTGGCTCTGGCCGTGGCGCAACAGTACGAGTTTCCGGGTCACTGCAGTATCTCCGACAGATGGCAAGGCAGGCGGGCATTGTAGCGGCAAGCCCGCCCGGCCCGCCTGCGTACGCCACAGTCAGGGGTGCGGATGGCCGTGATGGCCCTGCGCGTCCGGGCCGCTGCGGCGGCGCTCGCCCGTGCCGCCGTGAACATGCGTACCGTGATCGTGATCGTGATCGTGATCGTGGCCGTGGCCGTGGCCGTGGCCGACATGATCGTCTGCATGGGCCGGCCGCGGCGCGCCCACACTGCAGGCATCGCCGCAGTGGTCGGCTTCGATCTGCAGCGTCACATGGTCGATGCCGAAGCGTTCGTGCAGCGCCGCGCCCAGGTCGCGCCGCAGCCGGTCCGGGTCCACGCCGGTGCCCATCACCACGTGCGCGGTCAGCGCCGGCGTGCTCGAGGCCAGCGCCCACACATGCAGGTCGTGCACATCCACCACGCCGTCGTGGCTGCACAGCGCGGTGCGCACCGCTGCCACGTCCATGCCCTTGGGCACGCCTTCCAGCAGCACGTTGATCGCCTCGCGCATCAGCACCCAGGTGCGTGGCAGCACCCACAGCCCGATCAGTACCGCCAGGATCGGATCGATCGGCCTCCAGCCGGTCCACTGGATCAGCAGCGCCCCCAGGATCACCGCCACCGAGCCGAGCATATCGGCCCAGACTTCCAGGTAGGCTCCCTTCACATTGAGACTCTCGCCGCTGCCGGCTCGCAGCAGGCGCATCGAGATCAGGTTGATGACCAGGCCGAACGCGGCGATCACCAGCATGCCGGTGGAGGCGATCTCCTGTGGCGCGCGGAACCGCTCGATCGCCTCGTACAGGATGTAGCCGGCCACCACGAACAGCATGCCGCCGTTGATCATCGCGCCCAGCGCTTCCAGCCGCGCATAGCCATAGGTGCGCTTGGCATCGGGCGGGCGCCGGCTGAGCCGCACGGCCACCAGCGCGATCATCAGCGCCAGGGTATCGGTGGCCATGTGCGCCGCATCGGACAGCAGTGCCAGGCTGTTGGTCCAGAAGGCGCCCGCCACCTCGACCAGCAGGAAGGTGGTGGTCAACCCGAGCGCCCACCACAACGGTTTCTCGTGGCGGATCTCGCTGGGCAGGTGATCGTGATCGTGGGCCATGACAGTACCTCCGGAACAAGGAGCGCAGGTTAAGCAGGGCGTGCGGCGGAGACTATTACACTTGTGCCGGCGTTCATTCTGTAACTTCATTACAGCCGCGCACGGCCGCTAACGTTCGACGGCCTGTGTGGCGGGAAGAGCAATCATCGTGGATAACGTTCCAAACCTGGACGAGGCCAGCCGACCGCTGGCCGATGCCTGGCAACATACCCTGCAGTCCACCGGCGCGGCGGCCGCGTCGCTGCTGTGCGCCCTGGCCGCCGATTCGCCGCCGGAGCTGGCCCACCACTTCTACGACGTACTGCTGGAGGACCCGCGCGCCAGCCGCTTCCTGTCGCACGACCAGGTCCGCCTGCGCCTGAAACCGGCCATGCAGCGCTGGCTGTGCCAGCTGCTCACCGCGACCCCGGCCAGTATCCCGGCGCTGGTAGCGGCGCAGCGCGTGATCGGCGATGTGCACGCGCGCGTGGGCATTCCGGTGGATCTGGTCACGCGCGGCGCGCGGGTGCTCAAACAGCGCCTGTTCGAGCGCATCGTGGCGCAGGCACCCAGCAGTGCGGTGGCGTTCGAGGCAATCGCCTGTCTGAGCGCCTCGGTCGACATCGCGCTGGAAGGCATGACGCTGGCGTACACGCATGCGCGCGAGCGCTCCTCGCGCACCGATGCAGCCTACCGCCTGTTCTCACTGGTACAGAACGTCAGCACCGAACGCGAGCGCCAGCGTGCGCTGCTGCTCGACTGGGAAAACGCGCTGCTCTACGCGATTGCCAGCCAGGCCAGCGACGCCGACACCGTCGACCTGGCGCACTCCGAGTTCGGCCTGTGGTTCACCCACAAGGGCATTCCCAGCTTCGGCGAAAGCAGCGAGACCGCGCAGGTCGGTGCCCTGATCGCCACGGTGGATGCGCAGTTGCGTGCCGCCCAGGCGCATGCCGACGTGGGCGCGCGCTTCGCCGCCCTGCAGGGCATCCGCGAGCAGCTGGCGCGCATACGGACGCTGATGAGCATGCTCTTCGAACGCATCGGCGAGCTGGATGCGGGCAGCGATGCGTTGACCAACCTGCTCAACCGGCGCTTCCTGCCGACCGTGCTGCGCCGGGAGATCGAGCTGGCCAACAGCACCCACACGCCGTTCTCGGTACTGCTGCTGGATCTGGACCATTTCAAGGCGATCAACGACGCGCATGGCCATGACGGCGGCGACCGCGCCCTGCAGCACGTCGCCGCCCTGCTCGGCCAGCTCACCCGCGGCAGCGACTACCTGTTCCGCTACGGCGGCGAGGAGTTCGTGGTGGTGCTGGTGGCTGCCACGGCGGCACAGGCCGAGGTGATCGCAGAAAACCTGCGCAAGCACATCGCACAGACCCCGGCGCAGCTCGCCAACGGGCAGCCGCTGGCACTCACGGCCAGCATCGGCGTGGCCGCGCATGAGGGTCACCCGGACTACGAACGGTTGATGGCCCGCGCCGACGCCGCCATGTACCAGGCCAAGAAGCGCGGCCGCAACCAGGTCGTGCTGGCCAGCGACGACCTGCCCGAGCCGCCCGGCAGACGCGGTCTGCAGCGCGGCTGAGGGGGCATCACTGCGCTCGACGGCGCAGCCAGCGCGACAGCAGGCTGCGCCAGTCGCCGCCGAAGGAAATGACGGCCGACGCGCAGCGGGGACAGCGGCGGACAACGTCCACGCCTCCCAGCAGGCAGTCACTGCGCGGGCGGACCCAGCGGAACCAGCGGCACGCGGGGCAGAGGTACATGCGGGCGGGAGGACGGATCATGTGAGTGCCGCTGTGGGGCGGTCAGTCGGCCGCCGCTTCATCGCGCACCCGCTCGATCAACGCCTGGGTCTTTGCGATCACCACCCACAAACCGACCAGGGCAAGGGCATTCTTCAGCATGGCACTTCCTTTACAGCGTTGGAGGAGCCTGTATCGTGGCCCGGTGGCGCGACGATCTGCGTCGCAGCGCCACCGGCCCGCTTGACGCCTCAGTGGGGCAGCCGCTTGAGCTCGGCGTCGAGCGCGAGCGCTTCCTCGTTCCAGGCCTGGAACTGCTGGCGACGCTCCTTCACCACGGCCGTTTCGGCCTGCATGGCCTGTGCGCGGGCCTCCAGCGCCTGGTAGTCCGGGAACAGACTGGGCACGGCCTGCTCGCCCTGCAGCATCGTCAGCAGGTCCGCGCGCTGGTCCTCGAACGAGGTCACCATCGTTGCGATGAGCGTCTGGAAGGCTTTCTCGCGCTGGGCTTCGTTCCAGCTGTCCCAGATTTCCATCGCGGCGCCCACGAACACCAGCGCGCCGTTGGCCGCCTTGGCGAACTTGACCGCTCCCCAGGGCTTGAACTTGAGCGCCTTGCCCACGCCGTCCATGCCCAGCGCTTTGGCTGCCCCCACGATGCCATCGCGGGCGGCCAGTACCGAGCCGTTGTTGATCAGATTGCCCTTCAGGACGTACTGCAGGCCCTGCTTGCCCATGTCGCGCATCACCGCATTGATGTGGTTGACCTCGGTATCCACGTCGAGCTGGACCTTGGCCATCTGCAGGTTGACACCCTTCACGCGCTGCTCGAACTCGTTCTGCAGGCGGGTGGACAGCATGATGCCGTCGGCGCCGATCTCGCGCTCGTAGAAGTCGGTGAAGGTCTGGCGGTCCACGCCCTTGGCCTGCAGGATCAGCCCGGCGAAAAAGTCGGCAACGAAACCCCGCAGCTCGACCAGCGTCTCGGTGACATCGCCCCTGGCCTGGACAAGCTGCTGGTTCATGCGCTCGGACAGCGCTTCGGCGCGCTGCAGCTTCTCGGCGATGCGCGCATCGTTCTGCCGGGCAACCGGAAGCTGCTTGTCCAGCACATCGCGGATCACGCTGCGGCGGGCCTCTTCCACCAGCGCCACCGCCCCGCCACTGCGTGCGATGCGCTGCCGGGTTTCCTGCTGCAGCACCCCGATGCGCGACAGCCGATGGTAGGTGTCCAGCTGTGACAGCCAATGCGGCAATCCCATGTCGAAGGGGTTGGCCGCCACTGCCACAATCGACAGGTCGGCTCGCTCGGCCGCGTCCAGTGCGAGCAGGTCGGTCAGGCGTCCGGCGACGTTGTCGCGTTTGATCGCCAATGCCGCCTGGTAGCTCTGCTCGTCCTCCACGTCGGCCACGTCATCGAAGCGACTCAGCACGAACACCGTGCGCGACAACAGGTCGAGGGTGCGGAACAGCCATATCAGCTCGTCGCGGTGGCTTTCCTTGACCGGATTGACCGAGTTCATCACGTACAGCACCAGATGCGCCTGGCTGACGTAGCGCCGGGTGATGTCCTTGTACTTCTCGACCTCGTGGGTGTCGGCACTGATCCGGTCCTTGAAGCCGAACAGCCCCGGCGTGTCGATCAGCGTGAAGTCGTCGCCCACGTCATAGACCTTCACCTCGTTGGAGGACTCCTGGTGGCTGATCTTCATGCTCGCCTCGTCGAGCTGCTCCAGCCACGCCGCCGCGATGGAGGTCTTGCCTTCGGAGAACCCACCGATCAGGGCGACCTTGAGCTTCTCGCCCGCGATGCCGTCGCGCACGGCCACGAGCTTGTCGATCAACGACGGCTCCAGCGTGATGCCCAGCGCGCTGCCGCGCTCGAGGAACTGGATCAACTTGCCCAACACATCACTGGCCTGGGACTGCTGCGCCTTGAAGGCGCTCAATGTGGTTTCCATCAAAGGGTTCCTTGTGCGTGGATCCGGGAGGAGAGCTGCTGCAGGTTGCGGGTGGATGTGATCAGCACCTGGTTGAGATGATCGACCTGCTCGACCGGCGCGCGCAGGGATGCCTGGATACCGGCAACCACGGCATCCAGCTCGGCGAAGGCCTCGTTCAGCCCGTCCTCAAGACGACGTTTGAGCTGATCGGCCGCGCTGGCGATGTTCTCGTCGACCGTCTTGCGCTGCTGCGTCTGGCGGAACTCGCTGCTCAGGAACCCACGGATCGCCTTGTAAGCCGAGAACGCCAGCGTCAGCGCGGACGGGATCATCAGCAGCCAGCCCGCCGGGGTCCAGAGCAGCACAGCACCGCCGATCAGCGTGGCGATGAGGCTGCCGATCTGGATCCCATGATCGATGTTGATCTTCAGGTTGATGCGGCTGTCCAGGCCGCCCACGGCCATGCCGCGGCACGCGTCGAGCAGCTCCTCCGCCTGCTGCCGGAACGTCTCGATGATCGAGGCGATCTCCTGTTCGAGGCGGTCGCGCTGTGCGGCCATCGCAACGCCGACATCTTCCACGAGCTGCTGGGCTTCGCGCGCCATGCAGTCCTCCAGCGTACGGGTGAACGCCTCATTGCCGTGGTCGCCCTCGATGTAGGCGTACATATGCTCGCGTACGCGCACGGTGTAGCGGGCAATGCAGGACCGCCCCTTGTCGCGCAGCCGCGCCCGCATCGACTTCACCGCAAGGCCGATCTGGCGCACGGCGCCGTCGGCGTCCTCGGCCAGACTGCTGGACAGCGGCTGGAACCGCTCCTGCTGCAGCGTGGCGATGCTCGCCGCAACCGTGTCCACCACCTCGCGCGCTTTGTTGAAATTGGAACGCTGGATCTTGGCCTTGCAGTCGTCCACCAGCTCGGTGGTCAGGAAGGTCTGGAACGCGGTGAAACCGCTGCGCAGCAGCAGTTCATCGGCCGTCATCCGGTCCAGGAACTTGCGTTGGGTGCGTGCGATGTCCGAGCCGGGCACCAGGTGCCGTGCGTTTGCCAGGAAGGCAGGATGCGCGCTGACCGTGCGGCTGCCGCGGTACTGGTCAACCAGCACGCTGGCCACGCGCCCGTCGAGGTCCGCCAGGCTGGCCGCCTCGTCCTCGCTGGTGAGCCGGGCGGCCTGCAGCTGCATCGGGTTGGTCACGCGCTTGTTGTACAGCGTCCAGACTTCGGTCTGCGGCCCCAGATGGCGTGCGATCTTCTCCAGCGTACCCGGCCGCCCGGCCTCGCCCTTCTGCGGTGCGGTCGGCTTGCCGGTGACGTAGAACACGGCGTGGGCGGTCTGTACCGCACTGTCGATGTGGTCGTGCACCTTGGCCTCGTCGCCTTCGATGCCTGGCACGTCCAGCAGCACGAACGAGTGGCCGTTGGCTTCGAAGGCGAAGCGCCCGGTGGCGACGGTGAAGTCCGAGCGCCCATCGCCGATGATGCCGCCGTCCGCGTAGTCGGTCAGTTGCTGCAGCGCTTCGCGCTGGCGCATCTGCCGCTGCTCGTCTTCCAGCAGCTGCTGCCGCACCTGGGCCATCCGCGCCTGCTGCGACTGGCGCGCCGCCTCGCGCTCGGCGTTCACATCTGCCAGCCGACGCTGGGCGTCGTGCAGCCGGGTGTCCTTCGGGGTCCGACGAAGGACCGCCAGCAGGCGTGTCCACCACGACGACGCAGGCGCCGAGGTCGCTTCGGCCTGCAAGGTGGCGATGTCATCCAGCAGCGCGGTCTGGCGCGAATCGTACTGGATCATGGCCGTCTCCTGCCCGGCCTGCAGCGCCGCGAGTGCATGGCGCGCCTCGTCGATGCGTCCCTCCAGTGCGGCGATGTCCGCCTCACCCAGCCCGTGCTCGCGCTGGAGCTGCTCGAACGCCTGCTGTGCATCGCGTTTGCTGGTTTCGCCGAGCGCGATGCGCAGCGCTTCGATGAGCGTGGACTTGCCGGCGTTGGTCTCGCCGTAGAAGGCGATGGTGAAGGCATCCCATTCCGCATTGCGGTCCAGCGCCTGCACCTGCTCATCGATGCGCTGGCGGAAATCGGCCAGCAGCGCCACGGCGGCGCGGGTATGCGCCTCAAGCTGCGGGTGGGCGGACGGGACATCGAAGCGGGTGAGAATGTCTTCGACGTCGCGCGCAACATGCCGGTAGATATCCGTCGGCGAGTTCAGGTCGGTGGTCACGTGACTGTCCATTTTCATGCGTTGCTGAAGAATCGGGAAAGAAGTGGCAGGGCGCGGACATGCGCGGCAACCGCCGGATCAGCCGGGGACGCCATCCGAACACGCGGCTGCGACAAGCTGCGCCGCAGCGTCGGGCGACAGCCCCTGCAAGGCGCTGCGCAGGTGCTGCAGGCGCAGCGCATCGGCGAGCGCGGTCGGGGCCAGCACGCGCACGGAAGGCCCCAGGCCCATCAACCACCAGCGCAGCTGCGAGGTGTCTTCAACGTCGGCATGCAGGTGGAATCCGCCGGTGGCGGCGTCATGGGCCAGTTCCTGGTCGATCGCCAGGGCCGCCTCGCCGAGGTGCTGGCCGAGCGCGGCATCGACCCACAGCGACAACGCGATCCGCCCGTGCCGTTCGAAGCCCGCCGCCACCTGCGGCAGCGCGGACGCCAGGGCGGCAGCGTCGCCACTGTCGGCATCGGCGTCCAGCCGCACGGCGGCAGCGATGCGATGCAGCGCCAGCATGCTGCGCGTGGATCTGCCGTCGATGCGCGCGACCAGGTACGTGATCGGGCCGCGCAGCACGATGCCCAGCGGATGCAGTACATGCGTGCGGGCCTGGGCGCGGCCACGCGCGAGGTAGTCCACCTGCAGCTGTTGCCCGCCGTACAACGCCTGGTGAACCGCGAGCAGGACCTGATCGTCGATGCGCGGCGGAATCAACGGCTGGTTGGCATCCACGCGCGCCACACGGGCATCCCAGCGCGCAGTCGCGCTGCGGCCGAGTCCCTTGGCGAGGGTGCGCTCGGCCTGCTGGAACAGTGGCTCCAGCTCGCGCCACTGGTGCAGCGGCAACAGATCACGCAGGTGGCCGCGGGCAGTGAGCAGCACCACCGCCTGGATGGCCGACATGCCCGGCAGCGAGAACGCCTTTGCATCGCGCTGCCAGCTCCAGCCGAAGGGCCGCTCGCGCTCGTCGCATTCCAGCGGGAACACCGCCGACAGTGCCTGCAGGTCACGTTCGACCGACCGTTTGGTGATCGGGTAGTCCGACGCCAGGCGGTCGGCGAGTTCGCCGGCGGTAATCCGCTGGGGGGCGGGCGGCAGCATGTTCAGCAGGGCCCACTGGCGGGCCAACGTTCCCTTCGCGTCCTTTCTCAACATCTGCTCCGCTTCATCCTGAAGATCCGTGGCCCATCGACCACAGCTGCCATCTCGCCCTGACCATCGCCCACTGCCGTGCGCAGGTCACCGCATTGCTATCGGCAGCAGCCGACCGATATTTAGCCTGCGCTGCGTGCGGCAGGCAAGCCAGCCGATCGTGGCGTGCGGCAAGGCATGCCGCCGCATGATGCGTGGTCCGCGGCGGCGGGGCGGCGTAGCATCGCCGGGCGCGGCGCGTCTGCCCGCACCTGCAAGGAGTCCCCGATGTCCACCCGTTCCGTCCTGTCCTGCGGCGTCCTGCGCGGACTGCGCGTCATGCTGCTGCTGGTGCCGCTCGCTGCGACCGCGCGCGAGGTACCGCCGCCCGCCGACCACGTGGACGCCGATGGCCCGTACGTGTTCACCACCCCAACGGGCCTGGAGGCGCAGTGGGTGTGCAACGACCACGTGGTGCGCCGCACCCTGCCCGCCCGCCGCGCGGGTACCATGATCGCACCGGAATGCGGTTACGCCCATCCCCTCACCGTGGTACCCGCGCAGACCGCCGCTGCGGCGCGGCTGCCGGCCACGCCGCGCATCGTCGCGCTGTCGGACATCCACGGCCAGTACGACCTGCTGGTCAGGCTGCTGCACGCCCATCGTGTGATCGATGCGGCAGACCGCTGGTCGCTCGGCGATGCCACGCTGGTGGTCGCCGGCGACGTCTTCGATCGCGGGCCGCAGGTGACGGAAGCCTTCTGGCTGCTCTACAGCCTGCAGGAGCAGGCACGCGAGGCCGGCGGTGCCGTGCATTTCGTGCTCGGCAACCACGAGACGATGGTGCTCTACGACGACCTGCGCTACGTCAACCCGAAATACCTGCGCAGCGCCGCGCTGCTTGGTCGATCCTATCCCGCGCTGTACGGGGCCGACAGCACGCTCGGCCAGTGGCTGCGCACCCGCCCGGCGCTGCTGCGGATCGGCGACACCCTGTTCCTGCACGGTGGCATCGCGCCGGAGAATCTGGACCTGGTGCGCGACATGGCCACCACCAATGCCACCTACCAGGCGTCGCTCGGCCTGCCCCGCGACCAGGTCAAAGCCGCGCCGGACAGCGCGCGCCTGTTTGATGGCAAGACCAGTCCGATCTGGTACCGCGGCTACTTCGATGGCCGCCTGGATACCGATCAGGTCCAGGCGCTGCTCACGCAGCTGGACCTGGCGCGCATCGTGGTGGGCCACACATCGATGCCGCACGTGAGCAGCTTCCACGGCGACCGCATCATCGCCATCGACAGCAGCATCAAGGACGGCGAGAACGGCGAACTGCTGTTCATCGAGAAGGGGGTGCTCAGCCGGGGCCTGCTCGACGGCCGACGGGTGCCGCTGGCTGAAGGCACCCTTGCCGTGGACGACTGAGCGTCGGCAGCGGGCCTTGCATGGCGTGCGACAGTTGTCGCACACTTGCGACATCACTCCCGGATGCCGTGACCGACATGTCCCGACTGCCAACGCCGTCCAATGCCGAGCTGGAACTGCTCAAGTGCCTGTGGCGCAGTGGCGCCTGCAGTGCTCGTGAACTGCACAACGGCGTCTCCGCCACCCTGGCGTGGTCCTATTCGTCCACGCGCAAAACGCTGGAGCGCATGGTCGACAAGGGCCTGGTCGCCGAAGTCGCCGAGCATGGCCTGAACGTCTATCGGGCCAGGGCCAGCAAGGTCGCCACCCTGGCGGCGCTCAGCGCCGACTTCGCCCGACGTGTGCTTGAGATCGACGGCGCACTCCCGGTGCAGGCGTTCGCCGACAGCCGCCTGCTCAGCGACGCCGAACTGACCCAGTTGGAGGCACTGCTGCGCGATCCCGACCAGGATCTGCAGCCATGAGTCTGTCTGCGCTGTCGCCGTGGGTTCTGCACCTGTCCGGCAGCCTGCTCGGAGCCGGTCTGGCCTGGGCACTGGGCATCGCGCTGCACCGCCTGCTGCGGCTCTCCACTGCCACGCCGCGCTATTGGCTCGGGATCTGGCTGCTTGCGGTGGTGCCACCGTTGCTGGCCGTCGCGCTGGCCACTGCCGCCCCCATGCAGCTCGCCGCCCTGCCCGCGCCGCTGTCCCTGCCGATTGCGCTGGACGAAGGAGCCGCTGGCGGCACCACGATCCCGGCGCCGATGGCCGGGCTCGGATGGCCGTCGCTGACCCACGTGGCCTTGGCCGCCTATCTTGGCGTGGCCACCGTGCTGCTGCTGCGCCTGCTCGGCGGCATGCGCAGCGCCGCACGGATCGTGCGCCTTGCCACGCCGGTCGCAGACAGTGCATGGCCCGGCAGGCTCAGTGGCGACACGGCACGGCAGTTGGCCGACAAGGGGATTGCACTGCGGGTTACCGGTCAGGCCATGACCCCCTTTGCCGTGCGCTGGCCGCATCCCACCGTGGTGATGCCCGCCGATGCGCTGTTGCGCTTCAACGACCGCCAGCTGCGCCTGGTCCTGCGCCATGAGGCCGCGCACCTGTCGCGTCGCGACCCGCAGCGGGCCGCTGTCATGGCGGTGACCGGCGCGCTGTTGTGGTTCAACCCCTTCGTGCGGTTGATCGCCGCGCGCGTGCAGATGGCCGTCGAACTGCACTGCGATGCCGAGGCGCTGCAGGGCGACGACGACGCCCGACGCGATTTCGCCAGCGCCTACCTCCAGGCACTGCGCATGGCCGGGCATGGCGGCGCGCCCACTGCGCTCAACGCGCTGACCCACCGTGAGGTGGCCGGCCACCGCCTGCGCATCCTGCACATGCTGCAGGGCGATGGTGCGCGCCGGTTGCCGCGCGCTGCATGCGCTCTGCTCGGTGCCGGCGCGCTCGCGGCGGGTGCCATGCTCACCCTGGCCCAGGCCGTTGCAGCCACCACACCGGCACAGATCGTCGCCGTGGCCGGGATTCGCACCACCACGGCAACAGGCGGCGCACTGCGCATTCCACCGCCGCTGCGGTTTGCCGCGCCATTGGCCCAGGCCAGGATCACCGGCCAGTTCGGCGATACCGGCGGTATCCGCCAGCGCGCGCATCGCGGCACCGACTTCAGCGCCCGCGTCGGAACGCCTGTGCTGGCGCCCGCTGACGGCACCGTGCTCATCGCCACCGATGCGTATCCCGAGGGACCGCAGTACGGCACGGTCGTGGTACTCGATCACGGCAACGGTTGGCAGACGCTGTTCGCCCACCTCGATGCCACTGACGTGCAGGCTGGCCAACGGGTGCGCGGCGGCCAGCAGATTGCCCGCAGCGGCAGCAGCGGACGGGTCACCGGTCCGCACCTGCATATGGAGATGCTGCGTCACGGCGAACGCGTCGACCCCCAGCACCACTTGAACTGACCGCCCGCCACACCTCGCCGTTCGATCCACCGTTGCCGTTCGTTTTCGCCTTCCTGGCCGCAGGAGGGGTGGGTATTGCCCATCGCATGCCTGCGCCAGCCCACTGCACGGACCTCGCGCATGCCCCGTTCCGCCCTGTACCCGCTCGCCCTGATGCTGCCGCTGTACGCCGTCGTTCCCGCCGCTGCACAGCCCGCGCCGTCCACGTCCCCACCCACCACGCTGGACACCGTGCAGGTGCAGGCCGCGTCCTACGACGCACGCCGCGACGATACCGCCACGCGCATCGTGATCGGTGCGCAGGAGCTGCGGCAGTACGGCGACCCTGCGCTGATCGATGCGCTCAAGCGCCTGCCGGGCATCAGCGTCGTGCCGGGCGCACCGGGGCGTGCGGGCACGGTTTCCCTGCGTGGACTGGGCAACGGCTACACCCAGATCCTGATCAACGGCCAGCGCGCGCCATTGGGATTCGATCTGGACGCACTCACTCCGGCGATGGTCGAACGCATCGAGATCCTCCGCGCTCCCACTGCCGACCTGCGCGGCGAAGCGATCGCCGGCACGCTCAACATTGTGCTGGTGGCCGGCGCACGCAAGGACGCCGCATCGCTGACCGCCGCGTGGGGCGTGTCCAACGGCCGCAGCACGCCCTCGTTGACCTGGCAGCGCAGCCGCAATGGCCGTGATCGCAGCAGCACGGTGACCGCCACCGCATCGCGCCGGGCGTTCCAGGTTGACGAACGCACCACCGAAACCGGTCACGACAATGCCGGTGGCACCACGATGCTGCGCGACAGCCGGTTGCAGGCCCGTGGCGCACGCGAAGCCGTGTCGCTGGCACCGAGCCTGGACCTGCGCCTGGGCAACGGGGATTCACTGACGCTGCAGGCACTGGCCGACGCCAGCCGCTTCCACCGCGCGGTCGACATCGACTGGAACACCCTGTTGGGCCCTCCCCTGCAGCACGACCATTACCGGCAGCGGACGGAGATCGACGTTGCCCAGCTCGGCGGCAGCGCCACCTGGACGCACGGCCTGGCTGCTGGCGGCAGCTTCGTCGGCAAACTGGCCGTGGGCGGCAATCGCGAGCGCTACCGCTATCGCGAGCAGGGCTACGACACGGTGGGTACACAGAACCTGGACGACCACACCGACGCCCGTCTGCGCGTGCACAACATCAACAGCACCGGCAAGTACGCGCTGCCCGCCCACGGACGGCACACTGTGGAACTCGGGTGGGAAGCCAGCGTGGACGGACGTGATGAAACGCGCCTGCAGCGGCTGCTGCCGATCGGCGGCACCCCCGGCAGCGCCAGTGACCTTTCCTTCGATGCCCGGGTACGCCGGCTTGCACTCTACGGCCAGGACGAGATGCAGCTCAGCCCCCGCTGGTCGCTGTACCTCGGCCTGCGCTGGGAGCATATCGACACGCGCAGCGTCGGCAGTGGCTTTGCCGCGGTCCAGCAACGCGACCACGTGCTGTCGCCCGTGCTGCAGTCCCTGTGGAAGGTGCCGGGCCGGGACGACCAGCTGCGGGTGGCAGTGAGCCGCACCTACAAGTCGCCGACGCTCGCCTCATTGATTCCACGCCCGTACACCTCGACCAACAACCGCCCGTTGAATCCGGACGAGCAGGGCAACCCCGCCCTGCGTCCGGAGCTGGCCACCGGGGTGGACATCGCCTACGAGATCCAGGGCAGGGAAGGCACCCAGCTAAGTCTGGGCGCCTATGCGCGCCGCATCAGCAACGTGGTGCGCACCGAGACGACGTTGATCGATGGACGCTGGGTCGCATCGCCCCGCAATGGCGGCAATGCCACCAGCACGGGCCTGGAGATGGATGCGCAGCTCGCACTGGCACGCTGGATCGACGCCGCACCGGAGGTCACGCTGCGCGCCAATGCCACCCGCAACTGGTCGCAGGTGCAGGACGTGCCAGGGCCGGACAACCGGCTGGACAAACAACTGCGCTTCACCGGCACGGTGGGCGCCGACTACCGGCTCAACACGCGCTGGACCACCGGGATCACCTACACCTGGCGCAATGGCGGCCCCACGCGGATCACCGCCGGGCAGATCGACACGACCGCTGATGGACGCGAACTGGACCTGTACGTGCTGTGGACGCTGTCGACGCGCAGCAAGCTGCGTCTGAGCGCCAACAATCTGCTGCAGCGCGACCTGGTGTCCGGGCAGGAGCTGCGGGACGCGCTGGGCCGGCAAACGCTGGAACGGCGGCGCAGCGGTGTCCCGCTGTGGCGGGTGCAGTGGGAACGGCAGCTCTGACCGGCCGCGCCGCTCAGCCGGGCTGCGTGCTGCCCTGCCCGACCGGCGCCAGTGCCGGCGCGCGCGACGGTCGGCTCGGGAAGGCGTGGCGCACGATCCGCCACATCACCTGGCCGAACTGCCGGGGCAGCGAGCCGGTGTTGTAGTGCTGGCCGTAGCGCGCGCAGATCCGCTTCACCTCCACGGCAATGGCGGCATAACGGTTGGCCGGGATATCCGGGTAGAAGTGGTGCTCGATCTGGTGGCTGAGATTGCCCGACATCAGGTTCATCAGCTTGCCGCCGGTCAGGTTGGACGAGCCGCGGAGCTGGCGCAGGTACCAGTGGCCGCGCGTCTCATCGCGCACGCATTCCTTCGGGAAGGTTTCGGCATCGGCGGTGAAGTGGCCGCAGAAGATGATCACGTACGTCCACACGTTGCGGATCAGGTTGGCCGCCACATTGCCGAGCAGCACCGGCAGGAAGAACGGGCCAGCCAGTGCCGGGAACAGCAGGTAGTCCTTGAACATCTGCCGGCCCATCTTGCGGCCGACCGGACGGAACTGTGCACGCAGCTGCTTGAAGGTCATCTTGCCGGCGAACCAGCGGCCCAGTCGCAGGTCCTGGATGGCGATGCCCCATTCGAACAGCAGCGCGAACACCACCGCCACCACCGGCTGGAGCAGGAAGAACGGGCGCCAGCGCTGCTCGGGGAAGATGCGCAGCAGGCCGTAGCCGATGTCGTCGTCAAGCCCGCGCACGTTGGTATAGGTGTGGTGGCGGAAGTTGTGGGTCTTGCGCCAGTTGTCGGCGGTGCCGACGATGTCCCATTCGTAGGTGCTGCCCTGCAGCTGCGGATCACCCATCCAGTCGTACTGGCCGTGGATGACGTTGTGCGCCAGCTCCATGTTCTCCAGGATCTTGGACAGTGCCAGCAGCACCACGCCGGCGATCCACGCCGGAATCAGCACGCTGTGCACGAAGGCGCCCAGGAACAGCAGGGCGCGGCCGGCCACGCCGGTCCAGCGCACCCCGGCCATCACGCGGCGGATGTAGCGCGCATCGGCAGCGCCCAGCGTCGCCAGCTGGCGCGCGCGCAGCGCGTCGAGTTCAGCGCCGAAAGACTGCAGTTCGGCGGCGGAGAGTACGCGGTTGTTGACGGATGACATGCTTACAGCTCCAGGATCAGGTCGGTGCTGGCGCTGTTCACGCACAGCTTCACTTGCGTGGCCGGTTCGGCCGCGTACTCGCCGGTGAGGGTGTGCCGGGTCACGCCGGACGCCTTGCCGCATACGCAGGTATTGCAGATGCCCATGCGGCAGCCGCTGGCCGGGCGCAGCCCCTCCGCTTCCAGCGCCTGCAGCAGCGACGTGCCGCGCGGCAGCGCCAGGGTGCGTCCGCTGCGTCGCAGTTCGACCTGTACCAGACCGGTTTCGGCATCGGGCAGGACCGGCGGACTGAACGCTTCCACCTGCAGCGCGGCGACCTGCGATTGCAGGCGTGCACGCGCGGTGTCGACGAAGCCACCGGGTCCGCACACCAGCACGCGGGCGCTGGCCAGATCGCCCAGCGCATCGAACGCGTAGGCATCCACGCGCGGGGCCGGGGCCTGCGCGTCGCGGGTGGGCAGGTAGTGCACGCGCAGGCAGGGATGGCGCGCGGCCATCGCGTCCAGTTCGTCGACGAAACACAGCGCCTCGCGCTGGCGTGCCCAGTACAGCAGGTCCACCTGCGCAGGCATGCCGGCCGCATCGAGCTGGCGCAGCAGCGCGCGCATCGGTGTGATGCCGCTGCCGGCGGCCAGCAGCAGCAGGCGCTGATCGGCCTGCGGAGGCAGGGTCATCCCGCCGAACGCCTGGCCCAGCTCGAACACCTCGCCCAGGGGCGCGCCGCTCGCCAGGTGCTGGCTGACACGGCCACCGTCGATCGCCTTTACGGTGATCGCCAGCGTGCCATCGGCCAGCCGCGTGGGGCTGTAGCTGCGGGTCAGGCGGCGGCCGTCGACCTCCACGCCCAGATTGACGTGCTGGCCGGCGGCCATCCCGCGGAAATGGCGGTTCGGCTTCAGGATCAGGGTGACCGCGTCGGCACTGGCCGCCTCACGGGCGACCAGCCGGGCGCGCGGGCGGCGCAGCGTCCACAGCGGATGCAGGCCACCGGCCCAGAAGTCAAACAACGCCTCGGGCACCCAGTGGCGGGGCGACAGCGGGGTGCGGCGGCGGGAATCAGGACGAAGGCGTGCGCTCATACAGGCACTATACGGCCGAGCATACGCCTGTGTATACACTTGTATATCCGTGGGACCGGCTATGATTCAGCGACGTGACCACCCTGCCCCCGATGACCTCCCCAGACCTGCCCCCGACCGTGGTCGACGATGCCCACCACGGGCGCAAATCCTCGATCACCCGCGACGACCTGCTGGCCGCCGCCCTGGCCCTGATCGGCCCGCATCGCAGCGTCTCCACGTTGAGCCTGCGCGAAGTGGCGCGCGAAGCCGGGATCGCACCGAATTCGTTCTACCGCCAGTTCCGCGACATGGACGAACTGACCGTCGCCCTGATCGACCTGGCCGGGCGATCACTGCGCACCATCATCGGCGAGGCGCGCCAGCGCGCGGCCTCATCCGAACGCAGCGTGATCCGGCTGTCGGTGGAGACCTTCATCGAACAGCTGCGCGCCGACGACAAGCTGCTGCATGTGCTGCTGCGCGAAGGCAGCGCCGGCTCGGATGCGTTCAAGCAGGCGGTGGACCGCGAGCTGAACTATTTTGAAGACGAACTCCGGGTCGACCTGATCCGGCTGGCCGCCGCCGACGGCGCGGTGCTGCATGAGCCGGCGCTGGCGTCCAAGGCGATTACCCGCCTGGTGTTCGCGATGGGGGCCACGGCGGTGGACCAGCCTCCGGAGAAGGACCCCGAGCTGATCGAACAACTGGCGCAGATGGTGCGGATGATCATCACCGGTGCCCGCACCATCGCCGGCAATCCGCCGACGCGCTGAGTACCGCCAGCCGTCAGCGCTTGTCGTCGGGCGCATACCAGAACGGAATGCGGTACTCGCGGCGACGCTCGCGTCCACGCTTCCCGCCGTCCGCATTCCAGACCAGCAGCAGGTCATGGCGTCCCGGCGACAACCCCTCCAGCGGCAGGTAGCCGGCCAGGCCGCGCATCTCCAGATCACGCCGCTCGATGGGCAGGAAGCCGTCGAGCGGCACCGGCGTGCCGTCCAGGCTCACCTGCCAGACCTTCGCCAGGCAGGCCACGGCACGGCTCGCCGCCTCCGGGCCGGCAGCCGTATTGCCGCCATCGGGCAGCGCACACAGGCGCTGCGCCAGTGCGTTCTCGCGTTTTGGCTGGTGCGGAATGAACAGCCGCAGCCGGCTGCCCTGGATCACGTCGGCCGGGATCATCGGATAGCGCAGCAGGCGATCGTGCTCGGTACGCAGCGATTCGTAGTGGGCACTGAGCATGCCCTGCTCGACCGCCGCTTCGGTGACCAGCGAATAGCGGTCCAGCAGCGAAAAGCGCATCGACCCCACGGCCTGCACCCCGCCGATCACCATCGCGACCATCACCGCGCCCATATACAGCCACATGAAGTGCCGGGCGCGCTGGTTGCTCTGCAGCATCAACTGTACCGGCAGCAGCATCCGCATCGGCACAAACCACTGATTGAGGGCCAATACACGGTGTGTTGCCCGCTCCAGTCGCGGGCTCGCTTCGCCGCGCGCGTGCCGCCTGGCGACCGCTTTGTCCATTATTCCTGCGCCGAGGCCCAGCATCACCGGTACGCCCGTGAGCACAGCGAGGATCGCCAATGCCACCTCATCCGAATGGGGGAACAGCGCACCGATACCCGCCGAGACCGTGATCGCCAGTATCGACATCAGCCCGATGACGGCCATCGTCAGGGCGAACAGGAGCGTGGTCGAGAACAGCGTCGACGCGGCGCGGTCGGCATTGGTGATGGCCTGGTCCAGGCCGACTACCCGGGCCTGGTAGAACCCGCGCGCGGTACGACCCAGAAAGGGAATGTGATCCCAACGGATACCGTCGGGGAAATTGCTTTTCAGCCCGATCAGGCCGACCCAGTAACCACGGATGGCCAGGTGCGCGATCAGGGCTATCGCCAGCACGTAGCACAGGCCAACGCTGGTGCTGAAGCCGAACCAGAGCGCCTGCCAGTAGATGCCGTCGGTGTGCACCTCGCTGACCGCCCAGGCATCGAAAATGCGCCCCGGCACCGCCAGCAGTGCGAAGGCGAGCAGGCCGGAGATGAACATTTCCAGTTCGTCGGTCCGCTCGCGCAGGCGGGCAAAACGACCGTGGGAATCGGCGTCTGCACCGGGTACGTCGGGGGTACTGCCAGGGTCGAGCGCGTCGCTCACAGGCGGATCGTCCATGCGGTTTGGCGGAGTATACGGGGGCTGCCGCCACATTCGGCAAGGTCCGGACACGACGACGCCGGCCCGGGGCCGGCGTCGCATTGCTGCTCGTGAACGATACGGAGGCTGCGGGGATCAGCGGTAGACGCGCTCGCAGCGACGTTCGACCACGCGGTTGCCGGACTCCTGCTGATGCCGGCCCTGCACGTTGCGGCCAACCGCACCGCCAGCCACCGCGCCTGCCACCGTCGCCACCTTCTTGCCATTGCCGCCGCCGACCTGGTTGCCCAGCAGGCCGCCGACAATGGCGCCGGTGGCGGTACCGGTGATCCGGTTGGGGTCCTTCGCGTTGCGCTGGACTTCCACGTTCTTGCACACCACCTTGCTGCCGTCATTGAAACGGCGTCCTTCGTCCTTCGGTCCGTAGGTCTGAGCCGTGGCGGCAAAGGACGATGCCAGCAGCGCGCCTACGCACAACAGATGGGAGAGGGTCGGTTTCATGTCGGCTCCTTGTGTCAGCTCGTGGCGCCAGTGTCCGCGTCGGGACGGCTGCAGGCCGTGAAATGGTGTGGATGCCGCGTCAAGGCGCTGCCGTTGGTTCAGCCTGCAGCGGGGCGGCGGCGGCGCCACGCCGCCCTGCCGCACGCCGCCCCGCGCTCAGGGCGCGCGCCGCCTGCCCAGCGTTTCGCCAAGCCGATCCAGCCGTGCAGACAGGTCCTTAAGCACCACGCTGCCCTTGCCTGACAACCACGACAGCTCCTCTTCAAGGAAGGCCTCCCGGCCCTTTTCAGGCTGTGGCAGCGGCGGCAGGATGTGGGCGTAGTAACTGTTGCCGAGCAGACGGTGCAGCAGCCGTTCGCCGGGGAACGGCGCGTTGTTGTTCAACGCCCGTGCCGCTTTGATCAGATTGCGGATGTCGTACTGGGTCGGGCTCAGGTCCGGTACCTGCTTGCGCAGCCCCAGCAGGGTGTACACCGCCACACGCGCCGTGCGGATCGAGCTTTCCATCGTGAAGATCACATCGTTGCGCGTTTCCACGAACTGGCCGAGCAGGCCCAGGTTGGTGCAGCCGGCCGGTACCACGTGCGGACGGTCGCCAGCGGCACGCGGCATGAACTGCGCGGTGATGTACGGCATCAACGCCAGCCGCACCCTGGTCGCGGCGGCCACCGCATCGATCTGGTCGCCGATGCCCAGGTGGTGGCACAGTTCGGCCAGCACCTCGCGTCCGGTACACGCCGGCATCGGCTTTTTGATGTGGTTGCCGTCCTGATCCATCAACAGGGCATAGACCCATACAACTAGCACGTCCTTGGGCTGGTCCACGAAATGCGGCTGGCGGTTGACGGTGAAGCTGAGCACCCAGTTGGAATCGCTGATGGTGATGACCCCACCGGTCACGGTGCGCCCGGAGTACGGATCGTTGACCGACAACGTGCGGATCTTGTCCACCAGCGGCGAGGGGCGGCAGGTCAACGTGGCCGACTCCCACATCGAGCGGTCCACGTCGCCGTAGAACTTCTCCGGCTTGCCGAAGATCGGCGACTGCCGCGCGAGATTGCGCCACAGCGCCCAGTCACTGTCCTCGCCCGGGTCCCGGCGGTCGCGCGCCAGCGGCGGCACGGTGTCCATGTCGCCGTACGCCGTGCCTTCGGTCATCGAACCGGTGAGCGCGAACACCAGGTCGCCCGCCGCAACCGGCAGCGTGGTCTCGCTGCCGGCCACCCGGCAGCGCAGCGCGGTGACGGTGCGTGACTGCCCGTCCACCGCCATCTCCAGGTCGTGGACGCGGGTATCGAACTGCACGTTGACGCCCTGCGCGCGCAGCATCCGCGACAGCGGCACCACAAAACTCTCGTATTGGTTGTACTTGGGAAACACCAGCGCGGACATGTCGTTCAGACCGTCGATGGCATCCAGGAACCGATGCATGTACAGCTTCATCTCGAGCAGGCTCTGCCAATTCTCGAAGGCGAACATCGAGCGCCAGAAGAACCAGAAGTTGCTCTGCAGAAAGCCTTCGCTGAAGTAGTCCTCGATGGTGACGTCGTCCAGGTCTTCCTTGCGCTTGAGCAGCAGCTTGACCAGCTCCCATTGCTGGCCGCGGCTCAACCCGAACGTGGCGAAATCCTTGACCTTGCCCTGCTGGTGCAGCAGCCGCGCCTTGGACCAGTTCGGATCGTTGTCGTTGACGGCGCGGTACTCGTCGAGCACGCTGAAGCCGGCCGGCAGTTCGAGTGCCGGCACATCCTGGAACAGGTCCCAGAAATTGTCGTAGTTCCAGTTCATCTCGCGGCCGCCGCGGATCAGGTAGCCCTGCTCGGCATCCCCCGCGCCATCCAGCGAACCGCCTTCGATCTCCAGGCTGTCCAGCAGCGTGATGTTGGCCGGCGGCATGCCGCCGTCGCGGATCAGGTAGAACGCCGCCGCCAACCCGGCGATGCCGGTGCCGATGATGTAGGCCTTGCGCTGCGCCACGTCCTCCGGCGGCAGCGGCCGGTTGCGCATGTAGGCCCCCATCATGTCCGGCGGTGGCAGTGTGTTCTCCGGCCGGTTGGACCAGTAGCCGCCGGTGCTGTCCGGCTCGTGCTCGAAGGCCGGCGTGGCCCCTGCGTTGCGTCCCGGTGCGGTGGGCTGGCTCATGGCACTGCTCCTGTAGGGATGGAAATAGCGTGCACCGTCCATGTTACGCAGCGGCGTCGGTCACGCCTTGATCCGCATCAAAGACCCGGGCTTCACGCGGCGCGCACTATCTTTTGCCAGACTTTTTACGCAGGGAGCCGCCAGCACGTGAGCCGGCATGCAACGCAGGCGCGCGCTACGAACGCGCGACGCAGGATCGCCTGGGGGATTGGCGCGGCACTGCTGGCCGCCGCCCTGCCGCTCACCGCCGTCGCCCAGGACAGTCCTGCGCTGGACTGGGTGCAATCGCAGCAGCGGCTTGAGCAGGTCTCCGACGCGCTCGCCGCCGCCGATGCATCGGTGCGCAACAAGGAAGACCTGCAGGACGCCACCCGGCTGCTGCGGCTGCCGGAGATCACCGGCGAAGTGCGCCGGCTGCAGTTCCAGAAGACCCTGACCCTGCCGCTGGGCTCGTTGACCCCGGTGGCCGAAGCGTTCGGCATCGACTCCCCGTTGCAGTTCACCGAGCGCGACTGGCGTACCCGGCCGGTGGTGACCGCGGTGCTGCCGCTGTATACCGGCGGCCTCATTCCGGCAGCCCAGCAGGCCGCGGCCGGTGCCACCGAGCAGGCCAACGCCGAGCGCGACGCGCAACGCCAGTCGTTGAGCGTGCAGCTGGCCCAGGCCTACTTCGGGCAGCAGCTGGCCGAGCAGGCGGTGAACGTCCGCCGCGACGTGCGCGATGGCATGCAGCGCCACCTCGACGATGCGCTCAAGCTGGAGCGCGAGGGCTTTGCCACCCGCGCCCAGCGGCTGCAGGCCAACGTCGCCCGCGACAAGGCCGAGCGCGAGTACCAGAAGGCGTTGAACGACCTGCAGACACTCAAGGCCGCGTTGTCCACGCTGCTGCGCAGCGGCGGCGAGGTGCGGCCCATCTCGCCGTTGTTCGTGCACCGCGCGCCACTTGGCGACGTGGCCAGCTTCGAACGCGTGGCGCAGGCGCGGCAGCCGCAGATCGCGCGTCTGCGCGCCGTGGTGGCGCAGGCCGAACAGGGCGTACGTGTGCAGCAGGCCAAGCTCAAGCCGACCGTGTATCTGTTCGGCCAGTACGACTTCCGCCGCCGCGATGAAATGATCACCGACCCCGATTGGGCGTTCGGCATCGGCCTGAAGTACACCTTCCTGTCGCCCAGCTCGCGCCCGGCGCAGATCCGCGCTGCACGCGCACAGCAGGAGCAGGCCGAGGCCGGCCTGCGCGAGGCCGAAAACCAGGTGGCGCTGGGGGTACGCAAGGCCTGGAACGAGCTGGAGACCGCGCGCCACCAGTACGCGCTGCTCGACAGCAGCATCGAACAGTCGCGCGAGAACCTGCGCCTGCAGGAACTGGCCTATCGCGAAGGCCAGGCCACCTCGCTGGATGTCATCGACGCCCGGCTCGGTCTGGGTGGCGCCCGCGTGGAACGCGCGCAGGCCGCCTTTCAGTACGACGTGGCGCTGGCGCAGCTGCTGGAGATCAGTGGACAGATGGACCGCTATGACGAATTCCGACGCCGTGCGGACGAGGTGATCGACCATGAATGACACATTGCAGGCGCCGGCCGACGCCCCGCCCCCGAACAAGCGCCGTGCCGGCGTGGTGATACTGGTGGCGCTTGCGCTGGTGGTACTGCTGGGCCTGTGGCTGGCATGGCGCACACCGGCCGACCAGCTGCAGGGCATGGCCGACGCCGATACGCTGAACGTGGCCGCCAAGATCACTGCACGGCTGGCCGAGCTGAACGTCCGCGAGGGCGATCGGGTCGCGGCGGGCCAGGTCCTGTTCGTGCTCGACAGTCCCGAAGTGTCGGCCAAGGAGGAACAGGCGCACGGCGCCCTGGACGCCGCCCGGGCCGTCGCCGACAAGGCCGATGCCGGTGCGCGCAGCGAGGACATCCGCGCTGCCCAGGCCAACTGGAAACGCGCCGAGGCCGGCGCCACCCTGGCCGATGCGACCTACCGGCGCGTGCAGAACCTGTTCAACGAAGGCGTGATGAGCCGTCAGAAGCGGGATGAGGCGCTGGCCCAGTCGCGCAGCTCGCGCGAACTGGCCAATGCCGCACGCGCCCAGTACGACCAGGCGCTGGCCGGCGCACGTGAACAGGACAAGCGAGCCGCGCAGGGCCAGGTGCGCCAGGCCCGGGGCGCGGTGGCCGAAGTCGATGCCGCGCGCGATGAGGTCAACGGCCGTGCACCAGTGGCCGGCGAGATCAATAAACGCATGGCCGACATCGGCGAATTGGTCCCCGCCGGGTATCCGGTGTTCACGCTGGTGGACATCGACCGCATGTGGGTGTCGATCAACCTGCGCGAATCGCAGATGCAGGGGCTGAAGATCGGCAGCCCTCTGCGTGGCAGCATTCCCGCGCTCGGCCGCGATGCCGACTTCGAGGTCTACTTCATCAATCCGGCCGGTGACTACGCCACCTGGCGCAGCACGCGCCAGTCTTCCGGCTACGACGTGCGCAGCTTCGAGATCCGGGTGCGCGCGGTGGACCGCATCGAGGGCTTCCGCCCGGGCATGAGCGTGCTGTTCGCGTGGCCACAGGGATGAAGCCGCCGCTGCGGGCGGGATTCTCCGCCTCGCTGCAACGCGAACTGCGGCACCTGCGCGCCGATCGCGCCGACCTGGCGCTGGTCACCGTGCTGCCGCTGCTGATGCTGCTGGCAATGGCCTGCCTGTTCTCCGCGTCGGTGATGCGCGCGGTGCCGATTGCCGTGGTCGACCTGGACCACAGCGCCGAAAGCCGCCTGCTCACGCGCATGCTCGATGCCAGCCCCGGCGTGGCGGTGGCCAGCCAGCCGCCCACGTTGGCGCAGGCGCAGACCCAACTGCGCCGCCTGGAGGTGTTCGCCGTCGTGCTGGTGCCGCGCGATGCCACCCGTCAGGCGCTGCGCGGCGGCGAAGGCACGGTCCTGGCGTATTACAACGCCAGCTACCTGACCACCGGGCAATCGGCCGCACGCGATATCACCGACGCCGTCGGGGCCTGGAACGCGCGCCTGCTGACGGAGCGGATCGGGCTGCAGGTGGGCCCGGGCAAGCTGCGCGCCGCGCCGATCCGGGTGCAGTCGGAGATCCTCTACAACCCGGCCCGCAGCTATGAGCTGTTTCTGCTACCGCTTGTTTTCCCGGCGATCCTGTCGCTGGTGCTCGCGCTGGCGGCGGCCAGCAGCGTAGGCCGCGAAGTGCGCGACGGCACGCTGGCCGCCTGGCTGGGCGACGCACCGTGGGCAGCGCTGGCCGGCAAGCTGCTGCCGTATGTCCTGCTGTTCGCCGTGTATGGCGCCGCCGGCGTGCTGTACCTGGCCTATCTGCGCGGCGATGGCGTGGCCGGCAGCCTGCTGCTCCTGCTGCTGGCACAGCCGCTGTTCTACCTGGCCTGTGCGGCCTATGCGGTGCTGTTCGTCGGCGTCACCCGCGACATGGGCACGGCATTGTCGGTGGTGGGTCTGTCGCTGGGCACCGCGCTGGCGTTCTCCGGCGCCACCTTCCCGGTGATCGACGCGCCGCTGTTCACCCGCATCTGGAACCTGCTGCTGCCGCTGACCGCCTATGTGAAGCTGCAGACCCAACAGCAGTTCGTCGGCGCTGCAGGAGCGGTATCGCTGTGGCCGCTGGCCACGCTGGCGCTGATGATCCTGGTCGCCGGCGGCATCGGCGGCTGGCGGCTGATCGCCACCGCGCGCGCCCTGCGACCCGCAGCGTCGGCGCAGGGAGCGTCGCCATGAGCCGGGTCTGGGACAGCCTGCGCCAGACCCTGCGCGCGGTGCTTACCGACCGCTACGCACTGGTGGTGATGATCGGTGCGGTGGTGCTGTATTCGTTCTTCTATCCGGCCGCGTACCGGCACCAGGTCGCCGGCAACCTGCCGATCGTGGTGGTCGACCTGGACCAGAGCGCCACCAGCCGCGAACTGCTGCGCCGCGTGGACGCGCTCAATGCGGTGCGCATCGTGGGCCAGCCGGCCAGCCTGGACCAGGCGCGCCGCGTGATGGAGGCTGGCCATGCCGAAGGCATCCTGCTCATCCCGGACCGGTTGGAGCGCGACATCCTGCGCGGGGGCAGCGGCGATCTGGTGCTGATCGGCAACGGTGCCTACCTGGGCCGTGCCAGCTGGGTAATGGCCGGCGTGGCCGAGGCACTGGGTGCGTTCGGGCGCGACGCTGCCGTCGCGCAGGCCGCGTTCATGGGCCCACCGCAGCCGCCGCCGATCCGCCTGGTGCAGCGCCCGCTGTACAACACCCACGAGGGCTACGGCAGCGCCATCGTCGCCGGGGTGGCCGAACTGATCGTCCACCAGACCCTGCTGATGGGCATCGGCGTGCTGCTGGGTACCCGCCGCCTGGCCCTGGGCCGGCGCCTGCGCTTCGATCTGCCGACGTTGTCCGGCATGGCCGTGGGGTTCTGGTTGATCGGCATGCTCGGCCTGCTCTACTACGTCGGCTTCACCGCCTGGGTGCAGGACTATCCGCGCGGCGGCAATCCCGTCGGTGTACTCGTGGGCGGTGCGCTGTTCATCGCCGCGACCGTCGCCTTCGGGATGTTCATCGGCAGCTTCTTCCGTACCCGCGAGCGCGCGTTCCAATACGTCATCGCGTGTTCCATCCCATTGTTCTTCCTGGCCAACCTGTCGTGGCCGGCGATCGCATCGCCACGCGCACTGGTCGCCCTGTCGCAGTTGCTGCCCACCACATCGGGGATCAACCTGGTGGTCCGCATGAACCAGATGGAAGCCAGCGTGGCCGACGTCGCCCGCGAGCTGTGGACGCTGGTCGGGCTGGCCGTGCTGTATGGCGGGCTGGCGATCTGGCGGCTCGGCCCGCAGCGCGCACCGCGCCCATAGCGGCCCCCGGAACGCCCCCTCCCCGCCCCATTCGACAGCCTGGCGGCACCCGACAGCGATTGAACGGGACCTCCTGCCGGCGACGGGTCGTTCCCGCAGGCTGATTCATATTCCCATCGTTGAACGTACACACCGCCCCTCACAGGCAATCAAGCAATGACAGGAACAAAAAAGCCCCCGATCGGGGGCTGTTCTGAACAACACAGTCATCACGTTACGGCGTTGATCCCGGTGGACGACGACGGCGGGTTGATGATGGATGTGACCATCCACTGAGCACATCATCCACCAGCCTGTAAGCGCTGGCCTGCTGCTCGTCGTCGCCTTCGATCTTCTGCTTTTCGTCTGCGCGCATGCGCACGTAGTCGGCGTTGAATTCATCAAAGCGCGAGGGTTCGACCCACTTGCTCTTGAGCGCCTCGATTGCTTTCCGGATGCTGGAACGGTCCAGAATGACATCCGCCGCAATGTCGCGCAAAACCTCATTGCTATGTTTCAGCATGCGCAACTCACTTTTCAGCGCATCCACTTCGCGGGATTTTTCCTGACCGTACTGAATGGCTTCAAGTTCGCTACGCAGGCTCCTGCGTTCGCGTTTTTCATCCTGCTGATCCAACTCAATCTTGCGAAGCTCGGCCTGCCCTTCCGCGAACTGAACGTTCTTCTTCAACAAATCGCTTGTACTCTGGTCCGCGTCGCGACTGACTTGCCCCGCAATCTTCACCAAGTCCATAGGCCCTCCTTTTTGTATGGGTCATTCACCACCAAAGCACCGATCCTAGCATTGTCAAGCCAATCCAAGCGGCGTCCGGCGCGCTCTTCCCTGCCGTAAAACGGCTTGCCGTTGTCTGCCCTGATCACCTGCGGCAAACCGCGCTGAACGGCCAGTCTGTCCAGCCTCTGGCAACGCCTTGGCCGGGGATGGCCCGTTCCACCTGGATGGCCACAGCCCCGTGGGTGGCGTCGTCTACGATGGTCAGTCACTTGATTGCCCGGCCTTCCGCGGTGCGGTCGAACACAACATCCATCGACCACACCTGATTGGCGGCCGAGGGACGCAGCAAAGGTTGCCGCGCACCAACGGGGACCTTCCTGCGCTTCCTGCGACGCACCTGCAAGCCCGCTTCCTGATACAGGCGCTCCACCGGCTTGTAGTTCACTACCAGCTCCTGCTGCCCGAGTTTCAGATGGATCATGCCTAGGCCGTAACCCCGTTTTCCACAACGCCCCCTCGATGACGTCGTTCTCGAGAACCTGCCCGGCCGGCAGCGTCTTCAGGCGCGTGTTCTCCGCCTCCAGGTCCTTGAGCCGCCTGGCGTCAGGCACGGTCATGCCACCGACCCTGCTGCGCCACAGGCAGTAGGCGGCCTCACTGAAAGCCATGTTGGCGGCATGCGTCCCTGATCGGCCTGCCCGCCTGGGCCTCGCGCAGAAAGCCGATGATCTGCGCTTCGGAAGAACGCTTCTTCACGTCCAATCGCCTTGTGGTTGAGAATTGGACTCCAAAGCGTCGTGCTACTCAATCCCGGGGGGACGTCGCACGCGCCACGTCACCCGCCTTCACCGCTTCTTCCCACTTCTCCCGATCTTTCACTGCGCTCAGCTCCTTCAAAAGGTTGAAGCTAAGGCAGATTCATGATCGGTCAAGCCGCGTCCGGACTGGTCACCCTCTCGTTTCCGCACGCCTCATGATGAGCATCCAAAAATCAGTGTGCCGCGCGAGCAAGGCTAAATGAGTAGGCGCAAGTCATCCCGGTCGTGCCAGCCAGATCAAGACCCGATCTTTGACCGTGGCGCCCCTCCTAGAAGAGGCGCCTCAGCCTTTTACCAAGAGCTCATGCGGTGGCCACTGCTGCCGGCGCCCCTTTCTTCCGCGACGTCGAGGTTTTATCCGAGCGCTCGTTTACTTCCTTGATGAAGGCCTCAAATTCCACGATGTCCGACATGAGCTCATCCGGGTCTGGGACCGCGATCCCACCGAACTGGGCTTTGTCGTGCGCGTAGTTGGAACACTTGGACATACCTGCTTCGACGCGCGCGTAATCAGCATCCGTCACCGTCACGCCTGACAGGCGCTGCGTCTCCACCCCCTTACGGAACCGAAGAACGACATTTCGGAGCAGCACCTCCTCTACTGCTCGCTCCCAAGCTAAGCGCAAGTTGGAGTAAGCCCCTACGGTGAGGTCGTAGTGCTTCTGCTCCTCCCCAAGCTTGTGCGCCTTCGCTGCTTCAACGTGAACGGTTTTGAGGAACCCTACACGCTTTGAACTACTCAATCCTTCGAATGGAAGATTGGGACTTGCAACGCCGTAACCCTGGGCTTGACGCACCAGGCTCTGAGTCACGACGGGCCTGCCCGCACGTCCGGCAGCTTCCGTCAGCAAGTTCAGGAAATAGATGTCGTGCGTAAAAATAATTACTTGCCGCTTCTCTGCCTCATCAGCAAGACGTTTTGCGACGCGTTCACGACGACGGTGGTCTAACGAACACACTGGATCATCGAACACGATCGCTCCTGTTTGGCCGCTCAGCGAAACCTCAGCCAAGAATGATCCAATGGCGATGGCGCGCTGCTCGCCTTCGCTGAGGATCTCGGAGGGAGATAGCGCCTGCGGCAACGCCAAGCGGAGCCGGTGGAGCGTCTTTCCACGCGCTGAGCGACTTTGCGAGAACACACTCAATGAAGAGACGCCGAGTGACTTGAACTCGCGATTGAGCGCTTCACCCAGTTCCTTGGAGACCACTTGGGCAGCAATCTCGGTGGCCTTGGTGGAAATTGAACGCGTCTTGAGATGGGGCAGGCAGGCTTTCAATCTGGATTGCACCGCCAGCTTGCTGATGGCGCTAAGCACCGAGTCTTTGACCACCGCCAACTGCATGCGGGCATTAAGCTCATTGAACTCGCCCTGCAAACCATTACGCGCCTTTTCATCCGAAGCGTCATCAAGCGCTTTGGCTGCGCTGTGCAATTGCTCAGCAAGTAGCGAAAGGGCAGCTTTCGGACTCACCCCGGCACTAACCACCACACTCCAATCATCGGCAGTGGCAGCATCTTTGACGGATTTCTGGCGCGCAATCAACGCCTCCTCAAACGCCTCCACGTCGCTGGCCAGCTGCTCGTTTTCCGCGCGAAGCTCGACCCGAATAGCCTCATCCAACCCGAGTGTGACGACCTCCTTTGTCATCGGCACAAAAACTGCGCGAAGATCCTCTCGCCTGGCATCACGCGCCTTCTCTGCCTCAGCCTGGACAAATGCCTCAAAGCGATGCAGGCGCTCGGCGCCCGCTTGCAGTGGCTGCTGGCAAAGCAAGCAAGCGTCATCCGACGAGAGTTCATCGAAGCTCTTGTCTGGATATGCACTGACGGCAAACTTCTTTGCCGCGTCATAGAGATCGCGCCACACCTCGCCACCGGTGCCTGGCAAGAGTTTGCCGCCCTCTGTATGCAACTGAGCGGCGATCTTGGCTGCGACCTGCGCATTGCGATAGGCATCAGCTGCTTGATGGACGACCGTCACCGCCGCTTCGCTCAGGCGCTCCTCTTCGACTGCCACCTTCGCTGCAAGTGCACTAAATCGCTGCGCCCGAAGACGAACTTGTTGTGCCTTCTCTTTGGGGTTTCCTTCCTTGAGACTGGCTTCCACTTCGGCGCGCCGCGCAAGCTCTTTGTCGCCCAGGGTCGCCAAGCTTTCGATCACCTCAGGCTTGGTCTTGGCAGACAACGCAGCAATTTGTTTCCCAACTTGCGTCTCACCGAGGAGAGGCGCAAAAGCACTGATGTCGACCTGTGCCCTGAGAAGTTCGTCCGAAACCTTGGCTTCCAGACGCTGACATACCGTTGCGAGCGCTGCGAACACTTCTAAGCCGTAAGGCACATAGGCAAAGTCTCCCTCCTGGTCGAGATATGCCTTAGCGCAGCGCGCATCAAAAACCGCAATGGATGAAAGCTCCGCTGGCGGTGTGACGCCCTGCTGCCAAGTAAGCTCGCTGACCACACCGCCTTGCGACACAACAAAGGTCGCCTGCGGCGTGGTGGACTTGGAAGCGGCGAAGTTGGCGTCTGGATGAATGTCTTCTTGTTGATCACGAGCACGGCATGCTCGCTTGAGAACTCGCGAGTAGCCAGACTTCCCCGACCCGTTACTGCCGTAGATGATCGTTAAGCCAGTTGCCCCCATCCCAAGGCTTTGGTGCGGTGCGATAGCATTGACGTGCTGCAAGTCCTTCACAGCTTGTAGCACGATTGCCCTTCCACCCGCAGGTGGCAGTGGAACTTGCCCCGCCGCAAGCGGCTTGGCTATCCGTCCCTTCGGATCAGGAATACCGTTCGCGGATTTAAGCAGCGCCAGCAAGTCCGCCTCGTCTTGCTCATCGAGGGCATTCTTCGCTAGCAGTCGAGAGATGGCATCACTTTGCCAAGGTGGCAGGCCCTTAGACCATTCAAAGATCTCGTTCAAAATCGTCACCACAACCCCCTGTAAGTTCCATTTACTGCGGTGCGGGCATAAGCAGTCACCCGCGATTGAAGCCAGGCACGATCACTGTCCCTGGCTGATTTTCGGTTACATGCCAAACTCCGAATGAATGGCGTCGCGCTCGCCTGCCGCTTTAATAGCAGCGCGCTCATGCTCCACGAGGTCATCAAAGACCGCCTCGTATGCCCGACGCGCAGGCATGTTCGACCAGGCCTCTCTCAGTGCTTCATTTAGAGTGGCAAAGACAACCGCGTCGTCGCTCAGCGCACGCAAGACGGCATCAACGCTCTCGGCATCCAAGATGTGTCCCCAGAGCTTGCCTTCGTTCGTCACGATCCACGGCGCATCTAGGGTCAGGTCGTCGAACCGCTTAAACGCGATCGCGAAGCTGATCAAGCTCGAACGCCACGCATCTAGGTCGCCCTTGCGGTAGCGCGTATGACGATTAGTGGCGTAAAGACCACTGGCATCAGGGTTCTTCGCCCGGGCCGGTCCCACGCCTGCATCTATTGCGCGTTTCAGGGTCTTGGTGCTTCTACCCACATAGATCGCGGCTTCAACTGCATTGAAGTCGGCGTCTTCGGGGCGCTCTTCCAAACGGCGGCGCACTTCCGCGAGCTGATCAGCGGTCAAGCGCTTCTGCGCAATCTGGGTCAGCCGGAATGGAATTTCATTGTCTTGGCTCATCTGATCTTCGCCCCTCCCTAGCGCCGTCCTTGATGCTCTAAGACCACTCAGCTATGTCAGCACAGCCAGAAGCAGAGGATCCACCCCCAGTATCAACTTCTCAATCCGCGTCATCTCTTCCAGCAGCCGCGCATCGTCCACTTTAGTGTAGCGGCCGGTAACGTCTCGGCTGTTGCGGTGATTGAGAAGCCGCTTCACGACCGCATACGAAGCCACTTCCTCGGCCACTGTAGCAAAGGTCCGACGCAGGTCGTGGGTCCGAAGCGCCTCGATCTCGCCAGCTTTCTTCAAGCCCTGCAAGATTGCCTTACTGTCCAAATAGTGGCCTTGCACCGCCCTACTGCTCCGAGCGGGAAAGACCCAAGGAGACTGGCTCTTCTGGGTCGCCTCCTCACGAAGGGTCAGAATGCGCTTGGCACCTGGTGCCAACGGGAGCGTATGGGTAGAGCCGTTCTTCGTATTGGCAAAAGATACCCACCCGGCATCCAGATCCACCCAAGAGCTGATCGAAAGATCTCGCTTATCGATCCGATGGCGCCATTTCAACGGGGCTGCCTCACCCCGCCTGGTGCCCCAAAGAAGCGTCAGAAGGAGGTAGTCGCACGCCGTGCGGTAGTTATCGACCTTGCGCCGCTCCCAAAGCGCTGCCAAGAAGCGCCCGAGTGAACCGTCGCGAAGCTGCATCGGGTTGCGGGCCTGGCTCGCCTCGTAGTCCGCCTCCAACTGCTCGCGCGTTCGGTAGCGCCCTTCTTCGATAGAGCGCAAAGCACGCCTTCACCGTCATCAGGCTTACCCGGATCTCGTCCTTGTCGATTTGCTTGGCCTGGGCAGGCGTCTTGCCACTGGCTTGCATGGAAGCCAGTGCAACCTTGGCGTCTTCACGGGCCTTAGCAAGAGTGATGTCCCGGCAGTTTCCCAAGGTCGCTTTGAGCACACGGGGTCCGATGCGCCGCTGCAAGATGTAACTCATCCCGGTTTTGTTCAGCGCCACCCCAAAGCCAACCGGCGCGTCTCGGTGGCTATCGAACACCACATAGCGCTTCTGATCCGTATTCGGGGCAAACTTGACGATCTTGCCCTCGGCGTTGACCTCCGGCACGCGCGTGAAGGACAGCTGCTCTTGGACCATAGTCGCCGTGAGCGCCAGACGTCGAGAGGCCTTGTTTTCCATCGTGTAGCTCCGGGTGAACCCTGTTTCACTGGACGTTATCCTAGGGCGCTACTTTGGCGCTACAGCTGATTGTCCAAAGACGGGGACAGATGTCCCTACTCGTCCACAGTTGTCGCCACGCAGATCACTTAAAGCACTGATTGATATGTCAAAAATTGAGAAACAGCAGAAATCCGGAAGCGCGGCAGAGCACACCCCGCTCATGAAGCAGTTCTTCGCCGCCAAGTCCGACTATCCGGACCTGCTGCTGTTCTTCCGCATGGGCGACTTCTACGAGCTGTTCTACGACGACGCGCGCAAAGCGGCGCGGCTGCTGGACATCACCCTGACCCAGCGCGGCAGCTCAGGCGGCCCGCCGATCCCGATGGCGGGCGTGCCGGTGCACGCGTACGAGGGGTATCTGGCGCGTCTGGTGGCGCTGGGCGAATCGGTGGCGATCTGCGAGCAGATCGGCGATCCGGCGTTGGCCAAAGGCCTGGTCGAGCGCAAGGTGGTGCGCATCGTCACTCCCGGCACCGTCACCGACGAGGCGCTGCTGGACGAGCGCCGCGACACCCTGCTGATGGCGCTGTCGCGCGGCAAGCAGGGCTACGGTCTGGCCTGGGCCGACCTGGCCGGCGGCCGCTTCCTGGTCAACGAGGTCGATTCCGACGACGCCCTGGAAGCCGAGCTGGCCCGGCTGGAACCGGCCGAGCTGCTGGTGCCCGACGAAGAAAACTGGCCCGACTTCCTGCGCCACCGTACCGGCATCCGCCGCCGCGCGCCGTGGCTGTTCGATGCCGACAGCGGCCGCCGCCAGTTGCTGGCCTTCTTCAAGCTGCATGATCTGAGCGGCTTCGGCATCGACGACAAGCCGCGCGCCACCGCCGCAGCCGGCGCACTGCTGGGCTATGTCGAAGAAACCCAGAAGCAGCGCCTGCCGCACCTGACCGCGATCGCCACCGAAACGGCGAGCGAGGCCATCGCGATGAACGCGGCCACGCGCCGCCACCTGGAACTGGACACGCGCGTCGATGGCGACACCCGCCATACGCTGCTGGGCGTGCTCGACACCACGGTCACGCCGATGGGCGGGCGCCTGCTGCGCCGCTGGCTGCACCGCCCGCTGCGACTGCGCGAGGTGCTGGTACAGCGCCACGATGCGGTGGCCACCCTGATCGATCGCGGTGCCGACGGCGATGTCCGTGACGCGTTCCGGGCGCTGGGCGATCTCGAACGCATCCTCACGCGCGTGGCGCTGCGCTCGGCGCGTCCGCGCGACTTCTCCACCCTGCGCGATGGCCTGGGCCTGCTGCCCGAGGTGCGCGCGGTGCTGGCGCCGCTGGATTCGCCGCGTCTGGTCGCGCTGCGCGACGCACTGGGCTCGCACGACGAATGCGCACACCTGCTGGCCTCGGCGATCGCACCGACGCCGCCGCTCAAGCTCAGCGATGGCGGCGTCATCGCCGAAGGGTTCGATGCGGAGCTGGACGAGCTGCGCCGCCTGTCCACCCACGCCGACCAGTTCCTGATCGACCTTGAACAGCGCGAACGCGCCAGCAGCGGCATCGCCACGCTCAAGGTCGGCTACAACCGCGTGCATGGCTACTACATCGAAATCAGCAAGGGACAGAGCGACAAGGCGCCGGTGCACTACACCCGCCGCCAGACCCTGACCAATGCCGAGCGCTACATCACCGAAGAACTGAAGTCCTTCGAGGACAAGGTGCTGTCCGCACGCGAGCGGTCGCTGTCGCGCGAGAAGCTGCTGTACGAACAGCTGCTCGATACGCTGGGCGGCCAGCTGGAACCGCTCAAGCAGTGTGCCGCCGCATTGAGCGAGCTGGACGTGCTGGCCGGCTTCGCCGAGCGCGCGCAGGCGCTGGACTGGTCGCGGCCCGAGCTGGACACCGCGCCGTGCCTGCGCATCGAGCGCGGCCGCCACCCGGTGGTCGAGGCGGTGCGCGAGCAGCCCTTCGAACCCAACGACCTGGACCTGCACCCGGACCGCCGCATGCTGGTGATCACCGGCCCCAACATGGGCGGTAAATCCACCTATATGCGCCAGAACGCGCTGATCGTGCTGCTGGCCCACATCGGCAGCTTCGTGCCGGCCAGCCGCGCCGTGATCGGCCCGATCGACCGCATCCTGACCCGCATCGGCGCGGGCGACGATCTCGCCCGCGGCCAGTCGACCTTCATGGTCGAAATGGCCGAAACCAGCTACATCCTGCATCACGCCAGCGCGCACTCGCTGGTCCTGATGGATGAGATCGGCCGTGGCACCTCGACCTACGACGGCCTGGCGCTGGCCGATGCCGTGGCGCGCCACCTGGCCTACCAGAACCGCTGTTACACACTGTTTGCCACCCACTACTTCGAACTGACCGCGCTGGCCGACGAGCAGCATGAAGGTGGTGCCAGTGGCATCGCCAACGTGCACCTGGACGCGGTCGAACACGGCGATGCACTGGTGTTCATGCACGCGGTGAAGGACGGCCCGGCCAACCGCAGCTTCGGCCTGCAGGTGGCCGCGCTGGCCGGCCTGCCGAAGTCGACCGTCGCGCAGGCGCGGCGCCGACTGGCCGAGCTGGAGCAGCGCGGCCGCGAGAGCCAGGCCGCCACGGTGGCGCCCCAGGCTCTGGATGCACCGCAGCAGTTCGGGCTGTTCAACGCGCCCAACACCGCCGCACAGGATGCGCTGGCGGCCATCGACCCGGACGAGCTGACCCCCAGACAGGCACTGGAAGCGCTGTACCGCCTGAAGACGTTGATCTGAGGCCATCCCGCAGTGCCGGCCGGGGAGCCGGCGCTGTCCGCCCCCCACACCCGGCGCACTCGGCGTGACGCCTTCGCATTCCCGTCGTGGAGGCGGCGTTATGCTCGGCCGGTTCCCATCCCTGCTCCGGAGTCCGCCGTGAACAACGCATCGCTCGCCGCTTCCCTCTTCCAGCAACTGCAGCAGGGCCAAGGCCTGCAGCAGGTCTCCCGGCAACTGGGCATCGACTCCGACCAGGCCAGCAGCGCCATCGGTGCGGCACTGCCGCTGCTGATGGGCGCAATGGGCCGCAATGCCCAGCAACCGCAGGGTGCCGAAGCCCTGCTGGGGGCGCTGCAGCGCGACCACGCCGGCGGCGGGAGCGGTGGTTTCGATCTGGGTGGTCTGCTCGGCAACGTGCTCGGCGGTGGCGGCGGCAGCGCCACCGATGGCGCAGGCATCCTCGGCCACGTGTTCGGCGGCAACAGCGACCGGGCCGCCCAGGGCCTGAGCCAGGCTACCGGCCTGGACAGCAGCAAGACCAGCCAGCTGCTGGCCATCCTCGCGCCGATCGTGATGGCCTACCTGGCCCAGCGCTTCGCCAACGGCGGCAACCCGGCCCAGCTCGGCCAGGCGCTCGGGCAGGAAGCCCAGGCCGCCAGCAGCGGCGGGCTGCTGACCTCGGTGCTGGACCAGGACGGCGACGGGCAGCTGGGCATCGGCGACCTGCTCAAGCTGGGTGGCGGCCTGCTGGGGGGCAAACGCTGAGTGCGGGATAGAAATAGGCTGTAGCTATCGCTTTGGTTGATTTATTCGAATTTACCGAATGAACGGGCGTACTTACCGTGTCTGCATGCCGTCACGGCACGCCCCGGCAGCCGCCAGGGCCTGGCGGCGACGCGGCTCCTGCGGGAACGCGCGCCCACCGACATCGCCCTCCACGCTCCGGCGCGGAGGCGTCCCATTCGCTGGTACACAGGTAGATGCCCATGAAAAGCGAAGCAAAGTGCCCCTTCAACCACGCCCTCGTCGGCGACGCCACCACCAACCGCGACTGGTGGCCCAAGCAGCTGCGCGTGGACCTGCTCAACCAGCATTCCAACCGCTCCCATCCGCTGGATGAGGGCTTCGAGTACGCCAAGGCGTTCGCGCAGCTCGACTACGCGGCGCTCAAGGCCGACCTTGCCGCGCTGATGACCGATTCGCAGGACTGGTGGCCGGCCGACTTCGGCCACTACGGCGGCCTGTTCGTCCGCATGGCCTGGCACAGCGCCGGCACGTACCGCATCGGCGACGGGCGCGGTGGCGGCGGCCGCGGGCAGCAGCGGTTCGCCCCGCTCAACAGCTGGCCGGACAACGTCAGCCTGGACAAGGCGCGGCGCCTGCTGTGGCCGATCAAGCAGAAGTACGGCCAGGCGATCTCCTGGGCCGACCTGCTGATCCTCACCGGCAACGTCGCGCTGGAATCGATGGGCTTCAAGACGCTGGGCTTCGCCGGCGGGCGCCCGGATACCTGGGAACCGGACCAGGATGTGTACTGGGGTCGCGAGACCACCTGGCTCGGCGGTGACGTCCGCTATGCGCACGGGTCCGAAGGCGTGGTGGAAGACCACGGCGTGCTGGTGTCCGATGACGACGCCGATGGCGACATCCACTCGCGCACGCTGGAGAACCCGCTGGCCGCGGTGCAGATGGGCCTGATCTACGTCAATCCGGAGGGCCCGGATGGCAACCCCGACCCGCTCAAGGCCGCCTACGACATCCGCGACACCTTCGGCCGCATGGCGATGAACGATGAGGAGACCGTGGCGCTGATCGCCGGTGGCCACAGCTTCGGCAAGACCCACGGCGCCGGCCCGGCCGACAACGTGGACGTGGAACCGGAAGCCGCCGGCCTGGAACACCAGGGCCTGGGCTGGGCGAACAGGTTCCGCAGCGGCAAGGGCGGCGACACCATCACCAGCGGGCTGGAAGTGACCTGGACGCGTACCCCGGCGCAGTGGAGCCACGACTTCTTCGAGCTGCTCTTCAAGCACGAGTGGGAGCTGACCAAGAGCCCGGCCGGCGCGCACCAATGGGTGGCCAAGGACAGCGAGGCGGTCATTCCCGACGCGCACGATCCGTCAAAGAAGCATCGCCCGAGCATGCTCACCACCGACCTGTCGCTGCGCGTCGATCCGGCCTACGAAAAGATCTCGCGCCGCTTCCTGGCCGACCCGCAGGCCTTCGCCGATGCCTTCGCGCGTGCGTGGTTCAAGCTCACCCATCGCGACATGGGCCCCCGCTCGCGCTATCTGGGCCCGGAAGTGCCGGCCGAGGAATTCCTCTGGCAGGACCCGGTGCCGGCAGCGACGCAGCCGGGCATCGACGCGGCCGACATCGCCACGCTGAAGCAGCAGATTGCCGCCAGCGGCTTGAGCGTGTCCGAGCTGGTCGCCACCGCGTGGGCGTCGGCCTCCACCTTCCGCGGTTCGGACAAGCGCGGCGGTGCCAACGGTGCGCGCATCCGCCTGGCGCCGCAGAAGGACTGGGCGGTCAACCAGCCGCAGCAGCTGGCCAAGGTGCTGGCCGCGCTGGAGAAGATCCAGACCGGCTTCAATGGCAACGGCGGCGGCAGGCAGGTATCGCTGGCCGACCTGATCGTGCTGGCCGGCGGTGTGGGCATCGAACAGGCGGCCAAGGCCGGCGGCCATGACATCCAGGTGCCCTTCACCCCCGGCCGCACCGATGCCAGCCAGGAACAGACCGACGTTGAATCGTTCGCGGTGCTTGAGCCGTACGCCGACGGCTTCCGCAATTACCTCAAGGGCCGCTACAGCGTGCCGGCCGAGGTACTGCTGATCGACAAGGCGCAGCTGCTCACCCTGACGGCTCCGGAGTTGACCGTGCTGGTCGGCGGCCTGCGCGTGCTGGGCGCCAACACGGACGGCAATACGCAGGGCGTGCTGACCGACCGCCCCGGCACGTTGAGCAACGACTTCTTCGTCAACCTGCTGGACATGCGCACGCAGTGGAAGGCCAACGGCAACGGCTACGAAAGCAGCGGTGCCGCGCGCTGGACCGGCAGCCGCGCCGATCTGGTGTTCGGGTCCAACTCGGTGCTGCGAGCCCTCGCCGAGGTCTATGCCAGCGCCGATGGCGAGAAAAAGTTCGTGCAGGACTTCGTCGCCGCCTGGGTGCGGGTGATGGAACTGGACCGCTACGACCTGCACAGCTGATGCGACGCGCTGGGTGCCGACCGTGGGTCGGCACTCAGATCGCGTCAATATCCCCCAACGCCCGGATCAACCGGCGCGCACGCTTGTCCGGCTTGTGCTCCGGCGGCTGGTAGCCATTCTTTGCGGCGGCACGCTGCGCACGCAGTTCCGCCCGACGCGCGCGCGAGGCGTCGCTTTCTTCGTACAGCTGCTGCGCCACCGGCGCCGGCCCACGCAGGTCGCTCAGGCCACGGACCTGCACCTCATAGGTTTCATCGCCTCGGCTGATCTGCAGCTGCTCGCCCACGCGCACCGCGCGCGAGGACTTGGGGCGTTGTCCGGCGACGTCGACCTTGCCGGTCTCCACCGCCTGCTTGGCCAGGCTGCGGGTCCTGTAGAAGCGCGCGGCCCACAACCAGACATCCAGCCGCACGGCGGCCACGAGTGTTGCGTCAGTCATTCTGCTTGCCCAGCTCCACGGCGTTGGCCGGTCGTCGATTCAGCGGTTGCGGTGCGTCCGGATTGCCACGGCAACCGGTGCCACCGATCAGTACCGGTACCCCGGCGTCCAGATCGCGGCGCTGGCTGCCAACCTGGCACTCGGGTCGGTCCATCGGCCGTACCTGGGCATCCCCCAGGCGGTCCGTACTCGAACATGCGGCCAGTGCACCGGCAATCAAGAGCGCAGTGCAGGAGCGCGCCCATACAGGCACGGTGGGAAGGGTCCGAAGGCGCGGATGAAACGGGTGTGGCATGGCGATATCCCGCTGACGGGCGTGGTGCTAGTGTGCCGCTCCCAGAGCCTGATCTCCAGAGCACATGGCCAAAGCGCCGCTTGACCTGACCACCGGCCCGATCGGGCGCAACCTGTTCCTGTTCGCCCTGCCGATCCTGGCCGGCAACATCGCCCAGTCGCTGAACGGCTCGGTGAACGCGATCTGGGTCGGGCGCTTCCTTGGCGAGGCGGCGCTGACCGCCACCGCGAACGCCAACAGCATCATGTTCTTCCTGATCGGCTCGGTGTTCGGCATCGGCATGGCCGCCACCATCCTGATCGGCCAGGCGATGGGCGCGCGCGACCTGCCGCAGGCGCGCCGGGTGATGGGCACCAGTGCCACGTTCTTCATCGGGCTCTCGGTGGTCATCGCCATCGCCGGCTGGTGGCTGTCGCACCCCCTGCTGGCCGCGATGGGCACGCCCGCCACGTCGCTGCCGCTGGCCGAGGCCTATCTGCGCATCATTTTCCTGGCCATGCCCACGCTGTACGCGTTCGCTTTCCTCAGCTCGGCGCTGCGCGGCGTCGGCGACTCGCGCACGCCGTTCCGTTTCCTGCTGCTGTCGGTGGCGCTGGACATCGGCTTCAACCCGCTGCTGATCTTCGGCATCGGCCCATTCCCGGCACTGGGCATCGCCGGTGCCGCGTGGGCCACGCTGATCGCCCAGACCGTGTCGCTGCTTGGCCTGCTGCTGTACATGCGCAACAAGCGCCACGTGCTGTGGTTGGGCCGCAAGGACATGGCGCTGTTCAGGATCGACCCGGAGATCCTGCGCGCACTGGTGGTCAAGGGCATCCCGATGGGCCTGCAGATGGTGCTCATCTCCCTGTCGATGATCGTCACCGTGAGCATCGTCAACGGCTACGGCACCGATACCGCTGCTGCCTACGGCGCGTCGCTGCAGTTGTGGACGTACGTGCAGATGCCGGCAATGGCGATCGGCGCGGCCTGTTCGTCGATGGCCGCGCAGAACGTGGGCGCCGGCAACTGGAGCCGCGTGCGCGGCACCGCGCGCAGCGGCGTGCTCTACAACTTCCTGCTGACCGGCGCGCTGATCCTGCCGCTGATCCTGCTCGACCGCTACACCCTGGCGCTGTTCCTGCCCAGCGGCAGCGAAGCGCTCGACGTGGCCCGCCACCTCAACCACATCGCGGTGTGGTCGTTCCTGTTCTTCGGCGTGAACTTCGTGATCTCCGGCGTGGTGCGCTCCACCGGTGCGGTGATTCCGCCGCTGTTGATCCTGGCGGTGTCGCTGTGGGGCATCCGCGTGCCGTTCGCCGAGGGCATGCAGCCGTACCTGGGCGCTGACGCGGTGTGGTGGAGCTTCCCGGTCAGTTCGTTCTTCGCGATGCTGCTGTCGCTGGCCTACTACCGCTGGGGCGGCTGGCGCAAGGCGCGCATGCTGCCCGCCCATCGCGGGGAGCTGGCCGCCCCGTCGGAAGTCCCCTCGATGCCGCCGTCGCCGGTGGCCGATCCGGACCCGGCCGCCCCCACCCGCCCGTAACTGGATCGCGAAACGCAGACGGCCACCCGAAGGTGGCCGTCTGTTGGGCAGGTACCGACCCGGAGGCCGGTACACCACGCCGGAATTACTGGGCGGCCTTCGCAGCCAGGCGGGCAGCCTTGGCCTGCGCAGCGGCAGCCAGATCTTCCTTGATGCGGGCAGCCTTGCCTTCCAGGCCACGCAGGTAGTACAGCTTGCCGGCGCGGACCTTGCCGCGACGCTTCACTTCGACCGAGTCGATGATGGCGCTGTGGGTCTGGAAGACGCGCTCGACGCCGTAGCCGTGCGAGATCTTGCGGACGGTGAAGGCCGAGTTCAGGCCGGCGTTCTTGGTGCCGATCACGACGCCTTCGTAAGCCTGCACGCGCTCACGGTTGCCTTCCTTCACCTTCACGTTGACGACGACGGTGTCACCCTGGCTGAACTTCGGCAGTTCACGGGTAATCTGGGCGGATTCGAAATCCGAAAGAATGGTCTTGTTCAGCTTGCTCATGGGTGCACCGATAGTGTTCGGGTGGTCGTGTCGTTCGACAACGTGGGCTCATGCAGTCACCGGACTGTGCTGCACGTTTTTTGTAGGGATTCCGCCAACCAGCCCCCAAGAGGGGCGATGGCAATCCCGCATTCTAATCCAGGAAACGCCGCCACGCTAGGGGGCGGCATCTCCGCTGTGGGCCTGCCGGGCCTGCTCGAGCAGGAGCCGGTCGGCCTTGGACAACCGGCTTTCGTCCAGCAGGTCCGGGCGACGCAACCAGGTCCGCAGCAGCGACTGCTGGCGGCGCCAGCGGGCGATGGCGGCATGGTTGCCCGAGCGCAGCACATCGGGGACCGTGCCCCATTCATGCTGTGCCGGATGACTGTAGTGCGGGCAGTCCAGCAGCCCCTGCGGGCCTTCGAAACTGTCCTGGGCCGCCGATTCGGCATCGCCGAGGGCACCCTCCTGCAACCGGGTGACGGCATCGACGATCACCGCCGCGCCCAGCTCGCCGCCGGACAGCACGTAGTCGCCGATCGAGATTTCCTCGGTGACCTCGGCCGCCAGGAAACGCTCGTCCACGCCTTCATAGCGCCCGCACAGCAGGATCATGCGCGGCAGTGCCGCCAGTTCCCGCACCTTGGCCTGGGTCAGCGGCTGGCCCTGCGGGCTCAGATAGATCACCGGCGCCGGCGCCGGGTCGGCCGCCTTGGCGGCCGCCAGGCAGGCGCGCAGCGGCTCGATCAGCATGACCATGCCGGGGCCGCCGCCGAACGGACGGTCGTCCACCCGGCGGTAGTTGCCTTCGGCATAATCGCGCGGATTCCAGCCATGCAGGTCGAGCAGGCCGCGTTCGGCGGCACGGCCGACCACGCCCAGCGCGGCCGACTGCGCCATGAACTCGGGGAACAACGTGATGACGTCGATACGCACCGGCGTCAGAACTCCGGATCCCAGTCGACGATGACCAGATTGGCCTCGAAATCCACCGACACCACGAAGTCCGGCTGCACGAACGGAATCATCCGCTCACGGTCGCCCTGCACCACCACCACATCGTTGGAGCCGGTCGAGAACAGGTGCGAGACCCGGCCCAGCTCGACGCCCTCGACGGTGCGCACCTGCAGCCCTTCCAGATCGACCCAGTAATACTCGTCGGCCTTCGGGGGCGGCAGCGCGCTGCGCGGCACATAGACTTCGGTCCCGTACATCGACTCGACCACATCGCGATCGGTGACATCGGGGAACACCGCGACCAGATGCTTGCCGGACTGACGTCCGCGCGCCCCGGTCAGGGTGCGTTCCTGGCCGGCGGGCGACCGCAGGATCCAGGGTTGATAGTTGAAGATGGCGGTACGCGGCTCGGTCCAGGACTCGAGCTTGATCTCGCCTCGCACACCAAAAGCGCCGACAATCCTGCCCAGCAGGATGCGGCGCTCGGTATCTTTCATCTGAATAGACCGATGGGCCGCGGCAGGCGCGGCCCTTCAGGATCAGGCCGCGGAGGCCTGGGCCTTGGTCGCTTCCTTGTACAGGTTGCGGACCTTGTCGGTCATCTGGGCGCCGTTGGCGACCCACTTGTCGACCAGCGGCAGGTCCAGCACGATGCGGGATTCCGCACCCTGGGCCACCGGGTTGTAGTAGCCGACGCGCTCGATGTTGCGGCCGTCACGGGCGCTGCGCGAGTCGGTCACGATGATGTGGTAGAACGGACGCTTCTTGGCGCCGCCGCGGGTCAGTCGAATCTTGACCATGATGTTGCTTCCTCAATTGCCCAGTCGCCAGGATGGCGCGGTAAGCCGGCGATTATAGCGGCGCACCCGGGCCATTCCAAGCCTGCCCCGGCCGGAAAAGCTGAACAGCCCCTTTACCCGGCGGTTACCCGCCCAACGGCTGCCACGGAACCGCCGCCAGGACGGCCCGCGCCCGCGCGCACAGCGCCTCGGAGTCCGGCAGCACCCGCCCATCGATCCGTGAAATCGGCCAGACCCCGACCGAGTTGCAGGCGAACGCGCCGCTGAACCCGGGCAGCGCCGCCAGCTCGACCGGCCGGCGCTGCTGGTCCCCGTTCCATCCCGCCTGCAGCAGCCGCTCATGGGTGCCGCGCAACGCCGGCGCCTGCGGCCACACCAGGGTGTCGCCGGCGGACAGGCCGATGTTCCAGGTGGTGCCCTCGCTGATGACACCCCCGTCGCCGACGAACAGTGCATCGTCGGCTCCGGCCTGCAGGGCCGCACGGCGATGCTCGAACAGTGGAAACGTGCCCACGTGCTTGAGGTGCGGCAGGTCGCGCTGGTAGCGCACCGTGCGCAGACAGCGCGAGGCCGCCGGCAGCGTCACCGGCGCGGCAACCGCGATCAGCACGTCCACCGGTACCGCCTGCAGCGGCTGGCGGAAATCGAAGCAGTGCGAATACACCGTCACCCGCAGCGATGCATCGCGCACGCCCGCAGCGTGCAGCGCGTGCCACATCCAAGCCTGGACCTGGGCGGTATCGAGCGTGCTGGCGAACAGTTCCTGCGTCCCCTGCTGCAGCCGCTGCAGGTGCAGGTCCAGCCCCTGTACGGCCCCGTCGCGTACCTGCAGCGAGGTGAAATGGCCGTAATTGGTCAGTGCGCCGGCCAGGTCGTCGGCACTGGCAGACAGGCCGTTGCAGTACAGCTTCATGCCAGCAGCGCCCGGGCCTGCGCCCACATCTGCGTGAGCACCTCGGCTGCGGGGCGGGCCGGCGCCATCCACGCCGACTGCCCGGCCCAGGCCTGCATCGCGTCGAGGCGGTGCTCCCGGCTGGCCTGCGCGCGCATCGGCGCGGTGAGGCCGCGCTGCACCGGATATGGCCGCGGCGGGGGCGCGCCGGGGGCCGCCGCCGCGCGAACATAGGCAGTGGCCAGACCCCGGCCGAGGCGGCCGCTGAAGGCGCGCGTCGGCCAGGTGTCTTCCGGTTCGGCGGCGGCCAGCGCCTGCGACCAGGCCGGGTCGAGCGCGCATTCGGGCGTGCGCAGGAAGGCGGTGCCTACCTGGACCGCGCTGGCGCCCAGCATCAGCGCGGCGGCAACGCCCCGGCCATCGGCGATGCCGCCGGCCGCGATCACCGGCACCTGCAGGTGGTCAACCAGCCGCGGCAGCAGCGCGAACAGTCCCACCTGCTGGCGTTCGGCCGCAGCGGGATCGAACGCACCGCGATGGCCACCGGCTTCACATCCCTGCGCGACCACCGCATCGGCACCGGCGGCCTGCGCCGCCTGCGCCTCGGCCAGCGTCGTCGCACAGGCGAACCAGGCAATGCCCACGCCCTTCAGCCGCTGCACCTGGGCGGCGGAGAACACCCCCATGATGGTGGAGGCAACCGCCGGCCGCGCCTGGATCAGCGCGTCGAACTGGGCATCGATATCGGCCGGGCCGGCGTCACCGGCACTGGCCGGCACCTCCGGGCCCCATTGCGACAGAAACGCCCGGGTCGCCGCCTCGCCGTCCGCATCGCGCGCCGGCAGCGGATCGGGAATCCAGACATTGACCTGCGCAGGCCCGCTGGACCGCGCGCGGAAGTCGTCCATCCACGCCACGATGTCCTGCGGCTGGGACAGCACCGCGCCCATCGCGCCCATGCTGCCGGCCGTGGCCAGCGCTGCCGACAACGGCACCGGGCAGGCGCCGGCCATCGGGGCGAGCAGGATCGGCGCCTGCAAGGCAAAACGCCGACAGAAACTGTCGGCGCGTTCGAGGATCGGCGAAAGACTCACGCGCGGCGCACCTGTAGGGTCAGACCCGGCCAGCATACGCCGCACCGCCCTGCCCGGCATGCACGCCGGCAGGAGTCAGCGCGCCGACACGGCGTAGGTGCGGACCAGCTGACTGTCCATTTCTTCGTTGAACGTGAAGGTGACATAGCGCGCGTCGTCGGCGGCGAATTCTTCGTCGACCACGGCCCGGCCGATCTCGGTGCCATCGGCATCCAGCGCGCGCGCCACCAGCCTGCCCTTGAACGGCTTGTCGGCCACCACGTACACCGCTGCGTCCTTGGAGCCCATGCCACGGCTCTTGCCCTGGGTCACGGTCAGGCCGCGTGCGGCCAGACCCGGGTCGGTCTGCAGCGTCACGCTCATGCGCTTGTCCACGCCCTCACCCAGGCCGGCGACGAAATCGGCGGCGGTGCCGCTGATCGCACTGCCTGCCTTCTGCGACATCGACGTGTCGTCCTTGCAGGCGGTCAGCGCCAGGACCAGCGCCACCACCACGATCGACTTGTTCACGGGCATTCCTTTGAGTGATCCAACAGCGGGCTAGTCAAGCACCCCGGCCCAGACGCTGGCAAGAGGCAAAAGCGCACGCGGGTGACGCGTGCGGCCATTTCGTAGAAGCAGAGGCGGCGCGGGGCCCGAAGGCCGGCCGCGCACAGGGCACTCAGCGGAACGGCAGGCCGCCGCGGCCGCCCATCGCGCCCATCATCCCCTTCATGCTGCGCATCATGCCCTTCATGCCGCCGCCGGCCATCTTGCTCATCATCTTTTCCATCTGCTGGAACTGCTTCATGAGCTTGTTGACGTCGGCCGGGGTCAGGCCGGAACCGCGGGCGATGCGGGCGCGGCGCGAGCCGTTGAGCAGGCCCGGATTGCGCCGTTCCTTCTTGGTCATCGAGTTGATGATGGCGATCATGCGCGGCACTTCCTTGCCCTGGCTGACCTGCTGCTTGAGGTGCTCGGGGATCTGGCCCAGGCCCGGCAGCTTGTCCATCAGCCCGCCGATGCCGCCCATGTTCTGCATCTGCTCGAGCTGGTCGCGCATGTCGTTGAGGTCGAACTTCTTGCCCTTGGCGACCTTCTCGGCCAGCTTGGCCGCCTTGTCCTTGTCGACCTGCTGCTCGACCTGTTCCACCAGCGACAGCACATCGCCCATGTCCAGGATGCGGCTGGCCAGACGATCGGGGTGGAACACGTCCAGGCCGTCGGGCTTTTCGCTGACGCCGACGAACTTGATCGGCTTGCCGGTGATGTAGCGCACGCTCAGCGCGGCACCGCCGCGGGCATCGCCATCGGTTTTGGTCAGCACCACGCCGGTCAGCGGCAGCGCTTCGCCGAAGGCCTTGGCGGTGTTGGCCGCGTCCTGGCCGGTCATGGCATCGACCACGAACAGCGTTTCAGCCGGGTTGACCGCTGCGTGCAGGGCCTTGATCTCGGCCATCATCGCGTCGTCGATGGCCAGGCGGCCGGCGGTATCGACCAGCAGCACGTCCACGAAGGACTTGCGCGCATCGTCGATGGCGGCACGGACGATGGCCTCCGGCTTCTGGTCGGCGGTGGACGGGAAGAACAGCACGCCGACCTGGTCGGCCAGGGTCTTGAGCTGCTCGATCGCGGCCGGACGGTAGACGTCGGCCGACACCACCATCACCTTCTTCTTGCGCTTTTCCTTCAGATGCTTGGCAAGCTTGCCCACCGTGGTGGTCTTGCCCGCGCCCTGCAGGCCGGCCATCAGGATGATCGCCGGGGCCGGCACGTTGAGGTTGAGGTCGGAGGCGGCCGAACCCATCACCGTGGTGAGCTCGTCGCGCACCACCTTGATCAGGGCCTGGCCCGGGGTCAGCGACTTGAGCACTTCCTGGCCGACCGCGCGCACCTTGATGCGCTCGATCAGGGCCTGTACGACCGGCAGCGCGACGTCGGCCTCGAGCAGGGCGATGCGGACTTCGCGGGTGGCCTCGCGGATGTTTTCCTCGGTGAGGCGACCGCGGCCGCGCAGCCGCTCGATGGTGCCGGAGAGGCGCTGGGTCAGGGACTCGAACATGGAGGCAACCTGTTCAGAACGAAAGACAAAGAGACCGACAGTATAGCGGGTCCGCTGCGGCCGCCGGATCGCCGCTGCGGCCTGTCGCCGCAGGCATCGCCAGCATCCCGGGGGTATGCGAAACTGACACGATGACAATCGTTCTCATCGCCACCCTGCTCTACCTGACCGCGACCGGCCTGCTGGTGCGCGCGGTGAGCCGCGATGACGGCCCGCGCTCGCCGGCCTGGTTGTGGCCGGCCCTGCCGGCGATGCTGCTGCATGGCAGTTACCACGTTCTGGTGGCCATGCGCACCAGCGGCGGACCGGACATGCACTTCTTCGCGGCGCTGTCGCTGGTCGGGCTGGGCATGGCCTGGCTGACCTCGCTGGTGGCCGCCCGGGGCCGGATGGCCGCACTGGGCGTGCTGGTGTTCCCGATGGCCGCGGCGGTGCTGTGCATCTACCACGGCTACGGCCATGAGCCGAGCCGCCCGCTGGGCTGGCAGCTCGCCACCCATGCCTGGATGGCGCTGCTGGCCTACGCCACGCTGAGCGTGGCCGCGCTGCTGGCGATCATGCTGTGGCTGCAGGAACGCGCCCTGCGCCGGCGCGACTTCCGGCCCTGGCTGCGTGCGCTGCCGCCGCTGGCCGACCTGGAAGCGCTGCTGTTCCGGGTGATCACCGTCGGATTCGCCCTGCTCACCCTGACCCTGGTCACCGGCGTGCTGTTCGTCGACGATCTGCTGGCGCAGAAGCTGGTGCACAAGACCGTGCTCAGCATCCTGTCGTGGATCGTGTTCGGCACGCTGCTGATCGGCCGCCGCCGCTATGGCTGGCGCGGCGCCAAGGCCGTCCACTGGACCCTGACCGCGATGGGCCTGCTGCTGCTGGCGTTCTTCGGCAGCCAGTTCGTGATCGAACTGGTGTTCGGCCACGCGCGCTAGTCGCCTACAGCGGTTCGGTCAGTTGATCGCGCAGGCGGCTGCCGCGCTGGGTGGTCATGTCGTCCACGCCCCAGCACCCATCGCCGCGCTGGCGTAGCGACAGCAGGACGCGGTACGGCTCACCCCATACCGCATAACGCACCTCCACCGTGGCGACGTCGGCGGCGCTGCCCGCCACGCGCGCGAACGCGAACGGCGCGTCGATCTCGCCATCCTGGCCGTCCAGCCACGGATCGCTGTCCAGATGGCAGATGCCCTGCTCGCGCTCCTGGCAGTCGCGCTCCTCGGCGAACAACCTGCCCAGCGCGGGCGTCAGCACCTCCGCCGGCGTCGCCAGCAGGCCGTCCATGCTGGCCTGCTGGAATCGGCGCGCCACCACCACCGGGTCGTCGCACGCCTGCCCGGCCTGCGCTGTCGGCGCGCAGAGCAGCGCCACTGCCAGGCCACCACACACCCGCGTCCACTGTGGCATCCGCATACCTCGTCTCCTTCCCTGTCGATGGGCCGGGCGCCCCGTTGGCGCGCCCGGCCCGGCCATCACAGACCGTAACGCTCGATCACGTCCAGGTGGCGCTGCGCGTCCTGGTCGCAGGCTTCGGCCAGGCGCAGCCAGCACAGCTGGTGCGGCCACTGCGCGGTCGCGTCGAGCAGGAACCGGTGCAGGTCCAGCGGCGGCTGTTCCTGCGGCTGCGCCACGGTGAACAGCACGCCCGGCAGTGGCACATCGTCGCCTTCGGCATCGGTGAGCTGGTAGTCGTCCGGACTGTGCGTCCACAGCTTCCAGCCACGGGCCTCGACCGCCTCGGCGAAGGCACTCCACGCGTCTTCGCCCGGATGCACGCCATCCACCAGCCAGCTGCCCGCATAGCCACCACTTTCAAGCAGATGGACCTCGGCATAGGTGGGCATGAAGCGCTCGCGCTCCTGCTCGTCCTCCGGCGCCGGATGCACCAGCTCGGCGTCGAACACCACCCAGTCGTCCACGCGCTGGCGGCGGTTGGCCGGCGCGTTCTCGACAATCCGCGCGGTGACCGGGCCGGTGCGGCGCGCATAGTATTCGATCGGCTCGCCACCGTCGGTGCAGCGGATGATCACCCAGCCGAAGGATTCCTCGACCGGGCCGTCGGTGCTGTCCAGCTCCATGCCGATGGCCGCTGCCGAGCCACGCACGGCCGCCCAGTCGCGGGCGGCACTGGCGGCGGTCATGTGATCCCAATGCGCGCTGCGCGGTTCCTCCAGCACCTCGGTGAGGTGGCGGTACTGCACGGCGGCATCCTGGAAGCGCTGCATCGCCATCAAGGCCACGCCCAGCAGGTTGCGCGCACCATGCGACTGCGGCGACAGCGCCAGCAGCGCGCTGCACGCCTGCTCCAGCGTGGCCCAGTCGGACAGCTTGTGTGCCATCTGCGCCTGGCACCACAGTGCGAACACCGGCACCTGCGCCTGGTAATGCTGCATCAGGCGGTCCAGCCCGGCCTGGTCGCCACGCTGCACCAGCAGGCGCAGGAGCGAGTACGCCGGGGCGGCATCCTCATGCGGGTGGCGCTCGACAAACGCCCACAGCAACGCGATGGCCTCTTCCTCCGCACCACAGGCGTTCAGCGCCGAGGCGGCGACATCCAGCATGGCTGCGTCGTCGGGACGCTGCTCCACGCCCTGCAGCAGCCATTGCGCCTCGCGCTCCGGATCACGCCCATCGCCCTGCTCGCCCTGTTCAACCAGCCAGTCGAGCAGGCCTTCGGCAGGAACAGGCAACGCGGCGGTGCTGGGAGCGGCATCGATCCGTGCGGCCATCGCGGCGATCGCATCGCTGGCGCCGCGGTCCTGGCGCAGTTGGCCCACGTGCTGGCGGGCCAGTGCCAGGTGACGGCGCGCGGTCCACACCGCACCGCGCTGCAGCGCCATGTCCACGCACAGCCCGGCGATTTCGATCACGAAGCGATGTGCACCGACCTCGGCGTAATGCGCCAGGGTCGCGTTGAGGCGGCGCCCCAGATCCCAACTGTTGCGCTCGGGCGCATTGCGCACCAGCAGCGCCACGGTGTGCGCCCACATGCGACGGTAATTGGGCGACAGCTGGTTGAACGGTACCAGCGATGCCAGCGCCTCCTCGTCGCGGCCCAGCTGCGCCAGTGCCCACGCGCGCGACAGCTTGCGCGGAACAGTGCAGTTGGCAGGCTCGTAGTCACCTTCGGCGTCCACTTCGGCCTGTCGCACATCGATCAACGCCAGCGCCTCGGCCGCGCGGCCGCTGGCGAGCAGGATCTTGATGCGCATCTCCGGGAAGCTGTCGTATACCTTGCCGCCGTGCGCCAGCACGGTACCGGCCTGCACATCCAGATAATCCAGCGCGCCCTGGCTGTTGCCGTCGTCGAGCAGTGCATCGGCCTTCTCGCAGCTCAGGCACTGGAAGCACGCCCAGCTCGGATTGATCCGCGCCAGCGTTTCCTCGCAGACCTCGATGCGCTCGGGCACCCAGCCGGGGCCATCGATGTTGCCGTAACAGGCCGCCAGGTCCTGGGTCACGCAGATCGACTGCGGGCACTCCACCGTATCGGCACGGTGGGCGCGTTCGAACAGCGCCACGGCGTCGCCCAGCGCCGACTCGCCTTCCAGTCGGTTGCCGACGCGGTTGCGCATGTCCCAGTGGCCGACAAACACCTCCAGCCACGGATTGCCCAGCGTTTTGCCCAGCGCACGCGCTTCGGGCAGCAGGGCATCCACGCGGTCCATGCGCAGTTCGCAGACCTCATCGGTCAAGCGCGTCAGCAGCTGCGCGCTCTGCGCCTGCCCGGCTTCGCCGAGATCGTCCTGCAGTTTTTCAACCCAATTCCAGATATCCATGCGGTCGTGCCGTCCTGTGGTGCGTAACGTTGAAGAAAGGGAGGGTCAGCGCGCCTGCAGCATCTGCTGCAGGGCATCGGCGATGTCGCCGAACGCGCGGTTGAGATCGGTGCTGGCCGCGCCGCCGTCCTGTGCGCGACCCTGCGCGCTGACGATCACCTTCAGCGAGCGCAGCAGGCGTGCGGCGGACGCGGCCTGCGGGTTGCCGGCGCGCATCGCCGCCAGCAGCGCCTGCACAGCGGGGTTGTCCAGGTTGAGGTACAGGCGCGACGGGGCGCGCGCCACGATCCGGGCAGTGAACTGTCGCGCCAGCCGCAGCGCGGCCATCGACACGCGCTTGTCGTTCTCGTCGTCCTCCAGACGGCGTTTCAGCTCGGCCTCGCGATCGGGCACCACCACCACCGGCAGTTCAGACGGGCTGAAATGCGCCGGCAGCAACTGCTCGCCGTCACCCAGATGGGTCTGCAGCCAGTCCATTTCGGCATCGGGCAGCGTATCGGTGCGGAACAGCGCGCGGTTGCCCTGCTCGGTGCCCAGCTCCACCAGGCGCATGCCCTTGGCCTGGGTCCAGCGGCGAAGGAACGGCACCACCGCGTAACGGTTGCCATGCGCCACCGGCACGCCCATCGCACGGAACAGCATTTCCTCGAACCCGCCGCCGCTGTCCAGGATCACGTGGACCGCACCGCGCGACGGCAGTTCGCTGGCCTTGATGTCGCCCTGCGAACTGGGCACGCGCACGTGTTCGAGCAGCAGCTGGAACAGGCGGTCGTCGCAAAGCGACGCCCCGAGCAGCGCTTCGTTGTGCCGCACCAGAATGCGTCGCCATGCTTCGGGCTGCTGGCGTGCGATCTCCACCAGCCCATCGATCAGGGCCTCTCCCAGCGCATGCTGCACGGCGCTGTAGGTTTCATCGCGCTGCAGATCTTCGCGGCTGGCGGTGGGCGTCAACCGGCTCGATTCGATCACCCCGCCGATGAAACCGGCCCACGGTGGCAGCAGATCGCGTGCGTCGTCGTCGAGCAGCATGCCGCGCACGAACACCGAGAGATTGCGGTTGTCACTGGTGCCGTAAGTGGCACCGTCCTGTACCCAGAGCAGGCCCACCGCATCGCTGCCGCCATCGGCGCGCAACGGCATGCAGGCGATCGGCTCGAAGCTGCGTTCGAAGTGCGCGGCAAACTCCAGGCCACGGCGCTGCGCCTGCAGCGGGTGCATGACCACACCGGCCTGTGGTCGCCACGGCGGCGGCTCGGGATTGATCGCGCGCGCATCCTGGCCAATGTGGATCGGCTCCCCCAGCAACGCGCAGTACCGGCCGAGGATGTCGCGCAGGTTCTGCTCCTGCGCCAGATGCACGTAGCTGCTGTGCAGCTCGAGGATCACCTCGGTCCCCACCGCACGGGCCGGCATCGGTGACACCGTGTACTGCTCGGCATTGCTGGACACGTAGCAGTGGCCCAGCGTCGGCTGCTGGTAGGAGGTGGTGCGCACAGTGACCCGGCGTGCCAGCACGAACGCGGACAGGAAGCCCAGCCCGAACATGCCGATCAGCCCCTCGTCGTCTTCACCCGCCTGGCGCAGGCCACGGGTGTAGCCCACGCCGACCGTGGCCAGGTAATCGTGGATTTCCTGCTGGGTCAGGCCGGCACCGGTATCGATGATGCGCACGATGCCGTTGACGGCATCGCCATGCACTTCAATCCGGCCCGGGTCCTGCCAGTCGGCCTGCTCCAGGCGCCGCCGCACCAGTGAATCGTGCGCGTTCTGCACCAGTTCGCGCAGTGCCACCACCGGGGTGGAATACAGATGCTTGCCAAGGACAGTCATCAATCCGTTGAGGTCGACACCGGCGCGACGGATCTCGCTGGCGCCCTGTACATCCAGGGGAGTCTCTTGCATGTAATCGTTTTCTCTGGCGGGCGCACCCCGGCCGGGATGCGCGCTGGAACGAGGATTTCGGGAAAGGAAACCTAGCACAGCCCGGCCACGCATTGCCTGCGCGGCGCGGGCGTCGGAAACAGCCCGTTCAGATCGCGTCGATGGCCTCGGACAGCCGCTCCACCGCGATCACCTCCATGCCCTTCACGCTTCCGGCCTTGGGCGCATTGGCTTTGGGCACGATGGCGCGCTTGAAGCCATGCGTGGCGGCCTCGCGCAGCCGGTCTTCGCCATTGGGCACCGGGCGGATCTCGCCGGACAGACCCACCTCGCCGAACGCGATGGTCTTTTCGGCCAGCGGGCGGTCCTGCAGCGAGGACAACACCGCCAGCAGCACCGGCAGGTCGACCGCGGTCTCCTGTACGCGGATGCCGCCGACCACATTGACGAACACGTCCTGGTCGCCGACCAGGACGCCGCCGTGACGGTGCAGCACGGCCAGCAACATGGCCAGCCGGTTCTGCTCCAGGCCCACCGCCACCCGGCGCGGGTTGGACAGTGGCGAGGCGTCGACCAGCGCCTGCACTTCCACCAGCAACGGCCGGGTGCCCTCGCGGGTGACCATGACGCAGCTGCCGGGCTGGCGCGTACTGCCACCGGACAGGAAGATCGCCGAGGGATTGGAGACTTCCTTAAGCCCTTTCTCGCCCATCGCGAACACGCCCAGTTCGTTGACCGCACCAAAGCGGTTCTTGAACGCGCGCAGCAGGCGGAAGCGGCTGCCGCTCTCGCCTTCGAAATACAGCACCGCATCGACCATGTGCTCGAGCACGCGCGGGCCGGCAATGCCGCCCTCCTTGGTCACGTGCCCGACCAGGAACACCGCGGTGCCGGTTTCCTTGGCAAATCTGACCAGCCGGGCCGCGCTTTCGCGCACCTGGCTGACCGAGCCAGGTGCGGCGGTCAGCGATTCGGTCCACAGCGTCTGCACCGAGTCGGCAACCATCAGCTTCGGCTTGGCTACGCTGGCATGTCTGAGGATCGCCTCGATCCCGGTCTCGGCCAGCGCATTGACCCCGTCCAGCGGCAGATCCAGACGCACCGCCCGTCCGGCCACCTGCGACAGCGACTCCTCACCGGTGATGTACAGCACCGGCAAGGACGCGGCCATCTTCGCCACGGCCTGCAGCAGCAGGGTGGATTTGCCGATGCCCGGATCGCCGCCGACCAGTACCACCGCGCCCTCCACCAGACCACCGCCGAGCACGCGGTCGAACTCGCCGATACCGGTGCTCACCCGCAGGTGTTCGGTCTGCTGCACATCCTTGAGCGCCATGATCTGCGGGGCATCGACCTTGCCGGCCCAGCCCGAGCGTCGCGCCGCCGGCGACTTGGCGGCGGCGGCGCTTTCCAGCACCACCTCGCCAAGCACGTTCCAGACCCCGCATTCGGTGCACTGGCCCTGCCACTTGCTGTATTCCGCGCCGCATTCGCTGCAGACGTAGGCGGTGAGCCTCTTGGCCATGTCCACTTCCACTTCATCGTCAGGCGGTCAGGATAGCCGAGCCGCGTCGCAGCATCCGAGACGCGGCGCGCACGGACCTAAAGAATCCGGCGCCGGTGCCGATACCCCGGCGCACTCCTGCACCCCCTCCGCTCCCCAGGTTTTCTTTCATGTCCGGCACCTACAGCCAGAGTCTTGTCGTGTTCTCGCTGCTGGTCGCCATCCTCGCCTCCTACACGGCGCTGGACATGGCCGGCCGTCTGGCCAGCACGCAGGGGCGCGTGGCACGCTGGTGGCTGGCCGGCGGCGCCGTCGCGATGGGCCTGGGCATCTGGTCGATGCACTTCATCGGCATGCTCGCCTTCGACCTGCCGATTCCGGTCGGCTACGACCTGGCGATCACCCTGTACTCGCTGGCCGTCTCGGTCGGCGCCTCGGCCTATGCGCTGTGGCTGGTCTCCCGCCCGCACCTGCCCTGGGCGCGCCTGGGCGCCGGCGCGGTTCTGATGGGCCTGGGCATCGCGGCGATGCACTACCTGGGCATGGCGGCACTGCAGATGCAGCCGGGCATCACCTACGATCCCCTCTGGTTCACCGCCTCCATCGTGATCGCCATCGCGGCCTCCGGCGCGGCATTGTGGATCGCCTTCCGCCTGCGCGGCGAACAGCGCCGCCCGTTCCTGCTGCGCGGCGCCGCCTCGCTGGTGATGGGCCTGGCGATCGTGGGCATGCACTACACCGGCATGGCGGCCGCCAGCTTCCCGCCCGGCAGCATCTGCGGCGCGGCCTATGGCGAGGGCATCGACAGCAAATGGCTGGCGGTGCTGGTGATCGTCACCACACTGGCCACACTGGGTATTGCCCTGATCGCGTCCGTGTTTGATCGCCAGATGCGCACCCGTACCGGCCTGCTCGCGGACTCGCTGGCGCAGGCCAACGAAAAGCTGATCCAGGCTGCCCTGCATGACCCGCTGACCCAGTTGCCGAACCGGATGCTGCTGCAGGACCGTATCGAGCAGGCGATCGAGAAGGCGCGTCGGCGCCAGTTCACCTTCGCGGTGATGTTCTGCGATCTGGACGGTTTCAAGACCATCAATGACGCCTACGGCCACCAACTCGGCGACAAGCTGCTGATCCAGATGAGCCAGCGCGTGGCCGCGCTGCTGCGTGCCCAGGACACCTTCGCGCGTCTGGGCGGCGACGAGTTTGTCATCGTGTTCCAGGTCGACGCGCCGGAAGATGCCGCCGTGGTGGCCGAGCGCATCATCGCCACCATCGCCGAACCCTTCGTGATCGACGCGCTGGAGCTGCAGGTCAGCGCCAGCCTGGGCATCGCGCTGTACCCGGCCGATGCCACCAGCGAACGCGACCTGATGGCGCATGCCGATGCCGCCATGTACCACACCAAGGAATCCGGCCGTAACGGCTATACGTTCTTTACGCAGTCGCTCAACGTCAGCGCCAACCGCCAGCTCAAGCTGCTGCAGGAGCTGCGCAAGGCCGTGATCCGCAACGAACTGGTGCTGCACTACCAGCCCAAGTTCCCGGCCAACGGCCAGGCCCTGACCGGTGCGGAGGCACTGGTGCGCTGGCAGCATCCGGAGCTGGGGCTGCTGTCACCGGATGCCTTCATTCCGTTGGCCGAGCGCAGCGGGCTGATCCTGCAGATCGGCGACTGGGTGCTGGACCGCGCCTGCGCGCAGCTGCGCCAATGGCACGACGCGGGCCACGCGGACTGGTCGATGGCGGTCAATCTCTCGCCCCTGCAGTTTGGCTCCAGCACCCTGCTCGAGACCGTGCGCGGCACGCTGGAGCGCCATGCGCTGGCGCCGCGCTGGCTGACCCTGGAAGTGACCGAAACCACAGCGATGAAGGACGTCGAGGCCAGCCTGCAGATCCTCCACGGGCTGACCGCAATGGGCGTGAACATTTCCATCGACGACTTCGGCACCGGCTATTCCAGCCTGCTGTACCTCAAGCGCATGCCAGCCACCGAGCTGAAGATCGACCGGGCGTTCGTGCATGACCTGGAAGAAAACGCCGAAGACGCGGCGATCGTCTCCTCGATCATCGCCCTCGGCCGCTCGCTGCAGCTGCGGATCGTCGCCGAAGGCGTGGAAACCGACGGCCAGCGCCAGTACCTGAGCGATCTCGGCTGCGATCTGCTGCAGGGCTACCACCTCGGCAAACCCGTGGGTGCCGAGGAGTTCCTGCGGTTGGCGCGCGCCGCGTGAGGGGCTGTGGCGACCGGCGGTCGGCACCTACAGCCGCCACCGGCCTCTCTCGGCGTATGCGACACCCGGGGTAGAGCCGACCGTTGGTCGGCTGCCCTTCGCTCCGGCACCGGCACCGCCCCCTCACCCAACAAACAGAAAGGCCGCCCGGAGGCGGCCTTTCTGCATGCCGGGGTCCGAAGACCTCAATGCATCATATGCACGTTCATGTTGTGCATGACCCACAGCGAACCGGCGACGATGATGCCGATCACCACGACGGTGAAGGCCGCCGCGCTGACGTTCCAGCGCTGTTCGGAGGAGCGGTCCAGGTGCAGGAAGAACACCAGGTGCACCAGAATCTGCAGCACCGCGGTGATCACGATGATGATGCCGGTGGTCAGACGCGGCAGGTCGCCGTGCATGACGGCCCAGAACGGGATGATGGTCAGCACTGCAGCCAGCAGGAAACCGATCAGGTACGACTTGACGCTGCCGTGGCTCTCACCGCCGGCGCTGTGGCCGTGGTCGTGTGCGTGATTGTCATGTGCGGACATTACAGCGCTCCATTCAGATAGACGACGGAGAACACGCCGATCCAGATCAGATCCAGGAAGTGCCAGAACAGGCTCAGGCACGCCATGCGGGTCTTGTTGGTCGGGGTCAGGCCGTTCTGCTTGATCTGGATGAACATGATCAGCAGCCACAGCAGGCCCGCGCTCACGTGCAGACCGTGGGTACCGACCAGCGCGAAGAACGCCGACAGGAACGCACTGTGGTCCGGACCGTAGCCCTGATGGATCAGGTGGTTGAACTCCCACACTTCCATGACCATGAAGCCGAAGCCCAGCAGCCAGGTGATGGCCAGCCACAGGTACATCTGGCCGACCTTGTGCTTGTGCATGGCAATCATGCCCAGACCGAACGTCAGCGAGGACACCAGCAGCAGCGTGGTTTCCCACGCCACGAACGACAGTTCGAACAGGTCCTTCGGACCCGGGCCGCCGTTGGTACCGCCGGACAGCACGATGTAGGTGGCAAACAGCGTGGCGAAGATGAGGCAGTCGCTCATCAGGTACACCCAGAAACCGAAGACGGTATTGCCGCCGGTGTCGTGGTGCTCGTGGTCATCATGGCCGTGGGCCGCCGCATGCGCGGCGTGCCCGTGGTTCATGGTGTTGGGGATAGTGCTGCTCATGCCTTCAGCTCCGATTTCACCAGGCCCTGCGCCACCAGGTGGCGACGGTGCTCATTCTCGATCCGCTCCACTTCGGCGGCCGGCACGTAGTAATCCACGTCCTTGTCGAAGGTGCGCCAGATGAAGGTGCCGATCATGCCGATCATGCCCACGATGGCCAGCCACCAGATGTGCCAGATCATCGCAAAGCCGAACACCAGGCTGAAGGCGCCGATCACCACACCGGTGCCGGTGTTGCGCGGCATGTGGATGTCGGTGTACCTGGCCGGGCGTTCCCACGCCTCACCACGCTGCTTGCGCTCCCAGAACTCGTCCAGTTCGTTGACGCGCGGCAGCGAGCCGAAGTTGTAGAACGACGGCGGCGAAGAGGTTTCCCACTCCAGCGTACGGGCATCCCACGGGTCGCCGGTCAGGTCGGCGGTCTTCTTGCGGTCGCGGATCGACACGGCGATCTGGATGACCTGGCACAGGATGCCGGCACCGATGATGAAGGCACCAAACATGGCGATGATCAGCAGCGGCTGGTACTCCATGTTCGGGTAGCTCTGCATGCGGCGGGTCATGCCCATGAAGCCCAGGATGTACAGCGGCATGAACGCCACATAGAAGCCGATGAACCAGCACCAGAACGCGCGCTTGCCCCAGGTTTCGTTGAGACGGAAGCCGAACATCTTCGGCCACCAGTAGGTGATGCCGGCGAACATGCCGAACACCACGCCGCCGATGATGACGTTGTGGAAGTGGGCGATCAGGAACAGGCTGTTGTGCAGCACGAAGTCGATGGCCGGGATCGCCAGCATCACGCCGGTCATGCCGCCGATGGTGAAGGTGACCATGAAGCCGATGGTCCACAGCACCGGGGTGGTGAACTGCACGCGACCGCGGAACATGGTGAACAGCCAGTTGAAGATCTTCACGCCGGTGGGAATGGAGATGATCATCGTCGTGATGCCGAAGAAGGCATTGACGTTGGCACCCGAGCCCATCGTGAAGAAGTGGTGCAGCCACACGATGAACGACAGGACGCCGATGCACGCCGTCGCGTAGACCATGCCCTTGTAGCCGAACAGCGCCTTGCGCGAGAACGTGGCGATGACTTCGGAGAACACGCCGAATGCCGGCAGAACCAGGATATAGACTTCCGGGTGACCCCAGATCCAGATCAGGTTGATGTACAGCATGGCGTTGCCGCCACCGTCATTGGTGAAGAAGTGCGTGCCCAGGTAACGGTCCAGGGTCAGCAGCACCAGGGTGATGGTCAGCACCGGGAAGGCGGCGATGATCAGCACGTTGGTGACCAGCGCGGTCCAGGTGAACACCGGCATCTGCATCAGCTTCATGCCGGGGGTGCGCATCTTCAGGATGGTAATGAAGAAGTTGATGCCGCTCAGCGTGGTACCCAGGCCGGCGACCTGCAGGCCCCAGATGTAGTAATCGACACCCACCCCTGGACTGTATTCCTTGCCCGACAACGGCGGGAAGGCCAGCCAACCGGTCTGCGCGAACTCACCCACGCCCAGCGAGATCATCACCAGGCCCGCGCCCGCCACGAACAGCCAGAAGCTGAGCGAGTTGACGAACGGGAAGGCGACGTCGCGTGCGCCGATCTGCAGCGGCACCACGACGTTCATCAGGCCGGTGATCAGCGGCATCGCCACGAAGAAGATCATGATCACGCCGTGGGCGGTGAAGATCTGGTCGTAGTGATGCGGCGGCAGAACGCCTTCGGCACCGCCGGCCGCCATCGCCTGCTGCACACGCATCATGATCGCGTCGGCAAAGCCGCGCAGCAGCATGACGAAGGCGACAACGAGGTACATCACGCCGATCTTCTTGTGGTCGACCGAGGTGAACCACTCTTTCCAGAGATAGCCCCACAACTTGAACTTGGTGATCAGGGCCAGCAGCAGCAGGCCACCGATGCCCGCGCCGATCAGCGTGGTGATGATGATCGGGTCGTGCGGGATGTCGGCAAATGTCAGTTTACCCAACAGATTCATGCTCATTCTCCCGAGCCGCCGTGGCCGGTGTGACCGGCGGCGGCGTGCTCGTCTGCAGTGTGTTCGGCATGCGCGTCGGCGGCGCCGGCCGCATGGCCGGCGTGCGCGTCGGCAGCGTCATGACCCTCGGCCATGCCCGGCATGGCGTGGCCTTCGTGGCTTTCGCCCTCGGCGCCGTCATGCTTCATGGCCTTGTGGTCGTGCTTCATGCCGTAGTGCTGGTTGTCGCCCATGTGCTTGGCGATCACCCAGTCGAACAGGCCAGCCTCGACGGTGCCGTAGTAGGTCACCGGGTGCCAGTCGTGGTTCTTCTCGGCGCCCAGCGCGTTGAACGCGGCCTTGTCCAGGCTGCCACGCTCGGCACGCACCTTGGTCAGCCACGCCTGGTACTGCGCGTCGGTCACCGAGTGGGCACTGAAATGCATCTTGCTGAAGCCCGCGCCGCTGTAGTGCGAGGACATGCCCGGGAATTCGCCGGTCTCGTTGGCGATCAGATGGAGTTTGGTCTCCATCGCCGTCATCGAGTAGATCATGCTGCCCAGGTGCGGAATGAAGAATGCATTCATCACCGAATCGGACGTGATCTTGAAGTTCAGCGGGGTATCGACCGGGAAGGTGATCTCGTTGACCGTGGCGATCTTCTCTTCCGGATAGATGAACAGCCACTTCCAATCCAGCGAAATGGCCTCGATCACCACCGGCTTCTTGTCGGAAACAAGAGGACGGTACGGATCCAGCGCGTGCGAGGAGCGCCAGGTAAGGACCGCCAGCACCAGCACGATCATGCACGGAATCGACCACACCACCACTTCGATCGCGGTGGAGTGCGACCACTTCGGCTCATAGCGGGCCTTGGTGTTGGACGCACGGTACTTCCACGCGAAGGCCAGGGTCATGACGATGACCGGCACGACGACCAGCAGCATCAGCACGGTAGCCGTGATCAGCAGCGTCTTCTCATCGTGGCCGATCTGGCCCTTGGGGTTGAGGATGGCCGAGTTGCAGCCCGTGAGGAACACGGACAACGCAAACAGCAGGCCCGGACGCAAAAAGCGTCCAAGGGGTTTCAACGGAATCATCGGTCGATCCAATTGCGTAGGGAATGCAGGTCAGGCCCGCCCCACCCCGGCCAAAGCCGGTTGTGCCGGTCCAGGGGGACGGGCACAGGGACGTTCTTGTCAGCCCTCTAATTTTAGGCCGTCACGCACCATTTAAGAAAGGCATTGACAATGATCCAGCGCAGAAAAGCCCTGTTTTGGGCTGCGACACGTTGTCGCACCGCGCGCAGGGCGCCCGGATCGGGGGCCGGCACCTCCACTCCGTTCAGGTATAGACACGTTGTCCAGCCCCCTATGAACGGAGTCGATTCTTCCGCCGACTCCCGGCTACAATCTTGACGCTTTGTTAACAGGGGACCCCGATGCACCACCAGGATGCAGCAACCTCCGTTGCTGCCAACGCGCATGGACCATACCGCGCAGACATCGACGGCCTGCGCGCGATCGCAGTCGTGGGCGTGCTGCTGTATCACGCATTTCCGACACTCCTGCCCGGCGGTTTCGTCGGCGTCGATGTCTTCTTCGTCATTTCCGGCTTCCTGATCACCCGGGTGATCCTGGATGGGCTGGACCAGTCCCGCTTCAGCATCGGCGACTTCTACGCCCGTCGCGTGCGCCGCATCTTCCCGGCCCTGCTGCTGGTCCTGGCAGCCTGCTTCGCGTTCGGCTGGAAGACCATGCTGGCCGAGGACCTGGCCCATCTCGGCAAGCAGACCGCCGGGGGCGCCGGGTTCATCGCCAACCTCGTGCTCTGGAGCGAAGCGGGCTACTTCGACATCGCGTCGGCCAGCAAGCCGCTGCTGCATCTGTGGTCGCTGGGCATCGAAGAGCAGTTCTACCTGGCCTGGCCGCTGCTGCTGTGGGCGGCCTGGCGGATGCGCCTGCCGCTGATGCCGGTCATTATTGCCACCGCCGTCGCCTCCTTCCTGGTGAACCTGCACTATCAGAACGGCAATCCGACCGCCGCGTTCTACTCCCCTCTGTCGCGGGCCTGGGAACTGATGATCGGCGGCATGCTGGCGCACTGGAGTTCGGCGCAGGGTGCCCGTGAGCGGACGTGGTGGGCGGCCCGCCTGAGCCGTTCCGGCGTGGCGATGCCGGCCGAGACCGCGGCGCGGGTGCGTGCCTGCGCTGCATGGGTGGGCGTGGCCCTGCTCGTGATCGCGATGCTGAGCATCCGGTCGACCATGCCGTTCCCGGGCGTGCGCGCCCTGCTGCCGACCTTGGGCACCGCACTGCTGATCGGCGCGGGTCCGTCCACCCCGGTAGCGCGCTGGATACTCTCCAGCCGGCCCTTCGTGTGGATCGGCCTGATCAGCTACCCGCTGTATCTCTGGCACTGGCCGCTGCTCACGCTGGCCCGCAATGCCTACGGCGACCTGAGCACGCTGGACCGCGCCGGCCTGCTGCTGGCCAGCGTTGTCCTCGCCTGGCTCACCTGGCGCCTGGTCGAGCGGCCGCTGCGCTCCTCGCGGCGCGGCGGCCTCAAGGTCGCCGCCCTGCTGGTGGGCATGGCCATCATCGGTGTCCTCGGCTACAAGACCTGGAAGAACGCAGGGTATCCGTCGCGCTATCCGGAGATCATCCAGCGCGCCACCGAGTACGATCTGGAGGCGTATCGCGCCGGCCTGCGCAACCACATCTGCTTCATGGAGATGGGCGAGAACGCGGACAAGTACGCGCCCGAATGCGTGGATCAAGGCACCCAGCCGCTCTGGGTGCTGTGGGGTGACTCGTCTGCGGCATCGCTGTACACCGGCATTCGTGGTCTGCAGCAGCGCAGCGGGAAGATGCGCCTGGCGCAGTTCACCTCGTCGGCGTGTCCGCCGATGGCCGGTTTCGCAGGTCCCAATCCGGCCTGCACCTACAACAACGACTGGGCCTTGGCGTCGATCGCGCGGCTCAAGCCCGACACCGTGCTGATGGCGGCCATGTGGCATGAGTATGACAAGGCCAATCTGCCTGCCACGCTCGCCCGCCTGAAGGCGCTCGGTGTGCGCCGCGTGGTCATGCTGGGGCCGCCGCCGTCCTGGAAGGACACCCCGTCGCGGATCGTGTTCAATCTCTGGCGCGATGACCCGCTGCATGCCACCCCGCCGCCGCGACTGGATTACACCAAGTACGGCATGGGCCAGGATGCCGCTGCCGGTGGGGCCGATTACCGCACCGCCACGGCCGAAGTGCTCCTGCGCGATCTCGCCAAGCAGACCGGCGTGGAGTACATCTCGCTGACCGAGGTGCTGTGCAACGAGGATGGTTGCCTGACCCGCTCCGACTCCAAGAGCGGTGAGACGTTCTACCTGGATATCGTGCACCTCACGCCGGCCGGCTCGCGTTTCACCGCAGACCTGATCGCCAAGCAGTTGCTGCAGGACTCGCCCTGACGCCTGACGCACAGGCACCCGTTGTCCCGACGCACGCGGCCGCTCCTTCACTGGAGCGGCCGCGTGCGTTCTGCGGGGCTATCCGGCAGGCGGCGGAACCGCGTTCGGGCATGGCGTGCCTGCCGCGAAATGTCCCAGATTGCGCAGCGTGATCTGCGCGATCTCCTGCAGCGCCTCGGCGGTGAAGAAGCCCTGATGGCCGGTCACCAATACGTTCGGGAAGGTCATCAGGCGCTGGAACACCTCATCGTCAATGATCTCACCGGAGCGATCCTGGAAGAACAGCGCGCTTTCCTGCTCGTATACGTCAATGGCCAAGTGGCCGAGATGGCGCGACTTCAGCGCATTGATCACCGCGTGGGTATCGACCAGCCCGCCGCGCGAGGTGTTGACCAGCATCGCACCAGGCTTCATCGCCGCCAGCGCGGCCGTGTCGATCAGATGATGGGTCTGAGGCGTCAGCGGGCAATGCAGTGACACGATGTCCGAGCGCGCCAGCAGCACCTCCAGCGCCACGGACGCACCGATCGCCTCGAAGGCGGTGGACGGACACGGGTCGTGGCCCAGCACCGTGCACCCCATGCCGTGGAAGATCCGCGCGGTGGCCAGGCCGATCTGCCCGGTGCCGACGATACCCACCGTTTTGCCATGCAACGTGCGGCCAAGCAGGCCATCGAGCATGAAATTGCCGTCGCGCACACGGTTGTACGCGCGATGCGTCTGGCGATTGAGCGTCATGACCAGCGCCAGCGTGTGTTCGGCCACCGCCTCAGGGGAATACGCCGGCACGCGCGCCACGAACAGGCCCAGCCGCTGCGCCGCAGCCACATCGACGTTGTTGAATCCCGCGCAGCGCAGCAGCAGCGCGCGCACGCCCTGGGCATGCAGCGCCTCCAGTACCGCCGCATCCAGACGATCGTTGACGAACACGCAGACCGCTTCGCAGTCCTGCGCAAGCGCCACCGTGTGTGCATCCAGCACCGCGTCGAAATACAGAAACTCAAAGGCCGCCCGCGCATCGTCGCGCACGTTGGCGGCATCCAGGGACTGGCGGTCGTAGGGTCGTGCACTGAAAACGGCGATCTTCATGGAGACCTCGGCGAAGGGAGCCCTGTCACGATAGCGCGGAAGCCGGGTTCACCCCAGTTGTTCCGCACTGGATGCGAATTGTCCGCGACTGTGGACTGCTTGAGCACCGTTAGCTCGGCCCAGGAAGGAACACCCTCCTTATCAATCAGTTCCGAAGGCACCCCAAACAAAAAGCCCCGACCAACGCCGGGGCTTTCTGCTGAACTGGTGCCGGAAATAGGAATCGAACCTACGACCTACGCATTCATATATCTACCCGCGCGTACTCGTCCGCAGGGAACTGCCAATTTTTGGGGGCGCCACGAGGAAACGACATCGAAAAGGCACCCGGAATGTCGACAGCTGCTGCACTGAATACCTCTCCGCCATCCTTTGAACGGAACTCTACTCCCGCATCGACAAGGATGCCATCACGTTGCCACCGAAGGATGCTGATCTGGCCTACCACAAAGCCCACCAGTTCTGAGAGGCCAACCTGATTCCCATCGCTGACGGCACTTGGTGCCAAAGCAAGATTGATCGTCCCGTACTCATCCCAGCCACGAACCAGAGTGCTCGATGAAGTAATTTCAAGTGAGTACCCAGAACTGAACTCCAGACAGGCCCACCACGCAAGGTCCGAGCGCTGAGTAGCAGGAATGCAGCAACGCGTTACTTCCGCCCCACGCAACAAATCAAGTTGAACGAAAGAATCCAGCCCCTCAAGCTGCGCTGGAAGGTAGAGCGATCCATCAGCCAGAGAATCAATCGTAGTGAAGGGTTTCATGTGGTTTATTTCCGTTAGCGGGAATGTCTATGCTCTTCCAACCTGAACTGTTGGTGTCGCGCCCGAACACGCCGTTCTCTCCGATTCTAGCTCCTGGCAGAGCGCTGCATCCCTCCCAACCGGCGCCACTTTGAAGAACGCTCGGCGCAGATCATCGCCGCAGGGGAAGCCACCGGTCATTTGGTGGCCGTGCTGATGGTCGACGTCGACGATCTCAAGAAGATCAACGACAGCCATGTAATGACCCACCGTTTTCTGCTCAGGTCATGCGGTTAATGTGGCGGCATGAGCCGCGTCTGGGGTCATCATCTTCAGCGCCTGATGTGGGCGCTGTTGGTTGTAGAAGCCAATCCAGTCGCCAATGATCCGCAGGGCATGGACTTGGCTCTCAAACCGGTGTCGATGCACGCACTGCTCCTTAAGCGTCCGGATAACCCGTTCCACCATCCCGTTCTGCTGCGGGCAGTGCGGTGTGATGAATTCCTGTTTCAGGCCGTGACTGCGCACCAGGCGCGTGTAGTCACGGCTGGTGAAGACCAGGCCGTTATCCGAGCGCAGCAGGAAAGGCTCCGGCACACGTCCCAGCGTGCCAAAGCGGGCGATCAAGGCCTGCTCCAGAGCGGCTGAGGCAGTGCTCGCCTTGCCGGTGCGTGACAGGTGCCAGCCCAGCAGCTGCCGCGTGCTGCAGTCGATCACCAGCGCCAGGCTCAGCCAGCCGTCCTTGCCTCCCCATACACGGCACAGGTCTGTGGCCCATCGCTGGTCGGGCCGTTCGGCACGAGAGACCTTTGCCTCGATCCTGGGCCGTTGCCCAAGTGCGCGCTTGCGCACCTGCCAGCCCTTGAGCTGGAAGATCCGCTGGACGGTGTTCTTGTTCATGCCCAGCAATGCAGCCACCGTGCGGTAGCCGAACGACGGCTCCGCCTCGATCATCTCCTTGATCGGCTCGGCAAGCTCCGCTTTGACCTTTGCAGGCGAACGGGTCGGCTTGTAGTACCTCGTCCGCCGCGCCACACCGAACCACTGGCACAGCTTGGTCATCGGTACCGCCACACCTTCGTCCTTCAGGCCCTGCTGCACCGAGAGCATCAGCTCTCGTCCTTTCCCAGCAGGGAGGCCAGCTTTTTTCGGGCGCGGATCTCCAGCATGGCCTCGCCGTAGGCTTCCTGCAGGTCTTTGAGCTGGCGCTCGTACTGCTCGCGCACGTCCTCCGGCTTGGCCCGCAGCGCGTTCTCCATGCCGCGCTTGCCATCTTCGACCCAGCTGTCGATCTCGGCCGGCGTCAGGTCAAACTGGCGGCTGGCCGCAGCCACGGTGGTCATGCCCTGGATGATCTCAAGGACCAGTGCCGACTTGCGACGGGCCGTCCAACGCTTGATCTCTTCTTCCATTACTTCGCTCATCGGTGTCTCCTTCGGGGAAAGTAACGCCTGAGCAGGAAATCAGTGGGTCATTACAGCCAAGCCGAGGGCGATGCCTCGCGAGGGATTGAACGGCTACAGCTGGAGCGCATCGCGGCGCTGCCCAAAGCACAGCAGCGGTTTGTCATGCAGATGTTGGATACGGTGCTGCAGCAGAGCGGTTGATTGGTTTGGCCAAAGCAAACAAAAAGCCCGCCATTGGCGGGCTTTCTATTGCACCGACGGTTAGGAAGCAAACCGGATCCCGCCATTCAGCGACCTGTTTGGTTCGATGCTTCGGCTGCGAACGCTGCGAGCCAACATCAAGAGTCCAAACGAATCAATCGATCGGCAATTGTGGCCGCTCTCCTGCCATCTCTTGCAGCCAATAATGCTGCCCAATAATCTCGATTCGTCCCAACGCACTATTTTTCTCGCCGTATCCGGGGAGGTACAATCCGGCTACAGTCGCTGCAGAATCATTTGCCATTAGTCGTTTAAAGCGATCGACCTCTGACAAGGCAACACCAAGAGCAACCCCGCCTTTTCCTCCAGAATAAACATAAAGATCTTTTGATGCGAACATGTATGGCGAGCCGTCGACATAAGCGATATAGCCCGTAACCTCAATGTAGCCAACATCGTGGCGCGTCCACAATTCTGGAAATAACGACACACAGACGCGAACGGGGCCATCGCCGCGTACACCTTTGGAAACGACATAACAGCCTCCTTCTTTTTCGGCATTGCCCGCTGTTACGCCACATGAAAAGAGAGAGAGTGCAAGGAAACAAAGCCAAGGCCTAATGATCATTATAGTAACTCTCGTTCAAGTATGACGCTCCACCAGAGCCCATATAGCTACTCACTTTCCACCCAACAACTCGCCCGCCCGGCAATGTCACAATAGCACTTTGATCAAATTGTCCGTTGCGGGTCCAGCCGTTAGCCCTCCTGTACTGCCCAATCGCATAATTCAAATCATTGCCACTAAACAAGCTCTTTGTCGGATGTGTATGTACGAAACCGGCGGTTATCGAGTAGGGCGTCGGCCCGGATGAAAAGTCGGGATTGACTGAAAACCTAAGTCCATCGCTTGTAGCAGATCCAAGAACAACGCCATCTTTGCTATAGAAAATTCTGGACGCAATCTCGGCGTCAAATTTATCTGCGATCCTACGGACTCGATCATCCCAAGCTCTTGCCGCGCTCCCTGGCGTTTCAAATTCTCTTTCTTGGATTGAACTCAATGCGTTGTTAGCTGCAGTGGTCGCAGCCTTGCCTACTGTCTCAGCTTGCTGCTGGGACCGCTCACTCCTCCCGCCATTCACCATTAGCACGCCGCCGCGAGCGCCCTGTTTCAGGGCGCTCCTTGTATCTTTGCCACAAGCTCGGCGCCCATCTGGATCCGTGAACTTGTAGGGATTGTTGTTGGCATACCAATACCGGTTAAACGCGCCCACCGGGTTGCTATACGCCGTCACCGGATCCACGGACAGGAACCTTCCGATTTGCGGATCGTAGTAGCGCTGCTGCATCTGCACCAGCCCGGTCTCGCCGTCCATCACATGCCCGGTGTAGCCAGGGCCATCCACCACCTTGCCGATGGGCGCGCCATACGGCTCGTAATGAGTACGCTCGATCACGTTACCGGAAGCATCAGTACTGGCAACCGGGCTACCCAGCGAATCGGTGTGCAGGTAGGTGATCTTGGCGTCCACACCTGCGTAGTCCCGGCGAGCGATCAGGCTACCGGCCAGATGGACGTACTCGCGCCCCAGGCCCTTGCGGCCATCACTCTGGAATACCAGCCGGCCGTCCTGCGCGTACTGCGAAAGCACCACTCCGAGTCCTGGGGCTGAGGCAAAGATGCGGCGCCCCAGCGCGTCATAGCGATAGCTCTCCTTTCCGCTGACCTCGCGCAGACGATTGCCATAGTCAAAAACGTGATTGAGGCCATTCTTCAACTTCAGGTTGCCCTGCACGTCATAGCTCAGGCCGATAAGCGTATTGCCCGCACCATCCCGCACATTGGTGAGGCGGTTGTGCGCGTCGTACCAGTAGCGATGGTCTTTGACACCCGGCAACATCCAGCTGGTCAGGTTGTCCAGCGCGTCGTAGCTGAACCGGTGCCAGGAATCGCCGCCAAAGTTGTTGGATCCTGCCGCGATCAGACGATCCAGACCGTCGTAGAGCATGTGCCGGTTGTAGAACGCCCCCAGTGCCAGGTCATAGATGTCGCTGACATTGCCATTCCGATCGAATCGCGTATCAAAGTCGAGAACACCTGAATCCGTGCTTCGCACCGGCAGTTGACGCTCGTTCTGCTGCATCGTGTGCACGATGCCGTTGCCATACCTGCTGCGCCAAGCGCCCGAAGACGTAGGCACGTACAGGTTGCGCGGTGGCTGTATCGAACTCGGTGCGCGATTGCTCGATGCCGTTCACCAGGCTTCTGGCCACCTGGCCCCGCACCCATAGCTGCGGGTTGTCGTAGTACTGGGTCGAGATGCTCCGGCCCTGGCCGTTCGAGTTGGACTCAGCAACCTCGATCTCGCGCACGGAGGGATCGAACGCCTGGACCGTTCGGGTGAACTGCACGCCATCCTGGGTAGTCAGCGTGGCCTGGACCGGCCTGTTCAGGTGCTCGCCCAGCTCGGTGGCACCGTACTTCAGGTTGCGTCCTGCCGCGCGTGGGAATGGCGCAGTGGCAAGCTCCGCATCGGGGTAGTAGACGCTGCGATCGGTGCGGACAACGGCGCCGCCGGAACTGGTGGAGGTCGCCAGCAGCAGGCCATCGTTGTAGGCGACCTCCTTGCCGAACTCATAGGTCTTGACCACACCGTCCGGCTGGGTCTCGATCGTGATCTTCGGTTCGGACTGGCCCACCGGCACCATCGGCCATCCCTGCTGACGCACCTCGCGGTTGTACTTCCCACCCAGGTTGGCGTACTGATAGGTCCAACTCGCCCTCGGCACGCCGGGGCCTTCGATGGTCCTGGCGACCAGCGACATCGCGTCTCGATAGATGGGGGTGAGATTCCAACCATCTGCAAGCAACTGGTCATCGCCAGAGGTATTTGAAGTGGCTTTATGAACCAATGCAATCCGAACGGTCGATAGGGCAATCCGTTATCCGCATCGTTCCTGGGGGGGCTGCCCACGCAATCCCCCGGCAGGGGAAGGAATGCACAAACAAAAAGCCCCGACCAAGGCCGGGGCTTTTTGCTGTATCTGGTGCCGGAAATAGGAATCGAACCTACGACCTACGCATTACGAATGCGCCGCTCTACCAACTGAGCTATTCCGGCTGAGCTGGCAATTCTAAGGCCGGGCGTCCGGGCGGTCAATTGCCCGGACGCCCCTGGGCTCAGAAGCGGTAGCCCAGGCCCAGCATCACGCCGTTCTGGTCCTGACCGTCCCGGCGCTCGCCGACGTAGTCGATCATGATCGACAGGCGCTCGCTGGCGCGGCTGGTGACGCCGACGTTCCAGCTCAGGACCTGCTCGCCCACCGACTGGCTGGTCGAACCGAAGACCAGGTCCGGCGCGGCCGCGAAGCCGGTGCTGAACTGGGCCTGGGTGTCGCCCAGCTCCTTCTGCCACAGGACGCGGGCGTGCGGGGTGATGCGCTCGCCCTTGCGGCCTTCGAAGGTCTTGAACAGCTGCAGGCCGGCACCCACGCGGATGCTCTCCAGGCTGTCGCTGCGGCCGGCCAGGGCGCCGGCGCCCTGCCCTTCGTTGAAGCGGACGTTGGACAGGCGGGCGTAATCGACCACCGGCAGCAGCGGCTGGATCACCAGACCGCGGGCGGTGGTGAAGGAGAAGCCGTGCTCCAGGCGGGCCGACAGCGCGTCGCTGTCGTACTTGGCGCGCAGCGGCGCTTCCAGGCCTTCGATACCCACGATGCTGCGGTGGGTGTCATGGCGCAGGTCGGTGTAGCGCAGCGAGGCCGACAGGTAGCCGCGCGAGTACGCGGCATCCAGGTAGCCGCCCACGTCCAGCGCGCGTACGTCACCGCTGAAGCCGGCGCCGTCGCGGCCCTTGGTGGACATCTCCGCTGCGGCCACGCTGACACCCAGGGTGACCTTGTCGTCGGCCAGGCGCGTATCGGCGCCGAGCACGATGCCGCCGGTGGTGTGGGTCAGGCCGGCCACGCCGCCATTGGCATCGATGCGCCCCTGGCTGCCGAACCCGCGGCCCCACATGCCAACGCTGCGACGGTCGCCAGCGGTGCCGGCGCTGCCGGTGTCGCCGGCCGGCTGCACCAGGTGCATTGCCAGTTGGTTGAACAGGCTGCCATTGCCCATGCCCGGCTGCGCGGAGGCGGCCTGTGCGGCCTGCGCGGCCAGGCCGTCGGCGTCGCCGCCGCTGCTGCGCATGTCGAACTGGTGCTGCTGCACGACGTTGCCGATGCTGCCCACCAGGGCGGTGTCGGCCAGGCGCAGGGTGGCGTGGCTGTCGCCGCGCAGGCCGCCGGCCTGCTGTGCGATCACATCGCGGTCGGAGAACTGCAGCGAGGCCAGCAGCGGCTTGAGGCCGGCGGCGTTGCCGGTGGCGGCACTGGCGAGCGCGCGGCCCAGGCCGTCGCCGGAGGTGGCGTTGGCGAACAGGCCGAGCTGGTCGAAGCCCGGGTTGGCGGTCAGCGACAGGCCGTTGGCGCTCTGCACGACGTTGAAGCTCAGCAGCGAGTTGTGGCGCGGGCGGAACACCTCGCCCTCGGCGATGCTGGCGGTGTAGCCGGTGTCGCCCAGGCGCACCACATCCTGGAAGCCGTCCTGGTAGATGGGGCCGGTGACCAGGTCGCGACGGTAGCTGCCGTCGTAGTAGCCGCGCGCGACGTTCAGTTCCAGGTGCGCACCGGGCGAGATCACCAGGGCGCCGTCGATCTGCTCGTCGTCGAAGAAGGTGCCGACGCGCAGGCGGCCGTTGGCGGCGCCGCCGTTCTCGGTGACGTCGAACAGGACCTTGCCGCCCGGCATGATGTTGACGTAGCCGTGGGTGACCAGATCGCCGCCGCGCGGCATCAGGGTGCCGTACACGCGCAGACGGTTGAAGCCGTCTTCGCGCCACGACGGGCCGCTGCCCTCGGCCAGTGCGTTGAGGTCCATTGCCGGCGAGGCGATGTCGCCATGACCGACCAGCATGCTGGTCTGCATGACGCGCACTTCAGCCGCGCGCAGAGCGCCGCCTTCCAGGGCGATGGTGCCGTTGTCGACCAGCATGAAGTCCGCGCCGGTGGTGGCGGCGGTGCGCCACACGGCACCGTTGGTGACGCGGATGACGCCCATCGAATCGTCGAGGGTGGATGCGGCGAGATCATTCAGGCGCAGCTTGGACAGCAGCAGGGCCTGGATGCCGGGGTCGCTGAGATAGTCCTGCACCGAGTCCGGACCGATGCCGTTGGGCCCGCGGCTGGACGCGTTGTAGATGGACTGCGCCAGATTGATGTAGGTGGACTGCCAGTCGGTGTTCCAGCGCGCGAAATCGTCATCGACGAACGTCTGCAGCTGGCGGCCGGTGCGCAGGTAGCCGGCGTTGATGTCGCCGGTGACGTTGGCGGTCACGTTGAGCGTGTCGCCCGGGGCGCGGTATTCGGCCGAAGTCATGATGTTGTTGTTGAACATGTCCTCGCCGGCGAAGGTCACGCGCTTGGCGCCGGACCCGTCCGGATCGAAGCTCACCGAGTTGCCGCGGGTGCGCGCCGGATCGGAGAACACCAGCAGGCCGTTGGGCTGCACCACTTCGTACATCGCCTTGCTCAGCAGGCCGGCATCCATGCCACCACCGTAGTTGCCGGTGTATATCTCGGTCATGCGCGCCGACGGCGTGTAGATCACCTTGCCGCCACTGCTGGCGGCGTGGATCTGCACCGAATCAACGGTCGGCAGGTCGCCGGCCATGTAACGTTCGACACCACCGGACTGCATGATGGAGCACGAGGAAATGCAGTGGCCGGACACGATGGTGTTCAGGCCGGCCGTGCGGATCACGCCCTGCAGCCACTCACCGGCAATCAGCGCGCCGCCGTTGGAGGTGCGCAGCACCACTTCACGGATCGGACGCCCTTCGGCCTGCGCCTTGGCCAGCAGCGCCGGCAGCGAGACCACGTCGGCGTAGGTCACGCCGCCGCTGAGGAAGATCCGATCGCCCTGTACGTGGTAGCTCATCGCGGCGGCTTCACCCGCCGCGCCCATCGCCGCCACGCCCAGCAGGCCTGCCAACGCCACACTCAACACCGATTGCTTCATGCTTTCTCTCCAGAAAAGGTCCTACCCCGCATCGCGCGGGACCTGTGCAGAACGTGGCGGAACGACGATCTCCCCCAGTCGGGCATCGACATAAAAATGAACGCATTCATTTTCAAAGCGTGGCACTTTCGGCCTTTCACATCCTGTCAACGTCGCGTAATACTCGGGATGCCCGTGATCGTTGCCGTTCGAGGTTCCGTTCTGTCCGCTCCGTCCCCCCTGCTGCGCTACGACCCGGAACCGCTGCCGCGGCCCGAGCCGTTCGCCGCGTTCGTGCGGGACGAGCGCGCGCCGCTGTGCGCCTTCCTGCGCGCGCGGGGGGCCAGTGCGGACGACGCCGAGGACATCGCCCAGGACTGCATGGAACGGCTGATCCGCTACCAGTCGCATGGCAGCGAAGAACTGCGCCTGCTGCTGTACCGGATTGCGCGCAACCGGCTGGCCGACCGCGGGCGGTCACCACACGCGCGCACGCACCTGCCACTGGCCGACGGCGATGGCGCGGCCGAACCGCTCTGCACCGCTCCGGGACCGCTGCGCCAGGCCGAGTCCGGGCAGATGCTGTCCCTGTTGCGGCAGGCGCTGTTCAAGCTGCCCGAGCGCTGCCGCGAGGTGTACCTGCTCAACCGGATCAGCGGCATGAGCTATGCGCAGATCGCCCGCCACCGGGGCATTACCGCCAAGACGGTGGAAAAACACATTGCCCGCGCCCTGCAGGGACTGCGCCAGGAACTGGGCCCCGACACCTTCGGCCAGGACGGAGACACCTGATGCGGGCTGCCACGCACCGCCGCGACGAACCGGCATTCAACCAGGCCGCCCATTGGGTGGCACGACTGGAGGCGCCGGATTGCAGCCGTGCCGAACGCGATGCGTTCGAACACTGGCTGGCCGAAGACCCGGGGCATGTGCGCGCCTGGGTGCAGGCCGAAACGCTGCATCAACAGATGGGCCAGCTGGCCAATGATCCGTGGGTGCGTGCCGGCACGGCGCGGAGTGCGCGCCCGCGCCGTGCGCGATGGTTGCCTGCCGTGGCGATTGCCGCCAGCCTGTGCCTGGCCGTTGGCCTGGTCTGGGCATGGGTGACGGATGGGCAGCCCACGCCGCAGCACTATGCCAACGCAACGCATCTGCCGCAGCAGCGCACGCTGGCCGATGGCAGCCGGGTCACGCTGGATGCCGGCGCGGCGATGACCACCCGGTTCGGGCTGCGGCAGCGCCACATCGCGCTGGACCGCGGTCGCATCCAGCTGCAGGTGGCTCCATCGCGCAGGCCGCTGCGGGTGCAGGCGGGCAACAGCACCATTGAGGACATCGGCACCACCTTCCAGGTGGAACGCTGGCAGGACAACCGCATCGACGTGGCGCTGCTGGACGGCGCGGTGGAGGTGCGCAGCGACGGCACGCAGGGCGGACACCTGATGCTGTCGCAGCCGGGCCAGCAGCTGCAGGTGCAGGCATCGGGGCAGATCACGCCCGGCCCCACGCTGCCCCAGGGCACGGCCGATGCCTGGCTGGATGGCCGGCTGGTCTTCGACGCGACGCCGCTGCAGACCGTGGTGGAACGCATGAACCGTTACCACGCCACGCCGATGGTGATCGCCGATCCGGCGATCGCGGCGCTGGCGGTCAGCGGTACGTTCCGTGCGGAGGATCGCGCGGGCCTGCTCGCCGCGCTGGAACAGGGCTGGTCGATCACTGGACAACAGCGCGCCGACGGCGCGCTGGAACTGCGCCGCCGGCACTGACGTCGATGGCCGTACGGGGGGGGCAACGACGGTGGCGGTGGCTGCGATGGCGCGTGTTCGTCGTGGCGATGTCGTGCGCGCTGTCGTGGACACTGATCCCACCGGTGGGCGCGCGCGAACGCGCCGATGTCGGCTACCACATTCCGCGCGGCCCGCTCGCGCCGGCCCTGCAGCAGTGGGCGCGGCAGAGCCAGCGGGTGCTGCTGTTCGATGCCGCCGAGCTGGCCGGCCTGACCACCCCCGGGCTGGACGCCACGCTGGAGGACGATGCGGCGTTGGCCCGCCTGGTCACCGGGTTGCCGGTCCACGTGCTGCAGACGACCCAGGGCGTGTTCGTGGTGCGCCGCGTTGCCGTCGCACCGGCACCGGTGCCCGCGCGACGGCGCCCTGCCCCAGCCCCGTCACCGGTGCTGGGTGCGCAGGTCGAGATGGCGCCGGTGCATGTCACCGGCAGCCGCTTGCCGCGCAGTTCGGTGCAGGCCTCGCTGCCGGTGGTGGTGATCGAGCGCGATGAGATGCTGCGCAGCGGCTACGGCTCGCTGTTCGATCTGCTGCGGCACCTGCCCGGCATGAACGGCCATCCGCCGCTGGCAACCTCGCGCGGGGGCGATTCGCTGTACCTGCCGGTGGGCGCGGCGGCGACCACCAGCCTGGATGGAATGGGGCCGCGTGCGACGCTGTTCCTGGTCAACGGCCGACGTCTGCCGCGCTACCCGATGGTGTCACTGGAACAGGGCGCGCTGACCGACCTGGGCGGCATCCCGCTGAGCTTCGTCGAGCGCATCGAACTGGTGCGCGGCGGGGCGTCGGCCATCTACGGCGCCGACGCGATGTCCGGGGTGGTCAACATCATCCTGCGCGAGCAGGCCGACGGTCCCGAAGCGATGCTGCAGTCGGGCGTGAGCAGCCGTGGCGATGGCGACCAGCAGCGCGTGCAGCTGGCCACCGGCGCCACCCGCGCCAACGGCGACCGCTGGTTTGCCGGCATTGATCTGCAGCGGGTACAGCCGTTGGCCGGCGACAGCCGCGCGTGGCATGTGGAACAGGAGCGCTACCCGATCGGCCTGTTGACCGACAGCGGCCTGTACCTGCCGGCAACGCGCTGTGCGGCGCCGTTGCAGCGCGATGCGGACGGCTGCTGGTTCGACAGTTCGCGTGGCCGCTCGCTGCAGCCGGCGGCCACCACCGTGGCCGCGTACGGACGCTATCGGCATGCATTCGGCGACGGCCACTACGCGTTTGCCGAAGTGCGCGGCAGCGAGGACCGGCAGCGCTTCGAACTCGGGCCGACCGCGGCCGCGCTGCGCATCGGCGAAGGACTGCTGTTCAACTATGTGTTCCAGGAAGGCGGCAGCGTGCGCCCGCGTGTGGAGGCCACCACGGCCGACGTCACCGTGGGCGTGGGCCGCGACCAGGCGGGCCGCAACTGGCACGCCGGGATCAGTCGCCAGCACAGCGCCGTGTCGCTCCACACGGCCGGCACGGTGCGCACCCAGCGCCTGTACGAGGCGGCCCAGCAGGGCTTCCTGCCCGGCTTCAACGCGCTGACCGCGCCGCTGGCCGAGCATCTGTTCCCGGCCATCCGCAACCGCGGCCGCACCGACCAGTGGCAGGCGTGGGCGGGACTTCAGCGCGATCTGGCGCAATGGCCCGGCGGCCCGGTGCAACTGGCCACCGGCCTGGATCTGCGCCACGAGGCCTGGAGCGCGCACCCGGACGCGTTGATCGGCGACGGCGAGCTGGCACTGGGACTGCCGGTGGAGCACCGGCGACTGTCGCGCCTGTCCAGCGCCGCCTACGCCGAACTGGGCTTGCCATTCACCGATACCCTGCGCCTGGACGTGGCGGCCCGGCTGGACCGCGATGGCGATGACACCGCGTTCTCGCCGCGTGCCGGGCTGCGCTGGACGCCGTCCGAGCAGTGGTCGCTGCTGTGGTCCAGTGGCCGTGGCTACCGCGCGCCCAGCCTGTTCGAGCGCCGGCGCCCGCCCGGCTACTTCGGCCAGGTGGTGCTGCCCACCTCCAACGCCCTGCCCCGGTGTGCGATCACCGCCGCGCAGGGCTGCGTGGTGGACGTGGGCGTGGTGGAGAACAGCGCCCTCGATGCGGAAACCACACGCAGCCATTCGCTGGGGGTGGTGTGGTCGCCACGCGAGGACCTGTCGCTGTCGCTGACCGGCAATGTGGTCGACCTGCGCAACGAGATCCTGGACCTGCACCCGGCCGATGCGTTCTGGAACCGCGCCACCTGGGTGCTGGATGACGCCGGCCGGCTGCAGGCGCTGCGGCTGTCGTTCGACAACATCGGCCGCACGGTGTCGCGCAACTGGGTGTTGCGTGGCGACTACCGGTTCGGCCGGTCGGCCGAGGGGCCGTGGCGGGTATCGCTGGATGCGCTGCGCCAGCAGACGCTGCGCCGCCACCGCGCGCACGGCGAGACGGTCGACCTGCGCGGACATGCCACGCCCACGCTGTCGGCGGTGCTTACCACGCAGTGGCAGGGCGACCGCTGGGACCTCGCGCTGCGCGCCAATTACGTGGGCCGCACCCGCGCGTGGCTGCCGGGTGACGCCTGCCCGGCCACGCAGCGCGAGCAGGGCCGTTGCCACAACCCCGACCAGCTGCGCTGGAACCTGCACGTGGGCCGCCAGCTGGGGCCGCGCGTGCTGCTGGCGCTGGATGTGCACAACCTGTGGGACGCGCCGCCGGTCAACTACCTGAGCGGCAACGGCGGGCTGGCGCCGGGGCTGGATGATCCGCTGGGCCGCTACTTCATGATGACGCTGCAGGTGCGCTGAGCGCTGCAACGGACTTTCCCTACCCGCTGCTGAGGCATTCCCTGATTGAATGCGCGAGCCTGTCGTAAAAGGCTCATGCCTTACGTCCGGGGTACCGACCGATCAACCAAGGGATATCCGCTATGGCAGCACGCTATGACCTGAAACGCTCAGGGGATCAGTTCCACTTCACGCTGAAGGCCGGCAACGGCGAAACGCTGCTGTCCAGCGAGCGCTACACCAGCAGACAGAACGCACTGAACGGGATCGAATCGGTGCGCGAGAATGCGCCGCTGGACACGCGTTACACGCGCAGGAACGCCAACAATGGGGCGCCGATGTTCAACCTGAAGGCGGCCAACAGCCAGATCATCGGCACCAGCGAAACGTATTCGTCGGTGACCGCGCGCGAGGCCGGCATCCAGTCGGTGAAGATGAGCGCGCCCGGTGCGACGGTGAACGATCTCACCTGAGCGGGACGGCCCGTCGCCGACGGGCCACCTCATGCGGTGCCGCTAGGCCGAACGCGGCACCGAGCGCGCGATGCAGTACTGCGCGGCGTAGTACGTGGCCAGGATGCACAGCGCCGCGAGCGGCAGGCCGCCGCCGAAGCGGTCCCAGGCCAGGACCGAATCGCTGACCACGAACAGCGCGGCGCCCCACGCCGCCCAGCGTGCGCTGCGCCCCTCCTCACCGGTGGGGCGTGGCCACGCTCCGGCCCGCGCGAGCGCCAGCGTCGCCATCAGCGCCAGCACGGCCACATACACCCCCACCGGCACACGCAGATCGGCAGGCAGCAGCGGCCACAGGCCGTTGAGGTTGGCGCCGGCGAACAGCGCCAGCAGACCCGCGGCGGCCCACAGGCTGCGTCCGCTGCGCCACCCGGCGCGGAAGGCGACGATGTAGCACACGTGCGCGAGCAGGAACGCGAGCAACCCCGGGACGAACGCATCCACCGGCAGCATCAACGCGATGTCGCCGATGCAGGACAGCAGCATGCCGGCCAGCACCGCCCGGCGATAGCCACTGCCGGCCAGCGGTGTCGCACGCCAGACGATGGACGCGATCAGCAGCGTGGTCAGCGGCTTGGCCAGCCAGTGCAGCCAGCGTGCATCGCCCTCCAGTCCGGCCCCGATGATCGCCGCGACCGCCGCGATCAGGATCAGCACATCGCGCAGGCGCGGGCTCATCGCGGCTTCCACAGCTCGGCAAGGCGGTCGGGCCTGCCGCCAATGCGCTCCAGTGACGGATACTTCAGGCCATCGTGGTAGTCCAGCACAACGCTGTCGATGCGGTCCACGCGCTTGACCAGCAACGTGAGCGGCGCCTTGCCGGTGCGTGCGGCGGTGATCGCATCCTTGAGCGCCTGGCCGTTGAACACGCGGCCATCCAGGCCCAGCACGGTCATGCCCGGGGCCAGGCCCGCGTTGAACGCGGGGCTGTCCCACAGCACGTCGCTGATGTAGCCGGCGTCGCTGATCGACACGCCGATCGAGTACAGCAGGTTGTTGGTCCTGGCCCGGGATTCCTGCGCCTTGAATGCGTCGTTGGGCGTGTCGGTGTAGACCAGCCTCCAGCCGGCCGCCTCCAGCCCGCCGGTGAGCGGGCCGTGGCCATCCAGACGCTCGCGCAGGAAGGTGGCCCAGTCGAAGGGCGCCACGCCGTTCAAGGTGGTCACCACGTCATCGAAGGTGTACGGATGGACGTTCCAGTCGCCGTCGTTCATGCCGAAGAACGCCTTGGCGAAATCATCCAGTCCGCGTCGGTTGCCGGTAAGCGCGCGCAGCTTGCCCTCCACGTCCAGCCACATCATCTGGCCGCCGGAGTAGTAATCCTCGCTCAACTGGTAGTTGCGGAAGGCCAGTGCGCGGCGCTGGGCGATGGTGGGATCGTTGGTGGTGTCCTGCAGGGTGCGCCAGCCCAGGCCGGGGCGGCCGCGATCGTAGGTGGCGGCGACATTGGCCAGCACGTCGCGGGTCTGCTGCACGCTCCACAGCCCCGAGCGCGCGGCCAGTACCTGGCCCCAGAACTGGGTCTGTCCTTCGTAGAGCCAGAGCAGGCTGTCGCCCATCGGCACGTTGAAGTTCGGCGTGGTCAGGTCCGCGCCACGGCGGTACTTGCCGTTCCAGGAGTGGTTGAACTCGTGCGGCAGCAGGTCGCGTCCCAGCCAGGTCTTGTCCCACTCGGTGAAGTAACCCGGTTCGCCGCTGTTCTCGCTGGAGCGCTGATGCTCCAGGCCGATGCCGCCGAGCTTGTCGGTGAGCGCGAGGAGGAACTCGTAGCGGTCGAAATGACGCGCGCCGTAGAGCTTGTACATCTGCTGCACCAGCGCGCGGTGCGCCTGCAGCTGCTCGGGCTTGGCGACCAGCGATGTGGCCTGGTCGGCAAATACGTTCAGGTGCACCGGTACCTTGGCGCCGGGGTCAAGGTCGAAGCGCTGGAAGTGGCGGCCGGCGAACAGCGGCGAATCGACCAGGTGGTCGTAGCTGATCGGCTTGAACACCACCGTGTCGCCGTCGCGGCGCTCGGTGTCCAACGCGGTGGCGTAGGACCAGCCCGGCGGCAGCGTGACCGTGGCCTGGGCCTGGATGTTGCGGGTGACCACGCCGGCCGGATACAGCGAGTTGGCATTCCACTGCAGGTTGAGCATGTCCGGGGTCATCACCACCCTGCCCTGGGTCCCCCCCTGCGAGGACAGGAACTTGAACTCGGCGACCACCTCGGTGGCGCCCTGCGGCACGTCCACGCGGAAGGCATACACATCGTAGGGGTCGCGCGTCCACGCCAGTGGCGTGCCGTTGGCGGTGACCACCAGGCCAGCGAGCTTGTCGATCGGACCGCTCGGCGAATGGCTGCCGGGCAGCCACTGCGGATACAGCAGGGTCAGCGGACCCGGCCTGGCCGGCACGGTGGCCTTGACCTTGAAGATGCGCCGGCCGATGTCACGTGCGTCCACGTCGATGCGCAGCAGGCCGGGGAAGGCAACGTCCTGCGGCGGCGGCGTCTGCGCATGTACGCCCGAGGCGGACAGGACCAGCAGCACGGAGAGGACGGCGGCACGCAGTTTCATCAGGCTCGGCTTCCAGCATACGAAAGACCCGATGCTAGACCTGCACGTCAGCGAACCACATGGCCAAAGGTCATGCCCCTGGCCGCCGCACCGATCAGGAGATCAGGCGCAGCCGCAGCTCCTTCGGCAGCGCGAACACCATCGACTCGGGCTCGCCATCGAGCTCGCCAATACTGCTGGCGCCCAGTGCCTTGAGCCGCTCGATCACGCCATCGACCAGCACCTGGGGCGCCGACGCGCCGGCGGTGAGACCGATGTGCTGCTTGCCGACAACCCACGCCGGATCGATCTCCTCGGCGCCGTCGATCAGGTAGGACTCCACGCCCTCGCGCCGGGCCAGCTCGCTGAGCCGGTTGGAGTTGGAGCTGTTGGGCGAGCCCACCACCAGCACCAGGTCGCAGCGCTTGGCCAGGTCGCGGACGGCGTCCTGGCGGTTCTGGGTGGCGTAGCAGATGTCGTCATTCTTCGGCCCCTGCATCGCCGGGAAACGGGCGCGCAGTGCGTCGATGATGCTGCGGGTGTCATCCACCGACAGGGTGGTCTGGGTGGTGTAGGCGAAGTTCTCCGGCTGATCCAGCACCAGCGTATCCACGTCCTGGACGTCTTCGACCAGGTAGATCCGACCGTTGCCGCGTTCGCGGTCCCACTGCCCCATCGTGCCTTCCACTTCCGGGTGGCCGGCATGGCCGATCAGCACCACGTCGCGGCCGGCGCGGCAGTGCCGTGCCACTTCCAGGTGCACCTTGGTGACCAGCGGGCAGGTTGCGTCGAACACCTTCAGGCCGCGACGGTCCGCTTCCAGGCGCACGGCCTGGGACACCCCGTGGGCACTGAAGATCACCGTATTGTTGTCCGGCACTTCGTCGAGTTCCTCGACGAAGATGGCGCCGCGGCTTTTGAGGTCGTCGACCACGAAACGGTTGTGCACGACCTCATGGCGCACGTAGATCGGCGCCCCCAGGGTCTCGATCGCGCGCTTGACGATCTCGATCGCACGATCGACACCGGCACAGAACCCACGCGGATTGGCAAGCAACACATCCATCGGTCAGATACTCCGGCCGGCGCGAGCCGGTTATTGCTGAATACAGGGAGGGATTATCCCGCTTTTTTGCTGGCCTTGCCTTCGAACAGCCCGAACACGGCAATGCCCACGGCACCGGCCACGATCGCCGCATCGGCGATGTTGAACGACGGCCAGGCATAACTGCCGATGTACCACTGGATGAAGTCCACCACGTGCCCGTGTACCTGGCGGTCGATGACGTTGCCGATGGCACCGCCGATGACCAGGGCGAAGGGCAGCGCCCGACGCCAGTTGGCGCGGGGGGTTTCCCACAGCCACTTGGCCATCAGGGCGCTGATGGCAACAGCCAGCGCGGTGAAGAACCACAGCTGCCAGCCACCGGCATCGCTCAGGAAACTGAACGCCGCACCGGTGTTGTAGGTGCGGTACCAGTTCCAGACGCCGTCGATGACCGGCACCGGCTGGAACTCGGGCAGGCTGGACAGCACCCAGGCCTTGCTCCACTGGTCCAGGCCGATGACCACCACCGACAGCAGCAGCCACACCAGGGCGTTGGGACGCGGACGCGCGGCGCTCATCAGAACCACCGCCGGTCTTCGCCGGCACCGTCGATGTTGGTCGCGCAGCGACCGCACAGCTCGGGATGGGCGGCCACACTGCCGACATCGGCACGGTAGTGCCAACAACGCACGCACTTCTGCTTGGTGGTCGGCTGGGCGCTGACGAACACCTCGTCAGTGGTTGCCGGACGCACCTGCACATCGCCACTGATCAGCAGGAAGCGCAGTTCCTCGGCCAGCGGCTGCCAGCGCGCGGCGGTTTCCGCATCGGCGGCCACGGTGATCTCCGCTTCCAGCGCGGCACCGATCGCGCCATTGGCGCGCATCGGCTCCAGCACCTTGGCGACCTGCTCGCGCAGGGCCAACAGCTGATCGAAATCGGCGGCGCCCAGCGCGGCATCGGCCGGCAGCGGAGCCAGGCCTTCGTACCAGGTGGCGAACAGCACGTTGTCCTTGCGCTCGCCCGGCAGGTAGCCCCACAGCTCGTCGGCGGTGAAGCTCAGGATCGGCGCGATCCAGCGCGTGAACGATTCGGCGATGTGATACATCGCGCTCTGCGCCGAACGGCGGCCGCGCGAGTCGGTCGGCATCGTGTACAGGCGATCCTTGGTCACATCCAGGTACAACGAGCCCAGGTCCACGCTGCAGAAGTTCAGCAGCAGCTGCACGATCTCGGCCATGTTGTAGCTGGTGTAGGCGGCCTTGATCTTCTCCTGCACCTCGAAGGCGCGATGCACGATCCAGCGGTCCAGCGCGACCATGTCGGCCGGGGCCACCAGGTGCTGCGCCGGGTCGAAGCCGTCCAGGTTGCCGAGCAGGAAGCGCGCGGTGTTGCGCAGGCGCCGGTAGGCATCGGCGTTGCGCTTGAGGATTTCCTGCGACAGCGACATTTCATTGCTGTAGTCGGCCGAGGCGATCCACAGGCGCAGGATGTCCGCGCCCAGGGTCTTCATGATGTCCTGCGGCTCGATGCCGTTGCCCAGCGACTTGGACATCTTGCGGCCGTGCTCGTCCACGGTGAAGCCGTGGGTGAGGCACTGCTTGTACGGGGCATGCCTGTCGATCGCCACGCCGGTGAGCAGCGAGGACTGGAACCAGCCGCGGTGCTGGTCCGAGCCTTCCAGGTACAGGTCGGCCGGCTTGCCGAAGCCGCGCGCCAGCAGCACGCCTTCATGGGTGACGCCGGAGTCGAACCACACATCAAGGATGTCGGTGACCTTCTCGTAGTGCGGCGCGTCCTCGCCCAGCAGCTCGGCGCTGTCCAGCGAGTACCACACGTCGATGCCCTCGACCTGCACGCGGTCGGCGACCTGCTGCATCAGTTCGACGGTGCGCGGATGCGGCTCGCCGGTTTCGCGGTGGGTGAACAGCGCGATCGGCACGCCCCAGGTGCGCTGGCGGCTGATGCACCAGTCCGGACGGCCATCGACCATGCTGCCGATGCGCGCCTTGCCCCAGCTCGGGAACCAGCCCACGTTGTCGATGGCGGCCATCGCGTCGCGACGCAGGTTGGCCTTGTCCATCGAGATGAACCACTGCGGGGTGGCGCGGAACACCACCGGCGTCTTGTGGCGCCAGCAGTGCGGGTAGCTGTGCTGGATCTCGACGAAGGCCAGCAGCGCGCCGCTGTCGCGCAGCACGTCCACGATCAGCGGCTGTGCCTTCCACAGGTGCACGCCCGCCAGCACCACATCGCCGGCCGGCGGCGTGGAGGGCAGGTACACGCCGCGACCGTCGACCGGATTGATCTGGCCGGCGTTGTACGCGTCCATCAGCCCGTACTGCTGGCTGACCACGAAGTCTTCCTGGCCGTGGCCCGGGGCGGTATGCACCGCGCCGGTACCGTCTTCGTCGGAGACGTGCGCGCCGTTGAGAAGCGGGATGTCGCGCTGGGGGTAGAACGGATGGGCCAGCAGCAGGTTTTCCAGCGCGGCACCGGCGGCGTGGCCGTGCGCCACCACCTCCTGCACGCCGTAGCGGCGCAGCGCGCGCTCGGCGAGGGCGGCGGCGATCACCAGCCAGCGGCGCTTGCCGGCATGCGCCGGGCCTTCGACCAGCGCGTACTGGATATCGGCACCCAGCGACACCGCCAGCGAAGCCGGCAGCGTCCACGGCGTGGTCGTCCAGATCGGCACGGCCACCTCGACATCGGCCGGCAGGCTGACGCCGAAGCGTGTGGCCAGCTGCGCCGGGTCGCGCGCCACGTAGGCGACGTCGATCGCCGGCGAGGTCTTGTCCTGGTACTCGATCTCGGCCTCGGCCAGCGCCGAGCCGCAGTCGAAGCACCAGTGCACCGGCTTGGCGCCGCGCACGATGTGGCCGTTGGCGAATACCTTGGACAGCGCGCGGATCTCGTTGGCCTCGAAGTCGAAACTCAGCGTCTTGTACGGGTTGTCCCAGTCGCCGATCACGCCCAGGCGCTTGAAGTCGCGGCGCTGCAGTTCGATCTGCTCTTCGGCGAACTCGCGGCACTTCTGGCGGAACTGTACGGCGTCGAGCTTGGTGCCGACCTTGCCCCACTTCTTCTCGACCGCGATCTCGATCGGCAGGCCGTGGCAGTCCCAGCCCGGCACGTAGGGCGCATCGAAGCCGGCCAGGTAGCGCGACTTGACGATGATGTCCTTGAGGATCTTGTTGACCGCATGGCCCAGGTGGATCTGGCCATTGGCATAGGGCGGGCCGTCGTGCAGCACGAACAGCGGGCGACCCTGCGCGTTCTCGCGCAGGCGGGCGTACAGGCCCTCGTCTTCCCAGCGCGACAGAATGCCCGGCTCGCGCTTGGGCAGGTCGCCGCGCATCGGGAATTCGGTTGCCGGCAGATGAAGGGTGGCTTTGTAGTCCTGGCTCACGCAGTGGCTCGCAATCTGTGTTCGGAAAGGATGTGGCGCGCCTGTTCGGCGTCACGGTGCATCTGGTCGGTCAGCGCCGCCAGGTCATGGAACTTTTCTTCATCGCGCAGCTTGGCCACGAACTCCACTTCGATGTGGCGCCCGTAGAGGTCGCCCTGGAAGTCGAACAGGTGCGCTTCCAGCAGCGGCTCCACCCCGTCCACCGTGGGCCGGGTTCCGAAGCTGGACACCGAGGGCCACGGCTGGTCGAACACGCCATGCACCCAGGTGGCATAGATGCCCGACAGCGCCGGCGTCTTCGGGAAGCGCAGGTTGGCAGTCGGGAAACCGAGGGTACGGCCCAACTGGCGGCCGCGCACCACCCGGCCACCGATCGCATAGGGGCGGCCCAGCAGGTCGGCGGCGTGGCTGAAATCGCCGGCACGCAGCAGCTGGCGGATGCGGGTGCTGGAAATGCGCTCGCCGCGCAGGTCCACCGGTTCGATCTCGCCGGCACTGAAGCCACGGTCGGCACCCATCGCCTGCAGCAGGGCCAGGTCGCCCCTGCGGCGGTTGCCGAAGCAGAACTCCGGTCCGATCCAGACCTCGCGCGCGCTCAGCCGCTGCACCAGCAACTGCTCCACGAACGCCTCGGCCGGCATCGCGGCCATGCGCGCATCGAAGCGCAGCAGGCCGATTCCGTCCACGCCCAGTTCGCGCAGCATCGCCACCTTGTCGCGGGCCAGGGTCAGCCGCGGCGGCGGCTCGCCCTGGGCGAAGTACTCGCGCGGCAACGGCTCGAACGCAACCGCCACGGCGGCCACGCCCATCGCGCGCGCACGCGCTACCGCGTGGCGCACCAGCGCACGATGGCCCAGGTGCAGGCCGTCGAATGCACCGATGCAGACCACGCTTCCGTGCGGGAACAACGGCCCGCCCTCAACGCTTCTAAACAGCCTGCTCATCAACTTGGAATGCGGCCCACCGGGGCCGATGCTTTGCAAGGGATAGCCATGAAGTATAGCCGGGTGCCCGCCGGATCAATGCTCGCGCAGGTGACGCGGGCGGAAGCCCATCGCCACCAGGGCCAGCAGATAGGTCAGACCACCGCCGCCGACCAGCGCGGCCAGGTTGCCGATGCGGTGCCACTTGTCCATCTCGGTGAAGTCGGACATCAGCTGCAGCAGGCCCAGCAGCACCGCCACCATCGCCGCGCAGGCCAGGCCCAGCTTCGTGACATAGCCCACCCAGCCCGGCCGCGGCTGGTACACCCGGGTCTTGCCCAGCCAGTACCAGAGCAGGCCAAGGTTCAGGTAACTGGACAGCGCGCTGGCGATGCCCAGGGCCAGGTGCAGGCCGGGCTGCTTGCCCAGCGCCACCCAGACCCCCTGCGCCTTCAGCGCCTCCGGCACCATTACCTGGTACAGCACCGCCAGCAGCGCGAAATTGAAGACCATGTTGGCCACCAGGGCGACCAGGCCGGCACGCACCGGGGTGCTCGTGTCCTGCCGGGCGTAGAACGCCGGCAGGACCACTTTGAGCAGGGCGAACGCCGGCAGGGCCAGGCTCAGTCCGTACACCGACAATGCGGTCATCCGGGTGTCGAACGGGGTGAACTGGCCGTGCTGGAACAGCGTGGCGATCAGCGGTTCGGCCAGCAGCAGCAGGCCAAGCATGGCCGGCACCGCGATCAGCAGCGTGGTGCGCAGGCCCCAGTCCAGGGCATTGGAGAAGCCTGCCTTGTCGGTACTGACGTGATGGCGGGCCAGCGCGGGCAGGATCACCGTGCCCAGCGCCACCCCGAACACGCCCAGCGGCAGTTCCAGGAAGCGGTCGGCCAGGGACAGCCAAGACTGCGAACCGTCGGTGAGCTTGGCCGCGATCACGGTGTCCAGCAGCAGGTTGATCTGGGCCACGGAGGAGCCGAACAGGGTCGGCACCATCAGGGTCAGCACCTTGCGCACGCCGGGATGGGTCCAGCCCCAGCGCGGCAGCGTGAGCAGGTTGATGCCCTTCAGCGAGGGCAACTGGAACAGCAGCTGCAGCAGACCCGCCGCCAGCACGGCCCAACCCAGGGCCAGGATCTGCTTTTCGGGGGTGCCACCCAGCCGCGGCGCCAGCCACAGCGCGCCGGCGATCATGCACAGGTTGAGGATGACCGGGGTCAGCGCCGGCATCGCGAAGCGCTGGAAGCTGTTCAGCGCCCCGCCGGCCAGGGCCGTCAGCGAGACGAACAGCAGGAACGGAAAGGTCAGCCGGAACAGGTCCACCAGCAGCCCGTGCTTGGCCGGATCGGTCTCGACGCCGCTGGAGAACAGTGTGGCCAGCTGCGGGGCGAAGATCAGCGCCAGCGCAGTCACCAGCAGCAGCACCCCGCCCAGGGTACCGGCCACCCGCGACATCAGCTCGCGCAGCTCGGCATGCGGACGGGTTTCCTTCACCTCCGTGAACACCGGCACGAAGGCGGTGGCGAACGAGCCCTCCGCGAACAGCCGGCGCAGGAAATTGGGCACCCGGAAGGCGACCCAGAAGGCGTCGGTCACCGCATTGGTGCCGAACGTGGTGGTCACGGCCAGGTCGCGTACCAACCCCAGTACGCGCGAAATCATGGTCATGCTGCTGAACGACAGCAGGCCCCGCAACATCTTCGGTGAACTCACCCGTGTTCCCTCTTGACAATTGACTTGACGTACATTTTTCGAGCCATCATACTTTCCAGCTTGCTGTTCCCATTACACCGATTTTTCAGGAAACCACCACTGTGGCCAATATCAAGTCCGCCAAGAAGCGCGCCAAGCAGACCGTCGTGCGCAACGCGCGCAATACGGCTCAGCGTTCGATGCTGCGCACCGCTGTCAAGAAGGTGATCAAGGCTCTGGATGCCAATGACGCCGCCGGCGCCGAGGCAGCCTTTGCCGTCGCCCAGCCGATCCTCGACCGTTTCAGCTCGCGTGGTCTGATCCACAAGAACAAGGCCGCTCGCCACAAGAGCCGCCTGACCGCGCGCATCAAGGCCCTCAAGGCCGCCTGATACGGCGAAGTGACTGCCGGAAGCCCTGCTTTCGGCGGTACAGAAAAGCCCGGCCCTGGCCGGGTTTTTTGTTGGGCGGCATCCACGTGCGGCGTGCGCGCCGCGGACCGCACAGCGCCCGGCAGTGCGGCGCGGGATACCGGCGGCACCACAGAAAAACCCGGCCGAAGCCGGGTTGTTCAGGGGCGCGCGGATGCGCTCAGTACGCATCGCGCGCTTGCGCCTCGTCTTCCTTCTGGCGGTCGAAGAAGGCCATGATGTTGGTCATGATCGGCCAGGTGCCTTCACGACCCAGTGCCGAGACCAGGTACCACGGCTGGGTCCAGCCCAGCTCGGCGATGATCTTCTCGGCGGCGGCCTTGGCCTCGTCCTCGAACATCAGGTCGGCCTTGTTGAGCACCAGCCAGCGCGGCTTCTGCAGCAGCTCCGGATCGTGCTTCTCCAGCTCACGCTCGATCGCGCGCACCTGCTCGATCGGCGACACGCCCTCCACGCCGCCTTCCATCGGGGAGATGTCCACGAGGTGCAGCAGCAGGCGGGTGCGCTGCAGGTGGCGCAGGAACTGCGCACCCAGGCCAGCGCCATCGGCCGCCCCTTCGATCAGGCCGGGAATGTCGGCGATCACGAAGCTGCGGTAATTCTCGACCCGGACCACGCCCAGATTCGGATACAGGGTCGTGAACGGATAGTCCGCCACCTTCGGGGTCGCCGCGGACACCGCACGGATCAGGGTGCTCTTGCCGGCGTTCGGGAAGCCGAGCAGGCCAACGTCGGCCAGCAGCTTCAGCTCCAGCTTGAGCAGACGCTCCTCGCCCTCCTCGCCCGGCAGCGCCTGGCGCGGCGAACGGTTGGTGGAGCTCTTGAAGTGCATGTTGCCCAGGCCGCCCTTGCCCCCCTTGGCCACCAGCAGGCGATCGCCATGCCCGGTCAGATCGCCGATCACTTCGTCGGTGCTGACGTTGATGACCACGGTGCCGACCGGCACGGTGATGACCAGGTCTTCGCCGCCCTTGCCATAGGCTTGGCGGCCCATCCCGTTCTCGCCGCGCTGCGCCTTGAAGATGCGCTCGTGGCGGAAGTCCACCAGGGTGTTGAGGTTTTCGTCGGCGCGGATCCACACGCTGCCGCCGTTGCCGCCATCACCGCCGTCCGGGCCGCCCAGCGGAATGAACTTCTCGCGACGGAAACCGACGCAGCCGTTGCCGCCATTGCCGGCGGTGACCTGGATTTCTGCTTCGTCTACAAGTTTCATGATTCTGGATGCCAACTGGAGGCGGCGGGCAGCGGATGCGCCCGACCGCAGAGTCTAACGTCCCCGGTACGATCCAGGGACGGCGGCGGGAAGGATCCCGCCCGGTATGCGTTCAACAAAAACAAAAACCCCGCCGAAGCGGGGCTTTCGTCAGCGGCCCCACGCCGAGGCGTGGGCGCCTGCGTGTCGCGAAGATCAGGCTTCGGCGACGACGCTGACGGTACGACGCTTCTTCGGGCCCTTCACCGAGAACTCCACCTTGCCGTCGATCAGCGCGAACAGGGTGTGGTCACGGCCCAGGCCAACGCCGGAACCCGGGTGGAACTGGGTGCCGCGCTGACGCACGATGATGTTGCCGGCATCGATGGCCTGGCCACCGAAGATCTTGACGCCGAGGTACTTCGGGTTGGAGTCGCGACCGTTGCGCGATGAGCCTACGCCCTTTTTATGTGCCATGACTGCTTCTCCTTATTACTTGCTGCCACCGGCGATGCCGGTGATCTCGATTTCGGTGTAGTACTGACGGTGACCCTGGCGCTTCATGTGGTGCTTACGGCGACGGAACTTGATGATCCGGACCTTGTCGGCACGACCCTGGGACACGACCTTGGCGGTGACCGAAGCGCCGCTCAGTGCGTCGCCCAGCTTGATGCCATCGCTGTCGCCCAGCATCAGGATGTTGTCGAACTTGATCTCGTTGCCAACGTCGACATCGAGCTTTTCAACGCGGAGCGTTTCGCCCTGCGCCACGCGGTATTGCTTACCGCCGGTTACCAGTACTGCGTACATGACCAGACTTCCTCTGTAGTTATTGTGGTCTATGGACTGCCGCCATCGAGGGCGGACAGAAGCGGAATTTTAATGACTCACCCCGGCCCGGGTCAACCCACCCCCGGGTCTGGGGCGCAATCGCCTGAACCCCGTTCAGGTTGAGGCCCGGCCGGTCTCAGGGAATGAGACACGGGGCTGGCAATGTCGCCGATTGCCCCCAAATCCCAAGCTCGGTAGGCTGACCGATTGCCGTCTCCGCTTGCCCCACCCGCTTGCCGACCCCCGGGTCGAAGCCCCACAACGGATCCCCCATGGCGATGGATTTCATCCGCATCCGCGGCGCGCGGACGCACAATCTCAAGAACATCGATCTCGACCTGCCCCGCGACAAGCTCATCGTCATCACCGGCCTGTCCGGCTCGGGCAAGTCCTCGCTGGCGTTCGACACGATCTACGCCGAAGGCCAACGCCGCTACGTGGAGTCGCTGTCGGCCTATGCCCGGCAGTTCCTGAGCGTGATGGAGAAGCCGGACCTGGACCACATCGAGGGTCTGTCCCCGGCGATCTCGATCGAGCAGAAGTCGACGTCGCACAACCCGCGTTCGACCGTCGGCACGATCACCGAGATCTACGACTACCTGCGTCTGCTGTACGCCCGTGTCGGCAGCCCGCGCTGCCCCGACCACGGCTACCCGCTGGAAGCGCAGACGGTCAGCCAGATGGTCGATCACGTTCTGACCCTGGACCAGGAACAGCGCTACATGCTGCTGGCCCCGGTGATCCGCGAACGCAAGGGCGAGCATGCCCAGGTGTTCGACCAGTTGCGCGCGCAGGGGTTCGTGCGCGTGCGCGTGGACGGCGTGCTGCATGAAATCGATGCGGTGCCGCCGCTGGCGCTGCGCCAGAAGCACACCATCGAAGCGGTGATCGACCGCTTCCGCCCGCGCGAGGACATCAAGCAGCGCCTGGCCGAGAGCTTTGAAACCGCGCTCAAGCTCGGCGACGGCATGGTCTCGGTGCAGTCGCTGGATGTCGAAGACGCGCCGGCCCATCTGTTCTCGTCCAAGTACAGCTGTCCGGTCTGCGATTACTCGCTGCCGGAGCTGGAACCGCGCCTGTTCTCGTTCAACTCGCCGGTGGGCGCCTGCCCCGGCTGCGACGGCCTGGGCATGGCCGAGTTCTTCGATCCCTCGCGCGTGGTGGTGCACCCGGAGCTGTCGCTGTCGGCCGGCGCCGTGCGCGGCTGGGACCGCCGCAATGCCTATTACTTCCAGCTGATCGCCTCGCTGGCCAAGCACTACAGGTTCGACGTGGACGCGCCGTGGCAGAGCCTGCCCGAGGATGTGCGCCAGGCCGTGCTGTACGGCAGCGGCGAGGAGACCATCACCTTCACCTACTTCACCGAGGCCGGCGGGCGCACCCAGCGCAAGCACCGCTTCGAGGGCATCATTCCCAATCTCGAGCGCCGCTACAAGGAAACCGAATCGGCGGCGGTGCGCGAGGAACTGGCCAAGTACATCAGCGAACGCGACTGCCCCGAGTGCCACGGCGCGCGCCTGAACAAGGCCGCCCGCCATGTGTTCGTGGCCGACCGTGCGCTGCCGGAACTGGTGGTGCTGCCGATCGACGAGGCGCTGAAGTTCTTCAGCGGCATGAGCCTGCCGGGATGGCGTGGCGAGATCGCCGGCAAGATCGTCAAGGAGATCGGCGAGCGGCTGGGCTTCCTGGTCGATGTGGGCCTGGATTACCTCACCCTGGAGCGCAAGGCCGACACTCTGTCCGGTGGCGAAGCCCAGCGCATCCGGCTGGCCAGCCAGATCGGTGCGGGCCTGGTCGGCGTGATGTACGTGCTCGACGAGCCGTCCATCGGCCTGCACCAGCGCGACAACGAACGCCTGCTCGGCACCCTCACCCGCCTGCGCGACCTGGGCAACACGGTGATCGTGGTCGAGCATGACGAAGACGCCATCCGCCTGGCCGATTACGTGCTGGACATCGGCCCGGGCGCGGGCGTGCACGGCGGCGAGATCGTCGGCCAGGGCACGCTGCAGGACATCCTGGATGCACCGCGCTCGCTCACCGGCCAGTACCTGTCGGGCAAGCGCGCCATCGAGATTCCGGCGCGCCGGCACAAGCCCAACCCGAAGATGACGCTGCACCTGCGCGGTGCCAGCGGCAACAATCTCAAGGGCGTGGACCTGGACATTCCGTCGGGTCTGCTGACCTGCATTACCGGCGTGTCCGGCTCGGGCAAGTCGACGCTGATCAACGACACCCTGTTCTCGCTGGCCGCCAACGAGATCAACGGTGCCTCACACCCGATCGCGCCGTACAAGGAGGTCGACGGGCTGGACCTGTTCGACAAGGTGGTGGACATCGACCAGTCGCCGATCGGCCGCACGCCGCGCTCGAACCCGGCCACCTACACCGGTCTGTTCACCCCGCTGCGCGAGCTGTACGCGCAGGTGCCCGAAGCGCGTGCGCGCGGCTATTCGCCGGGGCGCTTCAGCTTCAACGTCCGCGGCGGCCGCTGCGAAGCCTGCCAGGGCGATGGCCTGATCAAGGTGGAAATGCACTTCCTGCCGGACGTGTACGTGCCCTGCGATGTGTGCCACGGCAAGCGCTACAACCGCGAAACGCTGGAGATCCTGTACAAGGGCTACAACATCAACGACGTGCTGCAGATGACCGTCGAAGATGCGCTGAAGCTGTTCGAGCCGGTGCCGTCCATCGCACGCAAGCTGGAAACGCTGGTCGATGTGGGCCTGAGCTACATCAAGCTGGGCCAGAGCGCGACCACCCTCTCCGGCGGTGAAGCGCAGCGCGTGAAGCTGTCCAAGGAACTCTCGCGGCGCGATACCGGCCGCACCCTGTACATCCTCGACGAGCCGACCACCGGCCTGCACTTCCACGACATCGAAGCGCTGCTTGGCGTGCTGCACAAGCTGCGCGACGAGGGCAACACGGTGGTGGTGATCGAGCACAACCTGGATGTGATCAAGACCGCCGACTGGATCGTCGATCTGGGTCCGGAGGGCGGCCACCGCGGTGGCACCATCCTGGTCACCGGCACGCCGGAAGACGTGGCCGCGCACCCGGCTTCGTACACCGGCCAGTTCCTGGCCAAGATGCTGCCCTCGATCACTGCGCGCCCGGAGCGCCCGGCCGCCGTGGCCAACAAGCCTGACGCCCGCCCTCCCCGCAAGGTCAAGCCGGAAAAGCCGGCCAGGAAGGCGGCCGCTGCCAAGAGTACCGGCAAGGCCAGCAAGACCGGCACCACCCGCAAGAAGAAGGACGCCTGATGAGCACCGACCACACCATTCTTGCCCGCGTACCGATCAGCGTGCGCTGGCGCGACATGGACAGCATGGGCCACGTCAACAACGCCAAGTACATCTCCTATCTGGAGGAGGCGCGCGTGCGCTGGATGCTGGGCGTGGACGGCGTATCGATGACCGACCGCATCGCCCCCGTGGTGGCGGCCACCAACGTCAATTACCGCCTGCCGATCGTGTGGCCCAACGACATTGTGGTGGAACTGTTCGTGGAGCGGCTGGGCAACAGCAGCATCACCATCGGACATCGCATCGTGGACCAGCAGGACGACACCCGCCTGTATTCGGATGGCAACGTGGTGGTGGTGTGGATGGACACTCAGACCGGCAAAAGCGCGCCCCTGCCGGATGCGATCCGCAACGCCTCGTAGCGCCGGGTTCCACCCGGCTGCGGTTGATCCGCCTATCCGGCCCCCATCAGTGCCGCGCGTTGTCAGGGCGTCGCTCTGCGCACCTGCAGGGTGGCGTCCACCTTGCGGCCGTCTTCCAGGCTCAGCCGCAGCGGGACCTGCCCGCCTTCCTTCAGGGCGATGGCAGGCTGCATCAGCATCAGGTGCAGGCCACCGGGTTTCAGGTCCACCGTGGCGCCCGGTGCGATCGGCATCCGCTCGACCTCGCGCATCCGGCTGACGCCATTGACCAGGGTGGTTTCATGCAGCGACACATCGCCGAATGCCCGGCTGCCCGCGCCGACCACCACCACGGCGTTCGGGCAGTCATTGCGGATCCGCCCGTAGCCGGCCGCCATCGGCATCGCGCCCGGCGGCAGGCGCACCCAGCCCTCACGCACGGTCACGCACGCAGGTTCGGCCGCCGCGGCCGATGCTGCGAACGCACACAGGCCCAACAATACGCACACGAATGGTTTGGTTATCATCGCCTCAGTTCCCTGTCCGCAACGAGATCGCAGCATGACGACGCTTATCGAGGTGATCAACCACGGCCCCATCCGCGAGCTGCGGCTGGCACGCCCGCCGGTGAACGCACTGGACACCGAGCTGTGCCGTCACCTGATCCATGCGGTCAACCAGGCCATGACCGACGATGTGCACGGCATCGTGCTGTCCGGCAGCGAGCGCATCTTCAGCGCCGGCATGGATGTGCCGCACCTGCTCGGCCACGGTGAGGACAGGCACAAGCTGCTGGACAGCTGGCAGGCGTTCTTCGGCGCGGTGCGCACCCTGGCCGAATGCCGCGTACCGGTGGTGGCGGCACTGACCGGGCATGCGCCGGCCGGCGGTTGCGTGCTGGCCCTGTGCTGCGACTACCGGGTGCTGGCGCGCAGCGCGGACCCGGCCCAGCCGACGGTGATCGGACTGAACGAGGTGCAGGTCGGCCTGGTGGCGCCGGAAGGCATCCAGCGCCTGATGCGTCGCGTGGTGGGCCATCACCGCGCCACCCAGTTGCTGATCGGCGGGGAGATGGTGCCGGCCGAGCGCGCGCTGGCCATCGGCCTGGTGGACGAACTGGCCGACGCACCGCAGGTGGTGCCGCGCGCGGTGGCCTGGCTGCAGCGCCTGCTGAAGCTGCCGCGCCAGCCGATGCTGCTCACCCGCGCCATCGCACGCACCGATCTGCATGAAGCGCTGCATCCTGACCTGATCCAGCTGGACCGCTTCGTGGAGGCCTGGTACGCCCCGGACGCCCAGCAGGCACTCCAGACCCTGGTCGCCCGGCTGGGCAAGGCCTGACCAGCACGCGGGGGCCGTCATGCCGGCCAGCGGCCGGCGCTGCCCTATAATTCGGGTTCGCCCCCCTCTGCTGGTTGCCTCCCTTGTCCGACACGCACGAACCCGTCGTTTCCGAGCTGATCGACCTGCTCACGCTCGAACGCCTGGAAGACAACCTGTTCCGCGGCCAGAGCCGCGACATCGGCACAAAGTATGTGTTCGGTGGGCAGGTGCTGGGCCAGGCGCTGTCGGCCGCTCAGGCCACGGTGGACAACGGCCGCCACGTGCATTCACTGCACGCCTATTTCCTGCGTGCCGGCAACATCGACCACCCCATCGTCTACGACGTGGACCGCACCCGCGATGGCGGCAGCTTCTCGGTGCGCCGGGTCACCGCGATCCAGCACGGCAAGGTCATTTTCTTCTGCGCGGCCTCGTTCCAGCAGGCCGAGAGCGGTGCCGAGCATCAGCACAAGATGCCGGAAGTGCCGCAACCTGAAGACATCGAACCCAACCGCCCGCTGCCGCCGGAGGTGCTCGAACGCCTGCCGATCAAGGTCCAGCGCTGGCTGTCGCGCGGCGGCCCGTTCGAGTTCCGCCACGTGTACCCGCGCGACGAACTCAACCCGCCCAAGCGGCCGCCCTACCACCAGGTGTGGCTGCGGTTGAACGAAACCGTGGGCGATGCCCCCGAGCTGCATCAGGCCCTGCTGGCCTATGCCTCGGACTTCCACCTGCTCGGCACGGCCACGTTCCCGCACGGCATCAGCTATTACCAGCCACACGTGCAGATGGCCTCGCTTGACCACGCCATCTGGTTCCACCGCCCGTTCCGCGCCGACGACTGGCTGCTGTATTCGCTGGACAGCCCCAGCGCGCAGGATTCGCGCGGCCTGGCCCGTGGCCAGTTCTTCACCCGCGACGGTGTACTGGTCGCCAGCACCGCGCAGGAAGGGCTGATCCGCGTGGTCACCGACAGTGCCGCGGCCGCCGCCGTCCCGGCCAAGGACTAATTCGATATGCGTCAGATTTTCAGCAGCCAGCGCGTGGAAACCGTGGAAGGCGTGGCCCAGCTGCTGCGCGATGCGGGCATCGACGTGCGCATCACCAACGGGCGCTCGTACCACAGCAAGCGCGGCAGCCAGTTCAGCTACCTGGACACCAGCAAGGCGTCCACCCACCCGACCCTGTGGGTGGTGCATGCCGACGATCAGCCGCGCGCGCGTGAGATCCTGCGCGACGCACGCCTGCTGGAAACCACCCGGCGCGACCACCCCACCGCCGAGTTCGCCTTCCGCGACCAGGTAGGCGAGGTGGCGCCGCGCCGCAACTGGGCCTGGCGCATTCGCATCGGCCTGCTGCTGGTCATCGCAGCAGTGGCGATGGTGGTGATGATGCGCCACCGTGGCGCGCCCACGGCGGAGCCCGTGCAGACCCGGCAGGCGCCACCGCAGGCACCGGCCACCCAACCGGCACAGGAAGAGGAAGACGTCCGCGTGCGGATCACGCCGGCACAGCAACCGTAAGCCGCGTCCGGCGGTCACATTCCCTGCCCTGCCCCGTCATGATGTCACTATCCCCAGGGACCGATGCCATGACGCCACACCCGTTGACCGCCACACTGGAGCGCGAACTGCCCGCCGCTGCGGGCGGCTGTCAGCAGTCCTACGGCCGTATCGTGCTGGCCTGCCAGAACACGGTGACCGCGATCGCCCTGGCGATCACCCGCGACGTGCAAGCCAGCGAGGACATCGCGCAGGAGGCCTTCATCAAGGCCTGGCAGCAGCTCAACCAGCTGCACAGCCACGCCAGCTTCCTGCCGTGGCTGCGCCAGATCACCCGCAACCTGGCCCGCGACTGGCTGCGCGCCAACCGCGGCCGGCCACTGTCGGGCGAGGCGGCCGAGATGGCGATCAGCATGGCCGCCGATCCCCGTCCCAGCGCGCCGGAGTACCTGCAACGGGTGGAAGAAGAAGTGGCCGCCGAGGAAATCATTTCAGCGCTGCCCGAAGACAGCCGCGAAACGCTGCTGCTGTATTACCGCGAGGGCCAGCGTTCCCAGCAGGTGGCCGACCTGCTCGGGTTGAGCGATGCCGCCGTGCGCAAACGGCTGTCGCGGGCGCGGGCCACGGTACGCGAGGAGATGCTGCGCCGCTTCGGCGACTTTGCCCGCAGTTCGGCGCCCAGCGCGGCGTTCGCCACCACGGTGGTGTCGATGGCGCTGGTCGCTGCGCCCGGCACGGCCAGTGCGGCGATCCTGATCGGCACCGGCATCGGTACCGGCAAGCTCGGGTTGGGGGGTGCCAGCCTGTCCGGCGGCGCGGCGATGGGCTCGCTGGGCGCCGCCGCCAGCCAGAGCCACCTGTTTGGCAGTGGCTTCGACTGGGGCGCGGCGGTGGGCGGCATGGTGGGCGGCGTGGTCGGCAGCTACCTCGGCGGGCGCTACCTGATGCGCTATGCGGAAACCGATGCCGAGCGCGCGGCCGTGCGCGGGTTCGTGCACTACAGCACCTTCACCGCCATGCTGATGTGCATGGCGGTTTTCGTTCTGACCGCGCTGCAGGCCACGTGGTATTGGCCGCTGATCGCGCTGGTGATCGGGCTGGCCGTCGTCAACTACCAGTGCCTGGTGCCGCTGCAGCGGATCATGGCGCCGATGATCGCCCGCGATGCCGCCCGCCACGGACGCAGCGGGCCAACGTGGACCTACCAGTGGATGTACGGCGGCAAGGCGATGATGGCGGTGAACCTGCTGATGCTCGTGGTGATCGCCGGGGTGATCGCCCGGGGCGTCCGGCTGGGGCATGCCTGAGGCCGGACAGCACACCGCCGGTCGATGATCGGCGGTGTGGGGTGCCGGGCCGGGGCCCGGCGGTGCGTTGCGATGGGCGGACGCTGCGTCAGCGGGCCTTCGGTGCCGGCGGAGCGTCACCCCGGTGACCGCCGCGCGGACCACCGAACGGGCCCTTGGCGGCGTCGAACTCGGCCTTGCTGATCTGGCCGTCCTTGTTGGTGTCGGCGGCAGCGAACCACGCATCGCGGTGCTGCTTCATGCGCAACTCGCGGTCGGCCTTGTCCAGGTAGCCATCCTTGTTGACGTCCATCTGGTCGAAGCGCGCGGCCAGGCGCGGATCAGCCTTGGCCTCCTCGCGGCTGATGCGGCCGTCCTTGTTGGTATCCAGCCTGGCCATCATGTCGTCGCGGCCACCCGGGCCACGGCCGTGCCGCTTGCCATGCCAGCGCGGCAGTTCTTCGCGCGAGAGCTTGCCATCCTTGTTGGCGTCCAGGGTGTCGAACTTGGCGGCAAGACGCGGCGCCTTGGCCGCCTCGGTGCGGTCGATGAAACCGTCGCCGTTGGTGTCCAGCGTGGCGCGGGCCGGCGCACCGGTCGGGGTCGGGGCATCGGCGGCCACCGCCAGACCGGTCGCACCGGTGGTCATCAGCAGGGCCATCAGCAGAAGGGGGTTGCGATTGCGCATGGGTCACTCCGGTTCGTAGGGAAATCCGTGTGCGGTGCGTGGGCACCCACACCGGTAACAACGCGCGGGCACCGTCGGGGTTGACCGTCCCGGCGGCCGTGTTCATTTGGCAGACAGTCGCGCCGCCTGCGACGGCCGGGCGCTATGCTGGGCGCATGGCAATATACGGCGACCGCGACGACGAGCTGCGACTGTTCCAGACCGGCGACCACCCCTGTGGCTACTGGCCGGACCGGGCCGCGCGCGACCTGGTGCTCGACCCCCACGACGCACGCCTGGGGTCCCTGTACCCGATGGCGCTGAGCTGGGGCTTCCGCCGCTCGGGCGATCTGGTCTACCGCCCGCACTGCGCGCAGTGCCATGCCTGCGTGGCGGTGCGTGTCCCGGTGGCGCGCTTCGCGCCGGACCGCAGCCAGCGCCGCTGCCTGGCACGCAACGCCGACCTTGAGGTGCGGATCGTGGCAGCCGAACAGACCGACGAGCAGTTCGCGCTGTACCACCGCTACCTGACCCATCGCCACGCCCAGGGCGGCATGGACGAACACGGCCCGCACGAGTTCGACCAGTTCCTGATCGGGCAATGGTCGCAGGGCCGCTTCCTGGAGGTGCGCGGGCCGGGCCAGCCGGGGCACCGCGGCGACCTGCTCGGCGTGGCCGTCACCGACGTCACCGCGCAGGGGCTGTCGGCGGTGTACACCTTCTTCGATCCGGACCAGGCCGCGCGCGGCCTGGGCACCTTCGCGATCCTGCAGCAGATCGCCTGGGCCCGTCGCGAACAGTTGCCACACCTGTACCTGGGCTACTGGATCCGCGACCACCGCAAGATGGACTACAAGCGCCGCTTCCGCCCGCTGGAGGCCTACGACGGCCGCCGCTGGCACGATTTCGACGACGACCGGGACGGGCGCTGACGCACCGCTGACATCGCGTCGGGTGCAGAATATGCGCATGAAAGCCCATCCCCTGATCCTTGCCCTGGCCCTGCTGTGCAGCGCCTGCGCCCAGAGCCCCGTCAAGACCGCCGCCATGCCGGACACGTCCTCCGCGCCCCTGCGGATTGCCACCTACAACACCTCGCTGTACAGCGACGAGACCGGCGGGCTGATCGCCGAGCTGGAAGGCGACAGCGAGCACGCACGCAAGATCGCCGCAGTGCTGCAGCAGGTCCGCCCGGACCTGGTGCTGCTCAACGAGTTCGACTACGACGACGCCCACCGCGCCGCCGACCTGTTCCAGCAGCGCTACCTGGGCACCGCCCAGCCCGGCGGCGGCGAGCCGCTGCACTACGCCTACCGCTACCTCGCCCCGGTCAACACCGGCGTACAGAGCGGGCTGGACCTGGACAACAACGGTGAGATCGGCGGCGACGGCCGCGCCCGCGGCAACGATGCCTGGGGCTACGGCCTGCACCCGGGCCAGTACGGCATGCTGGTGCTGTCGCGCTACCCGATCGATGCGGACAAGGTCCGCAGCTTCCAGTTGCTGAAGTGGAGCACGATGCCGGGCGCGCTGCGGCCGATCGATCCGCGGACGGGCACCTCCTTCTACAACGACCACGTGTGGTCGCAGCTGCGCCTGTCCTCCAAATCGCATTGGGACGTGCCGGTGACCACGCCGAACGGCGTGGTCCACGCGCTGGTCTCGCACCCCACACCGCCGGTGTTCGATGGCCCAGAAAAGCGCAACGCCGCGCGCAACCACGATGAGCTGCGCCTGTGGCAGGAGTACCTGTCGGCCGGCGACAAGCCCTGGCTGTGCGACGACCGCGGCCAGTGCGGCGGCCTGGCGCAGGACGCGCGCTTCGTGATCCTGGGCGACCTCAACAACGACCCGGTCGATGGCGATGGCCGCCACGAGGCGATTGTCGAGCTGATCGAGAACGCACGCGTGCTGCGCTATCCGACCCCGCGCAGTGCAGGCGCCGAACAGACCAGCCTGGCCTATGCGGCCAAGGGCATCGTACGCAAGGGTGCGCCGTTCCATGCCACCGGCGATTTCGGGCCGAAGTCGGGCACGATGCGCCTGGATTACGTGCTGCCCTCGGTCGGTTTCAGCTACGTGGGCAGCGGCGTGTTCTGGCCCGCCAACGAACACCCGGAGGCGAAAATCGCCGATGGCAGCGACCACCACCTGGTGTGGGTGGACGTGCGCTGAGGGACGTACCTACCGCTTCATTGCGCCCCGGTCAGGGGCGCAGTTCAATCCCGATGGCGTCGGCCGCCTCACGCGCGATGCGGCGTGCGTCGTCGATATCGGCGCCGCGCGCCAGGGTGACGCCGACGCGGCGGTGACCATGCACGCTGGGCTTGCCGAACAGGCGCAGCGCCGTGTCGGGATGGACCAGTGCGGCATCCACATTGCTGAAGAAGGGCACGCCTTCGCCGTGCGCCAGCATCGCGCAGGAGGCGGACGGACCGCTCTGGCGGATCAGCGGGATCGGCAGGCCGAGAATCGCCCGGGCGTGCAGCGCGAACTCGCTCAGTTCCTGCGAGGCCAGCGTGACCAGGCCGGTGTCATGCGGGCGCGGCGAGACTTCGCTGAACCACACCTCGTCGCCCTTCACGAACAGCTCCACGCCGAACAGGCCCCAGCCGCCGAGATCGTCGGTGATGGCCTGCGAGATTTCTTCGGCACGCGCCAGCGCGCGCGGCGACATCGGCTGCGGCTGCCAGCTTTCGCGGTAGTCGCCGTCCTTCTGCCAGTGGCCGATCGGGGCACAGAACGAGGTGCCGCCGGCATGGCGCACCGTCAGCAGGGTGATTTCGTAGTCGAAATCGATGAAGCCTTCGACGATGCAGCGCCCCGCGCCGGCGCGGCCGCCGGTCTGCGCGTATTCCCAGGCCGGCGCGATGTCGGCCTCGCTGCGCAGGGTGCTCTGGCCCTTGCCCGACGACGACATCACCGGTTTGACCACGCACGGCAGGCCGATCGCCGCCACGGCGGCGCGGTACTCGGCCTCGGTATCGACGAACCGGTACGGCGAGGTCGGCAGCCCCAGGGTTTCGGCGGCCAGGCGACGGATGCCTTCGCGGTCCATCGTCAGGCGCGCAGCGCGCGCGGTGGGCACCACGCGCTGGCCGGTCTCCTGCTCGAGCTGCACCAGCGTTTCGGTGTGGATGGCCTCGATCTCCGGGACGATCAGGTGCGGCTGTTCCTGGGCAATCAGCGCGCGCAGCGCCATCGCATCGAGCATGTCGATCACATGCGCGCGATGCGCCACCTGCATCGCCGGGGCATCGGCATAGCGGTCGGCGGCGATCACCTCCACCCCCAGCCGCTGCAGCTCGATGGCGACCTCCTTGCCCAGTTCGCCCGAGCCCAGCAGCAGGACGCGGGTGGCGGAAGGAGACAGCGGCGTGCCGAGCGTGGTCATGGCGTTTTCCGGGCATCAGGGGCGGGTGGGCATTCTAGAGCGTGGCGGCCGGCGACGGGATGATCCCGGGACAGGAGGCACTTGCATGTTGATATCATTTTGATATCTTTGAGTCCCAACCCTCCCAAGGACGATCCCCGTGAAAGAGAAAACCATCCGTTCGATGTCCGGCCTGGTGCTGCTCGCCCTGGTGCTGCTGGCGTCTCTGCTGGGCGGCGCCCTGTTTGTGGGCGGTGTCATCGAGCAGAAGCAGGCCGGCGGCGCGCTGGCGGTGCTGTCGATCCTCGCGGGGCTGGGCATCGGTGCCTTGGCGATGTTGGTGCTGGCCGGCGTATACACCGTGCAGCCCAACCAGGCCGTGGTGCTGAGCCTGTTCGGCAAGTATGTCGGCACGGTCAAGGACAACGGTCTGCGCTGGAACAACCCCTTCTTCAGCAAGAGAAAGGTCAGCCAGCGCGTGCGCAACTTCGAAAGCGGCAAACTGAAGGTCAATGAACTGGATGGCAGCCCGATCGAGATCGCCGCAGTGATCGTCTGGCAGGTGGTGGACGCCTCCGAGGCGGTCTACAACGTGGACGACTACGAGAGCTTCGTGCACATCCAGTCCGAATCGGCCCTGCGCGCGATGGCCACCAGCTACCCGTACGACCAGCATGAAGACGGCCAGCTCTCCCTGCGCAGTCACGCCGCCGAGATCTCCCAGCACCTCAAGGACGAACTGGCCGAGCGCCTGGCCGATGCCGGCGTACAGGTGCTCGACGCGCGCATCAGCCACCTGGCCTACGCCGCCGAAATCGCCCAGGCGATGCTGCAGCGCCAGCAGGCCAACGCCGTGATCGCCGCACGTACGCGGATCGTGGCCGGTGCGGTGGGCATGGTCGAAATGGCCTTGGCCGAGCTGCAGAAAAACGGCGTCGTGCAGCTGGACGAAGAGCGCAAGGCGCACATGGTCAGCAACCTGCTGACGGTGCTGTGCTCGGACCGTGGCACCCAGCCGATCGTCAACGCCGGCTCGTTGTACTGACGTCATGGCCGAGAAGAAAGCCTATCCGCTGCGCATCAACGCCGACGTGCTGGCGGCCGCGCAGCGCTGGGCCGATGACGAGCTGCGCAGCCTCAACGCACAGATCGAGTACGTGCTGCGCGACGCACTGCGCAAGGCCGGACGCCTTCCCAAACCGGATGCCAACAAGGAGAACAGTGAATGAGCAAGCGTTGGAAGTACCTGACCGTGGAAGTGAAGCCCAGCTGGTCGGGGAAGATGGACACCGAGGAAGTGCAGACGCAACTGAACCGGCATGGGCAGCTTGGCTGGGAACTGGTCAACATCGTCATGGCCGCACCGATGACCGCAGCGGTCCTGGTCTTCAAACAGGAGGCCTGAGATGCACACGACGCTCCGTCGCGGCGCCGCTCTGATGTTCGCCAGCCTGGCGCTGGCGGCTGCGGCCGCGCCGCCGGAACAGACCGCCACTGCCGTGCTGGACCGACTGCAGGCCGGCGATGCGCAGGCGGCCGAGGCGCTGTTCACGCCGGAACTGGCCCAGGCCGCGCCCGCCGCCACGCTGCAGGCGCTGTGGCAGTCCTTCGGCGAACCGCGCGGCCGCGGCGCGGCGCGGGTGACCCCCCACCAGGGCATGCAGGTTATCGTGCAGCCCCTGCAGTTCGCCACCGGCACGGTCGATGCGCAGGTGGCCGTGGATGCGGCCGGCCGTGTCGCCGGGCTGATCTTCCGGCCCGCCGCCACGCCTGCGGCGCCCGCCCCGGACGTGCCTGCCGGCGCCGGTTATCGCGAGCAGCCGCTGGAGATTCCCACCACCAGAGGCAGCCTTCCCGGCACGCTGGCCATGCCCGCCGGCACGGGGCCGTTCCGCGCGGTGGTGCTGGTGCATGGCTCCGGTCCACAAGACCGCGATGAAACCATCGGCGCCAACCGGCCCTTCCTGGACGTGGCGCGCGGGTTGGCGGCGCAGGGCATCGCGGTCCTGCGTTACGACAAGCGTACCCACGCCCGTCCGCAGGATTTCAGCGGTACCGGCTACACCGTGGACGATGAAACCACCGACGATGCGGTGGCCGCCATTGCGGCGCTGGCCGCTACCGCCGGTATCGATCCGCGGCATCTTTATGTGATGGGCCACAGCCAGGGCGGCATGCTGGCCCCGCGCATCGCCAGCCACTCGGGCAAGGTCGCCGGGGTAGTGCTCTGGTCCGCGCCGGCGCGCTCGCTGCTCACCCTGCTGCCCGAACAGAACCGCTACCTGCTGGGCCTGGACGGCCAGATCAGTGCCGATGAGCAGGCCTTCCTGGACAAGCTCGATGCGCAGATCGCCGCCGCGCGCGGCACGGCACCGACGGACGCCGCCGACCTGCCGCTGGGCCAGCCGGCACGGTACTGGCAGTCGTTCGAGGCGATCGATCCGGTTGCCGACGCGCGCGCCCTGGCGCAGCCGATCCTGCTGCTGCAGGGCGGGCGCGACTTCCAGGTGGTCGATACCGACTGGCAGCTGTGGAGGCGCGGGCTGGCACGGCAACGTGCGGTCACCTTCCGCGACTACCCGGCACTGAATCACCTCGGCATCGCCGGTGAAGGTCCGGGATCGCCGAAGGAATACACCCGGCCCGGCCACGTGGCCGCGCCGCTGATTGATGATGTGGCGCGATGGATCGGAGCACAGCCGTGAGCGCGGCACTCCCTGCCGCCCGCACCTTCGCGGTGGCACCTGCAGCGGTGTGGCGGCTGCTCTGGCTGTGGGTGCCGCTGCTCGGCTGCGCGGCGCTGATCGTGGTCGGCACGCTGCAGTCCGACCAGCGCACCACGCACGAACTGGCGTTGACCGTGCCGTTCCTGGCGCTTCTGCTGGCGGTGCTGACCTGGGCCTTTTTCCGCCGCCGCATCACCCTGCAGGGCAGCACGCTGGACGTCACGGCCGCGTTCTACCGCAGGCAGGTGCCGGTGCAGGCGATGATGCTGGCCAAGGCGCGGGTGGTGGACCTGGCCGGACATGACGCGCTCCGCCCGCGGATGATGCTCAACGGCTACGGCGTGCCCGGCTTCAACGCCGGGCACTACCGGCTGCGCGACGGCAACCGTGCGTACTGCCTGCTCACCGACGCCAGCCGCGTGCTGCACATCCCCCTGCACGACGGCAGCGTGCTCCTGCTCAGCCCCGAGCAGCCCCGCGCCCTGCTGGCGGCACTGCAGGCGCTGGCCGGGCCTGCGGCCACGCACTAAGCTGGGCACATGCGCGGATCCCCTGCCCTGCTGATCAATACCGCCGAGATCGAACTGTGGCCCGGCGGACTGCTGCGCGCACGCGGCAATGCCGATGCGCGTGCCCTGGCGACTGCCCACACGGTATTGCGGCGCAAGCGTGATGGTCGCTACCTGGCGGCGGTATCCACGCACGGCGTACTGCCGCTGGTGCCGCGGCTGATGCGCGAACCCGGCATCGACGCGGCGCTGGATGCGCTCGAACACCACCTCACCGGTCGCGAGCGTGCGCACGATCTGGACGGGGTATTGCCGCTGCACGGCTTGGAGCTGCGCCTGGCGCAGCTCGGGGTCGATGCGCAGGCCTACGAGCACACGACCGGGCTGGCGCTGGAAGCCGAACCGGCACGACTGCAGTTCGCCGGCCGCGACCGCTACCGTCGCCCGTTGTGGCTGCACCATCGCGCGGCACGCAGCTGGCAGCGCATGCGCGCCCAGGCCGCCGCCGACGGGATCGTGCTGGAGGCCATCTCCGGCTATCGCAGCCACGATTACCAGCTCGGCATTTTCGAGCGCAAACGCGCGCGTGGGCTGGCGGTGGCCGATATCCTCACCGTCAACGCGGCACCGGGCTACAGCGAGCATCACGGTGGACGTGCGCTGGACATCGGCAGTCCGGGCGAACCCCCGGCGGAAGCGAGCTTCGAGGCCACCCCCGCCTTTGCCTGGCTGACGGCGCACGCGGCCGACGCCGGCTTCCGGTTGAGCTACCCACGCGACAATCCGCACGGCATCGTCTACGAACCCTGGCACTGGTGCTGGCACCCGGCGGGCGACTAACCTTCGCATTCGAACAAGGGAGCGGGATCATGGACGACATCAGCCCGTATCAGGTGGGCACGACGACGCGGCCAGCCGCACCGCGCCGGGCGTGGGATCACGCACCGCGCCCGCTCACCTCACCGATCCGGCAGATGGCCGCACTGGGCGCGATCCTGGCCGTGCTGGCAGTGGGGATGGCCGTGTACCACCTGGGTGATGCGGTCCAGATCAGCATCGAGACATCGGATGGGCGCATCGGCATGTCGCTGGCCGCGGCCGTGTTCCTGGTCGATGCGTGCATCCAGATCGCGCTGTCCTGGGGCGTGCTGCGCGCCAGCCGCGTGGCCGCCTGCCTGCTGATGGCCTACTACCTCGCGGGCAAGGTCCTGCTGCTTGTCGTTGGCGACGGCCCGACGGTGCCGGGCCTGGCCTGGATGGTGGTGGTCTGCGGGGTGATGCTGCGCGGCACGATCGCCACGTTCCGCTACCACGGCCACCTGAAGCAGGAGCAACGCCATCCGCCCCGCCGGCTCAGCGACGACCCGGCCTTCGCGCCGAGGACGCCGGCCCTGGAGTGACCCGCCGCGCTCAGTACTGCGAACGGTTGGTGGGCGCCTTCGGCGCGTCGGTGAAATCGGCGATCCGCCACAGGTACAGGCTGGCGTAGGTCCGGAACGGGCCCCACGCGGCGCCGCGCGCCTGCAGTTCCTTCGGCGTCGGCATCAGCGCGGCCTTGTCCACGCGCTGGGCACCCTTGCGCACGCCGAGGTCGTCGACCGGCAGGATGTCCGGCCGGCCCAGGCGGAACATCAGCATCATTTCCACGGTCCAGCGGCCGATGCCACGGATCGGCACCAGCGCGGCAATGATCGCATCGTGGTCCATCACCGACATCCGGCGCAGGTCGGGAATCTCGCCGGCCGCCTCGCGCCGCGCCAGGTCACGCAGCGCCAGCGCTTTGTTGCCCGACACCCCGCACGCGCGCAGGCCCGGATCATCGATGCGCGCCAGGGTATCGGCGTGCAGGCGCGGGCTGCCGATCGCCGCTTCCACCCGGCCCACGATCGTGGACGCCGCCTTGCCGCTGAGCTGCTGGAACAGGATCGCCCGCGCCAGCGCATCGACCGGGTCGAACGAGCGGCCCCACCCCGGGGGCGGCTCGATCGGACCGAGCCGTTTCATCCAGGTGCCGAGGCGACGGTCACGCCGGCTCAGCCAGGCGTATGCCTCCTCCACATCAAAGCCGCGGCGGAAGCGCGGCACCTCAACGCCTCAGGGCATTGAAGGCGTACACCACCCACCCCAGCATCAGCGCGCTGCCGCCGACCGGCGCCAGGCCGGTGCGGAACTGCCAGACCGCTCCGGCGACCAGGCTGCCCGAGAAAAGCAGCGTGCCCAGCAGCAGCACTGACAGGGCCAGCTTGCCGACCCGGTTCTGCTGGGTGGCCCCCAGCGCGGCCAGCGCCACGCCGTGCCCGAAGGCGAACAGCGCGGCGGTGTTGACGTGCGACTGCGCCAGCGGCTCGGCGATGCCATGCGACGCATAGGCCGACAGACCCACCGCCGCGGCGGCCAGCAGGCCGCCCAGGCAGGCCAGCAGTGAGGGTCTGCGCGCGCGTCGTTCGAGGTTGAGCATCCTTCCATCCTTCCAGACAAGGCTCCCACAACGGAGCGGCAAAAAAAAACGCGCCGCAGGAAGCGGCGCGTTTTCGTCGTGCGTTACATCACGGCAACCGTCGGTTTACTTGACGGCCCAGTAGATGTCGTACGTACCTTCCGGGGTGAAGGACTTGTCCACACCACCGTTCCAGGATTCGTACGGACGGTCGATCACTTCGTTGCCGGCAGTGACAGCCCAGGCACGCAGAGCGTTGCGTGCCACGTCCAGACCCGCCATGTGGCCGGTATAGGCCGCGTGGGCCGAACGGTGCGGCGCGACATGCACGTACTTGACCGGTGCGTCACCGTCGATCTTCACCGTCAGGGCCTCGGCCGAGGCCGCTTCAGCACCCTTCTTCTTGACCGGCTGGGCCACGTCGAAGGCGTACTTCTCCTGACCGAAGTCGGTGGTGATGATGCGCAGCGGACCGGCGGCTTCGAGGTTGTTGGCCTCCATCACGCGCTTGATCCATTCCTGGTTGTCGCGGATCGACTTGGTGATGGTTTCCTGACCGCGGTCGACGTTGCCGGCGTTGACGACCAGCAGGTCTTCGACCGGGACATCGACGATGGCCAGATCGGTCAGCGGGGCTTCGGCAGTGCGGTAGTCAACGTTCGGCACGGTGGCCAGCATGTTGGCCATGCGGCTCAGACCCAGCTTCAGGTCGTCACCGATGTGGCGGCTGACGTACAGGCCGGCGTAACGACCGAACAGGTCGAAGCCGTACTTGACGCTGTAGTCCTGCGTGATCTTGACGTTGCGGCCACCCTTGCCGGTCGGCTCGAGGGTGAAGCTGGTGGTCTTGTCGTGGCCCTTGCTCGGGTCCTCGATCGCGATCGCCACGTGCTTGTTCTGCTCGGACTCGGTGATCACCCAGCTGCCCTGGCCCAGGGAGCTTTCCTTGGAGGCGTAGTCCAGGCGGGCACCCACGCCGGCGGCCGGGCCGGAGTGCTTCAGCTCAACGGCGGGATCGCGCAGCAGCAGCGGGTTCCAGTCCTTGAAGCGGCGCAGGCTGTTGACCGTGTCGAACACGATCGTCATCTTGCGGTTGGTCTCGATGCTTTCGGAAATATGGCGCTCGCCCGGCAGACATACGCCAATGATGACGAACAGGCCAGCCACGATCCCCAAGGCGATCAGGAACTCGATAATACGGGTCATTCAGGAGTCTCCGGGGCCGATCCCACGGCCGGGTTGATTGAAGCGAAGCGCCAATCCTAGCAGGCTTCGCGGGTGTTGTTGATCAGGATTGGCGCACCGGTTTCCATGCCGGCAGCGGTTTTGCATAGACAAGGAGCGGAAAGATAGCGCATCGCGGGTGCCAGCACGTAGGGGATGGGCGATATTTCTTTGCCGGATTCGGCGAAAACCCCTCGCCAGCCGCCCGCATCCCTTGTGCCGCAAGCCTTTCGGCCATCGGTGAATGTTTTTGCCGTGGGCCTCAGACCAGTTGGAGTTCGAAGGCCTTCAATACGGCCCGGGTGCGGTCGCGCACGCCCAGCTTGGACAGGATGTTGGACACGTGGTTCTTGATGGTGCCCTCGGCCACGCCCAGCGAATTGGCGATCTCCTTGTTGGAGAACCCGCTGGCCATCAGCCGCAGGATCTCGGTCTCGCGGTCCGTCAACGGATCGGGCCGGTCCAGGCTGACGAATTCGTTGCGCATGTGCTCCAGCCCGGACAGCAGGCGCTGGGTCACGGCCGGCTGGACCAGCGAGCCGCCGTCGGCCACGGTCCGGATCGCCCCGACGAGCTGTTCCAGGGTGACGTCCTTGAGCAGGTAGCCCTTGGCGCCGGCCTTCAACCCGGCCAGCACCAGCTGGTCGTCGTCGAACGTGGTCAGGATGATGGTGGGCGGCAACTGGTTCAATCGCGACAGCATCTGCAGTGCTTCCAGCCCGGACATCACCGGCATGCGCATGTCCATGAGCACCACGTCGGGCCGTACCTGCGGAACCACGTCCACCGCCTGGCGCCCGTCGGCGGCCTCGGCGACCACCTCGATGCCATCGTCGAGTGCCAGCAGCGAGCGGATCCCCTGCCGCACCAGGGTTTGGTCGTCGACCAGGCAGACGCGAATCATCAACGCACTCCTTCCAGGATGGCACCCAGCATCAGCACTGGCACGCCGGGGACCGAGGCGCACAGGCGGAAGCCCTGTCCCCGGCGGGTTTCGATCTGCAGCTCTCCGCCGCATTGTTGCAGGCGTTCGCGCATCCCGCGCAAACCATTGCCAACCACGATGCCGTCGGCCCCCACCCCGTCATCATGCGCCTGCAGCACCACCATGCCCGGCGCCTCGCGGCGCACGCGGATCCAGAGATTGCGGGCGTGCGCGTGGCGCACGGCGTTGGTGATGATTTCCTGGGTGCAGCGCAGCAGGACGTGCGCGCGCTCGGGGTCTTCCACGCTCAGCGGCTCTTCGATGTCCAGGTGGATGTCCAGCGACGGCACCTGTTCGGTCAGCGGGCGCAGGGCGGCGGCCAGGTCGATGGCGCCGCTGTCGCGCAGCTGGCTGACCGCCTCGCGCACGTCGGTGAGCAGCAGTTTGGCCAGGGTGTGGGCCTGGTGCACATGTTCCTGGGCCTGGCCTTCGGTGATGTGGCCGGCCACTTCCAGGTTCAGGCTGAGCGCGGTGAGGTGGTGGCCGAGCAGGTCGTGCAGCTCGCGCGAGATGCGGGTGCGCTCGTTGACGCGCGCGCTCTCGGCCAGCAGCACGCGGGTGGCGCGCAGTTCGGTGTTGAGCCGGCGCTGCTCCTCGCGGGCGTCGGTCTGTTGCCGGGCGACCAGGCTGGTCACGAAGATGAACATGGAGAAGCCGCCGTACAGCAGCGACTGCATTATCGCCTCGAACAGCGAGAACGGCAGGAACAGGTAGTAGACCGGTGCGACGGCCAGCTGGCTCAGCAGCAGCCAGATCACGCCCACACGTGCCGGCAGCATCCACGGGATCACCCCGGCGGCCACCATCATCAGAATGCTGCCCAGGCCCGAACCGCTGAGGAAGCTCACCCCGAGGGCCGACACGGTCAGCAGAACCAGGATCGCGCGGTCGTACCATGCCGAGTGGCCGCCGTGGCGCAGACCACGGGTCAGCCACAGGTAGCCCCCGCCGAACGCCAGGTAGGCCACGAACAGCAGCACGGCGAACAGGTCCACCCCACCGCTGTGGCGGATCAGGGCTTCGTACTGGGAGTACACCAGCGGCAGGCCGAGCATGACCCAGGTGAACAGGCCGGCCAGTCGCAGTACTCGGGTTTGGCTGAGGTATCCCAACATGGATGCATCTTAGGCTGAACCTGCGCCCCTGCACCCGGACATAAGTCATGGCCGCCGGGTCGCGGGGGGCCGCCACCCATGCAATAATCCGGCGCAGGGCCCCTTGATGGGCCAACCGCGTTACCCCACGGAGTCACAATGTCGATTGTCATCCGCGACGTGCGCGAGCACGAGCTCGATTCCGTCCTGGCCCTGAACAACAACGCCGGCCTGGCCATCCTGCCGCTGGATGCCGCGCGACTGCGTCTGTTCTACGAAACCGCTGAATATTTCCGCGTCGCCGAGCGCGACGGCAACCTGGCCGGTTTCCTGATCGGCTTCGGCAGCGAGAGCCAGCACGACAGCACCAACTTCGCCTGGTTCAAGCAGCACCTGGGCACCGGCTTCTTCTACATCGACCGCATCGTGGTCGCCAGCCGCCGTCGCGGCGGTGGCGTCGGCCGTGCGTTCTATGCCGATGCACAGAGCTACGCCGAGCTGCGCTACCCGCAGATGACCTGCGAGGTGTTCCTGGACCACGGCGCCGACGCCGCCCTGCTCTTCCACGGCAGCTTCGGCTTCCGCGAGGTCGGGCAGAACACGATGTCGCACGTGGACGTGCGCGCCAGCATGCTGCTCAAGGACCTGTGCAGTTACCAGTGGGTGCACGACACCTACGGCGACCAGCTGCCCGACGTGCCCTGGGTGGGCCACCGTCGCGAGCCGCTGCGCGTACAACGGCCGACGGGGACCTGATTGGTGGCAGCGAACATGGATTTTGAACAGGCCGGGGAACTGAAGATCGGCCAGGTCGGTATCGCCAACCTGCGCATCCGCACCCTCGACGTAGAACGCCTCACCCGTGAAATGCACGACCGCGTGGCACGCGCGCCCAAACTGTTCGGGCGCGCGGCGGTGATTCTGGATTTCGGCGGCCTGAGCCAGATGCCCGACGTGGCCACGGCCCGGGCACTGCTCGATGGCCTGCGTGGTGCCGGCGTGCTGCCTGTGGCGCTGGCCTACGGCACCACCGAGACCGAGCTGCTGTCCCAGCAGCTCGGCCTGCCCCTGCTGGCCAAGTTCCGCGCGCAGTACGAGCGCGCCGAGGCCGAACCCGTCGCCCCGCCACCGGCACCGGAACCGCCGCGCCGCACCCGCGCGGCGGCGGCCACGCCCGCACCGGTTGCAGCGCCCCCGGCCGCTGCAGCGTCGCAGCCCGGCCGCATGCAGACCAGCAACGTGCGGTCGGGCCAGCAGCTGTATGCCGAAAACTGCGACCTGACCGTGATGGCCACGGTGGGCGCCGGCGCGGAAGTGATCGCCGACGGCAGCATCCACATCTACGGTACGCTGCGGGGCCGCGCCCTGGCAGGTGCACAAGGCAATACCACGGCGCGTATTTTCTGCCGTGATTTCCATGCTGAACTGGTCGCCATTGCCGGCCATTACAAGGTACTGGACGATGTCCCGGACACGCTGCGCGGCAAGGCCGTGCAGGTGTGGCTGGAACAGGACCAGATCAAGATCGCTGCGCTGGACTGATGCAGCCCCCAAAATACAAGAATCAGGAGAAGTCCTTTGGCTGAAATCATCGTAGTCACCTCCGGCAAAGGCGGCGTCGGCAAGACCACCAGCAGCGCCAGCCTGGCCTGCGGGCTGGCACGTCGTGGCAAAAAGGTGGCGGTGATCGACTTCGACGTCGGCCTGCGCAACCTGGACCTGATCATGGGCTGCGAGCGCCGCGTGGTGTACGACTTCGTCAACGTGGTACACGGCGAAGCCACGCTCAAGCAGGCGCTGATCAAGGACAAGCGGTTCGACAACCTGTACGTGCTGGCTGCCTCGCAGACCCGCGACAAGGATGCGCTGACCCAGGAAGGCGTGGGCAAGGTGCTCAAGGACCTGGCCGCCGACGGCTTCGACTACATCATCTGCGACTCGCCGGCCGGTATCGAGAAGGGTGCCTTCCTGGCGATGTACTACGCCGACCGCGCCGTGGTGGTGGTGAACCCGGAAGTGTCGTCGGTGCGCGACTCCGACCGCATCATCGGCCTGCTCGATTCGAAGACGCACAAGGCCGAGTCCGGGCAGAGTGTGCCGGCCTTCCTGCTTCTCACGCGCTACAGCCCGGCACGGGTGGAAAGTGGCGAGATGCTGAGCATCACCGACGTCGAGGAAGTGCTGGGCCTGAAGGCGATCGGCGTGGTGCCCGAATCGGGCGACGTGCTGAACGCGTCCAACAAGGGCGAGCCGGTGATCCTGGACCCCGAATCGGCGGCAGGCCAGGCCTACGAAGATGCGGTGGGCCGCATCCTCGGCGAAGAGCGTCCGATGCGCTTCACCACCGTGGAGAAGAAAGGCTTCTTCAGCAAGCTGTTCGGAGGGTAAGCATGGGACTGTTCGATTTCCTGAACCGGAAGAAGACCACTGCCGAAACGGCCAAGAACCGCCTGCAGATCATCATCGCGCAGGAACGCAGCCACCGTGGCGGCCCGGATTATCTGCCGCTGCTGCAGCGCGAGCTGCTGGAAGTGATCAAGAAGTACGTCAATATCGACGCCGACGCGGTCAAGGTGGACCTGGTCAAGGACGGCGAGCACGACGTGCTGGATATCTCCGTGGCGCTGCCGGAAGGTCCGCAGCAGCCCTGACCGACACCGCCCCTTCCCTCCGGAAGGGGCGCACTTTTCGTATTGCATGACCACCGTCGCCACCGACGCCGAGCCGCAGGTCACCTGCGTAGGCGATATTGATTTCGAGGATGCCGCCACACTGCTGGCGGCGCATGCGCTGCGCCTGCATCGGATCGAGGCGGGTGCGCCGATCCCGGGCAGCTACTGGGGCGAGCCGGAGGCGGGCATCATCGGCAGCGATGTGTACGTCCGCGACGACACGCCGGTGCATTCGATGCTGCACGAGGCCTGCCACCTGATCGTGCTGCCGCCGGAGCGGCGCGCACGGGTCCACACGGACGCGACCGATTCGGTCCCCGAGGAAGACGCTACCTGTTACCTGCAGATCGTGCTGGCCGCGCAGCTGCCGGGCGTGGGCAGCGATCGGCTGATGGCCGACATGGACGCGTGGGGGTATACGTATCGCCTGGGGTCGACCAGAGCGTGGTTCGAGCAGGATGCGGAAGACGCGAAAGCGTGGCTGATCGAACGCGGTCTTCTTCCTGCGTAAAGCATCGGTAGTGCCGGCCGTTGGCCGGCACGCGCTCTGTGTGCGTGCAAGTCCCCGGCGCTGCGCGCCGTCGCCCGACCAGCGGTCGGGCGCTACCCGGGTGTGGGCCGGGCTAGTGCCCTGCCAGCGAGCGCAGGGTGACGCCGACGATGTAGGCCAGATAGGTGCCGGTGGCGTAGCCCATCGTGCCGAGCAGCACGCCGACCGGGGCCAGCGACGGATGGAACGCGCTCGCCACGACCGGTGCCGAGGCCGGGCCACCGATGTTGGATTGCGAACCGATCGCAAAGTAGAAGAACGGCACCTTCAGCACCATCGCCAGCGTCGACAGCAGGACGATGTGCACGGCGATCCAGATCAAGCCGAGCAGGAACAGCCACGGGCGTTCCAGCAGCGCGAGCAGGTCCATCTGCATGCCGATGCACGCGATCAGGAAGTAGAGCAGCAACGAGCCGAGCTTGGAGGCACCGGCGCCTTCGAGATTGCGAGCCCGGGTGAAGCTCAGGGCCAGACCGCAGGTGGTGGAGATGACCACGACCCAGACGAATGGCGCGTCGAGGCTGAACTGCGGGGCCCAGCTGACGTGGCCCTTGAACCAGGCCGATACCGGCCCGGCGATGGCATGCGACAGGCCGACGGTGCCGAAGGCGACCGCGATGATCAGCATCAGGTCGGTCAGGCTGGCCACGCGTTCGTGTTCGGCCTGGAACTTCTCGATGCGCACCTTCAGCGCATCGATCGCCGAGGTATCGGCACCGGTGGCCGCGTCGATCTTCGATGCATGGCCGGCCATGAAGATCAGCACCGCCATCCACACGTAGCCCACGCCGACGTCGACCACGGCGAACTGGCCGAAGGTGGTGGCGTTGACGTCGAACACTTCGCGCATCGCCAGCATGTTGGCGCCGCCACCGATCCAGCTGCCGGCCAGCGCGGCCATGCCGGCCCAGGTATCGCCGGCAACGGTGGACGGATGCATCCACTTCATCACCAGAAAGGCCACCACTGCACCGAGCATGATGCTGAAGGACGCGCCCAGGTACATCGCGATGAGTTTCGGGCCGAGCCGCAGAATGCCCTTGATGTCCACCGCCAAGGTCAGCAGCACCAGCGCGGCGGGCAGCAGGACATCACGGGCGATCGGGTTGTACAGGCGCGTGTTCTGGCCGTCGATCAGCCCGACGGTGTTGTAGATGCCGGGGATCAGATAGCACAGCAGCAGAGCCGGCACGACGGCGTAGAAGTGTTTCCACAGCCCGCGCGGTCGCGAGGCGGTCCAGAACACGGCACCGAGGGTGGCGGCGATCAGGCCGAAGACGACGATGTCGTTCTGGATCAGGGGCATGAGAGCATCCTGGTAGTGCCGGCCGGGGCCGGCAACCTTGCAGAGTCGATGGGGGTGCCGGTCAGCCGCCGGCGCCAATGAAAAGCGCCGCCCCGGAGGGCGGCGCTGCAATCCGGCTTACTGGCCGATGTGCTGCTTCAACCAGCCGTTGACGGTGTCGTGCCACTGCACGCTGTTCTGCGGCTTGAGCACCCAGTGGTTTTCGTCCGGGAAGTACAGGAACTTGGACTCGATGCCCTGGCGCTGTGCAGCGGTGAACGCGGCCAGGCCCTGTTCGACCGGAATGCGGAAGTCGAGCTGGCCGTGGATCACCAGGATCGGCTTCTTCCACTCGGCAACATGGTTGACCGGGTTGAATTTCTCGTAGTTCGCGGCCTTCTGGTACGGCGTACCGCCCTGCTCCCACTCGGTGAACCACAGTTCCTCGGTGGCGTAGCCCATCATGCGCTGGTCGAACACGCCGTCATGGTTGACCAGGCACTTCCACGGCTCGTTCCAGTTGCCGGCGATCCAGTTGACCATGAAGCCGCCGTAGCTGGCGCCCAGCGCGCACGCCTTGTCGCCGTTGAGGAACGGGTACTGCTTCTGCGCGGCCGCCCAGCCCTTCTGCAGGTCTTCCAGCGGGCGGTCGCCCCAGTGCTGGCTGATCGCATCGGTGAAGGCCTGGCCGTAGCCGGTGGACCCGTGGAAGTCGATCATCACCACGGCGTAGCCCTGGCCCGCGTAGGTCTGCGGGTTCCAGCGGTAGCTCCAGCCGTTGCCGAAGCTGCCCTGCGGGCCGCCGTGGATCAGGAACGCCACCGGGTAGGTCTTGCCTTCCTGGTAGTTGTACGGCTTGACCACGTAACCGTGCACGGTCTCGTTGTTCCAGCCCTTGAACTGGAACTGCTCGTAGTCGCCAAAAGCCACGTCGGGCAGCATCTGGCCGGCGCTCGGGGTGATCTCGCGCTCGTTGGCACCATCGAAGGCGGCCACCACGATCTGGTCGCCGCTCTTGAGGCTGTTGCGGGTGTAGGCCAGGGTCGTACCGCCACGGGTCGGCGACCCGATGCTGCCACCTTCGGCGATCACCGCCGCCTCGCCGCTGTCGATATCGACCAGGAACAGGCGGTGTTCGCCCATGTCGTCGGCCGAGGTGTAGATGCCCTTGCCGTCGCCGGACAGGACGATCTCGCCGGCCGAGCGGTCCCACTTCGGCGCGATCTCGCGGGTCTTGCCGGTGGCCACGTCCATCGCCATCAGGCCGAAGCGGTCGGCTTCGAAGCCCGGGCGCTTCATCGCGCGGTAGTACAGGGTCTTGCCGTCGTCGCTGAACACCGGACCGGCATCCCAGGCCGGGTTGGCGGCGGTGAGGTTCACCGGTGCCTGCTTGCCGTCTGCATCGAGACGGTACAGGTCGAAGTTGGTCGACCACGGCTCCTGCTTGCCGGCCACGCGGATCGCAGCGACCACGGTCGTACCGTCCGGGGACCAGGTGAAGTCGTCATTGCCACCGAACGGCTTGGACGGCGCATCGCCATCGAGCGTGGCGCTGATCGCCGAGGCGCCCTTGACTGCGGCGCCCTTGGCTGCCGGCAGCGGCGCCACGAACAGCGTATTGCGGCGACCATCGTTCCAGGTGTCCCAATGGCGCACGAACAGGCTGTCGAAGACTTCGCCGGTGTTCTTGCGCGCCTTGTGCGCGTCCAGCTTCCTGCTGGTGCAGGCCAGGTCCGAGCCGCAGGCCTGGAACACGCCGCTGCTGAAGGCCACGCGGTCGCCCTGCGGGGACACGTGGTAGCTGTCCACATCGACCGGGAAATCGGTGAGCTGACGCGGCGTGCCGCCGGCGGTCGGCATGGCATACAGCTGCTGGCTGCCGCCCTTGGCGCTCAGGAAGTACACAGTCTGGCCGTCACCGGACAGCGCGGCGGAGTTGACGTTCCAGCCGGCCGGGGTCAGCGGCTTCGGCGGTGCGGCGTCACGGGTGCGCAGATCGCGGATGTACAGGCCGGTGCTGGCCTTGCTGTCTGTGCCGACCACGCGCTTGGCGAACACCACCTTGCCGCCGTCGGCGGTCAGCAGCGGGGCCGAAACCCGATCCAGCGCGATCATGTCGCGCACATCCAGGCCGCGCGTGGCCGCCAGCGACGGCATCGCGGTCAGCAGGCACAACGGCAGCAGGGCGTAACGAAGTTTCATCGGGGTCTCCGCGGGACGGCAAAACGCCGATGGTAGGGCGGCACCCGGTCCGAAGCAAAGGCCACAGGTCATGGGCTTGGCCAGATCCGGCAAACCCCGTGGGGGCACGCGTTGCGCGCGCCCCCTGGCGGTGGAGCCGGGCCCTGCCCGGCTCCCTGCGGCGGCTTACACGTTGCCGACGGCGCGCTTGCCGGTGCGGTAGATCAACCAGCCGACCAGGAACAGCACGACCAGGCCGATCCATTGGGCGCCCGGCAGGTGGAACGGCAGGGCCAGCACGTCGGCACGGCTGCTCAGCACGATCGGGACCGCGATGGCGATGCCCATCAGGGCCTCACCGGTGATCAGGCCGGCGGCGAACAGCACGCCCGGCTTGTGCACGCGGTCGCGGCCTTCTTCGTCGTCGCCGCGCACCTTGTGGAAGCGTTCCACCAGATAGGCGATCAGGCCGCCCAGGAAGATCGGCACCATCAGCTCCAGCGGCAGGTAGATACCGATCGCCGCCGCCAGCACCGGCACGCGGAAGCGGGCGTTGCGCGCCTTCAGCCAGCTGTCGAAGGCGATGATCGCCGCGCCGACCACGGCGCCGATGCCGATGAAGGTCCACGGCAGCTCGCCACCGAACAGGCCCTTGGCCACCGAGGCCATCAGGTTCGCCTGCGGCGCCGCCAGTGCATTGGGGTGCAGCTCGGACTTGACGCCGATGCCGTATGCGGTGGCCAGCAGGTTCAGCACCGGGGCCATGATCAGGGCGCAGGAGAACGCACCGATGCCCAGCATCAACTGCTGCTTCCACGGCGTGGCGCCGACGATGTAACCGGCCTTGAGATCCTGCAGGTTGTCACCGCCGACCGCCGCCGCACAGCACACCACCGCGCCGATCATGATCGCGGCCACGGCACCCAGCGGGGCCCCGCCAACGCCGACCGGCTTGAGGCCGTCGGCCCCCAGCAGCACCACCAGCACCGCCGAGGCGAACAGGATGGTGGAAATGGTGATGCCCGAGACCGGGTTGTTGGACGAACCGATCAGGCCGGCCAGGTAGGCCGAGACCGACACGAACAGGAAGCCCGCAGCGATCATGATCAGGGTCATCGGGATCGACACGTGCCACTGGCCCACGATGGCCTGGTACAGCGCCAGCAGCGGCAGGGTGAACACCACCAGGGCCACCAGCATCCACTTCATGGGCAGGTCGCGCTCGGTGTGTGCCAGCGCCGGTCCGCCGCTCTTGCGCGCGGCGGCAAAGCCGCTCTTGACGCCGTTGAGCAGCGACTTGCGCAGCGAGATCAGGGTCCAGACGCCGCCGATCAGCATTGCGCCCACGCCCAGGTAACGCATTTTCGCGCCCCAGATGGCGAATGCCGCCTCGGTCGAGCTGGCCGTGGCGATCGATGCCGCCAGTGCCGGATCGGTGTTCATGAAGAACGCCTGGTACAGCGGAATGGCGATGTGCCAGGTCAGGATCGAGCCGGACACCACCACGATGCCGACATTCAGGCCGACGATGTACCCCACGCCGAGCAGCGCCGGGGACAGGTTGGTGCCGATGAAGGCGGTGATCTTCGAGCTGCCCACGTAGGCCGAGGTGGCCCAGGCATCCGGGATCAGGCGCAGGCCACTTTCGGCCGCCAGCTTCACGAAGGCGCCGATCACGGCCGACACCGCCAAGATCTTCAGGCCCGGGCCCGGGTTCTCACCGGCCTTGAGCACTTCGGCGGCCGCCTTGCCTTCCGGGAAGGGCAGTGGATCTTCGACGATCATCGACCGGCGCAGCGGCACCGAGAACAGCACGCCCAGCAGGCCGCCCAGACCGGCGATGCCCAGCACCCACCAGTACTTGAAGTCCGGCCAGTAGCCCATGATCACCAGCGCGGGGATGGTGAAGATCACACCGGCGGCGATCGACGAGCCGGCGGAGGCGCCGGTCTGGACGATGTTGTTCTCAAGGATGGTGCCGCCGCCGAGCAGGCGCAGCACGCCCATCGAGATGACGGCCGCGGGAATCGCGGTGGCGATGGTCAGGCCTGCGAACAGACCCAGGTAGGCGTTGGCCGCCGACAGGATCACCGCCAGCACGATGGCAAGCACCACCGCGCGGAAAGTGAGCTGTTTGGGCGCAGCGTCGTTGTTCATGTAAGCCCCTGCTGGCAAAAAATCTGGTCCACGCTAGCGTTCATGTCCGGGCAAGTCCAGTGTGAAACGTGCTGCAGCGCGCGTGACTCACGGTGGTCACGACGATAGGGCGGCCACGCCGCCGCCATGCCGCCCGGATCGGCAAGGCCTGGTCGCCCGGTCACCTGGTCGCGCCAATTAGTTATGTTATATCCTATCGCGCCACGTCCTGGCGTTGCCGTGACCACTCCCCTCGCCTCCCGCCTGACCTCCATCGACCAGCTGCGTGGCACGGTGATCGTGCTGATGCTGCTGGACCATGTCCGCGAAACGTTCTACCTGCACCATCAGGTCCCGGACCCGATGGTGGTGGACCAGACCGAGCCGGCGCTGTTCGTCAGCCGCCTGCTCGCCCACCTGTGCGCCCCCGTGTTCGTGCTGCTCACCGGGCTGTCGGCCTGGCTGTATGGCAGCACGAAGGCCGATGGCCGGCGCGCCACCAGCGCGTTCCTGCTCAAGCGGGGCCTGTTCCTGGTGGCGCTGGAGCTGCTGGTGGTCAACTTCGCCTGGACCCTGCAGTTCCCGCCCAGCGTGATCTACCTGCAGGTGATCTGGGCGATCGGCCTGAGCATGATCGTCCTGGCCGGGCTGCTGTGGCTGCCGCGTGGCGCGCTGGCGGCACTGGCACTGGTGCTGATCGCCGGGCACAACCTGCTGGACGGTGTGCGGGTGACGGGCGACGGGCCGCTGGCGATCCTGTGGAAGGTGCTGCACCAGCGCGACTGGATCGCGCTGGGTGACCACCTGCGCCTGCGCACCTCCTACCCGGTGCTGCCGTGGATCGGCGTGATCGCCCTGGGCTACGCGATCGGGCCGTGGTTCGCGCGCGGCGGCGATGCCGCACAACGCCAGCAGCGGCTGGTGCTGGCCGGCGGGGGCGCCCTGCTCGGCTTCGTGCTGCTGCGCGCGGTCAACGTCTACGGCGACAGTCCGTGGCAGACGCTGGGCACCGCCGGTGCGACGCTGATGAGCATGTTCAACGTCACCAAGTACCCGCCTTCGCTGCTGTTCCTGCTGCTGACCCTGGGTGTGGGGCTGTTGCTGCTGCGCCTGTACGAGCGGCCGGCCGTCGCGCGTGTGCTGGCACCGCTGGCCGATATCGGTGCCGCGCCGATGTTCTTCTACCTGCTGCACCTGTACGTGCTGAAGCTGCTGTACGTGCTTGCCGAGGCGTACCGGGGGCCGACCCACGGGGCATACGTCGGGGTGGACCATGTGGCCACCCTGTGGGTCCTGACCGCCGTGCTGGTCCTCGCCCTGTACTGGCCGACCCGCGCGTTCGCGCGGTTGAAGGCACGGCGGCGCGATGTGGCGTGGTTGCGGTATCTGTGAGCAGGGCGTGCCGACCAACGGTCGGCACCCACCCACCGTAGCAATGGCCCGAACGTGTGCCGGCACCTGCGCAGCACAGGGGGCATAATCGCCGCCTGTCTGTTGCCTGCCCGCCCATGACCGCCATTGCCCTGCCCGCCTCCGACGACTTCCTCGGTCACCCCAAAGGGGTGTACGTCTGCTTCTTCACCGAGATGTGGGAGCGGTTCTCGTTCTACGGCATGAAGGCGTTGCTGCTGCTGTACCTCACCAAGTACCACCTGTTCGGCGACAAGGCCGGGCTCGACCTGCTCGGTGCGTACGGGGGTCTGGTGTATTGCATCCCGGTGTTCGGCGGCCTGCTCGCCGACCGCTGGCTGGGCATGCGCAAGGCGGTGGTGTTCGGCGGCGTGCTGCTCGTGCTCGGCCACCTGGGCATGGCCTTCGAAGGTCACGCCGCCACCCGCATCGACGGCCAGATCGTGCGCGACGAGGCGGCGCTGGGCATCACTTACCTGTCGCTGGCGCTGATCATCATGGGCGTGGGCTTCCTCAAGCCCAACATCTCCACCATCGTCGGCAAGCTCTATCCCGAGAACGACCCGCGCCGCGACTCGGGCTTCTCGCTGTTCTATGCCGGCATCAACCTCGGTGCATTGTTCGCCTCGCTGGTGTGTGGATTTCTCGGCGAAGCCTACGGCTGGAAGTACGGCTTCGGCGCCGCCGGCATCGGCATGGTGATCGGTCTGGTCATGTTCCTGTGGGGCCAGAAGTACCTGCAGGGCCATGCCGAACCGTCCGACGCACCGGCCCTGCGCCACCGCGTGCTCGGCATCCGCCGCGAATGGCTGATCTACGCGGTCGCGGTGCTCGGGGTGATCCCGGTGGCCGCGCTGATGTGGGCCGCCGCCAATGGCGCCTTCGCGCTGGGCGGCGAAATCAGCCTCGCGTTGATGCTGATGATCGTCGTGCTGGGCGGCGTGCTGGTGTGGTTCGCCTGGTTCACCGGCACCCGCTGCACGCCGGTGCAGCGCCAGCAGATGATCGCGTTGATGGCGCTGATCTTCATGGCCCTGGTGTTCTTCACCCTGTACGAGCAGACCTACGGCTCGTGGGTGACCTTTACCGACCGCCTGCTCACCAAGGACCTGGTGCCCGCGCTGGTGATCCAGGGCGGCACCCCGCTGCCGTGGTCGATCGCCTCGCTGCTGCTGGCGCCGCTGGGCTTCGTGGTGGCCGCGCGTCTGTCCGAACGCAACCCGGCCTCGGCCGCGCCGCGCACCCTGTTCATCGCCATCGTCGCGCTGATGCTGGTGATGCTGATCCGCGACTGCCTGGTGATTCCGCAGACCGCCGGCTCGCTGACCTATCTCGGCGGCCTGTTCCTGGTGGTGCTGGCGCCGTTGTTCGCAATGCTCTGGGCGTGGCTGGACCGTCGCCGGATGGACCCGTCCAAGCCGGTCAAATCCTCGTTCGGCCTGGTCTTCGCCGCGCTTTCCTTCGTGCCGCTCGCGCTGGCCGCGCAGCACGTTGGTGCCACCGGCCAGATGGCCAGCGTGTGGTGGCTGGTACTGGCCTATCTGATCCTGGAGATCGGCGAAATGTGCCTGTCGCCGGTTGGCCTGTCGGCGGTCACCCAGCTGGCCGCGCCGCGCGTGGTCAGCCTGATGATGGGCACCTGGTTCCTGGCCACCGCGTTCTCCGAAACCCTGGCCGCGCTGTTCGGCAAGCTCGCCGCGATCGACGTGCCCGAAGGCGAAGCGATCAACATCGCCAGCGCTGCGGCCAGCTACGAGCACCTGTTCTGGCTGCTGATGTGGATCGGCCTGGGCTGTGCGGCGGTGGCGCTGCTGTGCTCACCGCTGCTGAAAAGAATGATGCACGGGGTGAAGTAGCGCGGCATCGCAACGCACCTGCACAACGGCACCCATGTGGTGCCGTTGTGCGTTTCAGGCGCTGTGATTTAGCAGCAACACATAAACGTTTCCTAACACCATACGACCCGGTCACATTCTGGGATTTTCGTATTTTTTTCAAATACAGCCTCCGGCCTTGTCACGACCATGACGCTCCTTCACCGCCTTCGCGCGGTCGGAGCGGTGTCGCGACCCGCACCCGCTCCGTCTTTCCTCGTCCTGTACCCAGACTGGAGCTGCCCATGCGCCGTACCGTTCTCTTCCACCACCCGCTCGCCGCGATGATTGCCCTGACCCTGTGCGGCGTGCCCGCACTGCCTGCCCACGCGGACACCGCGGCGCAGTGCGATCCGGTCGGCGACACCGACTGCGAAACGGCGCAGGGCAGCGGCCGAGGCGGCCTGTCGGCGTGGTGGATCGGCGGCATTGTCGCGGTGGCAGCAGGTGCGGCGGGCGCTGCCGGCGGCGGCGGTAGCAACGGCGGCGGCAATGGCGGTGGGAACGGCGGCGGCGGTCCCGTCCCCGGCCAGGAAGGCGGCCAGTTCGGCGATCGCCAGATCCTGGTCGCGGCTGGCGGCGAGTCCGCTTGGAATCAGCCGGTGGACACCCGCATCATCGGCAGCGCACGCAACGACGGCCACCTGGCGCTGAATGCCGGCAGCCTCACGGTGCGCGGCAACGGTCATCTGCACAACCACGGCACGCTGCGCGTCGGCGAGGCCGCGCGCCTGGTGATCGAGCGTGATGGCGACCTCAACAACCGTGGCCAGCTCGACCTGCGCGGCAGCCTGCATCTGCAGGCCGATGCCAGCCTGGAGAATTTCGGCCGCCTGTCGGCACAGGGGGCACGCATCACCCTGGACGGCGATGCGGAGATCGACAACCACGGCGACATGCAGCTGCGCGACACACTGGTGGTGCTGCAGGGCGACAGCGATTTCGACAACGGCGAGCGCCAGCGCCCCGCAAGGCTGGTCGTGGACGGCGGCGGGTTCGTGCTGGGCGGTGCCGCCGGGTTCGAGAATCACGGCACCCTCCACGCCAGTGGCGCGCTGAACCAGGGCAGCCTGATCCACGCCACCACCGCGCGCGTCGGCAATGACCGCGACACCATCGACGCGTTCAACAACCACGGCAGCATCGTGCTCGATGCCGATGCCCGGGTGCTCACCCTGCTCGCCGATACCCACGCCAGCACGGGCATCAACCGGGTGGGCGGACAGATCACCAGCCATGCCCGCAACCACGCGGCCCTGCATGCCGAAGGCGCATCGGCGACGCTGCTCAACCAGGGTACCCTCACCGTGACCGGTGATCACGCCGTGGCCATGTCCGGCGCGCGCGGCGCCACCCTGATCAACGACGGCACGATCAACCTCGGTATCGCCGGTGCGGCCAACGGTCAGCACCTGGTGGCGATGCGTTCGGATGGCTCGGCCACGCTCAACAACCGCCGTGGCGGCGTGATCAACATCCACGCCGACCACTCGCATGCCTTCCAGAGTGCGGGGGGCGGGAGCGGCCGGCTGATCAACAACGGCCAGGTCAATGTGTATGGCAGCGGCAGCGGCATCAACGCCGATGCCGCCACCGCTGCGGTCAATCGGCCCGGTGCCGACCTGGGTTGGCAGGCACCGCGCGGCATCAGCGGCTACACCGTGGGCACGAACGCCGATGGCAGCGCCGGGCGCATGGCGCTGCATCAGGGCGGTCACCTGGCCGATGTCGCGGTGGACACCGGCTTCACCCGCGGTACCGCCGCGTCGCAGGTCCACCTGCCGGGTGTGTTTACCGGGGCCGACAGCGGTGAAGACAACATCCGCAGCGCGACGGTGGTGTGGCGCGCGCAGGCCGAGCGCGATGCCAGCGGCAACGTCGATGTGGTGATGACACGCAATGACTACCGCGCGCTGGCCGATGCATCGGTCCAGGGCGTGGCGGCCGCGCTGGAAGCTGGTTATGGCAACTCGGCGCTGTTCCACAGCCTGGAAGTGGCCGACACCGCCGAGTTCAACCGTGCCCTGCACCAGCTGTCCGGTGGGCAGGTGATGGCGGCGAGCCAGCGCCTGGCCGCCAACGGCGAGGCGTTCTGGTCGAGCCTGGCACGCAGCGCGCCGACCGACGGCCACCACCTGCTGGCGTTCGGGCCGGGCGCTGACACCCGCTACGGCGTGCAGGGCGTGGGCAGCGGCCTGCAGTTGGCGGTGCCGATGCAGGGCGGCCGCCATCTGCAGATGATGTCCGGCCTGCTCAGCACGGATGTCGCGCACGACGGCGGGCAGACGCGCAGCCAGTCGCGCTTCGCCGGCGTGGGCATCGGCCAGTCGTTGGGTGCGTTCCGCGTGCAGCACACCCTCGGCAACGAGCGGCACCGGATGGACGGTCAACGACAGCTCCAGTGGGGCGCTACGCACACGACGGCGCACAGCCGGCGCGCGCTCTCGCGCACCCGCATCGGCAGCATGCTGAGCCGCGATGTGGTGGCCGCCGCCGTGCACTGGCAACCGCGGCTGGGCGTCACCGCGTTCCACACCCGCGAGGCCGCCTTCCACGAACATGGCGCCGACGCATTCGGGCTCTCGGTGGGCGCGGGCACGCGCCGTGGCGTGCAGTGGGAAGCCGGCACGGGCGCGCAGGCGCGGGTCGGGTCGGCGTGGACAGTGCGTGGCGACGCGGCATTGATCGGCTCCGTCAAGGAGCATGCCCGCGGTCGCCTGGCGTATCTGCACGGGGCGGCGGGCCACGCATTCGAGCTGCCGGGCCGCACGTCGGGCGTGGACTACCGGGTGATGATCGGCGCGGATTACCGTCGCCAGCGCCTGGCGCTGGGCGGGGCGGTGCTGGCGCAACGCCTGCTGGGCACTCCGGACACCCAGGCGCAGATGCACCTCAACTACGTATTCTGATCCCGCCGGACGATGGCGCGCAGGCGCCATCGTCCGCCGTGCCGGCTCAGGGCTGGGCCGGTGCCGCCGGTGCCGTGGCGGTCGCGCCGCCCAGGCTGCGCGACAGGAAGGCGAGCAGCCTGGTGTAGTACTCGCGCCGGTGGTCGTCGGTGTAGAAGCCGTGGCCTTCGGTGGGGTAGTACAACGACTCCACCGGAACACCGGCCTTCTGCAACGCCGCTTCCATGCGCCTGGTGTGCTGGATGGGGGCGCGTTCGTCCTGGCCCCCGGCCGCCAGGAACACCGGCACCTTGATGCGGTCGGCCAGATTGACCGGCGACACCGCCGCGAGCTCGCTCCGCTCGCCGATCCATTCCTTCAGATAGGTTTCGCCCGAGCGCCGCCCCTGGATGTCGCCGGTGGTATGCATCATCGGCAGATCGTAGACGCCCACATAGCCCGCCGCGCAACGGTACAGCGCCGGTTCCCTGGCCACGCCCATCAGCGCGGCGTAGCCGCCGTAGCTGGCACCGTAGATGCAGATCTTCGAGCCGTCGGCGATGCCCTGTTCCACCGCCCAGCGGGTGGCGTCGGTCACGTCGTCCTGCATCGTGCCGCCCCACTGGCGCGCGCCGGCCTGCTCGTGGGCACGGCCGTAGTTGCCCGAGCCACGGAAATTGACCTGCAGCACCGCATAACCGGCGGCGGCCAGCAACTGGTTCTCGCTGTCGTAGCGGCCATCGTCATAGACATCGAACGGACCGCCGTGCGGCACCACCACCATCGGCAGGCGCTTGCCTTCGCTGCCCTTGGGCACGGTCACGTAGCCGTGCAGCGGCAGACCGTCGCGTGCCTTCAGCGCGATCGGGCGCACCACCGCCGCCGCCTCCGGATCGATCCAGTCGCTGCGGCTCAGCAGGTGTTCGGCATGTTTGGCCACAGTGTCGAACAGGAAGAAGTCGCCGGGGTTGCGGCCGGACCAGACTTCCAGCAGCAGGCGCTTGCCGTCGCGGGTGGACGAGGTGACATACACCGCCTCGCCGCCGAAGGCCGCTTCCAGGCTGCGATGCATGCGTGCGTCGGCGGATTTCTCGTCGAAGAAACGCGTCCGCGGGGTATCGCCCATGAACAGCGCACCGACCGGGATCGAGGTGCCCTGCCGGTAGATCACCCGTGCCGGGTCCACGACGGGATCGGAGAGCACGGGCAGGCGTTCGCCGGTGGCCGGGTTCCACGAGACGAATGCCGCCGGCCCGCGCGGCTGCTCCACGATCAGGTAGGCCAGCGTGCCATCGGAGGAGAAGCCGACCGGCCGTTCGATGTGCCCACTGACGTTCTCATCGTTGACCAGCGTCCAGTCGTTGCCGGCCGCCGCGCGGTAGTACAGCTTGTTGATGTTGTCGCCGCCGGCCCCATAGGCAAAACGCACCTCGCCCTGCGGGTCGGTCGCAAAGCGCGCGCGCTGGACCGGTGCGCGCGCGGCCACCTGGCGATGACCGGTGACCACGTCCAGGCGCTCGGCGCGGGTGAAGGGATCGGCGGAGAACGGCCACGTGGTGACCAGCACGCCGCGCGGATCATTGGGCAGGTCGTCGGCCAGGAACGCAGCCACCGCGTCGCCCTTCTTCGGCTGGATGCGCGATCCCTGCCGCGCGGTCGCGCGGTAGCCGATCAGCAGCTCGCCCCGGCCGCCGTTGGCGTTCATGGCGAACAGCTCGCCGGTGGGGCGCGGCGCATCATGCGAGCCGAACTTCTCGGCCAGGCCGATCACCACACGGTCATCGCTGGCCCAGTGGAAGTCGGACGCATGGTTGTCGCGCGGCGGCACGAACGAGCCGGTCAGGCGACCTTCCACGCGGTGCATGATCGCCAGCGCGGTACGGTCCTCCATCGGCACGGTGGCGGCGAAGTAGTCGCCCGATGGCGAAATCTTGATGCTGGTGAATTTGTCCCGGCGGAGGTAGTGATCCAGATCCACCGCGGCGGCCTGCCCGGCCAGGGTCATGCAGACGGCCAGTGCCGCCAGAGTCAACGTACGCATCCTTCCCCCTTGGCTGCCGGACGGCGTGTCCGGCAGATAACGATGTTCCGGGCCAGGCAGGCCCCGGTGTGGCGCGGCGGCGGGCGATGCCGCCACCGCACGCGGCGCGGTCAGGGCGCCTTGCCCTTGCCGGCAGGTGTAGTGGTGGCCGTGGCACCGCCGAGGCTGCGCGACAGGAACGCCAGCAACCGGGTGTAGTACACGGTGCGATGTTCCTCGGTGTAGAACCCGTGCCCTTCGGTGGGGTAGTACAGCGATTCCACCGGTACGCCGGCCTTCTTGAGGGCGGCTTCCATGCGCTTGGTATGCTCGATCGGCGCGCGCTCGTCCTTGCCGCCGGCAGCCAGGAACACCGGCACCTTGATGCTCTCGGCCAGGTTGACCGGCGAGCGGTCGGCCAGGTCCTTCGGACGGCCCATCCACTCGCGCAGGTAAGTCAGGCCGAATGCGGTCTTCTGCACATCGCCGCGCGCGTACATCAGCGGCAGGTCATACACGCCTACATACCCGGCCGCGCACTGGTACAGGCCGGGCTCGCGCACCGCCCCCATCATCGCCGCGTAGCCGCCATAGCTGGCGCCGTAGATGCAGATGCGCGCCTTGTCGGCCACGCCCTGCGCGATCGCCCAGCGCGTGGCATCGGTGACATCGTCCTGCATCGCCATGCCCCACTGCAGGCGGCCGGCCTCGGTATGTGCGCGCCCATAGTTGGACGAGCCGCGGAAGTTGATCTGCATGACGGCATAACCGGCGGCAGCCAGCAGTTGCGACTCGATGTCGTAATCACCGCGGTCGAACACGCCGATCGGCCCGCCGTGCGGCACCACCACCATCGGCAGGTTGCGCCCGTCGCTGCCGTACGGCAGCGTGAGGAACCCATGCAGCGGCAGACCGTCGCGGGCCTTGAAGGCAACCGGCCGTACCTCGGCACTCTTGGTCGCGTCGATCCAGTGGCTGCGGCTGGCCAGGTGCGCGGCGTTCTTGCGGGCGGTATCGAACAGGAAGAAGTCGCCGGGATTGCGCCCGGACCAGGTTTCCAGCAGCAGCTTGCTGCCATCGCGGGTGCTGGAGGTGATGTAGACCGGCCCACCCAGCGCGGCTTCCAGGCTGCGGTACTGCCGCGCCGTGGCCGAGGCGTCATCGAAGAACGCGGTACGGGGCGTATCGCCCAGGTACAGCGCACCAACCGGGATGCGGGTGCCGGGCTGGCGGATGATCCGATGCGGGTCCACGACCGCATCGCGCAACAGCGTCCGGCGCTCGTTGGTCTCCGGGTCCCAGCTGACGATCGCATCCGGCCCGCTGGCCTGTTCGACCTGCAGGTAGGCCAGACGGCCATCGGCCGAGAAGCCCAGCGGTACCTCGGTGCGCCCGCTCACGCTCTGGCTGTTGACCAGCGACCACTCGCCGCCAGGCGCGCGGTAGTACAGCTTGTTGACGCGGTCGTTCGCCGCGCCCAGTGCAAAGCGCACCTCGCCCTGGTTGTCGGTGGTGAAGCTGCCGCGCTGCACCGGCGACCGCACCACCATCGTGCGCCGGCCGCTGAGCACGTCCATGCGTTCGACCTGCGGATAGGGATCGTCGCTGAAGGGCCACACCTCGATCAGCGCATACCGGTCGTCGTCGGGCAGGTCGTCGGCCATGTAGGCGGCCACATCGCCCGCTTTCTTGACCTTGATATAGGTACCCTGACCTTCCTGCACCCGGTAGCCGACGAGCAGCTCGGCGCGCTTGCCATCGGCATTGATGCCGAACAGCTCGCCGGTGGGCTGCGGCGCATCGCGCGCGCCGAGCTTCTGGGCCAGGCCGACCACGATGCGCTCGTTGCTGACCCAGTTGACCGTATGGGCGTGGTTGTTCCTGGGCGGTTTGAAATTGCCCACCATCTGCATGTCCGGCAGACGCAGGATCGCTACCGCGGTTGCATCTTCCAGCGGTATCGTCGCGGCGATGTACTCGCCTCCCGGCGATATCTGGATGTCCTCGAAACTCTGCTGCCGCAGATAGCGGTCCAGATCCACCGTCCCGGCCTGCGCCGGAAGTGCCGCACACACCACCGCCAGCATGGCGGCCCATCTGATCCTGCTCATCCATTCCCCCGGCTATCGGACTTCATGTCCAAGCGCCCGATTCTAGGCGGAAGGCAGGGTCGGGAACCAGTGCGGAAAGCACACAGAAAAATGGCACCGCGAACGGTGCCATTCAAGGCATGCATCGATGGAGAGAGGTATCAATGCATACCGCGGAACGCGAGGGTCAGCGCCAGGATCGACAGGATCACCGCGATGGTGCCATCGAGGATGCGCCAGGTCTTCGGCTTGGTGAACAACGGTGCCAGCAGGCGCGCGCCGAGCCCCTGCGCGGTCAGCCACAGGCAGCTGGCGGTGACCACGCCGGCGGCGAAGGCCATGCGCGACGTACCGAAGTTCTCGGCAATCGAACCGATCACCATCATGTCCAGCCAGAAGTGCGGGTTGATCAGCGAAAAGCCGACGGCCGACATCAGCACCGCGCGGCGCGAGGTGTCGCCGCCGTCGTCCATGTCCATGCCGCCGCCACCGCCGGCCAGCGCGCGGCGCGCCGACTGCCACGCATACCAGGCCAGGAACGCCACGCCGCCCCACAGCACCGCCGTGGTCAGCCACGGCAGCGCCTGCGTCAGGGTGCGCAGGCCGGCGACGCTGGCGAAAATGAAGGCGGCGTCGATCGCCGCGCAGGTCGCCACGACCGGCACGATGTGCTTGCGCAGGATGCCCTGGCGCAGGATGAAGGCGCTCTGCGCGCCGACGACGGCGAACAGACCAATGCCGGTGGCGGCGCCGCTGAACCATGCGGCGAGCCCGGCGCTGCCGGAAATGATGGAGAACATGGGAGACCACCTGTGTTGCGGGGGGCGGTGCCTCGCCAAGGCGTACAGCACCGGATGGCGCGTATTGTCGCGCCGCAGCATGGAAAAGTAGAGCTAAACTTACTTAACCTCCTTTAGCCATACTTAAGATCATGCGGATCGACCACGCCCAGCTCCGCGCCCTTGCCGCCGTCGTCCGCGAAGGCAGTTTCGAGCGCGCCGCCCAGTCGCTCAATGTCACCGCCTCGGCGGTGTCCCAACGGATCAAGGCGCTGGAGGACCGGGTCGGCCGGCTGCTGGTCAAGCGCTCGTCCCCGGCGGTGGCGACCCCGGAAGGCCAGGTGCTGGTGCAGCTGGCCGAGCAGACCGCGCTGCTCGAGCACGACGCCCTGCATCGCATGGGCATCGCCGACGAGGACCTCCCGCACGCCAGCATCCCGGTGGCGGTCAACCACGACAGTCTGGAAACCTGGTTTCCCGAGGCTGCGCGCAGCTTCGCCGCACAGACCGGCACCACCCTGGACCTGCGCCTGGAAGACCAGGACCACACAGTCGCGCTGCTCCGCCAGGGCGCGGTGCTGGGTGCCGTGACCACGCTGGACGAGCCGGTGCAGGGCTGCCAGATCCACGCGCTGGGCAGCATCCGCTACGCCGCCACGTGCACCCCGGCCTTCCATGCCCAGCACTTCGCCAAGGGCGTCAACGCGCAGTCGCTGGCGCAGGCCCCGGTGCTGGTGTTCAACCGCAAGGACGACCTGCAGGCACGCTTCGCCCGGCGCCTGGCCGGTGAGGACCTGCCGCTGACCGCCCCGACCTGGTGGATTCCGTCGACCCGCGCATTCGTGCAGGCCAACCTCGGCGGGCTGGGCTGGACCATGAATCCCCTGCCCCTGGTCAAGCGCCACCTGGAGGCCGGCCGGCTGGTGCTGATGAAGCCGCGCGCCTGGGAAGACGTGCCGCTGTACTGGCAGCACTGGAAGGGCGATGTGCAGACGATGTCGCTGCTGACCCGCGCGGTGCTGGGGGCCTCGGCGGCGCTGGTGCGGAAGAAGCGATAGCCCGCGAGCGCGGCGGTGACGGCGGTCACGCGCCGCTGACCTGCGCGCGGGCAGCATCAGCCCATTCCCGCCACGGGGTCGTCGATGGAAAGCGATCCGCTGTTCCTGCATATCCGGGTGGTGCTCGGCATCATCCTCGGCCTGAGCATCACCACACTGCTGCGCGGGCTGGCGTCGATCATCGAGCACCCCCAGCGCCGGGGACTGTCGTGGGTCCACCTGTGCTGGGTGGCGTGGGCGCTGGTCTCGGTGGTGACGTTCTGGTGGTGGGAGTTCCGGCTCACCGAGGTGCGGCACTGGACCTTCGGCACCTACGTGTTCGTGATCGGCTACTGCGCCGCCTGGTACATGCTGTGCGTGCTGCTGTTCCCCGACGACGTGCGCGAGTTCGGCAGCCTGGAGAACTACCTGCTGCAGCGTCGCAGCGGCTTTTTCGGGGTGCTGGTGCTGATCACCCTGCTGGACCTGGGGGATACGGCGATCAAGGGCCACAGCCGCTGGCAGGCGCTGGGCGAGGCCTATCTGCTGCACACCGCGGCGATGCTGCTGATTGCCGGGCTGGGCGTCGCGCTGCGATCGCGGCGCGCCCATCTGCTGCTGGCCGCGACCGCGCTGGCGTACCAGGCGACCTACTTCCTGCTGGAGTATTTCACGCTGGGCGGAACCTGAGCCCCCGGCCGCCAGCCGGCTCAGCGCGCGTCGAGCCCGGCGCGGCCGTCCACGATGTGCACCTTCGCGCGCACGATGGTGGCGTCGGCACCCTTGCGTTCGGGGGTGATGTTGAAGCTGAAGACCGCATCCAGATCGACCGGGCGCAGCGCGAAATCGTTGATTTCCTTCGGCACGATCGGCCAGCTGAAACGCACCGACTGGCCCGGTGCCAGGGTCTCCAGGTCCTTCAGCATCAGGCCGTCCACCGGGTTGCGGCGCAACTGCTTTTCCTTGCCCGAATGGCGGTCCACCAGCCGTACCGCCGGGCCGCGCTTGCGCAGGAAGGCGACCGGCAGCGCCACCGCGCTGCGGCCGCCGTTGCGCAGTTCCAGTTCCACCCGGACGTCGTCGCCGGTGAAGCGGCAGTGGGCGTCGTCGATGCAGCGGGCGTGGAGTTCGATCATGGGGGCAGGCTCTGGGTTCTGTGCAGACGAAGGTGAAACGGCAAACAGGACAATCAGGGGAATCAGGAAACGGTGCATGTCAGCTCCCGGCCGAGCTCGCGACGGAGCAGTTCCTGCACCTCGCGACCGATGTTCCAGGCATGCCTGGGGTGGGTACCGGCGCTATGGTACGTGGACATGATGGTGGCCTGCGGGTCGGTGCTGTCGCGGTAGGCCATCGCCTCCACCCCCACGGGGTCGACGGTGCCGTCGGGGCGGATGTAGCGCACCGTGTCCGAGGCGTCGTCCTCGTTCTCGGAATACTCGTCGGGCAGGCCCAGGGTGTGGGCAAACTCGTGCGCGTAGGTCCAGGGGTCGGTGGTGGTGGCGACATACACCAGCGGCGGATCGACCATTTCGCGGTCGTACTCCTTGTGCAGCTGCAGCGTGTAGTCCTGGCCACCGTCCACCCACTGGATCGCATAGCGGATCGGGAACGTGCGCGTGCCGCACTGCGGGTCGTTGACCGCCAGGGTGAACTTGCCGTTCCAGTAGGTATCCACGCCTTCCATCATGCGCAGCTTGGCCGTGGTGACGTCGCCGGCGGTGACGCCGGCCAGCGGCTGCACGCGGACCTTGATCGACACCACGACATCCCCGCCGGACCTGAGCGGCACGGCGATGCTGTAGGTCACCGGGAACGTCCAGTCGTAGCGGGTGCCCGCCGGGTCGAACGTTTCGGAATAACGCCCGTCGGCGTTCACCGCGATCTTCGCCTCATGGTCACTCACCCAGCATTGGGGGGCCTCCTCGGGCGCGGCCGGTGGCGCATCGGCAGGCTTGCTCGCCTTCAGCACTGCCGCCGCGATGGAGACTGCGGCGGCGAGCACCGCGGCGGCGTTGCCGGACCCACCGCTACCACCACCGCCACCGCCGCCGGCCTCCACGCTCACCGTCGCCTGCTGGCCGGCCAGCAGCGTGCAGCCACAGCTGGCCTTGTCGCCATGCCGGGCGACCGGGTTGCCGTCGATGATCAGGGTGGCGTCGCCGCTGGCGATCACGCCGGGGCCGTGCTTGCTGCACAGCACCGCGTCGTTGACCCGGGCCACTGCGCGTCCGTCGATATCCGTGAAGGGCGAGCCGGCCAGTACCGTGCCGCCCAGATGGAGGTGGTCACCGACCACAACCAGCGTCCTTGCCATTGCGTACCTGTCTCTTTCGTAGCGATCCGTTGCGCATTCAGTTTACCTGCGGGAACCGGTGGGGTCACCCCATCGGATGCTGCGTTGCACCAAATCCGTACCGGAAAGGGCTAGAATCCGCGCCAAGGAACCGCTGTGACCCCTGTTTTCACGGGCGTCCCCGGCAGCGGCGGCATCCTGTTCACGTCTCCTTCCTCTGGGATCCCCATGAAAAAAATAGCGAAGGTCGCCCTCGGCCTGTTCGTGCTGTTGCTGCTGGCATCGGCCCTCTTCCTGTACTGGCCGCTGACCCAGCGCTCGGTCCCCGCCGCCGGCAACGACAAGCCGGTGGACGTGGTCCTGATCGGCGGCGGCATCATGAGCATCACCCTGGCCACGTTCCTGCAGGAACTGCAGCCGGACTGGAACATCCAGCTCTATGAGCGCCTCGACGGCGTCGCGCTGGAAAGCTCGGACGGCTGGAACAACGCCGGCACCGGGCATTCGGCGTTCGCCGAACTCAACTACACCCCGGAACTGCCCGATGGCAGCATCGAGACCAAGCGTGCGGTGGGCATCGCCGAGCAGTTCGAGATCTCGCGCCAGTTCTGGTCGCACCAGGTCAAGGCCGGCCGCCTGAGCCAGCCGTCGGACTTCATCAACCCCACCCCGCACATGAGCTTTGTGTGGGGCGACGACAACATCGCCTATCTGCACAAGCGCCAGCAGGCGCTGGTGAAGAACCCGCTGTTCTACGGCATGCAGTACTCCGAAGATCCCGCGCAGATCCGGCAGTGGGCACCGCTGTTGATGGAAGGCCGCGATCCGAAGCAGAAGGTGGCGGCCACCTGGATGCCGCTGGGCACCGACGTGAACTTCGGCGTGATCACCCGCCAGCTCACCGCCGGCCTGCAGCGCAGCCCGAACTTCCAGCTGCATCTGAAGCATGAAGTCGGCGCGCTGCGCCAGAACGATGACAAGAGCTGGAACGTCACCGTGAAGGACCTCACCTCGGGCACCGAGTCGACGATCAAGTCGCGCTTTGTGTTCATTGGTGCCGGTGGTGCCGCGTTGAAGCTGCTGCAGCTGTCGGGCATCCCGGAGTCGAAGAACTACGCCGGCTTCCCGGTGGGCGGCCAGTTCCTGGCGTTCCAGTCGCCGGCCATCGCCGGGCGTCACGGGGTGAAGGCATACGGCATGGCCGAGACCGGCTCGCCGCCGATGTCGGTGCCGCACCTGGATGCGCGCAAGCTGGATGGCAAGCCGGTGGTGCTGTTCGGGCCCTTCGCGCTGTACAGCACCAAGTTCCTCAAGCACGGGTCGTGGTTCGATCTGTATTCGTCGGTGAACCACAACAACGTGGCCGGCATGCTCGACGTGGGCGCCGAGAACCTGGACCTGGTGAAGTATCTGATGGGCCAGGCGCGCCTGAACGACGACGACCGCCAGGCCGAACTGGTCAAGTACTTTCCCAGCGCCAAGCGCGAGGACTGGACACTGGTCACCGCCGGGCAGCGGGTGCAGATCATCAAGCGTGATCCGGACAAGGGCGCGATCCTGCAGTTCGGCACCGAGATCGTGACCGACAAGGACCACACCCTCGCGGCCCTGCTGGGTGCGTCTCCGGGCGCCTCGACCTCGCCGCCGATCATGCTGGAGCTGCTCAGGAAGGCCTTCCCCGAGCAGATGGCGGCCGGGTGGGAAACGCGGCTGAAGCAGATCGTGCCGTCGTACGGGCGAAAGCTCAACGACAGCGCGGCGCTGACCAACGAAGTGCGCCGCCAGACCAGCGAAACCCTGAAGCTGCCCTACCTGGACGTGCCGGTGGACACGTCGCCGGCGGTGATGCTGACCCCGCCGGCCAACGCACCGGCCGAGAAGAAGCGCAACGCCAACGAAGAACTCCAGGCACTGTAAGGCCTGCGGCGCCCGCCACCGGGCGCCTTTGCCGGAGCGGCCCCCGCCGGGGGCCGGCCGGATGCTGCGGCCCGTCGCGGCACCCGTCGACGCGGATACCGGCCGCCAATGTCGTCCCGCACGACCCTCCGCGCCCTTTGGCGTCGCAGGGAGTATTTGTAAAGCGAATGAGAACGCTTTACATTTGCACCCCGCTGCATCGCCGGTGCGGGTGCTGGACGGTCTCAACGGACTGCCGTCTGCCCCGCTGAACGCTCCACGGCACCCCTGGCGGACGCTTGCCCGCGCCGCCTTCAGAAGGACCTGTCGCCTGGCGCTGTCGCGTCGGGCCGCTGTGCTGCCCCCTCTCCCGAGACCGATTCGAGACCCCTGCATGTCTTTCCGTGACCGTCCGCTCCGCTCCCCCCGCCGTGCGCCGCTGGGCCTGGCCCTGCTCTCCGTGCTGTCGCTGACCCCGTCGCTGGCGCTGGCCGATGCCGCCACCGATGCAGCCGGCACCACCGACGCCAGGACCCTGGACAAGGTCCGCGTAGTCGCCACCCAGGCCACGCCGTCGAGCAGTACGCGCCTGCCCATCACGCTGCAGGAGACCCCGCAGTCGACCAGCGTGATCGGCCTGGAACGCCTGCAGAGCGAATCGCTGTACAGCATCAACGACGTGATGCGCAACGTCACCGGCGTCAACGTGTCCTTCTACGATACCCAGCGCCCGCTCTACTACGCGCGTGGCTTCACCATCACCGACTTCCAGGTGGATGGACTGCCCACCTACAGCGGGTCCACCAACCAGGAATATGACACCGCGTTCTACGACCGCATCGAGGTGATCCGCGGCGCCAACGGCCTGCTCAGCGGTGCCGGTATTCCCTCGGCCACGGTCAACCTGCTGCGCAAGCGGCCCGGTCGCGAGTTCGATGCGTCCTTCGCGATCAGCGCCGGCAGCTGGGATTTCCGCCGCATGGAAGCGGACGTCAACGCGCCGCTGACCGCCGATGGCCGTTTCCGCAGCCGCGTGGTCGCCGCCTACCAGGACCGCGACTACTACTACGACCGCTACACCGAAGACAAGATGTCCGGGATGGCGGTGCTGGAAGGCGACCTCACCGACAGCACCACCGTCACCGTGGGCTACCAGCGCCAGGACAACAACCCGGTCGGCTCGACCTGGGGTACCGTGCCGTTCTTCAACAGCGATGGCAGCTTTGCGCACCTCCCGCGCGAAACCAACATGGCCCCGAAGTGGACACGCTGGCAGCGCGAGACCAGCACCGCGTTCGCCAATCTGGAGCAGACATTCGGTGAGAACTGGATGCTGAGGGTCAATGCGGCTCACACCGAAGGCAATGTGCAGAACGTGCGCGTTTACGGCAGCGGCTATCCCGATCCCACCACGGGCAGCGGCGTGACCCTGATGGCCGGTGCCGGTGACGCCGAGGACACCCGCAACGGCGTGGACGTGTTTCTGTCGGGCAGTTTCGCGCTGTTCGGCCGCGAGCACGATGTGGTGGTGGGTGGCAGCTGGTCGGACCTGGAATCGACCACCTGGACGCTCACCCCGGTCAACACCTGGCGCTACGACATCCCGAACCTGTACACCTGGGACGGCGACATCCCCGAGCTGACCGCCAGCCGCACCGGCGCCCGCCGCGTCCAACGCACCACGCAGAGCGGCGTGTACGCCTCCACCCGCCTGCGTCTGGCCGATCCGCTGTCGCTGATCGCCGGCGCGCGCCTGAGCCGCTGGGAAACCCTGACCCGCGCCTACAACACGCGCGGTGCGTATACCGCCACCAGCGGCCAGTACAAGGTCACCGACGAGGTCACGCCGTATGTGGGCCTGGTGTACGAGATCCTGCCGGCGCTGTCGGTCTATGCCAGCTACACCGAGATCTTCAACCCGCAGAATTTCAAGGACAGGAATGAGAACCTGCTCGCGCCGGTGCAGGGCTCCAACCTGGAAGCGGGCATCAAGTCGCAGTGGTTCGATGGCCGCCTGACGGCCAACGCGGCGATCTTCGAGGCCAAGCAGGACAACTACGCGGTGCGCGACATGACCCAGCCGGACGGGTCGCTCAGCGATGGCAGCTCGGCGTACGTGGGCGTGAACGGCACGAAGTCACGTGGCTGGGAAGTGGACGTCAACGGCCAGATTCTGCCGGGCTGGACGGTCAATGCCGGCTACACGCACGTCAAGGTGACCCGTGCGGCGACCGACCTGATCTACGCCAACCTGCCCGAAGACTTCCTGCAGCTCAACACCACCGTGCAGCTGTCCGGCGCGCTGGAGCGGCTGAGCCTGGGCGGCGGGTTCTCATGGCAGAGCAGGGTCCGCGGCTACAACATCCCCTACCCGCTGGGTGGCACCGTCACCGTCAACCAGCCGGCGTACATGCTGGTGAACCTCAACGCCAACTACCGCATCAGCGACAACTGGATGGCCACCCTCAGCGTGCGCAACGCGCTGGACAAGACCTACTGGGCCAACCTGGACTACAACAACTACGGTGAGCCGCGCTTCGTCTCGGCCAGCCTGCGCTGGAAGTTCTGAGGACGCGTCTCGCGCAGCGTCCACATCACCGGCAGCACCAGCACGGCCACCAGCGCGATCATCGCGCCCGGCGCAGCGGACCACCCGCTGTGCCGGACCAGCAGTTCGGCGACCAGCGGCGTGGCGCCGCCGAAGAACGCCGTCGCCATCGTCACGCCCAGCGCCAGCCCGCTGAGGCGACCTTCGCCTGGGAACTGTTCAGCGGTCGCCGGGGCGGCGACCGCACTGACGCCTCCGGCCAGGCAGGCCAGCACCACGGCGGCAACAGCGATCTGCACGGTGCTGCCCGCGGCCATCACCGCGAACATGCCCAACGGCAGCAGCGCCGACAGCAGCGCCAGCGCGATCAGCACCGGGCGTCGACCGATCCGGTCCGACAGCGCGCCGGCCAGCGGCGTCACCCCGATCACGGCCACTGCCGCCACGGTGGACAACCACAACGCCGTCGACTCCCCGACCTTGCCCACCGAGCCGAGAAACGCCGGAACGTAGGTGATGCCCACGTAGTAGGTGATCGAACCGAGCGCGGAAATCGCGAAGGTGCGCGCCACCGCGCTGCGATGATGCCGCCAGGTGTCGCGGATGGGTGACACCGGCACGGTGCCAGCCGCCTGTTGCCGTTCGAACTCCGGCGATTCCTGCATCCGCGAGCGTGCCAGCAGGATCGCACCAGCGAGGGCAGCCCCGACAAAGAACGGAATGCGCCAGCCCCACGCATCCAGCTGCGCCGTGCTCAACAACGCAACGGTCAATGCCGACAGCCCCACCGCCAGCAGCGCGCCCACCTCACTGGCAGCCGACGCCAGCGAAGTGATCAACCCCCGCCGCCGCGGCGGCGCGGATTCCAGCAGGTAGGCGACCACGCCGGTGTACTCGCCACCGACCGAGAACGCCATCAGGCAGCGCAGCAGCAGCAACAGCACCCCGGCAGTGGTGCCCAGCGTGGCGAATGTGGGCAACAGCGCGGTGGCCAGCATGGCCACGGTCATCAGCAGCATCGAGGCCAGCATCATCACGCGCCGCCCGAAGCGGTCGCCGAGATGGCCAAAGCACAGCGCCCCCAGCGGGTGCATCAGATAGGACACGGCGAACCCGGCCAGGGTGGCCAGCAACGCATGCTCGCCGCCCCCGAAGAACACCCGCGACACCACCGTGGCCAGGTACAGGTACAGCGTGAAGTCGTACCACTCCACCACCGTGGACAGGCCGGCGATCAGCATCGAGCGCGAGCGTCCGGCAGGCGCTGCGGGCACTCCACTGATCATCGGTTCGGCATCACGCATGCGGTCGGGCTCCACGACAGGGACATGGTTGGCGAGCCTACGGCATCGGGCCTCCACGCCATGTCATCCCGGCTCAGACCACGGCGGTCACGCTGCCAGCCTGGCGGGTGTAGCGCAGCAGACGGCCACGCCCCGGGGTATTGCCCTCGTCCTCGAACAGGCCGTACTCCTCGCTGACCGCATACCCCTGCAACGCCATCGCGCGCGAGAAGCCTCCGACATTGCCGCGCCCGGGGTCGGTGAGCAGCAGCTCGGCATCCGGTCGCGCATGGCGCTCCATCATCGCGGCGATCTGCACGCCGTGCCCGCGTTCGTACAGCACATCGCTGCCGATGATCAGGTCGAACCGGCCCAGTGTCGTATCCGGCAGTTCCCAGGGCAGGTCGCGGTAGTGGATCGCCGGAAGATCGTTGAGGCCGGCGTTGTAGGCCAGGAACGACTCGGCCAACGGATGGTGGTCACTGGCCACCACATCGGCCCCGCGATGCGCCAGCACCAGACTGGACAGGCCCAGACCGCACCCCAGCTCGAGGATGCGCTTGCCGGCGATATCGACACGGCTCATGGTCTCGGCCAGCACCCGCCCGGCTGGCCATATCTGGCCGAACAGGCTCCACAGCGAGGAGTGGATGCCGGCGCGCTGGGCGCGGCCGGTGGGGTCGGCAAACTGCTGCAGATCGCTGAGTGCGCGGATGCGGAAGTCGTGGCCTGCAACCGGAATGGTGAGAATGCGGGTGGTATAGCCCGGCATGTGCGCTCCGTAGGGGTACGGCGACGGCGGCCTCCACGCGGAAAGCGGCAGTCAGGAAGTGGAGCGAAGCGGGCGGTCGGGAACGGACCGCGCAGGACGCGCGTAACGGCGTGGGACCCGCGCATCGTACAGCAGCCGCGCCGCGTACCCTTCACCCCGCGCTGCCCATGCCGGCCAGCATCACCTGCAGCCGTGCCGCATTGGGCACGGCGAAGCCCTGCGCGGTGTTGTCGAAGATGACCCACGCCGGTGCATGCGCAGGCAGATGGCGTTGCACCGCGGCGGCCAGCGCCGCGAGTGCGGCGTCGGGGTAGTCGCTGTAGTACATGCGGGGTGAACCGTGCCAGCGCCAGTAGGCTGGCGTGGGCGCGCCACCGGGAACGGCCGACTGCGGATGCACGACCGGATCAACCGCCGCGCGTGCCACCCCATGTCGCTGCAGCAACGCATCGGCCTGCGGATCGAACCAGCTGGCATGACGCGGCTCGCAGACCACCGGCGCACGCGTACGCCGGCGCAGCGCACGCAGGAAGGCCGATACGCGGCGCGCATCGAAGGTCAGTGACGGCGGCAGCTGCAGCAGCAACGCGCCCAGATGCGGCCCCAGACCGGCCACTTCACCCAGGAAGCGATCCAGCAACGGGCCTGCGCCGACCAGGCCCGCCTCATGCGACACCGCGCGGGGCATCTTCACCGAGAAGCGGAAGTGCGCCGGCACCGTGGCTGCCCAACGCTCGTACGTACGACGCTGATGGGCCCGGTAAAACGAGGAGTTGATCTCGACCACGCTGAATCGCGTCGCGTATCGCGCAAGCAGGCTGTTGCCCGCCCCGAACAGCGCGGCGTCACGGGTCGGGATGGACCAGCCGGCGCATCCGACCTGGACCGGCGGCGTCGGCGGTTGGCGGGACATCGCGGCCGGTCCTCAGCGCAGGATCTCGCCCTCGTCTTCACCGTCCCAGTAATGGATGCGCGTGGCGGCGACATGGATGAGCAGCAGGCCGGGCGTATCCACGCCCTGGTCGAACCAGCGCTCCAGATCCTTCACCCAATGCTGCTGCATCGTCGCCTTGTCGCGCACCAGCGCCGCCCGGCCCTGCACCGCCACGAACAGCGGCGGCTTGCCGAGCAGTGACTTCTTCCCGGTGAAGCTCAGCGCCACCTTGGGGTCGCGCTGGATCTGCCGCACCGCATCAGTGTCTTCCAGCGAGAAGAACCAGCTGTCGCCGTCGTAGTCGACGTCGCCGTTGTTGCTCATCGGACGGCCGGCGATGTCGCCGCTGTCGGTATGGGTCTGCAGCAGGGTGAAGTCGATGCCGGCCATCTTCTTGGCCAGGTCGTGCAGGGTCAGGGTAGTCATGGCGGTTCCACTCGGGAAGGGACGGACAGCGTCCGTGCCGGTCGGTGACCCCGCCGTGCACGGACGCTGCCTTGCCCTTCACATCACCGGGCCTGGTGGACCACCCGGTTGGCGTCCACACGCCACGTGCCAATGGCGCGTGAAGTGCGTCGCAGGGCAACGGCTGCAGGTGACCGAGTGGTGCCGACGGGCGCTTGACATCGGCGCGCGGGCGGAACAATATTAATTAACGAATTAGTTAACTGATGGTCATGGACCGCATCTTCGACGCCCTCGCCTCCACTGCCCGCCGCCAGATCCTCGCCTACCTCAATGGCGGCGAGCTGAGTGCCGGCGAACTGGGCGAACGCTTCGATTTCAGCAAGCCGGCCCTGTCCAGCCATCTGCGCATCCTCGAAGACGCCGGCCTGATCGAGCGCGAGAAGCGGGGCCAGTTCGTGTACTTCCGCCAGGTGCCTGACCGGCTGGCCAACACCCTGTTCGCCTGGGCCGCCGAAGTGTGCCCGGTCGGCGGGCCGCTGCAGCGCGAAAGCCGCGCCCGCGCGCGGCGCAGGACCCCCACCGGATAAGGAGCCCGGCATGCTGGACGTGACCCTTCCCAGTCGTTCGTTTCCCAGCATCCACCTGCCCTCCGTCGGCGACGGCAGCCCCGTCGAAGTCACCGTGATCACCCGGCTCGGCATCGGTGCCGGCGACCAGGCCGTGAACGATGCCGGCGCGCGACAGGCCGCCCATCCGCAGTTCGTCGACGCCCTGGATGAGCCCTCCGCCCGCCTCGGCGACATGCATCTGGCGCACGGCGATGCATCGTCGTTGTACTCCTTCGCGGTTGGCCCGCAGGGGCACCCGTTCCACCGCCACGCCGGGCCACGCATGTTCACCGCCATTGCCGGCAGCGGCGGCGCACAGCTGCGCTTCTCGACCGTCACGGACGCACAGTTGGACCGCGCGCCTGCTGCATTCGTGCAGGCATTGCGCTGCGTGGACATTCCGCCGGACTGCCTGTTCACCGTGCGCTTCGGCGGCGGCACCTGGCACCAGTTCGTCAGCCGGCGACCGCCGCACCCGGCATTGTTCGCCCTGTCCTGCCATCCTGACGACCGCGCCGGCGCGCTGTCCGACGCGCAGCGCGCGCGCGTGGCCGATGGCAGCGCCGACCTTCCCACGCTGACCGATACCCTGCCGCCGGTCGTGCAGCGCCTGCTGGACGAACTCGACATGGACAGTGTGCCGCGCGTGACCCTGTCGCTGCAGGCCCCGTCGCGCGGGAACGTGCGCCGCCCGGCAGCACCGATGCCGGTGACGCGCCATCCGGCGCCGCCGGCCGACTCCCTGCTACGGCACGCGTTTCCCGACGGCTGCCACCATCAGGATCATGCCTTCCTCACCCTGCCACCGCGCGCGTCCGGCACGCCCTCTGCACGCCGCCTGCTGGAGGCGGTGCTCGACGGGTTCGTGCGCAATCCGCCGGCGTCGGTGGGTCGCCTGATGGCCCTGCGCAATGTGCTGGTGGCACCGTTGCGGTTGCGTACCTCACCGCTCGGCTGCCCGGTGTCCTCACTGCTGTCGGAGGATCGACGCGAACTGTTCGCTGGCCGCTTCCCCGTGCTGGCCCAGGCGCTGGCAGCCGACGATCGCCGGGCCGAGGTCATGCTCGGTGCCGACGACCGCCATCTGCAGTTCCGCTCCTGCGTGAGCGTGCAGTACCTGGAGGACGGCAGCGCGCGGGTGTCGCTCGGCACACGGGTGCGTACCCTCAACCGGTTCGGCCGGATCTACATGCTGCTGATCGATCATGTGCACCGCCACTACATCGGCCCCACCCTGCTGCGAAGGGCGGTCGAACATGCGCTGGCACCAGCGTCGAGCGGGACCGCGCGGGACACCGCAGTGCAACCGTCGGTCTAGCGGCTCAGTCGCCCCCACCGCCACCGTCACAGCCACCCCCACCATCGCTGCCGCCACCGCTGTCGCCACTGTCACAGCCGCCACTCCAGCCCGTGCCAGCCGCATCGCTGCTGGTGTAGGAATACGGATAGGCACCATCCGCCGGGTCCTGCGTGGTGCTGCCACTGCTGCGCGAGGGCTGGCCCGGCGTACGGTCCATGAAGGTGATCAGCACGCCGAGCAGCGCACCGAACACCGGCAGCAGCCAGACAATGGCCAGCATGCCCACGCGCCGGCGTGCAGACCCTTTCAGCCGGCGCCACGCGTACAGCGACACGACCAGATTGAATACCACCAGCCCGATGGCCACCTGACTCAGCATGCAGTGGATCTCCGCCACGCGGCACCTCGCCGCCGGGGTGGACTATAGCGCGCGTGCCGACCGCGCTGATCTACGGCTGCCGGGCGCTGCGCAGCGTGATCAGGGTGATCTCCGACGGCACGCCGATGCGGGCCGCGAAGCCCGGCCACAAGCCCGCACCGTTGCTGACATACAGCGTCATGCCGTCGACCGCGTAGCGGCCCGACACGAAGCCACCGTTGGCGCGCTTGACCAGCTGGTCCATGCCCACGATATGGCCGCCGTGCGTATGCCCGGACAACTGCAGCGCCACACCGCGGGCGGCATGGGCATGCGCTTGGCGCGGGCGATGATCGAGCAGGATCACTGGCGCCGCCGGATCGGCGCCCGCCAGCCCCGCGTCGAGGTCAGGCATCGGCAGGTCGTAGCGCGTGGCGACCGGGTCGGTCACGCCCGCCACGGTCAAAGTCGCCCCGTTGCGCCGGATCTGCGCATGGCTGTTCTCCAGTACCTGCATGCCCATGCCGCGGAAGGTGTGCATCCAGCCTGCGTAGTCGGCGTAGTACTCATGATTGCCGGTAATGGCGATCACGCCATCGCGTGCGTGCAGCTGGCCGAGCGGACGGATGTCATCGGCGCGCGCCGCCACGGTGCCATCGACCAGATCGCCGGTGATCACCACCAGGTCCGGCGCCACCGCGTTGCTGCGCGCCACCACCTCGGCCACCCAGTCCCCGGTGAGCAGGCGGCTGGCGTGGAGATCGGTCAACTGCAGCACGCGGTAGCCGTCGAACTGTGCCGGGAGACCGACAATGGCGACCTCGATCTGGCGCGTCTTCGGTACGGCGATGCCCTGCTGGATGCCGTAGGCCGACACCAGCAGTGCCACAGCGGCGGCGGCCGGACGCAGCCAGGGACGGCGCAGCGCGGCCACCGCCTGCGGACGCCGCAGGAGCCGGGCACCAAGCAGCAGGCCATCGAGCGCAAGCAGTGCGAGCGCGGACAGCAGCACTGCGATGAAGCCGGTGGCCAGCACGACGATGAGTGGGCCTGGAATCTCCGGGGATGCCATCGTCCCGGCGAAGGTTGCCACGATGCGATGGTGCAGCCCCATCGCCACCACCAGCAGCGCCAGCACACCGCGCGCCCCGCGTGGCACACGCAAGGGCCATACCAACCGCCAGACGACATACAACGACAGCACCAACGCAACCAAACTCAGCACAGGCAATTCCTGGAAAACCGTGGGGACAGGCGCACGGCCGCCGTCGGCGACGCGCATGCAGTCGGACATGGTGGCTGATCCGCCCGACCGGCTCCAGTGCGTTGCGCGCTGCCCTGCCCTCGCCGGGTGTCAGACCTTCCTGGCGACCTTCCGCGCCGGCCGCGCAGCCGCCTTCTTCGCCGGCGCGCGCATCTTCGACGCGTTCAACGCCACCGCCGCGCGGATCAGTGCTTTCAACGCCGTGGCGTTGAGCGTGTCGCCCTCATGCACATCGATGGCGCGGCGCGTGTTGCCGTCCAGGCTGGCATTGAACAGGCCGGCCGGATCCGGCAACGACGCGCCCTTGGCGAAGGTCATCTTCACCGCCGACGTGTAGGTTTCGCCGGTGCACAGGATGCCGTCGTGCTCCCACACCGGCACGCCCCGCCACTTCACGGTTTCCACGACCTGCGGATCGGCCGCGTGGATGATCGTGCGGATGCGGGCCAGCACCTCGCCGCGCCAGTCGTCGAGGGCGGCGATCTTCGCGTCGATCTGCCGGGCAGCGGAGGGGCCGGGGTCGGTGGCAGGCAGGGCGAGGGCGGTACGCGGGGTCATGGTCGGCTCCTGGCAAGCGGTCAACGGGGCAAGGGAACAACGATGGCGTTACATGCGTTCGCCGGGCAGGCTGCTGGCCTGTTCCACCCAGCGCGTGAACTGCGCTTCATCCAGCGGTACATGTTCCTCGATGTGCAGGTAGCGCGTGTCCTGGCTGCGCGACGCCACCGGGGGCACCGGCTGCAGCGACAGGCCGCGGAAGAAGGCCACCTTGATGTAGCCGGTGAAGCAATGCAGGCTGAGGAACCAGCCGTCGCCCGGCTGGCCATACAGCGGCGAATTCCACTTCACTGCCTTGTGCACGCCGGGAACGGCGGCCACGATCAGCGCATCCAGCCGCGCGCCAACGGCGCGTTTCCAACCAGGCATGGCCGCGATGTACGCCTGCACGGGCGCATCGCCGTCGCCTTTGGCGATCTGCGGATTGCCGCCGGACAGCAGGCGGGGTGCTTCAGATGCGGGGCGCGCAGGCGGTCTGGTCGACATGGCAGGTCTCTGCGGCGGGGTCCCTCCGCCTTATAGACCCGTGCGCGGCGCATGACAATGCACGCACTCAGCGCCGGTGTCGGTAGACCAGGTCCGTGGGGTCCGCACGCGGCGCCGCATCATCGCGCACAGCGCCCATGCGCTGCGCGACCCGCGCGGAAGCCACATTGCCGGGACTCATGTAGCTGACCAGCGTGTCCAGCGCCAACGTCGTGTACGCCCAATCACGCAGCGCGGTGGCGGCTTCGGTGGCATAGCCCTGGCCCTCCTGCCCGGCATACAGCAGCCAGCCCAGCTCCTTCTCCGGGAACAGCGGACCGTGGTTGATGCCGACCTGGCCGATGCAGGCGCCGGTGTCGCGGTGCTCGATCATCAACGCGCCGTGGCCGAAAAAGTGCCAGTTCGCCAGGTCGTGGCAGAACAGGCCCCACGCGCCGCGTTGGTCATAGGGCCCGCCCACCCCGCCCGACCGCGCCGAGGCGAGAAACGCCGCGTAGGCCGGGAAGTCGTCCAGGGTCTGGGCACGCAGGCGCAGGCGCGGCGTCAGCAGGGTGATGATCGAAGCGGCGTCCATCCAACAGCGTTCCGTACGGGTCACCGCTCAGTATGAACCGCTCCGCAGCGCGGCGTAACGTGTGCTTGCTCGGGGCGGCGAAACACCGTTAAATGAGCACTCACTCACTTAATTATCCTCATGGCCCGTCCCCTCAGCGAAGCGAAACGAGACGCCATCCTGGCTGCCGCCGGTGCGCTGGTGGCGGCGCAGGGCGTGGGCGCGTCGACCGCGCAGATCGCGCGCGCGGCCAAGGTCGCCGAAGGCACGGTGTTCACCTATTTCGAGACCAAGGATGCGCTGCTCAACGCGCTGTTCGTGCGCCTGGAGATGCGCCTGGCAGCCGCCATCGGTGACGACTTCCCTGCCGATGCCGACGCCCACGACCAGTTGCAGCATGTCTGGAACGCGCTGGTTGCGTGGGGCGCGGCGCACCCGGTGGACCGCATGGCGCTACGCCAGCTCAAGGTCTCAGAGCGCATCAGCGCGCCGACGCGGGCCCACTGCGAAGGCCTGTTCGGCGGCATGCTGCAGTCGCTGGAAACCAACCTGGCCCGGCACATCGACGCCGACCGGCTGCCGTTCTACCTCGGCCGGGTGCTGGTCAGCCTGCTGGAAACCACGCTGGAAGCGATGGCCGCCCAGCCCGACCAGCGCCAGGCCCTGCAGCAGGCCGCGTTTGACCTGTTCTGGAAAGGCATCCAGCGCTGACCTGTTTTTTCACCATTTAAATGAGTGCCTACACACTCATATGTCGAGACCCGCATGCGATTCCTGCCCGTCCTCGCCGTTGTGCTTGCCACCACCTCCCTCCTCATCTGGACCCTGCACGTGCCTATCGCCGCCCATGACCGCTCGCCGCAGATGACCGCCGGCCAGTTCACCAATCCCGCCCCGAAGCCAAAGGAAACCCTGGGCGGCACGCTCAAGCTGCTGTGGGAATTCCTGTTCGACCGCCCGGCCGGCACCACGCCGCCGCAGGCGCCTCCGGTGCGTGCGGTAAGCGCGCGGGAACTGGCCACGGCCCCCGACCACAGCCTGTACCGGCTCGGTCATTCGACGCTGCTGATCAAGCTGCGCGGTGGCTGGTGGCTGACCGACCCGGTGTTCTCAAGGCGCGCCTCGCCGGTGCAGTGGATGGGACCCAAGCGCTTCCATGCGCCGCCGATCGCGTTGAAGGACCTGCCACCGATCCGCGGCGTGGTGCTCTCGCACGATCACTACGACCACCTCGACCGCGCCACGATCAAGCATCTGGCCACCCGCGCGGACGTGTTCCTGACCCCGCTTGGCGTCGGCGACCGCCTGATCGCCTGGGGCGTTCCGCGCGAGCGCGTGCACCAGCTCGACTGGTGGGAGCAGATCGATATCGACGGCGTGCGTTTTGTCGCCACCCCGGCGCAGCACTTCTCCGGGCGCGGCCTCCGCGATGCCAACCGAACGCTGTGGGCGTCCTGGGTGATTCTGGACGCAGACCTGCGCGTGTTCTTCAGTGGTGACACCGGCTATTTCGACGGCTTCAAGCGCATCGGCGAACGCTACGGTCCCTTCGATGTCACCTTCATCGAAACCGGTGCCTACGATGCCAAGTGGCCGTTCGTGCACATGCAGCCCGAGCAGACCGTGCAGGCCCACCAGGACCTGCGCGGGCGTTGGCTGCTGCCGATCCACAACGGCACCTTCGACCTGGCGCTGCACCAATGGGACGAGCCGTTCGAGCGGGTCAGCACGCTGGCCGCCGAGCGGGCGATTCCGCTGGCCACCCCGGGCATGGGCGAACGCATGGATCTGGATGCGCCGCAGTCGTTCGGCCCGTGGTGGCGCACGGTCAAGGCCGCGCAGAATGCACGCCGCGACGTGCCGGTGGGATCACCGATGTAACCCCGTACGGCGGAACCGCAAGGGCGCCACGCTATCATCGACACCCCGCGCAGCAACGCACTGCCGCCCCCCCAGGACCCTCCATGCAGATCGACCTCCGCGCGATACCCACCGCGGGATGGGACGCCACCGGCGTCCCGGAGTTTCCCTGCTGCCCGGACCCGCAGCTGGGCAGTCTGGCCAGGGCCGGACGTAATGCAGCCGACATCGACGCGCTCATCGCGTTCCTGCAGGACAGTTTCACCAGCACGCTGTATGCGTTCGGCCACATCCTGCGCGCGCATCTGCCGCCCCGCGACCTGCGCCTGCAGGCGGCAGCCATCGGCACCCTGCACCAGGGCGGCACCGACGCCATCGTCCACCACGGCAACCTGATCGTCGACGGCGACCTGCAGCCGCCCTCGCTGCTGCTGGTCACCGGCAACCTCACCGTCAACGGCGTCCTGCGCGACACCGGCAATGTGGCGGTGCTCGGTGACCTGCACTGCCGACACGTGGGCTCGGAAGCCTGGTTCATCGTTGGCGGCGACTGCGTGGCCGAGGGCTTCGTCTACGGTTCCTGCAACGACACCGTGTTCGAAGTGCTGGGTACGCTGCGCGCCCGCGCGGTGGTGACCGACGACCATGCGATGTACGCCGAAGACGGCATGATCGTCACGCACGCGCCCACCTTGCCGGGGGTCAACTGGGAGGTGCAGGTGTTCGATCTGTGGGACCCGGTGCACCGCCAGGAGCTGCTTGCCGCCGTGGGAACCGATATCCATGCGGTGGTGCCGGTGAAGGCGTTCGAGGACGAGGACCTGGGGTGAGCGCGGTCACGGTGTGCTGGACTGCACAGCAGTCCTGCTTGCCAGCGTCCTGGCTTTCTGGAACCGACTTTCTGGTATCGCGAAACGCATCGAACACGAACGCCGCGCGCGCGGAGGCAAGTTCCGGACGCTGGCCTCATCCACGTCAACATGAAAAAACCCCGGATGGCACCAGGCCACCGGGGTTTGATTCATGCGCCAAGTCAATGAAGACTCAGAACGGAATATCGTCATCCGCGAAGTCGTCCATCGGCGGTGCCGACTGCTGCGGCTGCTGCTGCGGACGCTGCTGCTGGCCGTAACCACCGCCACCGCCGCGCTGACCGCCGCCGCCACCACCACCGCCGTACTCCTGGCGCGGGGCCTGCTGGCGCTGCGGACGCTCGCCGCCGGCGTAGTTGCCACCGCCGCCACCGCCACCGCCGCCTTCACCACGGCCGCCCAGCATCTGCATTTCATCGGCGATGATGTCGGTGGAGTACTTCTCCACGCCGTCCTGGCCGGTGTACTTGTCGTAACGCAGGCTGCCTTCGACGTAGACCGAGCTGCCCTTGCGCAGGTATTCACCGGCGATTTCGCCGAGCTTGCCGAAGAACACCACGCGGTGCCATTCGGTACGCTCCTGCTGGTTGCCGTCCTTGTCCTTGCGGACGCTGGTGGTCGCCAGGCTGATGCGGGTGATCGCCATGCCGCCTTGGGTGTACTTCACGTCCGGGTCGTTGCCGAGGTTGCCGACCAGGATGACTTTGTTGATGCCGCGCGCCATAGGGTTGCTCTTCCGTTGTCCGAGGGCAGACCGCAGTCATACCACAGCCCGGACGGGGTGCGGATGCGCGGGGCCGCCCAAGGGAAATTTGGGGGGTGACAGAATGTCCCATCTTACCATTGCCACCACGCCCGACCCTGTGGGAATTCCGGCGGGAAGCGGCCAGAAACCTCCCAATGGCCTGTGCGGCAAGGGCCACGGCGGTTCAGGCTGGCGCCGCCGGCCCCTGCCCTGCCGGCCTGTCCGGCCAGGGCTGGCGGGCGGCCGGGGCAGGCCAGGACCGGTCGCACATGGCATCATGCAGGTCGTCGTTCCCGCCGTACCCCGCAATGACCATCCGAGGCAAAGCCACTTCCCTGGACATCGCCCACCTGGCCGGGGTGTCGCAGCCGACCGTGTCGCGCGCCCTGCGCGGCAGCCCGATGGTCAACCCGGAAACCCGCGAGCGTATCCTGCGCATCGCCCGGGAGCTGAACTACAAAGTCGACAAGAACGCCTCCAGCCTGCGCCTGCGCAATGCCGGCACGCTGGCGCTGCTGTTCTTCGAGGACCCCACCAACGACGACTCGCTGATCAACCCGTTCTTCCACGCCATGCTCGGCTCGATCACCCGCGCCTGCGCGCTGCGTGGCTACGACCTGCTGGTGTCGTTCCAGCAGCTGTCCACCGACTGGCAGGCCGATTACGAAGACAGCAACAAGGCCGACGGCATCATCCTGCTTGGCTACGGCGACTACCACGAGTCGCGCGAGCGCCTGCAGCGGCTGGTCGAGCAAGGCACCCACTTCGTGCGCTGGGGTGCCGCCCTGCCCGACCAGCCCGGGCTGTCGATCGGCAGCGACAACTTCCAGGGCGGCTTCGACATCACCGCCCACCTGCTCGACCAGGGCTGCCGGCGCATCGCCTTCATCGGCCATGCCTCCAGCCACTACCCGGAATTCGAGGAACGTTATCGCGGCCACGTGGCGGCGATGGCCGCGCGCGGGGTGGCTGCCGAGCCGGCGCTGCAGCATGACGCGATCACCACCGAGCAGGACGGCTTCGATGCGTGCCAGGCACTGCTGGCGCGCGGCGAAGCGCTGGACGGGATCTTCGCCGCCAGCGACCTGATCGCCATCGGAGCGATGCGCGCCCTGCGCGAGCACGGCCTGCGCGTGCCGCAGGACGTGGCGCTGGCCGGGTTCGACGATATTCCGCTGGCTGCGTCGGTCTCGCCCACGCTCACCACCGTGCAGCAGGACACCAAGCAGGCCGGCCAGCTGCTGGTGGAGAAGCTGCTGGCGCTGATCAACGGCGAGGCGGTGGACGGCCAGACCATCGCGGTGAAGCAGGTGCTGCGGGAGTCCTCGCGGCGCGACTGAGGCGGGCCCGGCGGCGGCCATGACTTACGGCGGATGCAGCGCCGCCCGTTTCCCCGGATAAGTCGATCTTCAACACAGGGAAAGGTGTCCGTCCCCATGCTGCAGATCCGCTCGCTGTCCAAGACCTACGCCAATGGCGTGCACGCGCTCGACGCGGTCACCCTGGATATTCCCCGTGGCATGTTCGGGCTGCTCGGCCCCAACGGCGCCGGCAAGTCCTCACTGATGCGGACCCTGTCCACCCTGCAGGAAGCCGACAGCGGCAGCGTAACGCTGGAAATCCCCGGCGAGGCCCCCATCGACGTGCTGCGCGACAAGGATGCCGTGCGCCGCCGGCTGGGCTATCTGCCGCAGGATTTCGGCGTATACCCCAAGGTCAGCGCGCTGGATCTGCTGGAGCACTTCGCCGTGCTCAAGGGCATCACCCACAAGGGCCAGCGCCGCGAGGTGGTGGACGGCCTGCTGCAGCAGGTGAACCTGTGGGACGCGCGCAAGCGCAAGCTGGGCACCTACTCCGGCGGCATGCGCCAGCGCTTCGGTATCGCCCAGGCGCTGCTCGGCGACCCGCGCCTGGTGATCGTCGATGAGCCCACCGCCGGCCTGGACCCGGAAGAGCGCAACCGCTTCCTCAACCTGCTGGCGGCCATCGGCGAGAACGTAGCGGTGATCCTGTCCACCCACATCGTGGAGGACGTGACCGACCTGTGCCCGACGATGGCGATCATGAACAAGGGCCAGGTGCTGCTGACCGGCAAACCCAGCGATGCGATCGATGCCCTGCAGCACCAGGTGTGGCGCAAGCAGGTCGATCCGTCCGCGCTGGCCGGTTACGAGGCCAACCATGTGGTGCTGTCCACGCGCCTGGTCGGGGGCCGGCCTGTGATCCATGTGCACAGTGCCAGCGATCCGGGCGATGGATTCCAGGCGGTCGCGCCCGATCTCGAGGATGTGTATTTCCAGCGACTGCGCCTGCAGTCGCGGGCCGCCTGACCGGAGCGCGCCCATGATCACAGCCTTCTTCCGCTTCGAGCTGCGCGAGCAGCTCCGTTCCCCCCTGCTGTGGCTGCTCTCGGCGCTGTTCGCGGCGCTGGCCTTTGCCGCGGCGTCCTCCGATGCGGTGCAGATCGGCGGGGGCATCGGCAATGTCCACAGCAACGCCCCGACGGTGATCGCCACCTTCATGGGCGGGTTCACCATGCTGGGAATGCTGGTGTCCACCCTGTTCGTGAGCAACGCGCTGCTGCGCGATTTCGACCTGGGCACCGCCGAACTGATCTTCGCCAGCCCGATCAAGCGCCGCGACTACCTCACCGGCCGCATCCTGGCGGCGCTGTTCGCCGGACTGCTGTTCTACCTGGTCATCGCGCTGGGCATGTTCCTGGCCCCCTTCATGCCCTGGGTGGACCCGGAGCGGATGGGCGCAGTCTCGCTGCGCGCGTATGCGTGGACCTTCGCCGTCGTCGTCATTCCCAACCTGATCTTCACCACGGCGCTGCTGTCGCTGCTGGCTGCACTGACCCGCTCGATCCTGTGGGTCTACATCGGCCTGATCGGCTACTTCGTGCTGTATGGGGTGAGCGCCTCGCTGCTGCGCGACATCGACAACACCTGGGTCGCCACCCTGTCCGAGCCGCTGGGCATGCGTGCGCTGTCGCGGACGATCCGCTACTGGGCCGCGGAACAACGCAACACCCAGCTGCCTGAACTGGCGGGCTATCTGCTGGCCAACCGCGCCGTGTGGCTGGCGGCCGCACTGGCGATGTTCGCCGCGACCTTCGCCCTGTTCCGCACCGAGCGCAGCGGCAGCGGCCGCCGTCGCTGGGGCCGCAAGGTGGCGCCGCCGGTTGCGTCGGGCGTGCGCCCGGCCGATGTGGTGGTGCCGCGCATCCACCCGACCTTCGGCGCGGCCACCGGCTGGCGCCAGTTCCTGCGCCAGGTCCGTTTCGATACCGCCGGGGTGCTGCGCAGCGTGCCGTTCCTGGTGCTGCTGGTGCTGGGCATGGCCAACTTCATCCCCAACGCGATGTCCCAGCAGTCGCTGTATGGCACGCCGATCTACCCGGTCACCGCCGAGATGCTCGGGTCACTGCAGGGCGCCTACAGCTGGCTGCTGGTGATCATCGTGCTGTTCTACGCCGGGGAACTGGTGTGGAAGGAGCGCGGCGCGCGCCTCAACGAGGTCAACGACGCCATGCCGGTGCCCAACTGGGTACCGCTGCTGGCCAAGTTCACCGTGCTGGTGGCTGTGATCGCCTGCTTCCAGGCCATCGGCGCGGTGGTGTCGATGCTGATCCAGCTGGCGCAGGGCTATACGCGGCTGGAACCGCTGCTGTACCTGCAGACCCTGGCGCTGGACGCGGTGTTCTACGTGCTGATGGGCGGCATGGCGCTGGTGCTGCAGGTACTGACCAACAACAAGTTCATCGGCTATGCGCTGCTGATCGTAGTGATGATCGGCCAGATCGCGCTGGGCCTGCTGGACTACACCCAGAACCTGTACAACTTCGGCGCCTGGCCGAACGCGCCCTATTCGGACATGAACGGCTTCGGCCACTTCCTGGCCGGACAACTGGCCTTCCAGGGCTATTGGGCGCTGCTGCTGGCGGCGCTGCTGTGCCTGGCCTCGGCCTTCTGGGTGCGTGGCGTCGGCATGGGCCTGCGCCAGCGGCTGGCACTGGCCGGCCGCCGTCTGCGCGGCCCCGCCGGTGCGGGGATGGCAACGGCCCTGCTCGCCTTCGTGGCGGTCGGTGGGTGGCTGTATTGGAGCACCAACATCCGCAACCCGTTCATGTCGCCCGACCAGGAACGCGACCTGCAGGTACGCTACGAACGCGAACTGTCCAAATACCGCAACCTGCCGCAGCCGCGCATCGTCGCGGTGGACAACCGGGTCGACCTGCATCCGGAAACCCAGACCCTCACCATCGACGCGGACTGGACGGTGCGCAACACCCACGCCACACCGATCACCGATGTGCACGTGGGCATGAGCGATGACCGCCAGCTGGTCGCGGTGGACCTGGGCGGGCAGACCCTGGGCTTCCACGATGTCGATCTGGGCTACCGCATCTACCGGCTGAGCACGCCCCTGCAGCCAGGCGAGGAACGACGCTTCCGGTTCCGCGTGGAGCAGCGCCCCAAGGGCATCACCGCCGGGCAGGCACCGACCAACGTGGTGGACAACGGCAGCTTCTTCAACAGCGAGATGCTGCCTCAGTTCGGCTACAACGAGCGCGTGCAGCTCACCGACCGCAACGAACGGCGCAAGCGCGGGCTGGGCGAACCGACCCGCATGCCCAAGCTGGAAGACGAGGCCGCGCGCGCGAACACGTACATCACCGACGACGCCGACTGGCTGCAGTTCCGCACGACCATCTGCACCACGCCGGACCAGATCGCACTGGCGCCCGGCTATCTGCAGGAGGAGACCACGGTGGATGGGCGGCGCTGCTTCCGCTACGCAATGGACCGGCCGATGCTCAACTTCTACGCGTACCTGTCGGCACGCTGGGAGGTCAAGCGGGGCCGCTACAGGGACATTCCGATCGAGGTCTATTACGACCCGCGCCATGCCTACAACGTGGACCGCATGATCGAGGCGGTACAGAAGTCGATGGCCTACTACGAGGCCAACTTCACTCCGTACCAGCACCGCCAGGTACGCATCATCGAGTTCCCCGGTTACCAGAGTTTCGCGCAGTCCTTTGCCAACACCATCCCCTATTCCGAGTCGATCGGCTTCATTGCCGACCTGCGCGACCCGGACGATGTGGACTACGTGTTCTACGTGACCGCCCATGAGATCGCACATCAATGGTGGGCGCACCAGGTGATCGGCGCCAACGTGCAGGGCGCCACGGTGCTGTCCGAGTCGCTGTCGCAGTACTCGGCATTGATGGTGATGGAGAAGGAGTACGGTCGCCAGCACATGCGCCAGTTCCTGAAGACCGAGCTGGACCGCTACCTGTCCGGCCGCGGCGGTGAACGCATCGAGGAGCTGCCGCTGGAGCGGGTGGAAAACCAGCAGTACATCCACTACCAGAAGGGCTCGCTGGTGTTCTACCGCCTGCGCGAGGAGATCGGCGAGGAGGCCTTGAACCGTGCGCTCAAGCGTTTCCTGCAGGACAAGGGCTTCCAGCAGCCGCCGTACACCACCTCGCGCGAGCTGCTGGGCTACATCCGTGCCGAAACCCCGGCCGATCGCCAGCAGCTGGTCACCGACCTGTTCGAGAAGATCAGCTTCTACGACAACCGGTTGCTGTCGGCCACCGCGCGCAAGCGTCCGGATGGACGCTACGACGTCACCCTGGCGCTGCACGCCGAGAAGCGGTACGCCGACGGCAGGGGCAAGGAGACGGCCGGGAACATGGACGACTGGATCGAGGTCGGTGTGTTCGCCAACGCCCCGTCGGGCAAGGAACGCGACCAGAAGGTACTGTACCTGCAGCGGCACCACATCACCGACGCCACGCCGACCCTGACCGTCACCGTGGACCAGAAACCCGACGAAGCCGGCTTCGACCCGTACAACAAGCTGATCGACCGCGTCAGCAACGACAACCGTCGCAACGTCACCCCGTAGCGCCGGGCTCTGCCCGGCAACCACGTACAGCACGAACGGAACGGGGACGGCCGACCCACGGTCGGCGTTCCCTGTGCGTCAGCCGAAATCCTTCAGGATTTCGCCGATGCCCTGCGGCGACAGTTCGAAGCCCAGCGCGGTGCCCGGGTTGACGACCACGCCGTAGCCACCGGGCACGCGGCGCAGGACCTCGATCATCAGCATGCGGATCGTGTGCGGCGCCTGCTGGTTGTGGACCCCCACGCGCGACAGATCGGTGAACACCGCCACGTGCAGGACGCCCTGCTTGTCGAACAGCAGGGGATCGAAGCCGCTGCCGTCCGGGGTGACCAGGCTGCCGGTCTGCAGCACCACCTCGGCGGCCACGAAGGCCTTCATGAACAGACCGATCGGGAGCTGACCGTCCATTGCGGATCTGAGCAGGGTTTCGATCGGGGTCTGCGGGGGAAGATCGGTCATGGCGGGGCGGGCGGTGCGGGGGCGCTCATTGTACCTGCGGGCGCCGCGAGGCTTAACGGGCCAGCCGGCGGGTTCTGGCCTGCTGGTCATCGACCGCCCGCTGCAGCTCGACCTCCAGCGCCTTCTGGGCAACCGGCGCATCGAGCACGAACACCCGTACACCATGCGCGGGAACCTCGGCCTTCAACGTCGCCCCCACCTCGATGGTGCCCTGCCCCAGCGCATCGCGCCACGTGCCGGGCTGCAGGTAGCGGCGCACCTCGATGCGGCGCGCGGCATCGCCCTTGTTGAGCAGTACCAGCGCCGTCTGGGCAACATCGCCGTGCTGCAGCACACGGTAGAACACGGCTTCGTCGCCCTGCAGACGTTCGTTGACCTGCAGGCCACGCTGCAGCGCCGGGGTTGCCTGGCGCAGGCGGGCGATACGCTGCAGCGGCCCGAAAATCGGACTCTGCGGCGCGGCGTCCACCCGTGCCTGGCCGAAGTACGCACGGTTGCCGGCGTGTTCGGCGCGGCTGCGCATGAAGCCGGTTTCCGAGCCGTAGTACAGCACCGGGATGCCGCGCGCGGTGAACAGCCAGTTGTGCGCGTCGATGAAGCCGTTGTCGGTGGCATCCAGCCGCGCCATGTCGTGGTTGTCGTAGAAGCTCATCAGCGCGTACGGGTTCGCGTACGGGCCGCCGAGCAGGTGCAGCGGTTCGGCCAGCGCCTGAAAGCCCTTCTGCTCCTTGCCGAATACCGACGACATCGCCCCGCGCAGCGGGAAGTCCAGCACGCTGACATTGGCGTTGGCAGGCCAGGTGTGCTCGGCAATCCTGCCGGCGTCGTAGTCGAAGGCCTCGCCGAACATGAACATGCCCGGGTGCTCGGCGCGGATGCGGTTGACGAACGCATGCCACCAGGGGTGCGGCAGCCAGCCGATGGTGTCGATGCGCAGCGCGTCCACGCCCTGCGCGGCCCACTGCAGGTAGGCACCCACCAGATAGTCCATCACGGCGGGATTGTGCTGGTTGAAGTCACCCAGCTCGGCCAGGTTGCCGTCGAAGATCGAGCCGTCCTTGCCGTCGACGGGGCCGACGGTGTTGTAGAACCTGTGCAGCGGGACGTGCGCCGGATCGAGCTGCGGCGGCGGCAGGTTCTGGTGGTCGGCGATGAGGGTGCCGTCCTTGTCGAAGATCTGGCCGAACTGCGGCTGCTTCACCGGCATCGTCCAGGCCGGGGAGCCGTGGTTGGCGACGATGTCCAGCACCACCTTCAGGTCGGCGTCGTGCAGGCCGTGGGTGAGCCCGGCGAAGTCCAGGTCCTTGCTGGGCAGGTGCTCATCGACTCTGTAGAAGTTGACACCCCAGTACCCGTGGTAGCCGGTCTTGCCGCGGTCGGTGAGCGTGCTGGTGCAGCTGATCGGCTTGCTGCCGGTGAAGGCCTCGTCCGGGTTGTCGACGATGGGGGTGATCCACACCGCGCCGAAGCCGAGGTTGCGGATGTACGCCGCGTTGTCGAGCACGCCCTTGAAATCACCGCCCAGGTAGCCGATGTTGCCGTCCACCTTGTCCGCGCACGGCACGGGAATGTCGAAGGTGCGGTGCTTGCCCCCCTGGTCGCGGTGGTCATTGGACGGGTCGCCGTTGACGAACCGGTCGGTGACCACGAAATACACCGCGTCGCTGGCGAAGGGCTCCAGCGTGCCCACGTACTCCGGGCGGCTGCCCGCCCACGCGGCGTTGCTCAGCAGCGCCAGCGTCAGGCCCAGCGACAAGGGGGAATACGCACGCATCAGACAACCTCCTGGTGGGCCGGCACCCGCAGTACGCACAGCCCGGCAATGAACAGACTCACCCCGCCCAGCACCAGCACGTGCATCGGCTCGCCGCCGAGCCACACGCGCAGGGTGAAGCCGAGCGCGGCAGCCGCGACCAGCTGGGGAATGACGATGAAGAAATTGAACAGGCCCATGTAGATGCCCATCTTGGCGGCCGGTACGCTGTCGGACAGCAATGCATAGGGCAACGACAGGATCGACGCCCAGGCAAAGCCGACGCCGACCATCGACAGCAGCAGCCAGCGCGGATCATCGATCAACATCAGCGAGATGAGCCCCAGCCCGCCCAGCCACAGGTTGACAAGGTGGCTCCAGCGCAGGCCCATCCAGCGGACCATCACCGGAATCAACAGGGCGGCCAGTGCCGCAAAGCCGTTGTAGGCGCCGAACAGCACGCCCACCCAGTTGGCGCCTTCGTTGTAGGCGGCCGTGGCCGGATCGCTGGAGCCGAAGTGGGTACCGGCCACGGCGGCGGTGGTGTAGATCCACATCGCGAACAGCGCGAACCAGGAGAAGAACTGCACCCACGCCAGCCGCCGCATGGTGCGCGGCATGGCGCGCAGGTCGTCGACGATGACCGCCAGCATGTGCCGTCCGGGAACCACCCGCGCCACGCCCAGCAGCAGGCCGTAGGCCGCGCACAACCCGGCCAGCACGTAGAGCATCTTGTCGCCGTCACGCCACGCGATGGCCATCGCCAGCGCGACGCCGAGTGCGATCCACGCGCCGATCCGGCTCCACGCCGGCGGACCGGTCAACGGCGCGCTCTGCTGCGCGGCAGGCGGTTCGGCGTCGTCGAAGCCGGCCAGTTCCTGCGGCGAATACTCGCGGGTGCTGAACACCGTCCACGCGATGGACGCCAGCAGCACCGCGGCGCCGAAGTAGAACGCGTAGCGCACGGTCGGCGGCACCTCGCCGGCAGCGGCGGTGTTGGCCACGCCGAAGTGGGCCAGGATGAACGGCAGGAAGCTGGCGATGATGGCACCGACGCCGATGAAGAAGCTCTGCATCGCATAGCCGGTGGGGCGCTGTCGCGGCGAGAGCTTGTCGCCGACGAAGGCGCGGAACGGCTCCATCGAGATGTTGATGGAGGCATCCAGCACCCACAGCGTACCGGCCGCGATCCACAAGGTGGGCGAGTTCGGCATCACCAGCAGCGCCAGCGTGGTGAACACCGCGCCGATCATGAAGTACGGGCGGCGGCGGCCCCAGCGCGTCCAGGTGCGGTCGGACAGGTAGCCGATGATCGGCTGCACCAGCAGGCCGGTCAGCGGCGCGGCGATCCACAGCCCGGGCACGGCATCCATCGGTGCGCCCAGCGTCTCAAAGATGCGGCTGGCGTTGGCGTTCTGCAGCGCGAAACCGAACTGGATGCCGAGGAAGCCGAAGCACATGTTCCAGATCTGCCAGAACGACAGCGTTGGCTTGGCGGTGCGGCTCATCGCACGACCTCCGCGTCGCCCGCAATCGGCGCGATCAGCAGTGCGTTGACGGTGGCCGCGTTGAGCATGCCATCGCGCCCGCCCTTGCCGCCGTTGTACTGGGCGAAGTGCTCCAGCGCGCTCATGTTGAAGCCCTGCGCCAGGCTGAACCGGCATCGCCCCCTGGGGAGGTCGAACTCGGCGGCGGTGGACTCCTGCGCGCCAACGCTGTGCGGCATCGCCAGCGTGGCGCGCTGCGCCGGCTGGCCCGCGCACTGCACCTCGAGCTGCTTCACTGCCGCGGTGACACCGGTGTTGATCGGGCCGTTGGGGTTGTCGTAGCGCAGCCGTACCCGCACGCGCGTCGGCGCGGGGGCGGTCCAGGTCCATGCGGCCGCACCGGCCAGACGCTGCTGCGGACCCACGCAGGTGGTCGGGCTGTGCAGCGATTCCAGGGCACCTTCGCGCCGGGTGAGGCTGAGGCAGTGCTGATGGCCGTTGTCGGTGAGGGTATGCGTGGTGCCGCCCACCGGCATGCCGTCCTGCCATAGCTGGTGATGCGCAGGAACCACGACCGTCCAGGTCTTGCCCCGCTTCTGCGGCCGGGGGGCGGCCGGCGTGGCGGGGGCGAAGGCGCTGGGGTCTGCCTGGTCGGGGCGGAACGCGGAAGCGCGCGGCGTGTCTCCTGCCGATGCTGCCGCCGGCGGGTCGGCGAGCGGTTCGAGCTGTACGGTCACGGTGTTGCCCTTGCGCACGATTTTCTTCGCCACCAGCAGCGCGCCGTCCAGTGTGCGCGGACGCTTGAGAACGTAGCGGGTGGTGCCGTCGTCGAGTTCGATGCTGCTACGCGCGCCGAACAGTTGGGGCACCAGGGCGACGGGCAGCTTGGGGGCCACCGTGCCGTCGGCCTCCACGCCGAACACGCCTTCCAGCACCATCGAGAGGTAGCCCGCCACCGACCACAGCTGGCGCGGTGAGTTGACCACCGGGCCGCTCAGCGCGCCTTCGTCCACATGCACGGCCAGGCGGCGCATCTCGTAGTTTTCCATGTTCGATCCGGCCAGCGCGCTGCCGCGCATCAGCGACTCGATCTCCAGCCGGATGCGCGCGGCATCGTCGACGCGGCGTGCGGCGCGCAGCGAATAGGCGCTCACGAACGGCCACACAGCGCGGTTGTGATAGATCGGCTGCTGCGCTTCCTGCGGCCAGACCACCGGGCTGCCGCCCTCCACCACCGGGTAGTTGGCCAGCGCCCGGCGTGCACGGTCGGCCGGGAACACATCGGCCAGTACGCCCAGCGACATCCCCAGCAGGTCGTACTTGGCGTAGGGCACCGGGTGCGCGGCCTCGCCGATGTAGCTCATGTACATCCCGGCGTCCTCGCGCCAGAAGCGCGCGTCGATCTGCCGGGCCAGCGCGTCGGCCCAGGCGGCGTACGTCACGGCGCGTTCGTCGCCCACCTCGCGCGCCATTTTCTCGGCCAAGCGCAACGCCTCATAGTGCAGCACGTTGGTGGACAGCGCGAAGGAATCCCCGATGAAACGGACGTCCTCGCGGGTCCAGTCCGGGTAGGTCTGTTCGCGCCAGTCCAGGAATGAGGTCTCACCGCGGTACAGCCCCACGCGCGCATCGAACACCATCGCGCGGTCCTGCGCCAGCGTGGCCTGCAGTGCCTCCCAGGTCTGGCTGGCGAACGGGGTACTGTCGAGCAGCCCGCGCGCGGCCAGGAACCAGACCACCCGGTCGCTGCTGATCGGCCAACTGCCGCCGGAGCCGGTGTCCTGGGCCACGAACAGACCCGGGGTATGCCCGTCGCGGGCGGCGGAGAGTTTGAACTGCAGGGACTGCCGGGTGCGCACCGGATCCAGCCGCGACAGCGCCAGGTCGGCGGCGAAGCTCACATCACGCGTCCATACGTAGGGCCAGCGCTCGCCGGTCTGGAAGCAGGCGCAGGGCACCGGGTTGCCCTGGTTGAAGGCGGGGTCGCGGATCGCCTCGACGCGGTCGGCCGCAAGCTCCTGCTGCGCCAGCGCGAACAGCGCATCGAACATCACGCTGCCGGTCTGGCTGCGCATCGGCTGGGCACCAATGGCCACCACGCTCTGCCCGCTGGACAGGCGGAATCCGCCGTCGGCAGCCACATCCGCGCGCGCCGTGCGGCCATCAAACGTCAGGTCGGCCGCCGCAGCGGTCGACATCATCGCCGCCCCAAGGGCCGCGGTCAGGCAGATCATCTTCAGCATCGAAGCGGCGGACCGGCTTGCGCCCGTCGGCCTCCCTCCCTCTTTGCACGCGTTGTGGTTCCCCTGCACCGGCTGCCCGGCCCGGGGGTCGCGGCCCCCTCCCAGGGTGCCTGTCCTCATGGTAGACGGCACGCCACGGCGCGCGCCTGCCTGCATACGTATTCATGCCGATGCAGCGCACCGACCGGCCGGGACGCGGGAATCGCGTGGCTATAGTCCAGCCTGGTTCCGGCCACCTTGGGAGGGGAAATGCCGACGAAACTGCTTTCACCGCGCGGCATGAACGCGCACGTCTACCGGCTGGGTGCGCTGCTGGCGCTGCTGGTGGCCACCGCGGCCGCCTGGGCTGCGCCGGTCACTGTGGCCAGCGTGGAATCACCCGGGAAGGTGCTGCGCGTGTCGCTGCAGCTCGATGGCGGCATGCCGACCTACCGGGTGGAGCGCCTCGGCGAGACGGTCGTGGCCGAGTCCCGGCTCGGTTTCCAGCTGCGTGACGGACGGCTGGACCGCGACCTGTCCCTGCTCGGCCAGAGCACGCGCAGTGCCGACGGGCAATGGGAACAGCCGTGGGGCGAACGTCGCTTCGTGCGCGACCACTACAACGAAGTGACCGTGCAGCTGGGCGAACGCAGCGGCGCCCGGCGTCGCATCGATCTGGTGTTCCGCGTCTACGACGACGGTCTTGGCTTCCGCTACCGCTTCCCGGAGCAGGCAGGCATGCGCGAGGCGATCATCGACGAGGAACTGACCGAGTTCGTCATCGCCTCCGAATCAACCGCGTGGTGGATCCCGGCCGGTGAGCCGATCCACTACGAGTACCTGTACCAGCGCACGCCGCTGGAGCAGGTGCCGGTGGTGCATACGCCGATCACCCTGCGCAGCCGCGACGGCCTGCACGTGGCGATCCACGAAGCGGCGCTGGTGGATTACGCCGGCATGTGGCTGCGCCGTACCGAAGGCCAACGCCTGCGTGCCCAGCTGTCGCCGTCGGCCGAGGGATGGAAGGTGCGCCGCACCCTGCCCTTCGATACGCCGTGGCGCACCCTGCAGATCAGCGACCGGGCCGGCGGGCTGGTCGAGTCCGACCTGATCCTCAACCTCAACGAACCCAATGTGCTGGGCGATGTGAGCTGGGTGAAGCCGTCCAAGTACCTCGGCGTGTGGTGGTCGATGCACCTGGACAACGAAAGCTGGGCCACCGGCCCGAAGCACGCGGCCACCACCGCCAAGACCCGCAAGGTGATCGACTTCGCCGCCGCACACGGATTCCGCGGCGTGCTCGTGGAGGGCTGGAATCCCGGCTGGGACGGCAACTGGGTGGGCAACGGCTACGACTTCGACTTCACCCGCCCCACCGCCGATTTCGACATCGAGGCGCTGGCCGCCTATGGCGCGAAGAAGGGCGTGCACCTGATCGGCCACCACGAGACCGGCTGCGCGATCGAGCATTATGAAGACCAGCTCGGTGCCGCGCTGCACCTGTATGCGCGGCTCGGCGTGGATGCGTTCAAGAGTGGCTACGTCTGCGATGACGGCCAGGTGGACCGGCGCAATCCGGCCGGCGGCCCGCTCTGGCGTGAGTGGCACGACGGCCAGTTCATGGCCCGCCACCACCTGAAGGTGGTGCAGGAAGCGGCAAAACGACACATCGCGGTGAACCCGCACGAGCCGATCAAGGACACCGGCCTGCGCCGCACCTATCCCAACTGGGTGTCCCGCGAGGGCGCGCGTGGCATGGAGTACAACGCCTGGGGCCAGCCTCCCAATCCGCCCGAACACGAAGTCAACCTGGTGTTCACCCGGATGCTGTCCGGGCCGATGGATTACACCCCCGGCATCCTCAGCCTGAAGGGGCGCGGCGGTCAGGCCATCCCCAGCACGCTCGCACGGCAGCTCGCGCTGTACGTGGCGATCTACAGCCCGATCCAGATGGCGGCCGACCTGCCCGAGCACTACGAACAGCATCGCGAGGCGTTCCGCTTCATCGAAGATGTGGCCGTGGACTGGGACGACAGCCGTGTGCTGAACGGCGAGGTTGGGGACTACGTCACCCTGGTGCGCAAGGACCGTCACAGCCGCGACTGGTACCTGGGCAGCATCACCGACGAGCACGGCCGCGTGCTGCCGGTGTCGCTGGGGTTCCTGGAACCGGACGTGCGCTACCGCGCCGAGATCTACCGCGATGGCGAGCGCGCCGATTACCGCAGCAATCCGTTCGCGTTCGAGCGCGAAACACGCGAAGTGACCAGCGCCGATACGTTGAGCATCGTTCTCGCGCCGGGCGGTGGCCAGGCCATTCGTTTCACGCCGTTGTGAACGACAACTGCGGCAGCGCGCACCACGCCTCACCGGGCGTGCCGGCCGCTTGCCCGGCACGCCCCTTCATGACGCATCTGTAATCGCTTACAGCCGCTGAAATTCCATTGAATACGTATGCAGGGTGATTCCCGCAGCGGATGCCCTGCCTACCATAGCCACGCAGTCAACGGCCACCGCGCCGCGACGCTCCCGGGTCCTCCGGGCAAACACAAATCGATTGGCAACATTGCCTGGGAGGGGAAAATGTTGAACCGCAAGCGCAGCGCGCTGAGTCTCGCGCTGGCCGTCGCCCTGACGCCGTTGATGGCATCGGCGCAGACCGCCGAAACGGACACCACCACACCGAAGACCGCGACCTCGGCCACCAACCTGGACACCGTGCAGGTCACCGGCATCCGCCGCGGCATCGAGAACGCGATCGCGATCAAGCAGGACGCCACCTCGGTGGTCGAAGCGATCTCGGCCGAGGACATCGGCAAGCTGCCCGACGTGAGCATCGCCGAATCGCTTGGCCGCCTGCCCGGCCTGGCCGCCCAGCGTGTGGCCGGTCGCGCCCAGGTGATCAGCGTGCGCGGCCTGTCCCCGGACTTCGCCACCACCCTGCTCAACGGACGTGAGGTGGTCAGCACGGGCGACAACCGCAGCGTCGAGTTCGATCAGTACCCCTCGGAACTGGTCAATGGCGTGGTGGTCTACAAGACCCCCGATGCGGCACTGGTCGGCCAGGGTCTGTCGGGCACCATCGATATGCAGACCGTGCGCCCGCTGAGCTTCGCCGACCGCGTGATCGCCATCAGTGGCCGCTACCAGAAGAGCTCGCTCGGCAAGGCCGCCAACGTGGATGCGTTCGGCAACCGCTTCAGCGCCAGCTACATCGACCAGTTCATGGACAACACCCTGGGCCTGTCGATCGGCTATGCGCACAGCGACAATCCGATCCAGGAAAACCAGGTCGGCCTGTACGAGCCGTGGACCACCGAGCATACCGACAACGGCAACCGCCCCGGCCTGGCCCCGGGCACCGCGTTCTCCGACGGCATCAAGGCGCTGCGCCGTACCGGCAACAACAAGCGTGACGGCTACATGGCCACCGTGCAGTTCCGTCCGTCCAACACCTGGACCAGCACGCTCGACGCCTTCCACACCGAAGCCGAGCAGATCGATACCGCCAACCAGTTCGAGCTCAACCTCAGCAACTACAACGGCGGCTACACCCCGGGCCTGCTGATCACCAACCCGCAGGTGAACGCCGACGGCACCTTCACCGGTGGCACTGCCACCGGCGTGTACCCGCTGGTGCGCGGTATGTACAACCAGCGCAAGGACAAGATCGACGCGTTCGGCTGGAACAACGAGTTGAACTTCGACGGCATCAAGGTGGTTGCCGACGTCAACTACTCCAAGGCCACGCGCGACGAGCTGAATCTGGAAAACAACCTGCAGCTCACCCCGATGCCGCAGCTGGATTCGGTGGGCGTGGTGGTGAACCCGAACGGCTTCTCGCAGATCCGCCCGGGCCTGGACTATTCCAACCCCGACGCGTTGTTCCTGACCAACACCATCTACGGCTCCGGCTACGGCAAGGTGCCGCAGGTGGAAGACCGGCTGAAGGGCGCGCGCCTGCAGGCCACCTTCGCCATGCCCGAGGCGCTGGACTGGTTCTCCGACCTGGACGTTGGCGTGAACTACGCCGACCGCCGCAAGGAAAAGACCCAGGCCGAAGGCAACATCCTGCTCGGCGCACAGGGTGATGCGAACATCGAACGCGACCTGCAGTACGCGCCGGTCAACCTGGGCTTTGCCGGGCTGGGCTATATTCCGGCCTGGAACGTACCGGGCGCCGTCTCGCGCTACATGACGTTCAATCCGGTCACCAATCTGGACTACCTGATTCCCAAGTCGTGGGTGGTGCAGGAGAAGACCACCACGGCGTGGCTGCGCGCCAACCTCAACACCGACATCGGCGAGGTGGGCGTGCGCGGCAACATCGGTGTGCAGATGATCCGCACCGACCAGAGCTCGCAGTCCAACTACTTCGACCGCTCGCGCCCGGCCGGCCAGGAAGTGCTGCCGATCGACGCCGGCAAGACCTACACCGACTGGCTGCCGAGCTTGAACCTGGTCTTCATGTTCCCGCACCAGCAGACGCTGCGCTTCGCCGCCGCCAAGCAGGTCGCGCGCCCGCGTGTGGACCAGATGCGCGCCGGCCTGGAGTTCGGTGTGGATACCGCCACCGGCAAGCCCGGCGGCAGCGGCGGCAACCCTCTGCTCGACCCGTGGCGCGCCAACGCGATCGACCTGTCCTACGAGAAGTACTTTGGCGAGAAGGCCTACGTGGCCGCGGCTGTCTTCTTCAAGGATCTGAAGAGCTACGTCTACACCCAGTCGGTGGATGACTACGACTTCAGCGACCTGCTGGCCAGCTATGTGATTCCGCCGGGCATGAGCGCCCCGCTGCTGACCTCCGGCACCTTCTCCGCACCGCAGAACGGCCAGGGCGGCAAGCTGAAGGGCCTGGAGCTGACCGCCTCGTTCCCGCTCGAGATGGTCTCCGACAGCCTGCGCGGCTTCGGCATCCAGGCCGCTGCCACCTTCAACGACAGCGACATCAAGATCCTCGACCCGGAAAGCGCGTCCAGCGTCGGCAGCGATCCGATCAGCCTGCCGGGCCTGTCCGAACGCGTGTACAACTTCACCGCGTACTTCGAGCGCAATGGGTTCGAGGCCCGCATCAGCCAGCGGCGGCGCTCGGACTTCATCGGCGAGATCGGCAACTTCAACGGCAACCGCACCCTGCGTTACGTGGTGGGCGAGAACGTGACCGATGCGCAGGTGAGCTATACCTTCGCCGACAGCAGCAGCCTGCACGGGCTGACCCTGCTCCTGCAGGGAAGCAACCTGACCAACGAGCCGTACCGCACCTATGCCGGCACCAAGGACAAACCGCTGGAGTACGTCGAGTGGGGCCGGACGTACATGCTGGGTGTGAACTACAGGTTCTGATTCCCGCGCAGCAACGTTGACGAGAACCCGCTGCCTGGCAGCGGGTTTTCTGTTTTCGGCGAACGCGGAGTCTTCGCAACCCCGCCAGACAGCGCCGAGCCCTCGGCTGTCGCACCGTAGAGCCGGGCTCTGCCCGGCTGCCGCGCGACGCGCGGGATTTTTGGCGCCGGCACGAAGGGCAGCCGGGCAGAGCCCGGCTCTATAGGCGCCGCGCGGGATGTTCGATGCCGGGGCGAAGGGCAGCCGGGCGGAGCCCGGCTCTACAGGCGACGCGCGGGATGTTCGATGCCGGGGCGAAGGGCAGCCGGGCAGAGCCCGGCTCTACGGGCGACGCGCGGGATTTTTGGCGCCGGCACGAAGGGCAGCCGGGCAGAGCCCGGCTCTATAGGCGCCGCGCGGGATGTTCGATGCCGGGGCGAAGGGCAGCCGGGCAGAGCCCGGCTCTACGGGCGACGCGCGGGATGTTCGATGCCGGCACGAAGGGCAGCCGGGCAGAGCCCGGCTCTACGGGCGACGCGCGGGATTTTTGGCGCCGGCACGAAGGGCAGCCGGGCGGAGCCCGGCGCTACGGGCGACGCGCGGGATTTTTGGCGCCGGCACGAAGGGCAGCCGGGCAGAGCCCGGCGCTACGGGGATGTCGGGGTTGTCGCTGCCTGCCGGGCCAAAAAAAGGGCGGGGCACGTGGCCCCGCCCTCTCAATACCACCGGAAAAACGTGTCAGTCCCTGCGCGCGCAATACATCGACTGTGCCGGCAATGTCAGCTCGCCCGCCGCTGCGGTTCCCACGTCCGGCCCCGGCACGTGCAGCGGCTGCCACTGGCCCGCCGGCAGCGCCACGCGCGCCGTGTCGGCCGACAGGTTGAACGCCAGCAGCAGCGTCTCGCCGGCATGGCGACGCTCGAACATCAGCACCGGCTCGGCCGTCTCCAGGAACGCGATGTCACCCACCAGCAGGGTCGGCATGGTCCGCCGCCACGCCAGGAACTGGCGGAATGCGTTGAGCACCGACTGTGGATCGCGGCTCTGCACGGCTACCGCCGCCGCCTGATGCTCGGCCGGAATCGGCAGCCACGGCGTGCCGGTGGTGAAACCGGCCAGTGGCGCGTCGATCCACGGCATCGGCGTGCGGCAGCCGTCGCGGCCCTTGAAGTTCGGCCAGAAGGTGATGCCGTACGGGTCCTGCAGGGCCTCGAACGGGACGTCGGCCTCGCCAAGCCCCAACTCTTCGCCCTGGTACAGGCAGATCGAGCCACGCAGCGAGCACAGCAGCGCCACCAGCAGGCGCGCCAGCCGCGGCTGCGCCGGATGACCGCCCCAGCGGGTCACCGCACGCTCCACGTCGTGATTGGAGATCGCCCAGCACGGCCAGCCCTCGGTCATGGTCGCTTCCAGCCGCGACACGGTGTCGCGGATGTAACCGGCGCTGAAATCCTTCACCAGCAGCTCGAAGCTGTAGCCCATGTGCAGGCGGCCAGGCGCGGTGTACTCGGCGGTGGTGGCCAGCGAATCCTCGGCGGAAATCTCGCCCAGACTCACCGTCCCCGGGTACTCGTCGAGCAGGCCGCGCAGGCGCTCGATGAAGCCCAGGTTCTCCGGCTGCGTGTTGTTGTAGTAGTGGTACTGGTAGGCGTACGGATTGTCCGCGCTGAAGCCCCGGCCCACCCGCTGCTCCAGCGGCTTGGCCGGGTTGTCGCGCAGCTGCGCGTCATGGAAGCAGAAGTTGATCGAGTCCAGGCGGAACCCGTCCACGCCGCGGTCCAGCCAGAACCGCACATAGTCCAGCGTGGCCTGCTGCACGGCCGGATTGTGGAAATCCAGGTCCGGCTGGTCGGCCAGGAAGTTGTGCAGGAAATACTGCTCCCGGCGCGGCTCCCACTGCCAGGCCACGCCGCCGAAAATCGACATCCAGTTGTTGGGCGGGGTGCCGTCCTCGCGCGGGTCGGCCCACACGTACCAGTCCGCCTTGGGGTTGGTGCGGTCCTGGCGGCTCTCGCGGAACCAGGCATGCTCGATCGAGGTGTGGCTGAACACCTGGTCGATCATCACCTTCAGGCCCAGCGCATGCGCCTTGGCCAGCAGGCGGTCGAAGTCGGCCAGGGTGCCGAACAGCGGGTCCACATCGCGGTGATCGGCGATGTCGTAGCCGAAGTCGGCCATCGGCGAGGTGAAGAACGGGGAGATCCAGATCGCGTCCACGCCCAGCGCGGCCACGTAGTCCAACCGGTCGATGATGCCGGGCAGGTCGCCCACCCCGTCGCCGTTGGCATCGAGGAAGCTGCGCGGGTAGATCTGATAGATGACGGCGCCGCGCCACCAGGGAATCTGCAACATTGAGGGCCCCCTCCGGGCTTCCAGGGCACCCGATCCGGGGGCCAGAACATACCCGCCAAGCTTAGCGGCGGCCCTGCCGGGATGGCGCTGCATGCATACGTATTCACGCCTGCGGCCGCCCCGGGCGGTCTTCGCGGGCGGAAGACGGCCGCAACGCCTATAATTCGCTGTACGCCTGAAAGTCAGACCGCATGACCATCACCGAAGACACCCGCCCCGCGCTGGGCCTGCCCCAGATCCAGTCGCTTGCCGCGCCCGACATGGCCGCCGTCGATGCCCTGATTCGCCGCCGACTGTCTTCGGATGTCGTCCTGATCAACCAGATCGCCGACCACATCATCTCCGCCGGCGGCAAGCGCCTGCGCCCGATGCTGGTCATGCTGGCCGGCCACGCGGTCGGCCAGGCCGGGCCGGAGCACCACCAGCTGGCAGCGATCATCGAGTTCATCCACACCTCGACCCTGCTGCACGACGACGTGGTGGACGAGTCCAGCCTGCGCCGTGGTCGCAGCACCGCCAACGCCCTGTGGGGCAATGCGCCGAGCGTGCTGGTGGGCGATTTCCTGTACTCGCGCAGCTTCCAGCTGATGGTCGAGTTGGACCGCATGCCGGTCATGCGGATTCTGGCCGACACCACCAACCGCATCGCCGAGGGCGAGGTGCTGCAGCTGCTGCACGTCCACAATCCGGACACCGACGAGGCGGCCTACCTGCGCGTGATCGAGCGCAAGACCGCGGTGCTGTTCGCCGCCGGCACCCGTCTGGGCGCGCTGGCCAGCGGCGTGGACGAGGTCACCCAGCAGGCGCTGTACGACTACGGCATGCACCTGGGCTACGCCTTCCAGATTGCCGACGATGTGCTGGACTACTCGGCCAACGCCGACGAACTGGGCAAGAACCTGGGCGACGACCTCGCCGAGGGCAAGGCGACCCTGCCGCTGATCCACGCGATGGCACATTCGGATGCGACCACCCGCGAGCGCCTGCGCGAGATCGTGCAGAACGGCGATGCCGAGGCGATGCCGGAGGTACTGGCCGCCATCCACGCCACCGGCGGGCTGGACTACAGCCGCCGTCGGGCCGAGGAATATGCCGACGCCGCCGAGCGCGCGCTCGACGCCCTGGCCGACAACGATGCCGTCGCCGCCCTGCGCGGTTTGGCGCGCTACGCGGTGCAGCGCTCGCATTGAGGCAAGCTGGGCCGACCGCGGGTCGGCTGCACCGCGCATCGCGCCGGCCGGCTCCCCTCAGCGACGCTCGAAGCGCTCCTCGAAGAACTCGTCCAGTGCCTTCCAGGCACGCCTGGCGGCGCGCGGGTTGTACAGACAGCCCGGCGGACTGTTGGCGTCGGACTCGGCAAAGCAGTGCACCGCGCCGCTGTAGTTGGTGAACGTCCAGTCGACCTTGGCCGTGTTCATTTCCTGCTCGAAGCTGGCGATGTCGTCCTTGCTGACGCCCTTGTCGTCGGCACCGTTGAGCACCAGCACCGAGGGATGCGTGCCACCGGCCTTCGCAGGCAACGGCGAACCCAGCCCGCCGTGCAGGCTGACCACGCCGGCCAACGGCGCACCGGCGCGCGCCATCTCCAGCACCGTGGTGCCGCCGAAACAGAAGCCGACCGCGCCGATCCGGGCGGCGTCCACCGGCGCCTTGCCGGCCTGCGCCTTGAGCACCTCGATCGCCTTCAGCGCGCGTGCGCGCAGCACCGGCCGGTCATTGCGGAGTTTCGTCGCGACCGGTCCGGCCTCGGCATCGGTCTTCGGGCGCACCCCCTTGCCGTACACATCGGCGACCAGCACCACGTAGTCGTCGCCGGCCAGCTGCTTGGCCTTGGCGATCGCCGAGTCGTTCACACCCTTCCAGTTGGGCACCATCACCAGACCGGGACGCGTGTCGGATTCGCTGTCGTCGTAGACCAGCACGCCGCTGAAGGTGGTGCCGTCCAGGCTCCACTCCACCGGCTGGGTCTTCATCGCCGCCATCGCCGGCAACGCGGCCATGCCCAGCAGCATCGCCGCACCCCACTGCCATCGCCTGTTCATTCGCCTGCTCCTCGGAAGAGAATCCCGACTATACGGCGCGAAGCCGCAACGTCACGTAGAGCCGGGCGCTGCCCGGCTATCGCGCGCAGCGCGGGGGCGCGTGGCCGGATCTACGGGGGATCGCGCGCGGTGTGAGAGGGCGTGGCCGGACCCACGTAGAGCCGGGCTCTGCCCGGCTGTCGCGCGCAGCGCGGGGGGTGCGTGGTCGGATCGGAGAGCAGCCGGGCAGAGCCCGGCTCTACGGGGATCACGCGCGGTGCGAGAGGCGCGTGGCCGGACCCACGTAGAGCCGGGCTCTGCCCGGCTGTCGCGCACAGCGCGGGGGATGCGTGGTCGGACCGGAGAGCAGCCGGGCAGAGCCCGGCTCTACGGGGATCACGCGCGGTGTGAGAGGTGCGTGGCCGGACCCACGTAGAGCCGGGCTCTGCCCGGCTATCGCGCACAGCGCGGGGGGTGCGTGGCCGGATCTACGTGGGATCGCGCGCGGTGTGAGAGGTCGTGGCCGGATCGGAGAGCAGCCGGGCAGAGCCCGGCGCTACGGGGGATCGCGTGCGGTGTGAGAGGTGCGTGGCCGGACCCACGTAGAGCCGGGCTCTGCCCGGCTATCGCGCGCAGCGCGGGGGGGTGCGTGGTCGGACCGGAGAGCAGCCGGGCAGAGCCCGGCTCTACGGGGGATCGCGTGCGGTGTGAGAGGTGCGTGGCCGGACCCACGTAGAGCCGGGCTTTGCCCGGCTATCGCGCGCAGCGCGGGGGGTGCGTGGTCGGACCGGAGAGCAGCCGGGCAGAGCCCGGCTCTACGGGGGATCGCGTGCGGTGTGAGAGGTGCGTGGCCGGACCCACGTAGAGCCGGGCTTTGCCCGGCTATCGCGCGCAGCGC
>NZ_WIAY01000001.1:1382872-1597164 GCF_009467805.1 Stenotrophomonas nematodicola
CGCAGCGCGGGGGGTGCGTGGTCGGACCGGAGAGCAGCCGGGCAGAGCCCGGCGCTACGGGGGAGCGCTGCGCTCAGGCGATGCCGATGCCCGGGATCGCGGTGATCTGGTCGGGGTCGAATCCGGCCAGTTCGGCGAAATGCCGGCCGCGGGCGACATAGTCGCGGTATACCCCGTAGCTCGGTGCGCCGGGCGACATCAGTACCACCCCGCCCTGCGCGCCCAGTGCAGCACGCGCCAGGCGCATCGCCTCGGGCAGGTCGGTGGCCGCATGCAGGCCGAAACGCCCCTGGTCTGCCAGCGGCTGCAGCAGATCATGGATGCGCGGCCCGTTGGCCCCCATCGTCACGATCTCCACCGGCGGCACGTCATGGGCCATGTGCTGCACGAAGTCGTGCCAGTCCAGACCACGATCATGCCCGCCCACCAGCAGCGCGATGCGGCGGCCGGCGAAGCATTCCAGCGCCGCCAGACTGGCATGCGGTGTGGTGCTGATGGAATCGTTGACGAACGTGACGCCCTCGCGGCTGCCCAGCGTCTGCAGCCGATTGGGCAACGGCCGGAACGCCTGCACCGACGGCGCCAGCGCCACCGCATCCAGCCCCAGCGCTTCGACGGCGGCCAGTACCGCGCACAGGTTGCCGCGGTTGTGACGCCCTGGCAACGGCGTGCTGGCGGTGTCGAACACGGCCTGCCCGCCCCGATGGACCACATCGCCGCGCATGTGCCAGCCCTGCGGCTGGTTGAACCACACCACCTCGCTGTCGGGCAGCGACAGCGCGGCCAGGTGCGGATCGGCGGCATTGAGCACCGCGATGCGCGGCGCAGCCTCGGTGACCAGCCGCAGTTTGTCCTGGATGTAACGCGCTTCGCTGCCGTGCCAGTCCAGGTGCTCGGGGAACAGGTTCAGGATGACCGCCACCTGGGGATGCACGCCGCTGCGCGCCACTTCGCCGGTCTGGTAGCTGGACAGCTCCACCGCCCAGTACCGCGGCACCGGCTCCGGATCGAGCACTTCCAGCAGCGGCAGGCCGATGTTGCCCACCAGCGCCGTCGGCGCGCCGGAGGCACGCAGCAGATGCGCCAGCAGCGAGGTCGTGGTGCTCTTGCCCTTGGTGCCGGTCACGCACACCGTGTCGCGCACGGTGCCATCGGCATCGGCGTGCTCGGCGAACCACAGCGCGGTGCCGCCGATGAACTGCGTGCCCTGTGCGGCAGCGGCCTGCGCGACCTCCCCGTACGGGCTGATCCCTGGCGATTTGATCACCAGCTCGAACGCCCCCAGCGCCTCGCCGCTGACATCCGAACGCACCTGCAGCGCGCCGTGGGTCTCCTCACGGGCAGCGGCGGCTTCGGCCTCGGGACAGAACAGCGTCAGCGGCAGCGACGGCAGCCGCTGCTGCAGCACGCGGAAGGCCGCACGGCCTTCACGGCCCCAGCCCCACAGCGCGACCCGCTTGCCCTCAAGCTGCGAAATCCGCACGCAGGCGCTCCCAGATCGCCGCCGGAATCCGGTGTTCGCCTTCCAGTACCAGCAGCGGCTCGACCTGCAGTTCGCCTGCGTCGAGGCGCGGCTGGATCTCCTGGATGAAACGCTTCACCAGCGCGTCTTCGCTCCATTCCGGGCGCGCGGCCAGGGTCGCCATCGCCGCACGCGATTCGCGGCCTTCGCCGACGCATTCGAACGGCTTGTGGTCCTGGAATTCCAGCAGCGCATCGAAGCCGCCGGCCTGGTCGGCATCGTCCAGCAGGTTGCGGCCGAAGATGTTCACCAGGCGCGGCTTGGGCATGAACGGCGCCAGCGCCAGGAACACGAAGTGGCACTTCGGGCACACCCCGCACCAGCGGTTGACCGGGCGTTCGCCGAGGATGTGGAAGTTGCGGTTGCAGCTTGAGAAGTGCGCGTCGTAGAAATCACTCTTGGCGAACTGGCGTGCCACCGCCAGCTCCGACAGCGGCCGCAGCAGCGAGTAATAGTGGAGATCGGCGGCGATGTGCGTTTCCACATGCTCGCCGAACGCCTGCTCGAACGCCCAGCCCTTGGACCACTGGTGGTTGACCTCGCCGGTGCCCGGAATCTGGCTGCCATAGCTGGCCGAGCGCTCGTTGGAGAACACCACCTGGTCCACGCCCTGCAGCAGCGCGGCCAGCACCATGATCATCGAGTTCACCGCAGTGACCGGGATATGCCCGTTCCACGCGCCCTGGCGGTTCAGTTCGAACAGCTCCGGGGCCAGCGTGCGGCCGATGTTGAGGATCGGCAGGCCAGTGCGTTCGGCGCAGGCGCGGATCAGTTGCGAACCGCCGATCCAGGTCACCGTCTCGGCGATGCCCAGCGTGCGCAGGGCCTCGATGCTGACCAGCGAATCCTTGCCGCCACCGATGGCGACCAGGGCATGCTCGCGCAGGCCCAACGCGGGCGCGGCCACCGGTGCGCCCTCGACCGGCAGGCGGAACCGCCCGCGCAGGTTCAGGCCATTGCGGTAGGCGAACTCACCCAGGCCGTTGAGGTAGACCGTTTCCACCAGCGCGGCGGTGGCCGCGTCGATGGCATAGCTGTCGATGCGCACCTGGTCCGGCACGCCGGCCTTGTAATAGCTGACGCCGGCAATCAGGTGCAGCAGCCGCAGCGCCTGCTGTACGGCCTCGGCGCGGGCACCGTCGAGCACGAACGGGGCGCCCGGAATGGTCACCGTCTCGATCAGCTCGGGGCCGTCGTCGAAGGCGTAGACCAGTTGCGCCACGCCCGTGTCCGCCGCGAAATCGCAGCGGACGAAGCGGAAAACGGCAACCTGGTGTTTATCGAAAGCAGTCATGGTGTATCCGGTTCAGAGGGCGGCAGGCGGCAATCAAGGCACATCATCGATGACGTCCTCGCGCGGCAGCTCGCGCTGGTTGTAAGTGTTGGCCATGACGTAACCGTAGGCGCCGGCATCGGCGATCAGCATCACATCGTCCGGGGCGGTCGACACCGGCAGGCGGCGGCGCTTGCCGAACACATCGCTGGACTCGCAGATCGGGCCGACCACGTCGAAGGCGGCCTCCGCATAGCCACCGAGGCGGCTGAGGTTGTCGATGTCGTGCCAGGCGTCGTAGAGCGCCGGGCGCATCAACGTGTTCATGCCCGCATCCAGGCCCACGCGGCGAACGCCGTCCTTCTCCACCACCTGGGTGGCGCGGGCCAGCAGCACGCCGGATTCGGCCACCAGGTAGCGGCCGGGTTCGATCGCCAGGCGGAACGCCGGGTGCACCGCCTTGACCTCGGCCAGGCCAACCGCCCAGGCCTCCAGGTCGAACGGCTCGTCGTCGGCGCTGTACGGAATCGGCAGCCCGCCGCCGATGTCGATGGTTTCGATGCTGCCGATGCGGCGCGCGAAACCGGCCAGTTCATCGCACATCAGGCGCCAGTGCTGCGCGGTTTCCACGCCGCTGCCCAGGTGCGCGTGCAGGCCGACCACGCGGGTGCCCAGCGCGGTGGCCAGACGCACGAATTCGTCCACGCGCGCGATCGGCAGACCGAACTTGGACTCCTTGCCGCCGGTGCGCACCTTGGCGTGGTGGCCTTCGCCACGGCCCAGGTCCACGCGCAGCCACAGCTCGCGGTTGCTGAACAGTTCCGGCCAACGCTGCAGCGCTTCCACATTGTCCAGGGTAACGGTCACGCCGAGCGCGAAGGCGGCCTCGTACTCGGTCCGCGGTGCGAAGCTCGGGGTGAACAGCACACGCCTGGGTGACAGCGTGGGCAAGGTGTTGAAGACATGCTTGAGCTCGCCGTGCGACACGCACTCCAGACCGAAACCCTCCTGTTCGAGCACTGCCAGGATGGCCGGGTGCGAGTTGGCCTTGATCGCGTAGTAGCGCTGGTCGATGGCCTTGATCGCGGTCAGCGCGCGCGCACGCGCACGCACGGTCGGCAGGTTGTACACGTAGCGCGGCGTGCCGGCCTGGGCCAGCGCCAGCAGGTGCTCGCGCTGCCCACGCCACCACGCGGTTTCGCGCGCGCGGACGGTGCCGGCGATCTCGCGCCAGCGCGGGCCGAACACTTCGCCCTCCTCCACCGGCATCGCGCCGCTGTCGATCAGCTCGGCGTGCAGGATCGGCAGCAGGCCATCGGCATCGGACTCATCGATCACGAAGGTCAGGTTGAGGTCGTTGGACGACTGCGAAATCATGTGCACGCGCTCGCGGCCGAACGTGGCCCACACGTCGGACAGCTTGTGCAGCAGCGAACGCATGCCGCGGCCTACCAGGGTGATCGCCGCGCACGGCACGATCACCTTGACCTTGCAGATCTGCGACAGGTCCGCCGACAGCGCGGCCAGCACGTCGGTGTTGACCAGGTTCTCGGACGGGTCAAGCGACACGGTGACGTTGGTCTCGGCCGAACCGATCAGGTCCACCGACAACCCATGCTTCTTGAACAGCCCGAACACATCGGCCAGGAAGCCGACCTGCTGCCACATGCCGATGCCTTCCATCGACACCAGCACGATGCCGTTGCGGCGGCTGATCGCCTTCACGCCCGGCACCGGTGCGGCATTGCCGTCGATGCTGGTGCCCGGCAGTTCGGGGCGCTCGGTATCCAGGATCGCCATCGGCACGCCGGCATCGCGGCAGGGCTTGATCGAGCGCGGATGCAGCACTTTGGCACCGGTGGTGGCGATTTCCTGGGCTTCGTAGTAATCCAGCCGGGTCAGCAGGCGCGCATCGGGCACGTCCTTCGGATTGGCACTGAACATGCCCGGCACGTCGGTCCAGATCTCCACGCGACTGGCACCGAGCAGCGCGCCGAAATAGGCCGCCGAGGTATCCGAGCCGCCGCGGCCAAGAATGGCGGTACCGCCGTCGGCATGCCGCGAGATGAAGCCCTGGGTGATCAGCATGCGGGTGGGCTGTGCGTGGAAGCGCGCGGCCCAGGCAGCATCGGCGCGCCACTGGCAGTTCACCGACAGGCGCTGCGACCATTCGCTCTGGTTGGGCTGCGGCGGCAGGGCATCGAGCCACTCGCGCGCATCCATCCAGCCGAAATCCAGGCCGCTGGCGCGCAGGTAGGCCGCGCCCACCGTGGAGGACAGCAGTTCGCCCTGGCCCAGCACGTCGGCCTGCCAGTCCAGCGGCCGCGTCGCCGCGCGCGGATCGTCGAGCAGCCCGGCCAGCGCAGCCAGCCGCGCGTCGAGCGCGCCCGCCTCCAGCGACAGTTCGACCAGGAACTCGCGATGGCGGGCGACCAGCGCGTCCACACGGGCACGGCTGTCGGCGGCGCCATCGGCGATCGCGGTCAGCTCGTTGGTCACCCCGGACAGCGCCGAGACCACCACCAGCACGCGCGAGCCGGTTTCTTCCGCACGTTTTTTCGCCAGCTTCCCGATCGTGTCCCAGCGGTGACGACGCGACACGGAGGTGCCGCCGAACTTCAGTACGATCCAACGATCGACAAGGGGGGAAGCTGACATGGAGGTAATGGGGAAGTCGTAGTGAGGGGATTCGCCCGGCACGCCGGGCCGAACCCCCGATTCTATGCCAAGCCCGGGCCGTGCAGGGCCGGCGTGCGGCGGCCCTGACGCATTCATGCCCGGCGCGCCGCCGTCGGCCCGGCGCGGGTTGGTAAGCTGCGCACCCCTTTGCCCCTGCCCGCCGCCTCGATGACCACCCGCCGTTTCCTGCAGTTGGACGTGTTTTCCCCCTATCCCGGTGCCGGCAATCCGCTGGCCGTGGTGCTCGACGCCGAAGGCCTGGACGATGTGGCCATGCAGGCCATCGCCCGCTGGACGCGGCTGCCGGAGACCACCTTCGTGTTCGCCCCGCAGGCGCCGGGCGCCAGCTACGGCATCCGCATGTTCAGCCCGCAGAAGGAAGTGCCGTTCGCCGGCCACCCCAGCGTGGGGACCGCGCACGCCGTGCTCGAGGCCGGCCTGGCCGCGCCGGTGGACGGCGTGCTGGTCCAGGACGGTATTGCCGGCGCGCTGCCGCTGCGTGTGGAGGGCAGCGGCGCCCAGCGCACCATCGCCATCCGCACCCCGCGTGCCCAGGTGGCCGAGGTGACCGTGGCCGATGACCCGCGCCTGCAGGCCGTGCTGGCCGGCTGGGCGCTGGGTGACCTGCCGCCGGCCCGCATGGACGGCGGGCGCAGCTGGTGGGTGGTGGAACTGGCCGACGAAGCGCACCTGCGCGGCCTCACGCCGGACTGGGCCGCGATTGCGGCCCTGGCTGAATCCACCGGCAGCATGGGCGTGTTCGCCTATGCGCGCAGCCAGGAGCCGGCCTACGACCTGGCGGTGCGCGCCTTCGTCGGCAATGGCCGCCGCTTCGAGGATGCCGCCTCGGGCGCGGCCAATGCGGTGCTCGCGGCGTGGCTGGACAGCCGGGGCGCGCTGCCCCGCGACGAACCGCGCTACGTGGTCAGCCAGGGCCGCGAAGTCGGCCACGATGCGCGGCTGAGCCTGCACATCGATGCCGGGGGCGATGTCTGGTCCGGCGGCCAGGTGCAGACCGTCATCCGCGGCACCCTGGACTGGTAAGCGCAGGGGCGGCGCGTCAGCGCGCCGCCTCGTATACCGGCGTGCCGCCCACCCAGGTGGCTCGCACCTGCAGGTCGGCCAGCTGCGCCGGGGGCACCTGCAGCGGATCGCGGTCGAACACCACGAAGTCGGCCTGCAGCCCCGGCTGCAGGCGACCAACGCGATCCTCGTCGCGACCGGCGAACGCGGCATCGGCGGTGAACCCACGCAGCGCCTCGGCGGCGCTCAACCGCTGATCCGGCTGCCAGCCAGCCGACGGGTGGCCGGTGCGGTCCTGTCGCGTCACGGCGGCATACAGCCCCAGCCGCGGATCAACCTGCTCCACCGGGAAGTCCGAGCCCAGCGCCAGGGGCACGCCCGCCGCCAGCATGCGCCGCCAGGCGTACGCCCCCAGGATGCGCTGCGGCCCGACGCGATCCTGCGCCCAGCCCATGTCCGAGGTCGCGTGGGTGGGCTGCATCGAGGCGATCACCTTGCCCTGCGCGAACCGCGGAATGTCCTCCAGCGCCACCACCTGGGCATGTTCCACGCGCCAGCGGTGATCGCCGCCGCTGCGCTCGCCCAGCACGCGTGCGTAGGTGTCGAGCACGATGCGGTTGCCGCGGTCGCCGATGGCGTGTGTGGCCACCTGCAGTCCGCAGCCATCGGCCTTGCGCACGGCCGTTTCGAAATCGGCCGGCGACGTCACCAGCAGGCCGCGGTTGTGCGGATCATCGCTGTAGTCGGCCAGCAGGGCGGCGCCACGACTGCCGAGTGCGCCGTCCATGAACAGCTTCACGCCGCGCATCGCCAGGTGACCGCCGGCATGCCGGTATGGCCCCTGCGCGCACAGATCGTCCAGTGCTCCGCCATTGCCGTCGGCATACGCCTCGATGCGCAACGGCAGGCGACCGGCATCGGCGAAGCGACGCATCAGCGCCAGGTCCTCGCGCGACACGCCCATGTCGTGCACGCCGGTCAGTCCCTGGCTTGCCGCCGCAGCCAGTGCGCGCGTCAGCATCTGTTCGCGCGCCGCTGCAGTGGGCGCGGGGATCGCGGCTTGCATCAGCCCCATCGCCTCATCGACGAACACGCCGGTCGGCCGACCCGCCGCATCGCGCTCGATGCGTCCGCCCGCCGGCTGCCAGCGCCCCTGCAGCGTGCGCTGCCCCGGCACCGCCGCCAGCGCGCGCAGGGCTGCGCTGTTGCCCCAGCCGGCGTGGCCGTCCACGCGCCCCAACCAGACCGGTCGATCCGGGAACGCCGCGTCCAGATCGGCGGCACTGGGGAAGCGCGTGTCGGCCCATCGATTCTGGTCCCAGCCGTTGCCGAGCAGCCACCCGTCGGGGTGGTCGGCAGCGAAGCGCTGCAGGCGTGCCACTACCTCCGCGCGGCTGTCCGCACCGGTCAGATCGGCCTGCATCAGCGTCTGCCCCAGGTACATCAGGTGCGCATGTGCGTCGATCAGGCCCGGCACCACCGTGACATCGCCGAGGTCGGTGAGCGGTGCCAAGGGGTACAGCGTCAGGAGGGCCTGGCGGTCGCCTACCGCCAGCACCCGCCCATCTGCCGTGTCCCAGGCCAGTGCGGTCGCCACCGGCGCATCCGCGGCGCCGGTATGGATGGTGGCGGCCGTGACCAGACGGACATCGGCCTGCGCCTGGGCGGCGCAGAAACACGACAGCAGGACAGCCAGAAGGCAATGGCGCACGCGAAGCTCCCGCAGAACGAAACAGGGGCGACTATGCCGCCCCTGCCGGGATCACTCAATCCGCGCTGCGGCATGCGTCAGCCGGCGAGCTCGGCCTCCAGCGAGATCGGCACCGCGCTGAGCGCCTTGGACACCGGACAGTTCTGCTTGGCATCGTCGGCGATGGCGCGGAACTGCGCCGCATCGATCTTCGGCACCACCGCCTTGACCTTCAGCGTGATCTGCGACAACTGCGGGCCGCCTTCCATCGACAGATCGACCTTGGCCTCGGTATCCAGCGAGGTTGGCACGAAGCCGGCCTCGGTCAGCTTGGCCGACAGCGCCATCGTGAAGCAGCCGGCATGCGCGGCGGCGATCAGCTCTTCGGGATTGGTGCCCTTCTCGTCGCCGAAGCGGCTGCTGAAGGCGTAGCGGGTACGGTCCATGAGCCCGCTCTGCGGGGTGCTCAATTGTCCCTTGCCTGTCTTGAGGTCACCTTCCCAGTGCGCGGTAGCGTGTCGCGAAATGCCCATCGTGAGTCTCCTTCGGGATGAATGGCAGGCCCAGCCTAGACCGGGGGGCGTTAGCGTGGCGTCGGGTCGGAGGTGGCGCGCCCCCCGGCGTGCCGCGGCGGGTCGCACGCGCCACGTTTTCCACACACGGAGGCTGTTTTCAAGGCATTTTCCGCAGGCACGCAGTGCGCCAACCGCCAGCATCGGCAAGCCGGGGGTACGCACAGCCCCGTGTTTTCAGGGCATGTGCTGATGCACTGCGGTAACCGGAACGGCGAAAAACGCGATTTTTATGCGTCTGCCTATTGGCGGCGCACCCGTGTTGCCCTACATTTCGCTTGCCGACGGGGTTCGGCGCGACCACACCACCAACCGTTCACGAGAACAGGACACCATGGCAAAGACCGCTAAAAAGGCTGCCCCGAAGAAGGCAGTGAAGAAAGTCGCTACGAAGGCAGCCGCGAAGCCGGCCGCTCCCAAGCCGATCAAGGAAGTGCTGAGCAAGTCTGGTCTGGTTGCACACATCGTTGAAGCGTCCGGCGTTGTCGCCAAGGACGTGCGCGCTGTGCTGGCCTCGCTGGAAGGTGCCGTGGCCGCCTCGGTCCACAAGAAGGGCGCAGGCAGCTTCACCCTGCCGGGCCTGCTGAAGATCACCACCGTCAACGTGCCGGCCAAGCCGAAGCGCAAGGGCATCAACCCGTTCACCAAGGAAGAGCAGTGGTTCGCCGCCAAGCCGGCCTCCACCAAGCTGAAGGTGCGTCCGCTCAAGAAGCTCAAGGACGCTGCGCTGTAATCAGCGCGCTTCCTGCAGCACCCGGACGGGACGGCCACGGTCGTCCCGTCTTTTTTTGGCTGGTCTGCCGATCGCAGCGCTTGCCCACGCCTCCCGCGCAACACAGCGTTGCCGCAGCGTCCGGCCATGCCTGCAATGCGCGCAAACCCTGCGCCGGCGCCACTGTGCGGCACACCGCCTGCGGCTGGAACGCACAAGGTGGAACACTGCGTGCGACCGTCCTTGTCGCCGATCCCGGGCGTGCGGCCTATGGTGGGCCTGTCCCCACTGTGCAGGCCGCCATGTCCACCTCCTCCCAGCGTTACCGCATTACCGTCACCCCGATCGAGAAGGACGGGTTGCAGTGCAGCGGGCGCTGCACCATCGAACTGGAGCACCGGGCGCAGCGCGACTGGATGCGCCTGCTGGAAGTGGCCAGGCGCCATACCGGGCTCAGCGGCGATGAGCGCGCCGCCGCCATCGTCGCCACCCAGCTGCTGCGCGATCTGGCCCAGCGCCACGCCGCCGAGCCGACGCACGCACTGACTGTGCTGCAGCCCCAGCTGGACGAGGTGCTCGGCGCGCTGGACGCCATCCAGGGCGCGCCCTGATCGACCGCGCCGGCTACACTCGCCCCATTCCAGGGGAGGGGTGCCGATGCGTTCTGCCAGTGTCCTGCTGCCGCTGCTGCTGATCGCCGGCTGCTCGTGCCAGCGTCAGGGCGATGGGGTCGAGGCGGCCGCCGCTGCGTCGGCCACGCCATCGCCGCGCACCACCGCCGTCACCGTCCCTGCGGATGCCGACGCCGCTGCCGCGGCTGCCGGCACAGTGCCGGCGACGCCGCCGCCCGGTGCGGTGGCAGCGGGCGCAGCCGATGAAGGGGCCACCGTGCGCAACTACATCGGTGTGCTGCTGCGCGGGGATCGCGCTGCCGCTGCGGCGTACTGGGCTGGCGGCACCACCCGCCTGCAGCCCGAGGACGCCCCGCTGCACCGTCTCACGGACGTGGTGTCGCTGCGGGTGGATACCGACACGCCGATCGCGCGCGACACCGCCCGTCCCTCGCGCCTGCGCGAGGTGCCGATGCGCCTCCGCATCCTGACCCGGCAGGGCACGCTGCACTACCACGGCTGGTACCGCCTGCAGCCACGCGCCGATGGCAGCGGCTGGGAACTCAGCGGCGCGTCGCTGCAGCCGAGCCTGGACTGACCGAGCGGCACCGGCGCGCACGTGTCAAAGCTGGATTCAGGCAATGGCGCTATCGTTGGCCACTCATTCCCCACGGCCGCCGCCATGAACGTTCGCCCGATGTTGTCCCGCCTCGCTGCCTGCACCGTTCTTCTGGCCGCCGCCATCGGCGCGCAGGCCGCGCCCACCGTGTCCGGCCGCCAGCTGTCGGTCGGCGCGGCCGACGTGCAGCAGTATCTGGATGGCAGTTTCCCGCGGACCCAGGACGCCCTCGGCGGCCTGATCGCGATGACCATGAGCCATCCGCAGCTCGCGCTGCCGCAGGGCAACCGCCTGGATCTCGGTTTCGATGTCGCGCTGGGTACCGCCGGCAGCGCGCCGGCACCGCTGGGCAAGGTCAAGCTCAGCAGCGGTCTGCGCTACGACGCGCAGACCCAGGGCTTCCACCTTGAACAACCCACCGTGGACGACTTCACCCCGGCCAACAACGGCGGCAAGCTGGACTCGCGCACGCGCGGCCTGCTCAACGCCTGGCTGACCGACTATGCGCGCCGCGAACCGATCTACAGGATCGACCCCAGCGTGGCCGCGGTGCTCGGTGCATTGCAGGTGCAGTCGGCGCAGGTCGAGAACGGCAAGCTGGTGGTCACCTTCAACCAGGACCTGGGCAAGCTGATCCCGGCCGGCGTACTGGGCCGCTGACCGCAGCGGCGGCACCGGCAACCACCGCCTGACCCGGGCAGGGCACCGACTGCGGGTCGGTGCCCTGCCCGTCTACGCCGCCAGTGCCTTGGCCACTGCGTCGGCAAACGCCGGAATGTCGCCCGGCTTGCGGCTGGTGATCACATGCCCGTCCACCACCACCTCGGCGTCGGTCCATTCGGCGCCGGCATTGCCCAGATCGGTTTTCAGCGACGGCCACGAGGTCAGGCGGTGGCCGCTGGCCAGGCCGGATTCGATCAGCAGCCACGGGCCGTGGCAGATCGCCGCCACCGGCTTGCCGGCTGCGCCGAACGCCTTGATGAACGCCACCGCCTGCGCATCGATGCGCAGCTTGTCCGGATTGATCACTCCGCCAGGCAGCACCAATGCATCGTAGTCGTCCGCCGTGGCGCGCTGCAGCGGCTGGTCCACGGCCACACTGTCGCCCCAGTTCTTGTCTTTCCAGCCGCGGATCCCCGCGCCGTCACCTGGCGCCACCACCTTCACCGTGGCGCCCCAGGATTCGAGCAGGCGTTTGGGTTCAAGCAGTTCGGACTGCTCGAACCCGTCGGTGGCCAGGATCGCGACGTGCTTGCCGTTGAGTGCGTGTGCCATGCAGGGCTCCGTGGATGAGGGAGCCTGCAGTGTGCCGGCACGGCCATTGGGCCCCGGTGACCGCGATGTGCACGCAGCGTAGGCTTACCGCTTGGGCTGCAGCATGGTCCCGGTGCACTTCTTCGACCCGCAGCGGCATTCCCAGATCTTCTTCAGGCGCGCGGTGTGCCGCTCGGCCAGGACAATGCCGTAGTTGTAGGTCAGCTCGTCGCCCGGCTGGATGTCCTTGATCGCCTCAATGAACACCTTGTCCTCGCGACGGTTGTCGCCCTCGGCCTCTTCGATCACCGCCTCGCAGTTCGGGTCGCAGCTGTGGTTGAGCCAGCGCGCATCGTTACCTTTGTAGTTGGCATCGATGACGTAGTCGTCATTGAGAGTGAACAGGAAGGTGTGGCCACTCTCGACGTCACCGGTGTCGTCCGCGTCGACATCGGCGTGGCTGCGCAGCAGCCCCTTGTACTGGATCACGCGCTCACCCTTGCTGATCGGCGCCAGCGCGAACACGCCATTGCCATGAATGGTGGACTTGCGCGCTTGGATCTTCTTGGGCATCTGGCTGGCCGTTGCGATGGGAAGGGCCGATTCTCCCTTAATCTTTGTGATTGCCAAAGCTACACTGTGTCCCGGCCCCGCCGCGGCCCCGCTGTCAGCGTCCTGAACGGGGTGGGTTGGATGCCCGGGGATAAAAGCGTACAATTTCAGTCCGCTTTATGGCTCTGCCCTCCCCATGCTCCGCGTCACCAAGCTCACCGATTACGCCACCGTCGTACTGACCGTACTCGCTGCCCGTCCGGGCGAGGTACTCAGCGCGACTGAACTGGCCGAGTTCGCCAGCCTCGAACCGCCGACCGTCAGCAAGCTGCTCAAGCCGCTCGCCCAGGCCGGTCTGGTGGAAGGCCTGCGCGGCGTGCGTGGCGGTTACCGCCTCACCCGGCCCGCCGAGCGGATCTCGCTGTTCGAGATCGTCGAGGCGATGGAGGGGCCGCTGGCCCTGACCGAATGCAGCCACGACCACAGCCAGTGCGGCCGCGAGCTGCAGTGTGGTGCGCGCAGCAGCTGGCGCCTGATCAACGACGTGGTGGCCGAAGCCCTGCGCGCGGTCAGTCTGGCGCAGATCCTGCCCCCTCTCCCCCTTGTTGACGCCCACCGCCGCGCCATCGCGGCGGACGTCGTCTCCTGATCCACAGGCAGCCCCCATGGCCACCGATACCCTCGATACCGTCGCCGCCGGCGATACCCCCAACCGCGAGATCCACGAGCAGCTCGGCCGCAAGTACGCGGCGGGCTTCATCACGGAGATCGAATCGGACTCGCTGCCGCCAGGCCTGGACGAGGACACCATCCGTGCCCTGTCGGCCAAGAAGGACGAGCCGGAATGGATGACGCAGTGGCGCCTGGACGCCTACCGCCACTTCCTGACCATGCCGATGCCGGACTGGGCCAAGCTGCAGATCGCGGCGATCGACCTGCAGGCGCTGAGCTACTACTCCGCGCCGAAGGGCCCCAAGTACGCCTCGCTGGATGACGTGCCCAAGGAACTGCTGGATACCTACGACAAGCTGGGCGTGCCCCTGCACGAGCGCGCCAAGCTGGCCGGCGTCGCCGTGGACGCGGTGTTCGACTCGGTCTCGGTCGGCACCACCTTCCGCAAGGAGCTGGCCGAGAAGGGCGTGATCTTCTGCTCGATGTCCGAAGCCATCAAGGAGCACCCGGAACTGGTCAGGCAGTACCTTGGCAGCGTGGTGCCGGTGGGCGACAACTACTTCGCCGCGCTGAACTCGGCGGTGTTCTCCGACGGCAGCTTCGTGTTCATCCCCAAGGGCGTGCGCTGCCCGATGGAGCTGAGCACCTATTTCCGCATCAACGCCGGCCACACCGGCCAGTTCGAGCGCACCCTGATCATCTGCGAGGACAAGGCATACGTGTCCTACCTGGAAGGCTGCACCGCGCCGATGCGCGATGAGAACCAGCTGCACGCCGCGGTCGTCGAGCTGGTGGCGCTGGAAGACGCCGAGATCAAGTATTCCACGGTGCAGAACTGGTACCCGGGCGACGAGAACGGCGTGGGCGGCATCTACAACTTCGTCACCAAGCGTGCCGAATGCCGTGGCGCACGCAGCAAGGTCACCTGGACCCAGGTCGAAACCGGTTCGGCGATCACCTGGAAGTACCCGTCCTGCGTGCTGCTCGGCGACGACTCGGTGGGCGAGTTCCACTCGGTGGCGCTGACCCATCACCGCCAGCAGGCCGATACCGGCACCAAGATGATCCACATCGGCAAGCGCACCAAGAGCAAGATCGTCAGCAAGGGCATCAGCGCCGGCCGCGGCCAGAACACCTACCGGGGCCTGGTCAAGGTGGACCGCAATGCCGACGGCGCGCGCAACTACACCCAGTGCGACTCGCTGCTGATCGGCAAGAAGTGCGGTGCACACACCTTCCCGTACATCGAGGTCAAGAACCCGAGCGCGACGGTGGAGCACGAGGCGACCACCTCCAAGATTTCCGACGACCAGCTGTTCTATTGCCGCGCGCGCGGCATCGACCAGGAGAACGCGGTGTCGATGATCGTCGACGGCTTCTGCAAGCAGGTCTTCCGCGAGCTGCCGATGGAATTCGCGGTGGAAGCCAAGAAGCTGCTGGAAGTCAGCCTGGAAGGCTCGGTCGGATGAAGACCCTCCTCGCTCTCGTCCTGCTGCTGGGTGCCACGTGTCCGGCGTTCGCGCAGCGCGCCGACTGCAACCCGGGCGGCAACCAGATGGAACTCAATGCCTGCGCCGCGCAGGAGCTGCAGCGGGCCGACGCCGCGCTCAACGCCGTGTATCGCCAGGTGCTGGCCAAACACGCCGGTGAAGCGGTCGCGCTGGAGAAGATCAAAGCCGCCCAGCGGTTGTGGATCCAACTGCGCGACGCCGACCTGGAGGCGCGTTATCCGGTAGGCAAGGACCAGAACCCGCGCGTCCTGTACGGCTCGATGTACCCGATGCTGTATGCCGGCTACAAGGCCGCGCTGACCGAAACCCGCACCACCTACCTGCGCAACGAATTCCTGGAGCGCAGCGAATACGACCTCTGAGTCGCGCTGCACGCCCAAATCCCTATCTGACAAGACGACTATTGCAATGTTGAAGATCGACAACCTGCACGCCCGCATCGGCGACAAGGAAATCCTCAAGGGCCTGTCGCTGGACGTGAAGCCCGGCCAGGTGCACGCCATCATGGGCCCCAACGGCGCCGGCAAGTCCACCCTGGGCAACGTCCTGGCCGGCCGCGACGGCTATGAGGTCAGCGAAGGCAGCGTCCAGTTCGAGGGCGCCGACCTGCTCGAGCTGGCCCCCGAAGAACGGGCTGCCGCCGGCCTGTTCCTGGCCTTCCAGTACCCGGTGGAAATCCCCGGGGTGAACAACACCTACTTCCTGCGTGCCGCACTCAACGCGCAGCGCAAGGCACGTGGCCAGGAAGAACTGGATTCCATGCAGTTCCTCAAGCTGGTGCGGCAGAAGCTGGCCGTGCTGCACCTGAAGGACGAACTGCTGCACCGTGGCGTCAATGAAGGCTTCTCCGGTGGCGAGAAGAAACGCAACGAGATCTTCCAGCTGGCGGTGCTCGAGCCGAAGCTGGCCATCCTGGACGAAACCGACTCCGGCCTGGACATCGACGCGCTCAAGAGCGTGGCCGACGGCGTCAACGCACTGCGCTCGCCGGACCGCTCGTTCCTGGTCATCACCCACTACCAGCGCCTGCTGGACTACATCAAGCCGGACGTGGTGCACGTGCTGGCCGACGGGAAGATCGTGCAGAGCGGCGGCCCGGAACTGGCGCTGGAACTGGAAGCCCACGGCTACCACTTCCTGAAGGACCGCGTGGTGCCGGAGGCAGCGGTCTGATGAGCGCACTGCTCGATTCCCTCGCCAGTGGCTTCTGCGGCAGCGACGCCCGTCGCGCCGAGCTGGATGCCGCGCTGCAGGCCGGCCTGCCGGGTCCGCGCACCGAAGCCTGGAAGTACACCTCGCTGCGCCAGCTGGAACGCCGCAGCTTCCGCCCGGCGCCGCTGGCCGCCGCCGAGGTCGACCCCGCGCTGCTGGCCGACGTGCCGTCGCCGCGCCTGGTGTTCGTCAATGGCCGCCCCTCCGCGGCGCTGAGCGAGCTGGGCGACCTGCCGGCCGGCGTGCAGCTGCAGACCCTGTCCGCGGCCCTGGCCGGCGGCGAAGACGCGCTGCGCTTCCTCGGCCGCCGTTTCGAGCGCAGCGACGAGATCTTCGCCCGCCTCAACGCCGCCCTCGCCGATGAAGGCGTGCTGGTGCGAGTGGACGACAAGGCGCAGATCGACCTGCCGCTGCAGCTGGTGTTCGTCAGCGTGGCCGGCAGCGCCGACCTGGCCTGGCACCACCGCCACCTGATCGAACTGCGCGCCGGCGCCTCGCTCGGCGTGATCGAGCACCACCTGCATGTGGGCGATGTCGCCCACCTGGGCAACACGCTGGTGCATGTGCACCTGGCGCAGGACAGTGTGCTGGCCCACGCCCGCGTGCAGGCCGATGGCGTGCGCGCCACCGCGCTGCTGCGCACCGACGCCGTGCTGGCCCGCAACGCCCAATACCGCCGCATCGACCTGGAGCTGGGCGCGGCACTGAGCCGCCACGAGCTCAACGTGCGCCTGGAAGGCGACAACGCCCAGCTGACCGCCAACGGCGTGCTGCTCGGCAATGGCCGCCGCCATGTCGATACCCGCCTGGGCATCGACCACATCGCACGTGATACCGCCTCGGAAATGCTGTGGCGCGGCGTGGCCGCCAACCGCAGCCGCGTGGTCTTCCACGGCGGCATCCACATCCGCGAAGGCGCCGATGGCACCGACGCCAACCTGTCCAACAAGAACCTGCTGCTCTCGGCCGATGCCGAGATCGATACCCAGCCCACGCTGGTGATCGACGCCGACGAGGTGAAGGCCGCGCACGGTGCCACCGTGGGCCAGCTCGACGCCAATGCGCTGTTCTACCTGCGCTCGCGCGGCCTGCCCGCCGACCAGGCGCAGCAGCTGCTCAGCGCGGCGTTCTGCCACGAACCGCTCAAGGTGCTCGACGCGCGCCTGACCGGGCAGCTCGCCCGCCACCTCGACCGCGCCCTGGCACAGGCGGGCGTGGCATGAACCTGTCCACGCCGCGCCCGGTCGTGCCCACCGGCAGCGCCCCCGACTGGGCGCGCGTGCGCCTGGACTTCCCGCTGCTGATGCGCGAAGTGCACGGCAAGCCGCTGGTGTACTTCGACAACGCCAACACCGGCCAGAAGCCGGTGCAGGTGATCGGCGCGGTGGACGAGTTCTACCGCCGCTACAACGCCAACGTCAGCCGTGCCGTGCACGCGCTGGGTACCGAAGCCACCGACGCCTACGAGGGCGCGCGTGCGAAGCTGGCACGCTTCCTCAACGTGCGCGCCAGCGAGCTGGTGCTGTGCAGCGGCACCACCTTCGCGCTCAACCTGGTGGCCTACTCGTGGGCGCTGCCGCGCCTGAAGGCCGGCGACGTCATCCTGGTCTCGCGCATGGAGCACCACGCCAACATCGTGCCGTGGCAGCTGGTCGCCCAGCGCACCGGCGCGACCATCCGCGTTGCCGAGATCACCCCGGAAGGCGCGCTCGACCTGGACGCCCTGCGCAAGGCCATGACCCCCGAGGTCAAGCTGCTTGCTGTCACCCACGTCTCCAACGTGCTGGGCACGGTAAATCCGGTCCGCGAGATCTGCCGGGAAGCGCGCAAGCGCGGCATCGTCACCGTGGTGGACGGCTCGCAGGCCGTGCCGCACCGCAAGGTCGACATCGCCGCGATCGGCTGCGACTTCTACGCCATCACCGGCCACAAGATGTGCGGCCCCACCGGCACCGGCGCCCTGTGGGCCCGACGCGAGCACCTCGATGCCATGCCCCCGTTCCTGGGTGGCGGCGAGATGATCAAGGAAGTCAGCTTCGAGGGCACCGTGTTCAACGACGCCCCGCACAAGTTCGAGGCCGGCACCCCCAACATCGCCGGCTTCATCGGCCTGGGTGTGGCGGTGGACTACCTGGAAACGCTCGGCCTGGAGCACGTGGAAGCGCGCGAGGCCGACCTGCTGGCGCACTTCACTGAAGAGCTGAACAAGATCGACGGCCTGCGCATTTTCGGCACCACGCCGGACAAGGCAGCGGTGGTGTCCTTCCTGATCGATGGCGCCCATTCGCACGATCTGGCCACCCTGCTCGACCTGGAAGGGGTCGCTGTGCGCTCCGGCCAGCACTGCGCGCACCCGCTGCTGCAGTACTACGGCGTGGCGGCCACGTGCCGTGCTTCGCTCGCGTTCTACAACACGCATGATGAAATCGAGCGCTTCATTGCGGCGTTGAACAAGGTGCGCAAGTTGCTGGGGTGATGCGTCGGTGAGTACTGGGCGCCAGAGAAAACGCTGCGGGAGATCGCGGCGTTTTTTTTGCCATTGCCTCTGCACCGTGGCCAGCCCGCGCCGGCATGTCACCGTTCAATAGTGACGCTCTCGAGGACACCCATCCGGCCTGAATCAACCGGATCTGCGTGAGCGTTGCGGACACCCGCCTGATTCCAATGAAAGACACCGGTTGCCCGGACATACATCGCGTTGTCAGGCGCAGCCTTGAAGGACACCGCTCCCATGCCCGGACTCGTTCCTCGATAGATCACCAGTGAACTGGACGAGTCCCGCATGTCCAGCGCCTCACGCGTAGGAAAGACAAGAACGGCGTCGTTGACCTCATCCACCCATACGCCCACCGATATCTTCATTCCGTCGAATCGATCCGGTGCAGCAAGCACGCTGGTCAGGCTGGTCATGCAGGTCGGCGAGCCATCGCCATTCCCCTGCATCCTGCATGCCGCAGGCACCTGACTGCCCTCCCCGCCCGCCGGTAGATACCCGCATCCGGGAAGTGCGACGAGACCTGCGGCGAGCAGGAACAGGCGTAGGCAGGGCGTCATCACGGGGTCGGCATCCTCAATCCTGGCAACCTGCCAGCGGGAAGCAATCCCGCTGATGAGGAAATCGCCGGGTAAATCTGAAAAACGTGATCAGGTAGAAAAAAACAGAAACAAACGCCACTAGAAAAACGATATTGATCATCATGGTAGTTCCCCGGGTGCAACCCGCAACGTCACACATCCCGACACTCGCTGCCGCCCGCGCCTCCTTCGCGCGTGACGACGCCAGCACGCTACAACCGCAGCATCGTGACGATTCCATACACAATCAGAACTGCGTATGTAGCCACAACGCCTCTCAGCACCCACCGCGTTCTGGCAGGGACGCTCAGCCCCTGCTGCGTCATTGCGAGCGCGAACACGCCACGCAGGCACGCAAACCACCAATCCACGTTCTGAATACCAACCCTGCGTAACACGTTCGGGTGTGACTTATCCATCCTCACAAGAAGGACGTGCGCGGCAATACCGTTAACCCACGCGGCCAGCCCCACGATCACGAGCATCATGGATAGCACCCCATCAACCCCATTCATTCCCAGCCCCCTGTCAAATCCACGATTCTTACCGGCACCATAGAACATGAGCCCCAGATGGGGGACCCGCCAGATGAACAGCATAAACACTCCCCAGTCCACACGGCCGGATCTGCTGCGCACCACACTGATCGTCGCCGTCACCACCGCGAAGAAGTGCTGCAGCGCTGGCCGCATTACTACCAGGGTGGCGGACGCGGCTGCTCAGAAGGGCTGGGTTCCACGCGCCGACAGGCACAGGCGCTTGGCCGTGTGCGCGACCGTCCGCGCGCACGTTGTCATGTCGACGCCACAGCTGTCCGCCTCCAGAAACCTGTCATCGGACCCGACAATTGCGAAGTAGACCCGCTGTCTGGTGGGCTCGATGGTGCCTGCGCCAGCAACACGGACCACGTCTACTATCCGCACGCTGCAATCCAATGGTGCGGCAGTGGAGCGCAGCACGTCTGCCACCGACATCGCATAGTCAATCGCCAGCGGGTTACCCGGCTGTTGATTGATCACATTGACATCTGCGGCCCGCTCCGGTGTGCAGGCGCTTGCGAAGATCGTGCAGAAGCCCAGGCTGCCCACGCACCCAGTCAACGCACCCACCCGGGACAGGATACCGGCTGATTCGCCAGACCCACCCAACTTGGCAACCCTTGGAAACCTGCGCATCGTAGCTACCTGCTCCGGAACGTGACCGATCGACTCCACCCGTGCGCCCCTCGAACCGAGGTTTCCCTGCAGGGCCCTTCCAGTACGCACAACCCAGCTACTCCTGCGGATTCTTACAGGCGGAACGGGCGAGATCGGCTGCCTTGGCTACGCAATCTCCAACACCATCGGAGCATGTCTCAGCGGCTACGAACCGGTTCTGGCCATCAGCCACCACGTAGTAGAACCTATCCCCCGTCTTCCCGTCAGCCGAGCGCTCGATCTGAGATGCAATCAGATTCACCTTGATTCCAGGACCCCCCACCCGGCCGTCTGATTCCAGACGACGGAGAAGCTCCACCTCAAACTTCTGCGCGCTGCCACTATGCGGCTGATGATTCAGCACATCAAAATCGCACGCCGGCCTGCTTACGCACCCCGACGTTCCGCAGATGATCGCCAACAGCACCGCACTCCGAGTCAGGCTGACGTCCACACTGGTCTCCATAGGCAAAAAGCCACGTGGACGTATCCGAGAACTGCCGATCAAGCCGCTTGGCATCAAGCCTCCCTTCGATGCTATGGAATCCCTTGAAGTCTCTCAGGTCAAGTTTCGAAGTGCCTTCATTTGACCCGCCTCGGTCCGACATGAAATGTGCGTTGGTGAACCCATCCTTCGGTACGGGCGTTCTAGCCCCAGGCACGCAAACCACCCATCCACTTTTTAATACCAACCCTGCATAGCGTATTCGGGTTTGACTTTCCACGACTCCTACCAACGACCATCCAGGGTGAACGCTATTCGCCGGATGCCGCCCCTTGGCTGGCGGGCTTGAGCATAAAGCGCGCGGCAACAACTCCAACATAGAACGTGATCCCCAGATAGGGGACCAACCAGATGAACAGCAGGAACATTCCCCAGTCGACAAGCCGGGAGATGCCATGCCGCCGTTCCTGGGCGGCGGCGAGATGATCAAGGAGGTCGGCGTCGAGGGCACCGTGTTCAACGATGCCCCACATATGTTCGAGGCCGGCATCCCCACATCGCCGGCTTCATCGGCCTGGGCGTGGCGGTGGACTACCTGGGGACCCTCAGCCTGAAGCACGTGGAAACACGCGAGGCCGCCCTGCTGGCGCACTTCACCGAAGAGCTGAGCAAGTGTCCGTCAGTTCGTCGGTCCGGCGCGCAACGCTACCGGTGTGGCGTCGTGGTGGACGCCTCCCGGTTGCGATGCCGCGCCGGCATTTTAATGACTCACCCGGTCATGAACGCCACGCCGGTAAAAGCAACTACCGCAATCGCCAACAGCACGCGTATTGCAACCATCTCGCCGCGAACTTGACGCAGAGCGTGTAACGGCACCCGCTTTTCCAACCCCAACACCACCGTCAAGTACGTTGCCTGACCATGCAGGCCCAGGGATTCTGGACAGCCCAGACGCTTCCATAGCTCTGGATATAGTCGCGGAAAGCGCCCAGTAAACCTAAAGAATGTGACCAAGCACAAGAAAACCGATACAAATACCACTATAAAGAATATATTAATTGTCACGGCATCACTCCTGGTGTACCGCGATGTCGGTGGCACTGAAGCTCAATGTGCCGTCGTAGAGATTCACCTTCTCGCCGAATATCTCACCTTTGTGCGACTCAACAAGATCGCCGTACTTCAAACGCTTGTCATACTCCTCGCGCCATGTGGGCACGATCTGGGCGTACGTCGTCAACGGCAGAAGCACCCATGCGATAGCAAGCAGATACACCACCGCGCTCCGGGATCTACTAATGCATACACATTCGGTTGCACTTACTTGCATTACGCCATCTCCATTCATCGATACCGACCTGCACGCGCTGCAGAGCGTGAGCGCACTACTCCAGCCCGCCGTAAGGCAGGGGCGATAGTCCATTCCAAGATGCGCCGCTTCTTTTTCCCCGAAGCGCCGACACATTTTTGAAGACCGTTTTTATGAATCAGCGGGGGCCTATCGTCAATAACCAATTGGCTATCGAAAACTGATACTCGAACCCACATCGGCTATCGTTATATTCACCTGCATTTCAATGAGGCTTTTTCCTACGCACTGATGCTGCAGCGCAATCAGGCGACGCGCTTGCACGGTCCCCGTTGTGCCCCCTTGCCCCCGCCCTCCCGGCCCGCCCCCAATCATGCAATAATGCGAACACTTCTCATTTGCATAGATCGCAATGGCGTCCCCGGTCGTCTCCCCCGATGCGCTCGCCTCGCTGTTCCGTGAGCATCACCGCTGGCTGCTGGCGCGGCTGAGCCGCCAGATGCGCTGCCGCTGGGACGCCGACTACACCTACACCAACTTCTGCCACAGCGGCCGCGCGTATCCCACCCGGACCGAGGCGTGCCACGCCGGCGGTGTCAACGACAGCTACGCCAGCAACCACATCCCGCCGCGCGCGGCCGGCGCGCTGACGTTGGGCACCCACCTGTTCGAGCAGCGCCTCACCGCCGGCACGCGGGTCAGCTACACCGGCCACCGGCCGATGCGCGAGGCCGGTGCCAGCCTGATCCCGGTGGTGGACTGGGGCTCGTACGTGCTGGTGGACGTATTCGCCAACTACCGCCTCAACGACCACGTCGCCGTCGACCTCACCGTCGACAACCTCACCGACCGCTACTACATGGACGCCATGACGCTGGGCCTGATGGCCTCGCCGGGGCGCACGGTGCGGTTGGGCTTCACCGTGAACTTCTAAGGAGCGCCCGCCCATGTCCACGACATCCCCTGCTGCCGCCGCCCCGACCCGCAGTCAGCGGCTGAAGGCAGCCACCCACGCCACTCACGACCGGCTCGACCAGCGCATCATGCGCGGCGACCCGTTTGCCTCCATCGACACCTACCGCCGCTTTCTGCGCGTGCAGTACCGCTTCCACCGCGACATCGCCGCGCTGTACGCGGTGCCGGCGCTGCACGCGCTGGTGGAGGATCTGGCCGAACGCCAGCGTCTGCAGGATCTGGCGGCCGACCTGGCCGACCTCGGCGAGCCCGTGCCGGCCGATGACGGCCGCGCACTGCCGGCCGACGTCGATCTGGCCACAGCGCTGGGATGGCTGTACGTCGCCGAGGGCTCCAACCTCGGCGCGGCGATCCTGTTCAAACTGGCCGCACGCATCGGCCTGGATGAGACCCGCGGGGCGCGTCACCTCGCCGGACACCCGGAAGGGCGCGCCCGGCACTGGCGCCAGTTCACCGCGGCGCTGGACGGCGCCGCGCTGGACCCGGCCCAGGAGCAGCGGATGATCGACGGTGCCACCCAGGCATTCGTGCGCGTGCATGGCTATGTCGAACAGGCGTTCGCGGCCTGAGATGGACGCCACCCAGCCCACCCTCGCCGTCCCGGCCGTCCGCCCACGTCACCGCGTGGTGCGTGCCGGTTACCTGCTGCTCGGGCTGCTGATGGTGGGCCTGGGCATCATCGGGGCGCTGCTGCCGGTGATGCCCACGACCATTTTCATGATCCTGGCGGCGGCCTGCTTCGGCAGATCCTCGCCCCGTTTCGAACGCTGGCTGCTGCAGCACCCCCGCTTCGGCCCGCCGCTGGTGCTGTGGCGCGAGCAGGGGGCGATGTCGCGCCGTGCCAAGGCATTCGCCTGCGGTGGCATGGCCGTCGGCTTCGCCGCGTTCTGGATCGCCGCCCATCCCTCGTTCGTGCTGTGGATCGCCGTGGCGATCGGCATGGGCGGCTGCGCGCTGTACCTGCTGTGCCGCCCGGTTCCGCGCGGCACCCCGCCCAGCCGCCTGCTGCAGATTGCCGAACGCCATGCGCATGGCCTGGCGGCCGTACTGACCGTGCTCGCCCACGTCACCGTCTTTGCCCTGCTGCTGTGGACCCGCGTGCCGACCGCGCCGGACCTGCCACCGCCGCCCGCCGAGCGCACCCAGCTGGTGCTGTTGCCGCCCCGTGCGCCGGAAGTGCCACTGGAGGAGATCGTCGCACCGACCCCGAGCACGGCCGCGTCGGTGCAGCAGCAGAAACCCGAGCCGCCGCGCCCGCTGCCGGACACCCCGCCGCGCGCCGCAGCGAACTGGGTGATTCCGCCGCCGACGCCGCCACTGCCCACGGTCGAATCGCCCGCGCCGCGGCAGCAGGACGCGTCGGTGGCCGCGGCACCGCTCACGCCGCCGCTGCCACCCGGCCCCAGTGAAGCCACGCCTGGCCGCGACAGCTGGGAAGGCCGCGTCATGGCGCGGCTGGAGCGCTTCCGCCGCTACCCCAATGCAGCGCGCGCGCGGCGCCAGGAAGGCATCGTGCAGGTCCGCGTGAGCCTGGCCCGCAACGGCACCCTGCTGGCGCTGTCGCTGGAACAGTCGTCCGGCTTCCCGCTGCTCGACCAGGCCGCACTGGAAACCTTCCGCCGCGCCGCGCCCCTGCCGGCCGTGCCCGACGAACGCCCGGCGCCGGTGGAACTGTCGTTCCCGGTGGAGTTTTTCATGCGCTGACAAGCGCGGCGGCCACACTGCAGCCGCGGGAACGGCTGCGGCGTTTCATTGCTTGCCTTCGAAGCGTTTGCGCTTGCGACTACGATTGCGACTGCGGTTACGCCTACGGCGCTCTATCTTTGGACTGCGCCGGGATGCCAGAAGAGAAATGATGCACAGCGCGACACCCACCACAGTCCATTGCATGCCGATGATCAGATGCGCGCGGGGCTCTCCAAAATAGATCACCAGTGCATAATCAATTCCGCATTTCGCGCGACATGGGATCGGCCCTTGAGCCAAGCCATGCATTACCGCGCCGCCATACGCGATAATGATCAAACCAATTGACAACCCAAATCCGCGCGCCCAGGCGCTCATCCCCGACCTCTCCACCGCTTTGTTTGGCCCCCCGTATTTCCCGGCTTGATCGAGCGCAGGAAGCTCTCCAGCCAGCGCGTCCCCGCCCCCATCTCGCCCCCTCTGCGCATCATTGCACGTCAGTGACGTTTCCCGGCCACTGCAGGCGGACATTCAATCAACCTTGATCTATTCATCGAGCAGCCACGTTCCGTTGCATTTGGCATCGTTGCATGGACGAATCCCCAAACAGGGCGGGAGCGTTTCCAGCCCGCCCCGGCCCGCCTAGAATGTGCCCATGACCACCCTCACCTTCCGTGCGGCCACGCTGGCCGACATCCCCGCCCTTGTTGCCCTTGTCACCGCTGCCTACCGGGGTGATGCCAGCCGGGCCGGCTGGACCACCGAGGCGGACATGCTCGATGGCGCCCGCATCGACCCGCAGGGTCTGCAGGCCGATATCGAACGTCCGCGCAGCACCATCCTGCTGGCCGAACGCGAGGGCCGTCTGCTGGCCTGCGCGCATGTGGCCGACGACCAGGGCAAGGGCTACTTCGGCATGTTCGCGGTTGAGCCGACCCTGCAGGGCGGCGGCGTGGGCAAGCAGGTGATGGACGCCGCCGAAGCCCATGCGGCTGCGGCGTGGCAGCTGGAGGTGATGCAGATGACGGTGATCGACATCCGCGACGAGCTGATCGCCTTCTATGAGCGCCGCGGCTACCGCCGCACCGGGATCAAGAAGCCGTTCCCCTACGGTGACGAGCGCTTCGGCATCCCCAAGCGCGATGACCTGCAGTTCGAGATCCTTGAAAAGCCGCTGGTGGCCCAGGCATGAGCGACACCTGGACCTTCGTCTGCGCCAGCGCCGAGCTGCTTCCCGGTGAGATGAAGAGCACCTTCGACGAGGTGACCGGCACGCCGATCGTGGTGTTCAACCTGGACGGCGAGCTGTATGCGCTGGAAGACCAGTGCACGCATGACGAGTTCGAGCTGTCCTCGGGCACCTTCGACACCGCCGAGGGCAGCATCGAGTGCGTACTGCACGGCGCGCGCTTCGACATCCGCGACGGCCGCGCCCTGTGTGCGCCGGCCTACTCGCCGGTGTCCCGGTTCCCGGTGAAGCGCGAGCACGACGCCGTCTGGACCCGCGACGACCGCGACTGACCGGTTTCGACGCCTGAATGGCGGGTCTTTGATAACGCGAATTGTTGCTATTAACATAGGCATTGCGGCGCTTTGGCCGCTCCTGCCTGGTCCTTCGTGCTTCGTCGCCGCCGCCGCCGCCGCTTCGGTATCGCCGCCCTGTGGGCCACGCTCTGCGTGGTGCTGCTGGGGCCTGGCGTGGCCGGGCGACAGTGGCCGACCGGATGCACCGGGCCGCCCCGCGGCTGCCGTCGAGGCGGCCGGCCACAGCACCCTCGACCTCGTCTCGCACGCCCCGCCGGCGCCTGCTCCGGTTCCCGAGGGGGTGCACGCGGCCCGGCTGGGCAGCGAGACCGGCGGCGACGCCGACTCGGACAGCACTGCCATCCGTCGCGCCAGCCACCGGACCCCGTGGATCGCCCGGGTGCCACTGTGGCGCGCCGACGCGCTGCGCTGGCAGCGGCTGGAACCCGCGCTGCGGCTCAATCCCGGCCACGCCCCTCCCTACGCCTGATCCCGGCGTCAACGCCCTGCGTTGATGCCCTGCACGCCTGCGCGCCGCGGCGTCGTGGGCCATGCCTGCCCGCTCCTGTCCGCTGTCTTCCCGCCCCACACCCACCGGCCGCGACGCTCCGCCTGTTCCGGCCCCTGTCCGCATCCCCAGGAAATCCCATGACCGTCCGCCCCACTCCGCTGTCGTCCGCCCTGCTGCTGGCCATCGCCGCCCCCGCCCTGGCCCACGCCGAGACCGACGCGGGCGCCGATCCGCAGCGCGCCACCGAGCTGGATGGCGTCGATGTGCACGGGGAGCGCGTGCGCCCGCAGTCGTCCAAATTCACCGCGCCGCTGCTGGACACCCCCAAATCGGTCAGCGTGATTTCCCAGCAGGTGATCGAGCAGACCGCCGCCACCACCCTGCTCGATGCGCTGCGCACGGTCCCCGGCATCACTTTCGGCGCCGGTGAAGGCGGCAACCCGACCGGCGACCGTCCTTTCATCCGTGGCTTCGACTCGGCGTCGGACATCTACGTGGATGGCCTGCGCGATGCCGGCAGCCAGACCCGCGAAGTATTCGCGATCGAGCAGATCGACGTGGTCAAGGGCCCGAGCTCGGCCTACTCCGGCCGCGGCTCGGCTGGCGGCACCATCAGCCTGGTCAGCAAGACCCCAAAGCTGGACAACTTTGTGCAGGGCTCGCTGGCCGCCGGCACCGACAGCTACCGCCGCGGCACGCTGGATGCCAACCAGGTGATCGGTGACGGCATCGCCGCCCGCGTGAACATCATGAGCCACGATGCCGATGTGGCCGGCCGCGACGCGGTCAACAGCAGCCGCTGGGGCATCGCGCCGTCGCTGGCGTTCGGCCTGAACGGCCCGACCCAGGCGGTGATCAGCCATTACCACATGGAAACCGACGACCTGCCCGACGCCGGCGGCTTCCCGTACAACAACCCGTTCACCAGTGGCCCCAACCTGCCGCTGAACGGCGACGGCAGCCCGATCGTGACCAACCGCGATGCGTTCTACGGCCTGGTGGACCGCGATTTCCAGAAGACCAAGGCAGACATCACCACGCTGAACCTGTCGCACGACTTCGGCGGCATCGTCCTGCGCAACATCACCCGCTACGGCGACACCCGCAACGACTACCTGTGGACCCAGCCGGACGACAGCAAGGGCAACCCGAACCTGTTCGGCACGATCTGGCGCCGCACCAACTCGCGCGCCACGCAGACCGACAGCTTCGTCAACCAGACCAGCGTCACCGGCGAGTTGGAGACCGGCCCGCTGCGCCACAGCTTCACGGCCGGCGTGGAATACAGCGATGAGAAGACCGTACGCGGCAACTACGTGATCGGCGACGTGGTGCGCCCGAACGGCCAGACCACCGGCGGCACCAACAACCCGGTCACCGGCAACCAGAGCTGCCCGACCACCGGCGCGGCCACCGGCTACAACTGCACCGACCTGACCAACCCGAACCCGAACGACCCGTGGTCGGCGACCCACACCGTTACCCGCAGCAACCCGCTCAACGATGCGCGCCAGACCACCCGCACCACGTCGGCCTATGTGTTCGACACCATCAGCTTCAGCGAACAGTGGATGTTGAACCTGGGCGCGCGCTTCGACGACTACAGCACCCATCTGTTCAGCCCGACCGCGGCGGCCAACGCGCAGCACCTGCGCAACGACACCTCGTTCTGGAATGGCCAGGCCGGGCTGGTCTACAAGCCGGTCGCCAACGGCAGCATCTACCTGTCGTGGGGCACCTCGTCCACGCCGGTGGGCGTGGATGCCGGCGACGGCGCCGACGGCATCACCGCGACCATCAAGGACCTCGAACCGCAGCGCAGCCGCAACATCGAGCTGGGCACCAAGTGGGACCTGTTCGATGCCCGCCTGTCGCTGACCGGTGCGATCTTCGAGACCGAGATGACCAACGCCCGCGTGCTCAGCGACGCGGGCACCACCCAGAACGCGGGCCGCAAGAAGGTCAAGGGCGCCGAGATCGGCTTCAGCGGCACCATCGTGGAGGGCTGGCAGGTGTTCGGTGGCTATACCTACCTGGATGCGGTGGTCGAGGACAACGGCTTCCTGCTGGTCAACGGCGTGTACGTGCCTTCGCCGTACAACGGCAACCAGTTCCCCAACACCGCCAGGCACAGCGCCAGCCTGTGGACCACCTGGGCCCCGTCGTTCGTGCCCGGTCTGAGCCTGGGCGCCGGCGCCAACTACGTGGACAAGGTGTACGGCAACGTCAACAACACCAAGTGGGTGCCGTCGTACACCCGCTGGGACGCGATGGTGGGCTACCAGTTCAACCCGCGCTACAGCCTGCAGTTGAACGTGCAGAACCTGACCAACAAAACCTACTTCACCAAGGCGTACGCTTCGCACTTCGCCGCCATCGCGCCGGGCCGTTCGGCAACGCTGGCGTTCAACTTCACGTTCTAAGCCACACGCCACCTCCCGCGCGCCTGCGCGGGAGGTGTTGGAGCCGACCATGCTGCTGCACATTCCCGACGTTCTCACCGCCGAGCAGGTCAGCCTGGCCCGCCGGCAACTGGCCACCGCCGGATGGACCGACGGGCGCCTGACGGCGGGCTATCAGTCCGCGCAGGCCAAGCACAACCTGCAGCTGCCCGAGTCCGACCCGGCCGCCCGCGCGATCGGCTCGATCATCCTCGACGCGCTCGGCCGCAACAGCACCTTCTTCTCCGCGGCCCTGCCGCGCCGCATCTTCCCGCCGCTGTTCAACTGCTACCAGCCGGGGCAGACGTTCGGGTTCCATGTGGACAATGCCGTGCGCTACGACTACAGCGCCGCCGGCCAGCCGCAGCCGGTGCGCACCGACCTGTCGGCCACCCTGTTCCTGAGCGATCCGGACGAGTACGAGGGGGGCGAACTGGTCATCGAAGACACCTACGGCAACCAGCGGGTCAAGCTGCCGGCCGGCCACATGGTGCTCTACCCCGGCACCAGCCTGCACCAGGTCACCCCGGTCACCGCCGGCGCACGGCTGGCGTCCTTCTTCTGGATCCAGAGCATGCTGCGCGACGACGGCCAGCGCCGCCTGATGTGGGATCTGGACGTGTCCATCCGCCGCCTCACCCACGATCACCCCGAACACCCCGCGCTGGTCAACCTCACCGGCGTGTATCACAACCTGCTGCGGCAGTGGGCCGATGTCTGAGCCGACCACCGGGGCATTGGATGCCGACGCGCTGGTCGCGCTGATGCAGCGCGATCCTGCGGCGGCGCTGGCCGCGCTGGAAGCCACCGCCCAACGGGGCGACGCGCAGGCGCAGTTCCTGCTCGGGCAGGCGCGCATGGAAGGCCGCGGCGTGGCCCAGGATGCCGCCGCCGCCATGCTCTGGTTCGAGCGCGCCGCCAACGGCGGCCTGGCCATCGCGGCCAACATGCTGGGACGCTGCCATGAGCTCGGCACCGGCACCCCGGTCAACCTGGAACTGGCCGTGGTCTGGTACCGCCGCGCCGCCGAGGCGGGGCTGGACTGGGGCCTGTACAACCTGGCCAACCTGGTGGGCACCGGGCGCGGCACCGCACGCGACGAGCGCGCCGCGTACGCGCTGTACCTGCGGGCAGCCCAGCGCGGCCATGCCAAATCGATGAACCTGGTGGGCCGCTGCCTGGAAGACGGCATCGGCGTGGCGGCCGACCCGGCCGCCGCGCCGGCCTGGTACCGACGCTCGGCTGAGGCCGGCGACTTCCGCGGCCAGGCCAGCCATGCCTCGCTGCTGCTCGCGGCCGGCCAGGTGGACGCCGCAGTGAGCTGGCTGCAACGCGCGCTCGCCACCGGCAGCCCGTCGTTCCAGGCGCATATCCGCCCGCTGCTGGCCGCCTCCCCGCATGCGCAGGTCCGCGCGCTGCTGGACGACGGCAGCGCCTGACTACAGTCGCAAATCATTCGCATTTGCGCCGGATAACCAATCTCACCTACAATCCCGCCGCCCCACCCTGCGCCGCTGGCCATCCGCCTGCGCCGCCGCCGGCGCGTGGCTGTCGGGCCGTAGTGCCTCTTCCAACGCCGTCCAGGGAATCGTCTTGCGCCATCCGCACCGCCACCGCAGCTTCGCTCCCGCCATGCGCGGGCAGCGTCCGGCGTTGGCGACGGTGCTGGCCTGGCTGGCCCTGCTGTCTATGCTGCTGGCCATACTGCCGATGCTCGGGCACGCCGTGCCCGGCAGTGCGCAGCTGGTGCAGGCGCCGATGGACGAACGCCTGCCCGGCGGCGGCGAATCCGCCCCGCAGGAAGAGGCCCCGGCCAAGCCGCGCCGGCTCGCCAGCGCGCGCGCCGCCGCAGCACCGCCCCTGGTTCCGTCCGCCACTGCGGCCGACGGACTGGACGCCCTGATGGCCACACTGGTGGCCGCGCCACCGCAGGTGGCCCCCTCGATCGATTCGGCACCGGCCACGCCGCTGCCTGCTGCCCCCGGCCTGCGCGTCCAGCGCGGCCAGGCGCCCCCGCAGGGCTGATCCCGGTCACGGCCGACGCCACCGCGTCGCGCTGCCGGTACCACCGCTGCCTGCCCGCCTTGCGGGCGCTTCCCTGATCCCCTGCAGGTGCCGAGGCCGATAGCCCGGGCCCGCGCATCCGTCTTTCTTTCGAGGTATTGCTCATGGCCCTGCGCCAGCGTCGCCGCACGTCCCTGTCCCGCCACACCCTGTCCATCGCCCTGCTCAGCGCGCTGTCGGCGCCGGCCTTCGCCACCGGCAGCGGTGCCCCGCAGACCCTGGACAAGGTGGTGGTCACCGCCTCGGGCTTCGAACAGAAGATCACCGATGCGCCGGCCAGCATCAGCGTGGTCAGCCGCGAAGAACTCAGCAAGCGCCCGTACACCAGCCTGGTGGACGCGCTGCGCGACGTAGAAGGCATCGACGTGGGCATGGAAACCACCGACAAGAACGGCCGCGCCACCATTTCCATGCGGGGCATGCCGTCCGAATACACCCTGGTGCTGATCGACGGCCGTCGCCAGAGCAATGTCGGCCAGCTGTACCCGAACAACTTCGGCGGCGGCCAGTTCGCCTACCTGCCGCCGCTGGATGCCATCGAGCGCATCGAAGTGGTGCGCGGCCCGATGTCCACCCTGTACGGCTCGGACGCGATGGGCGGAGTGATCAACATCATCACCCGCCGCAACCAGGACACTTGGCACGGCTCGGTCACCCAGGGCTTCACCGTGCAGCAGGACGACCAGTTCGGCGATGCGCGCACCACCGACGTGTACCTGAGCGGCCCGCTGGTCAAGGACCGCATCGGCCTGTCGGTGCGCGGCAGCTACTACGATGCCAAGGCCTCCAACCCGGAATGGGATGACCTGCCGCTGCCCGATGGCACGCTGTGGGCGCGCAGCATCGGCTTCGGCGGCGGCGGCAAGGCCGTGGCCAACACCAACTGGAACACCGGTCTGCGCCTGAGCTTCACCGTCAACGACGATCACGACCTGTGGCTGGACTACGACGTCTCGCGGCAGAAGTACGACAACAGCCAGGGCCAGACCGGCACACTGGACAGCCTGGCCAGCCTGTGGCGCGTCGGCAATGCCACCCTTCCCAACCCGAACGGCACCGGCACCACCACCCGCCGCGTGGTGCAGCCGCGCGTGGGCTACACCGCCTACCAGCGCTATGAGCGCGATCAGGTGGCCCTGACCCACCAGGGCCGGTACGACTTCGGCACCTGGCAGACCACGCTGACCCACACCACCAGCAACAACCTGGGCCGCTCGCTGCCGCTGACCCTGGACGAGCGCGCCGACCTGCAGACTCTGTGGAACGACGTGTGCCGCCGCACCGGCGCGGCCAACAACTGCGCCGCCGGCCGCGGCAACGCGCTGACCGCCCTGAACCCGGCCGAGCTGGCGCGGCTGCAGGCCTTCCTGCCGCGTCCGCTGCGCACGATGGAACTGGAAGGCATCGTGCTCGACACCATGCTGGACATGACCTTCGGCGCGCACAAGCTGACCGTGGGCGGCCAGTACACCGACACCGACATGACCGACGGCGTGTTCGGCATGGACGGCAACGGCTACCAGGACAACGTGAAGCAGAAGCACCGCATGTCGTCGGTGTTCGCCGAGGACAACTGGTCGCTGACCGATACGCTGACCGCCACCATCGGCCTGCGCTACGACCACCACAACATCTTCGGCAGCCACCTCAGCCCGCGCGGCTACCTGGTGTGGAACGCCAGCGATGCCTGGACCGTCAAGGGTGGCGTGAGCACCGGCTACAAGACCCCGCGCCCGGACCAGCTGTTCCCCGGCGTCACCGGTTTCGGTGGCCAGGGCGTGCTGCCGCTGGTGGGTTCGCCCAACCTCAAGCCGGAAACCAGCACCAACTATGAGCTGGCCGCCTACTACGAGGGCGCCGACTGGGGCTTCAACGTCACCGGCTTCTTCAACCAGTTCGACGACAAGATCGCCAGCGGCGGCACGTTCCCGAACTGCGAGGTCGCCCCGGCTGGCGGCGGCTACTGCGTGGACGTGGGCCCGGGCTGGGCCGAACTGGGCTACAGCACGTTCACCCAGAGCGTGAACGTGGACAAGGCCGAAACCAAGGGCGTGGAAGCGGCTGCCTACGTGGACCTGCTGGACAACCTGCAGCTGCGCGGCAACTACACCTACACCCGTTCCGAGCAGACCAGCGGCGTGGACAAGGGCAAGCCGGTGGGCGGCACCACGACCCCGGCGCGCCACATGGCCAACGCCAGCCTGAACTGGCAGCTCAACGATACGGTCAGCCTGTCGCTGATCGGCGAAGGCCGCTACGACCGCTACCGCGACACGCTGGTGACCAGCGTCGGCGGCGTGAGCACCTCGCAGGTGCGCTACTACGAGGACTACACCGTCTTCCATCTCGGTGGCAGCTGGACCATCACCCCGTGGCTGACCCTCAACGCACGCGTCAACAACCTGTTCGACAAGGACTTCGTGTCCCAGTCGTGCGTGCTGATCAGCGACAGCGAGTACAACTGCGTGGATGACTACGCCACCAAGGACCAGCGTCGCAGCTACTGGATGTCGCTGAACGCAAGGTTCTGAGGCGCCGCCCGACCCGCGGTCGGGCGCCACCTTGCCGGGTGTTGTGGTGGGGGCCGACCGCGGGTCGGCCCCCCTTCCCGCCCAAAATTGCGAACCATTCTCATCAATGGTGTAATTCGCCATTGAGCTCCTGATCCCTGCCTGTGACCACTCCTTCCTCCAGCGTGCAGCAACAACAAAGCCGCGGCTTCTGGCTGCGCACGCTGCACCAGTGGCACTGGATCAGCTCGGCCGTCTGCCTGATCGGCATGCTGCTGTTTGCCGCCACCGGCATCACCCTCAACCATGCGGCGAAGATCGAAGCCAAACCGGTGGTGGTCAGCCAGCAGTTGACGCTGCCGGCCGACCTGCTGGGCACGCTCGGCGACCGCGCCGACGGCACTGCCCCGCTGCCGCGCAAGGCCAGCCGCTGGCTCGATGCCCAGCTCGGCATCGCCATCGGCCGCCGCCCGGCCGAGTGGTCCGATGGCGAAGTCTATCTCTCCATGCCCAGCCCCGGCGCCGACGCCTGGCTGAGCATCGACCGCGACTCCGGCGCCGTGGAATACGAATCCACCGCGCGCGGCTGGGTCTCCTATTTCAACGACCTCCACAAGGGCCGCAACGCCGGCCCGGCGTGGGGCTGGTTCCTGGACATCTTCGCCGTTGCCTGCCTGGTCTTCTGCATCACCGGCCTGTTCCTGCTGCACCTGCACGCCCGCCAACGCCGCATGACCTGGCCACTGGTCGGGCTGGGTCTGCTGGTGCCGCTGCTGATCGCCCTGATCCTCATCCATTGACCGTTTTCCTTTCCGGAGCCGCACCATGCGCGTCACCCTGACCATTGCCCTGAGCGGCCTGCTGGCCACCTCGCCGGCCTATGCCACCACGCTGGACATCAACGTCGAGGTGCCCAAGCTCAACGTCGCCGAGTACCACCGGCCCTACGTCGCGGTGTGGCTGGAAGGGGCCGACCAGAAGGTCGCCGCCAACCTGTCGGTCTGGTACCAGCAGACCAGCAACAGCGAAGGCCACGGCACCAAGTGGCTGCCCGACCTGCGCCAGTGGTGGCGCAAGAGCGGCCGCACGCTGGACGTGCCGGTGGACGGTGTCACCGGCCCGACCCGCCCGGTCGGCAAACACGCACTGTCGTTCTCCGACAAGCAGCCGGCACTGAAGGCCCTGGCGCCGGGCAACTACACGCTGGTGGTGGAAGCGGTGCGCGAAGTCGGCGGCCGTGAACTGCTCAAGATCCCGTTCACCTGGCCTGCCACGTCCGCACAGACCGGCAAGGCCCAGGGCAGCACCGAGCTCGGCCTGGTCACGCTGTCGGCCAAGCCCTGATTCTTTCCCTTTCCCTGGAGTTGTTGATGAAGCGCACGCTCGTCCTAGCCGCCGCCCTGGCCGCCGCCCTTCCGTTCTCCGCCCTGGCCCACAAGGCCTGGCTGCAGCCCTCGCAGACCGTCATCGCCGGCAACAACCCGTGGATCACCGTCGACGCGGCCGTGTCCAACGACCTGTTCTACTTCAACCACGTGCCGCTGCGCCTGGACAACCTGGTGATCACCGCACCGGACGGCACCACCGTGCAGCCGCAGAACGCCTCCACCGGCAAGTTCCGCAGCGTGTTCGACGTTGAGCTGACCCAGCAGGGCACCTACCGCCTGGCCACCATCAACAACGGCCTGTCGGCCACCTGGGACGAAGATGGCAAGCCCAAGCGCTGGCGCGGTACCGCCGCCACCTTCGCCAGCGAAGTGCCGAAGAAGGCCAAGAACCTGAAGGTGTCGCAGTCGGTCGGCCGCGTGGAAACCTTCGTCACCAACGGCACCCCGAACGACACCGCCCTCAAGCCCACCAAGCAGGGCATCGAGATGGTGGCGCTGGCCCATCCCAACGACCTGGTCGCCGGCGAACCCGCGTCCTTCCGCGTGCTGGTCGATGGCAAGCCGCGCGCCGGTCTGGCGTTCGAGATCACCCGCGGCGGCACGCGCTATCGCAACGCCCAGGAAGAGATCAAGGTCACCACCGACAAGAAGGGCGAGTTCACCGTCACCTGGCCCGAGGCCGGCATGTACTGGCTGGAAACCGGCACCGAAGACAAGAAGGTGTCCGTCAAGCAGGCCAAGACCCGCCGCCTGAGCTACGTCGCCACCCTGGAAGTGCTGCCGCAGTAACCGTACGCCGGGCCCTGCCCGGCGTCCCTGCCCTCGCCCATGAACGACACGCTCCTCGACATCGCCAGCCTCGGTGGCCACAGCATGGGCACCACCTGGCAGGTAAAGCTGGCGGTGGCGCGTACGCGCGACCTGCACCCGCTGCATGCCGGCATCCAGGCCCAGCTCGACGCCGTCGTGGCGCAGATGAGCACCTGGGAGTCCCGCAGCGACATCGCGCGGTTCAACCGCGCCGATGCCGGCCACTGGCAGGCCCTGCCGCCGCTGTTCGACACGGTCGTGCAGTGCGCGCTGGACATCACCCGGCGCAGCGGCGGCGCCTTCGATCCCACCGTCGGTCCGCTGGTGGCGGTGTGGGGGTTCGGTGCACAGGCGCAGGCCCGGCGCGTGCCCGACGCGCAGACCCTGGCCGCCACCCGTGCACGCTGTGGCTGGCAGCGCCTGCGGCATGAACCCGGCCGGCTGTACCAACCCGGTGGACTGGAGCTGGATCTCTCGGCCATCGCCAAGGGCTTCGGTGTCGACCAGATCGTCCATTGGCTGCGCCAGCAGGACGTGCACGCCGCGCTGGTGGAAGTGGGGGGCGAACTGCATGGCTATGGGCGCAAGCCCGACGGCCAGCCGTGGCGCGTGCTGGTTGAATCCGCGCCGGAGGACGATGCGCGGGCAACCCACCCGCCCCGCGTGCTGACGCTCGACGATCGCGCCGTCGCCACCTCCGGCGACCGCTGGCATCACTTTGAACAGGACGGCGCGCAGTTCAGCCACACCCTGGACCCGCGCAGCGGTGCGCCCGTTGCACGCGCGGCCGCCGCCGTCACCGTGGTGGCCCCCGATGCGATGCACGCCGATGCGTGGGCAACCGCCCTGACAGTGATGGGCGTGGAAACGGGCCTCGCCTTCGCGCGTGCCCACGGCCTGGCGGCCCGCTTCGTCACCCGTGGCGCGCAGGGCATCGACGAACACCTGAGCCCGGCCTTCGCGCAGCTGCTTGGCGATGATGCGGCGGGCGCGGCATGAGATTCCCCTCGCGCGCCACCCTCGGCAACACCGCCGTCATCGCGCTGCTGTTGCTGATCGCAGTGTGGCTGCTGGGCCTGCACCAGCAGGACGCGTGGTGGCAGAGTGCACCGCTGCCCGCGCGCTGGAGCTGGGCCGCCGGCAGCGTGGTGGCGTATGCAGTGTTCTGCGCGGTGGTGTGGTGGCGGGGCCGTCCGCGCGACGACACCGCCAGCGACAGTGGCCCACCGCCGACCCTGCTGGTCTGGTCCAGCCAGACCGGGTTTGCCCAGCAGCTGTGCGAACGCAGCGCCGACGCCCTGCGTGCAGCCGGCGTGGCGGTACGCGTCTGCGGCCTGCACCAGATTGATGCGGCGACCCTGCAGCAGGCCACGCAGGCCCTGTTCGTTGTCAGCACCACCGGCGAAGGCGATGCGCCCGATCACGCACTGCCGTTCCTGCGCAACGTCATGCCACAAGCGCTGGCCCTGCCCGGGCTGCACTACGGCGTACTGGCGCTGGGCGACCGCAGCTACGGCCATTTCTGCGCGTTCGGGCACCAGCTCGATGCGTGGCTGCGCCAGCACGGCGCGCACCCGTTGTTCGATACCGTGGAGGTGGACAACGCCGATCCCGCCGCGCTGCGCCACTGGCAGCAGCTGCTCGGCCAGCTCGGCGGCGCCGCCACCGACCTGCCGGACTGGACCCCGGCCGAGTACCGGCCGTGGCACCTGCAGGCGCGCACGCTGGAGAACCCCGGCAGCCCTGGCACCGGTACCTGGCGGATCGCGCTGGTGCCGGCTGACGGCGCGCTGCCGGCCTGGCAGGCCGGTGACGTAGTGGAAATCGGGCCGCGGCACGCACCGGCCGACGTGGCGGCGTGGCTGGCCACCCACGCACGCGACGGCGCGAGCATGGTGGGCGGCGAGCCGCTGTCGGCCCATCTGGCGCGCGCGCACCTGCCGGCCTTGCCCGATGCGGTGCCCGCCGAGGACGCGGCCCTGGTCGCCTCGCTCACGCCGCTGCCGCACCGCGAGTACTCCATCGCCAGCATGCCCGTCGAAGGCAAGGTGATGCTGTTGCTGCGCCGCCAGCTGCGCCCGGACGGCACGCCCGGGCTGGGCAGCGGCTGGTTGTGCGACCACGCCGACCTGGGCGGCCGCATCGACCTGCGCTTCCGCAGCAACCCGAATTTCCATGCCCCGGCGCACGACGCACCGTTGATCCTGATCGGCAACGGCACCGGCATCGCCGGGTTGCGCGCGCATCTGCGCGCCCGCATCGATGCCGGCGCGCGGCGCAACTGGCTGCTGTTCGGCGAGCGTACCCAGGCCCACGATTTCTTCTTTGGCGATGAACTCATCGCCTGGCATCAGGCCGGGGGCATCCAGCGCCTGGATACGGTGTTCAGTCGCGACGGCGGTGAACATCGCTACGTGCAGGACCGGCTGCAGGCGCGCCTGGACGAGCTGCGCCAGTGGGTGCGCGACGGTGCCACGATCCTGGTCTGCGGCAGCCTGCAGGGCATGGCCCCGGCGGTGGATGCAGTGATCGAACAGGCGCTGGGACGCGAAGGCAAAGAAGCCCTGATCGTCGCCGGACGGTATCGGCGCGACGTGTACTGAGCAACGGCCATCGGGCATCGCCGGCAACGACTGCCGGTAGCAGTGGCCTGCGCGGCGAACGCATCACCGGTGCCGCCTTCGATCGACGGTCACGCCCTTGCCGGACGTTGCGCAGCGTAGGCAGTCGATCGACGGCCAGTTACCCGCAAGGTGTGCGCCGGTTCGGCGGGAGAGCAGTGCCAATGCAGCAACGCATGCCGTGCTTCCCTGATCCGGGTCAGCAGCCGTTGATTGCCGGTGTCGTCATGCAAGTGGGGGTTTTCCGGGTGAAACCCGGATCGCCAACAACTCCCCACCGCCGCGCAGCGCGAAACGCCGGCGTTCACCGGCGGCCAGCCACGCGGTATCGCCGGCTTCCAACGGCGGCAGGTTGGTGTCGCCGTCGAACTGCGCCTGTCCGGACAACAGGTGGATCGCCCAGGCGGTGTCCGCTTCGGTGAAGAAGAACATGCTGCCCACCAGCGGGCGATGCAGCAGTTCGGCGTTCACTGCATCACGGCGCCACATCAGGTTGAAGTCGTGGGTGACGCCGTCCACCAGCTCGCCACGCACCTGCGCTTCGCCGGCAAAGCGCAGGCGGTCATGCGGCGGCATCAGCGTGTGCAGCGTGCCATCGGCAAAGCGCAGGCGCAGGCCTTCGCCACGCAGCAGTACCAGCTCGCGCTCGATCCCGGGAAACGCGGAGAAGGCGGCATCCTGCTCGATCTCGGCGATCGACAGGCGCACCTGCCAGTCGTCGGTGTCGGGCACGCGCACAATCTCGCGGGTCCAGCCCAGGCCGTTGCGCCAGCGCTCGCGGCGGTACTCGACACTGGGAATCACGCGCGTGGCCGCGCTCAGGAAGGTATCGGTCGACATGCCGGCATTGTGCCTCAGCCGGCGCTGCCGCCGCAGTCCGGTTCCAGCAGCCGCGAACGCGCCAGCCAGTCCTTGTCCGGGTAGTAGGCGAACACCATCGCACCACCGCGCAGGCTGTCGATCAGCGGCTTGGCCACCGTCAACCGCACGGCCGGGCAACCGAGACTGCGGCCGAGCCGGCCCTGCATGCGGGCGAAGGTAGGGTTCACGTACGGCGCGCCGTGGATGACGATGGCCCGATCACGCGCGTTGTCATTGAAGCCCGGTTCCAGGCCTTCCAGGCGCAGCGAGTAACCGTTGCCGCCCATGTAGGTTTCCTTCGCGGTGAACGCGCCCAGGCTGGACATGAAGCTGCCGTCGCGGTTGGAGAAATGCTCGGTACGATTGCCGCCGCTGTTGCGGCCATGCGCCACCCATTCCTCGAACAGCAGCGTCTGCCGGCGCAGGTCGAACACCCACATGCGCGGCTCGGTGGAGGGGCGCGAATAGTCGATCACGCTCAACCGCGCCGGGTCGACGCCAAGATCGGGCCGGCGCAGCGCGCACGACATCGCCTTGGCCGCCAGCTGCAGCACGTTGCGGTCGGCCGACGGTGCCGCCTGCGCCAGCATCTCGGCCAACCGGGCCGGGTCCTGCGCCGCCGGGCGCGCGGCGCTCGAGGCGGATGGCGCAGCCGCCGCCACGGGGATCCCGGCTGCGCCCGCCGAGGCGGACGCAATCAGGCCGAGCGCAGCGGCCAACAGGGCTTTCACAGCAGACATGGGCAACCACCCGCCAACGGGAGCAATCCCTACAAGGTGGACCCCGGGGCGTCGGATTCCAAGACCGGCTGCAGGTTCTGTTCATCGGCCACCGGGCGTACCGCCGGCAGACTGGTCACCAGCAGCGTGGTGCCCGGCACCAGCGCCTTGTACAACTGCTCGGCAAACGCCGGCGGCAGCGCCATCGGCAGGCTCGGCGTGGCCAGCAGGTCCGGGCTGGCGTTGCCCTCGCTCTGGCCCAGCAACGGGTACGCCGTCCACTTGTGCAGGCGCTGGTGCGCGTCCAGGGGGCTGGGAACATCCGCGTACCCCTGCTGCATCACGAACAGCGTAGTGCCCTCGAAGGCCGGCAGCGCCTTGGCTTCCAGCCGCGATTCACCGATCAGCACGCCGTCGCGCAGCACGTACAGGCGCTGGTCGTGCAGGCTGACCAGGATACCGACCTGTCCGGAGGGCGCGGCGGCGTCGTTCCAGTAGTGGTCCGGTGCATCGGTGGTTTCGACCAGCGGTTTGCCGGTGCTGTTGACCGGTGCCAATACCGCCGGATAGGCCAGCGTCATCGGCGCGCTCTTGGCATCGGCCACCACCACGGTGTCGCCGCGCCGGGTCTCGCCAAACAGCTTCTGCGCGAACGCCTGCGGCAGGCGCACGCAACCGTGGGATGCCGGATGCCCGGGCAGGCTGCCGCCGTGCAGCGCGATGCCATCCCAGGTCAGGCGCTGCATGTACGGCATCGGCGCGCTGTTGTAGAGATTGGACCGGTGGTCCTTGTCCTTCTGCAGGATGGTGAACACGCCGGTCGGGGTTTCGTGCCCGGCCTTGCCCGAGCTGATGGTGCTCAGCCCGATGGCGATGCCGTTGCGATACACATAGGCGCGCTGCTCATCCAGGCTGACCACCAGCACGATCGGACCGGCCGGCGAAATCTCCGGATGCCAGAGGAACTCGCCGGGCTTGAGGTCGGTGGGGCCGCGTACGACCTCGGTGGTGGCCGCCGTCGCCGTGGACGGGGGCGTGGCGGCGTGGGCCAGGGACAGTGCAGCGACAAGCGCGGTTGCCACCCCGCTCAACAGACAACGACGTACGCGCATTGCTTCATTCCTGTGCAGTGACGCGCCGAGGCTACACGATGCGCCGCACGGCAGTGGTGATTCGCGGCGCGGCAGTGCGCCGCGCGCGCAGAAAAGAAATTGCCCGGCCATACGTCCTGTACGGTACCGGGCAATCTTCACGTCCTTGTCGGCATCCCGCCTTCCCCCTTTCGCATCCTGCCAAATGGGTCCCGACCATGCTCCCTGCACTGGGCCGTTGTTCTATCCGCCATCGCATTCCCTTCCCGGGTCTGGATGCCACCGTCCTGGTGGTGTCCTGCCTTCCGTTGGCGCCGCGTCCGTGCGGCATGGGCGTCCCTGCTGCGTCCGGTGCCATCGGGCGTCCTGCCCGCGTGGCCGACCAGCGTCCTGCCCGTCTCCGGCAATCCTGTCCGTCAGCGCCTGGGTACGGAGCGCGGCGCCTCCTTCCTGGGAGGCTCCTCGACGGGCATCGTCCTGATGCCTGCCGTCATCCGCTGTCGATTCCGTTCGACGGTTGCTGTCCCTATCCCCTTGACCCGAGCCAGCTCCTCGACTCGAAGAAAAGGGCCGTGTTGTCGCCGGTATGCAACGATCGCCTCAGCCCGTCTGGGCCCTACGTTCGCCAGTCCCTGCTCCAGCATCGACGCATCGGCGGTATTGATGTCGATCCGGTCCGCCGCATGGGCAGGCCACATCAACAGCATTCCCAGCACCAGCGCCTTCCACGAAACCCAAGGCCCCACCGTGAAACTCCTTGTGACTTGGAAACAGTGCCTGCCGACATTCCCTTCGGCCAAAACAGTGTCCCGCGCCACATACACACAGCCTATCGTCCACTGCACCTTCACGCAGCCGGCCAAATACCCGACGTGATGTAGGGAAATCCCTACCCCGATGGGAGGCGTAGAATGTGAGGACTAGCCAATGCACTCGGAGTTTCAGATGGACAGCGCCAAACTCGGCCAATTCCTCAGTGACAAGTGGGACAACGACATCGTCCCGCAACTGGTCGATTACATCCGTATCCCCAACAAATCGCCGATGTTCGACGCTGATTGGGTCGCGAACGGCTACATGGAGCAGGCGGTCACGCTGATGGAGAACTGGGCCAAGGCCCAGAACCTGCCCGGCCTGAACGTGGAAGTGGTGCGCCTGGAAGGCCGCACGCCGCTGATCCTGCTGGAGATTCCCGCCACCGGCGCCGAGACCGGCGACGACACCGTGCTGTTGTACGGGCACCTGGACAAGCAGCCGGAAATGACCGGCTGGGACGACGACCTCGGCCCGTGGGTGCCGGTGCTGCGCGGCGACAAGCTGTACGGCCGCGGTGGCGCCGACGACGGCTATGCGATCTTCGGCTCGCTGGCCGCGGTGCTGGCGCTGCAGGAACAGGGCCTGCCGCACGCACGCTGTGTGGTGCTGATCGAAGCCTGCGAGGAATCGGGCAGCTACGACCTGCCCGCCTACGTGGATCACCTGGCCGACCGCATCGGCAAGCCGTCGCTGGTGGTGTGCCTGGATTCGGGCTGCGCCAACTACGACCAGCTGTGGTGCACCACCTCGCTGCGCGGCCTGACCGGCGGCAATTTCTCGGTCAAGGTGCTCAATGAAGGCGTGCATTCCGGTGATGCCTCCGGCGTGGTGCCGTCCAGCTTCCGCCTGCTGCGCCAGCTGCTCTCGCGCATCGAGGACGAGAACACCGGCCGCATCCTGATCGACGGCATGAATGTGGACATTCCGGCCGAGCGCCTGGAACAGGCCAAGCGCGCCGCCGACGTGGTGGACACCGCGATCTTCGAGAAATTCCCGCTGGTCGACGGCCTCACGCCGATGAATGACGACCTTACCGAACTGGTGCTCAACCGCACCTGGCGCCCGGCGCTGTCGGTGACCGGTGTGGACGGCATGCCGCCGCTGGCCTCGGCCGGCAACGTGCTGCGCCCGCATACCGCTGTGAAGCTGTCGCTGCGCCTGCCGCCGACCGCCGACGGCAAGACCTGCGGCGAGCTGCTCAAGGACGCCCTGCTGCGCGATCCGCCGAACGGTGCCGAAGTGACGCTGGACCTGGAGAAGGCCTCCACCGGCTGGAACGCGCCGGCGATGGCGCCGTGGCTGACCAAGGCAATCGACGACGCCAGCCAGACCTTCTTCGGCAAGCCGGCGATGTACATGGGCGAAGGCGGCTCGATTCCGTTCATGGGCATGCTCGGCGAGAAGTTCCCCGGCGCGCAGTTCATGATCACCGGCGTGCTCGGCCCGCACTCCAACGCACACGGCCCGAACGAGTTCCTGCACATCCCGATGGGCAAGCGCGTGACCGCCTGCGTGTCCAAGGTGATCAGCGAGCACTACGCGGCCAGCCTGCGCGGTGAGACCAGCGGCTCGCCGGTGGCGGCCGACAGCGGCACCCGCCACGGCGGCCACGGCTGCTGCTGACCGTCCCGGTGACGGACGCAGCCTGCACTTGGTAGGCTGCGTCCATCTCCTGCGGGAATCGGCGTCATGAACAGTCTGTTCGGCAGCACCAGCTGGCTCTACATCATCCTGGTCGGCTTCATCGTCGGCCTGCTCGGGCGTTTCTTCATGCCCGGCAACAACCGCATGGGCTGTCTGCTGACCATCGTGCTGGGCATCGGCGGTGCGCTGTTTGCCGGCTGGTTCGGCCAGTACATGGGCTGGTATGCACGCGGCGAACCGGCCGGCTTCATCGGCGCGGTGATCGGCGCGGTCGCCATCCTGGCCGTGCTGCGACTGGTCAGCGGCAAACGCTGACCTTGCCCCACTCCTTTCCTTCCGCGCGCCATCCGGCGCCGCTTCGACGTACCCGTCCATGAACGATCCCGCTTCCGACCCGCTGCGCGCCGACCTCCGCCGGCAGTGGGCAGGTTCCATGCTTGGCGACCCGCACCTGGCGCTCGACCGCGCCTCGGTGGACGCCGGCTTCCGCAGCTACTGGCGCGCCACCAGCACGCGTGGCAGCCACATCGTGATGGATTCTCCGCCTGGCCTGGAGGACGTGCGCCCGTGGCTGCGCATGCATGATCTGCTCGCACCCAACGGCGTGCGCGTGCCGCAGGTGTTCGAGCGCGATGTCGAGCAGGGGTTCCTGCTGCTTGAGGACCTCGGCGGCCCCACGCTGGCCCGCCACATCGACGATGCCAACGCAGATGCCTGGTTCGACGCCGCCTTCGCGCAACTGATCCGGCTGCAGTCGATCCCCGTGCCCGACGGCATGGGCAGCTTCGGTGAGGCACTGCTGCAGCGCGACGCCGGCCTGTTCGACGAGTGGTTCCTGCAGCGCCACCTGGGGCTGCAACTGGACTGCGGCGAGCTGGAAGGCCTGCAGCTGGTGCATCGCCGCCTGATGGACAACGCCCTGGGCCAGCCGCAGGTACTGACCCACCGCGATTTCATGCCGCGCAATCTGATGCCGGTCGACGACGGGCCCGCGGTGCTCGACTTCCAGGACCTGGTGCGCGGCCCGATCGCCTACGATCCGGTCAGCCTGTTCAAGGATGCCTTCCTGAGCTGGCCGCTGGCGCGGGTGGATGCCTGGCTGGCGCGCTACCACGCACAGGCACGGGCCGCCGGCCTGCCGGTGCGGCCGTGGCCGCAGTTCCTGCGCGACGCGGACTGGATGGGTGTGCAGCGGCACCTGAAGATTCTCGGCCTGTTCGTGCGCCTGCGCGACCGCGACGGCAAGGGCCATTACTTCGACGATGCGCCGCGCTTCATCCGGTACCTGGACGAAGTGCTGCCGCGCCACCCGGAACTGGCCCCGCTGCGGGCGCTGCTGGAAGACCGCATCAAGCCCGCGCTGGCCCGGCTGGCGCAACCGCGGCCGGCGCGCGCATGAAGGCGCTGGTGTTCTGCGCCGGCAAGGGCGAGCGGATGCGACCGCTGACCCTGCACACACCCAAGCCGCTGCTGGTGGCCGGTGGCAAACCGCTGGTGGTGTGGCACCTCGAACGCCTGGCCGCGGCCGGCATCGACGAGGTGGTGATCAATACCTCGTGGCTGGGCGACCGGTTCGCGCCGGCGCTGGGCGATGGCGCGCGCTGGGGCCTGCGCCTGCATCTGGTCGACGAAGGTCCGATACCGCTGGAGACCGGCGGCGGCATTCTCAACGCGCTGCCGGTGCTGGGTGACGGCCCGTTCCTGGTGGTCAACGGCGATGTCTGGACCGACGTGGATTTCGCCACGTTGCCGGTACAGCCGCACGGCGACGCGCACCTGGTGCTGGTCGACAATCCGGTGCAGCACCCGCGCGGGGATTTCATCCTGCACGACGATGGCACGGTGGGCGATGTGGGCGATGCGCCGCGCCTGACCTATGCCGGTGTGGGCGTGTTCCGCCCGGGGATTGTGCAGGGATGGCGCGAGGTCATCGGCGGTACCGACGGTGCCGCTGCCACGCCGCCGCAGTTCGGACTGGCGCCGTTGATGCGTCACGCGATGGGCGACGGCCGGGTCACCGGGCAGCATCATCGTGGGCAATGGACCGATGTGGGCACGCCGGAGCGGTTGGCGGCACTGGATGCGGCGCTGCGCCGGCAGCCACAGCGGTAGAGCGCGCTACAGGCGGTGCGAGCCTTCTTCCACCACCTGGCGCAGGAACGGCACGGTGATGCGCCGCTGCGCGGCCAATGATTCGCGGTCCAGCCAGTCCAGCAGGCTGACCAGGCTGCCCAGCTCGCGTCCGGTGCGGGTCAGCAGCCATTCGATCGCGGCCTCGTCGATGGCCAGGCCACGGCGCGCCGCACGCTCGCGCAGCACCGCCGCACGGCCTTCATCGTCCAGCGGCTGCAACACCACGCGCACGCACTGCTGCAGGCGCGAACGCAGGTCCGGCAGCACCAGGCCCAGCTGGTCGGGCGCATGCTGGGCGGTGTACAGCAGCGTGATGCCGGCACTGCGTGCGCGGTTGTGGAAGTCGAACAATGCCACTTCATCGTCGCGGTGCCCGGCCACGGCATCCAGGCCGTCGAGCGCGACCAGATCGCGGCCTTCCAGTGATTCCAGCGCGGCGCGCGTGCGCCCGACCACCGCCTTCAGCGGGAGGTACGTCGGCTGCCGACCGGCCTGCTCGGCCAGCGAGCACATCGCCAGCGCCTGGTGGGTCTTGCCGGTGCCTGCCGCGCCTTCCAGGTAGACCCAGTCCGATGCCGCGCCGATGGCGATCGCACGCAGCTGCGCCAGCGCCCCGTCCGGGGCGCCGATGAAGGTTTCCAGGCGCTCGTCCTGCGGGTAGCGCAGGGCAAGCGGCAGCTGCGGGACCACGCTCACTGGCCGTCCGGATCCTTCGGCATCGTGATCACCACGTCGGTCTTGTCGATGTAGGAATCGAGCACGATTGCCGAGCGCTCCCCGGCATACAGCTCGCTTTCGCGGTAGCGCTGGTGCGCGTAGCGCAGCAGCACGTTGCTCACCGCCGCCACCGGCAGCGCCAGCAGCATGCCCAGGAAGCCGAACAGCTGGCCACCGGCCATCACCGCGAAGATGACGGCCACCGGATGCAGGCCGATCTTGTCGCCGACGATGCGCGGGGTCAGCACGTAGCTCTCCAGCAGCTGGCCCACGGTGAACACCACGCCCACCAGGATCAGCAGCTTGAGATCGAAGCCCTGCGCCTGCACCAGCGCGGCCACCACGGCCATGACGATGCCGGTGGTCGCACCCAGGTAGGGGATGAAGCTGATCAGACCGGCGACCAGGCCGATCAACAGGCCCAGCTTGAGCCCCACCAGCGACAGCCCGGCCGCGTACACCACGCCCAGCGCGATCATCACCAGGAACTGGCCGCGGATGAACGCACCGAGCACTTCATCCGACTCGCGCGCCAGGTTGGTGATGGTGGCAATGTGGTTGCGTGGGATCATCGAGGCCACCCGCTCCACCAGCTTGTCCCAGTCGCGCAGGAAGTAGAACGCCAGGATCGGCAGCAGCAGGATGTTGACCACCCAGGTGACCATCGTGAAGCCAGAGCGCGACACGTAGCCGAAGAAGGTCTTGGCAAAGCCGCCGGCCTGCTGCCAATGGCTGCGCACCCACTCGATCAGGCGGTCCGGGTCCAGCCACTGCATGACTTCCAGGCCGGTCTTCTGCTCGAACCACGGAATCCCGGTCTGCATCAGCCACTGCTGCGCCTGCGGGATCGCCGCGATCAGCGTGGCGATCTGGCGCTCGATCATCGGCACCAGGATCAGCAGTGCCGCCGTGATCACCAGGATCATCGCCACGAACACCAGCACCACGCCGGTATTGCGGGAACGGCCGGTGGCCTCGATCCGATCGACCAGCGGGTCGCCCAGCCAGGCCAACGCCAGTGCCAGCACGAACGGGGTCAGAATCGGGCCGAGCAGCCAGATCACCCAGCCCGCCGCCAGCGCGACCAGCACGTATTTGAGGCGGCGCAGGAACTGCGCGATTTCCGCTTCGGGGCTGAGGATCATCGCAGGCGGTACTCGTTGCTGGCCGGCACGGGCGCGGCAGTGGGTTCGTCGCCATCGACCGGGACGGGCAGCGGTGCGACCGGCACCAGCACGCCATTGTCGCCGAGCATGCGGTTCAGGCCGGCCAGGCCGGTGGTCATGTCCAGCGCCAGCTCCAGGCGGTCGCCGGCAGCGCGCACCGGCACCACGTTGCGCACCACCGGGGTCTCGCGCAGGCCGGCGGCCAGGCGCATGTAGTCCTCGGCGCTGTGGATGCCGGTGACCACGATCCGGTAGGTACCCGCCGTACCGGTGGCTGCACCGGCCTTGGCGTAACGCCGCACCAGCGCGTCGGCGGCCCCGTCGGCACCACCGGCCATCGCGCGGCGGGCATCGGTGTCCCTGGTGGACCACTTGTTCAGTTCCTTGCCGCCATCGACGAACACCCAGTCGGCCACCCAGCCGCCGCTCTTGTCGCGGTACAGCTTGCCCACCAGCTGCATCGGCGGGGCATAGCGCGCCGACGCACGGGCCACCGCGGCGGTGTCCTGGCGCCAGATCGCACCGACCAGGGCCTGCTCGGCCGCACTGCCCGACGGCAGGCCCAGCTTGTAGCCGCGCTCGATCGCGCGGTTCAGCAACGGGCGGGCGGCATTGGCCTGCTGCACGGTGACCAGGCGCGGGCCCGAGCCGTCATCGATGGCCAGCCAGACCACCGGCTTGGGCCGCGGCTGCGGCCACAGCGGCAGCCCCAATGCGCCGATCAGCCCATCCACGTCATCCTGGCGGAAGCGCGCCACCAGCACCGTCCGGTAGCTGGGGGCGCCGCTGGCCGAGGTGCTCTGGTCCTGGCGGTAGTCGTAGCTGGCCACGTAATCCTTGGCCCCGCGCAGGGACTGCGCCACGCCCGGCCGGGCCATCACGCCGCGGTCGCCGGAGAGCTTGGCCAGCACGTTGCCCAGCGCGCGCGCCAAGGCGCCATTGCGGTCGGCATCGCTCTGGCTGTTGACCGGCACCTCCGCCTCATAGGCGCCGGAGGCGCTGGCGACATCGCCCTCGGTCCGCAGGCCACTCTGGGCCATCGTGGCCACCGGCAGGCACAGGGCGAGGAACATCACAAACAGGAGGCTGCGGCGCATCAGGACTTTCCATAGAGCGTATCCAGGGGGAATTGTTGCCCGAATAGGGCCTGTGCGCCAACGTGGCCTGTTAAAATCCCGCTTTCACCCCAGCGCAGCGCCCACGCCCGTGACCAACTCCCCGTCTTCGACCCCTCCTTCCCTGACCTACCGCGACGCCGGTGTCGACATCGACGCAGGCAACGAGCTGGTCGAACGCATCAAGCCGCTGGTCAAGCGCAGCTTCCGGCCGGAAGTGATGGGCGGCCTGGGCGGTTTCGGCGCTCTGTTCGACCTGTCCAACAAGTACCGCGAACCGGTGCTGGTCTCGGGCACCGACGGCGTGGGAACCAAGCTGAAGCTGGCCCAGCAGCTGGGCCGCCACGACACCATCGGCATCGACCTGGTGGCCATGTGCGTGAACGACGTGCTGGTGCAGGGCGCCGAGCCGCTGTTCTTCCTGGATTATTTCGCCACCGGCAAGCTGGACATCGACACGGCCGCCGCCGTGGTCGGCGGCATCGCCAATGGCTGCACCGAGGCCGGTTGCGCGCTGATCGGCGGTGAAACCGCCGAAATGCCGGACATGTACCCGCCGGGCGAATACGACCTGGCCGGCTTCACCGTGGGCGCGGTGGAGAAGTCCGAGCTGCTCGACGGCGCGCGCGTGGCCCAGGGCGACCTGCTGATCGGCATCGCCTCCTCCGGCCCGCACTCCAACGGCTACTCGCTGATCCGCCGCATCTACGACCGCGCCGGGCAGCCGGCCGACCTGGTGCTGGAGGACGGCAAGCGCCTGGTCGATGCGCTGATGGCGCCGACCGCGCTGTACGTCAAGCCGGTGCTGGCGCTGCTCAAGGCCCACGGCGAGGCCATCCACGGCATGGCCCACATCACCGGTGGCGGCCTGACCGAGAACATCATCCGGGTGGTGCCCGATGGCCTGGGCCTGGACATCCGCGCCAGCGCCTGGTCGCTGCCGCCGGTGTTCCAGTGGCTGCAGCGCGAAGGCGCCGTGGCCGATGCCGAAATGTGGCGCACCTTCAACTGCGGCATCGGCTTCGTGCTGGTGGTCCCGCCGGCGCAGGCCGGGCGCATCGGCACCGCGCTGGACGGCCTGGGCCTGGCGCACTGGACCATCGGCGAGGTCACCGCCGCCACCGACGGCGCCGAACGCGTCCACATCGGCTGATCCGGGAGATACGCATGGACGCTGCCCCCACCCCGCTGGCTCCGCCGCCGCTGCTGTCGCTGGAAGACCAAGGCCATCTGCGCCTGCTGTCGATCTTCCACTACGTGGTCGCCGGCCTGATGGCCCTGTTCGCGCTCTTCCCGCTGCTCTACATCGGTATCGGCCTTGGCATCGTCAACGGCTGGTTCCCGGCCAACCAGCAGGCCGCCGGCGCCAACAGCGACCTGATGGTGGGCTGGATGTTCGTCGGCATGGGCGCGCTGTTCCTGGTGGTCTGCCTGACCATGACATCGCTGATGGTGCTGGCCGGGCGAAGCCTGGCGCAGCGCCGCCGGTACACGCTGTGCCTGGTGGTGGCGGCCCTGTCGTGTCTGTTCACGCCGTTCGGCACCGTGCTGGGCGTGTTCACCCTGGTGGTGCTGTTGAAGCCGGCGGTGAAGCCCGCCTTCCAGCCCGTGCCGGCCCAACCCTGAGCGCCCGATGACCCCGACCCCGCCCCCCTTGCCCGCCCCGTCCTCGCAGTGGACCCCGCTGCAGGTCGGTTCGCACCTGCAGAATCTCAACATCCTGTTCTACGTGCTGGCCATCGTGCACGTCCTGGCCGGCGGCCTGTTCGTGCTGATCAGCGTGGCCGGCTATGTCAGCGAGCGCGGGTCGACCAGCCCGGACGCCGCGCCGGTCGGCCTGTTCATCGTCCTGCTGGCGTTGTCGGTACTGGGCGCGATCCTGGGCGTGGTGCAGTTCTTCACCGCCCGCTACATCGGCCGTCGGATCCGCCTGCGGTACTGCACCATCGCCAGCTTCCTGGCCTGCTTCGCCGGGCCGCTGGGCATGGCCCTGTGTGCGTACGCCTACGTGGCCTTCAAGCGTCCGGAAGTGCGCGCGGCCTTCGACGACGGCAACGCCCTCCCGGCATGAGTACGCGCATCGCGGTGCTGGCCTCCGGCCGTGGCAGCAACCTGCAGGCCATTCTGGATGCCCAGGCGGCCGGGCAGCTCGACGCCGACGTGGTGGGCGTGCTGTCCGACCGCCCCGGCGCGGCCGCGCTGCTGAAGGTGGCACCGGAACGGCGCTGGGCATGTGCGCCGGCCGACTTCGCCGACCGCGCCGCGTTCGATGCAGCCCTGGCCGATGCGCTGGCCGCGTTCGCGCCGGACTGGGTGGTCTGCGCCGGTTACATGCGCATCCTCGGGCCGGCCTTCGTGCAGCGTTTCAGTGGCCGCCTGGTCAACATCCATCCCTCGCTGCTGCCGCGCTACAAGGGCCTGCACACCCACGCCCGTGCGCTGGAAGCCGGCGATGCCGAGCACGGTGCCAGCGTGCACTTCGTGGTGCCCGAGCTGGATGCCGGCACGGTACTGGCCCAGGCGCGGGTCCCGGTCCTGCCCGGCGACAGCGCCGAATCGCTGGCCCAGCGGGTGCTGGCGGTCGAACACCCGCTGCTGATCGCCAGCCTGCGCCTGCTCGTGGCCGGGCGCGTGTCTGAACGCGACGGTCAGGTTGCTGTCGACGGTCACCCCCTGTTTAATCCGCTGCGCCTAGATTGCGCCGGACAGCTGAACCGCTGACTGCGGCGCACACATGCCGCTGACCCCGGCGCTGGCATCCTCCCTCCTCCGCTCTTCTTGACCGCATGAGAACGCCCTTGTTCAAGCCAGTGCTGCTGATCGCATCCCTGCTGTGCACCGCTGCCCTCGTGCAGGCGCAGGAAGCTCCGGCCGCGCCCGAACCGCCGCCGGCCCTGCCTGCAACGCCGTGGGAGGCACCGCCGCTGCAGCCGTTCACGGCCACCTACCAGGCGATGTACAAGGGCAAGGAGGCCGGCGATGCCACGATGCGGGTCACCCATACCGGCGGTGCGCAGTGGCGCGTGGACATGCAGGTGGTGGGACGCCGTGGCTTCGCCAGCGTGCTCGGTCTGAACCTGGAACAGAGCACCGTGTTCGAGAAACAGGGCGACACCTATGTGCCGCTCAGCCAGGCCACCGTCCGCAAGGGCCTGTTCCTGGGCAAGAAGGTCACCGGCACCTACAACTGGCAGGCCGGCACCGCGCAGTGGCTGGGCGACCTGAAGAAGGAACGCACCGTGCCGATCCCGCTGCAGCGCGGCGACCAGAGCGCCCTGCTGCTGAACCTGGCGATCATGCGCGACGCGCGCCCGGGCGGTCAGATGCACTACCGCTACGTGGACGTGGGCCGCGTGCGCCAGCACGACTACCAGGCCGCCCCGGACACCGAGAACGTCCAGGTCGGCGACCTGTCCTACAACGCGCTGCGGGTGTATCGCACCAACGGCGGCAACGATGAAACCATCCTCTGGATCGCCAACGGCGTGCCCACGCCCGTACGTATCCTGCAACGCGAAGACGGCGAAGATCGGATCGACCTGCGCCTGATCGAATACCAAGGAGTTTGAGCATGACCATGATGAACCGTCCGCTGACCTGGATCGCCGCCGGCGCACTGGCCGTGGTGAGCCTGCCGGCAATGGCGTTGCAGCCCTTCAAGGCCGATTACCAGGCCAGTTACATGGGCATGCAGGCCAATGGCACCATGACCCTGGCCAGCGAAGGCGCCAACAAGTGGCGCTACAGCCTGAACGTGAAGAACCAGCTGGCCGACCTCAGCCAGAGCACGGTGTTCGAGGAAGCCGCCGGCCGCCTGCGCCCGCTGAGCAGCCACGACCGCTCGATCCTGCTGGTCAAGAAGCGCAATGTGGATGCCGCCTACAACTGGACCAGCAATCAGGCGACCTGGACCGGCGACATCAAGCCCGAGCGTCGCGGGCCGGTGGCGCTCAAGGCCGGCGACATGGACGCCCTGCTGATCAACCTGGCGATCGCGCGCGATCTGGCGGCCGGCAAGCCGCTGAACTACCGCATGGTCGACGAAGGCCGGATCAAGCCGATGACCTACAAGGTGGTCGGCCAGGAAAAGATCACCGTCGAAGGCAAGACCTACGATGCCACCAAGGTCTCGCGCGGCGATGGAAACAAGGAACTGATCGCCTGGATCGTGAAGGAGTTCCCGGTACCGGCGCGCCTGCTGCAGCGTGAGGGCGGCAAGGACGCGCTGGACCTGACCATCAAGTCCTTCAAGTAAGCCGCCAAAAAAAACGCCCGCTTGCGCGGGCGTTTTTTCATTCCGGGCTGGCCTCGCCAAACACGGTCTTGCAGTCCACGCGGATCTGCTCGTGATTGGCGCGCCAGTAGAAGGTGCGGCAGTGCCGGTTGCCTTCCTGGGTATCGTCCACGCCCACCGCGTAGAACGCCTGCAGCACTTCGGTGCGGCTGACGCTGCCGTCGGCGTTCCAGTCCATGTCCTGCTGCTCGATGCCACGGGTGATGGCGATCCTGGCGTACCAGGCATAGCCCAGCCAACCCAGCACCACCAGCACCAGGATCAGCAGCGCCTTGCGGCGGCGGGTGAACCGGCCGCGCAGGATCATGCGGCCACGCGCCGGATGGTGGCGCCCAGCGAAGACAGCTTCTCTTCGATGTTCTCGTAGCCGCGGTCCAGGTGGTAGATGCGGTCGATGGTGGTATCGCCGTCGGCCATCAGCCCGGCCAGGATCAGCGACGCCGACGCGCGCAGATCGGTCGCCATCACCGGCGCGCCGCTGAGTTCGACCGAGCCGCGCACGATCGCCGTGTGGCCTTCAACCTGGATGTCCGCGCCGAGGCGCAGCAGCTCGTTGACGTGCATGAAGCGGTTTTCGAAGATCGTCTCGTTGATCACCCCCACGCCGTCGGCCACGCAGTTGAGCGCCATGAACTGCGCCTGCATGTCCGTCGGGAAGGCCGGATACGGCGCGGTGGTCAGGTTGACCGCGCGCGGACGCTTGCCCTGCATGTCCAGGGTGATGCTGTCGTCGGTGGTCTCGATCGTCGCACCGGCTTCAACCAGCTTGGACAGCACCGCGTCCATCGTGTTCGGACGTGCGCGGTTGACCGTGACCTTGCCGCCGGTCATCGCGGCGGCGACCAGGAACGTACCGGTTTCGATGCGGTCCGGGAGCACTTCGTGACGGCCGCCGGAGAGACGCTCGACGCCTTCGATCACCAGGCGGGCGGTGCCCAGGCCCTCGATCTTCGCGCCCAGCGCGATCAGGCAGTGGGCGAGATCGGTCACTTCCGGCTCCATCGCCGCGTTGTCCAGCACGGTGGTGCCTTCGGCCAGCACGGCAGCCATCAGCACGTTCTCGGTGCCGGTGACGCTGACCATGTCAAAGGTGAAGTGGGCCCCCTTCAGACGGGTGGCGTGGGCCTTGATGAAGCCGTTCTCGACAGTGATCTCAGCCCCCAGCGCCTGCAGGCCCTTGATGTGCTGGTCGACCGGACGCGACCCGATCGCGCAGCCGCCGGGCAGCGACACTTCGGCCGCGCCAAAGCGGGCCAGCAGCGGGCCCAGCACCAGGATCGACGCGCGCATGGTCTTGACCAGCTCATACGGCGCCACGTGCTGGTTGACCGGACGCGGATCGACCACGATCGCGCTGCCGCGCGACAGGGTGCCCTGGTCGATGGTGACCTTGGCGCCCAGTTCGCCGAGCAGCTTCACCGTGGTGACCACGTCGTGCAGGTGCGGCACGTTGGTGATCTCCACCGGCGCATCGGCCAGCAGCGTCGCGCACAGGATGGGGAGGACGGCGTTCTTGGCGCCGGAAATGTTCACTTCACCGTGCAGCGGCTTGCCGCCGGTCACTACGATCTTGGCCATAAACTCTGCAGAAAAAGGGGGAAGAGGAAGGAATGCAGGCGACGGGGGTGGAGCCGGCTGTCAGTCTGCTGAACGGCCCGTCAGCCCACTTCAGCCGGCGTAACCGTCTTCAGCGCCAGCGCGTGGATCGCTCCGCCCATCAGATCACCCAGCGTGGCATAGACCATGCGGTGGCGTGCCAGCGGCAGCTTGCCGGCAAAGGCCTCGCACACCACGGTGGCCTCGAAATGTACCCCGTCATCGCCCTGCACGTCCGCGCGGGCGCCCGGCAGGCCGGATTCGATCAGTTTGCGGATGGTCTCAGCGTCCAACGGGCTTTCCTAATAAAATGTGGGCTCATTCTACTCTTCCGCGTGGCGCCCGCATGGCTGTATCGCCCCTTCTGCCCCATCCGGCCGACCCCGCCGCCCTGGTCGCCAGCGGCCGCCGCGTGTTCGACATCGAGCGCGATGCGCTGGCCGCCGTTGCCGAGCGGCTGGGTGATGCGTTCAGCCAGGCCTGCCAGCTGGTACTGGAGAGCAAGGGCCGGGTGGTCGCCACCGGCATGGGCAAATCCGGGCACGTGGCGCGCAAGATCGCCGCGACCCTGGCCTCCACCGGCACCCCGGCCTTCTATGTGCACCCCGGCGAAGCCGGCCACGGCGACCTGGGCATGATCACCGAGGCCGACGTGGTGCTGGCGCTGTCCTACTCGGGCGAGTCCGACGAGCTGCTGATGCTGCTGCCGGTGCTCAAGCGCCAGGGCAACCGGCTGATCGCCATGACCGGCCGCCCGGCCTCCAGCCTGGCCCAGGCCGCCGATATCCACCTGGACGTCAGCGTGCCGGCCGAGGCGTGCCCGCTGGCGCTGGCGCCGACCTCCAGCACCACCGCCTCGCTGGCGATGGGTGATGCCCTGGCCGTGGCCCTGCTCGACGCGCGTGGCTTCACCGCCGACGACTTCGCCCGTTCGCACCCGGCCGGCAGCCTCGGACGACGCCTGCTGCTGCACATCACCGACGTCATGCACAGCGGCGACGAACTGCCCCGCGTGGGCGCCGACGCCAGCCTCAGCGAAGCGCTGGTGGAAATGAGCCGCAAGCGGCTGGGCATGACCGCCGTGGTCGATGCCGATGAGCGCCTGATCGGGCTGTTCACCGACGGCGACCTGCGCCGCGCGCTGGACAGCGCGCTGGACGTGCGCAGCGCGCGCATCGCCGATGTGATGACCCGCCACCCGCGTACCATCGGGGCCGACCAGCTCGCCGCCGAAGCGGCGCGGCTGATGGAAACCCACAAAATCACCGGCCTGATGGTGGTCGACGCCGACGGCCGGCTGGTCGGTGCGCTCAATATTCATGACCTGTTGCGGGCGCGGGTGGTTTAAACCACAGTTCCCCCCTTCCATTCAGCTGACCTGCCGCCCTGATGCCCTACTCCCCGTTGCCCGGTTTTCCGCCCCACCTGCATGCCATCGCCGGCCGTATCCGGCTGGCCTGCTTCGACGTGGACGGCACGCTCACCGACGGTCGGCTCTACTACGACAAGGACGGCAACGAGAGCAAGGCGTACTACGTGCAGGATGGACTTGGCCTGAAACTGCTGCAGCAGCACGGGATCCACCCGGTGCTGATCACCGCGCGCAACAGCCAGTCCGCGCTCCGGCGCGGCGCCGACCTGGGCATCGACACCCAGATCGCGGTCGGCGACAAGCTGGCCAGCGTGCGCGCGCTGTGCGCCCAACACGACATCGGCCTGGACCAGGTCGCCTTCATGGGCGATGACCTGCCCGACCTCGCGCCGCTGTGCGCGGTCGGCCTGGCGGTGGCCCCGGCCAATGCACATCCCTGGATCGCCGAGCGCGTCCACTGGCAGACCCGCGCCGATGGCGGCCGCGGCGCGGCCCGCGAACTGTGCGATGTGCTGCTGGCCGCTCAGGGCAAGGTCGATGCGGTGCTGGCGAGGTTCGGCGCATGAGCTGGCGGACCGGACTGGGCGCCCTGCTGCTGGTTGCCGCGCTGCTCAGCGGCTGGTCGCTGCTGCGCAATGGCAGCAGGAGCGACATCGTGGCCGGCGACGACGGCGGCAAGGACTACGTGCTGCACGACTTCCAGATCGTGGCGCTCGACGAACAGGGCAAGGAGTCCACCACCCTGCGCGCGCCGCTGCTGGAACGCACCCGCAGCGACGCCACCATGAACATCACCACCCCGGTGTTCCTGCTGCCCGACCAGGACGGCAACCACTGGGAGCTGCGCAGCGACAAGGGCTGGGTCAGCGCCAAGGGCGAGCAGCTCAAACTGACCGGCAACGTCAGCGGCGACAGCCCGAAGGTGCCTGCGGTACCCCCCACCACGTTCCGCACCGACCACCTCGACGTGTTCCCCAAGGAGAACCGCGCCAGCACCGATGCCAAGGTCACCATGACCCGCCCGGGTATGATGCAGTCCGGGGTCGGGTTCGAACTGGATTCCAAGACCAAGACCTACCGTTTCCTCAGTCAGTCCAAGGGCACCTACACGCCCACCCGCTGACCAGGCTGCCGGCCGTGCCGCCGTCCCCGGACAGGCGCAGGCCAGCAGCGGATGCCCCCTCCACGCGTCTGGCATGGTGCCAGCCGTGACCCCGATACCGCCCCGGCCCCACGGCCCGGCCCCAACACCGGCAGAACAGACCACCTCATGAAGATCCTCTTTGCAGCCGCCTGCGCGATCAGTCTTCTCGTCCCCGCCTTCGCCGCCAGCGCCAAGTCCACCGACCGCAACGAGCCGATGTCCATCGACGCGGGCGCGCAGACCGGCACGCTCGACGGCAATGGCAAGACCACCCTGTCCCAGGGCGTCATCGTCATCCAGGGCACGCTGGACCTGCGCTCGTCCGAAGCGGAGATCTACCTCAAGGACGGCGAGCCGGTGCGTGCGGTATTCACCGGCAAGCAGGCCAAGCTCAAGCAGCAGCTCGATGACGGCAGCTGGATGGATGCCTCGGCCGACCGCATCGACTACGACATCAAGGGCGAAGTGCTCACGATGACCGGCAACTACAACGTCAAGAGCGCGCGCGGCACCAATGCCGGCCAGAAGATGACCTACAACACCCGTACCGGCGAGATGAACAGCGGTGGCGACGGCACCCGTGTGCGCACCGTGATCCAGCCGAAGGCCAAGGCCGCCGCGCCGGCCGCTGCCGGGAGCAAGAAGTAATGCTCGTCGCCAAAGGCCTGCGCAAGCGCTACAAGCAGCGCGAAGTGGTGAAGGATTTCGGCCTGACCCTGGACGCCGGTGAAGTGGTCGGCCTGCTCGGGCCGAACGGCGCCGGCAAGACCACCTGCTTCTACATGATTGTCGGGCTGGTCGAAGCCGATGCCGGCAGCATCGTGCTGGACGGCAAGGACATCACCGGCGACCCGATGTACACCCGCGCCAAGCAGGGCGTGGGTTACCTGCCGCAGGAACCGTCGGTGTTCCGCAAGCTGACCGTGGCCGACAACCTGCGCCTGGTGCTGGAACTGCGCGAAGACCTGGACAAGGACGGCCGCGAGAAGGAGCTCAACTCGCTGCTCGACGAACTGCAGATCGGTCACGTTGCCGACCAGCTCGGCGCCAGCCTGTCCGGCGGCGAGCGCCGTCGCTGCGAGATCGCCCGCGCGCTGGCGGCCCGCCCGCGCCTGATCCTGCTCGATGAACCGTTCGCCGGCGTGGACCCGATCTCGGTCGGTGAGATCCAGCGCATCGTCACCCACCTCAAGCAGCGCGGGATCGGGGTCCTGATCACCGACCACAATGTGCGCGAAACCTTGGGAATCTGCGACCGCGCGTATATCCTCAACGAAGGCAGCGTGCTGGCACAGGGCGCGCCGGACGAGATCCTGGCCAACGCCGACGTCCGACGCGTCTACCTTGGGGACACCTTCAAGCTCTGATCCAGCGGCCGCCGCAACGCCTTCCCTCCGTTCGGCACAGGCATGAAAGCACGGCTGCAGACATCGATGGGGCAACAACTGGTCATGACGCCGCAGCTGCGTCAGGCCATCAAGCTGCTGCAGATGTCCAGCGCCGAGCTCGACCTGGAAATCGCCGAGGCAGTGGAGACCAACCCGCTGCTGGAATGGGCCGAGAACGCCGAACCGGCGCTGGAGGCCCTGCCGGGCGAGACCGCCACGACCGTGAATGCAGGCGACGGCGAGGAGCACGGCGACCGGGATGCCGATGCCGCCGGTCCCGGTGCGGATGACTGGGCGCCTGGCGAGGGCGACTGGAGCAGCGGCAACAGCGGCGGCTCGTTCGATGACGACGACACCGGTAGCGCCGCCGAGCGCGTGGCCGAAACCGAATCGCTGGCCGACCACCTGCTGTGGCAGCTGCACCTGTCCCACCTCTCCAGCCGCGACCGCAGCATCGGCGCGGCGCTGATCGATGCGTTCGAGGATGATGGCTATCTGCGCGAGCCGCTGAGCGCCATCGCCGACACCCTGCTCCCGGGCATCCACGCCAGTGAAGCGGAAATCCTGACCGTCCTGCACCAGATCCAGCGCTTCGACCCGATCGGGATCGGCGCGCGCAGCCTGGGCGAGTGCCTGCGCCTGCAGTTGGACGTGCTGCCCGCCGACACCCCCGGGCTGGCCCTGGCCCGCCGCATCGCCGACGGCCCGCTGGAGCGCCTGCCGCGCAGCGGCGTAGCCGGCATTGCCCACGAGCTGCGCGAGCCACTGGCCGAAGTGGACACCGCCGTGCAGCTGCTGCGGACCCTGGACCCCCGCCCCGGCACCCAGATCGGCGAGCTTTCCCACGACAGCTACGTGGTGCCCGACTGCGTGGTCTGGCGCCAGAACGGCATCTGGCGGGCGGCCCTGGCCGGCCATGCCGGCCCCCGGGTCGTGATCCACCGGGGCTACGAACAGATGATCCGCCGCTGCGGGGAAAGCGACGCCGGCTACCTGCGCGCCCACCTGCAGGAAGCGCGCTGGCTGCTCAAGGGCCTGGAAGCCCGGGGCGAAACCCTGCTGCGGGTGGTGCGCTGCCTGCTGCAGCAGCAGGCCGCCTTCCTGGAGTTCGGCGAACAGGCCCTGCGCCCGCTGACGCTGCGCGAGGTGGCCGGCGAGCTGGGCCTGCACGAATCGACCATCTCCCGCGCCATCGCACGCAAATACGTCCGCACCCCCCGCGGCACCTTGGCGCTGCGGTCGTTCTTCGCCTCGGGCATCGATACCGACAGCGGCGGGGAAGCCTCCAGCACCGCCATCCAGGCCATGATCCGGCGCCTGATCGACGACGAGAACCCGCGCAAGCCGCTTTCTGACGCCAAGCTGGCTGACCTGCTCAAGACCTCGGGAATACCGGTGGCGCGGCGCACCGTGGCGAAGTATCGTGAGGCCATGAACATTTCCGCCTCGCACGAAAGAGTAAGAATCGCCTGACGCTCCACCGCGCCAGGCGGGAAGGTTCATTGGCAAATCCGAACGAAGGAGAAACCCGATGCGCATCGAAACGTATGGCCAGCAGCTTGAACTCACCCCCGCTCTGAACGAGTACGTGGAAACCAAGCTGAAGCGGCTGGGGAAGCATTTCGACCAGCACTGCGAGATTCGCGTGCAGCTGTCGATCCGCAAGCCGGACCACCATGCAGATGCCAGTGTGAACGTCCCCGGGCAGACCCTGCACGCCGACGCCAGCGGCCCGACCATGTACGCCGCCATCGATATCCTGGCCGACAAGCTCGACCGCCTCGTGATCAAGCACAAGGAGAAAAAGCAGCAGCACGCGCCGCTGCCGCTGCCGGTGGGCGACAATGAGGGCTGACGCCCTCGTTCTTCCCTGACATGCCTTTGACTGACCTCCTGGCGGCCGTGCGCACGCAAGTGTTGCCGGCCGCCGACCGCGACAGTGTCCTCAAAGCGGCCGCCCGCCTGCTGGCCTGCCGCGAAGCCAATGCCGAGCTGATCTACCAGAACCTGTGCCAGCGCGAAGCGCTGGGCAGCACCGGGATCGGGCACGGCATCGCCATCCCGCACGGCCGCGCGCCGCTGCTCGAGCGCCCCCGCGGTGCCCTGCTGCGCCTGGAGTCACCGGTGGAGTTCGGCAGCGACGAACCGGTGGACCTGGTGTTCGCCATCGCCGTCCCCGCGCACTACACCCATCAACATCTGATGCTGCTGTCCGAGCTGGCCGAACTGTTCTCCGAACCGGCCATCCGCCAGGCACTGCGCGAGGCGCGCGACGGCGACGCCCTGCGCCAGGTCATCGAATTCCCTCCGCCGGCGAGTGCCGCATGAATACGAGCATCACCGCACGCGAATTGTTCGAACAGCAGCGCGATCGCCTCAGCCTGCGCTGGGTGGCCGGGCAGAAGGGCGAGCGCCGCGAGCTCGAGGCCGGCAATACCGTGTCGCGCCGGCCCTCGCTGGCCGGCTACCTCAACGCGATCTACCCCAACAAAGTGCAGATCCTCGGCACCGAGGAACTGTCCTGGCTGGATTCGCTGGACTCGCGCCAGCGCTGGGAGACCATCGAGCGGATCATGCAGTCGCATCCGCTGGCGCTGGTGATCACCCGCAACCAGTCCTGCCCGGAAGACCTGCGCGCGGCCGCCGACGAGTCGCAGACCCCGCTGTGGGTCTCGCCCAAGCGCGGCCACGAGCTGCTCAACCATCTGTCCTACCATCTGGCGCGCACGCTGGCGCCGCGGGTGATCCTGCATGGCGTATTCATGGAGATCTATTCCATCGGCGTGCTGATCACCGGCGAGGCCGGGTCGGGCAAGAGCGAGCTGGCCCTGGAGCTGCTCAGCCGCGGCCATCGGCTGGTGGCCGATGACGCCCCCGAGTTTACCCAGATCGCCCCGGACGTGCTCGACGGCACCTGCCCGGAGCTGCTGCAGGATCTGCTGGAAGTGCGCGGACTGGGCGTGCTGAACGTGCGGGAGATGTTCGGTGACACCGCGGTAAAGAAGAACAAGTACCTTCGGCTGATCGTCCACCTGACCAAGCCGATGACCGAGCCGACACCCCACGGGTACGAACGCCTCACCGGCGATTCGGGCACCCGCCACGTGCTGGACCTGGACGTGCCGCTGATCACCCTGCCGGTGATGCCCGGCCGCAACCTGGCCGTGCTGACCGAAGCGGCCACCCGGCTGCACATTCTACGTACCAAGGGTATCGACCCCGCCGCGATGTTCATCGCCCGCCACAGCAACATGTTGGAACGCCGCACCCCATGAGCCTGCCCACTGCCCCCGCCACTGCCCCGCCCCCGGCCACGCTGATAATCGTCAGCGGGCTGTCCGGCTCGGGCAAGACGGTCGCACTGAAGACCTTCGAAGACCTCGACTACTACTGCTCGGACAACCTGCCGATCAACCTGCTGCCGGACTTCGTGCGCAGCCTGCTCGGCGACAGCGGCACCGAGGGCCCGCGCCGGCTGGCGGTGGGCATCGACGTGCGCGCGCAGAGCGACCTGACCCAGCTTTCGCACTGGCGCGAGGATGCCAAGGCCGCCGGGCTCGACGCCCAGCTGCTGTTCTTCGACGCCACCGATGAAACCCTGCTCAAGCGCTACGCCGACACCCGGCGCCGCCACCCGCTGAGCCAGCTTGGCCTGTCGCTGCCCGAGGCGATCGCCCGCGAGCGCGAACTGACCGCCCCGCTGCGCCGCGCCGCCGATGCCGTGATCGACACCACCGACCTCAACGTGCACCAGCTGCGCCGCAAGGTGGTGACAGGGTTCGCGCTCAACCACGGCAGCAAGCTGTCCCTGCTGTTCGAGTCGTTCGCCTACAAGCGCGGCGTGCCGGCCGAGGCCGACTTCGTGTTCGACGTCCGCGTGCTGCCCAATCCGCACTGGAACACGGAACTGCGCCCGCTGTCGGGCCGCGACCGGGGGGTGCGCGAGTACCTGGACGAGCAGCCGGACGTAAAGCGCTATGCCGCCCAGCTGGTGGATTTCCTCGACACCTGGCTGCCGCGCCTGGGCAACGACACCCGCAGCTACGTGACCGTCGCCTTCGGCTGCACCGGCGGCAAGCACCGTTCGGTGTACCTGGCCGAGCGGATGGCCCGGCATGCGCGGGACCAGGGCTGGCCGGACGTGGCCACGTTCCATCGCGAACTGGATTGATCCGTCGAGCCGGCCGCTGGCCGGCTCTCCGGGACACCCGGCGCAGGCGCCACACCGACTCATCATGAATACGGGATACAGCGCCCCTGTTTTGCGGCTATCGCCAATTCACGTTGACCTGTTAACGTTTGGCAATGACCTGTGGCATTCTCCTCGTAACCCACCCCGGTGTTGGCACTTCCCTGTTGGACGTGGCAACCCGGTTGCTGCGGCACCTGCCGCTGAAGACCGACGCTTTCGAAGTACCGTTCGACGCAGACCTGGACGCCCTGCTCCCGCTCGCCTCGGCCGCCTTGCGCCGGGTGGACAGTGGACAGGGCGTGCTGATCCTGACCGACCTGTACGGCGCCAGCCCCAGCAATCTGGCCGGGCAGCTGGCTCGTCTGGGCACCCCGGCGCGCCGGGTTTCGGCGCTTAGCCTGCCGATGTTGTTGCGGGTGATGAATTATCCGGAACAGGGACTGGATCAACTACCTGCCACTGCTGCGGCAGGCACTCGCAATGGAGCGATTGTCGACGATGCTTGAACGAGAACTCACTGTATCCAACCGTCTGGGCCTGCATGCCCGCGCCACTGCCAAGCTGGTGCAGGAGCTGGCGCCCTTCCGCTGCAACGTGACCATGGCCGCCAAGGGCCGTGAGATCAACGCCAAGAGCATCATGGGCGTCATGCTGCTGGCCGCCGGCCAAGGCACCCCGGTGACCGTGCGCATCGACGGCGAGGACGAAGCTGCTGCGATGGATGCGGTGGTGTCGCTGTTCGAACGGCGTTTCGACGAGGACAGCTGAGCATGCCGGGGCAACCGTCGCGACCGGCCGCCAGCACCACGTCACGGACCGCGTCCGGGGCGGTGCTGCTGGGCGGCCACGGTGCCTCGCGCGGCAACGCGCTCGGGCGTGCGCGGGTCCGCCTGCCGCACGTGCTGGAGGTGGCCGAGCAGCGCATTCCCGCCGCCAAGGTGGATGCCGAGCTCAAGCGGCTGCATAGCGCGGTGGACGCCGCCCGCGGCGAAATGCACGACCTGCGCCAACGGCTGCACGGCGCGCTGAACCAGGAGGCCGGCGAGTTCCTTGACCTGCACGCGCTGCTGCTGGACGACCCGGAGCTGCTGTTCGGGCTGGATGAACTGATCCGCAGCGGTCCGTACAGCGCCGGCTATGCCCTGCGCGTGCAGCGTGACCGGCTGGCCAAGGTCTTCGACGGCATGGACGATGCCTACCTGAAGAGCCGCATGGACGATCTGGACCATGTGATCGGCCGCATCCACGCCTTCCTGCAGAAGCGCCCGCCCGACGTCAAAGGCATGGCCGGGGAGATTCTGGTCTGCGACAACATCGCCCCGTCCGAGCTCGCACAATTGCAGGCGCACGGCGTGGTCGGCATCGTCACCGCCGGCGGCAGCGCGCTGTCGCACAGCGCGATCCTGGCGCGCAGCCTGCACCTGCCGCTGATCGTCAACGTGCCCAACGTGCTGCAGAAGGTGGCCGACGGCGACGTGCTGATCATGGACGGCAGCGACGGCACCGTCACCATCAACCCGCACGCACCGGACCTGCGCGACTACCGCGGGCGACTGCGCGAACATGCGCGCGAGCAGCGCGAACTGGGCCGGCTGCGCACCAAGCCCAGCCGCACCCGCGACAACGTCGACATCGTCCTGCTCGCCAATGCCGAATCCAGCGAGGATGTCACCCAGGCGCACGCCCTCGGCGCGCAGGGCCTGGGCCTGTACCGCACCGAATTCCTGTTCCTGCAGCGCAACGAGCTGCCGGACGAGCAGGAGCAGTTCGAAACCTACCGCGACGCCGCGCTTGGCATGAGCGGCCGGCCCGTCACCATCCGCACCCTGGACCTGGGCGCGGACAAGGCCGACCGCACCGGGCTGACCCTGAGCAACGAAGAGAATCCGGCATTGGGCCTGCGCGGAGTGCGCCTGTCGCTGGCCCGGCCCAAAGTGGCCGATACCCAGCTGCGCGCGATCCTGCGCGCCTCGGCCTACGGCAAGCTGCGCATCCTGATCCCGATGGTGAGCACCCGCGAGGAAGTGCTGGCGGTGCGCCGGCGCTTGAACAAGCAGGCCGACCTGCTGCGCGCCGAGGGCCACGAGGTGGCCGAACACATCCCGTTCGGCGCCATGATCGAGGTGCCTGCCGCCGCCATCGCGCTGGAGAGTTTCATAGACCTGGTCGACTTCCTGTCGATCGGCACCAACGACCTGGTGCAGTACCTGCTCGCCGCCGACCGCAACAACGAAGCCGTGGGCGAGCTGTACTCGCCGCTGCATCCGGCGGTGGTACGCCTGCTCGCGCACATTCTGCGCACCGGCCAGGCCTACGACATCCCGGTGGCGGTCTGCGGCGAGATCGCCGGCGATCCGCGCATGACCCCCCTGCTGCTGGCGCTGGGGCTCACCGAGTTCAGCCTGCACCCGGGCACCCTGCTGGAAGTACGCCGCGCCATCCGCGACAGCGATCTGTCGATGCTGCAGGCAATGGCGCCCAAGCTGCTGCAGGCGCGGGACCGCCGTGGCATCGAACGCTGGATCGAGAAGGCAGGCGGATGAATCTGCGTGGTTGCCGGCCAGCAGCCGGCGCCATCGCGCCGCGTGCGGCCCACCCCGCGCACCTACCCGATTGACACACAAGCGCGCGATAATGACGCGCTGACCACCGCCGATGCCGCATCCTCTCCGGGATAGCGGCCTTTTCTTTTTCCGCAGGAGCTGCGCATGGCCGAAGCCGTACGCCACGACAAGACGGCACGCCAGCTGCGGCTGTTGTCCGATGCACTGGACAGCGGGCGCCTGGGTCCGGTGCGCCGGCTGGTCAACACGCTGGCACCGGCCGAGATCGGCAACCTGCTCGAATCGCTGCCGCCGGGCAAGCGCGAGGTGGTGTGGGGACTGGTCGACCCGGAAGACGACGGTGAGGTGCTGGTCCACGTCGGTGAGGAAGTGCGCGAGAGCCTGCTCGCGGACATGGACCCCGACGAAATCATCGCTGCGGTCGAAGATCTCGACATCGACGATCTGGCCGACCTGGTCGAAGACCTGCCGGACACGGTCATCGATGAAGTGCTCAAGTCGATGGACCGCGAGAACCGCGAGCGGCTCGAGCAGGTGCTGTCGTATCCCGAGGACAGTGCCGGCCGCCTGATGAACCCGGACGTGGTGACCGTGCGCGCCGACGTCAACGTCGACGTGGTGCTGCGCTACCTGCGCCTGCGCGGCGAGCTCCCGGACCATACCGATCACCTGTTCGTGGTCAGCCGCCGTCACCAGTACCTGGGCCGGCTGTCGCTGGCATCGCTGGTCACCCATGAGGACAACACCCCGATCAACCGGCTGATCGACGACGAGCAGCCGGCCATCGACGTCGGCGAGAGTGCCGAGGAAGTGGCCCGCCAGTTCTCCGACCATGACTGGGTGTCGGCGCCCGTGGTGGATGACAACAACATCCTGCTCGGCCGCATCACCATCGATGACGTGGTCGACATCATCCGGTCGCAGGCCGAGCACCAGGCGCTGGGCGCCGCCGGTCTGGACGAAGAGGAAGACCTGTTCTCGCCGATCAGGCGCGCCGTGCGCGGCCGCGTGGTCTGGCTGGGCATCAACCTGTGCACCGCCTTCCTCGCCGCCAGCGTGATCGGTCAGTTCGAGATGACCCTGCAGAAAGTGGTGGCCCTGGCGGTGCTGATGCCGATCGTGGCCGGCGTCGGCGGCAATGCCGCCGTGCAGGTGCTGACCCTGATGGTGCGCGGCATCGCGCTGGGCCAGGTGGGCCAGAGCAATGCGCGCATCCTGCTGTGGAAGGAATCGCGGGTGGCGCTGATCAACGGCACCCTGATCGGCACCGTGGTCGGCATCATCGCCTTCCTGTGGTTCCACAGTTTCCTGCTCTCGCTGGTCATCACGCTCGCGCTGATCATCAATTTCTGCGCCGCCGCGCTGGCCGGCGTGCTGCTGCCGCTGCTGCTCAAGCGCATGAACGTCGATCCGGCCGTGGCCGGCACCGTGGTGGTCACCGCAGTGACCGACGTCATGGGCTTCTTCAGTTTCCTCGGCCTGGCCACCCTGATCCTGCTGCACTGACCCGGACACCCCTATGGCGCTCACTCTCGACAACTACTTCCAGCCCGGCTGGCGCGAGCAGACCCATGCCTGCCCCGCCTGTGAATGGCAGGGCAGCGCGCGCCAGATGACACTGGAACTGCACGAGGACGAGGCCGAGTTCGACTGCCCCCAGTGCGAGAACCCCGTGCTGCTGGTGGTCCACCCCAGCCTTGCGCAGGTGCAGGCGGCTGCCGCCGACGGCCACCCCGAAGCGATCGAACAGCTGGAGATCCTGGCGGCCGCGCCGCGCCCGGACTGATGCACTGCACGATGCCCCGGCACGCGGCGGCGCCTAGACTGAAAACGATTTCAATCAGGGCACGACAATGGCACGACGCTGGGGTGGATGGCTGCTGTGGGCGGTGGCGATGATGACGGTGGCCGGCTGCGCGACCGCGCCGGATGACACGGCCGGCCAGTTCGTCGGCCGCGCGGTCAAGGTCGATGGCCGCACGTCGTACTACCAGGTCTTCGTGCCACGCAACGCGGCGGCCGCCCACGGTACGTTGCCGGTGGTGCTGTTCCTGCATGGTTCCGGCGAACGCGGGCGCGACGGCCGCCGCCAGACCCAGGCTGGGCTTGGCCCGTACCTGCGCCAGAATGCGGACAGCTTCCCCGGCCTGGTGGTGTTGCCGCAGGCGCCGGATGACCGGGAATGGTCCGGGGACACCAACCGCATCGCCCTGGCGGCGCTGGATGCGACCATCGCCGAGTTCGGGGCCGATCCCCGCCGGCAATACCTGACCGGCATGTCGATGGGGGGCTACGGCAGTTGGAACATCGCTCTGGACGTCCCCACCCGCTTCGCCGCGATCGTCCCGGTGTGCGGCGCGGTAGCGGCCCCGCGCGCGGTACGCCCCACCCTGCGCGTAGAGGACGTCGCCCACGAAAGCGACCCGTATGCCGCCATCGCCCAGCGCCTGAAGCAGACCCCGATCTGGATCTTCCACGGCGCGCTGGACGACGTGGTGCTGCCCGACGACGACCGCCGGCTGTACGCCGCGTTCCAGCAGGCCGGTGCCCGCGACGTGCGCTATACCGAGTACCCGCAGGGCAACCACAACGCCTGGGATGCGACCTATGCCGATCCGGCGATGTGGTCGTGGCTCTGGGCGCAGACGCAGCACTGACATCCGGCCCGAAGACGCGGTATCGTCGCCTCCACACTGGTTGCATGGAAGCTGACGATGCGTGTGCGCCCGCAGGTACTGTTGATTGCCCTTGCCGTTCCGCCCCTGGGGCTGGCCCAGGAACCGCCGTCCTCCAGCTACAGCGTCACCACCGCGCTGCCCGCCGCGCAGGGCGAACCCGCGCTGGGCACGCAGTACCGCACTGCCGTGCAGGACGCCGTGGACCTCAGTCTGGCCGGCAACCCCGCCGCCGCCGCACCGGTGCTCACCGACGCCGTGCGCTACTGCGATGCGCAGCAGGCGGTACCCGGGCGCCGTGCACTGAGTTTCCAGACCCACCGCCAGTACACGATGTACATGGAAGGCCCGGGGCGTGGCACGCCGACCGAATGGCTGGACCTGGCCTGTGCCAAGGCCTACAACCACCTGGGCTACATCGCTCTGGAGCACGGCGACGTGGACGCCGCGCTGCGGTGGCTGGACAAGGCCATCGCGGTGGCGCCCTACGATGCCGAAGCGCTGTGCGAACGCGGCGCGGCCCTGGTCCGGCGCAAGGATTGGCAGGGCGCGATGGACGCCTACACCCGCGCCCTCGAGCTGGCCCGCAGCCAACCCGAGAACCGCCGCATGGAAGCCCTCGCCCTGCGTGGCGTCGGCTTCGCCCACATCGAACTGGGCGATCTCCCAAGCGCGCGCGCCGCCTACCTCGCCTCGCAGAAAATCGACCCCGACAGCAAGACCGCCAGGAACGAACTGATCTACATCGACCAGCTGGAGCAGGCCGCCGGCCGGCGCCCATCCACTCCACCCAACTGAACCCACCTCAGGCCGCCCGCCATCCGGACCACGGGGCCCGCGACGTCCGGGCATGGCCGGCCGCTGGCCGGCGCTTCACGCGGGCCACAGGCACCGGAAGTGCCGGCGAGCGGTCCTTACCCCAGCAGCGTTTCCAGCACCGCCATGCGCACGGCGACGCCGTTGGCGACCTGGCGCAGCACCCACGACTGCGGGCCGTCGGCCACTTCGTCGGTGACTTCCACGCCGCGGTTGATCGGGCCGGGGTGCAGCACGGCGGCCTCCTGGCCGGCACGCTTCAGGCGCGCGGCATCCAGGCCGTACTGCGCGTGATACTGCTCGAGCGACGGCACCAGGCCTTCTTCCATGCGCTCGCGCTGCAGGCGCAGCATCATCAGCGCATCGGCGCCTTCCAGCATGGCGTCGAAATCCTGGCCGACGATGCAGCCTTTCAGGGTGTCGTCGTCCGGCAGCAGCGACTGCGGGCCGCACACGCGGATCTCGCCCACGCCCAGCGTGCGCAGCGCATGCAGATCGGTACGGGCCACGCGCGAGTGCTTCACGTCGCCGACGATGATCACCTTCATTTTCGAGAAATCGCTGCCCTTGGCCTGGCGCAGGGTCAACATGTCGAGCAGGCCCTGGGTCGGGTGCGCGCTGCGGCCGTCACCGGCATTGACCAGGGCCGTGCCCTCGCCTGCGGCCGCGGCCAGCGCAGCCACGGCGCCGTCATCGGGATGGCGTACGACAAAGCCGCGCACGCCCATCGCTTCCAGGTTCTTCAGCGTATCGCATGCGGTTTCGCCCTTGCGCGTGGACGAGGTTGACGCGTCGAAGTTCAGCACATCCGCGCCCAGCCGCTGTGCAGCCAGCTGGAACGAACTGCGCGTGCGCGTGGACGGTTCGAAGAACAGGGTGCACACCGCCGAGCCCCCCAGCACGTGACGCTTGTTGCCGACCCGGCCGACCGCGGCGTCGCGGATCTGGCCGGCCCGGTCGAGCAGCTGCAGCAGGGTCTGGCGGGGAAGCCCTTCCAGGGTCAGCAGGTGGCGCAGGCGTCCATCGGAATCGAGTTGCGAGGCGGTCATGGGCTAGGTCTGGGGGTCAGGAAACGGGGGTGGCGTCGTCGGGCGAAGACAGCCAGCGTTCGATGATCACCGCTGCGGCCACCGCATCCAGGGTGGCGGCATCACGGCGACGCTTGCGGCCTTCGGCGCGCTCGACCGCAAACCGGCGTGCCGCCTCGACCGAGCTGGAGCGCTCGTCGATCAGCACCACCGGCAGTTTGAAACGTTCGCGCAGCTGCCGCGCGAAACCCTGCGCGCGCTTGCGGTTGGGCTGGTCCTGGCCGTCCAGGGTCAGCGGATCGCCAACCACCAGCCCGTCCGGGCGCCATTCCTTGAGCAGGCGTTCGACCGCTGCCCAGTCCGGCCCATTGCCATGCACATCCACAACCGCGATGGCCCGGGCATGCGTGCCGAACGAACTGCCGATGGCCACACCGATCCGGCGCGAGCCCACGTCGAAACCGAGCACGGTGCCGTCTCGGCGGATGGTGCCGGGCGCGGTGGCGGTCGGCTCAGACATGGCCGCTGTAGTCGGTGAGGCGGAACAGATCCACGCCGATGCGCGAGGCCGCGCCCTGCCAGCGCTGCTCCAGCGGCGTGGTGAACAGCAGCTCCTCGTCGGCCGGCACGGTGAGCCAGCTGTTGTCGGCCAGTTCGCTTTCAAGCTGGCCTTCGCTCCATCCCGCGCAGCCCAGCGTGACCAGCGCGTTGCGCGGGCCTTCGCCGCGGGCCATCGCTTCGAGGATGTCGCGCGAGGTGGTCAGGTACACACCCTGGCCCACGTTGAGGCTGGAATCCCACGGTCGCGCATCGTCATGGATCACAAAGCCGCGTTCGGGATGCACCGGTCCGCCGTTGAGCACGATCTGCCCACGCAGCGCGCCGTCATCGGTCGGGATCTCCATCTGCGCCAGCACGTCGCCGAGGGTGTACTCGGAAGGCTGGTTGACCAGTACTCCCATCGCACCGTTGTCGTCGTGCTGGCAGATCAGCGCAACGCCGCGCGCGAACGGGGGATCGCTCAGCGACGGCAGCGCGACCAGGAAATGATGGGCGAGAGAGGTGGAAAGCTCGGACATGGGGCCATTCTACCCGCTGGCCTGCGCACCGGCGTGAGCCCTCCGCTACGATGCACGCACTCACGCAAGGAGAGCCTCCATGAACGACAGCCCGCCGCTGCCGCTGAACACCCGCAGCGCGATCGTGCTGATTGCCTTGTTGCAGGGACTGCTGCTGTACATCGCCACCCAGGCAGATACCACCTGGCCGTTCGACAGCATCACCGGCCAATTGTGCTGGAACGCGGCCGTCCTGCTGATACCGGGCGCGATCGTACTGGCGGCAACACGGCTCAACGACCGCCGTCTCTGGGCGCACGCCGCCGTCGGCCTGCTGGGTGTGCTGGCGCTGTCCGGCTGGATCGGCTGGAATCTGCAGGGCGCGCCCGGCCTGGCCGAAGGCCCGCTGGTGACGCCATTTGCCTTGAGCATGGCGGTGGGCTTCTTCGTGCTGCTGCCGTGGTGGCAGTACCGGCTCGCCAGCGGCCATTGGCGCGCCACCTACACCGCGTTGTTTGAACACGCCTGGCAGAACGCCCTGACGCTGGCCCTGGCGGTGGCGTTCACCGGACTGACCTGGCTGCTGCTGTCGTTGTGGGCACTGCTGTTCATGCTGGTGGATATCCGCTTCTTCCGCGACCTGTTCCAGCAGGGCGCCTTCATCGCAGTGGCCACCGGCACGCTGATGGGCTTTGGCATCCTGATCGGACGCACCCAGCAGCGCGCGGTGCAGGTCACCCGGCAGGTGCTGTTCGCGGTGTGCAAGGGGCTGCTGCCACTGCTGGCGTTCATCGCGGTGCTGTTCGTGTGCAGCCTGCCGTTCACCGGGTTGGAACCGCTGTGGAAGACCCGCTCGGCTGCCGCCCTGCTGCTCTCCATCGTGGCGCTGCTGGTGGTGTTCACCAATGCGGTTTACCAGCAGGACAGCGACGTGACGCCGTATCCGGCGTGGTTGCGGCGGCTGGTGGATGCCAGCCTGCTGGCGTTGCCGGTCTACGCCGGATTGGCCCTCTACGCAGTGGCCCTGCGCGTGGAGCAGCATGGCTGGACGCTGCCGCGGGTGTGGGTGGCGCTGATCGCGCTGCTGCTGGCCGGGTACGCGCTCGGCTACGCGTGGGCCGCGCTGCGCCGGTTCCCGCGCTGGTTGCAGGGCATCGAGACGATCAACCGATGGGTCTGCTGGGCCGTGCTGGCCGCTGCGGTGCTGCCGCATACGCCCCTGCTGGACCCGGTGCGGCTGAGCGTGCACAGCCAGGTCGCCCGCCTGCAGGCGCAGGCGCCGCAGATCGAGGAAGATGACGCACGCGTACTGCGTTTCGAGCTCGGCCGGCGCGGCTACCAGGCCCTGCAGGCGCTGCGTGACGCCCCGGGCTTCAAGGACGCTCCCGCCGCCGTGGCGGTGATCGATGCCGCGCTGGCGCGCCAGTCGCGCTGGCATGGCGACCGTGCGACGTCGTCGTCGTCGGTGGCGGCGGTCACCGAGCGCGCGGTGCTGCAGCGCCAGCTCGTGCCTGCCGCCAACAGCCCGGCACCGGATACCGCCTGGTGGGACGCGCTGCTCGCCGGCAAGGTGTCCGCCAACGACTGCCTGCGGCCCGGCCATCCGTGCGTCGCCCTGCGCCGCGATCTGGATGGCGACGGCCGCGACGAGATGCTGTTGTGCGATGTGAGCGGCACGGTGGGATCGTCCTGCCAACTGCATGTCCTGGAAGGCGCACAGTGGCGTGACGGCGGTACCCTCACCTTCTGGGCCGGCAGCACCGGGCGCATCCAGACCGCAGTGCGCCAGGGCAACATCACGCTGCATCGCCCGCGCTGGCCGCAGGTATCACTGGATGGCGGCGAGCCGCAGGACATCCAGACCCCTCCCCCTTCGTCCGAGGACACCCCGTGAGCGGCTACTGCCTGATCGCCCCTGGCCATCCCGTGCATGGCCACTACCACGACCACGAGTACGGCTTCCCGCAACGCGACGAACGCGAGCTGTTCGAACGGCTGATCCTGGAGATCAACCAGGCCGGGCTGAGCTGGGAGACCATCCTGAAGAAACGCGAGGGCTTCCGTGCCGCCTACGACGGTTTCGATGTGGACACCGTGGCCGCCTATGGCGAGCGCGACATCGAACGCCTGCTGGGCGACGCCGGCATCATCCGCAACCGGCTCAAGGTGCATGCCGCCGTCCACAACGCGCAGGTCATCCAGCAGCTGCGGGCCAGCCACGGCAGTTTCGCCGCCTGGCTGGACGCGCACCATCCGCAGGACAAGGCGGCCTGGGTGAAGCTGTTCAAGAAAACCTTCCGCTTCACCGGGGGTGAGATCACCGGCGAGTTCCTGATGAGCCTGGGCTACCTGCCAGGCGCGCACAGCCCGGACTGCCCGGTGTTCGCGCGGCTGGCAGCCGCCTCGGGTCACACGCCCATGTAACGGCCGGGGCGGTGGTTGAACATCAGCACCAGGCTGAGCACCACCGCGCCGATCGCCGAGTACATCACCTTCGACGGGGACAGCACGAAGAAGGCCACGCACATCAGCAGCGTGTCGAAGGACATCTGCACCTTGCCCGCGCTCCAGCCACGGGTGCGCTGCAGGTACACCGCCAGGATGCCGATGCCGCCGAGGCTGGCACGGTGGCGGATGTAGAACAGGATGCCCAGGCCAGCCAGCGCGCCACCGACGATGGCCGAGTACAGCGAGCTGATGTGGGCGAAATCGGCCCAGCGCGGCAGCAGGTCGGTCAGCACGCCACAGGCGGTCACCGCCGCGAAGGTCTTGAGCGTGAACTCCCAGCCCATGCGTCGCACCGCCACCCAGTAGAACGGCAGGTTGACCAGCACGAACACCAGGCCGAAGTTCCAGCCGAAGGCGTAATGGGCCAGGAACGCCAACCCGGCCATGCCCCCGATCATCAGCCCGCCCTTGGCGAAGATGGCCAGGCCCAGCGAGGCCACCAGCGTGGCCAGCAGCATGCCCTGCACGTCCTCGGCAACGGAATGGCGCAGCGCCTTCTCGTCGGCGACGGTGCCGGCACTGTCCGGCGGCGGGGTCAGCGGGCCGGCGGTGACCAGGTGGCCGTCAGCGTCGCCGCACGGCTCGGGGCTGTGGGAATCAAGGGAAGTCACGTGGGGGTACCGCGGGTGGGGGCGGTATTAGACACGATCTACGTGACAGTTGCAGTTGAAATCGTTCAGCCAGCTGGCCGGGCCGTTCAGCCGCCCCCACCGCGCAGGTGGTGGGCCACCAGCGCATTGGCGTGGCCGTGGCCCAGCCCGTGCTCGGTTTTCAGGAACGCCACCAGTTCCATGTGCTTGAGCCCGCCCTGGGTAACCAGCAGCGCCAGCCAGTGGCCGACCGGCTGGCCATAGGTTTTCTCGATGGATGGGAAGTAGGACGCAGGGCCTTTGATCGGGGTGTCGCTCATCTCGGTACTCCGCAGGGCGGCGGGCCGGAGGGCACGCCTGTCATCGGTTCGACGCTGCAGCGGGTGGAGAATCGACACGCCGCCGGCCGCCGGTTCTTTTCATGCCGGCTGAACACCCGGCTGCGGCAGCATGCTGGCCTCACCCCGCGTATCCCCCACCCCCAAAGGAGTTCGCGTCATGCCGTATGTCACCACCCCGGACAACACCCAGATCTTCTACAAGGACTGGGGCAAGGGCCAGCCGATCGTCTTCCACCACGGCTGGCCGCTCAGCGCCGACGACTGGGACAGCCAGCTGCAGTTCTTCCTGCTGCAGGGCTACCGCGTGATCGCCCACGACCGGCGTGGCCACGGCCGCTCCTCGCAGACCCGTGACGGCCACGAGATGGACACCTATGTGGCCGACGTCAATGCCCTGGCCGAGCACCTGGACCTGCGCGACGCCGTGCACGTGGGGCATTCCACCGGCGGCGGGGAGGTGGCCCATTACGTGGCCCAGGCCAAGCCCGGGCGCGTTGCCAAGGCCGTCCTGATCGGCGCGGTGCCGCCGGTCATGATCAAGAGCGCCACCAACCCGGGCGGCACGCCCAGGGAGGTGTTCGACGGCTTCCGCGCGCAGCTGGCAGCCGGGCGCGCCGCGTTCTACCGCGAGGTACCGATTCCCTTCTATGGTTTCAACCGCGACGGCACCCCGCCGGTGCAGGGCATCATCGACAACTGGTGGCGCCAGGGCATGATGGGCGCGATCAACGCGCACTACGACTGCATCAAGGCCTTCTCGGAAACCGACTTCACCGAGGACCTGAAGAAGATCGACGTGCCGGTGCTGGTGATGCACGGCGACGACGACCAGATCGTGCCGATCGCCGACTCGGCGGAGCTGGCGATCAAGCTGCTCAAGCACGGCACGTTGAAGGTCTACAAAGGCTATCCGCACGGCATGTGCACCACCCACGCCGACGTGATCAATCCGGATCTGCTGGCGTTCATCCGCGGATGAGGTAAACGCACCGGGTCAAGGGCGCGCCGGTCATGCACCGCGCGCGCCCGCGTCCGACCCCGCCGCGTCAGCGGATCTCGGAAATCTCCACCCCATCCAGACCCTGCGACAGCGTGCGCGCGTCGCCGCCCTGCGACAGCTTGATGCGCAGGCGTACTTCGTTCTGCGAGTCGGCGTAGCGCAGGGCATCCTCGTAGCTGATCTCGCCGGCCTGGTACAGCTCGAACAGGCTCTGGTCGAACGTGCGCATGCCCAGCTGCACGGACTCCTTCATCACTTCCTTGAGCTTGTGGATCTCGCCGTCGCGGATGTAATCCTGCACCAGCGGCGTGCCAAGCATGATCTCCATCGCCACCTTGCGCGACTTGCCGTCCGGCGAGGGAATCAACTGCTGGGCCACCACGCCCTTGAGATTCAGCGACAGATCCATCAGCAGCTGGTTGCGGCGGTCCTCAGGGAAGAAGTTGATGATGCGGTCCATCGCCTGGTTGGCGTTGTTGGCATGCAGCGTACACAGCACCAGGTGGCCGGTCTCGGCAAATGCGATGGCGTGGTCCATGCCTTCGCGGGTCCGCACCTCGCCGATCATGATGACGTCCGGTGCCTGGCGCAGCGTGTTTTTCAGCGCCGCTTCCCAGCTGTCGGTATCGATGCCCACTTCACGCTGGGTGATGATGCAGCCTTCGTGCTTGTGCACAAACTCGATCGGGTCTTCGATGGTGATGATGTGCCCGGTGGAGTTGTGGTTGCGGTAGCCGATCATCGCCGCCAGCGAGGTCGACTTGCCGGTGCCGGTCGCGCCGACGAACAGGATGATGCCGCGCTTGGTCATCGCCAGCGTCTTGATGATCGGCGGCAGGCTCAGCTCTTCCACGGTGGGAATGCGCGTCTCGATCCGACGCAGCACCATCCCCACCTGGTTGCGCTGGTAGAAGCAGCTCACGCGGAAACGGCCGACACCGGACAGGCCGATGGCGAAGTTGCATTCGTGGGTCTTCTCGAACTCCTCGCGCTGCGCCGGCGTCATCACGTTGAGCACCAGGTCGCGGCTCTGCTGCGGCGTCAGCGGGGTCTGGGTGATCGGCGAGATCTTGCCGTTGACCTTGATCGCCGGCGGCATGCCGGCGGTGATGAACAGGTCCGACGCCTTCTGGTGCGCCATCAGCTTGAGGAACGAGGTGAAGTCGATGGTGGTGGTGCTCATCGCGGTGTGCTCCGAAGATTGCCAGGTGCCGGCCAGCGGCCGGCACTACCGAACGTATCGAACCGGGCCGGGCCCGGCGCGACCTCTATTCGAAAATGCGCTTGTCCTTGGCGTAATCCTTGGCCTGGTTGCGCGTGATCAGGCTGCGCTTGACCAGGTCCTGGAGATGCTGGTCGAGCGTCATCATGCCCATCTGCTGGCCGGTCTGGATCGCCGAGTACATCTGCGCCACCTTGTCCTCGCGGATCAGGTTGCGGATGGCCGGGGTGCCCACCATGATTTCCCACGCGGCGGTACGCCCGCCGCCGACCTTCTTCAACAGCGCCTGCGAGATCACCGCACGCAGCGACTCGGACAGCATCGAGCGCACCATCGACTTCTCGCCGGCGGGGAACACGTCGATGATGCGGTCGATGGTCTTGGCCGCCGAGCTGGTGTGCAGCGTACCGAACACCAGGTGACCGGTTTCGGCAGCGGTCAGTGCCAGACGGATGGTCTCCAGGTCGCGGAGTTCGCCGACCAGGATGATGTCCGGATCTTCACGGAGGGCCGAACGCAGCGCTTCGTTGAAGCCATGCGTATCGCGATGGACTTCACGCTGGTTGATCAGGCACTTCTGCGAGGTGTGGACGAATTCGATCGGGTCCTCGACGGTGAGGATGTGGCCGTATTCGTTCTTGTTGATGTGGTCGATCATCGCCGCCAGCGTGGTCGATTTGCCCGAACCGGTCGGGCCGGTGACCAGAATCAGGCCCTGCGGCTGGTCGATCAGCTCGCGGAAGATCGGCGGACACGCCAGGTCTTCCAGCGTGAGCACTTCCGAGGGAATGGTACGGAACACCGCACCGGCGCCCCGGTTCTGGTTGAACGCGTTGACACGGAAGCGCGCCAGCGACGGGATCTCGAACGAGAAGTCGACCTCGAGAAACTCTTCGAAATCGCGGCGCTGCTTGTCCGACATGATGTCGTACACCAGCGCATGCACCTGCTTGTGGTCCAGGGCCGGAATGTTGATGCGACGGACATCGCCGTCCACGCGGATCATCGGCGGCAGGCCGGCCGACAGATGCAGATCCGACGCTTTGTTCTTTACGGAAAACGCCAACAGTTCGGCGATATCCATGCGCTGCTACTCCCCATGACTGCTGCGACTGGAAGGTTCTTTCCCCGGGCGGCAGTATAGCGTTCCTGATCTACCGGAATACGCCCGTGTCCGCGCTGCCCCTGTCCACCCTCCTGATGAACCTGCACAACGCGGCCTCGGCCGCCGGGCGGCCAGATCCCCGTCTTCTGGCCGTCTCCAAGACCCAGCCGGCCGACGCGGTCGCCGCACTGGCCGCACAGGGGCAGCGTGCGTTCGGCGAGAACTACGTGCAGGAAGCGGTGGCCAAGATCGACGCGTTGGCCGCGCTGGGCCTGGAGTGGCACCTGATCGGTCACCTGCAGTCGAACAAGGCCGAACTGGCGGCACAGCACTTCGACTGGGTGCAGAGCGTGGATCGGCCAAAACTGGTCGCCGCGCTGGCCGCACATCGCCCGGCCTCCCTCACGCCGCTGAACGTGCTGATCCAGGTCAACATCGACGATGAAGACAGCAAGCATGGCTGCACGCCCGAGGCGATCCCGGCGCTGGCGGCAGCAATCGATGCCGCGCCCACCCTGCGCCTGCGCGGCCTGATGGCCATCCCCGCGCCGTGGCCCCAAGCATCGCGCCGAGCGGCGGCGTTCGAGCGCATGGGCGGGCTGTTCCAGGCACTGTCGGCCACCCATCCGGCGGTGGATACGCTGTCGATGGGCATGAGCGGCGACTACCCCGAGGCCATCGCCCACGGTGCCACCCTGGTCCGCATCGGCACCGCCCTGTTCGGCGCACGCCATTGATCCGAAGAGCGGGGCTCTGCCCCGCGGCTTCCCGCACACGACACCCGCAGCCCCGTGGAACCCGCCGCTACGATCTGCCTCGTACCACGCAGCCGGGTTGCCCCCGGCGCTCCCCTCTGACCAAGGACGCCTCATGACCAGCACTTCGATCACCTTCATCGGCGGCGGCAACATGGCCCGCAGCCTGATCGCCGGCTTGATCCGCCAAGGGGTCGCCCCCGCCCATCTGCATGTCGCCGAACCGGTGGCCGAGCTGCGCAGCCAGCTCACCGCCGACTTCGGCGTGCACACCTACGCGAGCGCCAGCGAAGCCGCCGCGCAGGGGCAGGTCTGGCTGCTGGCGGTGAAACCGCAGGTGCTGCGCGACGTCTGCGCGTCGCTGGAAGAGAGTGCCGCAGCACAGGCCCCCCTGGTGGTCTCCATCGCAGCCGGCATCACCAGCGCGCAGCTGGTGCGCTGGCTGGGGGGCAGCCCGGCGGTGGTCCGCGCCATGCCCAACACCCCCGCCCTGCTCGGCGCCGGCGTCACCGGGCTGTTTGCCACCGCCGGTGTCAGCCACGCCCAGCGCCAGCAGGCCGACACGCTGCTGGCCAGCGCCGGGCGCACGGTCTGGATCGACGACGAAGCGCGGATGGACGCGGTCACCGCCGTCTCCGGCAGCGGCCCCGCGTATGTCTTCCTGCTGGCCGAAGCGATGGAGGCGGCCGCGCAAGCGCAGGGCCTCGCTCCGGATGCCGCGCGCGTGCTGGTTGTGCAGACGCTGCTCGGTGCGTCGCGCATGCTCGATGAATCCGGCGAAGCGCCCGCCGAGCTGCGCCGCCGCGTGACCTCGCCGAACGGCACCACCCAGGCGGCCATCGAATCGTTCCAGGCCGACGGTTTCGAGGCCATCGTCGGACGGGCGATCGAGGCCGCCACCCGCCGCGGCCAAGCGTTGTCGGCCGCCAACGACTGACGGCCCTCAGGCCGGCGCTGCCGCGCCGACGCTGTCCAGCAGAAACGCCACGAAGCTGGACAGCTTCGGCCGCGGCCGGCGATCCGGCAGGTAGGCCAGATGCAACGGACGCGGCTCGGGCAGGTAATCGGCCAGCACCGGCTGCAATCGCCCCGCCGCCACATCCTCGGCCAGCAGCACCGCCGGCTGCAGGATCAGCCCGGCGCCGGCCAATGCGGCGCGACGCAGGCCGTCGCCGTCGTTGCACAGCAGCCGCGAATGCTCCGACCAGTCCTGCTCGGGGTGCCCGCGCAACCGCCAGCCATGCCCCCCGCGCCAGGCCAGGTGGGTCAGGCAATCGTGGTCGCGCAGGTCACCCGGATGCTGCGGAATGCCCTTGCGCGCGAGGTAGGACGGCGCCGCGCAGATCTCCATCGCATACGGCGGCAGCGGTCGCGCCACCCATTCGGCCGACCCGAGCTGGCCCATCCGCACCACCGCGTCGAACTGCTCTTCGATCATGTCCACGCGGCGGTTGTTGAGGTCCAGTTCCACCGTCACCTGCGGATACGCCGCCAGGTAGCGCGCCACCAGCGGCGCCAGCACGCAGCTGCCCCAGGTCACCGGCGCGCTGATCCGCAGCACACCCTGCGGTTGCGCCTGGAGGCCTTCCACACTGGCTTCGGCCTGCTGCACCTGCTCGAGCACCGCCCGGCAGCCGGCCAGGTAATTGCGGCCGGCATCGGTGAGACTCTGGTGGCGTGTGTTCCGCTGCAGCAGGCGCACGCCAAGGTGCGTCTCCAGCTGCTGGATGTACTTGCCGACCATCACTGACGACACCGCCAGCTGCTCGGCGGCGGCGTTGAAGCTGCCCTGTTCAACCACGGCCACGAACGCCTGCATGCAGCGCAACGTATCCATTGGAAACCCCTGCTTTGCAATCTGCAAAGCATACGCCGGTTACCGAACCACTCGCAGCAGCGCAGACTGGGCTTCCCTCACCCGGAGCGAGCCCCATGAAAATTCTGCTTGTCGGCGCCAGCGGTACCCTCGGCCAGGCCGTTGCCGCCACCCTGGGCGCGCACCATGAACTGATTCGTGCCGGCCGGCACGGCGGCGACGTGCAGGTGGACCTCACCGACGATGCCAGCGTGCAGGCGATGTTCGACCAGGTCGGCGCGCTGGATGCGGTGGTCGCCACGACCGGCCGCCTGCACTTCGGTCCACTGGCCGACATGCGTGCCGACCAGTTCAACCTGGGCCTGCAGGACAAACTGCTCGGCCAGGTGCGGCTGGCACTGGCCGCACAGCGCCATCTGCGGGTGGGGGGATCGATCACGCTGACCAGCGGCATCGTCAGCGCCCAGCCGATCCGCGACGGCGCCAACGCCACCGCCGTCAATGCGGCGCTGGAAGGCTTCGTGCGCGGTGCCGCCTGCGAACTGCTGCCGCGCGGGCTGCGCATCAATGTGGTCAGCCCGAACGTGCTGGTCGAGTCGATGGACAACTACGGCGCGTACTTCCCCGGGTTTGAACCGGTGACCGCGCAGCGTGCGTCACTGGCCTACCAGCGCAGCGTGGAAGGTGTGCAGAGCGGCCAGGTGCTTACCGTCTGGTGAGCCGACGCCCAGGCCCGGCCGTGCCGGCCGCTGGCCGCCACCTGTTCATTCCCAGCGCCGCGGGCCGTCGCCCTGCTCGCCCAGTGCATCGCCCGGGTTGGTCAGCCGGCAGCGCTTGAGCGACAGGCAGCCGCAGCCGATGCAGTCGGTGAGCTGGTCGCGCAACAGCAGCAGCTGCTCGATCCGCTGATCCAGCTCACTGCGCCACAGCGCCGACATCCGTGCCCATTCGGCCTTGGTCGGGGTCTTGTTCTCCGGTAGCGCGGCAAAGGCGGCGGAGACGGCCTCCAACGGCATTCCCACCCGCTGCGCGACGCGGATCACCGCCAGCCGGCGCAGTACATCGCGGGCGAAACGGCGCTGGTTGCCCGCCGTGCGCAGACTGCGGATCAGCCCTTTGCGCTCGTAGAAGTGCAGCGCCGATACCGCCACGCCACTGCGCCTGGCCACTTCGCCTACACTCAATTCCTGCGCGATCACTGCTTGACCTCAACCTTGGTTCAGGTGACATCCTGCGCTGTGCGCCGGCGCCCTGCAAGCGCCCTGCCCCCCTGTTGCCTGGATGTTCCCATGTCTTCCGATGTCAGCGTCACCGCGTCCGCCCCCGATCGTGCCCCATCGCCGTCGATCCTGTCCCCGACCTACCGCGCCACCACCATCGGCATGGTCGCCCTCGTGTCGCTGCACGGGTTTGAGGCGTTGGCAGTGGCCGCCGCCATGCCCACTGTCGCGCATGACCTGGATGGCCTGCGGCTCTACGCACTCGCCTTCGGCGGAACGCTGGCCACCAGCGTCATCGGCATGACCCTGGCCGGACGCTGGAGCGATCAGCGCGGTCCGGCGCGGCCGCTGTGGCTGGGTCTGGCCTGCTTCATCGCCGGCCTGCTGGTGGCCGGGCTGGCCCAGCACATGCCGGTACTGGTGCTGGGCCGGCTGATGCAGGGCTTGGGCGCCGGTGCGATCTCGGTGGCGCTGTATGTCCTGGTCGGCCGCACATTTCCAGAGGCAATGCGCCCACGCGTGTTCGCCGCATTTTCCGCCGGTTGGGTGGTGCCTTCGCTGATCGGCCCCAGCATCAGCGGGCTGATCGTGCAGCATCTGGGCTGGCGCTGGGTGTTCCTGGCCGTGCCTCTGCTCGCCATCCCGGCCGCCCTGCTGCTGCGCCCGGCGCTGCGCAAGCTGCCGCCCACCGGCGCCGCTGCCGACAGCCACCCCACGGTGGTGCGTTGGGCCATCGGTGCGTCGATCGGCGCGCTGCTGCTGTATATCGGCGGCCAGCAGTCCGGCTGGGCAGCCCTGGGCCTGCTGCTGCCGGCCCTGGCGTTGCTCGCGCTGTGCAGTTGGAGGCTGCTGCCGCGCGGCACCCTGCGCCTGCATCGCGGCCTGCCCAGCGTGATCGCGTTGCGCGGCATCGCCGCCTCGGCCTTCTTCGGCTGCGAAGCCTTCCTGCCGCTGCTGCTGCAGCGCGAACGCGGCCTGACCCCGTTGCTGGCGGGCGTGGCATTGAGCCTGGGCGCACTGGGCTGGTTCAGTGGCTCGTGGTTGCAGGGCCATCAGCAGCGCGGCTGGTCACGCCGGCAACTGCTGCAGAGCGGCGCCCTGCTGATGTGCGCAGGCATCCTCGCCACATCACTGGCGATCCAGCCCGGCGTGCCGCTGTGGCTGGCGCTGGCCGGCTGGTCGCTGACCGGACTCGGCATGGGCCTGATCTACCCGAGCCTGTCGGTGCTCACGCTGTCACTGTCGCCGCCGGCCGAACAGGGCGCCAACACATCGGCCCTGCAGTTGAGCGAAGCGCTCGGCGTGGCGACCACGCTGGCCATCTCCGGCTCGCTGTTCGCCCTGTTCCTGCAGGGCAACGTGATGGTCGGCTACCTGCTCACCTACGCCATCATGCTGCTCCTCGCCGTGGCCAGCGCAGCCGTGGCACGGCGCGTGTAGCGCCCGGCAACCGTTGAAGGCCCCCCGTAGAGCCGGGTTCTACCCGGCTGCCGTTGAAGTCCCCCGTAGAGCCGGGTTCTACCCGGCTGCCGTTGAAGTCCCCGTAGAGCCGGGTTCCACCCGGCTGCCGTTGAAGTCCCCCGTAGAGCCGGGTTCCACCCGGCTGCCTTTCGCATCGGCCCATCGCAGCGGGGCAGAGCCCCGCTCTACGGGTGCGCGCCCAACCGCGCGCCGGGTTCCACCCGGCAACCGTTGAAGGCCCCTGTAGAGCCGGGTTCCACCCGGCAACCGTTGAAGTCCCCCGTAGAGCCGGGTTCCACCCGGCTGCCTTTCGCATCGGCCCATCGCAGCGGGGCAGAGCCCCGCTCTACGGGAGCGCGCCCAACCGCGCGCCGGTTTCCCTCCGGCAACCGTTGAAGGCCCCTGTAGAGCCGGGTTCTACCCGGCTGCCCTTCGCATCGGCCCATCGCAGCGGGGCAAAGCCCCGCGCTACGGGTGCGCGTCGCCCACTTCCTTGAGGTCCTCGCGCAGGATGCGGCGGATTTCCAGCACGGCCTGCGGGGTTTCCTGCACGCTGTGGCCGGAGATGATCACCTTCTCCGACACCGCCCCCTCCAGATGCGCGCTCCAGTACGGCACCAGCCCGTCGTCGGACTGTTCCAGCGGCACCTCGGGTTTGCGCTGGGCGATGATCGAGTGGTACTTCAGCCCCGGCATGATCGGCAGCGCACCGGCCGCCTTCACGAATGGATCGCTGGCCTTGAGGTTGTCGATGCTGTTGGGAATCTGCAGCTTGGTCGGCTGCGCCGACTGCGTCTCGGCCTGCTGCAGGGTCTGGAACACATCCTCGAACTTGCCCAGGAGGGTGATCGGCAGGCGCACCAGCCGCCCGATCAGGCGACCGATCCGGTTGCCGGCGATGTCGGTGCCCTTGTGCGGCGCGGCGATGAAGATCGCACGCTCCACGCTGGGCTCGGCGGTGAAGTGCAGCAGTGGCCCGAGCTTGGCCTCCACCCGCTTCAGCCGTTCGCCCTTGAGATCGTAGTTGGCCAGAAGCTGGTCCCACAGTGCGTCGCCGGATGAGGTCACCAGCAGGCGCGCCAGCACGCCGCCCATGCTGTGGCCGATGAACACCATGTCTTTGGAGGCCGGGCTGCTGCCGGTGGGATCGAAGTGTTTCAGCGTGTTGTTGAACGCCTGGTTGATCTCGAACCGGTTCAACGCGATCGGCGCATTGGTCGGGTAGTACACCTGCCACACCTGGAAATGCCGGCGTAGCTCAGGATCGCCCATGACCTCGTTGGCCACGTTGACCCACGCCTCCGGACTGCTGCCCAGGCCGTGCAGCATGAAGATGATGCGGCGGTTCGGGTCCCACGGCTGCATCAGGTACATGTGCGGCTCGGCGATGCCTTCGCTCAGTCCGAACAACGTGCGCAGCGACTGCGTGGCGAATCCCGACTGGGCCAGCCACATGCCGTAGGCGGCCGTGAAGTTGCCGGCCAGCGGCACCTTCTCGCCGTGCAGGTCCACGCTTTCGGTGGACTCCGGCGAGTACACATCGAACAGCACCTGGGTGGTATCCAGCACCTGCTGCAGGGTATCGCCCTTGAAGCGCAGCAGGGCGGTGGCATTGATCGCCGACATCTCGCTGTACTGCGGAATCGCGGCCTTCTGGCCGTCCGCCGGCGCCACCAGCTTGGGCGGGTCCATCACCACCACCAGTTCGGCGCCGAAACCATCACGGCGATACGTGCTGCGCAGCCCGGCGAAGCTCACCGAGGAGGCCGAGACCATGCTGGTGGGGATGCTGGGCATCCGCAGTTCATCGAAGTCCGAGGTCAGCGTCCAGCGCTCGCCGGCCACTGGTGCGTTGTAGTCCTCGCCTTCCAGCGCGCGCGCGCGGGCACGTTTGAACACTACCGCCGCCGTCTGTTCGGCAGCGTAGTTGTAGTAGTCGCGAACCTGGGTCTGCCGGTCCTCGAACGCGCGATCGGACGGCGTACGCCCGCTGAAGAAGAGGTAGGCATAGGCATAGCGTGCCGCTTCCAGCCACGCATCCAGCGCCGCATCGGACATCGGGTGTTTGTCGCGGTCCTTCGGCTTGGGGCTCAGGCCCAGCGCCGTCTTCACCCACAGCTCGGACAGCGCCGACAACCGCTGTTCCTCGGGCAGGACCACGGTGTCCTCGAGCGTCTTCTGGCAGGCCACCGTGTCCTTGGCGCACAGATCCTCATCCAGGCCGATGACGCTCAGCGTTTCCTGCGAGGCGGCGCTCAACTTGCCTGACGTCAGTACGTCGCCGCGCTTGTTGGCCAGGTAGTCGGTAGGCGCCACCTGTTTCATCGTCACCATCGCGCAACCGCTGGACAACAGCAGCGACAGCACCATCGCCAGCAACGGCAGCACGCGCCGCGACAGGCCATTCACACGCAGCATCATGGTTCGATTCCTTGCTCGATGCCGGGGACACCGCGGCGGATCTGGCGGGAGAAATCGGGCGCGTCGCCGGCGGCGCGGGCCCGTTCAGTAATGCGCCCACGCGCCTTCAGCGTGGCGAACGGCACGCCTGGGGTCAGCACGCCCAGATCGCGCGCGTACTCGGCGAAATAGCCCGATACCAGCAGCCGGTAGTCCAGTGGCAGGCCCGGCGCGATCTGCCTGGCCAGTTCGTAGACGATCGTGGTGCAGTTGCTGGTCAGCGTGTTGTAGAACGCCGGTGCGGCATCCAGCTTGCGCGCCTCGCCCAGGTAGGACACGAACAGCCCCTTGAGCTGCTCCCGGGTCATGCCCTGCAGGCGGTACAGATACACATCTTCGCCACGCACATTGCTGCGCACGCGCACGATGTCGGTTTCCTCCGACGCCACCAGGGTCATTTCGAACTTGCGGAAAAAGCCGCCCAAGGCCGAGAACGACTCGCCCCGCTCCTTGCGGATCTCCAGCGAGAACACCAGGTAGCGGCCATCGGCGAAGCCAAAGGACACCAGCGTGTGCGCGATCGTCGGGCCCATCCAGTAGGACAGGATCAGATCGGCAGAGCGCAACTGGTCGAGGTCATAGGCGCGGCGCTCCCAGCGCACATCGTGATCGTCCTCGCTGCGCCAGGTGAAGTTGCGCACGTTGTCGAGCACCACGTGGTTGCCATCGAACGCGACCACCTTGAGCCGCTGGGCGACATCGTCGGCCCAGACCCGGTCCTGGCGCGGCGCCACCAGCAGCCACCACACCCCGGTCACCACCAGCACCGTCACGAACACCGGCCCCGGCCAACGGCCGGCGCGGGCGCGGCCCACCGCCACCGCAGTACCGACGGCAAACAACGCCCAGGCCCCGACCACCCCGTAACGCACCCACGCGGGCCCGGGGAACTGGAAGGCCAGCCAGCCGCTCACCCACAGGGCCGCCACCAGCATCAGGGCGGCCAGCCCCCATCGTCCTGCTTTCTTCACACGCGTCGTTCCGTCGTTGATGATCCGGGGCGCTAGTTAGCCACAACCCCGCCGAAGGCAACACGTTTGCGTGTTCAGGTTTGTCGGGGCCGCATCAGAATGGGCCGCTCAGTCGCGCCGGCGAGGACCGCCTGCAACCTTCTGCCACGGCGCCATGCCCTTTCGCCCATGCAGCAGCGGACGCTTCAACGGCGGGCGACGCGGCAGCGCGATGCCCACGCCCGGAGCGGGAGCGTCATCGCGGCGCAGCGCGTCGGCGCGCTCGCCGACCAGCAGCGCGGCGATCTCCACCAGACCGTCGCGCATCACGCGGCTCGCAGCCTGCAAGGGATTCATGGGGGTCTCCAGCAGCAGTGGGGACGATCCACGTTACGGCCGTGCGTGCGTACGCGCCGTGGAGGGCATGTGGCATCCGCATGAATGCGGCTATTTCCCTGCCGTCATCGCCGCTGCCTGCATCCATTGCTGCAGCGCCGGCGCCCGCTCACCGCCACGCAGGCACAACTGCAGATCGAACGACGCGTCCGCATCGGCCAGCGGCTGGTAGTGGATATCCTCCGCGCGGAAGCCGCGCATGCTCGCCGGCACGATCGCGATGCCCGCGCCGACCGCCACCAGCGACAGCACCGCATGCATGCCGTGCGCCTCCTGCACCACATGCGGCACGAAGCCGGCGGCAGCGCACAGCCGCACCACCTGCGCATGGAAGCCCTGTCCTTCGCGCGCGGGCCACAGTACGAACGGCTCCGCGGCCAGTGCGGACAAGGCAAGGGAGGCATCGCCGGCACGCGGATGGCTTCGCGGCAACGCGATCGCCAGCCGGTCCGTATCGAACGCGCGCAGCTGCATGTCGCCGGCCTCGTGCACCGGTGGAATCAGCACCCCGACATCCAGCCGCTGCCCGCGCAGCAGCGCGACCTGGCGTGCGGACGTCGCCTCGATCAGTTCCAGCCGCACCTGTGGATGGCTGACCCGGAACGCACGGATCACCCGCGGCAGGCGCCCGTACAGCGCACTGCCCACATACCCCACCCGTACCGTACCGGTGCGCCCGGCCGCCGCATCACGGGTGGCCACCAACGCATGGTCGGCCTGCTGCAGGGTCGCGCGTGCCTCCTCCAGCAGCACCTTGCCGGCCGCAGTCAGTCCCAGCGTGCGGTTGCCACGTTGGATGAGCTCGCTGCCGATCGCTTCCTCCAGCCGCCGGATGGCCGCGGTCAACGGCGGCTGCGACATGTGCAGGCGCGCGGCCGCACGGTGGAAGTGCAGCTCCTCGGCGACGGCGACGAACTGACGGAGCTGGCGGAGATCGACCATGTGCGATGTTGTCCCGGAACACAGCCCCAAGCGTAAACCGCGTGCGGTCAGCGTGGCTCGATCGTCGCCTGCGCAATCGCCGGCCACTGCGCGGCCACCGCCTCGACGCTGTCGGCGCTCACCGCGTGCAGATCGCGCGGATAGGTGACTGCGACCGCTTCCACGTTCCGCGTGGCATGGAACTGGCCATTGCTGGCACGCAGGATCCAGCCCCCCTCACGGCACGCGGCCGATGCGAGGAACGCCGCACCCGGCGCCACCGCGGCCGGGTGCAGTTCATCCGGCTCGCCCTGAATACCCCACATCCGGGTCTTGGCCACCGGCGACACGGCATTCACCACGATGCCATGCGCCGCGCCCTCGTCGGCCAGCACATTGACGATGCCCACTGCGGCGAGCTTCGCTGCTGCGTATGCCGCCAGTCCCTTCTGCACGTACTGCGGATACAGCGCGCGGTCGGACGTGGTCAGCACGATCCGCCCGTAACCGGCGGTCCGCATCGCCGGCCAGGCCGCTTGCGCCAGCCACAGCGGGGCCTTCGCCGCGATGGCCATCATCGGGTCGAAGCCGTCTTCGTCCAGCGCATCGATCGGCTGGTACTGCACCCATCCGGCGTTGTGGATGATGAAGTCCAGCCGGCCGTGCTGCTGCAGGATGGCCGCCACCCGCGCGTGGCAGTCGCTGCGGCTGGCGATGCCTGCGGACTCCGCCTGCACCGTCAGGCCCTCTCCGTCCAACTGCGCGGCCGCCATCGCGATCCGCTGCGGATCGCCGCCCGTGCCATCCATCCCGGCCCCCACGTCCTGCATCACCACGTGCGCGCCACGCTGGGCCAGCAGCCGGCTGTACGCCAGGCCGAGGCCACCGGCGGCACCGGTGATCAGACCGACCTGGCCATCGAAAGAAATCCTGTTGTGTGCTCTCATCCGCACAGCATCGGTTGGACGGCGTCGCCGCATCCAATACCTGTTGCGTGCCGCCGCGATACGTGGCGCGTATCGTGCCGCTCAGCTGGCGCCAGGGAGCGGCCGGCGGCGAAGCCGCCAGATGACATACGCAATGGCCAACCACAGTGCGATGTACAGCCCCAGGTACAGCAGCGTCGGCATTGCGGTATGCGCCCTGATTCGGGCCAGCACCCGCCACGTATCCACGCAGAAGGTCCCCACCCCCACCAGCATCGCCAGACCGCCCAGCCCGGTACCCAGCCACCGCGCCCAGGCATGCCGGCGCACCAGCAGCAGAGGGGCCACCACCAGCAGCACCAGCGCGAGCAGCATCAGGGTCATCCCGGTCAGCATGCCGGTGAAATCCGAGGCCATCGCCGGCATCGGCAGGCAGGCCACCACGGCCGCGCAGACGCGCAAGCAGGACGAGGAAACCCGGGGAACGGTCGTCGGCATCATTTTCCTTTGAACGGCGGACGCAGGCATGCGGCGCGGGGCGGCCGCCTCAATCATAGCCGCAGCCCGTCGCACCAGAACGTGCCGAATGCGGCACAGCATGGATCGGAACGGGTTCACAGCATCGGCCCTGCGGCCGCAGGGTGAGGCATCCGAAGCGTGCCAGTAGTCGTAAACGACATACATGGCCCGTCACGCTTCGCATTCGCCCCGCACTTTCCCTACATAGCACCTCCCGGGTTTCGGCGTATCACCCACGGCACTGCACGCCGCCGTGCGCCTGTCGCCGTTGCACCCAAGGAGCCCACATGAACCGCACACCGCTTGCACTGGCGCTGGTCGCCCTGCTTTTCAGCGTCTCTGTGAACGCACGCGAAGACGACGACTGCCCGTCCGACGCGCAGATGATCGCCAGCATGTCGATGGCCGAGCTTCGGCAGTACGAGGCCGCGCTGGAGAATCCAGAGCTTCCCTTCGACGAGGTCTGCAAGGACGCCAGCGACCAGGACGAAGCAGACGCTGCAGGCTCGCGCCTGCACTACTGCGTCAAGCGAACTGCACCCTATTCCTCCCACAACCCCGACACCGGCCAGACCGAGACCGCCACTGTGACGCTGTACGGCTACGTGTCCCTGCCCCGAAACGGCCAGACATGGATGCATCGCGTCCGCGTGGTGTTCGATGCCGTGCAGGGCAATGCAATGTCCGGCTTGGTCGTTGTTCCCGAGCTCTACTGCGGCAGCTGCACCGACAGGCAGCCCTTCGCCCCCCTCACGTTGTCGGGCCCGGGCACGTTCGACTTCGCCGTTCCCCTGGGATTCGATACCGATGAGGGAAAGACCGGCCAGGACACCCAACTGGTGCTGTCGCGCTTCAACAATGACCAGTCATTGATCCAGAGTTCGGCGCCAACGCTTCGCTGCGACAAAGTAGCCAGGAGCAGTACGTCCGGGTGTCGATTCGCCGACTACCCTGCCGTCTTCGAGGTAAGCCTGAGCGATCCCGATACGGATGAGTCGGCCGAGCACATCAAGGTTGCACAGTCGACGCTCCCCGGCACGATCGGCAGGTGGCATGAAAATCCTGATGCACGGGGTGTACCTGGTTGCACAGTCGATACTGCCGGGAACATAGGCTACTGGCATCACGATGCTTGGCTGAGAGGCGCGGCACTGACACGAACGAGTGACGCCAGACTAAACACCGCCAACCGCACTGCAGCCGGGAAACTGTGTCGCACGCGATTTCCAGAGAGCGCGGGCGCTGGACTGAACTGTGACGAATACCCGTTCGCAGCAACGAACCAGGGCGCCTCTGTCGTGCCGGAATCGTCCATGTCGGTACGCTACATTCTTGGCGAAGGCAATCAGAAGGTCGGGCGCAGACTGGGCAACTTCTTCTGCACCGCGGCACGCGTGCTCGATGGTGAGCAGTTCCGGGTGAAGGTCGTCGAGTAATGCGAATGAGACGTCGCGCGAACGCAGCGGCGCACCAGTCATTGATCGGAGACGGTAACGATGATGGCAATGGATGAGCTGATGCAGGCAATGAACACTGCTGCAATCGCGCACTGGAGAGCCTCGCCAGCAGAGGCGCACGTCGACCTTGGGCTGAGTCCATTCCTCGCAACGCACCCGGATTCCGCACTGGCCGATCTGGCGCGACGCTGCCTGTCGGGGGATGTCGTCTGGCTCGGAATGCCCCCCGCATCCAAGGCCAGCATTCTCGCCGCAGAGGCGCGGCTTGGGATCTCGCTTCCGCCAAGCTACAAGCAGTTTCTGTCTGTCAGCAATGGGTTTTTGATGCCCGGCAACTACATCAGCACCTTGCTTCCGGTCGAGTTGATCCAGCCATTCGGCAATGAGAACGCGACGATTGCCTCCGACTGGAGGAGCATGCTTGAAGAGGAGGCATCGGAGGATGAGCCGTGGCTGATGGCACGTCTTGGCGACGCGATTCAGCTGTCCGGGCCGCCCGGCAAAGGTGAAGACTTCGTCTTGCTGGATCCAACGTTCATGCATCCTGGCGAAGAGAACGAAATCGTGACCTACTGGACACAATTGCAGGAGCATCACAGCAGCTTCGTCGCCTACCTTGAAAGCGCGCTGGCCGGCTTGTTGAATCTGACTGCGTTTCTTCAGAAGGGAACAGATCGTTGAACGCAACTGCGGCGTACCGCTTCCGGTACGCCGCACGGTACCTCACCGGCTGGTCGGCTCCACCACCACCGCCGTCCCGTAGCACAGCACCTCGGTCAACCCGGTCATGATGTCGGTCGCGTCATAGCGCATGGCGATGATTGCGTTGGCACCCAGCAGCCGCGCGTGCCTGGCCATGTCGCGGTAGGTTTCCTCGCGCGCCTGCTCGCACAGCTCGGTGTAGATGGTGATGTTGCCGCCAAACAGCGTCTGCAGGCTGCCAAGGACGTTGCCCACGATCGAGCGCGAGCGCACGGTAATGCCGCGTACCACGCCGAGACTGCGCACCACGCGGAAGCCGGGCAGTTCCATTGCCGTGGTCACCATCGAATCGTCTAGCCGGGGGGCGGCAGGCGGATGTGCGCTGTTGTTGTAAGGGTCTGCCATTGCGTCTCTCTGGTGACTGCGGGTACGGCTGTACGCGGTGTCAGCGCGGTTGCGAGGCGCGGGTCAGCGCGTCGGCAACCAGCTGCCGCAGCAGCGGCTGCGCGTCGGCCCGCATCTCGGCAGCCACCGTGTTCTGCAGCGCGTTGAAACGCGCCGCGTGCGGTGAGCGGGTCCCTTGCGATGCCAGCGAATGCAGCGCGTCCGCGGAGAAGTGCCGGGCATAGATTGCCGCCAGCATGCCGTCCCAGCGGGCCTGGTAGGCCGGCAGCAGGCGGCCGATCTCCGCCTGCACGCGCTGCGTCGCGGCATCGGCCCCGGTCTGTTCGACCATCGACGCGAACGTGGTGGTGCTGCGTGCCGCCTCGTCGGCGAGCTGCGCCAGCCCCTTGCCGAGCCTGAAGCGCGCGACCAGCGCCGCTGCGGGGTCGGCAGACGCCGTCGGGGCGGAGGGCACACCCGTCCTTGTTGCCGTCGATGGCGCCTCACCACAGCCTGCCAACGACAGCCCCGCCAGCAACGCCGCCACGTGTACAGAACGCACGCATGCCCGGAACGTCATTCCAACCTCCATGCAGGGACGACTGCCACACCGTGCATCCGTTGCGACGCACTCGAGCGCGACAGCCCGATCCCCCTATTGTGCCCCATCCCGATGCCGCCGCCGGGTCCACCGGCCCCACTGCCGGGTGGCTCCGGCCGCGTCCGCTGCGTGGCAACGCGCGGTCATCGTGCCGCCCGCCACGGTTTCACAGGGACATTTGCTATCGTGCCGCCCGTCAGCTCCCGCTTCCCTGGATTCGCATGCCCCGTAAACCGCCCGCCTCCGCCTCCCCGGCCGCCCTGCTGCGGGTAGCTACCAAGGAGGCGTATGAGCGCGTCCTCGTGCTGCTCAACGCCAGTTTCGCCGACTTCAGCCCGGAACAGCAGCGCAGGATCCGGGCCGCCGTGGCCGTTGAGCACTCGACCCACCCCGGCCCCCGCGCCAAGCCCGCCAAAGCGGCGGCAGAGGCGCCGCCACGCTACTGGCTGCCGCACAGCCAGGTCACCTGGTCCGGCCGCGGCCGCGTGCCCCAGGCCTTCCTCGCCTGGGAAGGCACCGTGGCCCATACCGAATGGAAAAAGCACCACCCCGACGAACGCTTCCCGGCGTACCCGGGCTGATGGACGCAGACGCGCATCAGACGGTCATTCCGCAACTGCGCATGACCGACGCCACCCTCAGCGTGCCGTTCTATCAGCGGCTCGGGTTTGCCGTTGACTGGGAGCACCGGTTCGCCGACGGCATGCCGCTGTTCGTGCAGATCAGCCGCGCAGGGCAGCAGGTGTTCCTCAGCGAGCACGCCGGTGATTGTGAGCCGGGCGGCGCGGTGTACTTCCGCGTGGCGGACGTGGATGCCGTGCATGCGGCGTTCGTGGCGGCCGGCGCGCCGGTGTTGCGCGCGCCGGCAGACATGCCGTGGGGCGGGCGCGAGATGATGGTGGTCGATCCGGACAACAACCGGCTGCGGTTTGCGACGATGCCCGCCGCCGAATCACGCAGCGGTTCACGATGAGTCGCGGCATGAAGATGCGCACCGCCGTGGGTACGCACGGCACCCTGCACCGTGTTGACGACCTGCAGAAGCGCCATGACACAAAACAGACCCTGCCCACCCTGCTGTGTGACAGCCCGGGGTGCGGCGTTCCGGTGACGTTCGTGCCCGGGCACAGCAGGCGCCACGCCGGTCATGCCGAGCCCGTGCACATGCCGGCCTACATCGACCTGGGCAAGGAAGCCGAGCACCGCCCCGGCTGCCGGTACGATGCGCCGGCGCACCTGCAGGCCCTGCTCGCCGCCGGCGCCGATGCCGACTTCCTGCCCCCGCTTGGCGAAGGAACGCACGAGCTGCGGCTGTTGCTCCTGCAGCAGGGCCTGAAACGTGGCGGTGCTGAGCATCACGGCGCGGACCCGGTACTGGCGGGCTACCTGCGCACCCTTGCCGATCTGCTCATCCTGCGCGCGATGTGCGGCAGCGACACGCTGCTGGCGACGCACCTGACCCTGCGCCTGGGCAAGAAGAAGGTCGACTGGAGCAGCTTCTTCTACACGCAGGACCGGTACGACGAGGCCTGGGAACGGCTGGGCGCGACATCCACCGACCTGCCCCTGGCGCTGGTCGGCACGGTCCGCTCGCACCGCGCCACCCAGCCTGGTTCGGTGTACCTCAACTGCGCACCGAAGTACCAGCATACCGGCGTGACCGACCGCAGGGATTTCTATGAAATCAGCGTCGGGCACAGCGATGCGGCGTGGCTGCAGTCCTTCCCGGTGGGGACGGAAATCGTGATGTTCGGGCTGTGGCGCCAGGGCAGAACCACCACCTCGTCCCGGCCCCATCCCACCGACCCGCGCCGTACCATCACCAACGTGACCCACAAGCTGGCCTTGTGGCCCAGCGTGAAGCACCAGCTGGTGCGGGTGGCGTAAGCATCGGCGACGCGCGCCCGCGCCCTGCGTCAGGGCTGCGGGATGCGCGTCGACGCCGGCTTGCTGTACCAGAGCGCGTTGACGATGATCCAGCGTTCGCCGAATCGCCCCATGTGGAAGTAGTCCACGAACCACGGCGTCTCCAACCGCACCGAGGCCGCATCGGCCGTCACATCCAGCACGCGGCAGCTGCGGTTCCACTGCTCCCTCGGGGTCTTCAACGCACCCTGGCGGGTGAGCTCCACCAGTTCCTCCCTGCTCATGCGGCGCAGGCCCAGCCGCTCGTCCGGGGTATCGCCCAGCACCCTGCGCTTGGCCAGGTCCGGGTGCAGCGACCGCGCCACCCGGTCCGGGTCCGCCTCCAGTTGGCCGTCCACATAGTCCAGGCAGGTGGCCTCGATGGCCGCCAGTGTGGCGGCATCCGGCGCGGACGGCGTGTTCGCTGCCACGGCAGCGACAGCGGCAATCAGCAGGGCAAGCGCGGGCATCGTTGTTCCAGGCGGTGAGCAAGGGTGACCGCATTGAACGCCATTGCCCGCCGGCTCTGCCAGTGCCCCGGGTCGCTCACCGTGATCCGGTCACTCACCCGCACCACTGCTGCTCACACGGGATGCCGTCGTTGTCCCCGTCCATCTGCGTACCGGGACAGTTCTGGATGAAATACGTGGCCTCTTCGCACGAGCGCATGTGCGAGCAGTGCGTGCGGCCATCGCAGCTGTAGCGCGCAGGCGCTGCCGTGGCAGGTTCAGGTGCAGCCCAGGCGCTGCGGGAGGTTCCAACATCGGCAAGGTCAACGTGCCTGAGCTTGCTGTAGCCGTACGCGGCGACCAGGCACAGTACCGCGCCGATAATGATCTTCTTCATCGTCCCTGGCTCCCCCTGATCTGGCTGGAGCATAGGCAAGCACAGGACGGCCGGCAAGCGGGCGTGGGCAGGCAGCCGCCCGTCAGCGCGCGCTTCCGTCCACATAGGGTCGCGACTGCAGCATCAGCACCTCATCGCCCACCACGGCCCACTCGATGTCCTGGTCCACGCCGCCCAGTGCCTGCTTGGTGGTTGTTCCGATCCTGGCCAGCCGCGCGATCAGCGCATCGGTCAGGACCTGCCGCGAGCCGGTGATGGGCACCTCGCGGACGCCACCCGCGGCGTTGGCCACCAGTTGGGTATCCTCGGCCGACCGGCTCAGCACCTGCACCGCCTTGGACCAGCTGGAGTACATCACCTGCTCGGCCTGGCGCTTGCCTTCCACCACGCGGATGCCCAGACCGCGCTTGGCCGAAATGTAGGTGATGTGGCGGCGCGCGGCATCGAAGGGGTCACGGGTGATCATCACACCGGAACTGTCTGAAGGCGCGGCGCGCTGGACCAGTACCGCCATCGCCACGGCATCCTGCTGCAGCCCGGCGGCCGTGCGCGCTTCGTATGCCTCGAAGTTGTAGACCGATGCCCACACCGTCTGCACGGCCTTGGCCAGGTCATCGGCGCGGGTCACGTTGGGAACGGTGGTGTACAGCCCGGCACCACTGAAACCGGGCAGGTCCTCGGAGTTGGACGAGCTGCGCACGAACACACCGCCTCCCTGCAGCTGCTCGCGCCAGCGGGCCTCCAACGTGCGGATGAAGGCCGGATCGGGCGCGGCATTGGCGATCTCGGCACGCAGCGTGGCCAGCGCCTCGCGGCGCACGTCCGGGTCTGTGCCGAAGCCGGGGCGCCGCTGCAGCGCGTGCAGCCGCTCGTCGATCTGCAGCCGCTGCATCATCGCCTGGTAGTGCGAGAACGGGATGCAGAAACCGTCCGGCACGCGCGCGGCGGGCGGCAGCGCGGTTTTCAGTGTGCCCAGGTTGGCCGCCTTCACCCCGCAGTGGGAACTGTCGCGCGCACGCAGGGACGCCAGCGGCTTGAGCGCCACCACCGTCAGGTCCGGGCGGGGCAGATTGCGTGCCGCCGGGCGGACCGCCGTGGCGGAAGGCGTTCTGGCCGGGCGCGCCAGCGGCGTAACCCGGTAGTTGTTGGCGGTCACCTCCAGCGTCACCCAGCGCCCGTCATATTGGCGCAGCGCATTCTGCGCGTCGGCCACGTATGCGTTGGGGATGCCCCAGCCCTTGGCCAGCAGGTTGACGTGCGACAGCAGCGTGGACGGTCGCTGCGTCACCAGGCCGGCCACCGGTGCCAGCGCGATCGGCACCTCATCCAACACCGGAATATCGCGCGGCGACAGCGTGCGCAGCTGCTGCTCGGAACGCACGATGCGCAGCCGGCCTTCCGCGCGGCCGGTGTTCAGCGGCAGGAAGCGCTGCTCGCGCAGCAGGGCCTCCTGGCTGACGTAAGGCAGCTTCATGGTGCTGGCCAGCTGCTCGTGCCGGGTGGAGTTGGTCTTGAAGCGGATGGGGTCGCGGAACGAGGCGCGCACCACCTGGTCGGTCTGCAGCAGCAGGGGCGCGGTGAGCTGGTCGCCCTCCCAGAACTCGTAGGTGTAGCCCGGCAGATCCTGCTGCCAACTGATCGTGCCGAACAGGAAGCGCCGCTGCGGATCGCGGTACTGCGCATTGAGCGTGGCCTTGTCCATGCCCGGCAGCAGCCGCTGGCGGCGTACGAACTGCTCGTGCAGCGCAATGCGCGGGGTGTTGATGTAGTAGATGCGCGCCGCGTTGCGCCGGTCGATCACGAAGATCAGGTGCGGCATTTCCAGCGCGGTGCCTGCGTTGTACACGCGCGCGAGCTGCATGAACTGGGCGCGGCTGTCGATGCGCGACAGGTAATCCGGTCCCTCGGCCACCGGCGTGGCGGACGTATCGCTGCCCTGCCGGTACTCGTAGGGCGACGGTTTGCGCGCGGTCTGCGCCAGCGCGGGAGCGACACACCCCAGCAGCAATGTGAGAACGGCGACACGTGCCCACAGGGGTCGTACAGCAGAGGTCGTACAGGCTCGTTCCATGATGCCGGTGCGGGAATGAAGTGGGTGGATCATAAGGCAGTCCCGCCCGCGCTGCCGGAACTGGGGTCCGGGCCAGGCATGCGCCGGCCCGGGCACCTGATTGTCGCGGTTTGGCACCCACCCGACGTGGTGGCGCGCGGCTGGGAGATACTGCGAGGCCCACGCCAAGGAGCGGTTCGTGATGCCACCGTTGAGAATGCCCACCGCCTCGGTAGCCGACACCGACACCCTGTTCCGGCTGATGCAGCTGTACTACTTCGACGCATCCCGGTGGAGCGGCGAGAACATCCAGCCCGACGGTCTGTACGACTGCACACGAAGCGATGTCGAGGCCACCCTGCGCGAGCAGCCGACGTGGGCGCGATTGCTGTGGTGGGAGGACACGCTGTGCGGCTTTGTGCTGGTGGACGACGTCGCGTTCCAGGGCCAACCGATACGCGAGCTGGCCGATCTGTTCGTCCTGCCCACACACCGGGGCAAAGGCATCGCCACCGCCGTCGTTGCGGCGCTGGTCACGCCGCAGAGCGGGCAATGGTTGCTGGCCACCTGGCGCAGGGATCTGCAGGCGAAGGCGTTCTGGCAGCGGAACCTGCCGAGGATGGGCGTGGAGGTCACCGTTCCTGTACAGGACGACGAATCCGACTTCGATATTCGCCTCATCCGGCGCGCCGGCATGACGCCGGACTGATCCTGCAGGCCTGCGTCGCGGCGGCGGGTGTGATCGCGCTGCCCGCCGGGTTCACGCCAACAAAAAAGCCCCCGTTTCCGGAGGCTTTTTCGACTGAATTATGGTGGGCGGTGCAGGGTTCGAACCTGCGACCCTTGCCGTGTGAAGGCAATGCTCTACCGCTGAGCTAACCGCCCGGTGCTGCTGAGCCGCTCATTATAGGGCGGCAAATTTTCACGTCAACGGTTTTCCTGAAATTTCTTCACATCGTGTGCGTGGGCTTGTCCGAGGTGATGATGCCGGCCAGCAGCGTCTCGATCTTGTGCCGTACGGCCTCGCCTTCGGTGCCTTCGGCGAGCTGTACGCCGATGCCGGCGGCGCGGTTGCCCTGCGCACCGGCCGGGGTCACCCAGATCACCTTGCCGGCCACCGGCAGGCGCTCGCTGGAGTCCGGCAGGGTCAGCAGCAGGAACACCTCGTCGCCGAGGAAGTAACGCTTGGGCGTGGGCACGAAGATGCCGCCGTTCTTCACGAACGGCATGTATGCGCTGTACAGCGCGGCCTTGTCCTTCACGGCCAGGGACAGGATGCCCTGGCGGGCGTTGGTGGCGCTCATGCTCTAGTTCCCCTTGGGTGCCGCTCGTTGACCTTGTTCCAGGCCAACAACAATTCCACCACCGCCAGATCGGCGCGCACGGTGGTGCGCAGCAGGTCGCGGGTTCGGTTGGCGGCGTCGAACCACGACGCCAGCTTGTGCAATCGGTCCGGATCGGTCAAGCCGCCGCCCGCCGCCTGGGCCAGCGCGAGGTCGGCGGCATGGCGCAGGCGCAGCGCGCCGTGCTCGTCGCCGGTCCAGCGCTGGGCCAGTTCCACCGCGCCGGCGCGGCCGGCCACCAGCGATTCCAGATCGGTGGCCACCTGGCGGCGCAGCGCCAGGCCATCTTCGCGCAGCCAGTCATCGGCCAGGCCGGGATGACCGCGCGCGGCGTCGAGGGCTTCGCGCGCACTGGCGTCGCTGTGGCCCTGCGCCTGCAGCCACGCCAGTGCTTCCTCGCGCGGCGGCAGCTTGAACTCCAGCCGCTGGCAGCGGCTGCGCACGGTCGCCGGCAGGCGCGCCGGGTCGCTGCTGATCAGCCACAGGTAGCGGCCGGGCTGCGGCTCTTCGAGGGTCTTGAGCAGCGCGTTGCAGGCGGCGCGATTGATCGCATCGGCCGGATCGACGATCACGACCTGGGCAATGCCGTACTGCGGGGTGAGCGCCAGCTTCTGCGAGATCTCGCGCACCTGCTCGATCACGATCTCGGTGCGCAGCTTGTCGCCGGACTTGTTGGGAATGAACGAGATCAGTTGCAGGTCCGGGTGGGTACCGGCGGCAATCAGCTGCGCGCTGCGCTTGGCCGCCGCCGGTTCGCCACGCCCGAGCACATGTTCGGCCAGGCGAAGCGCAACCGCGCGCTTGCCCAGCCCGGCCGGGCCGCAGATGAGCAGGCCGTGGCCCAGGCGGCCGGCATCCAGCGCGGCCACGGTCTGGTCGTAGGCGCGCTGCTGCCAGGGTGAGAACGTATCAGTCATGGGCAGGCTCCTGTGCCAGCCACGCGTCCACCGCGGCCACCACCGACCGCGCCACGCCGGCCTGGTCCTGGCCGGCGTCGATCAGGCGGAAACGCGCGGCGTCATCGCTGGCGCGCTGGCGGAATACCGCGCGCACCCGCTGGAAGAAATCGTCCTGCTCGCTCTCGATGCGGTCCGGCCACAGATCGCGGCCATTGGCGCGGGCGCGGCCCACGGCCACGTCCACATCCAGCAGCAGGGTCAATCCCGGCAGCAGGCCGACGGCGCGGCGCTCGAGGTCGGCAATCCAGGCCGCATCGAGGCCGCGTCCGCCGCCCTGATAGGCGTAACTGGAATCAGTGAAACGGTCGCTGATGACGTAGGCGCCGCGTTGCAGGGCTGGCTGGATCACCTCGCGCACATGCTGGGCGCGCGCGGCGAACACCAGCAGCAGCTCGGCTTCGGCCGACAGCGGCTCGGCGGCGATCTCCGCATCGGGGGTGAGCACCAGCGCGCGGATGCGCTCGGCCAGCGGCGTGCCGCCGGGCTCGCGGGTCAGCAGCACCTCGTGGCCCCGCGCGTGCAAGGCATCGCGCAGGGCGTTGATGGCCGTGGTCTTGCCCGCGCCCTCGCCGCCTTCCAGGCTGATCAGGCGCGGGTGGCGCAGCAGCGAAACCGTCATTGCGGTGCCGCCTGGCTGCGCTGCTGGCGCAGCTGCTGCAGGTAACGCGCGACCGCGGCGTTGTGGTCGGTGTAGTTGGCCGAGAACACATGCGCGCCGCTGCCGTCGCCAACCGCCACGAAATACAGCGCGTCGCCGGCGGCCGGCTGCGCGGCCGCATGCAGGGCGTCGCGGCCGGGCATGGCGATCGGGGTCGGGGTGAGGCCGGCGCGGGTGTAGGTGTTGTACGGCGTGTCGGTGGTCAGGTCGCGCTTGCGGATGTTGCCGTCGTAGCGGCTGCCGATGCCGTAGATCACCGTCGGATCGGTCTGCAGGCGCATGCCGATCTTCAGGCGGCGCACGAACACGCCGGCAATCTGGGGGCGCTCGCTGGGCAGCGCGGTTTCCTTCTCGATGATCGAGGCGAGGATCAGCAGCTCATACGGTGAATTCAGCGGCAGATCGTCGGCGCGGCTGTCCCACGCGGCGGTCAGCGCCTTCTCCATTGCGGCATGGGCGCGCTTGAGCACGTCCAGGTCGCTGTCGCCACGCTGGTAGACGTAGGTCTCCGGCAGGAAGCGGCCTTCGGGGTGCTCGCCCGGGAAGCCCAGCGCCTTCATCAGCGCGGCGTCGTCCATGTCATCGGTGGTGTGGCGCAGCGGATCGGCACGCTTGAGCGCGGCGCGCACCTGGCGGATGTTCCAGCCTTCGACGATGGTCAGCCGGTGCTGAAGCACGCGGCCCTGACGCATGCGGATGAGCAGTTCGCGCGGGGTGAGGCCGGCGTCGAGCGCGTACTCGCCCACCTTGAGCTTGCCGGCGGCATCGAGCTGGCGTGCCAGCAGTGTCCACTGGGTATCGTTGCCTTCGTCCACACCGGCAGCACGCAGCTTGCCCAGCACCGTATTCAGGCCATCGCCGGAGGCGATCACCACGCTGGACTGGTCCGGGGTGATCGGCGCGTCGGCAAAGCGGCTCTGGTCGTGCCAGAACCAGGCACCCACTGCCGCCAGCACCAGGCCGCCCAGCAGCAGCACCGCCAGCACGGCCAGACATCCCCGCTTCGCACCCGCCATGTTCACCTCGTGTCGTTATTCAGTGCGCGGCACCGGCCAGCGGCCGGCACCCCGTCGGACAGCATACCGTGGCTCAGTCCTGCCGCCCCAGCGCACGCAGCAGGCCACGCGCCTTGGCACGGGTTTCGTCCAGTTCCTTGACCGGGTCCGAATCGACCACGATGCCGGCACCGGTGCGGAACACCGCCGTGTCGGCGGCCACTTCGGCGGTGCGGATCAGGATGTTCAGGTCCAGGTCGCCATCACGGTTCAGCCAGCCGAACGCGCCGGTGTAGGCGCCGCGTGCGGTCTGCTCCAGCTCGGCAATGATCTGCATGCAGCGCACCTTGGGGCAACCGGTGATGGTGCCGCCGGGGAACGTGGCGGCGATCACCGCGCCGGGGCTGACATCCTGGCGCAGGCGACCACGCACGTTGCTGACGATGTGATGCACGTGGGCGTAGCTTTCCACCGTCATCAGCTCGTCGACCTCGACGCTGCCGGGCGTGCAGATGCGCCCCAGGTCGTTGCGTTCCAGGTCGATCAGCATGACGTGCTCGGCACGCTCCTTGGGATGGCCCACCAGCTCCTGGATGCGCGCGGCATCGTCGTCGCCGGCGAAGCGCGGGCGCGTGCCGGCGATCGGACGGGTCTGCACGTCATCGCCATGCACCGAGACCAGGCGCTCGGGGGAGGAGCTGACCACTGCCCTGCCCTGCGCCATGAACAGGCCGGCGAACGGGGCCGGATTGGCCACCCGCAACTGGGCATACAGGGCCTGCGGCGACAGCGGCTGGGCGAACTGCGCTGCCCAGCGGCGCGACAGGTTGACCTGGAACACATCGCCGGCGCGCAGGTAGTCGATCACCTTGCCAACACCGTCGGTGAAGCGCTGCGGGGCGTCTTCCGTCACGTCGGCCGGCGGCTGCCAGGCCGGCAGCGGTGCCAGCGTGGTGGATGCCTGCACATCGGCCAGCAGGGTCGGCAGCAGCCCGGCGTGGTCGGTTTCGCAGATGGCGTGGTACTGGCCGAGAACGCGGTCGTGCAGCACGGCGGCCGGGCAGCGCAGGGCCAGTGCGGAGGGCAGGCCGTCGGCGCGCGCGGGCACCTGCAGCACGGTTTCGATCTGCCCGGCCAGTTCATAGTCCAGCATCAGCGCCCAGCCGCCGCGGAACGGCAGCATGGTCTCCTCGCGGGGCAGGCGCAGGGCCGCCCAGTGCGCATCCAGCGCCTCGAGAAAGCTGCCGGCGTGGGCGGTGCCGTCAGCGTCGCGGACCACGCCGTCGGCGTGCAGCGCCAGCGCCTGGCCGTTGGCCATCAGCAGCAGGTCCCAGCGCCCCTGGGCGGTGCCCGAGGCGGTGGACTCCATCAGCAGCGGATAGCGCGAGGGGTCCATGCGCTGCAGCGCGAGCAGATCGGTGGTGGCGGGCAACGGCTGGATCTGGAGCATGGCAGGGAACCGGAAAGGAGCGCGGGGGCCAGATACACCAAGGCCGCCATGATGGCGGCCCGGGCGCGGGGTACGACGGTGCGCGGATCAGACGCGCTTGAACACCAGCGTGCCGTTGGTACCGCCAAAGCCGAAGCCGTTGGACATGACCACATCCACCTTCTGCTGGCGCGCCACGTTGGGCACGTAATCCAGGTCGCAGCCTTCGCCCGGCTGCTGCAGGTTGATGGTCGGCGGAATGATGTTGTCGCGCAGCGCCAGCACCGAGAAGATCGCCTCGACGCCGCCGGCGGCACCGAGCAGGTGGCCGGTCATCGACTTGGTCGAACTGACCATCATCCTGTACGCGTGGTCGCCGAACGCGGTCTTCATGGCCATCGTTTCACCGAGGTCACCCAGCGGGGTCGAGGTGCCGTGCGCGTTGAGGTAGCCGACCTGGTCCGGGGTCACACCGGCGTCCTTGAGGGCCATCGTCATGCAGCGCGCAGCGCCTTCGCCGTTCTCGCTCGGCGCGGTCATGTGGTACGCATCGGAACTCGCGCCGAAACCGGCCAGCTCGGCATAGATGCGCGCGCCACGCGCCTTGGCGTGTTCGTACTCTTCCAGGATCAGGATGCCGGCACCGTCGCCCAGCACGAAGCCGTCGCGGTCCTTGTCCCACGGTCGCGAGGCTTCAGCCGGCGCGTCGTTGCGGGTGCTCATGGCCTTCATCGCGCAGAAGCCGCCCAGGGCGGTCGGCGAGGAGCCGCGCTCGGCGCCGCCCACCACCATCACGTCCGCATCGCCGTACTGGATCATGCGCATGGCGGTGCCGATGGAGTGGTTGGAGGTGGCGCAGGCCGACACCGCCGAGAACGACGGCCCCTTCAGGCCGGTGATGATGCTGAGCTGGCCCGGCAGCATGTTGATGATGGTCTTGGGCACGTAGAAGGGCGAGATTTTCTTGCCCTCGTGGAACTCGATGGTCTGTTCCTCGATGCCCAGCAGACCGCCGATGCCCGCGCCGACGATGGCGCCCACGCGCTCGGCATTGGCGTCGGTGATCTCCAGGCCCGCATCGTGCAGGGCCATGAACGAGGCACCGAGGCCGTAATGGATGAACGGGTCCATCTTCTTGGCATCCTTGCCGCTGACCCGGAATTTGCCGAACTGTTCGTTGTCGGCGGTGATGTCGAAGTCCCTGACCTCACCTGCGATCTTGGTGGTGAAACGGTCCAGGTAGGACTGCGAAACGTTGGTCAGCGGACCGATGCCGGAACGGCCTTCGGTGATGCCCTTCCAACTGGTGGCCATATCATTGCCCAACGGCGAGACCATGCCCATGCCGGTAACGACGACGCGACGCTTCATTGCAGATTCTCCTGACCCGGGTGTTGCGGGTATGACGCGGTACAACGCTCAAATGCACAGGGCCGCATGTGCGGCCCCATGAGTTTGCCGCACGCGGTCGCGGCGATTGCCACGGCCGCGCGCAAGCCGCCTGACATCAAGCCTTGACGTGGGCGTTGATGTAGTCGATCGCAGCCTGGACGGTGCTGATCTTTTCGGCTTCTTCGTCCGGGATCTCGCACTCGAACTCTTCTTCCAGCGCCATCACCAGTTCAACGGTGTCCAGCGAGTCAGCGCCCAGGTCATCGACGAACGATGCGCTGTTGGTGACTTCTTCTTCCTTGACGCCAAGCTGTTCGACGACGATTTTCTTGACGCGTTCTTCGATGGTGCTCATTGGATATCGCTCCAGATGGAGTAGTGGTTCAAAAATGACGCCATCCGGTGAGGGATGACCGTGGGATAGTGTAGTGGAAACCAGCGACGCCTTGCATCGCTGCAAAACATCTTTCAGATCAACCACTTGCGGCGCGATCCCTGCGCCACATGCTTACGGCATGTACATGCCGCCGTTCACATGGAGGGTTTCGCCGGTGATGTAGCTGGCCGAGGGACCGGCCAGGAACGCCACCGCATTGGCGATGTCGGACGGTTCGCCGAGGCGCTCCAGGGCGATCGACTTGACCAGACCGGTGCGCTGCTCTTCCGGCAGGGCCTTGGTCATGTCGGTATCGATGAAGCCCGGCGCCACGACGTTGACGGTGATGCCGCGCGAACCGATTTCCTTGGCCAGCGACTTGGAGAAGGCAATGATGCCGGCCTTGGCCGCCGCGTAATTGGCCTGGCCGGCGTTGCCGGTCACGCCGATCACCGAGGCGATGTTGATGATGCGCCCCTTGCGCGCCTTCATCATGCCGCGGATGACAGCCTTGGAGGTGCGGAACACGCTGGTGAGGTTGGTGTCGAGGATGGCCTGCCAGTCCTCGTCCTTCATGCGCAGCAGCAGGTTGTCGCGGGTGATGCCGGCATTGTTGACCAGGATGGTGATCGCACCGAATTCCTTGGCGATGCCGTCCAGCACGGCGTCCAGCGCGGCCGCGTCGGTGACGTTCAGCGCGCGGCCGTGGCCGCCCACGGCGGCCAGGCGCTCGCCGATGGCGGCGGCACCGGCGTCGGTGGTGGCGGTGCCGATCACGGTCGCGCCCTGCGCGGCCAGTACGTCGGCGATCGCCGCGCCGATGCCACGGCTGGCGCCGGTCACCAGTGCGATTTCACCCTGAAGGGGCTTGCTCATCTGTGTTTCCTCGGACGGGACCGGTCAGCAGCGCAGGCACAGGGCCATGCCGTTGCGGAGGCAGTCGAAAAATCAGGCAGCCCAGGTCTCGCGGGCAGCTTCAAAATCAGCGGGCGTGGACAGTGTGCGCGCGTCCAGCGTTTTGTCGATGCGCTTGATCAATCCGCTCAGGACCTTGCCCGGGCCACACTCGGCCACACGGACAACGCCACGGGCGGCCAGCGCCTGCACGCAACCGGTCCATTGCACCGGCAGGTACAGCTGCTGGACCAGCGCCTGGCGGATCGCATCAATGCCGTCATGGATGCGGGCATCCACGTTCTGCACCACCGGCAGCGCCGGGGCGTGCCAGTCCAGGCCGGCCATCGTTTCGGCCAGGCGGTTGGCGGCTTCGCGCATCAGCGGGGTGTGCGAGGGGACGCTGACGGCCAGTTTGACCGCCTTGCGCACGCCCTTGTCGGCCAGCAGCGCCAGCGCGCGGTCGACCGCGGCCGCATCGCCGCCGATCACGATCTGGCCGGGCGAATTGTAGTTGGCCGGAACCACGACCTGGCTGCCGGCGGCCTGCTCGCAGACCTCCAGCACCAGCGCATCCTCGGCACCAAGCACGGCAGCCATCGCGCCGACGCCGGTGGGCGCGGCATCCTGCATGAGCTGGCCGCGCAGGCGCACCAGATGGGCGCCATCGCGAAGCGACAGGGCGCCCGCCGCGACCAGGGCAGTGTATTCGCCCAGGCTGTGGCCGGCCAGGACCGCCGGCTGGGCACCGCCCACGGCATTCCAGACACGCCACACGCCAATGCTGGCGGCCAGCAGCGCCGGCTGGGTGTACTCGGTGCGGTTGAGCATTTCCTCGGGACCGCCCTGCGAGAGCGCCCACAGGTCCACGCCGGCACCGTCGGACGCTTCGCTGAAGGCCTCACGCACCTGGGGGTGCAGTTCGGCCAGTTCGGCGAGCATGCCCACGGACTGCGAGCCCTGGCCTGGGAACACGAAAGCGAGATTGGAATCGGTCACGCGGTCATCCGCCTGCAAAAATCGAACGGCAAATGATAAGGGCGAACACCGCCCTCCGTCTGTACTGACGCGTATTGAGGGGGCTGGGCGCGGCGCGTACAGCCCCTTCAAGCGAACGGCAACAGCACCTAGGCTGCACGGTCCCTGATGAGGACCGCGACGAGTGGGGGTGCGGGACACGCCGTGAATACGTCCCTGTAGGCGCGTAGAAAACATCCATGTTTTCTACGGTCCCACACCCCCACTCGCCCGGTCCCCGCACGGTGCGTCGGTGCGCATGGAACGGGCAGAAGCGGGTGCAGCGGGCTGGCGTGGCACAGCGAACGCTGTATGCGGTGACGTGGATTGCCCATGCGCGCCGGCCAACTGTCGGCGGTGCGGCGTGCGTGGGTTCACGGGACCCTTCGCCGCATGGATGCGGCGATGGAGCCTACAGGGACGTACTTCAACCAGCGCTTTCGATCACACCAGCAACTGCAGAATGTCCAGGTCGCCGTCGGAGAAGAAGTCGAAACAGATCACCGCCAGCATCAGCACGCCCAGGGTGGTGGCGCCGTGCACGATCAGGATCGCATGGGCCAGGGCGCGGGCCGAGCGGCCCATTTTCAGGCTGGCGCGGGCCAGACCGCGCAGGCGGCCGGAGACTTCGTGCGCGTGCGCCAGGACCGGTGCCTCGGCACCGTCCATTGCATCGGCCATCAACTGCTGCAGCCGCTGCGGGCGGTCCTCGTAGTACTTGGCCACGCCATAGCCGAACATCAGCCAGTCGCGCGCCTGGGCCTGGGCCAGGTCCATCACTTCCAGCGGGTCCTCCTCGAAATCGATGAAGCCCACCTGCTGTCCGTCCCAGGTCAGGTTGCGCGGCAACGGCTGGCCGAAATAGGCGCCGTTGCGATGTGCCGACGCGATCGCCTGCATCGCGGCCGAAACCAGCCGATCGCGGCCGGCGTCGTCGGCCTGGCGCAGGCAGGTATTGAACGAGCTGCCGTTGTCGCCCAGCACCAGCGCGGCATGGCCACTGCCGATCACCGGCGGCACATTCACTCCCTGGTCCTTCAGCTCGGCCAAGCGGCGGGCTTCGGTTTCACGGGCGGCATCGCCTCCCCGGTGCGGCGGCGGACGCAGCGCGTCCAGCTGGAACCGCCGCGCGATGAAATTGAGCAGGCCCAAGGCCACCACCCGACTTCCTTCGCCGTACTGCTTCAGCCAGGCGCGTTGCCCTTCAATGACGATGGGCTCAACCATGACGGATCTCCTGAAATGCTTACGGCCCCGAATGGGGCCGTAACGACTGCATCACGTTGTCGTAACGTGCGCTATCAATAGCGCAGCAGTGCCGAACCCCAGGTGAAGCCGCCACCGAAGGCCTCCAGCAGCAGCAGCTGACCGCGCTCGACGCGACCGGAGCGGATCGCCACATCCAGCGCCATCGGCACCGAGGCCGACGAGGTGTTGCCATGCTTGTCCACGGTCACCACCACCTGCTCCATCGACATCTCCAGCCGCTTGGCGGTGGCTTCGATGATGCGCAGGTTGGCCTGGTGCGGGATCAGCCAGTCCAGATCGGCCTTGGTCAGGCCATTGGCATCCAGGGTTTCGTCCACGACCGAGTCCAGCGCCTTGACGGCGTACTTGAACACATCGTTGCCCTTCATCAGGATCGCGCCGCGGGCGTTCTCACCCTCGCCGAAACCGGCCGACACGCCGACAGGATTCCACAGCAGCTCTTTCTTGCTGCCATCCGAATGCAGGTGGGTGCTGAGGATGCCGGTGTCTTCGTCGGCCTTGAGCACGACCGCGCCGGCGCCATCGCCGAACAGTACGCAGGTGGTGCGCTCGGTCCAGTCGACGATCCGGGTCAGGGTTTCCGCGCCGATGACCAGCACATGGCGTGCGTCACCGGAGCGAATGAATTTATCGGCCACGCTCAACGCGAACACGAAGCCCGAACAGGCCGCGTTGACGTCGAAAGCGGGGCAACCGGTCGCACCGAGCTTGGCCTGGATCAGGCACGCGGTGGACGGGAAGATCAGATCCGGGGTGGTCGTACCCACCACGATCATGTCCAGCTGCGAAGCGTCGATACCCGCCGCTTCCAGCGCACGCACCGCGGCGTGATAGCCGAGGTCGCTGGTGGTTTCCGTGTCCGCGGCGATGTGCCGCTCCCGGATACCGGTGCGCGATTGGATCCACTCATCGCTGGTGTCGACCATTTTCTCCAGATCCTGGTTGGTCAACACTTTTTCGGGCAAATAGCTACCAGTGCCCGCGATCCTCGAGTAGATCCGCTTGCTCATTGCATGTCCTGTAGCACGATCGTCAACAGCGACGACCGGGAAGAATGGGGCAAAGGCCGCTGCCCGACCGGGCAGCGGCCTTCACGAATCAATCTTCTTCGACGGCCGAGTTCGACTTGGTCGTGATCACCTTCTTGCCACGGTAGAAACCGTCAGCGGTGATGTGGTGACGCAGATGCACTTCGCCCGTGGTCGGGTCGGTCGACAGCTGCTTGGCGCTCAGGGCGTCATGCGCACGGCGCATACCGCGGCGGGACGGGGTAACACGGGATTTCTGCACAGCCATGGGATTGCTCCAAACTCGGTTCGTTTTGCTTCGTCGTTTCGTCGCACAGGACGCCAGCGCCCAGCACAGTCTTCGCTTTCGCCGCAGCCGCCGACGACAACCGGCTGCTATTGTTTTTTCAACGCCGCCAATGCCGCGAACGGATTGGCCTTGCTGATTTCTTCTTCGGTCGGTGCCCAGTCGCGATCCACTGCCTCACCATCGGGAGACAGCGGTACCACCGGGACGGCCAGGACGAGTTCGTCCTCGACCAGTTCCAGCGGACGCAGTTGGCCGTCCTCGGGGACCAGCCACGGCTCATACCCTTCCGGCAACGAGGATTCATCCTCTTCGCTGCGGATCAGGCCGAGCCGCTGCACCATCGAGACCGGCAACAGGAAGCGCTGCAGGCTGCGCTGACAGATCAGCGGCAACTCGGTGTCGATGGTCAGTTCAACATAGGATACCCGCAGGATGTCGTCGTGCGCGAATTCCAGTGCATAGGTGCACCGGCCTTCGGTATCGGCAACAAGGCCTTGCAGGCGGGTCAATTCAGCCAGATCGACCTGGCCGTCGAAGCGCCTGCGCGCTGCGACCATCCGCCAAGCATCCAGCAATTCGGGCACGTTCGCGGACATAAGCCGCTGAATGTTAAGGATCGCCCGGCCTGCTGTCAAATCCGGTTTCAGTCAGGTTGCAGCAGCCGCCCTGGAGCAGCCAGACTGCCGGCCTTCCGCGCCCGGTATTGTCGCATGACCCCGCTCCTGCTTGCCTCCACCTCCCGCTACCGTCGCGAACTGCTGGGGCGCCTCGGGCTGCCCCTGGACACCGCGCGCCCGGACGTGGACGAGACCCCCGCCCCCGGCGAGGCGCCGCGCGCGCTGGCGGTGCGGCTGGCGCAGGCCAAGGCGGCCGAGGTCGCCGCGCGGCATCCGGGCCGCTGGACGCTGGGCTCGGACCAGGTCGCCGAACTGAACGGGGCCCCGCTGGGCAAACCCGGCACCGTGGCCGCCGCGCAGGCCCAGCTGGCGGCGATGTCCGGCCAGTCGGTGGCCTTCCACACAGCCATCTGCCTGATCCGCGATGGCGAGATCCACCAGGCCTGCGACCTGACCGAGGTCCGCTTCCGCACGCTGGGCGCCGATGAGATTGCCCGCTACGTCGCCGCCGAGCAGCCGCTGGACTGCGCCGGAAGCTTCAAGTGCGAAGGCCTGGGCATCACCCTGTTCGATGCAATCGACAACCGCGACCCGACCGCGTTGATCGGGCTGCCGCTGATCGCCGTGGCGCAGCTGCTGCGCCTGGCCGGTTATCGCTTGCCCTGAGCCTCGCCGGCGGGGCGCGCGGGGACCACGAACGCCTGGTCCTGCCAGCGCTCGACACTGCCATCGCGTCCATACAGGTTCAGGCCCAGCCAATGCCGGCCGGGCGCCAGCGCGCGGGTATCGATACGCGCGTCGAAGCCGACGTTGGGGTGCTGCGGGTCGTTGGAGATCTTCCAGAAGGCGGTCACGTCGTAGGCCCGACCGTACTGCGCCTCGGCCACCGGACGATCATCGACCAGCAGCTCCACCCGGGCCAGGCCGATGCCATCCTTGAACGCCCAGCCGCGCACATCGAGCATGCCGTCCACCGTGGCATCGGCCACCGGCGTATCGATCCACGCCATCGCCGGCGTCACGCAGGGCCCGGCGGCGCGCTCGGCCGGCAGTTTGAACAGCAGGAAGCGCTGGAAGCCGTGGTCGTTGCTCACCACCTGCGGCGGCGGCAGCGGGCCCACCTGGCGGCAGACATCGTGGTAGCGCTCCAGCAGATCGCGATAGCGCTGGTCGCTGGGCGACAGCACCAGCAGCATGGGCGCATTCCGCTGCCCCTCGTGCAGCAGCCCCCACAGGCCGAGCTGCGCACTGCGTCCGTGCTTGTCGTTCAACGGGTGCTGCAGCACCTCGATCGACGGGTCACGCAACTGGAAGCCCAGCTCCGCACCCACCTTGAAGTTGCCGGCCAGCACCCGCGTGCCGGGCGGCATCGTCGCCAGCGACTCGCGCACGGCGCTGGCCAACGGCTGCCAGCCGGCGAAATTGCGCGGGTAGTACTTGTAGCCGGCCAACTGCTCGCGCAGCGCCGGCGTGGAGGCCACCAGATAGTAGGAGAAGGCCAGCGCCAGACCGGCGCCGGCCATCCACCAGCCGGTGCGGCGCAGCCAGCGCGGCCAGCCATTGAACACCACCGGCACCGCGATCAGCAGCGCCAGGTAGCCCGGCAGCGGCCAGTGGAAACTGATGCGCTCCACATCGGTGAAGAAGCCGAGCACGAAGATCGCCACTGTCGATACCGCGCCGATCAGGCCGAAGTAGCGCCATTGCGCGCGCGCACCACCGCCAGCGCGGGTGCCCGCAAGTGCCACCTTCCACATCGCCACGCACAGGATCGGCGTGACCAGCATCGGCTGGATCACCAGGAACCACAGGCCACTCCACTGGAAGGCCCACGGATGGCGTTCGACCACCTGGAATTTCAGGCCGGCCTCGTGGTTGTCGGCATTCCATGCCAGCAGCGGCAGCCAGGCCAGCACGCCGACAGCCAGCGCCACCCACACGCGCGGATCGCGCAGCATGCGGCGGCCCTGCGGCAGCAGCAGCAGCGCAATGAACCCCACCACGATCACACCGATGAAGCGGTAGTGGCTGAGCGCGCCGATCATCAGGCCCAGCCCCAGCTTCACCGCCGCCGCCGCATCCACCTGGCGCAGCAGGCGGGCCCCGGCGTCCAGGCACAGCACCGCCGCCAACGCCATCGGCACGTCCGGCACCGCCAGCATGCCCAGCGTGGCAGACAGCGGCATCAACAGGGTGAGGCTGCCGGCCTGCCACCCTGCCACCGCACCGAACCAGCGCGTGGCGATCCGCGATACCGCCCAGGGCAACCAGGCACCGATCGCCAGGAACGGCAGGCGCTGTGCCAGCACATGCGGACCACCGATCTCCACGCCCAGCCGCGACAGCCACGCCGTCAGGCCGGGCAGGTCCGAATACGCGGCCGCCAGATGCTGCCCTTCCTGCCAGTAGAACGCTTCGTCCACGAACAGGGGCAGGCGCGCGGCCACCACCAGTTTGACGGCGGTGACCAGCGTCCATAGCAACAGGAAAATTGTGCGTGCGCGTTGTTCGCCTTGCATTGCTCTATAGAATCAGTGGAATCATCGACACGAGACGGACATGGACAACTCGCCCCACGTGCCAGCCATGCTAACCGATGTCCTGCGACAGTCCCTTCGCAGCGCGCAGGACCAGGTCAACGCCCTGCTGCTGGGCAAGCAGCACGAAGTGCGGCTGGCGTTCGTCGCGCTGCTGTCCGGCGGTCACCTGTTGATCGAAGATCTGCCCGGCCTGGGCAAGACCACCCTCGCCCATGCGCTGGCCTCCAGCCTCGGGCTGGGCTTCCAGCGGGTGCAGTTCACTTCGGACCTTCTGCCAGCGGATGTGCTCGGCGTCTCGGTTTACGACGCAGGCAGCCGTCAATTCCAGTTCCATCCGGGCCCGGTCTTCACCCATGTGCTGCTGGCCGACGAGATCAACCGCGCGCCGCCCCGCACGCAGAGCGCGCTGCTCGAAGCGATGGCCGAGCAGCAGGTCACCCTTGATGGCACCACCCATCCGCTGCCTGATCCGTTCTTCGTCATCGCGACCCAGAATCCGGTGGACCTGTCCGGCACGTTCCCGTTGCCGGACTCGCAGCTGGACCGCTTCCTGCTGCGGCTGGCGCTGGGCTATCCCAATCCGGAATCGGAGCGCGAACTGCTGCGCGGCACCGACCGCCGCCACCTGATCGCCCGGGCGACCGCCCAGCTGAGCGACGCCGACGTGCGCACGCTGCGCGAGGCCGTGGGCCAGGTGCACGCCAGCGACGCGCTGATCGGGTACGTGCAGGCGCTGCTGACCCGCAGCCGGCAGCACGCCGGGGTGCGCGTCGGCCTGTCGCCACGCGCGGGCCTGGCCCTGCTGCGCGCGGCCAAGGCGCATGCATTGCTGCTGGGGCGCGCGCATGTGGTGCCCGAAGACGTGCAGACCCTGTTCGTCGCCGTGGCTGGCCACCGCCTGGTACCCGAGGCCGAGGCCTCCACGGGACCGGCGCTGGCGCGGGCGATCCTGCAGACCGTCCAGGTCGACTGAGATGCACAGCGGCTGGGGAGACCGCTTGAAGCAGAGGATGCTGCCGGCCAATGGCCGGCACTACACGCGTCCGCGCCAGCCCGACACGTTGCCGCAGCGGATCGACCGCCGCCGCATCTATGTGCTGCCGACCCGCTTCGGCCTGTTCGTGGCCGTCCTGCTGGGCGCGATGCTGCTGGGCGCGCTGAACTACAACAACAACCCCGCGCTGCTGCTGGCCCTGCTGCTGGGTGCGACCGGCATCGCCAGCGCGATCAGCGCGCACCTGCAGTTGTCGGGCGTGCAGGTGGACGCGGTGTCGGCCGACCCGGTGACCGCCGGCCACCCGCTGCGCCTGCGCATCAGCCTGTCGCGCCGCGACGCGCGCGCCCGGCGTGGACTGCGGATCGAACACCACAACACCCTGGCCTTTGCGCACCTGGCGCACGACGACCAGACCGAAGTCGATCTGGATATGCCCACCACGCAGCGCGGCTGGCTGGACCTGGACCGCATCCGGCTCTCCACCACCCAGCCGCTGGGCCTGGTGCGCGCCTGGACCTGGGTGTGGCCGGACACGCCGTTGCTGGTCTACGCCGCGCCCGACACCCAGGCGCCGGCACTGCCCGAAGGCGGCGGTGACCCGCTGCACACCCGCGTGCATCCCAGTGGCGAGGAGCTGCATCAACTGCGCCCCTATCGCGCCGGCGACCCGCCGCGCAGCATCGCGTGGAAGCACTCGGCCCGCCGCGATGCGCTGCTCGTGCGCGAGTACGAGCGCCCGGTGGGACTGGACGTCCAGCTGGACTGGCGGCACCTGGCACCGCTGCCGACCGAAGCCCGGATCGCGCGGCTGGCACGCTGGGTGGACCTGGCCGAACGCGAGGGCCGCCGTTACACGCTGACCCTGCCCGGCCACCCGGTGCTGGGCCCGGGCAGCGGCAACGCCCACCACCACCTGTGCCAGCGCGCGCTGGCGGTGCTGCCGCATGGCTGATCCCGTGCTGCCCCCCGATCTGCCGCGCAGCGCGCGCCACTGGAGCCTGGCCAGCGCCGCGCTGGGCCTGCTGCCGCTGCTGCTGCAACTGCCCGATGCGCTGGCGGCGGTAATCGCGGCGGTTGCGATCGGCACGGCGCTGGCCTCGCGCGGACGGGTGCTGCCCGCGCCGCTGCGGGTGCTGCTGGTCCTGGCCATGCTCGGCGCGATCTACTGGCAGATGGGCGCCCGGCCCGGCCGCGACACCGGCTGCGCGCTGCTGGCGGCGATGCTGGCGATCAAATCCAGCGAGCTGCGCTCCCTGCGCGATGCCCGCAGCCTGCTCGGCTTTGCGTTGTTCGCCCCGTTCGCCGCGTTTCTGCTCGACCAGGGGCCGCTGACGCTTGCGCTGGCGATGCTGGCCGCGTTGACCGCCCTGCTCGCCCTGCAGCGGCTTGCGCATGTGGAAGGCCAGGCCGCGCCTCCCGCCGCGCGGGGGCAGGCACGCGGCATCGCCCGGCTGGTGGCGCTGGGGCTGCCGCTGGCGCTGGCCGCGTTCTGGCTGTTCCCGCGCCTGAGCGAGCCGCTGTGGGGTATCCCCGAGCGCGCGGTGTCCAAGCCGGGCCTGTCTGACAGCATGGAACCGGGCACCTGGCTGGACCTGATGGCCGATGACACGCCTGCCCTGCGCGTGCAGTTCTTCGGGGCCGTGCCGGCGCCGTCGCAACGCTACTGGCGCGGCCCGGTGATGACGCGGTTCGACGGCCGGCGGTGGCAACAGGATCGCAGCCTCGACCGACGGCCGCCGCCGCAGGTGACCCACGGGGCGACGCGCTGGGACTACCAGATCGACTACGAACCCACCGACCGCCGGCAGCTGGTGGCCCTGGACCTGCCACTGGCGGCGCCGCCGGGCAGCGAACTCAACGCCGACCACAGCCTGCGCAGCCGCGCTCCGCTCGCATCCCTGACCCGATGGCGCCTGCAGTCCTCCCCGGCCACCGCCTACTCCCAGCCACTGACGCCCTACCAGCGCCAGCTCGCGCTGGCGCTGCCGGCCGGCTTCAATCCGCGCACGGCGGCGCTGGCCCGGGCGTGGCGCCGCGATGCCGGCCAGGACGATGCGGCGATCGTGCAGCGCGCCCTGGACTGGATCGGCCAGCGTTTCGCCTACACCCTCGACACGCCGCTGCCCGGGCGCGACGGCGTGGATGAGTTCCTGTTCGACCACCAGGCTGGCTTCTGTGAACACTTCAGCGGGTCGTTCGTGGTGCTGATGCGCAATGCCGGCATCCCCGCGCGGGTGGTCACCGGTTTTGCCGGCGGTGTCCGCAATCGCTATGGCAATTACTGGGTCGTGCGGCGCATGGATGCCCATGCCTGGACCGAAGTCTGGCTGGACGGCCGCGGCTGGGTCCGGGTGGATCCGACAGCCGCTGTAGCGCCCGAGCGCGTCTACGACACGCTGGAAGACCGTCTGGGGGCCGGCGCCGACGGCGGCCTGCAATCGCGCTGGCTGCAGGCCGGCGAGCTCGGCGACTGGCTGCGCCGCGGCTGGAACGACATGGTGCTGTCCTTCGATGCCAACCGCCAACAGCAGCTGCTGCGTCCGCTGGGCATCGAGCGGCTGGAACCGTCACAGCTGATCGCTGTTTTCATGGTCTTCGCACTGGCCGCGCTAGGCTGGATGGCGTGGCTGTTGGCACGCGGGGAGCGCGAGCGCGATCCGCTGCTGCGCGCCTGGCACCGGGTGAACCGGCGCTACGCGCGGTACGGCCTGGCCCGTGCCCCGGCCGAGACGGCCGGCGACTGGGCGCGGCGTGTCCACGCGCAACGGCCCGACCCCGCCCTGCTGGCACTCAGCGTCCGTTTCGTTCATGCGCGGTACGCTGGCGCAGACGTCGACCTCGCTTCATTATTGCGCGACCTGCGCAGGCATCGCCCGAACCCCGGAGCATCCTCATGAAGATCCAACTGCTGCTTCCCCTGGCCGCCTCCCTGGCACTGGCCGCCTGTGCAACCGCACCCAAACCGCTGCAGGGACAGTTCAGCGTCGTCACCCCGCGCGATTCGGTAGCCACCCAGCAGGTCGGTACGCCCGTCCGCTGGGGCGGACGCATCATCGAAACCACGCCGGGCCAGGGCGAAACCTGCTTCCAGCTCATCTCGCGCCCGCTCAACGGCAGTGGCCGCCCGAGCACCACCTCCTCCGATGCCAGCGACGGCCGCTTCATCGCCTGCCGCGCCGGCTTTTACGATCCGGCCGTGTTCGAGCCGGGCCGCGACGTGACCTTCATCGGCAAGATCGACGGCTACCAGAACACCCGCATCGGCGAGTACGACTACCGCCTGCCCAAGATCAACGCGGACGTGATCTACCTGTGGCCGGAACAGCGCCAGGTCGACGTCGTGCCGGCCTACCCCTACGGCCCGTGGGGCCCGGCATGGGGCCCCGGCTGGGGCTACCGCGGCTGGGGTTGGTGGTAAACAAGCAGCAGAAAGACGCCACCCCAGGGTGGCGTTTTTTCATGCCCCGAAATGCCCCAGCGGTGCGCCGGCGAGCAGATGCAGGTGGATGTGGAACACGGTCTGCCCGGCATCGCCCCGGCAGTTCATGACGATGCGGTAGCCGTTCTCGGCGAACCCTTCGCGGCGGGCGTACTCGGCCGCGGCCAGCGCCAGCTTGCCGATCAGGTGTGCCTGCGACGGCTGCACATCGTCCAGGGTCGGAATCGCTTCGTTCTTCGGAATGAACAACACGTGCACCGGCGCCTGCGGTGCGATGTCCTTGAAGGCCAGCACTTCGTCGTCTTCATAGACGATGGTGGCGGGAATCTCGCGGCGGATGATCTTGCCGAACAGGGTGTCGTGGCTCATGGGGCACCGTAGGAAACAGGGCCCTGGAGAGTAGCGCGGATGCGCTATCGGATTCGACCCATCCCGCGCGCGGTCATTCCTGGATGTCGGTGCGCGTGCCGAAGGCATGCGACAGCGTGCCGCGGTCCACGTACTCCAGTTCACCGCCCAGCGGCAGGCCTTGGGCCAGGCGGCTGGGCCGCACGTTGTGCGTGCGCGCCAGCTGCGCCAGATAGTGGGCCGTCGCTTCACCCTCGACGGTGGCACTGGTGGCGATGATCAGCTCCTGCACCTCGCCCTGTTTCAGGCGGGCGTCGAGCTGGTCCAGCCCGAGTTCGCGCGGGCCGATGCCGTCCAGCGGCGACAGGCGTCCCTGCAGCACGAAGTACACGCCCCGGAAGCCGGTGGCGTGTTCGATCGCCAGGCGGTCGGCCGGCGACTCCACCGCACACAGCTGCTGGCGCTCGCGGCTGCCGTTGGCACAGACCGTGCAGAGCTCGCTCTCGCTGAAATCGCGGCATTGCACGCAATGCCCGATCCGCTCGATCGCCTGCGCCAACACCTCCGACAGGCGCTGCCCGCCATCGCGTTCGCGCTCCAGCACGTGGTAGGCCATGCGCTGTGCGGTCTTCTGGCCCACGCCGGGCAGCACCCGGAAGGCCTCGATCAGTTGTTCGAGCAGGGGCAGGCTCATGGCGGCGGACTCACTCCAGAAACAAACGCGCGAAGCCCGAAGGCTTCGCGGCGCAGGCAACGCGGGACACCGGGCAGGGCCGGCGCGGCGTTGGGATCAGAACGGCAGCTTCATGCCCGGAGGCAGCTGCATGCCGGCCGTGGCCGAGCCCATGCGGTTCTTGGATTCGGCATCGATCTTGTTGGAGGCATCGTTGAACGCCGCCGCGATCAGGTCTTCGGCCATTTCCGGGTCAGCCAGCACGGCCGGGTCAATGCGCACCTTGCGGCACTCCTTGGCGCCGGTCAGGGTCACGCTGACCATGCCGCCGCCGGCGCTGCCGGTGACTTCCAGCTTGGCGAGTTCTTCCTGGGCCTTCTGCAGGTTCTCCTGCATCTTCTGGGCCTGCTGCATCAGTTGGGCGATATTGCCACGCATGGGTCTTTACTCATCAAAGGGACGGATGGAATCGGTCACGACCCGGGCGCCGTGTTGCTGGATCAGCAACTGCACATCCGGATCGGCCATGAAAACGGCTTCGGCCGCCTGTTGTCGTTCGCCACGCTGGCGGTCCGAACGCTGGTGCAGCGTTTCGGCCTCCGCGCCACCGGCTTCGATGACGATCTTCGGCGCCTGGCCCAGCGGACCGTTCAGGGCGTCGGTCAGCGCCGCCAGCGAGCGGTCCGAACACAGGTACTCAAATCCGGGCGATACCGCCAATTTCAAGACACCGCGCTGATAGCCGATGAACGCCGCGTGCGCCGCGAGCTGCCGCGACGGACCGCTGAGCTGGCTCTGAGCGACCAGTTCCAGCCAGGCTTCGGCGCTGGCCAGGCCGATCGGCGCGTCCGGAGCCACAACGGCGGCCGCCGGTTCATCGGCCGCGGACGACGGCGCAATCGCGATCCCCTGCGGACGATGCGGGACAGCGGCCGACGGGGCCGGTCGTTCCGGCGGTGCTTCCCACGGCGCGACCATTGCCGCATCGGGCGTGGCCATTTCGGCGGCCAGCGCTTCGTCGCGGTCGTCGGCGGCCCCGTCCTGGTGCCACGGCGGCAGGTCGTCCGGATCGGCGACCACCGTCGGTGCGGCGGGCGTGGGGGCCGCGGGTTTGGTCGGGGTTGGGGCGGGCGCCGGCGGCGCCACCACCGGGGCCGCTTTCGGCACGGCCGGCGTGGCGGCGGCCGGCGCAGGCGCGACGGCCGCCGCAGGGGCCGCGGCGACGGCACCAACGCCGTGGCCGCTGCCGGTGCCACCGGTGCTGCCCACCCCGGTGCCGGTCTCCGGATCACGCGGTACCGGCGGCACCGCCGCCGCCGGCCGGAAGGCCAGCATGCGCAGCACAGCCATTTCGAAGCCGGCGCGCGGGCTGGGCGCCAGATACAGATCGCGGCGCCCATTCAGCGCCATCTGGTACCACAGCTGTACCACTTCCGGGCGCAGGCGACCGGCAAAGGCCACCGCATCGATGCCCTCACCCGCCGCCGATGCGCCCGGGACCAGCTGCTGCACCTGGATGCGGTGCAGGCCTTCGGCCAGCGCTTCCAGCACGCCACCCCAGTCCGGCGAGAATTCCGCCAGCAGCGCCACCACCTGCAACAGGCGGGGGCCGTCGCCGTCGGCCAGCGCATCGAGCATGGCGGCCACCTGGGTACGGTCGACCGTCCCCAGCATCGTGCGCACCACGTCTTCGCGCAGCGCACCACCGGCGTAGGCGATGGCCTGGTCCAGCAGCGACAGGCCGTCGCGCAGGCTGCCGTCGGCCGCCTTTGCCAGCTGGACGATCGCGCTCGGGTCCGATTCGATCTCTTCGGCAGCCAGAATCCGGGTCATCTGCCCCTGGATCTGGTCCTCGTCGAGCCGCTTGAGGTTGAACTGCAGGCAGCGCGACAGCACCGTCACCGGCAGCTTCTGCGGATCGGTGGTGGCCAGCAGGAACTTCACGTGCTCCGGCGGCTCTTCCAGCGTCTTCAGCAGCGCGTTGAACGCCGCCTTGGACAGCATGTGCACTTCGTCGATCAGGTAGACCTTGTACTTGCCGCGGGACGGCATGTACTGGGCGTTCTCGATCACCTCGCGGACGTCATCGACACCGGTATTGGATGCGGCATCGATCTCCAGCAGGTCGATGTAGCGACCCGAATCGATGTCCAGGCAGGCCGGGCACTGGCCGCACGGGTCGGCGCTGGTGCCCTGCTCGCAGTTCAGCGACTTGGCGAAAATACGCGCGATCGTGGTCTTGCCCACCCCGCGGGTGCCGGTAAACAGGAACGCATGGTGCACACGGCCGCTGTCCAGCGCATTGCTGAGCGCGCGGACCACGTGTTCCTGGCCCACCAGCTCGGCAAAACGCTTCGGACGCCACTTGCGGGCAAGGACGAGATAGGACATCAGGCCACCGTCTTCATCGGGACGTCCATTGTGCCACGCCTGTCCAGCCCCCCTGCCCCCCGCGTCGTGCCGCTTGTGCGTTGGCGATTCCCCCGCTAGAATCTGCGCCCCTGCAGCGGGTTGTTGCCGCAGGTCCGGAGAGGTGTCCGAGTGGTTGAAGGAGCACGCCTGGAAAGTGTGTAAGCGTCTAAACCGCGCTTCGGGGGTTCGAATCCCCCTCTCTCCGCCAGACAAACGTAGAAAGGCCGCCTTCGGGCGGCCTTTCTGCTTTTCGCCCTTCGATCTCAGCCGCCGCGACAACGTCGCGCAATTCTTTGGCGGCGTCAGTCGTCCCGACGTTACCATCCCCCCATCGCATACACGTGAGGCCTCACTTGCTGTTCGCCCCCCCCCCTACCGCCAGGCCGAAGGCGAAGCCGCTGCAGACCGCCCGGTCAGGAACGTTCACGGACAACATGCGGCTGCCCGTCCACCGGTGGTTTCGCTATTCGGCAGGCTTTTCTGCTGAATGGGCGGAAAGCGTCATCGATGCCCACGGCGGCAAGCACTGCACCGTGCTTGATCCCTTCGCAGGATCCGGCACCACGCTTGTCGCCGCGGAGCACTGCGGCGCGGCCGCGTTCGGGTTTGAGAGCCATCCGTTCGTAAACCGCATTGCCGAGGCCAAGCTGTCCTGGCCCAGCGACAGCGATGCGTTCCTGGACGCCGCCGAGACGGTAAAGCAGCGTCTCGACACCTGGGAGGCGCTCATCACCGAGGCACAGGGTGCGCCCGATCTGCTGCAGAAGTGCTACTCCGTCGACGTGCTTGCCCAGCTCTATGCCCTGCGCAACGGATACACGACGGAGTCCGGCGCGCTCGATCCCGCTGCGGCGCGACTGGTGTGGCTGGCCATCACGGGCATCCTGCGCGCCTGCAGCGGCGTGGGTACGGCGCAATGGCAGTACATCCTGCCCAACAAGTCGAAGGCCAAGGTGCTGGAGCCACGGGTGGCATTTGATGCCAAGGTGCAACAGATGGCCGCGGACATGCGCTCGGCCCAGGAACACCGGTGGAGCGGTTCTGCCCGTGTGTTCGCCCACGATTCGCGCAATGCGCAGATCCCGATTGAACCTGGTTCCGTCGATCTCGTTCTGACGTCCCCGCCCTATGCAAACAACTATGACTATGCGGACGCTACCCGGCTGGAAATGATGTTCTGGGGGGAGATCAAGGGCTGGGGTGATCTGCAGAATGCCGTTCGTCAGCACATCGTTCGTTCGTGCTCCCAGCACGCGGCCGCCGATCGCGTCGATCTGGCGAGCATGCTTGAACATCCCAGCCTGTCAGCCATTCACAGCGAGATAAGCGAGGTCTGCAACGAACTCGCCACGGTACGCCTCGGCAAGGGCGGCAAGAAGGCGTACCACATCATGGTCGCAGCGTACTTCCACGACATGGCGGCCACGTTCACCATGCTTCGCCGCGCCTGCCGTGACGGCGCGCGGATGTGTTTTGTGGTCGGCGATTCCGCGCCGTACGGCGTCTACGTGCCTGTCGACGACTGGCTGGGACGCCTGGCGGTGGCCGCCGGCTTCACCTCGTATTCCTTCGAAAAGCTGCGTGACCGCAACACGAAGTGGAAAAACCGGAAACACACCGTGCCTTTGCACGAAGGCCATCTATGGATTGAGGGTTGACTGTGGCGAAATCTCCATCCCACCGCTTTGGACAGATCATTGGCGACCTCCTGGAGGAGATCGTCCTGCCGCAACTCCAGGCGTACTGCGATGCACGCGGGCTCTATCTGGACAAGAAGGGAAAGCGCGCGGCCCGCTCGGGCTCGAAGGTCAGTTGGCAGGATCGCTACAAGAACTTCCACGACCTCGATTTCGTCATCGAGTCGGGCGGAAGCGATGGCGTACGTGGGCGCCCGGTTGCCTTCATTGAAGCTGCCTGGCGCCGCTACACGAAGCACTCCCGCGCCAAAGCCCAGGAAATCCAGGGCGCGGTCATGCCGATCGCCGAACAACACTCCTGGGACAAGCCTTTCCTTGGCGCCATCCTCGCGGGTGTGTTTACCAGGGACTCGCTGGCGCAGATGCGCAGCTGTGGTTTCGAAACCATTCTGATGCCCTATGACTCGATTGTTGAGGCATTTGCGTCCGTCGGCATTGACGCACGATTCGATGAGGAAACGCCGGATCAGGAGTTCGCGCATGCCGTCGAGCAGATCGAATCACTCACGCCCGAGAAGAGAGCCTCGCTCAAAGCGCAACTGACCGCGAACAATGCAGCGCAGTTGGCGGGCTTCTTCGACAGCCTGAAGAAGGCCATCGACAGGGCCGTATCCAAGGTCATGGTCATTCCGCTGCACGGCGTGGAAAGGGAGTTCACCGGGGTGGATGCGGCAACGCAGTTCCTCGCGGAGCACGACCAGGCCAGAGTCGACGAAGGCGCGTTCCGCAAATACGAAATCGTCGTGCGTTACTCCAATGGTGACCGCGTTGAGGCCTCCTTTGAAGACAGGGCAGCGGCCCTTGGCTTCCTGGGTTACATCGGGGCCACTGCGCACTAACCGGGCGCGCGGGGATCGGCCCCAGTGGGGACAAGGTGCATTGTCCCTCCCATGTGGCAGGATCGGGCACTCGGTCAACTGCAAGGAATGCACGATGATGACAAGGGCGATGCGTTGTGCCCTCGTGCGATTGCGTGCAGTCCAGCGGCGCCTCGAGCGACGCCGAGCTGAAGAAGATCTGCGAAGGCCTGGCGGCCACCTCCGCGCAGATGGGAGGCAAGGCAGGCCAGGTCACGTATATGGACGCCTGCCCGTCCCCATCGCAGGGCCGCTGCAGACAGCTGTTCGGCCTGGCGTTCGATGGCTACTACTACGAGCGTTCCGCCGACGACCTGGCCGGCCTGCCGGACAGCTGCACCCACGGGGGCGGCCACTGGACCACCGGCTGAACCTGCCGGCCCGGCCATCCGTCGATCGGCCGCAGCGCCCCGGATCTGGATTACAGTCGCTTCGCCTCCCTCGCCTGTGCGCTGCCCCCATGTCCGACTGCTGCGGTTGCGGAAAGATCGTCGATGTTGCCGCCCTCCAGGCCAGGCAGCGCCGCGTGCTGGGCATCGTGCTGGCCATCAACCTGGCCACGTTCGTGATGATGGCCGGCGCGGCCTGGTGGAGCCACTCGTCCTCGCTGCTCTCCGGCAGCCTGGACAATCTGGGCGACGCGCTCACTTACGCGATCAGCCTGGCGGTGGTGGGCGCTTCCGCGCGGGCCAAGGGGCGCGTGGCGCTCCTGAAGGGACTGCTGATCCTTGGCGCCGCCCTGGCCGTTGCCGTGCAGATCGGCTGGCGGCTCACCCATCCCGCCGTCCCGTTGTTCGAGGGCATGGGAATTGCCGGCGCGCTGAACCTGGCGGCCAACGGGGTCTGCCTCTGGCTGCTCACGCCCTTCCGCCACGGCGACGTCAACCTGGCATCGGCATGGGAATGCTCGCGCAACGACATTGCCGAGGGCGTGGCCGTGCTGCTGGCAGCGCTCGCCGTGTGGGTGTTCGGTGCTGGCTGGCCGGACCTGCTGATCGCCGGCGCGCTGCTGGTGATGTTCCTGCGCTCGGCAGTGCGCGTCCTGCGCGCGGCCTGGCAGGCGCTGCGTGTACAGGCAACGTCGAACACGCCGGTGGCACGCTAGCCATCGCCCCACGATGCGCATCTCCCGCCCCTACCGCCCCGCCGACGCGGACGCCTGCCTGCGCATCTTCGACAGCAATGTGCCCGGCTATTTCGGCGCACATGAGCGCGCCGGCTTCGCTGCGTACCTGCAGCATCCAGACCGCACGGGCGACTACCGGGTGATCGAGCGCGACGGCCGGATCGTTGCCTGTGCCGGCCTGGCGATCGATGGAACAACCGCCGCGTTCTGCTGGGGGATGGTCGAGCATGGCCTCCACCGCCAGGGGCTCGGCCACACGCTGGCGCAGGCGCGCCTGGGGCTGGCGCGTGCCGTGGGTGCGCAGCGCGTGACCCTCAGCACCAGCCAGCACACGCGCGGCTTCTACGCGGCGCTGGGCTTCACCGTGACCCGGGTCGTCACCAACGGCCACGGCCCGGGCCTGGATGCGGTGGAGATGGAACAGGTCCTGTCCGGCCGATGACGGCTCAGCCGCTCGAGACCTTCATCAGCACCAACCCGCTGACGATCAGCACCGCCGCGCCGATCCGCATCGCGCTGATCTGCTCGCCCAGGAAGACGATGCCGACCACGAACGCACCGACCGCACCGATGCCGGTCCAGATCGTATACGCGGTCCCCAGCGGCAGCGTGCGCATGGCCAGCGACAACAGCCAGAAACTGGCGGTCATGGTGACCAGGGTGATGATCGAGGGAGTGAGTTTGCTGAACCCGTCGGACTGCTTCATCGCGAACGCCCAGACGATTTCCAGCACACCGGCTGCCAACAGATAGATCCAGGCCATGCGGCCCTCCTTGATGGGGCCAGGCCGTCCTGGTCAGTCGTACCCGATGCGGGGGAGGTCGTTCCTCCTGTGCGGCGTATTTTACCCACCCGACCGCCCGATGGGCGGTCTGCCGGGCAGCGGGCTACATGGGATTCAGACTCGCCAGTCTGGCACTGCGTGCCGCGCATGCGCTAGAATGCGCGACTGCACTGCCGGACCTGTTCCGTCGCGCAGCTCCAGCATCCAGCGGCCGATCCTGATCGCCCTGTCTGCGGAACGTCTCTATGGTGGCCCCGTCGGCCCCTCGCGACGCTAGGTCGAAAATCCCGCCAGGGCCGGAAGGCAGCAACGGTATCGATCGACGCGGGCGCCGAGGTCAGCCGGCGGGGCCGCCACCTTTTCAGGGGTCCGGTACCGGCGTGCCCTGGTGGAACACCATCCGCCACGCGCCTGCGCGCAACCGCCGCAGCGAACTGCGCAGCACCGTGCGTTGGCGCTCGCCATTGATCACGTAGGCGCTGCGATAGCGCACCTGCGCAACGTGCGCGTCGAGCAGCAGGACGCTGATGTCCTCGGCGAGGATCTCGACCTGCGCCCGTTCGGCCGGCAGTTCCGCCAACGCGGTGGCGCGGTCGAAACAACCGCCGGAACTCCCTATTTCGGCGAAGTCGTCATCCAGCAGTGCCGTCAGGCGCGCCCGGTCACCACGCACGACCAGGTCGTGCAGCGCGCGCTCCAGCGCCTCCAGATGATCGGCCAGCGCGCTGGGCACCCGGCCGGCCGCCATGCTCAGGGGTCCTGCGCGACCACGTTCGCGGCAGTCGGCGTGGCCAGCACCACGCACTCGCCGGGCAGCGCGACGCGATGGCCACGCTGGCGCAGGGCCTCGCCATCGGCGTGGCTGGCGTAGTGGTACAGCATCATCCGCGCCTGCAGCGCGCGGCTGTACTCGCGCTCCAGGTCATCCACACCGGTGTGCGACGGATTGCCGTGCAGGCCGCAGTCGTGGGCGATCAGTTCGTTGTCGTCGGCAAAGCGCGCGAGCATTTCCGGGATCGGCCGGGTATCTCCGCTCCAGGTCAGGGCACCCTTCAGGCGCAGGCCGTAGGCGGTTTCCGGCCAGTGGTGGCGCACCGGGAACACTTCCATGCGCACGCCGTCGTGCCAGAACGCGTCACCGACCACGATCAACTGGAACGCATCCCAGAAGTTGGCACCGCCCTCGGCCAGCACGTTGGGGTAGTCGGCGACCCGCCGATGCAACAGCGGCACTACCGGGGCCGGCACGTACAGGCGGATGCGCCCGCGGCGCTGCGGCGAGAAGAACGCATCCACGAACAGGCGCTCGAACCCGGCCACGTGGTCCAGATGCACATGGGTCACGAACAACGCCTGCGGCATGTGTCCGTAGTGGGCCTGGAAGGCGGTGAGCCCCTCGCCGCCGCAGTCGATGGTCAGCCACGGCCGTCCGGCGCGCTCGATCACCGCCATCGGCGACCCCAGTTCGACGGCCGACGCATTGCCGACCCCCATGAAACGCAGCGCCCAGTCCATCAGTAACCCCGGTTCCAGGCCAGGTCGTAGGCACGGCGCAGCCGTGCATAGTCTTTTTCCACGTCGTCGTGGCTGCGTTCGCCGCGCAGCTTGATCAGCGAGCGCAGCAGCCGCTTGAGATTGCGCTCGCGCCAGCGGGTGGCGGGAATGCGCTGCACGCCGCGGTCGAAATCGATCAGCCAGCCGTGGCCGTTGGCGTCGAACAGGATGTTGTGCGCGTTGAGGTCGGCATGGTCCAGACCGGCGCGGTGGAACCGGGCGATCAGCCGGCCGGTCTCCTCCCAGGGCGCGCCACGGCCCGCCACCAGGGCACGGTCGGCCAGCGAGCGCACGCCTTCCAGGCGTTCCATCAGGATGGCCGCGCGGTACCGCAGCCCCTCGCGCATGTAGAACGCGGCGATCGGACGCGGCACCGGCAGCTTCTGCGCGCGCAGCGCGCGCATCAGGCGGAATTCGGCGAAACTTCGGGTGTGGTTGGCGCCCCGCCAGAAATACTGGTCACGACTGAATCTGGCCGCCACGCCACCGCGCAGGTACTGGCGGAGCACGCTATGGCCGAACGGCGCATCGACGAACCAGGCGCCGCCGCGGCCCCCATCACCGACCGGGCGCGCACGCTCGCCCCAGTGCGCCGGCGAGAACAGGCTCATCTCGGCTTGCCGCAGCCGCTCGCGGTCGAACAGAATGGCACCCATCCCGCGTCCATCGCGGCAGGGCGTCAGCGCTTCAGTGGCGTCGAATGCGACCATTCCTTCGAGTCTAACAACACCATGCCATCAGCGTCCTCTTCCTTGTGCCTTTTGCGTTTGTCCGCACTCGGGGACGTGACCCATGTGGTCCCCCTCGTCCGCACCCTGCAGCGCGCCCGACCGGGCCAGACCCTGCACTGGATCATCGACAAGGCTGGCCACAAGCTGCTGGACGGATTGCCCGGCGTGGTGTTCCACCCCTACGACAAAAAGACCGGGCTGGCCGGGATGCGCGCGCTGCGCGCGAGCCTGCCGCCCGGCCGCTTCGAGGCGCTGCTGCAGATGCAGGTGGCGTTCCGCGCCAACGTGCTGTCGGCCTTTGTGCCGGCGCAGCGCCGGATCGGCTACGACCGCGCCCGCTCCAAGGATCTTCACGGGCTTTTCATCAATGAACGCATTCCCGACCGCCCCGGTATCCATGTACTGGACGCGATCGGCAGCTTCTGCGAGCCGCTGGGCCTGGTGCAGGACACGGTGAGCTGGGACCTGGCGGTACCGCCTGCGGCGTTCGAATGGGCGCAGGCGCAGTGGGAGGATGACGGCCGGCCGGTGCTGATCATCTCGCCCTGCTCCAGCCATGTGCGCCGCAACTGGTATGCCGATCGCTACGCGGCCGTGGCCAACCATGCCACTGCTCGCGGCTGGCGGGTGGTGCTGTGCGGTGGGCGCAGCACGCTGGAGCGGGACATGACCGATGCCATCCAGGCCCAGCTGCAGACCCCGGCACTCGACCTGGTCGGCAAGGACACGCTCAAGCAGCTCCCCGCGCTGCTTGCCCGCGCCAACCTGGTGATGACGCCCGACTCCGGGCCGATGCACATCGCCAACGCAATGGGCGCCAAGGTGCTGGGCCTGCATGCGGCCAGCAACCCCCATCGCAGCGGGCCCTACTCGGACCGCCGCTACTGTGTGGACCGCTACGACGATGCCGCGCGGAAGTTCCTCGGCAAGCCGGCCAGCGAACTGAAGTGGGGCGCCAAGGTGGAGTTCGACGACGTGATGCAGCTGATCACCGTCGAGGACGGCATTGCGGCATTCGAACGGTATGTTGCCGACCGGTAGGGCCGGGCGCTGCCCGGCACCGTCGCCGCTCATGCGCCCGCAGCGTAGTCCTTGTACGACTTCTCTTCGACGTAGGCCGAGCCCAGCGCGAGATTGATGTCTTTCTTGATCCGGGCGCGCGCGTCGTTCTGCAGGTAGACCGTGCGGGCCAGCTCGATGAAGCGCTCGTCGAAGGCCTGGGCCTTGTCCTGCAGGCGGATGTCGTCTTCGGTATCCCACAGGCGCTCGTTGACGGCCTTCAGCTCGGCGCGCAGGCGCGCGACATCCTTGACCGCAGCCGGATGCGCCATCCAGGTCTGTTCCAGCGCGCTCAACTCGGCGCGGATATTGGCCAGCTTGGCCGGATCGCTGATGCGCTCGGACTTGATCTGCAGGATGGAAATCTTGTCGAGCAGCTCGCCGAAGGACACGGGAACGAGGATTTCAGCGGTCATGGTGGGGCATCCGTTACGTGAGGCGGTCAGTTTAACGGACCGCGCCGCGCGGGGCGTCCGCCGCCGGAACGGAGCGCAGCCGACCAACGGTCGGCTCTACCGGATTGCCAATAAAAAAGCCGCCCAGTGGGCGGCTTCTTCATTGATCTGGCGGAGAGGGGGGGATTGCGGGGCGCATCCGTGCGCCCCGCCCTTCCGCGCCATGCGCTCCAGGGCCAGCCTTTCGGCTGGCCGGATTCGCTCCTGGCGAATCCGTCGAACCCCAGCGGGTGTGCGATCAACCCGGCTCCCCGTCAGACCAATAAAAAAGCCGCCCAGTGGGCGGCTTCTTCATTGATCTGGCGGAGAGGGGGGGATTCGAACCCCCGAGGCGCTATAAACGCCTGCCTGATTTCGAGTCAGGTACATTCAACCGCTCTGCCACCTCTCCAGATGGTCCCGGCGAACCGGGGAGCGAATGATACGGGCAGGACGCGCCGGCGACAAGTCATTGCGTGCAATGAAGTGAATTTCTTCTGTATGGATGCCTTGCCGGATGTCCGGCGGGCCGCGATCATGCCGTTCATCCCCGCAACAATCCCCGGCCTTCGCACCGCCATGATCGAATTCGGACACCTGACCCACCCCGGCCTGCGCCGTGACCTCAACGAGGACACCTACTACGGCGATGGAGAGCTGTCCCTGTGGCTGGTGGCTGACGGCATGGGCGGCCACGCCTGCGGCGAAGTCGCCAGCGCCCTCGCCCGAGAGACCATCGTGCGCGAGATACGCCGCGGCGCCACCCTCGCCCAGGCCATCCGCGTGGCCGATGAGGAGATCATCCGCACCTCGCGCCGCCGCAACGACAGCCTGCCGATGGGCACCACCGTGGTTGCCGCGCGCGTGCAGGGCAATCGCTATGAAGTGGCGTGGGTCGGCGACAGCCGCGCCTACCTGTGGCGCGATGGCACGCTGGCGCAGTTGAGCCAGGATCACAGCGTCGTCCAGGAAATGGTCAGCCAGGGCAATCTGACCGCCGAGCAGGCGCGCGCGCACCCGCACCGCAACGTGGTGACCCAGGCGCTCGGCGTGACCGACCCGGCGCACCTGAACGTGGCCACCACCACCGGCGAGCTGCGCCCGGGCATGCAGCTGCTGCTGTGCAGCGACGGCCTGACCGAGGAAGTGGAAGACCAGGGGATCGCCCGCACCCTCGCCTTCGACGACGCCAGCGCGCAGGAATGCGTGGATACCCTGGTGGCCGCTGCACTGGATGGCGGCGGCTCGGACAACATCACCGTCATCCTGGTGCGCTGCCACTGACGCCGCCCCGCCCCGGGCAGCGCCGACCGCGGGTCGGCCGCCCGGGGGCTGCAGACGCTCCCGCGCGCCCGGCGCGATTCAGGCGCTGGCGGCTTCCGCCATCTCCGGCTCGCCGTCCCAGATGGCACGACCGGCCTTCTTGCGCAGTTTGGCCAGACGCGCCTCATGGGCCTCCAGCTCCGAGGCGGTGACGACCACGCGCGGGCGCGGCAGCAGGCGCGAGGTGTCGAAGACCTGGGCGTGCGCCGTGCCCGGCCGGCCCTCATCGACCGACCCGAAGCCGATCTCCTCCTGGCCCGACGTCAGCGCGATATACACATCGCCCAGGATCTGGGCATCGAGCAGGCCGCCGTGCAGCTGGCGGTGCGCGTTGTCCACGCCCAGCCGCTTGCACAGCGCATCCAGCGAGTTGCGCTGGCCCGGGAATCGCTCGCGGGCCATTTTCAGCGTATCGATGACCGAACAGCGGTCGGTGATCCGACCGTACTGGTCACCCAGCAGCGACAGCTCGTTGTCCAGGAAGCCCAGATCGAACGCCGCGTTGTGGATGATCAGCTCGGCGCCGTCGATGAAGGCCAGGAATTCCTCGGCCACCTCGGCGAACGTGGGTTTGTCGGCGAGAAACTCCAGGGTCAGGCCGGTGACTTCCTGCGCGCCGGGTTCGAACTCGCAGTCGGGCTTGAGGTAACGGTGGAAGTGGTTGCCGCTGGGTCGGCGCTCGAGGTATTCCACGCAGCCGATTTCGACGACGCGGTTGCCCTTCTTCCACTCCAGGCCGGTGGTTTCGGTATCCAGGATGATCTGACGCATGGGCTCAGTGTACCGGTCCAGTGGCGCGGATCCGCATGGCCGCGTCGCGGGCGAGCTGGTCCACGCGCTCGTTGTCCGGGTCGCCGGAATGCCCCTTCACCCAGCGCCAGTCGATGGTGTGGCGCAGGGTGGCCGCGTGCAGGCGCTCCCACAGTTCGCGGTTCTTGACCGGATCACCACCGGCGGTCTTCCAGTTCTTGCGGATCCAGCCCGGCATCCACTGGGTCAGGCCCTGGCGCACGTACTGGGAGTCGGTAAACAGCACGATGTTGCAAGGCTCGGTCAGCGCCTCGAGTCCGGAAATGGCTGCCATCAGCTCCATCCGGTTGTTGGTGGTGTGCGCTTCACCGCCGCTCAGCTCGCGCTCGTGCGCGTTGTAGCGCAGCAGCGCCGCCCAGCCGCCGGGGCCGGGATTGCCAAGGCAGGAGCCGTCGGTGTGTATTTCAATTGTTTTCATTGCAGTCCAGATCAGGTCGCCACGGTGCCGTGCCAACGGCGTACCGGCAGTGGCGTTGGCCCCGGCAGGGCCAGGGTGCGTTTTTCAGCAGTGAACAGACAGGCCGCGCGCAGTGGCGCCAGGCTGCTGCGCTCGGGCGCGCGGTCGCGCCACATCGGGCCGAGGTAGCGCAGTTCCTCGCAGGTGAGCCCCGCCTGGGCCAGGGTATGGCGCAGGCGCTGCGGCGAGCGCACCACCAGGCCGTGCCGGCGCCATTGGCTGCCCCACGGGCTGAACGGATTGAGGGTGGACAGCCACAGGCGGCCGCCGGGCATCAGCACGCGCGCGCACTCGTCGATCAGGTGCTCGGCGTCGCGCGCGGTCACATGCTGCAGGACGATGGCGTTGACGCTTTCGCCGGGCAGCGGCAGCGGCAGGCCGCAGCGGGCGTCGCCGGCATAGCCCCCTGCGTCGCGGTACAGGCGCAGGCCGCGTCCAGGCAGTGTGGCCTGCTCCAGCCATGCAGGGGTCGGGGCGATCCACAGCCACGGGGTCACCGGGTGCACGGACAGCAGCGGATGCAGGCGCTCGAACTCGAGACGGCGCAACGCCTGCGCCGGTTCAGTATCAAACCAGGATGCGACTGTCGCTTGACGGGGGCGCGGCGCGGCGGGCATGGTCCAATTCTATGCGACTGACCGCCCTGCCCGCCTTCGCGGACAATTACATCTGGACGCTGGTCGCCGACGACGGCCGTGCGTTGATCATCGACCCCGGCCAGGCCGCGCCCGTGCTGGCCGCCGCAACGCAGCAGAACTGGCGTCCGGAGGCCATCCTGCTCACCCATCACCACGACGACCACATCGGCGGCGTGGCCGAACTGCAGGCCCGTTTCCCGGGGGTGGAGGTGTATGCGCCGGTGGAACCGCGCATCGACCTGCCTGCCCATCGGGTCGCCGAAGGTGAATGCATTCAGGCATTGGGGCTGGGCTTGCACGTAGTATCCGTGCCCGGGCACACCCGGAGCCACATCGCGTTTCACACCGCTGAACACCTTTTCAGTGGCGATGCGCTGTTCAGCCTGGGCTGTGGGCGCATGTTCGAAGGTACGCCGTCCCAGCTTCTGGCATCCCTGCACAAGCTGGCGTCCCTGCCGTCGCAACTGCTGGTCTGTTGCGCCCACGAGTACACCGTGTCAAATGCCGTCTTCGCGCGGCATGTCGACCCCACCAACGCTGCGTTGTCGCAGCGCCATGAGGAGGCTTTGGCCATGCGCCGCGATGACCGCCCCACGCTGCCGGTAACCCTGGCAAGCGAGCTCCAGTGCAATCCGTTCCTGCGTACCCATACTGCCGTGATCCAGCAGGCCGTCAGCGCCCATCTGGGTCGTCCCGTCACCGATGACGTCGACGTGGTCGCCGGTCTGCGGCGCTGGAAAGACGGATTCAGTACGTGAGTCGGCGATTGTTGCCGCTCGCGCTTGGCCTGGCGATCGCCGTGGCCGGCAGCGCGGGCGCCCAGTCGTTGACCGCCGGCATGTCGCAGAACGTCGCAGGGCTGTCCTCGCTGCCACTGGACCCGTCCGCCCTGCCGCCGCCGTCGGTGCGCAATGGCCAGGAGATCTTCGCCAGCTTCCGTGAGGGCCTGGCCGAGCCGACCTGCAATACCGAGGCCACCAGCCCGCGCTGGCAGAAGCAGTTCGCCCACGCCCCGTCCCGCCTGGCCAACCAGGATGATGACGCCCTGGTGCTGTTCGGCTATGTGGTCGAAGAGCTGCGCAAGGCCGACCTGCCGACCGAATTCGCGCTGATCCCGTTCGTGGAGAGTGGCTACCGCCCCAACGCCCGCAACGGCAGTGGGCCGACGGGCCTGTGGCAGTTCATCGCCACCACCGCCAGGAACCACCGCGTGCAGATGACGCCGGGCTACGACGGCCGCCTGTCGGCGGTGGACTCGACCCAGGCGGCGGTGCGGTACCTCAAGACGCTGCACGGCATGTTCGGCGGCGACTGGCGCCTGGCCACAATGGCCTACAACGCCGGCGAGTACCGGGTGCTGCAGTCGCTGCGCAAGGCCGGCATGAACGCGCAGAATGCGCGGCCGGCCGAGCTGCCGGGTCTGTCGCCGATCACCTATGCCTACGTCGAGAAGCTGCATGCCCTGGCCTGCGTGCTTGAAGACGCCGAGACCGAGCCGGCAGTGATGGCCTCGCTGGACCGGACCGTGCCGGTGCTCAAAGGTCACACCCTGCCCGCGGGTACCAGCGTGCAGCAGTGGGCCGCCCAGCGCTCGCTGGACCCGGCACGCATCGCACGCCTCAACCCGGCCCTGGCAAGCGGCAAGGGCCGCCCGTCCGGGCAGGTGACCGTGCTGGCCCCGACCACGCACGCGCCCGTGGACGCCAGTGCCAGTGTCGCCGCCGTGGCCAGTGCCCCGGCCTCCCCGGTAGAGGCGACCAGCCCCCGCAACGCACCCGCTCCGGCCACCAGCCGCACGGTGGCCAGCGCCGATCGCCCGCGCAGCCGCCGCCACACCGTGCGCGACGGCGAGTCGGCGTGGACCATCGCGCGCCGCTACGGCATGCCGCTCAAGGCGCTGCTGTCGCTCAACGGCTTGTCCGGCAGCAGCGTACTCAAACCTGGCGCGGTGCTTCGCGTCGAAGACTGAGCCACCCGCCCGGTCGATACCCTGTCAGAAGCCCGGCCATGCCGGGCTTTTTTTTGTCAGGCGCACAACGCAGAAAGCCCGGCGATGCCGGGCTTTCTGCTGTCCCTGGAACCGGGGTCGGTTACAGGTTCGCTTCTTCGGTCTGCACCTTGTAGTGCTTGCGCATGGCCTGGATGTAGGCCTTGGCCGCGGCCATGCCGTCGATCTGGCTCAGCTGCTGCTTGAGCTGCTGCTGCTGCTCCGGCGTGACCTCAGCCACGTTGCCCGGGGTGACCTTGTTCACCGCGAACACCAGGTAACGCCCCTGCACCTCGACCTTGCCGTAGGTCGGCTTGCCTTCCGCCGGCTGCGCCGCAGAGAACACCGCGCGGTTGATTTCCGGGGTCGGTACCGGCTGCGTGCGCGGCAGGCCCGGCAGCGGGCTGATCTGCAGCTGCTCGCTGGCCTGCAGCGCCTGCAGGGTCTGTCCGGCCTTGAGCTTGGCCAACAGAGCATCCACGGCCTTTTCCGACGCCTGGCGGGTACGGTCGGCATGGATCGCCGCGATCACCTGCTCACGCGCCTTGTCCAGCGGCAATGCCTGCTCGGGGGTGTGCTCGGTGACGCGGATCATCACGCTGTGGTTCGGTTCCAGCTCGATCGGGTCGCTGACCGTGCCGTCCTGCGTCAGCACGTCGGAGAATGCAGCGCGCAGCACGGCCGGGTTGGTGGCGATGCCGCTGGCGGTGGCGCGGTTGAACGGGCCCAGGGTCTGCACCGGCAGACCGATCTCCTTGGCCGCGCCTTCCAGCGAGGTCGGGTTCTTGTAGACCAGATCCACCAGGCGGCCGCTCAGCTCAGTGAACGCACGGTCGTTGTCGGCCTTGAGCTGTTCGGCGGCCAACTGGTCGCGCACCTCCTCAAATGCACGGCCCTCGCCGCCCTTGAGTTCGCGCAGCTTCAGCACGTGGTAACCGAAGTCGGTCTTGACCGGCCCGGTCACGTCACCGACCTTCATCGCGAACAGCGCGTCTTCGAACGGCTTGACCATCGCACCACGCTCGACCCAGCCCAGATCACCGCCGGTGCCCTTGGAGCCCGGATCTTCGGAGTTGGCATTGGCCAGCGCGGCGAAATCGGCACCCGGCGCCTTGGCCTCGGCGGCAATGCGCGTTGCCTTCTCTTCGGCGACCTTGAGCTTGGCCGGGTCGCTGCCGTCGGCGGCGATCAGGATGTGCGAGGCCAGACGCTGTTCGGGCGTGGCGAAACGCGCCTTTTCATCGTCATAGCGTTTGCGCAGCGTGGCCTCATCGGCGGGCGCCGCAGCCGGCAGGTTCGCGCCATTGATCTCCACATACTCCAGCGCCACCGTCTCCGGCTGGCGGAAGTCCTTCAGATGCGCGTCGTACCACTGCTTGATCTGCGCGTCGGTGACCTCGGCGGTATCGGCCGGCGTTTCCGGCAGCGCGGCGATCTCCACGTCACGCGTTTCGCCCAGCAGCTTCATCAGACGCTCGGCTTCGGCCTGGGTGGTGAAGCCGGACAGCTGCAGCGCCGAGGGCACCACGGACTGCTGGATGCTCTCGCGCACCAGCGCCTCGAACTGCGTCGGGGTGCGCGGCGGGTTGCTGCTGGCCAGTGCGATGCGGTACTGGTCGTTGTTGAACTTGCCGTCCGGTCCGATGAACCCGGGGATCGACACGATGTAGTCGCGCACGGCCTTGTCACCGATCACGATGCCGGACTGTTCGCCGGCCAGGCGCACGACCTGCTCGTCGATCATCTGGTCGAGCACGGCCAGCTTGTTCTCGGTGCTTTCGAACTCACGCGGGTCGAAATTCTCGCCCTGCTCCTGACGCGCCTGCTGGCGGGCCTGTTCAAAACGCACGCGGAAGTCCTGCGAGCTGATCTCGTGGTGCTGCCACAGGAACGACATCGGCCACCATGACGGTGCCGACTTCCACCAGGTTGGCGGCGCCGCCACCTTGGCCACGTTCTGCGCACCGACGCCACCGAGGTAGCTGTTGTCGATCACGAACAGGAACGGAATCATCAGCAGCCCCAGGATCACGGTGACGATCCAGCCTGAGGTCTTGTCGCGAAGTTTCTGCAGCATGGGAAGAATCAAGGCCTGATTGGCGAGCCCGGCAGTGTAACCCGCTTCGGGCGCGGCTCCAAAAGCGGCGCGGCGGCCTGCAGTCGCGGGCTTTCCATGCGCGGGCGGGAACGACACGTGCGGCGGCGGCGGACGCGCAAAAGAAAGGCCCCTGGTTTGCACCAGGGGCCCTCAAGAATTGGCGGAGCGGACGGGACTCGAACCCGCGACCTCCGGCGTGACAGGCCAGCATTCTAACCAGCTGAACTACCGCTCCGCGCTTGAAACTTTGCAGGCGCTCATTATATCCGAAGATATTCTGAAAAACCTACCCCGATTTACTGCTTTTCGAGGATTTATTTACAACTGGCGGAGCGGACGGGACTCGAACCCGCGACCTCCGGCGTGACAGGCCAGCATTCTAACCAGCTGAACTACCGCTCCGCGCTTTGACTCTTCTGTTTTCCGCAGCGACTCGCACCGTTGCAGAAAACAAGGCCCCCGATTGCTCAGGGGCCCGGTGTAGTGGCGGAGCGGACGGGACTCGAACCCGCGACCTCCGGCGTGACAGGCCAGCATTCTAACCAGCTGAACTACCGCTCCACTTTCAAACCAGTGTTACTGGCAGTGCTTGGTGGGTGCTGAGGGTTTCGAACCCCCGACCCTCTCCGTGTAAAGGAGACGCTCTACCGCTGAGCTAAGCACCCCAGCAAGCCGCTTAGTTTACGGCATCCTTCAGGGCTTTGCCAGCCTTGAACGACGGATTCTTCGAAGCAGCGATCTTGATGGTGTCGCCGGTCTTCGGGTTGCGGCCGGTACGGGCAGCGCGCGCACGGACCTGGAACGTGCCGAAGCCAACCAGCGTCACCGCTTCACCGCCCTTCAGGGCCTTGGTGACGGAAGCGATGACGGCATCGACGGCGCGGCTGGACTCGGCCTTGGTCAGGTCGGCGGCTTCAGCAACGGCGTCGATCAATTCGGTCTTGTTCATTCTCTACAGCTCCTTTGGCGGGGATTCCGCGTATTCGACAGTAAAGCATCCGACCGACAGTGCAGTCGGATACCGTGAAGTTCTCAGTTCGCCGAATTCAGTTTTTTGCTGACTCGCGAGTGGTGCTTTTATACCAGTCGCCCCCTACCCACGCAAGCTGAAAAGCCAATAACGACGCGGGTTTCGGCGATTTCCAGATGGCGCGTCAGTGCTTGACGCGCGTCGTGGAAGCTGTCTTGCTCTTGCCGCGCACTGTGACGCGCTGCCCATCTTTACCGGGCTTCTTCGGCGTCAGCGGTGTCTCCAGCGCCAGGTCGAGCACTTCTTCGATCCACTTCACCGGCACGATCTTCAGATCACGGGTGACGTTGGCCGGGATGTCCGCCAGATCCTTGCGGTTCTCCTCGGGAATGATCACCGTGGTGATGCCACCGCGCAGCGCCGCCAACAGCTTCTCCTTGAGGCCACCGATGGCGGTCACACGGCCGCGCAGGGTGATCTCACCGGTCATGGCGACTTCGGCGCGGATCGGCACCTTGGTCAGCATCGACACCAGCGAGGTCACCATCGCGATGCCGGCGCTGGGACCGTCCTTGGGCGTGGCACCGTCCGGCACGTGGACGTGCACGTCGTGCTTCTGCAGGAACTCGGCGTCGATGCCCAGGCGCTCGGCACGCGAACGCACCACCGACAGGGCGGCCGACGCCGATTCCTTCATCACGTTGCCGAGCTGGCCGGTCAGGATCAGCGCGCCCTTGCCCGGGACGAGGGTGGATTCGATCTGCAGCAGGTCGCCGCCCACCTCGGTCCAGGCCAGGCCGGTCACCAGGCCGATCTCGTTCTGTTCCTCGGCACGGCCGAAGTCGAAGCGGCGCACGCCCAGGTACTTGTCCAGGTTCTTGCCAGTGACCGACACCAGGGCCTTCTTCTTCGCCCCGGCCTTCTTGCCGGCCTTGGCCGGCTTGGCCGCCGCGACCGGACCGGCCAGTGCGATCTCCTTGACCACCTTGCGGCAGATCTTGGCGACTTCGCGCTCCAGGTTGCGCACGCCCGATTCGCGGGTGTAGTAACGCACCACGTCCTGGATGGCGTCGGCCCCGATGTCCAGTTCCTCCGGCTTCAGGCCGTTGGCCTTGAGCTGCTTGGGCACGAGGTAGCGCATGGCAATGTTGAGCTTCTCATCCTCGGTGTAGCCGGGGATGCGGATGACTTCCATGCGGTCCAGCAGCGGGCCGGGGATGTTGAGCGAATTGGAGGTCGCCACGAACATCACTTCGGACAGGTCCAGGTCCACTTCCAGGTAGTGGTCGTTGAACGCGTTGTTCTGCTCGGGATCGAGCACTTCCAGCAGCGCCGACGACGGATCGCCACGGAAGTCCATCGACATCTTGTCGATCTCGTCCAGCACGAACAGCGGGTTCTTGCTGCCGACCTTGTTGAGGTTCTGCACGATGCGGCCCGGCATCGAGCCGACATAGGTGCGACGGTGGCCGCGGATCTCGGCCTCGTCGCGCACGCCGCCCAGGCTCATGCGCACGAACTTGCGGTTGGTCGCCTTGGCGATGGACTGGCCCAGCGAGGTCTTGCCCACGCCCGGCGGCCCGACCAGGCACAGGATCGGCCCCTTCATCTGCTTCACCCGCGACTGCACGGCGAGGTACTCGAGGATGCGGTCCTTGACCTTGTCCAGGCCGAAGTGATCGGCATCGAGCGTGTCCTGCGCGGCCTTGAGGTCCTTGCGCACCTTGGTGCGCTTCTTCCACGGCACGCCCAGCAGCCAGTCCAGGTAGTTGCGCACGACCGCCGCTTCGGCCGACATCGGCGACATCTGCTTGAGCTTGTTGAGCTCGGCCTTGGCCTTGGTCTCCACCGGCTTGGGCATGCCCGCCTCGGCGATCTTGCGGGCCAGCTCTTCCAGTTCGCCCGGCGCGTCGTCCAGATCACCCAGTTCCTTCTGGATGGCCTTCATCTGTTCGTTGAGGTAGTACTCGCGCTGGCTCTTTTCCATCTGCGACTTCACGCGGCCGCGGATGCGTTTTTCCATCTGCTGCACGTCGATTTCGCCGTCGACCAGGCCGACCAGCATTTCCAGGCGGTCGCCAATCTGCAGGGTCTCCAGCAGGCGCTGCTTGTCGGCCAGGCGCACGCTGATGTGCGCGGCGATGGTATCGGCCAGACGCGCCGGTTCGTCGATGCCGGCCAGGGTCTGCAGCAATTCCGGCGGCAGCTTGCGGTTGGTCTTGACGTACTGCTCGAACAGCGACATCAGCGAACGGGCGATCGCTTCGATCTCACGCGGCTCGCGCGATTCGTCCGATTCGATTTCCACGCCCACGCCATGCAGCGAGCCGTCGCGCTCGGTGACCTGGGTGACGTTGACGCGCGACAGGCCTTCCACCAGCACCTTGATGGTGCCGTCGGGCAGTTTCAGCAGCTGCAGCACCTGGGCCAGCGTGCCGACCTGATAGAGGTCGGCCGCAGCCGGGTCGTCGGTCTCGGCCGACTTCTGCGCGAGCAGCAGGATGCGCTTGTCCGCCTCCATCGCCTGCTCCAGCGCATGCATGGACTTGTCGCGGCCGACGAACAGCGGAATGACCATGTGCGGGAACACCACCACGTCACGCAGCGGCAATACCGGCAGGTCGAGAGTCTCAGTAGGGGAACGGGCCATGTGGGCTCCAGTGGAACAGTGGGAATGGCCTCCGGGCGGCCTCGCCCGGATACAAAAAAAGCCGATGGCCTCGTTATGGGGCCATCGGCTTCTAGATGCAAGCTGTTCTGAAAAAATTCTTTCAATTCAATTACTTGAACTGATTATTCAGCACCAGCCGCCTTCTGTTCAGGCGCCGGCGGCGTCTGGTAGATCAGGTACGGTTCGGACTTGTGTTCGATCACCGATTCGTCCACCACCACCTTGCTGACGTTCTCTGCCGACGGCAGGTCGTACATGGTGTCCAGCAGAACCGATTCGACGATCGTCCGCAGGCCGCGGGCACCGGTCTTGCGCTTGAGCGCCTTGCGGGCAATGGCAGCCAGGGCGTCCGGACGGAACTCGAGCTCGACGTGTTCCATCTCGAACAGCTTCTTGAACTGCTTGGTGATGGCGTTCTTCGGCTCGGTCAGGATCCGCACCAGGGCCGCTTCGTCCAGCTCTTCCAGGGTGGCCACGACCGGCAGGCGGCCGACGAACTCGGGAATCAGGCCGAACTTGATCAGGTCCTCCGGCTCGACTTCGGCCAGCACCTTGCCCACTTCCTGCTTGCGCTCGGCGCTCTTGACCTTGGCCCCGAAGCCGATGCCGCCCGAATCGTTGGACCGCTGCTGGATCACCTTGTCCAGCCCGGCAAACGCGCCGCCGCAGATGAACAGGATGTTCTTGGTGTCCACCTGCAGGAATTCCTGCTGCGGGTGCTTGCGGCCGCCCTGCGGCGGAACGCTGGCCACGGTGCCTTCGATCAGCTTCAGCAGGGCCTGCTGGACGCCTTCGCCGGACACATCGCGGGTAATCGACGGGTTCTCGCTCTTGCGCGAGATCTTGTCGATTTCATCGATATAGACGATGCCCTGCTGTGCCTTCTCGACGTCGTAGTCGCACTTCTGCAGCAGCTTCTGGATGATGTTCTCCACGTCCTCGCCCACGTAACCGGCTTCGGTCAGCGTGGTGGCGTCGGCCATGGTGAACGGCACGTTGAGCAGGCGGGCCAGGGTTTCGGCCAGCAGCGTCTTACCCGAACCGGTCGGACCGACCAGCAGGATGTTCGACTTCGCCAGCTCGACGTCGTCGTTCTTCTGGCGGCTCTCGATGCGCTTGTAGTGGTTGTACACGGCCACGGCCAGCGTGCGCTTGGCGCGGTTCTGGCCGATCACGTACTGGTCCAGGACCTCGAGGATCTCGCGCGGCTTGGGCAGCGAACTGCGTGCCGACTGCGCCTTCTCCTCCAGCTCCTCACGGATGATGTCGTTGCACAGCTCCACGCATTCATCGCAGATGAATACGCTCGGACCCGCAATCAGCTTGCGCACCTCATGCTGGCTCTTACCGCAGAAGGAGCAGTAGAGGATCTTGCCGCTGTCCGTGGAACGACCTTGGCGGTCTTCGCTCATGCTTCGCTTACCCAGTTACCCCACCCGCTGAACGGGGGTTCGATTCGAGAATAACACAGGGCCCGGAGGACGCCAGTCCTGCCCGACCCTGCGGAAACAAGCCGGAATGCCGGCCTGGTGGCGTCATCACGCCGGCTGGATCGACTCTTCCGGACGACGTTCCAGCACCTGGTCGACCAGCCCGTAGGCCATCGCCTCGGACGCGCTCTTGAAGTTGTCGCGTTCGGTATCGCGCGCGATGGTCTCCAGCGACTGACCGGTGTGCCGTGCCAGGATTTCATTCAGGCGCGAACGCAGCGTCAGGATCTCGCGCGCATGGATGTCGATATCCGTGGCCTGGCCCTGGTAGCCGCCCAGCGGCTGGTGGATCATCACGCGCGAATTGGGCAGCGCATAGCGCTTGCCGGCTTCGCCCGCGGCCAGCAGGAGGGCGCCCATCGAGGCCGCCTGGCCGATGCAGGTGGTGCTCACATTCGGCTTGATGTACTGCATGGTGTCGTAGATCGCCATGCCGGCGGTGACCACGCCACCGGGCGAGTTGATGTAGATGTTGATGTCCTTTTCCGGATTCTCCGACTCCAGGAACAGCAACTGCGCCACCACCACGTTGGCCATGTGATCGTCGATCGGGCCCACGAGGAAGATCAGGCGCTCCTTCAACAGGCGCGAATAGATGTCATAGGCGCGCTCGCCGCGGCTGGTCTGCTCGACCACCATCGGAACCAGGTTCAGGGCTTTGGTTCGGTTGTCCATTACGTGAGGCACCTATCTTGGGGGGGACAACCCCGCGCCGGAGCGCGGGGCGTGAAACGCCGTCCGCTTACTGACGGATGGCGTCCTGGAACGACATCTGCTGCTCGGTGTGCTGGGCGCGCTCGGCGATCCAGTCGATCACCTGCTCTTCCATCACGCGGTTCTGCAGCCCACTCATCAGCTGGGGGTCGTTGCGGTACATCTCAATGACCTGCTCCGGCTCTTCGTAGGTCGAGGCGATCAGGCGCATGGTTTCATTCAGGCGCTTGGGGTCCAGGCGCAGGTCGTTCCTGCGGGCCACTTCACCGACCAGCAGGCCGACGAGCACGCGCTTGGCGGCGGCGTCCTTGAAGCCTTCGTGGGCATCGGCCGGGACGTCGCCCGGGTTGCGGCCGCTGCGGCGGATCTGCTCGATCTGCTGGGCCAGCATGGCGCGGGCTTCGTTCTCGACCAGGCGCGGCGGCATTTCCACCGACGCATAGGCAGCGATCAGCTGTTCACCCACTTCACGGCGCAGGCGGTTCATGAGCGCACCCTTCAGCTCGCGCTCCAGGTTGGCGCGGATGTCCTTGCGGAACTGCTCCACATCGCCACCCTTCACACCAAAGCTCTTGATGAAGTCTGCATCGACCTCCGGCAGCACCGGTTCGGACACGTCCACCGCCTTGACGGTGACCTTGACCTGCTTGCCCGCCAGCGCCGGCACGCGCCAGTCGGCCGGGAACTCGACGTCGAGGGTCTTTTCCTCACCCTTGGCCAGACCGACCAGGCCCTGTTCGATCTGCTCGAACATCATGCCCTGGCCCACGATCACGCTGCCCTTTTCGCTGCCTTCGGCCGGCAGGCGCTCGTCGCCGGCCTGCGACCAGGTTTCCAGCGCGACCAGGTCGCCGTCCTGGGCACCCCGGGTGACCGGGCTCCAGCTGCGGCGCTGTTCGCGCAGGTTCTGGATCATCTGGTCGATGTCGGCATCGTTGATCTCGGCGGTGTGACGCACCACGGTCAGCTTGCTGACGTCCACGTCGCCGAAGTCCGGCACCAGTTCGACGGTGGCCACGAAGGAGAATTCGCCGTCATCGCCCTTGTCGATGCGCGGGGTGCCGGCAATGCGCAGCTCATGCTCGCGCAGGGCGGCATCGAAGGTTTCGCGCAGCAGGCCGTCGACGGCTTCGCTGCGGACCTGCTGACCGAAACGCTGCTCGATCACCTTGGCCGGGATCTTGCCCGGACGGAAGCCCTTGATCCGCGCAGTACGGGCGATTTCGCCCAGACGGCCGCTGATGTGGGTCTGCAGGCGGTCTTCCGGCAGCGAGAAGGTCAGGCGGCGTTCCAGGTTGCCGGTGGATTCGATCGAAGCTTGCATGTTGACTCCTGCCACCGGCGGCATGGGCCCCGGCACGATGTGATGGATGAAACGGGTTTTGGACGCGGGGTCGTGAACGCGCTTGCCCGCCGCAGCCCTGTAGTTTCGCCGATTACGGCCAGCGCCGCCAGCACAGGGCCGGGAACGTCACAGGGCGCGTCACGCCCAGCATGTGGCCGTCTCCCGGATCCGGGACGTGCCCTTGGTCATGGGTGCGGGCCAAACCGGCCCGCACTGGTGCGAAAGGGGGGACTCGAACCCCCACGCCTTGCGGCACTGGAACCTAAATCCAGGGCGTCTACCAATTCCGCCACTTTCGCGAGCGTGCGCTCAGCAGTGCATTGTTGCAGGCGGACGCACAAACAGGAAGATCATCACCTTGCTTAACCGGCCGCCGACGGCGTTGCGGCGGCGGTGGGTGGCGGCATGGCCTGCTGCAGCCGGTCGGCCAGGGCCCGGTAGATCGGCGTGCGGCATACCCACGACGAGGTTGCCCGCGCGACGAGCACCGCCGCCAGAATGGGCAGCAGCAGATCGCTGGTATTGGTGAGCTCCAGCGAGATCACCGCAGAGGTCAGCGGCGCCTGGGTCACGCCGGTCAGATAGGCGCACATGCCCAGCACCACCAACGCCGCCGGGTCCACCCCCGGCAGCAGCGCGGCGAGGTTGTGGCCGATGCCGGCGCCCACCGCCAGCGCAGGTGAGAACAGCCCGCCCGGGATGCCGGCAGCGTAGGAGACCAGGTTGGCGGCAAACTTCATCAGCCCGAACTCATGTCCGACCAGGGCCTGGCCCTGCACCAGGCCCCGCGCCTGTTCGTAGCCGGTCCCGAACGCGCCGGCCCCGAACACCAGGCCGAGCAGCGCCAGCAGCAGGCCACAGCCGGCGGCGAACAGGACCGGACGGGCCGTGCGTGCGCGGCCGAGCCAGCGCGGCCGGCCATCCATCACCGCCAGCACCAGGCGACTGAACAGACCGCCGCCCAGGCCACCGACCACACCGCACAGCAGGACCGCCACCCAGCCGATGCCCAGCGGCAGCGTCGCGCCCACCCGGCCGAAGTAGGTGTAGTTGCCCAGCAGCCCGAGCGAGACCACGCCGCCGACGATCACGGCCGTCAGCAACGCGCCGGAGAAACGGTGCTCAAAACGCCCGGACAGCTCCTCGATCGCGAACACCACGCCGGCCAGCGGGGTATTGAACGCGGCGGCGATGCCGGCTGCGCCGCCGGCCAGCAGGAAGTGGGTGGCCTGGCGCGGATCGCGGAAGCCCAGCGCGCGCCCGATCACGTACATGAGGCTGGCACCGACGTGGACGGTTGGCCCTTCGCGCCCCACCGACGCACCACCGAACAGGGCCAGCACGGTCAAGCCGAGCTTGCCGACGGACACCGGCAACGACAGATTGCGCTGGCGGAACGCGGCATCGGGCGTATCCAGCGCGGCAATCACCTGCGGGATACCGCTGCCGCGGGTGGGCCGCAGCACGCCCTGGGTGAGCCACGCCAGCACGGCGAACACCGTCGGGGTCAGCAGCAGCGGCCACCACGGGGAAGCATCGTAGATATGCCGGAACAGGGCGAATGCCGCGTCGCTGGCCTTGGCAAACAGGATCGCCGCCAGCGCGACCGCGACCGCCCCGCCCCACAGGGCCAGCCGTTCAAGCCACTGGCGCCGCGACCCCAGCCAGCGGGGAGAGGGAGTAGGTGAAGGCGCGTCCATGCCCACATTGTTTCACCGCCCGGCTCCACGCGATGTGCAGGGGCTGGCGACAGAGCCGACCGGATCGGGGCATCGGACGGACGCTGCCGCGCAGTCGCGGGGCTTTGCTGCAGACAGTGCGTGGGCTGCTGTCCGGGTCCAGGAAAAGAAAAAAGCCGCCTGGCGGACCAGGCGGCTTCTGTCTTGGTGGGCTGTCAAGGATTCGAACCTTGGACCTATTGATTAAGAGTCAACTGCTCTACCAACTGAGCTAACAGCCCGAAAATCGGGAGGCGAATTATGCAGGAATCCTGGCGATGGATGCAAGCACTTTGTTTGAACGGCAGAAAAACCACCGTGCCGGCAAAGAAAAAAGCCACCCGGCGGACCGGATGGCTTCTGTCTTGGTGGGCTGTCAAGGATTCGAACCTTGGACCTATTGATTAAGAGTCAACTGCTCTACCAACTGAGCTAACAGCCCTGAAAACGCAGGCGCACATTGTAACGTGACTGCCCTTTTTTGCAACCCTGATTCACTTTCGGTGAACCAGGTTCTGATCAGTGGGGTGGCTGAGGGGATTCGAACCCCCGACCACCGGAATCACAATCCGGTACTCTAACCAACTGAGCTACAGCCACCACTGAAACCTTTGCTTCCTACCGCTTGCACCGAATGGCGCGCCCGACAGGAATCGAACCTGTAACCGCCGGCTTAGAAGGCCGGTGCTCTATCCAGTTGAGCTACGGGCGCTCGATCCGGATTGTCGCATTTCCAATCCCGTTCTGAGCAGCGGATTGGTCGGGGTAGAGGGATTCGAACCCCCGACATCCTGCTCCCAAAGCAGGCGCGCTACCAGACTGCGCTATACCCCGGCGGTTTTGTTTCCCTCCGAGGTTCCCCCCGAAAGAGTCGGCTATTGTGGGAATCAGCGAGGCATCTGTCAACGGTTTTCACACATCGATTCACCTGTCGCCATCGACTCCCCCTCCTTCGGCTATCCTCGACACAGCGGCCGGATGGCCAAACCGTACCCCTTTCAAGGAGATTGACAATGCGCAGCGGTAATCCCGCCCTTTCCGAGTCGACCTTCCTCGACCTGGCCAGCGGCTCGGTCGTGAGCTCACCCGACCAGGCGATGACCATCAATGGCACGGTCAACAAGACCGGCATCCTGCTGTTGCTCACCGTGCTGACCGCTGCGTTCGCCTGGAGCCAGACCGTTGGTGCCGATGGGCAGATCGCGCCGGGCGCGATGATCTACGCCGTCGGCGGCGCGATCGGCGGCCTGGTGCTGGCGCTGGTCACGGTGTTCAAGAAGGCGTGGTCGCCGGTGACCGCGCCGCTGTACGCACTGGTGGAAGGCTTCTTCCTCGGCGCGATCTCGGCCGTGTTCGAAATGAAGTTCCCGGGCATCGTGTTCCAGGCCGTGCTGCTCACCTTCGGCACCCTGTTCGCCCTGCTGGTGGCCTACCGCACCGGCCTGATCAAGGTCACCGAGAACTTCAAGCTCGGCGTCGTGGCCGCCACCGGCGGCATCGCACTGCTGTACCTGGCCTCGTTCGTGCTGGGCTTCTTCAACATCAATGTGCCGGTCATCCACGAAGCCAGCGGCTGGGGCATCGCCTTCAGCCTGTTCGTGGTGGTGGTGGCGGCGCTGAACCTGGTGCTGGACTTCGACTTCATCGAAACCGGTGCCGCCGCGCGCGCGCCCAAGTACATGGAGTGGTACGGCGCGTTCGGCCTGATGGTCACGCTGGTGTGGCTGTACGTGGAGTTCCTGCGCCTGCTGTCCAAGCTGCAGAGCCGCTGAGCGCCGCACCCTCACCACGAAAAAGGGCGCCTGCGGGCGCCCTTTTTCGTTGATCAGCCCGCGCGTCCCAGCAGCGCCGGCACCGACGAGGCGAGCAGCGCCACGCCCGAGGCGGTGAGCAGGCCCAGCACGATCTGCCGGAAGCGTGCCTCGCTGATGCCGACGTATAGCTTTGCGCCGAACAGGGTGGGCAGCAGCATCGCCGGTGCGACGATCGCGAACAGGGGCAGCACCTGCCGGGTGACCACACCGGTCGCCAGGTAGATGCCCATCGTCACCAGCAGCATGGACAGGTTGAAGTTCTGGACAATGGCGCGCTGGGCATCCTTGTCCATGCCACGCAGCGTGCACCACAGCGTCGGCAGCGTCCCGGTGAAGCCACCGATGCCACCCAGCACGCCACCGGCCATCCCCACCGCCGCATCCGCGATCCGACCGCCGGCGGTGACCCGCGGCAATGCGCGCGCCATCAGCATGGCCGGGCACCAGATCACCAGCAGCCCGCCGAGCAGCGCCTTGAACCAGTCCATGTCCAGGTGCGGCAACACGGCCACGCCGAGCGGAATGCCGGCCAGGCCCCCCAGCACGAACGGCAGCAGCCGCTGCAGCTCGAAGCCGCGGCGCACGGTGAAGGCCGCCAGCACCTGCCCCACCAGGGCGCCGAACACCGACAGGGTCGCCGCCAGACGCGGATCCAGGGTCCATGCCCAGAACGACATGGCGACCAGGCCAAAGGCGAACCCCGACAGCCCCTGCACGAATCCCGCCACGATCGCGCCGAGGGCCACGATCAGATACACCGACTCCATTGCCTTGCTCCTGTCGCACTGCGCGCCGCGTGCGACGCAAACGCAACGGGGCGCCCGAAGGCGCCCCGCTGGAGGTACCAGGCGATGCCAGGACCGCTTACAGGCGGCTGGCGATGGCCTGGGCGAAGCCCATCGTGTTGCCGGTGCCGCCGAGATCGCCGGTCAGCGAATCCTTGGCTTCCAGCGTGGCCACGATGGCCTTGCGCAGGCGCTCGGCGTTCTCGGTCTGGCCGACGTGGTCCAGCATCTGCGCGGCGGCGAGCAGCAGCGCGCACGGATTGGCCTTGCCCTGGCCGGCGATGTCCGGGGCGGTGCCGTGCACGGCTTCGAAGATCGCCGCGTTCTCACCGATGTTGGCGCCCGGGGCCAGCCCCAGCCCGCCGACGAGGCCGGCGCACAGGTCGGAGATGATGTCGCCGAACAGGTTGGTGGTGACGATGATGTCGAACTGCTCCGGACGCATCACCAGCTGCATGCAGGCGTTGTCGACGATCATTTCCTGGAACTCGATGTCCGGGTACTTGGCCGCCACTTCGCGCGCCACGGCCAGGAACAGGCCCGAGGTCGACTTGATGATGTTGGCCTTGTGCACGGCGGTGACCTTCTTGCGGCCGGTGCTGCGGGCCAGCTCGAAGGCGTAGCGCACGATGCGCTCGGAGCCCTTGCGGGTGATGCGGGTACCGGAGAAGGCGGTTTCGCCGTCGGCCGAGACTTCCTGGCCTTCGGCCAGGTAGGCGCCTTCGGTGTTCTCACGGACGGTGATCAGGTTCACGCCGTCGCCGAAGCGCGACTTGGTGTTCGGGAACGAGGTCGCCGGACGCACGTTGGCGTACAGGTCGAAGTGGCGACGCAGGCTGACGTTGATCGAGGTGAAGCCACCACCGACCGGCGTGGTCAGCGGGCTCTTCAGGGCGATCTTGTTGCGTGCGATCGATTCCAGCGTGGCCGCCGGCATCAGGTCGCCGTGCTTTTCCAGCGCGACCAGACCCGCGTCGGCGTCTTCGTATTCAAAGCCGGTGTCCAGCTTGCCGAGCACGAACAGGGTAGCGTCCATGATCTCCGGGCCGATGCCGTCACCGCGGATGACCGTGATTTTCTGCGTCATTTGATCTGTTTCCGAACCGAGGGGGAGCGCCGTCCAGCAGGTGCGGAAAGCACCGGCGCAAGGGAAGTTTCACCCGCAATTATGCCTGACCCGGCCCGGGGACCCCAAATCAGCCTTTGGTCCAAGACCGCAGGCCGTACCGGCCTGCGCTTGGCACCTGCCGGTACGGTGGCGGAGAGACAACCGGTGGCGCCCGACCGCCGGCCGGACAGTTCCGGTCAATGTTCGTGAACGGCCGGGGCGGCGGCGCCACCTTCGAGCTGGTCCAGGAAGTCCACCGCGCGGCGCAGGTGCGGAATCACGATGGAGCCGCCGACCACCAGACCGACCGAGAAGGTCTCGAAGAACTCCTCGCGGGTGACGCCGGCGTCCTTGCACTGGGCCACGTGGTAGCTGATGCAGTCGTCGCAGCGCAGCACCATCGAGGCGACCAGACCGAGCAGCTCCTTGGTCTTCACATCCAGCGCGCCGGCCTGGTAGGTCTGGGTATCCAGCGCGAAGAAGCGCCGCACGACCTGGTTGGGCTCGCCGAGGATGCGCTGGTTCATGCGCTGGCGGAATTCGGTGAATTCGGCGATGCGGTCCCGGCTGCCGTCGTCGGCCGCGCTCATGCCTGGCCCTCGCCGGCCAGCAGCGGTTCGAGCTTGCCGGCGCGGTGCAGCGCCATCATGTCGTCGTAGCCACCGACGTGGACCTCGCCGACGAAGATCTGCGGCACGCTGGTGCGGCGGGTCCTGGCCATCATTTTTTCGCGCTCGACCGGGTCCAGGTCAATCCGGACTTCGGTCCAGTCGCGGCCCTTGCTCTTGAGGAAGTTCTTGGCCGCCACGCAATAGGGACAGACCGCGGTCGAATAGATGGTGATGGCGGGGGTGCCACCCGGGGTGGAAGCGACATCTTGGCTCACGGGAAACTCCACAGCGGAACGAGTGTCTGTATATGGTAGCGGCCCGCTGGAATTTCCACGTCACCGCCGCAACACTGTGGATTAACCATAGATTTGCAGGCCCCCTGCCACCCTGTACCGGCTGTACCTGCCCACCCTTCCAGGAGCTTCGTTTGCGCCCTCTGCTGCTTTCCGCTGCGTTGACCCTGGCCTTGGCCGTGCCACTGGCCTCGGCCCAGGACAGCAAGCTGCCGGACATCGGCTCCTCGGCCGGCGAACTGCTGACCCCGGCGCGCCAGGCCGAATACGGCGGGATGATGCTGCGCGAACTGCGCAACTATGGCTATCTGCTCGATGACCCGCTGGTGGACGACTGGCTGCAGACGATGGGTGCACGGCTGGGTTCCAACAGCGCCCAGCCGCGGCAGCCCTACACGTTCTTCATGCTCAAGGACCGCCAGATCAATGCCTTTGCCACGCTGGGCGGCTACATCGGGGTCAATGCCGGGCTGGTGCTGACCGCCGAGCGCGAAGACGAGGTGGCGGCGGTGCTGTCCCACGAAATCGCCCACGTCACCCAGCAGCATGTGCTGCGTGGGGTCGAACGCGCCCAGCGTGACCAGATTCCGATCCTGCTGGGCATGCTGGCGGCGGTGGTCGCCGCGCAGCAGGCCGGGGGCAACTCCTCGGGCGATGCGACGATGGCGGCGATCACCTCCGGCATGGGCCTGATGCAGCAGCGGCAGATCAACTACACCCGGTCCAATGAATCCGAAGCCGACCGGCTCGGCATCCGCACCCTGGCCCGCAGTGGCTACGACGTGGATGCGATGGCCGGCTTCTTCGAACGCATGTCCGCCTCGATGCGGGGCAACGCCGGCGGCTATTCGGTGCCGGACTTCCTGCAGACGCATCCGGTCACCACCACCCGCATCAGCGAGGCCAAATCCCGCGCCGAGCAGATGAAGAAGGACACCGTGCTGCTGACCACCGCCGTACCCGGCGGCGTGCGCGAGGAACGCGTGGACCCGGCCGACCCGGCGCTGTCCGATCCGCTGGTCCGGCGCAACAATCCGCTGCTGCCGGCGTCCATGCAGGTCTCGGTGACCACGCTCAGCCGCGGCGCCACCGGGCAGTTCGAGTGGGCCCGCGAGCGGCTGCGGGTGCTGAGCGCCGACACACCCGGCGATGTGCTGAAGGAATATGAAAACCTGCAGCGCGCGCAGAAGGACGGCCTGACCGAGCCCCAGCGCTATGGGCTGGCCCTGGCCCGGCTGCGCAGCAGCGCCGCCGGCCAGGCCCGCGACGACCTGCAGGCCCTGCTGCGCGATCACCCCGACAACCTCTGGGTGGCGCTGGCCCTGGGCGAGGCCGAATCCCGCGCCGGCCAGCCGGCCCAGGCCAACGCCCGTTTCGAGGCCCTGCTGCGCCAGCATCCCGGCAGCCGACCGGTGGCGTTGACCTTCGCCGCCATCCTCAATGAGCAGGGCGGGCGCGAGGCCGGGCAGCGCGCGCAGGCGATGCTGCGTCCGCTGCTGTCGCAAAGTGGTAATGATCCGGTGTTCCAGACCCGTTTCGCCCGGGCCAGCGAACTGGCCGGAGACACCACCCGCGCCAGCGAGGCCTATGCCGAAGCGGCGTTCCTCAGCGGCCGGCCGGAGCAGGCGTTGATCCAGCTGCAGGCGCTCAAGCGCCAGCCCGCGCTGGACTATGTGGGCCGCGCACGGGTGGATGCCCGCATCGAGGCGATCACGCCGACGGTGCTGGAAATGCGCCGGCAGGGTATCCAGGACCCCGATCTGGACCGGCGCTGAGCCGGCCGCCGCCCCCGTCCACATGACCGGCCGATGGCACCGGGCACCGATACCGCCCCGGTCGTCACAAACATGTCATGAAACCGTAGTCTACTGGGCTCAATCCCGGTCTGATAAGCATTACGGTGGGCACGTGCAGAAACGCATCCTGATCGTCGACGACGAACCCGCGATCCGCGAAATGGTCGCGTTCGCCCTGCGCAAGGGCGATTACGACCCGATCCACGCCGGCGATGCCCGCGAGGCCCAGACCGCCATCGCCGATCGCGTCCCGGACCTGATCCTGCTGGACTGGATGCTCCCGGGCACCAGCGGCCTGGACCTGGCCCGGCGCTGGCGCAAGGAGGCCCTCACCCGTGAGGTGCCGATCATCATGCTCACCGCCCGTGGCGAAGAAAATGACCGCGTCGGTGGGCTGGAAGCCGGCGTGGACGACTACGTGGTCAAACCCTTCTCGGCGCGCGAACTGCTCGCGCGTATCCGGGCGGTGATGCGCCGTGCGCGCGACGATGACGAAGACGGCAGCGTGGCGGTCGGCACGATCCGTATCGACGGCGCGGCGCACCGCGTGTTCGCCGGCGACCAGCCGGTGCCGATCGGCCCCACAGAGTACCGCCTGCTGCACTTCTTCATGACCCATCCCGAGCGCGTCTATACCCGCGCGCAGCTGCTCGACCACGTGTGGGGCGGCAGCGTGTATGTTGAAGAACGTACCATCGACGTGCACATCCGCCGCCTGCGCAAGACGCTGGAGCCGTTCGGTGCGGAGAACATGGTGCAGACCGTGCGCGGCGCGGGCTACCGTTTCTCCACCGCCACCTGATTCCAGCCCGTCCAGCGCGGGGCAGATCCTGTTGATTCAGCCGGGCAGAGCCCCGCGCTACGGACACTTTTTACGAGACTGTAATGCCGCGCCACATCCGTTCCGCCTGGTTGAAAACGCTGGCTACCCTGGCCACCCTGCTGCTGGCGGCCGCCGTTCTGGGCCTGCTGCTGGGACAGGTGTGGATGTGCATCGCGCTGGCGGCCATCGGTGCGCTGGCCTGGCATTACTGGCGGCTGCGGCGGGTGCTGCGCCGGCTGACCGCGCGTCATCGCTGGGATGTGGGCGACGGCACCGGCGTGTGGAATGAGCTGGACCGGCTGCTGTACCGCAACCAGCTGGAAATGCGCACGCGCAAGCGGCGCCTGCTGGACATGCTGCGCAGCTACCGCGCCGCCGCCGCGGCGCTGCCCGACGCGGTGGTGGTGGTGGATCGCAACAGCCAGCGCGTGCAGTGGTTCAACGAAGCGGCAACCTCGCTGCTCGGACTGCATCATCCCGGCGATCTCGGCGAGGCGCTGGTCGAACGCCTGCAGCCGATGCCGCTGGCGCACTGGCTGGCGGGCGGCCGCAATGCCGAGCCGATCCTGGACGTGCCATCGCCGGTGGACCCGGCGATCCGCCTGAATCTGCGCCTGATCCCCTACTCGCCCGACTACTGGCTGCTGATCGCGCGCGATGTAAGCAAGCTGCTGCGACTGGAGCAGGTGCGCCGCGACTTCGTCGCCAATGTCTCGCACGAACTGCGCACGCCGCTGACGGTGGTGCACGGCTACCTGGACATGATGGACCCGGAGGATTTCCCCGGCACCGGCCCGATGCTGGAGGAGATGCGCAAGCAGTCCCAGCGCATGGCCCAGCTGGTGGAAGACCTGCTGACGCTGTCGCGGCTGGAATCGCAGGAACATACCGAAGAAGAAACGGTGGCCATGACGCCGATGCTGGCCACCCTGCGCCGCGAGGCCGAGGCGCACAGCCAGGGCCGCCACCAGATCAGCATCGTCGACAGCGCCGGCGTGGACCTGCAGGGCTCCAACAAGGAACTGCACAGCGCCTTCTCCAACCTGGTCACCAACGCCGTGCGCTACACGCCCGCCGGTGGCCGCGTCGAGGTGGTACTGGCACGCGAAGGCGACGGCGCGGTACTGTCGGTGCGCGACAGCGGCTACGGCATTCCGGCCAACCACCTGCCGCGCCTGACCGAGCGCTTCTACCGTGTCTCCAGCAGCCGTTCACGCGAAAGCGGCGGCACCGGGCTGGGCCTGTCGATCGTCAAACACATTCTCGGCCTCCACCACGCCCGCCTGGAGATCCAGAGCGAGGTCGGCAAGGGCAGTGTGTTCTCCTGCCACTTCGATGCCGATCACGTGCGCGCGCGCAATGAGCTGGCCTCCCTTCCCTCTTCCGAGGACTTTTCCGCATGAGCAATCTCGTTCCAGCCGTTGTGAATGTGGACAGCGACCCGCTGCGCGACCCCGCGCTGTACATCAACCGCGAGCTGTCCCAGCTCGACTTCAACTTCCGGGTGTTGGCCCAGGCGCTGGATACCCAGGTGCCGCTGCTGGAGCGCCTGCGATTCCTGTGCATTTCCTGCACCAACCTGGACGAGTTCTTCGAGATCCGCGCCGCCGCGGTGCGCCACGCGCAGGAATTCGGTCTGCCGCCGGCCCCGGACGGCATGAGTCCGCAGGCGATCCTCAACGCCATCCACGACCGCGCCGCGCAACTGGTCGATCAGCAGTACCGCTGCTGGAATGACACGCTGCGCCCGGCCCTGCACGAGGCCGGCATCGACGTGCTCGGCCGCCACTCCTGGAACCATCGGCAGAAGCGCTGGCTGCGTGCCTACTTCCGCAACGAGATCATGCCGGTGCTGTCGCCGCTGGGCCTGGACCCGTCGCACCCGTTCCCGAAGATCCTCAACAAGTCACTGAACATCGTGGTGGTGCTCAAGGGCACCGACGCGTTCGGCCGCGCCGGCCATCTGGCCATCGTGCGTGCGCCGCGCTCGCTGCCGCGCATCATCCAGCTGCCGGAAAAGCTCGGCGGGGGGCAGACCTATGTCTTCCTGTCCTCGGTGCTGTCCACCTTCGTGGACGAGCTGTTCCCGGGCATGGAGGTCCAGGGCGCCTACCAGTTCCGCGTCACCCGCAACTCCGAACTGGTGGTGGACGAGGAAGAGGTGGAGAACCTGGCGTTGGCGCTGCGCGACGAGCTGGTCGACCGCGGCTACCGGCCTGCGGTGCGGCTGGAGATCGCGCAGGATTGCCCGCGCGACATCGTGCGCACCCTGCTGCAGAACTTCGGGCTGACCGAGAACGCGGTCTACCGCATCGACGGGCCGGTCAACCTCAACCGCGTGGTCCAGCTGTACGATCTGCTGGCCCGCCCGGACCTGAAGTACCCGCCGATGAGCCCGCGCACGCTGCGCGACAGCGACGGCATCTTCGAGGTGGTGGCGCGCAGGGACGTGCTGCTGCACCACCCGTTCGACGCGTTCACGGCCGTGCTGGATCTGATCAAGCAGGCCGCGATCGACCCCAACGTGCTGGCGATCAAGCAGACGCTGTACCGCACCGGCAAGGACTCGCTGATCGTCGATGCGCTGATCCAGGCCGCGCGCAACGGCAAGGACGTCACGGTGGTGGTCGAACTGCGCGCGCGCTTCGACGAAGAGGCGAATCTCGGCCTGGCCGATCGCCTGCAGGAAGCCGGCGTGCAGGTGGTGTACGGCGTGGTGGGTTACAAGACCCACGCCAAAATGCTGCTGATCGTGCGTCGTGAAGGCCGCAAGCTGCGTCGCTACGTGCACCTGGGTACCGGCAATTATCACAGCGGCACCGCACGCGCCTACACCGACCTGAGCCTGATCACCGCCGATGCCGATATCGGCAACGATGTACACCTGCTGTTCCAGCAGCTGTCCGGGCTGGCCCCGCGGATGAAGCTCAAGCGCCTGCTGCAGTCCCCCTTCACCCTGCACACCGGCGTGCTGCAGCGGATCGAACGCGAAACCCGGCTGGCCGCCAGCGGACGTCCGGGCCGGATCATCGCCAAGATGAACGCACTGAACGAACCCCAGGTGGTGCGGGCGCTGTATGCCGCCTCGCAGGCCGGCGTGCAGATCGACCTGATCGTGCGCGGCGCGTGCACGCTGCGTCCCGGCGTGCCGGGGGTGTCGGACAACATCCGGGTGCGCTCGATCGTCGGGCGCTTCCTGGAACACAGCCGGGTGTACTGGTTCGGCAACGATGGCGCCGCCGAGCTGTACTGCGCCAGCGCCGACTGGCTGGAGCGCAACCTGCTGCGCCGGGTCGAGACCTGTTTCCCGATCCTGGACCCGGAACTGGCACGCAAGGTGTACCGCGATGTGCTGCAGAACTACCTGGATGACAACCTCAACGCCTGGGAACTGCACGCGGACGGCAACTACCACAAGTGCGCCCCGGCCCATGACGAGCCGCCGCACTCGGCGCAGATGGCGTTGATGCAGGGTCTGTAAGGGGCCCCTCGAGGCAGCGCGGTGTTCCGGCCATTGGCCGGCCCTGTCACGCGACACTGCGTCGCATCCCATGTGAAGGCCGTGCGGTGACGCCGCACACCGGCCTTCGGCTAACATTCGCCCATGCCGCATACCACCACGACTCCGCCCGCCCTGCAGGATGGCGACCTGCTCGCCGCCATCGATCTTGGATCGAACAGTTTCCATATGGTCATCGCGCGCTACACGCTCGGGCAGCTGCGGGTGGTTGACCGCCTGCGCGAGACGGTGCGCATGGCCGATGGGCTGGATGGCAAGGGCGGCCTGTCCGCCGACGCGCGGCAGCGCGCGCTGGAATGCCTGGCCCGGTTTGGCCAGCGCATCCGCGCCATTCCGCCGGTGCGCGTCCGCGCCCTGGCCACCAATACCGTGCGCCAGCTGCGCTCGCCGCAGGCCTTCCTGATGCCGGCCGAAACCGCGCTGGGGCATGCCATCGAAGTGGTCAGCGGCCGCGAGGAGGCGCGCCTGATCTACCTGGGCGTGGCCCACGCGCAGCCGCCCAAAGCGGACCAGCGCCGCCTGGTGATCGACATCGGCGGCGGCTCCACCGAGTTCATCATCGGCCAGGGCATGCAGACCCTGGAGCGCGAAAGCCTGCAGGCTGGCTGCATTGCCAGCACGCGGCGCTTCTTCCCCGGCGGCAAACTCAGCCGCAAGCGCTGGAAGGACGCATTGACCGAGATCGGCGCCGAGTTCCAGCAGTTCGCCACCAAATACCGCGCGCTGGGCTGGCACGAAGCGCTCGGCTCGTCGGGCACACACAAAGCGATCAGCGAAATCTGCGCGACGATGAAGCTGAGCAAGGGCGCGATCACCGCCGAGGCCCTGCCGCAGCTGCGCGACGAGCTGCTCAAGGCCAAACGGATCGACGACATCGACCTGCCCGGCCTGTCGGCCGACCGCCGCCCGATCATCGCCGGCGGCATCCTGGTGCTGGAGGCCGCCTTCCAGGCGTTGGGCCTGCAGAAGCTGCTGGTCAGCAAAGCGGCCATGCGCGAAGGCATCCTGTACGACATCCTCGGCCGCGCCAGCGAGAACGACCTGCGCGACGAGTCGGTGGCCGCGCTCAGCCTGCGCTACGGGATCGATACCGTGCAGGCCGAGCGCGTGGAACGCACCGCGATGGACCTGCTTGGCCAGGTGGACGCCGCCTGGGGGCTGGACCCCGACGATGCACGCATGCTGGGCTGGGCCGCGCGCCTGCACGAGCTGGGCCTGATGATCGCGCACAGCGGCTACCACGTGCATGGCAGCTATGTGCTGGAGAACTCCGACATCGCCGGCTTCTCGCGCCAGGAACAGCAACTGCTGGCCGCGCTGGTGCGCACCCATCGCCGCAACGTGCCCAAGGCCGCCTTCGATGCGCTGCCCGAGCGCCTGCTGCTGCCGGCGCGCCGGATGGCCGCCCTGCTGCGGTTGGCGGTGCTGCTCAACCGCGCCCACGAGGACACCCCCATGCCGGCACTGGAACTGACCGCCGACGACACCCGGCTGTCGCTGATCCTCCCACAGGCGTTCATCGACGCGCGGCCGCTGCTGCGCGCCGACCTGATCGGCGAAACCGAGGGCCTGGCAGGGCTGGGGATGCAGTTCAGGCCGTTCGTGGCCTGAACCGGGCGGCCCGGCCGGGCCGTCATCCGATGGTCATGCCAGGGTCATGTCGGCTACATCGCCGGCGCCCAGCATGCGCGCATACGGGAGGTCCGCCATGCGCTATGCCATCGTCACCGAGACATATCCACCCGAGGTCAACGGCGTTGCATTGACCGTCCAGGGGCTCGAACAGGGGCTGCGTGCGGCCGGCCACCAGGTTGATCTGGTGCGTCCACGCCAGGCCGGCGACGCCGACGGGGAGAGCACCCTGCTGGTGTCCGGAGCGGCCCTGCCCCGCTACCCCGGCCTGCGCTTCGGCCTGCCGGCACCCAAGCGGCTGGCGCGCCAGTGGCAGCAGCAGCGCCCGGATGCGATCTACATCGCCACTGAAGGCCCGTTGGGCTGGTCGGCCCTGCGTACGGCGCGGCGGATGGGCATCCCGGTCGCCACCGGTTTCCACACGCGCTTTGACGAGTACCTGCCCGACTACGGCGTGGCCTGGCTGCAGGCTGCGGCACTGCGCTGGATGCGGCGCTTCCACAACCAGTCCGACGCCACCCTGGTCCCCACCCAGGAGCTGCAGCAGTTCCTCTGCGAACAGGGCTTTGAGCGGGTGCGCCTGCTGGCGCGCGCGGTGGACAGCCGTCAGTTCGAGCCGACCCGGCGCGATCCGGCGCTGCGCGAGGAATGGGGCATCGACGGCACCGGCTTTGCCGCGATCTACGTCGGCCGCATCGCACCCGAAAAGAACCTTGCGCTGGCAGTGAAGGCCTTCCGGCGGCTGCAGCAGGTGCGGCCCAAAGCCCGCTTCGTGTTCGTCGGCGACGGCCCGTCGCGCGCCGCACTGGCGCATGACAACCCGGACTTCATCTTCTGCGGTGTACAGCGCGGGGATGCGCTGGCCCGCCATTTCGCCAGTGGCGATCTGTTCCTGTTCCCCAGTCGCAGCGAGACCTTCGGCAACGTGACCCTGGAAGCGATGGCCAGCGGCCTGGCCACGGTGGCCTTCGACTATGGCGCGGCGCGCGAACACCTGCGCACCGATGAGAGCGGCATTGCGGTCGGCGACGACGCCGCGTTCGTGACCGCCGCCGTGCAGTTGGCCGGGGACGATGTGCTGCGGGCGCGGCTCGGGCGCAACGCGGCCCTCGCCATGAAGCGGCTGCATCCGCAGCAGGTGGTGGCCGAGTTCGATGCCCTGCTTGCCGAGCTGGCCCAGGCCCGGAGGCCGCATGCCGACCACGCCGCTTGACGCCCTGCGCGGCCATGAAGCGCGCTGGTGCCGCCGCGCCAATCACTACTGCCGGCGACGGCGGGTACGGCAGGGGTTTGCCGCGGTCAGCCGCCTCGGCGACGGCGTGTTCTGGTACGTCCTGATGGGCGCGCTGGTGCTGCTGGACGGCTTCGACGGCCTGCGCGCCTCGCTGCACATGGCGGCCACCGGGCTGTTGGCGCTGCTGCTCTACAAGGGCCTCAAGCGCTGGACACGACGCCCGCGCCCCTACACCGCCGATCTGCGTATCCGCGCGTGGGTAGCGCCGCTGGACGAGTTCAGCTTTCCTTCCGGCCATACCCTGCACGCAGTGTCCTTCACCATCGTGGCGCTGGCCTACTACCCGTGGCTGGCACCGCTGCTGGTACCGTTCACGGCGGCGGTCGGGGTGTCGCGGGTGGTACTGGGCCTGCACTATCCCAGCGATGTGCTGGCCGCCACCGCGATCGCCACCGGCCTGGCCGGTGCCAGCCTGCAGTGGTTGCCGCTGCCGGTGTGAGGCGGTGCGGCGGCGCCCGACGTTTTACAATGCGCGCATGACCACGTTGTTCATTTCCGATCTGCATCTGGACCCCAGCCGTCCAGCCATCACCGACCTGTTCCTGGCCTTCCTGCAGCGCGACGCACTGCAGGCCGACGCGCTGTACATCCTGGGCGATCTGTTCGAGGCCTGGATCGGCGACGATACGCCGTCCGCCGCCGCCGATGCGGTGGCCGATGCGCTGCACGCGGTAGCCGACGCCGGGGTGCCGGTGTACTTCATCCGCGGCAACCGCGACTTCCTGGTCGGAGACGACTACGCCCGGCGCGCGGGGTTCCGCATCCTGCCCGACCCGAGCGTGATCGACCTCTACGGCCGGCCGGTGCTGCTGCAGCACGGCGACCTGCTGTGCACCGATGACGTGGCCTACCAGCAGTTCCGCACGCAGACCCGCGACCCGGCCTTCCAGGCGCAGTTCCTGGCGCAGCCGCTGGCCGCGCGCATCGCGTTCGCACAGAAGGCGCGCGATGCCAGCCAGGCGCGCCAGTCGGAGATGAAGCAGGGCGACAGGGCCCAGTTCGAAACGGTCACCGACGTCGCCCCGGCCGACGTGGAGGCCGCCTTCATCCGGTACGGCGTGGACACCATGATCCACGGCCATACCCATCGTCCGGCGATCCACACGCTCCACGCGGGCGGGCGCGAGTGCACGCGCATCGTGCTCGGCGACTGGTACGAACAGGGTTCGGTGCTGCGCGTGACCCCACAGGGGTGGACGCTGGAATCGCTGGCGTAAGGTACCGACCCACCGTTGGCACCTGCCCGCTTGGTCGAGTGGGTACCCACCCTTGCCGGGTGGGCACCCACAGTCCCCGGCAGCGTCAGCGGAACGCGGCGACGGCTGCCTTGGTGTTGACCAGCACCCGCTGGTTGTCCGCACTGGCGGCAATGCCCATCGGAATCCCGTTGTAGCTGATGTTCGGGTTGGACCAGAAGTTCAACCGCGGGCAGCTGCGCGTGCAGTTGTAGGCCATGATCGTGCGCCAGCCGGTGCCCGTGGCCGGTTGGTAACGGTAGCCGTGGCCATAGGCGTACGGCGAGGTGCTCGAATCGGTGGCGATGTCGTGGCGGGCGCTCTGCAGATGGCCGATCTCATGGGCGAAGGAGTAGTACCCGGTCGCGCAGTCCCAGTGCACGGCGGCGAACGCTGTGCTGGCGGTGGAGCCGATGCCCGAGGCCAGGCCGCAGGAACTGGCGTTGTTGATCACCAGGACCGCCACGTCGGCGCGGGTGGTGTTGCGGCTGGTGTGGATGCTGTCCATATAGCCGTCACTGGTCTGGCGGAAGCGCGCCAGGTCGGTGGAGAAGCTGCTGGACTCGGTATATGCGGTGGTCTCGTAGCCGGCCAGCTGCAGCGTGATGCCGACGTTGCTGTTGACGTAGCCCTGGTTGGATTCCGCCACGGCCAGCTGCACCAGCGACTGCATGTTGCCGCCGTACGCGGCGACCGCGCCGTTGGTGGCCACCACCAGTACGCGGATGGTGGCCGGCGTACCCGAGGACGCGGCCGCAATGCCGATCTGCTCGTTGACCGGCATCGCCACCGTCGGCAGCCGGTTGTAGTCGGCCGGATGGTCGGCCGGCATGCGCGACTCATCCACTTCCACCAGCACGTGGCGCCCGTCGCTGATCGGACGCAGGCGGTACAGCTGGCCATCACGCCGGATGGTGCCGGTGACCGTGTCGCCGGCGCGCACCAGGATGACCTGGTTGAGCGGGTCCGGGGCACCGGCCTTGGCCAGCCGCGCACCGGCACGGGTACCGAGCTGGCCGTACCACACGCTGCCCCCGTCGGCGAGGGTCTCCACACGGCTCTGCAGGGCCTGCACCGGCTGCCCGAGCAGCTCGAACTCAAGTTGCTTCTGGGTCGCGGTCACCGCAGCCGCATCCACCTGCACTTCCTGCACGGTGGCCGTGGACGGGGAGTTCATCAGCGCGCTCAGCGCCGGCTGGCTGCTGGCCGATGCGCGGCTCACCACGGTGACCGGGGCGAACAGCGACGCGGCCGAGGCACTGCCGGCGGTCAACAGGCACAACGTGATCACACCTGCGGTCTTGCTCATCGATCTGGACATCATGTCGGCTCTCTATGAGTGGGAACACTGCGGGGAAGTCGTTGCTGCAAGCGGCCGATTGCGACAGGCCAGCGCCATATGGCGCCTGTTGATCGCGTGAATTCAATAGATGCAACTGATGACCTTTCAAATCTGTGATCCGCATCCGCACGGTTCAGCAACATCACGTTCCGCCTCCCCGTCGCGCCAGTCCCGGTTTCGCGCTAACGTGATCGGGCATCGACCGGGGGGCAGGAGCGACATGGCGGGGGGACATGGCAATGAAGGCACGGCAGCGCCGGTACCGCTGCAGATCGGCCTGTTCTTCGACGGTACCCGCAACAATGCCGACAACCTGCGGCACGCCTCGCGTCCGCCCGGCAGCACCACACCCGCTCCACGCCCGCCGGCGATCCGCGCCGACGATGCCTCGCCCTACCAGAGCCGGCTGACCAGCAGCTACAGCAATGGCCTGACCAACATTGCGCGTCTGCACGGCCTGTACCCGGACCATCGCGGCACCGGCCACCCGGCCGCCGGCCCGCTGTCACTGGCGATCTACATCGAGGGCGTCGGCACGCGCACCGGCAAGGACGACGACCTGATGGGCCTGGCCTTCGGCGTTGGCCGGACCGGCGTGCGCGCCAAGGTCCACCGCGCCTTGGACGTCCTGCTGCCCGATGCCCTGCGCACGCTGGCCCGGCAGCCCAGGCTGCCGGCGATCGCCGCGGTGCGGGTGGACCTGTTCGGTTATTCGCGCGGTGCCGCCGCCGCACGCGATGCCGTCAATCGCTTTGCGCGCCCCGAGGGAGCGGCCTGGCTGCGTGAACAACTGGTGCGCGCCGGGCTGGCGCTGGCGCCGGCGTTCCCCGGGCAAGCGCGCCGGGTCCGTTTCGTCGGGCTGCTCGATACCGTGGTGGCGGTCGATCGTCGCCAGCGCGACCAGCTGCCCGAGGTCGCACTCGCCGCCGACTGCGCGGACACGGTGCTGCAGCTCACCGCCCGCGACGAACATCGCGAGCACTTCGCGCTGACCAGCGTGGCACCGCCGCACGAGGAAATCGCCCTGCCCGGTGTGCACGCCAACATCGGCGGCGGCTACGACCAGACGGTGGAAGGCCCCAAACTGCTGACCCGCCCGCTCGGCCAGATCCTCGATGACCACGGCTTGGCCGACGGCGCGACGCCGCCCCTGTCGCTGCTGCGTGCCAGCGACGTCCATCGTCGTGCACAGGCGCAGTGTCGCCAGTGGCAGGCCACCTTGAGCCTGGGCGACGAGGCGGTGTGGGTCGACGTGTGGCACCAGTGGCAGCAGCAGCGTCGGGCCGGCAGCCGCAGCGTGCGCCTGCTGCCCACGCTGCACGTCTACGCGGCGGTGGTACTGCGGCGGGCCATCGACCCGCGCTACCAGTGGATCGCACTGCGCCTGCTGCACCAGCGGGCGGCGGCGGCCGGCGTGCCCTGGCGGGCCACACCGGACCAGGACCCGGCGCTGGCTCTGCCGGCACCGCTGCTGCCCATTGCCGCGCGCCTGCTGGCCGGCCAGCCGCTGGATGCCGCGCAGGAACGGTTGCTGCGGCAGCGCTACGTGATGCAGTCGGCCCACTGGAATTTCGATGCGCTGGGCGATACGGCGCTGCTGTACGCCGCCGACGAGGCCGCCCGCGAGCTGCCCTATCGGCCCGGCCCGGGACTGTTCTACGTGAACCGGCCGACCGAGGACGGTCAGCGCGTGGTGCTGGCCAACGCCTGACCGCGCATCTCGGTCTGCTCGATCAGTTCGGCCAGTTCGTCCTCGTCGAACCCGGCCAGCAGCCGCGCTTCGAGATTGAACGGGCCATACAGGAAACCGCCGGCGTACTCCTTCAGCAGTGCCATGAAGCGCGGCCGTGGTTCGACGCCTGCACGGGTGCAGTACCAGCGGTACCAGCGCGAGCCGGCCGCCACATGCGCCACTTCCTCGCGCAGGATGATCTCCAGCACGTCGGCGGTGTCGGCATCGCCGCTGGAACGCAGTTTGACGATCATGCCCGGGGTCACATCCAGCCCGCGCGCTTCGAGCACGCGCGGCACCAGCGCCATCCGTGCCAGGCCGTCATGCGCGGTCTTCTCGCACATCTCCCACAGGCCGTTGTGCGCGTCGAAGTCGCCGTAGGCATGGCCCAGGGCCTGCAGGCGACCATGCAGCAGCATGAAATGACGCGACTCGTCGTCCGCCACGCCCACCCAGTCGGCGTGGAACGATCCGGGGAGCCCGCGGAAGCGGTACACCGCATCCCACGCGAGGTCGATGGCATTGAGTTCGATGTGGGCGATGGCGTGGATGAACGCAGCGCGCCCCTCCGCACTGCCCAGGCCGCGTCGCGGCAAATCGCGCGGGTGCACCAGGGTCGGCCGCACCGGGCGGCCCGGCATGCGGATTGGTTCGGGGGGCGGCGCCTCGGCCGGTGCCTTCAGGCGCCCGGCGCGGAACTGCGCCGCGTAGTGCTGGGTCAGCGCGACCTTGCGCAGCGGATCGGGCTCGGCCAGGCACTGCTGCGCGGCGCGCAGCAGGTTGCCGGCGGCAGTGTCCATCGCCTCGCCCATGCCAACGGCCTCAGGCGCGCCGCTTGTGCTTGGCATCGTCCGAACGCAACTGCTGGATGCGCTCGAAGTAGCCCGGTTCAATCCCGGTCGGGTAGATCCCGTTGAAGCACGAGGAGTCGAACGTCTTCAGCTCCGGATTGCCTTCGCGCACCGCCGCTTCCATGTCCTCGATGTCCTGGTAGATCAACCAGTCACAGCCCAGGTGCGCCTCGATTTCCTCGACGCTCCGGTTGTGCGCGACCAGTTCCTCGGCCGCCGGCATGTCGATGCCGTAGATGTTGGGGTAACGCACCGGCGGCGCGGCGCTGGCCAGGTAGACCTTGCGCGCACCGGCGTCGCGCGCCATCTGGACGATCTGCTGGCTGGTGGTGCCGCGCACGATCGAATCGTCTACCAGCAGCACCACGCGGTTGCGGAATTCCAGGTGGATCGGATTGAGTTTGCGACGCACCGACTTCACCCGCTCGCCCTGCCCCGGCATGATGAAGGTGCGGCCGATGTAGCGGTTCTTGATGAAGCCTTCGCGGTACTTCACCCCGAGCGTGTTGGAGATCTCCAGCGCGGCGTCACGCGAGGTGTCCGGGATCGGAATGATGGTGTCGATGTCGTGGTCCGGGCGCAGGCGCAGGATCTTCTCGCCCAGCTTGATGCCCATGCGCATGCGCGCCTTGTGCACCGAGACGTTGTCGATCATCGAATCCGGGCGCGCGAAGTACACGTACTCGAAGATGCACGGGCTGTGCTCGGCCGGCTCGGCGCACACTTCGGAGAACAGCTCGCCGCGCGCGGTGATCACCAGCGCTTCGCCCGGGCGCACATCGCGCACGCGCTGGAAGCCCAGCACGTCCAGCGCGGACGACTCGGACGCCACGATGTATTCATCGCCTTCGGCATGGGCGCGCTTGCCCAGCACCAGCGGGCGGATGCCATGCGGATCGCGGAAGGCGACCAGGCCCAGGCCCAGCACCACGCTGATCACCGCATAACCGCCCTTGCAGCGGCGGTGCACGCCGGCCACGGCACGGATCGCCGCTTCCGGGGTGAGCTGGCGCTGCGCGTCCAGCTCGTAGGCGAATACGTTCAGCAGCACTTCGCTGTCCGAATCGGTGTTGACGTTGCGGCGGTCCTGTTCGAACACCTGCTGGCGCAGCGCTTCGGTGTTGATCAGGTTGCCGTTGTGGGCCAGCGCGATGCCATACGGCGAATTGACGTAGAACGGCTGCGCTTCATCCATGCCTTCCGAACCGGCGGTCGGGTAGCGCACATGCGCGATGCCGACGCGACCCTCCAGGGTCGACATCCGCTTGGCGTCGAACACGTCGCGGACCAGACCGTTGGCCTTCTGCACGCGCAGGCGGGTGCCATCGGCGGTGGCGATGCCGGCCGCATCCTGGCCGCGATGCTGGAGGACGGTCAGGCCGTCATACAACTGCCCGGCGACGTTCTGGTTGCCGACGATTCCGACGATGCCACACATGGTGCGAATCTCCGCTGGGCTGTGCCCATCTACAGTGAAGGTGGCCGTGCCTGGCCGGGGGAACCGTTCCGCGAGGGAGCGGTGTCGTCCGGACGCGCGCGCGCCGGCTCGATGTTGGTGGGCAGTGTGGAAGCCGGTCCGCGCGCCGCAGCGTCGGCAGGTACCGGGTCCCTCGCCTCGTCAACCGGACGCGGCCATCCGCGCCCTGCCACTACCTCGCCAAGCACGCCATTATCGCCTGTCGCGAGCGGCTTGCCCAATTCCAGCGGAGGCAGTTGCGGCAGATTCACCTCCGGCAGCGCCACCTCGGGCAGCTGCGCCTGCATCCAGCGCACGCCGGGCTGGAGCAGTGGGCGGACCTGGGAGTCGCGCCAGGCGGCCTCGTCGGGCAGCGGCGTGAAGGCGGCGAGCATCAGCAGGACGCAGCCCAGGAACGCCCCACGGACCAGGCCCAGGGCCCCGCCCAGCAGGCGGTCGGCGCCGGTCAGGCAGGTCACCTTCACGGCCGCTTTGATCAGCATTCCGATCCCGCCCACGGCAATCATCACCGCCAGGAACACGCCCAGGTAGCCGCCCACGTAATGGCCGGTGCCGGGCGCCGCCGGTGCAGCCCACCAGTGCGCGGCGTCGTTGCCGAACAGGAACGCCGCCCAGCCGGCCAGCAGCCAGGACAGCGTGGCGACCACGATGCCGACGAACCCGCGCATCAGCCCGAGCAGCACCGAAGTGCCGATCAGCGCCAGCAGCACGATGTCGATCACGCCCGCACGCCGCGGTGGGGCCGTGGGGCCGGCAGCCGGTGCATGCCGGGGCTCAAGGGTGCGGGCGGACCATGCCGGCCACGCCGACCTTGGCCGCGACCTGGGCCTTGAGGTTTTCGGCGTCGGCGCGGTTGGCCACCGGCCCGACGCGCACGCGGTTCAACGTGCCCTTGTCGGTGCGGACCTGCTCGACGAAGGCGCTGAAGCCCGCCGCGCGCACCTTGTCGCGCAGTGCATTGGCTTCAGCGGCCTGGCCGAAGGCGCCCAGCTGCACGGCGAACCCGACGCTGCTGGCGGCCGGTGCGGCCGGTGCGGAAACGGTGGCGGCTGCAGGTGCCGGCTTGGCGGGGGCCGGCTTCGGCTCGGGCTCGGGCTCGGGCTTGGGCGCGGCCGGCTTCGGCTCGGGCTTGGCGGCCGCCACCGGTTCGGCCGGCAGCGCTTCGGTTTTGACCGTATTGGCGGCTGCAGCGGCCGGGGTGGCGCTGGAGGCGCTGGCCGGGGCGGCAGCGGGCGTCGGCGTGGGTGTGGCAGCCACGGCGCTGTCGGCACGGGCGTCCAAGGTCACTACTTCGGCCTTGACGTCGCTGCGCACCTTCACTGCCTGCAGGCGGGCCGACTCGGCTTGGGCGCGATCCGCGTAGGGCCCCACGCGCACGCGCCAGGCCGGGCGGCCGTTGATCGTGGCCGGCTCGCTGAACCCGGGAAGCTGCGATTTCCGGAGGTAGGCGATCACCGCGTCGGCATCGGCCTGGCTGCCGTAGGCGCCGAAGCTGACCGCGTAATTGCCCGCAGCCACGGCCGGGGAGGTGTCAGCCGGCGCCGCATCGGCAGCCACGGCACTGGTGTCGGCCAGCGGCTGGGTGCTGGACACCCCGCTCTGCAGGCCGGTGGCGGCCCCGGTCGGCGCCACCAGGGGCAACTCACGCGTTTCGAATTGTCCGTCTGACGGTGCAGCCGGCGCGGTGATCGGCACATTGGCCACGCCGCTGTCCGGCGCGGGGCCCTTGACCAGCATGGGCAGGAAGATCACAGCCAAAGCCACCAGAACGATGGCACCAATCAGTCGCTGTTTCAGAGGAGTATCCACGGAAGGCAGGCAGGGCGGCGCGGCGGAATGCCACGGCGATTATACGGTCGCGCGCACGCGCGGCGTCGAATGCGGCTGAACGGCGGCACAGGACCGCCGACGGGATTCACGCTGTCGCTTCCAGCCACTGCAGGGCCTGCGCGGCCGTGTGGAAGGAACCGAACACCAGCACGCGATCACCGGGCTGGCTATCCCGCAGGGCCTGGTGCAGCGCATCGGTCACGCTGGCATGGCGGTTGCCATCGGCCGCGGCCGTGCCGGCCAGGCGCGCCTGCAACGCCTCGGCGCTCTGCGCGCGCGCGCCGTCCAGGCCGGCCAGGTGCCAGGTCTGGACCTGCGCCGCCAACGCCTCGACCACACCGGCGGCGTCCTTGTCCTGCAGTGCCGCGAACACGGCCACGGTGCGCCCGGCGGCCGGTGCGGCCTTGAGCGCGGCGGCCAGCTCGCGTGCGGCCTGCGGATTGTGGCCGACGTCGACCAGCACCTCCACGCCGTTGCGGTCGAAGGACTGCAGGCGGCCACGGATGCGCGCATTGGCAATGCCCTCCACGAACGCCGCGCGCGGCAACGGCTTGTCCAGCGCGCGCAGCGCGGCAATCGCCGAGGCGGCATTGCGCAGCTGGATCGGCCCACGCAGCGCCGGCGTCGGCAGGTCGATGCGGAACCCGACGTCGCGCCAGCGCCAGTGCTGTGCGTCAATGACGTCGGCGAAGAAGTCGCTGCCGCCGCGGATCGCGTTGGCACCCAGCACGTAGGCGCGGGCCAGCACGCTGGACGGCGGATCGGTTTCACCGAGGATGACCGGCTTCCAGCCGCGGATGATGCCGGCCTTCTCGGTGCCGATCGCCTCGCGGTCTTCGCCGAGCCAGTCACTGTGGTCGATGTCCACGGTGGTGATCACGGCCACGTCGGCGTCGACAATGTTGACCGCATCCAGGCGCCCGCCCAGACCGACCTCCAGCACCGCCAGGTCCAGCCCGGCGGCGGCGAACAGGTGCAGCGCGGCAAGGGTGCCATACTCGAAATAGGTCAGCGTGGTCTGCCCGCGCGCCTGTTCAACCGCGGCGAATGCAGCGACGAGTGCCTCGTCGGCAACGTCCTGGCCATCGATGCGCACGCGTTCGTTGTAACGCAGCAGGTGCGGGGAGGTGTATGCGCCGACCTTCCAGCCGGCGGCACGTGCGATGGCCTCGATGAAGGCTACGGTCGAGCCTTTGCCGTTGGTGCCGCCGACGACGATGGTACGGGCGGCCGGCGCGCCCAGGCTCATCGCCTGCGCCACGGTACGCACCCGGTCCAGCCCCATGTCGATGGTGGCCGGGTGCTGCTGCTCGATGTAGGTGAGCCAGTCGGTGAGGGTCTGCGGGCGGGCGATGGTCATGGGCGTTGGATCAATGTGGCGGACGTCGGGGCGGGACGGGACGGCGTTACAGCGCGCGGTGCTTGGCTTCGCCGAAGAACGGCGTGTGGTGGGCGCAGTCGTTCAGGCGAACCACTTCCAGGCTGTCCAGGTCGGAGCCTTCGAGCAGGTTGAGGGTGGTCGGCGCCTGGCGGAAGGTCCACAGGCGGGAAAGCGGCAGGCCGAGGATGCGGCACAGGATCACGCGGTTGACGGCGTCGTGGGCGACGACCAGCAGGATGTCGTGCTCGCCGAGGCCGTCGGCGGCGCGGGCCAGGCCGCGCCAGCTGCGCTCCAGGACCAGGCGCAGCGATTCGCCGCCCGGCATCAGGACGGTGTCCGGTTCTTCGCGCCAGGCCTTCAGCCGCGACGGATCCTTGTCGTTGATTTCGCTGGCCAGCAGACCCTCCCACTCACCGTGGGCGATTTCCTGCAGATCCGGTTCGGTGAGCAGCATGTCGGCGCGCGCGCTGCCCAATGCAAGCTGGGCGGTGCGCTGCGCACGCGACAGCGGCGAGGCGACGGCGCGGGTGATGTCGACCGAGACCAGGCGTTCGCCCAGCGCCTGGGCCTGGGCTTCGCCGATCGGCGACAGCGGGATATCGATCTGGCCCTGGTAGCGGCCTTCGGCGTTCCACGGGGTTTCGCCGTGACGGGCAAGCAGGATGCGCATGCGAGCAAAGGGTCCTTGGGGGGAGGAGTTCCGGCGTTTCGTTCACATCCTGTGAAAGCGCGCGGAACAGGGATCATACCCGGTTGACGCATCGAACCCGTGCCGGACGCGGTCTGGCCGCTCTGCGCCCACGTTGCGCCGGGGACCACCCGGTTGCGGTTGACGGCGGCCGCGATCAGTGCAGCGCCGCGCGCGGCCAGCCGGCCAACGGTCGGCTCAACCGACCACAAAAAAAGCCCCGCTGCTTTCGCAGCGGGGCTCGGTGGATCTGCCCTGCCCGGCTTACTTGACCAGGTTCAGTTCCTTCAGCAGCTGCGGCGCCGGCGCCACTTCCTGCATGATCCACTGCATGTAACGGCTGTCCACCGAGATCATGCGGGTCATCACCGGGTCGAACACCCAGTTGGAGCTGACCGACTCCCAGTTGCCGTCGAAGGCCAGGCCGACCAGCTTGCCATTGGCATCCAGCACCGGCGAACCCGAGTTGCCGCCGGTGATGTCCAGGTTGGACAGGAAGTTCACCGGTACCGAGCCGATGCGCTTGTCTTCCAGACCGCCGTACCGCTTGGCCTTGACCGCATCAAGCAGCGCCTTGGGCGAGTCGAACGGATCGGTACCGGTTTCCTTGGCGACGATGCCTTCCAGCGTGGTGAACGGGGTGTAGGCCACGCCGTCCTTCGGCGCATAGCCCATGACGTTGCCGAAGGTGATGCGCAGCGACAGGTTGGCGTCCGGGTACACGAACTCGCCCTGGCTCTTCTTGTAGTCCGCCAGCGCCTGCAGGTACAGCGGACGCGCGACCAGCGACTCGCCTTCGCGGGTCTTCCTCTGCTCTTCCTGCTTCAGCAGCGCAGGCATGACGGCCACCGCGTACTGGATCGCCGGATCGGTGCTGGCTTCAAATGCCGCGCGGTCGGCCTTGAACCACTTCAGGCGTTCATCCAGGCTGCCCAGCTTTGTACCCGACAACTTGCTCACCAGACCGTCGATGGCGGCCTTGTCGCTGCCCGCCAGCCACTGGTTCAGCACCTCGTTGTTGCGCTGCGCGGCCGGCAGTGCGGCGTACTGGCCCAGCCAGTAGGCCTGCAGCTGCTGATCCATGCGCGCCACATAGCGGCGGTCCATCTGCTTGAGCGAACCCTCGATCGACGGCAGGTCGCGCTCCTGGTAACCGGCTTCGCGCTCGGCGTCGGCCTTGCTGCGCTCGATCGACAGGCGATACAGCGCGATTGCCGAACCCAGCACCGAGGTGTTGTTGAACTGGCCCACGATCAGGTCGCGGTCGCGGGTGGCGCGGCCTTCTTCCAGGTGCTTGATCAGCTGCGCGTGCGCGGCCAGCGCCGGCTTGCCGGCGGCGCCCTGCTTCTTCAGCCATGCCAGCACGGCCGCTTCCTCGGCCTGCTTCTGGCCGGCGGCGTCGATGCGCTTGAAGCCATCCAGCTGGCCCTGGTAGTTCTTGGCGGTGTTGTTGAGGCCGGCCATCGTGGCGGCGTACTTCACCTTGATGTCCGCGTCCTGCTGGCCGGCCTTGCCGATCAGGTCGATCACCGCGTTGTAGTGGCGCGCGATGGTCGGGTAGGTCCAGCTGGCGGTGTCGTTGAACTCAGCGGCCAGCGCGTAGCGGTTGGTACGGCCCGGGTAGCCGGCCACCATCACGAAGTCGTCGGCGCCCAGCGGCTGGTCGGCGAACTTCAGGAAGTGCTTGGGCTGGTAGGGCACGTTGTCGGCCGAGAACGCGGCCGGCTTGCCGTCCTTGCCCACGTAGGCACGGTAGAACGAGAAGTCGCCGGTGTGGCGCGGCCACATCCAGTTGTCGATGTCGCCACCGAACTTGCCCACGCTGCCCGGGGGCGCGTAGACCAGGCGGACGTCCTTGATTTCCATGTTGCGGAACAGGCGGTAGGTATTGCCGCCGGAGAAGCTGTACAGGCGGCAGCGGAAGCCGGCATCGGCTTCGCAGGCGGCGGTCTGGGCCTTGTCGAAGGCATCCAGCGCGCGGGTGCGGGCCAGCGGGTTCTTGCCGGCGGCGGCGATGGCGGCCTTGGCCTGGTCGGTCACGTCGGTGATCTGGTCGAGCACGAATACGCGGGCGTTGGGGCCTGCGCTCAGTTCATCGCCCAGGGTCGGTGCGTTGAAGCCGTCCTTGATCAGGTTCTTCTCGGCGGTGGAGTTGAGCTGGATCGCGCCGTAGGCACAGTGGTGGTTGGTGACCACCAGGCCCTGCGGCGACACGAAGCTGGCGGTGCAGCCACCCAGTGCCACCACCGCGCCCATCGGATCGCCGGTCAGGTTGGAGATCTGCTCCGGGGACAGCTTCAGGCCGGCCTGCTTGAGCGGGCCGGCAATCTCCGGCAGCTGTTGGGGCACCCACATGCCTTCGGCGGCATGGGCGACCTGGACCAGCCCAAGGCTGGCGACGACGGAGAAAGCGAGCAGGTTCGAGCGCATTGAGCAGCCCCTGGTGAAAGAACCACCGAGTGTAGCCCAGCACCCGCCCCGCCCCGATGCCCGGAAGTCATGGCCCCCCAGGGGGACCCCGGACCACCCGCAACGCAGCATGGGAAAACTGCCGGCGGCTCTATAATCCGCGTTTTCCCCCAGACGAGTTCCACCCCGATGGCGCAGCAAACAATGAAGGCCCTGGTCAAGCGTGAAGCCGCCAAGGGCATCTGGCTGGAAGAGGTTCCGGTCCCCACCCCGGGCCCGAACGAAGTCCTGATCAAGCTGGAAAAGACCGCCATCTGCGGTACCGACCTGCACATCTACCTGTGGGACGAATGGAGCCAGCGCACCATCAAGCCGGGTCTGACCATCGGCCACGAATTCGTCGGCCGCATCGCCGGGATCGGCCCGGGCGTGACCGGCTATGAGATCGGCCAGCGCGTCTCGGCCGAAGGCCACATCGTGTGCGGCCACTGCCGCAACTGCCGTGGCGGCCGCCCGCACCTGTGCCCGAACACCGTGGGCATCGGCGTCAACGTCAACGGCGCCTTCGCCGAGTACATGGTGATGCCGGCCAGCAACCTGTGGCCGATCCCCGACCAGATCCCGTCCGAGCTGGCCGCCTTCTTCGACCCGTATGGCAACGCCGCGCACTGCGCGCTGGAGTTCAACGTGATCGGCGAAGACGTGCTGATCACCGGTGCCGGTCCGATCGGCATCATCGCTGCCGGCATCTGCAAGCACATCGGTGCGCGCAACGTGGTGGTCACCGACGTCAACGATTTCCGCCTGAAGCTGGCGGCCGACATGGGCGCCACCCGCGTGGTCAACGTGTCCAACACCTCGCTCAAGGACGTGATGAAGGACCTGCACATGGAGGGCTTCGACGTGGGCCTGGAAATGAGCGGCAATCCGCGCGCCTTCAACGACATGCTCGACTGCATGTACCACGGTGGCAAGATCGCCATGCTCGGCATCATGCCCAAGGGCGCCGGCTGCGACTGGGACAAGATCATCTTCAAGGGCCTCACGGTGCAGGGCATCTACGGCCGCAAGATGTACGAGACCTGGTACAAGATGACCCAGCTGGTACTGTCCGGCTTCCCGCTCGGCAAGGTGCTCACCCACCAGTTGCCGATCGACGACTTCCAGAAGGGCTTCGACCTGATGGAACAGGGCAAGGCCGGCAAGGTCGTGCTGAGCTGGAATTGACCATGCGGCGCGTCACGGCCACCGGTCGTGACCTGCCACGGAGGTGATGCCCTGCCGGGCTGGGTGCCGACCGGGTGTCGGTACGAAAAAGGCGCCTTTCGGCGCCTTTTTCATGCCCATCGCCGCGTCAGGTCATTTGCCCACGGCCACGGTGAACACCACGCGGTTGTCGGCCAGCCTGCCGTTGTTGTCACGACCGGCACCATCGGTACCGTGGTAGCCCAGACCCAGGTTGAACAGGCCGAACTGGCGGCTCACGCCGACGTTGAAGTCGGTGTAGTCCTTGCCGAAATCGGTCTCGAGCGAGGTGCGGCCGACGTTCGCGCTCAGGGTGAAGTCATTGGGCAGGCCCCACTCGCCGCCCACCGCGTAATACCAGCTCTTGGTATCGGACCCGGACAGGTCGTTGGTGTAGGCCACCGTGAGCTTGTACTGCTCGGCAAACGTGGTGGTGGTGATCAGCTCGTTGTAGTTCAGCTCGCTGGCGCCCGGGTAGGTGTAGCGGTTGAGCAGCACGTCGAAATTGACGCCGTCCGTGACATCCACTCCGTAGCCGATCAGGTAGTCGATCTCCAGGTTCGGGTCGCCCGGCCCGAAGTCCACGCCCGAGCCCCACACGCCCGCATACAGGCCCACCGGCGAGGTGTAGGTGAAGCCGGCCTGCAGAGTCGGGTCCTCGTCGGTCTGGGAGACACCCCGGAACACGTAGTCCGATACCGCGGTGACGTTCCAGCTGAAGGGAGACTCGGTCTCGTCCTGGGCAGCGGCGGCGAACGGGGCAAGCAGGGCGGCGCAGAGCACAACGGCGGCGGTGCAGCGCGTGGCGTGGTTCATGCGGGGTCTCTCCAGACGTGGGGGCAGGTGCGGCGGGGTTTACGGTTTTTTAACCTGATTGATATTGCGATGCAACAATCACATGCGCAACCGTTTTCGCTCATGCCCCGGCCCGCCCGCCGCCGGAGGGCGGCCCCGGTACCGACGGGGACAGGTAAAATCCCGGGTTTCCCGTGCCGAAGACTGCCTGCCATGAGCGACGCCATCACCGCCCCGCTGACCCAGCACTACGTTGAAGAACTGGAGGCGATCCGCGCCCAGGGCCTGTTCAAGTCCGAACGCATCATCACCAGCCCGCAGTCGGCCGAGATCACGCTGGATGACGGCCGCACGGTGCTGAACTTCTGCGCCAACAACTACCTCGGCCTGGCCGACCACCCGGACCTGATCCAGGCGGCCAAGGATGCGCTGGACAGCCACGGCTTCGGCATGGCGTCGGTGCGCTTCATCTGCGGCACCCAGGACCTGCACAAGCAGCTGGAGAGGCAGATCGCCGACTTCTTCGGCAAGCAGGACACCATCCTCTATGCGGCCTGCTTCGATGCCAACGGCGGCCTGTTCGAACCGCTGCTCGGCGAAAACGACGCCATCATCTCCGATGCGCTCAACCATGCGTCGATCATCGACGGCGTGCGCCTGTGCAAGGCCAAGCGGTTCCGCTACGCCAACTGCGACATGGCCGACCTGGAAGCGCAGCTGCAGGCCGCCGACGCCGCCGGCTGCAGGACCAAGCTGATCACCACCGACGGCGTGTTCTCGATGGACGGTTTCATCGCGCCGCTGGACGAGATCACCGCGCTGGCGAAGAAGTACAACGCACTGGTGCACATCGACGAATGCCACGCCACCGGCTTCCTCGGCGCCACCGGCCGCGGCTCGGCCGAAGTCAAGGGCGTGCTGGAGAAGATCGACATCATCACCGGCACGCTGGGCAAGGCGATGGGCGGCGCGCTGGGCGGCTTCACCACCGCCAGCGCAGAAGTGATCGAGCTGCTGCGCCAGCGCTCGCGCCCCTATCTGTTCTCCAACTCCCTGCCGCCGCACGTGGTGGCTGCCGGCATCAAGGCCTTCGAGATGCTGGCCGCCGCCGGCGACCTGCGCAGCACGCTGGCCGACAACACCGCCTACTTCCGCCAGAAGATGACGGCCGCCGGTTTCGACGTGAAGCCGGGCGTGCATCCGATCAGCCCGGTGATGCTGTACGACGCGCCGCTCGCGCAGAAATTCGCCGAGCGCCTGCTCGAGGAAGGCATCTACGCGATCGGGTTCTTCTTCCCGGTCGTGCCCAAGGGCCAGGCGCGCATCCGCACCCAGATCAGCGCCGCACATACGCGTGCGCACCTGGATCGCGCGATCGACGCTTTCACCCGCATCGGTGTCGAGCTGGGCGTCATCAAGGGGTGATCAGCGCCTGCCGTAGCGCGGGCATTGCCCCGCGCTACGGCATTGGCCCGCCCTTGCCCGGTCGCGCACAGGGCGTCATTTCTTTTTCTTCTTGTCCTTCGCCGTTTCCTTGCTGGCCACCACCACCGCAGCGGCGCGATCCTGCGCGTTGCCCTTGGCCACGCGGATACCGTTGGCCTTCATCCAGGCATCGAACTCGTCGGCGCTCATGCGCCTGTCGCCGTCACTCATCAGGAAACGGTAACTGCCCCGGCCGTCCAGCTCCGGCGTCTGGATCTCCACGATCGGTTCGCTCGCCGGTGGCGGCGCCTTGGCCATCTGCTTATGGCCGCCGCAGGCGCCCAGCAGCGCGACGGGTACCAGCAGGCCGCCGCCGCGCAGGAGGAAACGGTGGAAAGAGTTGACGTGCATGGTCTTGCTCCCGGTGATGATCGGAATGTCCCTTCGAAGGCCATCCATTGCCCGGGTCGACTGGCCTGCCACATGCCGGCAGGCCGCGAGGTCACGGTGAGGCCGCAGCGCCCTTGGCCGCGGCATACAGCAGGTCCAGATCGTGTTGGCTGAGTTCGCGCCAGGCGCCCTTGCCCAGCTCACCCATCGGCAGCTGTCCGATGGCCACGCGCACCAGCCGCAGCACATTGATGTCGACGGCGGCCAGCAGGCGGCGGATGTGGCGGTTGCGCCCCTCCTCCAGCACCACTTCCAGCCAGGCGGTTTTCTCGCCGCTGCGCAGCAGGTCGACACGCCGCGCGCACAGGCGCTCGCCGTCATCCTCGACGCCGGCGCACAGCGCCTGCAACTGCGCGGCATCGGGGATCGTGTCGATCTGCACGTGATAGGTCTTGTCCGGCCCGGTCGTCGGGTCGGTGAGCCGGGCGGCCCACTGCGGATCGTTGCTGAACAGCAGCAGCCCTTCGCTGGCCTTGTCCAGGCGCCCCACCGGCGCGATCCACGGCAGGCCGGCACCGTCGAAGCAGCGGTAGACCGTGTCGCGGCCCTGCTCGTCCTGTGCGGTCGTGACCAGCCCGCGCGGTTTGTTGAGCATCAGATGGATGCGCCGCGGCGCATCCAGCGCGCGTCCATCCACGCGCACCTGGTGGTGCCCATCGATGATCGGGTACTCGGGGTTGTTGATGACCCGCCCGTCCACCGTGACCCGTCCGTCGGCAATCCAGCGCGCCGCTTCGGTGCGCGAGCACAGGCCCGCCTTGGACAGCACCCGGGCCAGGCCGTGCCGCACGGCCCCGGCACTGCCCGGAGAGGGGGACTTCTGCGGGGACGCACGCCGCTCGGGGCGGCGTGGTCGGGGCGCGGACGCGGCGGGGGGCCGGCGTGTGGTCATGAGCTCCGCGCGCGGCGGCTTACTTCTTCTCGCCCGGCTTGGTGTCAGCCGGTGCTTCCGCGGCGGCCGGGACGGCAGCCGGCGCCGGACGCGCCTTGACCACGCGCACACCGCGCGCCTTCATCCAGGCGTCGAATTCCTCGGCGGTCATGCGCTTGCCGTTCTGGCTCATGTCAAAGCGCCACGGCGTGTTGTCGAACTCGGTCTGCGGCTTGTAGGCCGCCGGATCGTTCGGCTTGATCGCCGGTGCACCCGGCATCGCCTTGGCGATGTTCTGGCAGCCATCAATGCGCAGGCGCTGCAGCACGCGGTCCAGCGACTGGTGCTGGTCGAAATTGGAGGTCAGCACACCAGCCGGCATGCCGAGCTGCACGTTGCGGATGTACAGCTCCTCGGCCACGGGCGCGATCGCGGTGGCCGGCAGCGGCAGCGGCGAAGCGCTGGTGTTCGCCGAACAATCCACGGCTGCGTGGGCGGCGGGAACCAGGGCCAGGCCAAGCACGGTGGCCAGTGCGATACGCAGCATGGGATGCATCCAGGAAAGGGGTCGACGCGCCGAGTTTAACAGCGCCACAACGGCTTTCAAGATCCCACATTCAATGAATACGGCAACTTGTTGGATTTAAAGCAAAGATCCAATGCGGCCTGCGTCGGCGTGCTCGGTAGCTGCCGCCGCCGAACCGAAGGCGCATGGCAATGACAGTGGTCCGGCGCTTGGCGTTTGGGCGCAAAAAAAAGGGCCCGGCAATGCCGGGCCCTCTTCTGAGGCTGTACAACCAGACAGAGTCGGGTGGGAGGGAACCCTTGCGGGCCGCCCTCCCCCCTAAGAACCGTGCGTGCGTCTTTCCGACGCACACGGCTCAAGCCTTGGCTGTCGGTTTAACAACGTGTATGCCCAAGACGTGTACCTGGACGTGACAGTCCGGGTGGAGCAGGACTCGGTTGATCAAGAGGTCTGAACCCCCTGCCAGCCTAGGCTCGATGTGGTGATCGTGCCAGCCTGTTTCCCGGGTGATGGCTTCGTGGCAGAGAGCACACTTACCTTGCTGGGAAGCAAAGAGAGAGGCCCACTGTCGGCGGTGCGTGCGGGACCTGAGAAGCCGGTCCTGACGCCGTTTCTCCGCGTACACCTCGAAACGAGGATCGAACGGGTTGTACTCCGCTTTGATCTTAACGTGCCGGTTGATGGACGTGGAGGCCATTTCGTGAAGCTCCAGCATGGAATCCGAAGCATCGATGGTGTCACGTGGTGCCGCAAAGACCCAGTTCCGGGTTCCGATCGAGTGGAAATAGCGATCGCGAATCCAACTAGCCCCCTTGTTGTTGTGCCTGCGCCTTGCCCACCGCCATAGAGCCTTAAACAACATGGCATCCATACGCGTGAGTGCAGCCTTAGCGACAACCGGGTGGTGATAGTTGGCCCATCCTCTGAGCATCGGGTTAAGCATCCGGATCAGCGAGCCCTGTTCGGCCGTAAGCTGATTGCTGATGACTCCTTTTACCTTGTCGTAGAACGCGGAAGCATTCTTGAGACTGGGTTTGATCAGGAGCTTGCCGCCGTATTTGCGGAAGTTCCAACCAAGGAAGTCGAAGCCAGCATCGATGTGTGTCACCCGCGTCTTTTCATCCGAGAGCGCGAGCCCTCGTATAGCCAAGAAGCGTTCGACCCACGGACGAACGTGTTCAGTGAGGAGCTCCGAGGAGCTCCCTGTGATCACGAAGTCGTCCGCGTATCGGATGACGTTCACCTTTGCCTGTTGGGCACGGGTATAGCCAAGGGAGCGATACAGATGCTCCTTTAACCAGGTCTCCAGGCCGTTCAGCGCCATGTTCGCCAGTGTCGGCGAGATGATGCCACCCTGCGGTGTTCCCTCCTCCGTCGGTTCGTACTGTCCCCGATACAGGATGCCCGCCTTCAGCCAGTTGTGGAGGATCGCCTTGTCCATAGGGACGTTGGCGACTAGCCATGCGTGGTCGATGTGGTCGAAGCAACCTTTGATATCCGCCTCCAGAACCCAGCCTGGCGAGTACTTCTTCGCCAAGCAGATGAAGTTCTGGGCCATGGCATCGTGCGTTGAGCGCCCTTGTCGAAAGCCGAAACTGTTCGGGTCACTGGTGCTCTCAGCGACGGGTTCTAGCGCAAGCAGGTACAGCGCCTGCATAGCCCGGTCGTGCATGGTGGGGATGCCCAGTGGTCGTTCCTTCCCGTTAGCTTTGGGAATGAAGACGCGCCGGAGCGGTAGAGGTGAGTAGCCGCGGCGACGGAGGCGGTGGATTGCCTGCCATCGTTGTTGCGGTGTGTTCCAGAGCTGGCGGTCAACGCCAGCGGTACGTTTACCTTGGTTTTCCGTCACTCGTTTCACCGCGAGTAGCTTGGCGGTGAAGGAGCGGGTCAGCATCCGTTGTAGGGATTTCACCCTACGCCAGTCGCCTTCCTGTGTCGCCTTCGCGATTCGTAGCTGCATACCCCTGACAGTCCGGTGGACGTGATGCCAATCGATGGACATCCAATCCGTGGGCCCGCCGGAGAACGCAGACTCAACTGAAACGTTGAGCTCTTTCATGCTGGACTCCTGATGGTGTGAACCCCTCAGGAGACATAGTGACCCCAAGGGGGCTATGCCCCACAAGGGAGTGTGAGAACCGCTTGGGAGCGATCCGATGTGACACCGGGGTTCCTCAGTTCGTTGTCGCGAACCAAGACCACGCGGAAGTGGGCGCACTCTCGTGCCGTGTGATGTTCCAACACGTATGCCAACGATTACAGCTGGCCGTTTGCTTTCTCCGCGATCCCATACCCCTGCACCCAACAGCCTTCCTTACGGTTGACCTGCCACGAGGGCGGATGGAGGGGCTTACCACGTTCCCGAGATGACACAGGACTGATTTAGGGCCTGTCTTTTCGCCGGTGAGCTTCATAGCGACGTGCCCCGAAACTAAAACGGGACAACTGCCCACACACCTTTTGGTCGATGCCTTAGCCAGCAGCTTTAGCACCATCGTCCTAACGGCGTTTATCAACAGTTCTCTGGTCGATACCCATGTCAGTCAGCCTAGCTCCCGAACCGCATGCTGCTTGCAGTTCTCGGTCGCCCCTCACGGGTTGACCTATCCAAGTTCTGGAGGGCTTCTTTGTCGGTAGGGCTTCACACAACACCGTTAACCAGTGATGCATGCCTACCTAGGCTACTGCTAGTCGCATAGCAGGCTTGCTGTCCCACGTGGTGGGTCAAGCAATGCCATCTCGGACACGCAATCATGCGCGCCTGTTTCCAGAACCCGTTGCGGGCCTGGCACACCGTGGACCCCAAGATGGAGGTCGCCGGTCATCATTGCGATGAACGGACAGAGCGAGAAGTACAGACGCACGTTCCCCCAGTCCGCATTGCGCGGAGACCCGGAAGGAAACTGTGCCCCTTCCGGGCTCCGTTTTCATGCCCCTCTTGCCCTAAGGCAAGAGGGGGTACTACAGTGTGTCTCGGAGAAAGCCGAGTCTTTTCAGTGCTTTACGATTGCTCGTGTCGCACTCAGTTCTGGACGTTCAGCTCGGTACGACGGTTCTTTGCACGGCCTTCCGGGTTGTCCGAACCGTCCGGGTTGGTGTTCGGAGCAATCGGACGGCTCTCGCCGTAGCCGATCGGACCCACCAGACGCGAAGCGGACACGCCGTTCTTGGTCAGGTAGTCGTACACGGTGGTGGCGCGACGCTCGGACAGCTTCTGGTTGTAAGCGTCGGTGCCCTTCGAGTCGGTGTGGCCGGCCACTTCAACGCGCAGATCCGGGTAACGCTTCAGGATCTCGGTGGCTTCGCTCAGGATCGCCACGGCGTCCGGACGCAGGGTCGACTTGTCGAAGTCGAAGTTGACGCCCTTCAGGTCGATGGAGACCGGCACCGGGCAGCCGTCCGGACCGATGGTCTGGCCAGGCTGGGAGTTCGGGCACTTGTCGTCGCAGTTGTTGACGCCGTCACCGTCGTCATCCAGGTCGGCGCAGCTCGGGGCAACCGGAGCCGGAGCAACCACAGCCGCGGTCGGGGCCGGGCCCAGCGGGATCACGACGCCGACCGAAGCCAGCACGTCGCCGAACCAGTCTTCCGTCGGAGCAGCGATGCTCTGGTCGTCGAAGTCAGCGCGGTAGGCCACTTCGGCACGGACAGCAACGCGCTTTTCGAAGGTGGTCTGCAGACCCACGCCGACCTTGGCGGCGAAGTTGCCGTCCTTGCGCTCACGCGGACCGTTGTTGTCCAGCGCCGGGTACTCTTCTTCCGACTTCTGGTAGCCCAGACCCATCAGCAGGTACGGGTTCCAGCCACGGCCTTCGGAGATGAAGTGGCGACGCAGGTCGATCGAGGCGCCGTACTGGCTCCAGTTCAGATCCTGGTTGGCGTCGAAGTTCGGGTTCTGGTAGTTCAGTTCACCGTCCAGCGACCAGTTGGGGCTGATGAACTTACCGAGGCCCAGGGTCACGAACGGAGCGTCGTTGGTCAGACGGTCGTTATCCTGGAAGTTGAAGCCGGCCGAACCGGTCAGGTACCAGCGGTCGTCAAAATCCTGCGCCGATGCAGCCTGGGCGAAAGCCAGACCGCCCAGCAGCGCGGCAGTGAGGATCTTCTTGTTCATTGAGTACAGCTCCTATTTCGGGGGTATGAAACCGGTAGAGGCATGGGCCAGCACTACTGCGTCGTTTTCAGACTGCCGATTCAGCACGCCACCGCCGCGAACATTATGCTCAGGAGGGTGAAGGTGATGTTAACAGTCCCGTAACATGTGAAGAGAACGGCCAGGCCCCTACCCGGCCCAGCGGGTGGCACCGTATACAGGTTGATGAAATTGCGCAAGCGCCTTTGATGACAAGGGTTTCCCGGGATGCATCCCGCTATGGGTGCCAACCGGGAGTATTTCGCCCCTGCGCGATGCCCGCATTGATTCAGCGCAGAAACAGCAATGTCAGCAACCGTATGATGGCGTCAACACCCCGATATCGGAGCTGTCATGAAAGCCGTGGGACTGACCCGCTACCTGCCCGTCGATGACCCCGAGGCCCTGCAGGATCTGCAGCTTTCCGAGCCGGGCCCGCCGCAGGGACGCGACCTGCTGGTGCGGGTGCAGGCGATCTCGGTCAACCCGGTGGACACCAAACTGCGGGCCCCGCGCGAGGGCCGGGAAGAGTCGCCCCGCATCCTCGGTTTCGACGCCGCCGGCGTGGTGGACGCGGTCGGGCCGGAAGTGACTGCTTTCATGCCGGGCGATACGGTTTATTACGCCGGCGACGTCACCCGACCGGGCTGCAACGCCCAATGGCAGTGGGTGGATGAGCGTCTGGTCGGACGCCAGCCCACCACGCTGGACGCCGCGGATGCCGCTGCGTTGCCTCTCACCGCGCTCACCGCCTGGGAACTGCTGTTCGAGCGCATGCCCCTGCGCTTCGATGACCGCCATCATGCCGGGCAGCATCTGCTGGTCATCGGCGGCGCCGGTGGCGTCGGCTCGATCGCGATCCAGCTGGCCCGGCATGCGGGCTTCACGGTGATCGCCACCGCCTCCCGCGACGCGACGCGCGCGTGGTGCACGCAGATGGGCGCCGACCATGTGATCGACCATCGCCAGCCGCTGCTGCCACAGCTTCAGGCGCTGGGCATCGACCAGGTCGAGGTCGTGCTGAATCTGGCCGATACCGATCACTACTGGGACGCGATCGGCGACCTGCTGGCACCGCAGGGGCACGTCGGGCTGATCGTGGAGCCGCGCGGCGCGCTGCGCATCGGCGATCCATACAAGGCCAAGTGCATCGGCATCCACTGGGAATTCATGTTCGCGCGGGCGCGTTTCCGCACCCACGACATGATCGAACAGCATCGCATTCTCAACCGCGTGGCCAGCCTGGTGGACGCCGGCGAACTGCGCAGCACCGCGCACACGCTGCTGGGCCCGATCAATGCGGCAAACCTGCGCGAGGCGCACCGTCGCCTCGAAGCCGGAGAGGTGATCGGCAAGCTGGTGCTGTCCGGCTGGGACTGACCCGCCAAAGCGCCGCTGTGGGCGCGGATTGGTATGCATCTGTATCTGTCGGCGCGTCCCGGCCGGCCCTACATTCAAGGGCCTTTCCGGTGAACGCGCCATGCCCACGTCCCTCCCCCTCCGCCTGGCCCAGCTGCTGCTGGGTCTGTTCCTGTATGGCATCGGCGCGGCGGTGATGATCCGTGCCGCCATTGGCGTCGCCCCGTGGGATGTGCTGTCGCAGGGCATCGCGCTGCAGACCCCGCTGTCGTTCGGGGTGGCGACCAATGTGATCGGCGCACTGGTCCTGCTGCTGTGGTGGCCGATCCGGCAGAAGCCGGGGCTGGGCACGGTACTGAACGTGATGTTGATCGGCCCCAGCGCGCAGTTCGGGCTGTGGCTGCTGCCGGAGGTGCACGGCCTGGCATGGCAGGTGCCGATGTTCGTGCTGGGCCTGCTGCTGGTGGCGGTGGCGACCGGGTTGTACATCGGCGCCCGCTTCGGCCCGGGCCCGCGCGATGGCCTGATGACCGGCCTGCACGCGCGGACCGGCTGGCCGATCTGGATCGTGCGCAGCCTGATCGAAGGCACGGTGCTGGTGATCGGCTGGCAGCTCGGTGGCGACGTCGGCGTGGGCACCCTCGCCTTCGCCCTGCTGATCGGCCCCCTGTGCGGCGTGACTCTGCCCTTCTTCGGCATCCACAGGCCCACTCCGGCAGCCGCCGCCCGGTAGTGCCGGCCGCTGGCCGGCGCCCCGTCGGGCTGGCGCCAGCGGCGGGCATCACCCGCCTCAACGGCCGCCCGCCACCAGACGCCCCTTGCCGTTGGGGACATTTCGCGGCACGCTTCATGCTTCCGTACGCAAGCGTATCGACATGTCGCCAGCCGCCGAATCCACCGCCTATCCCCACCTGTTCACCCCGCTGGACCTGGGCTTCACCCAGCTCCGCAACCGCGTGCTGATGGGGTCCATGCACACCGGCCTGGAAGACCGGGCCCGCGACTTCCCCCGGCTGGCGGCGTATTTCGCCGAGCGTGCGGCCGGCGGCGTCGGCCTGATCGTCACCGGTGGCTTTGCCCCGAACGTGGTGGGCTGGCTCAAGCCGTTCGGCGGCAAACTGTCCTGGCCGTGGGAGGTGCGTCCGCATCGCCAGGTCACCCGTGCGGTGCACGACAACGGCGGCCGGATCTGCCTGCAGCTGCTGCACGCGGGCCGCTATGCCTACCACCCCCTGTCGGTGGCACCGTCCCGGCTGAAAGCACCGATCAATCCGTTCACCCCGCGCGCGCTGTCGGCACGCGGTGTGGATCGCCACATCGCCGATTACGCGCGCAGCGCGCGGCTGGCCCGCGAGGCCGGCTATGACGGCGTGGAAGTGATGGGGTCGGAAGGCTATCTGATCAACGAATTCATCGCCCCGCGCACCAACCAGCGCACCGACCGCTGGGGCGGCGACGCCGCGCAGCGCATGCGCTTCGCGGTGGAGATCGTGCGCCGCATCCGCGAGGCGTGCGGGCCGGATTTCATCATCATCTACCGGCTGTCACTGGTGGACCTGGTGGACAACGGCAGCAACTGGGAAGAGATCGTGCAGCAGGCGCAGGCGATCGAAGCCGCCGGTGCGACCCTGATCAATTCGGGCATCGGCTGGCACGAGGCGCGCATTCCCACTATCGCCACCTCGGTGCCGCGTGGCGCCTTCGCCGGGGTCACCGCCAAGCTCAAGCCGCACGTGCGCGTGCCACTGATCGCCACCAACCGGATCAACATGCCGGATGTGGCCGAGCGCATCCTGGCCGGCGGCGGGGCCGATATGGTCTCTCTGGCGCGCCCGCTGCTGGCCGATCCGGCGTGGGCCAACAAGGCACGCAGCGGCCGCCCGGAGTCGATCAATACCTGCATCGCGTGCAACCAGGCCTGCCTGGATCACGTGTTCGAGAACAAGACCGCCAGTTGCCTGGTCAATCCGCGGGCGGTGCATGAAACCGAGCTGGTCTACCGCCCGGTCGCCACCGCGCGGCGCGTGGCCGTGGTCGGCGCCGGGCCGGCCGGCCTGGCATGCGCGACCGTGGCCGCCGAACGCGGGCACCGGGTGACGCTGTTTGACGCCAACAGCGAGATCGGCGGCCAGTTCAACGTCGCCAAGCGCATCCCCGGCAAGGAGGAGTTCCACGAAACCCTGCGCTACTTCGGGCACAGGCTGGCCGAGACCGGCGTGGAGCTGAAGCTGGGCACCGTGGCCGATGTCGCCACGCTGGCCGGCTTCGATGCGGTGGTGGTCGCCACCGGCATCACCCCGCGCCAGGTCGATTTCCCCGGCGCCGACCATCCCAAGGTGGTCAGCTATCTGGACGTGCTGCTCGGCCGGGTGGTCGTGGGGCCGCAGGCGGCGATCATCGGTGCCGGCGGCATCGGCTTCGATGTCGGCGAATTCCTGGTGCACGAGGGTCCGTCGCCGGCGCTGGATACGGCGCGCTGGATGGCCGAATGGGGCGTGGACCCGAGTTTCGAGACGCGCGGCGCGCTGACGCGACCGGCCCCGGAAGCGCCGGCCCGCAAGGTCTGGCTGCTGCAGCGCAGCCCCGGCAGACCGGGTGCCCGCCTGGGCAAGACCACCGGCTGGATCCACCGCGCCACGCTCAAGGCCAAGGGCGTGACCCTGCTCGGCGGCGTGGAATACCTGGGCGTGGACGACGCCGGCCTGCGTGTCCGCGTGGGCGACCAGGAACAGACCCTGCCGGTCGACCACGTGGTGATCTGCGCGGGGCAGGAACCGCGGCGCGATCTGCACGCCGCACTGGTGGCGGCGGGTGTGCAGGCCCACCTGATCGGCGGTGCCGACGTGGCCGCCGAACTGGATGCCAAGCGCGCGATCCGCCAGGGCAGCGAGCTGGCGGCGGCGCTGTAAAACGGGTTGCCGGCGCGCGGCCGGCACTCCCTGAATGGGCGAATTCGGCCGCCCTCCGAACCTGAATGTCAAGTCTTCGGGTTCAGGATGCATTGGGAAATGGCCCCCTATCGTGCGCCAACTTTCCCGCTCACCACCCAGTTCGAGTGAGCGCGCGGACCCGTCATCCTGATCGGGTCCGCCACCGGGCGGCCCCGATGGCCGCCTCCCCATGACGCCAAGTCGTACCCCACGCCCCGTCCGAATGATCGGATGGACAGCCAGGTGCGGCCCATACGGAGCAAGGAGATTTATGAAACTGGCCTGGATTCTCTGGCTGTCGCAGTTGTTGCCGCAGCCGGCCGCCGATTCGTTGTGCCTGAGCACGACCGTCTACCTCGAAGCGCGTGACCAGACCCTGCGCGGCCAGCAAGCCGTCGCGGAAGTGGCCCTGCGCCGCCTGGACAGCGGCCTGTGGGGCGACTCGATGTGCCAGGTGGTCACCGCCCGCAAGCAGTTCGCCCCGACCATCGTGGCCCCCGGTACGCAGCTTGGCAACGCCGACGCGTGGCAGGAAGCGATGACCGTGGCCTTCGACGCCGAGCGCAACTGGGCGCTGCCGGTGGGCGAGCGCAAGGAGATCGTGCCCGGCGCGAGCCACTTCGCCGCATTGGCCATCGCCAATCCGAGCTGGCGCAATGCCTACCAGGTGGCCACCATCGGCGACCACACGTTCTATCGCGTGCAGAAACTCAAGCCGCGCACGTCGTAACGATCTGTTACAGCCATACCGTTGAGGATGCGTGGCCCGCTCTGGAATAGTGAGCGGCTCACCCATCACCATCCGCAACGGAGTTCCCATGAAGCTGTACAGCAAGCCCGGTGCCTGCTCCACTGCCGACCACATTGCCCTGCAGTGGACCGGCCAGCCGTATGACGTGGAACTGCTGACCAAGGAAACCCTGAAGGCGCCTGCGTTCCTGGCCATCAATCCGGCCGGCTCGGTACCGGCGGTGGTCGACGGCGATTTCGTACTGACCCAGAACGCCGCGATCATGGGGTACATCGCCGATACCCATCCCCAGGCGGGTCTGGCCGGCGACGGCAGCGCCCGGCAGCGTGCCGAAGCCACCCGCTGGCTGTCCTTCGTCAATTCGGACCTGCACCCGGCGTTTTCGCCGCTGTTCGGGCCGGGCAACTACATCGGCGACGAAAGCCAGTACGACGCCATCCGCGCCGCCGCGCACAAGCGCCTGCGCGGCCTGTTCGAACGCGCCAACACGCAGCTGGAAGGCCGCCAGTGGCTGGCCGGGTTCCGCAGCTTCGCCGATCCGTATTTCTACATCACGCTGCGCTGGGCGGCCGGCGCCAAGGTCGACCTGACCGGCCTGGACAACATCGCCGCGTTCAAGCAGCGCATGGATGCCGACCCAGGCGTGCAGGCCGCGCTGAAGGCTGAAGGCCTGCTCTGAGCGGGACGACGAACGATCAACGAAGAGCCCGGCCATGCCGGGCTCTTTCGTTATCGTCGCCACGCACCGCTCAGCCGATCTCGCGTACGACGTTGTCCTGCGCGTCGCGCAGCGCGGTGGGCACTACCTCCACCACCAGACCGGTACCGGGCAACGGGTAGCGACCGCGCTGGGCACGCACGTCGCGCAGCAGCGCGTCCAGGCTTGCCGGCGTCAACGTGCACGTCATCCCGCCCTCGCCACGGCGCAACGCATCGCGTTCACCGGGCTGGAAGGTCCACTCGCGATCGCCGCCGATCACGGTCAGCGGGTGGCCGTAACGCAGACGCAGCGGCAGCAGGTCCAGCAGGCTTGGCACCTGGCCGGCACCAAGCACCAGCACCGTGCTGTCACCCTCCTCACGCCACGCCAGGGTTTCCACGAACAGCAGCGCGGTGCTGGAGCCGTCGCGGGCGCTGCCCGCCTCCACCTGCCGGGCCAGGTCCGCATCGTCAAGCAGGGAGGGGCGATGCAGGTCGGTGATCCACAACGGCATGCGCGGCGCCAGCGCATGCAGCACGCCATCGGTGGACCAGCGCTTGATTGCCGCCATCTCCGCATCGCTCACGCCGATCACCTGCAGGAAGACCAGGCGACCGTTGGCGGTGTCGCGCGCCGGCAGCTGCGGGTCGGGCAGGAACGCCACATGACGCAGGCAGGTGTCGGTGTCCAACGCGATTGGCCCGTTGGCATCCATGTGATGCCCGGCTTCGAACACGTTGCCGGTGGCGAACACGTAGCGGGCGAGATTCTGCAGCAGGTTCATCGGCCACGTGGGCGGACTGGCGGCATCGTCGTCCACCGCCAGGCGGAAGGTCAGCTCGAAGCCGTAGCCGCTGTCGACCGCGTCGTCGCTCTGCTTGTCGTACAGCTCGGAGAAGCCGTAGGTGACGTAATGCCAGTGCGGGCGCGGGACGTCGGCCCGGTACACGCTGATGCCGTCCAGCGGATCATTGCCGCCCAGCGTGTAGGGCAGCGCCGTGCCGTAGTGCGTCGGCTCCTGGCCGGGATACAGCGCGGCCAGGGCCGCGTTGATGGCATCCCAGCCCGGGGTGCCGTCATCGTCCTTCGTGGGGTCCATCGCGTGGCTCCTGCATGTGTAGCCTGGCAAGGTAACGCCGGTGCGCGGCGACCACCACCCTTGCGCTGCGCCACGCGTCAGCCCGGAACCGCGGCCACCGTGTCCTGCAGCGGTGGCGTTGGTGCGTCAGGTACATCGAGCAGCGCGTGGGTATCGCTCAGCCAGCGATTGGCCAGCGCCGGGCTCCTGGCCTTGGCGACGGCAGCGGCCATGTCCGGCCACAGTTTTTCCAGCGCGCCGGCATCGGTGCAACGCTCGATCTTGAGCTGCATGAAATACCCCTTGAGCCCGAGGTGCCTGCGTACCGATTCGCTCATCCAGTCGTACAGGCGCTTGTACAGGTCCGGGTCCTGCTCACGGCCGGCGGTGAGCGTGCGCGCGGCGGGCGGTGCCACCGCACCGCCGACGATCTCGATCAGTCCCATCCGGGCAAGCTGCGCCAGCGCGTCGTCGGGCGCGCGCAGGCCCGGCAGCACCGCGGTCAACGCATCGTCATCGCGCTGACCATCGACCATCAACAGAATGGACCGCAATGACGGCGGCAGACGCCGCGCGCGGTCCTCGATTTCCTGACGGCCCGCGGCCGTCTTGGCATGGATGTACGCCATGTGGTGCTTCCCCCTGTCACCTGCTGCATTGCCACGCGCGGCCGCCAGCCGTTGGCCGGTGCACGTGCGCCCCCTTGCGACCGTTCCAGGCGATTGCCCACGCCGACGTCCCCGCGCGCGCCGTGTCCCCAGCGCGCGACGCCAGGCGCCGGGGGCCTGCAGCGGTCACGCCCGGAGCTTACCTGAGGCTGGCCGCCCCCGATAATGCGGTGCAGCAACGGGCGGGTCAGGCGTCCGCGCGGAACTGCGGATACCTGCGGGTGGCGCGGCCCCCCCCATTCCGGGGCCGCGCAGGCGCGCCTGCACCCTGCCACGCGGACGGTGCGGGTCAGCGCCCCAGCGCGCGCCGGATCTCGTCCAGCGCACCCGGGTCGTCCAGGGTGGACAGGTCCCCCGGATCACGCTCCTCCGCCAAGGCCTGCAGCGAGCGGCGCAGCAGCTTGCCCGAGCGTGTCTTCGGCAGCGCGTTGACGATGTGGACGTGCGCCGGTCGTGCCACCGCCCCCAGCGACCGGGTCACACGCTGCATCATCTCCGCGATCACCGCCGCCGGCTCGGTGGTGGCCTGCTTGAGGGTAACGAACACCAGCGGCACCTGGCCCTTGAGTTCGTCCTTGACGCCGATCACGGCCGCTTCGGCGACCAGCGGATGGCCGGCGATGCACTCTTCGATTTCGCGCGTGCCCAGGCGGTGCCCGGCCACGTTGATCACATCGTCGGTGCGGCCCAGGATGAAGGTGTAGCCGTCCTCGTCGCGGATCGCCCAGTCAAGCGAGCTGTACAGCAGCTCCTTGAAGTGGCTGAAGTAGCTCTGCAGGAAGCGGTCGTCGTCCTTCCACACCGTGGTCATGCAGCCCGGCGGCAGCGGCGGGGTCATCACCAGCACGCCCTTCTGCCCGGCCGGCACTTCCTCGCCGGTGGTCTCGTCGATCACCTTCATCCGATAGCCCAGGTTGGGGAACCCCGGCGAACCGAAACGCACCGGCTTCATGTCCACGCCGGGCAGCAGCGTCAGCGCCGGCCAGCCGGTTTCGGTCTGCCAGTAGTTGTCGATGATCGGCTTGCCGAGCGCGTCGTTGATCCAGTGCGCGGTGGGCTCGTCCAGCGGCTCGCCGGCCAGGAACACGTACTGCAGGGCGGACAGATCGTGGCGGCGGATGAAGTCCACGTCATGCTTTTTCAGCACGCGGATCGCGGTAGGCGAGGAGAACAGCGTGCGCACGCCGTACTGTTCGCACAACGCCCACCAGATGCCCGGATCGGGGTGGGTCGGCAGCCCTTCATAGAGCAGCGAGGTGCAGCCGCCGATCAGCGGTCCATAGACATTGTAGGAATGCCCCACCGCCCAACCGACATCGGAGGTGGAGAACATCACCTGCCCGGGCCGGCAGTCGAACACCGTTTCCATCGACTGCGCCATCGCCACGGCGTAGCCGCCCACATCCCGCTGCACGCCCTTGGGCTTGCCGGTGGTGCCGGAGGTGTACAGCAGATAGCTCGGTTCGCTCGATTCCAGCCACACCACCGGCACGTCCTGGTCGCCGACCTCGGCGCGCAGGGTGGCGTAATCGACGTCGCGGCCCGGCACCTTCGGCTCGGCCGGGTCCAGCCCGCGCGAGACGATCAGCACGTGCGGCGGCGGCGACTGCGCTTCGGCGCAGGCGGCATCGACCATCGCCTTGTACGGGATCACTTTGCCACCGCGCTTGCCGGCATCGGCGGCGATCAGCAGCTTGGGCTCGGCATCGTCGATGCGCAGCGCCAGGTTGTGCGCGGCGAAGCCGCCGAACACCACCGAGTGGATCGCACCGATGCGCGCGCAGGCCAGCATCGCGAACACGGCTTCGGCCATGTTCGGCATGTAGATCACCACGCGATCACCACGCTGCACATCCAGTCGCTGCAGCACCGCCGCGAAGGCATTCACTTCGCGGTACAGCTCGCGGTAGGTGATCTCGCGGGTGACGTCGGTTTCGGTCGAGACGGTCACCAGCGCCAGCTGGTCCGGCCGCTCGACCAGATGGCGGTCCACCGCGTTGTAGCAGAGGTTGGTTTCACCGCCCACGAACCAGCGCCGGAACGGCGGGTTGCTGTAGTCCAGGATCCGCTCCGGCGCTTTATGCCAGTAGATGCGCTGCGCCTCCTCGGCCCAGAACGCCTCGGGTTCTTCGATGGAACGTCGGTACATCGCTTCGTAACGCATGACAGCCCTCCCAGACAAAGCCATGAATCGAGCATAGTCCGATGCCGGCTGCCGAGCCGTTCTACCTTGGTCGTAAGGCGCCCGGGCGTGCGCTGCCTGGAACAGACGCGGCCGCCGGCGGGTCGAGTTGCCGCGGCGGGGCCCTCGAGGCTTGCGATGACGTGGACCGAAGAGCCTCCGCCAAGCGTCGAAGAGCAAAAAAAAACGCCGGGCAAGCCCGGCGTTTTTCACATGCAGTCGCAGCGCGCGATCAACCCAGCAGGTGGGCGACGCCGGCGCGCTCTTCTTCCAGTTCGGCCAGGGTCTTGTCGATGTACTTCTGGCTGAAGTCGTCAACCGGCAGATCCTTGACCAGGGTGTACTCACCATTCTCGGTGGTCACCGCGAAGCCGAAGATCACGCCTTCCGGGATGCCGTAGGAGCCGTCGGACGGCACGCCCATCGTCACCCACTTGCCGTTGCTGCCCAGCACCCAGTCGCGCACGTGGTCGATGGCGGCATTGGCGGCCGAGGCAGCCGAGGACGAACCACGGGCTTCGATGATCGCCGCGCCGCGCTTGCCCACGGTCGGGATGAAGGTGCCGGCATTCCATTCCTGGTCGTTGATCGCATCGGCGACGGAGGCACCATCGGCGGTGGCGAAACGGTAGTCCGGGTACATGGTCGGGCTGTGGTTGCCCCACACGACCAGCTTCTCGATGCCACCGACCGACTTGCCCAGCTTGGACGACAGCTGGCTCAGGGCACGGTTGTGGTCCAGGCGCAGCATGGCGGTGAAGTTGCGCGGATTCAGGTCCGGCGCCGACTTCATGGCGATGTAGGCGTTGGTGTTGGCCGGATTGCCGACCACCAGCACCTTCACGTTGCGGCTGGCGACCTTGTTCAGCGCCGCGCCCTGCGCGGTGAAGATCTTGGCGTTTTCCAGCAGCAGGTCCTTGCGCTCCATGCCCGGGCCGCGCGGACGCGCGCCGACCAGCAGGGCGATGTCGGCATCCTTGAAGGCCACTTCGGCGTCATCGGTACCCACCATGCCGGCCAGCAGCGGGAAGGCGCAGTCTTCCAGTTCCATCATCACGCCGCGCAGCGCGGCCTGGGCCTTGTCGACCGGCAGCTCGAGCAGCTGCAGGATGACCGGCTGGTCCTTGCCCAGCATTTCGCCGGAAGCGATGCGGAACAGCAGGGCGTAGCCGATCTGGCCGGCGGCGCCGGTCACGGCAACACGAACAGGTGCTTTCATGGGGATTTCCTCTGCTAAAAAGCTGTGTGGGAGTGGCCACCGGGCGGGGAAAACCTGGCGGGGCGGCCGGAAACGCGAAACGGCCTCCCGTTACAGGAGGCCGTTGGAGGGGATCAGGCGGAGAGGATCTTGTTCCACTCGGCCACCTGGTCGGCCTGGGCGGCCAGCACGGCGTCGGTGTCGCCTTCCAGGGTGATCGAATGGATCACGTCGCCCTGCTTGACCGAATCGACGATGGCCTGGCCTTCCAGCACCTGGCCGAACACGGTGTGCTTGCCGTCCAGCCAGTCGGTCTTGATGTGGGTGATGAAGAACTGGCTGCCGTTGGTGTTCGGGCCGGCGTTGGCCATCGACAGCGAGCCGATCTGGTGCTTCACGCCGTTCTTTTCGTCCTCGAACTTGTAGCCCGGGCCGCCGGTGCCACGCCCCTGCGGGCAGCCGCCCTGGATCATGAAGTCGGGGATCACGCGATGGAAGATCAGGCCGTCATAGAAGCCCTTCTTGACCAGGTTCACGAAGTTGGCGACGGTCTTGGGTGCCTTGTCGGCGAACAGCTCGACCTTGATCGGGCCCTGGGTAGTGTCGAAAGTGGCGATGAGGGACATGCAAATCCTTGGGGTACGGGGGTTTGTCGTTAGCTGCATAGGATACACCCGTGATTATCCGCCGGCCCGCCCGACAATGGTCGTCATGCCGGCCGCCGCCCCCCACCCCGGTGTCCATGCCGTGTTCAGCCTGGGGACCGGCCAGCGGCCGGCGCTACCTGAATGCCCGTCCGGCAAGGGATGCGAGGCACTTTTCGCGATTGGTCATGTTGGCCGTATAATGTTGGACTTCTTTTTCCAAATCCGGCGCCGACTGGCCCCCTTTCGCATGTCTATCGAAAATCTTCGCAACATCGCCATCGTCGCCCACGTCGACCACGGTAAGACCACCCTCGTCGACCAGCTGCTCAAGCAGTCCGGCACCCTCTCCGAGCGCACCGTGCTCGCAGAGCGCGTGATGGACAGCAATGACCAGGAAAAGGAACGCGGCATCACCATCCTGGCCAAGAACACGGCCATCACCTGGGAAGACAAGAAGACCGGCATCAAGAACCGGATCAACATCGTCGACACCCCGGGACACGCCGACTTCGGCGGCGAAGTGGAGCGCGTGCTGTCGATGGTCGACACCGTGCTGATCCTGGTCGACGCGATGGACGGCCCGATGCCGCAGACCCGCTTCGTCACCCAGAAGGCGTTCGCGATGGGCTTCAAGCCGATCGTGGTGGTCAACAAGGTCGACCGCCCCGGCTCGCGTCCGGATTGGGTGATCGACCAGGTGTTCGACCTGTTCGACAAGCTCGGCGCCACCAATGAACAGCTCGACTTCCCGATCGTCTACGCCTCGGCCCTGAACGGCTATGCCGGCCTGGAAGACAGCGTGCGCGATGGCGACATGACCCCGCTGTACGAAGCGATCATGCAGCACGCGCCGAAGCCGGAAGTGGACCCGGAAGGTCCGTTCCAGATGCGCATCAGCCAGCTGGACTACAACAACTTCGTGGGCGTGATCGGCATCGGCCGCATCCAGCGCGGCACCCTGAAGAAGAACATGCAGGTCGCGGTGATCGACCGTGAAGGCAAGAAGCGCAACGGCAAGGTCGCGCAGGTACTGGGCTTCCTGGGCCTGGAGCGCATCGAGCAGGACAGCGCCGAAGCCGGCGACATCGTCGCCATCTCGGGCATTCCGGAGCTGACCATCTCCGACACCCTGTGCCACCCGGAAACCCCGGAAGCCCTGCCGGCGCTGACCGTCGACGAACCCACCATCTCGATGACCTTCCAGGTCAACAACTCGCCGTTCGCGGGCAACAAGGATCTGTCCGGCGGCAAGTTCCTGACCAGCCGCCAGATCAAGGACCGCCTGGACCGCGAACAGGTCCACAACGTGGCCCTGAAGGTTGAACAGCTGGAAGACGCCGACAAGTTCCTGGTCTCCGGCCGTGGCGAACTGCACCTGTCGGTGCTGATCGAAAACATGCGTCGTGAAGGCTACGAACTGGCCGTCTCGCGTCCGGAAGTGATCATCAAGCAGATCGATGGCCAGGCTATGGAGCCGATCGAACAGCTCGTGGTGGACGTTGAAGAAGTGCACCAGGGCGGCGTGATGGAAAAGCTGGGTACCCGCAAGGGCCAGCTCAAGAACATGGAGCCGGACGGCAAGGGCCGTGTGCGCCTGGAATACATGATCCCGGCCCGTGGCCTGATCGGTTTCCAGAACGAGTTCAAGACCCTGACCCAGGGCTCGGGCCTGCTGTTCCACGTGTTCGATCATTACGGCCCGAAGGAACAGGGCGCCATCGCCAAGCGCCAGAACGGCGTGATGATCGCCAATGCGCCGGGCGCCACCCCCGCTTACTCGCTGGGGCCGCTGCAGGAGCGCGGCAAGCTGTTCGCCGCTGAAGGCGACAACGTGTACGAAGGCCAGCTGATCGGTATCCACTCCAAGGACAACGACCTGACCGTCAATGCGATCAAGACCAAGCCGCTGACCAACATGCGCGCTTCGGGCAAGGACGATGCGATCCAGCTGACCCCGGCAATCAAGTACTCGCTGGAGCAGGCCCTGGACTTCATCGAGGACGACGAGCTGGTCGAGATCACCCCGAAGGAGATCCGCCTGCGCAAGAAGTTCCTGACCGAAAGCGACCGCAAGAAGGCCTCGCGCGGCGGTTGATCGGACCCTGTCGTGACCGACACGCCCTATAACCCGGATCCGCACAGGCATCCGGGTCTCCATGTGATCGCCTTGCTGGAAGCCAGCAAGGCGGCACTGGCGCTGCTGGCGGCCACCGGACTGGAGATTCTCGGTCCGCAGCCGCTTCGCGATGCGGTCAATGCCCTGATCCGGCGTTTTAGTCTGGACCCGGATCACGGCACCCTGCCCTCGCTGCTCAACATGATCAGCCCCGATGCCGTCCACCTCGCCGCCGCGGCGATGGTCGCCTACGGTGTGCTGCACCTTTTCGAGGCCTGGGGTCTCTGGCGTGCCAAAGCCTGGGCATCCTGGCTGGGCTGCGTCACCGCCGGCATCTATCTGCCGTTCGATGTCTACGCCATCACCCGCCACCCTGGCTGGGCCTCGTGGTCGGTGCTGGTGATCAATCTGATCGTGGTCGGTGTGCTCGCCCGCGATATCCGCAAGCGGCATGGCGGCCCCCCGGCACAGGCCTGAGTTGCCAAGCGGTACGGCCGCTGGTTAGCCTGTCGGCCGGTTTCCGGGACGCACCGATGCGCCTGTCGCTGACACCCCTGCTGATCGTCTGCACCCTGATGGGGTGCACGCCCGCGCCCCTGCCGGCGCACGCACGCGATGCCGCCACGCCCTCCGCCCCCGCGGCCCCCTTCCCGTACGCCGAAACCGGCATCGCCGACCTGCAGTCACGCATGGCCGCCGGCGAACTGGACAGCGTCGCCCTGACCCGCGCGTACCTGGAACGCATCGCCCGCCTGGATCGCGCCGGCCCACGCCTGCGCGCGGTGATCGAACTCAACCCTGATGCGCTCAAGGACGCCGCCCAGCTCGACGCCGAGCGGCGTGCCGGTCAGCTGCGCGGCCCCCTGCACGGCATTCCGGTCCTGCTCAAGGACAACATCGGTGCCACCCCGATGAGCACCACCGCCGGCTCGCTCGCCCTGGAGGGGTTCCGCCCCGACGATGCGTTCCTGGTGGGGCGCCTGCGCGGTGCCGGCGCCCTGATCCTGGGCAAGACCAACCTCAGCGAGTGGGCCAACTTCCGCTCCACCCGGTCCATTTCCGGCTGGAGCGCACGTGGCGGACAGACCCGCAACCCCTATCGCCTCAGCCACAACCCCTGCGGCTCCAGCAGCGGCAGCGCGGTCGCCGTGGCCGCCAACCTCGCCTCGGCCGCGGTCGGCACCGAAACCGACGGCAGCATCGTCTGCCCCGCCGCCATCAACGGCGTCGTCGGCCTGAAGCCGACCGTGGGCCTGGTCAGCCGCGAAGGCATCATCCCGATCTCCTTCAGCCAGGACACCGCCGGCCCGATGACCCGCAGCGTGGCCGACGCCGCCGCGCTGCTCACCGCAATGGCCGGGCGCGACGATGCCGATCCGGCGACCGCGACCATGCCCGGCCGCGCGGTGTACGACTACACCTCGCGACTGAATCCGGACGGCCTGCGTGGCGCACGCATCGGCGTGCTGTACACCGGGCTGGAAAAGCGCCCCGGCATCGGCCCGGCGCTGGACCACGCCATTGCGATCCTGCGCGAGGCCGGCGCGGTCGTTGTGCCGGCCAGCCTGCCCACGCAGGGCCAGTGGCAGGACGCGGAACGGACGGTGCTGCTGCACGAGTTCAAGGCCGGCCTGCAGCGCTACTTCACCACCTACAAGGCACCGGTGCGCAGCCTCGACGAGGTCATTGCCTGGAACCGCGAGCACGCCGGCAGGGAAATGAGCCTGTTCGGCCAGGAAATCATGGAACTGGCCAACACCACCGACGGCCTGGGGACGCCCGAGTACATCCGCGCCCGCAGCGACGCACGCCGCCTGGCCGGTCCGGAGGGGATCGATGCCGCGCTGCACGCGCAGCAGCTCGATGCCCTGATCGCCCCCACCACCGGTGTGGCCTGGCCGATCCGCGATGGCCACGGCGACGATTTTCCGGGCGAGAGCTACAGTGCCGCGGCCGTGGCCGGCTACCCGAGCCTGACCGTGCCGATGGCGCATGTCGACGGCCTGCCGCTGGGGCTGCTGTTCATGGGCACAGCGTGGAGCGAGCCGCGCCTGATCGAACTGGGCTATGCCTACGAGCAGCGCACCCGGGCACGCCGTCCGCCGCGCTTCAAGACCGACACGCTGCTGCCGCATACGGCACCCCCCTGAGGTACTGCGCGCGCCGCCTGGCGCAGCGCAGGCCGGCTGGCCGCTCCTGTATGCCTGGGCTACCGGGATGGCGCGCATCCATACGCCAGCCGGCCGGCGGCTGGCTCTACGGGCCGTCTTCGGCGCCGGGCGAGCGCACGCCGTCCAGCGGCTGCGCGTCTGGCCGCTGCGGCGGATCGGGCTGCCGGAGCAGCTCGGCGCGGGTGCGAGGCAACGCCTGTGGGTGCTCGCGGGCAATGAAGTCCAGCATCCGTTCACGCACCAGGCAGCGCAGGTCGAACGCATCGCCGGAGTTGCGCGCACTGACCAGCAGACGCACCTGCACGGTGTGCTCCGACGTCTCGGTGACCTGGGTGACGCACACCCGCCCATCCCAGAGCGGCTCGGCATGGCAGATCCGTTCCAGCTCGGCGCGGATCGCGTTGATCGGCGCCCGATAGTCCAGCCACAGGAAAGCCGTCCCCAGCAGGTCCGCGCTGCGCCGGGTCCAGTTCTGGAACGGGTGCTCGATGAACCACGTCAGCGGCACCACCATGCGCCGCTCATCCCAGATCCGGACCACCACGTAGCTGCTGCCGATCTCCTCGACCCGGCCCCATTCGCCCTCCACGATCACCACGTCGTCCAGGCGGATCGGCTGGGTCAAGGCGATCTGCAGCCCGGCGATCAGATTGCCGAATACCGGCTTGGCGGCGATACCGGCGACCAGCCCGATGATGCCCGCCGAGGCCAGCAGCGCCGTGCCGATCTGGCGCACCATCGGGAAGGTCAACAGGATCAGCGATACCCCGACCAGGATGATCGCCCCCATCAGCACACGGCTGAGCACGCGGGTCTGGGTCTGGATGCGGCGGGCCTCCAGATTGTCCGCCACTTCCATCGGGTGGTCGCGCAGGATGGCCTGCTCGCCGGCCGCGACCGCCCGCACCAGGCACCAGATCACGCAGGCGGTCAGCCCGATGTGCAGCAGCCGCAGCGACTGATCGAGCCAGCGCCCCTGCAGCGGCGTGGCTTCCAGCGCAGGAATCAGCAGCAGCAGGGGCAAGGCGAACGCCAGCGGGCGACTGAACACCCGCGCGATCCGCGCGCGCCGCCGCTCGCTGCCTTTCAGGCGACGCGTCAGCGCCATCAGCAACCACCAGCCGACCACTCCGACTGCCAGCGCGATCGCCACCGGCCATAGATACGCCGCTGCCACCTGCCAATCCACTGTCACCGCACGCTCCCGTGATCCCGTCTGGACGACCACAGAATGCCGGTGCGGCGATGACCGCGATGTCGCCCGGATGTCAGCCGGGCGTGGACGCCGCCGTCAGGCGACGTGGTGCTCCTGCTTGCGCACGATCGCCATCGCAATTTCCAGCGACTGCTCGTAGTTCAACCGCGGGTCCACCGAAGAGCGGTAGGCACGCTCCAGGTCACGCTCGGTCAGCTCCCGCGCGCCGCCTGTGCATTCGGTCACGTCCTCACCGGTCAGCTCCAGATGCACGCCGCCCAGACGCGTGCCGGCGGCAGCGTGCAGGTCGAACGACATCTCCACCTCGCTGCGCACATTGTCGAAGCGACGCGTCTTGAAGCCATTGCTGGTGCTTTCGGTATTGCCATGCATCGCATCGCACACCCACAGCACGCGCCGGCCGTCGCGCTTGACCGCCTGCAGCAGCGGCGGCAGCTTCTCGGCGATCTGCGCCGCCCCCATGCGATGGATGAAGCTCAGGCGCCCCGGTTCGTCGTGTGGGTTGAGCACGTCGATCAGACGCAGCAGCTGATCCGGCTGCACCGACGGCCCCACCTTGATCGCGATCGGGTTGCGCACACCACGCAGGTACTCCACGTGCGCCCCGTCCAGCGCGGCCGTACGCATGCCGATCCACGGATAGTGCGTGCTCAGGTTCAACCAGCCCTGCTGGCGCGGCACCTGGCGGGTCAGCGCCTGCTCGTAGGGCAGCAGCAGCGCCTCGTGCGAGGTGTAGAAATCGATCCGGTTGAGGTTGTGCACCTGCGACCCGGCCAGTGTCTCCATGAAGCGCACCGCATCGCCGATCGACGCCACCATCTTCTGGTAGTCACCGGCCAGCGGCGAATGCCGGACCCACTCCAGGTTCCAGTATTCGGGGTGGTGCAGGTCGGCGAAGCCACCGTCGATCAGCGCCCGCACGAAGTTCATGGTCATCGCCGAGTGCGCATGCGCCTGCAGCATCCGCCGCGGGTCCGGCAGCCGCGCCGCCTCAGTGAACTCCGGCGCATTGATCACATCGCCGCGGTAGCTGGGCAATGTGACCCCATCGCGCGTTTCGGTATCGGCCGAGCGCGGCTTGGCGTACTGCCCGGCAAAGCGCCCCACCCGCGTCACCGGCTTGCGCAGCCCATGCACCAGCACCAGGCTCATCTGCAGCAGCACCTTGAGCCGGTTGGAAATGGTGGTGGACTCGCAGTCGCTGAAGTTCTCGGCACAGTCGCCGCCCTGCAGCAGGAAGCGCTTGCCCTCCTGGGCCTCGGCGAGCTGCTGCTTCAGCGCCAGGATTTCCCACGACGTGACCAATGGTGGCAGGCGCTTGAGCTCATGCAACGCCGCATCCAGCGCCACCGGATCGGGATAGGTCGGCATCTGCAGGGCCGGCCTGCCGCGCCAGCTCTCCGGCGACCAGTCGGTCGGCAGCATGGCGGGGGCAGTGGCGGGGTCGGCAGCATTCATCGGTATATCCAGTGGGGGGTAGAGCAATCAGGGGAATCAGCTACGTCGCGCGGGGCGACGGAATGAGGCGAACAACGCCCAGGCAGCGAGCAGCACGAACCACACCAGGCTCCACATCGGCATGGTCAGCCCCAGGAACTGCCAATCGATATTGCCGCAGTCACCGGTACCGGTCAGCACGGTGCGGAACACTTCCAGCGGTCCCATCGTCTCGCTGAGAAAGGCCAGCGGCGGGCCGCAGCTCGACCCCATGTCCTTGGGCAGCAGCTGCACATAGACATGGCGCCCGGCAATGCCGATTCCCACCGCAGCGGCAATGAAGGCCAGGACGCCGTACGTCGCGCGCCCCGCGCGCTCACGCGGGCCATGCAACGCCCCGATCAGGAACAGCAGACCCAGCGCGGCAAACGCCAGCCGCTGGAAGATGCACAGCGGGCACGGCTCAAGGCCGATCTTGAGCTGCAGGAAGATCGCGTAGGCGAGCAGGCCAACGCAGACCAGGAAGCCCAGCAGGAACTGGGCACGGTAACTCCAACGCAGTGGATTCATTGCCAACACTCGTGAACGTCCAGACGCCAAGATTAACAGGCCCTCACGCCCCTCTGCCGCCGACCATCGGCCCAGCCGACCAGACAGCGTGTTCCGGATGGAAGCCAGACGCCAACCACCACGCGTCGCCGCAGGTCAGCGCCCCGGGACGCCAGACGCCCAACGGGGGAGGTTGCTTCCGTCTTCAGCACCCGAAAACGGAAAAACCCGGCACGAGGCCGGGTTCTTCACCGAATAACGGGTGTTGCGCGTCGATTACTCTTCGACGGCTTCAGCCACGGCCGGACGGTCCACCAGTTCCACGTAGGCCATCGGCGCGTTGTCGCCAGCGCGGAAGCCGCACTTCAGCAGACGCAGATAGCCACCCGGACGGGTCGCGTAGCGCGGGCCCAGGATGGTGAACAGGTTGCCGACGGCTTCCTGGTCGCGCAGACGGGCGAAGGCCAGACGGCGGTTGGCGACGGAGTCGACCTTGGCCAGGGTGATCAGCGGCTCGGCGACGCGGCGCAGTTCCTTGGCCTTCGGCAGGGTGGTCTTGATCAACTCGTGCTTGAACAGCGACGCGGCCATGTTCTTGAACATTGCTTCGCGATGGGCGCTGGTACGGTTGAACTTGCGACCGGATTTCATATGACGCATGACGGTGATTCCTGAAGTGAATGTTGGATCGGTTGGGTTTCGCTGTCGCCTTCCCGGCGTTGCTGCTTGGACTGCGGATGGTCCGGTGCCGGCCCTCCTGGCCGACCGTCACCGCAGGCTATGGGCCTGTCGATGCGAGGTGTTGCGGGTGAAGCCCCCGCACCCGAAGGTGCGGGGTCAAGCATCTTGCGTAGCGCTGGATCAGCCGAGCATGCCGTGCTGGGCGACACCGGCCGGCGGCCAGTTCTCCAGCTTCATGCCGAGCGAAAGACCGCGCTGTGCGAGGACTTCCTTGATCTCGGTCAGCGACTTCTTGCCGAGGTTCGGGGTCTTGAGCAGTTCCACTTCGGTCTTCTGGATCAGATCGCCGATGTAGTAAATGCTCTCTGCCTTCAGGCAGTTGGCCGAACGCACGGTCAGTTCCAGGTCGTCGATCGGGCGCAGCAGCACCGGATCCACGCCGTTGTTGGCCGGCTTGGCCGCACCGCGGTCGCGGTGGGTGAAGTCACCGAACACCGACAGCTGATCGCTGAGGATGTCGGCGGCGGTGCGCACGGCTTCCTCGGCATCGATCGTGCCGTTGGTTTCGATATCCAGGACCAGCTTGTCCAGGTCGGTACGCTGTTCGACGCGGGCCGCTTCCACCGAATAGGCGACGCGACGGACCGGCGAGAACGAGGCGTCCAGGACCAGACGACCGATGGCACGGGTTTCTTCGTCCGGACGACGACGCGCGGCCGCCGGCTGGTAGCCGAAGCCACGCTCGATCTTCAGACGCATATTGATTGCCGTGTCCTTGGTCAGGTGGCAAATGATATGGTCGTTGTTGAGGATCTCGACGTTGTGGTCGACCTTGATATCGGCAGCGGTCACAACACCCGGACCCTGCTTGGACAGCGACAGCGTGGCGCTGTCACCGGTATGCATACGGATGGCCACGTCCTTCAGGTTGAGCAGGACTTCCAGCACGTCCTCCTGCAAGCCTTCGAGCGTGGTGTACTCGTGCAGCACGCCGTCGATCTCGACTTCCGTGATGGCGAAGCCCGGGATGGACGACAGCAGCACGCGACGCAGGGCATTGCCCAGCGTATGCCCGTAACCACGCTCCAAGGGCTCGATAACGACCTTGGCGCGGGTGTCGGTAAGGCGTTCGATCTGCGGACCGCGAGGACGCAGAACCTGGTTGGCGGTAACCGTCATGTTGCGGGTTCTCCTAGTGAATCCCCGGCCGTCGCCGGGGATTCTCCAATGTGAATTACTTCGAATACAACTCGACGATCAGCGCTTCGTTGATATCCGCAGGCAGGTCCGCACGATCCGGCACAGCCTTGAAGATGCCGGCGAACTTGCCGGAATCCACTTCAACCCACGACGGACGCAGGTCGTGCTGGGCGGCAACGGTCAGGGCTTCCTGAACGCGCAGCTGCTTGGCAGCCTTCTCGGACAGAGCGACGGCGTCGCCAGCCTTGACCTGGTACGAAGCCAGGTTGACCGACTTGCCGTTCACGGTGACGCCGCGGTGCGAAACCAGCTGACGCGCAGCCGGACGGGTCACAGCGAAGCCCATGCGATAGACGACGTTGTCCAGGCGGGTTTCCAACAGCTGCAGCAGGTTCTCGCCGGTGTTGCCCTTCTTGGTCGAGGCCTTCTTGTAGTAGTTGCGGAACTGACGCTCCAGCAGGCCGTAGATACGCTTGACCTTCTGCTTTTCACGCAGCTGGGTGGCGTAGTCGGACAGCTTGCCCTTGCGGGCGGTCGCGCCGTGCTGGCCGGGCTTCTGCTCCAGCTTGCACTTGGAGTCCAGCGCACGCGCCGGGCTCTTGAGGGAAAGGTCGGCGCCTTCGCGGCGGGCGAGCTTACAGGTAGGACCGATATAACGAGCCATTTCTTATCGCTCCTTTAGACGCGACGCTTCTTCGGCGGACGGCACCCGTTGTGCGGGATAGGCGTCACGTCGATGATGTTGGTGATCTTGTAGCCCACGTTGTTCAGCGAGCGCACGGCCGACTCACGACCCGGACCCGGGCCCTTGATGCGGACTTCCAGGGACTTGACGCCGTAGTCGAGCGCGGCACGGCCGGCCTTCTCGGCAGCCACCTGGGCAGCGAACGGGGTGGACTTGCGCGAACCGCGGAAGCCAGCGCCACCGGAGGTCGCCCACGACAGAGCGTTGCCCTGACGGTCGGTGATGGTCACGATGGTGTTGTTGAAAGAAGCGTGGACGTGGGCAACGCCGTCAGTGACGACGCGCTTGATCTTCTTCTTGGTCTTAGCGACGGGCTTAGCCATTTCTTAGGTCCCTTACTTCCTGATCGCCTTGCGCGGGCCCTTGCGGGTGCGGGCGTTGGTACGGGTGCGCTGGCCACGCAGCGGCAGGCCGCGACGGTGACGCAGACCGCGGTAGCAGCCCAGATCCATCAGGCGCTTGATCGCGATACCGATTTCACGGCGCAGATCGCCTTCCACGATGTACTTGGCCACTTCCGAGCGCAGACGCTCGATTTCCGGCTCCGACAGATCGCGGATCTTGGTGGTCGAGGTCACGCCTGCGGCGTCGCAGACCTTCTTCGAACGGGTACGGCCGATGCCGTAAATGCTTTGCAACCCGACCCAGACGTGCTTCTGGGCTGGCAGGTTGACGCCTGCAATACGCGCCATGACGCGGTTCTCCAGCTGAGTGATGGCCGACAGCGCACCACGGGCGCGCCAATCCGGCAGGATGGATCAAAAAAGTGAACTAGCGATTCTATCAAGGTCTCGGTTTACTTGGAAGCCCGTGAAACCACGAAGGTTTCATGAACCCGGCATGGGGAGTGTGCCCATGCTCCGGCGCCGGATGTCGTTGACTGCAGAGGTTGCCCTCGCCGCCGCCCGCGCTACTCCCGCGCGGGACCACCACATCTCACCCCCACCCGAGACCGCTGCGGGGGCCGCCCTTCGATTTGGAAGGCCAGGTCCGGGAACCGGAGGGCCTTCGCAACAAGAAGACAAGTGTAACAGGTGAATCAGCCGCGGGCAAAACCGCCGCGGTTGCCGCCCTTCAGGTTGGCCTTCTTCAACAGGCTCTCATACTGGTGCGACATCAGGTGCGCCTGGATCTGGGCAATGAAGTCCATCACCACCACCACCACGATCAGCAGCGAGGTACCACCGAAGTAGAACGACGCGCCGAGCTGGGTCCGCATGATTTCCGGCAGCAGACACACGATCACCAGGTACAGCGAGCCGGCGGCCGTCAGGCGGGTCAGCACGCCGTCGATGTAATCGGCGGTGGCCTTGCCCGGGCGGATGCCCGGAATCAGTGCGCCGGACTTCTTCAGGTTGTCGGCGGTTTCCTGCGAGTTGAACACCAGCGCGGTATAGAAGAACGCGAAACCGGTGATCAGCGCGGCGAAGACGATCATGTGCAGCGGCTCGCCCGGCCCAAGGGCGCTGGCAACCTTCTGCAGCCACGTGGCCGAACTGGCCTGGCCGGACCACATTGCCAGGGTCGTCGGGAACGCCAGGATGCTGGAGGCGAAGATGGCCGGAATCACGCCCGCCATGTTCAGCTTCAGCGGCAGGAACGAGGTCTGGTTCATGTACGCGTTGCGGCCGCCCTGCCGACGTGCATAGTTCACCGTGATGCGGCGCTGGCCGCGTTCGACGAACACCACGAAGTAGGTGAAGGCCAACACCACCAGCACGATCAGCAGCAGGGCGATGAAGCTCATGTTGCCCTCGCGGTAGGCTTCCAGGGTGTGGATGACCGCGCCAGGCAGGCCGGCGACGATGCCGGCGAAGATGATCAGCGACACACCATTGCCGATGCCACGCTCGGTGACCTGCTCACCGACCCACATCAGGAAGATGGTGCCGGCGGTCAGCGCGACCACGGCCGTGAGCACAAAGCCCATGCCAGGCGCGTAGACCACGGGCGCACCGCTCGGGGACAGCTGGTTCTGCAGCGCCAGCGCGATGCTGCCGCCCTGCACCACCGCCAGGAACACGGCGCCGATGCGGGAATACTGGGTGATCTTGCGACGGCCCGATTCGCCTTCCTTCTGCATCGCCTTCAATGCCGGGAAGATATGGACCGCCAGCTGCATCACGATCGATGCCGAAATGTACGGCATGACGTTCAGCGCGAAAATGCTGAAACGGTGCAGGGCGCCGCCCGAGAACATGTTGAACATGTCCACGATGCCGCCGCCCTGCGCCTGCATGAGCGCAAGCATGGCATCGGGATTGACGCCCGGCACCGGCACATAACAGCCGATGCGATAGACAGCCAAAGCCCCGAGGACGAACAGCAGACGCTGGCGAAGTTCCGTGAACTTGCCGAGCCCGCCGCCGAGGTTACCAATGCCAGCTTGCGCCATGTCTTACTCCTGTACGCTGCCGCCGGCAGCTTCGATCGCGGCCTTGGCACCGGCCGTTGCTGCGATGCCCTTCAGGGTGAAGGCCTTGGTCAGGCCGCCCTTCATGACGATCTTGGCCTTCTTGGCCGTGCTCGGGACCAGCTTCGCAGCGCGCAGCGCGGCGAAATCGACCTCACCGGCCTCCAGCTTGTCCAGGTGGTACGACAGGACTTCAGCAGTGTCCTTGGCGATCTTGGAACGGAAACCGACCTTCGGCAGACGACGCTGCATGGGGGTCTGGCCGCCTTCGAAGCCTGCCTTGATCTTGCCGCCACCCTTGCGGGCGAACGAACCCTTGTGGCCGCGGCCACAGGTCTTGCCCAGGCCCGAGCCGATACCACGGCCCACGCGGGTGCGCTCTTTGCGCGCGCCCGGCGCCGGGCTCAGTTCATTGAGATGCATGGTCATTGGATTATTCCTCAACCTGGACGAGGTACTGAACCTTGTTGATCAGGCCGCGAACCTGCGGGCTGTCCTTCAGTTCACGCACATCATTGAGCTTGTTCAGGCCCAGCGCACGCACCGACAGGCGGTGACGCGACTGGGTGCCACGCAGGCCACGCACCAGGCGGACCTTCACGGTCTTGGCGGTTTCATTAGCCATGATTGAGATCCTCCACCTTCTTGCCGCGCTTGGCCGCAATGCGGACCGGCGACTGCATGTCGGTCAGGCCCTTCAGCGTGGCGCGAACCAGATTGATCGGGTTACGCGAACCGACCGCCTTGGCCAGCACGTTCTTCACGCCAACGGCTTCCAGCACAGCGCGCATGGCGCCGCCGGCGATGACACCGGTACCTTCCGACGCCGGCATCATGAACACGCGGGCTGCGCCGTGGCCGGCCTTCACCGGGTGCCACAGGGTGCCGTTGTTCAGATCGACGGTGGCCAGGTTCTTGCGGGCCTGCTCCATCGACTTCTGGATCGCGACCGGCACTTCGCGCGCCTTGCCGTAACCGAAACCGACCTTGCCTTCGCCATCACCAACCACGGTCAGTGCGGTGAAGGTGAACTGGCGACCGCCCTTGACGGTCTTGCTGACGCGGTTGACCGCGACCAGCTTCTCGATCATGCCGTCGTCGACTTTCTCTTCGCGGTTGCGATCGCGATCGCGACCCCGCGGCTGACGTTCTTCTGCCATGTTGATTCCTTGATTGATTGAGTATGTACGGCTCGGGGCCGCTTATAGCTGTGAGATGAAGCGGTGGATCGAGCGCCCCTGCATAAGAAGGACGTCGCCCGGCGCAACCCGCGCCGGCAGGCAGGCGGAAGCGGGGACATGCCCCGCTTCCTTATCCCTTAGAACTGCAGGCCGCCTTCGCGGGCTGCATCGGCCAGCGCCTTGATGCGGCCGTGGTAACGGTAGCCCGAGCGGTCGAAAGCGACCTTCTCGATGCCCGCAGCCTTGGCGCGCTCGGCGACCAGCTTGCCAACCTTGGCGGCGGCGTCGCTGTTCTTGCCGTTCTTCAGACCTTCCTTGACGTCGGCCTGGGTGGTGTTGGCAGCTGCCAGCACCTTGGAGCCGTCGGCGGTGAAGACCTGGGCGTACAGGTGCTGACCGGTGCGCAGCACCGACAGACGCGGCACGCCGAGTTCGCGGATGTGTGCACGGGTCGACTTGGCACGACGCAGGCGAGCGATGTTCTTGTTCATTATCTTTTTCCTTGAAAGCTGAGGACCTGAATCAGGCCTTCTTGGCTTCCTTACGAATGATGACTTCGCCGGCGTACTTCACACCCTTGCCCTTGTAGGGCTCCGGCGGACGGTAACCACGGATCTTGGCGGCAACTTCGCCCACCTGCTGCTTGTCCGTGCCCTGGACCACGATTTCGGTCTGGGTCGGAGTCGACAGGGTGATGCCTTCCGGCGCCACGAACACCACCGGGTGCGAGAAACCGAGCGACAGGTTCAGGTCCTTGCCCTGCATGGCGGCACGGTAACCGACGCCGACCAGCTCGAGCTTGCGCTCGAAGCCTTCGGTGACGCCGTGGACCATGTTGGCCAGGATCGCGCGCACGGTGCCGGTGAGGGCAGTCAGCGACGGATCGTTGGCGGCCAGGTTGGCAACGCCGTTTTCAACGGTGATTTCGACGCCAGCGACCTTCGGCAGCGACAGGGTGCCCTTCGGGCCCTTCACACTGACGGATTCCGGCTGGATGTTCAGTTCAACGCCCTTGGGCAGGTTGACCGGCTTCTTGGCTACGCGGGACATAGTAGTTTCCTTCTCGCCTTAGGCCACGAAGCACAGGACTTCGCCGCCGACGCCCAGCTGGCGCGCCTGCGCATCAGTCATGATGCCCTTGGAGGTGGAGATGATGGAGATGCCCAGGCCATTGAGGACCTTCGGCAGCTCGGACTTGCCGCGGTACTGACGCAGACCCGAACGCGAGAAGCGCTTCAGGGTCTCGATGACCGGCTTGCCTTCGAAATACTTCAGGACGATTTCAAGCTCGGCCTTGTTGTTCTCGGTCTTGGTCACGCGCAGGTCGGTGATGTAGCCTTCGGCCTTCAACACTTCTGCGATTGCAACCTTGATCTTGGAGGACGGTGCCTTCACCGTCTGCTTGCCAACCGCGGCCGCATTCTTGATGCGTACCAGCAGGTCGGCGATGGGATCAGTCATGCTCATAGTCGATACCTTTGAGTGCACCGATATCCGCTTTCGCGAAAATCTTGCTGTGTTCCTGGGAGGGGCCAGTACCCTTCACATAGTGACCGGCGGACCGGCGGCCCGCCCTACCCTCGCCCCTGTGAAAAGGCAAGACGCGGGAGTATACGGCAAAAAGAGCCCGACTTGCGCCGGACTCTTCAATTGGGGACAAACCTGAATGAACCGGTTGGTCCCCCTGCTCCGCACCCTGGGGATGCGAAGCAGGTTCCGGGACGAATCCCTTACCAGCTGGCCTTGCGCAGGCCCGGCACGTCACCACGCATGGTGGCTTCACGCAGCTTGTTGCGGCCGAGGCCGAACTTGCTGTAAACGCCACGCGGGCGGCCGGACAGTTCGCAGCGGTTGCGGTGGCGGCTCGGCGACGAATCGCGCGGCAGCTTCTGCAACTTGACCACGGCGTCAGCCTTTTCGTCGTACGAAGCGGTCGGGCTGGAGATGATCTTCTTCAGCTCTTCACGCTTACCGGCGTACTTGGCGGCCAGCTTGGCACGCTTCAGATCGCGGTTGACCATGGAGGTCTTTGCCATTTCGGATTCCTCGACGTATCAGTTACGGAACGGGAACTTGAACGCTGCGAGCAGCGCCTTCGCTTCCGCGTCGGTCTTGGCGGTGGTGGTGATGGCGATATCCATGCCGCGGATCGCGTCGACAGCGTCGAAGTCGATTTCCGGGAAGATGATCTGTTCCTTCACACCCATGTTGAAGTTGCCACGACCGTCGAAGGAACGACCCGAGACACCGCGGAAGTCGCGCACGCGCGGCAGCGAGATGTTGATCAGGCGGTCCAGGAACTCATACATCTTTTCACGACGCAGCGTGGTCTTGCAGCCGATCGGCCAACCATCGCGGATCTTGAACGAAGCCACCGAGACGCGGGACTTGGTCACGACCGGCTTCTGGCCGGAGACCTTGGCCATGTCGGCGACGGCGTTTTCCAGGATCTTCTTGTTCGTGGCTGCTTCGCCGACACCCATGTTCAGGGTGACCTTGACCAGCTTCGGAACCTGCATCGGATTGGTGTAGCCGAACTGCTTCATCAGCGCCGGCACCACTTCTTCCTTGTAGAACTTTTCGAGACGGGTATTCATCAGCGCATCCTCAGGCGTCGAGCGCCTCACCGCTGGAGCGGAACACACGCAGTTTGCGTCCATCCTCCAGCACCTTGAAACCAACGCGTTCGCCCTTGCCCGAAGCCGGGTTGAGCACGTTCACGTTGGAAATATGGATCGACGCTTCACGCTCGACCACGCCGCCGGCAACGCCTGCCTGCGGATTCGGCTTGGTGTGGCGCTTGACGATGTTCACGTTGGCGACGATCACACGATCGCCGTCGACGCGGACGACTTCGCCCTGCTTGCCCTTGTCCTTGCCGGTGTTGACGACGACCTGGTCGCCCTTCTTGATACGGTTAGCCATGATTATCTCCTGTCGCTCACAGCACTTCGGGAGCGAGCGAGACGATCTTCATGAACTTCTCGGAACGAAGTTCACGCGTCACCGGTCCGAAGATGCGGGTGCCGATCGGCTCTTGCTTGTTGTTGAGCAGGACCGCGGCGTTGGCGTCAAAACGGATCAGCGAACCGTCGGCGCGACGCACACCCTTGCGGGTACGCACCACGACGGCGTCGAACACTTCACCCTTCTTGACCTTGCCGCGCGGGATCGCATCCTTCACGGTGACCTTGATGATGTCACCGATGTGGGCGTAGCGACGCTTGGAGCCGCCCAGCACCTTGATGCACATCACTTCCTTGGCACCGGAATTGTCCGCGACCTCGAGGTAGCTCTGCATCTGGATCATGATTCAGATCTCCTTATTCAGCCGCACGCGTGATGACTTCCACCACGCGCCAGTTCTTGGTCTTGGACATCGGAGCAATCTCGGTCACGCGGACGACATCGCCTTCGTTGCAGGCATTGTCGGCGTCGTGGGCGTGCAGCTTGGTCGAACGCTTGATGTACTTGCCGTACAGGGCGTGCTTGACCAGGCGTTCCACCAACACGGTGACCGTCTTGTCCATCTTGTTGCTGACGACACGGCCTTCGACCGTGCGCAGCGTCTTGTTTTCAGTATTGTCGCTCATCGCGGCCATCCTTACTTGGTGCTGCCGAGCAGGGTCTTGACGCGAGCAATCTCGCGGCGGACCCGGCGGGTTTCGTGAGTCTTCGGCAGCTGGCCGGTAACCTGCTGCATACGGAGCGAGAACTGCTCCTTACGCAGGTCGGTCAGGTGGGCCTTCAGATCGTCAGCCGACTTTTCGCGAAGTTGTTTGATATCCATTACATCACCGTCCGGGTCACGAAGGTGGTGGTCACGGAGAGCTTGGCAGCTGCCAGGCGGAACGCCTCGCGAGCCACGCTTTCATCCACACCTTCAATTTCATAGATCATGCGGCCGGGCTGGATCTGGGCGACCCAGTACTCCACGTTGCCCTTACCAGAACCCATTCGGACTTCGATGGGCTTCTTGGTGATCGGCTTGTCGGGGAACACTCGGATCCACATCTTGCCGCCGCGCTTGACGTAGCGGCTGATCGAACGGCGAGCCGCTTCGATCTGACGCGCGGTCAGCTGACCATGAGCGGTTGCCTTCAGGCCGTACTCGCCGAAGCTGACAGCGTTGGCGCTCCAGCTCAGGCCATCGTTACGGCCCTTGTGTACCTTGCGGTACTTGGTTCGCTTGGGTTGCAACATTGTCGTTACCTCGCTTCACGGGCCGGGCGCTGACGGTCACCACGGTCGCCGCGATCGTTACGATCGTTGCGCGGGGAGTCGTCCTGCTTTTCCTGGCCAACCTGGGAGAAATCGAAAACCTCGCCCTTGTAGATCCAGACCTTGATGCCGATGATGCCGTAGGTCGTCTTGGCTTCAGCGAAGCCATAGTCGATGTCGGCACGCAGCGTGTGCAGCGGCACGCGGCCTTCGCGGTACCACTCCGAACGGGCGATTTCAGCACCGTTGAGGCGGCCACCGACGTTGACCTTGATGCCCAGGGCACCCAGACGCATCGCGTTGCCGACCGAGCGCTTCATTGCACGGCGGAACATGATGCGACGCTCCAGCTGCTGCGCGATCGACTCGGCAACCAGCTGCGCGTCCAGCTCGGGCTTGCGCACTTCGGTGACGTTGATGTGCGCCGGGACGCCCATCATTTCGCTCACTTCCTTGCGCAGCTTCTCGATGTCCTCACCGCGCTTGCCGATCACCACGCCCGGACGGGCGGTGTGGATCGTCACGCGAGCGGTCTTGGCCGGACGCTCGATCAGGATCTTGCTGATGCCGGCCTGCGCGAGCTTCTTGCGCAGCATGTCCCGCACCTTCAGGTCGGCCGCCAGGTAACCAGCGAACTCGGCCTTGTTGGCGTACCACTTGGAGTTCCAGTCCTTGGAAATGCCGAGGCGGATACCAATCGGATGAACTTTATGACCCATGGTGTTTTCCTTTCCGCTTACTTGCCGGCGCCCACAACCACAGTGATGTGGCTGGTGCGCTTGAGGATGCGGGTGCCGCGGCCTTTCGCCCGCGCCATGAAACGCTTCAGGGTCGGACCTTCATCTACCATGATGGTCTGAACCTTCAGCTCGTCGACGTCGGCGCCCTGGTTGTTCTCGGCATTGGCAATAGCCGACTCCACCACCTTCTTGATCAGGTGGGCAGCCTTCTTGTCCGAGAACTTCAGCAGGTTGACCGCACGCTCGGCCGGCAGGCCGCGCACCTGGTCAGCGACCAGACGGGCTTTCTGCGCAGAGATGCGCGCGGAGCGCAGGATTGCTTTCGCTTCCATTGTCATCTCTCCTTACTTGCCCGACTTCTTGTCACCACCGTGACCCTTGAAGGTCCGGGTGATGGCAAATTCGCCGAGCTTGTGGCCGACCATGTTCTCGTTGACGAGCACCGGAACGTGGTTCTTACCGTTATGAACGGCGATGGTGATGCCTACCATTTCCGGCAGGATCATCGAACGGCGCGACCAGGTCTTGATCGGCTTCTTGCTACCCGCAGCGGCCTCCACCTTCTTGACGAGGTGGTGATCGACGAACGGGCCCTTCTTGAGTGAACGTGCCATGGTCGATTAGCCCCTACGATCGCGGACGATGAATTGCTGGGTGCGCTTGTTATGGCGCGTCTTGTAGCCCTTGGTCGGGACACCCCACGGGGTGACCGGATGCGGGTTACCCTGGCCGGCCTTCGCCTCACCACCGCCGTGCGGATGGTCAACCGGGTTCATGGCAGCACCACGAACGGTCGGGCGGACACCGCGCCAGCGCTTGGCGCCAGCCTTGCCCAGCTTTTCCAGGTTGTGCTCGTCGTTACCGACTTCACCGATGGTGGCGCGGCACTCGACCGGCACCTTGCGCATTTCACCCGAGCGCAGGCGCAGGGTGGCGTAGATGCCTTCACGAGCGACGAGCTGCACGGCGGCGCCGGCGGCACGCGCGATCTGGGCACCCTTGCCCGGCTTCAGTTCGATGCCGTGGACAGTGGTACCGACCGGGATGTTGCGCAGCGGCAGGGTGTTGCCGGTCTTGATCGGCGCATCCGAGCCCGCGATCACCTGGTCACCGGCCTTCAGGCCCTTCGGTGCGATGATGTAGCGACGCTCGCCGTCGACGTAGCACAGCAGGGCGATGTGGGCGGTGCGGTTCGGATCGTATTCGATGCGTTCCACGCGCGCCGGAATGCCTTCCTTGTTGCGCTTGAAGTCGATGACGCGGTAGTGCTGCTTGTGGCCACCACCAACGTGACGGGTGGTGATACGGCCGTGGTGGTTACGACCACCCGACTTGCTCTGCGGCTCCAGCAACGCTGCGTGCGGTGCGCCCTTGTGCAGATCGGGCGTAACCACGCGCACGGCCGAACGACGGCCGGGGGAAGTGGGCTTGAATTTCATCAATGGCATGGGATGTACCTCAGGCCTTGGCCGTTACATCGATGGACTGGCCATCGGCGAGACGCACGTATGCCTTGCGCCAATCGCCGCGGCGGCCGTTGCGGTTACGGAAGGACTTGTTCTTGCCCTTCACGTTCAGCACGTTGACCGACTCGACCTTGACATCGAACAGCTGCTCAACCGCGGCCTTTACATCGGCCTTGGTCGCTTCGTTCGACACTTCAAAGACATACTGGTTGGAATGTTCCTGCAGGCGCGCGGTCTTTTCGGAGACTCGCGGAGCGCGAAGAACGCTGAAGATTTTCTCGTTGGCGTTCATGCCAGCCACTCCTCGACCTTCTTGACCGCGTCAGCGGTGATGACGACCGTGTCGGCACCCACCAGCGACACCGGGTCCAGACCCTGGACGTCACGCACTTCCACGTAGGGAATGTTGCGTGCCGACAGGTACAGGTGCTCGGAAGCCTCTTCGGTGACGATCAGCGGACGCTTGCCCACTTCCAGGCCGGCCAGCTTGGCGATCAACGACTTGGTGTTGGTCGCTTCGACATCGAAGGACTCCACGATCGTCAGACGGCCCTGGCGGTTCAGCTCGGACAGGATCGCGCACATGGCTGCACGGTACTGCTTACGGTTGACCTTCTGCTCGAAGCTGCGCGGCTTGGCCGCGAAGGTGACACCGCCGCCGACGAAGATCGGAGCCGTCAGTGCGCCATGACGCGCGCCGCCGCCCTTCTGCTTCTTCGACTTCTTGGTGGTACCAGCCACTTCAGAGCGAGTCTTCTGTGCCTTGGTGCCGGCGCGACCGGCGTTGCGGTAAGCAACGACGACCTGGTGAACCAGATCTTCGCTGAAATCGCGACCGAACACGGCATCGGAGACCGAGACCTTGTTGTTGCTACCCGTGATAACGAGTTCCATCGTCATCTCTCCTTATGCCTTGCTAGCCGGACGAACGATCACGTCACCACCCGCTGCGCCCGGAACGGCACCACGGATCGCGATCAGACCACGTTCGACATCGACCTTCACCACTTCCAGGTTCTGGGTGCTCTGCTGCACCGAACCCATGTGGCCGGACATCTTCTTGCCCGGGAAAACGCGACCCGGGGTCTGGCGCTGGCCCAAGGAACCCGGCGCGCGATGCGACAGCGAGTTACCGTGGGTTGCATCGCCCATACGGAAGTTGTAGCGCTTGATGGTGCCCTGGAAGCCCTTACCCTTGGTGACACCCTGGACGTCGACCTTCTGGCCAACTTCAAAGATGTCCGCCTTGACTTCGCCACCAACGGCGAATTCGCCGAGCTGGGCGTCTTCAACGCGGAATTCCCACAGGCCACGACCGGCTTCGACCTTCGCCTTGGCGAAGTGACCGGCTTCCGGCTTGTTGACCAGGGCAGCGCGACGCGCGCCGACGGTCACCTGCACGGCGCTGTAGCCGTCGGATTCGACGGTCTTGATCTGCGCGATGCGGTTCGGGGTAGCTTCAATCAGGGTCACCGGGATGGCCTGGCCATCTTCGGTGAACACGCGGCTCATGCCAGCCTTGCGGCCCACGAAGCCCAACGAATATTTCTTCGTCATGGTCGTAGTCCTCAGGTCAGCTTGATCTGAACGTCGACGCCGGCAGCCAGTTCGAGCTTCATCAGCGCGTCCACGGTCTTGTCGTTGGGGTCGACGATATCGAGCACGCGCTTGTGCGTGCGGGTCTCGTACTGGTCACGCGCGTCCTTGTCGACGTGCGGGGAGACGAGGATGGTGTAGCGCTCGATCTTGGTCGGCAGCGGGATCGGGCCACGCACTTGCGCGCCGGTCCGCTTTGCCGTTTCTACGATCTCGCTGGCCGAACGGTCGATCAGACGATGATCGAACGCCTTCAGCCGAATTCGGATCTTTTGGTCCGCCATGACGGTGGGTTCCTTCGTTAAAAGAGCGACGGACAAGGCCTCTGGGTTGCCTTGTCCCATGAATATCCTGAATGCGGACGCCGCACAGTCCTGCGCGGCGCCAAGATCTTTCCATAGACCTCAAAAATCGAGGCAGACCGGTCTCCCGATCTGCCCAGACAAAAAGTATAGCGCGCATACAAAGCGCCCGTCAACAGGAGACCTATTGACAAAGCCTGAATGGCGCGACCCTTCCTGGTCTGGGGAACACGAGGTGCGTCCTGCGCCTCTTTTCCCGTTGTTGAACGCCCCGATGCCCTACCCAGGCAACATCGGGGCGCCGATTCTAGCAGATTACTCGATGATCTTGGAGACCACGCCGGCGCCGACGGTGCGGCCGCCTTCGCGGATCGCGAAGCGCAGACCGTCGTCCATTGCGACCGGGTTGATCAGGGTGACGACCATCTTGATGTTGTCGCCCGGCATGACCATTTCCACGCCTTCCGGCAGCTCGACCGCACCGGTGATGTCGGTGGTACGGAAGTAGAACTGCGGACGGTAGCCCTTGAAGAACGGGGTGTGGCGGCCGCCTTCGTCCT
>NZ_WIAY01000010.1 GCF_009467805.1 Stenotrophomonas nematodicola
ATCATCCTTCCTGCAGGCGCCTTCACAAGATACCTGCGCATACTGTCAAAGAACCTTGGAGTCGGCCTCAGCGCCTTCCTCCGTGTGCCCCGACGTTTCCGTCGTTGCGAGCCGCCCATTATAGCCGACTTTTCCGCCTCGTCAACACCTTTTTTCAAGGTCGTCCCACCGAAGTGGACGTTGTTGCCGATGCTGCTTCGTCGTGCGACCCGGAGGTCTTTTCGTCGAAGCGAGCCGCCTATTATGTCAGACTTTTCGTTTCCGTCAACACCTTCTTTCGAAGGATGTTGCCGCCGCCTTGGTTGGGTGTTCACCGGGGTGAAGACCGCGTCGCAGCGAGGGAGCGAATACTAAAGACTTCTGAAAATTCGTCAAGGCTTTTCTTCGATCTTTTTCATCGACGCGTCATCAATGCGTGCTGCTCATCTGCAGCCGCGGCAGCACGCGCGTTGCGCGTGCTGCCGCAGGCTTGCTAACAATGCATGTCTTGTCGTCAGGGATGCATGCGATGTCTGCGGTAGCCAAGCGTTCGTTGTTGCGCGATATGTCGTTGCCTGCGGTGATGGCCGGCTTCATTACGGTGTTGGTGGGCTTTGCCAGCTCGGCGGTGATCGTGTTCCAGGCCGCGCGCGCGATGGGCGCATCGCAGGCGCAGATCGCCTCGTGGATGTGGGCGCTTGGACTGGGCATGGGCATCACCTGTATTGGCCTGTCGCTGCGCTACCGCGTGCCCGTGGTGACAGCATGGTCGACGCCAGGCGCGGCCATGCTGGTGGTCGGTGCCGGTGCGGTGGGCTACAGCGATGCGATCGGTGCCTTCGTGCTGGCAGCGGTGCTGGGCATGATCGCCGGCTTCTCGGGGATCTTCGCGCGGCTGATGCAGCGGGTACCGATGGCGTTGGCCGCAGGCATGCTGGCCGGTGTACTGCTGCGCTTTGGGCTGGATGTGTTCGTGTCCATGCAGACGCAGTTGGGCATGGCACTGGCCATGTTCGCCACCTGGTTGATCGGGCGCCGGCTGTTCCCGCGCTATGCCGTGATCGCCACGCTGGGCGTGGGTATTGCCGTGGCTGCCGGCCAAGGACTGCTGCAGTTGCAGGATGTCCGCCTGCAACTGGCCACGCCGGTGTTCACCTGGCCCACGTTGTCGTGGGCGGCGGTGATCGGCGTTGCGCTGCCCCTGTTCGTGGTGACGATGGCTTCGCAGAACATTCCCGGCGTGGCCGTCATCCGCGCATCCGGCTACGACACGCCGGTGTCGCCGGTGATCGGCTGGATCGGCGTGGTGAACACGCTGCTGGCGCCCTTCGGTGCTTACGGACTCAACCTGGCGGCGATCACCGCCGCGATCTGCATGGGCCGGGAGGCGCATGAGGATCCCGCGCGCCGGTACACCGCCGCGGTGGCCGCCGGCGGCTTCTATATTCTGGTGGGCCTGTTCGGTGCGACGGTGGCGGCGGTGTTCGCGGCCTTCCCCAAGGAGCTGGTGGCCTGCGTGGCCGGCATTGCCCTGTTCGGCACGATCGCCAACAGCCTGTCGATGGCGCTGCGGGAGGAGGCCGACCGCGAAGCGGCCCTGGTGACGTTCCTGGTCACCGCGTCGGGGCTGTCATTGGCCGGCATCGGTTCGGCCTTCTGGGGACTGGTGGCCGGGGGTATCTGCTTGCTGGTGCTGCGGCCGTCCGCAGCGCGCGGCTGAGCCGGATCAGGGATCCAGCAGGAAGGTCAACGCGCCGATCAGCACCACATAAATGGCCATGCCAACGAACACCGCCGACCAGCGGGTGCCGCCCAGGCCAGCCAGTGCGGCGTGCTGGGCCGTCGCGTCACCGGGATGACGTGCCTGGGCCAACGCGATCATCCGCTGGGCATGCCGCAGATACAGGTAATTGCCCACGGAACCGGCCGCGACGCTGGTCGCCACGGTGACCACCAGCGATACGCTGTCGCTGGCCCCGGCCAGGGTTTCCAGAATGGACAGGACGGTGAGCGCGCCGATCCACATGGCGGCCTGCGCGTACATGCGGCGATACAACATCCAGAACGCGCCGAACAGGAAGGCCGGCCAGCTCCAGGCGGTGGCGCTGGCCGCCTGACCGTGGGGCGCCAGGTCCAGCCGCCATTTGCGGCGGTATACCGGGAAGTTGCTGCCGACGAAGGCGGCATACGCCTGCTGCCCGTCCACCAGTGGGGCGTGCGCCGGCATGGCGCGGGCATCGACGGCAGATGCCGGCGCAGCATAGGGATCCTGGGACGGCTCGACCGGCGTCGGCGCGGTCATCGCCAGCTCGGCCACGCTGTGCAGGGGCTCCCATTGCGGCATGCCTTGCCGCCAGACCAGGGTGTCGGCGGTGATCTGGCCCTGCCCCAGCAGGTGCTGGAGCTGCACAGCGGGCAGCGGTCCCTGCCGCTGTTGCTGGTGATCGGCGTAGTACCACGGGGTATCGGACATGACTCGTTCCTGGAGGGAGAAGCACCGGTTCGCCCGTCCGGGCGTCGGCTGGGGGATTACAGGGGCAGCACGCGGAAGGTCTGGGTGAGCGTGTGGCTGGCGCCGGCCGGCAGGGTGATGACATCCGGACCGGCGTTGGCGGCCTCCAGACACACATAGTTGCGCCAGCCTGCCCCGACGTCGGCCATGCCTGCCGCCCCCGCCTGGCCCGGGTTCCAGGCCACCAGCGAGCGGCTGCCCTGGGTGGTGACTTCGATGCGCCGCTTCAGCCCGGGGTCCTTGAGCACGTAGCGGCCGCCAGCGCCGGTATAGATGCGGTCGCTGCGGCCGGGATCGCGCGGGTCGCGCAGGTTCCAGTCGCCCTGCTGCACGCGCGGGGTGGCGTAGTTCTCGAACTTGTCCAGATAGGTGAGGCCATCCAGCCCCTGCACGTCCACGGCCGTGGCGTCGTCCACCCGGAAGTAATTGTGGAGGGCCTGGGTGAAGCTGACCGGCTGGCTGCCGCTGTTCTCGGTGATCAGGCGCTGCTCCAGCGTGCGGCCGATGCGCAACTGCATGGTCAGGCGCAGCACCAGGTTGTCCAGCGGCGGCGGGGTCAAGGTGAGCAGTACGGTGCCGTCGGCTTCGCGGCGCGCCTCTTTGAGCGTCCACGCCACGTTGCGCACGAACCCATGCGAGGGCACGTCGGTGCCCTGCCCCTGGCGGCCGAAGTACGGCCAGCACACCGGGCTGCCGCCCCGGATCGGGGTGGGCATCGGCTGCGCGCTGGGAGACAGCCACAGGAGATCCTTGCCGCCCTTGGGAACATAGGACAGCAGTTGCCCGCCGAACACCGATATGGCGGCGCTGGCAAACGGGGTGTCCACCTTCCAGACGGGGAAGCCCTGCACGGTGCCCAGGCTCAGGCCCTCGACCTTGGGCAGGGCGGCGCCAGGGCCGGCCGGAGACTGCACCAGGCGGGCGTGGTTGGGCGGGAGGGTGAACACAGTGGATGCGGGCATGGTGGTGGTCGAAGGGATCGGAATGGGAGGCGCACTGCGCAATGCAGTGAGGATGCGTTGGCCGGCGCGGCCGTCGGTGGCGGTCCAGCCCAGGCGCTGCTGTTCGATCTGGATGGCGCGGCGGGTGGCGGTGCCGATCATGCCATCGGCGGCGCCGATGTCGTGGCCACGTGCGAGCAGCAGGGTCTGCAGCTCACGGCGCTCGCTGCGGCCGATGCCGGGATCGTCAGTGGGCCAGGCCGCGACGATGCCCGGCCCGCCGCGCAGACGGTCGGACAGGGTGGCGATGGCCAGGGCATAGCTCTCTGCGGCGTTGTAGGCGTAGATCGCGTCGTAGTTGCGGAACACCAGCCAGGCCGGTCCCGTGGCGCCGGTCGGCAGCAGCAGGGCGGCGTTGCTGTCGGCGGGCAGGCCGTCCGGGGCAAGCGCGCCGCCGGCCACGGGGACGATGCCCAGCGCGCGCCAGGCGGCCAGTGGCTTGCGCTGGGTGCGGCCGGCCAGCGATGCGTTGAAGCCGGTCGGGAGTTTGACCTCCAGGCCCCAGGGCTGGCCGGTCCGCCAGCCGGCCTTGGCCAGGTAGTTGGCGGTGGAGGCCAGGGCATCGGGGATGCTGGCGACCAGATCGCGGCGACCGTCGCCATCACCGTCCACCGCGATGCGAGCGTAGGTGGACGGCATGAACTGGGTATGCCCGAACGCACCGGCCCAGGAGCCGGTGAGTCCCTCTGCCTGGAGCTCACCGGCGTCGAGCAGCCTGAGCAGGGCCAGCAGCTCGCCGCGGAAGAACGGTTGCCGACGGCCGTTGCAGGACAGCGTGGCCAGCGACTGCAGCAGCGGGCGCTTGCCGAAGACGCGACCGTAGTCGCTTTCCACCCCCCACACGGCCACGATGGTGGCGGGATCGACACCGTACTGCGCCGATACCGTGGCGAGCAGATCGCGATGCAGGGAGAGACGCGCACGGCCATCGTCCACGCGCTGGGTGTCCACCAGCGCGGCGAGGTAGTCCCACAGCGGCGTGGTGAACTCGGGCTGGGCATCCAGGAGCGGCAACACGCTCAGGTCCGGGGTGAGACCGGCGGTGAGGCGTGTGAATCCGTCAGCGCTGATGCCCTGTTTGAGCGCCTGCGGTTCCAGTGTGGCCAGGCAGCGGTCCAGATCGTCCTGCGGCGCGGCGGCAACCGAGGCGCTGGCCAGGCACATCGCGCCCAGCAGCCAGCCGGTGTAGAGCCTCATTGGCGGAAATCCTTGCAGCCAAGTGGACCTGCATCATAACGGTGCGCGCGCAGTTCAAGCCGGCTGCAGCAGTCGCAGGCCGAAGGCCGGCTCAAAAGCGTTCCACGCCGCGCTCGCGCGCAGGCCGGCCTCGGCGACCAATGACGCAAATGACGCATCGGTGTACTTGTGGCTGTACTCGACCGTCATCGCCTCGCCGTCGGCGAAGTCGAACGCACGGCCGTCGACGTGCACGGTCTGGGCGCGGGTGCTGACCAATTCGGTCTCGATGCGCAGGCGCGGCACGCTGTAACGGGCCCGGTGGCGGAAGCCGTCGAGGTCGAAGTCGCTGCCGATCTCGCGATTGAGCCGGCGCAGCAGGTTGAGGGTGAAGTCGGCGGTGACACCCGCGGCATCGTTGTAGGCCGATTCGATCAGCACCGGATCCTTGTGCAGGTCGATGCCGATCAGGGCCAGGCCATCAGCGCCCATTGTCTGTCGCATGGCCCGCAGCAGCGCCACGGCATCGGCATGGGCGAAATTGCCCAGCGTGGAGCCGGGGAAGAACAGCAGCCGACGGGCCGGCGGGCGCTGCGGCGCCGGCACCTGCACCGGGCGGGTGAAGTCGGCGCAGACCGGCAGCATCTCGATGTCCGGCAAGGCCTGGGCAAGCCGCGTGATGCTGGCCAGCAGGGCGGCACGCGAGATTTCGATCGGGGTATAGGCGACCGGATCGGTGAGCGCGTGCAACAGCAGTTCGGTCTTGCGGCCGCTGCCGCTGCCCAGCTCGACCACATGCAGGCGCGGGCCGACCACCTTGGCGATGTCGTGCGCGCAGTCCTGCAGCAGTTTCAGCTCGGTGCGTGTCGGGTAGTACTCGGGCTGGCGGGTGATCTGCTCGAACAGCGCCGAGCCACGGGTGTCGTAGAAGTACTTGGACGGCAACTGGCGCGGCCGGATGGAGAGGCCCTGCACGATATCGGCGGTGATGCGGGCGCGGTCGGGCTGCAGGTCGGTGAGCGCTTCGAGTGCGTCGCTGACCGTGCTCATGCGGCGTCCCGGGCCAGGCGCAGGCCGGCGAACTGCCAGCGCGCCGAGGGGGCGAAGAAGTTGCGGTAACTGGCGCGGACGTGTCCGGCCGGTGTGGCGCAGCTGCCGCCGCGCAGGATCCATTGACCGTTCATGAATTTACCGTTGTATTCGCCGAGATGGCCCGCGAAGGGGCGGAAGCCGGGATAGGCGCCATATGCGCTGCTGGTCCATTCCCAGACATCACCGAACAGCTGCTGCAGCGGGGCCTCGCGGCCGCCGGCAGGGTGCAGTCGATCGGCGTCGGCGAAGTGACCGTCGACCGGCTGACCTGCGGCGGCGGCCTCCCATTCGAACTCGGTGGGCAGGCGCAGGCCCCGCCAGCGCGCGTAGGCATCGGCTTCGTAATAACTGAGGTGGCAGACCGGCGCGTGCGGGTCGAGCGCACGCCAGCCGCCCAGGGTGAACTCGCGCTGCAGGGCATCGTCCCAATACAGCGGATGCTGCCAGTGCTCGGCCTGGCACAGCGCCCAGCCCTCGCTCATCCAGTGCGCCGGCTCTCGATAGCCACCGGCCGCCACGAACTGGCGGTACTCGTCGTTGCTCACCGGCCGGTTGGCCAGCGCGTGTGCGGGCACCAGCACCCGGTGCACGGGCGACTCATTGTCGTAGGCGAACCCGGCGTGGGCTGGCCATGCCGGGGCGCCGATCTCCACGATCTGCTCGGGGCTTTCCTGCCAGCGCAGCGGCACGGCCGTGCTGGGCGAACAGGCGAGATCATCACGGTAGGCCGGTTGCAGCGGGTTGCACCACAGCGCGTGCTTGATGTCGGTCAGCAGCAGCTCCTGATGCTGTTGTTCGTGCTGCAGGCCGAGCAGCAGCTGATGGTGTGTGGTGGCATCGAGCACACCGGCCTGCACCAGAGCGATCACCTGCTGGTCGACCTCGGCACGGTAGTGCAGCACCTCCTGCAGCGACGGGCGCGAGAGCAGGCCGCGCTGCGGGCGCGCGTGCGCCGGGCCGATGCTCTGGTAGTAGCTGTTGAACAGGTAGTGCCAGTCGGGGTTGAACGGCGTATAGCCCGGGCGGTTGGCCAGCACAAAGCGCTCGAAGAACCAGGTGGTGTGGGCCAGGTGCCACTTGGTCGGGCTGGCGTCCGGCATGCTCTGCACCATCGCATCTTCGGCGCTGAGCGGTGCGGCCAGCGCGACGCTGCGGGCACGGATGCCGGCGTAGCGGGCGGCCAGTGCCGCGGCCAATGGGTCGGTGGTCGGCGGCGGTGGGGCGACGGCGGTATTCATCGCGATCAGGATCGAACAGCGCGGGTGAGCGCAACGTCATGGCACGGCTCACGCCGCGTTACGCAGCTCAAGTTGAATGCGCATCGGCCGCTACCGGGAGGACCATCGCCTGTGTGGTCCGGTTTGCACGATGCAGCCACGGCGCGCCGGCCCGCTCTGTGGAACCGTCCTTGCGGAATCACCTGCTACGCCAGCCCAGCCACTATCTGTTCGTACTGCCCGCCGTGCTTGCCGGGCTGGTGCTGTGGTCGGCCACCCCGGCGCAGGAGGTCGGCAGCCCGGTGCACCGCCTGCTGCCCCTGCTGCTGACCTGCCTTGGCGTGGGCGTGGCCCTGGTCTACAACCGGGTGCGGGCGCTGTGCCTGCTGCTGGCGATCGCGCTGGCCTTCGCGTTGCTGCACGGTCTGGTGGCCGGCTTCCTGCGCGATGGCGTGGTCTCTGCCACCACGCCGCTGACCTTCCATGCGGTCGCGTTGTGGTTGCCCGTTCTGTTTGTGCTGCATGGACTCTGGCCCGAGCGCGGACGCCTGCGCCAGGACCTGCTGCTGCGCGCGGTGCTGAGCGGCCTGGCGTTGGGCATCTTCGCGCTGTTGGCCGCGCAGGGGCCGCAGGGCATGCACGATCTGCTGTCCAACCGCCATTGGGCGTGGCTGCCGACCGGCTTGAGCCGACTGGCGCAACTGCCGACGCTGGCCTTCGTGGTCGCTGCGATCACGCTGTCGGTGCAGGCCGTGCGCGCACCACGCGCCCTGCATACCGCGATGCTGCTGGCGCTGCTGGCAGTGTGGGCGATGCTGCCGCGGATCTTCCTGTCGCCGGCGCTGCTGCCCGCGCTGACCAGCGTGGCGCTGCTGGCACTGGTATCGGCGATGGTGCAGGAATCGTTCCACATGGCCTTCCGCGACGAGCTGACCGGCCTGCCCGGCCGGCGGGCGCTGAACGAATGCCTGCAGCGCGTGGGCGCCACGTACACGATCGCGATGGTCGATGTGGACCACTTCAAGCGCTTCAATGACACCCACGGCCATGACATCGGCGATGACGTGCTGCGGCTGGTAGCGGCGCGGCTGGCAGGTGTGGGCGGCGGCGGGCGGGCCTTCCGCTACGGCGGCGAAGAATTCGCGCTGGTGTTCCTGGACCGCACTGCCCCGGCCTGCGTGGCAGCGGTGGAGGCGATCCGGGCGACGGTGGAAGACGCCCGCATGACACTGCGCGACCGCGCGGCGCGGACCCGCGACGACGCGGTGGGCCGCCTGCAGCGCGGCCGTGGCGGCGGTGGCGAAGTGGTGCAGGTGACGGTCAGCATCGGCGTGGCCGACAGCCGCGTTGGCGACAGCCCGCAGGCCGTGATCAAGGCCGCCGACCAGGCGCTGTATGCGGCCAAGGACGCCGGCCGCAATTGCGTGCGCGCGCACGGCCAGCAGCGCCCCGTGGCGGTACGCAGCAGCGAGGCGGCTCAGGGCAGCGCGTCGAGGTAGTACCAGCGGCCGTCCTCGCGGACGAAACGGCTGTGTTCGAGCATCTTGACCGCGCTGCCGCCACCCACCTTGTAGCGTGCGGTGAAACGTACCCGGGCGTGGTCCGGGTCCGATACGGTGTGCTCGTGGACGGTCAGGCCCAACCAGCGGGTGCGTTGGCCGTCCGCGTCGTCCAGCGACAACGTGGGGGGGCGGGTATCGGGGTGCCAGCTGGCAAGCAGGTAGTCCGGCAACTGCTTTACATAGGCGCTGTAGCGCGAGCGCATCAGCGCTTCGGCATCCGCTGCGGCCTCACCGGCGTGGACGCGGCCGCAGCAGGCGACATACGCCAGTGGTCGGCCGCAGGGACAGGGGTCGGAATGGGTCATGCGGACATTGTGACGCGACGCTGTTGCGTCGACCACCGTCATCGCCGGTGAGCTGCCGACCAACGACCGGCTCTACCTGCGGGGTCCTGCCGGGCGTATGCTGGCGCGCTTTACGCCACGATGCCCTGCCGTGTTCGAGCTGGTTCCCCCTGAATTGTTGTGGTTGGTGGCGATTGCCTTCATCGCCGGTCTGGTCGATGCCGCCGTCGGTGGCGGCGGGCTGGTGCAGCTGCCGGGCCTGTTCACGGTGCTGCCGCAGCAGACACCGGCGATGCTGTTTGGCACCAACAAGTTCAGTTCAATGTTCGGCACCGCGGCCGCGGCCGTGCGTTATGCGCGCAATGTGCGCTTCCCGTGGCGACCGGTGCTGTTCGCGGCAGGCACCGCCTTCGTGTTTTCGTTTGCCGGGGCCACAGCGGTCAGCCTGCTGCCCAAGGATGCGGTGCGCCCGCTGGTGCTGGTGCTGCTGGTGGCGATGCTGGGCTATACATTGTGGAAGAAGGACTTCGGCGCACTGCACCGGCCGCGCGAGATCGGCCGCAGGGAGCTGGCCGCCGCATTGGCCATCGGCGCGGTGATCGGCTTCTACGACGGCTTCTTCGGACCGGGCACCGGCAGCTTCCTGATCTTCCTGTTCGTGCGCTTCTTCGGGCTGGACTTTCTGCGCGCTTCGGCCGCGTCGAAGGTGGTCAATCTGGCCACCAACCTGGCGGCCATTTCGTTCTTCGTGCCCACCGGCAACATCCTGTGGCTGTTCGCGGTGCCGATGGCCGCCGCCAACATCGTCGGCTCGGTGGTCGGCACGCGGCTGGCGCTGCGCGGCGGCACGCCGTTCATCCGCAAGCTGTTCGTCGGCCTGGTAGTGGTGCTGATCGCCCGGATGGGCTGGGATACCTTCGGCGGATAACCCCGTCGCGCGGGGCGCCGCCCGGTTGGAGCCTCCCATCGGTCGGCTCTCCCCGGGGTGCGCGGGCGTGGCCGGCCGGTCAGGCGACCGGTTCGGCGTCCTGCTGGCGGCTGCGTTCGGGCAGCTTCAGCCGCTTGGCCTCTTCGTCGTACTCGATCAGCAGCACGCCGGAGTCGTGGCGGCCGCTGATCTCGACGAAGCAGGCGCCGCCGATGAACGGCTCCAGCGTCATCACCGACTTCAGCGGCGTGGCCACCACCATCTGGAAGCCGAAGTTCTCGAAGATGTTCATCGCCAGGGCGGTGAACTCGTTGTCGGCCTTGTCGAATGCTTCGTCCAGGACCACGGCGGCATAGCTGGGCAGTTGGCTCTCGGCACCACCCAGCTGGTAGCGCAGCGCGGCCGCCAGGCAGGTGGTGGCCAGCTTCTGCCGCTGGCCACCGGACTTGCCGGCGCCACTGCGGTAGATCTCCACCTGCTGGCGGGTGGCCGCGTCCAGCTCGACGCCGATGAACTCCACGTGCAGGCGCACGTCGAGCACGTTCTCGCGCCAGCGCCGGTCCTCGCCCTCCTGTGAACCAAGGCGTTTGACCAGCTCACGCAGGACGGCGAACTGTGCCTCGGCCACCTCGCGCTCTTCGGTCTGGTGGTGCGAGAGCACTTCACGCAGCTGCTGGTGGAACTCCAGCACTTCCGGCAGGCGGCGGTCACTGAGTTCGATGGTCAGCAGGGTGCCGCGGTTGAAGGGCACCTGCTCCAGCGAGGCGTTGACCTCGTCCAGGCGCTGGCCGATCGACTTGCGGGCCTCGGCACTGTGCCGCTGAAGGGCCAGCAGGTTGTTCTTGCTCTGGTTCTGCAGCAGGTCGAAGAAACGCTCTTCGTGCTGCGGCAGGCCGTCGCGCTCCAGGCGCTGCAGGCGGGCCAGAAAGTCGTCGGCCGAGGCGACCGACGCGGTGAAGTCGCCCGATTCCTCCGGCCACGCCTGGGCGAAGCGCCGGAAGCAGGCCACCAGTTGGGTCTCGACACGATGCACCTCGTGCTGCGAGGCGGCCAGGCTTTCGTTGATGCCCTTGCTGATCTCGCGCATGTGCGCTTCGAGGGTTTCCAGGCTGAGCCCACCCAGCAGGTCCAGGCGCTGCTGCAGCCCTGCTTCCTGCGTGGCGCCGAGCGCCGGCAGTACCAGGGCGCGGCTGCGCTGGCGCTGGGCATCGAGCTTGTCGCGTTCGCGGGAGAGCTGGATGAGTTCGACGCGGGTGTCTTCGTAGGTGCGGCGGGCCTGCGCGATGTCCGCGCGGGCCTGGTCGATCTGCTGCGCCAGGCGGGCCAGATCGGCGTTGCCTTCCTTCAGTTCGCGCAGCGAGGAGGCGATGTCGTCCAGGCGCTGGAGTGCCGTGGCGACGTCCACTTCCTCCCACACGAAGTTGACCAGCTGGTTGCAGGCCAGGCGGCGGTCGTTGTCGCGGTCGCGCTGGCCGCGCAGCCGCGCGATATCCTCGTCGCATTCGGCGATGCGCTGCGCCAGCGCCTGCGCTTCCTTGCGGAACAGCGCCAGCTTGTCGCTGTTGCTGAAGCCGAGCAGCCAGCGCCGGCGGTCGCTGATGGCGTTGCGGTCGTCCTTTTCAAACCGGTCGCCCGGATGCTTGACCTGGCCTTCGCGGGAAATGCCACGGTCCACATCACGCAGCTGCTTCGCGTCCACGCACTCGTAGTCGTAGCGCTTGCCCAGTTCACGGCGCAGCCACGGCTCGAACACGCTGTCGCGGAACTCCAGCTTGTGCAGCAGCGAGCGCGCGGAGGGCTCGCGGGCGATCGCGTCGTCGTTGCGGCGCACCCGGTAATAGGTAAGCCGCATGCCAAGCTGGGTGCGGTTCACCCATGCGTTGACCTCGTTGTAGTGCTTGTCTTCCACCAGCAGCGACTGCGCGAAGCCGAACAGCACGCGCTCGATCGCGCCCTGCCAGGCGCCCTGCTCCTGGCGGACCTGGATCAGTTCGCCCACAAACGGCAGCGCCGCCTCGGGCACGCCGGTTTCCTCGGCCAGCCGGCTGCGCAGCTTCTGCAGTGGCGCGGGGATGCTCGACGGATTGCGCTCCATCGCCTCCAGTTCGGCGCGGACCTCGCCGAAGCGGCGGGTGTCGTCCTGCTTGCCGGCCAGGCGTTCGGTGATGGCATCGTCCAGCGCGGCCGCCGCCTGCTGGCGATTGTCCAGCTCAGCCTGTGCGCGGGCGATCAGCTGTGCGAAGCCGTGGGCGTCATCGGGCACGACGGCCTGCAGCGCTTCGGCTGCCTGCTGCGCCTGCCCGCGCTTGGCCTGGCGCCGGTCGCGCTCGGCCTGGGCGCGGCCATGCTCGCGTTCCAGCTCCTCGATGCGCTCGCCGCCCTGCTGGCGACGTTGGAGTTCCAGGCCGGCCAGGTGCTCCTCGTGGTTCGCCAGCGCCTGGCGGCGCTGGGTTTCTTCTCCCAGCAGCCCGCGGTGGCGCACGTCGATGGCCTGCAGGCGCTTTTCCAGCAGCTGCTGCAGTCGCGATTCGCGGAAGCTGTCCAGGCCGAGCTTGAGCGTTTCCTCATCGGCACGCTGCAGGTTCATGGCCTTCAGCTCGGCGTACAGGGCACGTGCCGGCAGGAGGGTTTCGACCTGGCGCCGGGCGGTGACGACTGACTTGTGGGCGCCGTCCAGCTCGGCGAAGTCGCTGACCAGGCGCTCGGCGGCATCAAAAGTCCGCGGCGTATCCAGCATGAAATCGCGCAGGAAGACGTTCAGATCGCCCAGGTTCTTGGCCGACTGCGTCTTGTGCAGCAGCCGCAGCGCCATGTCGTTGTCGATGCCGAGCAGGTGGCGGAAGCGTTCGGCATAGCCGGTGAAGCTGTCGAAGTGGTGCACGTCGCCCAGGCGCTGCTTGAGCTTGCGCAGGTCCAGGTCGAAGCCCCCCAGGTCCTTGGCGATGTCGAACGGCCGTTCGGCGATCAGGTAGTGCTTGCGCACGTCGGCGGCGGCGGCGCCGTTGCCGGCGATCCAGAACAGGCGCACCAGGCTGACCACGCGGCCATCACCGGCGCGGTATTCCAGCACCAGGGCGGTCCAGGTGGCGCCCTTGCGCAGGTACTGCGTGGCGATTTCACCGGTGCCGCGGTCCTGCTGGTCTGCCCACGCGCCACGCACGTAGGACACCAGATTGCGGTCGCGGCCACTGCGTTCGGCTTCGCGCGCGGCGGCGTTGAAGTCGACGATCGACGGCGGCACCAGCATCGCCGACATGGCATCGAGCAAGGTCGACTTGCCCGAGCCGGACCGGCCCACGAACAGGAAACCGCGCTCGGCGATCGGCACTTCGGTCAGGCCGTTGAAGGTGCCCCAGTTGTGCACCTGCAGGCGCCGCATGCGGAACTGCTGCAGCCGCGGATCGGGCAGCCCGTCATTGAACAGGGCGGGGGTGTGCTTGGAAATGGCCATGCGTTATCGGTGGTCCGTTCAGGCTTTTGCTGCGGGGGTGTCGCGCAACTGGCGGTACACATGGGACAGCGCGGAGACGTCTTCGGCGGAGAACAGCAGTTTCAATGCCGGCGACACTTCGTGGCGGTCGTCCTGTCCGGCGAGGCGGGTCAGGATGTGGTTCTCCTTCATCTTCTGCACCGCCGCGGCCACGCGTCGATTGAAGCCGGCGCGATCGGTGGACAGGTTCTTTTCGTAGATGGCCAGAGCCTCGGCCATCTCGTTGTCGGCCACCACCGCGCGGTTGCCGCGCGCATCGGCCTCGGCCAGCTGCTGGCGCAGGTACAGCAGCAGCACCGAGTCGATGAAGGTCAACGGCGAGCTGCGCAGCAGCACCGGTGCATCGATGTCCTCGGTGTCGGCCTGCCGGGTGAAGGCCACGCCGCTGTCGCGATCCAGCACCAGTTCCAGGAACAGGTCCGACAGCGCCGAGCGGATCGCGGCCTCATTGCGGATCAGCGCCGGCCACAGCTTGGCGTGGCGCAGCTGGTCGATGCTCGGGCCGATCAGCAGCTGGCACAGCGCGCGGCGCCCATCCAGCGGCAGACGCCCGGTGTCGCCCATGTAGAACACGTCATTGCTTCGCCGCGGCAGCGGCGTCACCACCACCGGTTCGGCATCGTGATCGTCTGCGGCCCCGTCGATGGGGGCGACGTCATGGGAATCTTCATGCCAGTTCATGGCGTTTCTCCTGGGTGAACCAAACCAGCGGGATGCGGGCGCGTCGCCACTGTCCATCGCCGCCACGCCAATGGGCGGTTTCCTGTTCGCCGTGCACCACGGTGCCGTGGCGGGTGCCCAGCGACAGGTAGCCGATCACGCTGCCCAGCCCTTGCGGCGCCTCGCGCTGCGACAGGGCCTGGGCGATGCTGAGCCGCGGCTGCGCGCCAAGCAGTTCGTGCAGGTCGCGACGCAGGGTGCGGAAGTCGATTTCCGACGACGCCACCAGGTCACCGACGCTTTCCAGACTGATGCTGGCCGCGTCGTTGCGCTGCACGCTGCCGTCCACCTGCGCGCTGCGCGGGTCGTGCAGCTTCCATTGCGACCACGAGCGCAGGCGGCTGGTGGTGAGCTGCAGATCGCGGCCGATCGGGCGCTGGGCGGCGAAATCATCGCGCAGCGCCAGGGCCTCCGATTGTGCCTGCTTCAGCAGCTGGTTGAGGCGGCGCTGCTCGAGGTAGCCACGGCTCTGTACGAACCCGCGCAGACTGCGCGCGAAATGCTGCAGCACATCGTGGACCTGGCCGCCGCGGTCGAGCATGGTGCCGGTGAAGCCGCGCAGGAAGGCGCGCTCGTTGCGGTCCAGCTTGCGGGCAAAGCCGCGTGCCAGCACCGCCTCCAGCGCGGCATCGAGCTGGGCGCTCTGCTCGGCGTCGTTGAGCAGCCGCCAGAAGGCCTGGAAACTGCGCCCGGCATCACTGTCGCCGATCACATCCACGCCCTCGAACAGCTTGGAGAGCACGTCGCCACGCTCGCTTTCATCGTCGATGATGCGTTCGCGGAACTCGCGGTTGAGGCGCTCGAAATCATCGCGGACGCGGCGGAAGTCCTCGGTGAGATCGTCGGCCAGGCCGATGATCTGGCGCGCACGTTCCAGCGCGCGCTTGCCGTCCAGGGCCACCACCCGGCCCTCACCCACCCGTGCGATCTCCGCATCGATGCGGTCGCGTTCGTCGCGCAGCGCCGACAGGCGCGCATCGGGATTGGATTCGGTCTGGGCGGCCAGCTGCGAGAGCTGCTCGATCACCAGCGCCAGGCGGCTTTCGGTGGCCGCCACGCGGCTTTGTTCCAGGCTGTCGGCGAAGCGGATCGCCTGCAGTGCCTGCGTGGACAGTTCGTACTGCTCCTGGTCGGCGCCGTCGGGCAGGCGCCGCTCCAGCCAGCCCTGGGCAAGCCAATGGGCGATGTAGGCCTGGGCGGTACGCGGCAGCTCGCGCGACAGCTCCTCGCCGTTGAGCTGGTCCAGCGCGCGCTGCAGGCGTTCATGCAGTGCGGCCGCCGGCAGGGTGCGTTCGCCGTCCATCAGCAGGCTCTGCAGCAGGCCGATGATCTCCGGGGCGTTGGCAGCGGCCAGCAGCTTCCACTGGGGCTGTTCGCGCAGGGCGCGGTAACGGGTGATGCGTTCGCGGTGCTTCATGCAGCCAGGACATCCGGAAGAACACCGCGCAGCCAGACGCCGCGCAGCAGGAAGGGTACCGGCCCGGCACCAAGGTGCCGGGCGCGCGGCAGGTTCAGCGCTTGCCGCCCACTTCGATGAAGCGCAGGAACTCGGCGCGGGTGCGCGCGTCCTCGCGGAAGCTGCCCAGCATCTTGGAGGTGACCATGCTGACGCCGCGCTTGTGGATGCCGCGGGTGGTCATGCACTCGTGCGCACCTTCCACCACCACGCCCACGCCGACCGGCTGCAGCACGTCCTGGATGCACTGGGCGATCTGCGCGGTCATCTTTTCCTGGACCTGGAAGCGGCGCGCATACGCCTCGACCACGCGGGCCAGCTTGCTGATGCCCACCACCTTGCCCGCCGGCAGGTAGCCGACGTGCACGCGGCCGATGATCGGCGCCATGTGGTGTTCACAGTGGCTTTCGTACTCGATGTCGCGCAGCACGATCAGTTCGTCGTAGCCGGCCACTTCCTCGAAGGTACGCTCCATGTAGGCGCGCGGGTCGTCGCGGTAGCCGCTGAACCAGTCGCCATAGGCCTCGGCGACACGCCGCGGCGTATCCAACAGGCCTTCGCGGGTGGGGTCTTCACCGGCCCAGCGCAGCAGCGTGCGCACGGCCGATTCGGCATCGGCCTGGGTGACCGGGGTGGCGTCGTTGTCTTTTTCGCTCATTACATACAGCACCCGAAGGGGGGCGAGCATCGTACCCGAGAGACCCCTCGGGCGTCCCCCGCCATGCCGCCGGCGCCCGGTTCCGGTGGGCTGCCGTTGGGCGGCGGTTGGGGCACGGCTATTGATAGGATGGAAATTAGTAGTATCCTATCTATCTGCCATGAAACGCATCCTCGACGAACGTACCCAGCTGCAGATGCAGCTCAGCTCCGGCCTGCTCTACGCAGGGCGGCAGTGGCAGCGTCTGGCCGACCAGGCCCTGGGCAGCTATGGCATTTCCGCCGCGTGCACCATGCCGCTGCTGATGATCGGGCGCGCCGGTGGGGGTATCCGCCAGGTGACGCTGGCCCAGCAACTGGGCATGGAAGGCCCGTCACTGGTGCGTCTGCTGGACAAACTCGCAGCCAGCGATCTGGTGCGCCGCGAATGCGATGCCAGCGACCGCCGCGCCAACCTGCTGTGGCTGACCGACAAGGGCGAGGCCCTGGTCAGCGAGCTGGAGTCGCAGCTGATCGGGTTGCGCGAGGACGTGTTCGGTGCGCTGTCGATGGACGAACTGCGCACCGTGCTGAAGCTCTGGCAGCTGCTGGCCGATGCCGCCGAACGCGTGACGTAAGCCGCTTTCCCCGTTGTGCCGCCCGGTGCCGTCCTGCGACGCCGGGCAATCCCCTTTCCGCTCTCCCTGCGAATCCCTTGCCTCGATGTACGGTGAATTCAGTCTCTATGGTGTGTTCGTCCCGACTCTGCTCGGGCTGATGCTGCTGGCCTACCTGCTCAAGAGCGGGCTGCGCCTGGTTCTGCAGCGCACCGGCGCCTACCGCCACATCTGGCACCCCGCCCTGTTCAACCTGGCCGTGTACGTGATCGTGCTTGGCGGGTTGTTCTCCCTGATGCGTTGGATGCAATCGTGAACAAGACCCTCAAGCGTGCTTTCCCGGTCGTGCTGACCGTTGTGGCGGTGCTCGCCGCCGTGCTGGTGCTGCGCCATCTGTGGGCGTACTACATGGATGAGCCGTGGACGCGCGATGCGCACGTCAGCGCCGATGTGGTGCAGGTGGCCCCGGACGTGTCCGGGCTGGTGGAAGCGGTGAAGGTGGCCGACAACCAGCCGGTAAAGCGCGGCGAGGTGTTGTTCGTGGTTGACCAGGCGCGCTACCGGATCGCGCTGGAACAGGCGCAGGCCGCGCTCGGCGAACGCCGCGCGACGCTGGAACAGCTGCGCCGCGAGATCGCCCGCGACCGCAGCCTGGCCGACCTGGTGGCCGCCGAGGACGCCGAAGTGCGCCGCGCCAGGCTGCAGGCCGCGCAGGCGTCGATGGCCACCGCGCAGGCCGCCGTCGACCTGGCCCGGCTCAACCTGGCCCGGACCGAGGTGCGAAGCCCGAGCGACGGGCACGTCAACGACCGCACCGTGCGCGCCGGCGACTACGTGACTGCCGGGCGACCGGTGATGGCGGTACTGGACACCGGATCCTTCCGCATCGACGGCTACTTCGAGGAAACCCGCCTGCGCGGCGTGCATGCCGGGCAGAAGGTCGATATCCGCCTGATGGGCGAGGCACAGCCACTGCAGGGCCACGTGCAGAGCATCGCCGCCGGCATCGAGGACCGTTACCGCAGCGAAGGCAGCAGCCTGCTGCCGAACGTCACCCCGGCGTTCGACTGGGTACGCCTGGCCCAGCGCATCCCGGTGCGCATCCATATCGACCGCGTGCCGGCCGGCGTGAACCTGATCGCCGGGCGCACCGCCACGGTGACCATCGAGCCGGACGTCGCCACTCCCACCCCGGCGCAACCGGCACGGGCGGCACTGTGAACCGCCCGGCCCTGCACCGCATCGCCTTCGCCTTGGCGCTGACCAGCAGCCTGGCGGCATGCCGCACGGTCGGCCCGGATTACGCGGTACCGGCCGGTTCGGCTTTCCAGCGCCCCGAGGCCAACGCAGCGTTCATCGACACCGCCAACCCGCAGGTGGCCCCTGGCGCCGAGTTGCCGGCACGCTGGTGGGAGCTGTACCAGGACGCCACGCTCAATGGACTGGTGGAACAGGCGCTGCGCGACAACGTGGAACTGAAGGTCGCCGATGCCAACCTGCGTCGCGCTGCGGCCGTGTACGAGCAGGCGCTGGATGCCGGTGGTTTCGAGTACGAAGCCGAGGCCGGGGTGAGCCGCGCGCAGCTGTCGGCGGAATCGTTCCTGCTCGAGCACGAGCTGCCGCCGATCAACCTGGCCGACGGCACATTCGCGGTGTCCTACCAGTTCGACCTGTTCGGCAAGCTCAAGCGCGCCTCCGAAGCGGCGCGGGCCGATGAGCAGTCGGTGGCCGCGGCGATGGACCTGGCACGGGTCTCGCTGGTGGCCCAGGTCGCCGGCAGCTACGTGGAGATCTGCCACGCCAACCACGAACTGCACGTGGCCGAACATTCCCTGCAGCTGCAGCAGCGCAGCCGCGAGGTGACCCAGCGGCTGATCAGCGCCGGGCGCGGCACGCCGCCGGAGCTGGCCCGCGCCAACGCACAGGTCGCGATGCTGGAGGCGGCGCTGCCGCCGCTGCGCGCGCACCGCCAGGCCTCGGAGTATCAGCTGGCCGCCCTGCTCGGCCGCACCCCGGGCCAGCTGCCCGAGGGCGTGGACGCGTGCGACCACGCCCCGACCCTGGCCCAGCCGCTGCCGGTGGGCGATGGCCGCGCGCTGCTGCAGCGCCGCCCCGACATCCGCCAGGCCGAACGGAAGCTGGCTGCGGCCACCGCGCGGATCGGCGTGGCCACCGCCGAGCTGTACCCGGACATCCGCCTGGGCGCGTCGCTTGGCGCGGCCGGCCTGCTCGCCGATGTCGGCGAGCCGCTGACCCGGCAGTGGTCGTTCGGCCCGCTGATCTCGTGGACGCTGCCGTCCTCGGGTACCCACGCGCGCATCCACGCCACCGAAGCCGGGGCAGATGCGGCGCTGGCCGAGTTCGACCACAGCGTGCTGCAGGCGCTGCGCGAAACCCAGACCGCGTTGAGCCGCTACGCACACGACCTGCAGCGCCTGCAGTCGCTGCAGCAGGCGCAGGCCCAGGCGGCGCTGGCCGCCGAGCAGAACCGCCGGCTGTACCAGGGCGGGCGCACGCCGTACCTGTCCAGCCTGGACGCCGACCGCACCCTGGTTTCGGCCGACGCCACGCTCGCACAGCAGCAGGCGCAGGTCTCGCGCGACCAGATCCAGCTGTTCCTGGTCCTCGGTGGCGGCTGGAACGCCGATGCGGTAGCCCAGGCGCCGGTTGCTGGTCGGCAGGACTGACCCATGCTGCTGCTCGACCGCCAAGCCTGGCTGTTCTCGGTAAAGACCTTCCTGGCCGCACTCGCCGCGCTCTATATCGGCCTGGCCGGCAATCTGTCGCGCCCGTACTGGGCGATGGCCACGGTGTACATCGTGACCCAGCCGATGCTCGGGCCAACGCGTGCCAAGGGCGTGTACCGCATCGTCGGCACGCTGATCGCCGGCGCGGCCACGCTGTGGATGCTGCCGCACCTGGTGGAGACGCCGCTGCTGCTGAGCGCGGCGATGTCGTTGTGGCTGTCGGCCTGCCTGTTCATCGCCCTGCTCAACCGGGGCCCGCGCGGCTACGCGTTCCTGCTGGCCGGCTACACCACGGCGTTCATCGGTTTTCCGGCGGTGACCTCGCCGGACACCATCTTCGACACCGTGGTGGCGCGCAGCGAGGAGATCATCCTGGGCACGGTGGTGGCGGTGCTGTTCGCTTCGCTGTTCTTCCCGACGTCGGTGCGGCCGATGCTGCGCTCGCGGATCGGCAACTGGATGGGCGATGCGGCGCAATGGTGCCGCCAGATCCTCACCCGGGGGCACGCGCATGCGCCACGCAACCGGCTGGCGGCTGACCTGGTGCAGTTCGAGGCGCTGATCGAGTTCCTGCGCCGCGATGACCCGCGCCACGCGGGGGCTGCGGTGTCGATGGAGCGCCTGCGCGAGCGCATGCTGCTGATGCTGCCGGTGCTGTCATCCATCGCCGACCGGCTGGGCGCGTTGCGCGCCGGCGGGCGCGCGCTGCCGCCGGGCCTGGAACCGCTGGTGGACGACATCGCGCAGTGGCTGGAACACCCCGAGCGCTCCAGCGCCAGCGGGTATGCGGCGCTGCGCGAGCGCATCCGCGCGCTGAAGCCGGCGGTGGACGGCGAACTGGACCACCTGCTGCTGGTCACGCTGCTGCTGCGGCTGGAGGAGCTGGTGGACCTGTGGCAGGACTGCACGTCCCTGCAGCAGGCAATCGAAGCGGGCAGCGCGCCGCGCGACGCCACCCACTACCGCATCCGTGCGCGTCGTGGCGGCGATGCGCGCCATGTCGATTACGGCATGGCGCTGTTCTCGGCCACCAGCGCCGGGGTGGCGCTGATGACCTACTGCGCGCTGTGGATCGGCCTGGGCTGGGAGGGCGGTGGCAACGGCGCGATGATGGCCGCGGTGGCCGCCGCCTTCTTCGCCGCGCAGGACGACCCCGCGCCGAGCATGCTGTCCTTCCTGCTGTGGGCGATCGTGGCCAGCCTGGTCGCCGGCGTGTACCTGTTCGGCATCTTCCCGGCGGTGCACGACTTCGGCAGCCTGGCCCTGGTGCTGGCGGTGATCTTCCTGCCATTGGGGCTGCTGCTGCACCGGCCGCAGACGGCCCTGATCGGGCTGCCGCTGACGGTCAACCTGGTGGCGCTGCTCAATGTGCAGAACACCTACAACGCCAACATCCAGAGTTTCATCAACTCTTCGGTGGCGATGTTCATCGGCATCGGGTTCGCGGTGGTGATGACCCGCCTGTTCCGCTCCGTCGGTGCCGAATGGACCGCACGACGACTGGTCCGCCAGGGCTGGAGTACGTTGGCCGAAGCGGCCGAAGGGCGCGGCCAGCAGGACCGCCAGCAGTTTGCCGCACGCATGCTGGACCTGCTGGGCCTGCTCGCCCCGCGCCTGGCCGCCACGCCGGAGGGCAGCGACATCGCCTCGGTGGATATGCTCACCGAAGCGCGCGTCGGCCTGAACATCCTGCAGCTGCGCCGCGCCCGGCATGGCCTGCCCGAGGCGAGCGCGCAGGCGATCGAGGCGATCCTGGACGATGTGGCCGCGCACTACCGCGCGCAGGTGGCGCAGCGGCGTCCGCTGCCGGCGCCGGAAGGCCTGCAGGCGCGCCTGGATGCCTCGCTCAAGCGCGTGCAGACCGTGGACCCGGGCAAGGCCCGCGACGAGGCACTGATGGGCGTGCTGGGCCTGCGCTACGGCCTGTTCCCCGAACGCATGCCGGTGCCGGCCCCGCCGCCGGTGGGCGCGGTACCCGCCGCACGCTGAGTCACCGGCACGGGTTGGCAGATGCCGACAACGGCGTGCAACGCCCTGCCCGCCGGCGCTGCCGTGGGCTGGCTATACAGCAGGTGCATCGGGCACCGCGCTGCCTGCGATGCGACTCTTTCCGGAGACCTGCGCATGCACGCCGTCCCGCTTCCCGCTCCCCCGCCGCTGCGCGCGGCGCATTGCCTGGCCGCGCCTTTGCCGGCCGCGCCGGGCCCACAGCTGTTCACCCTGGACACGCTCGGCCTGCCCGCTTCGTTTCTGGATGACGTCGCCAGCCACGCCGACAGCCTGTGCTGGGATCCCTACGACGTACAGGTGCGGCGGCGCCGTGTCCTGCAGCGCTACCGCTGCATTCTGGCCGCGCCGCAGCGCGACCTGCTTGATGCCTGCGATGGCGATGCCGGCCACCCGGCCTGGCCGGTCCTGCTGGACGGGTTGCCGGGCATCCTCGCCGACGCCCTGCGCCGCGTCGCACCGCACCGGCGACGGGCCATGCGCACGTATCTGGCCGACCGCCGTGTGGACGGCAGCTGGTGGCTGCAACCTCTGCCCGACACGGTCTTCGAGCAACCCGGCAATGCCGATCGCATCGCGCGCCGGCAGTTCGCACCGCTCTCGCCCGTGCTGAGCAACCATCCGGGCCTGCTGCGGCTGCTCGCCTGCGTCGCCGAAACCGTGCATGCCCGCCGCGCCGCCACCCGGCTGCGGTTGGTGGTGCACCAGATGCTGACGGTCGCCGGCCTCGCCGGCGGCACCGAACCCGCCCCCGAAGGCATCCACCAGGACGGGGCGGACTTCATCGTGTCGGCGCTGGTGGTGCGCCGGCGCGGCATTCACGGCGGGGTGTCGCGGGTGCGCCGCGGTCCGACCGGCCCGGTGCACCTGGAACGCGCGCTGGCCGAAGGCGAAGGCATTTTCCAGCCGGACACGCGCTCGCCCTGGTGGCACGAGGTCAGCACGATCCATGCCGATGCGGCTGCGTTCGAGGGCTATCGGATGATCCTCGGGGTGGATGCCCACCTCCTGCCCGACGCGACTGCATGAGCGCGCCGCGCCGTGCGAGGCCGCCATCCGGGCGGCGCGGGCGCACGCCGTCGGTCTGGCGCGCGCGGCTGCTGCGGCTGGTGCATCTGGTCGCCGAACAGGCGCTGCCGCTGACCATCGCCGGCGTCTCGTTCGTGATCGCGCTCGACGCATGGTTGGCGGCGCGGCCGGTGCTGTGGGAGCACCAGCGCGCGCTGGCGTCGCTGTCGATCGCCAGCGAACTGGAGGCCGAGGACGCCACCGGGATCGACACCCGCCACACCATCACCATCAGCAACGTGGGCGAGCTGAGCTTTGCGGTGCTTGATGTGCAGATCGGGTTGCTGCTGGCCGACGGCATGCAGGCGCCGTGGCTGCAGAGCACGCTGCTGCAGGAAACACCCGGCGCACTGCCGATCGGACTGCGTCCCTTCCACCTGGAAGCGGGGCGGGATGGGCGCAGCGCGCGTTTCGCGTTCGGTGCGGAGTCGTCGGGCTGGCACGTCATCGACCCGGGGCGTTCGGTGGACCTGGTGTTCGCCCAGCCGGTGCAGGGCCACGGACGGCTGGGCATCACCGTGGAAGTGTTCACCCAGCCGCTGCAGATGGGCGCAATGGCTGACCAGATCACCGTCGAGCGCATCATCGCCGGGCGACGCCGCCAGGTGTTTCCCGAGTCCGGCCCGGACGAGATCTCCGACCTGGGCGTGTTTCCGTACAGCGCGGCCAGTGTGGTGATCCTCTCCGACAGCCGGCCGGCGCGGTCCATGCCCGCCGCGAGCACGCCGACGCCCCGTCGCGCACGCCGCTGGAACGACGCGGCAAACCCCTGAAACACGACGACCGGCGCGGCGCTGGGCGGCGCCCTATATCTGTGCTGGCGCACGCCAGGCGCACCGAATCCGTTTCCGCAAGGAGTGCCGCGATGCCATTGCCCGCCAACCCGACGCCCGCCGACACCCTGGATGCCGCGCGCCGGCGGCGCGCGTTCGTGCGGATGGCGCTGGTACGCATCGCCGCGCTGTTGTGCGCGGTCCTGCTCGGGTTGTGCGCGCCGCCCGCGCCGGCCCACGCCGACGACCTGCCCCGCGTCACCCGCCTGCATGGCCACCTGGAGCTGGACTACACCGTGGAAGTACACGTGGACAACCTGGCGGCGTGGGCCGAGCACAACGACCCGCGCCACCTGGTGCCGTACATCGATGGACGCGCCCTGCCCGGCAACGCGCCCGAGGCAATCGACCTGGCGCACGGGCGGCTGCTGTTCCACCTGCGCATCACCGATGACAACCGCGCGGTGTGGATGGATCTGCTTGGCTCGCCGGCCGGACTGCGGCGCCCGGTGACGTTCAGTGTGGGACGTGTGGATGGCTCGCCGTTCGACACTCACCACGATGCCAGCCAGCGCGTGCTGCTGACGGTGATCTCCCCGGTGTACGGCACCATCGCGCTGGTGCTGGTGGTGCTGATGCTGGCGGTCTTCGTGCACCTGGCGCGCACCACCAGCATCATCCGCAAGCCGGGCCCGGGCCCGCACCAGCCCTACGACCTCGGGCGCTTCCAGATGGCCGTCTGGTTCTTCCTGATCTACGTGTCCTACACCGCGATCTGGCTGGTCACCGACGCCACCGACACCATCCACGCCTCGCTGCTGGCTCTGCTGGGCATCAGTGCCGGCACCGCGCTCAGCGAGGCGATGATCGATGCCGGCAGCGCGCAGCGCCGGTCAGCACAGCACACCGACCCTGCTGCCGATCCGCCCGCGGCAGCGCCGGTGCCGACACCACCGCCGGCCCGCTCGCAGGGGCTGCTGCACGACCTGCTCTCGGACACGCAGGGCTACCGCTTCGATCGCTTCCAGATCTTTGCGTTCACATTGATTCTGGGCGTGATCTTCATCGCCGACGTCTACAACAACCTGAGCATGCCCGAGCTGAGCCCGACGCTGCTGGGGCTGATGGGCCTGAGCTCGGGCACCTACATCGGCTTCAAGTTCCCCGACCGCACATGAGCCCGCGCCCCCCGGCGTGGCCCCTCCCCCTGGATGCACCCAGACCACACGAGGATCCACGATGAACACGATGACACTCAGCCAGCAGGGAATCGACTGGCTCAAGCGGGTGGAAGGCCAACGTCTGCAACCCTATGACGACCAGACCGGAAAGGCGATCACCGCCTGGGTACCCGGCGCCACCGTGGGCTACGGCCATCTGATCGTGGCAACCGAATGGAAGACGCTCGGCAGGGTGATCACGCTCGAGGAAGCAGAGGCATTGCTGCGCCAGGACCTGGCGCCGTTCGAGGCGACCGTGCGCGGCTGCATCGGCACCACGCTGACCCAATGCCAGTTCGATGCGTTGACCATCCTGTGCTTCAACATCGGCGGCGGCAGCTTCAAGGCGTCTTCGGTGGTGCGGATGATCAACCGCCCGCAGGCCCCGACGTCCTACGCAAGCCTGCAGGCCGCGTGGATGGCCTGGACCCGCTCGCAGGGCAAGGTGATGCAGGGCCTGGTCAACCGGCGCGCCGCCGAATGGCGCATGTACGACAGCGGCAGCTACGCGCACTGGTGAGGCCCTGCGTGCCGCCACGGTCATACGCGACCGTGGCGGCACGCGACCTCAACGCGACGACCGCGTCCAACGACAGCCGTCGGCACAGTCGCCGGGTGTCGGTTCGACATGGACGGTGGCGGCATCCCCGGCCTCGCGCACGACCACCCACTGATCCAGCAGGCGATCGCAGCGGGCGCCGCCATTGCCCGGCAACGGCGCGTACCACGCACCGGCGGGGGTGGCGCCTTCGTAGCGCAGGCTGAGCCGGCAACTGTCCGGGCTGCCGAACACCAGGCGGCTGCGGGTGTCGCCGGGATCGTGGTCGGCCAGTTGCAGCGACGCCAGCGACGCGTCCGGATCGGCCGGATTGGCCAGACCGGTCCACGTACCGCGCGGCGGTGGCGCGCGCGTGGCATCGCCCACCGGCCACATCGCCACCTGCAGGGGCGCGCCCTGGGTTCGCACCTGCAGCGTCGCCTTCCGGCCGTCAACCCGCAGCACTACGCGTCCCGGCTGGAACCGATCGCACCAGCCGCCGTTGCCGGCCGTCACGTCGTAGTGGAACTGGTTGCCATCGTGGGTGACGAAGCGTGCCTCGAGGCGGCACGCGCGCCCGGCACCGAACGCGATCAGTGTCGGCGCGGCGGCATCGGCCGCAGTGAAGCGCACCGACGACGGCCGCCCGTTCACCAGATCGGTGCCGACCCAGGTCAGTGGAGGGGGCGAGGATGATTGCGCCGTGACCAGCGCGGGGGCCAGCAGTGCCAGCAGGCCGCACACGCGTGAGGAAAGAACTGTGTTCATCAGGTGCTCCAGGGTGAAGGGACGGCGGCTCAGAAGCCGCGGGTCAGCAGCGCCACCGCCAGCGCGGTCAGCCACAAGGTGGCCAGCAGGCGCTGGCGGCGGCGCCGGGCGGCGGCACGGCGGCGCGCCAGCAGCGGGCCGAGCCACTGCTGCACCTGTTGGGTGTCGTCAGCGGAAAGCAGCAGGCGCACCCGGTCGCGGCGGGCCACGGTCAGGCCGCCCCGCCGGTATCCAGGGGCACGCTGAAGGTCCGCAGCGGTTGCCCGTCCAGCAGCAGTTGCCCATGCATCGGGTTGCCGCCCTGCAGACAGATGGTGAGGCGGTGGTCGGCCCGGTCGCTGCACGGGCACAGGGCAAGTCCGGGCGGCTGGCCGCGCGTGCCGCGCAGTTCTTCGATGCGGCAGTCGATCTGGACTTCCAGCGCCATCGCCATGATGCCGCGCGGTTTGACCAGGTCGGCCAGCGGCAGCGTGCGTTGCTCCCAGTGCCCATCGACGAGGGTCGCCACGTCCAGGCCGCGTGCGCCCCAGCGCTGCTGCAGGCGGTGCAGGTGCTCGCGCGCGCAGCGTCCGCGGGTGCGGGCCAGGGCGTGGGCCAGGGTCTCGATCAGATCATCCAGCCGGTGGTCGGCCATGCGCATGCTCCAGGTAGGGTCAGTCAACCATCCAGATCGGTTTGCGCGGGAAACCCACGTGGTAGGCCAGCCACTGCAGCACCACCTGGTGCTCGCCGATCTGCAGGATGGTGAAGCTGCGCTCGATGCCGAGGATGGCCCCCTTGGGCGTGTCGCTCAGGCAGCGGTTGAGCAGGTCCTGGGCGCTGGCCAGGTCATCGTCGGTGAGCATCTGGGTCGGGTTGTTGCTGCCCACCACGATGCGTTTGACGAACTTGACGTCGTTGAGGTCGAACATGGAAGACTCCGCTGCGATGGAACAAACGGACCCGCCGCATCATCGCGACACGACGGGCCATGACGCTGCCATGCCGGGCGACGCCGGCCTCACACCGGAACCGGAGCGCCCACCTTGCGCGGTGCCGACGCGGTCTGCAGGATGTCCATCACCCGGGCCAGGCCTTCGGGCATGCCGCGATCCTCGGCCAGCACCGACACGGTGTACTTGGCCGAGTTGTCCGAGGCACGCGCGGTTTCCTTGTGCGCGGCCACCGAGCCCTGGATGTTCACCTTGGCCGAGAAGATGCCCCAGCCGACCTTCATCTCGGCCTGCATGCTGGCCGCGTAGTCGCTGGATTCCTTGGTCGAGAACGAGGACTTCACTTCCATCTCGAAGTTGATGTCCACTTTCTGGATGCTCAGGTTGGGCACCTTGACGATCGCCAGCAGCGGCACTTCCAGTTCCACTTCTTCCTCGGCGAACGGCTGGGCGGCTTTGGTGGCCGGGTCCAGGTTGTCGACCGGACGCTTGAAGCGGAACAGCGCGGTGCGGGTGGCCCCCACTGCGTTGGGATCGGTGTTGGCCGGGTCCGGCGGCAGGAAGCCGACGGAGCGGATGAAGCTGGCGGTGGCCTGGGCGAGCTTGATCTGCGAATCGCAGGCGGCGGTAAGCGGGCCGCCGATGAGATCGCCCATCGGCAGGCCCTTGAACTGACTGGAAATATTGACCAGGTCGCTCATTGCGGATTACTCCTGTTGGTTGGCGGTGTGGGTCAAGTGGCTTTGATGGTCTTGAACACCCCCTGGCACTGCGCCAGGTGGTTGATCAACCGCGCCGCGCCATCGGTCGGTTCGGTTCCTTCGACACGCAGCTGCACGTGTACGTTGCCCACGCCCTTGCCACGGCCGGTATCCAGTCCAACGTGTCGCGCCGCCGGCCGCGGCGACTCCCAGGCCTCCGTCGCGCCCGGCGCAGGCGCTTCAGGGTCCTCGTGGCCCAGGTCCGCGAGGTCCGCGTCGAAACTGATCTCCACTTCCCGGATGCGCAGGGTGTTGGTGGAGACCAGCGGCAACAGCGGTGCGCGGTACAGGTCTTCATCGCCTTCCTCGGCCTGCGGGTGCAGCGAGGGCAGGCGGATGGTGACGCTCCGGGGCCGGTTGTCTTCGTCGAAGTAATGGCGCAGATGGGAAATCTGATGCATCTCCACGCTGTCCTGGGCCTCGATGACGGCCCCGGCCAGCGCTTCGATCAATGTGTGGAACGACATGGTCCGGCTCATTTCGCCTCTGCTCCTGGTCGTGGCGCACTGCCCACCGCGGTGATGCGATGGCAGTGCGAAGCCACAGGGTTATTGATAGCGGGCAGGCCGCGCGCACGCGCGGCGCGGTGTTGCGGGGGTTCAACCGTCCGTTGCAACGGCGCGACGCGGTGCCGGTCGCGCGCAGCAGCCGCCGCGCATGCTGGAGGGCGGCTCACCGTAGTGATGGCGATAGGCGCGGCTGAAACCGGACAGGCTCACAAAGCCCACCGCGTAGGCCACCTCCGATACATTGCCCTCGCCATCGCGCAGCAGCCGGTGCGCCAGCTGCAGACGCACCAGCCGGATCAACTCTCCCGGCGGATGGCCGATGCTCGCCACCAGCTTGCGATGCAGGCTGGTGCGCGACATGTTCAGCGCGAAGGCAAGCCGGTCCACCGACAGGTCTTCATCATCGATGTGGCGTTCGATCCAGTCGCGGGCACGCTCGACCAGGCGCGACGCCGCAGCGCCCTGCGGCCGGATCCGTGCACGCGCCAACACCTCTTCGCGACTGCCTCCCACGCCTTCGCCCAACGTGCCGTGGCAACTGCAGTGCCGCATGCGGGTCAGCAGCGCCAGGCTCCACGCCAGCAGATGACCATCCCCATCATCGGCCCCGTCCACGTACCCGGCACCGGGCGTCGCGCTGCTGTCGGGGAGATTCAATCCACGCTCGATCACGTCCATAGAATTGCCGCTTCCTTCTGCTGATAAGCCGGGCCGGTGTATCGACGGACCCCGCTCACGGGCGGCCGATGGCGCGTCCGGGCATGCGCGACTACGCGGGATCCCCACTGCGAGTGCGTCGAAAACGACATCGCAGTTCCTTGAGTACCGGTGTAACCGGAGCGGCGTTCGCAGATTTGGCGACGCGTTGCAGATACTTGTCAGATCGTTGCAGGCGCTTCTTTATCGGCAGATCCGCCGCGATACTGGATCGGCTTTGGGTATCTGCATCGCGAGGCCCTGACATCATTTGTGATGCAGAGCACCTGTGAAGTGCGCATTTCAGCACATTTGCTTCTGTGAAGAAGGGCGCGCCTCGCGTGATCGCAGGCGTTGTGAAGGCATCACTGCAGCGCACGATGGGCGCAGGCGCCGCCGTCAGCTAGGCTTGCGCGGCGGCGGACCAACGCCGCCGCATTCTCCGATGTGAAGGACGCCCCATGAGTTATGACGTGATGGTTTTTGATCCCGCAGCCGCCCCGCGCGAGGTGGCCGCCTTCATCGCCTGGTTCGAACGCCAGGCCGAGTGGAATGAAGACCACGACTACGACGACGCATCGGTCAGTGCGCCGGCGCTGCAGGCGTGGTACACCGATATCACCACCGAGTATCCGCCGATGAACGGACCGCTCGCCGATGACGACGACGATCGGCCGCAGGTCACCGACTACAGCGTCGGCCGCCAGGTGATCTACGCCGCCTTCGCGCACTCGGTGGCCGAGCATGCGCACGGCCGGGTGCAGGAACTTGCCCACCAGCACGGCCTGGGCTTCTTCGACGTGAGTGGCGACGGTGCCATCGTGTATCCCGATGGCACCACCCTGATCCCGGCGTAAGCCGTCGGTCTAGAACAACGCGCCTTGTGACGGCGGCGGCTCGGCATGCTGTCCCGGTGGCACCGCCGCCGTATCGGTGTTCTCTCCCTGCAACCGCATTGCCAGCCCCGACAGGCGGCTGGCATGCCGCGCCAGTGCCGCCTCCATGACCTCTGCGCTGCCCAGCACGTGCAGGGCGTGGCGTGCGCGGGTCATGCCGGTGTAGATCAGCTCGCGCGAGAGCACGCGGTTGTCGCGGCGCGGCAGCTGCAGCCAGACCTCGTCGAACTCCGAGCCCTGCGCCTTGTGCACGGTCATCGCAAAAGCGCTCTCGTGCGCCGGCAGCGCACCGGGATGGAAGCCGCGTGGCTGGTCGGCGGTCTCGCCGGGGAACCAGGCCGTCACCGCGCCATGCCGGTCGCCCAGGCAGATGCCGATGTCGCCGTTGAACAGACGGTGGCGATAGCTGTTCTCGGTAATGAGCAGCAGGCGGCCGTGGAAGTAGCCGGGCGCCGCGCCCGGGCGCGGCACGCCGGCCAGCATCGCTTCGATGCGCGCGTTGAGCCCGCGTGCGCCCTGCGGCCCCTCACGCACTGCGGTCAACAGGCGGATGCGACCGGCATTGGCCAGCGCCTGGCCGGGGTCGGCCGCCTCACCCAGCCCGCGCCAATGCGCCAGCAGGTGCTCGCGGTGGTGCTGCAGGGGATCGCTCTGGTCGTCGTGGAAGTGCACGCCGGCCAGCGCGCTGCCGCGCAGCAGCGCCACGGCGGTGGCGCTGTCGCCCTCGCGCACGGCATGTGCCAGCGGTGCCAGGTCGAGCGCGTCGGTCTGACGGTAGCCGCGCTGCAGCTGCACGCGGCGGCCGGCAAACGGCGTGGCCGCCGCCAGCGGTTGCAGGGCGGCCGGTGCCAGCAGCGTGCGCAGGGCCTGCGCATCGTCGGCCTGGGTGCCCAGGCCATCGCCGCTGGCACGCAGGATCGCGCTGAGCACATCGCCGGCTTCCACCGAGGGCAGCTGGTCCGGATCGCCGAGCAGCACCAGCCGGGTGCCGGAGGCCACCGCGTCGACCAGCTTGGTCATCAACGGCAGATCGATCATCGACGCTTCGTCGACCACCACCACGTCGAACGGCAGCGGATTGTCGCGGTGGTGGCGGAAGCGCGGCGAATCGGGGATCACGCCGAGCAGGCGATGCAGGGTGGTGCCGGTCGCGGGCATGGCGTCGCACAGGGCCGGTGCGATGCCGACCAGGCGCAGGCGCTGCACGGCCAGCCGCAGGCTCTCGGCCATGCGCTCGGCGGCGCGTCCGGTCGGTGCCGCCAGGGCCACGCGCGGCACCGGTCGATCGGCCTGCACGGCCTGTGCGGCAAGCAGCACCAGCAGCCGCGCGATGGTGGTGGTCTTGCCGGTACCGGGTCCACCGGTGACCAGTACCAGCGGGTGGCGCAGCGCGATGGCGGCGGCGCGCGCCTGGTGGTCGATGCCATCGTGCGCCTGCGGGAACAGCTGGGCAAACAGCGCCGCGAGCGCGGCCGGTTCGTCCGTGGCCAGCGTGTGCGAGGCGATGCGCTGCAGGCCGGTGGCCAGGCGGCGCTCGTACTCGCGGTAGCGGCGCAGGTAGAGCAACCCATTCTCCAGCACCAGCGGAACATCGCCCGCGTCGGCATCGGCCGTGTCGGGCACCTCCACCCAGGGCGAGGCGCGCAGCTGCGCCAGCCATGCCGCTGCAGGGGGCCAATCGGCGGGCGTGTCCACCAGCCGCTGCGGACAGCAAGGGTCGAAGCCGGCGTGGCCCTGCGACACCGCCAGCGAGGCCAGCGCGGCCGCCGCCAGGACGCTGTCCGGGGTGTCCGGACGCAGCCGGCGCAGGCTGTTCGCCAATGCGTGGTCGAGGGTACGCAGCGCGTTGCTGCGGTAGAGCGCGGCGAGCAGGCTCATGCCTCCCCCCGTGCGCGTGCAGCCATGCGTGCCTGGGCATGCTCGCCCCCGGCGAACAGGGCGTCCATCGCATCGACCAGCACCGGGTCGAATCGGTGCGCATACACCCCGGGGCTGTCGGCGCGGGTGGCATCCAGGCCACGGCAGAACAGGTAGCGGATGCCGCCCATGTCGCGCGCCAGGTCATACTGCGCGCCCAGCCGGAAGCGCAGCCACCGGTGCAGCGCCACGGTGTAGATCAGCGCCTGCAGGTCGTACTCGCTGTGCTGCATGGCGGTGGCCAGCCGTGCCGGGTCGTAGCCGGGCAGCCGGTTGGATTTGTAGTCGAGCACGTACCAGCGGCCATCGCGCACGTAGGTGAGATCGATCTTGCCGGTCATCAGGCCCTCCAGCCGGCGCCGCGTGCCGAAGCCCCGCCGCTCGCGCACCAGGCCGTGCGCGTGCAGCAGGTCGAGCAGTGCCGGCACGGCGGTGGGCTGCATGGCGAAGTGGAACTCGATTTCGGCGCGGCGCGCGTCGGCAGGCACGTCGTGCAGCGCGCCCCCCTCGGGCAGGGCCACGGTCAACGTCTGCCCCACCAGTGCGGTCAGCATGTCCACGCCATCGTCGAGGTCTTCGTCGGCATAGCCTTCCTGCGCCAGGGCATCGCGCAGTACCTGCGCCTGCTCTTCCGGCGCCGGTTGCCCGGGCTGCCAGCCCGCCCAGCGCGCGAAGTCGGTGTTCTCCAGCGCATCGTGCAGGACATTGCCGAAGCGGCTGCCCGTGAAGCGCGGGTCGACCGGGTCCGCGCCGGCGACGGTGTCCGGCCCGGCCTCGACCGCCGGGTCGATGCCGGCCGGTTCGTCTGCCGCAGGCGCCGGCGCTTCGGTCGCGGCGGCTTCGGTGTCGTGCCCGGCGTCGGCGTGCGCCAACTGGGTGAAGCTGTACACCCACCAATCGTGCGGCACGCGCCGGGTCAGCGCGCGCACCGGCGGCAGTTCGCCCTCGGCAACGAACGCAAGCTGGGCCGGGCGCGGCTCGGCGGGTCCCTCGACCACAGCGATGTCCGGGTGCGAACGCAGCGCATCCAGGTCCGACAGCATCGGTGCCAGGCGGGTTCTGGCCAGGCCGGTGAGGTCGCCGGCGGCGATCCACAGCGCGTGTTCGGCCCGGGTCAGACCCACGTACAGCAGCCGCGCGTCTTCGGCGTTCTGCTCCAGCGCGGCGCGCTCGACGGCCGCGTTCCACGCCTCGTCGTGGTCCAGTTTCCAGTGCAGCTCGCGGCGGCCGTTGGCGTGCACGGTGCAGTTGGAATCGGCACGGTTGCCACCGCCATCGATGCCCACGAACGGCAGGAACACCAGCGGATACTCCAGGCCCTTGCTCTTGTGCAGGGTGATGATCTGCACGCGGCGCGCATCCGATTCGAGCCGCAGCAGCTGCTGCTCGTCGTTCTGGTCGGCGTGCGCCATCTGGACCTGCAGCCAGTCCAGCAGGCCATGCATGCCCAGGGTGTGCCCGGCCGCCTGCTGCAGCAGTTCGCCCAGCTGCAGGTAATTGGTCAGGCGACGCTCGCCATCGAGCAGGCCGAGCAGACGCTCGGCGTGCTCGGCGCACAGATCGGCGATCACCGCGAACGGGCCGCCGCGCTGCCAGCGCTCGCGCCACAGCAGCAGGCGCAGCTGGAAGGTGCGCTGCGACTCACCCTCGCGTTCCATCGCGTCGATGGCCTGTGCGTCTTCGCCCAGCAGCACAGTGGAGAGCGCCGCGCGCAGGCGCCCTTCATCGGCAGGTTGCAGCAGCGCGAGCAGCAGCAGGCGCAGTTCGTGGGCCTCGTCGGTGGCGTACAGGCTCTGCTTGCCGGCGGCCACGGCAGGAATACCAACCGCGCCCAGCGCCTGCTGGATGCGCGTGGCTTCCTTGTGCGAGCGCACCAGTACGGCGATGTCGCCGGGCTGTACCGGATGCCCACGCAGCAGCGCGCGGCCCTGCCGCGCCTGGACGAGAATGCGGTGGATCTCGGCCACGCAGGCATCGCTGGCCTGCTGGCGCGACGCATCGGCCTTGAGCGCGCCACCGTCGGGGTTGTGCAGCACGCGCACGGTCAGGCCCGGTGCGGGCGCGCCGTCACGCAGGAAGTCGTCGTCGCTGCGGGTGCTGCCCGGGTGCACCGGTTCGAAGGCGATGTCCTCTTCCAGGAACGCGCGCTCGCCGGCATGGGCGTACAGCGCTTCGATCGCATGCAGCACGGCCGGACGCGAGCGGAAGTTGCGGTCCAGCGCGGGGGCGGCGTCCGCCTGTCGCTTGGCCTTGAGGTAGGTGTGGATATCGCCGCCGCGGAACCCGTAGATGGCCTGCTTCGGATCGCCGATCAGGAACAGCGCCGGGGCCAGTCCGGCGTCCTCCGTCTCCTCGGAGCGGCCGAACACCCGCTGGAAGATGCCCCACTGGCGATCGTCGGTATCCTGGAATTCGTCCACCAGCGCGATCGCGTACTGCGCCCGCAGCTGCCGCACCAGCGTGGCGCGGTGCGGGCCGTCGAGCGCATCGGCCACGCCCTCGATCAGATCGTCGTAGGTCTGCACGCGGCCGATCCGCTTGAGCTCGGCCAGGCGCGCGCGCGCCTCGGCGCGCAACGCGTGCAGGAACACGATGGCCGCCTGCCGCAGCCACTGTTCACGGGCATCGGCGGCATGCCACCAGCGCTGCAGCGCGTCGAACAGGGGCGAGCTCGGGCACTGCCCCTGCTCGGCGTCCCGGCAGAACGCCAGCAGGTTCACCGGCAGCAGCTTGCCCAGGTGGGTCTTGTCGCCGCGGGCCCAGTGCTGCGTGGCCACGCCGGCGAACAGCTCGCCGAAGGCCTTGTCGAAGCTCGGCCGTTTCGCGCGGCGGCCATCAAACACCTTGCGGTCGAAGGCGCTCGCGATCTGCGCCTGCGCGTCTTCTGCATGCGCCGGGATCGCCTCGGCCAGCGCGGCGGCCGCGGCGTCCAGCTGCGGCGCGGGATCGGGGCAGGTCTGGGTCGGTGCCGCCGGCAGCAGCGGCAACGGTTTGATCAGGGTCGCCAGATCGCCGGCCAGCGCATCGGGCGTGGACCACAGCCAGGTCAGCGCCTCGACGGTGGCCGGGTCGTTGGCATGGACGCGCCACAGGTCGGCCGCCAGTTCGTCGTGCAGCTCGCGTTCGCTCGGCAGCAGCGTCGGTGGGTCGAAGGTGTGCCCGCTCTCCAGGGCGTGCTCGCGCAGCACACGGGTGCAGAAGCCGTGGATGGTGAAGATCGCGGCGAGGTCGATTTCGTCGGCCGCAGTCTGCAGCCGCCGCGCGAGTGCGGCCGGGGTTTCCTCGCCGCGCGCCAGCTGGCGCTGCAGGAGGGCGCGGGTCAGCACCACGTCGGGGCCGTCGTCGGGGGATGGCGCGCGCTCGACCAGTTGGGCCGCCAGGGCCAGCCGCTCGCGGATGCGCTTGCGCAGTTCCTGGGTGGCCGCATCGGTGAAGGTCACCGCCAGGATCTGGCCGATGCGCCAGCCCTTCTCCACCACCAGGCGGGTGAACAGCGTGGCCAGGGTGAAGGTCTTGCCGGTGCCGGCACTGGCCTCGATCAGGCGCACGCCGTCCAGCGGCAGCGCCAGGTAGGGATCATCGAGCAGGGTGTGGTCGTTCATTGCGCGGCTCCTTCCTCATCGAAGCCCGGGAAGACCCGGCCTTCGCGCACCGCGGTGAACACCACGAAGCTGGTGTGCAGCAGTTGGCGGTAACTGTCGGCGGTGGCGAACGGATCGCGACCGCGCAGGGCCAGCTGGTAGCTGGCGCCGCTGGATTCGGCCCAACTGCGCTCGCTGCCATGCCACTTGGCATAGCCCTCGGTGGCACGCTTGGCCTCCGCGGCGGTGTACAGCGCCCAGCCGGTGGACGGGCCGTACAGCAACGGCGCACGCAGGCCCTCACTGCGCAGCTGCAGCAGGCGGCGCAGGGCGGCGCGTGCCTGGTCGGCAGGCAGCGGCGCCAGCACGTGCGGGCCCAGCCCCTCGTCGCCGGCATCGTGGAACTGGACCAGCGGCAACGCATCGCCCGCCGCGTTGGCAAGCAGCCAGTCCAGTCCCTGGCGGATGGCCGCGCGACCGTTCAGGCGATCCGCGCGCAGGCGCGCCAGCCCATGCGGGTACACGTCATCCACGCGCCCGTGCAGGCGCATGCCATCAATGTCCACCTCGTAGCGGCGGCTGTCGGCCACGCTGCCGGCCTGCCAGGCCGCCAACGCGTCTGCATAGGGTTCGGTCTGCGCCTGCAGCGCCGCGAACTGGCGCTCGCCCAGCGCGCCGGACGGCACCAGAGCGCGGGCGCGCAGGCGGGGATACAACGGCGCTTCGTCCCCGGCCAGCGTGGCGGCGATCACCGCGTGCTGCAGGTGGACCTTGTCGTGGCCACGCGACGCCATCACCAGCGGCTCGACGTCGTCGGCACTGCCCACCTCGTCGGGCAGGCGCAGGCCAAGGCGCTGGGACAGGAACTGGCTGGCCGGATCGGTGAGGAAGCGGCGCAGCGCGTCCAGGCCCAGGTCGGCTTCCAGGCCTGCGGTCTCCGACGGCGGCAGCGCCTGGGCGAACCACGGCGCCAGCGCGCGGCGGGTACCGCCCAGCGACCCGGCCGCGGGGTGCCACTGCTGGCGGTAGCTGAAGCGCCGGGGCTCATCGCCGCCGCCGAAGGCAGCCGGGGCGAAGGGCTGCAGCGAATGCCGCACGGTCATCTGCCGGGCCACCGTCGCCGGCGCCTGGTGGTACTCGGCCGCCGCGTCGATCAGTTCGCTGACCAGCACCGACGGTTCGCGCACGCTGCCATCGCGCGGGTCGGCGCCAAGGTAGCTCAGGTAGAACACGTCCTGCGCCGAGGCGAACAGCTGCAGGAACAGGAAACGGTCATCCTCGCGCAGCGATCGGTCGCCATGCCGGCGCTTGTCCGTGCCCAGTTCGGCGGTGAGCTGGTTGAGGCCGGCGGCCGGATCGCGCCGCGGGAAGTCGCCGTCGTTCAATCCCAGCACGCAGATCACCCGGAACGGCAGCAGACGCATCGGCACCATGCGGCCGAAGCTGACGCCGCCGGTCAGCAGCGGTGCGCGGGTATCGGCCTGGGCCAGCGCGCCGGCGAAGTGCGCGCGCACCACCTCCGGCGGCACCTCGCCCTGATAGCCGGCGGTGGCCGCGTCACGGGCGAAGTCGTTGATCAGCTTGCGCAGGCGCTCCAGCGCGCGCTGGCTGTTGGCCGCCTGCGGCGGGTCGGGCAGCAGCGCATCCAGCATGGCCAGCAACCGCTGGCGCCACTGCGCCGGCGACAGCGCCTGGCCAAGCGCCTTCTGATAGCGCGCCAGCACGCGCAGCAGGCCAAGCAGCCGGTCCAGCGCGTCCAGCGCACTGCCTTCCAGCTCCGGCCACGGCGCCACGCCGGCGATGTCGTCGTCGCTGCCGCTGGCATGGCCGAGCAGCAGCCGGTCGAGCGCGAACTGCCAGGTGAAAGCGTCATCGTCCGGTGCCTGGTGCTCGCGGCGGTGCGCGGCATCCAGCCCCCAGCGCGCGCCCGCCGCGTCCAGCCAGTCGTGCAGGCGGTCGAACGCCGCTGCGTCCAGACCGGCGGCGTCGGCCAGCGGCGCGCTGGCGAGCAGGTCGAGCACTTCGTTCACCCCGAAGCGCGACACCGGCAGGCCGAGCAGGTGCACGAACACATCGGCCAGCGGCTCACCGGCCAGCGGGCTGGTATCGGCCAGCGCATAGGGAATGTGCTCTTCGCCACCGCTGCGCCCGCCGAACACCGCTTCCAGGTACGGCACATAGGGGTCGATGTCCGGGGCCAGCACCGCGATGTCGCGGGCCTGCAGCGGTGGATCGAACCGGTTGTCCTGCAGCAGGCCGCGCAGCTGGTCATGCAGCACCTGCAGTTCACGCAGGCGCGTATGGCAGGCATGCACCTGCAGGCTGGGATCGTCATGGCGCAGCGCCTGGCGACGCGGGCCGGCCGGTTCGCCGCGGCGGTGGAACAGGTCGCGCTGCAGGCGATGCAGCAGGCTGTCCGACAGCCCGCCCTGGTCCAGCGTGGGGCCGGTATCTTCCTCGGGATCGTCGTAGGCGGCGATCTCACCGGCCGGGTGCACCACCTCGTAGCTGCCCAGCACGGCCATGAAGTCGCGGCCTGCCGCACCCCACGCCTGCAGCAGGCGGTTCTCGCCGGCGCTGCCGCCGAACGGATCGGCCGCGCCGCTGCGCAGCTTCTCGCCCAGGGTCTGAAGGTCGCCCCAGTACGCCTGGGTCGGCGTGGGCAGGTAGAAATGCATCGTGCCGACCCGCGCCTGGGTCGCCATCACCCGCAGCACGTCCGGCGAGATGTTGAGCGTGGCGAAGGCGAACACGCGCGCGGGCAGGCCCTGCGGCACCGGCTTGCCTGCGCCCTCGAACCGCTCCAGGTAGGCGTGGATGCGGCGCGCGCGGTACTGCTCGCCACTGGCGATGTGCCGCCACAGGATGGCCTGCGGATCGTTCGGTTCGGCACCGGCTTCCCAGCGCAGCAGCCAATCGCGACGCCAGGCCTGGTACTTCTCGAACACCGCCGCCAGCTCGCCGGCCAGCGCCCACGGCTTGAGCGGATCGGCCGCCGACAGGTACGCCTGCAGCGCGCGCATCGGCGGGCGCGCCATCAGCGTGGCGTCCTGCAGCGCCGCGTACAGCCGCCAGCGCAGCCCTTCGGCGTTGAGATCGTCGTGTTCGCCCGGCACGTTGGCGTTGAGCGCGCGCGCCACGAACTCACCCGGGGTGAGGAAGGTCAGGTTGGCGGCGATGCCATACTCGGCCGCCAGCGTGGACTGCAGCCAGCGGCGCATGGCCACCTGCGGGATCAGCACCACCTCCGGTTCGAGCACGGATTGGCCCGGTACCGGCGTGCGCACTTCGGCAGCCAGCAGGGCGGCCAGCACATCGAGCGCGTTGGAGTGGTACAGGCGGAAATCGGAAACAGCGTGGGTCATCGCAGGAGTGTGCCGCAGCGGGCGCACCGACGCAGCGCGGCGGCACGCACGGAGGAGGAATGGCGTGTTCCATCGCCGGCCGACACGGTGTGTTGCAGCGCCCGTCAGGGCCACGGCCGTTGTTCCGGCATGGGGGCGTGCGACAATACTGCACGGTCCAGTTCGGTTATGTTCAGCCGTTCACCACGATCTTACAACGTTGGAAATTTGTTAATGGTGCCCATGACGGCTTCCGAAGATGATCTGGTGCAGTTGTCCAACGTGCGGATCGACCGCGGCGGGCGCACGATCCTGCGCGACGTCTCGATGTCCGTACCCCGTGGCAGCATCACCGCCGTGCTTGGCCCGTCCGGCAGCGGCAAGTCCACCCTGCTGGCCGCGCTGACCGGTGAGCTGCGTCCGGTGGCCGGCAGCGTCACGCTGTTCGGCAAGCCGATCCCCACCGGCAGCAGCGCGCTGCGCGAGATGCGCCGCAGCGTCGGCGTGCTGCTGCAGGGCAATGGCCTGCTCACCGACCTGACCGTGGCCGAAAACGTCGCGCTGCCGCTGCGCACCCATACCCGCCTGCCGACGCCGGTGCTGCGCCGCCTGGTGCAGATGAAGCTGCACGCGGTGGGCCTGCTGGCCGCCGCCGATGCCTGGCCGCGCGAGCTGTCCGGCGGCATGGCGCGCCGCGTCGCGCTGGCCCGCGCGCTGGCTCTGGATCCGCCGCTGATGATCTACGACGAGCCGCTGACCGGGCTGGACCCGATCGCCAGCGGGGTGATCATGAGCCTGATCCAGCGCCTCAACCACAGCCTGGGGCTGACCAGCATCATTGTCAGCCACCATGTGCACGAGACCCTGCCGATCTGCGATCAGGTGATCGCGATCGCCAACGGTGGGATCGTGTTCCAGGGCAGCCCGGCCGATCTGGAATCCAGCCAGGACCCGCTGCTGCGCCAGTTCCTGCACGGCGAACCGGATGGCCCGATTCCATTCGATGCCGCACCGCGCGCGAGGGTTGCCTGATGCCGTTCGTTGAAGCCACCCGTTCGCTCGGCCGCGCCGGCCTGTTCTCCCTGACGGTACTGCGCGGCTCGGTGCCGACCGCCGATTTCCTCGCCGAACTGACCCGCGAGATCTACAAGATCGGTGCGCGTTCGCTGCCGATCATCGCCGTGGGCGGCGCCTTCGTCGGGCTGGTGCTGACCCTGCAGGGCTATCGCACACTGACCACCTTCGGTGCCGCCGATGCGCTGTCCACGCTGCTCGGCCTGTCGCTGTACCGCGAGCTGGCCCCGGTGCTGACCGCGCTGCTGTTCATCGGCCGCGCGGGCAGTTCCATCGCCGCCGAGCTGGGCCTGATGCGTGCCACCGACCAGATCAAGGCGCTGGAGCTGATGGCCATCGATCCGATTGCCAAGGCGGTGGCGCCGCGCTTCTGGGCCGCGGTGCTGACCGTGCCGCTGCTGACCGGCATTTTCTGTTCGCTGGCGATCAGCGCCAGCTACTTCGAGGCCGTGCACGTGCTCGGGCTGGACAACGGCGTGTTCTGGTCGGCGCTGAGCAACAGCGTGGATTTCTGGGACGACTTCGGCGTGGCGATGCTCAAGTCGGCGATCTTCGGCGGCACGGCGGCGCTGGTGGCCTCGTACGTGGGGTTCAACGCCGAGCCCACCATCGAAGGTACTTCGGTGGCCACCACGCGTGCGGTGGTCAACGCCTCGCTGCTGGTGCTGATGTTCAACTTCGTGCTGTCGGCAATGATGTTCCAGTAGATACCCACCGGCCATTGAACCGGCCGGTACTGCTTCACGCATGCAGATCCTCCCGCCCGGCGAGCTGTCCGGGCACCTGACAAAGAACAGTGAGACACGACATGGCCATCCGCGGTCCCAGACTCGAATTTTCCGTCGGCGCGTTCCTGCTGCTGGCGCTGGCCTCGCTGCTGGTGCTGGCCGTGGCGTCCACCAACCAGCGGTGGGAGCTGGGCAGCAGCGGCTACGAACTGAAGGCGCGCTTCACCCAGATCGGCCAGCTGCGCAAACAGGCGCCGGTCAAGATCGGCGGCGTCACCGTCGGCCAGGTCGCGCAGATCGAGCTGGATCCGACCAAGTTCGATTCGATCGTCACCCTGACGCTGGACGGCAAGTTCAAGGACCTGCCGGCCGACACCTCCGCCGGCATATTCACCAGCGGTTTGCTGGGCGAGAGCTATATCGGTCTGCAGCCGGGCGGCGATCCGGACGTGCTCAAGTCCGGCGATGAGATCGTCTTCACCCAGCCGGCGGTAGACCTGCTGCAACTGGTCGGCAAATACATGTTCAGTGGCCCGGGCAACGCCGGCGGCGCTGATTCCCACGAGGGCAATGGCGCACAGGCGCCTGCAAAGGAACCGCAACCATGAAAACCAGACTGATCCCCGCCCTGCTCGCCACGGCCCTGCTCGCCTCGCTGCCGTCGCTGTCGATGGCCCAGGCCGCCCCGGCCGCCGCCGGCGCCCAGCAGGGCCAGGCCGGCAGCGCCGTACTCGACGCCAGCACCCGCATCCTGACCACGCTGCAGGCGCGCCGCACCGAGTTCCGCGGCAATCCGACCGCGCTGCGCGGTTTCATCAACAGCGAGCTGAACAAGACCTTCGACCGCGACTATGCCGCGCGCCTGGTCCTCGGCGTGCACGGCCGCGGCGCGTCCGATGCCGATGTGAAGCTGTTTGCCGACGCGATGGCCGACAACCTGATGCAGCGCTACGGCTCGGCCCTGCTGGAAATCCAGGGCAAGCCGACGTTCCGCCTGAAGTCCGAGTCCCCGTTGCCCGGCAACCGGGGCGTGCGCGTGTCCACCGAGCTGATCCGCGCCGGCAGCGAGCCGACCCCGGTCGACTACCTGATGCGCAACGTGAGCGGCCAGTGGAAGATCTTCGACGTGATGATCGAGGGCATCTCCTACGTGCAGACGTTCAAGACCCAGTTCGACGCCCCGCTGCGCCAGAAGACCATCCAGCAGGTGGCTGCCGAACTGCGCAACGGCACCATGCAGGCCGGACAGGCGCCCCGTGGCAAGTAATGCGGCCAGCGCCCGTCGCGACGGCACCGCGCTGGTGTTCAGCGGGGTGCTCGACCGCGCGGCGGCAACGGCCCTGTGGCCGTCGCTGACCTCGCTCGACGGCGTGCTGCAGCTGGATCTGACCGCGGTGACGCGGGTCGACAGCGCCGGTGTGGCGCTGCTGGCCGAACTGGCCGCGCGTCTGCGCGACCGCGGCGGTGCGCCGACCATCGTCGGTTCGCCGGCCGGCTTCAACGAACTGTGTGCCGCCTACCGGCTGGCGCCCACCCTGGATTTCAATGCCCCTTCTGCGGCGAGCTGACATGAACGTCCTACGCACCCTTCCCCTCCTTGTGCTCGCCACGGCGCTGACCGCGTGTGCCGGCAAGCCCGCGCGCGACAGTGCGCCGACCAGCGTGCCGGTGACACCGACCGCCGCCGATGCAGCGCTCGACGCACCCGCCGACGCCCTGCCGCAATCCGAAGTGCCGGCGCCGGTGCCGGCCGATGCCGTCGGGGATCCGGCGCAGTCCGGAGCCGACGGCACGTCGCCGGCCAGCGCGGGCGGCACGGCCCCGACCGATGCCGAAGACGACTTCGCCGCGCTGTACGGCGGCCCGGCGCCGAGCGCCGATGGCACCTTGGCGGCCAGCGCGCCGTACGATCCGTGGGAACCGTTCAACCGCCGCGTGCACAGCTTCAACAACGTGGTCGACCGCGCGGTCGCCCGTCCGCTGGCCACGGCCTACACCAAGGTGGTGCCGCGCTTCGCCCGTACCGGCGTGACCAACTTCTTCAGCAACCTGCGTGCACCGGTCACCATGACCAACCAGCTGCTGCAGGGGCGCGCGGACGATGCGTGGGACACCCTGGGCCGCTTCCTGATGAACACCACGCTGGGTATCGGTGGCCTGTTCGATCCGGCCAGCAAAGCGCTGGTGCCACGTCGCAGCGAAGACTTCGGCCAGACCCTGGGTGCCTGGGGCTGGCGCCGGTCGCGCTACGTGGAGCTGCCCTTCTTCGGGCCGCGTACCGTGCGCGATGTGTTCGGCCTGGCCGGCGACATCCCGCTCTCGCCGATCCGTACGATCGAAGAGGACAAGGTCCGCATCGGCCTGCAGGGTCTGCAGCTGGTGGACATGCGCTCGCAGCTGATGGCGCTGGACGACATCCGCGACAACGCGGTGGACGAGTACGCCCTGACCCGGGATGCCTGGCTGCAGCGCCGCAACTACCAGATCGAGAACGACCTGCGCGGCAAGCACGCGCGCGGCAAGGATGCCGACGACACCTCCCCGATCCCGGTCGATGCGATGCCGATGCCGGACTGGAGCAACTGAAGAAAGTAAAAAACCCCGCCTTGGCGGGGTTTTTTTTTGTACTCCTTACAGCTCCTTGTCCAGGCTGATCTGCACGCCGTGGTCGCGGTCGTTGCCACTGCCCACCAACCCGCGGTAGTCCACGCGCAGACCCCAGGTGCGGCCGACGTCGAACATCACCCCGGCACCCAGCATCCAGCGGCTGCGGTCGAACCCGTCCAGCGGGGTGCGGTAGAACGGCACGTCGACCAGATCGGCGTACTGCAGGGTGGCCAGGCCACTGCCGCTGAAGTCGTGCTGGTATTCCACGCGCAGCTGCGGTGTCCATGCACCCCATGTGGCGGTCTGGCGCATTTCCACGCGCAGGCCGGCATTGCCGGTGGTGGCGTCCACGTCCTGGTCGCCGTAGCGCAGCGCGAACAGGTCGTTGCCCTGCTCCACGTAGCGGTCCAGCGAGCCCTGCGATGCATCCAGGCGGGCGTACGGGGTGAACTGCCAGTTGCCACGGGCCAGATCGGCACCGAAGGCGAGCGAACCGAACCACTGGCTGCCGTTGCGACGTGCATGCACGAAGCCGCCGTCGCCGGTCACGTAGCGGCGCAGGCTGTAGTCCAGCAGCTGGTGGCCCAGCAGGGCGTCCACGAACAGGCTGCGGCCCGGGCTGTAGCTGGCGTACACCGCCATGCTGTAGGCCTGGCCATCGCTGCGGCTGCCGCTTTCGCCGACGTCGCTGCGATCGCGGCCGTAGCCGAGCCCGGCGCCGACGGCGAAGGCTTCGCTGATCCGCAGGTCGCTACCGACGGTGACGCCATCGGTCTCGAAGTCGGTACCGGCACGCTGGCCGCCCTCGCTGCGGCCGGAGCGCAGGGTGCCGCCTACCCACAGCCCCAACGGAGCCTGCGAGCCGGTATCGACGCGGGATGCCGGCTGCTCCAGCCCGGTCTCGCGGTCGAACGGCTGGCGGCGCTGCGCGTCGCAGTCCGGCCCCGGCACGTTGCCCACCATCGGCTCGCAGCGGCGCGGTGCGTAGGACAGGCTCAGACTGTTGCTGAACCCGTTGCTGCCGCTGGCGCCGTGCAGGCGTTGCATGCGCTGCTGGAAGTTCTCGATCTGCGAGTGCGCAAACCGGCGTGCCGCATCGCGCTGGGCCGTCAGCAGACCCCGCACTTCCGGATCGCGGGTCGGATCGGGACGCTGGGCGATCTGCACAACGTAGTTCTGGCTGCCGGTGAAGCCCAGCGCATCGGTGGCGGTGACGGTGAACGCGAACGCGCCCGCTGCGGTCGGCGTGCCTGCCAGCAGTCCGGCAGCCTCCAGCGTCATCCCTTCCGGCAACGCACCGGCACTCACCGCATAGCGGTACGGTGCGGTACCCCCGGTGGCGGTCAGGCCCTGCTCGTAACGGTTGCCGAACAGCCCGGCCGGCAGCGAGGCCGGGGTGAGCACGAGCGCCGGTGCCGACACGCTCAGCGTGTAGGCCTGGGTGAGCGAGCCGGCACCGCCGGCGGTGGCGTCGGTGACGGTCACGCTGAAGGCGAAGCTGCCCGCCACGCTCGGTGTGCCGGCGACCCGGCCAGTGGCCGCGTCGAGCACCAGGCCCGTCGGCAGTGCACCGGTGGCGAGCGTGTAGCGGTAAGGCGCGAGCCCGCCCTGGGTGGTGAAGGCCAGCGTGTAGCTGCTGCCGGCGGTGGACGCCGGCAGCGCGCCCGCAACCGGACTCAACGACAGGGCAGGCGCGGCCACGGTCAGCGTGTAGACCTGTACCAGGCTGGCCGGGGTGCCACCGGTGCTGTCGGTGACCGTGGCGGTCAGCGCGAAGCTGCCCGACTGGGTCGGTGTACCGGACAGCGTACCGGTACCGGCATCGAACGACAGGCCGGCCGGCAGGGCGCCGGACAGCACCACGCGGTACGGCGCGATGCCGCCCGTGGCAGAGAACACCTGCTGGTAGGGCGTGCCTGCCGTGGCAGCCGCCAGTGCCGCCGGCGTCGCCACCAGCACCGGGCTGGCCACCACCAGGCTGTAGGGCTGGGTGAGGCTGGCCGGGGTGCCGCCCGTGCTGTCGGTGATGGTGACCGTCAGCGCGAACGTCCCCGACTGGGTCGGCGTGCCGGACAGCGTGCCGGTGCCGGCATCAAACGACAGGCCGGCCGGCAGCGCACCGGAGAGCGCCACGTGGTACGGCGCGATGCCGCCGGTGGCAGTGAATGCCTGCTGGTAGACGCTGCCGGCGGTGCCGCCCGGCAGGGCCGTCAGCGGGGTCGCCAGCACCGGGCTGGCCACGACCAGGCTGTAGGGCTGGGTGACGCTGGCCGGGGTGCCGCCGGTACTGTCGGTGATCGTCACCGTCAGGGCGAAGGTGCCCGACTGCAGCGGCGTGCCCGACACCATGCCGGTAGCGGCATCGAAGCTGACGCCGGTCGGCAGCGTGCCGCTCAATGCCACCTGGTAGGGCGCGATGCCACCGGTCGCGGTGATCGCCTGCTGGTATGGGGTTCCCGCGGTGCCACCGGCGAGCGCCGACGGCGTGGCCACCAGCACCGGGCTGGCCACCACCAGACTGTAGGCCTGGGTGGTGCTGGCCGGGGTGCCGCCGGTGCTGTCGGTGATCGTCGCCGTCAGGGCAAAGGTGCCCGACTGCAGCGGCGTGCCCGACAGCGTGCCGGTGGCCGCATCGAAGGTGACGCCGGTCGGCAGCATGCCGCTCAGCGTGACCTGGTACGGCGCGATGCCGCCGGTGGCCGTGATCGCCTGCTGGTAGGCACTGCCGGCGGTACCGGCCGGCAACGCGGCCGGGGTGGCCGACAACGTCGGACTGGCCACCACCAGGGTGTAGCCCTGGGCAACACTGGCTGGCGTACCGCTGGTGCTGTCGGTGACGGTCGCGGTGAGCGCGAAGCTGCCCGACTGGGTCGGCGTGCCGGACAACGTGCCGGTGGCGGCGTTGAAGCTGAGGCCGGCCGGCAATGTGCCGCTCAGCGCCACCTGGTACGGCGCGATGCCGCCGGTGGCCGTGATCGTCTGCTGGTAGGCGCTGCCGGCGGTGCCGGCGGGGAGCGCGACGGGCGTGGCCGACAGGGTCGGGCTGGCCACCACCAGGGTATAGCTCTGCACCAGGCTGGCCGGGGTGCCGGCCGTGCTGTCGGTGAGGGTGGCCGTGAGCGCGAAGCTGCCCGACTGGGTCGGCGTGCCGGACAGGGTGCCGGTGGCGGCGTTGAAGCTGAGGCCGGCCGGCAGCGTGCCGCTCAGCGCCACCTGGTACGGCGCGATGCCGCCGGTGGCCGCGATCGTCTGCTGGTAGGCGCTGCCGGCGGTGCCGGCAGGCAGGACGGCCGGCGTGGCCGACAGCACCGGGCTGCCCACCACCAGGGTGAAGGTGCCGTCCACGGTGAACGGGCCCGCGCCGGTGCTGCTGTCCGTGGCGCTGGGCACCAGGGAGAAGCTGCCCGAGCGGGTCGGTGTGCCGCTGACGGTCACGCTGTTGGCGCTGGTGGCGGTGATCGACAGGCCATCCGGCAGGTTGGCCACCTGGTGGCTGCCATACGGCAACGCGCCACCGGTCCAGGTGAACGTCTGGCTGTACGGCGTGCCGGCCTCGGCAGCCAGACTGCCGCTGGCAGTGACGGAGATGACGGGGTTGCCCACCGTGATGTCGACGGTACCCGGCGTGGAGGTGCCGCCCGGGCCGGTGGCCGTGTAGGTGAAGCTGTCCGGGCCGGCGTAACCGGTCGTCGGCTGGTAGGAGATCACGCCGGCATTGATGATCACCGCCGTGCCGTGCAACGGGGCCGTGGCCACCGTCACCGTGGTGGCCGCACCACCGGACAGCGCCAGGTTCACCGGGATGGCCGGGGCGTTGTAGCTGGTCAGCAGCGTGACGTTGCCCGCAAGCGGCACCGGTTCTGCCACGGTCAGCGTGAGGGTCTCGCTGACGCGGTACGGTGCACCAAGCCCGAGCGTGCTGTCCTGCGCGCTGACGGTGAAGGTATGGCTGCCCGCCAGGGTCGGCGTGCCGCTGAGCACACCGGTCGGGCTCAGGCTCAGTCCCGGCGGCAGCACGCCGATGGCGTTGAAGGTGTACGGCCCGTTGCCGCCATCGACGGGGCCGCGGTCGCTGGTGAACGACTGGCCTCGGATCGCCTGCGGCAGGGCGGCGCCCGGCAGCGTCAACGTGGGCGCGGCGACGAGCAGCGTGTAGGGCTGCATGCTGGAATTCGGTACCGCGCTGTTGTCGGTGGCACGTACCTGGAATGCGTAGCTGCCCACGGTGGTGGGCGTGCCGCTGAGGGCCCCCGAAGCGGTGTTGAGATTGATGCCGGGCGGCAGGCTGCCGGCGATGATGGCGTAGGAGTACGGCGCGGTACCCCCGCTGGCCGAGACCGCCTGCGCGTAGGGAACGCCCGCCGTCGGCATCGGCAGGCTGCCGGGCGAGAGCACCACCGGCTGGTCGTCGTTGAGGATGGTCACCACGGCCGACGCGTCGCCAAGGACGGCGTTGACCGGATTGCTCAGGTTCACCTGGAAGGTCTCATCCAGCTCCACGGTGGTATCGCCGTGGATCTGGACACTGATCGACATCGTGGTGGTCCCGGCCGGGAAGACCAGGATGCCGCTCACGGCCGTGTAGTCGCTGGACGCCGTGGCGGTTCCGTCGGCGGAGGCGTACTGGACCGCGACCGGCCGCGAGCTGGGAGCCGACAACGTAACGGTCAGCAGTGCGGGGGTGGAGCCGCTGTTGCCTTCGTTGAGGGCGAGATCGGCGATGGACACCGTCGGCAGCGGATCGTCGTTGACGATCGTGCCCACGCCCTGCGCATCGGCGACGGTCGCGCCCACGACGTTGCTCACATTCACCGTGAAGCTCTCGTTGAGCTCATAGAGCGTGTCGCCGTTGACCTGCACGGCGAAGGTGTAGCTCTGGGCGCCGGCCGGAATGGTCTGGCCGACCAGGCTGCGCGCCACGTAGTCCGAGCCGGCCGTGGCGGTGCCATCGGCGGTGGCGATGTCGAACGTCACCCCGCCCGGGCCTGCGGGTACGTCCAGCGACACAGTGAAGATGAAGGCGCTGGCCCCGCTGTCTCCTTCCGTGGCGGTGACGTCGTTGACGCGCAGCACCGGCAGGTCGTCATCGCGGATGGTGCCGGTGGCGCTGCCCGGCGTGCCGATCGTGTAACCGGCGCTCGGCAGCAGAGTGACCACGACGGTCTTGTTGGATTCCGCCACGCTGTCGGCGATGGGGAACAACGTGAGCGTGCCGGTGGTGCTGCCGGCGGCGATCGCCACCGCTGCCACGACACCGGTGTAGTCCACGCCGAACGTACCCGTGCCGCCCACCGAAATCGGCACCGTGAGGGGAACCGGATTGGGGCGGTCCAGGGTGACGGTGTAGACCAGCGGCGTGCCGCTGTCTTCATCCACCGAGGCGGGCGAGACGGCGATGCTCGCAACGGGCAGGTCGTCGTTGAGGATGGTCCCGGTCGCGGACGCCGGCGCGCCCACGGTGTAGCCGGCACCGGCCGCCACGGTCACGATCACCGTTTCATTGGCCTCCACTGCGGTATCGGCCACCGGAGTGATGCTGACCGTGGCACTGGTGGCGTTGGCCGGAATGACCACGCTCGGTACCGCACCGGTGTAGTCACCGCTGGTCGCCGTGCCGGAGGTGGCCAGAGTCACCGTGGTCGGCGTGGGCAGGCTGGCGCTGCGCGTGACGGTGTAGACCAGCGGCAGGCCGCTGTCCTCGAGCACGCTGGACGGTGCCACGGCGATGCTGACCGACGGCGCCGAACTGACCGTCAAGGTGAAGCTCTCCAGTTCGTAGTAAGGCGCGGCACCGGCACTGCTGTCGGTGACCCGGAAGGTCACGGGGTATCCCTGTACGGCACCGGTCGGCGTGCCGGACAGCACGCCGCCGGCCAGCGAAATGCCGGTGGGCAGGGAACCGCTTTCCAGCGCGATGATGTACGGCGCCACGCCGCCCTGGCCGCCCAGCGTCAGCGAGAACGGGACGTTCTGCACGGCGGTGGCCGAGCTCGGGCTGAGCGACAGGCTGGGGTTCTGCACCGTCAACGCGTACGCCTTGTCGACCACGGCGCCCGTGTTGTCGGTGGCACGCACGGTGAAACTGAAGGCACCGCGTGCGGACGGGGTACCCGACAGCAGCCCGGCGCTGGAGAGGGTGATCCCTGGCGGGAGCTGCGCGGTGTTGGTGGTGTAGGTGTACGGCGACGTACCGCCGGTGGCGCTGAGGGTCTGCGCAAACGCCGTGCCGGCGGTCATCGTGTCGAGGGTGGCCGGGCTGACCACGATCGACGAGGCCGGCGGGTCGACGATCATCGTCACCCGCACCGTGCGGTTGGCCGTGTCGGAGAACTCGAAAACATCGCCGGTGGTGTTGACGCCGTTGTGGCTGTAGTCCACATACCAGTTGGGATCGTCGATGCGCAGGATGGCGCTGCCGCGCTGTGGCAGCGCTGGCCCGTCCACGGGACCGTCGCCGGCGAGAAAGATGTTGCTGCCTGCACAGGCGGTGACGTTGATCGCCACGCTGCCGCCGCTGGGCACATGGACCGTCTGCGGTCCGCACAGCAGCGAGGTATGGGCCGCGCGCGCCGCGCCGGGCCAGAACAGGGCCAGGCAGGACAACAACGAGACAAAGGCGAACAGACGCGCGGAACGCGCGGTACCGGAAAGGAACGACATGACTCTTCCCCCTTAGAAGAATCCCACCTGGATGCGGAACAACATCGAGGTGCGCGTCCCAACTGGCGTGCTTCCGGAGAACCCAATCCCCTGCCGATCCCCGGCGCTGCCAGCGGTAGGCCATCCACGCCTCCCCCGTTGGCGCCATTGGAACAGACTCCCGGCGTGGAAGATAGGTGCAACGTACGGTCGCATCGCTGCAACGGCAGGGACTTGTGAACAACCTGAATGGCGTTCAGAGTACGCGGGCGCCAGTCCGGCGCCGCGCGCTCACCATCCAAGGGGGAATAGATGGGCGAATACTATCTGGGCCAGATTGTCATGGCCGGCTTCAATTTTGCACCGAGGTCCTTTTTGCCCTGCAACGGCCAGCTGCTGCCGATCTCGACCAATCAGGCCCTGTTCTCGCTGCTTGGCGTCCAGTACGGGGGAGATGGACGCACGACCTTCGGCCTGCCGGATCTTCGCGGCCGGGTGCCGGTGTCGGCAGGTCCTTCCGTCGATGCCACCTGGCAACCGCAACCTCTCCAGGCCGGCAATAGCGGCGGCGCGGAGAACATCACCCTGCTCTCGACCCAGATGCCGGCCCATTCGCACCCGGTCCTTGGTGTGAACGCCCCCGGTACCGTCCGCAATCCGACCGGCGGCGTCTATGCCGGCACCGGTACCGGCCCCAAGCTGTATGCCGCTCCAGGCAACACGCGGGTTGCGCAGGCCCCGGAAACGGTGGGCTTGGCCGGCAGCACCCAGCCGCACACGAACATGCAGCCGTTCGCGGTCATCAACTTCTTCATCTGCGCGCAGGCGGGCATCTATCCGCCGCGCAGCTGATCTTTCCAGGAGCACGCACCGATGACCACGCCTTTTGTCGGCGAAATCCGCATGTTCGGATTCAACCGCGTTCCTGCCGGATGGCTGCCCTGCGATGGCCGCGTCCTGTCCATCGCGGACAATGAAGTGCTGTACACGCTGCTGGGCACCACTTACGGCGGCAACGGTTCCACCAACTTCGCCCTGCCCGACCTGCGTGGCCGCCTGCCCCTCCATCAGGGAACCGGTGTCGGTCTCACGCCCCGTTCCATCGGCCAGGTGGGCGGCGCCGAGCAGGTCACTCTGACCCAGGCGCAGATGCCCGCGCATACCCATGCGTTGTCGTTGACCACCGCAGCCGCCACCGCCGACCTGCCCTCGCCGTCTGTGGTACCCGGCTCTGTCAGCGGCGAAACCTATTACGTCAGCGATACCACCGGCGGCTTGGCAATGACACTGGCGCCAGCGTCGGTGACCGCTGCAGGCGGCAACCTGCCGCATGAGAACTGCATGCCCACCCTCACCGTGCAGTACTTCATTGCCACCCTCGGCATCTACCCGACGCAGAGCTGACTTCCTCCTTCGCAAGGCGCAGAGATCACACCATGAGCGATTGCTTCCTCGGCGAAATCCAGATGTTCGGATTCCCCTACAACCCCAGTGGCTGGGCCTTCTGCAACGGTGCGATGGTACCGCTCCGGCAGAATCCGGCCCTGTACTCCCTGATCGGCACCCGCTTCGGCGGCGATGGGCAGAACACGTTCCAACTGCCCAACCTGACCACCCGCGCGGCCACCTCGCAGGGCAGCGGCCCCGGGCTGACCCAGCGCGACATGGGCGAGGCGTTCGGCGTCGCCGGCGTCAGCCTGACGCTCAACGAGCTGCCCGCCCACACGCATGACCTGGTCGCTTACGCGCAGGCCGCGGCGAAGCGCGTGGCGACGCCGGTCGCCAACGGCGCGCTGTCGATGCCTGGCTCAAACGCCATCAAGTCCTTCAGCAGTGCGCCGCCGAATACGTCAATGGCGCCCAACATGCTGGCGCCCAGCGGCGGCGGTGGCGCACATGAGAACCGGCAGCCGTACCTGGCGGTCAATTTCTGCATCGCCCTTGAAGGCCAGTTCCCCTACTTCGAATGATCCAGGCGGACACCCTGGCGCCGTTCCCGCCGGAACGGCGCCCTGCACTGGCCGGCGTCGCCGGCGACACGACGTGGGCCTGGCGCGCGCTGGGCCGCGCCGACCTGCCGTGGCTGGTGGCGCTGTACGCCACCACCCGCGCGCAGGAACTGCAGCCCGTGCCTTGGCCGGAGACGGTCAAGCAGCAGTTTCTGGCCCAGCAGTTCGTGGCTCAGCACCAGCACTACCTGGGCCAGTACCCGCAGGCGCACTATCTGGCCATCGACGTCGACGGGCAGGCCGTGGGCCGTGTGTATCTCGACGAATGCGGTGAGGATGATCTGCTGGTGGACATCAGCCTGTTGCCGGCCTGGCGTGGGCGCGGGCTGGGCACGGCGCTGATCCGGCGGCTGCAGCAGGCCGCGGCGATGCGGGGACGCGGCTTGCGCCTGCATGTGCAGGTCCACAATCCGGCGGCACGCCGACTCTACGAACGGCTGGGCTTCGTTGCCGGCGGCGATTCAGGCCAGCAGACCCATGTGGCGATGCGCTGGTCCGGCCTCAGTTGAACACGGCCTGGTAAAGAAAGCCGGCGCGCTCCTGCGCGATCGGGACCAGAAAGATGCCCACCTCGCCCACGCGCGCATGGCGCATCGCGAAGATCTGTTGCGGGAACACGATCGGGGCCGCATTGCGGAACAGCAGCGAGAACGGCACGCGCAGCGCATCGGGGCGTGCGTGTTTCAGCGGCCGCGCCTCGACCAGCACGAAGTCCACCTGCATGCCCTGCAGGTCCACGGCGAACGTTTCATCCACGCAGCCTGCAAAATGTTCCAGCGTCAGCAGTTCCATGCCCTGTCCCCTGTCGGCACACCGCGCGTCGCGGCGGCGATCATCCTCGTTGCTGCGCGTGCCGCGCGCAAGGTGCGTGCAGGCGCGTGGTGCGCCTGCACGCAGGGGCATCACGCGGCCAGCGCAGCGTCGATCGCCGCCACCAGACGGGCGTCATCGGCCGGCACATCCGGGGCGAAGCGCGCGATGACCTGGCCGTCGCGGCCGATCAGGAACTTCTCGAAGTTCCACAGCACGGCCGGCGCCGGATTGACCACCAGATCCGGGTACTTGGCCACGGCACCCTGCAGCTTCTCGCGCATCGGGCCTTCGCCCGTGGCAGCCGGCTGGGCGGCGGTGAGTTGCTGGTACAGCGGGTGGATGTCATCACCGGCGACGCTGATCTTGGCAAACAGCGGGAAGCCGACGTTGTATTCCAGCTGGCAGAACTGCTGGATTTCCGACTCGCTGCCCGGCTCCTGGGCCAGGAAGTTGTTGGCCGGGAAACCCAGCACTTCCAGGCCGGCCGGCTGCTTCTCGGCATACAGCGCCTGCAGGCCTTCGTACTGCGGGGTCAGGCCGCACTTGGAGGCGACATTGACCACCAGCAGCACCTTGCCGCGGTAATCGGCCAGCGAGGACGGCTGGCCTTCGATGGTGGTGACGGGAATGTCGTAGACGGTCTGGCTCACGGGAGATCCTTGCAATGGCAGGTTGGCGGCACAGCATACCCGTGCCGGCGACGGGTCAGTCGACGCAGATCGTGCCCTGTGCCACGCCGTTGTCGATGCGCTGGTGGCAGCCGAAGTTCTGGCTGATGTCGCGCTGGCAGACACCGCGCGCGGTGGCACCGGCCACCAGCCCGGCGCCCTCCGGGGCAAGGCACTGGCCGTTGCAGTCGGCCTTGCCGCCGCAGGCCTTGCCGGCATCGGCATAGGGCACCACGCAGTGGACATGCTGCAGGCGGCCGAGCGGTCTGGCGTCACCGCCGGCGGCCTCGCATTCGGCACGCTGGGCGGTCGTCGCGGCGGTCTCCACGCTGGCCGCAGGCACGCCGGAACCGGTGGCATGTGGCGCACTGCTGCACCCGGCCAGCACCCACAGCAGGAACATCATCAATACACTGCGCATCGGCGCATTCCTCATGTCGGTGCCGACGTGGTGTCGTCCACGCCGGTGTCGTCGTCATCACCGGCCGCATCGGCCAGCAGCAGGTCGGTCTGCTCGCTGCCCAGCGATTCCACGCCGCGCAGTCGCCGTTCGATGGTGCGGGTCTTGCGGCTGGCTTCGCCCAGGCTGCGCCCGACCGTACTGATCTGCTTTTCGGCCTTTTCCAGGATGCCGGCGAACTTGCCGAACTCGCTCTTCACCGCGCCCAGCAGGCTCCACACCTCGCTGGAGCGCTGTTCGATGGCCAGCGTGCGGAAGCCCATCTGCAGGCTGTTGAGCAGCGCGGTGACCGTGGTCGGCCCGGCCACCACCACGCGGTGCTCGCGCTGCAGCAGGTCCACCAGGCCCGGGCGGCGGATCACCTCCGCATACAGCCCTTCGGTGGGCAGGAACATCACCGCGAAGTCGGTGGTGTGCGGCGGCACGATGTACTTGTCGCAGATCGACCTGGCCTGGACTCGGATCGCGCGTTCCAGCTGCGCGCCCTGCACGCGCACGCCCTCGGCATCGCCCTGCTCCTGGGCATCAAGCAGGCGCTCGTAGTCCTCACGCGGGAACTTGGAGTCGATCGGCAGCCACACCGGGGTGTCCTCATGACCACGGCCGGGCAGGCGCACGGCGATGTCGACCATCTCACCGCTGTCCGGACGCACCTTCACCCCACGCGCGTACTGCTCCTGGGTGAGGGTCTGCTCGAGGATGTTGTCCAGCTGCACTTCGCCCCAGCTGCCGCGGTTCTTGACGTTGGTCAGCACGCGCTTGAGATCGCCGACGCCGGTGGCCAGCTGCTGCATCTCGCCCAGCCCGCGCTGGACCTGCTCGAGCCGGTCGGAGACCAGCTGGAACGATGCGCCCAGGCGCGCTTCGAGCGTGGTCTGCAGTTTCTCGTCCACGGTCACGCGCATCTGGTCGAGCTTCTCGGCATTGTCGGTCTGCAGGCTCCTGAGCTGTTGCTCCAGGGTGGCACGCATTTCGCCGATGCGCTGTTCGTTGCGCTGGGTCATGTCCTGCAGGCGCTGGCCCAGGGTGTCGCCGAGGCGCTGCTGCGACTGTACGTTCTCCTCACGGCCCTTGCGCGCGTCCTCGGCCAGGGTCTGGCGCAGCGCGGCCATGTGCCCATCGGTGCGCGTGGTCAGCTCCAGCAGCTGCTGGCCGAACGCGTCGATGCGCGCCTGCTGCTGCTGGCCGAACGCTTCCAGCTGCAGGCGCACGTCGTGCAGCCGCTGCGCCAGCAGATCGCCGGTGCGCTGCTGGGCCAGGCCATGTTCCTCGCGCGCCTTGCGCGCGTCTTCGCCCAGCGCGTCGCGCAGCAGGTCCAGGCGCTGGTCGGTGCGGGTGGACAGATCGGTCAGCGCGCGGGCGAAGCTCTCCAGCCGCGCATCCTGTTGCCGGCCCAGCCCTTCGAGCTGCTCGCGCAGCTCGCCACGCCCGACCCGGGCTTCATCGCGCAGGGCCTGCTCCAGGCCGCCGTGCTGGGAACGCCGCAGCAGGAGGATCAGCTGCAGGATGAGGACGGCGCACAGCAGGCCGCCAAGCAGAAGGAATTCGGTTTGCATGCCGGCAAGTGTAGGCCGTGCCGGTCTCAATGGCTGCGCCGCTGCGGACCCGGCGAACCGGGCCGCAGCCGTCACCGCAGGCGCGGCCGGGTTACAGGTGGGTGATCACCTGGTCGCGGGGCAGCCGCGACTTCGGCAGGTGGGCGTTGAAGTTGGCCTCGCTGCCGTATCCCAGCGCCACCAGCACCACACTGGTCAGACCGCGTTCGGCCAGGCCGAGCTCGGCATCCAGCACGGCCGCATCGAACCCTTCCATCGGGGTGGCGTCGATGCCGTGCACCCCCGCCGCCAGCAGCAGCGTGCCCACCGCCAGGTAGGTCTGCTTCTGCATCCAGTGCTGCACATCGCCCAGCGTGTGGCGGTGCAGGTCCACGTAGTGGTGCAGCGCGCCGCGCTGGCCCTCGCGCGCCTGCGGCGTCGGGTAGCGGCCATCGGCGGCTTCCTGCTCGATCACCTGCGCCAGGTACGCATCGTCAATGGCGGTGCGCGTGGCGAACACGATCACGTGCGAGGCATCGGTGATCTTGGCGGTGTTGTACGGCTGGTTGGGCTGGGTGGCGCGCGCGATGCGGGCGCGCGCCTCGGCGCTGCCCGCCACCAGGAAGTGCCACGGCTGCGCGTTCACCGACGACGGCGCGTGGTGCAGCACCTCGAGCAGGTCTTCCAGCACCGCCGGCGGCAGCGTGCGGGTGGGGTCGTAGGCCTTGGTGGTGTGCCGGCGAAGGGCAACAGAAGCGAGGGTCATGGGAACAGGGTCCGGTACAGGGTCGGCAAGGGGGTCAGAAGCCTTCGAGGACCAGCTTGCCGCGCGCGCGGTGGCTCTCGATCAGGGCATGGGCACGGCGCAGGTTGGCGGCATTGATGCGGCCGTAGTGCTCACCGAGGGTGGTGCGCAGCACGCCGGCATCCACCAGGTCGGCCACGCGGTCGAGCAGCGCATGCTGGCGCTCCAGATCGGGCGTGGTGAAGCTGGACCGGGTGAACATCGACTCCCAGTGCAGCGACAGGCTCTTGCGCTTGAGCGCCATCACATCCAGTTGGCCGGGGTCGTCGATCAGGGCCAGCTGGCCCTGCGGCGCCAGCGCGGCCACGATCTGGTCGTAGTGCTGGTCGGTATGGGTGAGGCTGGCCACATGGTCCACCGCCGCGATGCCCAGTCGCGCCAGGCCCTCGGTCAGCGGCTGGGTGTGGTCGATCACATGGTGCGCGCCCAGTGCATATACCCAGTCCTGGGTATCCGGTCGCGAGGCGGTGCCGATCACCGTGAGCCGGGTCAGCTGGCGCGCCAGCTGCACCAGGATCGAGCCCACGCCACCGGCCGCGCCGACCACCAGCAGGGTCTGGCCCTCGCCATCGCCCTCGGCGATGCGCAAGCGGTCGAAGAGCAGCTCCCAGGCGGTGATCGCGGTCAGGGGCAGCGCCGCGGTGGCGGCATCGTCCAGGCTGGCCGGCTTGCGGCCGACGATGCGCTCGTCCACCAGCTGGTACTCGGCATTGCTGCCGGCCCGGCCGATCGCCCCGGCATAGAAGACCGCGTCGCCGGGCTGGAACAGGCGGACCTCGCTGCCGACCGCGTCGACGATGCCGACCGCGTCCCAGCCGAGCACCCGCGGCCCGTCCACGGCCACGCCGTTGCGTACCTTGGTATCGACCGGGTTGACCGAGATCGCACGGACCTGCACGCGCAGATCGCGCGGCCCCGGCTCGGGCAGCGGGAGGGTGATGTCCACCAGCGCGCGCGGGTCGCTGATCGGCAGGCCATGTTGGGTGTAGGCGACGGCTTTCATCGAAGCGCGGTCCGTTGGAAAGAGGCGCACAGCGTGCGCTTCACCGGCGCGCCGGAAAAGGCGCAAAATCGTTCAGCACTTTCACTCCTGGAATGAAAATGGTCCGTGTTGACGACCTGGCCCTGTTCGTCCGCACCGCGGCACTGGGCAGCTTCTCCAATGCAGCGCGCGAAGCCGACCTGCTGCCCGGCCAGGTTGCCGCGGCGGTGGCGCGGCTGGAACGCGAACTGGATCTGCGGCTGTTCGTGCGCTCCACCCGCAGCCTGCGCCTGACCGCCGAAGGCGCGCTGTACCTGCCCTACGCCCAGGATGTGCTGGCCACCCTGAGCGAAGGCCAGGCACGGGTGCGCGGCGAGGATGCCGAACTTCGCGGGGTACTGCAGGTGGCCGCGCCGTCGGACCTGGGCCGCCACCTGCTGCTGCCGTGGTTGACCGAGTTCCGCGCCACGCATCCCAAGCTGCAGCTGCGGCTGCGGTTGTCCGACCAGGTCGCCGACGTGTTCCGCGATCCGGTCGACATCGCCTTCCGCCTTGGTCGCTTCGATGACGCCAGCTACGTGGCGCTGCCGCTGCTGCCCGGCAACCGCCGGGTGCTGGCGGCCGCACCCGGCTACCTGGCCCGGCACGGCACGCCCACCAGCCTGGAGGCGCTCAAGGACCATCACTGCCTGCTCTACCAGCTCGCCGGCCGTGCCTACGACCGCTGGAACTTCGAGGCGGACGGCCGCCGGGTGGTGGTGCCGGTGCGGGGCAACATGATCTGCGACGATGCCGACGTGGTGCGGCGCTGGGCCGTGGCCGGCGAAGGCATCGTGTTCAAGTCGTGGCTGGATCTCCGCGAGGACGTGCGCGCCGGGCGCCTGCAGGTGCTGCTCGATGGCGCCGGCGACAGCCTGCCATTGAACCTGGTGTGCCCGCATCGCAAGCAGTTCTCGCCGGCGATCCGGCAGCTGCACGCGCTGTTCGAGCGCCGCCTGCAGCCCCTGCTGGAGGATCTGCCGCAGCCGGCGGGCTGACGCTATCGGGAACCGCAGCGGTGCCGGACAATGGCGCTCCCCCGTTGTCGAGTCGCCGCCATGCCGTGGATGGGCATCCAGGATCTGTGGACCTTCGTTGCTGCCGTGCTGGTGTTCCTGGCGCTGCCCGGCCCGGGGACGTTCACCCTGCTGACCGCCACCGGGCGCGGCGGCGCCCGCGGCGGCTACACCGCCCTGTTCGGCCTGCTGCTCGGCGACCAGATCCTGATGTGGCTGGCAGTGGCCGGCGTGGCCGCGCTGCTCAAGGCCAACCCGCTGGTGTTCCACGCGGTGCAGTATCTCGGCGCGGCCTATCTGGTCTGGGTCGGCATCGGCCTGCTGCGGCGTCCACGGCCGGCAGGCGAGGAAGGCGGCATCCGCCTGCGGCCGGGGCACTACTTCCGGCAGGCGCTGCTGATCAACCTGCTCAACCCCAAGGCGATCATCTTCTATATGGCATTCCTGCCGTTGTTCATCGACCCGACGCGCCACCAGGGCGTGATGACGTTCGCGAGCATGGCGGTGATCATCTTCGTCATGGGACTGGCCTACTGCTCGGTGCTGATCGGAGTGGGCAACCTGTTGCGCCGTCGGATTCTTCAGCATCCCCGCATAGGACTTTTGCTGAAACGCGTCGCCGGTATCTTCCTGATCGGATTTGGCGTGCGCCTCGGCGTCAGCGGCTGACGCCCCGCCACGTGGGCCGATGCGCGTCGCCTGGACGGTGCTGCCTGCGCTGGGAAATAGTCACGGTCATCCAGACGCTGCACTTCAATCAATAACTTGAGATTCCCCCACCCCCCTCACGGGGTGTCCAATCGGCGCCATCGCCCCACGGCCGCTGCGTTGCGGCCGCGCGCCCCACGCGAGTAACCGATGCCTCCCGTGTACTTCGTGCAGCACCTGGCCGGACATGACGAGCGCCTTCTCGGCATGGACACCGGCCGTATCGATCTGGCCCATCCTGCCGTCTGCCGCATTCTGGCGGACCTGCAGCCGCTGGACCGGATCGACCTGCGCGCCTGCCGTTTCGACTGCCAGGCCAGCCTGGCGCAGGCGCTGCACCGGCGCATCCGCGACGCCGAGGATGCCGCGCAGGGCTGGCGGATGTTCGACGAGCACGGCGTACTCCGCTGCAAGCGCTTCCCGGGCGATGCCCAGGTGATCGTTCCGCATGGGCTGCCGCGCGACGACGAGTGGCTGCGCCTGCTGATGGCTACCGCCGCCGAGGCATCGGGCTGATGCGCAGCGCGCTCAGTCGGTGCGTCGGGCCTGGCGCAGGTGGTCGATGAACACCCGCAGTTTCGGCGCCATCTGTTCGCGCGCCGGGTAGTACAGGTGGAATCCGGCGAACGGCGGCTGCCAGTCCTGCAGCACCGCCTGCAACCGGCCCTCGGCGACATCGCTGGCCACCACGGCGTCGAACGCCTGCCCCATGCCGAGGCCGGCGCGCACGGCGGCGTGGATCAACGCCGCATCGTTGAACACCAGCCGGCCACTCACCTCCACCTCGAAGTCGCGGCCGGCGTGGCTGAATTCCCAGGCCATCAGACGGCCGTTGCTGCGCCGGTGCACGATGCACGCATGCCCGACCAGATCGGCCGGCGTGTCCGGCGTGCCGTGGGCGGCGAAGTAGCCCGGCGTGGCCACCACCACCTGCCGCTCCAGCGGACCGATCGGCACCGCGATCATGTCCCGCGCCAGGCATTCGCCCAGCCGGATGCCGGCATCGAAGCCGCCGGCGACCAGGTCGACCAGCGCCGGCTCCACGAACAATTCCACCTCCACCTGCGGATAGCGCGCCATGAATGCGGGCAGGTGCGGCAGCACGAGCAGTTCCGCCGCGATCCGCGGCACGTTGATGCGCAGCTTTCCGGCCGGCACGTCGCGCACGGTGTCCAGGTCCTCGAACGCCGCGTCGATCTGCGCCAGGCCGTCGCGCACCCGCGCCAGGAAGCGCGCACCGTGCTCGGTCAGGCCGACCCGGCGGGTGGTCCGGTGCAGCAGACGCACGCCCATGCGGGCTTCCAGCGCGCGCACGGTCTGCGACAGCGCCGAGGGCGAGATGCCCAGGTCGTCGGCTGCACGGGTGAAGCTGGCATGGTGGGCCACGCGGGCGAACGCGACCACGGCAGACAACGGCGGCTGGGAGGACATTGTGAAGCCTGACTTCAAGGTCGATGTGGCGAACACCGGTTTATCCACATGGTACAGCGGAGGATGCTGTGGGTCCGGCGCGTGCAGGCGCCGCCCTTCCCCCGCTTCCGGAGCATTCCCATGCAGACCCGTTCCCTTGGCCGCCACGGCCCCACTGTTTCCGCACTCGGCCTGGGCTGCATGGGCATGAGCGCCTTCTACGGCGGCCGTGGCAGCGATGCCGACGCGACCGCGGTGATCCACCGCGCGCTGGAGCGCGGCGTGACCCTGCTCGACACCGCCGACATGTACGGCCCGCACACCAACGAAGTGCTGGTCGGCAAGGCCATTGCCGATCGTCGCGACCAGGTGTTTCTGGCCACCAAGTTCGGCATCAAACTGGAGCCCACCGACACCCGGGCGCGCAGCGTGGATGGCCGCCCCGAGTACGTGATCGCCGCCTGCGAGGCCAGCCTGGCGCGGCTGGGCGTGGACCACATCGATCTGTACTACCAGCACCGCGTGGACGGCACCGTGCCGATCGAGGACACCGTGGGCGCGATGGCGCGGCTGGTCGAACAGGGCAAGGTGCGCTTCCTCGGCCTGTCCGAAGCCGCGGCGCCCACGATCCGCCGCGCACATGCGGTCCACCCGATCACCGCCGTGCAGACCGAGTACTCGCTGTGGTCGCGCGATCCGGAGCACAACGGCGTACTGCAGACCGTCCGCGACCTGGGCATCGGCTTCGTGCCCTACTCGCCGCTGGGCCGTGGCTTCCTGACCGGCGCGATCCGCAGCCCGGCCGACGTCGACGCCGACGACTACCGCCGCCAGTCGCCACGCTTCCAGGGCGACAACTTCGCGCGCAACCTGGCCCTGGTCGACGCGGTCACCGCGATGGCCAGCGCCAAAGGCATCACCCCGGGGCAACTGGCGCTGGCGTGGGTACTGGCACAGGGCCAGGACCTGGTGCCGATCCCGGGCACCAAGCGGCTCGCCTACCTGGAGGAAAACCTCGGCGCGCTGCAGGTGCAGCTGGGCGCGGACGACCTCGCCCGCATCGATGCGATCTTCCCGCCCGATGCCGCTGCCGGCCCGCGCTATGCCGCCGCGGCAATGGCCACGCTGGATCGCTGAGCGCGTTCGTCCGGCCCTGCCCGCGCCAGCCCCCAGGGCGCGGTGCTTTGTGCCGGTTTCGTCAAGCTTCCCCCAGTCATGTGCTCATGCACGGACCGGGGGACGCTTGGCAGTAGTAATGCTGCACCGCGTTCGGTAAAACTCGCAGACTTGTCGTTAACAGTCACCCACCGCGAGGCCCCATGTCGTTGCTCCGGCGCAAGTCCCTAGACACCGTCACCGTTCATGAAGCCGGCAGGCGACTGATCCCCACCCTGAGCTGGCCGCACCTGATCGCGCTGGGCATCGGCGCCATCGTTGGCACCGGCATCTACACGCTGATCGGCGTGGGCGCCAACCTGGCCGGCCCGGCCGTACTGATCTCCTTCGCCATCGCCGGCGCGGTGTGCGCCTGCGCGGCGCTGTCCTATGCCGAACTGGCCACGATGATGCCGGCCGCCGGCAGCGCCTACACCTACAGCTACGCCGCCCTCGGCGAAATGGTGGCCTGGGTGGTGGGCTGGAGCCTGATCCTGGAGTACTCGCTGGTGGTGAGTACGGTAGCGGTGGGGTGGTCCGGCTACGCGGTCGGCTTCCTGCACGGCTGGGGCATTGATCTGCCGCTGATGCTGACCGCCGGCCCGCATGTGGAGGGAGGCTTCATCAACCTGCCGGCGGTGCTGATCACCTTCGTCGTGGCCGGCATGCTGATGGCCGGCACCAAGGAGAGCGCGACCCTCAACGCGGTCCTGGTGGTGGTCAAGATCATTGCGCTGACCGTGTTCGTGGCGATCGCGCTGCCGCACTTCGACACCAGCCACATGGACCCGTTCATGCCGTTCGGCTTCGCCAAGTCGGTCGGCGAAGGCGGCGTCGAGCGCGGCGTGATGGCGGCGGCGGCGATCATCTTCTTTGCCTTCTACGGCTTCGATGCGATTTCCACTGCCGCCGAGGAAACCAAGAAGCCCGACCGCGACCTGGCGATCGGCATCATCGGTTCGATGGTCGGCTGCACCATCATCTACGTGCTGGTCGCGCTCGCCGCCGTCGGTGCGATGAGCTACACCATCTTCGGCCAGAGCGCCGAGCCGTTGGCGCTGATCCTGCGTGAGCTGGGCAGCCCGGGCGCGGCCAAGTGGATCGGCGCGGCGGCGGTGATCGCCCTGCCGACCGTGCTGCTGGCCTTCCTGTACGGGCAGAGCCGCATCTTCTTTGTCATGTCGCGCGACGGCCTGCTGCCGCGCGGCCTGTCCAAGGTCAGCGCGCGCACCGGCACCCCGATCGCCACCACGCTGTTCACCGCGGTGCTCGTGGCTGCGCTGGCCGGTGTGGCCCGCCTGGACGAGATCGCCGCGCTGGCCAACGCCGGCACGCTCGCCGCCTTCACCGCCGTCGGCCTGTGCCTGGTGGTACTGCGCGCACGCGAGCCCAACCGCGAGCGCAAGTTCCGCACGCCGCTGGCCTGGGTCGTCGGCCCGCTGGCGGTGATCGGCTGCGTGTACCTGTTCTTCAGCCTGCCGACCACCACCCAGCTGTACTTCCTGGGCTGGAACATCCTGGGCCTGATCGCCTACTTCGCCTACGGCCGCCGCAACGCAGTACTGGGCAACGCCTGACATGCAAACGGCGTGCCCGCATCCCGTAGCGCCGGGCGCTGCCCGGCTGCTTGTGCCTGACCGTGAGACCACCTGCTCCGGAACCAAGCCGGGTAGAACCCGGCTCTACGACGGGGCTGCTTTCGCCTGCCGATGAGGGCCGCGGCGCCGGAACCAAGCCACCCGTAGAGCCGGGCTCTGCCCGGCTGCTTGTGCCGGACCGTGAGACCATCGGCTGCGGAACCAAGCCGGGTAGAACCCGGCTCTACGGCGGGCTGCTTTCGCCTGCCGATGAGGGCCACAGTTCCGCAACCAAGCAAGCCGTAGAGCCGGGCTCTGCCCGGCTGCTTTTGCCTGACCGTGAGACCATCGGCGCCGGTACCAAGCCGGGTAGAACCCGGCTCTACGGGGCTGCGGCCAGTGCGGTGGCGTGGTCCTGCGCCTGCTGCATCACGCGCAGCAGGTTGCCGCCCCAGATGGCGGCGATCTGCTGCCGGGTGTAGCCCTTGCGCAGCAGCCACGCGGTGATCTTCGGCAGTTCGCTCACGTCCTGCAGATCGGCCAGGCCGCCACCGCCATCCCAGTCCAGGCCGATGCCCACGTGATCGGGGCCGACCACCGTCAGGATGTGCTCGAAGTGGGCGAAGAAGTCGTCAAGCGTGGCCTTGCGCACCGGATGCAGGCGGTCCAGTTCGGCCTGGACCTGGGCCAGCTTGACGCCCTGCGCCATGCTCAGGGCATCGTAGCCCCCCCATTGGTCGATCGCGGTCTTCTCGGCCAGCGCGCGGGGTTCGTTCTTGCCGATGTCGATCAGATACCCGCCGTAGGCGTTGACCTGGATCACGCCGCCGGCCTTGGCCAGGCGCTTCAGACGCGCATCGTCCAGGTTGCGCGGGTGGTCGTAGATCGCCTTGGCCGAGCTGTGCGACAGCACGAACGGCACCGGCATGCGCTCGATCAGGTCGTCGAACGCCGCGTCGGAGGCATGCGACTGATCGATCACGATGCCCAGCCGCACCGCCTCGTCGACCAGCGCCTTGCCGGCCGGACTCAACCCCTTCCACTCGGCGCCCTTGGGATCGGTGGCCGAATCGGCGAACTCGTTGTTGGCGAAGTGCACCGTGCTGAGCAGGCGCAGCCCGGCACGGTGATAGAAACCGAGCAGCGTCGGGTCATCCACCAGCGGGCTGCCGTTCTCCATGCTGATGTAGACCACGCGCTTACCGGCCGCCTTGATCCTGGCGGCATCGGCAGCGGTCAGCGCGAGCTGGAAGGTCTCCGGCTGTGCGGCGAGCATTTCGCGGATCTCCATCAACCGCAGCAGACCGGCGTCGCGGTCCTGCTGGTGAGCGGCCGCACTGCGGTCGCCCTGGTCGGTGTAGATCGCCCAGAAACCGCCATCCAGCCCACCTTCGACCATGCGCGGGTAATCCACCTGCGACAACGCGTTGTGGTCATGGCGCTGGGCGATGTCGAAGCCCTCGCGGTGGAAGTTGGCCGGCGTATCCAGGTGGCTGTCCAGCGTCAGCAGCGTGCGCTGCAGCGCCGAGGCCCGGGCCAGTTCCTGCGGAGTGAACTCGATCGCGTGGGCGGCCAACGGCGTGCACAACGCCAGCGACACCAGCAGGGACAGACTGCGCAACGTCATGACGCCTCTCAACATTCGGGAAGCGTCAGACCATAGCGCCGCAGGCACAGCGAACGGTAGTGCCGGCCGCTGGCCGGCACCTGCAATCCCCGGTGGTGCCCAAAGAGCCGACCTGCCGCCGGCCCTGCGTCAGTCGAGGACGCGGCAGAACACGGCCTTGAGGTAGCGCGATTCCTGCACGTGGGCCATGAACGGATGGTCGGGACCGGCGCCAGCTACCTTGAGGATCTGGATGGTGCGGCCGGAATAGAAGGCCGCGCGGCGCAGCATGTCCAGGAACTGGTCCTCGGCCACCAGGCCGGTGCACGAGAACGTGGCGAACAGGCCACCGGGCTTGACCACACCCAGCGCCAGCTTGTTCATGTCCAGGTACTTCTTCAGGGCGGTGATCACCTGGTCGCGGTCACGGGTCATCTTGGCCGGGTCCAGGATCACCACGTCGTACTGCTCACCGCGGTTGGCCGCATCGCGCAGCCACGGGAAGATGTCGGACTGCACGAACTTCGGGCGCACATTGTTGAGGCGCGAGTTGCCCTTGGCGATGTCGATCACATCCTCGTCGATGTCGATGCCGACCACCTCGGACGCGCCGCGCACCGCGGCATACACCGCAAAGCCGCCGGTGTTGCAGCACAGGTCCAGCACGGATTTGCCTTCCACCTGCCGGCTCAGCCACTCGCGGTTCTCGCGCTGGTCGGCGAAGAACCCGGTCTTGTGCGCCCCGGCCGGATCGGCACGGAACTTCATCCCGTACTCGGTGATCACCGACGCTTCGGTGGTGGTGTTGCCGTGGAAGTCGAAGCTCTCCTGCTTCTGCACGTGTTCGTCGGCGAAGCTGTGGAAGCGGCAGCCCGGGAACTGCTCGCGCAGCGCCTCGTAGATCCATTCGCGGTGGCGGAACATGCCGGCGGCGAAGAACTCCACCACCACCAGGTCGCCGTAGCGGTCCACCACCAGGCCGGACAGGCCATCGCCTTCGCTGTGCACCACGCGCCAGGCGTTGGAGACATCATCCAGCTTGAGCACGTCACGACGCAGCGACACCGCCTGGGCGATCTTGCGCGAGAACCAGCCAGCGTCCACCGGGATGCGCTGATCGGTTTCCAGGATACGCACGGCAATGCGCGAATGACCGTTGTAGAACCCCCGGCCGATCCACTCCCCGTCCACGCCGACCACATCGACGATGGCACCGGGCTTGGGCCGGACGGCAGGCTTTTCGACCAGTTTCTGGAAGATCCACGGGTGGCTGGAGCGCCAGGCGTTCTTGAGGCGGACTACGGGGGCGGGGGCATTGTTCATCGGCCTATTGTAAACGGGCGCCGCCCCGGCCCGGCAGGCCGGCGATTTGACGCCGGCCCGAACAGCCCGCAGAATCGGCGCCAGAAGGGGAGTAGCTCCCAGACGTTGTCGCCGTCAATTCGAGCCCGCAGGCTCCGGTGCAACGGCAGTCCCACCCATCGGGACTGCGAGCGAGACCTTCGCCGCATGGCGAAGCTCTGTCCCCGGATCCCCCCGATCCTCCGTTGCAGATCCTCGCCGTCCGGCTTGAGGCTTTTTTCTTTTCCCAACGGATAAACCCATGCAGACGATCGGTAATTTGTGGTTGTGGGGCGGCTTCGGCGCGGTGGTGGTCATCGCGCTGCTGGTCGACCTGGTATTGATGCGCCACGGCGGCCCGCACAAGGTCACCTTCAAGGAGGCCCTGTGGTGGTCCATCGGCTGGGTCGCCCTGGCCCTGGCCTTCAACGGTGGCCTCTGGTACTACCTGAACGAGACCGCGGGCCAGGTCGTGGCCAACAAGGTCGGCCTGGAGTTCCTGACCGGTTATCTGGTCGAGAAGGCCTTGGCGGTGGACAACATCTTTGTCTTCCTGATGATCATGGGCTACTTCGCGGTGCCGGAAGAACAGCGCCAGAAGGTGTTGATCATCGGCATCCTGGGCGCGATCGTGCTCCGTACGATCATGATCTTCGCCGGCAGCGTGCTGCTCACCAAGTTCCATTGGCTGCTCTATGTGTTCGGCGCGTTCCTGCTGTTCACCGGCTGGAAGATGTGGTTCTCCGCCGGCCAGGAGCCGGACCTGGAGACCAACCCTGCCCTGCGCTGGATGCGCAGGCACCTGCGCCTGCTGCCCGACTATGCCGGCAATGCCATGAGCGTGATGCGCGACGGCAAACGCTGGTACACCCCGCTGTTCGTGGTGCTGATCCTGATTGCCGTCACCGACGTGATCTTCGCCGTGGACAGCATCCCGGCCATCTTCGCCATCACCACCGACCCGTTCATCGTGCTGACCTCGAACGTGTTCGCGGTGCTGGGCCTGCGCGCGATGTTCTTCCTGTTGGCCGGCATGGCCGATCGCTTCCACCTGCTGCCCTACGGTCTGGCCCTGGTGCTGGCCTTCATCGGCGCCAAGATGATGCTGATCGACATCTTCAAGATCCCCACCCCGATCTCGCTGGGCGTGGTGGCCGTCATCATCGCCGCCACGGTGGTGCTGAGCCTGAAGAACCCGCCCAAGCAGGACGGCCACGCCTGACCCCGGTTGCCGCCTGCGGGATTGTCCCGCAGGCGGCACCTCTCTCTCCCATCGCGTTGCCCTTGTGTTCAGCCCGGGCGACGCAATCCCTAAGGGTATGAACGCCAACCTGCCCCTGCCTGCCGGCGAGCCGCCGGCTCCGTCCCGTACCGACCGCGGTCGTGTGATGCGGGCCTTCAACCTCAGCCTGGCCTTCGTGCTGGTGCTGGTGGCGGTGTTCACCGCCCAAGGTCATTTCGACTGGCGCCCGTGGGCAGTCGCCCCGCTGGACAAGGCCGGCCTGCTCGGCATTCTTGGCGCGCCGTTGCTGCACGGTTCGGTCCAGCACCTGGGCGCCAACGCGGCAGCCCTGCTGATCCTCGGCACCCTCGCCGGCAGCGTCTATCCCAAGGCAACCCTGCGCGCATTCCCGTTGCTGTGGATCGGTTCGGGCCTGGGCGCCTGGCTGCTCGGCGACATCGGCAGCCGCCATCTCGGTGCCAGCGGCATCACCCACGGCCTGATGTTTCTGGTGTTCGTCCTCGGCCTGCTGCGCCGCGACCGGCCCGCCATCGCCGCCGGCCTGATCGCCTTCCTGTTCTACGGCAGCATGCTGCTGACCATTCTTCCGCACGAGCCGGGCGTGTCCTGGCAGTCGCACATGGGCGGTGCCTTTGCCGGCATCGTTGGCGCCCTGCTGTTCCGCCTGTCCGACCCGATGGCGCCGCGCAAGCGCTACAGCTGGGAGGACGAGGACGAAGACGACCTCGCCCCCATGCGCGACAACGACCTGGAACCTCCCTCCCCGCAAGGCGTGCCGGTGCTGTGGCAGCCGCGCGAAGGCCAGGACTACGTCGTGATCCCGTTCCGTAGACCCGAAGATCGACGGTAGTGCCGGCAATGACTAGCGTTCGGTGTCGACCGCTTGGCGGCCCAGCGCCGGGTCATCGGTGAAGAACGCATCGATGCCGGTCGCCAGGTAGGCACGCATCTCGGCCACGGACCCGGCGGCGTTGCGCGCAGTGGTATCGCCGGTGCGGAAGTCGGCGGCCTGGAAGGCGTTCTCCGGTCGGAAGGTATACGGGATCACCATCAACCCGGCCGCATGCGCGTCGCGCACCAGCGCGGTCGGCGTGCCCAGCTTCCCGGCCGCATCCAGCGGAATCACCATGCGCAGGTTCGGTCCGATGCCGTCGGCATAGGTCGCCACTTCGCGCAGGCCCGCCGGTGTGATCAGGTCTGCATAGCGTTGGCTGCCCTGGGCGGCCAGCACATCGCCGGGCTGCTGCGCCGGGTCGCCCAGCAGTTGCAGCAGGCGGATGTTCGACGCGCGGCCGATCCTGCCACGCAGGTAGCGCAGGTTGCCGACCTCGAAGGACTGGATCGTCACCGGCGCCACGCGGGTGTAGGCATTGCCCTGCAGCGCGGCCAGCACCGAGTCTTCCATCGGCAGGCCGATGCTCGCGAAGTAGGTGCCGTGCTTGATCTCCGGCACCAGCCCGATGCCGCGGTTGGCGCGGCCGGCCTGCTGCACCAGGAAGGCGATGATCTCGTCCAGCGTGGCGATGCGGAACTGCCCGTCGAACGCGGTGCTGCGCAGCTGCGGCAGCCGCTCTCGGGCGTACAGCGTCTTCAGCTCGGCCAGGGTGAAGTCTTCGGTGAACCAGCCCTCGATGCGCTCGCCGTCGATGGTCTTGACCGTCCTGCGGCTGGCGAACTCCGGGTGTGCGGCCACATCGGTGGTGCCGCCGATCTCGTTCTCGTGCCGCGACACCAGCACGCCGTCCTTGGTCATCACCAGGTCCGGCTCGATGTAGTCCGCACCATCGGCGATGGCCTGGGCGTACGACGCCAGGGTGTGCTCGGGCAACAGCGCGCTCGCACCGCGGTGGCCGTACACGGCCGCCTTGAGCGGCGCGGGAGAGGATTCAGCGCTCATGGCCACCGATGGTGCCACGGCCAGCGACAAGAGCAACGCACAACCCCACAACGACTTCGACACCGCAAACCCCTGTTGATGCGGCCCGCGCCAGCGCGGCGGGGCGTGGAAAGGACGGGCGTAGTGTGGCGATGCGGTGTGACAGCGGGAAGTACGCGGCTACTTGCCGATGCAGAAGCTGGAGAAGATGCGTCCCAGCAGATCGTCCGCACTCATCCGCCCGGTGATCTCCCCCAGCGCCTCGTGGGCCAGGCGCAGTTCCTCGGCGGCCAGTTCCAGGTGCTCATGCACCAGCTCGGCCTCGGCGCGCCCGGCATGGCCGATGGCCTGGACGATGGCCTCCACATGCCGCGCGCGCGCGGAGAACTCGCCGTCCACGCTCTCGCCGGCACCGCCGCTGGCCAGCTCGCGCAGCCGCGCGTGCAGGCGGTCCAGGCCCATACCGGTGGCTGCCGACACGTGCACCACATCCGGCGCTGCATCGGCGGGCCATTGGGCCAGCAGGTCACTCTTGTTGTGGATCCACAGCTGCTGCGGCACCGCATCGACGGCATCGCCGATGGCGACACGTCCGGCCTGCGGATCGCGCGCATCCAGCACGATGATCGCCAGGTCGGTGCGCTGCATCTCCGCGCGCGCGCGGCGCATGCCTTCGCGTTCGATCGCGTCACCGCCGTCGCGCAGGCCGGCGGTATCGACCAGGGTCAGTTCCAGCCCGTCAATGCGGATGGTTTCGCGCAGAGTGTCGCGGGTGGTGCCGGCGATGTCGGTGACGATGGCACGTTCGCTGCCGGCCAGCGCATTGAGCAGTGAGCTCTTGCCGGCGTTTGGCGGTCCGACCAGCACCGCGTGCAGGCCGTCGCGCAGTTTGCGGCCGCGTTCGGCGTCGTCGCGCAGCCGCCCCATCGCGCGCAGCGCCTCGCCCAGGCCGCCGCGCACCTGCTCGCCACCGAGGGTATCCAGCGGTTCGTCGGCGAAGTCGATGGCCGCTTCCACATGGATGCGCAGCAGAACAAGCTGTTCTGCGACCTCCTCCACGCGGCGCGAGAACACCCCGTCCAGCGAGCGCCGGGCCGCGCGCGCTGCGCGGGTATCGCCGGCGGCGATCAGATCGGCGATGGCCTCGGCCTGGGCCAGGTCGAGCTTGCCGTTGAGGAACGCCCGCTCGCTGAACTCCCCGGGCCGCGCCTGCCGCGCGCCCAGCGCGATGCAGCGCGCGACCAGCTGCTGCAGCACCACCGGGCTGCCATGCCCCTGCAGCTCCACCACGTCCTCGCCGGTGAAGCTGTGCGGTGCCGGGAACCACAGCGCGATGCCGTCGTCGATCACCTCCCCCTGTGCATCGCGGAAGCGCGCGTAATGCGCGTGCCGCGGGCGCAGCGCGCGCACCCCGATCGCCTGGGCGATGGTCGCTGCGTGGGGGCCGGACAGGCGCAGCATGCCCACGCCACCGGCGCCGGGTGCGGTGGCGATGGCCACGATGGTGTCGGGGGCTGCGGACATGGGGCGGGCTGCTGTGTGCGGTGGATCGGGGCATTCTACGGATCACACCGTTGCGCGGGCCGCAGATGCGGGAAACCCGCCTTGCGGCGGGTTTCCCGGGTCCGGTTGCCCGGTTACTTCTTGTTGGCGGGTGCGGCGGTGGCGGGCACCGGGTCGCTGCCGTGGCGCTTGGTCATCCACCACTGCTGCAGCAGGCCCAGGCCGCCGTTGACCACCCAGTACAGCACCAGACCGGACGGCATGAAGGCCATCATGACGCCGAAGATCAGCGGCATCATCTGCATCATCTTGGCCTGCATCGGGTCCATGCCCGGCGCGGGGGTCAGCTTCTGCGTGGCCCACATCACCGCCACGTTGATCACCGGCAGGATGAAGTACGGGTCGCGTGCGGTCAGATCCTGGATCCAGCCGAACCACGGTGCCTGGCGCAGTTCCACCGACTCCACCAGCACCCAGTACAGCGCGAAGAAGATCGGCATCTGGATGAGGATCGGCAGACAGCCGCCCATCGGATTGATCTTCTCCTTCTTGTACAGCTCCATCATCGCGGTCTGGAACTTCTGGCGGTCATCGCCATAGCGTTCCTTCAGCTGCGCGATACGCGGCTGGAAGCGACGCATCTTGGCGCCGCTCTTGTACTGCGCGGCCGACAGCGGGTACAGCACCAGCTTCAGCAGGATCACCAGGCCGACAATCGCCCAGCCCCAGTTGTTGACGACCTTGTGCACCTGGTTCAGGACCCAGAACAGGCCCTGGCCGATGATGGCCATCAGCGAGAAGCGGCTGTAGTCGACCACGCGGTCCAGGCCCGGCACGTCTTCCTTGGCGATCTGGTTGACCAGCTTCGGGCCCACCCACAGGCGTGCCTCGGAGCTGACCTGCTGGCCCGGTGCGACGGTGAAGGCCGGGCCGGTGGCCTGGATCTGGTCGCGGCCGTCATGCTGGGACAGCGCGTAGTTCGCGGCCTGATCTGCCTGCGGGATCCACGCGGTGAAGAAGTGGTGCTGCAGCATGGCGATCCAGCCACCGGTGACCTGCTGGTTCAGCGGGCCGTCTTCCAGATAATCCTTGAAGGCACGGCGCTGGTACTTCTTCTCGGCATCGAACCAGGTCGCGCCGTTGAAGCTGAACGAGTCCGGGTTGGTCATGCTGCGCGACAGGATCGTCGGGGTGCGGTCCAGGGTGCGGTAGACGTAGCCGTTCCACGGGGTGGTGCCGGCGTTGATCACTTCATCCTTGATCTTCACCGCGTACTCGTTGCGGCTGACCGTATACGTACGGCGGATGCTGACGCCATTCGGGCCATTCCACACGAACGGGATCTGCAGTTCGTTCTGGCCCTTGGCCAGTTCGAAGGTCCTGGCGTCGCCGACCAGGGTGAAGCCGTTGGCTTCCGGCACCGGCATGCTCTTGTCCTGGCTGGTCCAGCCACTCACCGCGCGATACGGGTGGGTGGCCTCTTCGGTCAGCAGGCGCACCGGCGGGCTGCCGTCGTCCTTGGTCTGCGGGAACTGCAGCAGCTCGGCGTCCAGCACCGTGCCGCCATCCAGCACCAGACGCAGCACGTCGGTGGTAACGGTGACGCGCGGGGCGCCGGCGGCAGCCTGGGCGGTCGCCTGGGCCGGGGCGCTGCCCGGCGCGTGCGGCACCGTGGCGCCCGGTACGGCGCCGGCGGCGGGCACCGGGCCCTGGGTCTGGGCGGCCACCGGCGCGGTCGCCGGGGCGGCCTTGTCGCGGCCCCACTCCATCCACAGCAACACGGCCACCATCAGCCAGGCAAAGATCAGGAAAACGCGGGTCTGGTTCATCAGCGTGGAGGCTCGGCGTGGCCGGCACGCGATGCCGGCTCGGACTGGGAAAGGGATGCAACGCCCAGGGGCGGCGGCATTGTGCCGTCCGCGCCCGGCATGGGCAATGTGCCAAGGCGGCGCAACAGGCGCTCGAAGGCCTGGCGGATCTCGGCATTGCTGGCGGTACGGGCAGCGCTACGGGCGACGACGACGTAATCGCCGGCACTCATCCACGGCCGTAGATGGCGTGTGGCATCGCGCAGCACACGCTTCACTCGGTTGCGACCCACGGCTCGGGGATCGACTTTGCGCGACACCGCAAGACCCAGCCTGGCCGGAGAATCGCTCTTCAGCCAGTGCAGGGTCATCAGCGGATCGGACACACGGCGGGCGCCGTTGAAGACCGTTGTATATTCGGCACGCGTACGAACCCGCGCAGAGCGAGGAAATCGCTTGCGCGGGTCGGAACTGCTCACAGTCTGGATTGCGTCTGCCGCGGGAAGCGGCATTGCAATCAAGCGCTCAGGACTTTGCGGCCCTTGGCGCGGCGACGCGACAGGATCTTGCGGCCGTCAGCGGTCTTCATACGGGCACGGAAGCCATGGTCGCGCTTACGCTTGAGGTTGCTGGGTTGGAAAGTGCGCTTGGTGGCCATGCGGGCCTCTATATGAAGGGGACGGAAAGAACCGGAAATTCTATAGACCTGGCTGCGGTGCCGTCAAGTCCTGCCCACTACGGGATTTCATCGGCCTGTGCAATAGCTGTGGATCATTTTGTGAATAACTTCGGGACAACCATTCCCGGCCTCCCTCGTCGGTGGTAGTCTGCGCCATCCATTCTTCCCCCTTCCGGCCTGCGGTGCGGCGGTTTTTTACGCCTATGCGCTGGCCCCAGACGATTATTGCCGATGGATGCCTGGTCCCGTTGTCTCGAACGCCTTGAAGCGGAGTTTCCGCCTGAGGATGTTCACACCTGGTTGAAGCCGCTGCAGGCAGATCTGCGCGCGGACAGCCTGGTGCTTTATGCGCCAAACGCCTTCATCGTCGACCAGGTGCGCGAGCTGTACCTGGCACGCATCAAGGAACTGCTGACGCACTTCGCCGGTTTCGGCGACGTTTTTCTTGAAATCGGCTCGCGTCCGCGCCCGGTGGAGCCGCAGATTGCGCCGATTTCGGGCTTCACCGCCCCGGTGGTGCCGGCCGAGCCGCTGGTACCGTTCGCCGGCAACCTGGATTCGCACTACACCTTCGCCAACTTCGTGGAAGGCCGCAGCAACCAGCTGGGTCTGGCCGCGGCGTTCCAGGCGGCGCAGAAACCCGGCGATCGCGCCCATAACCCGTTGTTGCTGTACGGCGGCACCGGTCTGGGCAAGACCCACCTGATGTTCGCGGCCGGCAATGCGATGCGCCAGGCCAACCCGGCCGCCAAGGTGCTCTACCTGCGTTCGGAACAGTTCTTCAGCGCGATGATCCGTGCGTTGCAGGAAAAGACCATGGATCAGTTCAAGCGCCAGTTCCAGCAGGTGGACGCGCTGCTGATCGATGACATCCAGTTTTTCGCCGGCAAGGATCGAACCCAGGAAGAGTTCTTCCACACGTTCAACGCCCTGTTCGACGGCAAGCAGCAGATCATCCTGACCTGCGACCGGTACCCGCGCGAAGTCGAGGGCCTGGAAGCACGGCTGAAGTCGCGGCTGGCCTGGGGCCTGTCGGTGGCCATCGAGCCACCGGACTTCGAGACCCGCGCGGCCATCGTGCTCGCCAAGGCCCGCGAGCGCGGTGCTGAGATCCCCGACGATGTGGCGTTTCTGATTGCCAAGAAGATGCGCTCCAATGTTCGCGACCTCGAGGGTGCGCTGAATACGTTGACCGCACGCGCCAATTTCACCGGCCGTGCGATCACCACCGACTTCGCCCAGGAAACCCTGCGCGATCTGCTGCGTGCCCAGCAGCAGGCCATCAGCATTCCCAACATCCAGAAAACCGTTGCCGACTACTACGGGCTGCAGATCAAGGATCTGCTGTCCAAGCGCCGGACCCGGTCGTTGGCCCGTCCCCGCCAGGTGGCGATGGCGCTGACCAAGGAACTGACCGAGCACAGCCTGCCGGAAATCGGCGACGCGTTTGCCGGCCGGGACCACACCACGGTGCTGCATGCCTGCCGCCAGATCCGCACGCTGATGGAGACCGACGGCAAGTTGAGGGAAGACTGGGACAAGCTGATCCGGAAGTTGAGCGAATGATGCATGTACGCCGCTGAGGCGTCATCGCATAAAACGGTGCAGAATCCGGTAGCAAGCACGGGACAGGCTGTGGATAAAAAAGCCCGCTGAATCTGCGGCAGAATTATCCACAGCTTTCCCCACCCCTTGAGGGGCAGTAATGCAGAGGGTTTCGCGGTCAGAAACTCTTTTATTTACAAAGACTTAGCTGTGTTTTCCAGCGATTCTGGCGCTACCAGCACCACCAGGCTTTTGATTTATTCCACATTTTTTTAAAGCATAGGGGCACGGAACCACATGCGTTTCACACTGCAGCGCGAAGCCTTTCTCAAGCCGTTGGCACAAGTCGTCAACGTGGTCGAACGCCGCCAGACCCTGCCGGTTCTGGCAAATTTCCTGGTCCAGGTCCAGAACGGACAGCTTTCGCTGACCGGCACGGACCTGGAAGTGGAGATGGTGTCGCGGATCGCGGTGGAAGATGCCCAGGACGGCGAGACCACCATCCCCGCCCGCAAGCTGTTCGAGATCATCCGCGCCCTGCCCGACGGCAGCCGGATCACCGTCTCGCAGACCGGTGACAAGATCACCGTGCAGGCAGGCCGCAGCCGCTTCACCCTGGCAACGCTGCCGGCCAACGACTTCCCGTCTGTCGACGAAGTCGAAGCCACCGAGCGTGTCGCCATCGGCGAAGCCACCCTGAAGGAGCTGATCGAGCGCACTGCATTCGCGATGGCCCAGCAGGACGTGCGCTACTACCTCAACGGCCTGTTGTTCGACCTGCGCGGCGATGCCCTGCGGACCGTGGCAACCGACGGTCACCGTCTGGCGCTGTGCGAAACCGAACTGGAAAAAGCCAGTGGTGCCAAGCGTCAGATCATCGTGCCGCGCAAGGGCGTGACCGAACTGCAGCGGCTGCTGGAAAGCGGCGATCGCGAGATCGAGCTGGAAGTCGGCCGTAGCCACGTGCGGGTCAAGCGCGACGATGTGACGTTCACCTCCAAGCTGATCGACGGCCGCTTCCCGGATTACGAGGCTGTGATCCCGATTGGCGCCGACCGCGAAGTGAAGGTTGATCGCGAAGCACTGCGTGCCTCGCTGCAGCGCGCCGCGATCCTGTCCAACGAGAAGTACCGCGGCATCCGCGTCGAAGTCTCGCCGGGCAACCTCAAGATCAGCGCGCACAACCCCGAGCAGGAAGAAGCCCAGGAAGAGATCGAGGCCGACACCACTGTCAGCGATCTGGCCATCGGCTTCAACGTGAACTATCTGCTGGATGCACTGTCGGCCCTGCGCGACGAGCACGTCGTGATCCAGCTGCGCGATTCCAACTCGTCGGCGCTGGTGCGTGAAGCCAGCAGCGAGAAGTCGCGCCATGTGGTGATGCCGCTTCGCCTCTGACCGATGCACGGTTCCACGTGGAACAGACTGATCAGGAAAACCCGGCCGAGCGCCGGGTTTTCTTTTGGCTGCAGTGTTGTTCCACGTGGAGCATTCGCGAACGGTATCTGGATCGGCAACACGGCTCCAGTTCACTCCGAGTTGCACACGACCCTCTCGGGGATGGCAGCGCGAGCGCGGGCAGAGGTGAGCACATCCGGCGGCGTCGGGACGGCGCGATTCAACGTTCTTCTCGATTCACGCGGCAGCAGATCTGACGCTGCCGTAGGAGTGGTTCTTCCAGCGTCTGGATCACAGCTCTATGCTTTAAAAACTGTATATAAATCTAAAGCTAGGTGGTGATGGTAGGGCCAGATTTGGTTGAAAAGTACCTTATCTCATTGAAAGTAAAGGGGAAATGGACCTCGAAACCCCCGGTAAAACAGGCCCTGAGCCTGGGGTTGAACCTGTGGATATCTTTAAGGGCACCCGGAGGGACCTTTTTTACCCACAGGTTGCGCAGAGATTGTGCATAAGTCATACAGAGGCCCTGTGGACAGCCAACGCCGGTACCCGTGAATCCCTTGCGATCTGCTCACCGAACCCTTGGGCGGTCCCTCAGATTTCAAGAAATCAACGCCCCCACATGGCCCGAAATTCTTGAAATCTGCACGGCTGCACCCCCGATGCCGGCGCAGATTTCAACGAATTCGAGGACGTTCCACGTGGTCGATGCGGCCGGATCGAGTGCCCGGTGGACGCGAGTGGGTACGGGGCCGTGGAACCTGTCCGATGCAGTAAGCTGACTGATTACCCCTACCCTTCCCGGCCGTCGGCCCAGATCGTCCGTATGCACATCCGTCGTTTGTCCCTGCACCAGATCCGCCGCTTCGACAGCGTGGACCTAGCACCGCGACCGGGCATCAATCTGATCACTGGCGACAACGGCGCGGGCAAAACCAGCGTGCTCGAGGCGTTGCACGTGATGGCATACGGCCGCAGCTTCCGCGGTCGCGTTCGCGACGGCCTGGTGCGTCAGGGGCAGGAAGCGCTGGATGTATTCGTCGAATGGGACGAGCAACGCCGCGGTGCGGTGGCGCCGACGCGGCGAAAGGCCGGGCTTCGCCACAGTGGCCAGGAATGGAGGGGTCGACTGGATGGCGAAGACGTCGCCCAGCTCGGCAACCTGTGTGCCGCCCTGGCGGTGGTGACCTTCGAGCCGGGCAGCCACGCGCTGGTCAGCGGCGGGGGCGAACCACGCCGTCGGTTCCTCGATTGGGGCTTGTTCCACGTGGAACCCGACTTTCTGGCGCTGTGGCGGCGCTATTCGCGGGCCCTGAAGCAGCGCAACGCCCTGCTCAAGCAAGGTGGGCATCCCAATGCCCTCGATGCCTGGGACCACGAGCTGGCCGAGGCGGGTGAGCCGCTGACCACGCGGCGCCAGCACTACCTGGAGCGGCTGCAGGACCGTACGATCGAGCTGGCGCACGCGTTGGCGCCGAACCTCGGCATCCAGTCGCTGAGTCTCAACCCCGGCTGGCGAAAGCAGGACCTGTCGCTGTCCGATGCGCTGCTGCTGGCGCGGGAACGTGACCGCATAGCCGGCTACACTTCGGTGGGACCGCATCGTGCCGACTGGAGTGTGGGCTTTGCCAGCATTCCCGGGCGCGATGCACTGTCGCGCGGCCAGGCCAAGCTCACCGCGCTCACCTGCCTGCTGGCGCAGGCCGAAGACTATGCCGAGCAGCGCGGCGAATGGCCGGTGATCGCCTTGGATGACCTGGCTTCCGAGCTGGATCGCACCCATCAGGCGCGGGTGCTGGATCGCCTGCGCGCCGGGCCCGCCCAGATATTCATCACTGCCACGGAGACGCCGGCGGCGTTGGCGGATGTCAGCGACATCGCCCGGTTCCACGTGGAACATGGGCAGGTCCAGCCTGTGCCATAGTGGTCGGCAAGGGGCCCCGTCCCCCGACTGGTATAATTGCTGTTGCAACCCCTTATCTCTCGGCGCCCTGCCTCACGGCGGTGGCCCGACCTGCGGAGCCTACGGCAAGCGCAATGACTGAAGAACAGAACACCCCGGCAACTACCGGCAATTACGACGCCAACAGCATCACCGCCCTGGAAGGCCTGGAGGCAGTCCGCAAGCGTCCCGGCATGTACATCGGTGACGTCCATGACGGCACCGGTCTGCACCACATGGTGTTCGAGGTGGTCGACAACTCCATCGACGAAGCCTTGGCCGGCCATGCCGATCACGTGGCGGTGACGATTCACGCCGATGGGTCGGTGTCGGTGTCCGACAACGGTCGCGGTATCCCGACCGGCAAGCACGAGCAGATGAGCAAGAAGCTCGATCGCGAGGTCTCCGCGGCGGAAGTCGTGATGACCGTGCTGCACGCCGGCGGCAAGTTCGACGACAACAGCTACAAGGTGTCCGGCGGTCTGCACGGTGTCGGTGTCAGCGTGGTCAACGCGCTGTCGCAGAAGCTGCTGCTGGACATTTATCAGGGCGGCTTCCACTACCAGCAGGAATACAGCGACGGTGCGGCGCTGGTCCCGCTCACGCAGGTGGAGCCCAGCAGCAAGCGCGGCACCACCCTGCGCTTCTGGCCGTCGGTGAAGGCGTTCCACGACAACGTGGAATTCCACTACGAGATCCTGGCCCGTCGTCTGCGCGAACTGTCGTTCCTCAACTCCGGCGTCAAGATCGTCCTGATCGATGAGCGCGGCGATGGCCGGCGCGACGACTTCCACTACGAAGGCGGCATCCGCAGCTTCGTGGAGCATCTGGCCCAGTTGAAGACCCCGCTGCACCCGAACGTGATCTCGGTGACCGGCGAGTCCAACGGCATCACCGTGGAAGTGGCGTTGCAGTGGACCGATTCCTACCAGGAAACGATGTACTGCTTCACCAACAACATCCCGCAGAAGGACGGCGGTACCCACCTGGCCGGTTTCCGCGGTGCGCTGACCCGTGTGCTCAACAACTACATCGAGCAGAACGGCATCGCCAAGCAGGCCAAGATCAACCTGACCGGCGACGACATGCGCGAAGGCATGATCGCGGTGCTGTCGGTGAAGGTGCCCGATCCGAGCTTCTCCAGCCAGACCAAGGAAAAGCTGGTCAGCTCGGATGTGCGTCCGGCCGTGGAAAGCGCGTTCGGCCAGCGACTGGAAGAGTTCCTGCAGGAAAACCCGAACGAAGCCAAGGCGATCGCCGGCAAGATCGTCGACGCCGCCCGTGCGCGCGAAGCCGCCCGCAAGGCCCGCGACCTGACCCGCCGCAAGGGCGCGCTGGACATCGCCGGCCTGCCGGGCAAGCTCGCCGACTGCCAGGAAAAGGACCCGGCGCTGTCCGAACTGTTCATTGTCGAGGGTGACTCGGCAGGTGGCTCGGCCAAGCAGGGCCGCAACCGCAAGAACCAGGCGGTGCTGCCGCTGCGCGGCAAGATCCTCAACGTGGAACGCGCCCGCTTCGATCGCATGCTCGCCTCCGACCAGGTCGGTACGCTGATCACCGCGCTCGGCACCGGCATTGGCCGGGACGAGTACAACCCGGACAAGCTGCGTTACCACCGCATCATCATCATGACCGACGCCGACGTCGACGGCGCGCACATCCGCACCCTGCTGCTGACGTTCTTCTACCGTCAGATGCCGGAGCTGATCGAGCGCGGTCACGTCTACATCGGTCTGCCGCCGCTGTACAAGATCAAGCAGGGCAAGCAGGAGCTGTACCTGAAGGACGATCCTGCGCTGGACGCCTACCTGGCCAGCAGCGCCGTGGAGAACGCATCGCTGGTGCCGGCCGATGGCGAGCCCGGCATCGAAGGCGTGGGTCTGGAAAAGCTGCTGCTCACCTACGCTGCGGCGCAGGACGCGATCAGCCGCAATGCCCATCGCTACGATCGCCAGCTGCTCGAAGCCCTGATCGACTTCACCCCGATGGACCTGGAACACCTGCGCAAGGCCGGTGCCGAAGAAGGCCTGGCCGCGCTGGCCACCCGCCTCAACCAGGGCAGCCTGGGCTCGCCGCGGTACAGCCTGCAGCTGCAGGAACCCACCGACGAGCGTCCGGCGGCCGTGCTGGTCACGCGTCGCCACATGGGCGAAGAGCTGATCCAGGTACTGCCGTTGAGTGCCTTCGAAACTGGCGAACTGCGCGCCCTGCACCAGTCCTCGCTGCTGCTGCACGGCCTGGTCCGTGCTGGCGCGAAGATCAGCCGTGGCGCCAAGTCGGTGGAGGTCGAGAGTTTCTCGCAGGCACGCGACTGGCTGCTGGATGAAGCCAAGAAGGGCCGCCAGATCCAGCGCTTCAAGGGCCTGGGCGAAATGAATCCGGAACAGCTGTGGGACACCACGGTCAATCCGGATACCCGTCGCCTGCTGCAGGTGCGCATCGAGGACGCGGTCGCCGCCGACCAGATCTTCAGCACCCTGATGGGCGATGTGGTCGAGCCGCGCCGTGACTTCATCGAAGACAACGCGCTGAAGGTCGCCAACCTGGATATCTGACACAATCGGGGCAAGGCCGGCCGGGTGCGACCTGCACCCTGGCCGGCCATCGTCTCCCGATGCCAGGAATCCGATGTCCGCTACCGCCCCGGCGTCCATGACGCCTCCCCTGCCGCCGACGGTTCCGCCGGCGACCAGCAAACCCGGCTCCCCGTTGGCCGGTTTCTTCATCGATCTGGGCATCGCCGCGATCGTACTGTTCGGGTTGAGCCTGATGGCCGGCCTGGTCTGGGGCGTGTATCGCGGCATCATGGTCGGCTATGCCGCCGCCAAGAGTGGCGATACGGTGGGTTCGGCCGCCGACCTCACCGCACAGTTGGGCCAACCCGGCGCACTCGCCCAGATTCTGATGGCGCTCATCGCCACCGGCGGTGCCGCCCTGCTGCTGTACTTCTGGCGCCGTCGCGCCACCCCCGTGGAACAGGCCGCGTCGCGCAGCGCCGCCCGCCGCCCCGGCACCTGGGGCTGGACCGTCCTCGTCGCTGCCGGCGTCGTGATCGGCAGCAACGGTATTGCCTTCCTGGCCAAGCAGGCCGGCATCGAGCCGGTCCCGACCAACCTTGGCCTGATGGAACAGGCGCTGTCGCGCTTTCCGCTCTTCCTGGCGCTGTTTGCTGTCGTGCTTGCGCCGGCCTATGAAGAACTGCTGTTCCGCCGGGTCCTGTTCGGGCGCCTGTGGCAGGCCGGCCGGCCGCTGCTCGGCATGCTGCTGAGCAGCCTGGCCTTCGCCCTGGTTCATGAGATTCCCGGCACCAGCGCCAACGGCCCGCTGGAAATCGCGCAGCTGTGGCTGGTCTACGGTGGCATGGGTGCGGCCTTCGCCTGGCTGTACCAGAAGACCGGCACCCTGTGGGCACCGATCGTCGCGCACGGCCTGAACAACGCGATCGCCCTGGCAGCGCTGGTATTCCTCGGCCTGCACTGAACCGCTGGGCCGATTGACGAAAAATTAAGCCGTCACATACGACACTGCGGACATGAACACGGGGGACGCATTGATGAAACCAGTTCTGTTGGGACTTGCGATCGCGCTGCTGGTCAGCGCATGCGCGACCACCACCTCGCCGACCGGTCGGCGTCAGATGGTGGGCGGCGTGTCCCAGGCCGAGCTGGACCAGCTCGGCGCCCAGGCGTTCGCCCAGACCAAGCAGAAGGAAAAAGTCAGCACTGACGGCCGGCAGAATTCCTACGTGCAGTGCGTGGTCGATGCGCTGGTCGCACAGTTGCCGCCTCAGTACCGTGGCGTACGGTGGGAAACGGCCGTGTTCGTCGACAGCGAACCCAACGCGTTCGCCCTGCCCGGCGGCAAGGTCGGGGTGAACTCGGGCATCCTCACCGTCGCCAAAAACCAGGACCAGCTCGCCGCCGTGATCGGGCACGAGATCGGGCACGTGATCGCCCGCCACCACGAGGAGCGCATCACCCGCCAGATGGGCGCGCAGACCGGCCTGAGCGTGCTCGGCATGCTCGCCGGCGCTGCGTACGGCGATGCTGCGGCAAGTACGGTCAACCAGCTCGGCGGCATGACCGCGCAGACCGCCTTCCTGCTGCCCGGCTCGCGCACCCAGGAATCCGAAGCGGACGTGCTGGGCCAGCGCCTGATGGCCGAGGCCGGTTTCGATCCGGCGCAGGCGGTCAATCTGTGGCAGAACATGATGGCGGCCAGCAGCGGGCGCTCACCGCAGTGGATGTCCACCCACCCCGATCCCAGCAACCGGATCCGGGAACTGCAGCGCGACGCGCCCGCCCTCGCAGACGTGTACCAGCAGGCCCAGGCGGCCGGGCGGCGTCCACGGTGCGGATGATTCGACCAAAGGATGCTGTATTGCAGCATCGGAAACGATTTCTCACGCCATCGGTTTCTGATACGTTTGGCGGCTCAGATTTTTCTGACAGTCCGTTTTGATGCCGCCACGGCGGTTCCGATCGAGGTGAAAGATGATTTTCAGCAACCACAAGCAAGCCGTGCTTTCCGTCCTCATCGCGACCGCACTCGGTGGCGTGGTCGTCACCGATGCCGTCGCCCAGACGCGTTCGACCGATCGTTCCAGTGATCGCCGCGGTGGAAAGCAGGCCAAGGCCGAAGTGCTTTTCCCGAACGCGACCCGCCAGGAGCCGACCGTCAAGGCCTCTGCCAAGATGGGCAGCAAGCTGCAGAAGCTGGTAGACAACTACAACAAGCAGAAGTTCCCGGAAACCCGCGCCCAGGCTGACGAGATCCTCGCCAACGCCGACGCCAATGCCTACGACAAGTCGCTGGCTGCGCAGCTGGCCTCGCAGGCCGCCTACCAGACCGAAGACAACGCAGCGGCCAAGAAGTATCTGCAGCAGGCGCTGGACTTCAACGGCCTGGACAACAACGGCTACTTCCAGTCGATGCTGATGCTCGGCCAGCTGCAGCTGCAGGACGACCAGCTCCAGGAAGGCCTGGCCACGCTGGACAAGTACTTCGCCGAGAGCAAGTCGGCCAAGCCGGAAGAACTGGTGATCAAGGGCCAGGCCCTGTACCAGATGCAGCGCTACGCCGATGCCATCCCGGTGCTGCAGCAGGCCATCGCCGGTGCCACCGAACCGAAGGACAGCTGGAACCAGCTGCTGATGGCCGCCATGTCCGAAGCCGGCCAGACCGGTGAAGCGGTCAAGCAGGCCGAAGCGCTGGCCGCCCGCAACCCGAACGACAAGAAAGCCCAGCTGAACCTGGCCAGCATGTACATGCAGGCCGACCAGATGGACAAGGCCGCCTCGGTGATGGACAAGCTGCGCGCCTCCGGCCAGCTCACCGAAGAGCGTGAGTACAAGCAGCTGTACTCGATCTATGCCAACACCGACAACAAGGAAAAGGACGTCATCGCGGTCATCAACGAAGGGTTGCAGAAGGGCATCCTGAAGCCGGACTACCAGGTGTACCTGGCGCTGGCCCAGTCCTACTACTACTCCGACCAGGTGCCGCAGGCCATCGAGGCGTGGCAGAAGGCCGCCCCGCTTTCCAAGGACGGTGAAACCTACCTGAATCTGGCACGTGTTTTGCACAGTGAAGGTCGCATCCCGGAGGCCAAGCAGGCCGCCCAGCAGGCGCTGGCAAAGGGTGTGAAGAACCAGGCGGATGCCAAGAAAATCATCAACCTGAAGTAAGTAGGAATAACGCCTGAACGCCCGCGCGATTGATGCGCAGGCGCTCAGGATTGGTATAAGCTTGGAGGTTCCTGCGGTGTCATGCACCGCTGATCATGGGCTACCTGTCCCCGGGTATCCCGGCCCCACTAATGAGCTCTTGGCGCATGACGGAACAACTAGTCGTTCACAGGTACGAACAACGCGATGACACCGGCTTCAGCTGGCCGCGTATCGTGGGTATCGCTTTTGTAATCGCACTGCATCTCGCCGCCTTCATGATGCTTCTGATCCCGGCTGTGGCTCCCAAGGCCGCTGCGGAGAAGGAACGCAACATCATGGTGACCCTGGTCGACGCTCCGCCGCCGCCCCCACCGCCGCCGCCGCCGCCGCCGCCGCAGGATACTCCGCCGCCGCCGGTGAAGAACCTGTCGCCGCCGAAGCCCTCGCCGGTGCCGCCGCCGCCGCAGGCGCCTGTGGTCGACGTCCCGGAACCGCGTCCGAACGACATCGTCACGCCGCCGTCGCCCCCCTCGCCGCCGGCTCCGCCGACGTCGATCGAGGCAAGCGTCGACATCTCGTCGAAGAACATGAACCCCCCGCGCTACCCGCCGGCCGCGTTCCGCGCAGGTATCCAGGGTGAAGTCATCCTGATCATTGATGTCGATGCCAACGGCAACGTCACCAATGTCTCGGTCGAGAAGTCCAGCCGTAACCGTGACCTTGACCGCGCCGCGATGGAAGCAGCTCGCAAGTGGAGCTTCCGTGCTGCGGAGTCGGGCGGGAAGAAGGTCGCAGGTCGCGTTCGCGTCCCGGTCAACTTTGCGCTGAACTGATGGTCGCCGGTGGCCCGCCGGCCACCGTTCCATCGGTTGTTTCTAGCCACACCCTTTATCACCACACACAACAAAGGTAAGCGTCATGCTGCAGGAAATTTTCATCGCCGCTGCTGCCGGGGGCAACTCGTCGAACGCCCTCTCGCAGATGGGCTTCGAGCACCTGATCCACGAAATGACCACCAAGCCGGGCGACTTCGCCGTCTCCTGGGTCGTGCTGCTGACCCTGGTCATCATGTCCGCCATGTCCTGGTACTGGACCGTCATCAACATCTTCCGCGCTACCCGCCTGAAGAGCGCTGCTGACAAGGTCGTGAGCCTGTTCTGGGATACCCCGAACGCCCAGGACGCCATCCGTGCGATGGAAGAGCAGCCGGCTTCCGAGCCCTTCTCGAAGATCGCCCTGGACGCTGCGCAGGCCGCTGCCCACCACCAGCGTGCCGAAGGCGGCGCCACCGGTGGCCTGGGTGAGAACCTGAGCCGTTCGGAGTTCGTCGACCGCGCCCTGCGTCAGGCCGTGACCCGCGAAAGCAACAACCTGCAGTCGGGCATGACCCTGCTGGCCACCGTCGGCGCAACCGCTCCGTTCGTGGGTCTGCTGGGTACCGTGTGGGGCATCTACGGCGCGCTGATCAAGATCGGTGCAACCGGTTCGGCCTCCATCGACGCCGTTGCCGGCCCGGTGGGTGAAGCCCTGATCATGACCGCCATCGGTCTGTTCGTGGCAATCCCGGCCGTGTTCGCCTTCAACTTCTTCAGCAAGATCAACAGCGCCACGATCAGCAAGTTCGATACGTTCGCTCACGACCTGCACGACTTCTTCGCCACCGGTTCGCGCGTCCGCTAATTGCGACGCGCTGTACCCAGGCGAGAACGTAGTCAACACGATCTAGACGGAGCCCGTTATGGCTTTCAGTAGTGGTAACAGCGGCGGCCCCATGGCCGACATCAACGTTACGCCCCTCGTGGACGTGATGCTGGTGCTGCTGATCATCTTCATCATCACGGCGCCCCTGATGTCCCACAAGGTCAAGGTGGATCTGCCGGAGGCCAACCTGGTGCAGAACCCGGAAGACGCTGAAAAGCGTTCGGGCCCGATCACCCTGGCAGTCAAGGAAGACGGCTCGATCTACTGGAACGACGAGGAAATCGACAAGCAGACCCTCGAGTCTCGCCTGGCGACCGCCGCCCAGCAGACCCCGCAGCCGCCGCTCAACCTGCGTGGTGACCGCACCACCAAGATGCGCGTCATCAACGAGATGACCAAGGTTGCGCAGGAACAGGGCATGCTCGATGTTGGCTTCGTTGCCACCAAAGAGAAGGGGCAGTAAGTCATGGCATTCAGTACCGGTGGTAACAAGGGCCCAATGGCCGACATCAACGTCACGCCCCTCGTGGACGTGATGCTGGTGCTGCTGATCATCTTCATCGTCACCGCGCCGATCATGACCTACCCGATCGCCGTGGACCTGCCGCAGCGTGTGCTCAACCCACCGCCGCAGCTGGTCGAGCCGCCGCCGCCGATCGAGCTGAAGGTGGACGCCAGCAACCAGGTGACGTGGAACAACAGTCCGGTTCCCGTGCACGAGCTGCAGCAGCGCATGGAGCAGGAGGTCCAGAAGGACCCGACGAACCAGCCGGAACTGCGCATCGACGCCAGCCCGGACTCCGAGTACGACGTGATGGCCAAGGTGTTGGCTGCCGCGAAGAATGCTCAGATGAAGAAGATCGGTTTCGTACAGCAGTAATACGCAAGACCACAGTCATGACGCGACTGGAAAACGCCCCTGGAGACAGGGGCGTTTTTTTTTGGCGCCGCGCTGGAGGCACAGCCCGCTATCATCCGCACATGCTCGCCACCTTCCATACCCTCCGCGACTGGATCGCGGGCATTCCCCACCTGGGCCCGCTGCTTGCCGTGGCCTACGTGCTGTACCTGCTCTGGCTGACCGGCTGGATCATGCTGCAGAAGCGCGAGCCGGTGGCCACGCTGAGCTGGATCCTGTCGCTGGCCGCCCTGCCCTACCTCGGCCTCTTCATCTACTACCTGCTCGGCCCGCAGAAGGTGAAGCGCCAGCGCCTGCGCCGCGGGCGCTCGCGGTCAGGCATGGAGCATTACAGCAGCGTGTGTCCGCCCGATGCCGACTGCACCGAGCTGGCCAAGATCGCCCAGGCCACCACCGGCCTGGCCCCCAGCTCGGCTACCGAGGTCGAATGGCTGGTGGATGGCGCGGCCACCTACCGGGCCCTGCTGGCGGCCATCGCGCAGGCGCGTGACCACCTGCACCTGGAGTACTACATCTTCAACCCCGACCACGCCGGCACCGCCCTGCGCGACGCACTGGTGGAGCGCGCCCGCGCCGGCGTACGCGTGCGCCTTCTGCTCGATGCGGTGGGCTCCTCGGCGATCCGCAAACGCTTCCTGGCGCCGCTGCGCGAGGCAGGCGCCGAGGTGGTGTGGTTCCATCCACGGCAGCTGCTCAAGCCGTTCAAGCGGCCAGGGCTCAACATGCGCACGCACCGCAAGCTGGTCATCATCGACGGCCGCGTAGCCTTCACCGGCGGCATCAACATCACCGACGAGGAAGATGAGAGCCGCCGCGCCGATGCGTACCGCGACCTGCACATGCGCCTTCGCGGCCACGTCGTGCGCAGCCTCCAGCTTGTCTTCATCGAAGACTGGATCTACGCCAGCGGCGAACCGCCCGAGCGCTTCGACATCGCCCAACTGTGGCCCAACGACATGCCCAGTCGGGGCGATGGCCGCATCAATGCGCAGGTGCTGGTATCCGGCCCGGATTCGTCCTGGGAAACGATCCACCGCCTGCATGTGGCCGCCATCCACGAGGCGCGCGAACGGGTCTGGCTGGTCACCCCGTACTTCGTCCCCGGTGAGGCCGCCCGCATGGCGCTGACCTCGGCCGCGCTCGGTGGTCTGGACGTGCGCCTGCTGGTGCCGAAGATGAGCGACTCCTGGTTCGTCACCCAGGCTGCGCGCTCGTACTTCGACGAGCTGCTGCAGGCCGGCGTCAAGATCTACGAGTACGGCCCGCGCATGCTGCATACCAAGGCTTTCATCGCCGACGACGATGTCTGCATCGTCGGCAGCGCCAACTTCGATCACCGCAGCTTCCGCCTCAACTTCGAGCTGTCGATGATGCTCGGCGACGCCGACCGCGTGGCGGCCCTCGCCGCCCTGCTCAGTGCCGAGTTCGACGCCGCTGTGCCGGTGCGCAACGACCGCCAGCGCGCCCTGTGGCGTCACCGGGTGCCCGAAGCCTTCGCCCGCCTGGCCTCGCCGCTGCTCTGAGACCGACTGCGTGGAACCGCGCTTGGCCTCGGCGCTACACTGGCCGGGTCAAACGGGGAGTGCTGACATGTACTGGTTGTTCCTGCTGCTCGCGCTGGGCTGCTTCGCCCTCGCGCTCAAGGCATCCCAGATGGGATGGATGATGCTGGCACTGGCCGGCACGCTGCTGTTCCTGCTGGCCTGGGTGCGCGGTCTGTACGTTGCCCGCTTCGGTGGGCTGCAGCGCGATACCAGCCAGCTTATCGATCCCCTCGAACTGCGCCGGTTGCGCGAGCAGGCCCAGGCCCGCCAGCAGCCGGCTACCGACGACCCCGACCCCCTGTAGTCCCATGACCCAGCTCAGCGTCAACGTGAACAAGATCGCCGTCCTGCGCAACTCGCGCGGCGGCACCGATCCGGATGTCCTGCAGGCCGCCCGCGCCTGCCTGGACGCTGGCGCGCATGGCATCACGGTGCACCCGCGCCCGGACCGCCGGCATATCCACGCCGAGGATGTGCTGGCGCTGTCGGCGCTGACCACCGCGCGTGGCATCGAGTTCAACATCGAAGGCAATCCTTTCGCCCCGCCGCGCGAGGGCTATCCGGGCCTGCTGCCGCTGTGCGAGCAGACCCGCCCCGCGCAGGCAACGCTGGTGCCCGATGGCGACGGCCAGCTCACCTCCGACCACGGCTTCGACTTCGCCCGTGACGCCGAGCGCCTGCGCCCGCTGATCGCCGCACTGAAGTCCTACGGGTGCCGGGTCAGCCTGTTCGTCGATGCCGGCAACCCGGACCTGGCCCAGGCTGCTGCCATCGGCGCCGATCGCATCGAGCTCTACACCGGCCCCTATGCCGAGGCCCACGCCGCCGGCGATGCCACCGCCATGCTGGCCCTGTTCGCCGACGCTGCCCGCCGGGCCCAGGCGGTGGGCCTGGGGGTCAACGCCGGGCACGACCTGTCGCAGGACAACCTCGCCGACTTCTTGCGCGCCGTCCCTGACGTGCTGGAAGTCTCGATCGGCCATGCGCTGATCAGCGAAGCCCTGTACGACGGCCTCGACGCCACAGTGAAAGGCTACCTGGCGCTGCTCTGAGACCCATCGCTGACGTGACGTGACCCGTCAGCGTGGCCTGTGGACAACATTGGGGATCAACCCGCGCCCAGGGCCCGCAAACCCAGCAGGCACAAGGGTTCTGCTTCCCTTTTGGGTTGTGGTTAGTAATACTGCTAACCATGCACACGCCGTTGCCAGCCCCTCGCCTGCCTGCGGGGTCTCAATCGCTGAGACCCCGTCCGGCTAGCCTGTGATCATGGGTATCGCGATCAAAGGCCGAGGTTCCACGACGCACCTGGCGGGCCGTTTCGAGGTCACCGTCAGCGAAGCCGTGGACGACGGCTGGGAGCCGGACGACAGCGACGAGTTCGCCACGCCGCGCCTGCGCACCGAAGTGCGTGCGGAGACTGCGCGCAGCATCATCAGCCGCAACAAGTCGCCCGACGTCGGCTTCAGCCAATCGGTCAATCCGTACCGCGGTTGCGAGCATGGCTGCTCGTACTGCTTCGCGCGGCCCTCGCATGCCTACCTCAACCTGTCGCCCGGCCTGGACTTCGAAACCAAGCTGTTCGCCAAGACCAACGCCGCCCAGCTGCTGCGCAAGGAGTTCTCGCGCCCCGGCTACGTGCCGCAACCGATCGCGCTCGGCATCAACACCGACGCCTACCAGCCGATCGAGCGCAAGCTCAAGCTCACCCGGCAGCTGATCGAGGTGATGCTGGAAACCCAGCACCCGTTCTCGCTGATCACCAAGAACGCGTTGGTGGAGCGCGACATCGACCTGCTCGCGCCGCTGGCCGAGAAGAACCTGGTGAGCGTGCACTTCTCGGTGACCTCGCTGGACCCCCATCTGTCGGCCCGGCTCGAACCGCGTGCCTCGGCCCCGCACGCCCGCCTGCGCGCGATGCGGCGGCTGCACGCCGCCGGCATCCCGGTGGGCGTGATGGTGGCTCCGGTGATTCCGTGGATCAACGACGCCGAGCTGGAGGCCGTGCTCGAGGCCGCCCACGATGCCGGCGCCTCCACCGCCGGCTACGTGCTGCTGCGCCTGCCGCTGGAAGTGGCCCCGCTGTTCCGAGACTGGCTCGACACCCATCACCCCGACCGCGCCGCCCACGTGATGAGCACCATCAACCAGCTGCGCGGCGGCAAGGACTACAACAGCGCCTTTGGCACCCGCATGCGCGGCGAAGGCGTCTACGCCGACCTGCTCTCCAACCGCTTCAAACTCGCGCGCCGGCGGCTGGGCTTCGACGCCCAGAACAGCCACTGGCCACGCCTGGACTGCAGCCGCTTCCAGCGCCCCTTGCCGCCGCGCGAGGATTCGCCGCAGGGATCGCTGTTCTAGGTCAGCGGCTGGACACCCGGCCGGCCCTGCGCCAACAATCCGCTGTCGCCCATGAGGGGCGTTCCAGGGGAAGGACATGAACATCGGTGCCACTACGGCGGTTACCACCGCCGTCAACGCCACCAGCCGCTACTACTATGCCGGCTAGAACCAGTTGATGTCCGAGCTGACCGACAGCACCTGGACCAACTACCTTTGGTTCGATGGCAAGCTGGTGGGCCTGGCGCGAAACGGGCAGTTGAACGTCGTCCATACCGATCACCTTGGCCGGCCGGACTTCGTGACCAACGCCGGGCGGCAGACGGTCTGGAAGGCATACAACTACGTATACGGGCGCAGTGTTCAGCAGGACGATATTGGCGGACTGAACATTGGCTTCCCTGGGCAGTACTACGATGCAGAATCAGGGCTTTGGTACAACGGCTTCCGCGACTACGATGCTTGCTATGTATGGGTCCGCACTGAAGGCCGCTCACAACAATTCAGGGGCGTCGGCAGTTGCAGCCGTACTAGGAGAGAATATATGCGAATGAGATCAATCTTTCGATTCTCTTGCCCCAGCTGCAGTGCTTCTGGCCAAGCTTTTCTCATCGCTGATTCGATAGAGAAAAAAATAGAAACGAAATGCAATAACTGCGGTGCTGAGATAGTTTCCGAGCTTGGTGCCATGAAATCAGGAGCATGCTACATACTGACTTTGCTTGCGCTTGCACCGGCCGGTCTAATGTTGATTTCAACTGCATTGAGAGCAGATTGGCTACTATTCTCTGCATCGTTGCTAATAGGTGGTGTCGTCATGTTTGTGCCCTCCATGTATCTTCATTCTCGAAACGCAAAAATCAAAAATTCTTTGAGTCGGCCTGATAAGTACGGGCGAAAATATAATGTAGATCGTTAGCAAACGTGCAATCATTTCATTGTGTTGCCGATGCTGGCTTGGCTTCCGGCGACAGCAGCCGCTGCCAATCGATCAGCGTTCCCCTTGAGACTTCTCGGTGACCTCGCTGGACCCCCATCTGTCGGCCCGGCTCGAACCGCGTGCCTCGGCCCCGCACGCCCGCCTGCGTGCGATGCGGCGGCTGCACGCCGCCGGCATCCCGGTGGGCGTAATGGTGGCTCCGGTGATTCCGTGGATCAACGACGCCGAACTGGAGGCCGTGCTCGAGGCCGCCCACGACGCCGGCGCCTCCACCGCCGGTTACGTGCTGCTGCGCCTGCCGCTGGAAGTGGCCCCGCTGTTCCGAGACTGGCTCGACACCCATCACCCCGACCGCGCCGCCCACGTGATGAGCAGCATCAACCAGCTGCGCGGCGGCAAGGACTACAACAGCGCCTTTGGCACCCGCATGCGCGGCGAAGGCGTCTACGCCGACCTGCTCTCCAACCGCTTCAAACTCGCGCGCCGGCGGCTGGGCTTCGACGCCCAGAACAGCCACTGGCCACGCCTGGACTGCAGCCGCTTCCAGCGCCCCTTGCCGCCGCGCGAGGATTCGCCGCAGGGATCGCTGTTCTAGGTCAGCGGCTGGACACCCGGCCGGCCCTGCGCCAACAATCCGCCGTCGCCCATGAGGGGCGTTCCAGGGGAAGGACATGAACATCGGTGCCACTACGGCGGTTACCACCGCCGTCAACGCCACCAGCCGCTACTACTATGCCGGCTAGAACCAGTTGATGTCCGAGCTGACCGACAGCACCTGGACCAGCTACCTTTGGTTCGATGGCAAGCTGGTGGGCCTGGCGCGAAACGGGCAGTTGAACGTCGTCCATACCGATCACCTTGGCCGGCCGGACTTCGTGACCAACGCCGGGCGGCAGACGGTCTGGAAGGCATACAACTACGTATACGGGCGCAGTGTTCAGCAGGATGATATTGGCGGACTGAACATCGGCTTCCCCGGACAGTACCACGATGCGGAGTCGGGGCTTTGGTATAACGGCTTCCGCGACTACGATGCGAGCATTGCGACGTATGTGCAGAGCGATCCGATTGGGTTAAGCGGAGGCCTCAATAGCTATGCGGATGTTATGGGCAATCCGATTAACTTCGTTGATTCGTTGGGTCTGGCTACAGTGGATCTCGGTAACGGCTTCTGGGGGCGAGTCGATACCTTTAACTATGGCGGGAACGCTTCATTTGAGATTCATGTCTACAATTCAAAAGGCGTAGAGGCTGGCGTATATGGACCTGATGGATGGCTCAATAAGCATGGGCACAAGGGCGCTCCCAATGGTCTTCCCGATGGTGTGGAAGCTCAATGTAAGACTATCTCGGATGACTACTCCCGTCGGGCTGGAATAACCGCTAGAAGAGCATCGCAGAGAGCTTCACGACTTAAATCATTCTTCAAAGGATGGCCACTTATAGGGCCCCTGATTGAAATGACTGCCCCGAGCCCAGACAGAGTTTGCGAGAATATTCCAGGGTATCCTGGATGTGAGGCGATGTGATAAAGCTGGATAGAATCCATTTCGACGGAACAACTTGGGATTTTTCCGAGTATTTTGAGTACATCAGAAGTGTTGCGCACCTGATGCCGCAGCCGCTTGGAGACTATTCGACTGATTGGGAATCCTATGCCCTTAGTGGAACCAAGACACTCCATGACGCCAGGCTGCTGTCAGCGATTCTTGACAAGAAGTACGACGGGAACTACTCAAATGTTGTTTCGTCCGTCGAGCTGAGCTTCATTGATCAGATGTTCCAAGGAAAAACCACATTGCGGTACGGCGATGTCTCTTCGTACCTCTTCAAGGAAACAGACTCAGATACACATCTGCATGCGGACGTGTTGGTTCACGAGTTCTCAATCGTTTCGCCTGGCCGCTTCAGGCACCGAATCGTGCTTGATCACTCAGGTGAGATCGAGATTGAATTCGGCACTTTCTCCCATGTGTGGAAGAAGGAACTCTAGAAGCCGTTCGAGTCTTTCAGCCGCTGCATCAAGTTGGTATAGGTCGACTGGCATGCCACTGGTCGAGCCGAAGCCGGGCGATAGATGTGGATGCAAGTAGCCGGGAGGGCACAGGGATGCATAGAGTTTACTGTCTTGGTTTCGCTGCGCTTCTCATGGGGGTTATCCCATTTGCCAGTGCTGAAAAGACATGTGCTGGAGGAGCTGGTGAGGACGCTTCTTCGGCACTTAGGGTGGCCTACGAGCACTTCGATCATGATCTGTCGAAGACGATGCGTGTGGGGTCGCAAGAAGGTCTAAGGGGATTTCTTGCTCGCATGGAGAACTATCAGATAAGGATCAGCCTTGAAGGGGACCCCCGACGTCCCCCCGGCTTGAGTAGTGGGCGGGTTTAGAGTCCGGTGCTGATGGTATCTCTCTTTCCAGCCAACTGTGCGGCGTACTGGGCGGGCGTCAGCCCGCCAAGAGCCCGCTTAGGCCGTTCT
>NZ_WIAY01000011.1 GCF_009467805.1 Stenotrophomonas nematodicola
GTGCTCTTCCGATCCGGGCTCTGCCCGGCACCGAACCACCCGTAGTGCCGGGCTCTGCCCGGCACCGAACCACCCGTAGTGCCGGGCTCTGCCCGGCAACGAACCACCCGTAGTACCGGGCTCTGCCCGGCACAGGAAGAAACAAGAAACGAGAGAGAGAAGCTGTATTGGCCGGTCGGTCCCGCAAGGACCCCCGGCCATTTTTTTGCCACAATCCCCCCATGCCCAATCTCCGCGCGCCCCTCCTGCTGCTCGCATTCCTGCTGCTCGCCGGCTGCGCTACCACACCCACCGACCTGCGCAGCCCGCTCGCCACCTGGGTGCCATCGCCGAACCACAACGCGCGCGGCCCGGTCATCATCGTTCTGCATCACACCGACCAGGACAACGTGCAGCAGAGCCTGCACACCCTGCGGACCGCCAACAGCGGCGGCAGGGTCAGTTCGCACTATCTGGTGGGTGCCGATGGCCACATCTACCAGCTCGTCGCCGACAACCGCCGCGCCTGGCATGCCGGCGGTGGACGCTGGGGCGGCCTCACCGACCTCAACTCCACCTCGATCGGCATCGAGATCGACAACGACGGCAGCAGCCCGTTCGCGCCCGACCAGATCGCGGCCCTGATCCGTCTGCTCGACGACCTGTGCACCCGTCTGGATATCCCGCGCAGCCAGATCATCGCGCACGCCGATCTCGCGCCCGCGCGCAAGCAGGACCCGAGCCGCTTCTTCCCGTGGCAGCAACTGGCTGCGGCCGGTTTCGGCCTCTGGCCGCGCGACGCCGACGGCCCCGCACCGGCAGGCTTCGATCCGTGGCTGGCGCTGCAGGCATTCGGCTATCCGCTGGACGATCGTGAGGCAGCGGCGGGTGCTTTCCATCGCCGCTTCCGCGGCCGCGACGACCTGCCGCCCACGCTGGATGCCGAGGACGCCCGCATCCTGCATTCACTGCTGCAGCAGGCGCGGTAGAGCCGACTCCCCGTCGCCCCTACAATTGCCTCCCTGCAGTCGCCACACGAATACCGCCCATGAAGGCCCCGCGCCGCATCGCCGCACGCCTGTGTAGCGCCACGATCCTGCTGGCGTCGGTTCTGCTGACCGGCTGCGCCGTCCAGAACGCCCGCCCCGGCGCCGCACCTGCCAGCACCTACGCCAAAGCCGACTGGAACGCGTTGCCTGCGGTGTCCGACACCGACCTGAAGGCGGGTTTCGCGGCGTGGCGCAGCGCCTGCCCGCGCTTGAAGGGCGATGCCGCGTGGGCGCCCCTCTGTGTGGCGGCGGGTCACGTGGATGCCACGCCGGCCGCCATCCGCGCGTTCCTGCAGAACAGCCTGGATGTCTACGCCCTGCGTGCCGCCGGCAACCGTGCCGAGGGCCTGATCACCGGCTACTACGAGCCGATCTATCCCGGCAGCCTGACCCGCACCGCGCGCGCCACCGTGCCGGTGTATGGCGTGCCGGGCGACATGGTCAGCGTGCAGCTGGACAGCGTCTACCCCGAACTCAAGGGCAAGCGCCTGCGCGGCCGTGTGGAGGGGCGCATGCTCAAACCCTATGACGATGCCGCGCGCATCGCCGCCCACGGCGTCAACGCGCCCATCCTGGCCTGGCTCACCGACCCGATGGACCTGCAGTTCCTGCAGATACAGGGCTCGGGACGCGTCCAGCTCGACGATGGCCGGCATCTGCGCCTGGCCTACGCCGACCAGAACGGCCATCCCTACCGCCCGATCGGCCGCTGGCTGGTGGAGCAGGGCGAACTGGCCAAGGACGCGGTCAGCATGGACGCCATCCGAGCGTGGGCCAGCGCGCATCCGACGCGGGTGCCCGAGCTGCTGGCCAGCAACCCCAGCTACGTGTTCTTCGCCAAGGGTGCCGACGGCGACGAGGGCCCGCGCGGCTCATTGAACGTGCCGCTCACGGCCGGCTACAGCGTCGCGGTGGACCGCAGCGTGGTGCCGCTGGGCAGCCTCCTGTGGCTGTCCACCACGCGTCCGGATGGGGCGGCGCTGGTGCGGCCGGTGGCCGCGCAGGACACCGGCGGTGCCATCACCGGTGAGGTGCGCGCGGACCTGTTCTGGGGCACCGGTGATGCCGCCGGCGCGCTGGCCGGGCACATGAAGCAGAGCGGCCGCCTGTGGCTGCTGTGGCCCAAGGGCGTGGCGCTTCCCAGCCCCGGCGGCGGTTGATCGCCGCGCCCCTCCGGCGCGCCGGGGTATGCTGGCCAGACAACGCCCACTGTCGCGGATGATCGATGGCCCTTGCCCTGATCGCACTGCTCCTGATCGAAGTCGTCCTTCAGCTTGCGTGGGTGCCCTGGTACTTTGGCGTCGGCATCGTCGCCTTCACCGCGCGCGTTCCCGCGCCGGCGGCGCTGCGCTCCCGCCTTGCGCTGAACGCCCTAGAACGCGACGTCACCAACGAAACATGGCTGCCGCTGGTCTTCCGTCCCTTGCCGGATGGCCGCATCGCCTTCCGCGAGAGCTTCTTTATTTCCTTTGCGCGCCGCTACTACCCGGTGATGCGTGGTCTGGTGGCGGTGGACACCCGGCGCAACGAGGTGCGGGTCGTCGGCCTGTACAACTGGAATGCGTTGTTGATCACCCTGGCGATTCTGCTGGCCAGCGCCATGATCCCGCGCGCGGCACCGATGCTGCTGATGCTGCCGGTGTTCGTGGTGAGCTACCTGATCCAGCGGCGCCGGTTCACTGCAGTGGCCGACGCGGTGCGCGCGCAGCTGGCCGAGGTGGATTCGGTGGAGGTGCTCATGGCCCGCCGGATGCAGGCCCGGAGCACACCATGAAAGTGACCCGCATTGTGGCCAACCTGCACGCGTCCAATCCTGCGCTCGCCGACCGGTTCTACCGCGACATCCTCGGGCTGCACGTGGCGATGGACCACGGCTGGATCCGCACCTACGCCGGCGACGACACGATGGCCGTACAGCTCAGCATCGCCTCGGAAGGGGGCTCGGGCACTGCAGTGCCCGATCTCTCGATCGAAGTGGATGACCTGGACGAAGCGCTGCGCAGGGTGCTCCAGGCCGGCATCCCGCTGGCATACGGCCCGGCCAATGAATCCTGGGGCGTGCGGCGGTTCCACGTCCGCGATCCGCTGGGGCGGCTGGTCAACCTCCTTCAGCACGTGTGAGCGCGTATCACCGGCCATCGCGCCGCGCGCGACGCCCGGGGCAGTCAGCGGGACGGGGTGGGGTACCGCTGTTGATCCTGGCCAGCGCGCTGGTGCTGGTTGGCTCGATCTTCAACGCGGCTTCGTAGCTGCGGCGTGCCTCGTCCATGCGCACCGACGCCAGGTACGCTTCGCCCAGGCTGTCGTGCGCATTGGCCGAGTCCGGGTACTGCGCCGTGCCCCATGCGAGGACACCTCGCGATAGGCGAGGCTGCCGGCTGTATCGGCTTGCCGTTGAGCACCTCCCTCAGCTTCCTGCCGAGCGCCACGACCAACGCGCGCTGCCAGTAATTGCTCAGCATGGTCACGCTGATCTGGTGCGGCGCCGGACGCAGGCAGCGGATCTGGATGAACGCCATCGACACGTGCTGCCCATGCCGTGCAGCGATGTGGGTTGGCACCGTGGCGCTGGGCGCATCACCAGACAAGGCGCATGCCCAACTGCCACAGTTCGTTCAGACGCGAAGCGCTCGAGCGCTCTCCCGAACAGAGCAACTCTGTCAGCTGACCTCTTCGGCAGCTTGGTTGGCGGGCTGGTTATCCTTCCATGCGCCATACGTGATGGTGCTCCCCTTTATCCGCCAGGTCGTCCGTCCATTGTCTGCCCTTCCCACCACCACTGCGGACGCTGCACTTGGGCTGGAGAAATCGACATCCGTCATGAATACCAGGTGGGTACCATCGGCGGACGGTGACAGCGCGCCGCCGGTCTGAAGCTCAAGACGCAGCTGCTCGTAGGCGTGGCTCTTGCCGGTCCAGTTCAGTCTTGCCTGCGAACCCTTCAATACCGTGAAGCTGTCCGGGCGCTGCTTTGCCTGCGCGGTGATACCGCTGCGTGAGCCGGAAATCTCAAACACGATGGAGCTTCCGTCGCCCTCAAGCAGTCGGAGAAGTTCCTTGCCCAACTCTTCCTTGCTCCTTCGGCCCTGCAGACGCCAATGGGATTCAAGCAGACCAACCATTCTGGCCTGACGCTTCTCCAACACTTCGAGCGTCCAGTCCGCATGCTGAAGTACTTCGGTCGTAAGGGCGAATGCTGAGGTCCCCCCCTTCGTGAAGTAGCTTGACTTCTTCCATCCGAAATCTCGGTTGCTCGCAGAGCTGTTCTTCTTCCTGCTGAGCAGTGCGAGGTTGCCGAGTCGATGGACCCAGCGCTGGTGGTCTGCTTTGTCAGGCATCCATACCGCCCATGTGCTGTTGGGTGCGGGTTGCTGAGGCATGACATGTTCGACGGAAACAACGTTGTGCAGATACGTCGCGGTGGCATCCGACATGAGTCTGTCGAGTCGCAGGAGCAGCAAAGCAAGAGCACGGGAGGAATGTGTGTCGTACATCGCGCCGTCGAGCGCTGTGTAGGTAAGATGCTGCTCCTCGGCAGAAAGCTGCAGCGGGGAGGACACATCGAAGAGATCCATCTGCGATTCAATGGCTGTGGTCAGCGCGGAGAATCGTTCGATTCGGCCGTTCGGCCCAATCTTCCGGATCAGCATCGAGTAGCTGAGACGCTCAAGGTCACGGAAGAAATCGAGCACCAGCCCCGGGTCGTTTCGGTGAAGTACGAAGAACCGCAGGGCCGGCGGAACCCAGTCGTTGAATTCAAGTCGATTCAGCCACGTGAGGTGCTCGTTGACCTTTTCGGCATGCTGGGTGCTCGTGTACACCGCATCCCGTAATTCCGAGAACGCTTCAGCCATGGGAATGATGACCTCGTCCACAAGTGGGCGGGGAGAGTGCGCAGTAAGCACGTGCTCCTTGAACTCCTTGAGGAGTGTTCCGTGAGGTTTGGATTTTCGGTAAACCATTCGAATGTGGCTGAACAGATCCCCGAACTCACTGCGGCCGAGATCCTCCTCCTTGCTCTCCCATTTCCGCGTGTAATCGTCGCGTAGGGATTCTTCGATCTGGCCGATGATGTCGGCCTTCAGGATGTCGGTCGCACTCAGGTCTAGTCCGCGGCTGTTGAGAACGCCGAAGATCCGATATGCAGAGTCCAGGTCCGGCGTCGCCACGGTGACGAGATAGCAGCGAGTGATGATGAATTGGACGAGTCGTACGAGATCGCTCTGCGACAGTTTCGATAGCTCCGTCATGAATACCTTGGCGTTGGACCGCAGTCGGTCCTGCGCGTCCGGGAGCTGGTCATTCAGAGATACAAGCCGGATCAGGCCGTCCTCATGCTGAACGTACGTACGGAAGAACTCCCGGTCCCTATCTCGCAGTGACAGGCGATAGGAAGGCTGGGTTGCTTTCACAACGCTGCCTTTTTCATAGATGCAGCTGGTGATCTCATTCTGAACAACGTCGTCAGCCACCGTCGCCCGGATGGCGGAGAGCAGCAGAGTCAGCGTGGTCAGGCGCTGCTGCCCGTCCACTACAGTCGCTTCCGTCGATGACTCCGGCTTGATGAGAACGATGCTTCCCAGGAAGTATGGCGTTGAATCGCCAAGGCTCTCGGGGGCAAGCGACAGGGCCGCAATCAGGTCATCAATGAGCTCTCTGGCTTGTTCGGTGCCCCATGAATAGGGCCGCTGATACCCGGGAATATGGAAAACGTAGTCAGCGCTGAAGATGCGGGAGAGCGACTGTTCTTTGGCGGTCAGTGTGTGCGACATAGGTCCGTGGAGTCGAGATCTGGCGAGGATGAAGTGCCCTGGACTGGACGCGCGCCGCCCTTGAAGATGCATCCGAGCACCTGAAGGGCAAGCTGGGGGAGAGGCGTCGTTCAGAGCCGCGACTGAGCTGGGGCGAAAGTCCCGATAAACGGCTTGGCCAATCAATGCTGTATCTGATGCGGGCGCTTCCCTGTGCGCAGCAGATCCTTCAGGTGGGCAGAGTATGCCGTAGGCACCAGGGGGGAGCGCAATTGGTTCCTTGAAGGGCGAGCCTCAGCGGACGCACCGGCCGAACCGGATTGCCGCGGCAACGATCGGTGTCCTCCCCACAAGCCACCGCCGCCTTCCCGGCCGGCAGGTTCCCCCGGTCTGGCCGGCCGACGTTCTGCATTCGGGGATTCACCCGACAAGCGGTGCAGATGTACGGCAGGTGGGGCATAGCGTGCGTTCAGCGAATCCACCACAGTGGGTGCAGACAGCACAGACGTTGCCAATTCGTCCAGCGCCGGCGCGGTGCCGATCAGGCGCAACACCCCCGTTTTGCACTACATTGGTGCAATGACCGCCGCACTCGTTCCCCCCGCCCTCGACGCCCTCGGCACGCCGGTCGCCTGGGCCGACGCTGACGGCCGCGTGGCCGGCTGCAATCCCGCGTTCTCGCGCTGGCTGGGCGTCAGTGGGCGCCGCCTGGTGGGCCAACCGCTGGCCTCGCTGGAAGTGCAGGGCGAAGCCCTGGCGCACTTCCTGGCGCGCGACGAGCGCGATGTCCTGCGCCTGCACCGGCTGGCGCTGGCGTTGCCCGGCGACGCGCCGCGTTTTGCCGAGGGCTGGCTCAGCCGATGGGATGCAGGCGGGTGGCTGCTGGAGGCCCATCCGGTCGACGAGTTTCCCGGGCTGGACCCGACCCAGGCGCTGCCCAGCGCGCTCAGCGCCGCCCTCAAGGGCCTGGCGCACGAGCTGCGCAATCCGCTGGCCGGCCTGAAGGGCGCGGCCCAGTTGCTGGCACGGCGCAACGCACAGCGCGACCCCGACGAGCGCGAGCTGATCGACCTGATCAGCTCGGAAATCGAGCGCCTCAACGGCCTGCTCGAACAACTGCTCTCTCCCGCACCGGCCGCACCGCACGCGCCGTTGAACATCCACGCCTCGCTGGAGCGCGTGCTGCGCCTGGCCGAGAGCGAGGGCGGCTGGGCGGTGCGCGTGCAACGCGATTACGACCCGAGCATTCCCGAATTCGATGGCGACGCCGATCGCCTGACCCAAGCGGTGTGGAACCTGGTGCGCAATGCGATCCAGGCCGGCGCCGGTACCGTCACCCTGCGCACGCGCGTGGAACATGGCGTGCGCATCACCGACCACCTGCACCCGCTGGCGCTGCGGCTGGAGATTGCCGATGACGGCCGCGGCGTTCCCGAAGAACTGGCCGAGCACCTGTTCCTGCCCCTGGTCAGCGGCCGCGCCGAGGGTACCGGCCTGGGTCTGGCGCTCGCCCAGCAGGTCGCGCGCGAACACCGCGGCAGCCTGACCTACCGCTCGCGTCCGGGGCACACCGTATTCACCGTGCTGCTGCCGATCGGCGGCGGCACGCCTGACGAAGAGGCGGCCACACATGGCTGATCCAGTACCGTCCACCGGCCAGCGCGTCTGGGTGGTCGACGATGACCGCGCGGTGCGCTTCGTGCTGTGTACCGCACTGCGCGATGCCGGCTACCAGGTCGATGGTTTCGACGGGGCGGCGGCGGCGCTGTCGGCACTGGACGCGCAGACCGTTCCGGACCTGCTGTTCACCGACGTGCGCATGCCCGGTGATGACGGCCTGGTATTGCTCGACAAGCTCAAGGCCGCCCATCCGCAGTTGCCGGTCATCGTGATGTCGGCCTACACCGATGTCGCCAGCACCGCCGGGGCGTTCCGTGGCGGGGCGCAGGAGTTCCTGTCCAAGCCGTTCGACCTGGACGACGCGGTGGCACTGGCGCAGCGCGTGCTGCCGGCGCCCGATGCGGCGCTCGCCGCGCCCAGCGAGCCCGCCGCGCCCCCCGCACCGGACCAGCGCCCACAACTGGTGGGCGATACCCCGGCGATGCGCGCGCTGTTCCGTGCGATCGGGCGGCTGGCGCAGGCGCCGCTGTCGGTGCTGATCAATGGCGAAACCGGCACCGGCAAGGAGCTGGTGGCGCACGCGCTGCACCACGAATCGCCGCGCGCGGCCGGCCCGTTCGTGGCGCTCAACACCGCCGCGATTCCCGCCGAACTGCTGGAGAGCGAACTGTTCGGCCATGAGGCCGGCGCGTTCACCGGCGCCCAGCGCCGCCACGTGGGGCGCTTCGAACAGGCCCACGGCGGCACGCTGTTCCTGGATGAAATCGGCGACATGCCGCTGCCGCTGCAGACCCGCCTGCTGCGCGTGCTGGCCGAGGGTGAGTTCTTCCGCGTTGGCGGACGTGAGCTGATCCGGGTCGATGTGCGCGTGATCGCCGCCACCCACCAGGACCTCGAATCGCTGGTCGCGCAGGGCCGCTTCCGCGCCGACCTGCTGCATCGTCTGGACGTGGTGCGCCTGCGCCTGCCGGCGCTGCGCGAACGCCGCGACGACATCGCCCAGCTTGCCGACACCTTCCTCGCCGCCGCCGCGCGCAAGCTCGATACTCCGCCCAAACGGCTCACCGCCGCCGCGGTGCAGGCGCTGCGCGAACACGAGTGGCCCGGCAACGTGCGCGAGCTGGAGAACGTGTGCTGGCGCATGGCAGCGCTGGCGGCGTCGGACACCATCGGCGTGGCCGATGTCGACAGCGCGCTGCATCGCGGTGGCAACCCGCGCACGCGGCCCTCCGGCGATCCCGGGCAATGGGAAACGCTGCTGTCGGCCTGGGCACGGCAACGGCTGGCCGAGGGCGCCGAAGGGCTGCACGCGCAGGTGCGCGAGCGGGTCGACCAGGCGCTGCTGGAGGCCGCCCTGCAGATCACCCACGGCCGCCGTGCCGAAGCCGCCGCGCGGTTGGGCATGGGCCGCAATACCCTTACCCGCAAGCTCGGCGCCGGCCGCCGCCGTGGCGCATGAACCACGCGTCGCGGCGATGTGTGCGGCGCGTGTCCCCTCTTTCATGGCCCGTGGACGACGCCACGGCTAGCTTGGCTCCAAGGAGTTTTCCCATGCGCAGTTCCCGTCTTGTTCTGCTCGCGTCCACCGCGCTGGTGCTCAGCGCGTGCGGTACCACCCCGCCACCGCGCCCTGCCGCGCCGGCCGCGCCGTTGGTCAGCACGGCCCAGCAGGCCGAAGCCAACCTGGCACCGGCCTCGGCCAGTCTGGTCAGCGGCCGGCTGGCACTGGTCCCCGACGCCCGCGGGGTACACATCACCGGCGTCATCGGTGGTCTGCACCCGCTGCAGACCGCTGCCTTCCACGTGCATGAGCGCGGCGACTGCAGCGCGGTGGATGCCAGCAGTGCCGGCCCCCATTTCAATCCCACCGGCCAGGCACACGGGCGCAACGGCGCCGGCGCGCATCATGCCGGCGACATGGACAACCTGCGTGCCGACGCGCAGGGCCGGGTCAACGTGGACGTGCGTCTGCCAGCCGTCACCCTTGGCGGCGGCGCAGCCACCGATATCGCCGGACGTGCCCTGGTCGTGCATGCCAATGCCGACGATTACCGCACCCAGCCCGCCGGCAACGCCGGCGCCCGAATCGCCTGCGGCGTCATCCGCGTCACGCGCTGAGCGCACGACCTGCTGACGACCGTTCATTCACTGCCACCTGCAAGGAGATCCACATGCGTCCGATCCATACCGCGTTGTTCGCCGCCATTGCCACGCTCGGCCTGAGCGCCTGCAACAAGCCGGCCGACACCACGCCCGATGCCACGCCCGCCGCTGAATCCGCCGCCGCCCAGCCGACCGCCGACGCCACCCCGGACGCGCCGCCGGCGATGATGAGCAGCGATGCCCATGCCAACCACAGTGCCGTCGCCGATCTGGCGCCGACCCAGGGCAATGCCGTCAAGGGCAACGTCACCTTCAGCGTCATCGACGGCAAGGTCCACGTGAAGGGCGAGGTCAGCGGCCTCAAGCCCAACAGCGAACACGGTTTCCACATCCATGAGACGGGCGACTGCAGCGCGCCGGACGGCGCCAGCGCCGGCGGCCACTTCAATCCGGGCAAGGAAGATCACGGCAGCGTGGCCGCCACTCCGCACCACGGTGGCGACATGCCCAACATCAAGGCCGACGCCCAAGGCAATGCGGTGGTCGACGCCGATGTGTCGACCAACGTCAACATCGGCAAGGGCGATGGTTTTGACATCATCGGGCGTGGCCTGATCGTCCATGCCGACGCCGACGACTACAAGACCCAGCCGACCGGCAATGCCGGCGCCCGCCTGGCCTGCGCGGTGATCAAGTCCGCGCCGTAACCGACACGACGCAGAACGAAAAACGCCGGCGAACGCCGGCGTTTTTCTGGGTGGGCATCAGCGGAGGCCGGCGCTGTCAGCCCGCCATCAACCGGCGGGCGTCCTGCCCGGCTTCGCAGTGCACGAACAGCACCGGCAGCCCGTGGGCTTCCAGCACCGCAGCCATCTGCCGCTGACGGATCAGGTACTGGTCGTAGATGCCCTGCAGGCGATCGCAGTCGCCGCTGCCGTGGTTGTAATGCGCGCACCAGCCGGCGGGATCGAACAGCGCCATACGCACTTCGCCATCGGCGTATCGAAGCAGCGGCTCGGGCGCGGCGTCCACCCATTCCTCGGCCTGCGGCGCCATCAACGCGGTCTCGATCAACGGCCACAGCACCGCCAGCCCCTGATTGTCGTACTGCATCGACATCATCGCCGCGAGGTCGTTCACGGTGAAGAAGCGGGCGTGCTCGATCTGCGCGCCAAATGTGTTCTGCGCCAGCAGGGCGGTATCCGGCTGGGCCATGCCCTGGGCCAGCAGCACGTCCTCCAGCGCCTCGGCCACAGCGGCGGTCTGCGCCACGTCGGTCCCCGTTAGCAGGAACGGCACTACCCGCAGTCCACCGCCGGTGAGGCTGGCATCGGCCTGGAACGGCAACGGTACATCGCCGTCGGCGCCGGCACCGAAGGCCAGCAGGCGCGGGCCCTGGCTGCGGCCCGGTGCGCGCATCTGCAGCTCTTCCAGACGGCGGTGGATCGGCCAGCCCGGACGCAGCACCTCGGCCGGGTCGAAATGGGCGCCGGCGAAGACGAAGTCCAGCGTACTCACGCCGGGCACCAGTTTGGCCAGGTCGCGGCCGATGCGGTCGGCCAGTTCACCGGCCTGTTCGGACGACAGCGCGGCATGGCGCGGCGCGTCGCCGCCGGCCAGTTCCAATGCCAGTACGCCAAGGGCATTCATGCCGTGGTCGGGTTTGCTCATGGTTTCACGGTTGGCCCATCACAGGGCGGCAGCTACACTTGCCCCCATTATGCCTGCTCCTTCGTGCAGGCCATGTTGCAGACACCCCTCCCATGCCAGGTATCTCCATGCCCAACGCCCGTCCCGTCGCCATTCTCGGTGGCGTCCGCATCCCGTTCTGCCGCCAGAACACGGCCTACTCGGACGTCGGGAACCTCGGCATGTCGGTGCGCACGCTCGGGGCGCTGGTGGAGCGCTTCGGCCTGCACGGCCAGCAGCTCGGCGAAGTGGCGATGGGCGCGGTGATCAAGCACTCCAGCGACTGGAACCTGGGCCGCGAAGCCACGCTGTCCTCGGGGCTGTCGCCGCTGACGCCGGGCATCACCATGCAGCGCGCCTGCGGCACCTCGCTGGACACCATCATCGCGGTGGCCAACAAGATCGCGCTGGGCCAGATCGAATCGGGCATCGGCGGTGGGTCGGACACCACCTCCGACGTGCCGATCGTGTACGGCAAGAAGCTGCGCGCGCGCCTGCTGGCGGCCAATCGCGCCAAGACCACTGGCGACAAGTTCAAAGCCCTCACCCGTGGCTTCAAGCTCAGCGAGCTCAAGCCCGAGTTTCCCGGCGTGGCCGAACCGCGCACCGGCAAGAGCATGGGCGACCACTGCGAGGACATGGCCAAGGAGTGGAACATCTCCCGCGACTCGCAGGACGAATGGGCGGTGTCCTCGCACAAGAAGCTGGCTGCGGCGTATGAGCGCGGCTTCTTCAACGACCTGATCGCCCCGTTCCGCGGTGTCGAGCGCGACAACATCCTGCGTGCGGACACCTCGCTGGAAAAGCTGGCCACGCTCAAGCCGGCCTTCGACAAGGTATCCGGTCGCGGCACGCTGACTGCGGCCAATTCCACCCCGCTCACCGACGGTGCCTCGGCGGTGCTGCTGGCCAGCGAGGAATGGGCGCGCGCGCACGGCCACGAACCGCTGGCTTACCTGCGTGATTCGCAGGTGGCGGCGGTCGACTTCGTGCACGGCGAGGGCCTGCTGATGGCGCCCACCATCGCCGTCCCGGAGATGCTCAAGCGCAACGGCCTGACTCTGCAGGATTTCGACATCTACGAAATCCACGAAGCGTTCGCCGCGCAGGTGCTGTGCACGCTGCGTGCGTGGGAAAGCGAAGACTACTGCCGCAACCGTCTGGGCCTGGACGCACCGCTGGGCAGGATCGATCCGGCCAGGATCAACCCGCTGGGCTCGTCGCTGGCCACCGGCCACCCGTTCGCCGCCACCGGCGCGCGCGTGATCGCCACGGCCGCCAAGCAGCTGGCCGAACGCGGCGGTGGCCGCGCGCTGGTGTCGATCTGCACCGCCGGCGGTATGGGCGTGGTGGCGATCGTCGAACGCTGACGCGGCCGATGTGCGAATGAGAAAGGCCGCCCAAGGGCGGCCTTTTTCGTTGGTGCCCCCAACACGCAGGGGCACGGTTGCCGGGCAGCGCCCGGTACTACGGCAGGCGGGGATTGCCGTAGTCGTCGCGCTCGTCGCGCAGCCCCCCGACCGGGTCGATGGGATCGGCCGGCAACGGCTGCGCCATCAACGACTGCTCCTCCACCGTGGCACGCTCGGTCACTGCGGCGGCCGCTTCGGTGGCGCGGGCGAGCGCGACGCTGTCCTCGCCGCGCTGCTGGCGCAGCGCGTTGGCGAAGCACTGCGCGGCCAGCGGGGCATCACCCCGCTCGTGGAACACCTCGCCCAACGCCTCCCAGGCCGCCGGGCCGGCACCGGCGGCGATCGCGCGGTGCAGGTAATCCTCCGCCGCCGCGTGCTGACGCTGACGCACGGCGATGCGGCCCAGCGCCAGCAGCAGCGCCGGGCTGGCCGGGTGGCTGGTCAGCCAACGCTGCAGGTTGGCCTGGCGCGTGGCCAGCTTGTCCACCGGCATCTGCCCGTAGAGCGTCACCAGCGATTCGTCCCAGCGCGTGTCCAGGGCCTGTTCCAGGGTCAGCAGGGCCGGTTCGTCCCAGTCCAGCGCCACCGCGCGCAGGGCGTAGCCGGCCACCACCTCCGGATCGCTGCGCAGCGCCTTCGGCGTGGCTTCCCACTGCGCGGCCAGCGCATTGACGTCGCCGGCTTCCAGCAGCGACTGCGCGGCCAGGCGGGCTTCCAGTTCAGCCACGGCATCATCGGGCAGCACCTTCTGCTTGCGCAGCGCGCCAAGCTGGCCATACGCCTCGTGCGCGCGTTCGGCACGCGCCAGCGCCTCGGTGCGCAGCCACAGACCGCGCGGCGGCAGCGGCTGGATCGCCGCCACGTCGAGCGCATTGATCGCATCCACCGGGCGTTCCTGGCCAAGCAGACGTTCGGCCAGCAGCAGCGCGTGGCTGGTGGCGTCTTCGCCGGCCAGACGCTGCAGGTACTGGTTGGCGGCAGCCTCGTCGCCGCGTGCCTGCGCACTGCGCACGGCCGTGGCCAGCGCCACCGCGCTCACCTCTTTGTCCTCGGCCGCAGCGCCGAGCAGCTTCTCTGCGCGCTGCCAGTGGCCGTACTCATGCGCCTGCAGGCCTTCGGTCAGGCGCGCACGGCCCTGCTTGCGGCGGTAGCGGCCCCACGCCCGGAACGGCGCGGCCACCAGGCTCCACAGCAGCCACAGCAACAGCAGTGCCACCAGCGCCGCGAGCGCAACCTGGGGCACCGTAGAGCGGTAGTCATTGCCGGCGTAGCGGTAGATCACTTCGCCGAACTGGCGCAGCGAGTCGGCGCCGAGCCATTGCGCGGCAATCACGCCGAGCGCAACGGCCAACAGAAGAACCACAAGGGACTGGAATGGCTTCATCGATCATCTCCCATCGCGCATGGCGCGCAGTTGCTGCAGGGTGCTGCCCAGTTCGGGCAGGGTGGGGCGCAGCGTGCGGGTGCGCAGATGCTGCAGTTCACCACGCCGCTCGCGCAGGGCGGGTGAATCCGGCCACAGACGCGGCAGCCACAGTGCCACGCGGTCCAGTGCCTGTTCATAACCGGCCTGGTCGCCGCGTTCGATCGCCGCGCGGGCCAGGGTCAGTTCCAGCTGCAGGGAATCCCACGCCGCGACGCGCTCGGCATCGGTCAGCGGGCCCTGGGTGCGGGTCGGGGTAATGGTCACGAACGGGGCCAGCACCTGGTGCCACCACGGTGTGGCGGCGGTCCGTGCGTCGTCGGCCACCGCGTCCGGCAGGGCGGTCAGTGCCTGGGCGAACGCGGCCAGCGCGGCGCTGGCCTGGGCCCGTGCGCCGGGACCCTGTGCATCCAGCGCGTTGCGCTCCTGCATCAGCGCCTGGCGCAGGTTGAGGTAGTCGCCGCCCTGGATGTCGCCCAGCGCAGCGGCGGCCAGCGCATACAGGCGCTTGGCGCCCTCCACGTCGTCGGCGAAGGCCAGCCGCTGGCCGGCCTGGCTCAGCAGCAGTTCGGCCTCTTCCAGTTGCAGCGCCTGCGCGCCATGCCGGGTGCTGTCGGCGAGCTTGGCCATATTGTCTTCGAGCAGGGCGTTGCGCTGGCTCAGGCCGAGCATCTCGTCGCGCAGCACGCGGTTGGTGGCCGCCGCGTCCTGCACCCGCTGCGAGGTGGAGCGCTGGTCGCGGCGCAGGGCCTCGACGCTGTCGAGCAGCCCCTGCAGCTGCAGGCTCGCGTTTTCGTCGCGCTGCCGGGCCTGGGCCTGCTGCGCCTGCCACTGCGTCCACCCCCACGCGGCACCGCCGCCGGCCACAAGCAGGCCCAGCACCGGAACGATCCAGCGCAGGGGACGACGGGTGGAAGGGGGCGAATCGGCTTCATTCATACAGGCATCCTTGTCGCGCGCGCCGGGCAGTCCGCTGGCTGGCGAGCGACGTGGTGCACAGCATCACCCGCCGCCCGCGCTGCCTGCAAGACCGGTGAAAACGCGGGTTCAGCAAGTTGCGCGTCGTGTGATCGCCCTGTGCGCCGCCTGTACCAGCTGCGCGGGAAGCGGGCCGTCGGCCTGCACCACGTGGACAAAGCCGGCGGCCTCGGCCTGCGTGGCCAGGCGCTCGCTGGCCGCCACCACCCAGGCCTGCCGCAGTGGAGCCTGCAGATCCCCGGGCAGCTCCGCCAGCAACCGGGCCAGTGCGTCGGCGCTGCTCACCGCCAGCGCCCAGGGCGTCGCCGCATGGCGCAGGCGCTGCAGCGTGCGTGGTGACAGCGGCAGCGGCTGCCGCAGATAGACGTCGGCGCGCAGCAGCTGCGCGCCCCGTGCCTGCAGCGTGGCGGCGATGATGCCGCGCCCGCCCGGCGCGGTCACCAGGCCGGCGCGCAGGCCGTCCAGGGTGGCCAGGGCCGGCAGTGCCAGCAGTCCCTCGCTGTCCATCCGCGCCGGGGCCTGGATATCGCGCGCGCCGGCACGCTGCAGGGCCGCTGCGGTGCCGCTGCCGACCGCCAGCCATTGGCCCGGGTGCGGCGCATCGAGCCGGGCCAGGCGCGATGCGGCCACCACGGCGGAGGGGCTGCTGAAGATCACCCGGTCGGCGCCCAGCGCCGCATCCAGCGCGGCACGCGTGGCCGCGTCGCCGCGCGCGCGCAGCGCCCACGGTGAGAGCGCGATGGTCGTGGCGCCCAGCTCGTGGGCGGCGCGGCGCATCGGGGCGTGCTGGCCGCGCGGGCGCAGCGACAACAGGGTCCAGTGCGTCGGATTTGCTTCGGTGTCCATTGCGGGCATTATGCGAGCCCTTCGATGCCGTTGCCCTCCGATGTCCGTTTCCGATTCCCTGCCCGCGCAGCTGGCTGCGCTGCAACACGTGCTGGACCGCATGCCGCCGGTGGCGGCGATGCAGATCCGTGTCCACGACTACCGTGACGGCGTGTTGCGCCTGCAGGCGCCGCTGGCGGCCAACGTCAACGACAAGGGCAATGCCTTCGGCGGCAGTCTGGCCTCGGCCCTGACCCTGTCCGGCTGGGCGCTGGTCACGCTGCGGCTGCGCCTGGCCGGTTTCGATGCCGATGTGTACGTGGCCGACAGCCACGTGCGCTACCTCGCGCCGGTGTACGGCGACCTGCAGGCCGACGCCCAGGCGGACGCGGAATCGGACTGGGACGGCTTCCTGGCCACGTTCGCGCAGCGCGGCAAGGCACGGATCGGCCTCACCGCGCGCCAACCGGGCAGCGCCGGCAAGCCGGCCGCCGAACTCACCGGCCGCTTCGTGGCCTTCGCGAGAGGGTAGGATGGGCGCCTTGCCTATTGGGGAATTCGCATGCGCCGCCTGGTCCAGATCCTGCTCCTGACATCGTTTCTGCTGACCGGCGTGGGGACGCTGGCTGCGGCCGATCTCAGCCGCAAGCAACGTACCGCGCTGGAGGAGGTCCAGAACCAGTACGGCTCCACCATCCGCTGGGGCAACGCCGAGGATGCGCTGGGCTACCTGGACCCGGACTACCGCAAGGCCCACCCGCTGACCGACCTGCAGCTGCGCCGCTACGAGCAGATCCGTGTTTCCTCCTATCGCGAACGCAGCACCGCCGCGCTTCCCGATGGCACCGTGGAGCGCCGGGTCGAAATCGGGGTCATCAACGTCAACACCCAGGCCGAGCGCACCGTGGTGGTCAAGGAAGTCTGGCGCTGGGACCCGCAGGCCAAGCGCTGGTGGCAGGCCGGCGGCCTGCCGGACCTCTGGCAAGGCCAATAATCCCGGCCCCCGTGGCCGCTGGACGCCGCTTCGCCCGCATGTGCGACAATCGGCGCCCGCTTATCGACCCGTGATCTGAGTGAATTACGAAGAGTTGCTGGCCTTTGCCGGCCGAAACCCGATGTTGTCGATGGCCCTGGTCGGCCTGACCGTGGCCATCATCGTGACCGAAGTACGGCGCCTGTTCCGCGGCTACACGTCGCTCAAGCCGGCCGAACTGACCCAGCTGATGAATGCCGGGAACGCGCTGGTGGTGGACCTGTCGTCCAGCAGCGACTTCGAAAAGGGCCACATCGCCGGCAGCCGCAATGCGCAGCCGAGCCAGTTCGGTCCCGAGCACAAGCTGGTGGCCAATGCCAAACAGCGCCCGGTGGTGCTGGTGTGCCGCACCGGCAATGCCTCGGAAACCGCCGCCAAGGCGCTGAAGAAGGCCGGCTTCGAGCAGGTCAACGTGCTTGAAGGCGGCATCCCGTCGTGGCAGCAGGCCGACCTGCCGCTGGTCAAGGGCCGCAACTGATTTCACGTTGATGGCGTTGCGCGCCTTGTGCGCGGCGCCACACGCCCCCATCGCTGGGGATGCAACAATCCATTTTTACAGCATTCATTCTGGAGCTACAGGAAATGTCCGATCAGAACACCAACGGCGCGATCGCGCCGGCCGACGCCGCCACCGGCCCCGCGTTCACCGTCGAGAAGATCTACGTCAAGGACGTTTCGTTCGAATCGCCGAATGCCCCCGCCGTCTTCAACGAAGCCGTGCAGCCGGAACTGCAGCTCAACCTGAACCAGCGCGTGCAGCGCCTGGGCGAGAACGCGTTTGAAGTCGTGCTGGCCGTCACCCTGACCTGCAAGGCCGGCGACAAGACCGCCTACGTGGCCGAAGTGCAGCAGGCCGGCGTGTTCGGCCTGATCGGCCTGGAGCCGCAGGCGATCGACGTGCTGCTCGGCACCCAGTGCCCGAACATCCTGTTCCCGTACGTGCGTTCGCTGGTCAGCGAGCTGATCCAGGCCGGCGGCTTCCCGCCGTTCTTCCTGCAGCCGATCAACTTCGAAGGCCTGTACGCCGAAACCCTGCGTCAGCGTCAGGAACAGGGCGAAACCTCGCTGGCCGATTCCGAGCCGGCCGGCAACGCCTGATCGGCGCTGCGTTCGTTCCGATGAGCAGCCACGCAGACAAGATCGCCGTTCTCGGTGCCGGTTCCTGGGGCACCGCGCTGGCGAGCCTGCTGGCCCGGCACGGTCATCCGACCGTGCTCTGGGGCCGCGACGCCGGCATGGTCGAGGCCATCGACCAGCGCCACGAGAACACCCGTTACCTGCCGGGCATTCCGCTGCCCGCGTCCCTGCGCGCGACCACCGATCTGGCCGCCGCCGTCGCGGGAGCCGCCTGGATCCTGGTCGTGGTGCCCTCGCACGCGTTCGGTGAGACCGTGCGCGCGCTGGCACCGCTGCGGCCCGCCGCAGCAGGCGTGGCGTGGGCCACCAAGGGCTTCGAGCCCGGTTCGGGACGCTTCCTGCACGAAGTGGCGCGCGAGGTCCTCGGGCCGGACGTGCCGCTGGCCGTGGTGACCGGTCCGTCGTTCGCCAAGGAAGTCACCCAGGGCCTGCCCACCGCCATCACCGTGCACGGTGACGACGTGGACTTTGCCCAGCAGGTGGCCGAAGCGATGCACGGCCCGGCCTTCCGCGCCTACACCGGCGATGACATGGTCGGCGCCGAGCTGGGGGGCGCGATGAAGAACGTGCTGGCCGTGGCCACCGGCGTTGCCGATGGCATGCAGCTGGGCCTGAACGCGCGTGCCGGCCTGATCACCCGTGGGCTCAACGAAATGCTGCGGCTGGCTGCGGCCATCGGCGCCAAGCCGGAGACCCTGATGGGGCTGGCCGGACTGGGCGACCTGGTGCTGACCTGCACCGGCGATCTCTCGCGCAACCGTCGCCTGGGCCTGGCCCTGGGACGGGGGCAATCCCTGCCCGACGCGATCCGCGAGATCGGTCAGGTGGTGGAGTCGGTGCAGACCGCCGACGAAGTCATGCGCCAGGCACGCCGCCACGGCATCGACCTGCCGATCTCCGAACGTGTGCGCGCCGTGCTGCATGGCGAACAAACGCCCGAAGAAGGGTTGCGTGCGCTGCTGGCACGCGAACAGAAACCGGAATACCCGGACACGCTGTTCAAGTGATTGTGAAAAACCCCGGCATTGCCGGGGTTTTTTTTGGACCACGCGCGGCCGGAGATGGATCACGTGCTGGACCGCAACGGCCAGAACGCAGAAACCCAGCGTGCGCTGGGTTTGGCGTGGCATACCGACGAGGGCGTGGCCAGAAAAAGTGAAGCCCGGCGTGGAGCCGGGCTTCGTGGCGCAGGGGAGAGAGACCGCGCCATCCAACAGGGTGCTGCGTGACGCCGATTACCAGGTGAAACGCGGGCCGACGAACCATTCCTTGTCGCCGCCCTTGGCCAGCTTCACTTCGCCGCTCAGGCCCCAGTTCTGGTTGAACTTGGCCTGGGCGCCAACGCGACCGTAGAACTCGCCGTCCGGGTTGATGCCGTGCTTCTTGCTGAAGTCTTCGTAGCCGGCCAGCGCGTAGCCTTCGATCATCGGGGTGAACGCGGTGCGCACGCCCACTTCGGTGGCGTAGCCGTTGAAGTCCAGGCCGTGCTTCGGATCGAACTTCTGGTACGCGACGCGGGCCACCAGGTCGGTGGTCGGCGCGATGCCGTAGTTGTAGCCGACACCCACGCGCCACTGGTCGACGTCGGCGCTGCCGCGCTTGGTTTCCTGCGAGTTGTAATCGCCGAAGACATGGAAGTTCGGCGCGATCGCGACCGAGCCCTTGGCAGCCCAGCCATCGGCGTCGCCGCCCTTGGCATCGGTGTTCACGTAGCCGCCTTCAACGTAGTTGTACGACAGGCCGTCGGTTGCCGAAGCAGCGAACGGCAGTGCAGCGAGCAGACCCAGGGCAAGCAGAGAAGACTTCATCATCGGGACACCTTTTTTATTTTGGTTTCATCGCCAGCAGCGCGGGGGAGGGGAGAAGCTGCGCTGCTGGCGACAGGTGTGAATTATCCGTTAGCCACCCCAATCGACCCTGAATATTAAACTGACCAGTACATAAATGTACGAGCCATTCAGGGAACTTGAGTGATCCGCTTTTTAGCGCCCGCAGAAAGCAGAAAAGGCCGCGCATCCGCCCGGCCTTTCCGTACACCGTTGCGGGACGCAGCCGTATCAGCTGCAGGACCCGTCTTCGCCCTGCAGCGAGGCCTCGTCCAGCGGGTGGGTCGTCTCGATCAGCGCACGCTGCGCCCCGCTTGGATCGCCCAGCCACCGCACCTTGCAGTCGGTTACCAGGCGGCCCACCAGCTTCGCCTGCGTCGGCGCGTACAGCATGTCCAGCGCGGTGGTGCTGCACTGATGCGCCTGGCAGGCCGAGTAGTACCACCAGGTCTGGTCCTGCACCTGCAGTGGCCTGCCCGGTGCGCTGGGCCCACTGAGCAGACGCTCGCGCAGCGGCGGCACCGCCGGATCGGTGGATTCGGCGGGCGCGGCGTCCTTCATCAGCGCATCGAATGCAGCCAGCACCCTGGGGTCTGTGCGGCCGCAGTCGTCCACCGTGTTGCCGCCGACCAGAGTGAAAAAGTAGGTCGCCAACGGTGCGTCGGCGCACGTGATGTCGTCGCCGGGGGTGACGTCTGCCGGCTCGCCTTCGTTGTCCCATACCGACGGATCAACGCCCTTCTCGATGTCGTTGTCGTCCTCGGCCAGCGTGGACGCCACTGGCGTCGCTTCTGCCGCAGGTGCCGATGCAGGTGCGGTTGCATCGGCTGTTTCCGGCGTCTGCCCGCAGGCCGCCAGCACGGCGACCATCAGTGATACCGACATGAAGCGCATCTTCATTCCCTGTCCTGTTGCGTCCTGGTGGATGTCCTGCCGTGATCGCCCCTGCAGCGCCCGGCGGGGAGGCTGATTGTAACCAGGGGTGGCAGGCGACGCCGGCACGATGTCCGGCATTGCAGAAGCGCGCAGCGCGGATCAGGGGCGCTGTCGCTCAGAGGTGGCCGTCGCGCAGGTAGTCGAACAGTTCGGCGTCGCCCTTCAGGCCAAGCTTCAGCATCGCATCGCCCTTCTGGCGGCTGATGGTGCTCACGCTCTTGTGCAGCTGCAGAGCGATCTCCTTGACGGTGAGGCCGGTGCCGAGCAGGCGCAGTACCTCCACTTCGCGGGGTGAAAGCTCTTTGTGGCCCTCGTCATCGACGCTCTGCGTGCCGATCGCGTCAATGCGCTCCTTCAGCGTGCGGCTGACGTACGGTGTGCCGCGCTGCACGGTCTGGATCGCCAGCGGCAGCTCTTCCATCGAGGACGCCTTGTCGACCAGGCCGAGCACGCCGGTGGACTTCACCATCCGCAGGATCGCCAGGTTGTTGGATACGCTGAGCATCAGCACCGGCAGGTCCGGAAAGCGGCGGCGGATCATCCCGATCATGGCGAAGCCGTCGGCCTGCTGCCCGCCGGGCATCGAGTAGTCGGTGACCAGCACATCGCAGGGGAAAGACGACAATGCCCGCATCAGCTCTTCGACGGTACTGGCCTCGGCAACGACGCGACCGACGCCGCTGGTCTCGATCACGGCCTTGGTGCCGATCCGGACGACGGGGTGGTCGTCGGCGATGATTATGCGCAGGGTCATGGACTAGTATTGCCTCAAAGGCAGCCGCCCGTGGGGTCGTGCTGGGGTGGAAACTTCATTCTAGGGAGATCAGGCCGCATGCGTACCCGGATCGCCCGCTGGGTGCTGATGCTGGCCGTCGTGCTGGGCGTGCCGGCGCCGCTCTCCGCTGCAGGCAACCCGGCCCTGGCGCCGACGGTACCGCCGCGCCAGAGCGAGTGGCTTGAGCGGCACCCTACCATCATCCTTGGCCTGTACGACAGCGGCTGGCCGCCCTTTGAGGCCATCGAGGAGGGCAAGCCGGTCGGCCTGGGCTACGACTACCTGCAGGCGGTGGCCGAGCGCCTGGGCGTGACGGTGCAGGTCCGCCTGTATCGCAATTGGACCGAGGTGCTGGATGCGGCATGCCGGGGCGAGGTCGACGTGGTGATGAACGTCGCGCTGACGGCCGACCGCACCCGCTGCATGGTCTACACCCGGGCCTACCTGGATGCACCGCTGGCGCTGGTGGCGCGCCCGGATGACACCCGCACCTCCACCGACCCGGACCTGCGCGGCCTGCGCGTGGTGACCGAAGAGGCCTTCGTGACCAGCGACCAGGTGCGTGCCCGCTTCCCGGCCGCCCGCCAGGTGAGCGCGGCCAACACCGCCGGGGCGCTGACGATGGTGACCCGGGGCGAGGCGGATGTGTACATAGGAAACGCCTATGTCGCTGCGGCGGTGATCGAGCAGGAACACCTGACCGACATCAGCGTGCTGCGCCCCAGCGATCTGCCGCCGGAGCGCCTTCACTTCGGCGTGCCGCATGCCAAGCAGCCGTTGGCCGAGGCGCTGGACACCGCACTGGCCAGCCTCGGCCAGGCCGAACGCGACACGATCGCGCGGCGCTGGCTGCGTACCCCGCAATGGTCCACCCAGTCTCGGCTGATCCTGGGCAACGCCGAACGGCGCGTGCTGGCGACACCGCTTCGGATGGGGTTCGCGCCGAATGCGACACCGCTGGGATTCATCGATGCCAACGGGCATGCCAGCGGCGTGGCCGGCGACTACCTCAAGCAGCTGCGCATGGTCGGCGCCCACCTGATCCGGGTGCCCGCGCACGACTGGTTCGAGGTCCGTGAGCAGGCGCGCCGCGGCGATGTCGATGTGGTGCTCGGGATGCCCAACGACTCGGCCTACCTGGGGCCGGACTGGGTGTTCAGCCAGCCCTTCATCACGGTGCCCAACGTGATCGTGACCGCCACCGGCAGCGCGTCGGTGCTGGACGTGGCCGACCTGGACCGGCTCAGCATTCTGCTGTCCGATCCGGACCGGCTGCGCGGCTATATCCTGCAGCACGCGCCCAACGCCCGCATTGTGCCGGCGCGCAGCGCCGAGCAGGCCCTGGCGCGGCTGGCCAATGGCGATGCCGATGCCTACGTCGGCAACCTGGCGCTGGTCGACCGCATCGTGCGCGAGCGCTACCCCGCCCAGCTGCATGTGGCCGCGCCCGCCGGCTTCAACGATCAGTTCTCGCTCGCGGTCAAACGCCAGTACGCCCCGCTGGCCACCACGTTCGACCGCGTGCTGGTGAACATGACCCCGCGCGAACACGAGGCCATCCGCAACGACTGGCTGTCGGCCGAGTACCGCAGCGGCATCGACTGGCGCGACGCGGTGCGCTGGGCGGTGCCGATCGCGCTGATCCTGCTCACCGCACTGCTGGTGCATGGCTGGGGCTACCTGCGCCTGCGCCGCGAAGTGGCCACGCGCCGGCGTGTGGAGCAGCGGCTCGCCGAGGTGACCGACAACCTGCCCGCCATTGTCTACCAGGCCCGCCGCGGTGCCGACGGGCGCCTGTCGCTGCCCTACATCGTGGGTGACATGGAAGCGATGTTCGGCCTGAGCGCGGCCGAGGCGATGGCCGACGAGAGCCGGGTGATGGCCCAGCTCGACGCGCAGGACCGCCCGCGCGTACTGCAGGTGCTGGAGCGCGCCGCGCTCGACTTCACCGGGCTGGATATGGAGTTCCGCACCTACCCGCGCGGCGTGCTGCACTGGATCCGCGCCCGCGCGCTGCCGTATGCCGCCGAGGATGGCGCGGTGCTGTGGAGCGGGTATTGGGTGGATGTCACCGAAGCCCGTGCGCAGGCCGACGCTTTGGCCGACGCCAAGGCCGCTGCCGAGCGCGCCACGGCGGCCAAGGCGGACTTCCTGGCAACGATGAGCCACGAGATACGCACGCCGATGAGCGGCGTGCTGGGCATGCTGGAGATGCTCTCGCACACGCAGCTGGATGCCGAGCAGCGCAAGGTGATCGAGGTGATCGAGGACTCGGCGCAGATGCTGCGGCAGATCCTCGATGACATTCTGGTGTACTCGCGCATCGAGGCAGGCGCGCTGCCGCTGGAGCCGCGTCCGGTGGCGCTGCCATCGCTGCTGGACAATGTGCAGCAGCTGCTGGCGCCACAGGCCTCGGCCAAGGGGCTGCAGTTGTCGCTCCGGGTGGACGACGCGGTGGCCGCGCTGCACCTGGCCGACGGCGTGCGCCTGCGCCAGATCGCGTTCAACCTGCTCAGCAATTCCATCAAGTTCACCGAGCAGGGACAGGTCGCCATCACGCTGGACTGTGTGGAGAACCTGGACGACGCACAGCGGTTGCGCCTGGTCGTGACCGACACCGGTATCGGCATCTCCGCCGAACAGCGCGAGCGGCTGTTCAAACCGTTCGCACAGGCTGAGGTGGGCACCAGCCGCAAGTACGGCGGCACCGGTCTCGGGCTGAGCATCTGCCAGCGGCTGGTGGCGCTCATGCATGGCCAGCTGGAGATGCACAGCGTGCCCGGCGAGGGTACGCGGGTGACGGTGGAGCTGACGCTGCCGCGCCTGCCCGGCGAGGGCCACGCCGACATCGGGCGGATGCCGGTACCGGAGGTCGAACCGCTGCCGGCGGCGCTGGCGGAGCGCCGCATCCTGGTGGTGGAGGATCACCCCACCAACCAGGTGCTGATGCAGTGGCGGCTGCAGCAGCTCGGCATGGCCCACGAGCTGGCCGAGGACGGTGAACAGGCGCTGGCGAAGCTGGCGTCCACCGGGTACCACCTGGTGATCACTGACTGCCGCATGCCGGTGATGGACGGGTACCAGATGACCCGCCGCCTGCGCGAACGCGAACGCGACAGCGGCGCCACCCGGGTGCCCGTGATCGCCTTGACGGCCAGTACCCTGGACGCGGATGTGCAACGCTGCCGTGAGGCCGGCATGGACGATGTGCTGGCCAAACCGGTGGCGCTGGCCACGCTGCGGCAGATTCTGCTGCGCTGGTTGCCAGGCGGCAGCGACGGCCGCGACGGCAGCGTGGATGCGACGGCACCGGTGCCGGCCGCGCTGCCGGGTGCTCTGCCCGGTCGCGCCGCCATCGAGGCCCGGTTCGGTTCCGGCCACGTGGCGCAGGTATTGATCGACAGTATGCGCGAGGCGACCGAGGCCGATCTGCTGCGCGGCCGTTCGGCGGTACAGGCGCAGGATGCAGCGGTGCTGACCGACGTGCTGCATCGCATTGCCGGTGGGCTGGGGACGCTCGGCGCCGATGCCCTGGCAGTGCAGGCGCAGGCCCTGATGGCGCAGGTGAAAGAGGTCGGAACGCCGGCCGTGGAGGCATCGCTGGCGGCCTTCGAACGCCAGCTCCGTGACTACCTGCAGGCGCTGCAGGCACAGTGAGGCGCGGGTCTCAGCGTTGCTGCTGCAGGTACTCGATCACCTGGCGGCGCCGCTGTGGATCGGCGGTGGCGTTGACCATGCGTGTACCGGGCACCACGTGCGTGGGCGAGCGCAGGAACGTATCCAGGGTCTGCTCGTTCCAGGTCAGCCCGGCCTGCTGCATCGCCGGCGAATAGGGGTAGCCGGCGACACTGCCGGCGCGGCGGCCGATCACGCCGTGCAGGTTCGGCCCGAAGCGATGCACGCCTCCGGCGTTGACAGTGTGGCAACCGGCGCAGATCGCGAACGCGCGCTGCAGTGCCTGCTGGTGCACCTGTTCGGGCGTCTGCGGCGCGCGCGCGCAGGCGGCCAGCCACAGGCTGGCCACGATCACGCAGGAAAGACGCTTCCGGTACACGTCCGGATCACATCGCCGGGTAGTTGGGGCCGCCGCCACCTTGCGGGGTCACCCACACGATGTTCTGGGTGGGGTCCTTGATGTCGCAGGTTTTGCAGTGCACGCAGTTCTGCGCGTTGATCTGCAGCTGCTCCTGGCCCTCGGCGCCGACGAACTCGTACACGCCGGCCGGGCAGTAGCGCGCTTCCGGCCCGGCGTACTCGGCGAGGTTGACCCGCACCGGCACGCTGGCGTCTTTCAGCGTCAGGTGGCTGGGCTGGTCTTCCTCGTGATTGGTGCTGCTCAGGAACACCGAACTGAGGCGGTCGAAGGTGAGCACGTTGTCCGGCTTGGGATACACGATCCGGGTGTGCTGCGACGCCGGTTCCAGGCACTCGTGGTCGGCCTTGCTGTGGCGCAGCGTCCACGGCGGGTTGCGGATGCCCAGCTTGGGCAGCAGCCATTGCTCGATGCCGGTCATCAGCGTGGCCACGGTGCGGCCCTTCTTGAACCACTGCTTGAAGTTCTTGGACTGCTTGAGTTCGTCATGCAGCCAGCTGCTCTCGAACGCGGCGGGGTAGGCGCTGAGTTCGTCGCGCTGGCGCCCTTCGGTCAGCGCATCGAACGCGGCATCAGCGGCCAGCATGCCGGTCTTGATCGCCGCATGGCTGCCCTTGATGCGGCTCGCGTTGAGGTAACCCGCTTCGCAGCCGACCAGCGCGCCGCCGGGGAAGACCGTCTTGGGCAGCGACAGCAGGCCGCCGGCGGTGATCGCACGCGCGCCGTAGGCGATGCGCTTGCCATCCTCCAGGTGTTTGCGGATCGCCGGATGGGTCTTGAAGCGCTGGAACTCCTCGAACGGGCTCATCCACGGATTGCGGTAGTCCAGACCGACCACAAAACCGACCGCGACCTTGCCGCCGTCGGCGTGGTAAAGGAACGAGCCACCGTAGGTGTCGCTGTCCAGCGGCCAGCCGGCGGTGTGCACGACCAGGCCCGGTTCGTGCTTGGCCGGGTCGATCTGCCACAGTTCCTTGATGCCGATGCCGTAGGCCTGCGGATCCTTGCCGGCATCGAGCTGGTAGCGCGCGATCAGCTGGCGGCCAAGGTGGCCGCGCGAGCCTTCGGCGAAGATCGTGTAGCGGGCATGCAGTTCCATGCCACGCTCGAAGTTGGGACCGTGCGTGCCATCCTTGCGGATGCCCATGTCGCCGGTGGCCACGCCCATCACCGCACCGGTCTCGTCGTACAGCACCTCGGCGGCGGCGAAGCCGGGGAAGATCGCCACGTCCAGCGCCTCGGCCTGCTGGGCCAGCCAACGGGTCACTTCACCCAGGCTGATGATGTAGTTGCCTTCGTTGTGGAAACACTCCGGCAGCAGCGCGTTGGGCGTGCTGCGCGCGCCGTCCGGGCTGAGGAACAGGAATTCGTCGCGGGTGACCTTCTGCTTCAGCGGTGCGCCGCGCTCGGCCCAGTCGGGGAACAGTTCGGTCAGCGCGCGGGTATCCATGATCGCACCGGACAGAATGTGCGCGCCGGGTTCGGAGCCCTTCTCCAGCACGCATACGGACAGCTCGCGCCCGGCCTCGATGGCACGCTGGCGCAGCCGGATCGCGGTGGCCAGGCCAGCGGGGCCGGCGCCGACGATCACCACGTCGAATTCCATGGCTTCACGCGGGGGCAGGGCGGTGGTTTCTTCGCTCATCGGGGTGCGTAACTCTTGGGTAGTGCCGACCCGGCCAAGGCCGGCGGCGGTTGCCTGGGAATCGCGCGAGGCTGCACCGCGCAACTGCTGGATCAAGCTGTCAGGGTACCGGCACGCGACGATTCCGCCTAGGTCGCCACCGGTGGCGCGGTGGGCCCCGCAGCTCGCAACGTCGGATGGTGCGCCGCATCAATTCAACGGGTGGTGGCAGCGTATGGCGCTGCGCGGCTCAGCCGGTCGCATCGAAACCGGCGTGGTAGCGCACGTCGGCATCGGGACTGTCACCGCGCAGCCGCCGCGACTGGAAGTACGCGGCGGGAATGCCGGGCAGCCGCAGGCGCGGATCGGCCTCGAAGCCGAAGCGCGCGTAATACGCCGGATCGCCGAGCAGCACGCAGCCCGCAGCGCCGCGGGCCTGCAGCGCATCGATAGCGGCCTGCATCAGGGCGCTGCCGATGCCACGGCCCTGCTGCGCGGGCAGCACCGAGATCGGGCCGAGCCCATACCAGTCGGTGCTGCCGTCGCTCAGTTCGACCGGCGACAGCGCGACGTGGCCCAGCAGCGCCGCGCCCTCTTCGGCAACCAGCGAAACCGACAGCGCACCGGACCGGCGCAGCGCATCGACGATGAACGACTCGGTGTGGCTGCTGTGGGGCGCGTCCTGGAAGGCCTCGCGGGTGAGGGCATGGATGGCGTCGATGTCGTCGGGGCGTTCCGCGCGGATCTGCATGTCCGGCTCCTCTGCTGTGACATGGGCATTGTAGGCCGTGCTGCGGCATGCCTTGGCCTGCCCCTGCGCAGGGACCACAATGGGCGCCGTGTTCCACCGCCACGATGCCCCGGGTAGCCATGTCACTGAATCCGTACGACCTGTTTGATGTCCGCTCCCTGCTCACCGAGGAGGAACGTGCCGTACAGGCCACGGTGGCGCGCTTCACCGATGAACGGGTCCTGCCGATCATCGGCGACGCGTTCGACCAGGGGCGCTTCCCCGACGAACTGATCCCCGAGATCGCGGCGTTGGGCCTGCTCGGCTCCAGCCTGCCCGAACAGTACGGCGGTGGCGGCCTCAATGCGGTCAGCTACGGGCTGATCTGCCAGGAACTGGAACGTGGCGACTCCGGGCTGCGCAGTTTCGTGTCGGTGCAGAGCTCGCTGTGCATGTACCCGATCTTCGCCTACGGCAGCGAGGAACAGCGCCTGCGCTGGCTGCCCGACATGGCCGCCGGCAAGGTGATCGGCTGCTTCGGGCTGACCGAGGCGCACGGCGGGTCGGACCCGGCGGCAATGAAGACCCGGGCCGTGCGCGATGGCGGCGACTGGGTGGTGAACGGCAGCAAGATGTGGATCACCAGTGGGCCGGTGGCCGATATCGCCATCGTCTGGGCGCACACCGAGGACGGCATCCAGGGGTTCGTGCTGGAAAAGGGCATGCCCGGTTTCAGCACCCAGGAAATCAAGCACAAGATGAGCCTGCGTGCGTCGCTCACCGGCGCGCTGTTCTTCGACAATGTGCGTGTCCCCGAGCGCAACCGCCTGCCCAATGTGCAGGGCTTGAAGGGTCCGCTGGGCTGCCTCAACCAGGCGCGTTACGGCATCAGCTGGGGGCCGATCGGTGCGGCGGTGGCGTGCCTGGACGAAGCGCTGAACTACACCAAGCAGCGCGTGCTGTTCGGCCGCCCGGTGGCCGCCACGCAGAGCGCACAGATCAAGCTGGCCGACATGGCCCGGCGGATCACCACCGCGCAGCTGTTGTCGCTGCAGCTGGGACGCCTGAAGGATGCCGGGCAGCTGCAGCCGCAGCAGGTCAGCCTGGCCAAGTGGAACAACTGCCGGATGGCGATCGACATCGCGCGTGAATGCCGCGACCTGCTCGGCGGCGCCGGCATCACCACCGAGCACGTGGCGATCCGGCATGCGCTGAACCTGGAATCGGTGATCACCTACGAGGGCACCGAGACCGTGCACCAGCTGGTGATCGGGCGCGAGCTGACCGGCATCAACGCGTTCTGAAGGCCACCGGGCCGACGGTTGGTGGGCACAGGCCTACTGGCCGCCGGCGAATCCGCTCTGGCGCCAGGCTTCGTACATCACCACCGCGACGGTGTTGGACAGATTGAGGCTGCGGTTGCCCGGCTGCATCGGCAGGCGCAGCCGGCGGCCGTGCGGCAGCGAATCGAGCAGGTCCTGGGGCAGGCCGCGGGTTTCCGGGCCGAACAGGAAGGCATCGCCGTCTTCAAACGGCTGGGTGTCATAACGCACGCTGCCGCGGGTGCTCAGGGCGAACAGGCGCTTGGGGGCAATGGCCTGCAGGGCGGCATCCAGGTCGGGATGTACCTGCAGTCGAGCGTATTCGTGATAGTCCAGGCCGGCGCGCTTGAGCTGCTTGTCGCTCAGGTCGAAACCGAGCGGCTCGATCAGGTGCAGCCGCGCGCCGGTGTTGGCGCAGAGGCGGATCACATTGCCGGTGTTCGGCGGAATTTCGGGTTGGAACAGGACGACGTGGAACGTAGGCGAGGCAGTCATCGGCGCAGTGTACGCCGCGGCTGCGAAGGTTCGCAGCCGGAAATCAGCGGACCAGCACCGAGGCGGCGGTTTCCAGGGCCAGGGCCTGCAGGTCCGACGGGCTCGGGCGCACGTGCAGGGTCGGCAGGTTGACGATCACGTCGCGGGCAACGGCAGTGGCGGCAGCGGTCAGGGCGGCCACGTAGTCGCGGTTGCCGGCTTCTTCGGCAGCCAGGGCCTGGTACTGCTCGGCGGTCGGACGGACGTCGACGGTGGCCAGGGTGGTGACGCGGCGGTTGGCGGTCAGCTCGGCGCGGTACTCGGCGATCATGCCGGCGGTCGGGCGGACTTCGACCACGGCCAGGGTGGGGATGGTGCTGTTGCGCTCGACGTCGGCCTGGGCGATCTGGTCGGCGGAGGGGCGCACCTGCACGGTGTCCAGGGTGGTGATGGCCGAGGCGGCCTGCAGGTTGCCGGCAAAGGCGGTGCTGGCGGCGATGGCGATGGCAATGGCGAGGGTCTTGGTGTTCATGGCGGGTCCTGTTTAGTGTTGGTGAGCAGTGGTGTGGTAGTAAGGTAGTACACCGAATCTGGGCTTGCAAGAACAATCTGCATTTTTCTTTGTTTGTTCAGCCATCAGTCAGCTTTAGGCTGGGTTCCCCAAGGGGCACTTAGGACAAAGCAGGCTTCGTGCCAACTTTTACGTATTGATTTGAAAGGGATTTTTGCGTCGCGGTGAGTGTCCGCTGTCCGGACACCTGTCCGTTGCCGCGCCGTTCTGTCCGCGTCATCCGGCGCGGACACCGCATCGCAGCCCTGGACACCGGCAATGACTGTTGGCGGATGCCTTTCGACGGGCGCTCGCGCTAGCATCGACCTTCACTTTCATGACCAAGGAACAGGAATGACCGTCCAACTCCGCCCGCGCGCTGCGCTGCTGGCCGTAGCCCTTTCCACCGCGCTGGGCGCGCTTGCCCCGGCACCGGTGCTGGCCAAGCCGGCTGCGGTGGCCAAGGTCGACATTCCGTTCGAAGAGTTCACCCTGCCCAACGGGCTGCGGGTGGTGGTGCACACCGACCGCAAGGCGCCGATCGTCGCGGTCAACATCTGGTACCACGTCGGCAGCAAGGACGAACCGGCCGGCCGCACCGGCTTCGCGCACCTGTTTGAACACCTGATGTTCCAGGGCAGCGAGAACCACGCCGGCGAGTACTTCGAGCCCTTCAAGCAGGTCGGCGTGACCGGCCAGAACGGCACCACCAACACCGATCGCACCAACTACTTCGAGAACGTGCCCACCACCGCGCTGGACATGGCGCTGTGGATGGAGTCCGATCGCATGGGCCATCTGCTTGGCGCGATCGACCAGGCCGCGCTCGACGAACAGCGCGGCGTGGTGCAGAACGAAAAGCGCCAGGGCGAGAACCAGCCCTATGGCCAGGTGTGGGAAAAGCTCAACCGCGCGCTGTATCCGGAAGGGCACCCGTATCACCACAGCGTGATCGGCTCGATGAACGATCTCAACGCCGCCTCGCTGGATGACGTCAAGACCTGGTTCCGTACCTGGTACGGCCCGAACAACGCGGTGCTGGTGCTCGCCGGCGACATCGACGTGGCCACGGCCAAGGAAAAGGTTGCCCGTTACTTCGGCGACATCCCGGCGGGTCCGAGCATGGCCCAGCCGAAGGTGGACGTGGCCAAGCGCCCGGCTTCCACCCGCGAAGTGATGACCGACAAGGTGCCGCAGGCGCGCATCTACCGCGCCTGGAACGTGGCCCAGGTCGGCACCACCGACATCGACCAGCTGCAGCTGCTGGCGCAGGTGCTCGGCGGCGCCAAGTCCTCGCGTCTGGACCAGCGCCTGGTGCACCAGGACCAGCTGGTGGACAACATCAGCGCCGGCGCCTACAGCTCGCAGCTGGGCTCCAATTTCATGATCGTCGCCAGCGTCAAGCAGGGCGTGGACCCGGCCAAGGTCGAGGCCATCATCGATGAGGAAATCAAGCGCCTGCTCAAGGACGGTCCGACGGCCGAAGAACTGAGCCGGGGCAAGACGGCCTTCCGCGCCGGCTTCATCCGCGGCATCGAGCGCATCGGTGGCTTCGGCGGCAAGGCCGACGCACTGGCCGAATGCACCGTGTTCGAAGGCGACCCGGGCTGCTTCCGCAAGTCGCTGGCCAACATCGACGCGGCCACCGCCGCCGACGTGCGCGCCGTGGGCGCCAAGTGGCTGGGCACCGGCGACCACACCATCGTGGTCGAGCCGGGCGCGCGCGTGGCCCTGCCGGAACTGCCGTCGGCAACGCCGCAGCCGTTCACCGTGCCGGCCGTGGACGCCAGGTACACCACCCTGCCCAAGGGCGTCGACCGCAGCACCGGCGTGCCGCAGACCAAGACCTTCCCGGAACTGAAGTTCCCGCAGCTGCACCGCGCCACGCTGAAGAACGGCACCAAGGTGATCCTGGCCGAGCGCCACGACATCCCGGTGGTGCAGTTCAGCTATGAGTTCCCCGGTGGCTTCACCGCCGACCAGGGCCGCAAGTCCGGCACCGCCAACTTCACGATGGGCATGCTGACCGAAGGTGCCGGCGAGCGCGGCGCACTGCCGTTCGCCGATGCCGCCGATGCGCTGGGCGCCAAGCTGGACGCGTCGGCCTCGCTGGACAACACCAGCGTGTACCTGTCGGCCCTGAAGGAAAACCTGGCGCCGTCGCTGGCGCTCTATGCCGACATGCTGCGCCAGCCGCGTTTCGACCAGACCGAGATCGACCGCATCAAGGCCAGCTGGATCGCCGGCATCCGCCAGGAGAAGGTCAACCCGAGCGCCTCGGCGATGCGCGTGCTGCCGACGCTGCTGTACGGCGCCGGCCATCCGTATGCCATTCCCTTCACCGGCAGCGGCAACGAGGCCGACATCCAGGCCCTGACCCGCGCCGAGCTGGTGGACTTCCACGCCCAGTGGCTGCGTCCGGAACAGGGCACCCTGATCGTTGTGGGTGACACCACGCTGAAGGAAATCGTGCCGCTGCTGGAACGCCAGTTCGGTGACTGGAAGGCCGACGGCGCCGCGCCGCAGATCAAGGCCCCGGTGGATGTGGCACGTCCGGCACAAACCCGCGTGTTCCTCATCGACCAGCCGGGCGCCGTGCAGGCCAACCTGTTCGCCGCCCAGGTGGTGCCGTCCTCGATGGACGCCGGCACCACCCGCTTCGACATCGCCAACGGCGTGCTCGGCGGCGACTTCACCTCGCGCCTGAACATGAACCTGCGCGAGCAGAAGCACTGGTCCTATGGTGCCGGCAGCAACGCCAGCAACACCCTGGGCCAGCGCCCGTGGACGGCGCGTGCCCCGGTCCAGATCGACAAGACCGCCCCGTCGATCGCCGAGATGCAGAAGGAAATCGCCGAGTTCGCCAGTGCGGCCAAGCCGGCCACTGCGGCCGAGGTCGAGCGCATCCGCAACATCCAGACCCTGAGCCTGCCGGGCGCCTATGAAACCGCCAGCGCGGTGCTGGGCACCATCAGCGGCATCGTCAGCTACAAGCGCCCGGACGACTACGTGTTCAAGCGCAAGGCCGAGATCGAGGCGATGACCCCGGCGCAGGTGCAGCAGGCCGCGGCCACGCTCGATCCCAAGACCCTGACCTGGATCGTGGTCGGTGACCTGAAGCAGACCGAGGCACCGGTCCGCGCGCTGAACCTGGGCGAGGTCACCGTGATCGACGCCGACGGCAAGCCCGTGAAGGCCTCCGCGCCGGCCGCTCCGGTGGCCACGCCCAAGGCCCGCTAAGCCGGCCTGGAGGATCACCGCCCTGGCGACAGGGCGGTGATCACAGCCGATTCAGCCGTTTCCCGCACAATCCCCTTCGTCGTCCTGCAAGGCTTCCCGCATGCGCCATCTGCTCCTGTCCACCCTGATCCTCAGCGTCACCGCCTGCACCTGGGTGCCGATCGAACCGGTCGGCAAGACCGTCCGCGTCCTCCCGGCCGGGGCAGTGCCCAGTGGCTGCCAGAGCAAGGGCGAGGTGGTGGTGACGGTCAAGAGCAAGGTCGGCTTCTACAACCGCAACCCCCTGCGCGTGCAGGACGAGCTGGAAACCCTGGCCCGCAACGAGGCCCCCAGTGCCGGGGCCAATGCCGTTCAGGCGGCCGGCCTGCCGGCCGATGGCAGCCAGCGTTTCCTGGCCTTCCAGTGCCCGCCACGCTGAACCCTTCACACCCGGGGCGGACCATACGCCCGGGCGTGAATTCGTAAAGGTGCGGTGAAGGCGGCGCCGGCTTACAATAGCGCCCCCTTTGCCTGAGCCTTGGCGCTAACTGATGCTCTTCAAGAATGTCTCTATCGCCGGCCTGGCGCACATCGACGCGCCGCACACGCTGACGTCCAAGGAAATCAACGAACGTCTGCAGCCGACGCTGGATCGTCTGGGTATCCGTACCGACGTGCTCGGCGACATCGCCGGCATCCATGCCCGTCGCCTGTGGGACGCGGACATGCTGGCCTCCGACGCGGCCACCCTGGCGGCGCGCAAGGCGCTGGAAGATGCCGGGATCGGTGCCGACAAGATCGGCCTGCTGGTCAACACCTCGGTCAGCCGCGACTACCTGGAGCCGTCCACCGCCAGCATCGTCTCGGGCAACCTGGGCGTCGGCGATGAGTGCATGACCTTCGACGTCGCCAACGCCTGCCTGGCCTTCATCAACGGCATGGACATCGCGGCGCGCATGCTCGAGCGCGGCGAGATCGACTACGCGCTGATCGTCGATGGCGAAACCGCCAACCTGGTGTACGAGAAGACCCTCGAGCGCATGGCCCTGCCGGGCGTCACCGCCGATGACTTCCGCAACGAGATGGCCGCCCTGACCCTGGGCTGCGGTGCCGCCGCGATGGTGATGGCACGCACCGAACTGGTGCCCGATGCGCCGCGTTACCGCGGTGGCGTGACGCGTTCGGCCACCGAGTGGAACCAGCTGTGCCGCGGCAACCTGGACCGCATGGTCACCGACACCCGCATGCTGCTGATCGAAGGCATCAAGCTGGCGCAGAAGACCTTTGGCGCCGCGCGCGAAGCGCTGGGCTGGGCGGTGGACGAGCTGGACCAGTTCGTCATCCACCAGGTCAGCCAGCCGCACACCGCCGCGTTCATCAAGAACTTCGGCATCGACCCGAAGAAGGTCATGACCATCTTCGGCGAGCACGGCAACATCGGCCCGGCCTCGGTCCCGATCGTGCTGAGCAAGCTCAAGCAGCTCGGCAAGCTGAAGAAGGGCGACCGCATCGCCCTGCTCGGCATCGGCTCGGGCCTGAACTGCTCGATGGCCGAAGTGGTCTGGTAAACAGACCCCTGCGTTGACTCCAAGGGCCGGTACTTCCGGCCCTTTTTACAGGTGCGACCCGATGTCCAAGCTTCCCGGTTACCCCGCCCATCCGCATCGCGTCGAGGTGCGCCCCGGCCTGTCGATGAACTATCTCGACGAAGGCCCGCGCGACGGCGAGGTGGTGGTGATGGTCCACGGCAATCCGTCGTGGAGCTACTACTGGCGCACGCTGGTGGCCGGGCTGTCGGACCGGTACCGCTGCATCGTGCCGGACCACATCGGCATGGGCCTGTCGGACAAGCCCGATGACGCGCACTACGACTACACGCTGCAGTCGCGGGTGGACGATCTGGACGCGCTGCTCCGCCACCTGGGCATCACCGGCCCGGTGACCCTGGCCGTGCACGACTGGGGCGGCATGATCGGCTTCGGCTGGGCGCTGTCGCACCACGACCAGGTCAAGCGCCTGGTGGTGCTCAACACCGCCGCCTTCCCGATGCCCGCCGCCAAGCAGATGCCTTGGCAGATCGCGCTGGGCCGGCACTGGTCGATCGGCGAGTGGATCATCCGCACCTTCAACGCGTTCTCCGCCGGCGCGTCGTGGTTCGGCGTGGAGCGGAAGATGCCGGCCGATGTGCGTCGTGCGTACGTGTTGCCGTACAACAGCTACGCCAACCGGATCAGCACCATCCGCTTCATGCAGGACATTCCGCTGGGCCCGGCCGACAAGGCCTGGTCGCTGCTCGAGCGTGCCGGCAAGGCGCTGCCGTCGTTCGCCGACCGCCCGGCGTTCATCGGCTGGGGCCTGCGCGATTTCGTGTTCGACCACCATTTCCTGGCCGGGTTCCAGGCCGCGCTGCCGCAGGCGCAGGTGCATGCCTTCGAGGATGCCGGGCACTACGTGCTGGAAGACAAGCACGAGGTGCTGGTGCCGGAGATCCGCGCGTTCCTGGACGCCAACCCGCTGTAAGGCACGCCAGGCAGTGCCGGCCGCGGGCCGGCACCCCCAGGGCCCCGCTTCACGCCGCGATCGGTGCCTGGGGTGCCGGCGAATTGCCGTTGTCGTCCGGGTGGTCGTCGTCGTTGCCCGCGTCATCGCGCCACCGCCAGTCCGCCAGCGTCAGTGCCGGCATGCCGTGCGCGATGCGCGCCTTGTCGCACTGTGGGCTGGCCTTGCCGTATTCCCATGACGCATCCACCTCGCGGCACACGCTGGGCCGGTTGGGATGGATGCTGCAGCGCGAGTACACCCCGATCTCCGCGTCCAGCGCGACGCAGTAGACCGGCTTGGACAGGGTGCCGCGCATGCACAGCCGGTGCGGGTCCAGGACCTGGGTCAGCGCGTGGGGAACGCCGCCGGGGGTGACCTCGTCGGACTCCATCCAGTGGAAGGCCACGCGGTACTGGGTGCAGCAGGCGCCGCAGGTCAGGCAGGGATGGGGCATGGGGCGCCGGCCTTGGGCGGCAGGAAGCAGGAGGGAAGGGCGCGAATTTTCCACGCTGCCGCCCGGCGCGCAAGAATTTTCTGCAGCGGCGACAATGAACGGATGAACAGCGCCACCAACATCGCCGCCCGCCTGCCCGAGCTGGCCCGCGAGCGCCCCGACCAGATCGCCATCCGCTGCCCGGGAAAGCCCGGCCCCGGCGGCATGGCCCGTTACGACGTGACCCTGGATTACCGCACCCTGGATGCCCGCAGCCATGCGATGGCTGCCGGGCTGGCCGCCTACGGCATTGGCCGCGGCGTGCGCGCGGTGGTCATGGTGCGGCCGTCGCCCGAGTTCTTCCTGCTGATGTTCGCGCTGTTCAGGAACGGCGCGGTGCCGGTGCTGGTCGACCCGGGCATCGACAGGCGCGCGCTGCGCCAGTGCCTGGACGAAGCGCAGCCGCAGGCCTTCATCGGCATCGGCCTGGCCCACGTGGCGCGCAAGGTGCTGCGCTGGTGCCCCTCGGCGACGATCCAGGTCACTGTTGGCCGGCGCTGGGGCTGGGGCGGCACCACCCTGGCACGCCTGGAGGCGGCCGGCGCGCGCGCGCCGCAGCCGATGGCCGACACCGACGGCGAGGACGTGGCCGCGATCCTGTTCACCTCCGGCTCCACCGGCGTTCCCAAGGGCGTGGTCTACCGCCACCGCCATTTCGTCGGCCAGGTCGACCTGCTGCGCGCCGCGTTCGGCATGGAGCCTGGCGGCGTGGACCTGCCCACCTTCCCGCCGTTCGCGCTGTTCGATCCGGCGCTGGGGTTGACCTCGGTGATTCCGGACATGGACCCCACGCGTCCGGCCAAGGCTGATCCGCGCAAGCTGCATGACGCGATCGCCCGGTTCGGCGTCACCCAGTTGTTCGGCTCGCCGGCGCTGATGCGGGTACTGGCCGACCACGGCCAGCCGCTGCCCACCGTGCGCCGGGTGACCTCGGCCGGCGCGCCGGTGCCGCCGGACGTGGTGGCGCGGATCCGGCGCCTGCTGCCGCCCGAGGCGCAGTTCTGGACGCCCTACGGCGCCACCGAGTGCCTGCCCGTGGCGGTGATCGAGGGCCGCGAGCTGGAAAGCACGCGCGCGGCCACCGAGACCGGCGCAGGTACCTGCGTGGGTGCAGTGGTGGCGCCCAACGAGGTGCGCATCATCGCCATTGACGACGCCCCGCTGGCCGAGTGGTCGCAGGCGCGCGTGCTGCCCGCGGGCAGCGTCGGCGAGATCACGGTGGCCGGCCCCACCGCGACCGACAGCTACTTCAACCGGCCGCAGGCCACCGCCGCGGCCAAGATCGTCGAACCCCTGCCCGGGGGTGGCACGCGCGTGGTGCACCGCATGGGCGATGTCGGCTACTTCGATGCGCAGGGCCGGTTGTGGTTCTGCGGGCGCAAGACCCAGCGCGTGGAGACCGTGCAGGGGCCGCTCTACACCGAGCAGGTGGAGCCGGTGTTCAATGCGCTGTCGGGTATCGCGCGTACCGCGCTGGTGGGTGTCGGTGCGGCCGGACGGCAACGCCCGGTGCTGTGCTATGAACTGCAGCCCGGCGTCGCCGATTCGCCTGCGCTGCGCGAGCAGCTGCGGGTCGAAGCGGCCGCGCACGCGCATACCGCACGCATCGAGGTGTTCCTGCCGCATCCGGCCTTCCCGGTCGATATCCGCCACAACGCCAAGATCGGCCGCGAAAAGCTGGCGATCTGGGCCGCCACCCGAATGGAACAGCACGCATGAAGATCCTCGTCACCGGCGGCGGTGGTTTCCTCGGCCAGGCCTTGTGCCGCGGCCTGGTCGAGCGCGGCCACCAGGTACTCGCCTTCAACCGCAGCCACTACCCGGCGCTGCAGGCGCTGGGGGTCGGCCAGATCCGCGGCGACCTCGCCGACCCTGATGCCGTGCGGCACGCCGTGGCCGGCGTCGATGCGGTGTTCCACAACGGCGCCAAAGCCGGTGCGTGGGGCAGCTACGACAGCTATTTCCAGGCCAACGTGGTGGGCACCGACAACGTGATCGCGGCGTGCCGTGCGCACAGCGTCGGCCGCCTGGTCTACACGTCCACGCCCAGCGTGACCCACCGCGCCACGCATCCGGTGGAAGGGCTCGGCGCGGACGAGGTGCCGTACGGCGAAGACTTCCAGGCGCCGTACGCGGCCACCAAAACCATCGCCGAACAGCGCGTGCTCGCCGCCAACGATGCCTCCCTGGCCACCGTGGCGCTGCGACCGCGCCTGATCTGGGGGCCGGGCGACCAGCAGCTGGTACCGCGCCTGGCCGAACGCGCGCGCGCCGGCCGCCTGCGTTTCGTCGGCGATGGCCTCAACAAGGTCGATACCACCTACATCGACAACGCCGCGCTCGCCCACTTCCTCGCCTTCGACGCGTTGGCGCCCGGCGCGGCGTGTGCCGGCAAGGCGTACTTCATTTCCAACGGCGAGCCGCTGCCGATGCGTGAGCTGCTCAACAAGCTGCTGGCGGCAGTCGGTGCACCGGCCGTGGAGAAGTCGATCAGCTTCAAGACCGCCTACCGCATCGGTGCGGTGGCCGAGCGGCTGTGGCCGCTGCTGCGGCTGCGCGGCGAGCCGCCGATGACGCGCTTCCTCGCCGAACAGCTGTGCACGCCGCACTGGTACAGCATGGAACCGGCGCGGCGCGACTTCGGTTACGTGCCTGTCGTGAGCATTGACGAAGGGCTCACGAGGCTGAAGGCTTCATCGCGCGGCGAACTTCCCGTCACTTGCTGAACACCGCCGGTCGGTAACGATGGCAGCACGCCAATCCGGCACGCATCACGCGAGGATAGACATGCTGCACTACGCCGTAATCTTTTTCGTCATCGCCATCATCGCTGCAGTGCTGGGCTTCTCCGGCATCGCCGGCACCGCCAGCAGCATCGCCTGGGTCCTGTTCGTCGTGTTCCTGATCCTGGCCGTGGTGTCGATGTTCCGCAAGCGCGGATAGTGCGCCCCCCGGCCCGCGCCTTCTCTCCGGCGCGGTACCCGGGCAACGCGCGTTGCCGCGCGTGACCGCGACGGCCTGGATCCTGCGAAGGATTCAGGCCGTCGTCGCAACGGCGTGCTGCAGCCCGCGCTCGGCGGCATGCCGGGCCATTGCCAGCTCCAGCAGGCGGGTAATCAACGCGGTGTAGCCCAGCCCACTGGCCGCCCACAGCTTGGGATACATGCTGATGCGGGTGAAGCCGGGCAGGGTGTTGATTTCGTTGATCACCACCTCGCCCCCGGCAGTGAGGAACACATCCACCCGCGCCAGACCGGCGCAGTCCAGCGCCTGGTAGGCGCGCACGGCGATGTCCTGGATGCGCGCCTGCGTATCCGCGTCAATGTCGGCGGGCACCACGATGTCCGCGCCGGTCTCGCTGATGTACTTGGTGTCGTACGAGTAGAAATCATCGTGCACCACCACCTCTCCGCACACGCTTGCCTCCGGTACTTCGTTGCCCAGCACCGCGCACTCGATCTCCCGGCCGCTCACGGCCGATTCCACCAGCACCTTGTGGTCGAACGACAACGCCAGTGCCAGCGCGGCATGGAATTCGCTCTCGCTGCGCACCTTGCTCACCCCCACCGACGAGCCCTGATTGGCCGGCTTCACGAACAACGGCAGGCCCAGTGTCGCCACCAGCGCGGCGTAGTCGGCGGCGGCCGCGCCGGCGCGGGTGATGCAGGCGAACGGTGCCACTGCCAGGCCGGCATCGCGGAGCAGGCGCTTGGCCACGTCCTTGTCCATCGCCACGGCCGAGCCCAGGACGCCGGAGCCGACGAAGGGCAGGTTGGCCATGCGCAGCAGGCCCTGCAGCGACCCGTCCTCGCCCAGCGTGCCGTGCACGATCGGGAATACCACGTCGATCTGCTCCAGCACGGCCGTCGGCGTGGTCGGCACCAGTTGCCGCTGCGACTGGCCGGGCAGCACCGCCACGGCGTGGCCGGAGGCGTGCAGCGCGATGCGCGACGGGTCATCGGCGTTCAGCAGGAACTGCTGCGGGTCGCTGACGTGCCACCGGCCCTGCTTGTCGATGCCGATCAGGGTCACGTCGAAGCGTTCCTTGTCCAGCGCATCGACGATGTTCTTCGCCGACTGCAGCGAGACTTCGTGCTCGGCCGAGCGCCCGCCGAAAATGATCCCGACCCGGGTCTTGCCCATCGTAGTACCGCTCCTGGCGTGCTGAAAAAAGCAAGCATGGACCCGCGCACGGTGCTTGGCAAAAAGGCAGGTGCACCCGCCGTGCGGACGCCCGCCGTTCAAGGGGGCGCGGTAGAATGCGGCGATGGCCCGTTCCCTGCTCTCTTCCCTCAAGCCCCTGGCCGGCCACGCGCTGGAAGTGGCACTCAACCGCGCCGTGGCGCTGGACCCGGACACCGGCAGCGCGCTGGGCGCGCTCGACGGCCGCCACATCGCCCTGACCCTGGAGGCGCCTGCGCTGGCGATGCGCATCGGCGTGGCCGGGCAGCGCCTGACGGTGGGGCCGGTGGATCTGACCCAGGAACCGGATCTGGCGGTACGCAGTTCGCTGGGCGGGGTGCTGGCGCAGTTGCCGTTCCTGGCCAACGCGCGGCGCGGCGGCGATGCCCCGGCAGGGCGGGTCAAGGTGGCCGGCGATGCCGAACTGGCGCGCCGCCTGCAGCAGCTTGCCAGCCGTTACGACCCGGACTGGCAGCTGCCGTTCGTGCGGGTGTTTGGCGAGGTACTCGGCGTGCAGATCGCCCTGGCGCTGCGCTCGGCCCTGCAGCATGCGCGCCGTGGCGCGTCCGACCTGGCGCACAGCGCCGCTGAATTTGTCACCGAGGAGTCCCGCGACGTGGTAGCGCGTGCTGAGCTGGAGGCCTTCCACGACGACGTGGATGTGCTGCGCGACGATGTGGAACGTTTGACCGTGCGCGTGCAGCGCGTACGCCAGCGCCAGGTGCGCGCATGAAGGCGATGTTCCGCGCCAGCCGGATCGGCCGGGTGCTGCTGCGCTACCGCCTCGACGACCTGCTCGACGGCACCCCGGCCGAGCGCTGGCTGCGCCTGGCCAAGCCGTTCGTGCCGCGCGCCTCGGCCGACATCGCCGCACAGTCGCGCGGTGCGCGGCTGCGCCTGGCGCTGCAGGACCTGGGGCCGATCTTCGTCAAGTTCGGGCAGATCCTGTCCACCCGCCGCGACCTGATCCCGGCCGACGTGGCCAACGAACTGACCCTGCTGCAGGACCGGGTCAAACCCTTCGACGGCGATACCGCCCAGCGCATCGTGGAGGCGGCGCTTGGCCGTCCGGTCAGCGAGGCGTTCGCCAGCTTCGATCTGCAGCCGCTGGCCTCGGCCTCGATCGCGCAGGTGCACGCAGCCACGCTGGCCGATGGCCGCCAGGTGGTGGTCAAGGTGCTGCGCCCGGACATCGAAAAGCAGATCGACGCCGACATCGCGCTGCTGAAATCGGCCGCCGCACTGGTCGAGCGCACCCACCCGCGCGCCGACAGGATCCGCCCGCGCGAAGTGGTGGCCGAGGTGGAGAACACCCTGGCCGCCGAGCTGGACCTGCAGCGCGAAGGCGCCAACGCCAGCGTCCTGCGCCGCAACTGGATCGACTCGGACGACCTGTACGTGCCCGAGGTCATCTGGAGCCACACCGCCGAGCGCGCGCTGACCCTGGAGCGCGTCTGGGGCATTCCGTCCGACGACATCGCTGCGCTGGACAAGGCCGGCATCGACCGCAGGGCGCTGGCCGCCAAGGGCGTGCGGGTGTTCTACACCCAGGTGTTCCGCGACAACTTCTTCCACGCCGATGCGCATGCCGGCAACATCTGGGTCGACCTGGATCCGGCACGCCGCGACAACCCGCGCTTCATCGCGCTGGACTTCGGCATCATGGGACAGCTCTCGCAGGAAGATCAGTACTACCTGGCCGAGAACTTCATGGCCATCTTCAACAAGGACTACCGGCGCATGGCCGAGCTTCACGTCGAAGCCGGCTGGATGCCCAACAACGTGCGCATCGACGAGCTGGAAGCGGCCGCGCGCTCGGTATGCGAGCCGTACTTCACCCGCCCGCTGTCGCAGATCTCGCTGGCCGAAGTGCTGATGAAGCTGTTCCGCGTCGCCCAGCGCTACCAGCTCACCCTGCAGCCGCAGCTGATCCTGCTGCAGAAAACCCTGCTCAACATCGAAGGCGTGGGCCGCCAGCTCGACCCGCAGCTGGACATCTGGGCAGTGGCGCGACCCGTGCTCGAACGCATCCTGCGCGAGCGCTACAGCCCGCGCCGGGTGATGAAGGAACTGCGCAAGCGCCTGCCGGAGATCATGACCCACACCCCGGACATGCCGCGTCTGGTGCATGCCTGGCTGAAGCAGCAGGTCGAAGGCGGGCACGAACTGTCGATGCGTTCGCAGGACCTGGTGGCCTTGAACAGCAACCTGCAGAAGCTGCAGAAGCGTGCGGTGGCTGCGATTGCCGGCGTCGGCCTGCTGATCGTCGCTGCCGTGCTGTATGGCATGCAGCCTGGTGGCTGGTATTTCGGCGATGCACCGGTATGGAGCTGGGTGAGCGGCGCGGCGGGCCTGTTCTCGCTGGCCAGTGCCTGGTGGCGGCGCTGACCGGCGCGCAGCGCACCGCCTGAATCGCCGTTGATGGCGATTCAGGCGCGCGACGGGGATAATCGGTCGGTGAACGACACCGATACCGCCCTCGATACCGCCCCCCTGCAGCTGCTGCATCTGGACGACCGCCTTGCGGTGGTCAACAAGCCTGCCGGGCTCATGGTCCACGACAGCAAGCTGGCCCGCGGCGAAGACGATTTTCTCGCCGACCGCCTGCGTGAGCAGCTCGGCAAGCCGATCTTCCTCGTGCACCGCCTCGACCGTGCCACCAGCGGCTGCCTGCTGCTCGCCTTCGACCGCGAGAGCGCCAGTGCGCTCGGCAAGTCGCTGATGGGCGGCGACGTGGACAAGGACTACCTGGCGATCTGCCGCGGCTGGCCGGCCGAGGATGCCTTCACGGTCGACCACGACCTGGACGGCGGCCCGGGCAAACCGGTCAAAAAGCAGGCCATCACCCATTTCCAGCGTGTGGCCGTGGGCGAGATCGCGGTGCCGGTCGGCGAGTTCGAGACCTCACGCTATGCGCTGCTGCGCTGCCAGCCGCAGACCGGGCGCTTCCGCCAGATCCGCCGGCATCTCAAGCACCTGTCGCATCACCTGATCGGCGACACCAGCCACGGGGATGGTCGCCACAACCGCAGCTTCCGCATGCAGGGCATCCACCGGATGCTGCTGCACGCCGAGCGCCTGCGCTTCCCGCATCTGGATGGCACCGCGATGGACGTCAGCGCCCCGGTCGATGGCGAATTCCGCAAGGCAATGGACCTGTTCGGCTGGCACACCGCCCCGTAAAGCCGGGCTCTGCCCGGCTGCGTCTCGCCCGTAAAGCCGGGCTCTGCCCGGCTGCCCCACCACCGCGTTACCGCGACTTCGGTGCGGCCGTCTCTTCGTTGACGATCGCTTCCAGGTCCTTCTGCAGGTCCACGAACAGCGGCTGCATCTTGTCCTGGACGGCGACCATCACGTTCTGCATCAGCGCCGGCGTCTTGTCGAGCAGGCTCTGCCCGGCCGAGCTCTCGTAGAACTCGGCCATCGCCAGCACGTCTTCCTTGCTGAAGGTCTTCTTGTACAGGTCCACGTACATCGGCCGCAGCTGCTGCCACGACAGCGCCTGGCGGATGGTCTGGTTGGTGCGCTGTTCGATCCGCCGCAGCTGCGCCTGCTGCGCTTCGTCGAGCTGGCGCTGCGAGGCCACCTGGACGAACTGCTGGCGCTGCATCGCCTCGATCTGCGGCAACATGGTGTCGAGCATGCTCTGCGCGCGCGAGGCGGCCAGCAGGCGGTTGATGTCGGCGTCCGACGGGGGCGCGGCGATGGCCGGGCCAATCGCAGCCAGCCCCAGCACCACGGCCAGGGCGAAACGGGTCAGGCCACGACGGGCCGGCGGATGGATCGAAAGCATGTGCGGGGCATCCTGCAGTGCATGGAACCCGGAGCATACCTCCCAGGCCGTCATCAGGCGGTAGTTTGAGGACGTTATCGGCCTCATCGGAGATGTTGCAGTCGCCCCGCAGGCGGTGCCCCCCTTACAATGCGGCGCATGGGAACCGGGCCGATCACCGTCAGCGCGCACTTGTCGATTCCGGATACGGAGATCGTCGAGCGTTTCGTGCGCGCCAGCGGGGCCGGTGGGCAGAACGTCAACAAGGTCTCCACCGCGGTGGAACTGCGCTTCGACGTGGCCAACTCGCCGTCCCTGCCCGAACCGCTGCGCACGCGCCTGCTGGCCCGGCGTGACCGGCGCATGACCGGCGAGGGCGTGCTGGTCATCGACGCCCAGCGTTTCCGCACCCAGGACCGCAACCGCGAGGACGCGCGCGAGCGCCTGGCCGCCTTCATCCAGGCCAGCCTCAGCGTGCCCAAGCCACGGGTGGCCACCAAGCCCTCGTATGGCGCGAAGCTGCGTCGCCTGGATGAAAAAAAGGGCCGCGCGCAGATCAAGCGCGGGCGCACCACACGCAATTGGGAGTGATCGCTTGAACAACCGAAGTCCGCTGTTGCCGGCCGTTCCGCCCAACATGCCGCAGGTCAAACCCAACCGCTTCCTGCGCTGGCTGGCCCGCTGCACGCTGCGCCTGGGCGGCTGGAAAGTGGTCGGCACCTTCCCGGACCTGCCCAAGCTGGTCTTCATCGTGGCCCCGCATTCCTCCAACTGGGACGGGTTCTGGGGCATGGCCGCCAAGATCGCGCTGGGCATGCAGGTCAAAGTGCTCGGCAAGGCCTCGCTGTTCTGGTGGCCGCTGTCACCGCTGCTGCGTGCCCTTGGCGTGATTCCGCTGGACCGCAGTTCGCCGCAGGGTACTGTCGAGCAGGCCGTCAGCCTGATCAAGGGCTCCGAGCGCATGTGGTACGCCATCACCCCCGAAGGCACCCGCAAGGCGGTGACCCACTGGAAGGCCGGCTTCCTGAAGATCGCGCGGATGGCCGACGTGCCGGTGCTGGCCGCGTACTTCCACTACCCCGAGAAGACCATCGGGATCGGCCCGCTGTTCTACTCCAGCGGCGACGATGCCGCCGACATGGCGGCCATCCGTGAGTACTACCGCCCCTGGCAGGGCAAGAACCGCGGCACCGTCTGAGCGCCGCCCGGCCCCGCCCGCGCGGGTGCCGGGGCGTGCACAGCCAGACGCCACGTCCGGCACATGCTGCCCACGGGCAATCGGAGTAGGGTGATCGGCTGTGGTTGTCCGCCGCCGCACCCCCTTCCAAGGAGCCCGTTTCATGTCGCGTACCGTAGTTTTGGCCGCTGCCATCAGCCTGGCGCTGGCGGCTTGTTCCGGCAAGGAGTCCACCCCCGTGACCGATACCCAGAGCCCCGCCGCGCAGCCGCCGGCCGAGGCCTCCACCAATCCCCTGTTGAGCGCCAGCACGCTGCCGTTCCAGGCGCCGCCATTCGACAGGATCAAGGACAGCGACTACCTGCCGGCCTTCAATGAAGGCATGAAGCAGCACCTGGCCGAGGTCCGCAGGATCGCCGACAACCCCGAGCCGGCCACCTTCGACAACACCATCGAAGCGCTGGAGCGCAGCGGCGAAACCCTGAACCGCGTGTCGCGCATCTTCTTCGGCCTGGTCCAGGCCGATACCAACGACGCGCGCCAGAAGATCCAGGAAGAAGTGGCGCCCAGGCTGGCCGAGCACCAGGACGAGATCAACCTCGACCCGAAGCTGTTTGCCCGCATCAAGACTGTGTACGACCAGCGCGACGCCCTTGGCCTGGACCCGGTGCAGAAGCGCCTGGTCGAGCGTGATTACCAGGAATTCGTCCGCGCCGGCGCGCAGCTCAACGATGCCGACAAGGCCTCCCTGCGCAAGCTCAACGTGGAAGAAACCACGCTGGCCACGCAGTTCCACACCCGACTGGTCGCCGCGACCGCCGCCGGTGCCGTGGTCGTCGATGACAAGGCCAAGCTGGCCGGCCTGGACGAGGATGCGATCAACACCGCCGCCGCCGACGCCAAGGACCGCAAGCTGGACGGCAAGTACGTGCTGCCGCTGCAGAACACCACCCAGCAGCCGGTGCTGGCCTCGCTGAGCGACCGCGACCAGCGCGCCGCCGTGCTCAAGGCGTCGGAAACCCGCGCCGAGAAGGGCGATGCCAACGACACCCGGCAGACCGTCCAGCGCCTGGCCCAGCTGCGTGCGCAGAAGGCCAAGCTGCTTGGCTTTGACAACTACGCCGCCTACAGCCTGGCCGACCAGATGGCCAAGACCCCGGCCGCCGCGCTCAAGCTGCTGACTGACACCGTGCCGGCCGCCACCGCCAAGGCACGCGGCGAAATCGCCGAAATGCAGAAGGTCATCGACGCGCAGAAGGGCGGGTTCAAACTCGCCGCCTCGGACTGGGACTTCTACGCCGAACAGGTACGCAAGGCCCAGTACGATCTGGACGAGTCGCAGATCAAGCCGTACTTCGAAATGGACAACGTGCTGCAGAACGGCGTCTTCTACGCCGCCACCCAGCTCTACGGCATCACCTTTAAGCCGCGCACCGACATCCCGACCTACCACCCGGACATGAAGGTCTATGAGGTGTTCGACAAGGACGGCACCTCGCTGGCGCTGTTCTACACCGATTACTTCAAGCGCGACAGCAAGTCCGGTGGCGCCTGGATGGACGTGTTCGTCGAGCAGGACGGTCTGACCGGCGCCAAGCCGGTGGTCTACAACGTGTGCAACTTCACCAAGCCCGCCGCCGGCCAGCCCGCGCTGCTCAGCTTCGATGACGTGACCACGATGTTCCACGAGTTCGGCCATGCGCTGCACGGCATGTTCTCGAAGGTGAAGTACCCGTCCATTGCCGGCACCAGCACCTCGCGCGACTTCGTCGAGTTCCCCTCGCAGTTCAACGAGCACTGGGCGCTGGACCCCAAGGTGTTCGCCAACTACGCCAAGAACTACAAGACCGGCGAACCGATGCCGCAGGCCCTGGTCGACAAGATCCTCAAGGCACGCACCTTCAACCAGGGCTACGCGACCACCGAGTACCTCTCGGCCGCGCTGCTCGACCTGGCCTGGCACACCCAGCCGGCCGACGCGCCGCTGCAGGACGTGGCGCCGTTTGAAGCGGCCGCGCTGAAGAAGTACAAGGTCGACCTGGCGCAGGTGCCGCCGCGCTACCGCACCACCTACTTCGACCACATCTGGGGCGGCGGCTATTCGGCCGGCTACTACGCCTACTTCTGGGCCGAAGTGCTCGACCATGACACCTTCGAGTGGTTCAAGGAACATGGCGGCCTGACCCCGGAAAACGGCCAGGTGTTCCGCGACAAGATCCTCTCGCGCGGCAACAGCGTCGAACTGGCCGACCTCTACCGCGAATTCCGCGGCAAGGACCCGTCGGTCGAACCGCTGCTGGTCAACCGCGGCCTGAAGTGATCCGGTAGGCAGCGCACGTCGAACGGCAGGGGAAACCCTGCCGTTCGTACATCCGGCATCACCATCGCGCAATCACGTTCCCACGTGCACGCCTTCGCGCAGCTCGCTGCAGCCCAGGTGATCCAGCGCGATCTCCAGTGCGTGCACGTAGCTCTGCGCGCAGTAGCCGTGCGCCACGCCGATACGCTGGCCGGCATCGGCCGGCAGGCAGGCTTCCGGCGTGCGGGCGTCATCGTCATGGACTTCCACGTACGGGTTGCGCAGGTGCGGCAGCAGCCGCTGCAGGCGCACGCTGCCCACGCACGCACCCGGGTCGAGCAGTGTGACCTCGCCCCGGCTGTGGTCGGCCACGCGCAGGGCGTCCAGCAGTTCCTGTTCCGACCCGCAGGCGCGGATCGCCACGGTGGTACCGGCGTCGATCGCGCGGTGCACCAGCGATTTGAGCACCGGCGCCGGCAGCGGCACCGCCGTGCGGATCAGCGCGCCACTGGCTTCCGGGCCACGGATGATGAAAATCGACATGGCTCAGGCACTCCCCACGGCGGGCTGCAGGCGTCGTGCGGCGATCGCCAGTGACAGCCGGCAGGCTTCCTCGCGGCTGCGGCCACACACCACCCGTGCAGCCGGCGCATGCTGCGGATGCAGGCGGTCATCAAGCGCGTCATCGTCGTTGCTGGCCATCTCGATGTACGGCGCCGGCAGCGCGTCCAGCGCCGCGCGCACCGCTGCGCCGTACCGGGCCCACTGCGGAGCCGCCACGGCGGTGGTTGCGATCAGCACCCAGGCCGGGCGGCTGCGTCGTGCGGCATGCAGGCAGCGCACCAGCGCCGGCAGCGAGTCGCAGTCATGGCAGGCCAGGCGGTGCCCGGCGACCCGGGCAGGCAGCGGCGCGGCATCCGGCGCCGCGCTCGGCGGCGTGTGCCGGATCAGCAGGATGGTCATGGAACACCTCGTTGGAGCGCCCTGCGGCGCGGTGGGGTCACGATGCGGCCGCAGGCCGTAAAACCGCCATGCCACGGCCGCAGCGGCGGCGTAAATACCGCGTAGCTTTCCGTCGGGCGCCCGGGAACTTGCCGGCCGCCACCACGGTCACACCGCCACCCCTCACCGAGCGCTGACATGGATACCCACGCTGCCCGCCCCGCCGCAGGACACAACCGCGTACTGCATTGGCTGAAGAAGGAAGCGCTGCCGCTGCTGGTGATGCTGGGCCTGCTCGCCGCTGCGCGCGACACCCTGGCCAACCACTATCAGGTGCCCAGCGGTTCGATGCAGCACACGCTGATGCCCGGCGATCGCGTGGTGGTGGACATGCGCGCCTATGGCCTGCGCCTGCCGTTCACCGACGTGCAGCTGATGGCCACCGGTACGCCGCAGCGCGGCGATGTGGCCGTGTTCGATTCGCCGCGTGACGGTGTCCGCCTGATCAAACGCATCGCCGCCGTCGGTGGCGACCGGGTCGAACTGCGCGATGGCCACCTGAGCATCAACGACCGCCCGTTGGCCGACGCCAGCCAGGGCGAGATCGAAGACTTCGGGACCCACCTGGCCCAGCTCGATCTCGGCCAGGGCGGCGGCCCCGACATCGCCGGCCTGACCGTGCCGGCCGGCAAGGTGCTGATGCTGGGTGACCACCGCGGCAACAGCCTGGATGGCCGCTTCTTCGGCCTGGTCGAGGCCTCGGCGCTGTACGGCAAGGCCTCGCACGTGTACTGGCGGCGCGGCGACGGGTTCACCTGGCAGGCGCTGTAAGCGGCGCATTGCACCGGCGCGGGTCACCCCTCGCCGGTGGTGACTCGACCAGTATCTGTATTGATATCCGAAACGTCTCAATCCAGACATTCCAGGTTATGGATCGTCCTGTAACGGCTGCCTATCCTGACCGCTGACTCTTACGCACCGGCCCGCCCCCTGGGCCCTGACGCAATGAACGGCGACACCGCAGCCCTGACGCCCACCTCCCACATCGTGCAGGGCACGCCGGCGTTCCGGCGCACGGCTGCCGCCCTGTTCCTGGCGGGCTTCTCCACCTTCGGTCTGCTCTACACCGTGCAGCCGCTGCTGCCCGAGTTCAGCCGCCACTTCGGCGTGTCGGCGGCCAGCAGCGCGCTGGCGCTGTCGCTCAGCACCGGCCTGCTGGCGGTGTCGATGCTGATTGCCGGGTTGATCTCCGACCGCATCGGCCGGCGCAGTGTGATGGTTGCCGCGCTGCTGGCGTCCAGCGTGCTCTCCCTGGCCACCGCGATGGTGGACGACTGGTCCACCCTCCTGGTGCTGCGCACGCTGCTCGGCATCGCGCTGAGCGGCGTACCGGCGGTGGGCATGACCTACCTCGCCGAAGAAATGGACAGCCGCGCGCTCGGCCTGGCGATGGGCCTGTACATCGGCGGCAACGCCATCGGCGGCATGAGCGGGCGCCTCATCGCCGGCATCGTCGCCGACCACTGGGGCTGGCGCTGGGGCATCGGCGTGGTCTCGTTGATCGCGGTGGCGAGCACGCTGCTGCTGTGGGTCCAACTGCCGCCGTCGCGCCATTTCCAGAGCCGCCGCAGCGGCCTGCGTGAACTGCCGGCGCGCTGGCGCAGCCTGTTTGCCGACCCCGGCCTGCCGTTGCTGTTCGCCACCGCCTTCGTGCTGATGGGGGTGTTCGTCACCCTCTACAACTACCTCGGCTACCACCTGATGGCGCCCCCGTATGGCCTCAGCCAGACCGTGGTCGGCCTGATCTTCAGCGTCTACCTGGTGGGCACCTTCAGCTCGGCATGGATGGGGCAGCAGGCCAACCGCTACGGGCGCAGCCGCGTCCTGGGCATCTGCTATGGCCTGATCGCGCTGGGCATCGCGCTGCTGGCGCTGTCGTGGCTGGGCTGCATGGCCGCCGGCATCGCGATGGTGACCTTCGGCTTCTTCGGCGGGCACTCGGTGGCCAGCAGCTGGGTCGGCAGCCGCGCCGGTGCGATGCGCGCCGACGCATCGGCGCTGTACCTGTTCGCCTACTACCTCGGCTCCAGCGTGGCCGGCGTACTCGGCGGGGTGTTCTACACGCACTGGGACTGGCTCGGCGTGTGCGGCTTCGTCGGCGTGCTGACCGTGGCCGGCGCTGCCGTCGCCTGGCGCCTGGGACGCCGTACGCAACCGGCCACCGGCGTGCTCGCGCTCAGCCGCTGACGTCCTGCAGCAGCCGGGTGAAGTGCGCGATCAACGGTGATGCCGTACCGCGCCGGCAGGCCACGTGGACTTCCGAACTCGCCGCGCGATCGCTGAGCGCGACGAAGCGCGCACCGTCCACCTGAATGTGGCTGCACGAGGCCGGCAACACCGTAACGCCCAGTCCCGACGCTGCCAGGCTGATCAGCGTCGAGGCCTCGCCGGCCTCCTGCACGATGCGCGGCGTGAACCCTGCGCTGCGGCACAGCGCGATGACATGATCATGGATGCCGGCACCGACCTCGCGCAGGAAGCCCACGAACGGCTCATGCGCGAACAGCCGCAACGCCACTGCCGCATCGGCGGGCAGACCGCGCACCAGCGGGTGCTGGTCGTGCACCACCAGCGCCAGTGGATCGCTGAACAACCGGCGCGACATCAACGGTGCCGGCAGCGCACGTTTGCGGATCAGCCCGACATCCAGCTCGCCGGCCATCAGCGCATCGATCTGCTGGAGGGTATTCATCTCGCGCAGCTTCAACTGCACCTGCGGAAACTGCTGGCGGTAAGCGAAGATCGCCCGTGGAATCTGCGTGGACAGCGGCGTGGCGCGGGTCAGCCCGATGCGCAGTTCGCCGGTTTCGCCGCGCTGCGCGCGCTGGGTGAGGTCGACTGCCTTGTCCATCCGCGCCAGCACCGCGCCGGCCTGCTCCTGCAGCACGCGCCCGGCATCGGTGAGTTCCACGCGGCGGTTGGTGCGCAGGAACAGGCGCGCGCCCAGCAGCGTTTCCAACTGACGGATCTGCTGGCTGAGCGGTGGTTGCGACATCCCCAGCCGCTCGGCGGCGCGGCCGAAGTGAAGGGTATCGGCCACCGCCAGAAAATAGCGCAGGTGGCGCAGTTCGATCGACATGGCAGGCGCGTCAGCGTTCGGAGTGACCGCTTTCATCATAGCTGCGCGGACTGAACAGGTCCGGCTGGATCAGCTCGATGAAGGCGCGCGCCTGCGACGACAGGAACCGCCCGCGGCGCACGATCACCCCGTAGCTGCGCTCGGGGAACCAGGCGCTCATTGAGCGAGTGGCCAGGCGGTCGCGGTCGGCATCGTTGAGGCACAGCGCCGGTACGATCGAGATGCCCATGCCCATCGCCACGTACTGCTTGATCACCTCCCAGCCGCCCACTTCCAGCGCCACCGTATAGGGAACGCGCTGCCGCTGGAACACCTGGTCCACCAGGCGGTAGGTGATCTGGCGCTTCGGCGGCAGCACCAGCGGGTAGGCCGAGATCGCGGCCAGGGTCAGCTCGGGCAGGGTGGCCAGCGGATGCGCGGGTGGGGTGATCAGCACCTGCTCGAAGCGGTAGGCCGGGGCGTAGCTCAGGTCGGCCGGCACGTCGGTCATCGAGCCCACCGCCAGGTCGGCCGCATCGCTACGCAGCAGGTCGGTGCCGTCGGCGCTGATCGCGTTGTGCAGGGTCAGCCGCACATCCGGATGGCGCTGGCGGAAGCGCTCCACGATGCGCGGCAGCAGGTACAGGATGGTCGAACTGTTGGCGGCGATGTTGAGCTCGCCGGCGTCCAGCCCCTTCACCTTGTCGCGGAAGCTGGCCTCCAGCCCATCCAGGTTCTCCACCAGCGGCTGGGCCATTTCATACAGCAGCTGGCCTTCACGGCTGGGCACCAGCCGGCGCCCGCTGCGCTCGAACAGACCCACCCCCAGTTCCCGTTCCAGCGCCTGCAACTGCTGGCTGATGGCCGGCTGGCTCACAAACAGCGCCTCGGCTGCCCGTGAGACCGAGCCGAGACGGACCGTCTGACAGAACGCCCGAAGCGGTTTCAGCCGGTCGGATTTGTAGGAAAACCGGGGACTTGGGGGGCGCGGTGTGGGCATGGCGTAACGAGTATAAGCACAACTTATGTAAAGCATTGCAATAACTGCTTTGTCAAATATCGATACGTCGGCGCACGGTGTAGCCCTACCGCACCGCAGGAGTCGTCCATGTCCGCCGTCGCTTACGCCACCGCCCAGCCCACCCCTGCCGACGCCCCGGCCACGCCGGGCATCGCCCTCACCACCCAGCTCGCCGGCCAGTCCGCGCTGCTGCCGGCGGGGGTACTGGCGCTGCTGGTGTCGCTGCACCGTGCGGTCGAGCCCGAGCGCCAGCGCAGGCTGCAGGCACGCCAGGCGCGCCAGGCCTTCTTCGACGGCGGTGGGTTGCCCGACTTCCGGACGGATACCGCCGCCATCCGCGCCGACGACTGGACCGTGGCGCCCATTCCGGATGCCCTGCAGGACCGTCGCGTCGAGATCACCGGCCCGACCGACCCGAAGATGGTCATCAACGCGCTGAACTCCGGCGCCAAGGTGTTCATGGCCGACTTCGAGGATTCCACCGCCCCGGCCTGGCGCAACCTGCTGGCGGGCCAGCAGGCGCTGATCGGCGCCGTGCGGGGCGACCTCACCCATACCGCGCCCAACGGCAAGCAGTACGCGCTGCGCCCGTTGAACGAGCAGGCCGTGCTGATCGTGCGCCCGCGCGGCTGGCACCTGGACGAAAAGCACGTGCGCATCGACGGCCAGCCGCTGGCCGGTGGCCTGTTCGATGCGGCCGTGTTCGCGTACCACAACGCCCGCACCCTGATGTGCCGCCAGCGCGGCCCGTACTTCTACCTGCCCAAGCTGCAGAGCATGGAAGAGGCCGCGCTTTGGGAAACCGCGCTGTCGCACATTGAGGGCATGCTCGGCCTGCCGCACGGCCAGATCAAGGTGACCGTGCTGATTGAGACGCTGCCGGCAGTGTTCGAGATGGACGAGATCCTGCATGCGCTGCGCGACCGCATCGTCGGCCTGAACTGCGGGCGTTGGGACTACATCTTTTCCTACATCAAGACCTTCCGCCGCCATCGCGACAAGGTGCTGCCCGAGCGCGGCCAGGTGACCATGACCCAGCCGTTCCTGAAGGCGTACTCGGAACTGCTGATCCAGACCTGCCATCGCCGTGGCGCACACGCGATGGGCGGCATGGCCGCGCAGATTCCGATCAATCACGATCCGGCCGCCAACGAGCAGGCGATGGCAAGGGTGCGCGCGGACAAGCTGCGCGAAGTGAGCGCTGGCCACGACGGCACCTGGGTCGCGCATCCGGCGCTGATTCCGGTGGCCCAGGCGATCTTCGATGCGCACATGCCCGGGCCAAACCAGCACCAGGTGCTGCGCCGCGATGTGCAGGTGGATCGCGACGCTTTGATCGCCACACCGACCGGCACCATCACCCGCGCCGGCTTCGAGGGCAACGTGGACGTGTGTGTGCGCTACCTGGCGGCCTGGCTGGATGGCAACGGCTGCGTGCCGATCCACCACCTTATGGAGGACGCGGCCACTGCCGAGATCAGCCGCAGCCAGTTGTGGCAGTGGCTGCATACCGGCGGACAGCACCTGGACGACGGTACCGCCATCGACCTGGCGCTGCTCGACGCCGCACTGGCCCAGCTGCCCGCGCGCCTTGGCGACCGCAGCGCGCTGCCCGGCGCATCGCGCATCGAAGAAGCCATCGCCCTGCTGGCCGACCTCAGCCGCCGCGACGAACTCACCGACTTCCTGACCCTGCCCGCCTACGACCGCATCGATTGACCCATCCCCGTAGAGCGGGGCTCTGCCCCGCTGCCCCATACCCATAGAGCGGGGCTCTGCCCCGCTGCCCCATCCCCGTAGAGCGGGGCTCTGCCCCGCCGCCCCATACCCGTAGAGCGGGGCTCTGCCCCGCTGCCCCAATGCCCCCTGGAGAACCGACATGAGCAAGCTGCCCACCGCCGAACAGATCCAGCACGAATGGAACACCGACCCGCGCTGGGCCGGCATCCAGCGCAACTACAGCGCCGCCGACGTGGTCCGCCTGCGCGGCACCGTGCACGTGGAGCACTCGCTGGCCCGGCTGGGCGCTGAGAAGCTGTGGAAGTACCTGCATGAAAAGGACTTCGTCAACGCGCTCGGCGCGCTGACCGGCAACCAAGCCATGCAGCAGGTCAAGGCCGGGCTCAACGCGATCTACCTGTCCGGCTGGCAGGTGGCCGCCGACGCCAACCTGGCCGGCCAGATGTACCCGGACCAGTCGCTGTACCCGGCCGATTCGGTGCCGGCAGTGGTCAAGCGCATCAACAACACCCTGCTGCGCGCCGACCAGCTGCACCATGCCGAAGGCAAGGACGAGATCGACTTCCTGCAGCCGATCGTGGCCGACGCCGAGGCCGGCTTCGGCGGTGTGCTCAACGCCTTCGAACTGATGAAGGCGATGATCGAAGCCGGCGCCGCCGGCGTGCATTTCGAGGACCAGCTGGCCTCGGTGAAGAAGTGCGGCCACATGGGCGGCAAGGTGCTGGTGCCGACCCGCGAGGCGATCGAGAAATTGAACGCCGCGCGCCTGGCGGCTGACGTGCTCGGCGTGCCCACCCTGCTGGTGGCGCGCACCGACGCCGAGGCGGCCGACCTGCTGACCAGCGACATCGACGCCAACGACCAGCCGTTCGCCACGGGCGAGCGCACCGTGGAAGGCTTCTACAAGACCCGCAACGGCCTGGACCAGGCGATCAGCCGCGGCCTCGCCTACGCCCCGTACGCCGACCTGATCTGGTGCGAAACCGGCAAACCGGACCTGGAATTCGCGCGCCGCTTCGCCGAGGCGATCCACGCAAAGTTCCCCGGCAAGCTGCTGGCCTACAACTGCTCGCCCAGCTTCAACTGGAAGAAGAATCTGGACGACGCCACCATCGCGAGCTTCCAGAAGGAGATCGCGACCTACGGCTACAAGTTCCAGTTCATCACCCTGGCCGGCTTCCACGCCCTGAACTACTCCATGTTCAACCTGGCGCACGGCTACGCCCGCCGCCAGATGAGCGCCTTCGTGGAACTGCAGGAAGCCGAGTTCGCCGCCGCCGACCGCGGCTTCACGGCGGTCAAGCACCAGCGCGAGGTTGGTACCGGCTACTTCGATGCCGTCACCCAGGCGATCCAGCAGGGCCAGTCCTCGACGACCGCCCTGAGCGGTTCGACCGAGGAAGAGCAGTTCAACGCCGAACGCGCGGCCTGAGGATCACCAACAGCGGCCAGGGAAGGCCGGAGCGGCGGTCGGTCGGAGGGACCGCCCGCCGCTGTCTGTGTGGGAGAGCTGTCCGGTGATTGGGACCATCGTCGGATGCCTGATGAACCCTTTCAGGCCGAGGTTGGATTGCCGCACACGCTGCCTTGGTGCAGCCATGCCCGCCATGCATCGGGACCACGCCATGACCACCGCAAACAACAGCCCGATCGAGGAGCCGCTCGATTCGCTCAGGGGAAGTGTGTGCATGCGGAAGCGGGATCCAGCTTCGGGGCTTCCTCATAGCGATAGGTTTCCGGATTAAAGCTGAGTTTGACTTCCTGCGGCGGGTCTTCTTCGTGCCCGGGCGCTGCACATCCACGCGTGGCCGTCAGGTCGGGCCACGGTTCTGTGATGATGTCTGGTGCAATGACATCCTTGAATTTCCCTTCAAGTACCTTGATGGCTGTGCCATCTCCGCACTGCACGAATCCAAGGTAGTGCACTACGTCGATGTCCCCGTAGTTCGATCCGAAGTGTTTCACGAGTTGGTCTGGTTGACCGTCGGCGTTGAGGTCAGGCGTGCCAGCGCTGTAGGTCTGACCAACTGTCAGGCTGTAGATGCAGTCGCTGTCCACTCCGGGCGGGCAAGCGCTGACCTTGTCATGCCCATGCGGAGATCTAGCGATCACAACCAGGTCGTCAGTCACTGTATTTGCGCAATGCTCTTGCAACGTCTGTGTGTCTGATGCGGCGGAGCACGTGCTGGCTGACAGAAGAAATGGGGCAACTAGTAAAAATGCTCGCGCCATGATCAAACTCCCGAGGTATCGATCTGAAAGCTATTTCGAGTATCCCGCAATGCACCAAGCTGATCGTTGACAATGCAATCTCGACCCAAGCGGCTGTCATGCGCCGACCATGAGAACCCGATCAACTGATTGATCTGCTCCAGCAGATCCTTGAGGCAAGGGAGGGAGGCGAAGTGATAGAGCAGCGTGGCCTGACGCTTGTGCCACGGATTGAGCTCCAGATTCGCGCCCGAGATCATGGTCGTGCTCAGAGCTTTGGATCAGATTGATCGGGTGACCAGATCCAAAGCACATTGCCGTAGTCACTGCCCGTCAACTCAGGGAAGCGTTCATCCCTCTTGAAGTAGCGGCGTAATCCCATTTGGGCCGGGGTATACCACCAGCCATTCTGTGGCACCTGTTGGCCCGCTTCGACTCTGTGTGGGCGAGTGGCGGTCGCGACGCTCGACGTGCCTGCGTAGGTGCCGTCGATCTCCTCATACTCATCGTCGATCAGCTCAACAAAGAACCAACGGCAAGGTCGATCCTCAAAGCTCTCCCGGGATGCAGCTGCGGGTGCCAGGTGGGGGCGCGACCTTTCACGCTGTTGGATGTTTCGAAGGAGGAGGCCCTCAGGGCCACTGATCAGTCGATGAATTCCGTCGACATCTTCCCAAAGTCCTTCCCTGCCAACACGCTCCAATGCGAGCTTGCCGAATTGGTTAAGCGTGTAGGTATTGCCAAGTTCACCATATCCACCCGTCCATCCGAACTGCAAGGAGCCATAAGGATCATCTGCTGGGACATACGCGCCCGTGCGCGGGGGCGTGTCGCCGCTGAAGCAACAAAGGTCTGAGCGAACACAGAATCTTGGAATGTGCGAAAGCCCTTTCCCGTGCTCTTGCCATAGTGACCAGAATACGAAATCGTCCCACAAGCTCGGCCTACTCATTATTTCGCTGATCTTGCTCGCATAGTGAAAGACAGCCTGGGCACGATGTTTGAACTCTTCCTCCTGATCCTGAGTCGCCCAAGGCATCTGGTACGCATACTCGTCCAGCATGCGTGAGCACTGACGCTCGCCCGCGATGTCAAAAACCTGATGCGCGCGCGCGGCGATGTCCTTGATAACTCCCTCCCTGAATTCCATCAGAGCAGGGTAAGCGTACGTTGAGAAGTGTCCAGCAGTGTCGATCGGCTGCCAGTTCGCGAGAGTTCTTCCTGCCGGATCTAGATTGGAGCGTGCTTCCAAAAGTGAATCAGCGAAAGAGACGAGCTGATCAATTCTGTTTAGAAGGCCTTCCACATACGCCAGTGACGAGTAGTGGTAGAGCAGCGTGGCTTGACGCTTTTGCCAGGGATTGAGCTCCAAATATCTTGATGAACTTACAGTCTCATTCATAGCTTCGGATCGGACTGATCGGGTGACCAGATCCAAAGCACATTGCCGTAGTCGCTGCCCTTCAACTCGGGGAAGCGGTCACCCTTCTTGAAGTAGCGGCGGGATCCCATTTGGGCCGGGGTGTACCACCAGCCGTTCTGTGGCACCTGTTGGCCCGCTTCGACTCTGTGTGGGCGAGTGGAGGTCGGGACGCTCGATGTGCCTGCGTAAGTGCCATCGATCTGCTCGTGTTCGTCGTCCAGCATTTCGACGAAGTACCATCCACACGGGCGCGCTTCAAAGGAGTGACGAGCGACAGCCGAGGGCCCGAGCGACACGCTGGACCGTTCCATCTCGCTCACAAGATTCTTGTGCTTGCGTTCGTTGATGATCTGATGGAGCAGCGCAGCGTTGGACCACAGGCCTTCTCTACCCACTCGATCCAATACGTGTCTCCCAAAGGAGTTGAGCGTACGGGCGTCTCCCAACTCTCCGTGTCCGCCAGTCCAGGCGAACTGAAGGGCTCCAAATGGATCATCTGCCGGCATGTACACGCCGGTCCTGGGCGGCATATGGCCCGATCGGGCCTGGATATCTGTGTGGACTCTGAAGCTGGGAATGGAGGGGAATGCCACCTTCTCCTGTTCCCACGTTATCCAGAAGGTGAAATCGGTGTATGAAAATGGTCGGCGGATGATGTCGCTGATGTTCCCCGCATGCCTGAAGGCCGCCTCAGATCGGGCTCTGAATTCGCTCTCCTGCTCGGTGGTTGCCCAAGTCATCTGATACGCGTACTCATCGAGCATTCGGGCGCACTGATTATCACCAACGGCAAAGTAGCGTTGGAAGGCGCGTGCTGCCAACGCGTGAATGGCACTCTCACGAAACTCAACAAGTGCAGGGTAGGCAAACGTGGAGAAGTGAGTTGCTGTACTGACGGAACTCCAGCCTGCAAGCGCGGCTCCCGCGACATCGAGAGGACTTCGTTGATCAACGATTTCGTCAGCGAAGCTGATGAGCGCATCGATCTTGGGGAGGAGTCCCTTCAGGTAACCTGCTGAGGCGAAGTGGCACAAGAGTGCCGCCTGACGCTTGTGCCAAGGGTTGAGCTCAGGCTGGCTCTTGGACATTTCGTTCAACTCCTGGTTATCTGGCCGGGAAGATAGGGTAGGCCAAGTCTGACGTCATTCGACTGCGAGTCAAAATCCTTGGTTCCCCAGTTCGTGTCGAACGGACCCACGATCTTCGGATGATTGATCTCTGTGCGCAGGCTTTGGTATCTGGCCTGTTCATGTGCCGGAAGGTCCTTCCACGCGTCATAAGTCATAGGGCTGGGGGTGAGAGCCCCAGTCCTCGGATGCGCTTCGACGTTCCCCCGGCTTGAGTAGTGAGCGGGTTTAGAGTCCGGTGCTGATGTTATCTTTCTTCGTCGCCAACTGCGCGGCGTACTGGGCAGGTGTTAGCCCGCCAAGCGCTCGCTTGGGTCTTTCTTCGTTGTAGTCGCGTCGCCAGCTTTCGATGCTGGTACGGGCGTGAAGCAATGTCGGGAACCAGTGCTCGTTGAGGCATCCGTCGCGTAGCCGCCCGTTAAAGGACTCGACGTAAGCATTTTGGTTCGGTTTGCCTGGTTCGATCAGACGCAGGGCAACTCCTTTCTCGTAAGCCCAGGCCACCATCGCCTTACCGCAAAATTCCTTGCCATTGTCTGTCCTGATCACTCGCGGCAAGCCTCGCTGCATGGCCAGTCTGTCGAGCACCCTCGACACACCTTGCCCGGATATTGCCCGCTCCACTTCGATGGCCACAGCTTCGTGGGTGGCGTCGTCGACGATGGTCAGGCACTTGACCACCCGGCCTTCCGCAGTACGGTCGAACACGAAGTCCATCGACCACACCTCATTGGCGGCGGACGGACGCAGGAGGGGCTGGCGCTCGCCCACCGGTACCTTCTTACGCTTTCTGCAACGCACCTGTAGGCCCGCTTCCTGGTACAAGCGCTCCACTCGCTTGTGGTTCACGACCAGCCCCTTCTGTCGCAGTTTCAAATGGATCATGCCCACTCCGTAGCGTCTGTGCCGGTGCGCCAGCGCAGCGATCTGCTCGCGCAGCTCAGCGGTGCGATCGGCCCGAGGCTCATAGCGCAGCGCGCTAGCGCTCATCCGCACCACCGTCAGCGCTCGCCGCTCGCTCATCCCCTTCTCGACCATGCTCCGCACCAGCAGCCTGCGCGCCGGTGCGGTCACCACTTTTTTCGCAACGCATCCTTGATGACGTCGTTCTCGAAGACCTGTTCTGCCAGTAGCTTCTTCAGGCGTGTGTTCTCCGCCTCCAGGTCTTTGAGCCGTTTGGCGTCGGTCACGCTCATGCCGCCGAACTTGCTGCGCCACAGGTAGTACGAGGCCTCGCTAAAACCATGCTGGCGGCAGAGGTCCTTGATGGGCATGCCGGCCTCAGCCTCGCGTAGGAAGCCAATGATCTGCTCTTCGGAAAAGCGCTTTTTCACGTCCAATCTCCTTGTCATTGAGAATTGGACTCCAAACCGCTTCGCTACTCAATCTCGGGGGGACGTCGGTGCTGCGGCAGCGAACAAGAAAGATGGAAGCAGGCTCATGGCTGATCGGTGTGCTGGACGTTGGGCGGACAGAAGGCCACACACACACCGAGATGATTGAGTAGCGGTCGAACCGGCTCGTCATGCCGCTGGAAGCTCCACTGCAGCTCAAGACCACCAGCGCTGAAGCCGGGATAGGCGTAGTAGCGATAGTTGCCATCAGGATCATCCTTCAAGTACGACTTTCTCAAGTAGGCCTCGCCGCAGTGACCATTGATGTACGTGCCTGCCGGGTGACGGGGAACGTCTGGTCCAGGCCAACTGCTGACCCGGCTTTCGTCCAGTGCCGGGCACAGCATCTTTCCATCGACTACCAAGCCGTAGAAGCCCACATCCCGCATCCGATCGGTTGGGCTCGTCCACTTGAGCTTCTCCTTGTCGTCCGGTGGCGGCATGAGGTAGAACACATTCGCACGCGGCCAGAGGCGGATGCCGGAGATACGCACCTCCATCAACTGTTCTCCAATAGCCGACGTATCGTTGGAGTCGATTACTACGCCGCGGCGATCAAAAACATAGAAGTACTGCGCGGACATCGATGCAAGATTGCGGGAAGAAATGATCGCCCGGAACGGCCAATCCTCGGGCGGGTGATAGCTTCCCGTTCCCTGGGGCGGCAGTCGTGTCGAACCGAAGTTCACCCTCCAGTGTGTCTGCTCGTCAGGTGGGGTGACATCTCGGTACGCATCCTCTCCCTCTTCCGGATGGCATTCATAGATGCGGCCCTCCACCGTACGGATGGTGGCGGGGGGCTTGGGGCAGTTGATCGGGCCCATTTGCTCTCCCGGCAGAGTCTCGAATAGACCCGGTGAAATCGACGCGGCGGCTAGGGCAAAGGGATAGAGAAAGCTCATGGCTGATCGGTGTACTGGACGTTGGGGTGGGAGAAAGGTTCCCGCCTATTTCGGCGGACAGAAGGCCACACACACACCGAGACGATTAAGTAGCGGTCGCACCGGCTCGTCATGCCGCTGGAAGCTCCACCGCAGCGCAGCGCCGCCGGCGCGGAAGCCGGGATAGGCGTAGTAGCGGAAGTTGTCGTCCGGATCGTTCGGGAGGGTAGACTCGATCCGGTAGGCCTCGCCGCAGTGACCATTGATGTACGTGCCTGCTGGGTGGTTGGGGATGTCTGGTCCAGGCCAACTGCTGACCAGGCTTTCATCCAGCACGGGACACAGCATCTTTCCATCGACCACCAATCCGTAGAAGCCCACATCCCGCATCCGATCGGTTGGGCTCGTCCACTTGAGCTTTTCCTTGTCGTCTGGTGGCGGCATGAGGTAGAACACATTCGCACGCGGCCAGAGGCGGATGCCGGAGATGCGCACTTCCATCAACTGCTCTCCAATAGCCGACGCATCGTTGGAGTCGATTACTACGCCGCGGCGATCAAAAACATAGAAGTACTCCGCCGCCATTGCTGCGGGATTGCTTGATGAGACGATTGCCCGGAACGGCCAATCCTCGGGCGGGTGATAGCTGCCTGTTCCCTGCGGTGGCAGTCGTGTCGAGCCGAAGTTCATCCTCCAGTGCGTCTGCTCGTCAGGTGGGGTGACATCCCGGTAAGCATCTTCTCCCTCTTGTGGATGACATTCATAGATGCGGCCCTCCACCGTACGGATCGTTGCAGGCGGCTTGGGGCAGTTGATCGGGCCGGTCGGTTCCGGGAGCATCTCGAAGGGGCCGTGTGAAAGTGCTGCGGCAGCGAGGACGAAAGGAAAAAGCAGGCTCATGGCTGATCGGTGCCCATGCTGATATGTATGTGGTGGATGTGCGTGTCATTGGTGGCGAACGCCTCGGCGCCAGGATTTTCTGGATTGGCGACGCCCAGTTGTGGGTACATTAAGCGCCACGGCCCACCCAGCCACCCCAGCGTTCGCTGCGCCTTCGCATTGGCTATGTACACATGGACCCGACGCGAAAATTCCCGCATGCGCGTGCGCTCAGCGGCTTCTGGCTGACCAGTCGCGGTCGGATTGGAATTTGGCGACGATATGCGATGAAAGTGGATCGTGACCGTGTGCTGCTGGTTGTTCGCGCCGTTCACCGTGGTGCGCACATGTGTCAGATCGATGGCCGAGGCATAGCGATGCCGCGTGGAGCCGATGTGCGGCCGCCAGGCGCCGGTGCTGCGGGCGTAGGTGATGTCCAGATCGTCCATCATCTGCAGCAGGAACTCCATTGTGGCCGGATGGGTGCGCCGCAGCGTTTCGTCGGCGGTCATCCGGTTGCCGGGCTGGCCATTGTCCTCGCGGAAGGAGAGGCGGCCTCGCCCACCGGTGGTGGACTGGTTGTTGAACTGCACCTCCCTGCCATCCGAGTTCAGGATGCGGTCGTGGAGGCTTGCTCCGGCCCCTGTGCCAGCGGTCAACTGTTCACCGTAGATGATGCGCAGCGCGGCTCTGAGGGTGCTGTTCTGGATGCGCGGGTGGTGTGTGCCGTATGCCCGGGAGGCGTCGGCCCAGAGCTGATACGAAATCACATAGTTGCCAAGGTCAAGCGCGTTTCGAAGTTCATCGGACGTATGCGCTTGGGTGAAGTTGCTTCGGTCCCCGTCGGCCGGGATCTGATCGTTTCCACCGCCCCGGGTGCGCTGCAGGCCGTTCGGGTGTGTTCGACGCACGGAAAGGGTGCAGTTGGCATTCTCGATGACCTCGAGCTCGACCAGCGGTTGAACGTCACGATCACTATCGGTCCCCGTGGCGAGCGCGTGGCGGGGAATCGTGAATGCGTCTCCCGCAACGAACCGCTCGGTAGGCTCCTTGATGAGTACGCGATATCGGCCAGGGCCGGCCACCCTCACGTGGGCGTTGCCTGCCGTATCTGTGCGTCCGGTATCCATGTAGGGGCGTGTTGCGACCCGCCAGGCATCGGGTGCCTGCGGAGTGTTTCTGACAACGAGATAGGGCAGATTGCTGGCTGAGGTGGCGGCGCCGTTGCTCATCATCTGCAGCCGTATCCTGGCGTAGTAATCCGTAGCGATCTGGCAGATGTTCATGGCCACGCCGTCGCGGTCGTTCTCGACGCGGACGGGTACCTGCGGGGCGGGGGCTTGCTGGGTCATGCGTGCGGCTCCATCGTGCAGGTCATACCGAATCCATCTGGAAGGGCATCGCGACGGCGCCCGCGATCACGCTGACCTGCTTGTGCGCGGCGGCGTCATGCTGGAAGGTGCCGATGGTCTTCCAGGAGCCATCGTCGCGCTGGACGTCGATCTGGATTCTGGTAGCGCCAGCCACTGTCCAGACGGTGGACGTCCCGTCCTTGGCGTCGCCGATCCGGACGGTCAGCCCTGTTCCGCCGATTCCGGTGGAGGCGGTGCGGGCGTTTCCCTGGCCATCGGTCAGTCGGTACGTGAGGCCCTCGACAGGGGTGCCGAGGGAAGTCCTGAATGCAATTTCCGTGGTGCCTTTGTGCGTGCCGTCGCTATGTGCCGTCATTGGGTTCCATCCTGGGTCGGGTGTCCATGCGGGTGCGCGCTGTTCAGCACCCGCAGCTCTCCTCGGTATCGAGGGTCGATTCCTCGATCGCCCAGCCGCGTTTGCCGATGTACGCGGTGACTGGTACCGGTTTTTCAGTGGCCACGGTAATGCTGCGCCCCGTGTCATCCGTGACGCCCTGGGCGAGGACGTCGCCATCCCGGGTGACGATCATGTAGTAGATGTCCGGCCGGGGCGCGTCTTTGCCGTCCACCACCCTCAGCTTGCCGCGATACTTCATCCGCGGGAGCAGCAGTGCCGGCAGCGGCGCGATCCTGGCGGCGCGGCGTTCCCCGCCCATGAACGGCTGCTGCCCGGCCTTGACGGTAAACGTGCCTGGGCAGCTGAAAGTGATGTTGCCGCCTTCCAGCGTGATCGCGCTCTTGCCAGCCTGCAGCACTACTTTCTGCTGGGCCAGGATGTCGATGCGGTCGTCGGTGGCGGTCACGGTGATGGCCTGGTCGGCCAGCAGCTCCAGCTCGCCGGTGTTGGACTGCAGGCTCACCGGGCCGTTGGCGGCAATCACCT
>NZ_WIAY01000012.1 GCF_009467805.1 Stenotrophomonas nematodicola
TCGAGATCGTGATGCCACGTGCCTTTTCTTCCGGCGCGGCGTCGATCGCGGAGTAATCCTTGAACTCGCCACCGAAGCGCTCGGCGCCGATCTTGGTCAGTGCGGCGGTCAGCGTGGTCTTGCCGTGATCGACGTGACCGATGGTGCCGACGTTGACGTGCGGCTTGGTGCGCTCGAACTTACCCTTTGCCATTGTTGTATACCTTGGATATCAGAAAAGAGGGAGGTAAAGACCTGAGCTTACGCTCAGGCCTTCTTGACCACGGCTTCGGCGATGTTGTTCGGCGCCGGCTCGTAGTGGTCGAATTCCATCGTGAACGTCGCACGACCCTGGGTCTGCGAACGCAGCGAGGTGGCATAACCGAACATTTCACCCAGCGGGATCATCGCGTTGATGATGCTGGCCGAACCGTCACCGGTGGTGCTGGAACCCTGCAGAACGCCACGACGACGGCTCACGTCGCCCATCACGTCACCCTGGTAATCCTCCGGGGTCACGATCTCGACCTTCATGATCGGCTCCAGCAGAACCGGCTTGGCCTTCGCGAAGCCCTGCTTGAAGGCCATCGAGGACGCCAGCTTGAACGCCATTTCCGAGGAGTCGACGTCGTGGTACGAGCCGAACACCAGCTTGACCTTGACGTCAACGACCGGGAAGCCAGCCAGCGGACCGCTGGTGATGGTTTCGCGCAGGCCCTTTTCGATCGACGGAATGAATTCCTTCGGAATCACGCCACCGGTGATGTCGTTGATGAACAGGAAATCGTCCTTGATCATCGGAGCGATCTTCGGATCGGCGCGGTCTTCAGCGGTGATCGGCGACAGCTCGATCACGACGTGACCGTACTGACCCTTACCACCGGACTGCTTGGCGTGCTTGTAATCCGACTTGACGTCCGCGGCCTGGATGGTTTCGCGGTACGCAACCTGCGGCTTGCCGACGTTGGCTTCGACGTTGAACTCGCGCTTCATGCGGTCAACGATGATGTCCAGGTGCAGCTCGCCCATGCCCGAGATGATGGTCTGACCGGATTCTTCGTCGGTCTTGACGCGGAACGACGGATCTTCCTGCGCCAGACGGCCCAAGGCCAGACCCATCTTTTCCTGGTCGGACTTGGTCTTCGGTTCGACGGCCATCGAGATCACCGGCTCCGGGAACACCATGCGCTCCAGGATGATCGGGTGATCCAGCGAGCACAGGGTGTCGCCCGTGGTGGTGTCCTTCAGACCCACGGCAGCGGCGATGTCACCGGCCAGCACTTCCTTGATTTCTTCGCGATCGTTGGAGTGCATCTGCAGGATGCGGCCGATGCGCTCCTTCTTGCCCTTGACCGAGTTCATCACCTGGTCGCCGGCGTTCAGCGTGCCCGAGTAGACACGGAAGAAGGTCAGCGCGCCCACGAACGGGTCGGTGATGATCTTGAAGGCCAGCGACGAGAAGGGAGCCTTGTCGTCGGACTTGCGGCTCATCTCGATGGTTTCGTCGTCGACGTCGGTACCGGTCACGTCCGGCACGTCGATCGGCGACGGCAGCAGCTGCACCACGCCGTCCAGCATGGCCTGCACGCCCTTGTTCTTGAACGCCGAGCCGCAGTACATCGGCACGATGTCGGTGGCCAGGGTGCGCGCGCGCAGCGCCGAGATGATTTCAGCCTCGGTCAGCTCTTCGCCGCCCAGGTACTTTTCCATCAGCTCTTCGCTGGCTTCGGCAGCCGCTTCGATCATGTAGGTACGGGCTTCTTCAGCCTCTTCCTTCATGTCGGCCGGGATGTCCAGGTATTCGAACTTCATGCCCTGCGAGGCTTCATCCCAATGGATGGCCTTCATCTTGAGCAGGTCGACCACGCCCTTGAAGCCTTCTTCAGCGCCGATCGGCAGCTGCATCGGCACGGCGACGGCACCCAGTTTGGCCTTCAGCTGGCCAACGACCTTGGTGAAGTTGGCACCGGTGCGGTCCATCTTGTTGACGAACGCGATGCGCGGCACCTTGTAGCGGTTGGCCTGGCGCCACACGGTTTCCGACTGCGGCTGCACGCCACCGACGGCGCACAGCACGAACACCGCACCGTCGAGCACGCGCAGCGAGCGCTCCACTTCGATGGTGAAGTCAACGTGTCCGGGGGTATCGATGATGTTGAAGCGGTGCTCCGGCAGGGACTTGTCCATGCCCTTCCAGAACGCGGTGGTGGCAGCGGACTGGATCGTGATGCCACGCTCCTGCTCCTGCTCCATCCAGTCCATGGTGGCAGCGCCGTCATGCACTTCACCGATCTTGTGGCTCTTGCCGGTGTAGAACAGGATGCGCTCGGACGTGGTGGTCTTGCCGGCATCGATGTGGGCCATGATGCCGAAGTTACGGTAACGCTCGATGGGAGTGGTGCGGGCCACGGGAGCCTCTCAATTTCTTGGAATTCGGATGGCCGAACGCCGCCTTTCGGCGGCCTTCGGATTGGCGCAGCCCTTCTGGGGCCGCGAGGCAGCACCTCAATGGTGCTGCCGTGCCTGTTTTACAAGGCCGTCAAACTCACCAGCGGTAGTGGGCGAAGGCCTTGTTGGCTTCGGCCATGCGGTGGGTTTCTTCGCGCTTCTTGATGGCGCCACCACGATTTTCCGAGGCGTCCAGCAGTTCGGCAGCCAGCTTCTTCGGCATGGTGTTTTCACCACGCTTGCGAGCGGAGTCGATCAGCCAACGCATGGCCAGCGCCATCTTGCGCGACGAACGCACTTCGACCGGCACCTGGTAGGTCGCACCGCCGACGCGGCGGGACTTGACTTCGACCGACGGAGCCACGTTGTCCAGAGCCTTCTGCACCAGCTCGACGGAGTTCGGGTTCTTCTCACCGATCACGTCCATGGCGCCATAGACGATCTTTTCAGCGACGGACTTCTTGCCGCTCAGCATCACCATGTTGATGAAGCGCGCGATGGTTTCACTTCCGTGCTTGGGATCCGGCAGGACGGAGCGCTGCGGCGTATTACCTTTACGAGACATGTGTACTTTCCCTTAGCTCTTCGGACGCTTGGCGCCGTACTTGGAACGGCCCTGACGACGCTTGGCAACGCCGGAGGCGTCCAGCGAGCCACGCACGGTGTGGTAACGCACACCCGGCAGATCCTTGACGCGACCGCCGCGGATGAGGACCACGGAGTGCTCCTGCAGGTTGTGGCCTTCGCCACCGATGTAGCTGATGACCTCTTCCTGGTTGGTCAGGCGGACCTTGGCAACCTTGCGGAGCGCCGAGTTCGGCTTCTTCGGGGTGGTGGTGTACACGCGCGTGCAGACGCCACGGCGCTGGGGGCACTTATCAAGTGCCGGCGAGGCACTCTTGTAAGTGGTGGCCTGCCGCGGCTTGCGGACAAGCTGATTGATCGTCGCCATCAGTATGTTCTTCTGAGAGAGGCCAAGGGAAAAACTGGCCATGAATGCGGAAATGTGCGAGCAGACCAAGGAATCTGGCCTGCTGAGACAGACGATTGTAGCAACCTGGCGAAAACGCGGTCAACCGCGCACACGCCAAGCCAGCCCTGATCCTGGGCCGTTACAGGGGAGCCTTCTCCTTGCCCCCCGTTCAGGTTGTCAACCGACCCATGCGTGGGCCGGCCGGCATCCTACCCTATCGGGGGCGCGGACGCCACCGGCAGGAAGGTCAGGGAACCACCGGGGTGGTGCCCTGCCCCTTCGAATGTTGTCGGACCCACGGTCCGCCGCGACGCGAAGGTGGTCCGGCCCGGGGGCCGGACCGGGTTTCTCATTCCTCGCCCACCACCGGGTCGGCGTCGCTCGAATCGACCACGGCGACCGGTGCGGCGTCGGCCAGGACCGGAGTGCCGGCCAGGGTCTGCAGCTCCGAGTCGGTCAGGCCGGAGGCACCGCGACGACGCTGGGAGTGGTACGCCAGACCGGTACCCGCCGGGATCAGGCGGCCGACGATGACGTTCTCCTTCAGGCCGCGCAGGTTGTCCGAGGTGCCGCGGACGGCAGCTTCGGTCAGCACGCGGGTGGTTTCCTGGAACGACGCGGCCGAGATGAACGACTCGGTCGCCAGCGAGGCCTTGGTGATGCCCAGCAGGACCGGGTCAAAGCGGGCCGGCAGTTCGTTGCGGACGGCCAGACGTGCATTTTCCTCGATGACGCGCTGGCGCTCGGCCTGCTCGCCATTCAGGAACTTGCTGCTGCCCTGGTCGGTGATTTCGACCTTGCGCAGCATCTGACGGGTGATCACTTCAATGTGCTTGTCGTTGATCTTCACGCCCTGCAGGCGGTACACGTCCTGGATTTCCTTGACCAGGTAGGCGGCCAGCGGCTCGACGCCCAGCAGACGCAGGATGTCCTGCGGGCTCGGTTCGCCGTCCACGATGGTTTCGCCCTTGGTCACGTGCTCGCCTTCGAACACGATGACCTGACGGTACTTCGGAATCAGTTCTTCGTGCTCCGAACCATCGGTGTCCTTGATGATCAGGCGCTGCTTGCCCTTGGTGTCCTTGCCGAAGCTGATGATGCCCGAACGCTCGGCCAGGATCGCCGGATCCTTCGGCTTGCGCGCTTCGAACAGATCGGCCACGCGCGGCAGACCACCGGTGATGTCGCGGGTCTTGGACGCTTCCTGCGGGATCTTGGCGACCACGTCGCCCACGCCGACGGCAGCGCCGTCCTGCAGGTTGACGATGGAGCGCGGCGGCAACAGGTACTGGGCCGGCAGATCGGTGTTCGGGATGGTCAGGTCATTGCCCTTGGCATCCACGATACGCACGATCGGACGCAGGTCCTTGGCCTGCGAACCGCGACGCTTCGGGTCGGTGATTTCACGCGAGGCCAGGCCGGTCAGTTCGTCGGTCTTCTCGATGACGGTGACGCCGTCGATGAAGTCGATGAAGCGGATGAAGCCGGCCACTTCGGACACGATCGGGTGGTTATGCGGATCCCAGTTGGCCACGGTCTGGCCAGCCTTCACTGCATCACCGTCCTTGGACGCGATCATCGAGCCGTAGGGCAGCTTGTAACGCTCGCGCTCACGGCCGTGCGCATCCAGCACCGAGATTTCGCCCGAACGCGACACCGCCACCAGCGAGCCATTGGCATGCTCGACGGACTTCAGGTTGTTGAACTTCACCGAACCGGTGGTCTTCACGGTGATGTTGTCCACCGCAGCCGCACGCGATGCCGCACCACCGATGTGGAACGTACGCATGGTCAGCTGGGTACCCGGCTCACCGATCGACTGTGCGGCGATGACGCCCACCGCTTCACCGATGTTGACGATGTGGCCACGGGCCAGATCGCGGCCGTAGCAGCGGCCGCAGACGCCGAACGCCGAGGCGCACGAAATCGTCGAGCGCACCTTGATGCTCTGCACGCCGGCGTCTTCCAGCTTGGCCACCCACTGTTCGTCCAGCAGGGTGTTGCGGGTCACGATCGGATCTTCATCGTTGCCCGGCAGGAACACGTCCTCGGCCACGACGCGACCCAGCACGCGCTCCTTCAACGGCTCCACGACGTCGCCGCCTTCCACGATCGGGGTCATGGTCAGGCCTTCGGTGGTACCGCAATCCACCTCGGTGATGACCACGTCCTGCGCGACGTCGACCAGACGACGGGTCAGGTAACCCGAGTTCGCCGTCTTCAGCGCGGTATCGGCCAGACCCTTACGGGCACCGTGGGTGGAGTTGAAGTACTCCTGCACGTTCAGGCCTTCACGGAAGTTCGCCTTGATGGGCGTTTCGATGATCGAGCCATCCGGACGGGCCATCAGGCCACGCATACCGGCCAGCTGACGGATCTGCGCCTGCGAACCACGGGCACCGGAGTCGGCCATGATGTACAGCGAGTTCATCGACTTCTGGTCGATGGTCTCGCCCTTGGCGTTGACCACCTTCTCGGTACCGATGGTGTCCATCATCGCCTTGGCGATGCGTTCGTTGGTGCGCGACCAGATGTCGACCACCTTGTTGTAGCGCTCGCCGGCGGTGACCAGGCCCGACTGGTACTGCTCTTGGATTTCCAGCACTTCAGCCTCGGCCTCGGTGAGGATGCCGCGCTTTTCGTCCGGGATCAGCATGTCGTCGATACCGATCGACACGCCGGCACGGGTTGCGTAGGCGAAGCCGGTGTACATCAGCTTGTCGGCGAACACGACCGTGTCCTTCAAGCCCAGCTGACGGTAGCTGGAGTTGATCAGGCGGCTGATGTTCTTCTTGGTCAGCTCGACGTTGGCCAGGGCGAACGGCAGGCCTTCCGGCAGGATTTCGGCCAGCAGGGCACGACCGATCGTGGTGTCCACGATCGAGGTCTTGTTCTGCTTGTCGCCGTTCTCGTCGGTCACCACCTCGGTGATGCGGACCTTGACCTTGGCGTGCAGTTCCACCACGCGGTTGTCATAGGCGCGCTTGACTTCGGCGATGTTGGCGAAGGCCATGCCCTCGCCCTTCTTGTTTTCCAGGGCGCGGGTCATGTAGTACAGACCCAGCACCACGTCCTGCGACGGCACGATGATCGGCTCGCCGTTGGCCGGCGACAGGATGTTGTTGGTCGACATCATCAGCGCACGCGCTTCCAGCTGGGCTTCCAGCGAGAGCGGCACGTGGACGGCCATCTGGTCACCGTCGAAGTCGGCGTTGAACGCGGTGCAGACCAGCGGGTGCAGCTGGATGGCCTTGCCCTCGATCAGCACCGGCTCGAACGCCTGGATGCCCAGACGGTGCAGGGTCGGCGCACGGTTCAGCATCACCGGGTGCTCGCGGATGACCTCTTCCAGGATGTCCCAGACTTCGGCTTCTTCGCGCTCGACCAGCTTCTTGGCGGCCTTGATGGTGGTGGCCAGGCCACGACGCTGCAGCTTGGCGAACACGAACGGCTTGAACAGTTCCAGCGCCATCTTCTTCGGCAGGCCGCACTGGTGCAGGCGCAGGTACGGACCGACCACGATGACCGAACGGCCCGAGTAGTCCACGCGCTTGCCCAGCAGGTTCTGACGGAAGCGACCCTGCTTGCCCTTGATCATGTCGGCCAGCGACTTCAGCGGGCGCTTGTTGGTGCCGGTGATGGCACGGCCACGACGGCCGTTGTCCAGCAGCGCATCGACCGATTCCTGCAGCATGCGCTTTTCATTGCGCACGATGATGTCCGGCGCGTTCAGCTCGAGCAGGCGGCGCAGGCGGTTGTTGCGGTTGATGACGCGGCGGTACAGATCGTTCAGGTCGGAGGTCGCGAAGCGACCGCCGTCCAGCGGCACCAGCGGACGCAGGTCCGGCGGCAGCACCGGCAGCACGGTCATGACCATCCACTCGGGGCGGTTGCCCGACTCGAGGAAGGCCTCGACCAGCTTGATGCGCTTGGTCAGTCGCTTCAGCTTGGTTTCCGAACCGGTGCTGGCGATTTCTTCGCGCAGGCGGGTCATCTCCGACTGCAGGTCGATGGTGCGCAGCAGCTCGTACACGGCCTCGGCGCCCATTGCGGCGTCGAAGTCGTCACCGTGCTCCTGGCGTGCCTGCAGGTACTGCTCTTCGGTCAGCAGCTGGCGACGCTCCAGGGCGGTCAGGCCCGGCTCGGTCACCACATAGGCTTCGAAGTACAGCACGCGCTCGATGTCACGCAGGGTCATGTCCAGCATCAGGCCGATGCGCGACGGCAGCGACTTGAGGAACCAGATGTGCGCGACCGGGGACGCCAGGTCGATGTGGCCCATGCGCTCGCGGCGCACCTTGGCCAGGGTGACTTCGGTGCCGCACTTTTCGCAGACCACGCCGCGGTGCTTCATGCGCTTGTACTTGCCGCACAGGCACTCGTAGTCCTTGACCGGCCCGAAGATGGCGGCGCAGAACAGGCCGTCACGCTCCGGCTTGAAGGTACGGTAGTTGATGGTTTCCGGCTTCTTCACTTCGCCGAAGGACCACGAACGGATCAGATCCGGCGAGGCCAGCGCGATCTTGATCGCGTCGAAGTCCAGCGTCTGGCGCTGCTGGTTGAAGAGGTTCAGCAAGTCTTTCATGGTGTTTCTCCGAAAGGAGGAAATCTCGTGTCGATGGGGCTGTCAGGTCACATCCGGCGGCGCGGCTGCCGGGGCAGCCGCGCCTGCACGATCAGTTGCCGTCCAGTTCCATGTTGATGGCCAGCGAGCGGATTTCCTTCACGAGCACGTTGAAGGATTCCGGCATGCCCGCGACCATCTCGTGCTCACCGTCGACGATGTTCTTGTACATCTGGTTACGACCCTGCACGTCATCGGACTTCACCGTCAGCATTTCCTGCAGGGTGTAGGCCGCGCCGTAGGCTTCCAGCGCCCAGACTTCCATTTCACCGAAGCGCTGGCCGCCGAACTGCGCCTTGCCGCCCAGCGGCTGCTGGGTAACGAGCGAGTACGGGCCGGTCGAACGGGCGTGCATCTTGTCGTCGACCAGGTGGTTCAGCTTCAGGTAGTGCATGTAGCCGACGGTGGTGTGGCGATCGAACGCTTCACCGGTGCGGCCGTCATACAGCTGGGTCTGGCCGCTCAGCGGCAGGTCGGCGAGTTCGAGCATGCGCTTGATCTCGGCCTCGGTCGCACCGTCGAACACCGGGGTGGCCATCGGCACACCATCGGTCAGGTTGTTGGCCAGACGCAGCAGTTCCTCATCGCTGAACTGCGACAGGTCCACGTGGTTGGCCACCTGGGTCTTGTCGTGGTTGTAGATGTCGTCCAGGAAGCTGCGCAGCTGGGTGATCGCGGCCTGCGCCTCGAGCATGCCCTGGATCTTGCGGCCCAGGCCCTTGGCGGCCCAGCCCAGATGCACTTCCAGGATCTGCCCGATGTTCATACGGGACGGCACGCCCAGCGGGTTCAGCACGATGTCCACGGTTTCGCCCGAAGCCATGTACGGCATGTCTTCGACCGGCACCACGTTGGAGACCACACCCTTGTTGCCGTGGCGGCCTGCCATCTTGTCGCCCGGCTGGATGCGGCGCTTCACGGCCAGGAACACCTTGACCATCTTCAGCACGCCCGGAGCCAGGTCGTCGCCCGCGGTGATCTTGCCGCGCTTGTCGGCGAAGCGACGCTCGAACTCCTTCTCGTGCGCCTGGATCTGCTTCTGCGCGCGCTCGATGGCTTCGGAGGCGTCCTCGTCCTTCATGCGCAGCGCGAACCAGTCAGCCTTCTTCAGGCCGTCCAGGTAGGCGTCGGTGACGCTGTCGCCCTTCTTCAGGCCGGCGCCGCCGTTGACCACCTTGCCCACGATCTGCGAACGCAGACGGGCGTAGATGGCGCCTTCCAGGATGCGGAACTGGTCGTCGAAGTCCTTCTTGACGCGCTTGATCTCGTTTTCCTCGATCTGGCGCGCACGCTTGTCCTTCTCGATGCCGTCGCGGGTGAAGACCTGCACGTCGATGACGGTGCCGTCCATGCCCGGCGGCACGCGCAGCGAGCTGTCCTTAACGTCGGAGGCCTTCTCGCCGAAGATCGCGCGCAGCAGCTTCTCTTCCGGGGTCAGCTGGCTTTCGCCCTTCGGCGTGACCTTGCCGACCATGATGTCGCCGGCGCGGACTTCCGCACCGATGTACACCACGCCCGACTCGTCGAGGCGGTTCAGCGCCTGCTCGGAGACGTTCGGGATGTCGGCGGAGATTTCCTCCGGCCCCAGCTTGGTGTCACGCGCAACGCAGGTCAGCTCTTCGATGTGGATCGTGGTGTAACGATCCTCTTCCACCACGCGCTCGGAGAGCAGGATGGAGTCTTCGAAGTTGTAGCCGTTCCACGGCATGAAGGCGATCAGCATGTTCTGGCCCAGGGCCAGTTCGCCGATGTCGGTGGACGGACCGTCGGCCAGCACGTCGCCGCGCGCCACCACGTTGCCCACTTCGACCAGCGGACGCTGGTTGATGCAGGTGTTCTGGTTGGAGCGGGTGTACTTGATCAGGTTGTAGATGTCCACGCCGGCGTCGGTCGCGTCGGTGATCTCCGACTCGTTGACCTTGACCACGATGCGGCCGGCGTCGATCTGCACGATCTCGCCGCCACGACGGGCGTTCACGGTCACACCCGAGTCGCGGGCCACGGCGCGTTCGATACCGGTACCCACCAGCGGCTTCTGCGCACGCAGAGTCGGCACGGCCTGGCGCTGCATGTTGGCGCCCATCAGTGCACGGTTGGCGTCATCGTGCTCCAGGAACGGAACCAGCGCGGCAGCGATCGACACGGTCTGCATCGGCGAGACGTCCATGAAGTGGACTTCCGCCGGCGGCTTCAGCAGCGACTCACCCTGGTAACGGCACGGCACGAACTGCTCGGTGAGCATGCTCTTCGCGTCGGTCAGGGCGTTGGCCTGTGCGATGACGTATTCGTTCTCTTCGATCGCCGACAGGAACTCGATCTCGTCGGAGACCTTGCCGTCGGACACCTTGCGGTACGGGGTCTCGAGGAAGCCGTACTGGTTGGTGCGGGCGTACACGGCCAGCGAGTTGATCAGGCCGATGTTCGGGCCTTCCGGGGTTTCGATGGTGCAGACGCGGCCGTAATGGGTCGGGTGCACATCGCGCACTTCGAAGCCGGCGCGTTCGCGGGTCAGACCGCCCGGGCCCAGTGCGGACACGCGGCGCTTGTGCGTCACTTCCGACAGCGGGTTGTTCTGATCCATGAACTGGGACAGCTGCGAGGAGCCGAAGAACTCCTTGATGGCAGCGGCGACCGGCTTGGCGTTGATCAGCTCCTGCGGGGTCAGGCCTTCGGACTCGGCCATCGACAGGCGCTCCTTGACCGCGCGCTCGACGCGGACCAGGCCCACGCGGAACACGTTCTCGGCCATTTCGCCGACCGAACGGACGCGACGGTTGCCCAGGTGATCGATGTCATCGACCACGCCACGACCGTTGCGGATCTCGGTCAGCACCTTGATCACGTCCAGGATGTCGGAGCTCTCGCCATGCTCGGCGACCAGGCGCTTGGACTCTTCGTCGTTGCGCTCGCCGAAATACTTGCGGTCGTACAGCACGGCTTCGCCGGTGACTTCCTTGCGGCCGACACGGCGGTTGAACTTCATGCGGCCGACCGTGGACAGGTCGTAGCGCTCGAAGGTGAAGAACAGGTTGTGGAACAGGTTCTGCGCGGCGTCCTTGGTCGGCGGCTCGCCCGGACGCATCATGCGGTAGATTTCGACCAGGGCTTCCAGCTGGGTCTTGGTCGGATCGATGCGCAGGGTGTTGGACAGGTACGGACCACGATCAAGATCGTTCACCCACAGGGTGCCCACGGCATCCACGCCGGCCTTGCGGAAGGCCTGCAGCTGCTCATCGGTGATTTCGTCGTTGGCCTGGGCCAGCAGCTCACCGGTGTTGGCGTCGACCACATCGTGCGACAGGATGCGGCCGACGATGTAGTCGTCCGGCACGGCCAGGGCGGCAATGCCCGAGGCTTCCAGCTGCTTGACGTGACGCGCGGTGATGCGCTTGCCGGCTTCCACGATGACCTTGTCGCCATCGGCCAGGTCGAAGTTCAGGGTCTCGCCGCGCAGGCGCTCGGAGACCAGTTCGAGCTGCACGCCTTCATCGGGGTTGATGTGGAACGTGTTGATCTCGAAGAACTCGGCCAGCATTTCTTCGTTGCTGTAGCCCAGCGCACGCAGCAGGATCGACACCGGCAGCTTGCGGCGACGGTCGATACGGGTGAACAGCGCGTCCTTCGGGTCGAACTCGAAGTCCAGCCAGGAGCCGCGGTAGGGAATGATGCGGGCGCTGTACAGCAGCTTGCCCGAGCTGTGGGTCTTGCCACGGTCGTGGTCGAAGAACACGCCCGGCGAACGGTGCAGCTGCGACACGATGACGCGCTCGGTACCGTTGACGATGAAAGTGCCGTTCTCGGTCATCAGCGGGATCTCGCCGAGATAGACCTCCTGCTCCTTCACGTACTTGATGGCCTTGGTGGACGACTCACGGTCGTAGATCACCAGGCGCACGGTCACGCGCAGCGGCGCGCCGTAGCTCATGCCACGCTGGCGGCACTCGCGCTCGTCGAACACGGGATCGCCGAGCTTGTAGCCGACGTACTCCAGGGCAGCGTTGCCGCTGTAGCTGGAAATCGGGAACACCGACTTCAGGGCCGCGTGCAGACCGTGGTCCGTGCGCTTGGCCGGATCGACGTTTTCCTGCAGGAATTCACGGTAGGAATCCACCTGGATGGCGAGCAGGAACGGCACTTCGAGGATCGAGCGCTGCTTGCCGAAATCCTTGCGGATACGCTTCTTTTCGGTGAACGAATAAGACGTCATGAGGTATCACCTTGGCTGTGCGGATCGTGCGTCCACGACCCGAAGGGAAACTGAAATTGTCAGTTGGAAGTCGCTGGTATTGCCGGCACCAGCACGCCTTCTCCCGCTACTTCCAACTGCCAACTCGTCTGCATCCACTACCCTGCCCGCGCGCCGGGGCGCTGCTGTGGCGGGGCATGACCGCAGCCCGTGTTGGGCTAGTTACATCAGGTACTGCATGAAACGACCAAAGGCCGGGGGCTTACGCCCCCAGCCTTGGCTGCATCGCCGTGATTCGATGGCGAGGCAAGGAAGTGCTTACTTGACTTCGACAGTCGCGCCAGCAGCTTCCAGGTCCTTCTTGAACTTGGCAGCGTCGTCCTTCGAAGCGCCTTCCTTGATCATGCCGCCGGCTTCAGCCAGGTCCTTCGCTTCCTTCAGGCCCAGGCCGGTGATGGCGCGGACAGCCTTGATGACTTCGACCTTCTTGTCGCCGGCCGACTTCAGGATGACGTCGAACTCGGTCTGCTCTTCGACGGCAGCAGCCGGGCCAGCGGCAGCAGCCACGGCGACCGGAGCAGCGGCGGAGACGCCGAACTTCTCTTCGATGGCCTTGACCAGCTCCATCACTTCCATCAGGGACTTCTCGGCGATGGCGTCGACGATCTGTTCGTTGGTAAGGGACATTTTGATTACCTTTGGATAATTTTCTGGGTTGAGGTTCCGTTCGGAACCACGGAAACGTCGACTCAGGCGGTCTCGGCGACCGGTTCAGCAGCGTCAGCGGTTTCACCGCCATTCTGCTTGTCACCGATGGCCTTGATGGCGCGGGCGAACATCGTGACCGGCTCGGTCAGGACGCGGGCCAGCATGGCCAGGGCCTGATCGCGGGTCGGCAGCGATGCCAGCACGTCAACGTGGCTGGCCGGGAACACTTCACCACCAATCGAAACGACCTTGGCCTTGAGCTTGTCGTTGGTCTTGGCAGCTTCCTTGATCAGGCGACCGGCAGCGCCGGGCTCCTCGAGCGAGAACGCATACAGCAGCGGACCAACCAGCTTGTCCTGTGCGACTGCGAACTCGGTGCCTTCAACGGCACGCGAAGCCAGGGTGTTCTTGACAACTTTCAAGAAAACGCCGGTTTCGCGAGCCTGCTTGCGCATCGCGGTCATCTGGGCGACCGTGGTGCCAGCGTATTCGGCTGCGATCAAGGAGTGGGCCTTGGCGGCGACGTCTGCCAGCTCGGCGACTACTTCTTGCTTCTGGGACAGATTGAGAGCCATTGCACTCCTCCAATTGAACTCCGCTTACGGCTCCTGCCGTGTGCGGTCCTGGGCGGCATCCGTCCTGGACACCGGGAACATCGGGACGATGTTCCAAGGGTGGGCCGTTCTAGACCTGGATGGCCAACCTGGGAGAACCCAGACGTGCGTAAACCAGAAAAACTCCAGAAGGGCACCATCTACGCAGGGTGATTCCCGGGGGAATCGATTAAGCGATCGGTACTGCGCCGGCGGCGACTCCCTGCCAATGCGAGCATCCGTGCCCGTCGCCGGTGTGCAACGACCGCGCCTGCGGTCTTTGACGGCTATCGTCGCGGGCATGCCCGCTCGGATTGCCTTCAAATGTCACGGGTACGCGACCGGAGCCGCATACCCGCTTGAAACGATTACTTCAGGGTCAGCGACGACTGGTCGACGGTGACGCCCGGGCCCATCGTCGAGCTGACCGAAACCTTCTGCAGGTAGGTGCCCTTCGAGGTAGCCGGCTTGGCCTTGATCAGGTCCATCAGCAGCGCCTGCAGGTTCGACTTCAGCGCGTCTTCGGCGAAGTCGGCCTTGCCGATGGTGCAGTGGATGATGCCGGCCTTGTCGGTGCGGTAACGCACCTGACCCGACTTGGCATTCTTGACGGCTTCGCCCGGGTTGGCCGAGACGGTGCCGACCTTCGGGTTCGGCATCAGGCCGCGCGGGCCGAGCACGGTGCCCAGCTTACCCACGACGCGCATGGCGTCCGGGGTCGCGATCACGACGTCGTAGTTCAGATCGCCGGCCTGCATCTTCTCGGCCAGGTCGTCCATGCCGACGGCTTCCGCGCCAGCGGCCAGGGCTTCGTCAGCCTTGGCACCGGCCGGGGCGAAGACGGCAACGCGCACGCTCTTGCCGGTACCGGCCGGCAGCACGGTGGAACCGCGCACCTGCTGGTCGGACTTCTTGGCGTCCACGCCCAGGCGCACGGCAACGTCGAAGGACTCGACGAACTTGGCCTTGGTAGCGGTCTTCAGGATCTTGATCGCGTCCTCGAAGGCATATGCCTTGCCCGGGACGACGGCGGCCTTGATGGCCTTCTCACGCTTGGTCTGTGCCATCTTCTTAACCCTCCACCACGAGGCCCATGGAACGGGCAGAACCGGCAATCGTGCGCACCGCGGCGTCCAGGTCGGCGGCCGTCAGGTCGGCTTCCTTGGTCTTGGCGATTTCTTCCAGCTGCTTACGGGTCACCTTGCCCACCTTGTCGGTGTTCGGGCGCTTGGAGCCCGAGGAGATGCCAGCAGCCTTCTTGAGCAGCACGGCAGCCGGGGTGCTCTTGGTGATGAAGGTGAAGGTACGGTCCGAGTAGGCCGTGATGATCACCGGGACCGGCAGACCCGGCTCCAGCTTCTGCGTGGCAGCATTGAAGGCCTTGCAGAATTCCATGATGTTCAGGCCGCGCTGACCCAGCGCAGGACCGACCGGCGGCGAGGGGTTGGCCTGACCGGCCTTCACCTGCAGCTTGATATAACCGACAACTTTCTTTGCCATGTGAGTACTCTCCGGGTGCTAGCGCCTTGCGACAACAGGCTCCCCATCGGACCGGGAATCACGCGTCCCGGCATCGCGTTTTGAAAATTCACGCAGAAGGCCACCTCGCGGCGGCCCTTGCTTTTGCCAGCTTCCTGGCAGGAAGCCGCGCACTATATCAGGTTTTTGGAGTGGTGCGTGAATGCGGCCGGGCAGCGCTCGGCGCGACTGTCGCGGGATCCACGGATCCCGCCAGTCAACTCGTGGGTCAGACGGCCTTTTCGACCTGGCCGAACTCGAGTTCGACCGGGGTGGCACGCCCGAAGATCAGCACCGAGACGCGCAGACGGCTCTTCTCGTAGTTGACCTCTTCGACAACGCCATTGAAGTCGTTGAACGGACCTTCGGTGACGCGGACCATCTGGCCCGGCTCGAACAGCACCTTCGGACGGGGCTTTTCCACACCTTCCTGAACACGATCCAGGATGGCGGCGGCCTCTTCGTCACGGATCGGCAGCGGGCGATCGGCGGTGCCGCCGATGAAACCCATCACCTTGGAGGTGTCTTTCACCAGGTGCCAGCTTTCGTTGTCGATGCGCGGGATACCGTTTTCTTCGTGGGTCTCGATCTGGACCAGCACGTAGCCCGGGAAGAACTTGCGCTCGGAACGGCGCTTCTGGCCGGAGCGCATTTCAACCACTTCCTCGGTCGGGACCAGGACGTCACCGAAGCGCTCCTGCATCTCGTCACGCACGATGCGATCGCGCAGAGCCTGCGCCACCGACTTTTCGAAGCCCGAATAGGCGTGAACGACGTACCAACGCTTCACTGGTTTCTCCTTATCGACCCAGGAACCACTGGGTCGCTTTCTGAATCAGGAAATCAAATCCGCCCAGGACCAGGCTGAGGATGATCACGACAACGACCACCACCCAGGTCATGCGGATGGCTTCCTGGCGGGTCGGCCAGACCACCTTGCGCAGTTCGAAACGCGATTCGGAAAGGAATTCACGCGTGTCGCGACCCTTGCCGGTCAGCAGGAACACGCCAAGGCCGGCCACCAGGCCAACCACAACGGCCAGACCGCGAAGCGGACCGGCCCATGCACTCTGGGAAGCATGCTCGGGAGCACCGAACCAGAACCAAGCAAAAAGACCCGCAACAACCAGAATGGCTGCAACGGCGTACTTGACGATATCACCCCCGCTGGAGGCGTTGTCTTTGGAATGCTCGATCTTGCTGTTCATCCGGCTCTGGCTGCAGTGGCGGCATGGCCGCTGGAAGGGAGAAGTGGCACGCCAGGAGGGACTCGAACCCCCAACCTGCGGTTTTGGAGACCGCTGCTCTGCCAATTGAGCTACTGGCGTACTGGAAAAAACTTGCCTTCCCTAAGACAGCGAAGGCGGACCGAGGTTCCCGGCCCGCCATTCGCGAGACCGGCAGCGCTATGCAACCGCCGGTAGTGCAAACTTACTCGATGATCTTGGAGACCACGCCGGCGCCGACGGTACGGCCGCCTTCACGGATCGCGAAGCGCAGACCGTCGTCCATTGCGACCGGGTTGATCAGGGTGACGACCATCTTGATATTGTCGCCCGGCATGACCATTTCCACGCCTTCCGGCAGCTCGACCGCACCGGTGATGTCGGTGGTACGGAAGTAGAACTGCGGACGGTAGCCCTTGAAGAACGGGGTGTGGCGGCCGCCTTCGTCCT
>NZ_WIAY01000013.1 GCF_009467805.1 Stenotrophomonas nematodicola
ACAACGAAGAACGGCCTAAGCGGGCTCTTGGCGGGCTGACGCCCGCCCAGTACGCCGCACAGTTGGCTGGAAAGAGAGATACCATCAGCACCGGACTCTAAACCCGCCCACTACTCAAGCCGGGGGGGCGTCGGGGGGTATGGTTGTTGGTCATGAGGGAGTGCATAAATGGGACAGCATGCAGCCCGGCGCCCGGCCGAGTTACTTTCCTGCAACAGGCATTGAACGAATGGTGACGGAACTAAATGCTTATGGCATGAGCTCCGCGATGGCGAATGCATTAGGCATTAGGAATGCCTACAATCAACCTGGAATGTCGCTCGCGGATCGACGGCGAGCTATTTGGGATGGTGTAAACCGCTCTTGGGAAGGAGCCTGTGCGAGTGGCGGCGGCGGTTGCTCTGGATATGAGCCATGAATAAATTTGCCATCGCCTTCGTGGGTATTTTACTGACCAGTTGCTCGAACTCTCCAATAGAAGATCCCTACTGTAGAGCAGTTCTATCGAGCGTGCCAACGCGCGAGCTGCCTGTGCGGGATGTATACATCTACGGAACACTTGAGCATGGAACAATATTAATAAATCCATCGTGCATGCAGCCCGTCTTTAACTTCTACAGTTTTCAGGGGGCGATTTCTCCCGCAGATGGCGCTGTAGGCCGGATTCGCGAGTTCAACAAGAGGGTGTACGATCAGCCTGCCGCCGCAAGCGGTCTTTTCAAAATTAGCGGAACCCTTGACGTCCATCCAGAATCAAGGCTTGTTGAGCTCAATGATGTGTATGAATTCAACGAAGTTGATGAGGCAGAGGCAAGGCTCGTAATTGGTAGACTTCGCCAAAGTCGCGATGAAACGCCTAGGCCTCCGCCCCGCCGCTCAAACGCTGTCGACTCCCTGTAGTTCACTGCCCTGCTGAGTTGAAGTGGCTTGTTCGTGACTGACCCACCACCTGAAAGCTGGTGCGACGCCTTGTTTGATGGCCGACGTTTCAGGATGCTGACCGTCGTCGACCACTCTACCCACGAGTACTTGGCCACCGTAGTGAACCAATCGATGCGAGGGGGGCATGTGGCTGGCAGGCATGAACTATCCCAGCCTGGCGACCTGCAACACCGAGGCCATCATTCCCAGCGGGCGTGCTGCATGGCGTGGTTACGACGTGCGTAACCGGCCGGTACACCTTCGATTCCCTGACGGCAATGGCAATACGGACTGGTCCTATACGCCGGACGGTCTGCCATCGCAGCTGATGGTGTTGAACGATGCCGGCACCACGGTGGCGTACAACCACTATGCATACAACAAACGCCGCCTGCTGACCGTTGAGCGCTCGGCGCAGCCGGGGTGGTACGACTGGCCCATCGCGTACAGCTACAACGCCAACGGTCACCTGGCCGGCCAGGTCTGGCCCAGCGGGCTGGCCGTGGACTACGCCCCTGATGCGCTAGGTCAAGCCGCGCGGGTGGGCAACTTCGCCAGTGGCGTACGCTACCACGCCAATGGCGGCATCAAGCAGTTCACCTATGGCAACGGCATCGTGCATTCGATGCAGCAGAATGAGCGCCAACTGCCGGCGCGCACCACCGACAGCGGCGTGCTCGATTTCGATACCCGTTTCGACCCGAATGGCAACGTCAGCGACATCTTCGACCTGGCGCTGGGGCCGTTCTACAACCGCCACATGTACTACGACGGCCTTGACCGCCTGGTCGCGGCGGGATCAAACAATTTCGGTGGAGACTCCTGGCATCGCTTTACCTACGATGCGCTCGACAATCTGAAGAGCTGGACGCTGCCGGGCGTCAAGGATCATCACTACTGGTACGACAGCCGCAACCAGCTCACCAACGTACGCGATGGCGTGGGCAACACCGTGATGGGGCTCACCTACGATCCGCAAGGCAATCTGCAGGCCAAGAACGGCATCAGCCACAGCTTTGACCTGGGCAACCGCTTGCGGGAGGTCACGGGTAGTCAAAGCTATCGTTACGATGCGTTGGGACGCCGGATACTGACCTTTACTCCCGGTGCCGGGAGCGTACTTTCCCAGTACGCGCAGGACGGCCGTCTGGTCTTCCAGAGCGACGGACCCAAGGGGTTGGGTCGGGAGTTCGTGCACCTTGCGGGCAGCCTGATCGCGCAGCGTGAGTACAACGCGGCAGGCGCAACCATCACCTACCTGCATACCGATGCGCTGGGAAGTCCGGTGGCAAGTACGAACCAAGCGGGTGTGGTGGTCGAGCGGACGCACTACGAACCCTATGGTGCGCCAATCGGCAAGGTGGTGGACGGTCCGGGGTACACCGGGCACGTCATGGACGGGGCTACCGGACTGAGCTACATGCAGCAGCGGTATATGGATCCGCAGTTGTGTGTGTTCCTGAGCGTGGATCCGGTGACAGCGTATGCAAAGCCTTTGGAGCAGTTCAATCGGTATCGGTATGCAAATGGAAATCCGTACAAGTTTACTGATCCGGATGGCCGAATCGTTGAGACTGCTTGGGATGTAGCAAATGTGGCAATGGGAGTGGCTAGCGCCTATTCCAACTTCAGCGAGGGGAATGCTGGTGCCGGTGTCGTCGATTCAATCGGTGCAGTCGTGGATACCGTTGCTGCTGTGCTACCCGTTGTGCCCGGGGGTGCAGGCACCGCGATCAAGGCGATCAGAGGGTTCGAGAAAGCCGCTGACGGTGCGCGTACCGGAGGGAGGGTAGGAGAAGGCTTTGATTCTGCGAGACGGGAGGCGTTTGAGAAGGCTGGGATGAATGACCCAAGCAACGTATCCTTCTCAAAGGTTGACGAGAAGACGGGTACAGTTGTGGAGTTCAAGGGGGAGGGTGGGGCGAAAATTGCATACGATGGACCCCATGCAAGTCCAGGGCCGAACCATGATACTCAGCACATAAGCTGGCAGTCGGCAGGCAAGAGGGATGAAGGTGGTGCGCAGCGAGGAAATATCCCATATTCAGGGGGAGCGTCATCCATCAAGGCCGGATAGGAAAGACCAATGAGCGTGCAGGATAGTAGTGCTGTAGCGACGGCCAGGAAGATTTGTTCGCTTGGGTATGAGAGCGTTTCAGAAGTTTCTGATGCGGAGGCGCTGCTTTCGAGTCTGGTCGACGTGCATGGGATTGATTCGGAGCGGCAGTATTGGTGGGAGTCCTTGAAGAATGCCGGGTCGCTGAACTACGGCGAATCAGGTGGTGGATGGAAGGAGCGAATTTCGGCGCTCCTGGCCGATATGGGAGATCCCATATTTCTCGTCGTCACTGATGATGAGCCTTCGCCGTGGCCGGTGCTGAGAATCGAGCATGGTGCGGAGCTGGTGAGATTGCTTGGCGAAATGCACTTCTTTGAGTATTTCGTTTTCTCGCGGGATTGCGATAAAGTATTCTTTGATACTCACGATAATTCTCTGATCTGGTCGCCATAGCGCGGAGGTCGTTGAGAGGCGCGGGACGCACGCCTGCGTGTCCGGCAGAGTTCAGCTTGAGGTGTAGTGGTGGGCTCGCCCGCGCCACCTACCGACGGGCGCACGTATCCGTGGCTGACGTCCACCAACTAGATGCTCTCGTGTCTGCCCACGTTGAAGAGCGGGCATGCCGGTGAAGGCTTCCTCGCCCAGGCGCCTGACGGGAGCAAATATAACTTCGACTGGATGGTGGTGACGCCGGTCGAGCCCTTCGCCAAACCCAAGATCGAGCTGGGGCAGGTGGTGGCAACGGGCAATGCCAGGAAGATCACCTACTTTGACGGGCTCCTGCGCCCGGTGATCACCCAGGAGTACGATGCTGCAGATCAGGCGGGTACCCAGCGGCTGCAGAAGTTCACCCATGACGCCGATGGGCGCGAGACGTTCGCGTCGTATCCGGCTAGTGCATTCCCCGTGCCTTCGAAGGGAACGTGGAAGAGCTACGATGCGCTCGGGCGGGCGACGTCCAGCGAACAAAGCAGCGAACTTGGCCCGCTGGTCAGCACCACGCACTACCTGGCCGGTGGCCAGGTCAAGACGGTCAATCCGCGTGCGCAGCAAACGCTGACCCGGTATCAGATGTTCGGGCAGCCGTCCTACGATACGCCCGTATCGATTCATTCTCCTGAAGGAGCGGTCACCGAGATCGTGCGCGACCTGTTCGGCAAGCCGCAGGCCATTACCCGTCGAAGCGCCGACGGCAGCCAATCTGTCACGCGGCATTACGTCTACTCGCCCAATCAGCGGCTGTGCAAGACCGTGGAGCCGGAAACCGGCACCACGCTGATGGACTACGACGCTGGCGGCAACCTGGTCTGGTCGGCGGCCGGCATGAACTATCCGAGCCTGGCGACCTGCAACACCGAGGCCATCATTTCCAGCGGGCGTGCTGCATGGCGTGGTTACGACGTGCGTAACCGGCCGGTTCGCCTTCGATTCCCTGATGGCAATGGCAATACGGACTGGTCCTATGCGCCCGACGGCCTGCCATCACAGCTGATGGTGTTGAACGATGCCGGCACCACGGTGGCGTACAACCACTATGCATACAACAAACGCCGCCCGCTGACCGTTGAGCTCTCGGCGCAGCCGGGGTGGTACGACTGGCCCATCGCGTACAGCTACAACGCCAATGGTCACCTGGCCGGCCAGGTCTGGCCCAGCGGGCTGGCCGTGGACTACGCACCTGATGCGCTTGGTCAGGCCACGCGTGTGGGCAACTTCGCCAGTGGCGTGCGCTACCACGCCAACGGCGGCATCAAGCAGTTCACCTATGGCAACGGCATCGTGCACTCGATGCAACAGAACGAGCGCCAGTTGCCCGCACGTAGCACGGACACCGGTGTGCTCGATTTCGACACCCGCTTCGATGCGAATGGCAACGTCAGCGACATCTTCGATCTGGCGCTTGGGCCGGTCTACAACCGGCATATGTACTACGACGGTCTTGATCGACTTGTTGAGGCAGGATCCCACGGCTTTGGCGGGGATGCTTGGCACCGCTTTACCTACGACGCGCTCGACAATCTGAAGAGCTGGACGCTGCGCGGCGTGAAGGATCACCACTACTGGTACGACTCCCGCAATCAGCTCACCAATGTGCGGGATTGGGCAGGCAATACCGTCATTGGGCTCACCTACGACGTCCAGGGCAACCTTCGGGCCAAGAATGGCGTCACTCACAGCTTCGATCTGGGCAACCGGCTGCGCGGGGTGGTTGGTAGCGAAACCTATCGCTATGACGCGTTGGGGCGTCGCGTTCTTGCCTCCTCGCCAACGGCGGGGAATGTGCTTTCCCACTACGCCCAAGATGGTCGCCTGGTATTCCAGAGCGATGGGCGCAAGGGTGTCGGCCGGGAGTTCGTGCACCTTGCGGGCAGCCTGATCGCGCAGCGTGAGTACAACGCCGCAGGCGCAACCATCACGTACCTGCATACCGATGCGCTGGGAAGTCCGGTAGCAAGTACGAACCAGGCGGGTGTGGTGGTCGAGCGGACGCACTACGAGCCTTATGGAGCGCCGATCGGCAAGGTGGTGGACGGGCCGGGGTATACCGGGCACGTCATGGACGGGGCTACCGGGCTGAGCTATATGCAGCAGCGATACATGGATCCGCAGCTGGGTGTGTTCCTGTCGGTTGACCCAGTGACCGCGTATCAGCAGCCGGTGGGGCAGTTCAATCGGTACCGGTACGCCAACAACAATCCGTACAAGTTTACTGACCCAGATGGGCGGCAGAGCGTCGTCGCATGCGCAATGAACCCCGCAAACGCGGCTGTATGCGCGGAGGCGGGAATGGTCACAGGAAGCGGGGCGGGAGCAGGCGCAGGAGCAGGAGCAGGAGCAGGAGCAGGAGCAGGTGGTGCCAGTGGAGGTCGTGGCGTTATCGCCGCAATATTGGCTGTCATAGGCCTGGACCGTCTTGTTCAACGCTCCGATACCGTAAATTCTGCTGCCGACAAAATCAAGGAGGTGACTTCGCCATCCACAGGATCCAAGTCAGGTAATGGTGATGTGCATCCTGGCGGTGCGGACGCTGCAGACGCAGCGTGGGGTAGTATCGAAGGCGTCGGAGATACGAAGCGCTATGAGGATCGACATGGGAACGTCACTGAGGTAAAGAGCTTGAAAGGTGGTGGTGTGGCTGACAAACATACAAGCACAAAGAGTGATCATAAAGGTGCGCCAACCATCAAAATCCGTGATTCAGATGGTAATGTTATTCAAACCACTCGATATGAGAAGAGTTCATGAGTGCTGCTCAGGATGGTGGAGTAAAAGACTCAATCGAGGATCTGTTGAGTTTTTCAGATTTTCCAGGATTTCCATTCAAGGACAAGACGTGGTTGGGGATTTTCTTGAATCGTGACCTTTATGGTGCTCCTGGGGTTCCGAGGGCGGTTTTTGATAGTCTTGTCTTCGGACTTGGTTTGCGAGGTGCGATGCCGTTGAAGTTTGTACCGGCGCTGACGTCGCCAGTTGGGGTCGAATGTTTCCCGTGGACTGAGTTGAGTGACTGGTGTGACTATGTGAAATTCATTGATCGTATTGATTTTTGCCCGGAGTATTATCTTGTTTCAAGGGATTTCTCCGTTCTTCTATGGTTTGATCCTGAGGCGGTTGTTGTGGGTGGCGATGCGTCGCTGATAAGCGAAGTTGCCCAAGCTCTTGGTGGCATGGAGTGTTTGGCGCAGCAATCTGCGAGAGAGTTTGGTGTTGAGTTGGACGACGGCAGGTCTGATGTCGCCGCGTTCATCAGAGAAATTTCGGGCTTGGTTTAATGGGCGGAACCGAATAAGCCCACCAATGGTGGGCTTGCTGATCGTTATGGCGTCGGCAACGTAGCGGCGGTGGCGCGTCGAGGATCGTCGGTCCAACAGGTGCTGAGGTTGCGCCGCTGGCATAGGGCGTAGGCATCCTGGCCGAGCAGCCGACGGGTCTTGGCCAGGTTGGCGATGGAAACGCGTTCCCGGCGAAGGTCAGGTGGTTGTGGCGCACCCGGAACTTGGCGCAGGTGAGGCGGGTTCCCCCCCGTTTTCACGGACACTTGTAAGAAGGCCGATTCAGGCCATGAGGAGTGTTCATGTCGAAGCGAAGGAAGTTCAGCGCCGAGTTCAAGCGTGGTGCGGTTGAGCAGGCAAGCCAGTCGGGTGTG
>NZ_WIAY01000014.1 GCF_009467805.1 Stenotrophomonas nematodicola
CTGGCGATGACCTACTCTCGCATGGCTTAGGCCACACTACCATCGGCGCAGCTGCGTTTCACTTCCGAGTTCGGGATGGGATCGGGTGGTTCCACAGCGCTAATTTCACCAGGGAGACGGTTGGAGCGTCGCCATCCAAACAACGGATATAGGCGCCTGCCTCTCATAGTTCTTGTGACGTAGCGTGCACTTGGATCTATCGACATGTCATGTCGGCCAAGGCAACTTGAGGTTATATGGTCAAGCCACACGGATCATTAGTATCAGTTAGCTCAATACATTGCTGTACTTACACACCTGACCTATCAACCACATAGTCTATATGGTTCCTTCAGGGGGCTTGTGCCCCGGGAGATCTCATCTTGAGGCGCGCTTCCCGCTTAGATGCTTTCAGCGGTTATCGCTTCCGAACATAGCTACCCGGCAATGCCACTGGCGTGACAACCGGAACACCAGAGGTTCGTCCACTCCGGTCCTCTCGTACTAGGAGCAGCCCCTCTCAAATCTCCAACGCCCATGGCAGATAGGGACCGAACTGTCTCACGACGTTCTGAACCCAGCTCGCGTACCACTTTAAATGGCGAACAGCCATACCCTTGGGACCGACTACAGCCCCAGGATGTGATGAGCCGACATCGAGGTGCCAAACACCGCCGTCGATATGAACTCTTGGGCGGTATCAGCCTGTTATCCCCGGAGTACCTTTTATCCGTTGAGCGATGGCCCTTCCATACAGAACCACCGGATCACTAAGTCCTAGTTTCCTACCTGCTTGATCCGTCGATCTTGCAGTCAAGCACGCTTATGCCTTTGCACACAGTGCGCGATGTCCGACCGCGCTGAGCGTACCTTCGAGCTCCTCCGTTACTCTTTAGGAGGAGACCGCCCCAGTCAAACTACCCACCATACACGGTCCCCGACCCAGATAATGGGCCCAGGTTAGAACGTCAAGCACGACAGGGTGGTATTTCAAGGATGGCTCCACTGCAGCTAGCGCCACAGTTTCATAGCCTCCCACCTATCCTACACAGACGAACTCAACGTTCAGTGTAAAGCTATAGTAAAGGTTCACGGGGTCTTTCCGTCTTGCCACGGGAACGCTGCATCTTCACAGCGATTTCAATTTCACTGAGTCTCGGGTGGAGACAGCGCCGCTGTCGTTACGCCATTCGTGCAGGTCGGAACTTACCCGACAAGGAATTTCGCTACCTTAGGACCGTTATAGTTACGGCCGCCGTTTACTGGGGCTTCGATCAAGAGCTTCGCCTTGCGGCTGACCCCATCAATTAACCTTCCAGCACCGGGCAGGCGTCACACCCTATACGTCCACTTTCGTGTTTGCAGAGTGCTGTGTTTTTGATAAACAGTCGCAGCGGCCTGGTTACTGCGGCCCTCTTCAGCTATAGCTCGCATGAGCCACCAAAAAGGGCGCACCTTCTCCCGAAGTTACGGTGCCATGTTGCCTAGTTCCTTCACCCGAGTTCTCTCAAGCGCCTGAGAATTCTCATCCTACCCACCTGTGTCGGTTTACGGTACGGTCTGCGTAAGCTGAAGCTTAGGAGCTTTTCCTGGAAGCGTGGTATCAGTGACTTCGTCTTAAAGACTCGTCTCGGTGCTCGGTCTTAAAGGATCCCGGATTTGCCAAAGATCCAAACCTACCGCCTTTCCCCCGGACAACCAACGCCGGGTACACCTAACCTTCTCCGTCCCTCCATCGCACTTACGCGAGGTGCAGGAATATTAACCTGCTTCCCATCGACTACGACTTTCGTCCTCGCCTTAGGGGCCGACTCACCCTGCGCCGATTAACGTTGCGCAAGGAAACCTTGGGCTTTCGGCGTGCGGGTTTTTCACCCGCATTATCGTTACTCATGTCAGCATTCGCACTTCCGATACCTCCAGCAGACTTCTCAATCCACCTTCAACGGCTTACGGAACGCTCCTCTACCGCGTACATATAAATATGCACACCCCAAGCTTCGGTTCACTGCTTAGCCCCGTTAAATCTTCCCCGCAGACCGACTCGACCAGTGAGCTATTACGCTTTCTTTAAAGGGTGGCTGCTTCTAAGCCAACCTCCTGGCTGTCTGTGCCTTTCCACATGGTTTTCCACTTAGCAGTGAATTTGGGACCTTAGCTGTGGGTCTGGGTTGTTTCCCTTTTCACGACGGACGTTAGCACCCGCCGTGTGTCTCCCATACAGTCCGTCTCGGTATTCGGAGTTTGCAATGGTTTGGTAAGTCGCGATGACCCCCTAGCCATAACAGTGCTCTACCCCCGAGAGGATACATATGAGGCGCTACCTAAATAGCTTTCGAGGAGAACCAGCTATCTCCGGGTTCGATTAGCTTTTCACTCCTAATCACAGCTCATCCCCGTCTTTTGCAACAGACGTGGGTTCGGGCCTCCAGTACCTGTTACGGCACCTTCACCCTGGCCATGACTAGATCACCCGGTTTCGGGTCTACTGCCCGCGACTATGCGCCCTTATCAGACTCGGTTTCCCTTCGCCTCCCCTATACGGTTAAGCTTGCCACGAACAGTAAGTCGCTGACCCATTATACAAAAGGTACGCAGTCACTCTTTCGAGCTCCTACTGCTTGTACGCACACGGTTTCAGGATCTATTTCACTCCCCTCTCCGGGGTTCTTTTCGCCTTTCCCTCACGGTACTGGTTCACTATCGGTCGGTCAGTAGTATTTAGCCTTGGAGGATGGTCCCCCCATGTTCAGACAGGGTTTCACGTGCCCCGCCCTACTCGTCTTCACTGGAGTGGCCCTTTTAAATACAGGGCTATCACCTTCTATGGCCAGCCGTTCCAGGCTGTTTTTCTAGAACCATTCCAGCTTAAGGGCTAGTCCCCGTTCGCTCGTCGCTACTCAGGGAATCTCGGTTGATTTCTTTTCCTCTGGTTACTTAGATATTTCAGTTCACCAGGTTCGCTTCCAGCAGCTATGTATTCACTGCAGGATACCCGCAAGCGGGTGGGTTTCCCCATTCGGACATTACCGGATCAAAGCTTGTTGCCAGCTCCCCGATACTTTTCGCAGGCTGCCACGTCCTTCATCGCCTCTGACCGCCAAGGCATCCACCGTGTGCGCTTATTCGCTTGACCATATAACCGCAAGTTGCCTTGGGTTATATATATGATCTGGGGGTACAAAGCCCAGATACGAAATATAACGACTCAATTAATAAGAAGACATTTAAGTCTTCCGCCTTAGCCTCACGACACGTCAAGATAGATATCTCAAACGCTCGCTACGTCACAAGTTTTAAAAGAACACGTACCAGCCACAGTGCTGATGCGTAATAAATTCTTTGTATGCGCTAGTCATTCAGAGTGGTGGGTCTGGGTAGACTCGAACTACCGACCTCACCCTTATCAGGGGTGCGCTCTAACCACCTGAGCTACAGACCCAATGTCCGTTCAGCTCATTGCCGTTTGCGTCGATAAACACGCAACGTGTGGTGGAGCCTGTCGGGATCGAACCGACGACCCCCTGCTTGCAAAGCAGGTGCTCTCCCAGCTGAGCTAAGGCCCCATATACGGGACTTTTCAAACCGGCCTGGCCGATTTGAAACTCTGAATGCAGGTACTTTGTGAAGACGCCCGACAGGACGATGTTGCCTTTGCTCAAAAGGAGGTGATCCAGCCGCACCTTCCGATACGGCTACCTTGTTACGACTTCACCCCAGTCATCGGCCACACCGTGGCAAGCGCCCTCCCGAAGGTTAAGCTACCTGCTTCTGGTGCAACAAACTCCCATGGTGTGACGGGCGGTGTGTACAAGGCCCGGGAACGTATTCACCGCAGCAATGCTGATCTGCGATTACTAGCGATTCCGACTTCATGGAGTCGAGTTGCAGACTCCAATCCGGACTGAGATAGGGTTTCTGGGATTGGCTTGCCCTCGCGGGTTTGCAGCCCTCTGTCCCTACCATTGTAGTACGTGTGTAGCCCTGGTCGTAAGGGCCATGATGACTTGACGTCATCCCCACCTTCCTCCGGTTTGTCACCGGCGGTCTCCTTAGAGTTCCCACCATTACGTGCTGGCAACTAAGGACAAGGGTTGCGCTCGTTGCGGGACTTAACCCAACATCTCACGACACGAGCTGACGACAGCCATGCAGCACCTGTGTTCGAGTTCCCGAAGGCACCAATCCATCTCTGGAAAGTTCTCGACATGTCAAGACCAGGTAAGGTTCTTCGCGTTGCATCGAATTAAACCACATACTCCACCGCTTGTGCGGGCCCCCGTCAATTCCTTTGAGTTTCAGTCTTGCGACCGTACTCCCCAGGCGGCGAACTTAACGCGTTAGCTTCGATACTGCGTGCCAAATTGCACCCAACATCCAGTTCGCATCGTTTAGGGCGTGGACTACCAGGGTATCTAATCCTGTTTGCTCCCCACGCTTTCGTGCCTCAGTGTCAGTGTTGGTCCAGGTAGCTGCCTTCGCCATGGATGTTCCTCCCGATCTCTACGCATTTCACTGCTACACCGGGAATTCCACTACCCTCTACCACACTCTAGTCGCCCAGTATCCACTGCAATTCCCAGGTTGAGCCCAGGGCTTTCACAACAGACTTAAACAACCACCTACGCACGCTTTACGCCCAGTAATTCCGAGTAACGCTTGCACCCTTCGTATTACCGCGGCTGCTGGCACGAAGTTAGCCGGTGCTTATTCTTTGGGTACCGTCAGAACAACCGGGTATTAGCCGATTGCTTTTCTTTCCCAACAAAAGGGCTTTACAACCCGAAGGCCTTCTTCACCCACGCGGTATGGCTGGATCAGGCTTGCGCCCATTGTCCAATATTCCCCACTGCTGCCTCCCGTAGGAGTCTGGACCGTGTCTCAGTTCCAGTGTGGCTGATCATCCTCTCAGACCAGCTACGGATCGTCGCCTTGGTGGGCCTTTACCCCGCCAACTAGCTAATCCGACATCGGCTCATCTATCCGCGCAAGGCCCGAAGGTCCCCTGCTTTCACCCGAAGGTCGTATGCGGTATTAGCGTAAGTTTCCCTACGTTATCCCCCACGAAAAGGTAGATTCCGATGTATTCCTCACCCGTCCGCCACTCGCCACCCATAAGAGCAAGCTCTTACTGTGCTGCCGTTCGACTTGCATGTGTTAGGCCTACCGCCAGCGTTCACTCTGAGCCAGGATCAAACTCTTCACTTAAAAACGTATAGTCCGAGGACTAAAAATTTAAAGCTGCAGATGCTTGACCGCTGGCAACGTTTCGCTTGCTTTAAAACAATTGATATGTTGCTTGATCAAACGTCTGCAAGATGGACAAATCATCCTTCCTGCAGGCGCCTTCACAAGATACCTGCGCATACTGTCAAAGAACCTTGGAGTCGGCCTCAGCGCCTTCCTCCGTGTGCCCCGACGTTTCCGTCGTTGCGAGCCGCCCATTATAGCCG
>NZ_WIAY01000015.1 GCF_009467805.1 Stenotrophomonas nematodicola
GCAGGCGATCTGGGGACAGCTGCTGGAGCAGCCGCAGATCGGGGTGACCGCCAACTTCTTCCACAGCGGCGGCCACTCGCTGCTGGCGGTGCAGCTGATGTCGCGCGTGCGCGAGGCGTTTGGGGTGGAGCTGGCGGTCAAGGCGCTGTTCGAAGCGCCGACCATCCGCCAGCTGGCCACGCGGCTGGCGTCCGCGCCGGGCCGCCGCCGCGGCCCGGCGCTGCAGGCCCAGGCACTGAGCGGTCCGCAGCCGCTGTCGCATGCCCAGCAGCGGTTGTGGTTCCTGGACCAGCTGGAAGGCGGCTCGGCGACCTACAACATTCCGCTGGCGCTGCGCCTGAGCGGTCCGCTGCAGGTGCATGCGCTGGAGCAGGCATTGCACGCGATCCTGCAGCGCCACGCGGTGCTGCGCACCCAGGTGGTGTCCATCGATGGCACCCCGATGCAGCAGGTGGTGCCGCTGCCGGCGTGGACGCTGGCAGTGCAGCAGCTGGCCGAGCCGGCCTGGTCCGAGCGGCTGTCGGCGTTCGCCGCCGAGGTGTTCGACCTGTCGCGCGCGCCGATGCTGCGGGCGCTGCTGCTGTGGGATGGCGGCGAGCAGTACGCGCTGGGCCTCAACCTGCACCACATCGCCGGCGATGGCTGGTCGCTGGGCATTCTGGGCCGCGAGCTGAGCCAGCTGTATGCCGGCTACTGCCGTGGCGTGGAGGCATCGCTGCCGGTGCTGCCGGTGCAGTACGCCGACTATGCACGCTGGCAGCGGCAGTGGCTGGCCGAGGGCGAGCTGGAGCGTCAGCTGGGCTACTGGCGGCAGCAGCTGAGCGGCGCGCCGCCGCTGCTGGAGCTGCCCACCGACCATCCGCGACCGCTGCAGCAGGGCTATCAGGGCCAGGTGCAGGTGTTCCGGATTCCGGCGCAGGTGGAGCATGGCCTGCAGGCGCTGGCGCGGCAGGAAGGGGCCAGCCTGTACATGGTGCTGCTGGCCGGCTTCAAGGCGCTGCTGTCCTGGTATGCCGGGCAGCAGGACATCGTGGTGGGTACGCCCACGGCCAACCGTGATCGGGTCGAGCTGGAAGGGCTGGTGGGCTTCTTCGTCAACACCCTGGTGCTGCGCGACCAGGTGGATTGGGGCGCGGACTTCGTGGCGCTGGTGCGCCAGGTACGTGGGACGGTGCTGGATGCGCAGTCGCACCAGGATGTGCCGTTCGAGCACTTGGTGGACGCGCTGCAGCCGGAGCGCCGGTTGAGCCACACGCCGTTGTTCCAGGTGATGTTCGACATGCAGGGCGAGCTGGCGGCCGGGGGCGGCGGGCTGGCGCTGGAGCAGGTGCAGGTGGCCGA
>NZ_WIAY01000016.1 GCF_009467805.1 Stenotrophomonas nematodicola
GCCGATCTCGACCTCGCCCAGCTCGATGCGGAAGCCGCGCACCTTGACCTGGTGGTCGGCGCGGCCCACGTAGTCCAGCTGTCCGTCGGCGCCGTAACGCACCAGGTCGCCGGTGCGGTACATGCGCTCACCGTCGCTGCCCGGTTCGGGCAGATAACGCTCGGCGGTCAGCTCGGCACGGCCCAGATAGCCGCGTGATACGCCGGCACCGGCCAGGTACAGCTCACCCACCGTGCCCTGCGGCACCGGGTTCAACGCCGCATCCAGCACGTGCGCGCGGGTGTTGGGCAGCGGTCGTCCGATCAGCGGACGCATGCCCGCCTCGGCCCTCCACTCGGTCGAGTAGGTGGTGTCTTCCGACGGGCCGTACAGGTTGTACATCGCCGCCACGCCACTGCCCAGCGTGGCCTCCACCAGCGACCCGGCCAGCGCTTCGCCGGCCACGTTGACCACCTGCACCGTCGGCCCCAGCCCACCCTGCTCCAGCAGTGTGCGCAGTACCGAGGGCACCGTGTTGACCAGGGTCAGCTGCAGCGAGGCATCGCCCAGCGCAAGGCCATCGTCCACCAGCACCACCGCACCGCCCTGCGCCCACGGTGCAAACAGCTCGAACACCGACAGGTCAAAGCAGATCGAGGTACCCGCGCCGGTACGTGCCAGCGCCTGCGCCGGATACCGCTGCGCGGACCAGTACAACAGCGCTTCGACGTTGCCGTGGCTGATGGCCACGCCCTTGGGGCGGCCGGTCGAGCCGGAGGTGTAGATCGTGTAGGCCAGCTGCGCCGGCCACACCACCTGCGCCGGGGCATGCACCGGCTGCACGCGCAGCGCATCGGACAGCTCCGGCAGCGACAGCACCGTGGCGGCCGGCACCGCCTCCTCGGCCAGCAGGCCCGGCTCCAGCAGCACCCAGGCCGGCGTGGCATCGTCCAGGATCTGCTGCACGCGCTGGGCCGGATAGG
>NZ_WIAY01000017.1 GCF_009467805.1 Stenotrophomonas nematodicola
TGCAGGTTCTGGCCGGCGTAGGCCACCGCGCTGGCCGGGGTGGTCCAGACGATGCGGTCCGGCGAGTCGGCCAGCAGCAGCGGCGCGGCGAAGCGCTCCACCGGGTCCTGGCCCGGGGTGCGGCCGCTGCCGGGCTTCATGCCGGACTGGCCGTTGACCTGTCCGCCGTATTTGCCCTCGGCGCTCGGGTCGATCCTGGCGCGCAGCTGGGCGGTGCTGGTGAGTGCGCCCAGCGGCGGCACGTCCTGCTTCTGCAGGGTGTCGTGCATGGCCTCCAGCGCCCGCTCGGCACCGCGCAGCTGCTCGATGGCCTCATGGCTGTCCAGCACGGTGGAGGTGGCGTCCTGGCGGGCGCTGGTGGACAGCAGCAGGCCCTGGCCGGCATGCACGTTGCCCCAGCCGTGGGTAGCCAGCTCGAAGCCCTGGCCGCGCAGCGCGCCCCGGCGGGTGTCGCTGTGGTCGATCAGGTAGCCCAGCTCCAGCCGGCTGTCGGCCAACGAGGTGTGCAGGCGCGTGCGCAGCTGGCCGGTGGTGTCGTCGATCACCCACTGCTGGGTGCCGCTGCCATCGTGAGACTGGGTGTGCAGGCCGCTGAGCACGCCGGGGTGCTGGGCGGTGTCGTCCAGGCCGCCGCCGAAGGGCGGGGCGACCTCGCCGTTGTAGAGCTGGCCGGTGATACGCGGCTGGTCGATGTCCCCGTGCAGGAACTCCACCAGCACCTCCGCGCCGATGCGCGGCAGGAAATGCGTGCCCCAGTTGGGGCCGGCCACCCACTCGGCCACCGGCACCCAGCTGCCGCTGGTCT
>NZ_WIAY01000018.1 GCF_009467805.1 Stenotrophomonas nematodicola
CCGCGCTGCCGGCCCGCCCGATCACCACCCAGTACCGCGAGAGCGACTGGGGCTTTGTCACCCGCCTGCTGGCCGAGGCCGGCCTGGCCTGGTGCATCGAGCAGACCCAGGACGGCGAGGCCGCGCATACGCTGGTGGTGTTCGACCCGGCCGCCGAGCGCCCTGCGCTGGGCAGCCAGCGCTTCCACCGCAGCGACATCGCCGAAGCGCGCGATGGCATCACCGCCTTTGCCGAGCAGCGCCAGCTGGTCCCCAACGCCAGCAGCGTGGCCAGCTGGCACAGCGAGCAGCTCACCGCCGTCAGTGGCCAGAGCCAGGCCGAGGCCGGCGCGCTGCCGGTGCTGGAGGTGTACGTGCAGCCCCGCGCCGGGCGCTTCGCCCAGGCCGCGCTGGCCGCCGATGAGGCGCAGGCCCGGCTGGATGCGCTGCGCGTGCCGATGACCCTGTTCCAGGGCAGCGGCTCGGTGCGCACGCTGGCGGCCGGCAGCGCCTTCACCCTCACCCAGCATCCGCAGCACGAGGGCCAGGCCTTCGTGCTGCTGGCCGTGGCGCATGCGGCGGTCAACAACCTCGGCCACGGCATCGTCGAGCTGCTCGGCGAGGCGGCCTTGGAGCAGGGCAGCTACCGCAACCGCTTCGTGGCGGCCCCGCACGACACCCCGATCCGCGCCCTGCCCCAGGACCGCCCCACCCTGCACGGCCCGCAGACCGCTCGCGTGGTCGGCGTGGCCGACAG
>NZ_WIAY01000019.1 GCF_009467805.1 Stenotrophomonas nematodicola
TCGATTTCTTCGCCGACCTTGATCACGCCGCGCTCGATACGACCGGTCACCACGGTGCCGCGGCCCGAGATCGAGAACACGTCTTCCACCGGCATCAGGAACGGCTTGTCGATGTCGCGTTCCGGGGTCGGAATCCAGCTGTCGAGCGCCTCGACCAGCTTGATCACGGCCGGCACGCCGATGTCGCTCTGGTCGCCTTCCAGCGCCAGACGGGCCGAACCGGCGATGATCGGGGTGTCGTCGCCCGGGAAGTCGTACTTGCTCAGCAGCTCGCGGACTTCCATTTCGACCAGTTCCAGCAGCTCGGCGTCGTCCACCATGTCGGCCTTGTTCAGGAACACGACGATGTACGGCACGCCGACCTGACGCGACAGCAGGATGTGCTCGCGGGTCTGCGGCATCGGGCCGTCAGCGGCCGAGCACACCAGGATCGCGCCGTCCATCTGGGCAGCACCGGTGATCATGTTCTTGACGTAGTCGGCGTGGCCCGGGCAATCCACGTGGGCGTAATGACGCTCGGTGGATTCATATTCGACGTGCGCGGTCGAGATCGTGATGCCACGTGCCTTTTCTTCCGGCGCGGCGTCGATCGCGGAGTAATCCTTGAACTCGCCACCGAAGCGCTCGGCGCCGATCTTGGTCAGTGCGGCGGTCAGCGTGGTCTTGCCGTG
>NZ_WIAY01000002.1 GCF_009467805.1 Stenotrophomonas nematodicola
CGCTCATGCCACCGAACTTGCTGCGCCACAGGTAGTACGAGGCCTCACTGAAGCCATGTTGGCGGCACAGATCCTTGATCGGCATGCCGGCCTCCGCCTCGCGCAGGAAGCCGATGATCTGTTCTTCAGAAAAGCGCTTCTTCACGTCCAATCTCCTTGTCGTTGAGGATTGGACTCCAAACCGTCGTGCTACTCAATCCCGGGGGGACGTCGGCTCCCCCTTGGGACTGAGCCCCACCACTACTTTCAATAAGGCGCTGCTCGCGTCCAGCGATTGCATCAGGATTTGAAGAGTTCTTGTCCACCGTGGCAGGACGGTACCCATCTGCAGTTTTGGCTTGATGATCTGGCTGAGCTGTACGCTTTGCCACCTGCTGCTCAGGCGTCCCTGTTCCGCTCGTTCTCCCTGAGTATGTTGGCTTGACCGGATGGTCGCTGCATATGCGACGCTTGTGACCGACGAGCAGCGCGCCATCGGCTCGGCGGTGTAGACGTTCCATCCCGAGTAATGCTCGAAGGTCCCCCCAGGTAGGGAATGTCGATGTCCCAGTCGCCCATCGGCAGGTTGGGAATCCCTTCGCCTGGCACCGCATACTTCCGCCCCAGCGCCACAGGCAAGTTGTTGTTGCCCGGAATGGAGACGTCGCTGACGGCGAAACTGAGCTCGCCCGTGTAAAGGTTTACGGCGTCGCCAAAGAGCTGCGGCCCTTCAGCCGTGATGCGCTCGCGCGATTTGATCAGCTTGGAGTATTCCTCCCTAGGCTGCGCGGCCCAGACTGGCTGCGTGAGAAGTACGAAGGCGCACAGCAGGGTCCGACCCGCCGCCCGAAGGAGAGGCTTCATAGGATGTGATTCCTTTCTGACGTTCCACGGCCTCCCCACTCATTGAATTGAGTCGGACAGCCCCCTGTTACCGATGTGTCGTGCTGCTGTCGGCTCCCCAGTCGAACAGCATCGGGTTTGTATCACGGGTAGGCGAGCTTCACAATCTCGGAAGGACGTCGGTCGGGGCGTCCGCAACAAGACCAAGGTGTTCAAGCGCGTCGCCCGGCAGCACCGGGACGACACGCTTTTTCTCCTGAAAGTCCGGGCAGCCCTCCCCGGCGCTGGGTGAAGGGCCGGTTTCGTCCCTTACCCCCCGGCCATCCATTTCAGGATCAGGCCGGTCACATAGGCCAGGCCGGTACCGGTGGCATAGCCCACCGTGCCGAGCAGCACGCCCACCGGTGCCAGCGACGGATGGAACGCCGCGGCGACCACCGGGGCCGATGCGGCGGCGCCGATGTTGCCCTGCGAACCAATGGCGAAGAAGAACAGCGGCGCGCGCACCAGCTTGGCGACGATCCACAGCACCAGGATGTGGGTGAGCATCCAGATCACACCCAGGGCAAACAGCCACGGGCGGTCCAGCAGCGACATCAGGTCCATCTGCATGCCGATGCAGGCGATCAGGAAGTACAGGAACACCGTGCCCAGGCGCGAAGCGCCGGCCGCTTCGAGTCGGCGCGCACGGGTGAAGCTCAGACCCAGGCCGAGCGCGGTGGACAGCAGCACCACCCACACGAACGGGCTGTCCAGGCTGAACTGGCTGGCCCAGCTGACGTTCTCCTTGAACCAGCCGCTGAGCGGCGCGGCAATCGCATGGGCCAGACCCACGCCGCCCAGCGCCACGCCGACAATCACCATCAGGTCGGTCAGGCTGGGAATGCGCGCGTTCTGCGCCTCGTAGGCGGAGATGCGTTCTTTCATCTCGTCGATGGCGCGGGTGTCGGCGCCGTTGCGGATGTCGATCTGCTTGGCGCGATTGGCCAGGAACAGCAGGATGGCCATCCACAGGCTGGCACAGGCCACATCGACCACCGCGAACTGGCCGAAGGTGGTGGCGTCGGTGCCGAACACTTCGCGCATCGCCACCATGTTGGCGCCGCCGCCGATCCAACTGCCGGCCAACGCCGCCATGCCCGTCCAGGTATCGCCGGCCACCGTTTCGGGGTGGATCCAGGACATCACCTGGAACGACACGATCGCGCCGAGCATGATGCCAAGCGTGCCGGCGCAGAACACCAGCAGCAGCTTGGGACCGAGCTTGATCACCCCCTTGATGTCGATCGACAACGTGAGCAGCACCAGCGCGGCCGGCAGCAGGACGTCACGGGCGATCGGGTTGTACAGCGTGGTGTTGTGCCCGTCGATCAGACCGGCGGTGTTGTAGATGGCCGGGATGAAGTAGCACAGCAGCAGCGCCGGGACCCAGGCGAAGATTTTTTTCAGGAGCGGGGTCGGGCCGCTGGCAGCCCAGAAAACAAGGGCCAGGGTGGCGGCAATCAGGCCGAGGCCGACGATGTCGCTGGTGATCAGGGCAGTACTGGGTTCGGTCGGCATGACGCCATCCTCTGTCGATCGAAGGGATAAAAAAAGCGCCGCATGTAGCGGCGCGTAGTGAGCTTAACATTGTCTTCACGACGGGCCGTGCCGCGGCGCAGCGTGGCCCGGGACGATCACGACGTCGGCCAATCCGGCAGCGACGCGCCCAGATCGAGAATCACCCGCGTCCCGCGTGGCTCGCACGGCTCGATCTGCAGGGCCCAGCCAAGGTGCTCGCAGAGGCGGGCAATCAGCTCCAGCCCGATCCCGCTCTGCTCATTGCGGTAGCCGCGGGCCATGCGCGCGTGCACCGCGGCGATTTCTTCCGGACTCATGCCGTGCCCGGGATCCTGCAGCGTCACCACGGCCTGCGGCGAGACCTCGATGCGGATGGTGCCGCGCCCGCTGTTCTCGATCGCATTGCGCAGCAGGTTGCCGATCGCTGCCTGCACCACGCCGAGTGGCGCCACGATGTCCACCCGGGCCAGTCCACCGAGGTCGATGCGCAGGTCCTTGTCGCCCATCAGGTGGCGATGGTCTTCGATGATGTCCGGCACCAGCTGGTCCAGCGCGATGCGCTCGCCCAGCGCCGCCAGCCGGGCCGGATCGCGCGCCAGCACCAGCAGCAGCTGGATCAGCTGCTCCACGCCCTGCGCGGTGCGCCGCACCCGCTGCATCTGCTGCCGCGCCCGATCGGGCACGTCCGGCTCGCCCAGCGCGAGCTCGGCCGCGCCGGTGATCACCGCGATGGGCGTGCGCAGCTCATGGCTGGCGGTACTGATGAACACACGTTCGCGCTCGACGAACTGCTCGTTGCGCGCCAGGTAGTCGTTGAGCGCATTGGCGATGACATACAACTCCGAACTGCCGCGCGGATCCACTTCCACACGCTGCCCCGGCACGCCCGGACGCAGTTCATCGATGCGGCGCGCCAGCGAGCTGAGCGGGCGCACCAGGCGGCCCACGCCGAAGGACGCCATGAGCACGGTGACAATGATCATCACCACGCCGGCCAGCATCACCCAGCGCGTGGCGAACTGCTCCAGCTCGTGGAAGTCGTTGATGTCCAGCACCAGCGCGAGACGGCCCAGATGGGGCGTCTCGCGCACCATCACCGCGCTTTGCCGGCCGCCGACCATGACCCCGTCGTGCAGACCCGGATGCAGCGCGCGCAGGCTCTCCGGCGCGTCGCTGGCGTCATTGATGTAGAACAGGCGCAGGGTGTCCGAATCCTGCCAGCGGTAGTGCGGCTCGTGCTCGATGTGGTTGACGATGCTGTCCAGTTCGGAATTGAGCAGCGCGCGCCATGCTGAATGTTCGGCATGCTCGTGCACGTAGTTGCCCACGCTGAACACCGCCAGTGAGATCAGCGCCAGATACCCCAGCAGCCACCACACCATGCGCCGGTGCAACGGTGCCGGCCGGCGCGTGGCACTACGCCATCTCATCGCTGCTCCCTGCGGCGCTGACGCCGAGTCGATAGCCCACGCGCGGCAGGGTGTGGATCAGCTTCTGCTGGAACGGACCGTCGACGCTGCGGCGCAGTTCGTAGATGTGCGAGCGCAGCAGGTCGCCGTCGGGCAGTTCGTCGCCCCACAGCGCGAACTCCAGCTGCTGGCGGGTCACGGCGCCCGGGCTGGCACGCATCAGCACCTCCAGCAACTTGCGGCAGGCCGGGTACAGGTGCAGCGTCTTGCCGTCGCGCTGCGCTTCCAGCGTGGCCAGGTCCAGGCGCAGGTCCGCCACTTCCAGTGCCTTGCGCGGGTTGCGGCCGTTGGCACGCACCATCAGCGCTTCCAGTCGCACCTCCAGTTCGGGCAGGGCGAACGGCTTGGTCAGGTAGTCGTCCGCACCGGCCCGGAACCCGGCGATCTTGTCGGGCAGCTCGTCGCGGGCGGTGAGCATGATCACCGGCACTTCCGAGCCGTGGTCGGCGCGCAGCCGGCGCAGCACCTCCGGCCCCTCCATGCGCGGCAGCATCCAGTCCAGCACCAGCGCATCGTAGGGGTGGGTGACGGCCAGGTGCAGGCCGGTCACGCCATCGGGGGCCACATCGAGCACATGTCCCCGCGATTCGAAATAATCGAATAGATTGGCGACCAGCTGGCGGTTGTCTTCGATGACCAGAAGCCGCATGGGGATACTCGGTGTGAAGGATCACGGCATGGTAGCGGGAACCACGTCGGAATCCGGTCGCAATACGATGCATTTCGACGCTTTTCCCACGCTGTCGGGGAGACAGTGACTGTTTGTTGTAGGGTCCGCGGATGCACCACACCTCACGTTCGGCACGCCTCTGGCGTCCCTTGGCCTGCCTGGCCATGCTGCTGGCCCTGGCGGCCGGCATTGGCCTGCGCCAGCCCTCGCCCCCGGATGAACCGCGCTTCGTGCTGGCCGCCCGCGCAATGGTCGATACCGGGCAGTGGCTGCTGCCGCACCGGGGCAACGAGCTGTACGCCGAGAAGCCACCGGTGTTCATGTGGATGCAGGCCGCCAGTCACCAGGTGTTCGGCGGCTGGAACCTGGCCTTCCTGGTCCCGTCGCTGCTGGCGGCACTGCTGACGCTGTGGCTGACCTGGGACCTGACCCGGCGCCTGTGGAACCGCCGCGTCGCGTGGTGGGCCGTGCTCGCCTTGTTCAGCTGCCTGCAGTTCGGGCTGATGGCCAAACGCGCGCAGATCGATATGGTGCTGGTGGCGATGACCACCCTGGCCATGTGGGGTCTGCTGCGCCATCTGCTGGAAGGCCGCAACCTGACCGCACTGTGGATCGCCGGCATTGCCGCCGGCGTGGGCACGGTGACCAAGGGCGTGGGCTTTCTGCCGCTGCTGGTGCTGCTGCCGTGGGCGGTGTGGCGCTGGCGCGGCCGGGCGCTGGACCGGCCGGCCGTGCCGGCACGTACGCTGTGGTGGCTGCTGCCCGCCTTCCTGCTGGGCACGGCGGTGTGGCTGGCGCCCCTGGGCATCGCGCTGCTGAGCGACCCCGACCCGAGCCTGCACGCCTATGCGCGTGAGCTGCTGTTCAAGCAGACCGGCACCCGCTACGCCAATGCGTGGCACCACGTGCAGCCGGCCTGGTATTACCTGCAGGTGATGGCGACGTTGTGGCTGCCCGGCAGCCTGCTGCTGCCGGCCCTGCTGCCGGGCTGGTGGCGGCGCCTGAAGCGGCTGGACGGCCGCTACTGGCTGCTGCTGGGCTGGTGCCTGCTGGTGCTGGTGTTCTTCAGCGCCAGCCCGGGCAAGCGCGAGGTCTACATCTTCCCGATGCTGCCGCTGCTGTGCGTGGCCGCCGCGCCGCTGCTGCCCGGCCTGCTGCGCCGGGCCGGGGTGCGCTGGCTCCTGCTGGCCTACGTGGCGCTGCTGGCAGTGGGCGCGCTGTACATCGCCGTGAACCTGCACGGCGGCAGCCCGTGGGCGCACGCGCAACTGGCCCGGCGTGACATGCCCGACAGCCTGCTGCCGGTGCTGGGCAACTGGCTGCTCGGCTTCGGCGTGGTGCTGGCGGTTCTGGTGGTGTGGCTGCGCCAGCGCCGCGCCGGCCTGCTGGTGGTGGTCACCGCGGTCCTGCTCTGGAACCTGTATGGCTGGGGCCTGATGCCGACGCTGGACCCGTACAGCTCGGCCTCGGCGCTGATGCAGCGGGTCGGCCAGCGGATCGGACCGGACGCCGAACTGGGTCTGGTGGCCTGGCGCGAGCAGAACCTGCTGCAGGCCGATCGCAAGGCCGCCGTGTTCGGTTTCAAGCGGCCCTGGGACCAGCAGTGGCAGGACGCCGGCCCGTGGCTCGCGCAGGCGCCACAGACCCGCTGGGTGCTGGTGCTGGACGAGGCGATGAGCCCGTGCGTGGATCGTGCCCAGGTGATCGAGATCGGCAGCAGCAACCGCAACCGCTGGCAGCTGTTGCCGGGTACCGCGTGGCGCAGCGACTGCACCGCGCACCTGCCCAGTGATGCTGCCGACCCGGACACGGACTGAACCGATGACGCATCCGGCCGCCGTTTAACCCTGGGCCAACATTGCTCCGACCCCGCTCCGACACTGCGCTGATGACCATGACGCCGGATCATTCACCGGCTCCCGCGCCCATGTCCTCTGCGTTCCCCGCTTCCGTGCCGCACCCCCTTGCCGCCGCGCCCGCGGCGGTCGGATTCCTGCGCCGCCATCTGTGGTCCCCGCTGCTGGCCGCCCTGCTCGTCAGCGCGGTCCTGATGGGGGCCGGTGGCGACCAGTGGCTGGCCGACCAGTTCTATCGGCTGGAGGGCCAGCAATGGGCTCTGCAGAACGCGTGGGTCACCAGCCACCTGGTGCATCGCGGCGGCAAGTGGGCCAGCAGCCTGGCCGCGCTGATCGCGATCGTGGCGTGCTTCCACGCCTGGCGCCAACCGCGCCTGGCACGCTGGCGCTGGCCACTGCTGTACCTGGTGCTGGCGGTGGCGCTCGGCACGGGCGCGGTGTCGCTGCTGAAGTCATTGACCAACATGGATTGCCCGTGGGACCTGGCCCGCTACGGCGGCGCCCGCGAGTACATCGGCCTGTTCGCTTCACGGCCGCACGACATGGCGCGTGGCATCTGCTTTCCTGCCGGTCATTCCAGCGCCGGCTTCGCCTGGGTGGCGCTGTACTTCTTCGCGCTGATGGTCCGCCCGGCGTGGCGGTGGCGTGGTCTGTCGGTGGGACTGGTGGCCGGCGCGACATTCGGCCTGTCGCAGCAGCTGCGGGGCGCGCACTTTCTCTCGCACGACCTGTGGACTGTGACCACCTGCTGGATGGTGTCACTGGGTCTCTACCTGGGTGTCCAGGCCATCGCCGCACGCCGCCAGGCGCGCGGCACGCTGCAACTGCAAGGAGAGCGGGCATGAGTGCATCGGTGTCGCGCGCGCAGCGCTTTCCGGCCCTGTCACAGCTGCTGGCCTGGCGCCCGCAGTGGTCAACCGAGACCCTGATCGCGGCGACCAGCCTGTTCTTCGCAGTCGCCTGCAATGGCCTGTTCTGGCACAGCGCGATGGCCACCCACCCGGGCAGCCTGCGCTTCGCCCTGTCGCTGCTGTTGTTCCTGGTCGGCGCACACTGCCTGTTGATGGGACTGCTGGTCTGGCGCTGGAATGCCAAGGGGGTGGTCAGCGTGCTGCTGCTCTGCACGGCGCTGGCCGCGCACTACATGGGCAGCTACCACATCTATCTGGATGCGGACATGCTGCGCAACGTGCTGGCCACCGACCACAAGGAGAGCCGCGAGCTGATGACCCCGGCGATGCTGCCGCCTGTGCTGCTGCTGGCGGTGTTGCCGATGGTGGTGGTGTGGCGGGTGCAGCTGATCCGTCGCGGCTGGGGCCGCACGCTGCTGTGGCGCGCCGGTTTCCTGCTGCTGTCGGCGCTGGTGGCATTTGGCGGGGCCATGCTGTCGTTCCAGGAAATGTCGGCCCTGATGCGCAACCAGCGTGAAGTGCGCTACCTGGCCACGCCGGGCAACATCCTGCTCGGCCTGCCCAAGGCGCTGCGCGGCGACAACCCGATCCAGCGCGCGCCGAAGCTGCCGATCGGCACCGATGCCAAGGCCACACCGCGCGCGGCCGGCAGCCGGCCGCGGCTGCTGGTGATCGTGATGGGTGAAACCGCACGTGCGCAGAACTGGGGCCTCAACGGCTACGCCAAGCAGACCACACCGCAACTGGCGCAGACCAACGTCATCAACTTCCCGGACATGCATGCCTGCGGCACCAGCACCGAGGTATCGCTGCCCTGTCTGTTCTCGCCCTATGGCCGTCACGACTACGACGAAAAGAAGATCCGCGCGCACCAGTCGCTGCTGCATGTACTGGATCGCGCCGGCATCGGCGTGCTCTGGCGCGACAACCAGTCCGGCTGCAAGGGCGTCTGCGAGGGCCTGGAGATGCAGGCACTGGACGATGCCAGGCATCCGACCCTGTGCGCGAACGGCCGCTGCATGGACGAGATCCTGATCGACGACCTGGCGGCGCAGGTACGTGCCAGGCCGGGCGACCGGGTGGTGGTGCTGCACCAGTTGGGCAACCACGGGCCCAGCTACTACGAGCGCTACCCGGCGCGGTTCCGCCACTTCACGCCCACCTGCGACACGCCGGACCTGGGCAGGTGCAGCCGTGAGCAGATCACCAACAGCTACGACAACGCGCTGCTCTACACCGATCACCTGCTGTCGCGCACGATCGGTACGCTGCAGGGCATGGACGACTACGACACCGCGATGATCTACGTGTCCGATCATGGCGAGTCGCTGGGCGAGAAGGGCCTGTACCTGCATGGCGTGCCCTACGCGATCGCCCCGCAGGAGCAGACCCGGGTGCCGATGACGATGTGGTTCTCGCCCGGGTTCGCTGCCAATCGTGGGCTGGACCTGGCCTGCGTGCGCCGGCGCGCCACGGCCTACACCGATCATGACAACCTGTTTCCCTCGGTGCTGGGCCTGATGCAGGTCAGGACCACGCTGTATGAGCGGCAGCGGGATCTGTTTGCGGGGTGCGAGGCGTAACGCACGGCGCGGCCGGTCTGCCCCGGCAGGCAGAGCGCCCCGCGCAGTGGGCGTTGTTGCCCTGCCCCTTGCGGTGCGGCGGGCGCTTCACTAGCCTTCGCCGGTCTGTCACCACCCAAGGATGTCCCCGTGAACCACCGCCCGCTCCTGCTGGCCCTGGCTGTCGGTGCTGCCGCACTGACGCTGGCGGCCTGCCAGAAGGAACCGTCCCCGGCCGATTCGCCGGCGGCGGGTACCGCTACCCCGTCCGAGACCGCGGACCAGTTCGTCGCCCGGGTCAACGCCGAGTACAAGGCCATGTACCCGGAAATGACCTCGGCGCAATGGCTGTCCTCGACCTACATCAACGACGACTCCGAGCGGGTGGCGGCCAAGGCCAACGAGCGCTGGCTGACGGTGCTCAACGGCTGGATCACGCAGGCGGCGGCATTCGACGGCCAGCCGATGTCCGAGGACAGCAAGCGCGCCATCCACCTGCTCAAGCTGATGACCTCGATGCCGGCTCCGCGAGACCCGGCCAAGCTGGCCGAGCTGACCCGCATCGCCAGCCGCATGGAAGGCGCGTACGGCGCGGGCAAGTACTGCACCGACGACGCCGACCCGGCGAGTTGCCGCCAGCTGGGCGATCTGGAACAGGTACTGGCGCGCAGCCGCGACTACACCCTGCAGCTGGATGCCTGGCAGGGCTGGCACAGCACCACCAAGCCGATGCGTGCCGATTACCAGCGCTTCGTCGGTCTGGTCAACGAAGGCGCCAAGGAAATGGGCTTCGCCGATGCGGGCCAGATGTGGCGCAGCGGCTATGACATGCCGCCGGAGCAGATCGGCCCGGAAACCGACCGGCTGTGGGAGCAGGTCAAACCGATGTACGAGCAGCTGCACTGCTACGCCCGTACCAAGCTGGACACGACCTACGGCAAGGACAAGGCCGAAGTGGACGGCGGCCTGATCGCCGCGCACCTGCTCGGCAACATGTGGCAGCAGGACTGGTCCAACCTGTGGGACCAGCTGGAACCCTACCCGGGCGCGGGCAGCCTGGACATCACCGCGGCGCTGGAAAAGCAGTACCAGACCAACCTGAGCGGCGCGCTGGCCAAGGCCGGTGGCAACGGCGCCAGCGCCGAAGCGCAGTTCAAGGCGCAGCGTGAGGCCGAACTGCGGACCGCCAAGCAGATGACCGAACGCGCGCAGGACTTCTACGTGTCGCTGGGCATGCCGGCGCTGCCGAAGTCGTACTGGGACAAGACCCAGTTCATCAAGCCGCTGGACCGCAATGTGGTCTGCCATGCCAGCGCGTGGGACATGAACATGGACGGCGATGTGCGCACCAAGATGTGCATCAAGCCGAACGAAGAGACCTTCACCACGATCTACCACGAGCTGGGCCACATCTATTACGACCTGGCCTACAACCCGCTGCCGCCGCTGTTCCAGGGCGGTGCCAACGATGGCTTCCATGAGGCGATCGGCGACACCATCGTGCTGGCGATGACCCCGCAGTACCTCAACTCGATCGGCCTGGTCGACAAGCCGCAGGAAAGCCGCGAGGCGACCATCAATGCGCAGATGCGCATGGCGCTGAGCGGCGTGTCGTTCCTGCCGTTCGGGCTGATGATCGACCGCTGGCGCTGGGGCGTCTTCGACGGCTCGATCACCCCGGACCACTACAACCAGGCCTGGTGGGATCTGAAGGCCAAGTACCAGGGCGTGGCCCCGGCCAGCGCACGCGGCGAGGAGTTCTTCGATCCGGGCGCCAAGTACCACGTGCCGGGCAACACGCCGTACACCCGCTACTTCCTGGCGCGCATCCTGCAGTTCCAGTTCTACAAGGGCCTGTGCGACGCGGCCGGCTACACGGGTCCGCTGCACCAGTGCAGCTTCTACGGCAACAAGGAAGCCGGTCAGAAGTTCTGGGCGATGCTGAGCAAGGGCGCCAGCCAGCCGTGGCAGGCCACGCTGAAGGAAATCACCGGCGGCGACAAGCTCGATGCCGGCCCGATGATCGAGTACTTCAGCCCGGTCAACGAGTGGCTCAAGCAGCAGAACCAGGGCCAGATGTGCGGTTGGCAGGTCCCTGCGGCCACCGCCGCGGCCAAGCCGGCAGCAGCGGCTCCCGCCGCCCACTGAGCAGTAATGCGATAAAAAAAGAACCGGCCGCAAGGCCGGTTTTTTTTGGGGGGGCTGTCTGCCGGTTACACCTGACAGCGGCGCCGTTCCGGGGTACCGCAGACGGTGGGACATTCGTCGGCAAGGGCATCGCCGCCCGGCGCCCGCCCATGCGCCGCTGCGCGGGGAACCGTCCAGCGCGCGCGTTGTGTTTGCCGTTGCTCAGGCCTGCGCGGATGCCTTCAGACTGGCGGCGAAGTCCACCTTGTACTGGTCGAAATCCTTGCCGTCGGCCTTGGCCTCGGCATGGGCGGCATCCTTCAACGCGTCCGAGTACACCAGCCGCACAGGGGTGCCTTGGCGCTCGTGCAGTTCAGCCGCCTGCATGATCAGCGCCAGTACGCGCGCCGCGCTGGCGGTCTGCCCGGCGATGCGGCCATCCATGCCCAGCACCCACTCGCCATCACGGCGCACGATCCCGGCCAGCAGCGTGCGCTGCTGGTCACGCAGTTCGGCATGCGGCTCGACCGGGGAGGCCTGGGCCTGCTCGCGGTTGGCGGCCTGGGTTTCGCGGCGCCGGCGGATGTCGCGGCGCAGTTTGGAGGTGGTCGACATCGGGGGACTTCCGGACTGCGTGAAAGTGCACAGGATACCGTACCGGCCGCAAGCGGCCCCCAGGGCATGCCCTGGCCGGTATTGGGGGGCAGCCAGCCGCGGGGCGACGTTGCCCTGCGCCGCCGCGGCGTGCCGCAGGCGTCAGCCCGGCGGCAGCAGGGCCTCGTCGCGGCGCTCGCAGTGCCGCTCCCAGTACCAGAATGTCGCACCGATGGCGAAGAAGCCCGCATAGCCCAATGCCAGATGCAGCGGATTGCCGCTGAGCAGGGGCGACACCACGCCGGCGACGACGGTGTTGATCATCAGCTGGATGAACATCTGCATCGACGAGGCCAGGCCGCGCTGCTGCGGATACATGTCCAGCACCGCCAGCGCCAGAATGGGGAAGATCAGCGCCATGCCGACGCCACCGAGGAAGATCGGCAGCACTGCCCACGGCAGCGCGATCTGCGGCACCGACAGCACATAGCCCAGGTTGAGCAGCGCCGACAGCGCGCACAGGCCGAAGCCGATCGCGATCTGCCGCTGCGCCACCACCCGGCCGGCCATGCGCCCGGACAGGAACGACCCCATCGTCATGCCGCCGATGGTGGGAATGAACAGCCAGGCGAACCCGCCCTCGCCCAGCTTCAGGTGGTGCATCACAAACACCGGCGCCGAGGCGATGTAGAGAAAGATGCCGGAGAAGTTGAACGCACCCGCCGCCGCCAGCCGCAGCAACCGCGGGTGCGAGCCCATGCGCGCATAGCTGCGCAGCAGGGCGCGCATCGACAGCGGCGTGCGCGCCTGTACCGGATGGGTTTCGGGCAGCCACTTGCCGGTGGCCAGCAGCAGCACCACCGCGAACACCACCAGGAACCAGAAGATCAGCGGCCAGTCGCCGCCGCCGAGCAGGATCCAGCCGCCGATGATCGGCGCGATCGCCGGGGCCACACCGAAGATCATCGACACCTGGCTCATCAGGCGCTGCGCATCGGCACCGTGGTACAGGTCGCGGATCACCGCGCGGCCCACGATCACGCCGACGCCGGCGGTCACACCCTGCAGGGCGCGGAACACCAGCAGCGTGGGCATGTCGCGCGACAGCGCGCAGCCGACCGACGCGGCGATGAACAGCACCAGCCCGCCGATGATCACCCGCCTGCGACCGAACGCATCCGACAGCGGGCCGTGCGCCAGGCTCATCAGGCCGTAGAAAAGCAGGTACACGCTGATGGTCTGCTGCACGGCGACCTGGTCCACCTGCATGCGTTCACCCAGCAGCAGGAAGGCCGGGAAGATGGTATCGATCGAGAACGGACCGAACATCGCCAGGCCTGCGAGCAGCAGGGCCAGGCGGCGGGTCGAGGGCGAGGCGGGCGTCATGCGGTCTTCCGTCTGGGCCATGCGCAAACGCACGGCGGGCGCCAGCCCGGAACGGGCGGCGCCAGATGAATACGAGGATCCGGTGATGATAGGCCTTTGTGTGGCCGGGCACCATCGCCACGGCCCTGTTCGGACGCCCATACCACCCCGTATTCATGTGGCGTAGGGACGCAGCGGATCAGGCCGCTGGGCTATAATCGCCTGGCTACATGGTGGGAGAAGCGGACGGTCGTTTTGGGCCAGCCGCTGCCGAAGGCGCAACGCCCGTAATCGCTCAGGCCCGATACCACCCGCACCACAACTCTGGAGAGACCGGCGAGTGCCGGCGCCGAAGGGGCACGGAGCACGCAGATGCGCGCTTTTAAACTCTCAGGCAAAAGGACAGAGGGGCACCCAGGAAGACCGCAGGGTCCGGTGGCTCGCGCCTGTTCGCGCCACGGCCCGGCCGCCTTCCGAACGTGCGTGCCCACTCTCCGAGATGCCAGCCATGTCCAACAACACCCCTTCCCTGCGCGAGCTTGAACACAGCCACGCGTTCGTCGAACGCCACATTGGCCCGAACGACGCCGAGATCGCGCAGATGCTCGACGTGGTCGGCCACGCGTCGCTGGATGCGCTGACCGATGCGATCGTCCCGGCCGGGATCAAGTCGCCGGCACCGCTGGCCCTGCCCGATTCGCTGACCGAAGTGCAGGCACTGGCCAAGATCCGCGCCATCGCCGACAAGAACCAGGTGTTCCGCACCTTCATCGGCCAGGGCTACTACGGCACGCTGACTCCGAACGTGATCCTGCGCAACGTGCTGGAAAATCCGGCGTGGTACACCGCCTACACCCCGTACCAGGCCGAAATCTCGCAGGGCCGCATGGAAGCGCTGATCAACTTCCAGACGCTGTGCGCCGACCTGACCGGCATGGAAATCGCCAACGCCTCGCTGCTCGACGAAGCCACCGCCGCGGCTGAAGCGATGACGCTGGCCAAGCGCTCGGCCAAGTCGAAGTCCGACACCTTCTTCGTGCACGACGCCGTGCACCCGCAGACGCTGGAGCTGCTGCGCACGCGCGCCGAACCGCTCGGTATCGTGCTGCGCGTGGGCACTCCGGCCGAGGCGCTGGAGGCGGAGGCCTACGGCGTGCTGCTGCAGTACCCGGATACCTTCGGCCATATCGGCGACCACAAGGCGCTGGCCGATGCCGTGCACGCCCGTGGCGGCCTGGTGGCGGTGGCCACCGACCTGCTCGCCCTGACCCTGATCGCCGCCCCCGGCGAATGGGGCGCGGACATCGTGGTCGGCAACTCGCAGCGCTTCGGCGTGCCGTTCGGTTTTGGTGGCCCGCATGCCGCCTTCATGGCCTGCCGCGATGCCTACAAGCGTTCGATGCCGGGCCGCCTGATCGGTGTGTCGGTCGATGCGCAGGGCAATGCCGCCTACCGCCTGACCCTGCAGACCCGCGAGCAGCACATCCGTCGCGAGAAGGCCACTTCGAACATCTGTACCGCGCAGGTGCTGCTGGCCGTGATGGCCTCGATGTATGCCGTGTACCACGGCCCGGACGGCCTGACCCGCATCGCCCGCCGCACGCATCGGCTGGCCAGCATCCTGGCGGCCGCGCTGCGCGGCGCCGGCGTCAACGTCGGCGAGCACTTCTTCGATACGCTGCACATCAAGGACATCGACGCCGGGGCGATCCACGCCAAGGCCGCCGCCGCACGCATCAACCTGCGCGCGATCGACAGCGAAGCGGTCGGCATCAGCCTGGATGAAACCGCCACCCGTGCCGACATCGTCGCGCTCGGCCAGCTGTTCGGTGTGAACGTCGATGTGGACGCGCTCGACGCCACCACCGCCGACGCGCTGCCGGCCGGCCTGGTGCGCACCAGCGCCTTCCTGACCCACCCGGTGTTCAACACCCACCACAGCGAACACGAACTGCTGCGCTACCTGCGTTCGCTGGCGGACAAGGACCTGGCGATGGATCGCACCATGATCCCGCTGGGCAGCTGCACCATGAAGCTCAACGCCACCGCCGAGATGATCCCGGTGACCTGGCCGGAGTTCGCCAACATCCATCCGCTGGCCCCGGCCGACCAGGCCACCGGCTACAAGGAACTCATCGACGGCCTGGAAGCGATGCTGGTGGAGTGCACCGGCTACGACGCCGTCAGCCTGCAGCCGAACTCCGGCGCGCAGGGCGAGTACGCCGGCCTGCTGGCGATCCGCGCCTACCACCGCTCGCGCGGCGACGACCACCGCGACGTGTGCCTGATCCCCGATTCGGCGCACGGCACCAACCCGGCCTCGGCGCAGATGTGCGGCATGAAGGTCGTGGTGACCAAGACCGATGCCAACGGCAACGTCGACGTCGAGGACATCCGCGTCAACGCCGAGAAGTACAGCGACCGCCTGGCCGCGCTGATGATCACCTACCCGTCCACGCATGGCGTGTTCGAGGAGGAAGTGGTCGAGATCTGCGAGATCATCCACAAGCACGGCGGCCAGGTGTACACCGACGGTGCCAACATGAACGCCCTGGTGGGCGTGGCCAAGCCCGGCAAGTGGGGCTCGGACGTGTCGCACCTGAATCTGCACAAGACCTTCTGCATTCCGCACGGCGGCGGCGGCCCGGGCGTGGGCCCGTGCGCGGTCAAATCGCACCTGGCGCCGTTCCTGCCCAAGGTGCTGGGCGGCGAAGGCGATGTGGGCATGGTCAGCGCGGCCAGCTTCGGCAGCGCCTCGATCCTGCCGATCAGCTGGATGTACATCACCCTGATGGGCACCGCCGGCCTGCGCAAGGCGACCCAGGTCGCGCTGCTCAACGCCAATTACATCGCCAAGCGTCTGGCCCCGCACTTCAAGACCCTGTACACCGGCCGCAACGGGCTGGTGGCGCATGAGTGCATCCTGGACGTGCGTCCGCTGGAGAAGACCTCCGGCATCGCCGCCGAGGACGTGGCCAAGCGCCTGATCGACTTCGGCTTCCACGCCCCGACCCTGAGCTTCCCGGTCGCCGGCACGCTGATGGTGGAGCCGACCGAAAGCGAATCGCTGCACGAACTGGATCGCTTCATCAACGCGATGATCCAGATCCGTGAAGAAATCGCCGCGATCGAAGACGGCCGCCTGGACCGCGAGGACAACCCGCTCAAGAATGCGCCGCACACCGCCACGGCGGTCTCGGCCAGCGAGTGGGCCCATGCCTACCCGCGCGAGCTGGCGGCCTTCCCGCTGGCCAGCCTGCGCCAGCAGAAGTACTGGCCGCCGGTGGCACGCGTGGATAACGTCTACGGCGACAAGAACGTGATGTGCGCCTGCATCCCGGTCGATGCCTACAAGGAAGACGAGGGCGTGGAGGTCTGAACCTCCCTGCCCTGACGCAACGAAAAACGGCCCGCGCAAGCGGGCCGTTTTTTGTTGGGAGATGCCTCGTGGTGCCGGTCAATCGCCCGGACGGTTGGCCCGCACGCGGCGCGCCACTTCACTGGTGATCGCGATCACTGCGGTCAGCGCCGCCATCGAGAGGAACTGCAGGCGGGTGTGCGCTTCGGACAGCAGCAGGCCGAAGATCAGCGCCAGCACGCCCAGGCCGAGCACGGTCAGGTAGGGATAGCCGGCCATGCGGAACGGCAGGCGGGTGCCATCACGGTTGGCGCGGTGGCGCAGGATCAACTGCGACAGCAACGAGATCGTCCACACCAGCAGGCAGGTCGAGCCAACGATGTTGAGCAGCACCGGCAGCACCCGCTCCGGGAACAGCAGTTCCATCACCGTGGCCGCAAAGCCGAACAGCACGCTGGCCAGCACCGCGATGATGGGGACCTGGCGCGGATCGGTCCACCCGAGCACGGCCGGCGCTTCGCGGCGCTGCGCCAGCGAGAACATCATGCGCGAGGCGCCATACAGATTGGCATTGAGCGCGGACAGCAGCGCGATCACCGCGATCAGGGTGATGGCGGTGGCCGCACCGGGAATCCTGGCCACCTCCAGCACCGCGGCGAACGGCGACTTGAGCAGCTCGCTGGTCCACGGCACCACGGCGATGATCACGCTCAGCGAGCCGATGTAGAACACCAGGATGCGCCAGGCCACGGTGCGGATCGCGCGCGCGATGCTGCGCTCGGGGTCTTCGGTTTCCGCTGCGGCCACCGCCACGATCTCGGTGCCTCCGAAGGCGAACACCACCACCAGCAGGGCCGCGCCGACGCCGGCCAGCCCCGTGGGCGCAAAGCCACCGTGCGCGGTGAAATTGCTCAGGCCCGGCGACGTCACATCGGGCAGCCAGCCCAGCAGCAGCGCCGCGCCGATCAGGATGAAGGCCACGATCGCCACCACTTTGAGGATCGCGAACCAGAACTCGAACTCGCCGAAGTTCTTCACCCCCAGCAGGTTGATCGCGGTGAAAAACACCATGAAGGCCAGCGCCGCCATCGGCACCGAAATCACTGGCCACACCGTGGCCAGCAGGCCCGCCGCGCCAACCGCCTCGGCGGCGATCACGATCACCAGCTGCACCCACCACAACCAGCCCACCGTGGCGCCGGCGGTGGCGCCCATCGCATCGGCGGCGTACACCGAGAACGCGCCGCTGGTCGGCTTGGCCGCCGCCATTTCGCCCAGCGCGTTCATCACGATGATCACCAGCGCGCCGGCGACCAGGTAGGACAGCAGTACTGCCGGCCCGGCGGCCTGCACGCCCACGCCGGAGCCGAGGAACAGACCCGCGCCGATCGCGCTGCCCAAGCCCATCATGATCAGCTGGCGGGGTTTGAGCGCGTGGCCCAGGCGGGCGTTGGCGGGAGAAGCGGCAGGAGCCGGAGTCGGAGATGCGGGCATCGGGATCGCTTGGCGGGCAACGAGTGCGACACGATACCGCGTCCGGCGGCATGACGGGATAGGCCGGAAGGCCGGGTCGGCCGGGGCCGCGCTCAGGCCTCGGCGCGTTCGCCGATCTGGGCGCGGTAGCCACGCGGCGATACCCCGACCTCGGCCTTGAACTTGCGCGTGAACGCGCTCTGGTCGGTGAAGCCACAGGCCTGGCCGATGCTGGCGATGGTGTCCGGACCATGCAGCAGATGGACCGCCATCTGGATGCGCAGGCGGGTCAGCACCTGCTGCGGGGTCATCTGGAACACTTTGCGGAAGGTCCGCTCCAGCTTGGACAGCGAGAACCCGGTGATGTCCAGCAGCGTCTGCATGCGTACATTCTCGGCGTAGTGCGCGTTCAGATGCGCCAGCGCCAGGCGCAGCTGCTCGTACTGGGTGCCCAGGCTGTCCTTCTGGCCCAGGTCGCGCGAAATCCCGATCAGCCCCTGCACCTGGCCCTCGACCAGCAGCGGGCGCTTGCAGGTCAGGCACCAGCCCGGCTCGCGGTTGGCGAACAGGTGCAGTTCCATCAGGTTCTCGATCACCTTGCCGGCCAGCACCTGCGCGTCCTGGGAGGCGTAGTCGGCGCCCAGCCCGGTCGGGTAGATTTCCGCGGCGGTCCGGCCGATCACCTCCTTGCGCGACTTCAGGCCCAGCCGGCGCAGCATCGTCTGGTTGATGTGCGTGTAGCGGCCCTGGCGGTCCTTCATGAAGAACAACACGTCCGGGATCGCGTCGAAGAGGGCTTCGATGTCGGCGGGTTCAACGCGCATGGCACGGCAGGCTGGGAAGGAACACGCGCCAAGGATACCCGTCGCGTGAAGCGCAGGTGCATGCTGCCGGCCATTTTCGCACCGCTGGTTAACGCCCGGGTTGCCAGTGTGAGGTGTTGCCACCCCGCCAGCCCGGAGAGCCCTCATGGCCACCAGCAAGCCCCGCAAGCCCGCCCCTGCCTCCACCGACGCGCGCGGTACAGGCGACGAACTCCACCAGCGCGCGGGGGGCGGCCATCCCCAGTTGACCACCGCGCAGGGCATCCCGGTGGCCGACAACCAGAATTCCCTGCGCGCCACGCCGCGCGGGCCGACGCTGCTGGAAGACTTCATCCTGCGCGAGAAGATCACCCACTTCGACCACGAGCGCATTCCCGAACGCATCGTGCACGCCCGCGGCAGTGCGGCCCACGGCTACTTCGAGCTGACCCGCTCGCTGGGCGACTACACGCGCGCACGGGTGTTGAGCGAGGTCGGTGTGCGCACCCCCGTGTTCACCCGCTTCTCCACCGTGGCCGGTGGCGCCGGCTCGGTGGATACGCCGCGCGACGTACGCGGTTTCGCGGTCAAGTTCTACACCCGCGAAGGCAATTGGGACCTGGTCGGCAACAATATCCCGGTGTTCTTCATCCAGGATGCGATCAAGTTCCCCGACCTGATCCATGCGGTGAAGATGGAACCGGATCGCGCCTTTCCCCAGGCAGCGAGCGCGCACGACACGTTCTGGGATTTCATCTCGCTGATGCCCGAATCGATGCACATGGTCATGTGGGCCATGAGCGACCGTGCCATTCCACGCTCGCTGCGCATGATCGAGGGCTTCGGCATCCACAGCTTCCGCCTGCTCAACGACGCCGGCGAATCCACCTTCGTCAAATTCCACTGGCGTCCCAAGCTGGGACTGCAGTCCACCGTGTGGGACGAAGCCGTGAAGCTGCAGGGCGCGGACAACGACTTCCACCGGCGCGACCTGTTCGAGTCGATCAGCGCCGGCGACTTCCCCGAGTGGGAACTGGCCGTGCAGCTGTTCACCGAGGAGGAGGCCGATGCGTTCCCGTTCGACCACCTGGACCCGACCAAGATCATTCCCGAATCGCTGGTACCGTTGACGGTGGTCGGCCGGATGGTGCTGGACCGTTGGCCGGACAACTTCTTCGCCGAAACCGAGCAGGTGGCGTACTGCCCGGCAAACGTACCGCCGGGGATCGATTTCAGCAACGATCCGCTGCTGCAGGGTCGCCTGTTCTCCTACCTGGATACGCAGCTGAGCCGGCTGGGTGGGCCGAACTTCCACCAGATTCCGATCAACACCCCCAAATGCCCCTTTGCCAACCACCAGCGCGACGGGCATATGCAGATGGACGTGCCCAAAGGCCGGGTGGCGTACGAGCCGAGCTCGCTGCAGGACGACAGCCCGCGCGAAAGCGCCGACGGGTTCCCCAGCCACGCCACCGCGCCCGACGATGGCCGCAAGGGCCGCGTGCGAGCCGAGAGCTTTGCCGACCATTACAGCCAGGCTCGGATGTTCTTCCGCAGCCTGGAGGCACCGGAGCAGGCACACCTGGCCTCGGCGCTGGTGTTCGAACTGTCCAAGGTGGAGACGGCGCGCATCCGCGAGCGCACGGTGAGCCACCTGCGCAACATCGATGAGGGCCTGGCCAAGCGGGTGGCAGCGGGCCTGGCGATGCCGGCCCTGCCCGACCCGGCCGCCACGGCGACGCCGGCGCAGGACCTTCCCGCGGCGCCGGAAGTGCGCGTGATCGGCCGGACCCGGGACACCCTCAAGGGACGCTGCATCGGCATCCTGTTCGATGCCGGATCGGATGCCGGAGTAATCAATGCCCTGCGCAAGGCAGCGGCCAAGGCCGGGGCCAGCGTCAAACTGGTCGCCCCCAAGATCGGCGGCGGCGCGCTCAGCGATGGCAAGGTGCAGCCGGCCGATGGCCAGCTCGCCGGCACGCCCTCGGTGGTGTTCGACGCCGTGGCGGTGGTGCTCAGCGCCGACGCGGCCAAGCGACTGACCAGGGAATCGGCGGCCATCGACTTCGTGGCCGACGCCTGGGCCCACCTGAAAGCCATCGCCGCCGATGAAGGGGCCCAGGCGCTGTTGAAGGCCGCGCGCGTGGGCAACGATGCCGGCGTGGTCGAAGCCGAAGATGCGGCCGGCTTCATCGCCGTTGCCGCTACCCGCCAGTGGGCGCGCGAACCCAAGGTGCGCACGCTGGCCTAGCGCGGGATGTCGCTGCGACGGCGGGGTGCCGTCGTCGCAGCACGGATCACCGCGGTGCGGGCAGTGCCTTGTTGTTGCACGCCAGCCCGCCGGCCGACAGCGCTTCGATGCGCAGGCAGCCCTGCAGTCGTTCGATCTGCTCCGGGGCCACGGCCACGAAGTCCATGCCGTTGAAGTACACGCACCAGCGGGTGCCGCACTCGAGCAGCATGGCGTCCTGCGCGGGGTGCGGCGGCGTTTTCAGATGGACCAGGGTGAACGCCCGCTGCTGGTTGTCCGGCGCGCTCCACAGGCGATAGCGCTGGTCGGTCTGCCGGGCCAGCTGCGTGCCTGCCACGTGGCCCCATATCGGAGCCAGCACCAGCACCACCCAGCCGACGAGCAGCAGACCGAACCACCTGACGCGGCGATCCAGCGTATCTGTAACGACCATCACCCGGCCGAACTCACGCCGGCTCAGCCAGCGTTCGCCGCGGACCTCACGCCGCAGCCTGCGCCGCGCAATCCGCAGCCGCGCCCGCTGGCGACGCAGCCAGGGCTGGCGGCGGACCCGCACCAGCCAAGCAACGCAAATGAGGGTGCCGATGCCGAGGACCACTCCCAGCACCGCGGCGACAACCAGCAGCACCGGCAAGGGCATCGACAGGCCGGTATCCGGAAGCAGCTTCATGCTCTCGGCGGCCGTATACCAGACCACCTCGAACCCGCGATACACCAGCGCTTCGACGCCGCGATCCACCAGACCGTCGCCAAGCCCCAGGCCAGCCCAGTACGCCGCCTCGCAGGTGCGCCCCAGCAGATACGCGGCCGGCAGCAGCACCACCAGCACCTTGCCCAGTCCATCCAGCCACCCCCACAACGGCGGCCGTGAACGACGCCACCCTGGCGCGCTCATCGCGCCGCAGGCGCCGGTTTGGGCGCGGCAACGGCCTTGGGCGCCACCACGGCCGCCTGCAGGCGCTTGATCGCCGAGATCGGCACGGCCTCCGCGCGATGCTGCTGCGGCCACCACAGGAACACGAACGCGCTGCTGCTGCCGAGCAGGCGTGCGTCACCCTGCAGCGGTGCCACGTCGCCAGTGAGATGGACGGTCACCCTGTTGCCCTGCCCTTCGGTGCGGATGCCTTCGGCCTTGTCCAGCGAATAAATCGCCGCGCCCAGCGCCATGAACAATGCGACGGCCATGCACAGTCCGGTGAGCGGGCGCACGCCGGAGATGTCCCAACTGGTCAGCGGCGAACGCGAAAACAGCAGGCGCCAGCCCCAATGGCGCGCGCGCAGCGCGTCCACCTTCGCCGGGTTGCGCCGACGCAGGGTGTCCGGCCAGCCCACCACAATGGCCAGCGCGATGCCGCCCCCGAGGATCGCGGCGTAGGCGGGATCACGCAGCCCGGCCACCAGGAAATCGCTGATCTGCAGGTAGTCGAGGATCGACAGCTCGAAGCGCAGGTAGAAGAAATAGCTCGACCACAGGCCGAGCAGCGACAGCAGCACGTAACCGGCGCTGACGATCAAGGCCGGTTCCTGCCGCAGCAGCCGCCACAGCACCATGACCACCGAGTCCTCGCTGCCCCGTACCACGGGCAGCACCGACCAGTCGGTGGATGCCCCCTCCCCTGGCGCGGCACCGGGGTGTCCGCCCGATGGCGCGATCGCCGGCACGTTGTCCTCGGTGCGGCCTTGATCCCTGTTGTCCATGTTGCCCCCTGTCCTGCGCAGAGCATCGCTGAAAAGCCCTGCCGTGGGTAGCCTGCGCTACGCCGCGAGGTGGTGCTCGATGGCCGCCTGCAGATCCAGGTCGGTCAAGGCCGTCGCGGCGACGAATCCCGCGTTGGCCACCGCCTGCGTCCCGCGGCGATGGCCGTCGTGGTAGCGCAGCTGCGCTCCGCCACACTGCGGGCAACGCAGGCCGTGCACCAGCGGCTGGCCCCCGATCGGGTCGGCCAGCGCGGCCAGCACCGGCCAGAACCGTGCGTCCGCGCCGGCCGGCAACAGGGCCGCCACGCGCTGTGGCACCGGGTCGAACGCACTGGCCACCACGACGTGATGGCCGTCGGCACTGCACAGGAGTGCCTCGCCATAAGCATGGTCACCCAGCGCCGGATGCGCGAACACGTGTCCACAGAGGGCGCAGCCGCCCTCCAGCAGCGCAAGCGTCCGCATCCGGATCAGCCCACCGGTGCCGCGATGTGGTGCGGTGTGTGCATGGGCTGGTAAACCAGACCCGATGCCGTGGCGACGTCGCCCGCACAGACGAAGCCATAGCGGGCATAGGCAGGCACCGAGGGCAGCGACGCGCTGACCGTGATCAACGGCGCACGCGCATGCGTCAACAGCGCCGTCATCAATGCACGACCGACACCGCGCTGCTGGCAGTCCGGCGCCACGAACAGCATCGCCACGTGCCGCCCTTCCTTGAGCTCGGCCACGCCACGCACCTTGCCCTCGTCGACCGCGACCAGGATGACGTTGTCGCCCTGCAGGCGTGCGGTGAATGCCTCGGCCGAAGCGACCCCACCGAACGTGGCGACACCCTGCGCAGACAGCGATGGCGCGACGGCGATGTTAAACGCCTGCAGGCAGATGGCGCTGGCGGCGTGGACGTCGTCGGGCGTCATGGGGCGGATGATCATGCACAGCCTGGCGCGGTGGCGGAGCCTGCCACGGTACTGGAACCGGGTGGCGAAAGGGAACTCCGCCAGCCGTTCCGCCGTGCGGTCAACACACTGCTTGCGCGACACCGTCCTGCGGTGCCGCGCATGCACGCCCGTCGGATCAGGCGACCCGGCGCATCGGTGCGAGGCTGCCCGTGTCCAGCTTGAACACCGCCACCGCGTCGGTGAGGGTGCTGGCCTGCTGTTCCAGCGAACGGCTGGCCGCGGTGGCTTCTTCGACCAGCGCGGCATTCTGCTGCGTCACCTGGTCCATCTGCACCACCACCTGGTTGACCTGTTCGATACCGGCCGCCTGTTCCTTGGTGGCGGCGGCGATGTCGCTCATCAACTGATTGGTGCGCGAGCTGGCCTGGGTCAGGCGGGTGATCGCCGCTTCGGATTCCACGGTGACGCTCAGGCCGGTCTTGACCTTGGCGCTGGCGTCGTCGATCAGGTCCTTGATCTCCTTGGCGGCGACGCCGGCACGCTGGGCCAGGGTGCGTACTTCGCTGGCCACCACGGCGAAACCGCGGCCGTTTTCGCCGGCGCGGGCCGCTTCCACTGCCGCGTTCAGGGCCAGGATGTTGGTCTGGAAGGCGATGCCGTCGATCACCGAGGAGATCTCGGAGATGCGTGCGGACGACTGGTCGATCTCGCCCATCACCGCCGCCATCTGCGCGATGGCCTGCTCGGTGGCCTTCACCGCCGCGCCGGCGGCGTGCGCCTCGTGGTCGGCCTGGCTGGCAAGCTCGGCATTCTGGCGCACGGTGGAGGTCAGCTCCTCCATCGAGGCGGCCGCCTCTTCCAGATTGGCGGCCTGCTGCTCGGTGCGGCGCGACAGGTCGTTGTGGCCGGCAGCCAGTTCCTGGGCGGCATCGTTGATGCTGCCCGCCGCGAGCTGGATCTTGCCTACGATGCCGGTCAGCTGCGCGGCAGTAACGTTGGCATCGTCGCGCATCTGCGCGAACACGCCTTCGTAGTGGCCGTCCATGCGCGAGGTCAGATCGCCGACGGAGATCGCGCGCAGCACAGCCGAGAGATCGGCGATGCTGGCCTGCGAACTGGCCATCATGCCGTTGAGGTTGGCCACCATTGCGCGGAACTGGAACTGGAAGGCCGCCTCATTGCCGCGCACCGAGAAATCGCCCGCGCTGGCGGCCTGGGCCAGCAGGTCGATCTCGGCATTGATCGCTTCCAGGCTGTGCTTGACCGTGGCCATCGTGCGGGTCAGTACCGCCTTCTCGCCGGGGTAGCTGTCGAGGTCGCGGCTCAGGTCGCCGATCGCATAGCGTTGCATCACCTCGACCATGTGGAACTCGACCGCCACGTGCGAGGCAACCAGTTCGTTGGTGGCATGCACCATGCGCCCGTAGTCGCCGGGGAACGCCGCTTCGTCCATGCGGTAGCTGATCGCACCGGCCTCGTGCTGACCCGCCATGTCGAGCTGCGCGGTGATCGCCGCCTGCACGTTGTGGCGCACGCTGGCCATCGCCTCGCCCAGCTGGGTCAGTTCGTCGCGGCCGTCCAGGCGGAAGTCCTGGTCCAGCTCGCCCCTGGCCATGCGCTCGGCCAGGCCCACTGCCCGGGCCAGCGGGCCGGTCAGGCTGCGCCCGATCAGCACGGAGGCCGCAATGCCGACCAGCAGCGCCACACCGCCGAGCACCAGCAGTTGCAGCAGGGTGCGCTCACCCAGCCGGATCGCCTCGCCGGCGGCCTCGCGGCTCTGGGTTTCTTCGTAGGCCACGCCATTGGCCAGGGCCTTGTTCCAGCCGTTGGCTGCATCCTGCACCGCGCCAAGCGTCAACGCGACGGCGGCCGGGAAGTCGCCCTGCTGCATCAGCTCGCTGGTCTGCTTGTTCAATGGACGGGCGGTGGCGCGCCGGGCGGCGATCTCCTCGCCGATCTGCTTGCCCTCGGCATCGCCCGGCAGCGCCTGGTAGGCGGTCCAACTGGTTTCGTAGCGCTTGACCAGGTCGGCGATGCGGGCCTCGTCGGCCTCGCGCGCTTCACCCTGGCGGATCAGCATTTCACGGCGCACGACCATCATCTGGTTGTTCGCGTCGAGCATGTCCGACAGCAGCCGGACCTTGGCCACGCTGACCTCGGCCACGTCCTGCATCGCGCGCTTCTGCACCACGCTGCCGGTGGCGCCGGTAGCCACGACGGCGGCCACCAGCAGCAACAACAGGCCAAAGCCCATACCTAGACGCCAGACGACGCTGACGTTCCTCAAGAAATCCATGATATCGATCCAAACCGGGGGGAGTGCCCGGTTATCGGCGCTGACCGGCGCGTTCTTGACCGGCGAGCGCCGGCCGGGATGGGTCCGATTCACCTTGACCCACGAAAAAGCCCCGCTTGCGCGGGGCTCTTTCATTGGGGCCGTGTCAGCCACCCGGCCGGGCGCCGGGCATGGCCCGGGACCGGCGGTCCGCTCAGGCGAACGGGTCCTGCAGGACCATCGTGTGGTCACGATCCGGGCCGGTGGAGACGATGCTGATCGGGCAACCGGCCAGCTCTTCCAGCGCGCGCAGGTACGCACGGGCCGCCGGCGGCAGGTCGTCCCAGTTGGTGATGCCGTGGGTGTTCTCGGTCCAGCCCGGGAACTCCAGGTACACCGGGGTGCACTCTTCCCAGCCCTGGGCGTCCAGCGGCGCGTACTCGGTGCGCTTGCCGCGGTATTCGTACGCGATGCAGACCTTCAGCTTCTCCATGCCATCGAGCACGTCGAGCTTGGTGATGCACAGGCCGCTGATGCCGTTGATGGCCACGGCGCGCTTGAGCGCGACGATGTCCATCCAGCCGCAGCGACGCGGACGGCCGGTCGAGGCGCCGTACTCGGCACCACGGTCGCGGATGCCCTGGCCGATCTCATCGTCCAGCTCGGTCGGGAACGGGCCGCCGCCGACGCGGGTGGCGTAGGCCTTGGCGATGCCCAGCACGTAGTCGATCGCATCGGCACCCACGCCGGCACCGGCGAGTGCGCCGCCAACGGTGGTGTTGGAGCTGGTGACGTACGGGTAGGTGCCGTGGTCGATGTCCAGCAGCGCGCCCTGGGCGCCTTCGAACAGCACGCGCTTACCCTGCTTGCGCAGGTCGTGCAGGATGCCGGCGACGTCGGACTTCATCGGCTCGACGTACTCGCCGAAGGCCAGGGCTTCGTCGTAGGTCTTCTGGAAGTCGATCGCGTCGGTGTTGAGGTACTTGGTCAGCACGAAGTTGTGGTAGTCCAGCGCGGTGCGCAGGAGCTCTTCAAGCTGCTTGGGATAGTGCAGGTCGGCGATGCGGATGCCGCGACGCGCCACCTTGTCTTCGTATGCCGGGCCGATGCCGCGGCCGGTGGTGCCGATCGCCTTGCCGCCGGCAGCGCGTTCGCGCGCCTGGTCCAGGGCGATGTGATACGGCATGATCAGCGGCGCGGCCGGGGAGATCTTCAGGCGCGAACGCACTTCCACGCCGGAGGTTTCCAGCTCGGCGATTTCCTTCTGCAGCGCGGCCGGCGAGATCACCACACCGTTGCCGATCAGGCACAGTGCATCGGCACGCAGGATGCCCGACGGGATCAGGTGCAGGACGGTCTTCTTGCCGTTGATGACCAGGGTGTGGCCGGCATTGTGACCGCCCTGGAAGCGCACGACGGCGCCGATTTCCTCGGTGAGCAGATCGACGATCTTGCCTTTGCCTTCATCGCCCCACTGGGCACCAAGCACTACGACAGACTGACCCATGACGGGCTCCTCAATGTGTTGCGGCCATCGGGGCCGCGGACGGGTAGACCGTGGCGGGGCTGGCCAGCGCGGTGATGGCGGCTCCAAACGGGGAGCGGCCGGCGATGGAAGGCCCAGACACAGAAAAAGCCGAACGGGGAGGCCCGTCCGGCTTTTGTGCATTATCCGGGTTTCCGGGGTCCGGTGCCACCCCGGCGGCACGCGGCTTCACCGTCCGGTCAGGCCCGCCATCCGGGGGCCGGGCCGTCTCAATGCTTCAGCCACCACAGCGTGGTGAGGCCGGCCAGCAGGATCACCCCGCCCCAGGTCCGCAGGGCGCTGCTGCGCAGCATCAGCAGCTGCTCGGCCATGCGCTTCCAGGCACGGGGCGCGACGAACAGGAACAGGCCTTCGAACACGGCCACCAGGCACAGCGCCGAGAACAGGTCTTTCATGAAGAACTCCACACCATCACAAATGAAACGGGGACCCGGTCTGCACCGGGTCCCCGTGGGTTGCTGCCGTCTGCGGCCTCAGCGATCGCTCTTGAGGTACTGCAGGAACGGATCGTTCTTGTCGAGCACGATCACGCCATTGCCGTCGGTCATGGAGCCGCGGTAGGCCTCCAGGCTGCGGTAGAAGGCGTAGAACGACGGGTCGGCCGAACCGGCCTTGCCGTAGATGCGGGCGGCTTCGGCGTCACCGGCACCGCGCAGCTGCTGGGCATCGCGCTCGGCTTCGGCCACCAGCACGGTGCTGTCGCGGTCGGCCTGGGCACGGATGGTCAGCGACTGCTCCTCACCCTCGGCGCGCAGCTTGGCCGCTTCCTGCTTGCGCTGGGCGCGCATGCGCTCGTACACATCGTTGATCACCTGGCTGTCGGTGGGCAGGTCGATCTGCTTGATGCGCAGGTCGATGATTTCCATGCCCAGTTCCTTGACCGCCTTGTTGATGCCGGTCAACTGGTTGGCGATCAGTTCGCTGCGATCACCCGACACCAGCTGCTGCAGGGTGCGCGAGTTGATCTGGTTGCGCAGCGAGTCGGTGATGATCGGTGCCAGGCGCGCATTGGCCAGGGCGGCATCGCCACCGGTGGCGCGGTAGTAGTTGCGCACGTCGGAAATGCGGCCGATGGCGAAGAAGTCGACGCTGACGTCCTTCTGCTCGGCGGTGAAGTAACGCGCCGGCGCGGTGTCCAGCACCTGGAAGCGGCGGTCGAACACGCGTACCGATTCCACCAGCGGCACCTTGAAGTGCAGGCCCGGCTTGATGTCCGCACGGACCACCTTGCCCAGGTTCAACACCATCGCGGTCTGGTCCTCACGGACCACATACACCGACCCCAACAGGCCCAGCAGGGCGGCCACGGCCAACCCGATCCACAGTGAACTCTTCATCGGCTGGCTCCTTCACGACCGGTCGGTCGTCCGGTGGGTCGGGTGGTCGGGCGCTCGGCATCGCGCGCCCCATCCACCGGCGTGCTGGCCGGCAACGACGGCAGCATCACTTCCGGGGTCACCGCCGGGGCGGCACCGGCGGCACCGGCGCGGGCATCACCCGGCATCGGCACGTAGATCAGCTGGCGGCCATCGCCACCGATGATCTTGCGGTTCTGCGAGAGCACCTGCTCCACCGTTTCCAGCCACAGCCGCTTGCGGGTGACTTCCGGGGCGTCCTTGTACTGCACCTGCAGCAGGCTGAAGCGGTCGGCATCACCCTGCGCCTTGGACACCACCGCCTGCTTGTAGCCTTCGGCGGTGGTGCGGGCACGCGAGGCCTGGCCGCGCGCTTCGGGCACGACCTTGGCCGCATAGGCCTGGGCTTCGTTGATCAGGCGTTCCTTGACCTGCTGCGCGCCGTTGACCTCGTCGAACGCCGGCTTCACTTCTTCCGGCGGGCGCGCGTCGGGCAGGGTCAGCCCGGTCACGACCAGGCCGGTCTGGTAGGCCTTCAGCGCCGACTGCAGACGCTCTTCGGCGACCACGGCCAGCGGACCGCGGTTGTTCAGCACGGTATTGAGGTCGGCACGGCCCACCTGCTCGCGCACCGCGCTCTGCGCCGACTGCTCCAGCACCTGGTCGGCCGAGACCGAACCGAACAGGTACTTCTGCGGATCGGCGATGCGGTACTGCACGTTGACCGAGACGTTGACGATGTTCTCGTCACGGGTCAGCACCGGCACCTGGCTGCTGAAGGTCTTGATCTGGGTGGCATTGACCTTGGTCACCGATTCGATCGGCCACGGCAGCTTGAAGTTCGGGCCAGGCCCCAGGATCCGCGAGAACTGGCCGAAACGCAGCACCACGCCACGTTGCTGTTCGCCGATCAGCTGGAAACTGGAGAACAGCAGCAGCAGCACCACCGCTACCGCGACCCAGCGCAGGATGTTCCCATCGAACATCTCCTTCAGCGGTCCGGGCAATCCGCCCCAACCACCGCCATTGCCGCCGCCGCGCGGCTTGAACGGCCCGCGTCGATTATCGTCGGGGCCTTGTCCGCCCTTGTTGCCGCCGGGTGTATTCCAGGCCATGCACGCTCCATCAAGGTAAGGCTGCCTGCGGGCCACTCCCGCAACGTCAACCGGTGTATCTCATCCGATTCTACTAGATGGGGCTGACCGGCAGGATTGGAAGGGGGAAGGTGGCGCGGGATGCGATTCATGCAGCCTTGCACCGGCCCCGCCCCCGCTGCCAGCGGGTAAGGTGTGTGCCTCCCTTCCCCGCCAGGTCCCGGCCATGCTCCCTTCCGCCCCCTTCGACGCATTCCGCATCCACCAGGCCGCCGACGGCGGCCATCGGGCCGGGATGGAGCCGATCGGACTGGACGACCTGGCGCCCGGCGAGGTGGTGATCCGGGCCGGCTGGTCCTCGGTCAACTACAAGGATGCCCTGGCCGGCACCGGCACGGGGCGGATCCTGCGACGCTTTCCGCTGGTGGGCGGGATCGATGTGGCCGGCACGGTGGTCGCCTCCACCGACCCGGCCTGGCGCGAAGGCGATGCGGTGCTGGCCACCGGCTGCGGGCTGAGCGAGACCCGCGATGGCGGCTACAGCCAGTATGTCCGGCTGGCCTCCAGCGCGGTGATCGCCCAGCCGGCCGGGCTGACCCCGCGCGAGGCGATGATCCTGGGCACGGCCGGTTTCACTGCCGCGTTGGCGCTGCTGCGCATGCTCGACAACCGGCTGACGCCCGAACTGGGGCCGCTGGCGGTCACCGGCGCCACCGGCGGCGTGGGCTCGCTGGCGGTGGACATCTTCAGCCAGGCCGGATTCGAGGTGCATGCCATCAGCGGCAAGGCCGGGCAGGCCGACTACCTGCGCGGCCTGGGGGCGCGTGAGGTGCTGCCGCGCGAGGCGCTGGCCACCACCCGGCCGATGGAATCGGCGCGCTTCGGTGGCGGCCTGGACAACGCCGGCGGGCCGATGCTGGCCAGCCTGCTGGCGCAGACCGCGCCGTACGGCAGCGTGGTCAGTGCCGGACTCGCCGCCAGCCCTGCGCTGGACATGACGGTGATGCCCTTCATCATCCGCGGCGTGTCGCTGCTGGGCGTGTCGTCCTCCAGCGCGCCGCGGGTGCTGCGCGAGAAGGTGTGGGACAAGCTCGGCAGCGAGTGGCGGCCGCGCCACCTGGAGCGCATCTGCACCGGCGAAGTGGGCCTGGACGGCCTGCCTGGGGTGTTCGAACGGCTCCTGGCCGGCGGAGGGCACGGGCGTACGGTGGTACGAATCGACTGAGCGCGCCAGCCGGGCGACGGACGGTGCGCCGGATGCTTCACGCCGATGCGAGGCGCGCACTACACTGCGCGCATCACATGGGGAACAACATGGCACGCATTCTGATCGTCGACGATTCACCGTCGCAGCTGTTGGGGATACAGCGCATCGTCGAGAAGCTCGGTCACGAGATCCTGACCGCCACCGATGGTGCGGCCGGTGTGGAAGCGGCCAAGGCCGAACTGCCCGACCTGGTCCTGATGGACGTGGTGATGCCCAACCTCAACGGCTTCCAGGCGACCCGCACGCTGTCGCGCGATGCGGCCACCAAGCATATCCCGGTGATCCTGGTGACCACCAAGGACCAGGACACCGACCGCATGTGGGGCATGCGGCAGGGCGCCAAGGCCTACATCACCAAGCCGTTCTCCGAGGACGAGCTGTCCGAGGTGCTGGAGCGGGTGTTCAGCAGCCAGGAACCGCCGGCCCTTTGACCCGCGTGCCGACCTGCGGTCGGCACCCACCGGGCGTCGTTCAGATCTTCTCGCCGAAGGCCTTGGCCAGCGCCTTGTAGGCCTTTTTCTGCGCTTCTTCGGTCGGGGCCGGCGCGACGATCTCCAGTTCCACGATCTGGTCCCCGTCCGGCGTGCCGGGCAGGCCGCGGCCACGCAGGCGCAGCTTGCGCCCCGCATCCGAATCGGCCGGCACCTTCAGTTCCACCGCACCGCCCAGCGTCGGGACGCTGATGCTGGTGCCCAGTGCCGCCTGCCACGGCGTCACCTGCAGGGTGTAGAGCACGTTGCGTCCGTCCACCTCGAACTGCGGATGTTCGGCGTACTCCACTTCCAGCAGCAGGTTGCCACCGCCGTTGCCCTGCCCGGTCAGACGGATCACCTGGCCGGGACGGATGCCCTTGGGGACGCGCACGTCCAGCTGGCGGCCGTTGACGTTGATGCGCAGCGAGTCGCCGGCATAAGCCGCTTCCAGCGGCACGGAGAGTTTGGCGCGGGTGTCGCGCAGCGGCTGCGGGCCAGCGCCGGCGCCGGCGAAACCGCTGGAGCGCCCGCCACCGCCACCGCCGCGCTGGCGCGCGAACAGGCTTTCGAAGAAGTCGCTGAAGCCGCCACCGCCGGCGCCACCGCCGAACACCTCCTCGAAATCAAAGCCCTGGCCACCGCCATAGTTCGGCGGTGCGTGGAACTCCTCGCCCGGGCGATAGCCCTGCGCCTTGAGCTGGTCGTAGGCGGCACGCTTCTGCGGGTCGCGCAGGGCCTCATAGGCCTCGTTGACGGCCTTGAACTTCTCTTCCGCGCCGGCCTCCTTGCTGACGTCGGGGTGGTACTTGCGCGCCAGCCGCCGGTAGGCGGTCTTGATCTCCGCGTCGCCCGCGGTCGGTTCCACACCGAGCGTGGCGTAATAATCCTTGAATTCCATCCAGACACCTCGAATAAGTTCGGTCGCCCACGCAGGCGGGCACCGTCCGGCCAATTCTAGCGGTTGGCGACGCTTCCGCCCGTCACCCCCGGGCCCGCGGCTTGATCCTGCGCAATGCCAGCGCCATCGACGAGGGCCAGAATGGGGCTGGGCAGCGCGTTTTCAACGTTTTGACGCCGCCCTCCCATCGCCCGCCCTACCCTGCCGATGTACAAGGAGCCCGCATGACCATCCACGTAGGCGATCGCATCCCCGAAGTGACCCTCAAGCGCATCCGCGAGGGCATGGAGACCATCGACACCCACGCCCTGTTCGACGGGCGCAAGGCGGTGCTGTTTGCCGTGCCGGGGGCCTTCACGCCCACCTGCTCGGCCCGCCACCTGCCCGGCTACATCGAGCACTTCGCCGATTTCCGCCACCTCGGCATCGATGTGTTCTGCATGGCCGTCAACGACCCGTTCGTGATGAAGGCCTGGGGCGAAAGCCAACAGGTCCCCGATGGCCTGCAGATGCTGTCGGACGGCAACGGCGAATTCACCCGCGCCCTGGGTCTGGAGATGGACGCCAGCAGTTCCTGCATGGGCCTGCGCTCGCGCCGCTTCGCGCTGTACGTCGAAGACGGCGTCGTGCGCCAGACCTTCATCGAAGAACCCGGCACATTCGAGGTGTCCTCCGCGCAGTACGTGCTGGAGCACCTTTCCCGCTGAACCCACGCAACAGAGGAACCCGGCCAGCCATGTCAAAGCCAGCCAAGAATGCCCGCCCCGCCCCTTCTTCCGCCGCCGGCACCCGACGTCCGGCCGGCATCAGCGACACCGCCACCCTGCGTGCGCGTGCGCGAAAGGACATCGAAGATGGCGCCATCACCGACACCTACAGCGCCGACCGCAAGGCGGTGATCAAGCTGCTCAACGACGCCCTGGCCACCGAATATGTGTGCGTGCTGCGCTACTACCGCCACTACTTCATGGCCAAGGGCATGCTCGCCGATGCGGTGAAGGCCGAGTTCCTTGAACATGCCCAGCAGGAGCAGGCGCATGCCGGCAAGCTGGCCGAGCGCATCGTGCAGCTGGGCGGGGAACCGGACCTCAATCCGGACACGCTGACCGCGCGCTCGCACGCCGAGTACAAGGAAGGCACCGATCTGCGCGACATGGTCCGTGAGAACCTGATCGCCGAGCGCATCGCGATCGACAGCTATCGCGAGATGATCAACTTCGTCGGCGACAAGGACACCACGACCAAGCGCATCCTGGAAGAGATCCTGGCGCAGGAAGAGGAGCACGCTGACGAATTCGCCGACCTGCTGGAAGGCTGGATCGGCGAGTAGCACTGGCGGCCGGCCGGCGGCCGACCACCCACCTGCGCTGCGCTCAGCGCAGGATGCGGAAGCGCACCTGGGTCCAGGCGCCATCCGTGGCGAGTGCGGTCAGGGTGTGGTCGCCGACGTCGTCAAAATCCCGCTGGAACAGGCGCGCGCCTTCGGTGCGCGCGATCCAGCGGTCATCCAGCAGCCAGTCGATGCTGCCATCTGTCCCGAGCGCACGCAGCTGCAGGCGCACACCGTGCTCGGCGTTGGGTGCCCGTGCCAGCGTCGCACGGTCGTTGAGCCCTTCGATGTGCAGGCTGCCGCCGCTCTGCCGGCCGTCGTCGCGGCAGTCCGGGGACAGCGCGGGCAACTGCGCGGCGCGGCGCTGCGCCAACGGCAGCCACGGCGATACCAGCGCCGGCCAGCGGGCGATCTCGCGCGCTTCGGCCACATGCGGTGCGCTGCAGTCAGGCGACAGCCGCAGGCCGGTGCGCGCGTCCACCTCGAAGCGCTGCCGCCCGGGTTGCCAGAGCCGCGCATCACGCTCGGCAAACGTCGGCGGCACCACCCCGTCCAGCACGAACGCCTGCAGGCGACGCTGGCACAGGTCAGGCGGCGTACCGTCCGCCAGCTCACCGGTCGGCCAGCAGATGTCGTTGCGGGTCACGCTGGCCGGCATCGGCGCCGCGCTGGCATCGCCGCTCTGGCGCGGCAGGCTGTCGATCACTTCGAACATAAGCGGCAACGCGGTGACCGCGCCGTACTGGCCGGGCAGCGGGGTGCCGTCAGGCCGCCCGACCCACACGCCCACCGTGTAGTGCCGCGTGCTGCCAATCGCCCACGCGTCGCGGTAGCCGTAGCTGGTGCCGGTCTTCCAGGCCACGCGCGGCCGGCCGGTGACATCGAAGGTGCCGGTGCCGTAGCCGGGGCGCGGATTGGATTCAAGCACCTCGCGGGTGATCCACGCCGCGCCCGGCGACATCAGCCGCCGCTCGATCACCGCATCGTCGGCGGTGTAGCGCACCCGCCCGGCGATGCCATTGCGGTTGAATGCGGCGAACGCGCCCACCAGGTCTTCCAGCCGTGCGCCGGTGCCGCCCAGGATCAGCGACAGGTTCGGGCTGCTGCCGCGTGGAAAGCGCAGGGTGATGCCGGCATGCGACAGCCGCGCGGCAAAGCGCGCCGGCCCCACCCGGTCCAGCAGGTCCACGGCGGGCACGTTCAGTGACAGCCGCAGTGCGGTAGCCGAACTGACCGGGCCGTTGAAGGCGGCATCGAAGTTGCCCGGACGGTAGCCGCCGAAGCCCTGCGGCGCATCGACCATCAGGCTCTCGGAGTGGATCAGCCCATCGTCCAGCGCCATTCCGTACAGGAACGGTTTGAGCGTGGAGCCGGGCGAACGCCAGGCCGCCACCATGTCCACGTGGCCGAGCCGTTGTTTGTCGCCGAATGCCACCGAACCGACGTAGGCGCGCGCTTCGAGGGTGCGGTTGTCGACCACCAGCAATGCCGCCGAGGTGCGCTCGGGCAGCTGCGAGAAATAGGAGGACACGCGTTCTTCGAGCGTGCGCTGCAGGCCGATGTCCAGCGTGCTCTGGATCCGCGCCGCGCGCGGCTGCGCCGACCGCAGCCGCTGCGCGAGCAAGGCGGCGTGCAGCGGCGGCTGCAGCGCGCGGGTCACCACCGGCTCGATCCGCGCATCGTCCACCTCCTCACGCGACCACACGCCGAGGTCGGCCATGCGCGTGAGGACCTTGTCGCGTGCAGCCTGCGCCGCCTCGGGATGGCGGTCCGGCCGCAGCCGGCTGGGCGACTGCGGCAGCACCGCGAGCAGCGCCGCCTCGGCATGCGACAGCGCCGAGGCCGGCTTGCCCAGGTAGGCCCAGCTCGCCGCTTCGACGCCTTCGATGGTGCCGCCGTAAGGCGCGCGCTCCAGGTACAGCGCCAGGATCTGCGCCTTGCTCAGGTGCACCTCCAGCTGCACCGCGCGCAGCAGCTGCTTGGCCTTGCCCCACGGGGTACGGGTATGCGGGTCGAGGATGCGCGCCACCTGCATGGTGAGAGTGGAACCGCCGGAGACGATCCGGCGCTCGACCACCCATTGCCTGCCGGCGCGCAGCATCGCCCACGGGTTGACGCCGGGATGGCGCCAGAACCAGCGGTCCTCGTAACCGAGCAGCGCCTGCAGGTACAGCGGCGACACACTGTCGGCGGAGGCCGGATAGCGCCACACGCCTTCGGCGTCGGCGAAGGCACGCAGCGGCGTCCCGTCACGCGCGACCACCAGTGTGCTGGTATCGCGCTGGCGTGGCAGCGGCGGCGGGAACGCCAGGTCCAGCGCCAGCAGCAGTGCCAGCGCGCCCGCCGTGCCCCAGCGCAGCCACGGCCACAGCGGCCGCAACTGGCGGCGCAGACGGGAAAGGAAGGAAAAGGTCATGGCATCAACGACACGGACCGCCGGGCCGCCGCGCGGGCGGCGACCCGGCCAGTGGCTATGGCTGCACCACGGTCAGCGTGGTCGGGTTGCTGCGGCCCACGCCGCGCAGGTCGGGACGGTACATGTCCTCCACCAGCGGCGGCGGCACGCGGTAGGTGCCCGGGGTGACCGCACGCACCAGGTAGAACACCTTGGCCGTGCTGCCGCGCGAGAGTTTGAGCGCGGCCACATAGCGGTCATCGCGGAACTCCTCATGCTTGACGTTGGCCGCATCGCCGCGGTCGTTCACGCTCAGCCCGTCGACCACCACGTCGGCCCACTGCTTGGCATCGCCCAGGTTGAAGTTCTCGATCTCCAGGCCGGCCGGCAGCAGGTCGGTGAGCAGCGCGTCGGGCATGTCCACGTTCGGGGTCACGCTGACCCGCACGATCAGCGCCTCGCCCTCCTTCAGCGCACGCGGCGTCCACGGCTTGCCGTCGGTGGTGTACCAGCTGCGCTCCACGCCAAGCGTACGGCTGTCCGGCTCGGGCGGGTTGCGCGGGATGCCGGCCACTTCCAGGCTGGCGAACATCGGCGGCTCGCCCTGCGGGGTGAAGCGCACGCCCTTGGCCAGTGCGGCGTAGTCGACGCTGCGGCCGAACATGCGGCGCGCGGAGATGGCCTCGCTCTCACCGCCGATCGCCAGCTCACCGGACACCAGCTTCTTCTGGTTGGCCGCCAGCGCCTTGCCCATGCGCGCCAGCGCCACCTGTTCCTGCGTGCTCAGCCACATATAGCCGCTGTTGCGGCGTGCATCGAGCGCGCGGCCCAGGTCGATGGCCCGCGCGTCGTACGCCGGCTTGGACAGCTTGCGCTCGTGCAGCAGCGCGATCATCAGGGCGTCGTCGCGGACGGCACTGCCGTAGTCGCCGAAGTAGGCCGGACGGTCACCCGCGCTCTTGGCGAAGCCGGCCGCGATCGCGGCATCGCCGCGCTTGTGGTCACCCTGCAGCGACAGCGCGATGCCGAGGTGAACCAGCGACAGCCCGGTCAGCGACTTGCTGCGCTCGTTGTCATACAGCGCGCGCAGCGTGCCCAGCGGAGCGCGGTTGACGCGGGCCAGCACATAGCCCGAGTACGCCTGGTTGGCAAACTTCAGGTTCTCGCGGCGGTCCTCGCCGTAGAACTGGTTGCCGCCGGACAGCAGGTCCTCGCTGAGGCGGTTGAGCGCCTTCTGCAGCACCGTGTCCGGTACCGCAAAGCCCGCGTCTTTGGCATCCAGCAGGAACTCGGCGATGTACGGAGTGAGCCACGGATTGACGTACCCGTCGTCGCCCCACATCGAGAAGTTGCCGTTGGCCACCTGCATCGAGGCCAGCCGGCCGAACGCCCCTTCCATGCGCTCGCGGCGGGTCTTGGCATCCAGGCCATCGGCGCCGAGCATGGCCGAGGTGGCCTCATCCAGCATCAGTGCCGCATAGCCCTTGCTGGTGGTCTGCTCGGCACAGCCGTAGGGGTAGTTGAGTGCGCCGTTGAGCGCACTGGCGAACGGAATCGGCGGCAAGGCGCTGACCAGCATGCGCGCGGTCACCGAGTCGTTCATCAGGCCATCGGCCAGGCTGGCGTCCATGCTCACCGCCGCCAGCGGATCGAGCGTGCGGGTCTGCGCGCGCAGTACCTGCGGCCATGCGGCACGCACCGGCAGGTCGTAGCGACGATCCACCTTGAAACCGTTGCCGTCCACGCGCACCCGCACCTTGGCCACCGTATAGCCCTCGCGCGCGGTGAGCGGGAAGCTCAAGGTGCGCTTGGCATCGACGGCCAGGGTCAGCGCGCGGGTAGGCTCGCCCAGCGTCAGCGGCCCGATTCCATCGACCTGCACCTTGAACTCGCCCGGCTTGCCGGTGAAGTTCTGCACATCCAGGGTCACTGTACTGGTATCGCCGGGTGCGAGCACGCGCGGCATGCTGGCCTCGGCCAGGATCGGCGCGCGCACCACCGTTTCCATGTCGCGCTTGCCGTACTGGTCGTCCGAATACACCAGCGCGGAGATGCGCAGGGTGCCGTTGAAGTCCGGCACCTTCAGCGCAACCCGGGCAATACCCTTGGCATCGAGCTTCACCGGGCCGGAGAACAGGTCCACGGTCTGCACGCGCGCGGTGGGCCGCTTGGCCTGTGGCATCGCCGCCAGCGCCATGTCGCCGCCGAATTTCAGCTTGCCGCTGGCGCCGTCGAAGCTTTCGATCACACGGCTGTAGATGTCGTAAGCATCCACGCCCAGGCGGCGCTGCGCGAAGAAGTGCGCGGCGGCGTCGGGTACCGGGAAGCGGGTGATGTTGAGGATGCCCACATCCACCGCCGAAACGGTGACATGCGCGACCTTGCCGGCCAGCTGCGGAGCGCTCACGGTCACCGGCAGGGTCTGCTCGGGACGCATCTGCTTGGGCGCGGACAGGCCCACGGCGATCTGTCGGGCCTTGCGGTCCATCGGCACATGCACCACCCCCACCGCGCGGGCCGGGGTGATCTTGCTCGGCGCACTGCCGCCGCGGAACACCAGGGCGGTGATGTAGATGTCGTGGCGTTCCCATTCCGCCGTCACCGGGATGTCGAAGGTGCTGCCCGGCTTGGCATCGATGTCCTGCACGTAGAGCATCTTGTCGCTTTCCACCATCAGCACACCCTTGCCGGCGTGCGGCGGGGTGACGGTGACGCGCACGGTGTCACCGGCCTTGTAGGCGGTCTTGTCCAGGGCCAGTTTGACTTTGTCGGGACGTGCATCCAGACCACGGTTGTCGTCATTCCAGCTCCAGCCGGCACGGAACGGGTAGCGGCTGGTCAGGCCGGTGGCCGGATCGAACACGTCCAGCCGGTACTCGCCCCACTCCACCGGGAAATCGACCGTGGTGGCGGCCGTGCCGGCATCGAGGGTGCGGGTTTCCTTGTTCTCGAAGCGGCGGGTGAAGTCGTAGTCCCAGCGGTTGTCGTTGAAGCTCCAGTGGTAGTCGCGCAGCTCGCGCACCAGCGTGGCTTTCAGGCCCTTGGCCGGCTGTGCCTTGCCGGCCGCATCCACGCGCATCAGTTCGAAGCGCGCGTTGCTGTTGGCGTCGGCGCCGTCCTCGGGCTTGAACAACGGGCGCACGCCGACCAGTACCGGGGCCGGCCACATCACCCGCTTGAGGGTGCGGGTGACGGTGCGGCCACCGGTCTCGTACACGCTGCCGGACACCACCACGGCCACCGGGGCGGTCGCCTTGACCTCGGCCGGCAGCACCACGTCCTGGCGCAGTTTGCCGTCGGCCGGGAACTCGGTGTCGATCACATCGCGCGCTTCGCGCGGCAGTTCCATCGTCGGGTCGCCGAAGAAGTAGCCGGGCAGCGATTCCACCGGCGACTGTTCGGCGGCCACCGCCAGCCGCGCGGTGAAGCGGTTGCCGTCGGCCGGCGCGCCATACAGGTAGGCGGCGTCGGCCATCAGCTTGAGCGGTTCGCCCGGCTTGAGGGTCTTCTGCGCGCTGTCCAGGTCCAGCTTCATGCGCTCGGGCAGGAACTCCTCGATGCGCAGCGTCATGCCCTGGATGGCTTCCTTGCTGGCGGGGTTGGTGCGGAACTCCACCTGCCAGCGCCCGGTCGGCGCTTCGGCCGGAATGGTCTGTTCAAAGCTGATGTAGCCCTGCTCGCCCGGCTGCAGCCGGGTTTCGCGGAAGGTCTTGCCGTCCGGCTGCTTCAGCCGCAGGAACACCGGCTGGGCGGCCTTGCCCGGGCCGCCGACCGGCTTGCCGTCGTTGTCGCGCAGCAGCGCGGAAATGCGCACCGTCTCGCCGGGGCGGTAGAGGTCGCGGCCGGACCAGGCGAACACGTCGAACCAGGCGTTGTCGCGCCCGGCGACGGCGAACTCGCTCAGGTCCAGCGCCGGCTGGTTGAACGGCAGCATGGTGGTGTCGCCGCCGCTGCTGGCGATCAGCACGTGGCTGGCATCCAGCGTGTACTTCAGCAGCGCGTTGCCATTGCCGTCGGTCGCGCCCTTGAGCACCACCTCACCCTTGCCATCGAGCACGCGCAGTTCGATCTTCTTGAGCGACGCGCCGCTCTGCAGGGAGGCGGTATGGACGAACAGCGTGTCCTTGTAGGCACGCGTGTGCAGGCCGATGTCACTGACCGTGAAGAACGCGGTATCGAACTCGCTGTCGAACGAGCCGCTGCGCTTCATCACCGCAAAGTACAGACCCGGGGCCTGCAGTTCCTTGATGTCCTGGGTGGGCAGGTAGGTGAGCACCCGCTCGTTCTGCTTGCCGCCCAGCACGAAACGGTTCACGTACACCGGCTCGGCCAGCTTGGACATCGGGGTCTTGTCGCCGTATTCGCTGTCCAGTTCCCAGCTGCCTCGGCGGCCGCCGCGCTGGTACTGGCTGAAGAAGTTCGGCAGCTCTTTCTCGCGCACGCGCAGGAACTCGACGTCCACTTCCGGCACGTTCACCGACACCACCGGCAGGCCACGGCTGTCGCGCGCGGGCAGCACGCTGCCCTGCGAGGCGAAGCCGGCAGCCGGCGACAGTTCGCCGCTGAACACCTTCTGTCGCAGCTCCTTGCCGATCCGGCTGCCGTCGGCGGCGAGCAGGTCCGGCGAGACGATCACGGTGTACTCCTTGGCCGCCTCCACGAAGGGGTAGCGCAGGGTCTTGCCGTCATCGGACAGGGTCCAGCTGCTCTCGTCGGTGCCGACTTTCTCGGCAAAGCGGACCAGCGTGTCGAAGTCCTGGGTGCCGACCAGCGGGCGCGAGAACTCCAGCGCCAGCGACAGGCCGTCGCTCTTCTGGTCCGGGAAGGCGCGCACCAGGGTAAACCCGGCAACGGTCTCGGCCTTGGCCGCGATCGGCGCCCCGGAAGGGGCCGGCAGCTGGCCGCTGTCGTTGCGCTTGCAGCCCCCGACGCCCAGTACCAGGCCGGCGGCAAGCGCCAGACCCGCGATTCCCTTCCAGCCCCATTGCCCGACCCGACTGCGGCTAGCCATGACGTCACTCCTTGATCAAGGAGGCCATTATAGGCACCGAGCCTTGCGGTCAGGTTGCCGGCGCCGTGGTCCGCCCCCCCTGCCGGGCAGGGCCGGGCACTACGCCACGTAAAGGTCCACGTACTCGTGGACGGGCATCGCCTCCAGCACCACCGGGTCGAGCGAGGCGTCCAGGATGCGGCGCTGCTGCACCGTCGGGAAGAGGCCGGCCAGGTGCCGGCGGAATTTGTCCTCCAGCAGCGGAATGCCTTCGGCGCGGCGGCGGGCGTGGCCAAGCGGATACTCGACCGTCTCCTCCAGCGTGGTGCCGTCCTTGAAGGTCACGTGCAGCGCGTTGGCGATACTGCGCTTGTCCGGGTCCAGGTAGTCGGCGGTGAAGCGCGGCTCCTCCACGCAGGCGATGCGCGCGCGCAGCGGGTCGATGCGTGGATCGGCGGCGACGTCGTCCTCGTAGTCCTCGGCAACCAGCCGGCCGAAGATCAGCGCGATGGCGACCATGTACTGCACGCAGTGGTCGCGGTCGGCCGGATTGTGCAGCGGCCCGGGCTTGTCGATGATCCGCAGGCAGGCCTGCTGGGTGCGCAGGGTGATCCGCTCAATGTCCTCACTGCGCCTGCCGGCCGCCCGCATCCGGGCGTGCACCTGCATGGCCGCTTCCACCGCCGTCTGGCCGTGGAACTCGGCCGGGTAGCTGATTTTGAACAGCACGTTCTCCATCACATAGCTGCCGTAGGGACGCTGGAAGCGGAACGGCTGCCCGCCGAAAGACACGTCGTAGAACCCCCACGTCGGCGCGGTCAGGGCACTGGGATAGCCCATCTCGCCCGTGGCCGCCATCAGCGCCAGGCGCACCGCGCGGCTGGTGGCGTCGCCGGCCGCCCAGCTTTTGCGTGAACCGGTGTTCGGCGCATGCCGGTACGTGCGCAGGGCCTGTCCGTCCACCCAGGCCAGCGACACCGCGTTGAGCATGCGTTCGCGGTCCAGCCCGAGCAGGTGCGCGACCACGGCAGTGGAGGCGACCTTGACCAGCACCACGTGGTCCAGTCCGACCCGGTTGAAGGCATTTTCCAGTGCGAGGCAGCCCTGGATTTCATGCGCCTTGATCATCGACACGAGCACGTCGCGCATGGTCAACGGGGGGCGACGCAGTGCCTCGGCATTGCGGCTGAGCCAGTCGGCAGTGGCCAGGATGCCGCCGAGATTGTCCGAGGGATGGCCCCACTCGGCGGCCAGCCAGGTGTCGTTGAAATCCAGCCAGCGCACCATCGCCCCGATGTTGAAGGCGGCCTGCACCGGGTCCAGCTCGAACCGGGTACCCGGCACCCTGGCCCCGTGGACCACCCGGGTTCCCGGCGCCAGCGGCCCGAGCAGTCTGCTGCAGGCCGGAAACGACAGCGCCGCCAGCCCGCAGCCCAGGGTATCGATCAGGCAGTGCCGCGCGGTCGTGTACGCAAGGGGCGATTCCACCGGGTACTCGCGCACGTAGTCGACGATGTCGGTCATCACCGCGTCCCAGGCGACGCGCTCGTTGGACGGGGGGCTGCCGCTGGACATGGTGTCGCTCCTGCTGTGGCAGCGGGGCGGAGCCCCGCTCGACGTGGGTAGGCGATGCGATTTACACGGGGACGCGCACCGCACCTTCCATCAGCACGCGCGCACTGCGGCTCATGATGGCCTTGGTGACTGTCCACTGGCCGTCAACGCAGGCCGCCTGGGCGCCCACGCGCAGCGTGCCGGACGGATGGCCGAAGGTGACCGCCTCGCGCGTGCCGCCGCCGGCGGCGCGGTTGACCAGTGTGCCGGGAATCGCCGCGGCAGTGCCGATGGCGACCGCGGCCGTGCCCATCATCGCGTGGTGCAGCTTGCCCATCGACAGCGCGCGCGCGTGCAGATCGATGTCGCCGGCCGCGATCCGCCTGCCGCTGGAGGACACGTAGTCCTGCGCGGGTGCGACGAAGGCGACCTTGGGCGTGTGCTGGCGCGTGGCCGCCTGCTCGACGCTGTCGATCAGGCCCATGCGTACCGCACCGTGCGCGCGGATCGCTTCGAACCGTGCCAGCGCGGCCTTGTCCTCATTGATCGCCGGCTGCAGCTCGGTGCCGGTGTAGCCCAGGTCGGCCGCGTTGAGGAAGAGGGTGGGAATGCCGGCGGTGATCATGGTCACCTCGAAGCGGCCCACGCCGGGCACATCGAGGGTATCGACCAGGTTGCCGGTCGGGAACATCGATCCGCCATCGCCTTCGCCATCGTCGGACGGATCAAGAAACTCGAGCTGGATCTCGGCCGCCGGGAACGTCACCCCGTCCAGCTCGAAATCGCCAGTCTCCTGCACTTCCCCCCCTGCCATCGGTACGTGCGCCAGGATGGTCTTGCCGATGTTGGCCTGCCAGATGCGGACCGTGCAGATGCCGTCGCGCGGCACACGCGCCGGATCGATGAAGCCGTTGCTGATCGCAAACGGGCCGACCGCGGTGCTGAGGTTGCCGCAGTTGCCGCTCCAGTCAACGAACGCGGCATCGATCGAGACCTGGCCATACAGATAGTCGACGTCGTGGTCAGGCACCGACGGCGCGGCAATGATCACGCACTTGCTGGTGCTGGAGGTGGCGCCGCCCATGCCGTCGGTGTGCTTGCCATAGGGATCGGGCGAACCGATCACGCGCATCAGCAGCGCATCGCGGTCCGCCCCCGGCGTCTGTGCGGCGACGGGCAGATCCTGCAGGCGGAAGAACACGCCCTTGCTGGTGCCACCGCGCATGTAGGTGGCGGGAATACGGAGCTGGGGAAGAAACGCCATGAGAAGTCCTGGTAGGAAGACGGCCCGTCGCCGGGCCGTCGTGAGGCGGGTGGATCAGGCGACCTGCGAGGATTCCAGGAAGTCCTGGGCGAAGCGCTGCAGCACGCCGCCCGCTTCGTAGATGGACACTTCCTCGGCCGTGTCCAGGCGGCAGGTGACCGGCACATTGAGCTGCTCACCGCTGCGGCGGTGGATGACAAGCGTCAGCTCGGCACGCGGCACGCGTTCGCCGATCACATCGAAGGTTTCAGTGCCGTCGATGCCCAGCGTTCTGCGGTTGACGCCTTCCTTGAACTCCAACGGCAACACGCCCATCCCGATCAGGTTGGTGCGATGGATGCGCTCGAAACCCTCGGCGACGATGGCCTCCACACCGGCCAGGCGCACGCCCTTGGCGGCCCAGTCGCGCGAGCTGCCCTGGCCGTAGTCGGCACCGGCGATGATGATCAGCGGCTGCTTGCGCGCCATGTAGGTTTCGATCGCTTCCCACATGCGGGTCACCTCGCCCTCCGGCTCCACGCGCGCCAGCGAGCCCTGTTTCACCTGCCCATCGACCACAACCATCTCGTTGATCAGCTTGGGGTTGGCGAAGGTGGCGCGCTGCGCGGTGAGGTGATCGCCACGGTGGGTGGCGTAGGAGTTGAAGTCCTCTTCCGGCAGGCCCATCTTCGCCAGGTACTCGCCGGCCGCACTGCTGGCCAGGATCGCATTGGACGGGGACAGATGGTCGGTGGTGATGTTGTCGCCCAGCACCGCCAGCGGACGCATGCCACGCAGCGGACGCTCGCCGGCCAGCGCGCCTTCCCAGTACGGCGGACGGCGGATGTAGGTGCTCTGCGGACGCCAGTCATACAGCGGGCTGATCGGCGCGCCGTGCTCCACCTTGAAGGTGAACATCGGGTCGTAGACCTGGCGGAACTGTTCCGGCTTGACGCTGGCGGCCACCACCGCGTCGATCTCGGCATCGCTGGGCCACAGGTCCTTCAGCGTGATCGGGTTGCCATCGGCGTCATGGCCGAGCGCATCCTTTTCAATGTCGAAGCGCACAGTGCCGGCAATGGCGTAGGCCACCACCAGCGGCGGCGAGGCCAGGAACGCCTGCTTGGCGTACGGATGGATGCGGCCGTCGAAGTTGCGGTTGCCCGACAGCACCGCCGTGGCATACAGGTCGCGGTCGATCACTTCCTGCTGGATCTTCGGATCAAGCGCACCGCTCATGCCGTTGCAGGTGGTGCAGGCGAAGGCGACGATTCCAAAGCCCATCTGCTCCAGGTCGCCAAGCAGGCCGGCCTCCTCCAGGTACAGCTGCACGGCTTTGGAACCGGGCGCCAGCGAGCTCTTGACCCACGGTTTGCGGGCCAGGCCGGCACGGTTTGCATTGCGCGCCAGCAGCGCAGCAGCAATCACGTTGCGCGGGTTGCTGGTGTTGGTGCAGCTGGTGATGGCCGCGATGATCACCGCGCCGTCGGGCATCAGGCCCTGTTCCTGCTCGACCTTGCCCGAGGCCAGCTTGGCTTCATCGGCGATGCCGCGCGCGGCCAGATCGGTGGTCGCCACGCGCTTGTGCGGATTGGACGGGCCCGCCATGTTGCGAACCACGCTGGACAGATCGAACTGCAGCACGCGCGGATACTCGACCTGGGCCAGATCGTCCGACCACAGGCCGGTGGCCTTGGCATAGGTTTCCACCAGCTGCACCTGGGCTTCTTCGCGGCCGGTCAGGCGCAGGTAGTCCAGGGTCTGCTGGTCGATGGAGAACATCGCCGCGGTGGCGCCGAACTCCGGGGTCATGTTGGAGATGGTGGCGCGGTCGCCAATGGTCAGTGCCGTTGCACCCTCGCCGTAGAACTCGATCCAGGCGCCGACCACGCGCTCCCTGCGCAGGAACTCGGTCAACGCCAGCACGATGTCGGTGCAGGTGATGCCGGGCTGCGGGCGGCCAGTCAGTTCCACGCCGATGATGTCGGGCAGGCGCATCCACGAGGCGCGGCCAAGCATAACGTTCTCCGCTTCCAGGCCGCCCACGCCGATCGCGATCACGCCCAGCGCATCGACATGCGGGGTATGGCTGTCGGTGCCGACGCAGGTATCCGGGAAGGCCACGCCCTCGCGCACCTGGATCACCGGCGACATCTTCTCCAGATTGATCTGGTGCATGATGCCGTTGCCCGGCGGAATCACGTCGACGTTCTTGAACGCCTTTTTGGTCCAGTTGATGAAGTGGAACCGGTCCTCATTGCGACGGTCTTCGACGGCGCGGTTCTTTGCGAAGGCAGCCTTGTCGAAGCCCGGGTACTCCACCGCCAGCGAATGATCGACGATCAGCTGGGTCGGTACCACCGGGTTGATCTGGGCCGGGTCACCCCCGGCATCGGCGATGGCATCGCGCAGGCCGGCCAGATCGACCAGCGCGGTCTGGCCGAGAATGTCATGGCAGACCACGCGCGCCGGATACCACGGGAAATCCAGGTCCTGGCGGCGCTCGATCAGCTGGCGCAGCGAGGCGTCCAGCGTGGCCGGGTCGCAGCGGCGCACCAGGTTCTCGGCCAGCACGCGCGAGGTGTACGGCAGCGTGGCGTAGGCGCCGGGCTGCAGCGCGTCGATGGCGGCACGGGTATCGAAATAATCCAGCGAGGTGCCGGGAAGGGTCTTGCGGTAGTTGCTGTTCATGGCTGGCGATAGCTGCTTGTTGGCGGGCCGGGGCGTCGTGACACCGGCAAAAAAGGAGGTGCGACGCCGCAACGGAGCAGACCGGCATCGCGCCGGCCTGCTCCGCAAGGCACCCGCGAACGGGTGCGGTACGTCGGTCTTACCTGCGCTGGTCGATCGGCACGAAGGCCTGGTCTTCCGGCCCGGTGTAGTTGGCGCTCGGCCGGATGATCTTGCCGTCGACGCGCTGCTCGATGATGTGCGCGCTCCAGCCGGAGGTGCGTGCGATGACGAACAGCGGGGTGAACATCGCCGTCGGCACGCCCATCATGTGGTAGCTCACCGCGCTGAACCAGTCCAGATTCGGGAACATCTTCTTGATGTCCCACATCACCGTTTCCAGCCGCTCGGCGATGTCGAACATCTTCAGGTTCTGCTGCTCGGTCGACAGCTCACGCGCCACGTCCTTGATCACATTGTTGCGCGGATCGCTGACGGTGTAGACCGGGTGGCCGAAGCCGATGACCACTTCCTTGCGCTCGACGCGCGCCTTGATGTCGGCTTCTGCATCGTCGGGCGAGTCATAGCGCTTCTGCACTTCGAAGGCGACTTCGTTGGCACCGCCATGCTTGGGGCCGCGCAGCGCGCCGATGCCGCCGGTGATGCAGCTGTACATGTCGCTGCCGGTGCCGGCGATGACGCGGCAGGCGAACGTGGACGCGTTGAACTCGTGCTCCGCGTACAGGATCAGCGAGGTGTGCATCGCCTTGACCCACGAATCCTGCGGCTTCTCGCCGTGCAGCAGGTGCAGGAAGTGGCCGCCGATGGAGTCATCGTCGGTTTCCACGTCGATGGCGCGGCCGTTGTGGCTCCAGTGGTACCAGTACAGCAGCATCGAGCCCAGGCAGGCCATCAGCTTGTCGGCGATGTCGCGCGCGCCCGGGTGGTTGTGGTCGTCCTTCTCCGGCGACACGCAGCCGAGCACCGACACGCCGGTGCGCATCACGTCCATCGGGTGCGCCGACGGCGGCAGCTCTTCCAGCGCAGCCTTGACCGCGGCCGGGATGCCGCGCAGCGACTTCAGCTTGGCCTTGTAGGCGACCAGTTCGGCGCGCGTGGGCAGCTTGCCGTGCACCAGCAGGTGGGCGATCTCCTCGAACTCACTGGTGTTGGCCAGGTCCAGGATGTCGTAGCCGCGGTAGTGCAGGTCATTGCCACTGCGGCCAACGGTGCACAGTGCGGTGTTGCCGGCGGCGGTGCCCGACAGGGCGACGGACTTTTTCGGCTTGAAGCCGGGGGCGGTGGTTGCTTCGCTCATGATCCCTCCAGGAAAACAGTGCTTCGGTCTTACTTCTTGGCGGCGAACAGCGCATCGAGCTGCTGCTCGAAGGCGTGGTAGCCGATACGGTCGTACAGTTCCTCGCGCGTCTGCATCGCGTCGACCACGTTGCGCTGGTGGCCTTCCCGACGGATGGTCTCATACACGTTCTCGGCGGCCTTGTTGGCGGCGCGGAACGCGGACAGCGGGAACAGCTGGATTGCCACGCCGGCCGAGGCCAGTTCATCGCGGCTGAACAGCGGGGTCTTGCCGAACTCGGTGATGTTGGCCAGCACCGGCACCTTCACCGCATCGACGAAGCGGCGGTAGGTGTCCAGGTCATAGGCGGCCTCGGCGAAGATGCCATCGGCACCGGCCTCCACGCAGGCGATGGCGCGCTCGATCGCCGCGTCCACGCCGTCCACCTGGATGGCGTCGGTACGCGCGATCAGGAAGAAATCCGGATCGGTCTTGGCATCGGCGGCGGCCTTCACGCGGTCGACCATCTCGCCCTGCGTGACGATTTCCTTGCCGGGACGGTGACCACAGCGCTTGGCGCCGACCTGGTCTTCAATATGGCAGGCGGCCGCACCTGCCTTGATCAGCGACTTTACGGTGCGCGCGATGTTGAACGCGCTGGGGCCGAAGCCGGTGTCGATGTCCACCATCAGCGGCAGGTCGCAGACGTCGGTGATGCGGCGCACGTCGATCAGCACGTCTTCCAGGGTGTTGATGCCCAGGTCCGGCAGGCCCAGCGAGCCTGCGGCAACGCCGCCGCCGGACAGATAGATGGCCCGGTAGCCGGCACGCTGGGCCAGCAGGGCGTGGTTGGCGTTGATCGCGCCGATCACCTGCAGGGGCGATTCGGCGGCCAGCGCAGCGCGGAAGCGGCTGCCCGCGGAGGAAACAGAGGAGCTCATGTGGCATTCCATCGTGAGTGACGGGAGGACAGGCGCAAGGGCCGTGCCAAGTCGCAACCCCATGAATTCATTGAGACTGGACCACGGCAGCGACGTTTCATGTCCGTCCAATGAAACACATGTAACATGGATGGAACCGAAACATTGAAACAACGCCATGTCCGTCATCCTGCCGCGCCCTCGCCTGCCCGACCCGGACCCCGGCCACCTGCCGGTGATCTGGACGGTGAGCGTCTCCCGCCTGACCGGCCTGCTCGGCGATGTGATTCCCGAATTCGACCGCCGCGCACGGATCGTGCCGATCAACCTCGGCTTCGAGGAAGCGGTGGACGTGATCGGCCAGCGGCTGCGTCGCGAGCACTGCGATGTGGTGATCGCTGGCGGCTCCAACGCGGCCTACCTGCGCAGCCGGCTGGAGGTGCCGCTGGTGCCGATCCAGGCCAACGGCTTCGACCTGATGGAAGCGCTGGCGCGCGCGCGGCGCATCGCACCGCGCATCGGCCTGGTCACCCATGCCACCGACGTGCCCACCTTCGGCAGCTTCCAGCACAGCTTCGGGCTGGACATCGAACACCGCCGCTTTGTCACCCGTGAAGACGCCCGCGACTGCATCGCCGACATGCGTGCCAACGGCATCGAGGTGATCGTCGGCACCGGCATGGCCATCGATCATGCCGAGCAGGTGGGCCTGCCGGGCGTGCTGCTGTACTCGGCCGATTCGGTGCGGCAGGCATTCGAGCATGCGCTGGAACTGACCCAGACCCTGGCCCGGTCCGGTGCCCCGTCGCCGCGGCGCCGGCCGCCGGCCCGGCACCGCGATGCCGACCACGCCCTGCTCGGCGACAGTCCGCCGATGCAGCAGGTACGCGATCGCATCGCGCTGTACGCCCCGCACGACAGCACCGTGCTGGTCACTGGCGCCACTGGCACCGGCAAGGAACTGGTGGCGCGCCAGCTGCACGCCGCCAGTGGCCGGCGCGGCCGCTTCGTGGCGCTCAACTGCGGGGCGATCAGTGAATCGCTGCTGGAGGCCGAGCTGTTCGGCTATACCGAAGGCGCCTTCACCGGCGCGCGCCGGGGTGGGCGCGTGGGCCTGGTCGAAGCGGCCGAGGGCGGCACGCTGTTCCTGGACGAGATCGGCGAGCTGCCACTGCCGCTGCAGACCCGCCTGCTGCGGGTGCTGGAAGAGCGCGAAGTGCTGCGCGTCGGTGCGACCGAACCTACGCCGGTGGATGTGCGTGTGGTCGCCGCCACGCTGCAAAGCCTGGAATCGCTGGTGGAGGCGCAGCGCTTCCGCCGCGATCTGTACTTCCGGCTGGCGGCGCTGCGGATCGCCCTGCCCACCCTGCGCGAACGCAGCGAGGACATTCCGCTGCTGGTGGCCCACTTCTTCCGGCAGCTCGGCCAGACCGCCTCGCCCCTTTCTGTGGCAGCGCTGCAGCGGCTGGGCGAGGCGCCGTGGCCGGGCAACGTGCGGGAACTGCGCAACGTGGTCGACCGGCTGCGCATCCACTGGCAGCACCGGCCAGGCGACCTGTCGTTGGCGCAGATGCTGCAGTGGGTGCCGGAACTGGACGGATTGCCCCGCGCGCCCGCGCCTGCCCGGGTCGATACGCCGCCGTCGGGCGTGGGGGCGGCCGCCGCCGCCCGGCCGGACGCCGTCACGCTGCAGCAGGTCCTCGCCGCGTGCGGGGGCAACCGCGAGCAGGCGTGCGCGCAGCTCGGCGTTTCGCGCACCACGCTGTGGCGATGGCTGCGCGCCGCCGCGATCGTCTAGCGGCCACGCGGTACGCGCGTCAGGGCAGCGGCTGCAGCGCCATGCGGAAGTACACCACGCGCTCGGTTTCCTCGAATCCGCACGCACGATGCGCCGCATGCGCGGCCACCGCGTCCAGCGCGCTGTCCGAGGCCAGTTCGCTGCAGCCGGCCGCGCGCGTCCAGGCCGCCGCCGCATCGAGCAGCGTGCGTCCCGTGCCCTGGCCCTGCCAGCCCGGCTGCACGTACCAGCCTTCGAGAAAGCCAACCGGCGAGCTGTCGGTGCCGTTGACGTAGTCGCGGCGCAGCCGCACCTCGACAAAACCGATCGCCTCGCCGTCGGCCGTACACGCCAGCAGCACCGCCCCGTCGGTGTCGGCCAGCGACAGCGCCAACGCATCAACCGTGTCGTCGGCGTCGGGCCACAGCCCCAGCCTCAGCCGCGCCCATGCCGCCGCGTCGGCGGGCACCGCCTGCCGGATCACGGGCGCAGGCGCACTCACGGGAACAGCAGCCGCTTGCTCCACTGGCCGGATGCGTCGATCTCATAGCACCAGCGCTCATGCAGGCGGAACTGCGCGCCGTACCAGAACTCGATGCGCTGCGGCACTACGCGCAGACCGCTCCAACCCGCCGGACGCGGCACGTCCTGGCCGTCGAAGCGCGCTTCGATCTCCGCCACGCGCGCATCGAATGCCTCGCGCGACGCCAGGGTCTGCGACTGCAGCGAGGCCCATGCACCGATCTGGCTCATGCGCGGACGCGACGCGAAGTAGGCATCGGCCTCCGCGTCGGCCACCTGCTCCACCGCACCTTCGATGCGCACCTGGATGCCGGCCTCGCGCAGGCTGCGCCACAGGAACAGCAGGGCCGCATGCGGGTTCTCCTGCAGTTCCCGGCCCTTGTGGCTGGCCAGGTGGGTGTAGAACACGAAGCCACGCGCATCGAACGCCTTGAGCAGCACGGTACGCGCCGATGGCCGCCCGCCGGCGCCGGCGGTGGCCACCGTCATGGCATTGGGTTCGACTTCGCGGCTTGCCTTGGCTTCTTCGAACAGCCCGGCAAAGGTGGACAACGCTTCGGCATACAGATCGGTCATGGCGGTTTTCTTGTCGCGCGGTTTGGGTTTATTGTCGCTGCATGCCCGCACCTGCGTACATGCCCGCCACAAAAGGATTTCCAGATACGCTGGTCGCGCAGGCGCTGGACGATGCACTGGGGTGTGGTGCGGCCCGTCCAGTATTGGCGATCAGCGGGCTGCAGGGGAGCGGCAAATCGACGCTGGCCGCCCAGGTCGTGGCCCTGGCGGAGGCGCGTGGCCTGCGCGCGGCGATGCTCTCCATCGATGATGTCTACCTGACCCGGGCGCAGCGTCAGCGCCTGGCACGGCAGGTGCACCCGCTGCTGCTGACCCGTGGTCCGCCCGGCACCCACGATCTGCCTCTGGCCCACGCCACGCTCGATGCGGTCGCCACTGGCGGGCCGGTCACCCTGCCCCGCTTCGACAAGCTGGCCGACGAGCGCGAGCCGGCGTCGGCATGGCCACGTCTGGCAGGCCCACTGGACCTGCTGGTGTTCGAAGGCTGGTTTCTCGGCACGCCACCCGAGACCGGGGCCGCACTGGCGGCACCGCTCAACGCGCTCGAGCGCGAGGCCGACCCGGACGGGCGCTGGCGGCGCTGGTGCAACGAGGCGCTGGCCAGGGACTATCCGGCCCTGTGGCAGCGCTGCAACCGGCTGTGGTTCCTGCAGCCGCCGGATTTCTCGGTGGTCCCGCGCTGGCGCTGGCAGCAGGAACAGAACCTGCAGGCCGCCCAGCCCGGTCGCAGCAGCATGAGCCGCGCCCAGCTGGAGCGGTTCGTGCAGTACTACGAACGGGTCAGCCGGCAGGCGCTGCGCACGCTGCCGGCCCTGGCCGACCGGGTGATCACGCTGGACGAGCAGCGCCGCGTCGTGCCGGCAGCGCCTCTCAGCTCACCAGGAACGTCACCCGCAGGTTGACCCGCCATTCGGTGATGTTGCCGTCGCCGTCGGTGACCACCTTGGTCTCGTTGATCCAGGCGCCCTGGATGCCCTTCACCGTCTCGGATACCTTCTTCAGGCCGCTGCGGACGGCGTCCTCGACGCTGGTCTTGGAGGAGGCATTGATCTCGATGATTTTGGCCACTGACATGGACAGGCTCCGGCTGCGCGCGGGACATTCCGCGCAGCCCACCATGCGGGCCGGCGCGTAAAGGCCGTGGCACGGAGATGTTAGGATCGCGGGTAATGAATCCCGCTCCGAACCTGATCCTGATCGGCCCGATGGGTGCCGGCAAAACCTGCATCGGGCGCCGCCTGGCGGAGCGCTTCACGCTGGACTTCGTCGACGCCGACCAGGCCATTGTCGAGGCCACCGGCGCCAGCATTCCGGCCCTGTTCGAGCACGCCGGCGAAGCCGGCTTCCGCCAGCACGAACGCCAGGTGCTGCAGGCACTGCTGACCGGCCGCAACCAGCTGGTGTCCACCGGCGGCGGCGCCGTGCTGGACCCGGACAACCGCGCGGCCATCGCCCGGCGCGGCTTTGTGGTGTACCTGCGGGTCAGCGTGCCGGCCCAGCTTGAACGCTTGGCGCGTGACCGCGGCCGCCCGCTGCTGCAGCGCCCGGACCGCGAACAGGTGCTGCACGAGATGGCCGCCCTGCGCGACCCGCTGTACCGCGGGCTGGCCGACCTCACCCTGGATACCGATCTCTACACCCCCGCCGAGGCCACCGCGCAGCTGGTGCTGCGCCTGGCCGCGCAATGGCAGCGACAGGACACCCCCGCATGACCCCCGCTCCCCGCACCGTCGCCGTCGGCGGCGACTCGCCTTACACCATCCATATCGGCCCGGGCCTGCTCGGCCAGGGTGCCCTGCTGGCCCGCCACGTCCGTGGCCGCCATGTGCTGCTGCTCAGCGATTCGTCCGTGGCGCCGTTGTACCTTGACGGGGTAAAGACCGCCCTGCTCGACGCCCGCCCGGACCTGCTGATCGGCACGCTCGTGCTGCCGGCCGGCGAAGCCTCCAAGACCCTGGACAATTTCGGCGCGGCGCTCACCGCACTCGCCGCGCTCGGCGCCACCCGCGATGCCTGCGTGATGGCGCTCGGCGGCGGCGTCGCCGGCGACCTCGCCGGCTTCGCGGCGGCCTGCTGGATGCGGGGCGTGGACTGTGTGCAGTTGCCGACCTCGCTGCTGGCGATGGTCGATTCCTCGGTCGGCGGCAAGACCGCCGTGGACATTCCCGAAGGCAAGAACCTGGTGGGCGCCTTCCACCCGCCGCGCGCGGTGATCGCCGATACCGCCGCCCTGCGTACGCTGCCCCCGCGCGAGCTGCGTGCCGGCCTCGCCGAAGTGATCAAGTACGGCGCGATCGGCGACCCGCTGTTCTTCCAGTGGCTGCAGGCCGAGCACGCCGCGCTGCTGGCCGGTGATGACACCGCGCTGGCCCAGGCGATCGCACGCAGCTGCGAGCACAAGGCCGAGATCGTCGCCCGCGATCCGCTGGAAAAAGGCGAGCGCGCGCTGCTCAACCTCGGCCACACTTTCGGCCACGCCATCGAAACCGAACAGGGCTACGGCGCACCGGGCAATGACAACCTCAACCACGGCGAAGCAGTCGCGGTGGGCATGGTACTGGCCGCACGCCTGTCGGCCCAGCTGGGCATGAGTACCGAGGCCGACACCGTGCAGCTGCGCGATCTGCTGGCGCGCTACGAACTGCCGGTGACGATTCCGCCGGGACTGGCGCCCGAGGCCCTGCTGGCGCGGATGCGGCTGGACAAGAAGAACATCGCCGGCCGCCTGCGTCTGGTGCTGTGGCGTGGCATCGGCCGCGCCGAGGTCGTGGCCGACGTCGACGAAGCCGACGTGCTGCGTGTGCTTGCCGCCGGCTGAGGCTGCGACCGTCTGCCGCACCCGGGGCGGCGTCCACGGCCGCCTCCGGCGTTCGCGGCTACAATCGGCACATGCGCGTTTTCCTGCACCAACTCGCCCGCGGTGCCGACCCGGCCCGCTACCTACAGCTCACCCTGCAGCCGGACCTGTTCGGCGGCTGGGAGCTGCTGCACGAGTCCGGCTCCATCGGCGGGCGCGGGCAACTGCGCCGCGAGCTGTTCCTGCAGGAAGACCTGGCGCAGGCCGCCTTCGAGAAAGCGCGCGATGCGCACCTCCACCGCGGCTACACCCTCACCCGCGGCCCCGGCGACCCGCCGCGCTAGGCGGCCACCGCGCCGCCAGCCCCCTTTCGTTCGGCCCTGCGCCACCAGATTCCAAGGAAGCGTTCCGTGACCAGCCCCTCCCGCCATGACCGACTGCTGCGTGCCCTGCGCCGCGAACCGGTGGACTGCACCCCCATCTGGTTGATGCGCCAGGCCGGCCGCTACCTGCCGGAGTACCGCGCCACCCGCGCCAAGGCCGGCAGCTTCCTGGCGATGGCCAAGACGCCCGACATCGCCTGCGAAGTCACCCTGCAGCCGCTGCGCCGTTTCGATCTGGACGCGGCGATCCTGTTCTCGGACATCCTCACCATTCCCGATGCGATGGGCCTGGAGCTGTACTTCGTCGATGGCGAAGGCCCCAGGTTCCGTCACCCCGTACGCGATGCCGCCGCCATCGCCCGGCTGGCGGTGCCGGACATGGAGACCGAACTGCGCTACGTGATGGACGCAGTGCGCGTGATCCGCCGCGAACTCGATGGCAAGGTCCCGCTGATCGGTTTCTCCGGCAGCCCGTGGACGCTGGCCTGCTACATGGTCGAGGGCGGTGGCAGCAAGGACTTCGCCCGGATCAAGGCGATGGCGTTGAACGAGCCGGCCGCTCTGCACCAGTTGCTGTCGGTGGTCACCGATGCGGTGATCGCCTACCTGGCGGCCCAGCGCGCCGCCGGCGCCCAGGTCCTGCAGGTCTTCGACACCTGGGGCGGCGTGCTCAGCCCCTCGATGTACCGCGAGTTCTCGCTGCGCTACCTGACCCGCATCGCGCAGGCGCTCGAGCGCGGCCAGGGCGACCAGCGCACCCCGTTGATCCTGTTCGGCAAGGGCACCGGCCTGCACCTGGGCGCACTGGCCGACACCGGCGCCGATGCACTCGGTGTGGACTGGACCCTGGATCTGTCCGACGCCGTGGCCCGCACCGGTGGTCGCGTCGCACTGCAGGGCAATCTCGACCCCGCCACCCTTTACGGCAACCCGGCGGCCATCGAGCGTGCCGCCGGCCGCGTGCTCGACAGCTATGCCGAGGGCAACGGCGGCTCGCGCGAGGGCCACGTGTTCAACCTGGGGCATGGCATGTCGCCGGACATGAACCCCGACCATGTCGGCGTGCTGGTGGACGCGGTGCATCGGTTGAGCCGGCGCTGAGGGGCAGATGCCGGGCAGCACCCGGCACTGCGCGCCACAGCTGGGTCTCCGCGGCGGGAGACCGGCGCCTCCCGGTCCGACGACGCGGCTCCACCGTTTCTTGATCCAGCATCGGCGATTATGTGTGCCTCGTTGAGGAAGGCACGCACGATGACGACCGGCAGCTACGCTTCGATACGGCCCCTGTTGTGGCTGGTATCGCTGGCGATCTTCATGCAGATGCTGGATTCGACCATCGTCAATACCGCCCTGCCGGCGATGGCGCGCAGCCTCGGCGAAAGCCCCCTGCAGATGCAGTCGGTGGTGTTCAGCTACGCGCTGGCGGTGGCCACCTTCATTCCCGCCTCCGGCTGGATCGCCGACCGCTTCGGCACGCGCCGCACGTTCCTCGTCGCCATCATCCTGTTCACCCTCGGCTCGCTGGCCTGCGCCCTCGCCCAGACGCTGCACCAACTGGTGGGCGCGCGTGTCCTGCAGGGCGTTGGTGGCGCGATGCTGCTGCCGGTCGGCCGCCTTGCCGTGATGCGTTCGGTTCCGCGCGACGACTTCCTGCGCGCCATGAGCTTCATCGCCATCCCCGCGCTGATCGGCCCGCTGATCGGGCCCACCCTCGGCGGGTGGCTGGTCGAGGTCGCCTCCTGGCACTGGGTGTTCCTGATCAATCTGCCGATCGGCGTGATCGGCTTCATCGCCGCCATGAAGATCATGCCCGACCATTACGCCGAGCACCGCACCCGCTTCGACCTGCCCGGCTACCTCATGCTTGCGTTCGGCATGGTGGTGCTGTCGCTCGCGCTGGACGGCATCTCCGGCATGGGCACGCCGCACGCGCTGGTCATGCTGATGACGGTGGCCGGCCTGGCCGCGCTGGTCGGTTACTGGCTGCACGCGGCCAACTCCACCGCGCCGCTGTTCTCGCTGGCCCTGTTCCATGTGCCCAGCTATCGCATCGGCATCCTCGGCAACCTGTTCTCGCGCATCGGCAGCAGCGCCATGCCGCTGCTGATACCCCTGCTCCTGCAGGTCGGCATGGGCATGAGCCCGATGAATGCCGGCCTGTTGATGATTCCGGTGGCCGCCGCCGGCATGGTCTCCAAGCGCTATGCCGTCAAACTGGTCGAACGGTTCGGCTACCGGCGTGTGCTGATGGTCAACACTGTGCTGGTCGGCCTGGCAATGGCCAGTTTCATTGTCATGACCCCCGGGCAGCCGACGTGGCTGCGCGTGGTGCAGCTGGCGGTATTCGGCGCGGTCAACTCGCTGCAGTTCACCGTCATGAACACCGTGACCCTGCGCGATCTCGACCGCGAATTCGCCAGCCCCGGCAACAGCCTGCTGTCGATGGTGATGATGCTCGCCACCGGCTTCGGCGCTGCGGCGGCCGGCAGCCTGCTGGCCGCGTTCGGCCACCTCGACGTCGCCCACGGCGCCACCGCCGCGCTGCATGCCACCTTCGTCTGCGTGGGTGCGATCACGCTGACCTCCACGCTGATCTTCTGGCAGCTTCCCGATACGCGCCCTTCACCGCGCGATGTTGAAGAAGTGGCCGAGTAGCGCCCCTCACACGGGCGGCGGCCAGGGCCCCAGCGCGCGGGCGATTGCGGCGACCAGCAGATCGCCGGTCACCGGCTTGCGCAGGAAGTCCTTGAACCCGGCCTGGCGTACCTGCGCCTCGATCGCCGGATCGGTGCGCGCGGTCACCGCGATGATCGGCATCTCGTAGCCCTGATTGCGGAACTGCTCGGCCAGTTCGATGCCGCTCAGCCCGGGCAGATCCAGATCCAGCAGCGCCACGTCGAAGGGGGTATCCATCACCTCGCGCAGGGCGGCCAGCGCGTGCGCGGCATGGATCACCTCGTGGCCGCGCGCACCGAGCAAGCCGGTCACCACGTCGGCCACGGTGGTGTCATCCTCCACCAGCAGGATGCGCAACGGCGGCAGCGTGGCCACCGCCGCCGCGCCCGGTGAAGCATCGACGGCGGCGCCGTGCTGCAACGGCAGCGGCAGGGTCACGCTGAAACGGGTACCACTGCCGAGCTGGCTCTCCACGTCCACCTGGCCCTGCATGGCCAGTGCGAGTTCCCGGCAAATCGCCAGCCCCAACCCGCTGCCGCCGTACTGTGCGGCCGTGCGCGCGCCATCGGCCTGCTCGAATCGTTTGAACAGACGCTGCTGCTGTTCGACACTGATGCCCGGCCCGGTGTCGGCCACTTCGATGTACACACCGCGGTCGGGCGCGATCGCGCGCAGATGCAGGCTGACATGGCCGTGGCTGGTGAACTTGACCGCGTTGCCGAGCAGGTTGAGCAGGATCTGGCGCACGCGCATTTCATCGCCCACCGCCCAGGTGCCCGGCGGCAACGCATTGTCCACCATGAAACGCAGTTGCTTCTGTTCGGCCAGTGCGCTCATCAGCGTGCAGACGTCGTGCACCAGCTGGTCCAGCGGGAACGGCTGCGTCTGCAGTTCCAGCCGGCCGGACTCGATCCGCGCCAGATCCAGCGCGTCGTTGACCAGGTGCAGCAGGTGCTCGCCGGCGTGGCGGATCGATTCGGTGTAGCTGCGCTGTTTCGGGTCCAGCGGCGAGGCAAGCAGCAGCTCGCTCATGCCCAGCACACCGGTCATCGGCGTGCGCACCTCGTGCCCGAGGTTGGCCAGGAAGCGGGTCTTTGCCATCGACGCCTGTTCGGCCAGTTCCTGCTTGTGCAGCGCCAGCTGATAGGCATGCCGACGTTGCAGCCGCCGCCGGTACAACCAGGCGAACAGGCTCAACGACAGCAGCACCAGCGAGGTCAACAGCAACAGGCCTGACAGGCTCCGCCACCACGGTGGCAGCACCCGGAACTCGAGCACCTGCACCCGCGACCAGATGTGGTCGGCCGACCGGGCCTGCACTTCCAGCCGGTAACGCCCCGGCGACAGCCGCGAGAACAGACGCTCGCCGGCCGGCCCCACTTCGACCCAGTCCGGGTCGTAGCCGGCCAGGCGGTAACGGTAGGTATTGGAGGACGAATCGGCGAAGGACAGCAGCCGCGCCACGATGCGCAGGTCACGGTCGCCATCGGCGATCTCCAGGGGGTTCAGATGGGTCAGGTCGATCACGCGTTCGCCGCGGCGTACCTCCACCCGTTCGATCACCAGCGGCGCGCGCCGGGTGGAGGGCTTCACCTGCGCCGGGTCGAACACCACCACACCGGCCGGGGTGCCGCCGGCAATCCGGCCGCTGGCCGTCATGGTCAGTGTGCGGCGACGGAATTCCTGGCTGGGCAGACCGTCATGCACGCCATACAGGCGCACGTTCTCGCTGTGCGGATCGGCGCGCACCAGGCCGCGCGCGCTGGCCGCCCACACCACGCCCTGCGCATCGACCACCAGGCCCGAGGCGGACACTTCCGGATAGCCGCGCTCGGCGCCGATCTGCGCGACGGGCACCAGCCGTTCGTCCTGCCAGCGGTACTGGCTCAGGCGGCCCTCTTCGGACAGCCACACCGAGCCATCGGCGGCCCAGGCCATCGCGTACACACCGCCGGTGGGGCCGCCCGGTACCGGTTCGAAACGACGGCGCATCGGGACCCACCGCATCAGCCCCTGGTTGGTGGCCTGCCACAGGTGATCGCCGGGGCCGCAGCGGATATCCTGGGTCATCTGCCCGGGCGCCATGCCCGCATGGCCCAGCGGGATCTGGTTGAGCACGTGGCCATCCAGATCACGCTGCTGCAGGCCGTTGGAGGCCATGACCCAGAGCCGGTTGCCATCGCACAGGATCAGCGCTTCGATCGCGCCCTCCATCGAGGCGTCAACGGCGGCATCGCGCCCCCAGCGGCGCATGCGTCCGTCCTTGGGGTCGTAGCGCGTCAACGCATCCCACGAACCGATCCAGACCTGCCCGCGCGGGTCCTCGACCACCGACTGCAGCCACTGGGTCCCATCCACCCAGGTTTTGTGCTGTTCGATCTGACCGCTCACCGGATCGAATTTATCCAGCGCCCCGTGCGTGCCCACCGTCCACACCCCGCCATCGGCGGCAGCGGCCATGCCAAGAGCATAGGCATTGCGCAACGATGCCGGATCATCCTCCAGGCGCGACAACACCGAGAACTGCCACCAGCGCGGCAACAGATGCCACAGGCCGCCATTGGTGCTGGCCATCCAGATGCCGCCTTCGCGGTCTTCATAGGCGCCCGTCCAGTTCGGCCGCACCTGCCCGCGCGCCACCGCGCTGTACAGCGGCACCTGCTGGAACTGATTGTCAAAGGCGCGACCAAGGCCCGAGCGGGTGTCCAGCCAATACCCGCCCTGTTCGTCGCGCAGCATCATGCCCAGGATCTGGTCACCCGCGGAGACCTTCCAGGGCGCCGGTTCGAACCGGCCGTCCGGACGTCGCACCACGACCCCGGCGTTGGTATTGATCCACAGGCTGCCGTCGGACTCGGGGGTGAGCCCATTGATCATCGCCAGCGGTAACAGAGCGTCGGGCACGCGCTCGAAATCGTGGCCGGTCCAGCGCGCCAGCCCCGCCTTGGTGCCGACCCACAGGGTGCCGTCCGGCGTGGTGGCCAGATTGCCCACCGACGCGGAGGGCAGGCTGCGCGGATTGTGCCGCTCGGGCATGTAGCGGGTGATCGTGCCATCGCGGTCCATGCGATGCAGGCCGCCTTCGAACGTCCCGAACCAGATCGCGCCATCCGGCGTGGACGCCACGCTCCAGATCGTGTTGCTGCCGATCTCGGGATGGTTCTGGCGGTCGTGGAAACGCAGCTCGCGGCGATCGGCCGACATCATCACCAGGCCGGCGTGCTCGGTACCGATCCAGAGCCGGTTGCGCGGATCCACATGCACCGTCCAGATATGGTTGTCGCGCAGCCCATCCTCGGCACGCCAGATGCGGTAGTTGCGCCCGTCGAAGCGGGCCAGGCCGTCGTTGGTGGCGATCCACAGGTAGCCGTAGCGATCCTCGGCCATGCGGTTGACGGTGTTCGACGGCAGGCCGTCGAACACCGTCACCTGGCGGGGCGTCGGCGGTACCGGTTGCGCGGCGGCCACGCCGGCGCAGCCCAGGCCCACGGTGATGAGGAGCAACCACAACAGACGCAACACCAATGGATCTCCCGAGTCTGTCCGTCGATTCGCAGCGCCCGCCACGGGTGGGCATGCATCCGTCCCGGTCCCCGGGCAGCGGCCCACATACTAAACCGCCCGGCTCATGGCGTCGCCTCCGGCCCGGCCTGCAGCACCGTCTCGATCGCCGCAGCGCCGAGTGGCAGCGGTACCACGCCGGCGGCACCGGCCTGCCGCGCCTGCCACGACAGCGCCGCAGTCGGCGCCGGGTCCAGCAGCCAGGCCGGCCCGTCGCCGGGTCGATCGCGCACCAGACCGAGCAGCGCCAGGCCGTCGACCCCCGGCAGTGTGCGCTCCACCAGCAGTGCCTCCACCGGCCCCCGCGACAGTACCGGCAGGGCGGCCAGCGCGTGCGCCGCATGCAGCACGTGCCGGCCGTGCGCGCGCAGACCGGCCATCAACCTGCGGGCAGCGGCGGTGTCCTGCATCACCAGCAGCACCGGCGACCGCCCACCACCATCATCGGCGAGGTCCAGGTTCCGGTGCCGCAGGCCACCGGCCATCGGCAGATGCACCAGCACCCGCCAACCATCGACGGCAGGGGCCACGGTGATATGCCCGCCCATCGCCTCCACCCGCAGGCGTGCCGGCGACAGGGCGGTCTGCAGCGCCCCGCACGTGGGCGACGGCAGGGGCAACGTCGCCGTTGTCGTCCTGCGCCCACCGCGCAGATGCGCGGCCAGTTCCACGCGGACGCCGGCGTGCCCGGGCAACGGGTCGGCGTGCAGCAGCAGTTGCCGCGCATCGGTACCGCTGGACAAGGCCTGCAGGGCCAGCACGACGGCCTCGGCCATGCGCTCCGGATCACCACACCCGACCTGGGTGGGGCCCACCCGCAGGCATGCCGCCAATGCCTGCCCACGCTGGCACAGCGGGAGCACCTGGGTAGTGACCACCCGCTGCAACACCGCCAGTGGCGCAAACACGCGGGGATGCAGGTTCGGCCTTCCCGCCTCCAGCCGGGCGGTATCCAGTGTGCGGTTCACGATTTCCAGCAGTTGCCGTCCTGCCCGGTGGATACGCCGCACCCGGTCCTGCTCGGCAGGGCCAAGCCGGCCATCGAGCAGCAGCTCGCTCATGCCCAGCACGCCGGTCAACGGGGTCCGCAGTTCGTGGCCCAGCGTTGCCAGATAGTCTGCCTTGGCCCGCCCCGCCCGTTCGTCGGCCGCCTGGCGACGCGTCGCAGCCGCCTCGCGGCGCCGCTGCCGACACCGGCGCACGCCGCCGCCGGCCAGTGCCACAACCAGCACGGTGCCGCCGGCAGCCAGGCCGGCGCGGACGTCGGTGCGTTCCAGCGTGGAGGGAGCCATGTCCACCTCCAGTACCTGCACGGCCGACCACGGCCCGCCGTCGCTGCGCGCCTGGTAGAGCACACGATGACGTCCCGATGCCAACGTCGGAAACTCGCGGATGCCGGGCCGTCCGACGCTGATCCACCCGGCGCGCTGCCCTGCCATGCGGATGCGGTACTCGCGGCGGCGCCCGTCGCTGGCCAGCACGCGCACCTGCACCCGCAGATCGCGGTCGCCCGGCTGCAGCCGCACGGGCGAGACCGCCGGCAGCTCTGCCAGCACGCCGTGGCGACGCACCTGTACGCGATCCAGCACCGGTATCGGATCGGCGCGGGGTGCCTGCAGCGCCGCCACCTCCACCAGCACTGCCCCGCCGGCCGTGTCCAGTGGCAGCAGCAGATGGTGGCCGGCGCGCAGTATCCGGCCGCTGCGCATTGCCGCAGCTGGCAGGCCATCGGCCGGCGTGAGCACGCGCGGCGCCGCCCCGTCGTGGCCCAGCCGCAGCAGTCCGCGTGCCGTGGTTGCCCACAGTCCGCCACCGGCATCACGGGCCAATCCACGCACGGGACCTGCATCGGGGTCGAGCGGCCGTCGTGTCTCGGCGATGAGACGGCCGCCCTGCCAGCGGTAGCCGGTCACGGCCGAGCGCCCGGCCACCCACACCCGGCCCTGCGCATCCACATGCAAGGCCGTCACCGCCTCTCCGCCCACGCCCGGCACCGGCTCCAACCGCTGGCGTTCCGCCGCCCAGCGGTACACCCGCGTCGCCGACGCCACCCAGAGTGCGCCGTCGGCCCCGCATTGCATCGCTGCCGCATCCACTGCTGCCGGCAAGCCTGCCGCGCTGCGCGACCAGCGACCGCGCAGGCGTCCCCGTCGATCGCGCTGCTGCAGCCAATCGCCGTCCAGGTGCCAGAGCTCCCCGGTTCCGCAACTGCGAAGCACCCGCTCGGCGCCCTGCGGCTGGACCGGCACCGTCCAGCGACGCACTGCGCGGCTGCGCGGGTCCCAGCGGGTCAACCGGCCCGGCCCCGCCATCCACACCTGGCCGTGGCTGTCTTCAACAACGGCACGCCGGCCTGCCCCGCGTGGAGTCGCATCACGCACCACCCGGCGGGAGCGCGGCGCGGCCGTCGCGTCGATCCAGTGCAGCCCACCGTCGGTGCCTGCCCACCATGCGCCGCCGTCCCGTCCACTGGTCCATGCCGCCGGCAGTGCCGCGTCCTGGCCCGGCGCACCCGCGATGGTGCGGAACGCACGCCAGTCCGGCCGCAGCCGCCAGACCCCCAACTGGGCGGCAAGCAGCCACACGCCGCCATCGCGATCCTCGTGCATGCCCACGATACGGGGGCGTGTCCGTCCGTCCGACGCCGTCAGCGCCACCTCGCGCCGCACGCCGGTCTGCGGATCTTCGCGCCACACGTGCGGGCCCTGCGCAAGCCAGCGCGCGCCATCGCGCGTGACACCGAGCAGGCGCAGGCCCGGCACGGACGCAGACGCGGCGACTGCCTCCGTCGCGGTGCGTCGCTGCACACCGCCGGCGTCGCCGACCCACATGTGCGCACCCGCCGGGGCCAACGCATGGACTGCCCGGTCCGCTGCGCGGGTGGGCAGAAAGGCCTCCCCGCGCCAGCGTGCCAGGCCCCCTGCAGTGCCGATCCACACGGTGCCATCCGCACCGCGCGCAAGGGCACGCACGCGGGGAGACGGCAATCCTGCCCCTGCCGGACCCGGCAGGAAGCGCTGCAGCCGCCCGTCGGCAGTGCGTCGATACAGACCGGCATCGCGCGTGCCGAACCAGAGCGAACCGTCTGGCAGGGGCAGCAGCGTGGTGATCGCACTGGCGGCCAGCGCGCGCGCGCCCTCCACGCGACGCAGGTGGCGGCCGTCTGCGGAAAGATGCAGCAGATGGCCGCTGGCCGTGCCGGCCCACAGCTGGTCCTGCGCATCCAGCGCCACGCTGGTGATGTCGTTGTCGGGCAGCCCCTGTTCAATGCGCCACAGCCGGAAGCGCCGTCCATCGTGGCGCGCCAGTCCATCGGAGGTTGCAAACCAGCGGTAGCCCTGCCGATCCTCCACGATCTGGTAGACACGGTCCGATGGCAGTCCCTGACGCATGGAAACCTGTACCGCATCGGGCGTGTGAGCCCACGCGCCCGGCACGACCAGGTGCCCCCAGAGCAGGACAAGGCACAGCCGCACCAGGCCCTTCATCACCGGTCCACGCACTGCTGCAACGCCTTGGCCAGATGCCTTGCGGTCACAGGCAGCCGCAGGAAGGCGGCGTAGCCACCCGCCTCCGCCAGGCGCGCCGCCTGCGGGGCGCTGCAGGCGCTCAATGCCAGGCGGGGGACGCCGGGCCATTGCGTGGCCAGCCGCAGGCCGACGCTGCCGGCGGCGTCGCCGAGCGCCGGGTCGACCACGATGACGTCCCATGCCGGCGCGGCCCTCGGCCGCTCCGGCGCCCGGCCGTCGACGACCTGCACGTGATGGCCAAGGTGCCGCAGCAAGGCGGCAATCACGTCGGCGACGGCTGGCGCCACCACCAGCAGCCGCAGCGCGCGTGCGTGCCGCTGCGCGGGCTGCCCGACATCGCCGGCGTCGGCAGGCATGCGGACCGGCGGCATGGGCAGTTGCAGGGTGAAGCAGCTCCCCTCCCCGACCACGCTCGCCAGCGTGATGTCGCCCCCCATCGCCTGGGCCAGCTGCCGCGAGATCGCCAGACCCAGGCCGGTCCCCCCGTGGCGCGCCGCCGTGCGCTCCCCGTCGGCCTGCTCGAAGCGCTGGAAGATGCGTCGCTGCTGCACCGGGTCCAGACCCGGACCCGTATCGATCACGCGCAGGCACACACCGTCCGCAGTGCCGGTGTACGCCGCCTCCAGCACCACCTGCCCACGCGCCGTGAACTTCAACGCGTTGCCAAGCAGATTGAGCAGGATCTGACGCAGGCGTGCGGGATCGCCGAGGAAAGCGCGGCGGGCTGCCGGGTCCACCTGCCAGCGCAGCGACACGCCGCGCGCCTGCGCCACCGGTTGCAGCAGGGCCTGCAGATCGTCCAGCAGCGCGGGCAGATCGAACGCCACGCACTGCAGGTGCGGGGTTCCGGCCTCCACCTGCGCGACATCCAGCGCGTCGTCCATCAGCTGCATCAGGTGTTCACCGGCGCGATGCAGGCTGCGCACCTGGTCGCGCTGCGCATCGGTCAGCGGCGCGTGCTGCAGCGCGTCGCTCCAGCCGAGCACCGCACTCATCGGCACCCGCACATCCCGGCCCAACCGCAGCAGCATGTCGGTGCGCGCCCGCGATGCCTGCGCCGCCCGTTGCCGCTGTTCCTCGCCATGCCGCGCGCGCAGCCGCCGCCGAGCATGGCGGCGGTACGCACGTATGCCGAGCACGGTGGCCGCGCCAAGCACCGCGGCGATGGCCAGCCGCCCGCGCATTGCCTGCCCGGCGCCGGGGGCGACGTCCAGCACAAGGGAGGTGTGCGACGCGGCACGCCCGTCATCTGGCAGCGCCTGCACGTCGAGGACATGCCGGCCCGGCGGAAGCCGCGCGAACATGCGCTGGCCGAGGTGACCGGTATCCACGCTGTCGTTGCCCGCGCCACGCAGTGCGAAACGGTAGCGCACGCGCATGGGATCGGCATTGCCGGCCAGGCGCACGGCAACCCGTACGTTGCGGTCACTTGCGCGCAACCGCACGGTGCCGGCCACCGGCAACGGGACCATTGCGTGCCCCCGGTGCACGCTGACCGCGTCGATGTGCAGCCCGCGCCGTCGTGACGGATCGCGCAGACGGGCCGGATCGAACAGCAGCACGCCGCCTTCGCGCACGGCCGCCACCAGCGTGCCATCGGACAGCGTGCGCAGGCGCTGGGGCATGACCTGCTGCACCGGCACGCCGTCGCCCGTGTCGAACAGGCGGATCCGCCCGGTATCCGGATCGGCACGCACCAAGCCCCGCGCGCTGCCGCTCCACGCCCTTCCTGCCCCGTCCACGGCCAGCGCCTGCGCGTCCAGCTGCGGATACCCCTGAGCCGCATCGAAGCGCTGCGTCGGGTGCAGCCGCTGGCCATCCCAGCGGTAGCGCTGCAACGCGCCGGGACCGCTGGTCCACAGATGCCCGTGCGCATCCTCGGCCAACGCCGAGACACGGCCTGATAGACCGCCGGACACACGTGTGAAGCGCTCCTGCGCCGGCAGCCAGCGACGCAGCCCGCCGCGGTCGCCCGCCCACAGGGTGCCATCGCGCGCGCACAGCAGCGGGACCGCCGACGCCGGCGGCATCCAACCCAGCGCCGCCGGCGTGCCTCGCAGCCGCACCACACCGTCCGCATCGCGGCGCTGCACGTGGTCGTTGGCGACGATCCACACCGCGCCATCGCGGCACACCGTTACCGCCAGCGGCCCCGTCCCGGCGTCGACCGGCAATGACCAGCGCCGCCAGTGCCGGTGTGAAGGGGAGTAGCGCAACAGCCGCGAGCCTGTCGCGATCCAGACCCTGCCCTGCGCATCCTCGGCCATGCCCAGCGTGCGTGCCTCGTCCAGCTCACCGGTGAACGGCACCGGGCGCCCCGCCATACCGGTACGCGGGTCGAGGAGCTGCAGGTTGCCGTGGCTGCCGGCCACCCAGATCCGGCCATCCTTCGACGCCGCCAGCGCGCCCGCGTACGGGTCGCGCAGGCCCGCGCCCGACGCCAGCGCGGTGAACTGCTGCCAGCGCGGCGGCAGGCGCCACAGCCGATGGTCGTCGCTGCGCAGCCACACGCCGCCGTTGCGGTCTTCCTGCATCTGCCGAATCACTGGCGCAGGCAGCCCTGGAGGGGATGGCAATGCAACCTGTCGCACCTCGGCGGCCTGCGTCAGCACCAGCCCATCAGCCTGCTGCCACCAGGTCTCGCCGGCGTCCCCCCGCAGCAGCGCGCGGGCGGCGGTCGCGTGGGTGCGCGTGGGCACGGCATCGGGATGGGCAAGATGGAAGGCGGCCCGTGCGGTGGTCACCCAGACTCCGCCGCGCGGATCGGCGGTCAGACCCACCACCGGTGTGGACGGCCATGCCGCGACCGGTGTCAGCTGCGCCGAACGACCATAGGCCAACCCCTTCGCGGTCCCGACCCACATGCCCCCATCCCGATCACGCGCCAGTGCGGTGATCTGCGGCGACGGCAGGCCGCGCGCGCGTACCCAGCCGGCGGCATCGCGCCACACGTAGGCCCCGTCGGAGGCACTGCCCACCCACAGGCCGAGTACGTCACTGGACAGATGATCGATCCGCAGCGGGCGCGCGGCGCCCGGCGCGCGCGGCGCGGGATGGCGGTCAACCCGTTCACGGTCGTCCGACCAGGCCATCAGCTGTCGCGAAGCGGTCAGGCCCCACAGTCGGCCGCGCGGATCGACATGCAACCGTACCCACGCCGTCTCCGACATCCCGCGCGCTGTCGGCTGCAGCCGATAGCGGCGCCCGTCGAAGCGCAGTACTCCCAGCTCGGTGGCCAGCCACACGTCGCCGAGCGCGTCCTCCACCACGTCGCGCACCTCGCGGGCAGGCAAGCCGGTGGTCGCATCCTGCAGTTGCGGCACCGGGCGCATCCCCCCTTGTGCATCTCCCCGCAGGGGCCAGGCCAGCCAGGCCAGCATCAGCAGCAGGCGACATCCGTGGAGGAACGCGGTGGCCTCCGCAGCGCGGGCCGCCACGGCCTAACGGGGAAGAAGGAGTGTCATCGCGTGCACGCTACGGGACCGGGAGCATCGCTACGCGCCTGCAGCCGACGTCAGTTCACGTTCCGAGCAATCAAGGTTCAGATCACTTCCGCCGAATAGGCGCGCGCCATCAATCGATGCAGGACTCAGTGCACAGGTTGCCGCGCCATCCGCGCCTGCGCGATGGCCTCCACCAGCATGTCGCCCGTCACCGGCTTGCGCAGGAAGCCGTCGAATCCCGAGGCCAGTACCTGCTGCTCGGCGTAGGCATCCGATCGGGCGGTCACCGCGATCAGCGGCAGCTCGTAGCCCATCGCGCGCAGCTGCGAAGCGATCGCGATGCCGTCCAGCGCCGGCAGGTCCAGATCCAGCAGCCCGATGTCGAAGCGGCCCGAGGCCACTTCCGACAGCGCCGCCAGCCCATGCAGCACATGCACCACCTCATGCCCGCGCGTGCGCAGCAGGCCGGTGATGACATCGGCGACGGTCGCATCGTCTTCCACCAGCAGGATGCGCAGCGGCGGCAGCGCCGCGCGCGTGTCGTCCGTCGCGTCCCCCACATGGCGGCTGCGCTGCAGTGTCCACGGCAGCGGCAGGTGCACACTGAAACGCGCGCCCTGGCCCGGGCGGCTGTCGATGCCGATCCGCCCGCCCATCGCCACCGCCAGTTCCTGGCAGATCGCCAGCCCCAGCCCGCTGCCGCCGTAGCGCGATGCGGTGCGCGGCCCGTCGGCCTGTTCGAAACGGTGGAACAGGCGCTGCTGCTGTTCCTCGCTGATGCCTGGTCCGGTATCGGAGACCTCGAAGACCACGCCGTGGCCGTCGTCGACCAACTCGATGCCCAGCCCGACGTGGCCCTGCTCGGTGAACTTGATGGCGTTGCCGAGCAGGTTCATCAGGATCTGGCGGATCCGCATTTCATCGCCGCTGACCTGGACGGGCCCGGGCAGATTGAAACTGCGCTCGAAGGCCAGGCCACGGTGGTGGGCCATCGGCTCCATCAAGGCTTCCACCTGCTCAAGCAGCGTCATCAGATCGAACGGGCGGATGTCCAGTTCCAGCCGGCCTGCTTCGATGCGGGCCAGGTCAAGCGCATCATTGACCAGCCGCAGCAGGTGCGTGCCGGCATGCTGGATGGAGGCGGCGTAGCCGCGCTGGATCTCGTCCAGCGGCGTGGAGAGCAGCAGTTCGCTCATGCCCAGCACGCCGGTCATCGGCGTGCGCACTTCGTGCCCGAGCGTGGCCAGGAAGCGGCTCTTGGCCTGCGAGGCCTGTTCGGCCAGCTGCTGCTTGTGCAGCGTCAACTGCCATTGCTGGCGCCGGCGCAGGCGAACCCGGGCCACGTGGGCGATGGCGGCGATGGACAGCACCGTGCCAAGCACGTAACAGACGATGGCCCAGTTGCTGCGCCACCACGGCGGGTTGACCTGCACGGTGAGCGTGCGCGTGGGGGTCCAGTCGCCGTGCGGCGTCGCCGCCTGCACATCGATGGCGTACTGTCCGGCAGGCAGACGCGACAACAGGCGCTCGCCATCGGCGGCCTGCATCACCCAGTTCTGGTCATAACCCGCGACCCGGTAGCGATACCGGTTGCCCTGGGGATTGGCGAAGGACAACAACCGCGCGGAAATGATCAGGTCGCGATCCAGCGGGCCCAGCGTGATCGGCGCATTGATCGGCAGGGTCTGCTGGCCTTCGGCATCGTCGCGACGCACCTGCACGTTGTCGATCACCAGCTGCGACGGCGGCAGCACGATGTCCGGCGCATCCGGATCGAACCCCACCAGACCGGTGGCGGTCACCGCCAGCACCTGGCCCTTGCTATTGCGCACCGGCGGCCGGCCGCTGAACTCCGCATCGGGCAGACCATCACGCTCGCCGTACAGGCGCGCACGCCGCAGGCGCGGATGCCAGGACACCAGGCCGCGCGGGGTGGTCGCCCAGACCTGGCCATCGCGCCCCACCACCACGCCGCCCATCGATACCGGCGGCAGGCCCTGGGCCGCGCCGACCCGTTCGCGCAGGGTCATGCTCAAGCCATCCCACGCATAACGCTCCAGCGCGCCCTTGCGGGCCAGCCACAGGTGGTCCGGGCCGTCCCAGGCAATGTCGTAGATGCTGCCGCGGGAAATGCCCGGCACCTGCTCGAACCGATCATTGCGCCAGCGCAGCAGCCCCATGTCGCCCACCACCCACAGCTGCCCGCGCGGGTCGAATACCATCTGCTCGACCGGGTTCTCGGTGAGCCCGCGGCCCTGGTCGATGCGGATGGTATCGAGCACGCGGCCGTCGGCGGCGCGGCGCTGGATTCCGTAGTTCATGATCGACAGCCACAGCTCCCCATCGGGCGCCTGGCGGATCAGGTCGATACGCTGGCGGACATCCGATCCTCCGCCGATCTTCCACTCGCGCAACGCACCGGTGCGTGGCTGGTACAGGCTCAGGCGCCCGGCCCGGCCGATCCACAGCGCGCCATCGGCGCGCGGCAATACCGACCATGCCGCGCCTACCCCGATCCGGGCGTCGTCGGCGATCTGGCTCAATCGCCCCACCTCGTCCAACCGGTACAGGCCATGCGCGCCGGCGATGTAGAACGCTTCGCCGGCGGCGGCCACGCCGAGCAGGTAGGCGCTGTCCAGCGGCTTGCCGTCCAGCTGGTACCAGCTGGAAAAGCGCTTCCAGTCCGGCGGCAGGTACGCCAGGCCCTGGGTCAGCATGGCCACCCACAGCCCGCCCTCGTGATCCTGCAGCAGGTCCAGCACCCCACTGCGGGCCGTCAGGAAGCCGCTGCCCGCATCACCGGCCAGCAGGCGCAGGGCGCGGTCGTTGCCCCGGTACAGGCCATCGGCCGTGCCCAGCCAGTAGCCACCGTTGCGGTCGTGGATCACGCTGGCCGCGCGCACGTCGGCGCTCAACGTCCACGGCGCGGGGGTGACCACGTCATCGGCGCCGATCCGGAACAGCCCGCCCTCGGTGCCGGCCCAGACCGTGCCATCCGGTTCGCGGGTGAGGCGGAACACGCTCTTGCCGCCCAGCAACGCCGGCGCGATGCGGGTGAAATGATCGCCTTCCCAGCGCGCCACGCCACTGCCGGTGCCCACCCATACCCGTCCCTGCGGGTCGGTCAGCAGCGTATAGATGGTGTTGTCCGGCAGCGTGCGTGGGTCGCCCGGATCGGCCTGGTAGCGGATCAGCCGGCCATCTTCGCCGCGCCGGCAGATGCCGTGCTGGTTGGTGCCGATCCACAACGACCGCGCCGCATAGGCCAGCGACCAGAACTGTCCCTCGCAGCGTGCGTTCACATCGGCGAAGCGTTCGAAGCGGCGGCGCTCCGGCCCCAGCATGCTCAGGCCCACCCCGTTGGTCCCTACCCACACGCGGTCCAGCGGGTCGACCAGCAGGGTCTCCACTTCGTTGCCCGGAATCGAATCGGGATCGGCCGGATCGTGGCGCCAGACACGTAGCCCCACACCGTCCAGGCGTGCAAGTCCGTCATCGGTGGCCGCCCATACGTATCCCTGGCGGTCCTGGGCCAGCGCCAGCACCATGCGCGAGGGCATGCCTTCGGCGGCACCGAAGCGGCGCATGCGCGGTGTTTCTGCCGATGTCCCTGTGGCCCACGACGCGGCCGGCACTGCACACAGCCACAGCACCAACACCACGATGCCAGCCCGCCAGACGCGCGCGCTCATCGCCATTCCGATCTCCGTGTAGGCGCGGATTGTCGCATGGAACACGCTTTCTCCTGCGCCCGGCCCCCGCACGGAACCGGCGCCGGGCGCGTTCACACCGGCACCACGAACTGTTGCAGCCATGAGCCTGCATGGCTGCGCAGACCTGTGCGTATGATCGGCACAGATTCCGATGGAGCCCGGCCATGTCCCTGCGCCTGACCCTTGCCCTGCTGCTGTTCTCCGCCCCCGGCCTGGCGCTTGCCGCCGACAGCTACCGCCTGGACCCGGTCCACACACGGGTGCTGTTTGCGATCGAACACGCCGGCTTCTCGCATGCGCTGGGCACCATCTCCGGCAGCGAGGGCGTACTCGTGTTCGATCCGCGGGACTGGGCCGGGGCAACGCTCAACGTCAGCGTGCCGCTGCAGCGCCTGGACCTGGGCGACGACAAATGGAACAAGGCCACGCTGGCGCGCAGCCTGCTCGATGCCGAGCGCTTTCCCGAGGCCCGCTTCGTGTCCACGCGGGTCGAGCCGATCGACGCCACCCACGCCAACGTCATCGGCCAGCTGACTCTGCACGGGGTCAGCCGCGAAGTCACGCTGGCGGTCACGCTCAACGCACTCAAGCGCCACCCGCTGCCGCCGTTCCGGCGCACCGCCGGTTTCTCGGCCACCGCCACGCTCAGCCGCAGCGCATTCGGCGTGGATGGCTGGCCGTCGATGATCGGCGATGAGGTGCAGCTGCGCATCGAGGCCGAGGCGGTGCGCGACCGCACTGCCGCCGATCCGCAGGACACACCGTCCGTCCAGGATGCGGGAACTCCGCCGACCACACCGCACTCCGATTCCCCATCCCCTCAGCCGGTCCAGGAGACCACGCCATGACCGCCAAGAACACCGCTGCCCGCTGGGGCGGCGTCAGCATGACCCTGCACTGGTTGATCGCCGTGCTGATCCTCGCCCTGGGCATCGTCGGCCTGACGATGGGCGAGTTCCCGAAGACGCCGAAGTACTTCTGGATCTACACGATGCACAAGTCGATCGGCATTACCGTGCTGGCACTGGTGGTGGTCCGCCTGGGCTGGCGACTGTATGCCGGCGCGCCGGGGCCGGTGCCCGGCACACCGACCTGGCAGGAGCGCATCGCCTCGACCACCCATTGGCTGCTGTATGTGCTGATGTTCGCCATCCCGCTGTCGGGCTGGCTGTACGACTCGGCCAGTGGACTGCGCCCGTTCCGCTGGTTCGGCCTGGTCAACGTGCCCAAGCTCAGCGCGCCGGACGCGCAGGTCACCCAGATCTCCCATGCCATCCACGAGTGGGGCTTCTGGCTGCTGATCGCCGTGGTGTTGGCCCATGCCGGCGCCGCGCTTTACCACCATCTTTACCAACGCGATGCCACCCTTGCGCGCATGATGCCGCAGCGCTGGCTCGCCTCCCCCCAGAAGGATTGAGAATGAACATCAAACTCACCACCCCCGCAGCGGTCGCCGCCGCCCTGGCCGGCCTGATGGCCGCCGCCCCGGCCCTTGCCGCCGAGTACGTGCAGGCGCCTGGCTCGGTCCTGGTGTTTGCCACCAAATACGACGGCGAAGTCTTCACCGGCAGCTTCCCGGGCTTCGACACCAGGCTCAGCTTCGATCCGGCCAAGCTGGACGGCTCGCACCTGGAAGTGACCATTCCGCTGGCCGGCGCCAAGAGCGGCAACAGCGACCGCGACTCCACGCTGCAGGGCGCCGACTTCTTCAACGTCGGCAAGTTCGCCCAGGCCAAGTACAGCGCCAGCAGGTTCCGCGCGCTGGGCAACAACCAGTTCGCCGCCGACGGCACGCTGGAACTGCGCGGCGTCAGCAAGCCGGTCACGCTGACCTTCACCTGGACCCCGGGCGCCCAGCCGGTACTCACCGGCAAGGCCACGGTCAAGCGCCTGGACTTCGGCGTGGGCGGCGGCGACTGGGCCGACACCAAGACCATCCCCAACGAAACCGCGATCAGCACCAAGGTCGTCCTGAAAGCAAAGTAACGCGGGCGACCGCGCCGGCCGGTGCCGGCCCCCGCCCCATCGATCGCCTGCAGGGCGCCGGCCACCAGCCGGCGCCCTAGAGGCGTCAGCCCATCCAGGCCCGCAGCGCCGCCACATCGAACGGCCAGTCCAGCTCGCGGCCCTGCGCATCGCGCAGCACCGGCACGCGCAGCCCGTAACGGGCCTCCAGCGCCGCATCGTCGTCGATGAACACACTGTCCAGATCGCCCACCCGGGCCTGCGCCAGCACCGCCAGGGCCTGGTCGCACAAGTGGCAGTCATCACGCTGGTACAAAGTAAACACCGGCCCACCCGCCTTGGAAAATGTTGCGCCGCAATCATGGCTGGCGCCCGCGACAGCATAGAATGGCGCTCCATCCGATACCCGCAGTTTGGCAATCATGGCAGTCAGCACGTTCGATGTGTTCAAGATCGGCATTGGCCCGAGTTCCTCGCATACCGTAGGACCGATGAAGGCTGCCGAGCGTTTCGTGCACCGCTGGCTGCTCGACCCGGGGCATCTGCAGGACGTGGTGCGCATCCGGGCCGACGTCTACGGCTCGCTGGCCCTCACCGGTCGCGGCCACGGCACCGACAAAGCGGTGCTGCTCGGGCTGGAAGGCCAGCGCCCGAACCTGATCGATCCGGACATCATTCCGGAAACGCTGGAGCGCATCCGCACCACCAAGCGCCTGAAGCTGATGGGCCAGCATGAGATCGTGTTCGACGAAAAGCGCGACCTCGGCCTGAACAAGCGCCAGAAGCTGCCCTATCACACCAACGGCATGCGCTTCACCGCGTACGACGCCCAGGAACAGGTCATCGCCACCCGCGACTACTACTCGGTGGGCGGCGGCTTCGTGGTCAATCAGGACGACGCCGCCGACGATCGCATCGTGCCCGATGAAACGCCGCTGCCGTATCCGTTCAAGAGCGGCGACGAGCTGCTGGCGCAGACCGCGCGCAGCGGCCTGAGCATCGCCCAGATGATGTTCGAGAACGAGAAATGCTGGCGTACCGAGGACGAGATCCGCGATCAGCTGCGCGAAATCTGGAATGCCATGCAGAGCTGCGTGGCACGCGGCATCCGCCAGGAAGGCACCCTGCCCGGTGGCCTGCATGTCTCACGCCGTGCTCCGGCGCTGTATCGCGAACTGTCGTCCAAGCCTGAAGCGGCCATGCGCGATCCGCTGACCACGCTGGACTGGGTGAACCTGTACGCGCTGGCGGTCAACGAGGAAAACGCAGCCGGCGGCCGTGTGGTCACCGCCCCGACCAACGGCGCTGCCGGCGTGCTCCCGGCCGTGCTGCACTACTTCGATCGCTTCTGCCCCGGCGCCAATGAACAGCGCGTGTTCGACTTCCTGCTGACCTCCGCCGCGATCGGCATCCTGTACAAGGAAAACGCCTCGATCTCCGGCGCCGAAGTCGGTTGCCAGGGCGAGGTGGGCGTGGCCTGCTCGATGGCCGCCGGCGGCCTGGTTGCCGCACTCGGCGGCAACCCCAGCCAGATCGAGAATGCCGCCGAGATCGGCATGGAGCACAACCTCGGCCTGACCTGCGACCCGATCGGTGGCCTGGTGCAGATCCCCTGCATCGAGCGCAACGCGATGGGCGCGGTCAAGGCGATCAACGCCAGCCGCATGGCCATGCGTGGCGACGGCAAGCACAAGGTATCGCTGGACAAGGTCATCAAGACCATGCGCGACACCGGCCGCGACATGCAGGACAAGTACAAGGAAACCAGCCGCGGCGGCCTGGCGGTCAACGTCATCGAGTGCTGATCCGCGGCCGCCGACCCACGGTCGGCTGCACCGGTCATGGTGTCGCGGCACGTGCGCGGCACCTCCGGTAAAGTCCGGGTTCCCCTTCCGGAGACCGCCATGCGCATCCTGGCCGCCGCCCTGCTCGCCTGCCTCCCGCTGACCACCTTCGCCGCCGAGACCTATGGCCCGCGACTGGAAGGCTTCGACTACCCGTATCCGGTGAAGATCTTTCCGCTCGGATCGCAACGGCAGCCGCTGGAGATGGCGTATCTGGATGTTCCGCCGGCAGGAACCGCGTTCGCCGGTACAGTGGTGCTGCTGCACGGCAAGAACTTCTGCGCGGCAACCTGGAAAGACAGCATCGCCGCGCTCACCGCCGCCGGCTACCGGGTGATCGCACCGGACCAGATCGGCTTCTGCAAATCCAGCAAGCCCGAGCGCTACCAGTATTCGTTCGGACAGCTCGCCGCCAACACCCACGCGCTGCTGGCCCACCTCGGCCTCGACGCGGCCAAGGTGGACCTGGTGGGCCATTCGATGGGCGGCATGCTCGCCGCGCGCTATGCCCTGATGTATCCGCAGCAGTTGCGCCACCTCGCGCTGGTCAATCCAATCGGGTTGGAAGACTGGAAGGCCAAAGGCGTGCCGTGGCGCAGTGTGGATGCGTGGTATGCCAACGAACTCAAGACCAGCGCCGACAGCATCAGGGCGTACCAGCGGGAGGTGTACTACAACGGCCAGTGGAAACCGCAGTACGAACAGTGGGTGCGCATGCAATCGCGCATGTATGACGGTGCGGGGAAGGAAGCGGTGGCCTGGAGCCAGGCACTCACCTCGGACATGGTGTTCAATCAGCCGGTGGTATACGAGCTGCCGCGCATCGCCGTGCCCACCACGCTGTTCATCGGCCAGACCGACCGCACCGCCATCGGCCGGGACCTCGCACCGCCGGCGTTGAAGGCCACGCTGGGCGACTACCCGACGCTGGGCAGGGCCGCCGCCGCTGCGATCCCCGGCGCGACGCTGGTGACGTTCGACGACCTCGGCCATTCGCCACAGGTGCAGGACCCGGAACGGTTCAACGCCGCCCTGTTGAACGCCCTGCAACACCCAGGCAGGTAGGGGCCGGCCGTTGGTCGGCTGGCCACGCCTGGGGTGGCAATGATCAGCGCCGTACGATCGCCAGCACGTCGTCGAGCAGCGCCGCCGCGGTGACGCCAGCGCCCGCACCCGGACCCTGGATCAGCAGCGGCTGCTGCTGATAACGGTCGCTGTGGATCGCCACCCGGTTGTCGGTCTGCGCCCCGCCCGCCAACGGGTGGTCGAGCGGCAGGATGCGCAGCCCCACCGACGCGCCGTCGTGGTCGAAGCCGCCGACGAAGCGCAGGCAGCCACCCTGTGTCTGTGCCTGGTGCCAGTACTGCAGCAGCGGCGCATCAAGCTGCGACAACGCGCCCAGCGCCGCGTCGGCCGGCAACGCGGCCAGCGCGTCCGGCACCAGCGAGGCCACCCGCACCTGCCCGGCGCACAGCGCGATGCCACTGGCCCGGGCCAGGATCAGCAGCTTGCGGCGTACGTCCTCACCGGACAGGTCCACGCGCGGGTCCGGCTCGGTGTACCCGGCGCGGGCGGCCTCGCGCACCCAATCGGAGAACGCGCGTTGGCCATCGTAGTGATGGAACAGCCAGGCCAGCGATCCTGACAGCACGCCTTCCACGCGGTGGATGCGGTCCCCCCCGGCCACCAGCGCGCGCAGGCTGCTCAGCAGCGGCAGGCCCGCGCCTACCGTGGCGCTGTCGCCGTACTGCGCGTCGCTGCCCTGGCGGCTGTCGGCGATGGCCTGCGCCCGCGCGAGCTGCGCGCCCTGGCCGAGCTTGTTGGCGGTTACCACATGCACGCCGCGAGCCAGCCATTGCTCATGCCGGTTGGCCACCTCGTCGCTGGCGGTGGCATCCACCACCACATCGCCGCGCTGCAGGCCGTCGGTGTCCGCCCAGGGCTGCAACGCCGGCGCGGTACGGGCAGCCAGGTTGGCCAGCTGCAGCTCCTGCTCCGGCGCGTGCCCACAGGCGCGCGCCGTCCGCGAATTGGCCAGCCAGGAGAACTGCGGCAGTGCCACGCCGCGTGCCAGCAACGACTGGTAGCGCTGCACGAACGCAGTGCCGACGGTGCCGGTGCCGAGCAGCGCCAGACGTCGCGCCGTGGCCGGGGCCAACGTCAGGACCGCGCTCATGCATCCACCTGTTTGCGGTGTGCCGTCCGGGCCTGCAGGTTGATCACCGCCTGCGCGCGTTCCAGCCCGGCCTGCAGGTCGGCCACGAGGTCCTCGGGCGATTCGATGCCCACCGACAGGCGCAGCAGCCCTTCACTGATCCCTGCATGCGCACGCGCCTCCGGCGTCATCGCGGCGTGGGTCATGGTGGCCGGATGCGCGACCAGGCTTTCGACCCCGCCCAGCGATTCGGCCAGGGTGAAACAGCGCAGGCCGTCGACGAAGGCGCGCACGGCCGCGTGTGGATCATCGCCGGCGCAGGACGCCAGCTCGAAGGACAGCATCGCGCCGAAACCGCTCTGCTGGCGCGCGGCGATCGCGTGCCCCGGATGGTCCGCCAGCCCGGGGTAGTACACCTGGGCAACCGCATCGCTGGCGGCCAGCAGATCGACCACTGCGGCGGTGTTCTCCTGGTGCGCGCGCAGGCGCGCGCCGAGCGTACGCAGCCCGCGAAGGGTCAGGAAGGCATCGAACGGCGAGCCGGTCAGCCCGAGCGCATTGGCCCACCACACCAGTTGCTCATGCACCGCCGGATCGCGCGCAATCACCGCCCCCCCCACCACGTCGCTGTGCCCATTGATGTACTTGGTGGTCGAGTGCAGCACCAGATCGGCGCCGAATGCGATCGGCTGCTGCAGCGCCGGCGACAAAAAGGTGTTGTCCACCACCACCTTGGCGCCGGCCCTGTGCGCGGCGTCGATGACGAAGCGCAGGTCGGTGATGCGCAGCAGCGGGTTGGACGGGGTTTCGATCAGCACCAGCGTCGGCGACTGCGCCAGCGCATCGGCCAGCGAGCGCGGATCCGTGAGGTCGGCGGTGATCAGCCCGAAATGGCCCTTCTTCGCCAGGGCGTTGAACAACCGCCAGCTGCCGCCGTACGCATCATGCGGCACTACCAGCGTATCGCCCGGCTGCAGCAGCGCGTTGAGCACCAGGTTGATCGCTCCCATGCCGGTGGAGGTGATCACGCCCCCTGCGCCGCCTTCGAGTTCGGCCAGTGCCTCACCCAGCAGGTCGCGGGTCGGATTGCCGCTGCGCGTGTAATCGTACTGACGCTTGTTGCCGAAACCGTCGAAGCTGAAATTGGAGGACAACACGATCGGCGGGGTCACCGCGCCGTGGGCGGTATCACGGTCAATGCCGGCGCGTACCGCAGCGGTGACGCGGCTACAGGACGGTTCGGTACCAGCGGACAGACTCATGCGGTTTCTCCCGGGGAACGGATGGCGTTGGCGAGGATCGCGTCGATGCGATCGGTTTCTTTGAGGAAGGCGTCGTGGCCGTAGGGCGAGCGCAGCACGCGCAGGCTGCCGCGCGGGCCCAGCCCTTCGACCAGGCCGACGCAGTCGGCCAGTGGCACCAGCCGGTCCCCTTCGACGGCGACGACCACGGTCGGTACCTGGAGGGCGGTGGGGTCGACGCGGTGCAGGTCGATCGATTCGGACAGGCGCAGGTAGGCGTTTACCGGCGTGCGCGCCACGTACTGTGCGCCGGCCGCATCCAGGTAGTCCTCGGCGGCCACGCGCACGCGGCCATTGACCACCTCCGGTGCGGCATCGAAGCGCTCGCCGAATTCTTCCGGCGTGCGGTAGCTGAGCATGGCGAACTGCCGGGCCAGCGACAGCCCGTGGCTTTCAGCGCACTGCAGCTGCCCCAGGGCGACCGCACGGCGCTGCAGCGCGCGCCACGCCGCGGCGTACGGGTGCGGGCGATGCGCGCCGCTCACCGCGACCAGCCGCTGCAGTCGCTGCCGGTGCCGCACCGCGAACTGCTGTCCGACCAGGGCGCCGTAGGAATAGCCGACGAAACACTGCAGCTGCGCGATGCCGAGCTGGTCGAGCAGCAGCGCCAGCGCATCGGCCTGGTCGGCGGTGTCGATCGGCAGGTCCAGCGCGCCGTCGGCACCGATGAAGTCGAACGCCAGGATGCGCAGCGTGGCCGGGTCCAGGGTGCGGCCCGCCGCCACCAGGCCGTCGGCCCAGCCCTTCTCGGGGAACTCGGCATTGGCAGCCACGTGGCGATGGGCCGAGATGCCACCGGCCAGCACCACCACCGGCGCATCCTCGCGTCCGACCAGTTCGTAGCGCAGACGCACCGGGCGCACGCCCCCGTGGCGCATCGACAGCACCGCGGCGATATCGCCGCGCACGGCGTTGCGGCCGTCGATGACGGGCACGCTGACAGGGGCGAAGGTGTCGGTGGCGAGCGCTGAAGCGGTGGCGAAACGCATGGCGGTATCCCAGGAAGGAAATCGGCCATCGAGCTTTCGCGGAGCTCGCGTTCGAGATGCACGCACAGTGCATGGGTCGAACCATCTTTCGGTGGACGCCACGGTCCCCGCAGGATTTGGCACCTACGCAGGTCGCTTGCGCGCCTGCGGGCTGCCCCGGCTTCAAAGGGCCTGTCCCTCTGCCGGTCTCGATGGTGGAGCCACGATGCCAGCCCCCACAGCGCATGTCAATCCCTTCATCGGGATGAAGCGATATAGTTTTTTCTCATCAGGGCATTGGGCCCCGTCTTTCCTGAACGGACCACATTGCGTAGAGTGCGCGCACCTCAATAGGATCGACACCATGCGACGGATCGTGCTGCTGCTGTTGCTGCCATGCCCCCTGCTGGCCGGGGCCGCGCCGCCGGACTGGCGCTCGGGCTGGGGCATGGTCCAGCCCACCGGGGTGCCGCAGGGCGCAAGCGCCGGCGCGCTGGCCTCGGTGAAGCTGGAAGGCGGCGCCAGCCGCTGGCAGGCCCGGGTCGACAACCACCTCGCCGGCCCGGTGCAGGTGGCGCTGCGCCAGGATGCGGGCGCCGTGGCGCTGCCCGGGCTGCCGATGCAGACCGTCCTGCCCGGCTCGGCCAGCGTGGTGGTGACGCGTCTGCAGTTGCCGCCGGACACCCAGCGGCTGAACCTGCTGCTGGATGCGGTACCGGGCGATCCGGCGGCCCGGCCGATGGACGTGGCCTACCAGCTGCCGTTCGATGCCAAGCGCTTCCAGGTGACCCAGGCGCCCCAGGGGCGTTTCAGCCACACCGACGCGGAGAACCGCGATGCGGTCGATTTCGCCCTTCCCGAGGGCACGCCGGTGCTGGCCGCACGTGCCGGCAAGGTGATGCAGGTGCAGGGCAATTTCCACGACAACGGCCAGGACCCGGCGCGCGACCGGGACCGCGCCAACTTCATCCGGGTGCTGCATGAAGACGGCAGCATGGCGGTCTATGCCCACCTGCAGGCCAATGGGGTGCTGGTCCGAAGCGGCCAGCGGGTGGAGGCCGGCCAGCGCATCGGCGTATCGGGCAACACCGGCTACAGCACGGCCCCGCACCTGCACTTCGTGGTCCAGGCCAATACCGGCATGCAGCTGCGTTCGATTCCGGTGCGCATCGTGGCGCCCCAGGGCGAGCTGCAGTTCGCCCGTGAGGTGGCCCCGGGCGGCGACGGGGCCGCGCCCTGACCCGCCAACCCCGGCGGCCCGGTATAATCGGCGGCTTATCTCTTTGAAAAGCGCCCCGGGCGGGCGCGTCACGCCATGTCCGAAGTCGCTACCGAAGCTGCGCGCCGCCGCACCTTCGCCATCATTTCCCATCCTGACGCCGGCAAGACCACGCTGACCGAAAAGCTCCTGCTGTTCGGCGGTGCGATCCAGATGGCCGGCTCGGTCAAGGGGCGCAAGGCCGCGCGCCATGCCACGTCGGACTGGATGGCGCTGGAAAAGGAGCGCGGCATCTCGGTCACCTCGTCGGTGATGCAGTTCCCCTACGAAGGCAAGATCGTCAACCTGCTCGACACCCCCGGCCACGCCGACTTCGGCGAGGACACCTACCGCGTGCTGACCGCGGTGGACTCGGCGTTGATGGTCATCGACGTGGCCAAGGGCGTGGAAGAGCGCACCATCAAGCTGATGGAAGTGTGCCGCCTGCGCGACACGCCGATCATGACCTTCATCAACAAGCTCGACCGCGAAGGCAAGGAGCCGATCGACCTGCTGGATGAAGTGGAAAGCGTGCTGGGCATCCAGTGCGCGCCGGTCACCTGGCCGATCGGCATGGGCCAGCGCCTCAAGGGCGTGGTCCACCTGATCAGCGGCGAAGTGCACCTCTACGAGCAGGGCCGCAACTTCACCCGCCAGGATTCGACCATCTTCCCGTCGATCGACTCGCCGGGCCTGGCCGAGAAGATCGGCGAACGCATGCTGGCCGACCTGCGCGACGAACTGGAGCTGGTGCAGGGCGCCAGCCATCCGTTCGACGTGGAGGCCTACCTGGCCGGCAAGCAGACTCCGGTGTTCTTCGGCTCGGGCGTGAACAATTTCGGCGTGCAGCCACTGCTGGACTTCTTTGTCGAGCACGCCCCGTCGCCGCAGCCGCGCGCGACCACCGGCCGGGTGATCGCACCGCAGGAAAACAAGCTGACCGGGTTCGTGTTCAAGATCCAGGCCAACATGGACCCGCAGCACCGCGACCGCGTGGCCTTCATGCGGGTGTGTTCGGGCCGATTCGTGGCCGGCATGAAGACCTTCCACGTGCGCAGCGGCAAGGAAATGAAGCTGGCCAATGCGCTGACCTTCATGGCCAGCGATCGCGAGATCGCCGCCGAGGCCTGGCCTGGCGATGTGATCGGCATCCACAACCACGGCACCATTTCGATCGGCGATACGTTCACCGAAGGCGAAGCGGTGAGCTTCACCGGCATTCCGAACTTCGCGCCGGAGCTGTTCCGCCGCGCGCGCCTGCGCGACCCGCTGAAGCTCAAGCAGTTGCAGAAGGGTCTGGCGCAGTTGTCCGAAGAAGGCGCAACCCAGTTCTTCCGTCCGCTGATGAGCAACGACCTGATCCTGGGGGCGGTCGGCGTGCTGCAGTTCGATGTGGCGGCCTATCGTCTCAAGGACGAGTACGGTGTGGAGGCCACGTTCGAGCCGGTCAGCGTGACCACCGCGCGGTGGGTCACCTGCAGCGACGAAAAGAAGCTGGAAGAATTCCGCGAGAAGAACGCCAGCAACCTGGGCATAGATGCCGCCGGCCAGCTGGTATACCTGGCCCCGACCCGGGTCAATCTGCAGCTGGCGCAGGAGCGCGCGCCGGACGTTCGCTTCGCCGCCACGCGCGAAGCGGCGCACAGCGTCTCGGTCGCCTGATCGAACGGCTGAACAGGCGTGCGTGCAAGCGCGCGCCATCGCGGCGATGATAGGGGGGAGCGGGCTCCCCCTCCCCGCGCACCCGATCATCGCCATGACCTCAGTCGTTTCCGTACGTGAAGAAATCGCCAGCGCCCTGACTCACGGGCTCGGCGCGGTCGCCGCACTCGCCGCCAGCGCGGTGCTGATCACGCTGGCCGCCATCTATGGTGACGGCTGGCAACTGGCCAGCGCGATCGTGTTCGGCGTGGCCCTGCTGCTGCTGTACACCGCCTCCACGCTCTACCACGCCATTCAGCACCCGATCGCCAAGGGCCGGCTGAAAGTGTTCGACCACTGCGCGATCTACCTGCTGATCGCCGGCACCTACACCCCGTTCACCCTCATCGGCCTGCGCGGCCCGTGGGGCTGGGGCATGTTCACCGCGATCTGGGCGCTGGCGCTGTTCGGCGTGGTGTTCAAACTGTTCTACACCGGCCGCTTCAAGCTGCTGTCCACGCTGATCTACATCGCGATGGGCTGGATGGTGCTGGTGGCGATCAAGCCGATGTGGGCGTCGCTGGACGCCTGGACACTGGGCTGGCTGCTCGCTGGCGGCCTGTCCTACACGCTGGGCACCTACTTCTACCACCGCGAGTCGATCCCCTATTCGCACGCGATCTGGCACCTGTTCGTCATCGGCGGCAGCGTCTGCCACTTTGTGGCCGTGACTGCGCAGATTCTCTGATCCACGTCGACGGCAACGTCAAGATCAACGTCGGCGGGGCGGGTGGGTTTACGGGACACGCCGTGAATCCGTAAGCCCACTCGCACCACGCCGCTCATCCACACATCAGGTGAGCGCCGTTGCCGTTGCACGACGCCCTGACACCATCCTTACCAATGCTTCGCGTTGCCTGCACGATGAACAGGCAAGGATGGAACGCGTGGATACTGTCGACTCCCCTGCTCCGTCTCCTGCAGCGCGCCGCTGGCGCCGTCCCGGCAAACGCGGGCAGCGCTGGTTGGCGATCCTGCTGTTTCTGTTCGCCGCGCTGCTGATCCTCATCGCGCTGTGGGACTGGAACTGGTTCAAGGGACCGGTCGAGCGGGCGGTGCAGGCCAGGACCGGCCGTGCATTCCACATCAACGGCGACCTCGACGTCGACCTCGGCCGCACTACCGTCATCCGCGGCGACCGCCTCACTTTCGCCAATGCAGCGTGGGCGAAGACCCCTCGGATGGCCACCGCCGATCGTGCCGAGATCGCCATCCGCGTCTGGCCACTTCTGCGCGGCGAGGTGCGCATTCCCGAAGTGCGCCTCACCCGGCCCGACCTGCTGCTGGAAACCGGCCCCGGCAAGGACACGCCCGGCAACTGGGATTTTCTCGGCCCGTCCACCGGCAACCCGCCGCAACTTCAGCGCCTGCTGGTTGACGACGGGCGTCTGCAGTTCATTGATGCGGCCGGCAAAACCGATGTCCTGGTCGCGCTCAACAGCGGCAAACCCCGTCGCCAGGACAGCGCACCGCCCCTGCTGGTCAAGGGCAAGGGGCGCTGGAAGGGCAATCCCTTCTCCCTGGACGGCAACACCGAATCGCCGCTGGAACTGACCCACAGTGACCACCCGTTCCGCATCCACCTGGATGGCCGCGCCGGCGCCACCCATGCCATCGCCAGCGGCACGCTGACCAACCCGTTCGCGCTGCGCACCTTCGATCTGGAGTTGATGCTCAGCGGACAGGACATGGAAGACCTGTATCCGCTGATCGGCCTGGCCATTCCCTCCACACCGCCGTATCGGCTCAAGGGGCGGCTCAAGCGCAACAACGATACCTGGCGCTACGAGAACTTCACCGGCACCGCCGGCGACAGCGACCTCGGCGGTACCGCGCAGATCGATGTCGGCGGCGAGCGGCCGTTCCTGAAAGCCGATCTCGTGTCCAGACGACTGGACTTCGACGATCTGGCCGGCTTCATCGGCGCGCCGCCGAAGACCGGCGCAGGGGAGTCGGCCAACGCCGAACAGAAAGCCGAAGCCGCCGCGCTGGCAGCGCGCGCCAAGGTGCTGCCCGGCACGCCGTACAACCTGACCAAGCTGCGCGCGATGGACGCCGACGTGCGGTGGAAGGCACAGCGCATCAACTCCCCGGTGCTGCCCCTGGATGACATGGATGCGCATCTCAAACTGGATGCGGGCCTGCTCCGCCTGGAGCCGCTGAATTTCGGCGTCGCCGGCGGCGACATCCGCAGCACCATCCGCCTGGATGCGCGCAGGGACACCATCGCCACCCGCCTGCAGGCTACCATCCGCAAGGTCCAGCTCGGCCGCCTGTTCCCCGATGCCAAGCTGGTCGAACAGGCCTCCGGCGGCATCAGCGGCAACGTCGACCTGGCCGGCACCGGCAACTCGGTGGCCGCAATGCTCGGCAGTTCGGATGGCAACGTCGGCGTGGCCATCGGGCGGGGCCATGTCGGCAACCTGATCATGGAGCTGGCCGGGCTGGACGTGGCCGAGTCCTTGAAATTCCTGTTCACCGGAGACAAACAGATCCCCCTGCGCTGCGGGTTCGGCGACTTCAGCGTGGGCAATGGCGTGATGCGCTCGCGTGCGCTGGCGCTGGATACCACCGACACCCTGATGGTCGGCGAAGGCACGGTCGACCTGAAACAGGAGCAGCTGGACCTGCTGCTGCGCCCGCGTCCGAAGGACATCAGCATCCTGGCGCTGCGCTCGCCGCTGCGTATCGGCGGTACCTTCAAGGACCCGTCGTTCCGTCCCGATTTCAAGGCGCTGGGCCTGCGGGGCGCGATCGCCCTGACCCTGGGCAGCATTACCCCGCCCGCCGCCCTGCTGGCGACGATCGAAACCGGCCCGGGCAAGGACAGCGACTGCGGCGGGCACTACGCGAAGTGAGGCCTGCGGGGAGTACCGACCGGCGGTCGGCACCCTCCCTTCCCTACCGGGGGCGGTCAGCCGGCGACGATGTACTGCTGCAGCTGATCCAGCTTCTGCGCCTGCTCGTCGATCACCGACTTGACCAGGTCGCCGATCGAGATCACGCCGAGAACGCCGCTCCCGTCCACCACCGGCAGGTGCCGGATGCGGTAATCGGTGACCAGTTGCAGACAGTGTTCGACCTGCTCGGACGGCGCCACAGTGATCACCTTGGCGGTCATGATCTCGCTGACCGGGGTGGTGTGGGACGAGCGCTCGTGGAGCACGATCTTGCGCGCGTAATCGCGCTCGGACAGGATGCCGACCAGCCGCCGGCCCTCCATCACCAATACCGCACCGATGCCCTTCTCGGCCATCAGCCGGATCGCTTCGATCACCGCCGTGTCCGGGGCAACCGCGAAAACCTCAGGGGACTTGCCTTCCAACAGCTGTCGAACCGTGGTCATGGCCTTGCTCTCCACCGACGGGATGCGCTGCCGAGTCTGCCACGATCGGCGCCTGCCAGGTGTCAACCAGATACAGCGGCCGCTGTTTGGACTCCTCGTACAGCCGCCCCAGGTACTCGCCGATCAGCCCCAGCGCGATCAGCTGCACGCCGCCCAGGAACAGGATCACCGCCATCATCGTCGGCCAGCCGGCCACCCGGTCGCCGTACAGCGCCGCCTTGGTCACCACCACCAGCGCGAACAGGAAGGCGAAGCTCGCCGCCGCCAGCCCCAGGTAAGTGGTCACCCGCAGCGGCGCGGTGGAGAAGCCGGTAATCCCTTCCAGCGCGAAGTTCCACAACCGCCACAGGCCGAACTTGCTGTCGCCCACCAGCCGGGCATGGCGGTGGTAGGGCACCGCCTTGCGACGGAAACCGACCCAGCCGAACAGCCCCTTCATGAACCGGTGGCGCTCGCGCAACTGGCGCAGGGCCTGCAGCGCCCGCGGCGACAGCAGCCGGAAGTCACCGGTGTCGGCCGGGATCGGCGTCTTCGACAACCGTCCGATCACCCGGTAGAACGCCGCGGCGGTGGCGCGCTTGATCCAGCCTTCGCCATCACGCGCCAGCCGGGTGCCATAGATGTTGTCGTACCCCTCCCGCCACAGCGCCACGAAGGCGGGGATCAACTCCGGCGGGTCCTGGCCATCGGCGTCGAGGATCATCACCGCGCCGCTGTCGACAAAGTCCAGTCCCGCGGTCAGCGCCGCCTCCTTGCCGAAGTTGCGCGACAGCCGCAGCACGCCGACCCGGGGGTCCTGCGCGGCCAGCGCTTCCATCACCGCCCAGGTCGCGTCGTGGCTGCCGTCGTCCACATACAGGATGCGCCCATCGATGCCGTCCAGGGTGTCGAGCACGGCGCACAGGCGCGGGTGCAGCAACGGCAGCGCCTGCGCCTCGTCGTGCGCGGCAATGACAACGGTGAGGCGATCGGCAGGCATGGTGACGATTGTACGGGGCCGCCCGTCGGCACGGACCGTCACGGTTCCTCGGCCAGATAGCCCTGCCCGCCCAACTGGCGCGCCTGGCGCTGGATCCAGGCAGCGCGTCGCTGCACATAGGGGCCGGGGCGGGCCGCGTTGTAGCGCCGGGGGGCGGGCAGAACCGCCGCCAGCCGCGCGCTCTCCGCCGGGCTCAACCGGGCGGCGTCCTTGTTCCAGAACTGCCGCGACGCCGCCTGCGCACCGTAGATGCCGTCGCCGAATTCGGCGATGTTGGCGTACACCTCCAGGATCCGCGATTTCGGCCAGAGCGCTTCGATCAGCAGCGTGTACCAGACCTCCAGGCCCTTGCGCACCCAGCTGCGGCCCTGCCACAGGAACAGGTTCTTGGCGACCTGCTGGCTGATCGTGCTTGCCCCCCGCAGCCGCCCGCCGCGGGCGTTGTGATCGCGCGCCTTCTCGATCGCCTGCAGGTCGAAGCCGTTGTGAACGGGGAAGCGCTGGTCTTCGGCGGCCACCAGGGAAATCGGCAGGCTCGGCGCCATCTGGTCCAGGTCGCGCCACTGGTAGTGCAGGCGGTAGTCCCAGTCACGCTGGCTCAACGCCTCGCCATAGCGCCACATCATCACCGTGGACACCGGCGGGTCCAGGAAGCGCAGCAGCACCACCTGCAGGACCGTGATGGCCACGAACAGGACAGGCAGCCAGAGCAGGCGTTTCCAGCGCCAACGCCGCGCGCGCGGTGGATCCAGGCCCGGGTCGGCCTTGTGGTTGCTGCGCTCTGCCCCCATTAGTGGTGCATCCTCTGCTTGCACGGTTGTCGGCGCATTATCCGGCAACTGCCCCTCCTTTCGCGCAGCCTTCGAACCGATGACCCACACCACCGACACCCTGACCCGTTTCCTGCTTCCCGATGCCGGCGTGCGTGGCGTCCACGTCAAGCTCCAGGCGTCCTGGCGGGACATCCTCGCCCCGGCCAGCTATCCGGCCAACGCCACCGAACTGCTCGGCCAGGCCAGCGTCGCCTCGGCCCTGTTCACCGGCCACACCAAGGTCGACGGGCGCCTGTCGATCCAGCTGCGCAGCAGTACCGCAATGCGCACTCTGTTCGCCGAATGCACTGCGGCGGGCACCCTGCGCGGCATCGTGCAGCTGGCCGACGGCGGTGACGACGCCCCGCGCGACCTGACCGCCCTGGGCGATGACGCCCTGCTGGCCATCACCATCGAGAACCCGGGCCTGGACCCGCGCGAACCGCAGCGCTACCAGAGCCTGGTCGGTCTGACCGCGCCCAGCCTGGACGAAGCCTTCGAGGACTATTTCCACCAGTCCGAGCAGCTGCCCACGCGCCTGCTGCTGGCCGCCGATGGCGACCGCGCCGCCGGCCTGCTGCTGCAGAAGCTGCCCGGCGACCAGGGCGACGACGACGGCTGGTCGCGGGCCAGCGCGCTGTTCGAGACCCTGGGCAGACAGGAGCTGCTGGAGGTGGGCCCGGAAGACCTGGTGCATCGCCTGTTCCACGAAGAGGCACCGGAACTGCTGGCGCAGCGCCCCCTGCGCTTTGACTGTTCGTGCTCGCGCGAGCGGGTGCAGGGAATGCTGATCTCGCTGGGCGAGACCGAAGCCCGGGCGGCGGCCGAACCCACGGGCGCGGTGGAGATCCGATGCGAATTCTGTGGACGGGAATATCACTTTCCGTTGACGGAATTGGACATACTGTTCAGCGAGCCGACGGCCACGTCGCCGGCACCTGAACGTCTTCAGTAATCGACGCACGAGTTTTGTTCTGGGGAGAACCAAGACTTGTTAAGAAATCATAAACACCCTAGGATCGGTGTCCCGCCTCGGCGGGAACTTGTGCTCATTGCCGCTGTCTGAGAGTTCCCATGCGTGCCCTTCTGCGTCTACCGCTTGCCCTGATGATCGCCCTGACCGCGATCCCGGGCGCGTATGCGCAGTCCAAGGGCAAGCAGGACAGCACGGTGCTGCCGATCTGGAACAAGGGCAGTGGCAAGGTCGAGGCGCTGCTGTACCTGGAGCCCACCGGTGAGCAAAGTGTCGGCGCCCGCTGGCACTTCGGCCGCAGCTCGCTCGACGCCGCCTTCGGGTTGTCCTCGGGCGATTCGCTGGGCCTGCTGTGCAACAGCAGCCGCGGCACCAGCATCAGCGGCCTGGCCAGCCACTGCATGCTTGCCAGCCTCGGTGACGATGACGACACCTCCCTGTCGCGCCGGGTCACTGGCACGGCAGCCTTCAACCGTCCCGGTGGCCGCCTCGGCATCACCGCCGGCAGCGGCCGCGACACCTTGCCGGCATGGTTGGCAGGGCCGAACAAATCCCCGGCGATGCGCGCCGAACAGAACGACCTGACCGTGTTCGGCCAGAAGAACATCGGCCGCGAGGGGTTTGTGTCCATTGGCGGCACCTATGCCAAAGCGCGCCTGGTGCCGTTGTCCGACATGTCTCCCGCCCTGGTGGACCGCTGGGACAGCAAGAGCCTGACCATCGGTGCAGGCTATGGCAATTTCAGCGGGAACATCATCGGCCGGGTGGTCGATGTCCCCGGCCAGCCCGGCAAATGGGAAGGGCTGGGCGTCGGCCTGACCTGGCGCACGCCGTGGAGCGGCCAGCTGACCGTCGGCGCCGAAAACGTCATCACCCGGGGCAAGAACCCCTTCGCGCCGCGCAACGAGAGCACCGAAGAGGGCACCGTCCCGTACGTACGCTACGAGCAGGATCTCTGATCCCCCCGACAGCGGGCATCGCCCAACAAAAAACGCGCCCACCGGCGCGTTTTTTGTGCCTGCGCGTCCCGAGGGGGGCTGGGCTGCCTCCCTTGCCGACCGGCGATAGCGGCTCGATGGGAGACGTTCGCATTCATGCCATAGCGCGTCTGAACTGAATAGGAACCTTGATACATTCGGTGACAAATTTGTCGTCGAATTTTCATCACACAGCCTTAATGATTGAGGCCGGAATCGCGATCTGTCTCACCAAGCCATTGTTTTACATGTAACTTTTCAAACTTCACGCCGTCCACATCGTTTGTTAACGATGCTTTAATTCTTTGGAATCCGCAGTTACTATCGAGTCAGCCTCGTGGTCTTTGAAGCGCCCTTTCGCTTCGCCACAGGCAGACACCCCAGTGAAGTACCCAAGATTCCCCTTGGAGAGAGAGAGCAAATGAACGTTAAGTCCAACCCGCTGCGTGATGCAGTGGTGGTCGCGCTGATCGCGTCCGCCGCTGTTTCCACCGCGCAGGCGCAGGAAGCCGCCAACCCGACCAACCTGGACCGCATCTCGGTTACCGGTTCGCGCATCAAGAGCACCGACGTCGAGACCTCGCAGCCGGTCCTGAGCCTGAGCCGTGCCGACATCGAAAAGCAGGGCGTCACCTCCGTGGCCGACATCCTGCAGCGCATCTCCGCCAGCGGCGCTGCCCTGAACCGTACGTACAACAACGGCGGCGACGGCAGCTCGGGCATCAGCCTGCGCAACCTCGGCAGCGAGCGCACCCTGGTGCTGGTCAACGGCCGTCGCTGGACCACCGGCATCACCGGCAGCGTCGACCTGAACACCATCCCGACCGCGATGGTCGAGCGTATCGACATCCTGAAGGATGGCGCCTCGACGATCTACGGCTCGGACGCCATCGCCGGCGTGGTCAACATCATCTTGAAGAACAACTTCGATGGTGCCGAAGCCAACGTCTACAAGGGCCAGTACAGCCAGGGCGACGGCGAGCGCGACGCCTATGACTTCACCCTGGGCACCACCACCGACCGCGCATCGCTGATGCTGGGCGCTTCCTACGTCAAGGAAGGCAAGGTCATGGCCGGTGACCGTGCGATCTCCGCCGGTGGCCCGCCGTTCTTCAGCGGCCAGAGCACCACCGGCGTGCCGGGCTCGTACATCCGCAACGGCGACCGCTACGTGATCCTCAACGGCGTGGAAACCCTGTTCGATTCGGACATCCACGGCTACAACACCTCGCCGGACAACTACCTGCTGACCCCGCAGGAACGCACCTCGCTGTTCGCGACCGGCTCGTACAACCTCACCGACAACATCACCTTCAAGACCGAAGCGCTGTACAACGAGCGCAAGTCCGAGCAGCTGCTCGCGGCGATGCCGGTGACCGGCCAGCGCCTCAGCGCCAACAGCATGTACAACCCGTACGGCGTTGACCTGACCAGCGTTGCCCGCCGCTTCAACGAAACCGGCGGCCGTTCGTTCAACCAGAACGTCAAGAACTGGCACTTCTACGGTGGCTTCGAAGGCTTCTTCGAATTCGCCGGCCGCACCTTCGACTGGGATGCCGGTTACCGCTACGACAAGACCGACGAGAACGTGCTGACCTACGGCCTGTTCAACCGTGCCAACCTGGCGAACGCCTACGGCCCGTCGGAAATGCGCGACGGCAAGCCGGTCTGCGTCACCGCACCGGGCGGCGCCGTGATCGCCGACTGCGTGCCGGTCAACCCGCTGGGTCCGGAAGGCTCGATCTCGCAGGACGCGATCAACTACACCGCCTTCACTGCGCACGACTCGTCGGCCCTGGTCTCGAAGGGTTACTACGCCAACATCTCCGGCACCATCGTGCCGCTGCCGGCCGGTGACCTGGCCTTCGCTGCCGGTTACGAATACCGCAAGGAAAGCGGCCAGTTCGATCCGGATGCGTTCATCGCTTCGGGCCTCAGCACCGGCAACGGCGCCAAGCCGACCAAGGGTGGCTACGACCTGGACGAGGTCTACCTGGAACTGTCGATCCCGGTGCTGGCTGACCTGCCGGGCGCCAAGCTGCTCGACTTCAGCGCCGCAACGCGCTACTCGAAGTTCAGCAACTTCGGCAACACCACCAACAACAAGTTTGGCTTCCGCTGGAAGCCGATCGACGACCTGATGCTGCGCGGCAACTACTCCGAAGGCTTCCGCGCACCGAGCATCAACGACCTGTACGCAGGCGATGCCGATTCGTTCGAAACCTTCGTTGATCCCTGCTCCCTGCACAGCGGCCGCCGTTCCGGCGCGATCGCCCAGCGTTGCGCCGACGAAGGCGTGCCGGGCAACTTCGTGCAGCCGGGTGGCGGCAGCGGTGGTCGTCAGGGTCCGGAAGCCTTCACCTGGACCTCCAACGACAACCTGCAGCCGGAAACCTCGACCAGCAAGACGCTGGGCCTGGTGTGGAGCCCGAGCTTCGTGTCCGGCCTGAACGTGACGCTGGACTGGTGGCAGATCGAAGTTGAGAACGCGATCACCCGTCCGGACATCCAGGACATCGTGAACTACTGCTACACCGGTTCGGCACAGCAGCAGGCCGTTTACTGCCCGCTGATCACCCGCGATCCGACCTACGGCACCGCCGTGCAGAACTACGCCATCACCAACGTGCGCATGCCGCTGCTGAACCTGGCCTCGTACAACGTGGAAGGCTGGGACCTGGGCATCGCCTACCGTCTGCCGGAAACCAGCTTCGGCCAGTTCAGCATCAACCTGGATGCGACCTACCTGAGCAAGTGGGAGACCAAGGCGACCGCCGATGCAGTGGCTGATGGCCGTCAGGGCAACTACCTGAACCAGGATCCGTACTGGCGCATCCGTGGCAACCTGTACGTCGACTGGAGCTTCAAGGACTTCGGCGTCAACTACGGCCTGCGTTACAAGTCGGGCATGAAGGAAGAATGCCCCTTCGATCCGGATGAAGATCCCGTTGCGTTCGCCTACTGCTCCGACGGAGCGGCTGGCAACTACATCGGCGCCACCACGTACCACGACATCCAGTTCCGCTACAACACCCCGTGGAACGGCACCATCAACGTGGGCGTGAACAACCTGTGGGACAAGCAGCCGCCGACCTCGTACGTCGTGGCCTACAACATGTTCGACCCGCAGTACGACCTGCCGGGCCGCTACATGTACATGCAGTACAAGCAGAAGTTCTGATCGATCCACTGATCGGTACCTGATGCAGCAACGGCCCCGAAAGGGGCCGTTGTCGTTTGCGCTGCCGGAGACCGTGCGCGCATGAAAAAGGCCGCGTTTCCGCGGCCTTCTGGTGTTCTCGCCCGCAGCGCCGATCAGCCCGGAATCAGCGTCTCGATCACGTGCTCGACGTAGGCCTCGAAATCCTCGCGGGCCTGCTTGGGCTGCTGCAGCTGCAGCGACAGCTGCAGGAAGCCGACGTACGCGGCATAGGCCAGCCGTGCGCGGTGCTGTGCATCGGTGCGGCTGAGGCCGGCCTGCCGGAACGACGCGACCAGGTACTCCAGGCGCCGATGCGACACGCGATCGATCACCGGGCGCACCATCGGGTGATCCAGCGCCTTGAGCAGCTCGCTGTAGATGATGTGCGGCTGCACTTCATGGGCCACCACCTGGAACAGCTGGCGCAGGCGCACACGCGGGTCGGTCACGTCGGCCAGGCTGCCGAACACCTGCTCCTGCTCGAACAGCTCCCAGCGCTCCAGCGCGGCCTGCAGCAGGGCATCGCGCGACGGGAAGTGCCAGTAGAAACTGCCCTTGGTCACCCCCAGCCGACGGGCCAGTGGTTCGACTGCAACGGCGCCGACGCCCTGCTCGGCAATCAGATCCAGTGCGGCCTGGGCCCAGTCTTCGGCACTCAGGCGGCTGTTGCGGCCGGCACGTGGCTCGCCGGCGGAAGCTTCGGGTTCATTCATGAGGTAATTTAACCATACGCTGGGGTTGGTTGCAGTACGTGGTTGCATCGGCAACCGCCCTATCCCAGTCAGGGCAAGGGATCCGCTCACCATACCCCCAAGTATTGACATCGACCAGCACCGGTCCATACTAGCGAGTATGGTCACTCCTTCTTCTACCCTGCCCCGTTTTGACGATGAGCGACTGACCGGCGCGCACGATGCCGTGCTGGCTGCCACCCGCTCATCCCCCGGGCGTCGTGGCACGGTGCTGTTCGCACACGGCTTCGGCCAGACCCGGCATGCCTGGACCGCCGCCGCGCAGACCCTCGCCGGCGCCGGCTACCAGACCCTGGCCTACGATGCCCGCGGCCACGGCGACTCCGACTGGAACCCCGCCGCCCTGGCCTATCACGGCGAACAGTTCGCCGACGACCTGATCGTGCTCGCCGGTGAACAGCCGCAGCCGCCGATCCTCGTCGCCGCGTCGATGGGCGGGCTGTTCGGCCTGCTCGCCGAGTCGCGCTGGCCCGGCTTGTTCTCGGCGATGGTGCTGGTGGACATCACCCCGCGCTGGGATACCGCCGGAGTCGAACGCATCCTGATGTTCATGACCGCGCATCCGGACGGCTTCGCCTCGCTGTCGCAGGCGGCGGACGTGATCTCGGCGTACATGCCGCACCGCCCGCGCAAGTCCGAGGACGCGCTGCGCGCCCTGCTGCGCGAGGATGGCCACGGCCGCTGGCGCTGGCATTGGGATCCGCGCCTGGTCGCCGAACTGGCGCGCGACAGCGAACAGCACCAGGACGCGCTCGCCGAGGCGGCGCGCCAGGTGAAATGCCCGTTGCTGCTGGTCAGCGGCGGGCGCAGCACCCTGGTCACCCCGCAGACGGTGGCCGAATTCCTCGCGCTGGTGCCGCACGCTCGCCACGTGCAGTTGCCGGAGGCCACCCATATGGTCGCCGGCGATGACAACAGCGCCTTTACCGCTACTGTGTTGGACTATCTGGACGTGTTGCCCTCGGCCTCCGCCGTGGCACAGTCCGCCACTACCGAGCACGTCACCGGAGCACGCTCATGAGCATTGTCGTTCCCTTCTTGGCCCTCCTGCTGGCGGGGGCCATCGTCGCCTACCACCGCATGCGGCTGATCACCTGGACGCTCGTCAGCGTCGCGCTGCTGGTCGCCTGCTGGTTCATTCCCTACGTCAACCAGACCGCCACGATCGTGGCTGCCGCCATCGTCGCGGTGATCGCCGTGCCGTTGCTGCTGCCGTTCATCCGCAAGCCGCTGCTGACCGCGCCGATGATGAAGGTGTTCCGCAAGGTGCTGCCGCCGCTGTCGCAGACCGAGCGCATCGCCCTGGAAACCGGCTCGGTCGGTTTTGAAGGCCAGCTGTTCACCGGCGACCCGGACTGGAACATCCTGCTGAACTACCCCAAGCCGCAGCTTACCGCCGAAGAACAGGCCTTCCTGGATGGCCCGGTCGAAGAGCTGTGCAGGATGGTCAACGACTGGGAAATCACCCACGTCTACGCCGACCTGCCGCCGGAACTGTGGAGCTTCATCAAGAAGAACAAGTTCTTCGGCATGATCATTCCAAAGGAATACGGCGGTCTGGGCTTCAGCGCGCTGGCGCACCACAAGGTGATCCAGAAGCTGGCATCGGTGTCGAGCGTGGTGAGTTCCACCGTCGGCGTGCCCAACTCGCTGGGCCCGGGCGAACTGCTCAACCATTACGGCACCCAGGCGCAGAAGGACCAGTACCTGCCGCGCCTGGCCGACGGCCGTGAAGTGCCCTGCTTCGGCCTGACCGGCCCGTTCGCCGGCTCGGACGCCACCTCCATTCCCGATTACGGCATCGTCTGCAAGGGCGAGTGGAACGGCGAGCAGGTGCTCGGCGTCAAGCTCACCTTCGACAAGCGCTACATCACCCTGGCCCCGGTGGCCACGCTGATCGGCCTGGCCTTCCGCATGTACGATCCGGATGGGCTGATCGGCACCACCCGCGACATCGGCATCACGCTGGCACTGCTGCCGCGCGACACCGCCGGTGTCGAAATCGGCCGCCGTCACTTCCCGCTCAACTCGACCTTCCAGAACGGCCCGATCCGCGGCAAGGGCGTGTTCATCCCGCTGACCCAGCTGATCGGCGGTGCCGAGATGGCCGGCAAGGGCTGGAACATGCTCAATGAGTGCCTGGCCGTGGGCCGCTCGATCACCCTGCCGTCCACCGCCAGTGGCGGTGCCAAGGCCGGCGCGGTCGTGACCGGCGCATATGCACGCATCCGCAAGCAGTTCGGCCTGTCGGTCGGCCGCTTCGAAGGCGTGGAAGAAGCCCTGGCACGCATCGGCGGCAAGGCCTACGCGATCAGCGCGCTGTGCCAGGCCACCGCCGCCGCCGTGGACCGCGGCGACGTGCCGTCGGTACCGTCTGCGATCGCCAAGTACCACTGCACCACCATGAGCCGTGAAGTGATCTCGGACATGATGGATGTGATCGGCGGCAAGGGCATCATCCTGGGGCCGCGCAACTTCGCCGGCCGCAGCTGGCAGGCCGCACCGATCGCGATCACGGTCGAAGGCGCCAACATCATGACCCGCAGCCTGCTGATCTTCGGCCAGGGTGCGATCCTCTGCCACCCGTGGGTGCTGAAGGAAATGAAGGCCGCGCAGGATCCGGACACCCGTGCAGGCCTGCAGGAATTCGACCGCAGCCTGTTCGGCCATATCCGCTTCGGCATCTCCAACGCCGTCCGCTCGTTCTGGTTCGGCCTGACCGGCGCCCGGTTCGGTGCCGCCCCGGGCGATGCCTATACCCGCCGCTACTTCCGCAAGCTGGACCGTTACTCGGCCAACCTGGCGCTGATGGCCGACATCTCGATGATGACCCTCGGCGGCAAGCTGAAGTTCAAGGAGTCGCTGTCCGGTCGCCTGGGCGATGTGCTGAGCCACATCTACATGACCAGCGCCATGCTCAAGCGTTACCACGACGAAGGTGCGCCGGCCACCGACCAGCCGCTGCTGGCCTGGGCCTTCCACGACAGCGTGCACAAGATCGAGGAGTCGCTGTCGGCCGCGCTGCGCAACTTCCCGATCCGTCCGATCGGCTGGCTGATGTGGGCGCTGATCTTCCCGTTCGGCCGCCGCGCCGAGGCTCCGGGCGACCGCCTGGGTCACCGCGTCGCCGCGCTGCTCATGGCGCCCAACGAAGCCCGCGACCGCCTGGCCAACGGCGTGTTCCTGACGCCGTGCGACAACAACCCGGGTGGCCGCATCAACAGCTACCTGTCCAAGGCGATCATGGCCGAGCCGGTCGAGCGCAAGTTCATCAAGGCGGTCAAGACCAAGGGCATCGAAGCCCTGGACTTCACCACCCAGCTGGACGAAGCCGTGGCCGAGGGCGTCATCACCCAGGACGAGCGCACCCTGCTGGAAGAACTCCGCGCGCTGACGCTGGAAACCATCACCGTGGACGACTTCGATCCGCACGAGCTGCGCGCGGCCAGCTACTACGACCGCGAGCGCAAGGACGCACGCTCGGAAGCGGCGTGATGCCTGCATCGACGTGAACGGAAACGGCGGACTTCGGTCCGCCGTTTTTCATTGCAGCGGCACCCGGCCGCTTTCCAGGAGACCCCGATGTCCGCTCCACTGCTCACCCTGTACCGTCGCATGCAGCGCTGGCCCGCAGGCCAATGGCTGTTCGCGCGCGCGGTATGTTTCAAGGCGCCCTACTTCGCCAGCATCGCCCCGCGCATCACCGTGCTCGAACCCGGTCGCTGCGAGGGCCACATCGCGCACCGGCGCAGGGTCACCAACCACATCGGCACGGTCCACGCCATCGCACTGTGCAACCTGGCCGAACTCACCGCCGGGCTGATGGTCGACGCCTCGCTGCCACGCGGCATGCGCTGGATTCCGAAGGGCATGGAGGTGCAGTACCTCGCCAAGGCCACGGGCACCCAGCACGCCGTCGCCACACCCGCCCAGCCGATCATCGCGGCCGACAGCGGCTACACCCTGCCCGTCGACGTCCATATCCGCGACACCGCCGGCACACCGGTCTTCAGCGCCCGCATCCAGATGTGGCTCTCACCGCAGGACCGTTCGCGGAACGCTCCAACCACCGGTCACCTCACCGATCGGTAGGTGCCGACCGCTGGTCGGCACGCTCTGTGCCTTTCAACGCCAGAGCCAGAGCCAGAGCTACAGCCACAGCCCTCATCCGCATTCTCCCGGGCGTGGCCGGCGGGAATGGGGGTACGGGACACGCCCGCCAGCCAAGCCGGGGAGAATCCAGATGCGGGCTTTGGCTCTGGCTGTGCCGACCAACGGTCGGCACCTACCGGCGACCTCGCTTACGCCGGCACGAAATGCCAGGCGATCGCGGCCAGGATCGCCGGGACGGCCTGGATGAAGAAGATCCGCTTGTTGACGCTGTAGGCGCCGTAGCAGCCGGCCACGATCACGCAGCCCAGCATGAAGTTGACCAGCATCGGCAGGTGATCGAACAGGCCCCAGAACAGGCCGGCGGCCAGGAAGCCGTTGTACAGCCCCTGGTTGGCCGCCAGCACGCGCGTGGTCTCGGCCTTCTCCGGCGTATTGCGGAACGTCTTCAGGCCCAGCGGACGCGTCCACAGGAACATTTCCAGCACGAGGAAGTACACGTGCAGCAGGGCGACCACCAGGGTCAGGATCAGTGCGGTCCAGTACATGGGCAGGCCTCGAAAAAGATGACCAGAGCTTACTCCGGGCGCTCGGCCGGCAGCTTCTTTTCTTCGCGCAGCAGGCCGAACGCGGCAAAGGTCATCAGCCCGGCCACCACCAGCCCCCCCGCAAACAGCACGTGCGAGCCGAACAGCGACAGCCCCTTGTGCACCCACGCAAAGCCCAGGTCCGCGCCGCGGTACACCACCGTATCGATCGCCGCACCGGCCTTGTAGCGCCACTGGCGGTCCACCCGCGTGTACAGCGTCTCGCGTGCCGGCTTGGCCAGCGAAAACTCGCTCGCCCGCGTCATCACCTGCACCATCGCCACCAGCAGCGGCAGCGGCGAAGCCGCCAGCACCGAGAAGCCCACGATGATCGCAAAGCCCGGGATCAACAATGCCGGCGCGATCCCGTAACGCGACAACAGCCACCGGGTCAGCCCCAACTGCATCAGCAGCGTCAGCGCATTCACCGCCAGGTCCACCCGCGAGAAGAATGCCGTACTGGCCGCAGGGTCGGTGTACAGCCGGCGCACGATCGCGGCCTGCTCGTTGTACAACAGCGTCCCGATGCCCACGCCGAACAGCACCATCAGCGCCAGCCAGCGCAGCAGCGGCTCGCGCGCGATCAGCTTCAGGCCGTCCAGCACGCTTCCGCCCATCGGCGTCTCGCCCGACACCAGCTGCTGATCCCGCTCACGCGCCACCGCCCACAGGCGCAGCCGCCAGATGCAGAACAGACATACACCGAGGAAGCCGGCCGAGACCAGCATCAGGTTGGCGATGCCCACCCGCTGCACCAGCGCCGACGTGATGATCGGGCCAAGAAAGGCCCCGATGGTGCCGGCCGCGCCGATGTAGCCGTAGAACGCACGTGCCTGCGTGTTGGAGAACACATCGGCCATGAAGCTCCAGAACACCGCCACCGCGAACAGGTTGAACACCGTGATCCAGAAGAAGAACGCCATCCCGCGACCGGGCACCCCGCTGTCGAACAGCACATAGAAGCCCAGCAGCGTGGCAATGAAGAACCCGTACACCACCGGCAGGAACACCCGCCGCGGATAGCGGCTCACCAGCGCACCGTACAGCGGCTGCATCACCAGCATGATCAGGAACACGCAGGTGAACAGAAACTGCAGCACGAAGTCCTGCAGCGCAATCCCGTGGCCGGCGAACCATGCGATCAGCCCGGACGGGAACAATGTCTGCAGGTCCGCCGAGGCCGCCATCGCCTCGCGTACCGGGCGCAGCACGTAATAGCCGCTCAGCAGGCAGAAGAAGTACACCGATGCCCAGATCAGCGGCGGCGACTGGCGCAGCGCATCGCGCAGCCCCGATCCCCGCACCGGCGTGGCCACGGCGGTCATCGCACCCGCTCCGCGCTCAGGCGACGTCGAAACGGCAGCATCGTGGGAACTCCGGGCGGCAAAGCGCGCAAGGTAAACGATGCACCGCAACATCGCCAGTAGCCGACCGCCGCACCCGCGCAGCGCTGCCCGGCCCACACCGCCCGACCCGTTCACCGTCCGTCTGCCCTATGCTCCGGGGTACACCATCGGGGAGCTGCTGGCATTGGCACGGGACAGGTACGACTACATCATCGTCGGCGCCGGCTCGGCCGGCTGTGTACTGGCCAACCGGCTCAGTGCCGACCCGCAGTGCCAGGTGCTGCTGCTCGAAGCCGGCCCGGCCGACCGCAACCCCTTCATCCACATGCCGGCCGGCCTGGCGCGGCTGGTCAACAACCGGCGCATCAACTGGAACCTGGACACCGAGCCGGAGCCCGCCCTGGACGGGAGGCGCCTGTGGTGGCCGCGTGGCAAGGTGCTGGGCGGATCCAGCGCGATCAATGCGATGTGCTACATCCGCGGCGTGCCGGCCGACTACGACGGCTGGGCGGCTGCCGGCGCCACCGGCTGGGAATGGGCGCAGGTGCTGCCGTGGTTCCTGCATGGCGAGGCCAACAGCCGCGGCGCCAGCGCACTGCACGGCGATGCCGGACCGCTGTCGGTGTCCGACCTGCGCCACCACAATCCGCTCTCGGCCGTGTTCCTGGCCGCCGCCGTGCAGGCGGGCCATGCGCCCAACGATGACTTCAATGGCGTCCACCAGCTCGGCGTCGGCCTGTATCAGGTCACGCAGCGCGATGGCGCCCGCTGCTCCAGTGCCACCGCCTACCTGCGCCCGGCGCGTGCACGGCGCAACCTCACCGTGCTCACCGGCGCCCAGGCGGTGGCGCTGAGCTTCGTCGGCACCACCGCGACCGGCGTGCACTACCGGCGTGGCCGGGAGCATCGACATGCCACCGCATCGGCCGAAGTGATCCTCAGCGCCGGCGCCATCCATTCGCCCCAACTGCTGATGCTCTCCGGGATCGGTCCCGCCCACGCACTGCGCGGCCACGGCATCACCCCGCGCGTGGACCTGCCCGGGGTGGGTGGCAATCTGCAGGACCACCTGGATATCTGCACGGTCGTGCACACCCATCCCGGGGTGAGTTACGACCGCAGCAACGAGCTGCGCATCGCCATCGACTACTTCCTGCGCGGCCATCGCGGTGCCGGCACCAGCAACCTGGCCGAGGCCGGCGGCTTCGCCCGCTCGGCACTGGCGCCGGACGCACGCGCCGACGTGCAGTTCCATTTCGTGCCGGCCATGCTCGACAACCACGGCCGCCATCGCCTGCCCGGTGATGGCTACACGCTGCATGCGTGCCCGCTGCATCCGCGCAGCCGCGGCAGGCTGTACCTGCGCGATGCCGACGCGCGGTCGCCGCCACGACTGCAGCCCAACTACCTTGGCGATGCGGACGGCCACGACCTGCGGATGATGATCGAGTGCGCCCGGCTGTCCCGGCAGATCCTGGCCCAGCCCGCGTTCGATCCGTGGCGCGGCGCCCCGGTCTTTCCTGCCCGCGACGATCTGGATGATGCGGCCCTGGCCGCGTTCATCCGTGCCAAGGCCGAGACCATCTACCACCCGGTCGGCACCTGTGCGATGGGCCAGCATGCCGATGCCGTGGTCGACCCGATGCTGCGGGTGTACGGCACCCAGCGGCTGCGGGTGGTCGATGCTGCGGTGATGCCCAGCCTGATCAGCGGCAACACCAACGCCCCCACCCTGATGATCGCCGAACGGGCCGCGCAGTGGCTGCGCCAGGACGCGGGATCACGCTGAACAGGGCCCCGCCGCGTCGGCGGCACGGACCGTCGGAGCAGCGCAAAAACCCACGCATTTTCAATGTGATACGTATTCATCTTCGCTTCGTTTGTGCAATGAGGAAAAGCGGCGCTAGAATCCCTTACAGCAGTCGCGCACGGGCCCTACACGATGAATCAGAACAGCAGGCGCCGACCGATCCGTTCGGCGGCAACCGGGTTGCTGGGCATGTTGATGCCCATCGCAGTGTCTTCCACTGCACAGACCCCCAGTGCCTCGCCGTCCGCGTTCCCCGTCAACATCGAGAACAGCGTCCCGGCCAACGTGCCGCACACCCAGCCGGCCGCGTATCGCGCCGCGCCGGCCGCGCGGCAGGTACTGCCGCCCGCACCGGGCTTCAATGTCGCGGCAATCGAATCGATGGCGCAGCAGCTCACCTATGGCGAGCGCGTCCCCGGCATGGCCGTGGCGATCGTCCAGGGCGGCCGCGTGCTCAGCGCGCGGGGCTACGGCGTTACCGACGTCAACAATCCGCAGCAGGTCGACGCGCATACCGTGTTCCGCCTCGCGTCGCTGTCCAAGGCCTTCGCCGGTACGATGGCCGGCCTGCTGGTCAACGACGGCACCCTGCGCTGGGACAGCAAGGTCACCGACTACGTCCCCGGCTTCCGGCTGAACTCGCCGGAAGCAACCGAGCGGCTGACCGTGGCCGACCTGCTCAGCCATCGGGTCGGCCTGCCCTACAACGCATACGACCGCGACGTGGAAGCCAACGCGGAGTACTACACGCTGACCCACAAGTTGGCCTCGACCTCGCTCAAGTGCCAGCCGGGCGAGTGCTACGCCTATCAGAACGTTGCCTTCAGTCTGATCGGCGACGTGGTCTACGCCGCCTCCGGCAGTTTCTACGAACAGTCGGTCGAGCGTCGGTTGTTCAAGCCGCTGGGCATGGATGACGCCAGCCTCGGCCTGGCCGGCATCCAGGCCAGCTCGCGCTGGGCGCGTCCGCATGTGCGCAGCCGCAACGGCTGGGTTGCCCTGACCCCCAAGCCCACCTATTACCGGTTGGCACCGGCGGCCGGCGTCAATGCCAGCGCCAGCGACATGGCGCAGTGGCTGCTGGCCCACACCGGACACCGGCCCGACGTGCTGCCTGCGCCGCTGCTGGCCACCCTGCACTCCACCCTGATCAGCACCCCGGGCGAAATGCGCTCCGGCTGGCGCCGCGAACGCCTGCATTCGGCCGGCTACGCACTGGGCTGGCGCAACTTCGATTACGCCGGCCATGAAGTGGTGTTCCATGCCGGCGCGGTGCAGGGCTACCGTGGGCTGGTTGCGCTGGTGCCGGAACGCGACCTCGGCATTGCCATCATGTGGAACGGTGAAAGCAGCCTGCCCAGCGGCCTGCTGCCGACCGTGCTCGACGCAGCGATGGGCCTGCCCAGCCAGCGTTGGCTGGACGTGGATACCGACTTCGGCAGCGACAACCTGATGGCCGAAGATGCCGCCCCGCAGAACAAGCGCAAGGGCGTTTCGTCCAACCGTGCGGTGGCCTCGCCGCACTGATCGCAGCGACCTCTCATTGGAAAAAGGCGGCCACTTGGCCGCCTTTTTTTCTGTGGGCACCGGCCGGAAACGCACCCATAAAAAAACTCCCTCCCCGCTGGGCTGCCGGGGAAGGAGTTTCAGGTGCGGCTATCGGGAAACGCTTAGATCAGCGGTGCCGGGGTTGCCGGCAGGGCGACCGGGGCAGCCTTCTTCTTGCGGGCTGCCGGCTTGCGCTTTGCAACCTTCTTGACCGCCTTCTTGGCGGTGGCCGTCTTCGCCGTCGCCTTCTTGGCTACCTTCTTGACGGCCTTCTTCGCCGTCTTGCGGGTGGCCTTCTTGGCCGCCGCCTTCTTGGCTACCTTGCGGACAGCCTTCTTCGCGGTCTTCTTGGCAGCCGCCTTCTTGGCGACCTTCCGGACGGCCTTCTTCGCCGTCTTCTTCACTGCTTTCTTCGCGGTCTTCTTGGCAGCCGCCTTCTTCGCTACCTTCTTGACCGCCTTCTTGGCGGCTGTCTTCTTCACTGCCTTGCGGGCGGTCGCCTTCTTGGCGGCCTTCTTCACCGTCTTCTTGGCCGCCGCCTTCTTGGCGACCTTCTTCACGGCTTTACGGGCAGTCGCCTTCTTAGCGACCTTCTTGGCTGCCTTTTTGGCGGCCGGCTTTTTCTTCGCAGCTTTCTTGGTTGCCATGGGATGGCTCCTCGTCAGTGATCTATGGAGTTGAAACGCCCAGGTAAAGCAAACCCGCCGTTGCTGCGTTGCGGGGACCGCCGTCGCGTCATGCGCGTCGTGACGGATACGGGGACACCTACCGGGATCGGCCAGGCAGGTGTCGGATCAGGGGTGCCCTTGCATTTCACCGAAGGAAGCGAAGCCGACTCCACCGTCATCGGATGCAAGGTGGATGTCCTGGTTGTGCTTCGCGACTGGATGTCGATTCTGCTCACTCTCTTGGCAGGCAAGGTCTGCTTGGCGAAACCTAATCACGCTTTTTTTCACTGTCAACAACCCCGGCGAAAAATTTTCACACCGGACACGTCCGACGCGCTGCGCCGAGCACCCGTTGGACACCCCGTACCGACACGTCATGCCCACACCAACGGACACGCCGATGCCCTGTCGGCGGCAAGCCCTGAAACAAAAACAACTTAAAAGAAGCACTTTCGCGAAACACACCCCGGGTGGCGGCATGCGCACAGGCAGGTGTGCGAGCAGCGGCGCGCCTGTCTGACCGGCTGCCAACAAAGGGGCAAAATCCGTCGGAAAAGTTTTCACATCCGGCTGCGCTTTTTACTACCCGATTGACGCAAATGCGCAAACTTTCTACCGCGCAGTGTCGGCGCGATCGCACCTTCGGCAGGTCGCCAGCGGTCGTCCTGCGACCGCATGTCGATGTGCGGCGACGCGCATCGGCATGCTCATGACCCGTCGCGATGGGTTCCCAACCCGACGGCATGAGCCGACGCGGAACGCGCCGGCAGCGCGCGCACACCGCAACATCATCACGCCTCGCTAACGCCGCCGCGCCGGTGCATGCCGTTCGTTTTCCCGTCCACGGGAGAACAGCCAAAAAAAAACGGCCGCACAAGGCGGCCGTTCCTGGGAGCGACGCAGGATCAGTGATCCTCGTTCTCCAGCAGCTCGGCGTAGTCGTCCGGCGCCAGCAGCTCGTTCAACTCGTCGGTGCCGGTCACTTCCACCACGAAGATCCAGCCTTCGCCGTACGCATCTTCGTTGATGGTTTCCGGCTTGTCCGACAGCGCGCTGTTGACCTCGACCACGGTACCGGTGATCGGGCTGTACACGTCCGAGGCGGCCTTCACCGACTCGACGACGGCGGCCTGCTCGCCCGCCTTGACCGTGTCGCCGACGTTGGGCAGCTCGACGTAGACCAGGTCGCCCAGCAGGCCTTGGGCATGGTCGGAAATACCGACGGTGACGCGGCCATTGCCTTCGACGCGCGCCCACTCGTGGGACTTGAGGAATTTGAGGTCGCCGGGGATCTCGCTCATGGAACTGCTCCGAGAAAATTCAGGGGTTCGGGAAACGGGGGTAGTGTAACCAACCGGCGCGGGCCGCTGGGCAACCGCGCGCCGGAAACTGCTGGATCAGGCCTCGACCAGCACGCCGGGCTGGGCCTGACCTTCGCGCACGAACGGGAACTTCACCACGCGCACCGGGACCTGCTTGCCGCGGATGTCCACGTGCACCTGGCCCAGCTCACCGGCCGGCACGCGGGCGAACGCGATGCCCTTGCCCAGCGTCGGGGAGAAGGTGCCGGACAGGATCTCGCCCTGGCCGCTGGCGGTGAGTACCGCCTGGCCGTGGCGCAGCACGCCCTTCTCGTCCATCACCAGGCCGATCAGCTGGCGTGCGTCGCCCGCCGCCTTCTGCGCTTCCAGCACCTCGCGGCCGATGAAGTCGCGGCCTTCGTCCAGCGCCACGGTCCAGGCCAGGGCGGCTTCGTACGGGGTGATCTGCTCGTCCATGTCCTGGCCATACAGGTTCATGCCGGCTTCCAGGCGCAGCGTGTCGCGCGCGCCCAACCCAGCCGGACGTACGCCGGCCTGCGCCAGGGCGTTCCAGAAGGCGACCACGTCGTTCTGCGGAATCAGGATTTCAAACCCGTCCTCACCGGTGTAGCCGGTGCGCGCCACGAACAGCGGCGCACCGCTGGCGGCGGTCGCCTCGATCGCGGCGAAACGGCCGAGCGTGTTCAATGCGGCGCGGTCGCCCTCCGCGGCCAGGCCGATCACGCGCGCGCGTGCGGTGGGGCCCTGCACGGCGATGATCGCCAGGTCGTCGCGCTCGGTCACCTGCACGTCGAAGGCGGCCGCCTGTTCACGGATCCAGGCCAGGTCCTTCTCGCGGGTGGAGGCGTTCACCACCATGCGGAAGAAGTCGTCGGCCAGGTAGTAGACGATCAGGTCGTCGATCACCCCGCCCTGCGGGTTGAGCATGCACGAGTACAGCGCCTTGCCGGTGGCCTTGAGCTTGTCCACCGAGTTGGCCAGCAGGCGGCGCAGGAACGGCTTGACCTGCGCGCCGCGCAGATCGACCACGGTCATGTGGCTGACGTCGAACATGCCCGCGTCGGCACGCACCAGGTGGTGTTCGTCCAGCTGCGAGCCATAGTGGATGGGCATGTCCCAGCCACCGAAATCGACCATCTTGGCGCCGAGTGCGCGGTGGGTGTCGTTGAGAAGCGTCTTCTGGGTCATGACCGGTTCCGGGGGAATGAAGGCAAGAGCGCCATTATCCCAGAACCGTCTTCACAACGCCTGCGGCGGTGCGGAATGCGCCGCCGCAGCCTGCTCAGACCGGTTGCACTTTCAGCGTCATGCCCGCCACCGCCACCACCCGTACCGCGCTCCCGGCCGGCAGGTCCGGGCCATCCACCACCCAGAACGCGTCGTCGACCTTGGCGCGGCCCTTGCCGGCGACGATCGGCTGGTCCAGCAGCACCACCCGCCCCACCAGCTGCTCGGCACGCCGGTTCAACAACGGCGCGTCGCTCTGCCGATCGTGGGAGCGCCCCCAGCGCCGGTAGCACTGGATCGACACCACGCTGAGCAGCACGAACGCGACCACCTGCCACAGCAGCGGAATGTCGGCGAACACGGCCACCAGCACGAACACCGCCGCCGCCCCGATGCCGATCCACAGCATGAACGCCCCCGGGGCCAGCGCTTCGGCCGCAAACAGCACCAATGCCAGCGCGCCCCAGCCTACGACCTCCCAGCGCATGTCAGCCTCCGATCCGCGGCGGCACCGCGCGCGCGGCCTTCTTCTCTTCCTGCTTGGCGAACGCTTCCTTGGCCAGTTCGGCCACACCGGCGATCGATCCGATCACGCCACTGGCCTCCATCGGCATCAGCACCAGCTTCTGGTTCGGCGAGGTCGCCAGTTCCTTGAACGCCTCCACATACTTCTGCGCGATGAAGTAGTTGATCGCCTGCACGTCGCCCTTGGCGATCGCGTCGGACACCATTTCGGTCGCCTTGGCTTCGGCCTCGGCCAGGCGCTCACGCGCCTCCGCATCGCGGAACGCGGCTTCCTTGCGGCCTTCGGCTTCGAGCACGGCCGCCTGCTTCTCGCCTTCGGCACGCAGGATCTCGGACTGGCGCGAGCCTTCGGCTTCCAGAATCTGCGCGCGCTTTTCGCGCTCGGCCTTCATCTGCCGAGCCATCGCGTCGAGCAGGTCGCGCGGGGGCTGGATGTCGCGGATTTCGATGCGGTTGACCTTCACGCCCCACGGGTTGGTGGCATGATCGACCACGCTCAGCAGCTGGGCATTGATCACCTCGCGCTGGCTGAGCGATTCGTCCAGGTCCATCGACCCGATCACGGTGCGGATGTTGGTCTGCACCAGCGCGATCATCGCCACTTCCAGGTTGGCCACTTCATAGGCCGCCTTGGACGCGTCGAGCACCTGGAAGAACACCACGCCGTCCACGCGCACCGCGGCGTTGTCCTTGGTGATCACTTCCTGGCTGGGCACGTCCAGCACCTGCTCCATCATGTTCACCTTGCGACCGACGCCGTAGACGATCGGAATCAGGAAATGCAGGCCGGGGGACATGGTGTGGGTGTAGCGGCCGAAGCGCTCGACCGTCCACTCGTAGCCCTGCGGCACCATGCGCACGGCCTTGAACAGGATGACGACGGCCACGAAGGCAAGCACCAGCGAGAACAGCATGGTCGGAAACATCGGAAACTCCTTTCCCTGTGATGTCCCGATTGTACGGTCAGTTGCGCTGCGACACCCGGTTCAGCTGCCGCGGGGGGCAAACATGATCACCGTCATCCCGGCCAGGCACAGGGCGACGCCAAGCAGATCCCAGCGGCTGGGACGAATGCCGTCCACCAGCCACAGCCACATCAGCGCAGTGCCGATGTAGACGCCTCCGTAGGCGGCGTAGACGCGGCCGCTGGCGACCGGATGCAGGGTCAGCAGCCAGGCGAACAGGGCCAGGCTGGCCGCTGCCGGCAGCAGCAGCCACGCACTGCCGTCCTTGCGCAGCCACAGCCACGGCAGGTAGCAGCCGACGATTTCGGCCACGGCGGTCAGTACGAACAGCAGCAGCGTGTTCACGATGTCGCTTCGTCGCGCTTGGCCTGCTGCCAGAGGCGCTCCTGCGCCTCCAGGTCCAGCGCGTCCATGCGCTGCCCGGCGGCGGCGGCCTGCGCCTCCATCGCGCGGAAGCGGCGCTCGAACTTGTGGTTGGCCTGGCGCAGCGCCGCGCCGACATCGACCTTGGCGTGCCGGGCCAGGTTGGCACAGACGAACAGGAGGTCCCCGAGTTCTTCCTGCAGGCGCGCGTGGTTGGCCTGGACATCACCGCGGGCGAATTCCGCCGCCACCTCGTCCAGTTCCTCGCGCACCTTGTCCAGCACCGGCTGCGGGTCGGGCCAGTCGAAGCCGACCCGGGCCGCGCGGGCCTGCAGCTTCACCGCCCGCTGCCACTCGGGCAGGCCACGCGAAATGCCGGCCAGCGCGGAGGTATCGGTGTGGCCCTTGGCCGCGCGTTCGGCACGCTTGATCGCCTCCCAGTTCAGGTTGACCTGGTCGGCGTCGTCGACCTCCACGTCGGCGAAGATGTGCGGATGACGCCGCTGCATCTTGTCACTGATCGCACGGGCGACGTCGGCGAAGGCGAACGCACCCTGCTCGCTGGCCATCTGTGCGTGGAAGACCACCTGCAGCAGCAGATCGCCCAGTTCGTCCTTGAGGTCGTCCAGGTCACCGCGGTCGATCGCGTCGGCCACTTCGTAGGCCTCCTCGACGGTATACGGGGCAATGCTGGCGAAGTCCTGCTGCAGGTCCCACGGGCACCCCTGCGTGGGATCGCGCAGGCGCGCCATGATCTGCAGCAGGCGGTCCAGTTCGGCACTGGGGGTCATGCGGGGTTCTCCGATGGGGTCAGGCAGGCAACCAGTCGCGCCACGGCAGGCGGGTATCGCCCAGCGCGATGAAGTCGCCGTTCAACAGGGTGTCGCGGCGGTTGTAGCGGAACGGCTTGCCGGTGGCCGCCGACAGCACCGCACCACCGGCGGCGTGCAGCACGCACTGACCTGCGGCGGTGTCCCATTCGGCGGTCGGTCCCAACCGGGGGTAGACGTCGAGCGTGCCCTCGGCGAGCCGGCAGAATTTCAGCGACGAGCCCTGTGCGACCAGCTCGATCCCGCCCATCCGGTCCAGCAGCGCCTGCGTCTGCGGGCTGCGGTGCGAACGGCTGGCGGCGACCTTCAGCGGGGGCACGGCCGGCGTGCGGGTGCGCAGCACCGAGTCGCGCATGCCGTCGCGGCGATACGCCAGCTCACCACGCATCGCATGCCAGACCGTGCCACTGACCGGCGCCAGCACCACGCCGAAGGCCGGCGCCCCCTGGTAGATCAGCGCGATGTTGACGCTGAACTCGTCGTTGCGCTTGACGAACTCGCGGGTGCCGTCGAGCGGATCGACCAGCCAATAGGCACCCCAGTGCTGGCGCACCTCCCACGGCACCTGCGCCGATTCCTCGGACAGGATCGGCAGGTCCGGAGTGAGCTGGCCAAGGCCGCGCTCGATCACCTGGTTGGCGGCCAGGTCGGCCGCGGTGAGCGGGCTGCGATCGGATTTGATCTCCACATCGAACGCAGTGGCATACACCCCCATGATGGCGGCGGCGGCGTCCTGGGCGATGGCGATGACGGTTTCGCGCAGATCCGTCGTGAGTTTGATCATTCCCGACGTCCCAGCCACTCGCGGGCGATGAACAACGCCGCCAGCGAACGGCCTTCGGAGACGTCCTCGCGCAGCATCAGCTGGTCCAGATCGGCCAGCTTCCAGGGCACCACTTCCAGCTCCTCGGGTTCGTCGCCGACCAGGCGTTCGGGATAGAGGTCGCGGGCCACCACCAGCCAGGACTGGTGGCTCATGTAGGTCGGCGCCAGCGTCATCGCGCGCAGCACATCAATGCGGCGGGCACCGTACCCCGCCTCTTCCTTCAGTTCGCGGTCGGCGGCCTGCTCGGGGCTTTCCCCGGCATCGATGCGCCCTTTGACCAGGCCGAGCTCGTAACGGTGCACGCCGGCCGCGTATTCACGCACCAGCAGCACGGTCTCCTCGTCGAGCATCGGCACCACGACCACCGCGCCGTGGCCCCGGCTGACCAGACGCTCGAAACGGCGGCGTTCGCCGTTGGAGAATTCCAGGTCCAGGTGCTGGCGCTGGAAGGGCCCGCTTTCCTCGTCCGTGATCTGGTGGATGATGGGCAGGCGACGGCTCATGCGAACAGGCTCTTGGATAGAATGTGTGCAGGTGAAAACGTGTTCATGAGCCCGAAATGCTAGCAGACCCAGCCCCCCTCACGCTGGCCGACCGGTGGCGGCAACGCGACCTGGCTGTGCTGTGGCACCCGTGCACCCAGATGCGCGAGCACCCCGACACCCTGCCCCTGGTACCGATCGCGCGTGGCGAAGGCCCGTGGCTGATCGACCATGATGGCCGCCGCTACCTGGATGCGGTGAGCAGCTGGTGGACCAATCTGTTCGGTCACGCCGAGCCCCGCATCGGCGCGGCCATCGCGCACCAGGCCACCCAGCTGGAGCAGGTGATGCTGGCCGGCTTCAGCCACGAACCGGCGGTGGCCCTGGCCGAGCGCCTGCTGGCGATCGCACCGCGTCAGCCCGGGCGCGACCCGCTGGCCAAGGTGTTCTACGCCGACAACGGGTCGGCCGGCGTGGAGGTGGCGCTGAAGATGGCGTTCCATTACTTCCGCAACCGCGGCGAGATGCACCGGACCCGCTTCGTGGCGCTGGAGAACGGCTACCACGGCGAGACGCTGGGCGCCCTGTCGGTCGGGGACATTCCGCTGTACCGCCGGGTGTACGCGCCCCTCCTCACCGAAGCGCTGTTCGCACCGTCCCCCGACGCCTATCTGGCCGAGCCCGGTCAAAGTGCCGCCCAGCGCGCCCATGAGGCCGCCGACCGCCTGGCCGACCTGTTCGACCGGCATCCCGGCGAGATCTGCGCGGTGATTCTGGAGCCGCGGCTGCAGTGCGCCGGCGGCATGCGCATGCACGACCCGGTGTATCTGCAGCGGGCGCGGGCGCTGTGCGATGCCAACGGCGCATTCCTGATCGCCGATGAAATCGCTACCGGCTTCGGCCGCACCGGCACGCTGTTCGCCTGCGAACAGGCCGGGGTGATGCCGGACCTGCTGTGCCTGTCCAAGGGCCTTACCGGTGGCTTCCTGCCGCTGGCCGCGGTATTGACCACCCAGGCACTGTACGACGCCTTCCTGGATGACTCGCGCGAGCGTGCCTTCCTGCATTCGCACAGCTATACGGGCAATCCGCTGGCCTGCGCGGCCGCGCTGGCCACGCTGGACATCTTCGCCACTGACGATGTGATCGCGCGCAACCGCAGCACCGCCGAGGTGATGCGGCGACTGGCCGCGCCGTTCGCCGACCATCCCCACATGGCCGACGTGCGCCAGGCCGGCATGGTGGTGGCCTTCGAGCTTGCCCGCAACGGCGACAGACACACCCCCTTCCCTGCCGAGGCGCGGATCGGGCTGCGCGCCTACACCGCCGCGCTGAAGCGCGGGGTGGTGCTGCGCCCACTCGGCAACGTGCTGTATTGGATGCCTCCCTATTGCGTGGAGGACGAACACCTGGACCTGCTGGCCCAGACCACCCTGGCCGCCATCGAGGACGCCACCGCATGCGCGTGACCCGCAGCTTCATCCCGACCGCCCTCGCGATCGGCCAGACCGTGTCGCTGCCCGAGGACGCGGCCAACCACCTGGTGCGCGTGATGCGCCTGCGGGAGGGCGATACCTGCGTGCTGTTCAACGGCGATGGCCACGACTACACCGCACGCCTGGTCGAAGCAGGCAAGCGCGATGCGCAGGTGCGCATCGATGACGCCCACGAGGTGGCCAACGAGTCGCCGTTGCACATCACCCTGCTGCAGGGCATCGCGCGCGGAGAGAAAATGGACCTGATCCTGCAGAAGGCCACCGAGCTGGGCGTGAATGCCATCGTGCCGGTGAACGCCGAACGCACCGAAGTAAAGCTGGATGCGGCGCGCGCGGAAAAGCGCCTGGCCCACTGGGTCAGCGTGGTGGTCTCGGCCTGCGGCCAGTCTGGCCGGGCACGCGTGCCGTCCGTGGCCGCACCGCGATCGCTGCTCGATGCAGCACGCGGCCTGCCCGCCGGGGCGCTCAAGCTGACCCTGGATCCCCTCGGCGAGCATCGCCTGTCCACCCTGCAGGCGGCGGCCGGCGGTGTGGTGATCGCGATCGGGCCCGAGGGCGGCTGGTCGCCGCGCGACCGCCAGGCACTGCAGCAGGCCGGCTTCCAGGGCCTGCAGCTGGGTCCGCGCATCCTGCGCACCGAGACCGCCGGGCTGGCCGCGATTGCGGCCGTGCAGGCGCGTTTGGGCGATCTGGGGTAAGCAGTGCCACGACCCCCGGTCGTGGCCTGCCGGTCACGCCACCGGGTGGGCCTGGTCCAACGCTGCTTCCAGCGCGTCCAGGTCCGGCAGCAGTGCGCTCTGCTCGCCCAGCAGCACACGCATGTGCACGCCCTGCGGCAGGGTCTCCTCGGAGGCGTCGGCCAGCAGGCCGTCGCGCGGGACGGAGATCAACTGCGGGAAACTCTGGGTCAGCAGGGCGAAATAGGGGCGTTGCGCATTGCCTCCCAGGGCCTTCAGCACCACCACCTTGTTGTTGCCATGTACCGGCTCGTCGCCGAGCCCGGACAGGCGCGCGAACGAAAGCAGCGGCACTTCCCAGCCATGCCACGCGATCTGCCCCACCAGCCAGGCGGGCGCATCGGCGATCGTCTCGACCGGCACTTTGGACATCATTTCGGCGACGGTGGCGTTGGGCAGCAGCACGCGCTCATGCCCGGCCTGGATCAGGACGCCGCGGATTTCGTCGTTGTTGGCGTAGCTCATGCGCTCTGGTTCCTGTAATGGGCGGCGGCGTGGTTCACGTGTCCCCGCCCCAACGATCGGCGATGACCTGGGCCAGCTGCTGCGGCTCACCGGCCTCCATGCCCGCAGCGACCACCGCATTGGCGGCGGTCGGGTCGTAGCAGCCCTCACCCACCTGGCCGGCCACCCAGGCACCGGCCACGGCCAGCGCGAGTACGTCATCGACCTGACTGGCATCGGCGCCACTGAGCAGCACCACCGCACTGTGCGCCGGCGGCAGCGCGCCGATCTGGACGCCGTGGGCATCGGCGACGAAGTGCAGGCCGCGGTTGTGGACGGTCACGCCGATGTCGTCGGACAGGATGTACACCTGCCCGGCTTCCACCGGCTGCGCGGCTTCGGCCAGCACCACCGGCAGCGCGGAGACGCGGGCCATCTGTTTGACCAGGTTGCCGTAGCGGCCGCCGTCCAGGCGCATGTGCACCAGTACCGGCGCAGCCAGCGTGGCAGGCAGGCCAGCCAGCAGCCGGCGCAGTGCGTCCGGACCGCCGATGCCTGCCAGCACGAGGACCGCGCCGGGGGCGGCACTGCCCGGGTCCACGTCGGCTTCCAGCGCCACCAGCGACAGGCGTTCGCTGTCGAACGCAGGCGGCGGCACAGCGGCGGCGACGGACGCTGCAGCAGGCGTGCCGTGGTCATCGACCAGCGACCAGCTGCTGTGATCGCCAAAGGAGGCCACCGGCAACGGGGGCGGCGCCACCGGCGGCGCCGCGTTGACGGGCGCCGGCACCGTTTCCGGCGGTGCCTGCAGCCCGGCCAGCGCTTCTTCCAGCGACATCGGCTCGCGGATGCCGGACGGCGCCTGGTAGAGACCGTCGGCCGGCACCTCGGTCGCCGCGTCGAACGCCTCGCGCACGTGGAACGACAGCGGCGCATCGGCATGCAGCTGCGCCGGGGTGGTCGGCAGGCCAGGTTCGGGCTGCAGCAGGTGGTCCTGCTCCGAGCCCGGCGGCAGCACGTCCTGGTGCCCATGCAGCTTGGCCGCCAGGTGACGCGCCCAGCGCTGGGCTTCCCAGCCGTCGCGACGGGCGGCCAGGTCGGCCTCGTCGAAGATCAGGGTCAGCGAGGGCGACGCCAGCACCGGGTCCAGGCGTTCCAGCGCATCCTCGATGGCCGGTTCCAGTGCGATCAGCACCGCGCCCGGATCGGCATCACGCAGCGCCTGTGGCTCCAGGGTATTGGGATCGCCCTCGAACACCAGGCGCGCACCGGCGTGGCCGAGCGCATCGCGCAGGCGGTCGCGCGCCGCACCGTCACGGGCCAGCAGCGCCACCGACAACAGGGGATGGGAGTCACTCGCGGACACGGGCGATCCCCAGCAGGTCGTAAACGTTTCGCATCAGATCCAGTTCCTGGTACGGCTTGCCCAGGTAGCGCTGGACACCGATTTCGAACGCACGCTGGCGGTGCTTGTCGCCGCTGCGCGAGGTGATCATCACGATCGGCACCTGCTGGTAACGCGGATCGGCGCGCATCGCGGTGGCCAGTTCATAGCCATCCATGCGCGGCATCTCGATGTCCAGCAGCATCAGATCGGGCACGCGCTCCTCCAGCCGCTCCAGTGCTTCGACACCGTCGCGGGCGACGGTCACTTCGAAGTTGTGGCGCTCCAGAATGCGGCCGGTGACCTTGCGCATCGTCAGCGAGTCGTCCACCACCATGACCAGCGGCACGTCGCGGTCGCTGACCTGGGTGGTCACCGCGATCGGCTTGTGCGGGTTGGCGAGGAAACGACGCACCAGCGGCGCGACGTCGAGGATGACCACGACGCGGCCATCGCCGGTGATCGTGGCGCCGTAGATACCCGGCACCGATGCGATCTGCAGACCCACCGGTTTGACCACGATTTCGCGGTTGCCGAGCACCTGGTCGATGGCCACGGCGGCCCGCAGGTCGCCGGCGCGCACCAGCAGCAGCGGCACCTGGGCCTGGCCTTCGGCGCGTGCCTGGGCCTGGCCGACCAGCGTGCCCAGGTCGTGCAGGGCGAACTCTTCGCCGCCGTAGTGGTACACACCGGCGCTGGTGGACTCGAAACGCTCGCGGGAGATGCGGCCGATGCCGCTGACCGACGCCACCGGTACCGCGTAGGTGGTGTCACCGATCTGCACGAACACGGCCTGGGTGACCGCCAGCGTCTGCGGCAGGCGCAGCGTGAAGGTGACGCCCTGCCCCCGCACGGAGTGGATGTCCACCGAGCCGCCGAGCTGGCGTACTTCGTTGTGCACCACATCCATGCCCACGCCACGGCCGGCCAGCTGGCTGACCTGGTCGGCGGTGCTGAAGCCGGAGGCGAAGATCATCGCGTCCAATTCGGTGTCGTTGAGGACCGCATCGGCCTCGATCAGGCCGCGCTGTTCGGCACGGCGACGGATCGCGTCACGGTCCAGGCCGGCGCCATCGTCGGCCACTTCCAGCACGATTTCCGAGCCCTCGCGACGCAGGCGGATAGCGATCTCGCCCTCTTCCGGCTTGCCGGCGGCACGGCGCTGCTCCGGCGTTTCAAGACCGTGGGCGACCGAGTTGCGCAGCATGTGTTCCAGCGGCGCGACCATGCGGTCCAGCACGTTGCGGTCCAGTTCGCCGTGGGTGCCTTCCAGCGTGACATGCACCTGCTTGCCGGTGTCCTGGCCGGCCTGGCGCACCACGCGGCGCAGGCGCGGCACCAGCCCGTCGAACGGCACCATGCGCGCGCGCATCAGGCCATCCTGCAGTTCCGAGCTGACGCGCGACTGCTGCTGCAGCAGGACGTCGTACTGGCGCGACAGATCATCCAGCACACCCTGCAGGCCTCCCAGGTCGGCCGCCGATTCGTTCAGCGCGCGGCTGAGCTGCTGCAGGGTGGAGAAGCGGTCCAGTTCCAGCGGATCGAACTTGTGGTCGGCCTGGTCCTGCTCGCGCTGGTAGCGCGCGACAATCTGCGCTTCGGTTTCCAGGTCGAGTCGGCGCAGCTGGTCGCGCAGACGGGCGTTGGTGCGGTCCAGTTCGGACATGGCCCCCCGGAACGCGCCCAGCTGCTGCTCAAGCCGCGAACGGTAGATCGCCACCTCACCGGCATGGTTGACCAGGCGGTCAAGCAGATCGGCGCGCACACGCACCTGTTCCTGCTGCGGACGTGCCAGCGCGTCGTCGTCGCCGACCACTTCCAGCGGCACCGGCGCGGACAGCGGTGCGGCCACCCGTGTGGCGATCGCATCGGCCACGGCCTGGTTGCGGTCCTCCACCACCGGCGCTTCGGCCGGCAGCGCGTCCTCGACCACGACCGCACGGCCCTGGGTCCGCTGCTCGAAGGCGGCGATCAGGTCGTCGGGCATCGCCACCGTGCGGTGGTCACCGGTGCGGGTGAGCATCTGGTGCAGGCGGTCGAAGCCACGCTCCAGCAGATGGACGTCGCTGCGGTCAATGTCGGTGCGGTTGGCCGCCACGGCTTCCAGCAACGATTCGATGCCGTGGCCAAGGTCACCGATCGGATTGATCCCGGCCATACGCGCGCCACCCTTGAGGGTGTGCAGATCGCGCTGCAGCCCGGCCAGCACGTCGCGGTCCTGCGGCGCGGCGCGCAGTTCGCTGATCAGGCCATCGCAGTGGTCGAGCAGATCCTTGCCCTCCTCCACGAAGATGTCGACCAGCTCCTGGTCGAGCACGCTGAAGTCCAGCGCGTCGGCGGCATCCTCGGCACCCTGCCCATCGACCCGCGTGGGCGCTTGCCCGGGGTCGGCGTCGGCGTCGGCGTCGGCGTCGGCGTCGGCGTCAAGGGTCGCGGAGGATGCCGGCGCATCGACCGATGCATCGATCGCGACGGTGGACTGTTCCAGTTCGAAGAACGGCGTGGGCGCGACGCGCGTTGCGGCGCTCTCCTGCGTTCCGGTGTCGTCCAGCGTATCGGCGAACGCATCCGCTTCGGCGCCGTCATCGTTGCTGGCGTCGAGTCCGATCACCCCCACCACGGGCGCCTCATTGCCCTCCGGCGCATCGACCACGGTCAGGCCGTCATCCAGCGCCTGTTGCGTATCCACCGGCTCGCCGAACGACGGCACCGGCGGCAACACGTCGTCCAGGGCATGGGCGTCGGCAATGAGGGCGTCCTCTTCCTCGTCGCTGAACGCCTCACCGTCGAACGCCGGCGGCGCGGCATCGGTGGCGTCGTGGTCTGCCGGCGCGGCGCCGGCGTTGTCGTGGACCACACCAAAGTAGCGCGACAGGTCATCGGCGGCGGTCAGCTCGACCGCGTCCAGACCGTCCGCTGCGGTGTCGTTCGCGGCGGTCTCCAGCACGGCATCCACCGCAACAACCACGTCGGCATCGGCGTCGTCGCCGCTGGCGGTCGCGACGCCGGCCGTACCGGTGGCAAGGGCCGCCGGGAGCGATGTTTCATCGAGGAAGCGGGACAGGTCGTCGCTGCCCGTCAGGTCGTCGCTGCCCGTCAGGTCGCCGATGGACAGCACCGACGCCTCGTCGGCGGCCAGGTCTGCCGCATCCAGGACCACCAGGCCGTCGGCCTCGAGCTCCGCGTCCTGCACATCCACGTCGTCGGACGCATCGGCACGGGCGAAGCCGGCCGCGTCGACGTCCTGTACGGATGCGTCGGCGTCGGGCAGTACGTCCGCGCCCAGTGGATCGGCGGCCGCCCTCTGTCCGGCGTCACTCACCGCGACAGCGTCGATGTCCTCGATGCGCTCGTCAGCATGGGCATCAGCCTCAGACGGTGCATCGATTGCTGTCGCATCGGCATCCGCGCTCTTCACTGCCTCGACCACCGGCTCGGCGTCGATGGCGTCGATGGCGTCGATGACGTCGGCGTCGGCGTCGAGCGCATCGAGCTCCGCCGTCTCCACGTCGATCGCGTCGTCGTCGACCAGCGCCGGCCAGCGCGCTTCGGGCAGCCGATCGGCCAGCGCCTGCAGGCGTGCGGCCAGGTCGTGCTGCACCGGAATGCGCGGGAACTCGGTCTGCAACGCGTTCATGGTCAGCGTGATCGCGGCGGCGGCATCGCGCAGCGCCGCCACACCGTCGGTCTCCGGCGTTTCACCGGCCGCCAGCGAGCGCTTGATGAACGATTCGGCAGCCCCGGTGACGGCCGTGATCTCCGGCACCTCGGTCATCGCGAACGCACCGTTCATGGTGTGCATGGCACGCAGCAGCAGATCGGTCACCGGCGCCGGGGTCACCGCTGCCGAATCCAGCCACGCGTGCAGCGTGGCCAGGTGGGTGTCGACCTCGGCCTCGAGGATTTCGCGCAGCACGCTGTCGATATTGGCCGGCGTACCGGCCTCGACCGGGGCGTCCGCCGGCACCTCGAGCGCGGGCTCGACAGGCGTCTCGGCGGTCGTGTTCTCCGCCACGGGCGCGGCAACGGGGGCCGGGCGCTGCAGCGGCACGTGGAAGGTCTCTTCACCGGCCGCCACGCGGTCGGCAATGGCCTGCATGGCCTGCAGGTCGGCGGTCACGCGGCTGTCGCCGCGCAGCGCGGCATTGAGCTGCGGCAGCACTTCATAGGCCTGGGTGACCATCGCGACGACCGCCGGGGTGGCCGCGCGGCTGCCGTCGAGCACGCGGTTGAGCATGCCTTCGACCTTCCAGCTGAACTCGCCCAGGGTGCGTGCGCCCACCAGACGGCCGCTGCCCTTGAGGGTATGGAAGACGCGACGGATCGGGCGCAGGCGGTCCAGATTGTCGGGCGCGGCACGCCATGCCGGCAGCAGGTTGCCCAGATTCTCCAGTTCTTCGTCGAATTCCTCGATGAAGACGTCGCGGATGTCCTGGTCGATGTTTTCGCCATCGTCCTCGAAACCGGCATCGATGCTGGTATCAAGGGTGTCCGGCGCCAGCGTGGCCGCGACCGGTGTCTCGACGGGCTGGGTGGTGAACTGGGCCGCCGCCGCGTCCAGCTCGGCCAGGAACCGCGCCGATTCGTCATCGAGGTCGATCTTGCCGATCACCGCTTCATGCACGCCGCCGCTGACCGGGGTCAGCGGCACATCGACCGCCAGGGTGTCGTCAGGCAGCGCATCGGCGGGGACAGCGTCCTCGACCGGCGCAGGTGCATCCGCGTCCATGTCGCCGGACGCGGCAACGCCATCGCTGCCGCCGCCGGCGGCGGTGTCCTGCAGGAAGGTCGGCAATGCGTCCACATCGAACGCGTCCGGTTCGGCCAGGTGCGCCGCCTCCTGGACACGCTGGGCATCCTGGACATCCAGCGACAGCACGTCGTCGGCGTTGCGCAGGTCGTCGTCGAAGGTGAACTCGATCGGCTCGTCGCTGATGTCCAGCACGTCATGCTCAGCGGCCACCGGGTCGAAGCCGGCGGCGCTGTGGGCGATCACGATCTCGTCGGCCACGGCATCGACATCATCGGCCCCCGACAGCGCATCGGCGGTGTCGGTATCGGCGGCCTCGGCGGCAACGCTGTCCAGCGTCGGCACGAGGTTCCATGCGGTCGGCGCGGTCGGCGTTTCGGCCTGCACCGGATCGAACGCGGCAGATGCCGGTGAGACCTCATCATGCGGCCGCGCGGTGGACAGCTCCCACTGCGGCGCGTCCGGTGCCACCGGCGCGGTGGAGGCGTTGAACACCAGCGCGACCGGCGCGACCGGCGGGGGTTGCGCGGGTGCCGCGGGCAGCGGATCGAAGGTGAAGTCCGGCAACGGGGGCGGCACGCTGACCGGTTCCTGCGCAGCGAGCGGGGTCGGTTCGATCGCGATCGGCTCGATCGACGGCGCGTCCCACGCGGCCACATCGATGCGCTCGGCGGCGACCGGCAGCGCTTCGGCGCTGGTATCCGCCGGCGCGCTGCCGGCCTCCGGCAACGGCCAGTAACGCAGGGTTTCCAGGCTGCTGCGGGTGATGTCCAGGATCTCGTCGCGACCGGGACGGCGTTCGCGCAGCGCTTCCAGGTAGTACTCCAGGCTGGCCATCGCATCGGCCAGCGTGTCGAGCTGGCGACCGCTGGGAACGCGCTGTTTGCCGATCAGCTCAACGGCAATGTACTGGCGCACGCCCTGCAGGTAGTCGGCCGGCACGGCCAGATCCAGCATGCGCAGCGCGCCGGACACCTCGCCCAGCAGGCGCGGCACTTCCTGCAGCTGCGCGTGGCTCCAGTTGGTTTCGATGAAGGCGACGAAGTGCTCGCGCGCCGCGGCGAAGTTGGCGATCGCCTCATGGGCCAGCACTTCCACCGTGCGGCGGTTTTCCACCGCGCTCGGGTCGTCCTCGCCACTGCCGCCGGCCCCGAGGTGGGCCACCTGGTCGTCCAGCGATGCATCCACGTACAGCAGCGCGCCGGCGATATCCAGCAGCAGCCCTTCGTCGATCTGCTGTTCGCCGTCGACCACGCTGCGCAGCGCATCGCGCTGCTGCACGACCACGCCGCGGGCAACGCCCAGGCCCATCATGCCGAGGGTATCGGCCACCGCACCCAGCTCGTTGACCTGGGTCTGCAGCTGCACCGGCTCGCCGTTGGTGCGCAGGTGCAGATCGAGCGCATCCTTGATGCGCAGCAGTTCTTCCTTGACCGCGTTGCCCACGGTATCGAGCAGCTCGCGGTTGCGGCCGCTCAGGCTGCCGCGCGCGTGGTCCAGTTCGGCTTCGGTGGCGCTGGCGCTGTCCGGCGCGAAGGCGAACAGCACGCTTTCGTTGATGCCCGGCGCAGCGCGCGCAGCCCGGATGTCATTGAGCAGCGGCAGCAGCACGATCGGGATATCCCGGTGGCCGTTCTGCAGGCGCTCCAGATAATCGGGCAGCAGCACGCTGCCGCGCATCAGCGTGGCACAGGCTTCATCGCGGTCGGGCACCTGTCCGGCACCGATGGCGTTGGCCAGCTGTTCCAGCTCCTCGGCCACCATCGCCGGAGCATACAGCTCGACCATCCGCAGGGTGCCCTGCACCTGATGCAGGTAGCCGGCGCAGAAGCGCATGCGGCCGCCGTCAGCGGGGTCTTCCACGAAGTACTCGACCTCGTGCCGGACCTGGCGCAGGGTTTCGTCCAGCTCCGGCTTGACCCAGCCCAGGGCAGCGTGGCTCATCGCATCGCGCAGCGTGCTCATGCCAGGGCTCCGGGCAGGTTCGCGCACAGGATGTGCTGGTGATTGTGGCGATGCATCATCTGCTGATTCCTTCCCTCTCCGCCCTGCCGGTCGTTCACGCCGGCAGCTTGAAGTCGGCAACCGAGCGGCGCAGGTCGGCCGCCAGCTGTGCCAAATGACCGATCGACTCGGCGGTCTGTCCCGCACCCTGCGAGGTCTGGCCGGTAATCTGACGGATCACGCCCATCGTGCGGGTGATGTCCGATGCAGCGGCCGACTGCTGCTGGGCAGCGATCGAGATGTTCTTGATGAGGTTGTTGAGCGCGTTGGACACGCGTTCGATTTCGGTCAGGGCGGTACCGGCGTCTTCGGCCAGGCGCGCACCGGACACCACTTCGGCGGTGGTCTGCTCCATCGAGCTGACCGCTTCGTTGGTATCGGCCTGAATGGCCTGGACGAGGTTTTCGATGCGTCGCGTCGCGCCGGAGGTACGTTCTGCCAGGCGCTGCACTTCGTCGGCCACGACCGCGAAACCACGCCCGGCTTCACCGGCCGAGGCCGCCTGCACGGCCGCGTTCAAGGCCAGGATGTTGGTCTGCTCGGAAATGTCGTTGATCAGTTCCACGATCGAGCCGATTTCCTGCGAGGACTCACCCAGGCGCTTGATGCGCTTGGAGGTTTCCTGGATCTGGTCGCGGATCTGGTCCATGCCCTGGATCGTTTCGCGCACCACGCCGGCACCTTCGGCGGCGATGACCACCGAGCGCTGGGCCACGTCGGCCGATTCGGCCGAGTTGCGCGACACCTGCTCGATGCTCGACGCGATTTCGCCGATGCGGTCCGACGCCGAGGTGATCTGGTTGGCCTGGTGACCGGCCGCTTCGGCCAGCTGCATGGCCGTGGCCTGCGTTTCCTGGGTGGACACGGCGACCTTGGCCGAGGTGTCGTTGATGGTGGTCACCAGGTGGCGCAGTTCGTCCACGGCGTAGTTGATCGCGTCGGCGATCGCGCCGGTCATGTCCTCGGTCACCGAGGCCTTGACCGTCAGGTCGCCTTCACCCAGCGAGCTGATTTCGTCCAGCAGCCGCATGATCGCCTGCTGGTTGCGGCTGTTGAACTCCACCTGGGTCTGGTAGCGCAGTTCCTGTTCACGCGATCGGCTGCGCACGGTGCTGCTGACGAAGCCGACGATGGCGATAAGCGACAGCGCGCCGGAAATCACGCCCAGCCAGAAGTTCGGGAACAACCGCGTATCGCGCACCGAACCGAACGAGGAGAAGGCTTCGAACAGCTTCTTGCTGTCGTCCAGCATCCTGCCGGCGCCGGCGGTCAGGGCGGCGGCCGACGACTGCGCGGCGAACAGCTGGCGCGAGCTGGCCAGGATCGCGTCGGCGTCCTGCTTCATCGTGTCCCACTGCTTCTGCGACTGCTCAAGCGCGGTCAGTGCGGCGGCGTTGCGGACCGGGGTGATGCCCAGTTCCTCGTTGCCGTTGCGCAGCGCGTCGAGCACCTGGGTGAACACCACCGAGTCGCGCGCCAGCGCATCGCCGGCGGCAGCGGCATTGGCGCCACCGGCGCGCATTTCGGTCACACGGCGGGCCATCGAGCCCACCACCACGACCTGCTGCAGGGCGTTGTAGACCTGCGAGGCGGGCGCGCCGCCGGCCGACATCGCGCGGACCACTTCGTTCAGCTGCGCCTGCAGGGCCGGCACGCCGTTGACGAAGTTGTTGGCATTGCCGGCCAGCGCCAGCACCGCCGGTTCACTGGCCACCAGCTGGCCGGCGCTCTTGCCGAGCGGCTCCCAGGTCTGGCTGAGCTGCTCCAGCGGGCCGGCCACGTTGGCCTCGTTGCCGTAGCGCCCCTTGAGGTTGCTCACCGTGCCTTCGATGCGGGTCTTGGTGTCCTTGAACGCAGTGAACGCCTGCGCGTTGCCCGACACCGCCTCACGGCCCTGGTTGGCCAGCTGCTGGGACAACACCTGCAGGTCGGCCGCGCCGGTGCTGGCGCCGGCCAGGCGGCTGCCCTGCCAGGTGGCTACGCCGGTGTTGACGCCGAACACGATCATCGACAGGGCCAGCAGGCCCAGCCAGAAATTGGTTCCCACCGAGCCCAGCTTGCCGGCCTTGGCGGATTCCGAAGCAGTACTCATGGTTCAACCTCGATCTTCAATGCGGTGAGACAGACGGCGACGGTCAGGCCGCAGCCTGCCTGAATTCGGGGGTGCGCGACAGCAGCGACAGCGAGAACACGCCCCAGTCATGACCGTCGCCGTGGAAGGCGCGGTCGACGAAGTGGCCGTACCGGCCTTCGGCGAGATCGCCGGCCGCCACGTCCTGGTCCTGCTCGAAGCTGCGCTGGCCGAACAGCTCATCGATGGTCAGCGCGACGTCGCCACCGGCCTGGCGCATGATCAGCACGCGCTGGCCTTCCTGCTGCACGGTGCGCTCGCCTTCCAGGAAGTACTTCAGGTCGACCACCGGGAACAGATTGCCGCGCAGGTTGCCCACGCCCAGCAGCCACGGCTGCGCGCCGGGCACCGGGGTCACCGGCGGCATCGGCACGATTTCAACCACTTCACGGAAGTCGGACACCAGCCGGCGCCTGCCGACCCGGTAGCCGACACCACGCCACAGATCCTGCGAAAACTGTCGTTCCGGCAGCTGCACGGCATGGGCCAGGCTGCGCCGTTCGTAGGCTTCCAGGATGTCGAAGGGAGAGCGCATCAGACCACCAGTTCGTTGATCCGCGCGATCAGTTCCTCCTCGCGCGGCGGCTTGACGATGTAATCGGCCGCCCCCTGTCGCAGCCCCCATGCCTTGTCGGTTTCCATCGCCTTGGTACTGACGATGACCACCGGGATGTGCCTGGTCGCTGCGTCCCGCGCCATCGCGCGGGTCGCCTGGAAACCACTCATGCCCGGCAGCACGACGTCCATCAGCACCAGCTGCGGCAACTGCTCGCGCACGAGCTGGAGCCCGTCCTCGGCGTTGTCCGCTTCCAGTACTTCATGGCCGGCCTTGCGCAACCACTGCGTGAACACCGCACGGTCGGTCGGTGAATCCTCGATCAGAACGATTCGAGCCATTGTGCCTTTCCCCCCTGGTCAGGCGTTTACGTATGTGCGGATGGCACCCAGCAGTTCTTCACGCGTGAATGGCTTGGTCAGGTACTGCTCCGAGCCGACGATGCGCCCGCGCGCCTTGTCGAACAGGCCGTCCTTGGAGGACAGCATGATCACCGGCGTGGACTTGAACAGCTGGTTGCCCTTGATCAACGCGCAGGTCTGATACCCGTCAAGACGCGGCATCATGATGTCCACGAAGATGATCTGCGGTTGCTGGTCGGCGATCTTGGCCAGCGCCTCGAAACCATCGGTCGCGGTCACCACCTCGCAGCCTTCGCGCTTGAGCAGTGTTTCCGCGGTCCTGCGAATGGTCTTCGAATCATCGATGACCATGACCCTGAGCCCTGCGAGTTCCCCACCCGCAGCCATGTTTTCAGTCATTACCTTTCCCCGAGCGCGCGACGCTTCTGCTGGTCTGGCGCCGCTGCGAAAGCGTATCTATATCCCAATTCCGGCGCAGGCTTCAAGCACCGCGGCTGCCGCCAAGCAGGCCGCGGGTCTCCGCCCCCCGCCGGACCCGGAACTGCGCAAACCCGCGGCCGCCACCGGCGCCGGCGGACACTGCGTTGCAGCCGTACCGGGCAGGCAACCGGGGGCCATTGCCGCTACCATCATCGGCCTGCCCGCCAGGTTGCGACCATGCCGTTGAACGTCATCGTGGTGATGGACCCCATCGCCGACATCAAGATTGCCAAAGACACCACCTTCGCCATGCTGCTGGAAGCCCAGCGACGCGGCCATGCCCTGCACTACGTCGCCCCGGGCGGCCTGGCACTGCGGGACGGCCAGGCGGTCGCCCGGACCGCACCGCTGCAGGTGCGCGACGACGCGCGGGACTGGTTCACCCTGGGCGAATTCAGCCAGACCCCGTTCGGCCCCGGCCAGGTCGTGCTGATGCGCAAGGACCCGCCGGTGGATGCCGAATTCATCTACGACACCCACGTGCTCAGCGTGGCCGGGCAGGCCGGCGCGATGGTCGTGAACGACCCGCAGGGCCTGCGCGACTTCAATGAGAAGCTGGCTGCGCTGCTGTTCCCGCAGTGCTGTCCGCCGACCCTGGTCAGCCGTCGCAGTGCCGACCTGAAAGCCTTCGTGCTCGAACACGGCCAGGCCGTGCTCAAGCCGCTGGATGGCATGGGCGGGCGCTCGATCTTCCGCAGCGGCACCGGCGACCCGAACCTGAACGTGATTCTGGAAACCCTGACCGACGGCGGGCGTACGCTGGCGCTGGCGCAGAAGTTCATTCCCGACATCACCGCCGGCGACAAGCGCATCCTGCTGGTGGACGGCGAACCGGTCGACTACTGCCTGGCGCGCATCCCGCAGGGCGACGAGTTCCGTGGCAATCTCGCCGCCGGCGGCCGCGGCGAAGGCCGCCCGCTGAGCGAGCGCGACCGCTGGATCGCCGCGCAGGTGGGCCCGGAAATGAAGCGCCGTGGCATGCGCTTCGTCGGCCTGGACGTGATCGGCGACTATCTCACCGAGGTCAACGTCACCAGCCCCACCTGCGTACGCGAACTGGATGCGCAGTTCGGCCTCAACATCGCCGGGCTGCTGTTCGATGCGATCGAGGCCGGTCTGCCGCAATGAGTGCCCGCGTCGCTCCGGCCCTCAGCCCGCAGGCGCGCGAGTCGCAGCGGCTGGGCGCGACCCTGACCCTGTCGGTGATCGTGCACGGGCTGCTCATCCTCGGCGTGGGCTTCGCGGTCAGCGACCAGGCCCCGTTGGTGCCGACCCTGGATGTGATCTTCAGCCAGACCCGGACCGCGCTGACGCCCAAACAGGCCGACTTCCTTGCCCAGGCCAGCCAGGTCGGCGGCGGCGACCACGACAAGGCCGAGCGCCCGCGCGACAACCAGGCCGGGATCGTGCCGCAGCCGCAGACCGGCCTGTCGCCGGTGCCGCAGCAGCGCCAGGATGCGGCCAGCCCGCCGCCCCCGCAGGCACGCGTGATCAGCAGCCGCAACAGCCCCGACAGCGTCGCCGACGCGCAGCCGCAACCGCTGCCCGACCGCCCCACGCCGGACGCGCCGGTCACCGCACGCGAACAGCGCGACGCGGAGATGGCGCGGCTGGCGGCCGAAGTGCACCTGCGCTCGGCGCAGTACGCCAAGCGCCCCAACCGGAAGTTCGTGTCGGCGAGCACGCGCGAATACGCCTACGCCAACTACCTGCGGGCCTGGGTCGACCGTGCCGAGCGGGTGGGCAATCTGAACTACCCCGATGAGGCGCGCCAACGCCGGCTCGGCGGCCAGGTGGTGATCACCGTGGGCGTCCGCCGCGACGGCAGCGTGGAAAGCAGCCGCATCCTGCGCAGCAGCAACAGCCCCCTGCTGGATGCCACCGCGCTGCGCGTCATCGCCCTGGCCCAGCCGTTCCCGCCGCTGCCCAGAACCGACGATGGCGTGGACATCCTGCAGGTCACGCGCACCTGGGTGTTCCTGCCCGGCGGCGAGCTGCGCGACGACCGCTGACCCGGCCACTGACGAGGCCGGGCGCCGGTACGCCACTACCCCTGCTTTGCCGCCCGCGCCGCCTGCTGCTCGACCAGGGTCAACGCCACGTTGTCGCGCAGATAGGCCGGCTCCACCCGCTCCGGCGCCACGGCCTCACCGCGCTCGAACGCCGGCACTGCCAGCGCCAGCACGTCCGAGGCGCGCGGCAGGGCCAGCGGATCCACGCCCGCCAGCTGCGGCGCCAGGCGCGTGGCCAGCACGCCATCGGCAGCACCGAACCCGGTGCCCACGCCGAACCAGCGCGTGCCGTCGGGCAGGACCACGGCGTCGGGCGCGCACACCACTTCCTCGCCCTGCAGCCGCCATTGGCCGTCCACGCGCACCTGGCGGGCCACGTACACCTCGCCCATGCGCGCGTCGATGCTGGACAGCACCTGGTCGGCATCGGCCGGCGCACGCAGCGCCAGCGTCTGCAGCGTTGAAATCGGTACCAGCGGGCGGTCCAGCGCCAGGGCGATCCCCTGCGCGATCGCGATCGCCAGGCGTACGCCGGTGAAGGCGCCGGGGCCGCGGCTGAGCGCGATCGCATCCAGCTGCGACCGGGCCACGCCCGCCTCGGCCAGCAGCGCCTCGGCCCACGGCAGGCTCAGCTCGGCATGGCGGCGCGGGGCGATCTCGAAGCGCTCCAGCACCTGCCCATCCACATGCAGGGCGACGGAGCAGGCTTCGGTGGCGGTTTCAAAGGCAAGCAGTTTCATGGCGGTCAGAACAGGGAAGTGGGGAAATCGTCGGCGGCCGGCGCCGCTGCAGCGGCGGGAGCGGCAGCGGCAACGGCAGGCCCGCTGGCTGCGTCGGCGGGCCATTGTGGCGCAAAGAACGCGCGGACATCGTCCAGCGCCCGGGTGCGGCGGAACGGCGGCAGCGAATCCAGGAATATCCGGCCGTAGCCGCGGCTGAGCAGGCGCGGATCGCACAGCACCAGCACGCCGCGGTCGGTCTCGCTGCGGATCAACCGGCCCACGCCCTGCTTGAGCGCGATCACCGCCTGGGGCAGCTGCTCGTCGCGGAACGGGTTGCCGCCGTCGCGGCGGATCGCGTCCAGGCGCGCTTCGAACACCGGATCGTCCGGGGCGGCAAAGGGCAGTTTGTCGATCACCACCACGCTCAGCGCATCGCCGACCACGTCCACGCCTTCGCGGAAACTGGCCGAGCCGAGCAGCACGCCATTGCCCGACTCGCGGAAGCGCTGCAGCAGCGTGGCACGCGGCGCCTCGCCCTGTACGAACAAGGGCCAGGGCGCATCGCGCAGCGCTTCGGCTGCTTCGCGCAGGGCGCGGTGCGAGGCGAACAGCAGGAAAGCACGTCCGTCGGACGCCGCCAGCACCGGGGTCAAGGCGCGGATCAGCGCGGTGCCGAAACCGCGCGCGCCCGGATCGGGCAGATCGGTGGGCAGGTAACACAGCGCCTGGCGCGCCCAGTCGAACGGGCTGGCCTGCAGCAGCGTCACCGGGTCGTCCAGGCCGAGCCGCTGCGCGATGTGATCGAAATGGCCGTCCACGGTCAGCGTGGCCGAGGTGAATACCCAGGCCGCCATCGAGCGCTGCCGATGCTCGCGCAGCGGTCCGGAGACATCCATCGGGGTGCGCTGGCAACGGAAGCCGCGTGGCGTCAGTTCGTACCAGAGCACCTCGGCCGGTGCCGGCACCTGCTCGGGGTCCACGTCGAAATCCGGCAGCGGCGCATCGTCGCCCAGCCACCGCGACAGCCGCGACACCGCCTCCTGCGCACGCGCATGGCAGGCGTCCAGGCCGGCCGACGCCTCGCGCACGCCGGCCAGGCCATCGCGCAGCGTCACCAGCGCGGCCATCGCCGCGTCGAATCCGTCGCGCACCTGCGGCACCGCCAGCGCGCGCCATTGGGTGCCGCGCGGCGGCAGGCCATCCATCGCGATGCGCAGATCGCGCAGCCCCTGCTCCAGTGCGGCGGCAGGCGCCTGCAGCGCGGCCTGCGCGCCGGCCACGCTGCGGCTCTCTGCCAGACAGTCGCGCGCCAGCTCCTGCCAGGGGCGCATGCCGAAACCTTCGCCGAAGAAGTTGGCTGCCAGCTCCGGCAGCTGGTGCGCTTCGTCGATCACGAAGGCCTGCGCGCCCGGCAGAATTTCGCCGAAGCCCTCCTGCTTCAGCGCCAGGTCGGCCAACAGCAGATGGTGGTTGACCACCACCACGTCGGCCGCCTGGGCGCGCTGGCGGGCCTGCACCACGAAGCAGTCGTCCCAGAACGGGCACTCGGTACCGAGACAGTTGTCGACCGTGGAGGTCACCATCGGGTACAGCGGCGAATCTTCCGGCAGCGCGTCCAGTTCGGCCATATCGCCAAAGCGCGTACGCCCCGACCACGCCAGGATGCGCTGGAACTGGGCCACCTGTTCCGGCGAGGAGAAGCGCGGCTCGCCACGCGCCTGCTGCAGGCGGTAGCGGCACAGATAGTTGGCGCGGCCCTTGAGCAGCGCACTGCTGTGACCTACCCCCAGTGCGGCGCGCACACGCGGCAGATCGCGGTGGTAAAGCTGGTCCTGCAGCGCGCGGGTACCGGTGGAGATGATGGTCTTCAGCCCGGACAGCAGGGCCGGCACCAGGTAGGCGTAGGTCTTGCCGGTGCCGGTACCGGCCTCGGCCAGCAGCACGTCGCGCTGGTCGAAGGCTTCGGCGATGGCCGCGGTCAGGCGCAGCTGCGCCGGGCGCGGCACGAAGGCATCAAGTTGGCTGGCAAGCGCACCGCCCTCGCTGAGGGCGTCGCCGCTGGCAGTGGCAAGGCGGGACATCGCCCCATGATAATCCCCGGCCGCCACCGCGCGCCGGATTGCCGTCGTGGAGCGGGGCTCTGCCCTGCTGTTCCCGGTCAGATGCTGCCGGGCAGAACCCGGCACTGCCGGGCAGAGCCCGGCACTACGTGACGTGGGCCGGCACTACGTCACGTGGACCGGCACTACGTCACGTGGGCGGGCACTACGTGACGTGGGCCGGCACTGCTCAATACCGTTTGATGCCCGGGACGGTGCAGCCGTCCAGCTGCGCGTGCGCCGACACCGCGTTTTCCTTTTCGCCGCGGGCCAGGCGGGCCTGTTCGATGGTGGCCCAGTGGCGACGGCACAGCGGCCCGGTCTTCGAGCCGAGGTCCACGGCCTTGCGCGACAGCGCTTCGGCGCGCGCCCAGTCGCCCTGCAGCAGAGCGATTTCGGCCCGCTCCTGCAGCACGGCCGGATCGCCCTCGACAATCAGCAGGGCCTGGTTGAGCGCCTCTGCCGCGCCAGCCAGATCGTTGGCCTGGCGGCGGGCCTGGGCATGCGCGCGCAGGTCGTCGACCTGGGCATCGCGCAGCGGCTGCACCGCCAGTTCAGTGTCGTCATTGCCGGCAGCAGCGTCGACGGCGGCCAGGCGCTGGGCCGGGCTGACCGTGGCAACCACCGGCGGTTTTACCGGCGGCGTGCTGCTGACGCACGCGGCAAGGGACAGGCTGACCGCGACCAGCGCGATCGGACGAAGCGGGAACATCGAAGACATGGCAGGACTCAACGCGCAGGAGGGGTGGCCGCCGGCGCGCTTTGCGCCGGTTCAGGGGCAGCATCCTGCTTGCGTTCCATTCCGAACCAGCTGCGCCAGCCGCCGCCCTGGGTTTCACCGTCCCCCTGCCCGTCACCCTCACCCTCCGGCAGCACGGCCGGGGGCGCACAGGGCGCATAGGCGGGGGCGTAGCCCACGACGAACGGGAAGCGACGGGCTCCCGGACAGGTTTCATCGGTACTGGCGGTGCCGCTGGCTTCCACGTACTGCCAATCCAGTCCCTTGTTGCTGACCCGCAACGGCGAACTCGGCAGGCGGGTGAAGATGCCCGACCAGACCCGCATGGCGCCGCTGGCACCAAACAGGCCGGTCTGCGCGTTCTGATCGTTGCCGATCCACACCACGGCCAGGTGGTCGCCGGTATAGCCGGCATACCAGCTGTCGCGTCCGTCGTTGGACGTGCCGGTCTTGCCGGCGGGCTGCAGGCGGGCCAGGCCGTCGGCGTTCAGGCGCTGGGCGGTGCCGCTGGACACCACCTGCTGCAGACCGATGCTGATCAGGTTGGCGGCGATCGAGTCGCCCTCCTGTGCCGGCGCGGGGGATTTGTCATAGCGTTTGAGCAGCTTGCCCTGCGGATCGAGCACGCCACGCACGGCGTGCAGCGGCTGGATCTCACCGCCGGAGGCCAGGAACTGGTACAGCTGCGCCATCGCATACGGGCTCTGGTCGGTCGCGCCCAGGATCACCGCCGGATTCGCTTCGGCCTTGATACCGGCCAGCACATGGATCAGCTGGGTGAGCCGCTGCGGCTCGACCGCCATGCCGATCCGCACCGTGGCCTGGTTGTAGGAGTGCGCCAGCGCATCGATCATCCGCACCGTGCCGTGGCTGCGGTTGTCGGCGTTGCCAGGCGTCCAGCGCTTGCCGCGGCTGAGCTGCACGGTCACCGGCGAATCATCGACCCAGCTGGCCAGCGAGTAGCGGTCCGGTTGCGCCAGCGCCAGCAGATACACGAACGGCTTGAGCAGCGAACCGACCTGGCGCTGCGCTTCGATCGCACGGTTGAAGCCGGGCTCGGACACGTCGCGGCTGCCGACCACGGCCAGCACGTCGCCGTTGTGCACGTCGGTCAGCACCAGCCCGGCCTGCAGCTCGGGGCGACGCTTGGTTTCCAGCGACTTCAGCGTGCGCGTCACCGCGCCTTCCGCGTACGCCTGCGCGGAGGGCGACATGCCGGTCATCACGCTCAGGCCTGCGCCCTGCAGCGCGGCCTCCGGGTAGTCGTGGCCCAGCTGGCGGCGCACCAGGTCCACGTAGGCCGGGAACCGGTTCGCCGCGATCAGGCCGGGATTCTTCGGCACGCCCAGCGGCGCCTTCAGCGCACGCTGGTACTCGGCATCGTCGATCAGCTGGCTCTCATGCAGCTTGCCCAGCACGAAGTTGCGCCGGTCCAGCGCGCGCTCCGGGTTGCGCCGGGGGTCGTAGTAGGACGGGCCCTTGACCAGACCGATCAGCAGCGCGACGTGCTCGGTGCCGAGCGAGGACAGATCGCGCCCAAACCAGAATTCCGCACCCGAGGACATGCCGTGGATGGCCTGGCTGCCGCGCTGCCCGAGGTACACCTGATTGAGGTACGCCTCCAGGATGGTGCGCTTGTCGTAGCGCGCCTCCATGATCAGCGCGTACAGCACTTCATTGAACTTGCGGGTGACGGTCTGTTCCTTGCCGATCCCGAGCAGACCGCTGCGGGCCAGCTGCTGGGTCAGCGTGGACGCGCCCTGGCGGCTCTGTCCGCCGGAGCGCACCGTCACCCAGATCGCCCGCGCGATGCCGCTCAGGTCGATGCCGTGATGGCGGTTGAAGTCCTTGTCTTCGACCGCCTGCAGGCCGGTCACCAGCAGTTCGGGGGTCTCTTCGATCCGGACCAGGCGCCGTTCTTCCTGCTTCTGCCCGTACAGCGTGGCAATCCGCGCCGGGTCCAGGCGCGCGGCCTTGAGCGCCTTGCGGCTGTCGGCATCGCGCAGCGAGGCAACCTGGCCGCCAGACAGGCTCAGTTCGACGCGGCGGGGCGCCACCGGGCCGTCCACATCGCTGTAGCCGCGGCTGGAAATGATGAAGCGGCCGCCCTCCTGGGCATAGGTGGCCACCGGTTTGCCGGTGCCGTCTTCCCGGTAGGCCGACGCCGCCAGTTCGGTCTTCAGTGTCTGCGCATCCATCGCCACGCCGGGGGCCAGCACCAGCGGGCGCGCGTAGACACGGGTCGGAATCTGCCAGCGCAGTTCACCGAAACGCTGGGTGACCTGTTGGTTCAGGTACACCGTATAGGGGATCAGGAATCCCAGCGCGAGCGCGAACGCGGCCATGCCCCAGGTGATCAGGCGGCGGCGCCACTGCGGCCAGCGGCTTTCGGTGTCGTCGTCGAACTCGTCGAACTCGTCGGAATCGTGGCGTCGGGGCACGGTACATTGCGCAACAGGAGGATCGCGGCAGTCTAACGCAGCGCAGCAGCCGTTGCGGCGCCTGCCTGTGCGGCGTTCAGGCGGCTACGCAGGCGGCATGGGACCGCTGCGCCCGCGCACGCCATCCCAGAGGCCGCGCAACATGAACCGCAGGCGAACCAGGCGGGGCGCGATGACCACCCCGTTGCTGATCAGCTTGAGGACAAGCCGCGGGAGATCCTGGCCCACCCAGACCCGGGAGGTGTGCGGACGCCCGTACAGCAATACCCGGTTGCGCATGATGTAGTACAGGCGGAACGGCTTGTGCACGATGACGCCATCGCGCTTGATCCGGGACGGTCTCAACTGCTCGCCGATGCTGTGCTGCATCTGCGCATCACAGACGCCATACAGCCCCAGGCCCGCCGCCGTCGCCCGGAAACACCAGTCCATGTCGATGTTGTCGATGAACAGCGACTCGTCCATCGGGCCCACGCGATCCAGCGACGCCAGCGGAATCAGCGAACCGGAGGTGATCAGGAAATCGCAGGGCACGTACTGGCCCGGGCCGCCATACAGCTTGTGGTTGATCGGAAAACCAAGACGGATGAACGGCGCAAGATCGCCACTGCGCGAATCGCGGAACTGGGGGCCCACCGCCGCCACCGGTCCCTGCTGCTGCAGCGCCGCCAGCGCCGTGGCGAGGGTCTGGACCATGCCGGCTTCCAGCACGCTGTCCTGGTCCATCAGCATCACGTGCCCCACGCCGATCCGGCGCGCCTGCTCACACGCACGGTTGAGCGCTGCACCGAGACCGACATTGACCGGCGAGGCGATCACACTCACGCCCTCCCCGGCGAGTGTGTGCAGCCGGGCAGCCACATCCGCCGCCGGACTGCCGTTGTCGAACACCACCACGTGCCCGACCTGGTCACGCACGGCTGCGACCACGCGCGCCAGCAGATCCAGATCGGGCGCGTAGGTCACGATCACCGCGCAGATGTCGGCGGCAGCCACGGCCTGCCGGGGGGGCGTGGCCTGGGAAATCGTCATGTCGGTCACTTCACATCCAGAAGATCGATGGCCAGCGAACGCAGGCCATTGGAAAAGCGCGTGTAGCGCCCGCTACGGTACTCGCCCCATACCTGCCGCGCGCGCGCCCAGAACGACCCGGGCAGCGCGGCACGTGCGCGCGCATGCAGCAGCCGCTGCTGCACCATTGTCCGGCGTTCGGCCGACAGCACCAGGCCGTCTTCGATCCGCGCCGACAGGGCTTCCAGCTGTGCAACCCGCTTGGTCAGGTACGCCCGGCGCGCCGCGCCGTCATGCATCACGCGGTCGCGCACGCCACGCCGCCGTGCGCCGACCTGGTTGCCGCCGTGCTGGCGGTAATCGACCAGGGGCGGCTCCAGGCAGTCCAGGCCATCGCCGGCAGCCGCGACCAGCGCCAGCCACTCGTCATGGATCCAGCCCGGCGCGACCGGCAGGGCGACATCGACCAGGCCACGGCGCAGCGCGGCCGTGGCACCGGTCACCACGTTGCGCCCGAGCAGCACCTCGAATGCCTCGCCGCGGTGCTCGCGCGCGATGTCATCGGCACCCACCTCAAGCACCTCGAACAGACGCGCACCGAGCGGCTCGCCCTGCCCGTCGACGAGCCGGGCGTCGCCGTGCAGCATCGTCAGGGCCGGGCGGCGCTCGAACGCCGCCGCAAACTCTGCCACCTTGTCCGGATGCCACACATCGTCCTGATCGCACAGGAACACGATGTCGCCCCGGCAGTGGCGCAGGGCGTACTCGAAGTTGCGCACGTAGCCCTGGTTCGCCGCATGCCGATGCAGGTCGACCTGGATGCCGAGCCCGCGCAGCGTCTCCGCTTCCTGTTGCAGGCACGACCAGGTCGAATCGCTGGAACAGTCGTCGCAAATGACCACCTGGTCAGGACGCCGGCGCTGGGCAGCGATACTGCGCAGCTGCCCGGCCAGGAACGCTTCTCCATTCCAGGTGCAGAGTGCAACGGAGACCTGCAGGCCGCCGGCCGTGGTCACGCCACATCCCGGGCGGCAGTCGCACAGCGCGCCGGCACGCTGCCGCGCGGAGCGCGGCAGGGAGAGCGGAAGAAGACACGGGCATGCGTGGGCATTGCGGGGCTGGGCGGAAATGACAACGGCGGCACTATAGCCGACCCGGGTCGGCGGTGCGCCGCGGCTCAGCCGCCCTGCGCGCTGCGCAGGCGTTCGGCGAAGGCCGGCAGCTCGGGCAGGTCCGGCTGCCAGTGGCGCGCCTGGTCCAGCGCCTGCGCGGCAAAGTCGATATCACCGGCGCCGAGCCGCTCGCTGCCGATCGCCAGCCAGCGCTGGGCGAGGCGTTGCCGGGCCTGCGACAGGCTCGCATCGCTGCGCGCCAGGGTCTGCCAGGCCTCCAGGCATGCGCCTGCGGCGACCACCCGGTTTTCACGCAGACGGTCTTCGAAGCAGGTGCGGCTGGCCGGCAGCAGCCGCCCGGCGGCGGCGCGCACGCGCACATCCTGCGGCGCCAGGGCCTGTGCTTCGCGCAGCGCGTCGTAGGCGCTGCGGCCCGGTGGCGCGAGAAAGTCGCCACGCGCTTCGGCCTCCTCGATGCGCCGCAGCAGCGCCATCAGGCTGCGCTCGCGCTGCGCCCGCGGCGCGGTCGGCGCCTGCAGCGCCCGTTGTGCCTGCCGGGCCTGCTCGATACCCCGGCGCGCGTCGGCCAGTGTGCGCGCCGACGCCCCCAGCGCCTGGGCCGAGGCGAGCGCCTGCCCGGCCGCCTCGAAGCGGAAGTCACCGGCCAGGCGCGCGGCGCGCTGCAGGTGGGCCTCGGCCACGCGCTGCAGTCCCTGGCGCGCGGCGGCGTCGTCCGGCGCCGCCGCCAGCACCGCCTGGAAAGCGGTAACCGCCGTCTCCAGGCGCTCCCGGCGCAGTGCCGCCTGGCCGTCGCGCAGGCGCCGCTCCAGCGCAATGTTCAGCGCTTCCTCGGTAGCGGGCAGGTCCACATGGCCGGCATCGAAGCCACGCGCACGGCGCACGGCCGCCGCCGCGGCAGCCACATCCCCCCGCACGGCGTTCGCCCGCGCCTGCTGCAGCAGATCTGACAGGGCATCTTCGCGTCCTTCCAGGGCCTGCACCTGGGTGGGGACCAGCACCAGCACCTGCTGGTAGAGCGGCAACGCGCTGTCCGGGCCGTCGTCCAGGCGCTGCGCCTGCAACGCGGCGGCCGCGCGCGCCAGCAGGTCCTCCACGCCGGCGCGCGCCACGCGCTGCTGGCGCAGCTGCTGGGCCACCCCATCGACATCGCGCCGCGGCACCTGCAGCGTGCGCGCCAGTGCCAGCGCCGTCTCGGCAGCCTCGATGTCGCCTTGCGCCAGCGCACCGCGGGCCTGCTGCACCGCCGCCTGACCGGTGCGCACCAGTCCGGCACGCGCCTCGGCGCGGTCGCTGTCCATTGCCTGCGCGGCCTCATACCACTCGCGTGCGCCGGTCCCATCGGTGGCGGTCAGCCGGCCGGCGGCCAGCGCGCGGTCGCCCTGCTGCAGGAGATGCTCGATCGGCGGTGCGTCCCAGAACCAGTTGGCCAACGGCCGGCGCAGCAGCACCAGGGCAATGAACAGGACCGCCGCTGCCAGCACCGCCCAGCGCCAGATGCGCCGCGCATGACGTGCCTGCAGCCACCACCAGCGCCCTTCGCGACGGACGCGGCTCAGCACCTCGTGCGCGCGGTTCTGCCTGTCAGCGTCACGGCTCATGCCGCGAGCCTAGCCGGCGTCACGTGAGGTCAGCCTAGACGCCGGGCTTCGCTGACACCCGGCAGGGCATCCAGCTTGCCCAGCAGCGTGGACAACTGACCGTAATCGCTGACCTTCAGCCGCAGCCGCAGGTGCGCACGACCACTGTTGCGCACGTTGTCGCTGTGGATGTCCAGCACATACGCGTCTTCCTGCGCGATCAGATTGGTGATGTCCTTGAGCAGCCAGCGCCGGTCCACGGCCTCGACCACCACGTCCACTTCGTAGCCACCGCCGGCCTGGCCCCACTCCACCGGCAGGATGCGCTGCGGGCTGGCCGCCGACAGGCGCGCCAGTGCGGCGCAGTCGGTGCGGTGGACAGTGACGCCACGGCTGCGGGTGAGGTAGCCGACGATCGGCTCGCCGGCCACCGGCTGGCAGCACCGCGCGAGCTGCACCAGCAGGTTGCCCACGCCCTGCACGGTGAATTTGGACTTGCCCAGGCTGTCGCGGCGCGCGGTCGGGCGCGGCAGTGCCGGTGCCGTCGGCTGGCTGGCGGCACGTTCGGCCTCCAGCAGCGCACGGCTGACCTGGCTGGGGCCGGTATCGCCCAGTGCGACCTGGATATACAGATCGTCCACGCTGTCGGCATGGAATTTTCTGGCCGCCACGCCGAGGTCGGCGTGCTGCAGACCGAGGCGCTTGAGTTCACGGTCGAGCAGATCGCGACCGGCCTGCACATTGCGCGCCCGGTCCAGCTTGTGGAACCAGCCACGGACCTTCTCCCGCGAGCGGTTGCTGGCCAGAAAGCCGTTGGAGGCCAGCAGCCAGTCGCGCCGCGGATCGGCCTCCTTGGAGGTGAGGATCTCGACCCGGTCGCCGCTGCGCAGGCGATAGGTCAGCGGCACGATGCGGCCGTTGACCTTGGCGCCCCGGCAGCGGTGCCCGACCATCGTGTGCACGTGGTAAGCGAAATCCAGCGGCGTGGCGCCCTGCGGCAGGTCCATCACCTCGCCTTTGGGGCTCAGCGCGTACACCCGGTCCTCGGTCAGCTCGGCATCCAGCGCGCCGGCCAGTTCGCCGGCCTGCCCGTCCTGGGAATGCTCCAGCAACTGCCGCATCCAGGTGATCTTGCGATCAAACGCCTTCTCCGCGCCCTTGCTGCCTTCCTTGTAACGCCAGTGCGCGGCCACGCCGAGTTCGGCCTGGGCGTGCATGTCATGGGTGCGGATCTGCACTTCGATGGTGCGCCCTTCCGGGCCGACCACCGCCGTATGCAGCGAGCGGTAATCGTTTGCCTTGGGCCGCGCGATGTAATCGTCGAATTCACTGGGTACCGGTGCCCACAGCGCATGCACCACGCCCAGCGCCGCGTAGCAGGCGGCCACGTCATCGACCATCAACCGCAGCGCACGGATGTCGTACAGCTGCTCGAAGGCCAGCCGCTTTTTCTGCATCTTCCGCCAGATGCTGTAGATGTGCTTCGGGCGGCCACTGACCTCGGCGTGGATGCCCTGAGCGGCCAGTTCGCGCGCGAGCGCCTTCTTGACACTTTCCACATAGCGCTCGCGCGCCACGCGGGTTTCATCCACCTCGCGGGCGATGCGGCGGTAGGTTTCCGGCTCCAGATGGCGGAACGCGAGGTCTTCCAGTTCCCACTTCAACTGCCAGATGCCCAGGCGGTTGGCCAGCGGCGCATGGATGTCGCGGGTGAGCTGGGCCAGCGCACGGCGCTGTTCGTCCGGCAGGCGGTCGGCCGCGCGCATGCGCGCCAGCTGCCGCGACAGCAGGATCGGCACCACGCGCAGGTCCTGGATGATCGACAGCAGCAGCCGGCGCAGGCCCTCGCTGTTGCGACCGGCCTCGCGGCCGGCGTGCAGCGCCCACACCTGGTCGGCCGCGTCCTGGCCCTCCAGCAGGCCCACCACCGCCGGCTTCAGCGTGCCCAAGGGCAGGCCGTCCAGTCCGGCGCGCAGTCCCGGCAGGTCGAACAGCAGCGCGGCCAGCAACGCGCTTTCATCGGCCGACAGCAGCGCCAGCGCGTCCAGCGTGTCAGCCAGCACCGTCCAGCTGCTGCGCATCTGCTGATCGGTATCGGGCGCCTGCCAGCGCGCGCGCAGCGCCTCGCACAGGGCAGGCGGCAGCGACGACGCCGAGGGTCGGTTCAACAAGGCATCCAGGCCGGGGACAGAAGCGCGGTTCACAGCATCGTGCAGACAAGACAGAGGTAGCTACACTAGCGCCGCCCGTGCGAGGGAACAATCAAAACCGCTGCACCGGCCCATTGGCCCTACACTGCGTTCATCCCAAGGAGACCTGCCATGCGCTTTTCCCGTCTGCGGTTGTTGGCCGCTGTGGCCGTCCTGCTCAGCCTGTCGGCACCTGCCTGGGCACAGCGCGTGGTCGAAGGCGACCTGCAGCAGCAGATGACGCCGGAGGAATTCAAGGCGGCCGGCCTGGACAAGCTCAAACCCGCCGAACTGGCCGCACTCAACAACTGGCTGCAGGGCAAGGTCGCCGCCGTTGCCGCCGATGTGCGCGAGCAGGTCCGCGAGCAGGTCAAGGAGCAGGCGCGCGAGGAAGGCCGCCAGGAAGTGATCGTCAAGAACCGCGGCTTCTTCGACTTCGGCAGCAGCGAGCCGATCATCAGCACGCTGGAAGGCGAGTTCCGCGGTTTCGGCAAGGGCCGCCGCTATGTGCTGGCCAATGCACAGGAGTGGGAGCAGACCGACAGTGCCAGCCTGTCCGGCATCCGCGCGCAGTCGCCGCAGGTCACCATCACCCCCGGCGTGATGGGCGCCTGGTACCTGCAGGTGAAGGGCGCCAACACCCGCGCCAAGGTCCGTCGCGTCAAGTAACCGCGACCGCCCCGCGCAACCCGCGGGGCGGTCATTGGCTCAAGGCCTGCGCAGCGCCGCCACGCGCTGGGCCAGCTTCTTGGCTGAAATCCCGCTTTTTGCCCCAAGCTCCTGCGCGAACAGCGACACCCGCAGCTCTTCCAGATCCCAGCGCAGTTCCTGCCACTGCGGACGGTCGCGTTGGCCACGCTGTTCGGCCTCGTGCAGCGCGTCCAGGAACGGGCGCAGTTCCAGCATCCGCGCCTGGTCGCGTGGCGGATCGCGCTTGGCACGTTCGGCACGCAGGATCATCGCGCGCAGGTAGCGCGGCAGCTGTGCGAGCGCATCGGCCGGCGTATCGCGCAGGAAGCCGGGATGGATCAGCGCGGCCAGCTGCTGCTCCATGTCGTCCAGATTGCCGCGTGCCCAGCCCATCAACGGTGCTTCCAGCTGCGGCTTGAGCTCGGCGACGTGGGCCAGGATGTTTTCGGCCAGTTTCAGCCGCGCCATCGCCTCGCCGAACAGGCCTTTGCCCGCCGCATCGCGCCGCTGCGCGAACGCGGCCGGGTCGCGGATGTCACCCAGGCCATCGGCCAGCACCGCGTTCATCGCCGCCTCGACCAGATCCCCGCGCAACCGCTCCTGCGATTCGATCGCGGCATACAACAACCCGGTCTTGGGCGGAACGGGCAACTGCTTGCGCGCCTGCTTGGCCTTGTCGGCCAGCGCGATCTCCAGCAGGCGGCGCACCCCGCGCGGATGCTGCTCCAGTGCTTCGTTGCGATCGGCGAAGATGCGCAGCGCGGCGCTCTCGCCGTCATCCACCAACGCCGGATAGGCCGGCACTCCGGCTTCGCCGGGCACCTGCAGCGGAATCGCCGTGGCCGGGAAATCACGCAGCCCGTCGGCCGCCAGCGCCCGCCCGGCCCGCGCGGCGAAGGCCGCCCCGGCCTTCTCGCCGAAGCGTGCCCGCAGCGCATCCAGATCACGGGAGGTGGCCAGCAGCGTGCCATTGGCGTCGTGCAGGCGCAGGTTCATGCGCAGATGCGATTCCAGCGCGGCATCATCGAAGTCGGTGGCCGCCACCTGCGCCCCGGTGGCCCGCGACAGGAACCGCGCCAGTTCGCCGCGGATATCGTCAGCGGTGGGGTCCGGGTACGCCTCGGCGAACGCACGGCCGAAATCCGGCGCCGGAACGTAGTTGCGACGCATCGCCTTGGGCAGGCTGCGGATCAGCGCCGAGGCCTTGTCGGCGACGAAGCCCGGCGCAAGCCACGACAGCCGCGCCGGATCCAGCGCATTGAGCAGGTGCAGCGGAACATCCAGGCTGACCCCGTCGTCCTCGCTGCCGGGTTCGAAGCGGTAATGCAGCGCCAGCCGCGCGTCGCCCAGCGGCAGGTACGCCGGATAGCGGTCGGCATCGCTGCCCTCGCCGGGCAACAGATCGGCCAGCGTCCACGCCAGCGCGCGCCGCTTGTCCGGCGCCAGTCCCTTCCACCACGTATCCAGGCCGGTAGCCGAATGGATCTCGGCCGGGATCCGGTCCAGGTACCAGCGGGCCTGCCAGCCTTCGTCGGCGACGATGCCGGCACGACGCAGCTTGGCCTCTTCCTCGCGCGCCTGCTCCAGCACCTTGAGGTTGTCGGCGATGACGCTGGCGCGCGTGTTGATCTCGCCGGTCACCAGTCCCTGGCGCACGAAAATGTCGTGCGCCTCGCCCGGCGCGATGCGGCCGTAGTGCACCGGCTTCTTCGGTGCCAGCACCAGCCCGAACAGACTGATCTGCTCGGAGGCCAGCACCTGGCCCTGCGCGCGCGACCAGTGCGGGTCGAAGTGCTTGCGCAGCAGCAGGTGCGGCAGCTCGGCGATCACCCAGTCCGGTTCGATCGCCGCGTTGGTCAGGCCCCAGATTTTCTGGGTATCCAGCAGCGTCGCGGTGAGCAGCCACGGCGGCGGCCGCTTGGCCAGCACCGAGCCGGGGAACGGCAGGAACCGGCGCTGACGCGGGGCAAGGAAGTCGCCCTTGTCGCTGCGGTGGCCGATCTGCGTGGGCAGGCCGGCGATCAGCGCGCGGTGCAGCGTCTGGTAGGCCGCAGCGCGCACCTTCTCACTGAAGCCACCGCGCGCCTCGCGGGCGTCGGCAGGCGCGGCCGATGCCGGTGCCGCCGTGGCTGGGAGCGGCTCGGCCTTGCCCTCGCGGGCCAGGCGTGCGGCACGGTGCTGCTGGCCACGGGTGGCTTTGATCCTGGCATCATCGTCGCGCGTCGGCGCCGGCGCGGACGATCCGGCCAGCAAAGGTTCCAGCGCCGTTGCGGCCGGCTCTTCGGTCCAGCCAAGTTCTTCGCACAGGACGCGCAGCTGGCGATGCAGCTCGCGCCACTCGCGCATGCGCAGGAAGCCAAGGAAATGGCGTTCGCACCAGCCCCGCAGCTTGGATTGGGTCAGGTCCTCATGGGCCTGGCGGTAGCCGTCCCACAGGCGCAGCACGCCGACGAACTCGGAGCGGCCGTCGGCAAACAGCGCGTGCGCGTTGTCGGCGGCGGCGCGCGCTTCGGGCGGGCGCTCGCGCGGTTCCTGGATACCCAGGAACGCGGCGATCACCAGCATCGGCCGCAGGCATCCCTGCGCCTGCGCCGCCACCAGCATGCGCGCCAGCTTGACGTCCACCGGCAGGCGCGCCATCTGTCGCCCGACCGGAGTCAGCCGACGCTCGGCGTCCACCGCGCCCAGTTCACCCAGCTGCTGCCAGCCATCGGCGATCGCGCGCTCGTCCGGCGCTTCGAGGAACGGGAAGTCCTCGATCCGTCCCAGGCCGAGCTGCAGCATCCGCAGGATCACGCCGGCCAGGCTGGAGCGGCGGATTTCAGGGTCGGTGAACTCGGCCCGCGACAGGAACTCCGCTTCCGAGTACAGGCGGTAGCAGATGCCCTCCGACACGCGTCCGCAACGGCCCTTGCGCTGGTTGGCGCTGGCCTGCGACACCGCTTCGATATGCAGGCGGTCCAGCTTCTGCCGCGGGCTGTAACGCTTGACCCGGGCCAGGCCAGGATCGACCACATAGCGGATGCGCGGCACGGTCAGCGAGGTTTCGGCCACGTTGGTGGCCAGCACGATGCGCCGTTTGCTGCCCGGGTTGAACACCTGGTCCTGGTCCTTCACCGACAGCCGCGCGTACAGCGGCAGCACCTCGGTTTCGCGGTACTTGCGCCGTTCCAGGGACTGGTGCGCGTCGCGGATCTCGCGTTCGCCGGGGAAGAACAGCAGGATGTCGCCGCGCGGATCGAGCCGGGTGATCTCATCCACCGCCGCCACCACCGCCTCGTTCAGGGTGCGCTCGCCGTCGCGGCCGCCCTCCTCGTCGCCGCCGCCCTCGCCTTCCAGCGGGCGGTAGCGTACTTCCACCGGGAAGGTGCGTCCCTCGACACTGATCACCGGCGCATCGTCGAAATGCTCGGCGAACCGCGATGTGTCGATCGTCGCCGACGTCACGATCAACTTCAGGTCCGGCCGCTTTTTCAACAGCTGCTTGAGGTAGCCCAGCAGGAAGTCGATGTTGAGGCTGCGCTCGTGGGCTTCGTCGACGATGATCGTGTCGTACTGCGAGAGCCAGCGGTCGCTGCTGATTTCCGCCAGCAGGATGCCGTCGGTCATGAACTTGATGCGGGTGTCGTCGCCAACCCGGTCGGTGAAGCGCACCTGGTACCCCACCGTGGTGCCCAGCTCGGACTGGAGTTCCTGGGCCACACGGGTGGCCACCGCACGTGCGGCGATCCGTCGCGGCTGGGTGCAGCCGATCATCCCCGCCACGCCCCGTCCGGCGGCCAGACACAGCTTCGGCAGCTGGGTGGTCTTGCCCGACCCGGTCTCACCGGCAATCACCACGACCTGGTGGTCGCGGATCAGGGCGGTGATCCGTTCAGCTTCACGCGCAATCGGCAGGGTGTCGTCCAGACTGATCGTCGGCCGGTTCCGCGCGCGTGCCTCACGCCGCTGTACCGACGCCTGCAAGGCCTGCTCGAACGCGGCCGCCACCGCCGCATCGGCCGGTTTGGCGCGACAGCGCGAGAGCATCCCCAGCAAGCGACCGCGGTCGCGGCTCATCGCCCCGTCGATCGCGCGCTGTTGCAGGTGCAGAGAGGAAACGGAGGGTTTGTTGATAGCGGTCATCAATCGGATCGTTTTAAAACTTTGATTACATCTGAAAGGTTAGTCTGATCTATTGTGAAGGCCATCCCATCCACAAGGAGGATATCCCCCATGGCGAAAACCAAGACGCCGGCAAAGAAGACCCAGACCGGTAAGCAGAAGCTGGCAACGGCGGCCCCCTCGGCCCCGAACATCGATATCGGGATCAAGGAAGGCGATCGCAAGAAGATTGCCGATGGGCTGGCGGCCTTCCAGGCGGATGCGTTCACGCTCTACCTGAAGACCCACAATTTCCATTGGAATGTCACCGGGTCGATGTTCAACTCGCTGCACACCATGTTCGAGACCCAGTACACCGAGCAGTGGGCAGCCCTGGACGACGTTGCTGAACGTATCCGTGCACTGGGCTTCAACGCCCCCGGCTCCTACCGCGAGTTCGCGGCCCTGACCTCGATCGCCGAGGAACCGGGCCTGACCGACAGCGCGGACTGGCGTGAAATGGTACGCCAGTTGGTCGCCGCCAACGAGGCCGTGTGCCGCACCGCCCGCAAGGTGCTTGATGTGGCCGCCGACGCCGACGACGCCCCGACCGAGGATCTGATGACCCAGCGCCTGCAGACCCACGAGAAGTACGCCTGGATGCTGCGTTCCTTGCTGCAGTAATCCCGCCGGGGCGTTGCCCCTCCTGTCCCCCCTTGGTCTCAAGGGGGGCTTCGTCCCCGGATGGCGCATCGCCGACGTTCAGATCCAGAGTCGACTGAGCCTCCTCAGGTCGCTCGGCCCTGTAAACTACGTCGATGTCTTCCCGCCCCGCGCACGACCTGCTCAGCCGCATCTTTGGTTACGACGATTTCCGCGGTCCGCAGCAGGCGATCGTCGAACATGTCGCCGCCGGCAATGACGCGCTCGTATTGATGCCCACGGGCGGCGGCAAGTCGCTGTGCTACCAGGTGCCTTCCCTGCTGCGCGACGGCACCGGCATCGTCATCTCACCGCTGATCGCCCTCATGCAGGACCAGGTCGACGCCCTGCGCCAGCTGGGCGTGCGCGCCGAGTACCTCAATTCCACGCTTGACGCGGAAACCGCTGCGCGGGTGGAACGGGAGCTGGTGGCTGGTGAACTGGAGCTGCTGTACGTCGCACCGGAGCGGTTGCTCACCGGCCGCTTCCTGTCCCTGCTGGCGCGCAGCCGGATCGCCCTGTTCGCCATCGACGAGGCCCATTGCGTCTCGCAATGGGGCCATGACTTCCGTCCCGAATACCGCCAGCTGACCGTGCTGCACGAGCGCTGGCCGGACGTGCCGCGCATCGCGCTCACCGCCACCGCCGACCCGCCGACCCAGCGTGAAATCGCCGAGCGGCTGGACCTCACCAACGCCCAGCACTTCGTCAGCTCCTTCGACCGCCCCAACATCCGCTACACGGTCGTCCAGAAGGACAACGCCAAGCGCCAGCTGCTGGACTTCCTCAAGGCGCATCGCGACGCGGCCGGCATCGTCTACTGCATGTCGCGGCGAAAGGTCGAGGAGACCGCCGAGTTCCTGTGCCGCGAGGGTATGAACGCACTGCCTTACCACGCCGGCCTGCCCGCCGAAGTGCGCGCCGCCAACCAGCGCCGCTTCCTGCGCGAGGACGGCATCGTGATGTGCGCCACCATCGCCTTCGGCATGGGCATCGACAAACCCGATGTCCGCTTCGTCGCGCATACCGACCTGCCCAAGTCGATGGAAGGCTACTACCAGGAAACCGGGCGCGCCGGGCGCGACGGTGAACCGGCCGAGGCCTGGCTCTGCTACGGCCTGGGCGATGTGGTGCTGCTCAAGCAGATGATCGAGCAGTCCGAGGCCGGCGAAGAGCGGAAAACACTCGAGCGCGCCAAGCTCGACCACCTGCTCGGCTACTGCGAATCCATGCAGTGCCGCCGCCAGGTTCTGCTGGCCGGCTTCGGCGAAACCTACCCGCAGCCCTGCGGCAACTGCGACAACTGCCTGGTCCCCCCCGATGCCTGGGATGCCAGCGTGGCCGCCCAGAAGGCGCTGAGCTGCGTGTACCGCAGCGGCCAGCGCTTCGGCGTCGGCCACCTGATCGACATCCTGCGCGGTGGTGAGAACGAGAAGATCCGCCAGTTCGGGCATACCGAACTGAGCACCTATGGCATCGGCAAGGATCTGGACGCCCGCACCTGGCGCAGCGTGTTCCGCCAGCTGGTGGCCGCCAGCCTGCTCGAAGTGGACAGCGATGCCTACGGCGGCCTGCGCCTCACCGATGCCAGCCGCGACGTGCTCAAGGGGCGGCGCAAGGTGATGATGCGCCGCGAAAGCCCCGCCGCCGGCCGCGAGCGCGACCGCAGCGGCCAGCGCACCGGCCTGTCCGTGCTGCCGCAGGACCTGGCGCTGTTCAACGCCCTGCGCGGCCTGCGCGCCGAGCTGGCGCGGGAACAGAACGTGCCGGCCTTTGTGATCTTCCACGACAGCACCCTGCGCAACATCGCCGAACAGCGGCCCACCAGCGTCGATGCGCTCGCCCGGGTCGGTGGCATCGGCGGCACCAAGCTGTCGCGTTACGGCGCGCGGCTGGTCGAGATCGTGCGTGAGGAAGGCTGATGGGACCGTACGCGCTGACGGAGTGGGCTCCAGAGTTGAATCCCGCGTTCAGCCACGGATGCGCCGTCGCCGCGTTGGCGGTAAGGTGACGCCCATGACCGCCGGTGGCCTGCTCCTGCGCCTGATCCTGATGCTCAGCCTGTTGCTCAACGGGTTGAACGCCGCCTTGGCCGGGCCGATGGCGCTGGCAATGGCGCACCCGGTGGATGCTGCCGTCACCGCTCCCGCGCCGCCCTGCCACGGCCACGACGCCATGACCGCGCCGCCGCCGTCGGCGGTGCTCGACCACGCCCAGGCACCGCAGCAGGGCGATCCCTGCAAGATCAAGGATTGCCTGCGCACCTGCGCACAGCAACCCAGCCTGGCCGTACAGATCGCCTGGATCGCCACACCGCCCCCGCCCGCGCAGGCACCGCTGCCGCCGATCCGCGCCGGGCTGCCCAGCCTGCCGCTGGACCGCATCACCCGCCCTCCGATCGCCTGATCCCGCGCTCCCCGCGAGCGCCCGACTGACGCGATGCCCCGCGCTGCGTGCGCGGTTGGCGTATCGGCACCTGCGCGTGCCATTGGATCCGATTCGGAGCTGCAATGTCTTTCCCAACCCAACCCGGCCCGGGCACGCTGCCCATGCCGTCGCGCCGCCTGTTCGTCCAGGGGCTGGCCGCCGGAGGCGTCGCCGCCGGCCTGGCCGCCACCGGCCTCAGCCCGCGCGCGTTCGCCGCCGCCGGTCCCGCGCTCGCTGCCGCCCCGCAGGTACTCAGCGGCCAGGCGTTCCAGTTGAGCATCGGCGAGTCGCTCGCCAACTTCACCGGCCGTACCCGCCCGGCAATCACCGTCAACGGCAGCCTGCCGGCGCCCATCCTGCGCTGGCGCGAAGGCGATACCGTCACGGTCCGCGTGGCCAATGCGCTGCAGGGCCACCCCACGTCCATCCATTGGCACGGCATCCTGCTGCCAGCCAACATGGACGGTGTGCCAGGCCTGAGCTTCAACGGCATCGCGCCGGGCGAGGCCTACCAGTACCGGTTCACCCTCAAGCAGTCCGGCACGTACTGGTACCACAGCCATTCGATGTTCCAGGAACAGGCCGGCCTGTACGGCGCACTGATCATCGACCCGCTGCAGCCGGCGCCGTACCGCTACGACCGCGAACACGTGATCATGCTCTCGGACTGGACCGACATGGACCCGGGTGCGCTGTTCCGGCGCATGAAGAAGCTCGCCGAGTACGACAACTACTACAAGCGCACCCTGCCCGACTTCCTGCGCGACGTGCGCCGCGACGGCTGGGCCGCGGCCACCGCCGACCGCGGCATGTGGGGCCGGATGCGGATGACCCCCACCGACATCTCCGACATCAACGCGCATACCTATACCTACCTGCTCAACGGCACCACGCCGGCCGGCAACTGGACCGGGCTGTTCCGCAGTGGCGAGAAGGTGCTGCTGCGTTTCATCAACGGCGGCTCGATGACCTACTTCGATGTGCGCATTCCCGGCCTGAAGATGACCGTGGTCGCCGCCGACGGGCAATACATCCATCCGGTCACCATCGATGAATTCCGCATCGCACCAGCGGAAACCTTCGATGTCATCGTCGAACCCGGCGGCCAGGATGCCTACACCCTGTTCTGCCAGGACATGGGCCGCACCGGTTATGCCGCCGGCACGCTGGCAGTACGCCACGGCCTGCAGGCCCCCATTCCCGCGCGCGACCCACGCCCGCTGCTGACCATGTCCGACATGGGCCACGACATGGGCGGCATGGGCCACGACATGAAGGGCATGGAAGGCGGCTGCGGCGCCAGCATGGGCCACGCCGCGCACGGCGGCAACGACAAGGCGCCGCGCCACGCGCCGAGCGAGACGGGCAATCCGCTGATCGACATGCAGAGCATGGCCACCGAGCCCAAGCTCGACGATCCCGGCATCGGATTGCGCGACAACGGCCGCCAGGTGCTTACCTACGGCGCGATGCGCAGCCTGTTCGACGATCCGGATGGGCGCGATCCCGGCCGCGAGGTCGAGCTGCACCTCACCGGGCACATGGAAAAGTTCAGCTGGTCCTTCGACGGCATTCCCTTCGCCAGCGCGGAACCGCTGCGCCTGAACTACGGCGAGCGCATGCGCATCGTGCTGGTCAACGACACGATGATGCAGCACCCCATCCACCTGCACGGCGTGTGGAGCGACCTGGAAAACGCCGACGGCGACTTCCACCTGCGCAAGCACACCATCGACATGCCTCCCGGCACGCGCCGCACCTACCGCGTGCGCGCGGACGCACTGGGCCGCTGGGCGTACCACTGCCATCTGCTCTACCACATGGAAGCGGGCATGATGCGCGAAGTGAGGATTGAAGAATGAGCACGCTCACCGCTCACGCGCCCCGCCTGCTGACGGCGGCGCTGCTGGCCACCCTGTCAGCGCCCGCCTGGGCGCAGTCGCATGCGCATGCCACCGTGGCGGCGGACACGTCGCCACCCGCCACCGCCGGGACGACCTCCAACCCCGACCATGACGGCATGGACCACACCCGGATGGACCATGCGGCGATGGGTCACGCAGCACCCGCGCCGCGGGAACCGCTGGAGCCGATTCCCGCCGTCACCGAGGCCGATCGCATCGCCGCGTTTCCGCCGATCGACCACGACGCGATGGAACACGCGCCGGAGATCCACAGCATGGTGCTGATCAACCGCCTGGAGCAGTGGGACGGCAAACACGGCAATGGCCAGGCCTGGGAGGCCAGCGGCTGGATCGGCGGCAACATCAACCGCCTCTGGCTGCGCAGTGAAGGCGAACGCAGCGATGGCCGCACCGGATCGTCGGACCTGGAGCTGCTGTACGGCCGCAGCGTGTCGCCGTGGTGGGACGTCCTGGTCGGGGTGAAGCAGGACATCCGTCCTGCCGATTCGCGCACCTGGGCGGCCATCGGCATCCAGGGCCTGGCGCCGTACAAGTTCGAAACCTCCGCCACCGCCTACGTCGGCGAAGGCGGCCAGGTCGCAGCCACGGTCGAAGTGGAATACGAGCTGCTGCTGACCAACCGGTTGATCCTGCAGCCGCTGGTGGAGGCCACGTTCTCGGCCAAGGATGAACCCGAATACGGCACCGGTGCCGGCCTGAACAAGGTCGAGGCCGGCCTGCGCCTGCGCTACGAGTTCAGCCGCCGCTTCGCCCCGTACATCGGCATCAGTCACGAGCGCCTGTTCGGCGACACCGCCGACTATCACGCGGCCGCCGGCGAAGACGCGCGCGACACCCGCTGGGTCGCCGGCGTGCGGGTCTGGTTCTAGGCCAGCATGCATCCCGGGCGCCGCGTGCGCCCGGGGCATGCCCGGGATGCCGTAAGCTGCCGCACCGTTTCCCCATCCGCGCTCCCATGTCCCTGCATATCCGCCGCGCCACCGTGGCCGATGCCGACGCCCTCTCGGCCATCGCCATCGCGACCTACAACGAAACCTTCGGCGATTCGTATCCGCCGGACGATCTTCACGCGTTCCTGCAGGCGCACTACAGCCCGGCACCGCAGCGCCGCGAGCTGGAGGATCCGCACAGCGCGGTGTGGCTGCTGGAAGAGGACGGGCGCGCGGTGGGCTATCTGGCAGCCGGCCCGAACGGATTGCCCCATGCCGATGCGCGCCCGGGCGATATCGAGCTGAAGCGCCTGTATGTGCTGGCACGCCACCAGAGCGGTGGTCATGGCGCGCGCCTGATGGACGCGTTCCTCACCTGGCTGGACCAGCCCGCACGCCGCACCCTGTGGGTGGGCGTGTGGTCGGAAAACCACGGTGCGCAGCGCTTCTATGCGCGCTACGGCTGCGTGCCGGTCGGCCAGTACGACTTCGTGGTCGGCGACAGCCGCGACCTGGAGTTCATACTGCGCCGGCCCTGAGACCGGCGCAGCCGGTCCGGCTCAGAAGTCGAACAGGTCCGACAGGAAGCTCTCCTTCTTCTTCTTGCGATAGCCCTGCTGGTCGCCGTACTGCTGGCCCAGATGACGCGTATCGCGATGCTGCACCGCCGGAGGCGGCGGAGGCGCGGCCGAACGTACCGGTGCCGGCGCGGCGCCGCCCACCGAGCGTTCGATGATCTTGTCCAGTTCGCCACGGTCCAACCAGACGCCACGGCACTGCGGGCAGTAGTCGATCTCGATGCCCTGGCGCTCGGACATCACCAGCGCCTGGGTCTTGCATACGGGGCATTGCATCGTCGCCACTCCATCGATCAAACCCCGACTCTACCCTGCCGTGGCTGAGTCCGGCGCAACGCCGCATGACCAACGGCCCCCCGACCTCTGCCCCATGATTGCGCGTTGCCAGCGCCGCACACTGCGCGCACCACACGCCAAGGAATCCGGCCATGTCCGCCCCCCACCCCGGTCCCCGCTGGCTCAGCGCCAGCCTGATCGTCATCACCCTGCTGGTGTCGATCAACCTGCGTGATCTTGCCGGCTGGGCCGGCGTGCCGATTCCCGGCCTGCCCATTCCCTTCGGCGGCGCCATCGTCGACAACGGACTGGGCGTGCTGCTGGTCCTTGCCGTTGCGGCCTGGCTGCGTCCCGGCCTGCCCCTCCGGCATGCCCTGGGGCTGGGCGGCAGCGGCTGGCAGGGTCCGGCCATCGTGCTGCTGGCCACCTTGCCGTGCTGGCTTGGCCTGTGGTGGCTGGGCGGCATCAGCGCAGAGGCGAGCCTGCTGCCGCTGGTGATGCTCGCACTGCTGTTTCCACTGGCCGAGGAGATCATCTTCCGCGGCTTCGGCTTCCTGTTCGCCCACCGCCATCAGGGCTGGCCCTGGTGGCCAGCGGCTCTGGTACAGGCGGTCATCTTCGGCGCCATCCACTGGTGGTCCTTTGGTGGTGGCGGCGGCATGGCACTACGCGTGTTTGCAATGACGGGCATCGGCGGCGTCGTGTTCGCCGTGCTGTGCCGCCTGGACCGCAACACGCTGTGGAGCGCCGTGGTGCTGCACGTGTCGCTGAACATGGCCTGGAACGTCATGCAGGTAAACGATGCCACCGCCATCGGCTGGCAGGGCAACAGCCTGCGGCTGTCGGCCGCGCTGCTGGCCGTCGCCGGCGTGTATCTGCTGCATCGGCATCGCACCCGCCGGGCCGCCTGCACGACCCGCTAACCTTCGCCGCCCCATACTTGCGCGCCGTTTCCGGCCGACCCCAGGAATTCCGCGTCATGTTGCTGTCCAAGCGCCACGTCATCCCGCGCGTACTGCTGATCGAAGACACCGAAGATACCCGCGAGCTCAGCCGGCTCGCGCTGGAGAGCCAGGCCTGCGAGGTGACGGCGGTGAGCACGGCCGAGGCAGCGCTGGGATTGCTGCGCGCGGGTGAGCGGTTCGACCTGGTGTTTACCGACGTGTGCCTGGGCGAGCTCAACGGAATCGACGCCGCCCACTGCATCCGCACCCATCACCCGGGTCTGCCGGTGCTGGTCACCTCCGGACTCGACCCGGCCGAGGTGACCGGGCGCCTGCGCGAGGGCATCCATTTCCTGCCCAAGCCGTACTCGATGAGCGAGCTGCTCGATGCCATCCGCACCTGTTTCGGTGTCATGGAAACCGGCCGCGCGGCCTGAGCGGCGCAGGCACGCGCCTTCATCCATTTTTCATCCGCGACTGGCATCGTTCGATCCACAGGGCCCGCCCGTGGGCCACGGACACGTGCCATGCAGACCCGTCTTCTCTGGAGTGCCCCCCTGCTGCTGCTCGCCGGCCTCGCCGATGCGCGGGCCGATGATGTCGTCACCTGCGAAAGCCGCGACAACCGGTATCACGCCTGCTCCCTGCCGTACGCCGGCCATGTCAGCCTGGACCGGCAGCTGTCCGGCGCGGACTGCCGCCAAGGCCGCAGCTGGGACTACGACCGCCGCGAGGTGTGGGTGGACGACGGCTGCCGGGCCACCTTCCGCGTGCAGGGAAGCGGCTCGCGCCACGACCGGGACAACGATGACAACCACGACGCCAAGGTGGCCGCCGGCGTGCTGATCGGCGCGGCCATCCTGGGCGCGATGGTCCACAACGCCAACAAGACATCCGACGACCGCTACGACGACACCCGCTACCAGGGCGCCCGGCACACATCGTATGTGCCGTCCTGGATGATCGGGGAGTTCGAGGGCTACAACGCCATGTACGGTACCGATATCCGCATGCGCATCGACGGCGACGGCCGCATGTCCGCGCAGGCGCGCGGCCAGACCCTGTCCGGCTGGGTCAACGGCGGCCGGCTGAATGTCGGCGACAGCGTGTTCGACATCAGCCAGAGCCGCGACGGCTTTGTCACTACGGAGGTGGGCGATCGCCAGAACGAGGTGCGCTACCGACGCGTACGCTGATCCTCGACGCCGTCAGCGGTCCGCCGTGCAGCGCAACGCGGTGCCGTAGAAGTCCAGCGTCGCCTCGCCCTGGTGTTCCCAGAACGCCACGCCTTCGCGGCCGTAGCGGCTGCCGCTGGCGCTTTCGATCGGGAACACGATGGCCTGGTCGGTGCCCAGGGTCACGATCGCCGCTGCCGGGTCGATGTCGTTGTAGAACACGACCTTCAGCGGTTTGTCGGCATCGTCGCAGCGATAGGTGCCGGTTGCGCTCGCGGGGACGCCGCCGCCGCTGACGGTCAACTCCACAAGACGCGTCTGGTAGGCCTCGCGCAGACATTGGCGCGGGTCCACGGCGCGGGTGCACGCATCGCGCCCCTTGATCCAGCCCCGCTGCTCGGCCGCGATATCCACTTCGTCCGGCGCGGTCTGCGCGCGCTTGTACCGTGCAGCCAACTGACGGTCCAGTGCGGCCAGTCCCTCATCGGTACACACCCACTTCTCCGCGTCGGAGGTGGCCCTGGTGCAATCGAACGACGGGGAGGACGTGGCCGTATCCGACGGTGCTGCCGGCAGTGGGACCGGAGCAGTGCGCGCGGCAGGCGCGGGCGTGGCGGACGCAGGGTCGGCCGGTTCGGGACTGCGCGAGCAGCCCGCCACAACCAGCGCCACGGCAACGGAAAGGACGATACGGTTCATGCAACCTCCAGCGGTACGACAACGGACAGGCACGTATTCTGCGCGCACCGGCGCGCAACGGGTATCGCCCGCAGTATCGCCACCTCCGCGTTGAGGGCAGGTGCACGCCGCTGCGCGTACGGCGCGCGGACGGTAGGATGTAGCCCTCTTGCAAGAAGGACCCTGCATGTCGACCGCCAGCACTTCCCCCGCGCCTTCCTCTGCGTCCGCCTCCGCGTCTTCTGCCAGGACACCGCCGCCAAGCCGGCGCGCGCGCGTGGCATGGCTGGTCCTGCTGTTGTCATGGCTGAGTTTCCTGCTGCCGTGGGGCTGGGCCGGGTTGTTGCTGGGGATCGCGCTCGGCCTTTGCGGCGGCGTGCTCGCCATCGCGACGATGTTCAAGGGCGGCGTGCTGCTCGGGCTGTTCCAGCTGCTGCTGTCGCTGCTGGCATCGCCGGTGGTACTGCTTGTCGGCATGGTGTACTTCAGCGGCCTGATCGACGATGAGCAGCTCGACGCGCGCGACCAGCACCACTACGAGCGCCAGCACGAACACGACAGCACTGACACGCTGATTGACGTGATCGACCTGTTCATCTGAATGGTTCCACGCACGGGAACGGGCACTAACCCTACCCTCATGTGCGTGCGACCGCTGCGTAACGGCACCCGGTCCAGTATGGCTCCTGCGACATCACGTCGTATTGGAGTAACACCATGTCCACCATGCAGAACAACGAAAACAACGTCCAGAAGAATGCCGCTGCCCAGACCGACCAGCAGAAGGAGCAGGAGCGCAAGGACGCGTTGGCCAAGCAGCAGAAGCAGCAGCAGGACAACAAAGACAGCACACGTTCGCCGCAGCAGAAGTAACAGCGGCGGCGTTGCATAGATTCGGTGGGGCTGCGCGTCCGCGCAGCCTCACGGGTGTAAGGGGTTGCAACGGCGCGGGGACTCAGCTCGATACATGCAGCGTTTCCCAGCGCAATGGCCGGGCGGCCAGGTTGCCTTCCTGTTCCATCGACAACCACGCGCTGCCGGCGACCGACGCGTTGATCACGTCAAGCACGCCGGGTGCCAGGCGGAGGCCATCGCCAACCGCCACCAGCATCGTGCGACGGTGGAACAGTACGCCGTCTTCCAGCAGACACCCCTCGCCCAGACGCAGGCGCCTGCCCGTCGAATCCTTCAGTACGATCATCATTGACCCACTCCGTGGCGGGCACGCCTTGCGTGCCGCTGGTACTGTTGCATGAGAGGTCCGACGCTTCCTCAGGGATCGCGCGCGCGCATGGTGTCCAGCCGCCCGCGCATGTCGTCGTGGCACAGGCGTGTGTCGCGCAGCATCGCGTCCAGCGTCCCGCACGTGTCCTCACCAAGGTCACCGTGGCGTACCGCCGCTTCCATGACCCGGATCAGCCGGGCCTCGCTGGCTTGGCCTTCGCTCAGATACTGGATGCCGGCATCGCCCAGCACCGTACCCAGCCACCCGAAATACCCGCGCACATGGCCGATGATCGTGCCGTGTCGGACTGGCCGGCCGCCTTCCCTGCGTACCAGTCCACTCACGCGGTCCACTACCCTGGCGCTCGACTCCGCCATGCGCATCAGCAGCGCGCTCAGGTCCGGGTCACTGTCCTGCATGTCCGCTACGCCGCGCGCATACAGGTCGTGCCCGTCACGGGCCACGCCGATGATCTGGTTGAGCGCGCGGACGCGCGGGCCGGTGTTGATGGTCTTCATGGCACCGCTCCGTGGGATCGTCGATCCCGACTTCAGGGGTACGGCCTGATCATGCGCGCGGTTGCGGAACGGGGGTGTGAGGGCGCTGTTGTTTGCTAGCATCGTGCAGGTTCCATGCAGACACCGGCGCAACGGCGCGCCGCACCCGCGGAGATCACGGATGACACCACGCACGCTACGGATGGCGCTCACCGGCGCACTGCTCGGGGTGCTGGCAACGGCACCTGTCCACGCCGCCACCGAGGTGGACCGCGCCGCCTGGCGCGCCGATCTGGCCGCGCTGACGCAGACGCTGCAGGACGACTACGCCCACCTGGCCTGGATGGCGTCGCCGCAGAGCGGTGTGGACCTGCCGGCCCTGGCACGTGCCGCCACCCGCGCACTGGACGAGGCGCACGACGATGCCGAAGCGGAACAGGCACTGCGCACGTTCCTGGCCGGTTTCCATGATGGGCATCTGGCCCTGCTCGACCGCCAATCAACCGATGCACCCGGGCCGATGCCCACCGCGGTGGACCCGCGCGCCCTCGACGCGGCCACCGGCTGCGCGGTGCTGGGCGTGATCGAAGAAGGCCGCCAGGACTACAGCCTGCCGCTGCAGACGCTGCCGGCGTACCACGCCGACGGCGGCAGCGCCGACCCGGCCCTGCGCAGCGGCGTGATCACCCTTGCCCACGGAGGCAGCGTCGGCCTGCTGCGCCTGCACGAGTTCGATGCGCTGCGCTATCCCGGCCTGTGCCATCGGCTGTGGCCGCAGCTGCGCCACGCCGATGGGGTGCGCACGATGCGGGCCACGCTGCAGGAGGCCTGGGTCGCGGAGATCGCCGCCACGCTGCGTCGTTTCCGGCAGCAGGCGGTGGACGCGGTGCTGGTGGACGTCGGCACCAACCCCGGTGGCGACGACAGCGGCGATACCCTCGCCCGCCTGTTCACCGATCAGCCGGTGCGCTCGGCCACGTTGCAGATGAGCGCGTCCGGCACCGGCGTCGACTATCTGCAGGAACAGTTCGAGCGACTCGACGACGCGCTGACCCGCCACCACCCCGATGCCCGCGCCCGCCCGATGCTGACGCAGCAGCGCACGGCGTTTGCGGCCGCGCTGCGTGCCGCACAGTCCCCTGCCTGCGACCTGTCGTGGGTCTGGCAGACCCAACAGGACTGGTCGGCGCAGCGCTGCCGGCGCCTCGTCGCGGCAGGGACGTCTGGCGGCCCGCTGGCCGACCCGGCCGTGGATCGGCTCGACGACTTCCTCATCGCCCACCGCCTGGACTGGGCGCAGGACGTGCGTGCGCACCGCGGTGCCTGGCACGGCCCGGTCTATCTGCTGATCGACGGCAAAACCTCGTCCTCGGCGGAGATGTTCGCGGCCCGCTTGCAGGACAACGGCATCGCGCGTGTTGTCGGCACCCGCAGCGGCGGCTACGGCTGCGGGTTCATGAGCGCGGAGTCACCCGCCGAACTGCCCAACAGCCATCTGCGCGTGCGCATTCCCAACTGTGTGCGGCTGCGTGCCGATGGCAGCGACGAGGTCGCCGGCATCGTGCCGGATCTTGCGGTGGGCGCGCGTGCCGGGGAGTCGGCACGCGCCCGTGCGCAACGGGTGCTCGACGTGATCGATCTCGATCTGGCGCGATACTGACGGGATCGCGTTCACGCCGGCTGATCGCGGTGTGACCGGCGGTCGCGTTGAGCGGGAGCTCATCGCGTGTTCTTCAGATCTGCGCGTCCTGCGTGGCGCCATGCCCGGTCGTCGCGTCGTACTCGACATCGCGCGCCTTGAATTCCTGGATCACGGCCTTGCCGATCTCATCCAGCGTGGCGGTCAGTGCCGCGCAGGTGGGACTGCGCTTGACCGCCGCCGTACGACGTTCGATCTCGGCCGCCGCCAGCGCACCGGTCTCCACGTGGCCATCCTCATGCAGGCGCAGCGCGCGGCTGTACCGCTCCCAATCACTGCGCAGCGCCGGTGACACGCGATCCACATCCACCCAGCGCGGCAACTGCATGGTGGTGCTGCGCTGGACGGTGAATCCGGTCAGCCGGCAGCCACCGCGATCGGTGCTGTAGTTGTAGCGCCACTGCAGGTTCCAGCGCACCTGGCCGTGGTGGCGTTCGCCATCGTCATCCACCGGTCCGAGGGTGCGCAGCGACTCGCGCAGTTGCTCGAGCGTGGTTCCCTGCACGTCGTAGTACTCGATCGTCAGCCCGGCGTCCGGCTCTGCCTGCACGGTTGCGATGCCCAGCGCGGCAAGCAGCAGAGCGCCCCCGGCTGCGCGGCGCCACCCGGCCGCGATCCCGCTGCGTGCAGCAGCTGCTCCGTTGGTTGCCGCCGCCGTGGTGTGCGTTCCCTGCATCATGCGCTGTCCCTGCCTTCAATGAAGCAGAAAGAGTGCGTGAAATGCTGGCGGGCCGCAACGTGGCGCAACGAAAAAAGGCGCCCTCGCAGGCGCCTTCGTTCATCGATGCAGTGGTGGGCCGTGATGGATTCGAACCATCGACCAAAAGATTAAAAGTCTTCTGCTCTACCGACTGAGCTAACGGCCCATTGCATGCCCCGACATCGCTGCCGGGGGTGCGCATTCTAACCTATCTTGGCGCGCAGGCGTACCCGTGTGGCGATCAGGCGTAACGGGTGGGATCGGCCACGCCCGCATCGGCGAAGCCCTGCGCGCGCAGGCGGCAGGCATCGCAGTGGCCACAGGCCGCGCCGCTGTCGTCGGCGTTGTAGCAGGACACGGTCAGGCCGAAGTCCACGCCCAGGCGCACGCCTTCACGCACGATGTCGGCCTTGCTCAGGAACTGCAGCGGGGCGTGGACCTGGATGCCCGCCCCTTCCACGCCGGCCTTGGTGGCCAGGTTGGCCAGAGTCTGGAAGGCCGCGATGAATTCGGGGCGGCAGTCCGGGTAGCCGGAGTAGTCCACGGCGTTGACGCCGCAGAAGATGTCGTTGGCGCCCAGCACTTCGGCCCAGCCCAGGGCGACGGACAGCATGATGGTGTTGCGCGCCGGCACGTAGGTGACGGGGATGCCCTCGCCGCCCGCCTCGGGCACGTCGATATCGTCGGTCAGCGCCGAACCGCCGATGCTGCGCAGGTCGACGTTGACGGTCTTGTGGGCGACGGCGCCGAGCGCCGTGGCCACCGCGGCGGCGGCATCGAGTTCGGAGGTGTGGCGCTGGCCGTAGCGCACGCTCAGCGCATGGACGGCGAAACCCTGCTCACGGGCGATGGCGACGACGGCGGCCGAATCCATGCCGCCGGACAGGAGGACAACTGCATTCTTCATGGGGGTGTTTCCGGTAGGTTGCGGGAAAGCCAGCACGCTGTCCCGCGCCGGAATGAATCAGTAAGAGCGGCCGGGCCCGCCCGGCAGCCGGTCATCGCCCGGGCGCGTCGTCCCAGAGGAGCTTGTGAAGCTGCATCTGGAAGCGCACCGGCAGGCGGTCCTCGACGATCCAGTCGGCCAGTTCGCGCGGGCTCAGCTGGCTCTTGCTCGGCGAGAACAGCACCATGCTGCGCTCGTTGAGCCGGTGCCCGGCGACCATGTCGCGTGCCCACTCGTAGTCCTCGCGGCTGCACAGCACGAACTTGATCTGGTCGCGGCGGGTCAGCAGCGGCAGGTTCTCCAGCCGGTTGCGGGCCATTTCACCCGAGCCGGGGGTCTTGAGGTCAACCACGCGCGAGACGCGCGGGTCCACCGCGCTGACGTCCAGCGCACCGGAGGTTTCCAGCGAGACATCCAGGCCGGCATCGCAGAGCTTTTCAAGCAGCACCAGGCAGCGCTTCTGCGCCAGCGGCTCGCCGCCGGTCACGCAGACGTGGTGGACGCCCTGCGCCACCACCTCGGCCACGATCGCATCGATGTCCCACCAGGTGCCGCCGTGGAATGCGTACGCGGTGTCGCAGTAGGTGCACCTGAGCGGGCAACCGGTCAGCCGGACGAACACGGTCGGCCAGCCGGCGGTATCGGCTTCGCCCTGCAACGAGGTGAAGATCTCGGTGATCTTCAGGCGCGGCAGGGGCGATTGCACGATCTCGCTGGGGAGCGCGGCGGCGGCGGACAGGGATGCGGTCATGAGGTGTTCTGGGACTACGGCTGCGGAAACGACGACGGCCGGGCATGGCCCGGCCCTACAGGTGACGACCGCGCTGGTGGTCGCCCAACAGCCAAGTATACCGGCCTGGGCCGGCGGGGTCTCAGCGGATCTGCTGGCCCAGCCGGATCGACTGGAGGCGGTCCTGCGCGGTGCGCGCGGCATCCGAGCCCGGGTAGGTGCTGACGACCTGCTCCAGGGTGGCCTGGGCGGCGTCGGTTTTGCCTTCGCCATACTGCGACAGGCCGATCTTGAGCATGCCACCGGACGCCTTGTCGTGGGTCGGGTAGCGCGAGACGAGGTCGCGGAACTGCGCCTCGGCCAGCGGGAAATTACGGGTGGCGTAGTAGCTCTCGCCCAGCCAGTACAAGGCATTGGGGGTATACACGCCGTTGGGGTACAGCTCCAGGAAGCTCAGGAAGAGCTGCGCGGAATCGTCGTACTTGCCAGCCTTGAGGGCGTCGAAGGCGACGTTGTAGGCGGTGCGTTCGTCGCCGCTGGCCGACAGGCTGCCAGGATCGCCGTGCACGGAAGGCGGCCGCTCGGAAGCGGCCGTTGCCGGTTTCGGGGGGGCCACGGGGGCCTTGGCAGCAGGCGCGGCAGGCAGGGCCGGCGGAGTGCCGCCTTCCAGCCGGTTCAGCCGCCCGTCCAGATCCAGATACTGGTCCTGGCTGGTCTGCTTGAGCTGGGCGTTCTCGTGCTGCAACTGCTCCACCTGCGACTGCAGCGCCTGCACCTGCGTGCGGAGCTGATTGAGCTGGTTGAGCATGTCCGTGTTGGACTGGTTGTTGAGCACCTGCTGCTCAAGCGACCCCACGCGGTCGGCCAGACTCTGACGTTGCGCGTAGGCCGGTGCGGCAGCCACGAGGGCTGCCGCAACGATCATCGATATGAATCGAAGGCGCATCTATTACTGAGCGGTGTAGACGATTTCGACGCGACGGTTCTGCGACCAGCAGGACTCGTTGGTCTCGGTGCAGACCGGACGCTCTTCACCGTAGGACACGACGGTCAGCTGCGACGCCGAGCCACCGTTGGCCTGCAGCGCCGAGGAGACGCCATTGCCACGACGCTCGCCCAGGGCCTGGTTGTAGGCACGCGAACCGCGCTCGTCGGCGTGGCCCTGCAGGGTGATGCGCGAGGACGGACGGTCACGCAGGTACTTGGCGTGGCAGGCCATGATGGCCTGGAACTCCGGCTTCAGGCTGTCCTGGTCCAGATCGAAGTACACCACGCGCTGGCGCAGGCAGGAATCGGTATCCAGATCGCCCGGACCGTACAGGCCCGAGGTCGACGGACCGGTCGGCTGGGTGGTCGAGGTGCCGGTATCGACCGGAGCTTCCGGCGCTTCCTTCACCTTCTTGGAGCAACCGGCCAGGACGGCCACGGACAACAGGGAGACAAGCAGAACACGGGTGGACTTGTTCATGGCGATACCTTTGAGGCTCCTAAAGCCGGATGAGGGATGAATACGGCGAATCTTAACACTCTGTTAGCGCTTTGTACGGTATGGCGACCACGACGGCTCGCGGACGTCACCGTCGGCCAGAACCAGCCGCTGGCGCACGCGCGCATCGGCCGACACGGCATACAACACACCTCGGCCACCCTCACGGGCGGCATACAACACCATGCTTGCGTTGGGCGCAAAGCTCGGCGATTCGTCCAGCGACCCCGGCGACAGCGTGCTCCAGCGCGCCGAGCCCAGGCTGCTGTCCATCAGCGCGATCTTGTAGGTATTGCCGCTGCCCTGGGCCACCACCAGCTTCTTGCCGTCGTAGGACAGGCTCGGGGTGGCGTTGTAGTTGCCCTGGAAGGTCACGCGCGAGGCGCTGCCGCCGCTGGCCGGGACCTGGTAGATCTGCGGGCGGCCGCCACGGTCGGAGGTGAAGTAGACGCTGCTGCCATCCGGGCTCCAGGTCGGCTCGGTGTCGATGGCGAAGTGGTTGGTCAACTGGGTCAGCTGCTTGCTGCCCAGGTCCATCACGTAGATTTCCGGGTTGCCGCTGCGCGACAGCGACAGGGCCAGGCGACGCCCGTCCGGGGAGAACGAGGGGGCGCTGTTGATGCCGCGGAAGCTGGTGACCAGTTCACGGGCGCCGGTGGCGATGTTCTGGATGTAGATGGCCGAATTGCCGCGCTCGAAGCTGACATAGGCCAGCCGGCTGCCGTCCGGGCTCCAGGTCGGCGAGAGCAGCGGCTCGGCCGAACGCACGATGGTCTGCGGGTTGAAGCCGTCCGAGTCGGCCACCATCAGGGCGTAACGCATGGCATCGCCCTTGCCGCTGGCGGTGACATAGGCGATGCGGGTCCAGAAGGCGCCGCGGACACCGGTGATCTTCTCGTAGATGGCATCGGCCATCTGGTGGGCGACATCGCGCATGGCGGTGCCGCGGGCGGTCATCGCCAGGCCGAGCAGGCGCTCGCCCTTGGGCACGTCATACAGCTCGTACTCGACGCGGTAGGCGCCGGCGCCGGCGTCCATGACGCGGCCGACCACGATGTAGTTCTGCTTCAGCGCGCGCCAGGTGGGGAACTGGATCTCGCTGCCGCGGGTCGGCTTCTCGACGATCTGCGCGTCAGGCAGGGTGCTGAACTGGCCGGAACGGTCCAGGTCGGCGCGGACCACGGCAGCGACATCGGTGGCCGGTGCGGCGGCGGAGCCCTGGTAGGGCATCGGCACCACCGTGATCGGCGTGGCCGAGACACGGCCGCCGATGATGTCGATTTCAAGGCCCTTCTGCTGCGCCAGGGCAGCAAACGGGAGCAACAGGGCCGCGCACGCGACCAGTAAACGAGACATCATCTTCATGGAATGCTCAGTCGGGAAACCACAACGAGGGATAACAGAACCGGGTTGAACGGTTTCGCAATCATGAACCAACCACACGTGAAATCCGAGTGTCGAACCGGGGCGCTCTCACATCGCGTTAACGATACGGGCGCCCCAGGCACTCATTCCGGCCGGAAGTTCAGGGTGAGTTCGCGCGCGAAAACGGTTTCGAAGCCGCGGTAGGGCAACGGCTGGGCGTTCAGCACGGCCGCCTCCAGCGAGCGTTTGGCGCCGTCATCGTACGGGCATGGCGGCACCACGGTCGCCGACATCACCCGGCCACCCGGCAACTGCACGATCGCGATACGGCAGCCCTGCCCCGGCGACACGCTCGGCGGACGGATCCAGGTCTCGGTGACCTTGGCCTGGATGGCGGCGGCGTATTTGGCCCGCAGGTCGTCACTGGTACCACCCGCACCGGCTGCCGGCTGGGCAGCCCCGGTAGCGCCGGCGGTCGAGGCGGCCGCGCTGGCCGCGCGCGCGGCGGTGACCTGGCGCAGCTTCTGCTCGGCCAGCTTGGCTTCCTTCTCGGCCTGCGCACGCTTGGCGCGGATCTCGGCCAGCTTCCTGTCGCGCTCGGCGTCGGCCTTGGCGTCATTGGCCTTCTGCTCCTGCTCGGCCAGCTTCTTCTTCCGGTCGGCCTCTTCCTGCTGCTTTGCCAGCCGCAGCTTCTGCTCGGCCTGCTCCTGCCGCTTGCGCTCGGTCAGGTCGATCTGTTCCTGGCGGCGCTTGGCCTCCTGCTCCTGCCTGGCCTTCTCGGCCGACACCGCCAGGGCGTTGACCGCTTCCTGGTCGATCTTGTCCGGCTGGGCCACGCGCTCCTGGGCCTGTTGCTGCTGCGGGGTCGGCGCGTCCTGCGGACGCGGCTCGGGCAGCGGCTGCGGCGGCGGCACGGTGTCTTCGGGAATGGGCTCGGGCTGGGCAACCGGCTCGGGCAGCGCAGGCAGCGATTCGGAGGCGCGCAGCGCCTGCCGTGCAGCGGAGGCCTCGGCGGCCGACAACTGCAGGCTGGCCTCGATCGCCGGGTCGCCGGCGGCAGCCTCGGTGCTGCGCTGGGGCGACCACAGCCAGGCGGCGATGAACACCAGCGCCAGCAGCAGGTGCACGGCCAACGCCAGCGCGATCGGCAGACCCCACTTTTCCTCGGGCTGGCGCTGCGGTGGCAGGGCTTCAGCGTGCATCGGTCGCCAGACCCACCTTTTCGACATTGGCGCGCCTGATCACGTCCATCGCCGCAACGACCTTTTCATAGGCCACGGCGCGGTCGGCGGCGACGATCACGCGCAGGTTTTTGTCCTGCGCCGACAGGGCGCCGAGGCGCGCCTGCAGTTCGGCCGCCTCCATCACGGCCGGCTCCTTGGCGTCAGGCAGCTTCAGCGTGAGCTGGCCGTCCAGGCGCACCGAGACCACGACCGGGTCCTGCTTGCTCTCCAGGGCCTTGGCCTGGGAGTTGGGCAGGTCCACATCGAAGCTCAGGGTGAGCAGCGGCGCGGTGACCATGAAGATGATGAGCAGCACCAGCATCACGTCGATGTAGGGCACGACGTTGATTTCGGATTTGAGCTTTCGGCGCTTGCGGCGGCCAATGGCAGCGGTCATGGCAGGGTCCTTGGTGCTGGGCGCTTACTCGTCGCCCGCGGTCTGGCGCTGCAGGATCGAGCTGAACTCTTCTGCGAAGGTTTCGAAGCGGACCGACAGGCGCTCCACGCGGGTGGTGAAGCGGTTGTAGGCCCACACTGCCGGGATCGCCACGAACAGGCCGATGGCCGTGGCGAACAGGGCTTCGGAGATGCCCGGCGCGACCGAGGCGATACCGGCCTGCTCGCCACTGTTGATCATGTCGTGCATGGTCACCATGATGCCGAACACCGTACCGACCAGGCCCACGTACGGGGCGGTGGACCCGATGTTGGCGAGCAGCTCCAGGCTGCGCTCCATCTGGTCCACTTCACGGGTGTAGGTGGTCCGCATGGCGCGCTGGGCGCCTTCGAGCTGGGCGCGGCCGTCCAGCCGGCGCTTGTCGCGCAGGCGGGTGAACTCGCGGAAGCCGGCTTCGAAGATGGCCTCCAGACCCCCCACCTTGCGGTTGCGGTCGGTGGCAGCGCTGTACAGCTTGCCCAGGTCAGCACCGGACCAGAAACGGCTTTCGAACTCATCGGCTTCGCGGTTGGCGGCGTTGAACACGCGCGCCTTGCGGAAGATGATCACCCAGCTGATGAACGAGCCGGCCAGCAGCAGCAGCACGATGATCTTCACCGGGATGCTGGCCTTGACCATCAGGTCCAGGTAATTGATGCCACCGCCATGCGCGGCTTGCGCGACGGTCTGCGACGCGGCGCTGGTGACTTCCTGCGGCAGCGCCTCGACCACCGTGGCCTGCAGGGCCAGGAGCATTGCGATCATCCGTTGTTCCTCAGTGTGCGGATTCTGGAAATTCGTGGTGTTTCAGCACCGCATGGAATGCATCGTCCATGCCGCGCGGTTTGAATGTGGTGGCGTCCAGTGCCGCGATCTTCACCTGCGCGGTCAGCAGCGTTTCATCGCCGCGACACACCGCCTGGTGGAACACCAGGCTGGCGCGCTTGCACTGCACCAGCGTGGCGGTCACGGCCAGCGCATCGTCCAGTCGCGCCGGCCTCAGGAAATCCATGCTCATCGAGCGGACCGCGAACACCAGGCCGTGGTCGGTGCGCGTACGCTCCTGCCCAAAGCCCAGTGCCCGCATCCATTCAGTGCGCGCCCTCTCCATGAAGGCGACATAGCGGGCGTGGTAGACCACACCGCCAGCATCGGTATCTTCCCAGTAAATGCGTGTCGGCCAACTGAACCCGGGGCTAACCGACATCAGGCACCTCCGCGAACAGGTCGGCGGGGGGGTTCTTCGGCTTCAGGCCCATGTGCCGGTAAGCCTTGTGCGTGCACATGCGGCCGCGCGCGGTACGGATCAGGAAGCCCTGCTGGATCAGGTAGGGCTCGACCACGTCTTCCAGGGTGCCACGCTCTTCGGACAGGGCCGCTGCCAGCGACTCGATGCCCACCGGACCACCGTCGAAGTAGTCGACCATCGTCCTGAGCAGGCGCCGGTCGAGGTCGTCGAACCCTTCCGGGTCCACTTTCAGCATCTGCATGGCGGCCTGGGCCACGGCCTGGTCGATATGGCCGGCGGCCTTGACCTGGGCGTAGTCGCGCACCCGCCGCAACAGCCGGTTGGCGATGCGCGGGGTGCCGCGCGAACGCCGCGCGATCTCGGCTGCGCCTTCGGCGGTGCAGTCGATGTTGAGGATGGCGGCCGAGCGGCGCACGATCCGGGTCAGTTCCTCAGGCGTGTAGAACTCCAGCCGGTGGACGATGCCGAAGCGGTCGCGCAGCGGCGCGGTCAGCAGGCCGGCCCGCGTGGTGGCCCCGATCAGGGTGAACGGTGGCAGGTCGATCTTGATCGAGCGGGCCGCAGGGCCTTCACCGATCATGATGTCGATCTGGAAATCCTCCATCGCCGGGTACAGCACTTCCTCGACCACGGGCGACAGGCGGTGGATCTCGTCGATGAACAGCACATCGTGCGGCTGCAGGTTGGTCAGCAGCGCCGCCAGATCACCGGCCTTTTCGATCACCGGCCCCGACGTCACCCGCAGCGCCACGCCCAGTTCGTTGGCGATCACGTGGCTCAGGGTGGTCTTGCCCAGCCCGGGCGGGCCGAAGATCAGCACGTGGTCGAGCGCATCGCCACGCCCCTTGGCCGCGTCGATGTAGATCGACAGCTGCTCGCGCACAGGCGCCTGGCCGAGGTAGTCGGCCATGCGCTTGGGGCGGATGCTGGCGTCGGTGGTGTCATCCTCGCGGGTGGCACCGGCACCGATGATGCGGTCGTCAGTCATGGTGCAATTATGCGGCAAAAGGAGCGCGATCCGCGCCCGGGCAATGCCGGCCGCGGGCCGGCTCCTGACCGGGCCGGCACTCCCCGGGGCAGCGGGTTGCGCGCTGCCGCGTCAGATCTCCACCTGGGCGCCCAGTTCGACCAGCCGGTTGCCCGGAATCCGGAAGAACCCGGTCGCGGGCGCGGCGTTGCGATGCATCAGCGCGAACAGCTTGTCGCGCCAGATCGGCATGCCGCGGTTGGCCGTGGCCACGATGGTTTCGCGGCTGGCAAAGAAGGTGGTGTCCATCGGATCGAAGTAGATCCCGCCGTGGTCGCACGAGCGCATCAGCGCCAGCGGCACGTCCGGGGTCTCCATGAAACCGAAGCGCACGTAGATGCGGTAGAACTCGTCACCCACCGACTCGATCTTCAGACGCTGGCCTTCCGGCGCGTACGGCACCGGCAGGGTGACCACGTGCAGGAACACGTTGCGCTCGTGCAGCACCTTGTTGTGCTTGAGGTTGTGCATCAGCGCATGCGGCGCCACCGACGGGTCGGCGGTCAGGAACACGGCCGTGCCCGGCACGCGTACCGGCGGGGCCAGCATCAGCCCGGGCAGGAAGGTGTCGATGCGGATGCCGTCCTTGCGGATCTCATCGCGCAGCAGCTCGCGGCCACGCCGCCAGGTGCGCATCATCGTGAACAGCACGATGCCGAGCACCACCGGGAACCAGGCGCCCTGCAGCAGCTTGGCGCCGTTGGCGATCACAAAGCCGAGGTCGATGACGAAGAACACCGCGCACAGCGGGATGATCCAGTAGCGCGAGGTCGGCCACAGCGCGCGGGCGACCAGCGCCAGCAGCAGCGTATCGATGAGCATCGTGGCCGACACCGAGATGCCGTAGGCCACGGCCAGGTTGGAGGAGCTGCGGAACGCCAGCACCAGGCCGATCACCATCACCGCGATGCCCCAGTTGATGCCCGGGATGTAGATCTGGCCGATGGTGTCGTGCGAGGTATGGGTAATGCGCATGCGCGGGATGTACCCCAGCTGCATGGCCTGGCGCGAGACCGAGAACGCACCGGTGATCACCGACTGCGAGGCGATCACCGCCGCCATCGTGGCCAGGATGATCATCGGGTACAGCGCCCACTCCGGCACGGCCTCGAAGAAGGGGTTTTTCACCGCTTCGGGGTTGTTGAGCACCAGCGCGCCCTGTCCCAGGTAGTTCAGCACCAGGCACGGCAGCACGAAGAAGTACCACGCATGGCGGATCGGCTTGGCGCCGAAGTGCCCCATGTCGGCGTACAGCGCCTCGCCACCGGTCACCGCCAGCACCACCGCGCCGAGGATGAACACCCCATGCCAGCCGTGCTCCATGAAGAAGCGCAGCGCCCACATCGGGTTGAAGGCCTTGAGCACTTCCGGGGAATCGATGATGTTCCAGATGCCGATCGCGGCCAGCGAGATGAACCAGATCGAGGTGATCGGCCCGAACAGTTTGCCGATCCGCGCGGTACCGAAACGCTGCACCCCGAACACGGCAAGCAGCACCACCACGGTGATCGGGACGATGAAGGCATGCAGGCCGGGCGCGGCCACCTCCAGGCCTTCGACCGCACCGAGCACGGAAATGGCCGGGGTGATCACGCCATCGCCGAAGAACAGCGAAGCGCCGAAGATGCCGAGGATGCCCACCACGTAGGCCGAGCGTGAACCGTGGCGCAGGGTGCGCTGGGTCAACGCCATCAGGGCCATGATGCCGCCCTCGCCGTCGTTGTCGGCCCGCATGATGATGGTCACGTACTTGAGCGTGACCACGATATTGAGCGCCCAGAACGCCAGCGACAGCACACCCAGCACGGTGTCATGGTCGCTGTTGAGCCCGTAGTGCGGCGAGAACGCTTCTTTCAGCGTGTACAGCGGGCTGGTGCCGATGTCGCCGAACACCACGCCGATGGCGCCGATCATCAGGGCCAGGCCGCCGGCCGCCGGCGCGTGGCCCTGCGGGGCCTGGCCGTTGCTGTGCTGGGGGGTGGTCGTGGACATGGGGCTCCGGTGCGGACGTCAGGCGTTCAGGATCGGGGAAGCAGGCGGCTGCTCAGCGCAGCGCGGCCTGCAGGGCCTTGCGGATGACCGTGGCGACGTCATCGCCGTCGGCATTGGCGTCGCGCGCCATGCGCGCCGCCTCGGTGGGTTTGTACCCCAGTTGCTGCAGGGCCACGGTGGCTTCGGAGACCGGATCGGTGGCCGGTGCGGCCCCGGCGATCGGCGCCCCGCCCCCGCCGAAGGTGGCGGCGCGGTCGCGCAGCTCGAGCACCATGCGCTCGGCGGTCTTCTTGCCGATGCCCGGGATGCGGGTCAGCGCGGTGATGTCACCGGCCTGCACCATGCGTGCGAACTCGTCCACGCTGACGCCGGAAAGGACCGCCAGCGCGATCCTGGCGCCGATGCCGCTGACCTTCTGCACGTCGCGGAACAGGCGGCGCTCGCCCTCGCGCAGGAATCCGTACAGCGAAACGCTGTCTTCCTTCTGCGCGTAATGGGTGAACAGGGTGACCTCGCGGCCCAGCTCGGGCAGGTCGTAGAAGGTGCTCATCGGGGCTTCCAGCTCATAGCCGACGCCGTTGACATCCACCAGCAGCCACGGCGGCGCCTTGTAGGCCACGATCCCGCGCAGACGACCAATCATGCAGTGTTCCTCATTTCCGGCTCCAGGCCATGCGTGCATTGACGCCCAGCCGCTGCGCCGTCGCCCGTACATGGGCATGGGTGATGGCCACCGCCAACGCATCGGCGGCGTCGGCCTGCAGCTTGGTTTTCAGGTTGAGCATAAGCCCGACCATGTGTTGGACCTGTTGCTTTTCCGCGCCACCGCGGCCGACCACGGCCAGCTTGATCTCGGTGGCGGCGTATTCGCTGACCGGCAGGTCGCGCATGACCACGGCCGAGATCGCCGCGCCGCGTGCCTGGCCGAGCTTCAGCGCCGAGTCCGGGTTGCGGGCCATGAACACCTTCTCGATGGCGACCTCGTCCGGGCGGTATTCCTCCACCAGGGCGGTCAGCCCGACCACCAGCAGCTTCATCCGCTGCGGGAAGTCGTCGGCGCCCAGCAGCACCAGCGGCAGGTGGTGCACATGCACGACCTTGCCGGTGGCGTCCACATCAATGATGCCCACCCCGGTGCGCTGCGAACCGGGGTCGATGCCGAGAATGCGGGTCATGCGACACGCACACGGCCGCCTGCGGCCCGGAACGGACGGCTGCGGCGGCGATAACAGGGAACGGCAGGAGTCATCATGGTCCGCATTGTCCGCTCACCGGTCGCGCAAAGCGACCGGTGAGGCGCACGGTCAGGCGTAGGCGTCCGCGCCGAGATCGGCGTTGGAGAACACGTCCTGCACGTCGTCCAGGTCTTCGAGCATGTCCAGCAGCTTCTTGACCTGCAGGGCGGTGTCGCCCTCGACCTTGATGTCGTTGTCGGCGCGGAAGGTGAGCTCGGCATGGTCCGGGGTGTGCCCGGCCGCCGTCATTGCGTCCTTGACCGCGTGGTAGCTGTCGGCGGCGGTGAGCACGTCGATCGCACCATCTTCGGGATAGACCACGATGTCGTCCGCGCCGGCCTCGATGGCCGCCTCGGTGACGGCCTCTTCATTGGCGCCGGCAGCGAAGTGGAGCACGCCCACGCGCTTGAACATGAAGGACACCGAGCCTTCGGTGCCCATGTTGCCGCCACACTTGCTGAACGCATGGCGGACATCGGCCACGGTACGCACGCGGTTGTCGGTCAGGCAGTCCACGATCACGGCCACGCCACCGGGGGCATAGCCCTCGTAGCGGATCTCCTCGTACTCCACGCCTTCCAGTTCACCGGTGGCCTTCTTGATGGCGCGTTCGATCACGTCCTTGGACATGTTCGAGGCCAGGCCCTTGTCCATCGCCACGCGCAGCCGCGGGTTGTTGTTGGGGTCGCCTCCACCGCCGCGCGCGGCAACGCCGATCTCACGGATGATCTTGGTGAAAATCTTGCCGCGCTTCGCGTCGGACGCGTTTTTGCGGTTCTCGATGGAGGGGCCTCTACCCATGAGTATTTCCGTGCTTGCGTGAGGAACAGGGCGCGGATTCTACCTGATCGCCCGGCGCGACCGTGTTAGTCGCCCCCCGGGGGCCCGCCGGGACTCAGGCCGCGTGGGCGGCGTGGTCGTGGCGGAAGCGGCCATCGCGCAGGAACGCGGCGGTCTGGCGCGCGGCGTCCGGGGAGAACACCAGCCCGCTGTGGCTGGCCGGCACCACGCAATGGTCGGTCAGGCCGGGCAACTGGGTCTCATCCAGTGCCACGGTGCCGTCGGAGGCCTCGCCCATCGCGCCGAGCAGGCTGCCCAGGCCGTGCGGGACCGAGCCGGCGATCAGGCCGACCTGCGCCCTGCCCTCCCAGGCCGGCAGGCCGTCCAGCAGCAGGTCGCTGCTGCGCCCCAGCGCCAGCGACCAGCCGTGATCGGCCAGCGACCGGGCGGTACCGCTGCCGCGCAGCGGCGAGCCCAGGCAGACCACCCGCGAAACCGGCAGATCGGGTTGCCAGCGCAGCGCCTCCAGCGCGACCAGCCCACCCAGGCTGTGCCCGACCAGGGACACCGGACCACTGTCGCGGAGCCGCTCCAGCAGTTGCGGCACGGCCACATCCGGGCCGCCGAACACGCTGGCGTAGCCGAAGGTGTCCACGGTGAACCCCCGGGCGCGCAGGCGCCAGGCCAAGGGGCCAACCCAGGCGCGGGCGTTCCAGATGCCGTGCAGCAGTAAAACGGGGGGAGTCATGCACTCAGCCTGGCCATGCGGCCTTGGAACCTGCGGGAGGAAACGCCCCCATTAGACGAAGGGCGGCCGCAACGGCGGGTGAAGCCGGTGCAGCCGGGGCGTCAGCAGGGAATGGGGAGGGATCAGCGCGCCGGCGTCGGCGGACGCCGCAGGATGAACTCCAGATCACGCACCGTGCCAACCGGGAATTCGTAGGTGCCCACCTTGCTGAAGCCATAGCGGGCGTAGAAGCGCTGGGCGCCGAAGTTCTCCGACCAGACCCCCAGCCACAGCGTGCGCGGTCCGTCGCGTTCGAGCCAGTCCAGCGCCGTTTCCAGCAGCCGGCTGCCCCAGCCGCAGCTCTGCTCGTCCTTGATCAGGTACAGCCGCTTGAGCTCGCCGTCGCCCGGCGCGACCTCCGGGTGCGGCAACCCGCACGGGCCGGCGGCGGCATGCCCCACCGCGACGCCGTCGCGCTCCAGCAGCCACACCGCGTAGTCCGGGTGGGCCAGGATCACGCGCTGGCGTGCAGCCGGATAGGCCTCATCGAGGAAGGCCTGCAGATCCTCGGCCGGGTACAGGGGGCCGAAGGTTTCAACGAAGGTGCGCGTGGCCAGCGCCGACAGGATGTCGGCGTCGGCCTCGGTGGCGCGTCGGATGGCGTACATGACGGGTGCCGGGAGGCAGGCGTTACGCCCGCGCTCCGCCGGTGGCGTCGGCGTCGTCACCTTCCGCGTCGTCCTCTTCCTCTTCCTCTTCGTCTTCGTACTCCTCGTCCTCGTCGCCCTCTTCCTCTTCCTCGTCCTCGAATTCTTCTTCGTCGTCTTCGTCTTCTTCGTAGTCCTCCACGCCGAAGTCCTCGCCATCCCAACGGCCTTCACCGTCGGCGACGAAGGTCAGGGCCATCGCGGCGGGATTGGTCCCCACGCGCACCAGCCAGCCGCCGAAGACGCGGGCGCGTTCGGTGACCAGGGCGGCGTCGGCGCCCTCATTGCCCAGTTTTTCCCACTCCAGCGAAAATGCGAATTCGGTCATTGCCTGGCTCTCCTGGACGATGATGGATGTGGTGCAGCCGGGCAGAGCCCGGCTCTACGGAACGATGATGGATCTGGTGCAGCCGGGCAGAGCCCGGCTCTACGGAACGATGATGGATCTGGTGCAGCCGGGCAGAGCCCGGCTCTACGGAACGATGATGGATCTGGTGCGGCCGGGCAGAGCCCGGCTCTACGGAACGATGATGGATCTGGTGCAGCCGGGCAGAGCCCGGCTCTACGGAACGACGATGGATCTGGTGCAGCCGGGCGCGGCAGCGCCCGGCGCAGGTTACTGCTTTGCCGGGCGGACCTGGACGTGCACTTCGGCCAGCTGCTCGTCCGGGATCGGCGACGGGGCGCCGGTCATCAGGCACTGCGCGCCGGTGGTCTTGGGGAACGGAATCACGTCGCGGATCGATTCGGTACCGGCCATGAGGGCAGCGATACGGTCGATGCCGAAGGCGATGCCACCGTGCGGCGGCGCGCCGAAACGCAGCGCGTCGAGCAGGAAGCCGAACTTGCCCTCGGCCTCTTCGGCACCGATGCCGAGCAGTTCGAACACCGCGCTCTGCATGTCCGAGCGGTGGATACGGATCGAACCGCCGCCGATCTCGTTGCCGTTGAGCACCATGTCGTAGCCGCGCGACACGGCCGTCTTCGCATTGGCACGCAGGTCGGCGATATCGTCCACTGCCGGGGCGGTGAAGGGGTGATGCAGGGCGACGTAGCGCTGGGCTTCGTCGTCGTATTCGAACATCGGGAAGTCGGTGACCCACAGCGGCGCCCAACCGGCCGCGACCAGATCGAAGTCCTTGCCGGCCTTCAGGCGCAGCGCGCCCATGAAGTCGGACACCTTGTTGTAGCCACCTGCACCGAAGAACACGATGTCGCCGTTGCCGGCCCCGACGTGCGCAACCAGGGCGGCGAAGGCCTCCTCGCTGAAGAACTTGGCGATCGGCGAGCTGACCTCGCCGTTCTCGGCGATCTTGATGTAGGCCAGGCCCTTGGCGCCGTACTTGGCGGCATGCGCGGCGTACTCGTCGATCTGCTTGCGCGACAGGCTGGCACCGCCCGGGATGCGCAGCGCGGCGACACGGCCGTCGGCATCGTTGGCCGCGGCGGTGAACACCGGGAACTCACTGGTCTTGACCAGCTCGGCGACGTCCACCAGCTCCAGCGCGATGCGCAGGTCCGGCTTGTCCGAGCCATACCGGCGCATCGCCTCGGCCCAGGTCATGCGCGGGAAGCTGGCATCCAGCTCCACGTCGACCACTTCCTTGAAGATGGCGCGGATCATGGTTTCCACGAAATCCTGCACGTCGCGCTCGCGCACGAAGGCGAATTCCATGTCCAGCTGGGTGAACTCCAGCTGGCGGTCGGCACGCAGGGCCTCATCGCGGAAGCAGCGGGCGATCTGGTAGTAGCGGTCGAAGCCGGCCACCATCAGGATCTGCTTGAACAGCTGCGGGCTCTGCGGCAACGCGTAGAACTCGCCCGGATGCATGCGCGCCGGCACCAGGAAGTCGCGCGCGCCCTCGGGGGTGGCCTTGGTCAGGATCGGGGTTTCGATGTCCTGGAAGCCGGTCGCGTCCAGGTGGCGGCGCAGCGCCTGCACCAGCTTGATGCGGGTGCGCTGCATACGCTGCATTTCCGGGCGGCGCAGGTCCAGGTAGCGGTACTTCAGGCGGGTTTCCTCGCCCGGGTTCTCGTGGGCGTGGAACGGCAGCGGCTCGGCCTTGTTGAGGATGGTGATGGCCGTGGCGATCACCTCCACGTTGCCGGTGCGGAGCTTGTCGTTGACCGCATGGCGGGCACGCACCACACCCTCCACCTGCAGCACGTCCTCATAGCCCAGGCTGGCGGCCACGGCGAACACGGCCGCGTTGTCGACTTCCACCGTCACCTGCACGATGCCCTCATGATCGCGCAGATCGATGAAGCACACGCCGCCCTGATTGCGGGCAACGTCGGTCCAGCCGGCAAGGGTAACGGTTTGGCCAATCAGGGTCTCGTCGACCAGGCCACAGAAGTGGGTACGCATGGGGGTAAAGCTCCGCAGGAGAGTGCCGGCACCAAGCTGCGCCGGAAAGCCCGTTATTCTGCGGCCGTCGGCGCGGCGGGGCAAATCGGGCCTCGCCGGCCCGGCATCACGCGTTGTGAACCGGGGGCCTTCCTATAGTCCGCCCACCAACGACCGCAAGGGGATGTCGCCATGAACCGCCGCCTGACCGTCGCCTGCCTGACCGCCGTGCTCGCCCTGGCCGCCCCCGCGGCGCAGGCCCAGATCAGTTCACGTGCCTACGCCCCGGAGAATCTGTCGCAGCTGTCCTCCTCGGACCGCAGCCGGGTCATCAGCCAGGAGTACGCCGACCAGTCCAATGGCCGGCGCATCCCCGATGACCAGCTGCGGTTCTACCTGGCCCAGGTCAATTCGGGCTGGGGTTTCTCGCGGATCAAACAGGATATCGCCACCTCGCTGCGCGGCAGCGGCAATGGTGGGGGCTGGAACGGTGGCGGCGGCAACAACGGGACCGTGCGCTGCGAAAGCCAGGACAACCGCGAGCGGGTCTGCAATACCGGCTGGCGCAGCGCGCGCCTGTCCCGGCAGATCTCCGGCACGACCTGCGTGGAAGGCCGCAACTGGGGCTCGCGCAACGGCACGGTGTGGGTCAGCGGTGGCTGCCGTGCCGAGTTCGTTGAAGGGCGGGGCAACGGCGGCTGGGGCGGCGGCAATGGCAGCGGCGGCACCATCCGCTGCGAAAGCCAGGACAACCGCGAGCGCACCTGCAACACCGGTTGGCGCAATGCGACCCTTGTCCGGCAGATCTCCGGCTCGGCCTGTGTGGAGGGCCAGACCTGGGGCGCGCGCAACGGCAGCGTATGGGTCAACCGCGGCTGCCGGGGGGAGTTTGCCGAGGCCCGTGGCAACAGCGGCGGCGGCTGGGGCGGCGGCGACAGCAACTACAGCGTGACCTGCAGCAGCAACAACAACCGCCAGCAGACCTGCGCCTGGGATGCCCGCCAGGGACGCCCGGCATTGATCCAGCAATTGTCGGGCACCGCCTGTGTGGAAGGCCGCAGCTGGGGCTACAGCAACGGCAGCCTGTGGGTGAACGGCGGGTGCCGGGCGCGCTTCGGCGTCCGCTGACCGACCCCAGGGGCAGCGGCCTGCGTCAGGGGGCGCTGCCCCACGGTGGGGGCGGCAGCGCCACCGGCCTGGCAAGGTCGAAGGCGACCTGGAAGCGGCGGCCGCCGGGCCGGGTCAGCTCATAGATGAAGCGCTGGTCCGGATCGACCTCCATCGCCCAGGTGTTGTGCACGGAGGGCAGCATGTCGGCCTTTCGGAACATCGCCACCGAGTCGGCATCCACCGGGAATTCCTGACGCTGCGCGGTGCCCGGTGGCTTGCTGTCGCCGCCGTAGAGGCTGATCGCATCGGGGCTGCCGTCTGCATGGCGATGATCGTGCTTGAGACGCAGGCCGTGGGAGGTGCGGGTCAGCACCCACGTCCGCGAATGGTCGTCGCCGACATGGAAGGGAATGCGCAGCTCGTGGGCCGGGTCGTCGCACCCGCGCACATGCATGACCAGCCGCTTGCCTTCGAACGGATCGGGTGCATCGGTACGCGGCTCGTTGGCCACGATGCGGCCTTCAAACGCCTTGCCGCAATGGGCGGCCACCGCTGCCATGAAGGCGTCCGACGGCGCCAGCGAGATGTCGTGGGCGAGTGGATCGCGTTCGCCACTACAGGCGGCAAGCCCCAGTGCGGCGGCCAGGGGCACGAGCTTCAGTACGTTCATGGACCCACCCTAACGGCCACGGCCGGGCAGCGCAAACGCCTCCCGCATCGCGAAGGGCTTCATCCCCGCTGTGTTAAGGTCGTGGCGTGACCGGTTCGCCTTCTTCCCCACGAAGGTCGCACGCGTGTTGCGGCTGACCGCCCTGCTCACGGGAGTAGCGCTGCTCCTGACGGGCAGCGGGCTTCTGGGTACCTTGCTGGCGGTGCGCGGCGGGCAGGCCGGCTTTGGTGCCGGCACCCTGGGTCTGGTGATGTCCGGCTATTTCGCCGGGTTCTTCATCGGCACCTTCTTCGCCCCCTCGCTGATCGGCCGCATCGGACATATCCGTGCGTTCGCCTTCTTCGCCGCGCTCGCCGCAATCGCGGTGCTGCTGCATCCCCTGTGGCTCAACCCCTGGGGCTGGGGCGTGCTGCGCATCGCCACCGGCATCGCCCTGGTCGGCCTGTACACCGTGATCGAAAGCTGGCTCAACGCCGAGCCGGATCCGGCCCAGCGCAGCCGCGCATTCTCGCTGTACATGGTGGTCAATCTGTCCGCGCTTGCGCTGGGCCAACTGCTGCTGATGCTCGGCGACGCCAGCGCAACGGCCATGTTCATGCTCACCGCGATCCTGGTCTGTGCCGCCGTGCTGCCGGTGACCGCGACCCGCCTGCGCCAGCCGGACGTGCCGGTGATGAGCCGGTTGAGCCTGCGGCGTCTGTACGCGATGGCGCCGGTGGCGACCGTGGCGGCAGGCCTGTCGGGTCTGGCGATGGGTGCGTTCTGGGGGCTGTTGCCGGTGTATGCCGGCGAGGTCGGCCTGGAGGACACTGGCGTGGCTCTGTTCATGCTCGTGGCGATCATCGGCGGCGCGGTGCTGCAGTGGCCGCTGGGCCAGCTCAGCAACGGCCACGACCGGCGCAGCGCGCTGGTGGTGCTGAGCCTGATCGCCGCGGGCATCGCGCTGGTGGCGTCGCTGCCGATGATCCAGCTCCAGACCCACCTGCTGTTCGGCCTGTTCTTCTTCTACGGCGGCCTGGCCTTCGCGCTGTATCCGTCCGCCGTGGCGCACATGCTCGACTACCTGCCACGCGAGCACCTGCTTGCGGGCTGCTCCAGCCTGCTGCTGGTCCACGGCGTGGGTGCCGCGTTCGGCCCGGCCCTGGCCGGTGCCGGCATGCAGCGCTTCGGCCCGGCCGCGCTGCCGCTGTATTTCGCGGTGGTGCTGCTGGCACTGGCACTGTTCACCACCGCCCGTCTGCTGCGTTTCCAGCGCCTGCGCACCCATCCGGTCGGCTTCCGCCTGATGCTGCGGACCACACCCGGCGCGCTGGAACTGATGCCCGAAACCGACCAGCAGGCCCCCCAGGACACCCCTTACCCCGCCGACTCCGAAAAGGAAGTGCATTGACTGTATCGACACCCACCGTCCCCACCTCACCCCGTACCCTGCCGGCCACGCCGGCCGCGCAACTGATCCTCGCCACCGATCTGGATGGCACCTTCCTCGCCGGCGATGCCGCCGCGCGCCACCGCCTGTACCGGCTGGTCGACCAGCACCCCGGTATCCGCCTGATCTTCATCACCGGCCGCGGGCTCGAAGCGGTGATGCCCCTGCTCTCCGATCCGGCCATCCCGCGCCCGGATGTCGTGGTCTGCGATGTCGGCGCGACCGTGGTCGACGGGCATACGCTGCAGCCGCTGCAGCCCCTGCAATCGATGATCGACGCGCACTGGCCCGGCGAGCAGGTGGTGGCGGCGGCGATGCGCCCGTTCGCCGCGCTGCAGCGCCAGGATGTACCGCAGGAGCGCCGCTGCTCCTACTTCTGCGATCCAGACACGCTGGCGCCGCTGCGCGGACAGATCCAGGCCGCCGCGCAGGCGCTGGGCTGCGATGTGCTCTATTCGGCCGACCGCTATCTGGACATCCTGCCGCCGGACACGGACAAGGGCCGCACGCTGTCCGCGTTGGCGCGCCTGCTCGAACTGCCGCGCGAGCGCATCCTGGTCGCCGGCGACACGCTCAACGATCTTTCCATGTACACCGCCGGTTTCCGCGGCGTGTGCGTCGGCGATTCGGAGTCGGCCCTGACCGCAGCCACGGCTACGCTCGGCCACACCTTCCACGCCGAGGCGCCCGGCTGCGGCGGCATCCTGGAGGCGATCGAACACTTCGGCCTGCTCGCCAGCGATGACCCGTTCCTGCATCCGCCGGCGCAGGCGCGCGCCGATGGCGCCGAACTGGTGATGGTCTACCACCGCCTGCCGTTCGATGAGGTCATGCAGGACGGCGTGCTCGTCCAGCGCCCGCCTCGCTCGCCCAACGGCATCATTCCGTCGCTGCTGAGCTTCTTCGACGGCGGGCAGAAGGGTTCGTGGGTGGCGTGGGGAATCGACGATCCCAAGCGCGGTCCGTTCCAGACCCACCTGGCGGTGGATGCCGAACGCTATCCGACCCTGACCGCCGCGCGCGTGCCGCTGAGCAAGCAGGAAGTGGACATCTTCTACAAGCGCTTCTCCAAGGAAGCGTTCTGGCCGATGCTGCACGTGTTCTGGGAGCGCGCGCGCTTCCGCGAGGACGACTGGCAGGTATTCCTGCAGGTGAACCGCAAGTTCGCCGAATCCACCGCCGCCGAAGCCGCGCACGGCGCCACGGTCTGGATCCACGACTACAACCTGTGGATGGTGCCGGGCACGCTGCGCGAGCTGCGTCCGGACCTGAAGATCGCCTTCTTCCACCACACCTACTTCCCCTCCGCCGACGTCTTCAACGTGGTGCCCTGGCGGCGCGAAATCATCGGCAGCCTGCTCAGCTGCGACTACATCGGCTTCCACATTCCGCGCCAGGTGGAGAATTTCGTGGACGTGGTGCGCGGGGCGATGCCGGCCGAGCGGCTGGCGTGGGAGAGCTGCGCACCGCGCTTTCTGACCTATGGCTGCGCGGTGGGCCTGGACACCATGACCACGCGGTTGCGCGTGGGTGATCGGGAGATCGCGCTGGGCGCGCATCCGGTCGGCACCGATCTGCGCCGCATCCACGCCGTGCTGGCGCGCGGCGACGTGCGCAACGACATCTTCAAGCTGCGCCGCGAGATCGGCGCGCGCAAGCTGGTGCTGTCGGTGGAACGGCTGGACTACACCAAGGGCACGCTGGCCAAACTGGAGGCATTCGAGCGGCTGCTCGAGCAGCATCCGGACCGCTTGGGCAAGGTCACCCTGCTGATGATCTGCGTGCCGGCCGCGCGCGAGATGACGGTGTACCGGACCCTGCAGAACCAGATCGAGCAGGCAGTGGGGCGCATCAACGGGCGCTTCTCGCGGCTGGACTGGACGCCGGTGCGCTTCTTCGCCCAGGCACTGCCGTTCGAGGAGGTGGTGGCGCACTACGCCGCCGCGCAGGTGATGTGGATCACCCCGCTGCGCGACGGACTCAACCTGGTGGCCAAGGAATTCGTCGCCACCCAGGGCATCGAAGGCAGCAGCGGCGTGCTGGTGCTCAGCGAATTCGCTGGCGCCGCCGCCGAGCTGAAGGGCGCGGTGCTGACCAACCCGCATGATCCGGCCGACCTCACCGCCGGGCTGCTGCAGGCATTGTCGATGCCCGATGATGAAGCCACCGGGCGCATGCGACAGCTGTTCGACAGTGTGGAGTACTACGACGTGGACCGCTGGGGACGCGAGTTCCTGGAGGCGGTGCGCGGCTGATACGGCGATGCAGCCGGGCAAGCGCCCGGCTGCTGACCTCAGGCGCCGCGCATCATGCCTTCGGCCAGCACGGCGACCTGGCGCAGCACGTCATTGCGTCCGGCATCGTCCACCGTGGCGCCCTGCAGATAGCTGGTGAGCACCCACGGGGCGCCACCGGCCATCGGCCACAGCATCGCGATGTCGTTGGTGGTGTCCTTGCCGTTGCTGCCGGTCTTGTCGCCCACCCGCCACGTGCTGCCCAGCCCCGCGCGCAGGCGCTCGTCGCCGGTTTCGTTGTCGATCAGCCAGTCGGCCAGCTGCTGGCGCGACGCGGGCGCCAGCACCTGGCCGAGCAGGAAGCGCTGCAGGCTGGCGGCCATCGCCGCCGGGCTGGTGGTATCGCGCGGGTCGCCCGGCGCAAACCGGTTCATCTCCGGCTCGAGACGGTCGTTGCGGGTCACCGCATCGCCGTGCTCACGCAGGAAGCGCGTGACGGCAGGCGGGCCGCCCACCACCCCCAGCAGCAGGTTCGCGGCAGGGTTGTCGCTGGTGATCATCGTGGCCCGGCACAGATCGCGCACGGTCAGGTCCTTGCCGATGTGCCGCCGGGTGACCGGCGCGTGGTCGATCAGATCCTCCGCGCGCATCGGCACGCGCTTGTCCAGGTCGAGCCGGCCGGCATCGACCTGGCGAAGCACCGCCGCACACAGGACGAACTTGAAGGTACTGCACATCGGGAAGCGCTCGTCCTGGCGGTGGCCGATGCGCCGGCCGGACGCGGTGTCCAGCAGGGTGACCCCGAGCCGGCCACCGCTGGCCGCTTCCAGCGCGGCGAAGTCGGGGGCGGCGGCCAGCGCCGGGGCCGTGGTGCGCGGCGGCGTTTTCGCCAGTGCGGTGGCGGTCAGCGCGGAGGCGGCGGCCACCCCGGTCCAGTGCAGGAACTGTCGTCGAGCAAGCATGCGGATTCTCCTGGTGAGGCGGAGAGTATTGAAGCCGTGGCGGCGCGGCACCAGCGAGCATTTTCAGCGGAAGCCATTCGCCTTTCTTATGCCTCGGCGGATTTCCGGGGCGGATTTCAGGATCTGCCGGCGCACGATCGGCACTTTCGAGGGTAACGGTGCGATGATCCATCGATCTTCCTCACGGCTCGCGCCCATGCTCCGCCCCCAGTTGCCGCTCAATGCGCTGCGCGCTTTCGAGGCCGCCGCCCGGCATCAGAACTTCACCCGCGCCGCCTTGGAACTGTGTGTCAGCCAGGCCGCGCTGAGCCACCAGATCCGCGCACTGGAGAATCGGCTCGGGGTGTCGCTGTTCCATCGGCTGCCGCGTGGCGTGGCGCTCACCGACGAAGGCGCGCGGCTGTACCCGGTGCTCAACGAGGCCTTCGACCGGATCGCGGTGAGCCTGGACCGTTTCGTGGGCGGGCACTTCCGCGAGGTGCTGCGTGTGGGCGTGGTCGGCACCTTCGCCACGGGCTGGCTGCTGCCGCGCCTGGCGGACTTCCATGCCCGCCATCCGCAGATCGACCTGCGTCTGCAGACCCACAACAACCGCATCGACCTGGCCGGCGAAGGGCTGGATCTGGCGATCCGCTTCGGCGAGGGCGACTGGCAGGGGCAGGTCAGTGATGCGGTGCTGGACGCGCCGTTCGCCCCGCTGTGCGCGCCCGCCCTGGCCCGCCTGCTGCACCAGCCGCGCGACCTGGCGAACGTGGCATTGCTGCGGTCCTACCGCACCGACGAATGGCCGCGCTGGCTGCAGGCGGCCGGGGTGGCGGAGCTGGAAGCGCGTGGACCGGTGTTCGATTCGTCGCTGACCCTGGCCAGCGCGGCGGCGGCAGGCAATGGCGTGGCCCTGCTGCCGCTGAAGATGTTCGGGCAGGACCTGGCGCAGGGGCGCCTGATCCAGCCGTTCGCGCCGGTGCTGGACCTGGGCCGCTACTGGCTGACGCGCCTGCGTTCACGCCCCGAGAGCGACGCGGCGCGGCTGTTCCGCCAGTGGCTGCAGGCGCAGGGAGAGGTCACGGGCTGACGGGTGCCGACCGCGGTCGGCACATCGCCCCCGACGATCAACCTTCCAGCAGTTCCATCCAGCTCTGCTCCGCCTTGGCCAGCAGCGCCGCCGTCGCTTCGCGGTCGCGGCCGAGCACGGCCATGCGGGTTGCGTCGGCGTAGTTGGACGGATCGGCCAGCTGGCGGTCCAGCTCGGCCAGCGTGCCCTCCAGCTCGCCCACTTTGGCTTCGGCGGCTGCCAGCTTGTGCGGATTGACCGGCTTGCGCGGCGGCAGCGGCGGGGTCGGCGGCACCGGCTCCGGTGCGGCGGCGGCCATCTTCTGCTTGGTGCCCTGCGCCGCCGGACGCGACCGCAGCCACGCCGCGTAGGCGTCCAGATCGCCGTCGAACGGCTCCACCACCCCATCGGCCACACGCCAGAAGGTGTCGCAGACCAGACCAATCAGGTGGCGGTCGTGCGAGACCATCACGATGGCACCCTCGAAATCGGCCAACGCTTCCGCCAGCGCTTCGCGCATTTCCAGGTCGAGATGGTTGGTCGGTTCGTCGAGCAGCAGCACGTTCGGCTGCTGCCAGGCGATCAGCGCCAGCGCCAGGCGCGCGCGCTCGCCACCGGAGAACCCGTCCACCGGTTCAAAGGCACGGTCGCCGGCGAAGTTCCACTTGCCGAGGAAATCGCGGAAAGCCTGGTTGGGCGCATCCGGGGCCAGATCGCGGAAATGCTCCATCGGCGACTGGCCTTCGTGCAGCGATTCCACTGTGTGCTGGGCGAAGTAGCCGATGCGCAGGTCCGGGTGGGCCGCGCGCTCGCCGGTCAACGGCGCCAGCTCGCCGACCAGGGTCTTGACCAGCGTGGTCTTGCCGGCGCCGTTGGGGCCGAGCAGACCGATGCGCTGGCCCGCCTCCAGGCCGAAACCGACCTCGTGCAGGATCACGGCGTCCGGGCCATAGCCGGCATCGACGTGGTTCAGGCGGATCAGCGAGAACGGCAGCTTGGCCGGCGGGGCGAATTCGATACGGAATTCACGCTCGGCACGCACCGCCTCGGTGCCGGCCAGCTTGGCCAGGCGCTTCATGCGGCTCTGCGCCTGTGCGGCCTTGCTCGCCTGCGCCTTGAAGCGATCGATGAAGCTCTGCAGGTGGGCGCGCTCGGCCTGTTCCTTCTCGTGCGCGATCTGCTGCTGACGCAGCTGTTCGGCGCGCTGGCGCTCGAAATCGGTGTAGCCGCCCGGATACAGCTTGGCGCCACCGCCATGCAGGTGCAGGGTATGGGTGGCGACGTTGTCGAGGAACTCGCGGTCATGCGAGATCAGCAGCAGCGTGCCGGGGTACTTGAGCAGCCACTGTTCCAGCCAGAACACCGCGTCCAGGTCGAGGTGGTTGGTCGGTTCGTCGAGCAGCAGCAGATCGCTGGGCATCATCAGCGCGCGGGCCAGGTTGAGGCGCACGCGCCAGCCACCGGAGAACGACGACACCGCCCGGGAATGCGTCTCGGCCGGGAAGCCCAGGCCATGCAGCAGCTTGCCGGCCCGCGCTTCGGCGTCGTAGGCGCCGATTTCAGCCATCTTCTGGTGCGCGGTGGCCACCGCCTCCCAGTCTTCCCGGGCCGCCGCGTCGGCCTCGGCGCGCAGCACCGCGGCCACCTCGGTGTCGCCTTCGAGCACGAACTGCAGCGCCGGGTCCGGCAGCGAGGGGGTTTCCTGGGCCACCGATGCGATGCGGACCTTGCCAGGCAGATCGACGTCGCCCTTGTCGGCTTCCAGCTCGCCCTTCACGGCAGCAAACAGGCTGGACTTGCCGGCGCCATTGCGGCCGACCACGCCAACGCGGTACCCCGCGTGCAGAGTCAGGTCGACGTTGGACAACAGCAGCCGCTCGCCACGGCGCAAGGCGAAGTTACGAAGGGAAATCATCTTGGGGGTCCATATAACGGAATGGAATGTGCTCGTGAGCACCTTTCCTGCGACGTAATTCTAGCGTTAACGAATACTTGACGCGCCCCGGGATGCGCGGCAGGGCTCGTCTCTCTCTCCCACGACCCTGCCCGCGCGTCCTCGGGACCCCTCCGTCGAAACCCGGGCATCACGTAAATGGTTGCTGCTGCAACGTTTTTTGCGGATTCACCCGGGAATTGACAGGCGATGAATATCCCGTTAATTCCTTTGTTGCGCACCGCAACAACCGCCTTCGCAGACCCGCTCCCCGCAGTCGTGATGTCGCCACGGTGCCGCACCGTCCCTACCGGAGCCACATCCTGATGAACCGCAAGACCAGTACGCTCGCCGCCGCCGTAGCTGTCGCGCTCGGTGTCTCCAGTTTCGCCGTCTCCGCCCAGCAGGCCCCGCCTGCCGCCGCGAACACCCTGGACACCATCATCGTCACCGGTACCCGGGTCGCCGACCGCACCGTGGCCGAGTCGCAGTCGCCGATCGACATCATCACCCCCGAGGCGCTGCAGTCCACCGGTACCACCGAGCTGGCCACCGCGCTCGCGCGCGCCCTGCCCTCGCTGAACTTTCCGCGCCCGGCGCTGACCGACGGCACCAGCGGCATCCGCCCGGCGCAGCTGCGGGGCCTGTCGCCCGACCAGGTGCTGGTGCTGGTCAACGGCAAGCGCCGCCACACCTCGGCGCAGATCAACGTCAACGGCAGCATCGGCCGCGGCTCCTCGGCGGTGGACATCAACGCCATTCCGATCGCCGCGATCGAGCGGGTCGAAGTGCTGCGCGACGGCGCGTCGGCCCAGTACGGCTCCGATGCGATCGCCGGGGTGGTCAACATCGTGCTCAAGGGATCCTCCGCCGGCGGCAGCCTGGTCCTGGATGCCGGCCAGTACTCGGCCGGCGACGGCAACAAGTACCAGCTCTCCGGCGATACCGGCGTTGGCTTCGCCGACGGCCGCGGCAGCGTGCACGTGGCCGGGCAGATCACCCAGCAGGACGAGAGCAACCGTGCCGGCCCGTACCAGGGCACCACGCCCAACACCGGCAACTTCCCCAACATCGGCCAGACCACCTTTGTGGTGGGCGACCCGCAGGTGGATGCCACCGCCGCCTCGGCCAATGCCAGCTTCCAGTTCACCGACCACGTCTCGGCCTATGCCACGGCGATGGCCAGCAACCGCGACATCACCTCGTTCGCGTTCTACCGCTCGCGCAACAACAGCAACCAGGGCCCGCTGCTGGCACAGGTGTACCCGGACGGCTTCGTGCCGCAGATCAATCAGTACTCCAAGGACCGCTCGATCGTGGCCGGCGTCAAGGGCGGCACCGACAGCGGCTGGAACTGGGACGTCAGCTACAACCACGGCTACAACAAGATCGACTTCCACACCCGCAACAGCATCAACTACAGCCTCGGCGTGAACAGCCCGCGTTCGTTCTACGACGGCGCGCTGGAGTACACCCAGGACATCGTCAACGCCGATGTGACCAAGACCCTGGACTGGGGCCTGGCGTATCCGGTGACGCTGTCCTTCGGTGGCGAGTACCGCCGCGAAACGTGGGAGCAGTCGCCGGGCGAACCCAACTCGTACACCGGCAGCGGCGCCCAGGGCTTCGGCGGTTTCACCCCGATCAATGCGGTGGATGCCGACCGCAACAACTACGCGGTGTATGCCGGCCTGGAAGCGGACTTCACCGACAAGTTCTCCGCCGGCGCGACCGGCCGCTATGAGGACTACTCGGACTTCGGCGACAAGTTCTCCGGCAAGCTGTCCGCGCGCTATGCCTTCACCGACAAGGTCGCCCTGCGCGCCACCGCCTCCAGCGGGTTCCGCGCGCCGTCGCTGGCCCAGCAGAGCTACCAGGCGGTGACCAGCACGATCGTCAACGGCGTGTTCGTCGAACGCGGCACCTTCCCCACCACCAGCGCTGCCGCGCAGGCGCTGGGTGCCAGCCCGCTGAAGGCCGAAAGCTCCACCTCCTACAGCCTGGGCCTGGTGCTGCAGCCGGTGGACCGCCTGTACCTGACCGTGGATGCCTACCAGATCGACATCGACGACCGCATCGTGCTGTCCACCAACATCACCACCAACGCCGCCACCAACGCGCTGCTCGGTGGGCTGGGGCTGCCGCAGGTCACCGCGTTCTCGTACTTCACCAACGGCGTGGACACCCGCACCCGTGGTGTGGATGCGGTGTCCAGCTACACCCTTCCCTTCGCCGCCAGCTCGCTGGAGCTGACCGCCGCGTACAGCTACAACGAAACCGAGGTGAAGAAGTTCATCGCCTCGCCGGCGGTGTTCCAGAGCCTGGGCCTGACCCAGTCGCTGATCGGGCGTGACGAGATCGGCCGCATCGAAGACAGCTACCCGCGCGACAAGGCCATCCTCAGCGGCACCTGGCGTTCGGACCACTGGGACCTCAATCTGGCGGCCACCCGCTATGGCAGCTTTACCGTGCGCAACTCGGCCACCGCGCTGCGCGACCAGACCTACGGTGCGTCATGGGTGCTCGATGCCTCGGTGAGCTACAAGCCCAGCGCGAACTGGGCGCTCACCCTGGGCGCGGACAACCTGCTGGACGAGTACCCGGACCGTACCGTGGACCTGCAGAACTCGACCTGGGGCATGCTGCCGTACAGCAACTACTCGCCCTACGGCTTCAACGGCGCGTACGTCTACGGCCGCGTAACGTACAAGTGGTAATCCCCGGCAGTGCCGGCCACTGGCCGGCCACCAGGCGATGACTGCCGCTGCCCCGGTCCGCCGGGGCAGCGTCGTTGTGGATGGGCAACAACAGCGTTCCGCGCATTCATCGCCCACACCGGCCGATGTCCCGGACAACACACGCCCTGACCACGGGAACAGGCACGCGCCGCATGCGTCAGTGTTTGCCGGATCTGGCCGCATCGGTGAAAATCGGGGCATCCCCCCTTTCTGCGAGCCCCGATGCACCATGACACCGACCTGATCAACATCGTCGCCGTTGGCCTCGGGCTCGCCTTCATCTTCGGCGCGCTGGCCAACAAGCTGCGCTTGTCTCCGCTGGTCGGTTATCTGGTTGCTGGCATCTGCGTAGGACCGTTCACCCCCGGCTTCGTCGCCGACCAGGCACTGGCCAACCAGCTCGCCGAGATCGGCGTGATGCTGCTGATGTTCGGCGTGGGCCTGCACTTTTCGCTCAAAGACCTCATGGCGGTCAAAGCGATCGCCATTCCGGGCGCCATCGGCCAGATTCTGGTGGCCACGCTGCTGGGCTGGGGACTGGCGTCGTTGATGGGCTGGCCGGTGATCCACGGCGTGGTGTTCGGCTTCTCGCTGGCCACCGCCAGCACGGTGGTGCTGCTGCGTGCGATGGAAGAGCGCCGCCTGCTGGAAACCCAGCGCGGCAAGATCGCGGTGGGCTGGCTGATCGTGGAGGACCTCGCGTGCGTGCTGGCACTGGTGATGATGCCGGTGTTGGCCGGCGTGTTCGGGCCGGATGCCGCCAACGAAACGCACACCCTCGGCAGCGTGCTGGCCAGCATCGGCTGGACCTTCGTGCAGCTGGGCCTGTTCGTGGCGGTGATGCTCGTGGTCGGCCGCCGGTTGATTCCGTGGATTCTCGAACGCATCGCCGGCACCGGCTCGCGCGAGCTGTTCACGCTGTCGGTGCTGGCCATCGCGCTCGGCGTGGCGTTCGGCTCGGCGATGCTGTTCGGCGTTTCGTTCGCGCTCGGCGCGTTCTTCGCCGGCATGCTGCTCAACGAGTCCGAACTCAGCCACAAGGCCGCCAATGACTCCCTGCCGCTGCGCGACGCCTTTGCGGTGCTGTTCTTCGTCTCGGTCGGCATGCTGTTCAACCCGGCCATCCTGATCGAGCACCCGTGGCAGGTGCTGGCCACCGCGGCCATCATCATGTTCGGCAAGTCCGCAGCTGCCTTCGTGATCGTGCGTGCGTTCGGCCATCCCACCGGCACCGCGTTGACCATCTCGGCCAGCCTGGCGCAGATCGGCGAGTTCGCCTTCATCATCGCCGGCCTCGGCGTCGCCCTGAAGATCCTGCCGCCCACCGGGCAGGCGCTGGTGCTGGCCGGCGCGCTGATCTCGATCATGCTCAACCCGCTGGTATTCGGCCTGCTCGACCGCTGGCTGCTCAAGCACCAGGAGGCGACCCCGACCGCCGTGGAAACCGAACTGCCGCCGGGGCCGTCGCTGGACCTGCACGACCATGCCATCGTGATCGGCTACGGACGGGTGGGCAGCGCGCTGGCGCAGGTGCTGCGCGATCGCGGCGTGCCGGTGATGATCATCGACGACAACAAGGAACACGTGGCCGAGGCGCATGCCGCCGGGCTGCCCGGCATCCGCGGCAGCGCGGCCTCGGACCGGGTGCTGGCCGAAGCCCATCCGGAACGCGCCAAGATCGCGGTGCTGGCCATTCCGCAGCCCCTGGAAGCGGGCGAAACGCTGGCCAAACTGCGGGCGCTCAATCCGGACCTGACCCTGCTGGCGCGGGCGCACAGCGATGCCGAGGTCAAGCATCTGCTGGATCACGGCGCCGACGGCACCGTGATGGCCGAACGCGAGCTGGCCTACTCGCTGGCCGAGATGGTGATGTCCACCCCGCCATACCGCAGCCTGGGCAAGCACAGCATCCCGGTGGTGTAACCGCCCGCAGGGCTAGCGCAGCGGCACGCAGATGTCCGCGCGCAGGATCGCCTCGGGCACGTCTTCCGGGTCGTCCAGGTAGTGGTAGTAGAGGGGCGCGTCGCGCAGCGCGCGCCCGCTGTCGGGCAGCCACTGGCGCAGCAGCGCGTCGGTGGCCGCCTCCAGCCCCGCATAGCTGCCCACGTGGCGCAGCACTGCATGGTCGCCGCCGCCCAGCGTCAGCGCACGCAGCGGCGCGGGCAGCCCTTCCGGCGCGTGCCCGAAGCCCATGCCGCAGTCGAACAGGCAGGCGCGGGCAGGAACGTCGCGATGGTCGTTGAGCGCGACCCCCACCAGCTGTTGCAGCTGCGTGGCCAGCTCCTGCTCCGCCGCCCAGGCGTAGATCGCGCCGAAGGCCTGGTCCAGATCATCGAACGCACCCTGCGTGCGCAGTGCCACCACGTCGAATGGCTCCAGCGTGGTCACCGTGACCTGCAGCGGCACGGCCTCCGCCGCATGGTCGCCGGCGGGCAGCAGCAGCGCGTTCTGCCAACGCTCGCGCAGGGCGGTGTCATCACGCAGCGCGCTCGGCGTGGCGTTCAACGCCTGGCGGCAGGCCCGGGCCAGTGCCTGCGGGCTTTCAAAGCCGACGGCGAGGGCGACGGCCGTCACCCGGCTGTCGGCCTGGCCCAGCAGCTGCAGCGCACGCAGCAACCGCAATCGGGCCACGGTGCGCCCGGGCGTTTCCCCGGTCAGCGCACGGTACAGACGGTGGAAGTGGAACGGAGACTGGCGCGCGATCGCGGCGAGCGCGTCCAGATCGGGAAGTGGCTCACCGGCGCGCAGACACGCCTGCAGATGGGCGATGACGCGGTCGATACCGTGGTGCTGGCGTACCTGGGCGATGCGGCTCATGGCGGGCTCCATGTCGGGGTGGCGCTCAGCATGCGTCGTGTCCTGCCCCTGCGCGTGGCCGATCTTGCGCAATGGGTGGAGGACCGCCAGAGCGTAGCGCCCGCGTGCGGTCGAGACCAGCCACGCAGACGGGCCGGGCAGAACCCCACGGCGACCGGCCCGCACCGGTCGCCGTGGGTACCACCTCTACGCGGTTGCCAACGCCTGCCGCAGGTCGGCCAGCAGGTCGTCGATGTGTTCGATGCCGATGGACAGGCGCACGGTGTCCTCGCTGACCCCGGCCTGGCGCAGTTCGGCCGCGTCCAGCTGGCGGTGCGTGGTCGATGCCGGGTGGGTTGCCAGCGACTTTGCATCGCCCAGGTTCACCAGCCGGGTGAACAGCTGCAGGGCGTCCAGGAAGCGCGCGCCCGCCACGCGGCCGCCGGGCAGGCCAAAGGTCAGCACGCCGGACCCGTGGCCACGCAGGTACTTCCGTACCCGGGCGTGGTCGGGATGATCGGGCAGCGCGGCGTAGTTCACCCAGTCGACCTTGGGGTGGTCGCGCAGGAACTCCGCGACGGCCAGCGCATTGGCATTGATGCGATCCATGCGCAGCGCCAGCGTCTCGATGCCCTGCAGGATCAGGAAGGCGTTGAACGGCGAGAGCGACGCACCGGTGTTGCGCAGTGGCACGACGCGGGCGCGGCCGATGTAGGCGGCCGGACCGAGGGCCTCGGTATAGACCACGCCGTGGTAACTGACATCCGGTTCATTCAGCCGCCGGAAGCGCTGCGCGTGCTCGGCCCACGGGAACCGGCCCGAATCGACGATCGCGCCGCCCAGGCTGGTGCCGTGGCCGCCGAGGTACTTGGTCAGCGAATGCACCACAATGTCCGCGCCGAAATCGAACGAACGCTGCAGGTACGGCGTGGCCACCGTGTTGTCCACGATCAGTGGCACGCCGTGCGCATGGGCCACCGCCGCAATCGCTTCGATGTCGGTGATGTTGCCGCGGGGATTGCCGATGGACTCCACGAACACCGCTTTGGTGCGCTCGTCGATCAGCGCGCCGAACGAGGCCGGATCTTCCGGATCGGCGAAGCGCGTCTGGATGCCGTACTGCGGCAGCGTATGCGCGAACAGGTTGTAGGTGCCGCCATACAGCGTGCTGGACGAGACGATGTTGTCACCGGCCTCGGCAATGGTCTGGATCGCATAAGTGATCGCCGCCTGGCCCGAGGCCAGCGCCAGCGCGCCCACGCCGCCTTCCAGCGCCGCGATGCGCTGTTCCAGCACATCGGTGGTGGGGTTCATGATGCGGGTGTAGATGTTGCCCGGCACCTTCAGGTCGAACAGGTCGGCCCCGTGCTGGGTGTCGTCGAAGGCATACGCCACGGTCTGATAGATCGGCACCGCCACCGCACGGGTGGTCGGGTCGGGCCGGTAGCCGCCGTGCACGGCGATGGTTTCCGCTTTCCATTGCGGGTCGGGACTGCCGTGCTCGCTCATCGTGCCTCCTCCGGTTGAACCCGGACGATACCCGAGCGCCGGCACGCCCAGGCACACGTGCTCATGCCGATCACGCATGCGCTTAGGCGCTGCGGTGATATGCGACACGTGGGCCGCGCACCGCCACACGCGGCACCGGCCCGGTAGCAGACGCCACCGGGCCGGTGCGCGGGGTGTGCCGGCTCAGCCCTTGGTGAAGACCAGCTTGCCCTCGGCGGCATCGACCCGGATCGTGTCGCCCCCCAGGAACTCGCCGGACAGGATCTTCTGCGCCAGCGGATTTTCCAGCTGCGCCTGGATCGCACGCTTGAGCGGACGGGCGCCATACACCGGATCGAAGCCGACGTTGCCCAGCAACTGGAACGCCGCGTCGCTGACCTCGATGCGTAGCCCACGCTCGGCCAGGCGCTTCTCCAGACCGACCATCTGGATCTTGGCGATCTGCTTGATCTGCGCCTTGTCCAGCGGGTGGAACACCACGATGTCATCCAGCCGGTTGATGAACTCCGGACGGAAGTGCGCCTGCACCACGCCCATCACCGCCGCCTTCATCTGCGTGTACGCCTCCGGGCTGTCGTCGCCGCTCATGTCCTGGATCTGGTGCGAGCCGAGGTTGGAGGTCATCACAATGACGGTGTTGCGGAAGTCCACGGTGCGGCCCTGTCCATCGGTCAGGCGACCATCGTCGAGGACCTGCAGCAGGATGTTGAACACATCGGTATGCGCCTTCTCCACCTCATCGAGCAGGATCAGCGAGTACGGACGGCGGCGCACCGCCTCGGTCAGGTAACCGCCCTCCTCATAGCCCACATAGCCCGGGGGCGCACCGATCAGGCGTGCCACGCTGTGCTTCTCCATGAACTCGCTCATGTCGATGCGGATCATCGCGTCGCTGCTGTCGAACAGGAACTCGGCCAGCGCCTTGCACAACTCGGTCTTGCCCACGCCGGTCGGCCCCAGGAACAGGAACGAGCCGCTGGGCCGGTCCGGATCGGACAGGCCCGCGCGCGAACGGCGCACGGCATCGGAGACGACCTTGATCGCCTCTTCCTGGCCCACCACGCGCTCATGCAGCACATCTTCCATGCGCAGCAGCTTGTCGCGCTCGCCTTCGAGCATGCGGTTGACCGGGATGCCGGTCCAGCGCGAGACCACCTCGGCAATCTCTTCGGCGGTGACCCGGTCCTGCACCAGCTTGAACTCGGTGTTCTCCGCTTCCTGCGCGGCCGCCAGCTGCTTCTCCAGCTGCGGCAATTGGCCGTACTGGATCTCGCTCATGCGGCCGAAATCCTGGCGGCGCTGCGCCGATTCCAGCTCCAGCTTGGCCTGCTCGATCTGCTCCTTGATCTTCGTCGCGCCCTGCAACGCAGCCTTCTCCGACTTCCAGATCTCGTTGAGATCGGAGAACTCGCGCTCCAGCGTATCTATGTCGCTCTCCAGATCAGCCAGACGCTGGCGCGATGCCTCGTCCTTTTCCTTCTTGAGCATTTCGCGCTGGATCTTCAGCTGGATCAGCCGACGCTCCAGACGGTCCAGCTCCTCCGGCTTGGAGTCGATCTCCATGCGGATGCGCGAGGCGGCCTCGTCCATCAGGTCGATGGCCTTGTCGGGCAACTGGCGGTCGGCGATGTAGCGGTGCGACAGCGTCGCGGCCGCCACGATCGCCGGGTCGGTGATTTCCACGCCGTGATGCACCGCGTACTTTTCCTTCAGCCCGCGCAGGATCGCAATGGTGTCCTCGACACTGGGTTCGCCAACGAACACCTTCTGGAAACGGCGCTCCAGCGCGGCGTCCTTCTCGATGTACTTGCGGTACTCGTCCAGCGTGGTCGCGCCGACGCAGTGCAGTTCGCCACGTGCCAGCGCCGGCTTGAGCATGTTGCCGGCGTCCATCGCGCCATCGGCCTTGCCCGCGCCGACCATCGTGTGCAGCTCGTCGATGAACAGGATCACCTGCCCTTCGCTCTTGGCCAGGTCGTTGAGCACGCCCTTCAGGCGTTCCTCGAATTCGCCACGGAACTTGGCGCCGGCGATCAGCGCACCCATGTCGAGCGACAGCACGCGCTTGCCGCGCAGGCCCTCGGGCACTTCGTCGTTGATGATGCGCTGGGCCAGTCCTTCGACGATGGCGGTCTTGCCGACACCGGGTTCGCCGATCAGCACCGGGTTGTTCTTGGTGCGGCGCTGCAGGACCTGGATGGTGCGCCGGATCTCTTCATCGCGGCCGATCACCGGGTCCAGCTTGCCGCTCTCGGCACGCGCGGTCAGGTCGATGGTGTACTTCTCCAGCGCCTGGCGCTGGTCTTCGGCGTTCTCCGACTGCACGCTCTCGCCGCCACGGATCTTGTCGATGGCCGCGTCGATGCGGGCCTTGTCGGCGCCGGCTGCGCGCAGCGCCATGCCCAGCGTGCCACCATCATCCACGGCAGCCAGCACGAACCATTCGCTGGCAATGAACGCATCGCCATGCTGCTGGGCCAGCTTGTCGGTGTTGTTGAGCAGCCGGTTGAGGTCATTGCCGATCGACAGGTTGCCTTCCTGCCCGGATACCTTGGGCAGCGCATCCATCGCCTCGTTGAGGCGTTCGCGCAGCACCGGCACGTTGACGCCGGCCTGCGACAGCAACGGGCGCGTGCTGCCGCCCTGCTGGTCCAGCAGTGCCGAGAACACGTGCACCGGTTCGATGATGTTGTGGTCGCGGCCCACGGCCAGCGACTGCGCGTCGGCCAGCGCCTGCTGGAAACGCGAGGTGAGCTTGTCCATCCGCATGGGGAGATCCTCTCTGGTGAAATGGCCAGCGTGGCTGGCAGATGTACCGGATATGCGGTTGTCGCGCAGTGATTCAAGACAATCCGGGGCTGGCAATACAGCCACCATACTGCGATACTTGCGAATCGTTCTCATTCCCATTGGTTCCCGAGCCCTGTCCGGGCCACACCACCGGCGCCCTTCGATGCAGGCACAACGTGAGTTCCTAGGCGTCCTCTACCGGGACCATCGCTGCTGGCTGCAGGGCTGGCTGAGCGGCCGCGTGGGATGCCGCGAGACCGCCGCCGACCTGACCCAGGACACCTTTGCGCGGCTGCTGCAGGATCGCGACCTCGCCGCGCTGCGCGAGCCGCGCGCGTTCCTCACCACGGTAGCGCGCGGCCTGGCCGCCAACTGGTTCCGTCGCCAGTCGCTGGAGCGCGCGTGGCTGGAGCATCTCGCCGCGCTGCCCGAAGCGGTGGTGCCGTCGCTGGAGGACCAGGGGGTGGTCCGCGAGGCCCTGCAGCAGATCGATGCCATGCTCGACGGTCTGCCCGCCGCAGTACGCCAGGTGTTCCTGCTGGCGCAGTTCGACGGGCTGCGCTACGACGCCATCGCGGTACGCACGGGGTTGTCGCTGAGCACAGTGAAGCGGCACATGAAACGCGCCCTCGTCGGCTGCCTCGCGCATGCCCTCTGAGCCTGCCGGCGGCGACGCAGCGATCGCCCCGGAAATCCTCGGCCAGGCGGCGGAGTGGCTGCTGCGCCTGCATGACAACGACAGTGCCGGCGTGCGCCGCGCCTGCGACCAGTGGTGCGCGCAGCATCCCGAGCACGCCCGTGCGTGGCAGCGCGCGCAGCGCCTGCAGGCCCTGCTCGGGCAGGTGCCGGCTGCCGCGGCGCTGCCCGTGCTCGGGCGGCCGCACGGCGCGCGGCGGCGCACCGCGATCAAACACCTCGGCGCGTGGCTCGCGCTGGCGCCGGGCGCGTGGCTGGCCTGGCACCTGCTGCACCCTGCCGCGGACAGCCCCACGCTGCGTACCGCCATCGGCGAACGCCGCCAGGCACGCCTGCCCGATGGCAGCAGGATCGTGCTCGATGCCGGCACCCGTCTCTCGCTGCACCTCGATGCACGCCAGCGCACGCTGGACCTCCACCAGGGCCAGGTCCTGGTGGAGACCACCACGGACACCCACATGCCGCCCCGCCCCTTCGCGGTGCAGACGTCGCAGGGCCGGATCACCGCGCTCGGCACCCGCTTCAACGTGCGCGTGGACACCGGATACACCCATGCTGCCCTCCTGGAAGGCGCACTGGCGATCCAGGCGGGCACCGGCCCCGCCTGGCGGATGGTGGCCGGTGAACAGGCACGGTTCGATGGGCACGGCAACCACCTCCTCGAGGCGCTGGACGACACCGTCACCAGCTGGACGACCGGCATGCGGGTCGCCGATGCGATGCCGCTGGCCGCGCTGCTGGCGCACCTGGGCCGCTACCGCCACGGACGCCTGCGCTGCGACCCGGCGATCGCCACGCTGCCGGTGTCCGGCGCCTTTCCGCTGGACGACACCGAGCGCAGTCTGGCGATGCTGGAGGCGACCTACCCCGTGCGGGTGCGACGCGCACCCGGCGGTTGGTGGGTGCTGATCGAGCCGCGCTGACCGATGGGCCCGACAGGCCGGTGACACTTTTCGCGCGTTCGCGGGGCAAGGACAGGAACCCCGCATTCCAACCGAATCCACCATGACCCGATCCCCGCGTTTTCTCACCACCAGCGCGCTGACCCTCGCCCTGCTCGCCACCCCGTTGTTCGTGGCCGCCGCCCCGGAAGAAACGCAGCTGCAGCCAGCCGCGGTGCCGCTCGGGCGGGCGCTGTCCAGCTTCGCCGGCCAGCACGGCGTGGCGCTGTCCTTCGATCCCGCGCTCGCCGCCGGGCGCAGCGCGCCGCCGGTGGCCGACGGGCTGTCGGTGGAGGCCGGCTTCAGTCAGTTGCTGAGCGGCAGCGGCCTGCGTGCGCGCCGCCGGGCCGATGGCAGCTATACGGTGGAACGCGCCTCCGGCAGAGCGCCCATGCCGGCGTTGCGGGTGGAGGCCAGCGCCGGCTCGACCTACCTGCCCTCGCAGCTTCCCTACGGCCAGGGCACGCGCCTGGACGAACACGCGCTGCAGGCCCAGGTGAAAGGCAACGGTGACATCGCCACCGCGCTGCGCGGCAACCCCGCCGTGCAGTTCAGCGACCGCTCGCGCACCACCCGCAACATGGGCGAGATCCGCCCGGACGATTTCTCCATCAACGGGGCGCCGTACTACCAGAACCTGTTCCTGCTCGACGGTGCCAGCTTCAACAACGATCTCGACCCGGTGGCCACCGCGGTGGGCACGACCGAGAACACCAATCACAACTCCGATGTTCCCAGCGCCGCGCAGGGCATCGCCGTGGACGTGGACCTGCTGGAATCGCTCACGGTCTACGACGCCAACGTGCCGGCGGCCTACGGCGGCTTCACCGGCGGCGTGGTCGATGCGCGCACACGCGTCGCCAGCGACGCGTTCGCCGGCAAAGTGTGGATGCGGATGGCGCGCTCGGCGTGGGACCAGATCATCACCAACCCGGCCCAGGACACCACCTACGAAGAATCGGCAACGCTGGCCTACCAGCCCGCCTACGACAAGTACCGCGTGGGCGCGCGGCTGGAGGGCCGCACGCAGGGCGGGTTGGGCATCATCGGCACCGTGGTGCGCAGCCGCTCGGAGATTCCGCTGCGGGCCTACACGGCCGGCCGCTCAACCACCGGCAACGACGTCAACCAGCGCACCCAGACCCGTGAAAACACCGCCGCCACGATCGCCCTGGACTGGAGCAGCGACACCCTGGACCTGCGCCTGGGGCTGGGCTACGCGCCCACCGATGACCGCTACTTCATCGCCAACACCAAAAACTCCTGGTTCGACCTGAAATCCGGCGGTCCCACTGCCAACCTGAGTGCGGTCTGGCGGCACGGTGCCTGGACACTGTCGCAGCGGCTGAGCTACAGCGACCTGGAGTCGTCGCGGCGCAGCGAGGAGACCACCATGCGCCATTGGCGTCCTTCCCAGGCCTTCGACTGGGGCGTGGCCGCAGTGAGCAGCGAAGGCAGCTGGGGCAGCGTGGACCAGCACGACCGCAAGCTCGGCTACACCCTTTCCGTCGCCCATGACACCGTGACCGTGGGCCGCACCGCGCACGACGTCCAGGGCGGGCTGAGCGTGCAGCGCCGCGACGCCAACTACAAGCGCCTCAACGACCAGTACGTGTACCAGAGCGCGGTGGCCACACGCAGCTGCACGCTCAGCGACGGGCGCGTGGACAGCGTGAGCTGCTCGCTGTCGCCGCTGCTTGATGGCAGCGGCAACGGGCAGTACCTGAGCATGCTGCAGCTCTTCCACGCCGGCGAATTTTCGGTGAGTGGCGAGGAATACGCGGCCTGGCTGCAGGACGATATCCGCATCGGCACCTGGAGCGTGCGGCCGGGCCTGCGCCTGGACCGCGACAACGTGTTCAACCAGACCAACCTGTCGCCGCGTCTGGCGGTGAGCTGGGATGTGTTCGGTGATGAGGACACCCGCATCAACGCCGGCGTGAACCGCTATTACGGCCGCAGCTTCTTCGCCTACCTGCTGCGCGATGGGCGCGAGCGCCTGCGCGAGAGCAAGACCCGGCGCAGCGCCAGCACCGCCTGGGAGGATGTGGTGGGGACCTGGAACGTGGCCACCAACCGCCTGCGCGATCTCGATTCGCCCTATGCCGACGAATGGTCGCTGGGCCTGGACCAGCGCGTGGCCGGGCTGCGCATCAGCGCGAAATATGTCGACCGCCGCAGCCGGCGCGACGTGCTCCGCCGCCGGATCGGTGAGCCGCTGGATGCCACGCTCTACAACCGCAACACCTTCGAATACACCAACGACGGCCGCAGCGATGCCGGCATCGCCACCCTCACCGTCGCCTCGCGGGAACCGTGGACGTTCCTCGGCACGCGCAACAGCTGGCAGCTGGCGGCCGACCACACCGACGTCAAGCGCAACTACAACAGTTACGAAGACACGCTGCTGATGGATGAGCTGGTGCGCTACGAAGGCAAGCTGATGTACCGCCACCAGCTGCCGGCCACCGACTACCTGCGCCCGTGGAGCGCACGGCTGGGCACGCGCACCGAGCTGCCCGCGCTCGGGCTGACCTGGAACAACAGTTTCAGCTACCGCGCCGGCTACCAGGGCATTGCCACCGGACGCCCCGAGACCATCGACGGTGTGTCGGTGCCCAACCTGACGCGGCAGCAGTTCTCCGGCACCTGGACCTGGGACGCGTCAGTCGAGTACCGGCGTGCGCTGCTGCGTGACCAGGAGGCGTATGTGCGGGTGGAGGCGCAGAACGTGCTCAACCGCAGCAACCTGACCAGCGGCGTTGCCGGCACGGCGTACTACGAGCCGGGCCGCAGCTTCTGGCTGGAACTGGGCTGCTCGTTCTGAGCCCGGGCCGGCACCTGTTGCTCGCCACGCTGCTGGGCGCCGCGCTGCTGGGCGCAGTGCTGCTGGGCGGCAGCCGCGCCGCGTCGATCGCGTTGCCGGCGGTGGACCCCGACTGCCGTCGGCAGCTCGCCACCGCCGGCACGCTGCCGGCACCGGCGTGCCTGCGCCAGGCGTATGCCCAGCCGAGCACGCGCTGGCCGGCGCCCCAGGTGGACGCCGGCGTGGCCTGGCAGGAGCTGGGACCGCTGCCCGGCCTGGTGGCGCCGCCGGACAATCCCACCACCCCGGCCAAGGTGGCGCTGGGCCAGCGCCTGTTCAACGACCCGCAGTTGTCGCGCTCGGGGCAGATCGCCTGCGCCAGTTGCCACGAACGCGATCTTGCGTTTGCCGATGGCCGCCGCGTGTCGTTCGGGCACGACCGCCAGGCCGGTCGTCGCAACGCGCCCAGCGTGGCCATGAGCGGCCATCTGCAGCGGCTGTTCTGGGATGGCCGTGCCGCCACGCTTGAAGATCAGGCGCTGCTGCCGATCGCCGATCCGAAGGAAATGGCCTTCAGCGCCGACGCGGCCGCCGCCCGCCTGCGCGGCGATGCCACCTACCGCCGTGCGTTCGCCGCCGTGTTCGGCAATGACCGCATCGAGACCCGCCAGCTCGCCCAGGCCATTGCCGCGTTCGAGCGCAGTCTGGCACCGCCGCCCTCGCGCCTGGACCGGTTCATTTCCGGTCGCCACGACCAGCTCGACGATCTGCAGCTGCAGGGCCTGCACCTGTTCCGCACGCGGGCCCGCTGCATGAACTGCCACAGCGGACCCGCACTGACCGACCACGGGTTCCACAATCTGGGCCTGCACTTCCACGGCGGCAGGCGCCAGGACCTGGGCCGCTACGAGGTCACCGGCGATCCAGCCGACAGCGGCCGCTTCCGCACCCCCTCGCTGCGCGGCGTGGCGCGCACCGCGCCGTACATGCACAACGGGGCGATCGCCCGGCTGGACGCGGTGCTGCTGTTCTACAACGTCGGTGGCGGCAAACCGCGACCGCGCACCGGCAGCGGCGCCCACGGCCCCTTCCCTGCACCCGACCCGCAGCTGCAGCCGCTGCAGCTCACGCGCGATGAACTGCAGGCCATCCAGGCGTTTCTGCAGACGCTGTGACGCGACGATCACACCCGCTTTCGGCCCAGGCGTCGAAGCTGCAGGCGGGTACTGCGGAGTTTCTGCATGCATTACGAACTGTACTACTGGACCGGCATCCAGGGCCGTGGCGAGTTCATCCGGCTGGCGCTGGAAGACGCAGGCGCGGCCTACACCGACATGGCGCGCGTGCATGGGGATGCGGTGATGCAGCCGTTCCTGGATGGCAGGATGGACGGCCTGCAGCCGTTCGCGCCGCCGTTCGTGCGGACCGGCAGACAGGTCGTGGCGCAGGTGAGCGCGATTCTCGACCTGCTTGCGCCCGAACTCGGCCTGGTCCCCGATGCGGCCTCGCGCCGCCAGCAGGCCCTGCAACTGCAGGCGACCATCGCCGACCTGGTGGCTGAAGTACACGACACCCATCACCCGATCGCCGCGTCGCAGTATTACGAAGACCAGATGCGCGAAGCCAAGGCCCGCGCTGCCACGATGCGGGCCGAACGCCTGCCCAGGTTCCTGGGCTACTTCGAGAACGTGCTCAAGCACAACGGCGGGCGGCATCCGCTGCGTGAGCATTCCTACGTGGATCTATCCCTGTTCCAGTTGATGTCCGGCCTGGACTACATGTTCCCGCGCCGCATGCAGGCGCTATGGCCGTCGCTGCCGCTGCTGCGCGCCCTGCAGGAACGGGTGGAGCGGCGCCCGACCATTGCCGCCTACCTCGCCTCCGGGCGCCGCCTGGCGTTCAACACCAATGGCATCTTCCGCCACTACCCCGAACTGGATGGGGAAGACTGACGCGGAACGGCAGGTCACGACCGCGGGTCGTGACGCCCTTGATCCTTCTGCAGCGACAGCAGCGCCAGCAGCCCCGCCAACGCCACATACGCCCCGGCGAACTGCCAGCTGATGATCTTCGGCAGCCCGGCAAGCTGCCACGGCAGGTAAATGCCGCCGCGCGGGTCCACCGAGTGGATCAGGCCGAACAGGGTCAGCGCTGCGGCCACCAGCAGGAACGCCGAGGCGCGCAGCAGTCTGCCGTCGATCATCGCCACCACGGCAGCGATCCACAGCATCGAGGTGATGATGAAACCGTTGCCCAGGGTGAAGATCACCGCCAGTTCGGGCAGGCCATGCCCGTCCAGCGTGGTGGTCATCGCCGCCAGCTGTTCCGGCGCGATCCAGCCCGGGGCCTTGATCGCCAGCAGGTAGGCCACCGACGGCAGGAAACCCAGCACCATCGCCCCGGCGTGTTCGCGCGGCGTGGCCTGGAAGGCCTGGGTGGTGATGTCGATGGCCACGTAGACGATGATCGGCGCCAGCACCGCCAGTGGCAGCCACTGCACCAGCCCGGAGATCACCCCGAGCATGCCGCCGACACCCACGAACAGACCGGTCAGCAGCGTGTAGCCGCTGCGCGCGCCCATGTGCTTGTAGGCCGGCTGGCCGATGTACGGCGTGGTCTGCGCCACACCGCCGCAGAAACCGGCGACCAGCGTGGCCACCGCCTCGACCAGCAGGATGTCGCGGGTACGGTAGTCGTCACCAGCCGCACGCGCGCTCTCGGACACGTTGATGCCGCCCACCACCATCAGCAGGCCAAAGGGCAGCAGCAGCGGCAGGTAGGTCAGCGCGGTGGGCAGGCCATCGATGAAGCCGAGCGTGGGCCACGGCGTTACGATCTGCGGCGCTGTCCACTCGGGCACATGGAAGCCCGGCGCGCCCAGCCCGGCCAGACCCAGGCCGTAGTAGAGAATCGTGCCGAACACGAAGGCAACCAGCACGCCCGGCGCGCGGATCGGCAGGCGGCGCTTGGCGATCAGCACGTACAGCAGCAGGCCGAGGGTGACAAAACCGACGATCGGCGAGCGCAGCGTTTCCAGCAACGGCAGGAAGCCCATCAGCACGATCGCGATGCCGGCGATGGACCCCAGCAGTGACGCGCGCGGCAGCGCGCGGGTGACCGCCTCGCCGAAGAACGACAGGATGACCTTGAGCACGCCCATGATTACCAGCGAGGCCATGCCCAGCTGCCACGTGGCGATCGCCGCGTCGTGCGGCGCCAGGCCCTGCGCCTTGAACGCCAGGAATGCCGGACCGAGCACCAGCAGCGCCATGCCGATGCTGGTCGGCGCATCCAGCCCCAGCGGCATGGCGGTGACGTCATCGCGGCCGGTACGCCTCGCCAGACGCCGCGCCATCCAGGTATACAGCACGTTGCCCACCAGCACGCCGAAGGCGGTCCCCGGGAACATGCGGCCGAACACCACGTCGGCCGGGAACTGGAAGATGCCGACCAGCGCCATCGCGATGAAACCCAGGATCGACAGATTGTCGACCACCAGGCCGAAGAAGCCATTGAGGTCGCCGGCGACGAACCAGCGGGGCGGTCCGGAGCGGACCGGAGCGGAAGCGGGCATGTGGGGGCCTGCAGGTGGGGGGTAGCCGATGGTAGGGCTACACGCCCCCCGTTAACAGGTGCATGGGTGGAACGCCGGTACGCAGTGGTGGGGACGGGCGGCGCCTGCCGCCTGCCGGGATCAGGGTCTGTTGAGGAAGTTGTTTGCCAGCAGGTCACGCACATCGCCCACCCGCCCGCTCAACAGGGCCTTGGCGGCATACAGCGCGGTGCCGGCCACCTGTCCGGCTTCCACCTGCGGCGGCATCACCAGCTCGGTCGGGCTGGTGTGCACGTCCAGCAGTGCTGGGCCCGGGTGTGCCAGCACGTCCTGGACCGCCTGCTCCAGGTCCTCCGAGCGCGTCACGGTGCGGCCGTAGAACCCGATCACCTCGGCCAGCCGGCCGAAATCGGGGTTCTTCAGGTCGGTGTAGTTGTCCAGCAGGCCTTCGACCTTCTGCTCGAGCTCGACGAAATTCAGCGAGCTGTTGTTGTAGACCACGACCTTGATCGGCAGGTTCTCCTGCACCGCGGTGAGCAGGTCACCGAGCAGCATGGCGATGCCGCCATCGCCGGACAGCGAGATCACCTGCCGGCCCGGATAGGCCTTCTGCAGGCCCAGCGCCTGCGGCATCGCGTTGGCCATCGTGCCGTGCAGCAGGCTGGTAAGGGTGCGGCGGCGGCCGTTGACGCGGATGTGGCGCAGGATCCATACCATCGGCGAGCCGCCGTCAGCGGTGAACAACGCATCATCACTGGCGTGCCGGTCGATCAGCGCAGTGAGGTGCTGCGGATGGATCAGCGTGCCCTCGCCGGGTTCCTCTTCCTTGGCCCGCGTGGCCAGCGCCTTGTCGCGATGGCCGATGCACTCGTCCAGGAAGCTGCGGTCACTGCGCTCGGGCAGCAGCGGCAGCAGGGCCTGCAGCGTCGGGCCGATGTCGCCGACCACGCCCACATCGACCGGATGGCGACGCCCCAGATGGCTGCCGTCGCGGTCCACCTGGATCAACGTGGCCTTGTCCGGGTAGTACTGGCCCCAGGCGAAGTCCGCGCCGAGCAGCAGCAGCGTGTCGCAGGCCATCAGCGTGTGGTAGCCCGACTCGATGCCGAAGATACCGGTCATGCCCATGTTGTACGGATTGTCGTACTCCACGAAGTCCTTGGCGCGCGAGGTGTGCGCGATCGGCGCCTTGAGCCGCTCGCCCAGCGCCACCAGCAGGTCGTGCGCGTGCTCGCAGCCGGCCCCCGCATAGATGCCGATCCGCTTGCCCTCGCCGATCAGCGCGGCGATGCGCTGCAGTTCATCGTCCGAGGGGCGCAGCACCGGCTGTGTGTAATGCACCGAGAACGGCGGATCGTGCTTGACCTCGGCTTCGCTGATGTCGGCCGGCAGGATCACCACCGCCACGCCGCGCCGGCTGATCGCCGCCTGGCAGGCCAGCGTGACCACGCGGCGCGCCTGCTGCGGGCTGTACACCTGCTCGCAGAACACGCTGCAACTGGCGTACACGGATTTGAAATCCACTTCCTGCGGAAACTCCATGCCCAGCTCAGGGGTGACCACCTGGCTGGCGATCAGCACCATCGGCGCACGGTTGCGGTTGCTCTCGAAGATGCCGTTGATGAAATGCAGCCCGCCCGGCCCGCAGGACCCGGCGCAGGCAGTGAGCCTGCCGCTGATCAGCGACTCGGCACCGGCCGCGAACGCGGCGACCTCTTCATGGCGCATGTGCACCCAGTCGATGTCGCTGCGATGGATGGCATCGGTGACGTGGTTGAGGGTATCGCCGACGATGCCGTAGCAGTGACGGACACCGGCGGCCTGCAGGGTTTCAACCACGATCTCGGCAACGCGCTTGCTCATGACGGACATCCACTACCGGGGGGAAACCATCAGCCTAGACCCCGGCAGGTGACACTCGTGTGGGCGTGCGCGCACTCACGGCATCGCGTTCACCCATCCCAGCACATCGCCCCGGGTCGGGTTGTGGTAACGCACCTTTACCCAGCCATCGCGTTCGTCCAGCAGTTCCACCCGATCGTCGCGGAGCAGATAGCGCGAGGTGCGTCCCTCGCCCGGCCGGGCATGCAGCGGCAGCCGCGCCGGCACCACCGTGCCGCTGAACGGCGACAGGCGACCGGTGGATGCCGGCGTCACCAGGCCGTCGGCAATCGCCGTCTCCACGACAGCGCCCTGCGCATCGTAGGTGCTCCACACCGCGAACGGGCCGGTGTCTGCGGTCTGCCTGACGAACAGCACCTGCTCGAACGCATCGCTGCCGTGGATGAAGCGCAGCGCACGGTACAGATGCAGACGCGGGCCGTCGTAGCGGTACAGATCCACGTACCACACCGCGCCGCTGCGGCAACTGCTGCTCAACGTACGGTTGGGCGCGTCCACGGTCAGCCCCATCAGGCCGCCGCACTGCGCATCGTCGTGGGGCGTTGGCGCCAGCGCCTGCATCGCCTTCTGCCGCGGATCGTAGCGATACACCGCCACCGCTTCGTTGACCATGCCCACCGAGGCCCGCGCGACCAGCTCCGGCCATCCGTCGAAATCGACGTCCTCGGCCGACAGGCGCGACTGCCCATCCACGTCGGGCGCACCCGGCAGCCGTTGCCGCGTACCCGACGGCGCGAGCGCGACCGTGATATCGCCGCCCTCCTGTACCTCCGCCTGCAGCCACACGCCAGCGGCGACCTCGGCGCGCAGCGTGTCCTGGCCCGCCGCCTGCGCGTGCGCACCCGGTGCTGCCAACGCCAGCAGCAGTGCCAGCGGCCATCCGTCCCAGTGATTCATCGTCGTTCCCCGCAGCGCCACGATGGCGCCCTGGATCAGAACGATACGTCAACCGCCTGCTGCGCCCACAGCACCGACTGGTGACCGGTGGCCTGCTTCCATGCCAGACGGATCGCCTCGATGTCGGCACGGCGCTGCGGGGTGTTCTCGTGCAGGACCACCAGCACTTTGGTGCGCAGGCGGTTGGGCTCGGCTGCGCCACGGAACAGCCACTGGCCGTAGGCATCGAACACGGTCAGGCCATCCGGGAAGCGGGGGGTGACCTGGGTGTCCAGGAAGTCGCGCCACTGCGCCTCGCTGATCGCATCGGTCTGTCTGCGCTCGGAGGCGCCGCTTTCCTCGCCCACGCCGAAGTACAGCTCGCTGCGCACCCACCCGGCTGCGGCATCGGGACGCGCGGCGTCGCCCTGCAGGGTGGCGGTGGCCGGCGGAGGCGCAGCCGGCTGGGCCGCAGGAGCGGCGGTGGCACAGCCGGTGGCCGCCAGGACCAGAGCGAGCAGAAAGGCATGGGACGTCATTGCGAAAACTCCAGAAAACAGGGCGTGCAGGGGAAGAAGCGTGCAGGACATCCGTCTCCCGCGCAGATCACCGTCGGCAATCAGCTGATGCCCGCATGTGATGGGACTTGCATCACACGGGGTCATCACGCCAAGATAATATATCGCTTCATCCGGATGGATTGGTAGTGCCGCCCATCAACCGGCAGCACCCGCGTCCTTCCCGCTTCTCCTCCCCCTCGTCGTCCTGCCGGAGTCCGCATGTCCCGTCCGTCCGCGTCGCGCCTTGGCCTTGCCATCGCGCTCGTCCTCTCCTCCCCCCTGCTTGCCCAGGACGCAACCGCGCAGGACGCGCCCGGCTCCGCCACCACCCTGGACACGGTGATCGTCACCGGCACGCGTGCCGTGGACCGTACCGTGCTGGAGTCCACCTCGCCGGTGGACGTGCTCACCGCCGAGGACATCCGCAAGGCCGGTGTGGTCAACGGTGAACTGGGCAGCGCCCTGCAGGCGCTGCTGCCCTCGTTCAACTTCCCGCGCCAGTCCAACTCCGGGGGCGCCGACCATATCCGCGCCGCCCAGCTGCGCGGCCTGTCCCCGGATCAGGTGCTGGTACTGGTCAACGGCAAGCGCCGCCACAGCAGCGCGCTGGTCAACACCGACAGCAAGATCGGCAAGGGCACCACGCCGGTGGACTTCAATGCCATCCCGGTCAGCGCGATCAAACGCATCGAAGTGCTGCGCGACGGTGCCGGCGCCCTGTATGGCTCGGACGCGGTGGCGGGCGTGATCAATGTGATCCTCGACGACGGGGCCGACGGCGGCGCGATCGAAGCCAGCTTCGGTGCCAATCACACCGACCTCAAGCCGGTCGACCGCACCCTCACCGATGGCCAGACCAGCTACCTCAGCGCCAAGGTCGGCACCGCGCTGGGCGACGACGGCGGTTTCCTGCGCGTGGGCCTGGAGCTGAAGAACCACGAGGGCACCAACCGCGCCGGCTTCGACCAGATCCCGCCGTGGGACCAGAACGCCACCAACCTGGCGCTGCAGGGCAAGCGCAACTACGTGCTGGGCGACGGCCACACCAAGGACCTCAACGCCTGGATCAACACTGAACTGCCGTTCGGGCAGACGTCCAAGCTCTACTTCTTCAGCACGTTCAACCAGCGCGACAGCGAAGGCGCCAACTACTTCCGCTATCCGGACAGCGACGCCAACTGGGCGCAGGTGTATCCCAATGGCTACCGCCCGGTTTCCGAAGGCGAGAACCGCGACGTGCAGGCCGTGGCCGGCGCACGCGGCCAGTGGGGCGAGTGGAACTACGATGCCAGCCTGGACTACGGCAGCAACAGCTTCACCTACCGCCTGCGCAACTCGCTCAACGCCTCGCTCGGCCCGACCAGCCCCACCCGCTTCAAGACCGGCGACTACCGCAACGAACTGACCGTGGCCAATCTCGACCTGGGGCGGGTGTTCGAGCAGGGTGACAGCATCACCCACAGCCTGGGCCTTGGCCTGGAAGCACGCCGCGACCACTACCAGACCCGGCCTGGCGACCCGAGCAGTTATGCGGCCGGCCCCTACACCGATCGCCCGACCGGCTCGCAGGCCGGCGGTGGCCTGACCCCGCAGGATGCCACCACGTTGTCGCGCGATGTGGCCAGCGCCTACGCCAGCCTGTCCAGCCAGGTCGGCGAGCATTTCTCCAGCGATCTGGCCGCACGCTACGAACACAGCGATGATTACGGCGGCGAGCTCACCGGCAAGCTCGGCCTGCGCTACGAATTCACCCCGGCGTTCGCGCTGCGTGGCGCAGTCTCCAACAACTTCCGCGCGCCTTCGTTGGCGCAGATCGGCTATGAATCCACCTCTACCGGCTACAACGCCGCCGGCCAGCTGGTGCAGGGCCGGGTGCTCTCGGTGAACAACCCCATCGCGCGCGGACTGGGCGCCCGCGACCTGAAGCCGGAGAAGTCGCTCAACACCAGCCTGGGCTTCACCAGCCGCATCGGCGATCACTTCGACGTCTCGCTGGATTTCTTCCAGATCGATATCGACGACCGCATCGCGCTGTCCGAGAGCATCACCGGCGATGCGCTGACCGACTACGTGCAGCAGCAGTTCGGCGTGGCCGGCCTGCAGAGCGCCAGCTTCTTCGTCAATGCTGCCGACACCCGTACCCGCGGCGCGGAACTGGTGAGCAACTGGCGACAGTCGCTCGGCACGGGCGAGCTGGTGCTGACCGGGACCTACGCCTATACCAGGACCACGCTGAAGAACGTCCTGGCCACCCCCGCCAGCCTGCGCGCGCTGGATCCGGACTACGTGCTGTTCGGCGTGGAAGAGACCAACACGCTGACCGACGCCACCCCGCGCACCCGCGCGTCACTGGCCGCGAGCTGGTCGAACGACCGCTGGTCGCTGAGCAGCCGGGTCAACCGTTATGGCAGCGTCACCCGCGTGTTCAACTTCGGTGATGGCTACCTTCCACGCCAGACCTACGGTGCCGAGTGGCAGCTGGATGCCGAAGTGGAGTTCAGGATCACGCCGCAGTGGAGCGTGGCGGTGGGCGGGCAGAACCTGACCGACAACTACTCCGATCCCTCCAATGACGACATCCATTACTTCGGCAACCTGCCGTATGACGTGCTGTCGCCGATCGGCAGCAACGGCGCGTACTTCTACGGGCGCGTGCGATATACGTTCTGACGGCGCTGCCGGCCGGCACCACCGTGTGGATGTGATTGCCATTACCTGGCGATCACATCCACGCTGGCATGTTGGCCCGCATGGCCAACGACTTCCCCCACCGTCCGCCGCCGCCACTGCTGGACGATGCCTGTGCGCTGTTCCTGGACGTGGATGGCACCCTCATCGAGTTCGCCGATGACCCCGACGCGGTGCAACTGCTGCCGGACATCCGCGAGGCCATCGGGCGCATCAGCGACCGCCTTGAAGGTGCGGTCGCGCTGATCAGCGGCCGGCCGCTGGATCAACTCGACCGGCTGTTCGCCCCGCTGCACCTGCCGGCGGCAGGCCTGCACGGTCACGAACTGCGCCACGGCGATGGCCGGGTGGACAGCACCGTGCCCGGCACCGATGCCGGCGAATGGCTGCACGCACTCCACCAGCAGGCGATGCGCTTTGCCCACGGCAAGCCCGGTGTTCTGGTCGAGGACAAGGGCCAGAGCCTCGCACTGCACTGGCGCGGTGCACCGCATGCCGCACCCGAGGTGCGTGCCTTTGCCGAGCGGCACATCCGCGGCCACACCGGCTACCGGCTGCAGCCGGGCGACCACGTCGTCGAATTCGTTCCCGAAGGCAGCGACAAGGGCCGCGCCCTGCGCCGGCTGATGCTCGCCCCGCCCTTCCGCGACCGGTTGCCGGTGTTCCTCGGCGACGATCTCACCGACGAGTACGGGTTCGGCGCCGCCAACGATCTGCACGGCTGGAGCGTGCTCGTGGGGGCACGCGAGCCCAGCGCGGCGGTGTTCGCGTTGCCGCATATCCGTGCCGTGCATGCCTGGTTGCGCGAGAACGCGTACTGAGCATCGCCACTGCCCCCGGCCCCCTGCGCCGGCTTGACCCGAGAGTTTCATGACATGAGTAGTGACACCGTCCCCACCCTGGACCTGGGCGTTGTTGGCAATGGCAGCTTCGGCGCGTTGATCGACAAACACGCCCGCGTGGTCTGGAGCTGCCTGCCCACCTTCGATGGCGACCCGACCTTCTGCGCCCTGCTCGAACCGAACCAGCAGACCGGCGGCGACTTCGGCATCGAGCTGGAAGACCTGGTCGGCAGCGAACAGACCTATCTGACCAACACCGCCATCCTGCGCACCGTGCTTCACGACAAGCACGGCGGCGCCCTGGAGATCATCGACTTCGCGCCGCGCTGGCGCCAGAACGACCGCTTCTACCGGCCCGTCAGCCTGATCCGCCAGGTGCGGCCGCTGGCCGGCAATCCCCGCATTGTCGTGCGCGCGCGCCCGCTGGCCGACTGGGGTGCACGCGTACCCGACGCCACCTGGGGCAGCAACCACATCCGCTGGGTCCTGCCCGACCACATCCTGCGGCTCACCACTGATGTACCGGTACGCTTCGTGCGCGACGGCCTGACGTTCACGCTCAACCACCCGGTGCACCTGGTGCTGGGCGTGGACGAGTCGCTGGACCGCTCCCTCAGCGGTTATGTGCAGGAAGCCTTCCAGCGTACCCGCGACTACTGGCGCGAATGGGTGCGCTACCTGTCCATTCCGCTGGAGTGGCAGGACGCGGTGATCCGCAGCGCGATCACACTCAAGCTGTGCCAGTACGAGGACAGTGGCGCGATCATCGCGGCAATGACCACGTCCATTCCGGAGGCGCCGGGCAGCATCCGCAACTGGGACTACCGCTACTGCTGGCTGCGCGACGCCGCGTTCGTGGTGCGCGCGCTCAACCGCCTCGGCGCGACCCGGACGATGGAACAGTTCCTGGGCTACATCTTCAATCTGGCCACGGCTGATGGCAGCCTGCAGCCGCTTTACGGCATCGGCTTCGAGGCAAAGCTGGACGAGGACGAAGTGCCCTCGCTCTCCGGCTACCGCGGCATGGGCCCGGTCCGGCGCGGCAATCTGGCCTGGGTGCAGCGCCAGCACGATGTGTACGGCAGCGTGGTACTGGCCTCCACCCAGCTGTTCTTCGACCGCCGCCTGCAGGACCCGGGCGATGCACACACCTTCGCGCGCCTGGAACCGCTCGGCGAACAGGCCTTCGCGCTGCATGATGTGCCCGATGCCGGGTTGTGGGAGTTCCGCGGGCGCACCGAGGTGCACACCTATACCAGCGCGATGTGCTGGGCCGCGTGCGACCGGCTGTGCAAGATCGCGGTGCGGCTCAAGCTCGATGACCGCGCGGCCTACTGGCGCGACCGCGCCGATACGATCCACGCGCGCATCATGGCCGAGGCGTGGAGCGAGGAACTGGGCCACTTCACCGACACCTACGGCGGCCACCGCCTGGACGCCTCGCTGCTGCTGCTGGCCGACATCGGGTTCATCGAGGCGCACGACGCACGCTTCGTGGCCACCGTCGAAGCGATCGGCCGCGACCTCAAGCACGGTGATGCACTGTACCGCTACGTGGCGCCGGACGACTTCGGCGAGCCGGAAACCAGCTTCACCATCTGCACCTTCTGGTACATCGATGCGCTGGCCGCGATTGGCCGCATGGACGAAGCGCGTGACATGTTCGAGATGCTGCTGTCCCGGCGCAACCACCTCGGCCTGCTGTCCGAGGATCTGGCCTTCGACAGCGGCGAAGCGTGGGGCAACTTCCCGCAGACGTACTCGCATGTCGGCCTGGTGACCGCCGCGATGCGTCTGTCGCGCAGCTGGCAGGAGGCGTCATGAGCAGGCTGGTCGTGGTGTCCAACCGGGTGGCGGTCCCGGGCGAAAACCGCGCTGGCGGCCTGGCCGTGGGCCTGCTGGCCGCACTCAAGGAACGCGGGGGCGTCTGGTTCGGCTGGAGCGGCAAGGCGGTGCGCGATCCCAGCGGCGCGCTGCACGAGCAGGTGGACGGCGACATCCGCTACGTCACGATGGACCTCAACAAGCGCGATGTGGACGGTTACTACAACGGCTTCGCCAACCGCACGCTGTGGCCGCTGCTGCACTTCCGCCTGGACCTGGTCGACTACGACCGCGCCACCCGCGAAACGTACCGCCGGGTCAATGCGCTGTTCGCCGAGAAGCTCGCGCCGCTGCTGCGCGACGACGACATCGTGTGGATCCATGACTACCATCTGATCCCGCTGGCCTCGCTGCTGCGCGAGCGCGGCATCGGGTGCCGCATCGGGTTCTTCCTGCACGTGCCGATGCCCTCGGCCGACCTGCTGCAGGCCATGCCGGACCACCTGCGCCTGTTCTCCAGCCTGTATGCGTACGATCTGGTCGGCTTCCAGACCCAGCGCGACGCCGACCGTTTCCAGTCCTATGTACGTCTGTTCGGCGGCGGGCGCGTGGTGGGCGATGGCGAACTGGAGGCACCGGGGGGGCGGCGCTTCCGCGCGGCGGCGTTCCCGATCGGTATCGATACCGGCCACATCGCGCGCCAGGCCGGGGCCGGCGCCAGCAAGCCGGCCGTGCGCGCCCTGCGCAACAGCCTGGGCGACCGCCAGCTGGCCATTGGCGTGGACCGCCTGGACTACTCCAAGGGCCTGCCCGAACGCTTCCTCGGCTTCGAGCGCTACCTCGAACGCCACCCCGACCAGCGCGGCAGCCTGACCTACCTGCAGATCGCGCCGGTGTCGCGTGGCGACGTCAACGAGTACCGTCAGCTGCGCGGCCAGCTGGAGCAGATCGCCGGACACATCAACGGCGGCCATGCCGCGCCGGACTGGACGCCGCTGCGCTACGTCAACCAGAACTTCACCCATGCCACCCTGACCGGCTTCTACCGGGCGGCCGCCGTGGGCCTGGTCACCCCGCTGCGCGACGGCATGAACCTGGTGGCCAAGGAGTACGTGGCCTCGCAGGACCCGGAGAATCCCGGCGTGCTGGTGCTGTCACTGCTGGCCGGCGCGGCCGATGAGCTGAAGCACGCGCTGCTGGTCAATCCGCACGACCTGGACGGCGTGGCCGATGCCATCGCCACGGCCGCCACCATGCCGCTGCGCAAACGCGTGGAACGGTGGCAGGCCATGATGGACCACCTGCGCACCTACGACATCAATCACTGGCGGCAGACCTACCTGGAGGCGCTGGAAAGCGCCTGACGCGCGGCGACGGCGCTGCGCATCGCCGTCGCTTTCGGCCCGGCTTCTGCCCTGCAGATGTCTCTTTTCGCGCGCGTGAGGTGACGGCGCGTGCGGGTGTCGTCTTTGACACGTGCCGCCGGACAGACCGTGCTGTCCCAAGCCGCCAAAAGCGATAGGCGGCGCGAATGGATCTGCGCAAACGCAACTTTCTGCGGCAGTGGCTTGCGAATTTTCATTCGCCATTGACAGGGACTAACGACATTCAGGCCCCCAGAGCCCCCCGACAAGGCGTGGGCCAGGCACGTGCGACGTGATGCGCACGGTCTTTTCAACTGGGGATTTGAAGACATGTCATCGCTTGACCGCTTGATCGAAGATGCCGCCTCCCGGCTTAATCTGGGCTACCGCGCGCGCAGCGTGGTAACGGTGTTGACCGCGTACATCGCCACCCGCGAAGACGGGTTGGCTGGACTGGGCGACCAGTTCGAGCGCGCCGGGGTGGGCGCGCTGTTCCACAGCTGGTGCCGCGGCGACGAGCAGCCGATCGTCGCCAGCCAGCTCGAGCGCGCCATCGGCCGCGAGGACCTGGCGCGCCTGGCCCGCCGCGCCGGCTTTCCACCCGGCATCTTCGCCGTCATCGTCGCCGAGTTGCTGCCGCCACTGGTGGATCTGCTGACCACCACCAACGGCGCGCCGGTGGCGCTGCGTGCCCGCCGCCTGGACGCGCATGCCGCCGGCGCGGCGGGCCAGGCCGTGCGGGGCGTGGCCGTGCGCAGCATCCTGGCCTGCCTGATCGGCGTGTCACTGATCCTGGCCACCAGCTGGCTGTACCTGGTCACCCGGGCGCCGCCGCAGGACACGTCCGCCACGCGGGTGGCGCCGGTGGCGGACGCGCGGTTGTCACTGGTGGTCGACGGCGACCACGTGCGGGTGGACGGACGGCTGCCGCGTGCCGCCGACCAGCGCCGGGTATGGAACGCGCTGGTACAGCGCTACGGGGAGGACAACGTACGCGGCCAACTGCAGGTGGATGGCGGAACGCGCCCACCGCGCTGGCAGGACCGGCTGATCGCCCACCTGCCCGCCCTGCTCGCCCCCGGCCTGCGGCTCGATCTGGAGGGCGAGCACATCCGCGTGGACAGCCGTGCGCTGACCGTGCAGGACCGGCTGGGTGTCACCCGGGTACTGCGTGATCACTTCGGTGCCTTCGACGTGCGCGGACTATGGACGCCGGGCATCGCCGCCCTGCACGCGCTGCCGCCCGACGCCACGCCCGATGCGGTGGTGGTCGCGCTCAACCAGACCGTGGTGAAGTTCCAGCCCGAGGCGACGGCGCTCACCGGCGACTCCCTGGATACCCTGCACGCCACCGCGGCGGCGCTCCGCCAGCTGCCGGCCGGCACCCGGGTGGAGGTCGGCGTGCATACCGACAGTCACGGCGATGCCGCCGCCAGGCGCGCTCTGAGCCAGCAGCGGGCCGAGTCGCTGGTGCTGGCACTGCACCTGCTGGATGTGCCGATGGGGATGCTGGACGCAATGGGGCACGGTGCCGACGATCCGATCGCCGACAACCGCAGCGAGGCCGGCCGCGCACAGAACCGGCGCGTGGTCTACCGGCTGCTGCGCTGAGCGGCCGGCGCAGCGCTCACGCCAGGAAGCGCCGTGCCTGTTCCGCACTCGGCAGGAAACAGCTGTCGTGGCGGCCGAACCAGCGGTAGCGATTGCGTGCCAGCGCCCGGTAGGCGCGATCACGCAGCCGGCGCGGGACCGCGCGCAGCACCACAGCCAGCCGCCACGGCCCGCCCAGCCCGACCAGCACCCGCACGATGGCATCGGTATCGGTCCAGGCGCGGCCGTCCTCCAGCAGCAGGAACGACAGCGGATCGTCCGGGTCCAGCCCATGCTGCCGCAGCAGGACGCGCCCGTGCGTGCCCTGCATCGCGGCGAAGCGGTAGCGCTCCTGCCGGTCGACTCGCAGCAGGAAGCGCACCCAGCGGCTGCACAGTGCGCAGACGCCGTCGAAGACGATTACCCCCGCCATACCAGCGTGGCCATGCGGCCAGTGCGACGATCGCGGCGATGCGAGAAGTAGTGCTCCGGCGCCGCGATGGTGCACCGGGTACCGCCGCTGATGGCGGCCGCATCCAACCCGGCTGCCTGCAGACGCTGACGGGCCAGCGCGTACAGATCCACCCGCCAATGACCCGGGCGGGTGGCCTGGAAGGCCGTGGCCGCGTCGGCCGTGTGCGCAAGGAAGGCAACCCTGACCTCCTCACCCACCTCGTAGTGCGCCGGACCGGCGGCCGGCCCCAGCCACGCCTGCAGCTGCGACGGCACCGTGCGCATGGCGGCCACCGTGGCTTCAAGCATGCCGTCGGCCAGGCCGCGCCAGCCGGCATGCGCCGCGCCGATCTCGCTGCCGTCGCGCGCGGCGAACACCACCGGCAGGCAATCGGCGGTCAGGATGGCCAGGACCACGCCTGTGGCCGACGTCACCGCCGCATCGGCAGTGGGTTCGGCGTCGATCCCGGCCGCCCTCGGCGGCGCATCGAAACGCAGCACCGTGGTGCCATGCACCTGGCGCAGCCAATGCGGGGCCGAGGGCAGTACCAGGCCGGCCTGGAGCAGGTCGCGGTTGCGCTGCACCTGCGCCGGGTCGTCACCGTCGGCGGCGTACCGGTTGCCCATGTTGAACTGGTCGAACGGCGCCACCGATCCGCCTGCGCCGTAGCGCAGGGTGGTCAGCGCCTGCACGCCCGGCGGCGCGCGCCACTCGGCCGGCAGTACCGGAAGCGAGGCGTCCATCAACGGCGCCCGCGCTCCAGTTCGGCGAAGTGCCTGCTGTCTTCGCGCAGCGCGTGCAGCAGCGCCAGCATGTCCGCCGGCGGCGGCGCGCTGTTGCGGATCGGCTCGCCGGTGACCGGGTGGGTGAACTCCAGCGTTTCGGCGTGGAGTGCCTGGCGCTTGAAGCCGCGCAGCGCGGCGACCAGCTCATCGCTGGCGCCCTTGGGCAGCTTCAGCGCGCCGCCATACAGCTGATCGCCGATGATCGGATGGCGCAGGTGCGCCATGTGCACGCGGATCTGATGGGTGCGGCCGGTTTCCAGGCGGCATTCCAGCGCGGTGTGCGCGCGGAAGCGCTCACGCAGGCGGTAATGGGTGATCGCGTCCTTGCCGTCCTCACGCACGGCCATGCGCACGCGGTCGCGCGGATGGCGGTCGATGGCGGCGGTAGCGGTGCCCCCGGAGACCAGCGCGCCCACCACCACCGCCAGGTACTGGCGATGCACTTCGCGCGCGGACAACTGCGCCACCAGCGCGGTCTGCGCCTCCAGCGTGCGCGCGATGACCATGACGCCACTGGTGTCCTTGTCCAGCCGGTGCACGATGCCTGCGCGCGGCAGGACCGCCAGCGACGGGTCACGGAACAGCAGGGCGTTGACCAGCGTGCCGGTGGGGTTGCCCGCACCGGGGTGGACCACCAGGCCGACCGGCTTGTTGATGACGAACACGTGCTCGTCCTCGTACAGGACCTCCAGCGGGATGTCCTCCGGCTCGGCATGGGTCTGGGTGTCGAGCACGACAAGCAGGCTGGCGACCTCGCCGCCGCGCACCGGGTCGCGCGGGCGGGCCGGCTCGCCGTCCAGCAGCAGATCGCCGGATTTGATCCACTCGGTCAGGCGCGAGCGGGAGTATTCAGGGAAAAGTTCGGCAACCACCGCATCGAAGCGGCGGCCGGCGGCGGTATCGGGCACGATGGCCTGACGGGGGTTTTCAGCTGGGGTATCGGACATGGGAACCACGCGGGGAGACAATTTTGGGGTCCGGGCGACCACTTTCAGTCGCAGGACAGGCCACTAGGCTATCATCGACCCTTCGTATTCCAGCCGCGTCCCGCCCTGACCCCATGATCCGACGCTCCGTTCTGCTGTCCGCGCCCGTCCGCCTCGCCGCCCTGATGCTGGTGCTGCTCTTCGTCGCCACCGGCTGCCATCGCGGTACCAAGGGCAAGAACCCGGATGAAGGGCTGCCGGTCGAGCAGCTCTATGACAAGAGCCACAAACTGATGGAGGGGGGCAACTGGAGCGGTGCCGAGGCCAGTTTCCGCCGTCTGGTGGCCCAGTACCCCTACGGCCCGTACACCGAGCAGGCGATGATCGAATCGGCCTACGCCCAGTACAAGGCCGGCAAGCACGATGACGCGGTGTCCAGCATCGACCGCTTCATCCGTACCTACCCGACCCACCGCAACATCGCCTACCTGTACTACCTCCGCGGCCTGGCCAACGGCAACCGCGACACGGTGTTCCTGCGCCGGGTGTGGTCCCTGGACCCGAGCCGCCGCGACCTGTCCGCCCCGCGCCAGGCCTACGCCGACTTCACCATCGTGACTGAGCGCTACCCCAACAGCCGCTATGCCGCCGACGCCCGCCAGCGCATGATCGTGCTGCGCGACGTGTTCGCCCAGCACGAGCTGGACAACGCCCTGTACTACCTGCGCCGCCAGGCTTGGGTGTCGGCCGCCGGCCGCGCCAACTACCTGCTGGAAACCTACCCGCAGAGCGCCTTCCAGTACGACGCCGTGGCCACCCTGGCCGAGGCGTACACGCACCTGGACAACAAGCCGCTGGCCGACGACGCCCGCCGGGTGCTCGAGCTGAACCAGCCCGACCACCCGTGGCTGCAGGGCAAGTGGCCGAAGTACCCGTGGATGGTGCGCAAGCTGAACCCGTTTGCCGGCGAGAAATCGGCCAGCACCGGTCAGCGCAACGCCACGATCAACCGCAAGTAATCCCTGCGGTGACGAAGAAAAGGGCCCGGTTCGGGCCCTTTTTTTTGGCTCCTCTCCAAGGGAGGGGACACGCCTCTGAGCCTGGGGCCGCAAGGCGTGTGTTTCCTGCCGAGGACCCTCGCCAGCGCCTGGCGTTCGTGTCCTCGCGGTTGGCCGCGGGGCCTGTGCCAGGCGCCGTCGCGGGTGTCAGCCCTTGTAGCCGTTGCTGATCGGGTAGCGGCGTTCGCGGCCGAAGGCGCGCCGCGACACCTTGGGACCGGGCGCGGCCTGGTGGCGCTTCCACTCGCTTGTGCGCACCAGGCGCAGCACGCGGTCCACCACCTCCGGCGCGTAGCCGGCCCCCACGATCTCCTCGCGCGACTGTTCCTGGTCGACGTAGCGGTACAGGATGCCATCGAGCACATCGTAGGCGGGCAGCGAGTCCTGGTCGGTCTGGTTGGCCCGCAGTTCGGCGGATGGCGGCCGGGCAATCACCGCCGGCGGAATCACCGGCGCGCCCCCGACCGTGTTGCGCCACTTGGACAGGCCGAACACCTCGGTCTTGTACAGGTCCTTCAGCGGCGCGTAGCCACCGCACATGTCGCCGTAGATGGTGGCGTAGCCCACCGCGTATTCGCTCTTGTTGCCGGTGGTGAGCAGCAGCCCGCCGAACTTGTTGGACAGCGCCATCAGGATCACGCCGCGGCTGCGCGACTGCAGGTTCTCCTCGGTGACATCGGCCGGCTGGCCCTCGAACATCGGGCCGAGCGCGCGCATCAGGCCCTCGAACACCGGTTCGATCGACACCGCTTCAAGCCTCACCCCCAGCGCGCGGCACTGCTCGGCCGCCAGATCGTTGGACATGTCGGCGGTGTAGCGCGACGGCAGCCGCACTGCGGTGACGTTGGCCGCGCCCAGCGCATCCACGGCCATCGCCAGCACCAGCGCCGAATCGATACCGCCGGACAGGCCCAGCCACACCTTCTTGAAGCCGTTCTTGCGGCAGTAGTCCTGGATGCCCCGGGTGACCGCACGCCAGGCCAGCGCGTCCATGCTCTCGTCGCCATCGTCGATCCACTCGCGCGGCAGGAAGCGACGCGTCTGCGCGTCGTAGTCCACGACCAGCCACTGGTCGGTGAACGCCGCCGCTGCCGGGTGCACCGTGCCATCGCCATCGGCGACCACCGAGGCGCCGTCGAACACCAGCGCATCCTGCCCCCCCACCACATTGAGGTAGGCGATCGCCGCACCGCTTTCACGGGTACGTGCGGCCAGCACGGCATCGCGCTCGGCATGCTTGCCGCGCTCGTACGGCGAGGCGTTGGGCACCACCACCAGTTGCGCGCCCTGGCGCACGGTATCGGCCAGCGGCTCGGCGAACCACAGGTCCTCGCAGATCAGCAGGCCCACCGGCACGCCCTTGATCTCGAACACGCAGCTGCCGCCGTCCGGGTCGACATCGAAGTAGCGGCGCTCGTCGAACACCGCGTAGTTGGGCAGTTCGCGCTTGCGATAGGTGTGCAGGACCTGGCCATCGCGCAGCACGCTGGCCGCGTTGTAGACCACCGCACCGGCGGCCTGCGGCCAGCCAACCACGGCGGTGATGCCCTGGGTGGCCGCAGCGATGCGCTCCAGCGCCTGCTGGCAGTCGTACAGGAAACGCGGCCGCAGCAGCAGGTCCTCCGGCGGATAGCCGCTGATGGCCAGTTCCGGGAACACCACCAGTTCGGCGCCGTACTCGTCGCGCGCCTCGCCGATCATCGTGATGATGGTATCGGTGTTCTGCGCGACGGCACCTACCGGGAAGTCGAACTGGGCCAGGGCAATGCGAAGCGACGTCATGAGATACAGCCTGGTGGTTGCAATGCCCCATTGTAGTGCCGGCCGCTGGCCGGCAGCCATGTGGACACGTGCCACGCCCCAACGCAGAAAGGCCGCCCGGAGGCGGCCTTTCTGTTTGACGCCGCCGACCAGCGGTCGGCGCTTCAGGCATGTCCACCGCGTACGCGGCGGGCGGCCTTACTTCACCAGCTTGGCGATCGCGGCACCCAGGTCGCCCGGCGAACGCACGGTGACGACGCCGGCAGCTTCCATCGCGGCGAACTTGCCTTCCGCAGTGCCCTTGCCGCCCGAGGCGATCGCACCGGCGTGGCCCATGCGCTTGCCGGCCGGAGCCGACGCACCGGCGATGAAACCGACGACCGGCTTCTTCACGTGGTTCTTGATGTACTCGGCACCGGCTTCCTCGGCGTCGCCGCCGATTTCGCCGACCATGATGATGCCTTCGGTCTGCGGGTCTTCGTTGAACAGCTTGAGGCAGTCGACGAAGTTCAGGCCATTGATCGGGTCACCACCGATGCCGATGCAGGTGGACTGGCCCAGGCCGACTTCGGTGGTCTGCTTGACCGCTTCATAGGTCAGGGTGCCCGAACGCGACACGATGCCGATCTTGCCCGGCTTGTGGATGTGGCCCGGCATGATGCCGATCTTGCACTCGCCCGGGGTGATCACGCCGGGGCAGTTCGGCCCGATCAGCACGGTGTCCGGATGCGAACGGGTCAGCACGTTCTTGACGCGCAGCATGTCCAGCACCGGAATGCCTTCGGTGATGCACACGATGACCTTGATGCCGGCAGCGGCCGCTTCCAGGATCGCATCGGCCGCGTACGGCGGCGGCACGTAGATGACCGAAGCATTGGCGCCGGTGCTCTGCACGGCGTCGGCAACGGTGTTGAAGACCGGCAGATCGATGTGGGTGGTGCCGCCCTTGCCGGGGGTCACGCCGCCAACAACCTGGGTGCCGTACTCGATCATCTGAGTGGCGTGGAAGGTGCCCTGCTGGCCGGTGAAGCCCTGCACGATCACCTTGGTGTTCTTATTGATCAAAACAGACATTGTTATTCCTTCGGTGTCGGATCAGGCGGCGTTCTTGACAGCTTCAACGACCTTCTTGGCACCGTCGTTGATGTTGTCGGCCGGGATGATGGCCATGCCGCTGTCACGCAGCAGCTGCTTGCCTTCTTCCACGTTGGTGCCTTCCAGGCGCACCACGACCGGAACCTTGACGCCCACTTCCTTCACAGCGGCGATGATGCCTTCGGCAATCATGTCGCAGCGGACGATGCCGCCGAAGATGTTGACGAAGATGCCTTCGACCTTGTCCGAGGACAGGATCAGCTTGAACGCTTCGATGACGCGCTGCTTGTTCGCACCGCCGCCCACGTCCAGGAAGTTCGCCGGCTCGCCGCCGTTGAGCTTGATGACGTCCATCGTGGCCATGGCCAGACCGGCGCCGTTGACCATGCAGCCGATGTTGCCGTCCATCGTGACGTAGTTGATGTCCAGCTCCGAGGCGATCACTTCGGTCGGATCTTCCTGGGTCTTGTCGCGCATGGCGACCAGCGCCTTCTGACGGAACGCGGCGTTGTCGTCGCTGTCGAACTTGCCGTCCAGCGCGTACAGGTTGCCGTCGTCCAGGATGGCCAGCGGGTTGATTTCAACCAGCGCCAGATCCTTTTCGTTGAACAGGCGGTACAGGTTCACCATGATGTTGGCGAACTGGCCGGCCTGCTTGGCGGTCAGGCCCAGCTTGAAGCCGAAATCACGGCCGTGGTAGCCCTGCACGCCTTCAACAAAGTCGACGTTGAGCGAGTGGATCAGCTCCGGGGTTTCGGCGGCGACCTGCTCGATCTCCACGCCGCCTTCCGACGAGGCGATGTAGGTGATGGTCTTGGTGCCACGGTCAACCAGCACCGACAGGTACAGTTCCTTGACGATCTCGCCGGCGGTGGTCACCAGCACCAGGTTGACCGGCAGCTCGACGCCGGCGGTCTGGTAGGTGGCCATCTTGGTGCCGAGCATCTTGGCCGCAGCGGCCTTCACATCGTCGGTGGTCTTGCAGAACTTGACGCCGCCAGCCTTGCCGCGACCGCCCGCATGGATCTGCGCCTTGACCATCCAGGGGCCCTGGCCCAGGGAATTGGCAGCGTCAACGGCTTCGTCCGGGGTCGCCGCGACCTTGCCGGCCGGAACGGGGATGCCGTACTCGGCAAGCAGTTGTTTTGACTGGTATTCGTGGAAATTCATGCGTCACCGTGGGAATAGGAACGACCGCACGCATCTCCAAGGCCCCCTCACAGGGCGCCGGTCCGGACCGCGGCGGGCCCTCTATTGTGGACGAGCCGGCGCGCAGGCGCAAAGACAGCGCCCTCCGCTCGCTGGCCCGACGGGTTTTTCGACCGATTTTCAGGCAGTTGCGCCACTCCCCAGGCGCCCGGCCGCCGGAACGGGCCGGTGCGGCGCGCAAACCGGGGAGCGCCCTGTCCCGGCGCCGTCCCGGGACACGCCCCCATGCGCGGCCACACCCTCTACACTCCCCGCAATGCCTGAAGGGGAGTTCCGGCGTGTCACCCAGCGCTTCACTGATCGACCGCATCGAATCCATTCCGAGGCGGGAACTGTATTTTTTCGCGTTGTACCGGCTGCTGATCGCCTCGGTGATCATCGCCCTGCTGTTCAGCCCGCTCAGCTCGATGGTGGGCGAAGCCGACCACCCGTACCTGGCGCGGATCGTCGGCACCGCCTATCTGCTGCTGTCCGCCCTGCTGCTGTTCATCGGCCGCAACGAGCGCTGGCTGCGCCCGATCGTGGTCGGCGGCGTGGCGGTGGACATCATCGCCGCGGTCCTGCTCGCGCACGCCCTGCCCGGCGCCAGCGCCGGCATCTCGATGTCGCTGCTGTTCAACATCGCCGCCGCGGCGACCCTGCTGCCGCTGTCGTGGGGGCTGGGCATCGCCGTCACCGCCAGTGCCGCCACCGCCGGGGAATACGTGTGGAAGCTGCTGGAAGGCGGCGATCCGACCCGTACCCTGGCCGAGCTGGCGATGTTCATCACCAGCTATCTCGCCCTGGCCTTCGTCAGCTACCAGGTGGGCAACCGCGCGCGCCGCAACCAGCAGCTGGCCAACCAGCGTGGCGCCGAAGTGGCCAACCTGTTCGAGATCAACGAACTGATCATCCGCCGCATGCGTACCGGCGTGCTGGTGGTGGACGGCGCCAACCGCATCACCCTCGCCAACGAAGCGGCCTCCACGCTGATCGGCGACGCCGACGGCAACAGCGGCAGTGGACGCCTGGAGCTGGCCAGCGCCGCGCCGGAACTGGCGCGGCGCCTGCAGCGCTGGCGCAACGGCTGGACCAACGATGAGCTGCCCATCCAGCTCTCGCCCGACCAGCCGGAAGTGCAGCCCCGCTTCGCCCGGCTGCTCGCGGGCAGCGAGCTGACCCTGGTGTTCCTGGACGACTCCAGCGTGGTCTCGCGCCGTGCCGAATCGCTCACCCTCTCGGCGATGGGCCGCTTCTCGGCCAGCCTGGCCCATGAAATCCGCAATCCGCTGGCGGCCATCAACTACGCCGCCCAGCTTCTGGAGGAATCCACCGCGATCGGCGAGACCGACCGCCGCCTGCTGCAGATCATCCACCAGCAGTGCCAGCGCACCAACGGCATCGTCGAAAGCGTGCTCGGCCTGGCCCGCCGCGAACGCGCCAATCCGGAGAACCTGGATCTGGCTGCGTTCGTGCGGCGCTTCGTGATCGAGTACAAACAGGGCATCACCCTGGAGACGGACAGCGTCGAGCCGATCATCAGCGAGACCTCCGTGCACGCGCTGATGGACCCGCGCCACCTGCACCAGATCCTCACCGTGCTGGTGCACAACGCGCTCAAGTACGGTCGCATCGGCCAGGACCCGGCGCGCGTGCGGCTGCGCGTGGCGCGCCAGGAGCGCGCCGCGGTGATCGATGTGATGGACCGCGGCCCGGGCATTCCCGAGAGCGTGGCCAGCCAACTGTTCCGCCCGTTCTATACGACCTCCGAGCACGGCACCGGCCTGGGCCTGTACATTGCCCGGGAGCTCTGCCGCGCCAACCAGGCCCGGCTCGAGTACGTGTCCGTCCCGGCGGGCGGCGCCTGTTTCCGGTTGATCCTGCCCGGCCCGCACACGATGCTGCACGAATGACCGCGGACCGCCGCACATCCGCCCACCCCGCGTCAAACATTTGTCGCCAATGACCCCCCTCGGCTATCTTCCCTCCTCATGAACGACAACCGCAGCGCCCTCGTCGTCGACGACGAGCGCGACATCCGCGAACTGCTGGTACTGACGCTGGGCCGCATGGGCCTGCGCATCAGCACGGCGGCCAATCTCGCCGAGGCACGGGAGCTGCTGGCCAGCAATCCCTACGATCTGTGCATCACCGATATGCGCCTGCCCGACGGCAACGGCATCGAGCTGGTCACCGAAATCGCCCAGCACTACCCACGCACGCCGGTGGCGATGATCACCGCCTTCGGCAGCATGGACCTGGCCGTGGAGGCGCTCAAGGCCGGCGCCTTCGACTTCGTCAGCAAGCCGGTGGACATCGCCGTGCTGCGCGGGCTGGTCAAGCATGCGCTGGAACTCAACAACAGCGAGCGCGCAGCGCCCGCCACGCTGGCCCCGGAACAGGCTGCGCGCCTGCTCGGCGAGTCGCCTGCGATGGACGGCCTGCGTGCCACCATCGCCAAGGTCGCGCGCAGCCAGGCGCCTGTCTACATCCTCGGCGAATCCGGCGTGGGCAAGGAACTGGTCGCGCGCACCATCCATGACCAGAGCGCGCGCGCGGCCGGCCCGTTCGTGCCGGTCAACTGCGGCGCGATTCCCTCCGAGCTGATGGAGAGCGAGTTCTTCGGCCACAAGAAGGGCAGCTTCAGCGGCGCCCATGCCGACAAGCCCGGCCTGTTCCAGGCCGCACACGGCGGCACCCTGTTCCTGGACGAAGTGGCCGAGCTGCCGCTGCAGATGCAGGTCAAGCTGCTGCGCGCCATCCAGGAAAAGTCGATCCGCCCGGTCGGTGCGGCCACCGAGGTCGCCGTCGACGTGCGCATCCTCTCGGCCACCCACAAGGACCTCGGCGAGCTGGTCGAGGACGGCCGCTTCCGCCACGACCTGTACTACCGCATCAACGTGATCGAACTGCGCGTGCCGCCGCTGCGCGAACGCCGCAGCGACCTGCCGCAGCTGGCTGCCTCGATTCTGGCGCGGCTGGCGCGCACCCATGAACGCCCCACCCCGCTGCTGGCGCCGTCGGCGCTGGACGCGCTGGCGCAGTACCACTTCCCCGGCAACGTGCGCGAACTGGAGAACATCCTCGAGCGTGCCCTGGCGCTGGCCGAAGGTGACAGCATCGGGGCCAGCGACCTGCGCCTGCCCGCCCCGGGCGGCCACCGCGTGGCCGGGGGGTCCGCCGCGACGCACCAGGAAGAAGCGGTGGTTGATCTGCCGGCCGGCAATGGCGCCCTGCCCTCGTACATCGAGCAGATGGAGCGCACCGCGATCCAGCGCGCGCTGGAAGAGAACCGCTGGAACAAGACCCGCACTGCCGCGCAACTGGGCATCACCTTCCGTGCGCTGCGCTACAAGCTCAAGAAGCTGGGCATGGATTGAGGGCCGGGCGCCGCCCGGCGCCCGTCAGTCCTTGGTGACGCGGTTGATCTCGGCCAGGCTGGTCACGCCGGCCGCAGCCTTGACCAGCGCCGACTGGCGCAGGTCGTTGACCCCGGCGCGCTGCGCCGCTTCGGCAATCTGGATGGCGTTGCCACCGGCCAGCACGATCACCGAAATTTCCTCGCTCATCGGCATCACCTGGTAGATGCCGGTACGCCCCTTGTAGCCTTCGGTGCATTCCTCGCAGCCGACCGGCTCGTACAGCCGGATTCCGGCATCGATCTGCTCCTGGGTGAAGCCTTCGGCCAGCAGCGCGTGCGCGGGCAGCTCGATCGGCCGCTTGCAGTTGCCGCACAAACGCCGCGCCAGGCGCTGGGCGATCACCAGGGTCACCGAACTGGTGATGTTGAACGGGGCGATGCCCATGTTCATCAGGCGCGCGATGGTCTGCGGCGCATCGTTGGTATGCAGGGTGGACAGCACCATGTGGCCGGTCTGCGCCGCCTTGATCGCGATCTCGGCCGTTTCCAGGTCGCGGATTTCGCCGACCATGATGATGTCCGGGTCCTGGCGCAGGAACGAGCGCAGCGCGGCAGCAAAGGTCATGCCGCGCTTGTTGTTCTGCTGCACCTGGTTCACGCCCGGCAGGCGGATTTCCACCGGATCTTCAGCGGTGGAGATATTGCGCGTCTCGTCGTTGAGAATGCCCAGCGCCGTGTACAGCGACACCGTCTTGCCCGAGCCGGTCGGACCGGTCACCAGCACCATGCCGTAGGGCTTGTGGATGGCTTCCAGGAACAGCTTCTGCTGGTTCGGCTCGTAGCCGAGCTTGTCGATGCCCAGCTTGGCGGCACTGCCGTCCAGGATACGCAGCACGATCTTCTCGCCGAACAGCGTCGGCAGCGTGCTGACGCGGAAGTCGATCTGCTTGGTCTTGGACAGGTTGAGCTTGATGCGCCCATCCTGCGGCACGCGCTTCTCGGCGATGTCCAGCTGCGACATCACCTTCAGGCGTGCGGCGATGCGCTGGTTGAGCTTGACCGGCGCCTTGGCCACATTCTTGAGCAGGCCGTCGATGCGGAAGCGCACCCGGTAATCGTCTTCGTACGGCTCGAAGTGGATGTCCGAGGCACCCTTGCGGATCGCATCGACCAGCACCTTGTTGACGAACTTCACCACCGGGGTGTCGTCGCCCTTGGCGTCCACGCCGGCATCCGGGCTGCCCCCCTCCTCGTCGCCGCTGGAAACGTCCAGGTCGCTCATGTCGTCGTCGCCGCCGCCGAGCGCCGAGCCCAGGGTGTCATGCTTGGACTGCCACTGCTCCAGAGTGCGCTTGATCTGCTCCTCGTCGACCAGGATCGGCTCCACCACCAGATTGGTGTGGAACTTGATCTCGTCCAGCGAATGGGTCGGGTCGCTGGTCCCCACAAACAGCTTGCCGCCGCGCTTGAACAGCGGCAGCACGCGATGCTTGCGCAGCAGCTCCTCGCTGACCAGGCTGATCGCGTTCTGGCTGCTGTCGAACACCGACACGTCCAGCAGCGGCATGCCGAACTCCAGCGCATTGGCCGCAGCCAGCTGCCCGGCCGAAACCAGCTTGTGCTCGGCGAACCACTGCGGCAGCGGCTGCTTGGCGGCCGCGGCCTTGGCCATCGCGTCGCGCGCGGCCACCTCGTCCAGCGCGCCGTCCTGGACCAGGCGACGTGCGATGCCGGTGATGCCGACGAGATTGGCGGTGATTGCTACCGACATGGCCTGTGCCCTTCATTCAACATGAGCAGAAGATACTGCAAAAACGCGGATATCGAACGACGCATCGCTGAGGTCGGACGGGACATCCGGACGCCTCAGGCCGCGATGTACCGCAGGCCCGGAAACGCAATCGGGAGGCTTTCGCCTCCCGATCTTGGACCAGCATCAGCCAATGATTACTGGCAGGTAGCCGGACGATATTTGGCGGCGATGGTGCCCGAGCAGGTCCAGTCAACCTGGCCATTTGCGGACTTCTGGCCAGTCAGAGTGATGGTGCCGGTCGGGGTGCTGCCACCCAGATCCTGGCCCGTCGCGGTGATCACGCCCTCGGAGTAGGTGACGCCGGAAACGTACTTGGACGCCTGGGATTCGATGGCAACCGTAGCCGGCATGTCGGTCGGGTTCGCGGTGTCAGCAGCAGCAGCTTCCGACACGGTGGTACGGGCCGAAGAAGCAGCCAGCATCACTTCGGACACGCGCGACTTGACCAGGTAATCCTGGTAGGCCGGCAGCGCGATGGCGGCCAGGATGGCAATGATCGCGACGACGATCATCAGTTCGATCAGGGTGAAGCCCTTCTGATTCTTCATGTGTACATCCCCAAGAGGTAGATAGTTGGTAGGGCACTGGGCCGTCGCCGGGCCGGCAAGCCGGTTGAGCGGGGCGGGCGCCCTGTGCGGGTGGATCGAAGCAGGTTGCGTGCCAACGGTGCCAGCAATGCTCCCCAGCATTCCCCGGCGCAATGATGGCAGCAATCTTCAGGATTGGAACCCCCCTCACAGAAATCTGCGACGGACCCGGCAATGTGACGTGCTGCGTCACCTTCTGACAGAAGTGACCGGCCCAACCGGCCCGCCGCCGTCGGCTGTCAAGGGATGCCAACGGCATTCGGAAACGGCTACCATGCGGCGAGATAGCCCGCCTGGGGAAGGTGTGGCTGGGGAGCCCAAAATGTCTGTGAGCCGTAGCGCGATCAAGAAAGAGCCCGTGGCGCGAAGCACCATGGAGCTGCAACCGTTTGTCTGGGAGGGGACCGACAAGCGGGGCATCAAGATGAAGGGCGAGCAGATCGCCAAGAACGCAAACATGCTGCGTGCCGAGCTGCGCCGCCAAGGCATCACGCCCGGGGTGGTGAAGGTCAAGCCAAAGCCACTGTTCGGTGCGGCGGGCAGCCCCGTCACGCCCAAGGACATCGCCTTCTTCAGCCGCCAAATGGCGACGATGATGAAGTCGGGCGTGCCGATCGTGAGCGCGTTGGAGATCATCGCCAGCGGGCACAAGAACCCGCGGATGAAGAAGCTGGTTGACACGATACGCGCTGATATCGAGGGCGGCTCCTCGCTGCACGAGGCGATCAGCAAGCACCCGGTCCAGTTCGACGAGCTGTACCGCAACCTGGTACGCGCCGGTGAAGGCGCCGGTGTGCTGGAAACCGTGCTGGATACGGTTGCTACCTATAAAGAGAACATCGAGACCCTCAAGGGCAAGATCAAGAAGGCCATGTTCTACCCGGCCATGGTTGTTGCCGTGGCGATCATCGTTAGCTCGATCCTGCTGATCTGGGTCGTGCCGATGTTCGAGGACGTGTTCAAGAGCTTTGGCGCGGACCTGCCGGCCTTTACCCAGATGATCGTGATGTGTTCGCGATTCATGGTCTCGTGGTGGTGGCTGCTGGCGTTGATTGCCGGCGGTAGCGCCTTCGGCTTCCTGTTTGCCTACCGGCGCTCCCCGTCCATGCAGCACACAATGGATCGACTGATCCTGAAAGTGCCTGTGATCGGCGAAATCATGAACAACAGCGCGATCGCTCGCTTCTCGCGGACCACGGCGGTCACCTTCAAGGCCGGCGTGCCGCTGGTCGAGGCACTGGGCATCGTGGCCGGCGCCACCGGCAACAAGGTCTACGAAGAGGCCGTGCTGCGCATGCGCGACGACGTCTCGGTGGGCTACCCGGTCAACATGGCGATGAAGCAGGTCAATGTCTTCCCCCACATGGTCATCCAGATGACCGCCATCGGCGAGGAGGCCGGCGCGCTGGATACCATGCTGTTCAAGGTCGCCGAGTACTATGAGCAGGAGGTCAACAACGCCGTGGATGCCCTGAGCAGCCTGCTGGAGCCGATGATCATGGTATTCATTGGTACCATCGTCGGTGGCATGGTGATCGGTATGTACCTGCCCATCTTCAAACTCGGCGCGGTTGTCGGATAAGTGATACATGGCATTTCTTGACCAGCATCCCGGTCTCGGCTTTCCCGCCGCGGCCGGTCTGGGGCTGCTTCTGGGCAGCTTCCTCAATGTAGTGATCCTGCGCCTGCCCAAGCGGCTGGACTGGCAGTGGAAGCGCGACGCCCGCGAAGTGCTGGAAGAGCCGGACATCTACGAACCGCCACCGCCAGGAATCGTGGTGGAGCCGTCGCACTGCCCGCACTGCAAGCACAAGCTGGCCTGGTACGAAAACATTCCGCTGTTCAGCTGGCTGGTCCAGCGCGGCAAGTGCCGCCATTGCCACGCGCCGATCTCGATCCAGTACCCGCTGGTGGAGGCGCTGACCGCGCTGCTGGTGGTTGCCAGCGTCTGGCAGTTCGGCTTCGGCTGGCAGGGCTTCGGCGCGATCGTGCTGACCTGCTTCCTGATCACCCTGTCGGGCATCGACCTGCGCACCCAGCTGCTGCCGGACCAGTTGACCCTGCCGCTGATGTGGCTGGGCCTGATCGCGGCCAGCGACAACCTGTACATGCCGGCCAAGCCGGCCCTGCTCGGCGCGCTGGCCGGCTACCTGTCGCTGTGGTCGGTGTGGTGGCTGTTCAAACAGCTCACCGGCAAGGAAGGCATGGGACACGGCGATTTCAAACTGCTGGCTGCGCTGGGCGCGTGGTGCGGACTCAAGGGCATCCTGCCGATCATCCTGCTGTCGTCGGTGGTCGGGGCGATCATCGGGTCGATCTGGCTGTATTCGCGTGGCCGCGACCGCGCCAGCCCCATTCCGTTCGGGCCGTACCTGGCCATCGCCGGCTGGATCGTGTTCTTCTGGGGCGAGCCGTTGATCAACGGCTACCTGAGCTACGCCGGCCTGCGTTGAGGGCCGGCCGATGAGTCGCTTCGTGGTGGGCCTGACCGGCGGCATTGCCGCCGGCAAGAGCGAGGTCAGCCGCCGCTTCGAGGCGCTGGGTGTGACCGTGGCCGATGCCGACCTGGCCGCCCGCGAGGTGGTCGCCCCCGGCAGCGAATGCCTGGCCCGCATTGCGGCTCATTTCGGTGCGGACATCCTGTTGGCGGACGGTCAGCTCGACCGCGCCGCCCTGCGCGAGCGCATCTTCGCCTCCCCCCCGGCGCGCCAGGCGCTGGAGGCGATCACCCACCCGGCCATCCGCCAGCGGCTGCGCGACATCTGCGCACAGGCGCCCGGTCCCTACGCGATCGCGGCCATCCCGCTGCTGGCCGAAGCCGGCGGCCGCCAGCACTATCCGTGGCTGGACCGCATCCTGGTCGTGGATGTGCCGGCGGCGGTGCAGCACGCGCGGCTGGTGCAGCGCGACGGCATCACCGCCGACCTGGCCGACCGCATGATCGCCGCCCAGGCCAGCCGTGACGCGCGCCTGGCGCTGGCCGACGACGTGGTGACCAATGATGGCCATCCGGACCACCTGCAGTCGCATGTGGAACGGCTGGACCGCCAGTACCGGACATTGGCCGAACGCCACGACTGATGCGGCCGCCCGGCAGCCGCGGTCCCCTCAGGCGTGGGTGGCCGGCGAGAAGGTCAGGGTCGCGATCACGCCACGCTCTTCGCCCGGGCGCACGCTGACCTGCCACCCGTAGAGGTCGCACAGGCGGCTGACGATCGACAGGCCGATGCCCCCGCCCTGCGAATGCCCCGCATGGGTGCCCCGGTAGCCTCGCTGGAACAGGCGCTCGGCATCTTCCCGGCTCAGCCCCGGGCCACTGTCGATGACCTCCACGCTGTTGGCCAGGATGCGCACGCGCACGGCCCCTTCCTGCGAGTACTTCACCGCGTTCCCGATCAGGTTGCCCAGCGCAACCGACAGGGCCGCTTCAGGCGCGTCCACCACCAGCTCGTGGCCGCCTTCGAGGATCAGCTCCAGCGGCTTGCCGCCGAGCTGGGCACGGTGCGCGTCGAGCAGCTGCTCGGCGACACGCGCCACATTGCTGGTGCCCTGCCCGCGCTCGTTGCGCGACAGCAGCAGCAGCGAGCCGATCAGGTCGGTGCACTGCTGTTCGGCACGCTGGATGCGCTGCAGGCGCTGCAGCACCTTGTCGTCCAGCCCGGGACGGGCCAGCAGCAGCTCGGTGGCGCCACGGATCACCGCCAGTGGCGTACGCAGCTCGTGGCTGACGTCGGCGTTGAACTCCCGGTCGCGCTGCACCACTTCGGTCAGACGCGAGGAATAGTCATCCAGGGCCTGCGCCAACTGGCCCACCTCGTCGTCGGGGAAGCGCGGTGCCAATGGCTCCGGCTCGATCGTGCCGCCACGGTAGGACCGCAGCCGGGCGGCCAGGTCCGACACGGGTTTCATGACCTTCGACGCCGACCACCAGCCCAGCACCACCGACAACAGGCTGAACACCAGCACGGAAATCAGCAGCGCCCGTTTGAGCTGCATCTCGCCGCGCTGGGCCTGGGTCATGTCGTAGAGCAGGAAGAACCACTCGCTGTCGGTCTTGCGCACGGCCAGTTTGTAGGCAAACGGCTTGCCCTGGTCGTCGATGCCGGTGATGTTGTGGTTGCCATTGGGCAGCCGCGTCCACTCCGGGCGCTCCTGGCGCACGCGATCGAACTTGTCCTTGGGAAACACGTAGGCCAGCATCTGCTCGACCGGCAGGTCCGGACTGCGGCTGGGATCGGAGTAGAACCGCCGCGCGTACTCGTCGACGTTGCGGTTCATCACGTCCTCGACCAGCTGGTTTTCCACGCGGCTGCGGGCCCAGTTGGTGGCAAACGCGAACAGCGTCGTCAGGCAGAAGCCCAACAACGCGAACGAAACGATGATGCGACTGCGCAGCCGCCGCCGGTACGGTGCGCGGCGGCGGCCCCCCTTGGCGCTCACCCGATCAGGCTTCCGGGGCGGCGATGCGGTAACCGATGCCGTGACGGGTCTGGATCAGCGGCACCTCGAACGGCTTGTCCACCACGGCACGCAGGCCGTGGATGTGCACGCGCAGCGAGTCCGAATCCGGCAGTTCCTCGCCCCACACCCGGGTTTCCAGTTCCTGGCGGGTGACCACGGCCGGCGCCGCTTCCATCAGCGCCTGCAGGATCTTCAGCGCCGTCGGGTTGAGCTGCAGCAGCTTGCCCTGTCGGCGGACTTCCAGCGTATCCAGGTTGTACTCCAGATCACCGGTTTCCAGCACGCGCGTCTGCACGCCCTTGCCGCGACGCGACAGGGCGTTCAGACGGACTTCGACTTCCTGCAGCGCGAACGGCTTGATCAGGTAGTCGTCTGCGCCGGAATCAAACCCGGCCAGCTTGTTGTCCAGCGAATCCCGTGCGGTGAGCATCAGTACCGGGGTCTGCTTGCGCGCTTCATTTCGCAGCTTGCGGCAGACCTCGATGCCGTCCATCCCCGGCAGATTGAGATCCAGCACGATCGCGTCGAACTCATGGACCACCGCCAGGTGCAGGCCGGTCACGCCATCGGCGGCGAAGTCCACGGTATGCCCGCGGTCTTCGAGGTAGTCGCCCAGGTTGGCGGCGATGTCGCTGTTGTCTTCAATTACAAGAATTCGCACTGTGACCTCTAATAAGAATAGTTGCCGACCCGTTGCGTCTTATCCATGCGACCTTGGGCCTGGGCCTTGATGCGCTCGCGCTGGGCAACGGTCATGCATTGGGTGACCGGCATGTTGGAGCCGATCGCCTTTTCACGCTTACATATTAGACGGCTATCTTCGCGCGCTTGTGTCAAAACGGTGTTTACTACCTGCTGATCGTTGAACAGCGCCATCCGCGCGCTCTCCGGCAGCGCCTTCTGCTCGGGGTACTGTTCGACCACGGCGCGCATACGCGTCAAGGCTTCGCGGACCCGGCTGCGCTCGGGCAGGGCCAGTTCGGCGTAGGTCTCGCCGTCGTTCAAGTCGATCTCGATCTTGGTGATCTGTTCAGACAACGGCTTGCCCGGCTCGAACACCTCTTTCTTCGGCGCCGCATGGGCGGTGGCGCCCATGCACATCAGCAGTACGGCCGTTGCCGCGACCCTCGTCATACCTTTCATGCCCAGCCATTCCTTGCTTGGAGTGAGCGCCGACTGTAGCCCCCTCGCCTTCACGCCAGCAAGTGCGCAACGACAGGGCATAAAAAGGCCCAGGCGGAAGCCGCCTGGGCCTGAAGGTGTTTCCCGATTACCGAATCCTGCTGAGGAGGGCAGAGCTGCGGTTCGACAGAGCCTACGCCGGGGTCGATTAAACCCGTGTTAAAAGCGTCACCGAGGCCCGCATTAATGTTCAAGCCTTTGAAGCGGAAGGCTTTTTCATCGACGCAACGTGGTCGATGATGCGTCCGGCCAGGTCGGTCTGGCAGATGGCTTCGATCCCTTCCAGCCCCGGGGTGGAGTTGACCTCCAGCACCAGCGGGCCGCGGCTGGAGCGGATCAGATCCACGCCGGCCACGCTCAGGCCGAGCGCCTTGGCCGAGCGTACGGCCACCTGCTGTTCGGCCCGTGTCGCCTTGGCCGCACGGGCACTGCCGCCCGCATGCAGGTTGGAGCGGAAGTCACCGTCCGGCGCCTGGCGCTGCATCGCGCCCACCACCTGGTCGCCTACCACCAGGCAGCGCAGGTCGGCGCCCTGGGCCTCGCCGATGAACTCCTGCATCAGGAAGTTGGCATACAAGCCGCGCAGCGCCTCGACGATGCCGCGCGACGCGCTGGCCTTCTCGGTCAGGATCACGCCTCGCCCCTGGGTGCCCTCGTTGAGCTTCACCACGTGCGGCGGCGGGCCGAGCATGGACAGCAGGTCCACGGTGTCGTCGGGGTTGTCGCCGAACACCGTCACTGGCATGTCGATGCCCTTGGACGCCAGTATCTGGTGCGCACGCAGTTTGTCACGCGCGCGCAGGATGGCATCGGACGGGTTGGGCGTACGCGCGCCCATCATCTCGAACTGGCGCAGCACGGCGGTGCCATAGCGGGTTACCGACGCACCGATGCGCGGAATCACCGCATCCACGCCGGTGATCGCCCGCCCCTTGTAATGCATGCTGAAACCGTCCGCCGCGATGCGCATGTAGCAGCGCAGCGGATCGAGCACCCGCACGGTATGACCACGGGCACGCGCCGCTTCGACCAGACGGCGGGTCGAGTACAGCTTGCTGTTGCGGGAAAGGATGGCCAGCTTCATGGTGGTGCGCAGGGAGGAAAGCGCGAAGCATAGCGCGCAGGCGATACGGCGCGATGACGGGCGGCCGGCGTCAGCCCTGTACGTCACGCGGCGCGGCCAGACCGGTGTTCGGCCTGCAGACTGCGTCATGCTGCGCGCTGGCCAGCCAGTCGAGGTTGGACCCTGCGGGAATGCGCGCCGCCGGTCCCTCGATCGTGGTGCGCTCCCAGCCGTCCGCACGTCGCCGTGCGGCATAACGCTGGTCCCACTGTCCGTTTTCCTCCCTCCGGTACATCGCGACGGTACCGCGCCCGCAATCGGCCTCGACGCGGTAGGTGTTGTACCGCGGCACGCTTCCTTCCACGCGTCGCGTGCCATCGGGCAACGTGGTCCGCACCGTCACCGTCGCGAGCATGCCGGGTTCGGCCGGGAACTGATCCGCCGCCGGCACCACCGCCCATGCCGGTGCAAGCATGACGGTGAACAACAGCGCCGGCAGATACACCAGGCGGGACGAGACGCGGACGACGCTCCGACGGATCATGAACAGTCCTTTTCAGATCGGGCAGACAGTATGACGGCGGCGGTCGGGGCGACCAACCGCAATGGCCGGCATCGACGCATGTATCGCTGCGCTGCAGTGACGCCTGGACGGGCTGGACGGACAGGACAGAGCAGCTTGGCGGCACGGCGCACGTTCAACGCCGCTGCGGCCTGCACCGTCGGCCCATTGCGGGCCGAGGCGGACATCTGGAGCGGGTGAAGGGAATCGAACCCTCGTCAGTAGCTTGGGAAGCTACAGCTCTACCATTGAGCTACACCCGCAGGATGTCCGGCAAGTTTATGCGCCGGACCGGTAAAAAGGCAACGGGCGGCACTGGGCCGCCCGTTGCGCTGCCGTTGTCCACGCGACTCGGCGGCGCGTGGACAACGGAGGTGGATCAGAAGCTGCCGCTGAAGCTGGCGAACACGGTCGCGTCGCGGGCGCGCTTCTGCAGCGTGGTGGTGCTGATGCCGACATTGCTGTTCAGGCCGAACAGGGTCATGCGGGCGCCCATCACTGCGGTGGCGTAGTCCTTGTCGAACTCCAGACCCGGCACCTTGTACATGCCCACGTCCGGCATCGTCTGCAGCCAGGCGCTGGCCTGCTTGCCGTCCTCGAACTCGTGGTCGTAGGTGACCTGCAGGTACGGTTTGACGTTGCCGCCGTCGAAGCGTGCCTGCCAGCCAACGCGGCCGACGGTGGAATCCAGGTCCTGGTCGCCGTAGCCCAGCGCCGAGGCGCTGACGTTGCTTTCGGTGTAGCCGTCCAGCTTGACCTTCTGCCAGATCACCGCGGCCACCGGGCCGTGGCGGAAGCCACCTTCGTTGCCGAACTCGTAACCGGCATTCAGCGCGGCGGTCAGGTTGCTGCCTTCCGGCGACCCCTTGTGCTCGCGGGTGGCCGGGCCGAGGTGCAGCTTGCGGGTGACGTCGTAGTCCAGCCAGCTGTAGCTGACCTGGCCGTTGACCCAGGCGCGCTCGCCGTACCAGCCGGCGAACAGACCCACGGTGGTGTCGGACTGGGTGAAGTCGCCCTGGCTGTTGCCGAAGTCGGCATCCATGCGGCCGTAACCGGCGAAGCCGCCGGCAACCATGCCATCACGCGCCCAATCCACACCGAACAGGCCGGCCGGGGCCATGCCGTCGTACAGGTCGGCATGGGCGTAGCGCTGCATGTCACCGCGCAGGTTGCCCCACCAGCTCAGGCCGTCGGCCGGGCGGCCACCGAGGTGCATGCTGACCTGGTCGGCGCGCGAACGGCCCACGGTCTGTGCCGAGTGGGTCAGGATCTGCTGCAGGCGCGGCGCTTCCAGGATGGACAGCGTGTAGGCGCCCAGCATGGCGTGGGTGGCCGAGGTCGGATGCACGCCGTCGGCGAACACGTAGTTGTTGGCTGCGTCCGGGTTGGCGTACGAGGTCGGGTTGCAGGTCAGCGACGAGGCCGTGGTGCACGCCGGGCTGGTCACGTTGATGAAACCGTAGGCGGCCGGGCTGGCGACGATTTCCTGCAGGATGTGGAAGGTGTCGACCGGGATCACCTGCAGGCCGGCGGCCTTCAGGCCACCGAACAGCGCATCGTTGTAGGCCTTGGCCAGAGCGGTGCCCTGCGCCATGCCGACGGCGCCGCCGGCACGGGCGGCCGGGGTCAGGCCGATGTCCGGCAGGGTCGGGACCACAATGTACTGCGCGCCGGCGCCCTTCAGGGTGGCGACGATGCCGACCTGGTCGGTGACTGCCGCACCCAGGGTGGCCTGCAGCGGTGCACCGCCCTGGATCGCGAAGATGTCGTTGGCGCCGCCCCACACGGTGTACAGGGCATTGGCGTCGGCCTTGCCGCCGTTGGCGGCCAGGTACTGCGCGGTCTGGGTCTTCAGCGAGTAGACCGGAATGGCCGGGGTCCCCGGTGCCAGGCTCTGGCTGACATCCACACCGACGCGCGCGCCGCCGATGGCGTAGTTGTCGCCGCCCTGGCCGTTGCCGTGTGCCGCGCCATTGGTGCCGTAGTAGTTGGACACGTACTGGGCGTAGGTCCAGCCCGGGTTGGTGGTGAACTGGCCGGTGACCGGCTGCACGCTGGCGGGCAGCAGCGGACGGAAGTAGCCGGCATCGGTCAGGCTGTCGCCGATGAACACGGTGCGGGAGTACGGGGACTGCGCCATTGCAGGCACGGCGGCCAGCGCGATGGCGACTGCCATCAGGGAACGCAGGGGGCGCTTGCTGATCAGCATGTAAAGCTCCTTGAGAGGTGGGAGGCCGGCGGCATACGCCAGCGCACGGTGACAATGGTTTCACTGCGCTTCGGCGACTTCACGCTGCGCCGCCGCATGAAGTCCCGCGCGCCGGCCGCATACCCTTGAGGGGCCTGCATCCCGGCACCGCGCACAGGGCCGGCAAGGGTACGCACTTGCCCCTCATTGGGGGACAATAACGACATGAACATCCAGCTCAACGGCGAATCCCGCCAGCTTCCGCACACTGCCACCGTCCTGGACCTGCTTCAGACCGAACACCTGGCCGAGCGCCGCGTGGCGGTAGAGGTCAATGGCCAGATCATCACCCGCAGCCGCCATGCCGGGCACGTGCTGCAGGACGGCGACGTGGTCGAGATCGTGCACGCGCTGGGCGGCGGCTGAGCACGCTGTCCAGCGGCCGCACGCCGGGCCAGCAGGGTCACGCGCGATAGGCGATAATTCGGCGATGAACGTACATGCCCCCTTCGACTCGCTGGTCATCGCCGGCAAGACCTATGCCTCCCGCCTGCTGACCGGCACCGGAAAGTTCAGGGATCTGGACCAGACCCGTGCAGCCACCGAGGCCGCGGGCGCGCAGATCGTGACCGTGGCGATCCGCCGCACCAACATCGGGCAGAACCCGGGCGAGCCGAACCTGCTCGACGTGCTGCCGCCGGACCGCTTCACCCTCCTGCCCAACACCGCCGGCTGCTACACCGCCGACGACGCGGTGCGCACCTGCCGTCTGGCGCGCGAGCTGCTGGACGGCCACAACCTGACCAAGCTGGAAGTGCTGGGCGACCAGAAGACCCTGTACCCGGACGTGGTACAGACCCTCAAGGCCGCCGAACAACTGGTCAAGGACGGCTTCGAGGTGATGGTCTACACCTCCGACGACCCGCTCCTGGCCAAGCGCCTGGAAGAGATCGGCTGCGCTGCGGTGATGCCGCTGGCCGCGCCGATCGGCTCGGGGCTGGGCATCCAGAACAAGTACAACCTGCTGGAAATCATCGAGAACGCCAAGGTGCCGATCATTGTCGATGCCGGCGTGGGCACCGCCTCCGACGCGGCGATCGCGATGGAACTGGGCTGCGACGGCGTGCTGATGAACACCGCCATTGCCGGCGCACGCAACCCGGTGCTGATGGCCAGCGCGATGCGCAAGGCGGTCGAGGCCGGCCGCGAGGCGTTCCTGGCCGGGCGCATCCCGCGCAGGCGTTACGCGAGTGCGTCCTCGCCGGTGGATGGGTTGATCGCCTGATGACCAATCCCTTTGACAGCGCCGGCGCCAAGGCGCCGCCCAAGCCCTTCACCGTCACCGAAGGCCGCCGCGAGGTGCGCAGCTTCGTGCTTCGCCAGGGCCGGTTCACGCCGGCCCAGCAGCGCGCGTTCGACGACCGCTGGCCGCGCTTCGGGCTGGACTTCACCGGTGAGCCCCGCGATCTGGACGCCACCTTCGGGCGCGATGCACCCAAGGTGCTGGAGATCGGCTTCGGCAACGGCGCCGCGCTGCGCTTTGCCGCCCAGCAGGACCCGAGCCGCGACTACATCGGGCTGGAAGTGCACGCGCCGGGTGTGGGCCGCCTGCTCAATGCGCTGGCCGACGACAACGCCGACCACGTGCGCCTGTACCACCACGATGCGGTGGAAGTGCTGGAGAAGGAAATCGCCGATGGCGCGCTGGATGAAGTGCGCATCTATTTCCCCGACCCGTGGCACAAGAAGCGCCACAACAAGCGCCGGCTGATCCAGCCGGCGTTCGCCGACCTGCTGGTGCGCAAGCTGCGCGTCGGCGGCCGCCTGCACTGCGCCACCGACTGGGAAGACTACGCCGAGCAGATGTGGAACGTGCTCGACGCCACGGCCGGGCTGAGCAACCGGGCCGGTCCGCGCGGCCAGGTCGACCGTCCCGAATGGCGCCCGCAGACCCACTTCGAGACCCGCGGCCAGAAGCTCGGCCACGGGGTGTGGGACCTGCTGTACGACCGTACCTGACCCGAGCCCAAGGAACCGCGCCACCTCATGGATACCGCGCTGACGCTGACCACGGACATGAAGCTCGTACTCGGGCTGGTCGGCTTCACGATGGCGATGTTCCTGTTCGAGCGCATCCGCGCCGACGTGGTGGCACTGGTGGTGCTGGTGGTGCTGGGCGTGACCGGCCTGATCGCGCCGGAGGAGATCTTCGGCGGCTTCTCCGGCAACGCGGTGATGAGCATCATCGCCACCACCATCCTGGGCGCGGGCCTGGACCGGACCGGCGCACTGAACCGGCTGGCCGCCTGGCTGCTGCGCCGCGGCCACGGCGTCGAGCAGCGTCTGCTGATGATGACCACCGCGATCGCCGGGTTGAACTCCTCGTTCATGCAGAACCCCTCGGTGATGGCGCTGTACCTGCCGGTGGCCTCGCGCCTGGCCGCACGCACCGGGCTGACCCTGCAGCGGCTGCTGCTGCCGATCTCGGCGGCAATCGTGATGGGCGGCGCGCTGACGATGGTCGGCAACTCGCCGCTGATCCTGCTCAACGATCTGCTGGCTTCGGCCAACAACAACCTGCCCTCCGGCCTGGCCACCATCGAACCGCTGCGCATGTTCGCGCCGCTGCCGATCGGCGTGGCGTTGCTGATCGCCTCGCTGCTGTACTTCCGCTATTACGGCGACCGCAAGCTGGTCGAAGAGGAATCGCTGGCCAACGACGGCGTGACCCCGGCGCGCACGGACAGCTACTTCGCCAAGACCTACGGCATCGAAGGCGACGTGTTCGAGCTGGTGGTCACCGCCGAAAGCCCGCTGGTCGGCATGACTCTGGGCGAAGCGGAGAACGTGCACGACGCCCCGCTGCTGCTGGCTCTGAAGACGGGCAACGACACCCGCCTGGCCCCGCCGGCGGAGATGCGCATCTGGGTGGGAAGCGTCCTCGGGGTGATGGGCGCCCGCCAGCAGGTCAGCGATTTCGCGCAGAACCAGTTCCTGCGCATGTCCTCGCGCCTCAAGCACCTGGGCGATCTGTTCAATCCCAGCCGCGCCGGCATCTCCGAAGCGGTGGTGCCGCCCACCTCGGATGTGATCGGCAAGAGCGCCTCGGACCTGCGCCTGCGCAAGCAGCGCGGCATCAGCCTGCTGGCGATCAACCGCGACAAGCAGGTGATCCGCGAGGACGTCCGCAACGTCGCATTGCGGGCCGGCGACATGCTGGTGTTCCACAGCATCTGGACCGACCTGGCGCAGGCCGCCAAGAGCCGCGACTTCGTGGTGGTCACCGACTATCCCAAGGGCGAGCAGCGCCCGCACAAGTTCAAGATGGCGATGGCGATCTTCGCCCTCACCATCCTCATCGCGCTGACTTCCAAGCTGCCGGTGGCGCTGACCCTGATGACCGGCGTGGCCGGCATGCTGCTCACCGGCGTGCTGCGCATGGACGAGGCCTACGCTGCGATCAACTGGAAAACCGTGTTCATGATGGCCGGGCTGATTCCGCTCGGCTGGGCGATGGACAGCAGTGGTGCGGCCGCGTGGGTCGCCGGACATACCATCGACCGCCTGCCCACCGGCATCCCGGTGTGGGTGCTGGAGATCGCGCTGGCGCTGCTGACCACGGTGTTCTCGCTGGTGATCAGCCATGTCGGGGCGACCATCGTGATGGTGCCGATCGCGGTCAACCTCGCGTTGGCCGCCGGCGGCAACCCCACCGCATTCGCACTGATCGTGGCATTGTCGGCGTCCAACAACCTGATGACCGCCTCCAATCCGGTGATTTCGATGATCACCGGCCCGGCCAACTACACACCGCGCGAGCTGTGGCGGGTGGGCGCGCCGCTGTCGTTGATCTATACCATCGTGGTGGTGGTGATGATCAACCTGATGTTCTGATCAGGCCAGCCACACCTGGCCGTCGCGCACCTGCAGCGGCACCGCGCGCAGGTGATCGCCACGACAGGGGCCGGCCACGCAGTCGCCGGTGTCCAGCGAGAACGAAGCCCCGTGCGCGGCGCACACCAGATGCCCCTCGCGGCTCCTGAGGAACTGTCCCGGCGCCCAGTCGAGCCGACGACCCGCGTGCGGGCAGATGTTCAGCCAGCCGCGCACCTGCGCGCCGTCGCGGTACAGCACCACCGATTCGGCGTCGCCGTCGATGCAGGCCTCCACTTCGGCGAAGCCGGCGTCGGCAATCGCGTCCAGGGCAATCAGGGCGGTGTCGGGGGAATGCAGTTCAGGCATGTCGGATCGTGACCACGAAAGGCGGCCAGTGTCTCACGTCGTCATGTCGCTGGCTCCTGCATGAACCCAAGTCATTGATCTGAAACAGTTGAACGCTACGCTTAACGACTTTTTCACTCAATGACAGTGGCCACCGCAGATACTCAGCACTCGCTGACTTCAGCCAAGAAAACCGCCATGTACAGCCGCTTCTTCCAGTTCAACCAGTTCCGCTCCCTGTTTGCCCCGCGCAAGCCGCGTCACCCGTTGGTGCGCGTTGCGGTCGGCCTGCTGGGCCTGGCGATCCTGGCCGCATTGGTGTTCGTGGGCGTGTTCGTCGGTGCGGCGATGATCATCGCCGGCGTGGCGTGGAAGCTGCTTGCCCAGCGCAAGAGCGCTCGCCCGGCCCCGTCGCAGGTGATGGACGGTGAGTATCGCGTGGTGCGCAAGCCGGCCCTGCCGCTGTCGCGCTGATCCGCTGCACGGCCCGCACCTGCGGGCCTGCCCTGCCCTGACGCTGTCGACGTGCCACGCTTGGCATGACACGTCGTGCACGCACGATCTAGACTGCCGCGACCCTTCCATGACAGGACGCGAGCATGACCGATGTAATCCCCACGCCCGTGCCGCCGCGCATTCCGGTTGCCGGCGGCGGAACGTTCCCGGTGCGTCGCATCTACTGTGTGGGCCGCAATTTCGCCGACCATGCGCGTGAGATGGGGGCAGCCGTGCCGGCCGCCGACGACCGCGGCCGCCCAATGTTCTTCAGCAAGCCGGCCGACGCGATCGTGGTCGGCCACGACGATGTGATCCCCTACCCGCCGGCCACCAGCGACCTGCACCACGAGGTGGAACTGGTGGTGGCCATCGGCCGCGATGCGCCGGCAGGCCTGCTGCCGGTGGAACAGGCCGAGGCGCTGGTGTTCGGCTATGGCGTCGGCCTGGACCTGACCCGTCGCGACCTGCAGGCGGCCGCCAAGGCCAAGGGCCACCCCTGGGACAGCGCCAAGGGCTTCGATCACTCCGCCCCGGTGAGCGAACTGGTGCCGGCCGGTGAAGTGGGCGATCTTGCCGCGCTCAATCTGTCGCTGGAAATCAACGGTGAGGTGCGCCAGCAGTCGCTGCTGGACCAGATGATCTGGAACGTGCCGGAAATCCTGCACGAGCTGTCCAAACTGTGGGCGCTGCGTGCGGGCGATCTGGTGTTCATGGGCACGCCTGCGGGTGTGGCCGCGCTGCACCCGGGCGATCGTTTCAGCGCGCGCCTGGAGAATGTCGCCGAACGCCACGGCGTCATCGCCGGATGACAACCGCTGCGTTACGCTGCGGCGTCCTTTGATCCCCCCGCGACAGGAGAACCCGATGGGAATGATTACCGAGTTCAAGGAATTCGCCATGCGTGGCAACGTCATCGACCTGGCGGTCGGTGTCGTCATCGGTGCCGCGTTCGGCAAGATCGTCACCGCACTGGTGGACAAGATCATCATGCCGCCGCTGGGCTGGCTGATCGGGCGGGTGGATTTCTCGCAGTTGGCCTGGACCTTGGCCCCGGCACGACCGGGAGCGGACGGCAAGGAAATTCCCGCAGTGGTGATCGGCTACGGCGATTTCCTCAACACGCTGGTGCAGTTCGTGATCGTGGCCTTCGCGATCTTCCTGGTGGTGAAGGTGATCAATCGCCTGGCCCGCAAGAAGGAAGCCGCCCCGGCCGCGCCGGCCGAAGAAGTGCTGCTGCTGCGCGAGATCCGCGACACCCTGAAAAAGTAAGCCGCACGCCGGCCAACGGCTGGTACCGACCGGCATCCGAAAGCCCCGCTCCGGCGGGGCTTTCGCGTAGGGCAAGCAGCGTCCGCCGGACCATGACCTCCCGCCCATGTGCCGGGCCGGCAGGCTGCTAAGCTCGGATGCTTCCGCCCCGTTTCCGGAGTTCGTCCATGCGTCGCCGCGTTCTTGCCATCGCATCCACCCTTGCCCTGCTGGCAGGGCCCGCCTTCGCCGCGCCGACGACTTTGCCGCCCGCGTCGCTGGCCACCGCCGCCGAGCTGCGCGAGCAGGCGCTGAAGGACGACACCGGCTGGAAGGTCGTGGAGTCGCTCACTACCGAGATCGGGCCGCGCATCGCCGGCAGCGAGGCCGACGCGCGCGCGGTGGCCTGGGCGGTGGCCAAATTCAAGGCGTTGGGCTTTGACAAGGTGTGGACCGAGCCGGTCACCTTCCCCAAGTGGGAGCGCCGCAGCGAGCACGCCGAAGTGACCGGTACGCACGCCCAGCCGCTGACCATCACCGCACTGGGCGGCAGCCCGGGCGGCACGGTCGAGGCCGAGGTGGTGCGCTTCGCCGACCTGGCCGCCCTTCAGGCGGCACCGGCCGGCTCGCTCACCGGCAAGATCGCCTTCGTTGATTACCAGATGACCGCGTACCGCGATGGCCGCGACTACGGCAATGGCGGCGCAGTGCGCAGCAAGGGGCCCTCCGAGGCGATCCGCAAGGGAGCGATCGGCTTTGTGATGCGCTCGGCGGGCACTGATTCACACCGCGTGCCGCATACCGGCATCACCCGCTTCGACGACGGCCTGACGCCGGTACCGGCGGCCGCCTTGTCGGTGCCCGACGCCAACCAGCTGGCGCGCCTGCTCGCGCTTGGCCCGACCACGCTCAAGATCAGCTTGGACTGCGGCTGGGATGGCAAGGCCACCTCATACAACGTGATCGGCGAGATCACCGGTCGCAGCCTGCCCAAGGAAGTGGTGGTGATCGGTGGCCACCTCGATTCCTGGGACCTGGGCACCGGCGCGGTCGATGATGGCGCCGGCGTGGGCATCACGATGGCCGCCGGCCACCTGATCGGCCAGCTCAAGCAGGCACCGAAGCGCACCATCCGCGTGGTGGCCTTCGCCAACGAGGAACAGGGTCTGTACGGCGGCAAGGCCTATGCGGAGGCGCACGCCAAGGACGTGGTCCGGCACCAGCTCGCCGCCGAAAGCGATTTCGGCGCCGGCCGCATCTACGCGTTCAACACCGGCTCACCGAACCCGGCCGAGTCGCGTGAGGCGACCCGGCAGATCGCCGAGGTGCTCAAGCCGCTGGGCATCGAGTATGCGCCGGACAAGGGCGGCCCGGGCCCGGACGTCGGTCCGCTGGCCGCCAAGGGCGGTGCATGGGCCTGGCTGGCGCAGGACGGCAGCGACTACTTCCACCTGCATCACACCGCCGACGACACGCTGGACAAGATCGACCCGGCCGCGCTGGCGCAGAACGTAGCCGCCTATACCGTCTTTGCCTACCTCGCGGCCGAGGCCGACGGCAGTTTCGGCAGCGAAGCCAAGCCGACCACGCCGCCGAACGAGTGACGGCCCGGTGCGGCGGCCCATGCTCGCCGCACCTCAAAAAAAAAGCCCGACCGCGAACGGTCGGGCTACCGGGATTGCATCACACCCCACGCGGTGAATGCCGCAGTCTTACGTACGTCCGGACAAGCGGATCGCCGCGCTGGGTGGGTGTCTCTCCTCACCTACGCAACGCAGCACCGCCGTCACACTGTGCGTGGAATGGAATCCACTTCACCATGCGAAAAGTCCGAATCGAATGTAGTCACAGCCAGTTCGGTGGAACCGATCACAACATGGAGCGGCGCGCTCGTGTGCGCTACCCGTAAAACAGGTGCCGCGATCACCCCTTGCGGCCGTACCAATGCGACAGCAGCACCGCCGTGGCCGAGGCCACGTTGAGGCTTTCCACGGCGCCACTGCCGGGAATGGAGACCTGCAGATCGCAGTCCTGCGCGAGGTCGCGGTCCATGCCCTCGCCTTCGGCCCCCATGACATACACCAGGCGCTCGGGCAGCGCGGCCGCGAACAGGTTGTCGCCACCGTCCACCAGCGTCGCCGCCAGCCCGAAGCCGGCAGCACGCAGCTGCGACATCGCCTGCGGCAGCTCCGGCAGGCGTACCAGCGGCACCGCTTCGGCGCCGCCTTCGGCCACGCGTGCGGCGGCACCGGACAGCGCCAGCGTCGCACCCGGCGGCAACAGCAGGCCGGCCACGCCAAAGTGCGCGGCCGAGCGCAGAATCGCGCCGAAGTTGTGTGGGTTGCCCACCCCGTCCAGCCACAGTGCCAGCACCGGGCCGCTCGTCGGCAGCGTGTCCAGCCACTCGGCCAGGGACAGCATCGGCGCACGCACCACATCGGCGACGACGCCTTCGTGGTGGGTGGTCGCGGCGAGCTTGTTGAGATCGCCCTCCTCCACCACGCGGTAGCCGACGCGGTTGGCCACGCACCACTTCAGCATCGGCTGCAGGCGCGGAATCAGCGACTCGGCCAGGTACAGCTTGCGCAGCGCCTGTGGGCGGCGCTCGAACAGCGCCTGCACGGCGTTCCAGCCGTACAGACGCAGTTCGTCATTGCCACGGCCCGGCGGCGGCGGGCTGCCGCCCTGCTCGCGCGGCGGCAACGGGGTGGCCCGCGGCGGTCGCGCCGACGGGCGGCGGGCATTTTTCCAGGGATCATTCACTACAGGACTGCTCCAGCTTGCGTTGACGCCAGAAGTCGGCGTTCTTGATGCCCAGGGCATCGGGGTCGAAGATCGGGTCGAGGCCGAGCTTCTTCTGTCGTTCGTAATCGCGCAGGGCCAGCATGGCCGGCTTCTGCACGATCAGGATGGCGATGATGTTCAACCAGGCCATCAGGCCCACGCCGATGTCGCCCAGCGCCCACGCCAGCGTGGCGTTGTGGAACGCACCGAACACCACCATGCCGATGATGCCCAGACGCAGCAGCAGCACGGTGGCCGGGCGCTTGCGGTTGTGGTTGATGTAGCTGAGGTTGGTCTCGGCCATGTAGTAATAGGCCATGATCGTGGTGAAGGCGAAGAAGAAGATCGCCACCGACACGAACGACGCCCCCCATCCCGGCAGCACCGCTTCCACGCCCGCCTGCGCATACCCGGCACCTTCCGGGATACCGGCCAGGCCCTGGAAGATCGGCTCGGCACCGGCCACCGGGGAGTACACGTTGTAGGTGCCGCTGGCCAGGATCAGGAACGCAGTGGCCGTGCACACCATCATGGTGTCGAAGTAGATCGCGAAGGCCTGCACGTACCCCTGCTTGGCGGGGTGCGAGACCTCCGAGGCCGCGGCGGCATGCGGCCCGGAACCCTGGCCCGCCTCGTTGGCATAGATGCCGCGCTTGATGCCCCACTCCACCGCCAGGCCCATCATCGCGCCGAACGCGGCATGGGTACCGAAGGCGCTGTTGAAGATGATGCCGAACATGTCCGGCACGCGGTCGTAGTTGATGATCATGATGGCGATGGCCATCAGGATGAACCCGGCGGCCATGAACGGCACCACCACTTCGGCGAAGTTGGCGATGCGCTTGACGCCGCCGAAGATCACCACGCCCAGCAGCAGCGACACCACGATACCGATGCCAAGCTTCAGCGCCTGCGCCGATTCCATGCCCATCACCTGGCCGTCCAGCGGCCCGCACAGCGCACCGCCGCGGCAGGCATTGATGATGCTGTCGGCGATCGCATTGGCCTGCACGCCCGGCATCAGGAAGCCGGCAGCGATGATCGTGGCGCCGGCGAAGGCCAGCGCGTACCACTTCAGGCCCATCGCTTTTTCGATGTAATAGGCCGGACCGCCGCGGTAGCGGCCTTCGGCATCCTTGGTCTTGTAGATCTGCGCCAGGGTGCACTCGACGTAGGAGGTCGATGCACCAAGGAAGCCCATCACCCACATCCAGAAGATCGCGCCGGGGCCACCGAAGGCGATCGCGGTGGCCACGCCGGCGATGTTGCCGATGCCCATGCGCCCGGCCATCGACATGGCCAGCGCCTGGAACGACGACACGCCTGCGTCGGACTTCTCGCCCCGGACGGTCAGGCGACACATCTCGAAGAACCCGCGGATCTGCATGAACCGGGTGCGGACACTGAAGAACAGGCCAGCGGCCAGGCACACGAAGATCAGTGCCTTGCTCCAGATGATGCCATTGATGAAATGTACAGCTGCTTCCACGCGCTCTCTCCAGTCGGCGGAAAAAAGGAACGTCCCCGTCGGCTGGGAGGACCGGGTTGATTCTCCACGATCCGCGCCGGCCTGCGTAGTGGCAATTTCGATGAATGGGCGGTGGGCGCGGCCCGCAGGCCGCGCCGATGCCTCAGGCGTGCCCGCCCACCGACGGGGTGTCCGCCTCCTGCCTGGCCAGCTCGCGCGCCACCGCTTCGGGTGAACGCGTGTAGGGGGCCAGCAGCGAGTAGAACGCGGGCACCACGAACAGAGACAGGAAGGTGGAGACGGTGACGCCGAAGATCACCACGATGCCGATGGTGCCGCGGCTGGCCGAACCGGGCCCGCCGGCGACCACCAGCGGGATCGCGCCGACCACGGTGGCGATGGAGGTCATCAGGATCGGGCGCAGGCGCACCATCGCCGATTCGACGATGGCCTGGTGCACGTCGCGGCCCTCGTCACGGAGCTGGTTGGCGAACTCCACGATCAGGATGCCGTTCTTGGCGGCCAGGCCGACCAGCATCACGATGCCGATCTGACTGAACAGATTGATCGTGCCGCCGCTGACGTACAGCCCCAGCAGCGCGCCGAGCACGCCCAGCGGCACAGTCAGCATGATCACCAGCGGGTGGATGAAGCTCTCGAACTGGGCGGCCAGCACCAGGTACACCACCAGCAGCGCCATCGCGAAGGTCAGCAGCACCGCGCTGCCGGCGTTCTGGTACTCGCGCGACTCGCCCTTCCAGTCGATCTGCGCATGCTGCGGCAGTTCCTCGCGGGCGGTCTGCTGGGCCCAGGCGATGGCCTCGCCCAGCGGATAGCCCGGCGCCAGGCCGGCGCTGATGGTGATCGAGCGCAGCCGGTTGAACCGGTTGAGGTTGCCGGCCTCGGCCACTTCGCTGAGCGTGACCAGGTTGGACAGCGGGATCAGCGCACCGTTGGCGGCCCGCACCCGGATCGCGGCCAGGTCGTCCGGCGAAGCACGACCGTCGCGGCCGGCCTGGACCAGCACGTCGTACTCTTCGCCGTTGTCGACGAAGGTGGTGACGCGACGCGACCCCATCATCGTCTCCAGCGCGCTGCCGATCGCGGTGACCGACACGCCCAGGTCGGCCGCACGCTGGCGGTTGATGTTGACCCGCATCTGCGGGCGGGTTTCCTTGTAGTCCGAATCGGCGCCGACCAGACCGGGGTTGTCGGCCATGCGCAGCAGCATGCGGTCCCGCCACTGGGCGATCTCGGCATACTCGGGGCCGCCGAGGACGATCTGGAACGGCTGGCCCTGGCTGCGCACCAGACCGCCGCCGACCTGGGTGCGCACGCGCACGCCGCGCAGGTCGTTGAGGTGGGTCTGCAGATCGGCCGCCACATCCGGGGTGGACACATCGCGCTGGCGCCACGGCTGCAGGAACACGCTGATGCGGCCGGTATGCATTTCCTCGCTGGCACCGAAGCCACCGGGGACGCGCGGATTGGCGCGCACGATCGGCTTGTCCTCGCCGACGAAGCCGGACACGATCTTCTCCACCTGCTGGACCTGGCCGACCGTGTAGTCGAAGCCGGCACCTTCGGGGCCATCGATCATGATCTGGAACGAGCCGCGGTCTTCGGCCGGCGCCAGCTCGGATGGCAGCAGCTTCAGCAGCGCCGCGCTGGCCAGCAGCGACAGCACCATCACCACGATGTAGATCCAGGTGCGCCCGACATGGGCGTCAAGCACCCGACCGTACGCGGCCGACAGGCGGTCCAGGTTGCGGTTGATCACCCCATGCAGGCCGCGCGGCGGCTGGCCGGCATGCGGCTTGAGCAGCTTGGAGGCCATCATCGGGGTCAGCGTCAGCGACACGAACGCGGACAACGCCACGGCCGCCGCGAGCGCCACGGCCAGTTCGCGGAACAGGCGGCCGGTGTTGCCTTCAAGGAAGCCGACCGGCAGGAACACGGCCACCAGCACCGCCGTGGTGGCGATCACCGCGAAAGCGACCTGCGCGGTACCGCGTTTGGAGGCGACCAGGGGCGGTTCGCCGAGATCGATGCGGCGCTGGACGTTCTCCACCACCACGATGGCGTCATCCACCACCAGGCCGATACACAGCACCAGCGCCAGCAGGGTGAGCAGGTTGATCGAGAAGCCGAAGGCGTACAGCGCGATGAAGGCGGCCACCAGGCACACCGGCACCGTCACGGCGGGAATCAGTGCGGCGCGGAAGCTGCCGAGGAACAGCCAGATCACCGCCAGCACCAGCAGCATCGCCTCGACCAGCGTGGCGTACACGCGGTCCACCGCCGCTTCGATGAAGGTGGTGTTGTCGAAGGCGACGAAGATCCGCGTACCCTGCGGCAGCGTGCTGCCGATGCGTTCGGCTTCCTCGCGGGCCTCGCGCGCCACGTCCAGCGCATTGGCGGTGGAGGTCTTGACGATGCCCAGGCCGATGTTGGGCTCGCCATTGCTGCGGTAATAGGCGCGGCGTTCGGACGAGGCCAGCTCGATCCTGGCCACATCGCCCATGCGTACCACGTAACCGTCGGCGCCCTTGCCCAGCGGAATGCCGGCAAAGTCCTCGGGTTTGACGTAGTTGCGTTCCACGCGCAGGGTGAAATCGCGGTCAGCCGATTCAATCCGCCCCGCCGGCAGCTCCACGTTCTCGTTGCGCAGCGCGGTTTCGACATCGCCCACGGTCAGGCCGCGCGCGGCGAGCTGGTCGCGGTCCAGCCAGATCCGCATCGCATAGCGCTGGCGGCCGCCGATACGCACCTGCGCCACGCCGTCCAGGCTGGAGAAGCGGTCAACCACGTAGCGGTCGGCATAGTCGCTCAGTTCCAGCGTGTCCATCGTGGTCGAGCTCATGTTGAGCCAGATGATGGGGTCGGCGTCGCTTTCGACCTTCGCGATCTCCGGTGGCCGCGCCTCTTCGGGCATGCGGTCGGCGACCCGGCTGACCGCGTCGCGGACGTCATTGGCGGCCGCTTCGATGTCGCGGTTGGAGGTGAACTCGATGCTGACCTGCGCGCGGCCGTTGGAACTGCGCGCGTTGATGGTGTCGATGCCCTCGATGCCGGCGAGTGCGTCTTCCAGCACCTGGGTGATGCGGCTTTCGATCACCGCCGCGGAGGCGCCGGTGTAGTCCACCGACACCGACACGATCGGCGGATCGATGGCCGGCAGCTCGCGCAGCGTCAGGCGGGTGAACGACATGATGCCCAGCACGACGAGCAGCAGGCTCATCACCACGGCAAATACCGGGCGCTGGATGGAGACGTCGGAGAGTTTCATCCGCCGGCGCCCGTCCGTGCGGCCGGTACCGGTGCCGCCACCGGGGCGGGAGCGGTGGCCGGCGCGGCGTCGTGCGCCTGCACCTTAAGGCCGGGGCGAAGCTTGCCGGTGCCGTCCACCACGATGCGGTCGCCGGCCTGGATGCCGCTGCGGATCTCGACCACGCCGGCGCGGCGGGCGCCGGTGGTCACATCGGTACGCTCCACGCTCTGGTCGGCCTTGACCCGGTACACGAAGGCGTCGCGGCCGACCTGGACCACGGCGATTTCCGGAATCACCAGGGCCTGGCGTTCCGGTCTGAACATGCGCACGTCCAGCAGCATGCCGGGACGCAGCGCATGATCGGCATTGATGAAGTCCGCGCGCACGGTGACCGCACGGGTGCCCGGATCGACACGGGTGTCGATGGTGGCCACCTCGCCGTCGAACGTGCGGCCGGGATAGGCCACGCTGGTGGCGCTGACCTTGTCGCCGGTGGTCAGCGAGGCCAGTTCGGCCTCCGGCACCTGGAAGTCCACGTGCATCCGCTCGATGTCATCCAGCGTGGCGATGGTGGTGGACGGCATCACCAGTGAGCCGGCGCTGACCTGGCGGATGCCGAGCACGCCGGCGAAGGGCGCACGCACCCGGCGGTCGCCGATGTCCGACTGCATTTCACGCACACGTGCCTCGGCGGCATCGCGGATGGCGCGCTGGGTATCCAGCGTCGCGCTGGCCACCAGTTGCTGGGCAGCCAGTTCGCGCTGGCGCCTGTACAGCTGGTCGGCTTCGGCGAAGGTCGCCTGCGCCTGCAGCAGGGCCGCTTCCTGGGCCTGGCCGCGCAGGGTCACCAGCGGTGCGCCGGCGTTGACCTGCTGCCCGCTCTCGAAGTGCACCGTTTCGATGATCTCGCTGACTTTGGCGGTGATCGTCACCGACTCGCGCGCCTTGGCGGTGCCCAGCGCCTGCAGCGTGTCGCTCCATGCCGAGGGCTGCACCACCTGGGCCGTCACCGGCACGGCGTCGGCCTGCCGGCGTGCGGCCTCGTCTTTGCTGCCACAGCCGGCCAGGAAGGCCAGCCCGAGGCCAACGGCGATGCGCGCGGTGATGCGTCCCAACATGAAGAAAAACCCCGGATGTTCCACGACCGGCAAGTGTAGCCACGGGCTGTGTCAAGACATATGTGCCAAGCGTTTACCACGGGCTTCACATCGGTCGATGACAGGCGCAACGCCTTTCGTGCTGGGGCTTGCCACGCATGTAACGGCGTGTGTCAGCGCGTGTCGATTTGCGTCGCTGGACCCTCCGGAAGGGGGGCGCTCAGCGCCCCCCTTCACGTACTCAGTAGCGGTAGTTCACCTTCATCCAGGCGGTGCGGCCCGGCTCATTGATGCGGACCGGATCGGCCGGGAAGCCGAAGTCGGCACTGCCGGCCAGATTCAGGTGCTCGCTGTAGGCACGGTCGAACAGGTTGTCGATGCCCGCGCTGAGCCGCAGTGCATCGCTGAGCCGGTAGCCGGCGTTGAGCGCCAGCGTGGCGAAGCCCGCGCTGGGGCCGAGGTCGCGGGCGACCACATTGCCCTGCCCCACCGCCACACGGTGCTGGCGGGTCACCGCCCGGCCCAGCGCGCCAACGCTCCAGCGCTCGCCTTCCCAGTTGGCGCTGAGCCGGGCTTCCAGCGGCGGCATCTGCGGCAGTGCGCCGCCGTTGGTGCGGTTCTCGCCCCAGGCGTAGGCCAGCGTGCCGCCGAGCTTCCAGCGTTCACCCAGCCGCACGTCCGCACCGGCTTCGGCACCGGCGATGCGCGCATCGATGTTGCCGGCCTGGGCCATGCTGCCCATCATGCCGCCCTCGTGGTAGGTGAACAGGATGTAGTCCTGCACCCGGCCCGCATATGCCGACACCCACGCCTCCAGGCGCTCGCTGCGGTACTGCAGGCCGAGGTCGAGCTGGGTGGTCTTCTCCGGCTGGATGCCGGCGAACGCATTCGGCGCGTGCATCGGCCCCATGTCCGGCGAGAACAGTTCCCAGTAGTCCGGCATGCGCTCGCTGTGGCCGATGCCGGCGTACCAGGTCAGCGCCGGCGCGATGTCGCGCTCGATGCGCAGGAAGCCGCTGCCCAGGTCCTCGCGGCGGGTCTGCCCGGCGGTGGGATTGGGCATGCCCATCATGCCGGTGGTGGCGCGTTTGTCGGTGACCTCCGCCCGGTCGATGCGCAGGCCGCCAAGCCAGCGCTGCGTGGTGCCTTCGCCGAGGGTGATCTCGGTGAACGCGCCGCGCGTATCCAGGCGTGCATCGGTGCGCCAGGGCTGCAGCCGGTAGGTGTTGCGGCCCATCGCGTTGCGGCTGCGATGGCGGCTGTCCTGCGCATCGATGCCGGCAACGATGGCGATGTCCTGCCAGCGCCATTCCGAGGCGATGCGGCCACCGGTAGTGCGCCGGTCGACGTTGGAGCCCATCGGCATCGGCATGCTGCTGTCCGGGTTCGGCGTGCGCAGCGTGTAGTTGTCCATCACGTGGTCGGCGTCGTTGTAGTAGACGTTGGCCTGCAGCCTGTCCCACGCGCCGGGCAGGTTGTCCTTCTCGAAGCGGGCCGCGTAGCTGGTGCGCTTGAACGCCGCCCCGTCCATGCCGCGCCCGGCGTACCGCGCGATCGCGTCGCCGGTGCCGGCCGACAGTTCGAGCACGGTGTCGGCATCGGGCGTCCAGCCGATGGCGACGTCGCTGTTCCATTTGCGCCACTTCGACGGCACCACGTTGCCGTCGCCATCGGTGTAGTCGTCCGCTTCGGAGCGGTTGCCGTTGACCCGCACATAGCCCGCGCTGGCGCCGGCGGTGAGATCAAGCACCTGGTCATTGCGATTGCGCGAGCCGACCAGCGCGCTGGCATCCACATCGATGCCCGGCGTATCGAAGCGCGGCGTGTCGCGCTCGAAGCGCACCGTGCCGGCCGATGCCCCCGCGCCCCAACGCACACTCTGCGGGCCCTTGATGATGGTCAGCCGGTCGAAGGTTTCCGGCGCGATGTAGGACAGCGGATTGTCCATCCGCGACGGGCACGCACCGATCAGGTTGCCCTCGTTGCTGACGATGTTCAGGCGCGAACCGAACATGCCGCGCAGCACCGGGTCGCCGTTGGTACCGCCGTTGCGGATGGCCGAGAAGCCGGGAACGGTCTTGAGGTAGTCGGCACCGTCGCTGGCCGGCACAGGCTGGCGTGGCAGGCGGGGGTCGGTGACCCAGTGCAGCGGCGAGGACGGCGCACTGGCGGTGACCACCAGGGTGTCCAGGGTACGGGCGGTATCGCGCTCGGCGGCGTGCAGTGGCAGTGCGGCCAGCGCAAGGGACAGGGAAACAGACAGGCGCGTCGATGCGCCCGCGCTGCGGGAAGAAGCGATCATGGTGGAACTCCGGAAAACGCACAGGCGCGCGGCGCCATCACGGCGTCGCGCAGCAGGAAGAGAGAGAGGATGGATCTCAGGCGTTCAACGGCGGGCCGCGGGCCGCATGCGCGGGCCAGCGCAGGCTCCGCGGGGCGGCGACCGCACGCAGGACACGCGGCGCGATGACCGGCAGTGCCGGCAGCAACAGCACCAGCACCGCCAGCCACGGCATCAGCCGTGAGGCCATCATGCAGTACTCGCACGCCTCGCCATGCCCGGCGTGTTCGCCCAGCGGTGGCACAACCGGCGTGGCCGGGGTGGCATGGGCGTCGCCGTGCGGGGCGTGGGTGGCCATGTCGTGGCCGGCCATTGCGTGGCCGGCATGGGGATCGACGGCGGCAGCGATCGGCGGCGGATGGGCCATGCCCATCGGCATCGCCATCACCGGCGCATCGGCATGGGCCTGCTGCCAGCGGCTCACCAGCGGCGCCAGCGCCATCAGCAGGGTCGCCACGAAAGCGAGCTGCAGAAAGAAGGCGTACGGGCGGCGACGACGGTTCACCGCATCAGTGTAGACCGCGCTCCAGGGTTGGCCGTGCGACGAACCGTCGCAGGCACTCGTGCCGACGCCCGGGTCGGCCCTCACCGATCACACGGTGATGGTCTGGGTCAGCGACTCCCAGGTGGGCGGCAGCGGCCAGTTGGCCTCCTGGTTGCCGTCGATCACACGGCGCAGGTCGCGGGTATCGATCTGCGGAGCGAGCACGTGCACCAGCTCCAGCGCGTAGTCGCGCAGCACACGGTCGCGCGGCAGGACGGCCCAGGCGATGCACTCGTCGATCGGCGCCGGGGCGGGCCAGGCGCGCAGGTCCTCATCACTGGCATTGACCGCCATCTCCGCCAGCAGGCCCACGCCCAGACCGGTGCGGACGTAGGTCTTGATCAGATCCGCGTCGAGCGCGGTCAAGGCGATGTCCGGGGTCAGCCCGGCGCTGGCGAAGGCCCGCTGCAGGGACGAGCTGCCCCGGGTGGACGATTCGTAGCTGATCAGCGGATGGGTGGCGAGCGCCTGCAGGTCCGGCGCGGCGCCGGGACGGTCAAGCGCGTGCCCGCGCGGCACCAGCACCAGCCGACGCCAGCGGTACAGCGGAATGGCGATGCCGGCACTGGGCTCGGCCCCGGCCGTGGAAATGATCGCGATGTCCGCATCGCCCTGGCTCAGCAGGTCCAGCGCATCGCTTTCGGCGGCCTGCTGCAGATGCACGCTGACCTGCGGGTAGGCCTGTTTGATCCGCGCCACCGCCGGCGGCAGCACGAAACGCGCCTGGGTGTGGGTGGTGGTGAGGATCAGCTGGCCCTGGCTCTCGCGGCGCTGGTTGGCCGCATAGGTGCGGATGTTGTTGGCCTCGGACAGCACCGCCCGGGCGCGGCCGATCACCTCGACGCCGGCCGGCGTCACCGCTTCCAGGCTGCGGCCCTTGCGCACGAAGAGCAGGAAGCCAAGCTCGTCCTCCAGCTGTTTGAGCTGCTTGGACAGGCCGGGCTGGGTGGCGTGCACGCGCGAGGCCGCCAGCGTGATGTTCAGCTCGGCGTCGGCGATGGCCACCAGGTAACGGAGTTGGGTGAGCGTCATGGGCGTGCGGTGCCGCTGGCGGAAAGGAGGCAATCCGACTGTAGGGCAATTGCCATCACCAGCTTATAACCAAACGTTGTTTAAGAAGGGTATCAGGTCATTTCCCGGCGTCATATGCCGGCGCTACGGTCTGCCGGTACACCCGGAGACGCCCCTGCGGCCGCGCCGGGCCGGCGCCACCGCGATCCGGCGCCCGACTCCCCCGCCGCACGGCCACCGGGCGGCACCGAACCGCTCTGGAGCTTCCCATGACGCTGTACAACTCCATTCTGGACACCATCGGCAACACCCCGGTGGTGCGTCTGCATCGCCTGGCCCCCGACCACGTGACCCTGTACGCCAAGGTCGAGGCATTCAACCCCGGTGGCTCGGTCAAGGACCGGCTGGCGCTGGCGATCGTGCTGGATGCCGAGGCGCGGGGCCTGCTCAAGCCCGGGGACACCATCGTCGAGGCCACGTCGGGCAACACGGGCGTGGCCCTGGCGATGGTGGCCGCCGCGCGCGGCTACAAGTTCGTGGCGACGATGGTGGAAACCTTCTCGATCGAACGCCGCAAGCTGATGCGTGCCTACGGCGCCAAGGTGATCCTGACCCCGGCCGCCGAACGCGGCTCGGGCATGGTCCGCCGCGCGAAGGAACTGGCCGAGGAACACGGCTGGTTCCTGGCCAGCCAGTTCGCCAATCCGGCCAACCCGGCCTACCACCGCAACACCACCGCGCCGGAGATCCTGCGTGACTTCGCCGGCAGGCGGCTGGACTACTTCGTCACCGGCTGGGGCACGGGCGGCACCCTGACCGGCGTGGGTGAAGTGCTCAAAGTGGCCCGCCCGGACACCCGCATCATCGCCACCGAGCCGCAGGGTGCGGCCCTGCTCAAGGGCGACGAGTGGAAGCCGCACAAGATCCAGGGCTGGACCCCGGATTTCGTGCCGGAGGTGCTCAACCGCAGCGTCTACGACGAGCTGCTGACCGTCGACGATGCCCGCGCCATCGAGACCGCGCGCCGCCTGGCGGCCGAGGAGGGCCTCTTCGTCGGCATCTCCGCCGGCGCCACGGTGGCCAGCGCGCTGGACATCGCCGCACGCGCCGAACCGGGCAGCGTGATCCTGGCGATGCTGCCCGATACCGGCGAACGCTACTTCTCCACCCCGCTGTTCGCCGACATCAACGAAGGCTCCGACGACGACTGGCTGGCCGGTCTGCCTTGATCCCCACGTTGTCCCGGTAGCCACCCGACGCCCACCCCACGGTGGGCGTCGTCGTATTCATCGCAGCTGCGGCGCCTTCATCTGCCGTGAAGCCGGCGCACCGCATGGTGTCGGCATCGGGCAGCGCAACACCGGGTCGCACTGCCTGAGACGACGATGACGCAGCCTAGATGCCCTGCCCGTTACTGTGCAGGAAAGGATGTCATCCCGTTGGTTGGACCCGGACTCAGTAAGGAGCGGTACGCATGAAGATCGAAGTGTGGCAGGGCGACATCACGACCCTGGCGGTGGATGCGATCGTCAATGCGGCCAACGAATCCCTGCTCGGCGGCGGCGGCGTGGACGGCGCGATCCATCGCGCGGCCGGTCCAGCCCTGCTCGAGGCCTGCCGGGCACTACCGGAGATCCGCCCGGGCATGCGCTGCCCGACCGGCGAGGTTCGCGCCACCGATGCCTACGACCTGCCGGCGCGCTATGTGTTCCACACCGTGGGCCCGGTCTGGCAGGACGGACAGCGCGATGAACCGGCGCTGCTCGCCAACTGCTACTGGAAATCGCTGCAGCTGGCGGAAAAGCTGGACCTGCAGTCAATCGCCTTCCCGGCCATCAGCTGCGGCGTGTTCGGTTACCCGCTGCACCAGGCCGCACAGATCGCCGCCACCGAGACCCTGACCTGGCAGCGCTCACACCGCCAGCCGCGCCGCATCATCCTGGTGGCCTACAACGCCGCCACCTTCAAGGTCTACCAGCAGGCATTGGCCGCGCAGGGCCAGCCAGTGGAAAGCCCGGTACTCGCAGGCACCCCCGCATCGCCGGGGCGCACCGGCCTGGACCTGGATCTCGGTCTGCCGCCGGCCGCGGCACTCTAACCGCCGGCCGAGACCGGCACGGTCGGCAATACGCCGGCCGTGCCGTACACCCAGGCCTGGAAGAAGTCGTCGAGCGGACGCCCTGCGGCCTGCTCCATCGCGCGCTGGAAGTCGGCTGTCACCACCGCCCGCCCGTCGTGATCCCGGGTGTAGCTGCGCAGCCCCTGCCAGAACACCGCCTCGCCCAGTTCCTCGCGCAGCAGGTGCAGCACGTAGGCGCCCTTCTGGTAGACCACTGCACGGTCGTCGGCGCTGGGCGCATCCCACGCGGCGTAGACCAGTGCGTGATCGGTGCCCTTGGCGCGCAGACGGTCCAGCCGCGCCCGCCAGCCCGCCACCTGCCGTTGGTAGGCGGCCTCGCCCTGCGCATGCTGCAGCCAGGCCGCAGTCATGAAATTGGCCATTCCTTCGTTGAGCCAGAAGTGTTCCCAGCTCGCGCAGGTGACCCGGTTGCCCCACCACTGGTGCGCGGCCTCATGCGCCATCAGCGCGGTCTTCTCCGGTGCCTCCAGCACCTCGGCGCCGTACGCCTCGGACAGCAGCGACACCCCGGCCAGTTCCTGCCCGATCGTGCGCGCCACCAGCGCCTGCTGGTAGTCGCCCCGATACGGCAGGCCGGCACGCTCGGCAAAGAAGGCCAGCATGTCCGCCGTGGGCGCGAACACCCGGCGCAGCTCGTCCGGCGAGCGCTCCGCCGACAGATAGCGCAGCGCCACCCTGCCCGGCTGCACCACCTCGCGGTACCGCCCGGCTGCGAAGCCGTACACGTAGCCGGGCATCGGCGTTTCCAACGCCCAGCGGTGCTGCACGCGGCCATCGGCCAGCGTGCGCGGCGCGAGCGCGCGTCCGGTGCCGGTCGCCAGCAGTCCTGCCGGCAGGGTCAGCGACAACGACAGCGTCGCGCGCTCGTCCGGCGCGTCCACCGACGGCATCCACTGGCTGGTGGAGAAGATCGTGTACACCTCCTCGCGTGCCGGCGCGAACTCCAGCCCGAAGGCTGGCGCGCCGTGATAGGCGATCTCCAGGTCCACCTTGCGCCCGGCCCGCAGCGGCCGCGCCAGGGCGATCCGCACCTGCCCCTGCTCCCGCACGAACGTCAATGGCGTGCCGCCCTGCCGTACCGACGTGATGGTCAACGCACCGGCATCCAGGGTGATCTCCGCGAGCCCGGCATGCAGCGCGCGCAGCCGCACCACCTCGTTGCCCTGGATGCGCCCACCGGCGATGTCCGGGTCCAACGCCACCGCGTAATGCAGCACATCGAATCCCCGTACCGGTGATGCCCATGCTGCCGGAACGGACAACAGCCACCACAGTCCCAGCAGACCAGCGCAACGTTGCATCACCGGCAGACATCCCTGTGCGGAAAAAGAAGCGACATCCTGCCAGAACATGCGCTCCGTCGGCCGACCCGCAGTCGGCCCTGCGATGTGCGTCGCACTGCGGAACGCACGGACGGTCGCGGGCCGCGCGGAGGGCGGCAGGAAAAAAAACGCCGGCCCAGAGGCCGGCGTTGTTCAGCGCACGCAGGGCGTCGAACGGATCAGCCGTTCCACTTGCCCAGCGCGGCCTGGCCGTTTTCCTTGGCGCGGTCGTAGACCGTCTGCTGCGCCTTGGCGACGTTGGCCTTGGTGTCCTTGGCCCACAGCTTCAGCGCGGCCTGCTGCATGGCACGACCGTAGGAGAAGCTCAGCGGCCACGGCAGGTTGCCCATCTGGTTCATCGCATTCAGATGCGCGGTCGACTGCTCGTCGCTCTGGCCACCGGACAGGAACACCACGCCCGGCAGGATCGCCGGCACGGTGCTCTTGAGGCACATCACGGTCGACTCGGCCACTTCCTCGACGTCGGCCTGCTCATCGCAGCCCTTGCCCGAGATGACCATCGACGCCTTCAGAATGGTGCCTTCCAGCAGCACGTTCTGCTGGTACAGCGCGTCGAACAGCGAACGCAGCGTGGCTTCGGTGACTTCGTAGCAGGTTTCGATGTCGTGGTCGCCGTCCATGATCACTTCCGGCTCCACCATCGGCACCAGGCCGCATTCCTGGCACAGGGCTGCATAACGGGCCAGCGCGTGCGCATTGGACTCGATGCAGGTGCCCGACGGAATGCTCTCGCCGATGTTGATCACTGCACGCCACTTGGCGAAGCGCGCGCCCAGCTTGTAGTACTCCTGCAGACGCTCACGCAGGCCGTCCAGGCCTTCGGTGACCATCTCACCCGGGCAGCCGGCCAGCGGGTGGGCACCCTTGTCGACCTTGATGCCCGGAATCATGCCGTGGTCGGCCATGTACTTGGCGAACGGCACGCCGTCCTTGGTGGACTGGCGGATGGTTTCGTCGTACAGGATCGCGCCGGAAATATGCTCGTTGAGCTTCGGCGTGGTGAGCAGCAGCTCGCGGTAGGCGCGACGGTTCTCCTCGGTGTTCTCGATGCCCACGCTGGCGAAGCGCTTGGCGATGGTACCGGTGGATTCGTCGATCGCGATGATGCCCTTGCCCGGGGCGACCATGGCCTGGGCGGTTTCGGCCAGCTGTTCGATGCTCATGTATTTCCTGTGGCGGGTGCGGGAAAACCGCAATTATAGCCCCCGCCTTCCGTGAACTGGCCGTCCACGGAATCTGGAAACGCTTTCAGACGCGCAGGCCCCGATGCGGCGTGATGTGGCCGGGACGCGTCCGGGCGTCGGGGGTGGCCGCGTGGCGGCGGACGCGTGCGGCCGCCGGGCCCCCGGTCTGCCGTGCAGACCGGGGTGCACCAGCGCGCAGGCGCGGACCCGTTACAGGTCGCCGAGGCCGCTCGCGCGGCCGTCTTCGCCCACTTCCAGCAGGCGCAGGGTGTTGGTCGCACCGTGGGTTTCCATGTGCTCACCACTGGTGAACACCACGCGGTCGCCGGCCTGCAGCAGGTTGGCTTCCACCAGCAGGCGGATGCTGCCGCGCGCCGCTTCGCGCGGGGTGAAGCCGCGGCTGTCGAAGTTGATCGGGAACACATCGCGCATCAGCGCCATCTGGCGACGGGCGCCATCATGACGGGTCACCGCGAACACCGGTGCCGAGGCACGGAAGCGCGACAGGTAGCGGGCAGTGCCGCCGGATTCGGTCATCGCCACGATCGCGCGCACGCCGACGTGCTGGGACAGGAACATCGTCGCCATTGCGATGGCCTGATCGGCACGTTCCAGGTTGCGCGGCGAGGCGCCGAAGTCGGTCTCGGTCTGGAACTGGCGTTCGGCACCGAGGCAGATGCGCGCCATCGCCTCCACGGCCTTCACCGGGTACGCACCGGCGGCGGTTTCAGCCGACAGCATCACCGCATCGGTACCGTCGATGACCGAGTTGGCCACGTCCAGCACTTCGGCGCGGGTGGGGATCGGGCTTTCCACCATCGACTGCAGCATCTGGGTGGCGGTGATCACCACCTTGTTCTGCGCCAGCGAGGCCTTGATGATCTTCTTCTGCAGGCCCGGCAGTTCGGCGTCGCCGATTTCCACGCCAAGATCGCCACGCGCCACCATCACCACGTCGCTGGCGTCGACAATCTCTTCCAGGTTCTCGATGGCTTCGGTGCGCTCGATCTTGGACACCAGTGCGGCGTAGCAGCCGTGCGATTCGGCGATCGCGCGCGCATCGTTCATGTCCTGCGCATTGCGGCAGAACGACACCGCGATGAAGTCCACGCCGATCTTGGCCACGATGCCGATCAGTTCCTTGTCGCGCTCGGTCAGCGCGCCCAGCGACAGGCCACCGCCCTGCTTGTTCAGGCCCTTGCGGTCGGAGAGCACGCCGTCATTGAGGACCGTGTTGATGATGCGCTCGCCCTGCACTTCCAGCACCTGCAGCTGCATCAGACCATCGTCGAGCAGCAGCACGTCACCGGCCACCACGTCCTGCGGCAGGCCGAGGTAGCTCACGCCCACCTGGGTGCTGTCGCCGGCCGGTGCGTTCGGCGAGGCGACCAGGTCGAAGCGGTCGCCCGCTTTGAGATGGATCTTGCCTTCAGCGAAACGCTCGATGCGGATCTTCGGGCCCGGCAGGTCGGCCAGAATGCCCACTTCCACGCCCACCCGCTGCGCGGCGGCGCGCACGTCGGCGGCGCGCTTGGCCTGGCCGGACGGGTCGCCGTGACTGAAGTTGAGGCGGACCACGTTCACGCCGGCGCGGAAGAGATCCTCCAGCACGCCCGGCGGGTCGGTCGCCGGTCCGAGGGTGGCAAGGATCTTGGTGCGGCGCTGACGCTCAATCATGGTAAATGGGCTCCCGGTAAAGGGTCGAAATTAGCACACCCTTCACGTCCCATGAATACGTTTACAGCCTTGTCGTAGCTGGCTTTGTCCGATGTCCTGCAGACAGCGCAGGATGACAGGGCGGACATCCCGCCGCGTCAGCAGGACGCCAACGCCTGACCCTGTTGACTCTTCGCTCGACATGCGGCGGCGTACGGAACGCCGCCGCCGCCCTCAATCGATCAACGACAACAGGGCCTCCGGCGAGGCCGCGATGTGCTGCGCGCCTGCATCGCGCAGCTCATCGGCACCGCCGAATCCCCACAACACGCCGATATTGCGCATCGCGTGATGACGCGCGCCGGCGATATCCATGCGCCGGTCGCCGATCATCCAGCACTGCTCCGGCACCCGTGACAGACGCCGGAGCGCCTCGGCCACCAGCTGCGGCTTCTCGCTGCGGCTGCCGTCCAGGGTCGCGCCGATCACATCCTCGAAGCAGCCCCCAAATGGCAGGTGCTCGATGATGCGGCGTGCATGCGGCTCATTCTTGGCGGTGACGATCGCCAGCCGGTGGCCCCGCTCGTGCAGTGCCTGCACGACCTGGCCGATCTGCGGGTAGACCACGTGTTCTTCCCAGCCGAGCACCTCGAAGCGCTCGCGATAGAACGCCACCGCCTGCTCCACCTGTGCCGGATCATCGAACAGCGGCGCGAAGCTGGTGCGCAGCGACGGTCCGATCCAGCGCCGGAGTTCCTCCTCCGGCGGCACCGGCCGGTCCAACGCGGTGAGCGCATGCGCCACGCAACGGGTGATGCCCACGGCCGAGTCGATCAACGTACCGTCGAGGTCGAAGAAGAGCGTTGCACGTGCTTCAACGGCGGGACGGCCCACGGTGGTCACGCCCCGATCGTGGTCGATCACTGGCCGCGGGCCTCGAGCGCGGCCACCGCCGGCAGGGTCTTGCCTTCCAGGAACTCCAGGAACGCGCCGCCACCGGTGGAGATGTAGCTCACCTGGTCAGCGATGTCGTACTTGTCGACCGCGGCCAGCGTATCGCCACCACCGGCAATGGAGAACGCCGACGATGCGGCGATCGCCTGCGCCAGCGCCTGCGTACCGTGGCTGAACGCCTCGAACTCGAACACGCCGACCGGGCCGTTCCAGACCACGGTGCCCGCCTTGGCGATCAGCCCGGCGTAGTGCTGGGCGGTGTCAGGGCCGATGTCCAGGATCAGATCGTCCTCGGCCACGTCGGTGACCGCCTTGACCGTCGCTTCGGCGTCCGGCAGGAACTGCTTGGCCACCACCACGTCGGTGGGCAGCGGGATCTCGGCACCGCGCGCCTTGGCATCGGCCACGATCCTGCGGGCGGTGTCGAGCAGGTCCGGCTCGTACAGCGACTTGCCCACGGCATGGCCGGCGGCGGCGATGAAGGTGTTGGCGATGCCGCCGCCCACGATCAGCTGGTCGACCTTGCCGACCAGGTTGGCCAGCAGTTCCAGCTTGGTGCTGACCTTGCTGCCGGCCACGATCGCCAGCAGCGGCTGGGCCGGCGCGAGCAGCGCTTTGGCCAGCGCGTCCAGTTCGGCCATCAGCAGCGGGCCACCGGCGGCCACCGGGGCAAAGCGGATCACGCCGTGGGTGGAGGCCTGCGCACGGTGCGCGGTGCCGAACGCATCCATCACGAACACGTCGCACAGCGCTGCGTACTTGCGCGACAGCGCTTCATCGTCCTTGCCTTCGCCGACATTCATGCGGCAGTTTTCCAGCAGCACGATCGAGCCTGGCGCAACGTCGACACCGTCGACCCAGTCGCGCACCAGCGGCACCTCGCGGCCCAGCAGCTGCGACAGACGCAGCGCCACCGGTGCCAGCGAATCGGCGTCGCTCCACACGCCTTCGGTGGGGCGCCCCAGATGCGAGGTCACCATCACCGCCGCGCCCTTCTCCAGGGCCAGCTTCAACGTCGGCAGCGATGCGCTGATGCGCTGCTCGGACGTGATGCGGCCGTTTTCGATCGGTACGTTGAGGTCCTGGCGGATCAGCACGCGCTTGCCGGAAAGGTCGAGGTCGGTCATGCGAACGATGGACATGGGCAACTCTTTGGCGGAAAGGGAAAGGGCGCCGCGTACGACGCAGACGCCCATTGTAGATGACCCGCTTCGGCACATGGCCGGCAGGTGACGACGAGGGGTCGTCACCTACCGCGGCGTCTGCCGCAACAGGCTCACCGCAAACCCACCCACCACCAGCACACCGAGCACCAGCAGGCCCCACAGCAGCCAGCGCTTCCAGTCACGCACCGGCTGCACCGCCGCATCACCGCCAAGCGGCTGCGCCGGCCCCTGCACCGTCGCCAGCGCGGGCTGCCACTGGGCGCCCTGCTGCTCGCGCAGCTGCGCGATCACCGTGCCGACAGGTGCATCGATGCGCGCGGCACGCACGCTGCCGGCGGCAACGCTGAACGGCGGCTCGCCCTGGCTGAGGAAGACCAGCGCCTCGGGCTGGTAGCCCAGCTTCAGCGTCGGGGCGACGCCCCCCTGGCCCTGCGATGCCGCCAGCTTCCAGTAACGGTCGCGCGTGGCAACCGCCAGCGACTGGGCCTGCGATTGCCGGCGCGCGGCGGTGTCCTGCAACTGGTAGGCCACCCACGGGCCGGCACGCACCTGCCACGGCTGACCCGGATCATCGCGGCTGAGCAGCGTCCACTGCACCACGCTGTTGTCGGCGGTGGCGATGTCGGCCTGGGCAACCGGGAAGCGGCCGTCCAGCGTGTACTCGAACTCGCCCCGCGTGCCGGCAGTGCCGGTCAGCGAACGCCACTGCCACTGGATCGCCTGTGCGGGCGGCACGCGCTCGGCCTGCACTGCCGACAGCGCGGGAAGCGCGTCGCCGGCTACCGGCAGAATGCGGAAATACTTCGCCTGGCGGCCGATTTCGATCCGGCGTTGCTGCAGGCGACGGCCATCATGCTGCAGGTCGACCAGCGGCACCTCATCGGCCACCCGCTGCCAGTCACGCAGATCGTCACTGGCGTCCACGCGCACGCGCACCTGCAGCGCCGCCGATGCCTGCCAGTCCAGCCGCAGCGCCTGCACGCTGCTGCGCAGCGCGCTGGCGTCGACCAGCCAGCCGCCGGGATCGGCGGTGCCGACACTGCGGCCCAGCCGTGCCTCGACCCGGCGCACACTGCCGTCGGTGTTGCGCTCGGTGAGCAGTTGCAGGTCGTCGCCCGCACCGCCGGCACGGGCCGGCAGCGGGAACCACGGCAGGGACTGCCATTGCGCGGCCTGCGCCAGCGGCTGGTCGGCCGACAGCAGCGCCGAGGGCAGCGCCTGTCCCTGCGCGTTGAACACCTGCACGTCGGCCAGCCGCGGCGAGACCGCGCTGCGGTACTGCGCCTCGCCCAGCATCAGCCGGTAGGCACCGGCCTGCGGCGAGGACAGCTGCAGCGGCCACTGCTCGCGGTAGTCCTGGCGGGCATCGGCCGCCGAAACGGGCGGCGCGGCCAGGGCAACGGAGAATGCGGCAATCAGACGGGCGACGAGGTTCACGGCTGCGGCTCCACGGTGGATTCCGGCGCACGCGGCGGCGCCGGTGCCAGGTAACCCACGACCGTGCACAGCAGGCCGTAGGCGATGAACGAGGCGATGCCAAGCAGGTTGCCCAGGTGCTGGCGATCGATCAGGACCAGCTTGGCCAACACCACGCCCATCAGCACCGCGCCCACCAGCCACAGCAGGCGCTGGCCGCGCCGCGACCCCCAGACCCAGCTGATCACACCGAGCACGCTCCAGACCACGGTCAGGCTGGTCTGGGCCAGGGTCGACGACCACAGCGCCCGGTTCCACGGCACCGCGCCCCAGTGATGGACGGTGTGCAGCGTCGTGCTGGTCAGCAGGATGAAGCCGGCGATCGCCAGAAGCGGCACGCGCCAGCCGGCAGCGCCCGCCGGGGCGGCCGGTGACCACACCCAGCGCGCCAGCAGCACCAGCACGGCCATCTGAGCCAGCTCCATCGGATTGAGCAGCGGCAGCCACGGCAGCGGACGCGGGTCGCCAGCCAGCCACACGCTCACCCCCCATCCCAGCGCCAACACACCGAACCAGGTGCCCTGCAACGCCGGACGCGCAACGTCGAAGCGCTCGCCCAGTGGCAGCGACAGCCAGCGCCAGCGCTGCAACGACATGGCCACCACCACCAGCCAGGGCAGCATCGCCAGTGCGGCGGTCCAGCCCGGCGCCAGGGCGAAGCGGTCGGCCAGCCAGCCGGCCAGCAGGGTCAGCACGCTGGGCCACAGCATCCACCACACGAACTGGGCGGCCAGCGCAGTGCGGTCCTGCGCGCCACGCAGGCACCACAGCCCGCGTACGCCGAGCAGCGCGAACGCCGCCCAGGCCCAGGCACCGTGGCCGGCGAACGGCTGGTCGTGCACCGCCGCCTGCCACAGCGCCAGCGGGAAGGCGGCCAGCAGCATCGCCAGCGTGGTCAGCACCAGCGCACGTGCCGGCCCGCGCCGGTGCGCCTCGGCGGCCCCCCATGCGGTCACCGCAACGGCAACCAGCAGCGCGTCCGGACGGCTGTCATGGGCAACGAAGCGGACGATCTCGTGGCTCGCACTGCCGAGCCACCACAGCAGGCCCCACAGGTAATAGACGATGGCCGGCGCATCGTGGCCGGCGCGCCGGTAGCTGAAGGCAGAGGCGAACCCGGCCAGCGCCAGCAGCAGGCCGCTCATGAAGGTGGGATTGGCGATCGCGGTGGCGTCGAGGTGCCAGTAATCGGCGCCGACCACGAAGCCGAACGCGGCGCCGAGCTGCAGCAGTGCCCCGGCAATCTGCGGCAACCAGCGCTGCTGGCGCAGGCCCAGCCACGCCAGCGCGGCGCCCTCCAGCGCGAAGACGCTGGCCGTGGCGCGTGCGGACAGGGCCAGCGGCACCGCCAGGGTGGCAAAGCCCACCGCCAGCACCGCATGCGACTGGCCCAGCGCGGCGTAGCGCGGGCGCCGGATCAACGCCCACGCCAGGCCCGCATAGACGGCCGCCAGCCCGAGCGCGCACAGCGCCAAGGCCAGACGGTTGTCGTGCAGCATGCCGGCCTGCAGCGAGAAGGCGATCAGCGGCGTGCCGAACACCAGGCTGCCATCGACCAGATCACGCTTCTCCGCCGGTTGCCGGCGGGCATACAGGATCGGGATGGCCAGGTAGAACGCGAAGAACAGCAGCAGGAACGGCTCGGTGCTGACGAACTTGTCCGGCGCGTACTGCAGCACGCCCCAGGCGGTCCCGATGCCGAAGGTGAACGCGAAGCCAAGCAGGTTCAGCGCGCGCCACGGCCGCCACCAGGCGATCGCCAGGATGGCCGTGTTGAGCACGGCATAGTAGGAGAACAGCGCAACGTGGTTGCCGCTGCCGGTGGACAGCCAGATCGGCGCCATGAACCCGGCCAGGATGCCCAGGACCGCCAATGTGCGCGAGTTCTGCACCACCGCCAGCACACCCATGCCGGCGATCAGCAGCACGCTCATGACGAACGCCGGCAGCGGATCGATCAGGTCGTAGCGTTTGAACGCGGCGAAGATCGTCAGCAGCAGGATGCCGATCGCCCCGCCCTGCAGGGCCAGCGCGAACAGCCGCCGACGGTCGCGCTGCAGCCAGCCGAACACCAGGCCGGCGAGTGCGCCGACGGCGATGCCGGCCAGGCGCATCTCGATCGGCGGATTCAGCCAGCCCTGGTCGCTGACGTACTTGAGCAGCGCGGCCACGCCGGCCAGCAGCACCAGCATGCCGATCTTGACCGGCACGTTGCCTTCGGTGAACCAGCGTTTGACCGCCGCCAGCGCACGTTCGGCCAGGTCCGGCCGATGCTCGTGGGGCTCCGGCTCGACCGGGCGGACGGGGGATGGCGTGGACACCCGGGCCGCCGCCTGCGGCAACGGCGGCGGCGCGGCGACCTGCGGCGGTGGCGGGGCTGCGACGGCCGACGGCCGCTCGACCCGCACCGGTTCGACCGCACGCGGCGGGGCAACGGGCGCCGCAACGGGCGCCGGCACGGCAATCTCCGGCGCTGCGGGCCGTCCCTGGGCATCGACCTGAGCGGCTTCCAGCGCGGCCACGCGCCGGCGCAGCCCGGCGATCATCACCAGCGCGACCACCAGCAGCACGGGCACCAGCAGCACCGCCAGTCCCAGCAGGACAATCAGAGCTTCCATTCCATCAGATCCTTATCGGCAAAGCCGCGGCCGCGCGCCTGGACGCGCATCCACGGTACGCGGCCATGCTAATGGATCGCGGCGGCGGGCAGCGCGATGCGGTTCCCAAACGCACGAACCCCGGCAGTGCCGGGGTTCGTGGGTACAGCGGGAAGGCGCGGCGCGATTACTTCGCGGCCACGACCTTGGCCATTTCCAGGCACTTGTTGGAGTAGCCCCACTCGTTGTCGTACCAGGACACCAGCTTGACGAAGGTGCCGTCCAGCGCGATGCCGGCGTCGGCGTCGAACACCGAGGTGTGGGTCTCGCCGCGGAAGTCGGTCGCCACGACCTTGTCTTCGGTGTAGCCCAGCACGCCCTTCAGCGCGCCTTCGCTCTGTGCCTTCACTTCGGCGCAGATCTCGGCGTAGGTGGCTTCCTTTTCCAGCTCGACGGTCAGGTCAACCACCGACACGTCCGAGGTCGGCACGCGGAAGCTCATGCCGGTGAGCTTCTTGTTCAGCTCCGGAATCACCACGCCCACGGCCTTGGCTGCACCGGTGGAGGACGGAATGATGTTCTCCAGGATGCCGCGGCCGCCGCGCCAGTCCTTGTTGGACGGGCCGTCGACGGTCTTCTGGGTGGCGGTGGCCGCATGCACGGTGGTCATCAGGCCGCGCTTGATGCCCCACTTGTCGTTGATCACCTTGGCCAGCGGGGCCAGGCAGTTGGTGGTGCACGAAGCATTGGAGACGATGGCCTGGCCGGCGTAGGTCTTGTCGTTGACGCCGAACACGAACATCGGGGTGTCGTCCTTCGACGGCGCCGACATGATCACCTTCTTCGCGCCGGCATCGATGTGCTTCTGCGCGGTGTCCTTGGTCAGGAACAGGCCGGTCGATTCGATGACCACGTCCACGCCCACCTCGTCCCACTTCAGGTTGGACGGGTCGCGTTCCTGGGTCAGGCGGATCTTCTTGCCGTTGACCAGCAGGTCGCCGCCGGACACGGCCACGTCGGCCTTGAAGCGGCCATGCACGGAGTCGTATTTCAGCATGTAAGCCAGGTAGTCCGGCTCGAGCAGATCGTTGATGGCGACGATTTCGATGTCATTGCCGAAGTTCAGCACGGCCGAGCGCAGCACGTTGCGCCCGATGCGACCGAAACCATTGATGCCAACCTTGATTGCCATGTTCACAAGCTCCTGCAGCCGCGACGGTGCGGCGCCGATGGTAAGGGGCCGTCATTCTAGCAGGGCCGGACCGGCCCGTTTCCGGCCCCGGCCGGAGGTAAACGGTTACACACCGCGAACCGGGGATTGATCAGAATCAAGGCGCCGGCGGGCACGGAGGGGAACACTGGCCCCACTCCATTCCACCCCGCAACGAGACACCCTCATGCGCAAGACCGCCCCCCTCCTGCTGTCCAGCCTGGCCGCCGCCCTGGCGCTGGCCGCCGCCCCCGCAATGGCCCAGTCCAAGGGCGACTGGACGATCGGTGCCGGCGTGCACCAGGTCGCCCCGAAGTCGAACAACGGCGCACTGGCCGGCGGAACGCTGAAGGTCGACGTCGACAACGACATCAAGCCGACCATCACCGGCGAATACTTCATCGCCGACAACCTGGGCATCGAGGTGCTGGCCGCGCTGCCGTTCAAGCACGACATCAACATCGCCGGCCTGGGCCGCGTGGGCAGCACCAAGCACCTGCCGCCGGTGGTCTCGCTGCAGTACCACTTCAACAGCAAGGGCAAGGTCTCGCCGTTCGTCGGCGCCGGCCTGAACTACACCACCTTCTTCAGCGAGGAAACCGGCGGCGCGCTGGCCGGCAGCTCGCTGAAGCTGGACGACTCCTGGGGCCTGGCCGCGCACGCCGGCGTGGACTTCGCGGTCAGCGACAAGGGCTCGCTGCGTGTGGATGTGCGCTGGATCGACATCGACACCGGGGTCAAGCTCGATGGCGAGAAGATCGGCACCGTCAACATCGACCCGCTGGCCTACGGCGTGTCCTACGTATTCAAGTTCTGATCGGCGGATCGGAACCCCACCGCGCAACACCCCTCGCAGCAAAGCGCTTTCCCCGGCTCCGGCCGGGGATTTTTTTATCTGCCGGGTTCCCCCGTCGCCGCAGCCCCGTAGAGCCGGGTTCTACCCGGCTGCCGTCCAGCGCGGCAGCCCCGCAGCCCCCGTCAGTCCAGCAGGTGACGCCCTGCCGCCTGCGCGTGCAGCGCGGCGGTGTCGAACAGTGGCACCGTGGCGTCCTCGTCGGTGACCAGCAGCATGATTTCGGTACAGCCCAGGATGATGGCCTGCGCGCCCCGCTCCACCAGCCGCTGCATCACCCCACGATAGGCGTCGCGCGATGCCGGCAGGACCCGGCCCTGTACCAGCTCGTCGTAAATGATCCGGTGGACCACGGCGCGGTCGTCCGCCTCGGGCACAAGCACCTCCAGACCGAAGCGTTCGGCCAGCCGTACGCGATAGAAGTCCTGCTCCATCGTGAACGCGGTGCCGAGCAGCCCAACCCGCTGCAGGCCCGCCGCCTGGATCAGCGCGCCCACCGGATCGGCGATATGCAGCAGCGGCACGCCGATGGCCGCCTGTACCGCATCGGCCATGAGGTGCATGGTGTTGGTGCAGATCACGATGGCGGTCGCACCTGCCGCTTCCAGACGACGCGCCACGTCGACCATCGCGCGGGTGGCCGCTGCCCAGTCACCGGCCCGCTGCAGCGCCTCGATGTCGGCGAAATCGAACGACCACATCAGCAGGCGCGCCGAATGCATTCCGCCCTGGGCGTCGCGCACCTGCTCGTTGATCATCCGGTAGTAGTGCGCCGAGCTTTCCCAGCTCATGCCACCGATCAAGCCCAGGACCTTCTGCACCGCTGCCGCTCCCGTGGTTGGCCAGCGCCCAGCCTACCCGCCCTGACGGCCGGCCGGCCAGATCCGGGCAAACCCGGCGGTGGACGCGCCCGCTAGAATGCAGCCGATGAACATCGCCTCCCTGCTTCCGGCCGCCGCCCTCGCGCTGGCCCTCACCGCCGTTTCCACCGATGCCCTCGCCTGGGGCGCACAAGGCCATCGCCTTGTCGCCCGCGTCGCCGAAGTCCGCCTCACCCCGCAGGCCAAGGCGCAGGTCGACCGTCTGCTGGCCGGCGAGCCCGACCCGACCCTGCACGCCATCGCCCCCTGGGCCGATGAACTGCGCGCCAAAGACCCCGGCCTGGGCCGCCGTTCGGCGCGCTGGCACTACGTCAACATCGGTGAAGACGATTGCCGCTACGCCGTGCAGAAGCACTGCAAGGGCGGCAACTGCGTGGTCGAGGCACTGAAGGCGCAGACCGCCATCCTTGCCGACCGCACCCGTCCCGATGCCGAGCGCGCGCAGGCGCTGAAATTCGTTGTGCATTTCGCCGGCGACATCCATCAGCCGATGCATGCCGGCTACGGGCACGACAAGGGCGGCAACGACTTCCAGGTGCAGTTCAACAACCGTGGTACCAACCTGCACTCGCTGTGGGACAGCGGCATGCTCAATGCGCTGAAGCTGGACGATGACCAGTATCTGGCGCGCCTGATGGCACTGCCCGCGCCGAAGGTGGACAAGCGCTCGAAGATCGACCGCGACGCCGTGCAATGGGCCCAAGCCAGCTGCCGCATCGCCATTGCACCCGGCGTTTACCCGGACAGGCGTACGCTTCCCACGTCGTATGCCGCGACCTACCGCCCGGTCGCCGAGCGTGAGCTGCGCCTGGCCGGCGAGCGCCTGGCCGTGCTGCTCAATGACACGTTGGGCAAACGCTGAGGCACCCCCATGACACCGCACGTCGCCAGCTTCTTCCATCCGGACAGCCACACCTTCAGCTACGTGGTGCACGACCCGGCGACGCGGCAGGCCGCCGTGATCGATCCGGTGCTGGATTACGATCCGGACACCGACGCGCTCGGTGCCGGGCCGCTGCAGCCGCTGCTTGCACATGTGCGCGAGCACGGCCTGCAGGTGCGCTGGCTGTTGGAAACCCACGCCCATGCCGACCACATCAGCGCCGGCCGCTGGCTCAAACCGCATTGGCCACAGGCCACGCTGGCGATGGGCCAGGGCATCGTGCAGGTGCAGCGAACGTTCGCCCCACGCTATGCGCTGGACGTGCCGACCGACGGCTCGCAGTTCGACCATCTGTTCGCCGATGGCGAGCGCTTCGCGCTCGGTGACATCGCCGCCGAGGTCATCGCGGTGCCGGGCCATACCAGCGACAGCGTGGCCTACCGCATCGGCGATGCGCTGTTCACCGGCGATTCGCTGTTCATGCCCGATGGCGGCACGGCACGCTGTGATTTCCCGGGCGGCGACGCCGCCCAGTTGTACCGTTCCATCCAGCGGCTGCTCGCCCTGCCCGATGCCACCCGCGTGTTCATCTGCCACGACTACGGCCCGGGTGGGCGCGAGGTCGCCAATGAAACCACCATCGGCGACCAGCGCGCGTGCAACATCCACCTGCGCGACAGTGTCAGCCTGGCCGAGTTCGTCGCCACCCGACAGGCCCGCGATGCGACGCTGGCCGAGCCGAAGCTGATGCATCCGTCAGTGAAGGCGAACCTGCAGGGCGGCCCGCAACGCGCCACCTGAGCCCTGCCGCTGCCGGCGCTCAACGACGCTGGCGGCGAACCGTGTGCTGTCCGTTCACGATCTCGAAGGTGAACGCGTAGAGCAGGCTGACCGGCACCGGCTCGATGCGCTCGGCCCCTGTGCAATCGCCCCGATCACTCGGCACCTGGCCGGCGGGATAGTGGCACACCGCTGCGGGCGAGTAGCGCCACTGCGCCACCGCCGCCTGCGCGGCGTCCAGCAGGGGCGTGTTCTCTGCCGCGGTGGCGGCATTGCACGACTCGCGATCGGTCAGCGGCAGGCTGCGTTCCACCCGGCCCTCGGCATCCACCACCACCTGCAGGCAGATCGTGGTCGGCGCGAGTGCTCGGCGCGGATCGCGGTCGCCGACCACCGGATCGGGCGCGGCATAGAGCTGCGGCATGCGGTAGCCTTCGCTTGCCTTCAGCGTGTACGGCTGCACCTGCCCGGCCCCCCCGTCGGCGCCGTCCACGTTCAGCCGCTGATGATCCACGTTTTCCCTGCGGGTATCGACGGTGGTGAGCTGGTCGTGACCGGCGCAGCCGCCGGTCACCAGCACCGACACCAGCAGCGGTGCCAGGGCATGCCTCATTGGCCAGGGCCGGTGTCGTCGAGCTTGAACGACATCGGTATCTTCAGCGCCGTGGCAACCGCCTTGCCGTCCCGGAGCGCCGGTTCGAAGGTCCACTGCTTCGCCGCGGCGATGGAGGCCGCATCGAACACGCCGGCCGGCGTCGACGTCAACACCCGGATGTCGCCGGTCCTGCCCTGCGCATCCACTTCCACACGCAGCAGCACCTCGCCCGACACGCCCTGTTCGAACGCGCTGCGCGGATACTGCGGCGCTGCCATCTCCTTCGGCTTGGCATTCACCTGCACTGGTGCGGCACCGGTACCCTGCCCGGCCCATGCGATCCCGCCAAGTCCCACGCACAACCCCACCACCAGTACCTGCCCGGACAACCACGGCAACGCCTTCCGTTTGTGCTGCTTCAGCATGGCAATACGCTCCTTCAACATGGGTTGGCTGCGCCAGTGGCATGCCATCGGCGCAACCGGGTGGGCCAACTGCGCCTTCAACAGCGCGTTGGCATAAAGACGGCGCAGGGCCGGATGCGGATCGACCGTGCGCGCGTCGCAGGCCAGTTCCTGGTCGCGCAGCAGGCGGCGCACGGTCCACGGCAGCAGCGGATGGAACCAGAACACGCAGCGCAGTACCGCCAGCGCCGCATTGGCCCACGGATCGCCATGCCGCCGGTGGCTGTGTTCGTGGCGCAGGATCAGGTCCTGTTCGGCCGGGCTGAAGCGCTGTTCGAAATCCGGGCCGACCACCACGCGCGGCCGCCACAGGCCCACCAGCGCCGGCAGACCGGGATCGCCCTGCGCCTGCCAGCTGCCATCGACACGCGGCTGCAGGCGGCCGAGCGCCCGTTCGAAGCGGCGCTGCGCACGCCAGCTGGCCGTGGCCATCGCCAGCGCACCGGCCAGCCACGCGGCAAACAGCAGCAATGGCCACACCGGCGTATCGGCGGACATATCCGGTGCGCGCAGCGCGGCCGCCACCCCCTTCACCGGCGCGGACCCGGTGATCGGGAGGTTCGGCAACGGCAGGTACGGCACCACCAGCAGCATCGGCAGCAGCCACCAGCCGCGGTACGCCAGCGCCGCGCCGCCCAGCCTCAGCAGCACCGGCCGTATCGCGGCCAGCACCAGCACGGCCACCGACAGCCACACGCTGGCCTGCAACAGTGCGTTGAGCAGCTCAGTCATGGTCCAGCTCCTGGATCAGCTTCCTGAGGTCGGCGATGTCCTGCGCGCTCAGCTCGCCACGCTGGCTGAAGTGCGCCACCAGCGGCGCCACGCGCCCGTCGAACACACGCCCGAGAAAGCCCTCGCTCTGCTCGGCCACCCACGCCTGCCGCTGCAGCACGGGCGAGTAGCGATAGCGGCGGCCGTCGCGGCTGGCACTGATGGCCCCCTTGGTCAGCAGGCGATTGAGCAGCGTCTTGATGGTGGGCTCGGCCCAGTCGCGATCGGCCAGGGCGGCCACCACCTCGTCGGCGCCCAGCGGATGGTTGCGCCACAACACGTCCATTACCACGGCTTCGGCTTCGCTGATCTGGCTCATCATTTACATCCGTAATCGACAAACCGATTACGCCCGTAATCGAATCCGGTGTCAAGCCCTTCGACAACCGGTTCATGCGCACGCTGCCAGCATCCAGCGATTCCCCGTGGAGCCGCCGATGAGACGCTATCGGAAAGTGGACTTCCCCGTCGCCGAGGTGCGGCGCTTCCTCGAACCCGGGCCGGTGGTGCTGGTCAGTTCGGCGTGGAAAGGCCAGCGCGACATCATGACGATGGGCTGGCACATGGTTCTGGAATTCACCCCGTCACGGCTGGCGACCATGATCTCCAGCGGCAACCACAGCTTCGGGCTGATCCGCCGCAGCGGCGAATGCGTCATCAATGTGCCCACTGCCGCACTGCTCGATACGGTCGTGGGAATCGGCAACAGCAGCGGCGCGGACATCGACAAGTTCGCGCACTTCGGCCTGGATGCCGTGCCCGGCAGCGTGGTGGCCGCCCCGCTGATCGCGCAATGCCACGCCAGCTTCGAGTGCCGGCTGGTCGACCGCAGCCAGATCAGCCGGCATGGCCTCTTCATCTGGGAGGTGGTCAAGGCGCACGTCGCGCGCTCGCCGAAACTGCCGCGCACCGTGCACTACCGCGGCGATGGGCAGTTCATGGTCTCCGGCGCCGAGGTCTCCCGTCGCCGTCTGTTCAACCCCGAAATGCTGTAATGGCCCGCATGATTTCGCAGGAACGCGCCGCATGACCGACCACCTGACCGACCTGGACGCCGCCGTCGACTGGCTGCTGCAGCGGGTCGACGGCCCCCTTCGCGTGGGTGCCCCGCTGGCGCTGGGCAAGCCGCACCGCCTGCTCAATGCCCTGTATGCGCGCGTGGAGAACGATGCCTCGCGGCCGCTGCAGTTGTACACCGCACTGTCGTTGAACCCGCCACGCGGCGGTGCCGGGCTGGAAGCGCGCTTCATGGGACCGTTTGCCGAGCGCCACTTCGGCGCCGGTTTCCCGCGCCTGGCCTATGCCGATGCGATGGCGCGCGACCGCCTGCCCGACCATGTGCAGGTGGAGGAGTTCTACATGCAGTCAGGCGCGATGCTGGGCTCGTCGCAGGCGCAGCGCAGCTACACCAGCCTCAACTACACCCACGCCGCCGATGCGGTGGCGCAGCGCGCGCCGCATGCGATCGTGCAGAAGGTGGCGATGCGTGCGAACGACCGGCGCCTGTCGCTGTCGTGCAACAACGACATCACCCAGGACACCCTGGATGCAATGGTCGCGCGCGGGCTGCCGCGCCCGCTGATGATCGCCGAGATCGATCCGCAACTGCCCTACCTGGCCGGCTCGGCCACGGTGGATGTGTCGTTCTTCGATCTGGTGATCACGCCGCCCGGGCCATATCCGGATCTGTTCGGCCTGCCGCGTCAACCGGTCGGCGATGCCGACTACGCCATCGGCCTGTATGCCAGTGCACTGGTACGCGACGGTGGCACCCTGCAGATCGGCATCGGGACCCTGGCCGATGCGCTGAGCCACGCGCTGGTACTGCGGCACACCGACAACGCGCGCTATCGGCAGATCCTGCAGGCGCTCGATCCCGACCTGGCCACGCACCCGAGCGTGCTCGCCTCCGGCGGGCTGGAGCCGTTCGAGATCGGCCTGTACGGCTGCAGTGAGATGCTCAACGAAGGCTTCCGCCGGCTGGTCCAGACCGGGGTGATCCGGCGCAAGGTGCACGACGATCTGGCCCTGCTGCAGCGGATCGAGAATGGCACCGCCTGGACCACCGATTACGCCACTCTCGACGCCGAAGGCGAGTACCTGCACGGCGCCTTCTACCTGGGCTCGCCGGAGTTTTACGAGTGGCTGCGCGACCTGCCCGATGACGAACGCCGTGCGATCGGCATGCGTCGGATCAGCGAGATCAACCAGCTCTACGGCGGCGATGAGACGCTGGAGCGGATGCAACGCCGCGATGCGCGCTTCTTCAACTCCTGCATGATGGCCACCGCATTGGGCGCGGCCGTCTCCGATGCGCTGGAAGACGGACGCGTGGTCTCCGGCGTGGGCGGGCAGTACAACTTCGTGGCGATGGCCCATGCCCTGCCCGGCGCGCGCAGTGCGCTGATCTTCCGGGCCACGCGCGAGGACAAGGGCGTGCTGCAGTCGAACGTGCGCTGGAACTACGGCCACACCACTATCCCGCGCCATCTGCGCGACCTCTACATCAATGAGTACGGCATTGCCGACCTGCGCAACATGACCGACGAGGACTGCGTGATCGCGATGGCGGGCATCACCGATGCACGCTTCCAGGCGGCACTGCTGGACCAGGCCAAAGCCGCGAAGAAGCTGGCTGCGGGATTTGCCGCACCGCCGGCCTGGCAGCGCAATTCCGCCACGGCCGTCAGCGCGGCACTGGCGCCGTTCCGCCAGTCCGGACTGCTGCCGGACTACCCGCTGGGCAGCGACTTCACCGAGGTCGAGCAGCACCTGGTCAAGGCGCTGGGCTGGCTGAAACAGAACACGCAGACGCGCGCGGCCAAGCTTCGCACGGTCCTGGCGGCGATCATGCAGCCGGCCGGTGACGGCGACGCGGTGTATCTGCAACGCATGGGGCTGGAGGCGCCGAAGGACATCGGCGAACGGATCGAAGCACGGTTGGTGCGGTTGGGACTGGCGCGTACCGCGTAGGCGCTGCTCACCTGCCCGGTACGCCGGGAGAAACGCAGAAGGCCGGGCAATGCCCGGCCTTCCGTTTGCAGCCGCCGAGCAGAGCTCGGCGTCCACGGGATCACCCGACGGCGATCAGTTGGCCAGCTGCGCCTTGGCCGCGGCCACCACCGCCTCGGTGGTGATGCCGAAGTGCTTGTACAGCGCATCGGCCGGGGCCGAGGCACCAAAGGTGTCGATACCGATCACCGCACCGTCCAGGCCCACGTACTGGCGCCAGAAACCGGTGACGCCGGCTTCCACCGCCACGCGCTTGCGCACGGCGTTGGGCAGCACGGATTCGCGGTAGGCGGCATCCTGGCGCTCGAACACGTCGGTGGACGGCATCGACACCACGCGGGTCTTGATGCCGGCGGCATCCAGTTCCGCCTTGGCCGCCACGGCCAGGCCCACTTCCGAACCGGTACCGATCAGGATCACGTCCGGCACGCCGCCTTCGGCGTCGGCCAGCACGTAACCACCGCGCGCGATCTGCGCAACCTGCGCGTCGCTGCGCGGCTGGTGCGGCAGGTTCTGGCGGCTGAACACCAGGCAGCTCGGACCGTCGGTACGGGTGATCGCCGACTTCCAGCTGACCGCCGACTCGACCGCATCGCACGGACGCCACACATCGTTGTTCGGGATGTAGCGCAGCGAGGCCAGGTGCTCCACCGGCTGGTGGGTCGGGCCGTCTTCGCCGAGGCCGATCGAATCATGCGTGTACACGTGGATCGCGTGCGCCGGGATCAGCGCGCTCATGCGCACGCCGTTGCGGGCGTAGTCGCTGAACACCAGGAAGGTGGCATCGAACGGAATGAACCCGCCATGCAGGGCCAGACCATTGGCGATGGCAGTCATGCCGAACTCGCGCACGCCGTAATACACATAGTTGGCGTTCGGGTCGTCGGTGGCGACCGACTTGCTCGCCTTCCACAGGGTCAGGTTGGAGTGGGCCAGATCGGCCGAACCGCCGACCAGTTCCGGCAGCAGCGGCGCGAACGCTTCGATCGCCAGCTGCGAAGCCTTGCGCGAAGCGATGGTCTGACCGTCGGCCTGGACCTGGGCGATGTAGGCGTCGGCCTTGGCGATGAAATCGGCCGGCAGTTCACCGTGCGAGCGACGGATCAGCTCCTCGGCTTCGGCCGGGAACTGCGCGGCGTACTTGTCGAACTGCAGTTCCCACTCGGCCTGGCGCAGGGTGCCGGTACCGCCGGCACGCCAGCCGGCGTAGATCTCTTCCGGAATCTCGAACGGACCGTAGTTCCAGCCCAGCTGCTTGCGGGTGGCTTCCAGCTCGTCCTTGCCCAGCGGCGCGCCGTGGCTGGATTCCTTGCCCGCCTTGCCCGGCGAGCCAAACCCGATGGTGGTGCGGCAGCAGATCAGGGTCGGCTTGTCGAACTGCGACAGGGCCTCGTCAATGGCCGACTTGATGCTGTCCGGATCGTGGCCATCGACGCCGCGCACCACGTTCCAGCCATAGGCCTCGAAACGCTCGGGGGTGTTGTCGGTGAACCAGCCTTCGGTGTTGCCATCGATGGAGATGTGGTTGTCATCCCAGAAGCAGACCAGCTTGCCCAGGCCCCAGGTACCGGCCAGCGAGGCGGCTTCGTGGGACACACCTTCCATCAGGCAGCCATCGCCCAGGAACACCCAGGTGCGGTGGTCGACGATCTCGTGTTCGGGACGGTTGTAGCGCTGTGCCAGCAGCTTCTCTGCGAGCGCGAAGCCCACCGCGTTGGCCAGACCCTGGCCGAGCGGACCGGTGGTGGTCTCCACGCCGGGGGTTTCGTGGCGTTCCGGGTGGCCGGCGGTCTTGCTGCCGAGCTGGCGGAACTGCTTGAGCTGCTCGATCGGCAGGTCGTAGCCGCTCAGGTGCAGCAGCGCGTACTGCAGCATCGAGCCGTGGCCGTTGGACAACACGAAGCGGTCGCGGTTGAACCACTTGGGGTTGTTCGGGTTGTGACGGAGATAATCGTTCCAGAGCACTTCGGCGATATCGGCCATGCCCATCGGCATGCCGGGATGGCCGGACTTGGCGGTTTCGACCGCATCAGCGGCAAGGAAGCGGATGGCGTTGGCCAACTGGCGGCGGGTAGGCTGCGTCATGGTTCTGTGGGATCAGGAGGCTCCCGCGGAGCTGCGGGCTGCCCATTGTCCCACAGACGACCGGTGGGGTCAGTCCGGGTCACGCCCGGACTGCGCCCTCAGCCACGCGCGGCGTCAATGAACGCGCACATGGCCCTGCGCTGCAGGTCCTCGCGCGTGGCATAACCGGCGGGCAGGGTCTTGCTGACGGTGATGCGGGCGCCGTCCCCCTCGCCTTCCACCAGCACGTTCACCGGCAGGGTCACCTGGCGGTCGGCCAGCGGGGCGGTCTGTTCCAGGGTCACCGAGCCCAGCTCGGGGTCCAGCCGGCCCACCTTCAGGCCGGACTTGAGGCCCTCGGCCTGGATCCGCCGCAGGGCTTCGGCCGGCGCAACGTCGGGCACCACGTCCCAGGTGAAGAACTGGCGACCGGCAGCAAAACTGCCGGTGGTACTGGCGTGGGTCTCACAGGTCCGGGTGTCAGCCCTGGCGTCGAAAGCCAGCAGGGCCAGGCCAGTGGCCAGCAGATGCGAAATCCTCATTTCGGCTCCTTTCCGCACGGCGCCGATCCCGGCGCCTTCCATGCGCCGGTGGAGTATCCCATCGTGACTGGCGGCGGTTCAATCGCCGGTGACGCGTCCCGCCGTCGCCGGCGACGGTTCCTCGGTCTCGCCCTTGGCCACCAGCGTGGTCAAGGCCAGATCGCCGGTGACGTTCAGCGCGGTGCGGCACATGTCCAGGAAGTGGTTCACGCCGAGGATCAGGCCGATGCCCAGCGGATTGACCCCCACCATCGCGCAGATCATCGCCACCACCGGCAGCGAGCCCGACGGCACGCCGGCGGTCCCGATACCGCCCAGGATGCACACCGCCATGACCATGATCTGCTGGCCGATGGTCAGGTCCACGCCGAAGAACTGGGCCAGGAAGATCACCGTCACGCCTTCGAACAGCGCGGTGCCGTTCTGGTTGGCCGTGGCGCCAACGGTCAGCACGAAGCGCGATACCCGCTGCGGCAGGCCCATCTGGTCGGCCACGCGCAGCGCGGTCGGCAGAGTGGCATTGCTGGAGGCCGTGGAGAAGGCCATCACCGTCGCTTCCTGCGTATCGCGGAAGAACGACAGCGGCGAGCGGCCCGACAGCCACACCGCCGTCCCGTAGGTCACGACCATGTGCAGACCCAGCGCCAGCACCACCACGCCCACGTAGGCACCGAGGCGCACGATCAGCTCCAGCCCGAACAACGTGGCCAGGTTGAACATGAAACAGGCCACTGCGTAGGGCGCCAGGCGGATGACCAGGTTGATCAGCGTCATCGAGACTTCAAACACGCCTTCGATGGCGCGGCGCAGCGGGGCAACCTTGTCGTCGTCGCTGAGGACCATGCCGATGCCGAACATCAGCGCGAAGAACATCAGCGACAGGATGGCGCCGTTGTCGGAGGCGGCCTGGAGCACATTGCTCGGCACGATCGACAGCAGCATGTCCATGCCCTTGGGCGTTTCATGGATGCCGGCGACGATCTCCCTGCTGCGCTCGGCGTTCTCCGACAGCATCTGCGCGGCGACCTGCGGGTCCACGCCGGCGCCGGGCTTGAGCACGTTGACCAGCACCAGGCCGATGCCCACCGCGATGCCCGACAGCACCACCGTATAGGCCAGCGTTTTCCAGCCGATCCGGCCCAGCGCGCGGATATCGCCCATCTCCGACACGCCCATGATCAGCGCCGAGAAGATCAGCGGCACGATCAGCATGAAGATCAGGTTGAGGAACAGGCTGGACAGGGGCGTGGTGACCCAGGCCATCACCACCCTCGCCACGTCACCCATGCCCGGAACGACCGGCGCCAGGGCGTGCACGATCAGGCCCAGCACCAGGCCGATGCCGAAGCCAATGCCCATTTTCCAGTGCAATGGCAGCGTCTGCCTGGTCTTTGCGGCCTCAGTCATCGAACTGCTTTCCTCTGAAAATAGTGAATCAGCTTAGCAAAGCCGGCCCGGCCGGCATCGGGATGCCTCACCGCGCCGACGGGTAGAGCGGTGCCAGGCCATTGTTTTCCGGCGCATCCACCGGTCGCCAGTGCGGTCCGTCATGGAACACGCGGCGCAGGGCCTGGCGGGCTGCGGCCACATCGCCGCCCTGCCCACCCCAGCGCGCACGCTGCATCTGGACGAGGGCGGCGCGTTGATCGGGGCTTTCCAGCTGCTCCAGCACCTGCTCCAGGGTCTGCACGCCGGCCATGCCGGCCAGCACCGCCACGACCTCGTCCAGGCCCTGCACATCCATTGCCTGGCGCAGCGCGGCCAACGACGGCCTGGCGACCTCGGGCGACCCGGCCAGGTGGCGGGGAGCCACCGGTGCACCCCGGCGCCGGCGCCAGCCCAGGCCGAGCGCGATGGCCAGCGTGACCAGCCACAGTGCGGCAAAGCCGGCGGCCGCGGCGATCCAGCCCCACGGCCTGCCCGCCGCCTGCACCGGCTGGATCGGCACGGCGGTGGACGCGCCGGCGGGGGTGCCGGGCAGCGGCGACAGGGTGTCCAGCGCGATCGGGGCCGGTGCGGCGGCCGCGCCGCTCCCTGCGCCGACCTGCAGGGTCAGGTCGGGCACGGTTGCGGTACGCGCCTGCCCGGCCTTCACATCCCACCAGGCCATTTTCAGGCCAGGCACCGTCAGCGCGCCCGGCTGGCGGGGCACGATCGCGTAGCGCCGCGTCAGCTTCAGCTGCGGCGTGGTGCCGCTGAACGTTTCGTCGTACTGCGGCGGCTCGGCGAAGACCTGGGCGGTGGGGCCCACATCGGGGACCGGCAGCTCGGGGAACTGTGCGCGGGTAGCACCCAGCGCGGTCGCCTCGACCACCACCGTGGCCGCTTCACCGGCCCGCCCGGCTTCCGGGGCGGCGGTGTAGCGCAGGCGCAGGTCGTGCAGCGGCAGCCACGGCTGCGGCGCCGCGTCAGGCTGTGCCTGCACCTGGAGGATGCGGTCCGGCGCCCGCGCCCGCAGACGCCCGTCGCCGCCGAACATGTCGTCGAAGAAGCCCCCTGCACTGCGCCCGTCGAAACGCGCACCGGCCAGCGCCAGCGGCCCGCTGCGCTCGGGGATCAGCAGAAAGCGGCGCTCGACCAGGTTGTAGCGACGGCCGTTGACGTCGCGCACCAGGCTGCGGTCCTCGCCAACGCGCTGCAGCGAGGCGCCTTCGGGGGTATCGAGGACCAGCTCGCCGGACACCAGCTGCGAGGCGTAGTACAGGCGCACCACCACCCCGACACTCTGCTGGACGTAGGGCGTGGTGTCATCGACCTCGGTTTCCAGGAACACCGCCGCGTTGCCGCGCGCCGCGCCTGGATCGGTGGCACCGGCAACCGCGGCGACCTGCAGGGTCAGCGGCGGTGTGAGCCCGCTGCCGACCCGCAGCGGCGGAAGGGTCAGAGTGCCGGCACGGCGGGGCGTCAGCGCGATGCCATGCAGCATCCGCGAGGTCATGTCGCCGTTGCTCCACTGCACCTGGCGGCTGCTGGTCTGGCTGCCAAGGTCGAAGTCGGCACGCAACGGCGCGTAGTCGGGCACCGCACCGGCCTGGTCGGACTGGATGTTGAGCGTGACCGTGCCGCCCTCGTCGATGCGGTCGCGGTCCAGCCAGGCCCGGGGCTGCTGCGCCTGCGCGCCGAAACCGATGCACAGCAGCAGGGCCAGGACCGTGCGCAGCGCGCGGTGCGTGGGGGAATCGGCTCTCATCGTCCTTCCTGTTTCCTGCGTTCGTTTTCCAGCTGGAACTTGGCACGCAGCAATGCGCCCGGGTCGTCCGGCACGCGCCGCATCCACGCCTCCACGGCCTGCCGCTGCTCGCGCTGTTCAGCCGTCGGGGCACCTGCGCGGGCATCGCCCTGTGGGCCGTCGCCGGGCGGCGGCTGGCGCTGCAGCGCCTGGCGCATGCGCTCGCGCTGAGCCGCATCGGCCTCCTGCTGCGCCGCCGGATCGGCATTGCGAGGATCGGCCGGTGTGTCCGCCTTGCCCGCCTGGGAGCGCGCGCCGGGATCAGGCTTGCCGGGTTTCCCGTCCGCCTCCTGCGGCTGCCCCTGGCCGGGCGACGGCTTGCCTTGTCCGGGCTGCGGTTTGCCCGGGTCCGACGACGAGGACGGCGGTGGCCTGAGCTTGCGCGCGGCATCCACCGCGGCACGGTTGGCCACCGCATCGGGCATGCCGGGATGCTTGGCCAGTGCGCGGTCGTAAGCGTCGATCGCTGCGTCGTACTGCCCCTGGCGGGCGAGCGCATTGCCGAGGTTGTACCAGCCTGCGTCGGTGTCCACGCCCTCGAACTGCGCCTGGGCGGCACTGAAGTCGCCCCGCCGGTAGGCGTCCACGCCGGCGGCGATCCGTGCCTGCTGCACCTGGTCGGGGCGCTTCCACAGCGTGCCCCGCCCCTCGGCCGCGTGCGCGGTGGACGGCAGTGTCATCGGCAGGCTGGCGCAGACCAGCACCAGGCCCAGCAGGGCGCGGCGGCGGAACGCCAGCAGCGCGATCAGCAGCAGCGGCGGCAGCAGCCAGAAGCCTTCGTCGCGCCAGGCACGCCCCTGACCTTCGCGGCTGTCGCCGGCACCGGCGCGCGGAGTCAGCACGCGCAGCGATCGCAGGTCGCCATCGTCGCTGGCAACGGCCGCGTACGCACCGCCGCCCGCCCCGGCCACCGCGCGCAGCGAGGCGGCATCCAGGCGCGCTTGGGCGATCTGCCCGTTGTCGGCACGGTAGGCCGCCCCCGCGGCGGTTCCCAGGCCCAGCACCGACACATGGATGCCCTGTGCCGACGCCGAGGCCGCCGCACGCATCGCGTCCGCGTCGGCCTGGTCGGTGAGCAGCAGAATGTCACCGCCGCGCGCACCGGACTGCTGCAGCAGCTTGACCGCCGCCTCGATCGCGCGATCGGCGCGCTGCCCATCGCGAGGCATCACGTCCGGGCCCAGCGCATCGAGGTACAGCGCGATATTGGCCATGTCTGCGGTCAACGGCGCCACGGTGAAGGCATCATCGGCGTACGCCAGCAGCGCCACCTCGCCTCCCTGCCGCTCGCGCAGGAGCGTGGCCAGTTTGGCGCGCGCCTGCAGCAGCCGCGACGGCGGCAGATCGGTGGCGGTGATGCGCGAGGACAGGTCCAGCGCCAGCACCAGCGGTGACGGGCTCTGCCACAGTGGCTGCGACACCTGCCGCCATGAGGGCCCCGCCAGCGCCAGCACCGCCAGGACCACGCCACACAGCAGCAGTATCAGGCCGGCGCGCCCTCCCCGCCCCCCCGCCACCAGCAGGTGCGGCAGCAGGTGTGCGTCGACCGCCTGCTGCCAGCCGTTGCGCCGCCGCCGGCGCCACGCCCACAGTGCGGCGATCACCGGCAGCGCCAACAGCGCCCACAGCACAGCGGGGCGCAGAAAGTGCAGCGCGTTCCAGTCGATCATGGTCATGCCCACCGCCTTGGCAGCAACCAGGCCAGCCCGGCCAGCAGCAACGCCAGCGCCAGCGGCCAGGCATACCGTTCGATGCGCGGACGCACGGCCGGACCTGCGGAAGTGACCGGCTCCAGGCGCTCCAGCTCGGCGTAGATGCCGGCCAGTTCATCGGTGTTGCGCGCACGGAATGAACGGCCCCCGGTGAGCGCGGCGATCTTCTGCAGGGTCGCTTCGTCGACCGGATCGTCGCCGGTGGCGATCTGCATGCCAAACACCCTCAGCCCGCCATCGCCGCCGAAGGCCACGGTGTATACCCGCACCCCCTCGGCCTGGGCCAGTTCGGCTGCCCGCAGCGGCTGCAGCACACCGGCATTGCTCACGCCATCGGTCAGCAGGATCAGCACGCGCTGTCCCTGCGGCTGTTCGCGCAGGCGTTTGACCGACAGGGCGATGGCATCGCCGATCGCGGTTTCGCGCCCGGCCAGGCCGACCACACTGCCATCGAGCTGTTCGCGCACGCTGGTCAGGTCGGTGGTCAGCGGGGTGAGCGTAAAGGCACGATCGCCGAAGATCAGCAGCCCCACCCGGTCGCCGACACGACGGTCGAGGAAGTCGGCCAGCACCGCCTTCGCCGCGGTCAGGCGCGGCACGACCTGGTTGCCCAGTCGCATATCCGGCTCGCCCATGCTGCCGGAGACATCCACTGCGAGCATCATCTGCCGGCCCTGGTGCGGCGGTGTCACCGCCTCACCCAGTTGCTGCGGCCGCGCGGCGGCCACGCACAGGCACGCCCATGCCAGCCACAGCAGCACCCGCCCCACGCCGGGACGGTGTCCGCCGGCCGTGCCGGCAAGCGCCTGCAACGTATCGACGGCATACGGTACGCGCAGCGCGGCACCGTCCTGCGCGCGCATCGGCCACCACCGCATCAACAGTGGCAATGGCAGGGCGAGCAGCAGCCAGGGCCAGGCCAGCAGGTCGGTCCACGACAACCAGGACAGCCACGTGGGCAGAGCGGCGGTGGCGATCATCGCCCGCCCACCACCAGATCCAGGAAACGCTCGCGCGCCAGCGCGCGCAACGTCGCCACCTCGGTCGGGTCGACCTGCGCACGGTACATACCGTCCAGCAGCAGTGTTCCGGCTGCGCCGGAGAAGGCGCGGCTGCCGGGCGGGTCGAGAAACGCCAGCCACGCCGCACCGTCCAGCAGCTCGGCCCCGGGCTGGCGATGGCGGGCGGCACGGCGCAGCAGTTCGGCGATGGCGGCGACCTCGGCAGCCGGGCCATCGGCGTCGGCCAGCCGCGTGTCGAACAGGGTCAGCCACCGCTGGCGGCGCCGACGCCGCTGCGCGCGCCACGCCCAGCATCCGGCCAGGACCACGGCCACCGTCCCCAGTACCAGCCACCAGCCGAGCGGCAGCGGCCATAGCGGCGGGAACGGCGGCAGATGCACATCGCGCAGCGGCAGCGCACCGCCCGTGCTCATGCCACCACCGCCGACGGCACCACACCGAGCCAGCTGTCGCTGGGATCGTCGGTGGCCACCACATGCACCTGGATGCGCCGCGCCGACAAGGCCTCGCGCAGGGCATCCAGGGGCGCCACGAACTGCGCCAGCCAGCGTGCTCGCACCGCGTCACTGCCCAGGTCCAGCGCCACCCGCTGCCCGGCGGCAACGAAGGACAGCGGTGACGGCGGCGGGGCGAGCTCCAGCGGGTCGACGAGCAGAACCAGCACCACCTCGTGATGCAGCGACAGCGCCGTCCAGCGCGACACGCCGATCCGGGCGGCCCGGCCCGGATCGGCCAGCACCACCACCCGCGCACCGGGGCGCAGCAGGCGGCTCGCCTGTTCCAGCGCGCGGTCCAGGCCGGCATCGTCGGCGGGCGGCTGCGCGTACCAGCGGGTCAAGGCATCCAGCACACGCAGTACCCCGCGCGTACCGCCGGCCGGGGCGATGGGCGCTTCGCGCAGGCTGCCGCGCACGGCGGCCAGGCGGTCTCCCTGGCGCTGCGCGAACCACGCCGCCACCGCACCGACGCGTGCGGCCTGCACCGACTTGAAGCGGACCCGCGTCCCGAAATAAAGCACCGGGTCGGTATCGGCCACCAGCAGGGTCAAGCGCTCGCGCTCGGCCTGGAACAGCTTGGTGTGGGCCCGGCCACTGCGCGCGGTCACCCGCCAGTCGATGTGGCGGGCGTCATCGCCCGGCACATACTCGCGCGATTCGGCGTACTCCATACCACGCCCGCGTGCGGGCGACGGTGCCTGCCCGGCATGACCCAGGCGACCGCGTCGCGGCGGACGCAGACGATGGGCGCTGCGACGCAGGGCCACCAGTTCGGGCAAGGTCGGCTTCACGCCGTCCCCGTCCAGGACCGGGGCCAGGCTGTCCACGGCGGCGTCCTTCATCGGCTCACGGTGCCGGCACGCGGGCCAGCAGCTCGGCGACCAGACGATCGCCATCCCAGCCTTCGGCCGTTGCCTCGTAACTGGGCAGCACGCGGTGGCGCAGCACATCCGGGGCCACACTGCGCACGTCCTCGGGGGTGACGAAATCGCGGCCTGCCAGCCAGGCGCGCGCGCGCGCGCAGCGCTCCAGGGCGATCGAGCCGCGCGGACTGGCTCCCCAGGCGATGCGCCGGGCCAGCGCCGGGTCGTAGCGGGCCGCGTCGCGGGAGGCCAGCACCAGTTCGATCAGGTAGCGCTCCAGCGCCGGCGCCATGTGCAGCGACAGCACCGCCCGGCGTGCGGCGAATACATCCTCCAGCGGCATCCGCGAGGGAGCTGCCGCCGGGACGGTGAGCGCTTCGCGGGCGCGCTCGCGGGCCAGGCGCAGGATCTCGGCCTCCGCGTCGGAGTCCGGGTAGCCGATCCGCACGTGCATCAGGAAGCGGTCCAGCTGCGCTTCGGGCAACGGGAAGGTGCCCTCCTGTTCGATCGGATTCTGCGTGGCCATCACCAGGAACAGCGACGGCAGCGGGTACGTGTGGCGGCCCACCGTCACCTGGCGTTCGCCCATCGCCTCGAGCAGGGCGGACTGCACCTTCGCCGGCGCGCGGTTGATCTCGTCGGCCAGGAGGATCGGATGGAAGATCGGCCCCGGGACGAACTCGAAGCGCCCTTCCTGCGGGCGCCAGATCTCGGTGCCGGTCAGATCCGCCGGCAGCAGGTCCGGGGTGAACTGCACCCGCGAGAAACCGGCCTCCAGCCGCGATGCCAAGGCACGGATCGCGGTGGTCTTGGCCAGCCCCGGGGCGCCTTCGACCAGCAGGTGGCCATCGGCCAGCAGGGCGACCAGCAGCCGCTCGACCAGCGCACGCTGGCCGACGATCTCGGCCGACAGCGCATCGCGCAACGCGGTGAATGCCGCATGCAGGCGATCACCGTCTGCATCGGGCGGGGAAGGAAGGGTGTCGAACTCGGGCATGGGAGGGGGCAGATTCATGGCATCCGTATGACCCACGCAAGAGGCGTCAGGTTCCCTTGCCATGATGGCAGGCCAGGCGGTGCCAACGCATCAAGATTGGCTGAACGCAAAAAGGGCCGCGCGGGGCGGCCCTCTTCACCGGACGTGCGGCAGACCTCAGTTGGTCTTGGCCACGCGCAGGACCTTGGGGGTCACGAACACCAGCAGTTCGGCCTTGTCCTTGTTGCGGCTACGCTTCTTGAACAGGTTGCCCAGGAACGGCACATCGCCCAGGAACGGCACCTTGTTGATGCTGTTGCGGTCGGTGAACTCGTACACACCACCGATCACCACGGTCTGGCCGTCCTCCACCAGCACCGCGGTGTTGACCTCGCGACGGTTGATGGTCGGCACTTCGCCGTAGCCTTCCAGGCGGATGTAGCGCTCGACTTCGTCCTTCTTGACGGCCATGTTCAGGAACACGCGGTTGTCGTTGGTGATGGTCGGGGTGACCTTCAGCTCAAGCACCACTTCCTTGAACTGCACGTTGGCCTGGGCCGCACCACCGATGCCACCACCGCTGATGGTCACGTAGCCGATTTCCTTGCCCTGCTTGATCAGCGCCTCGCGCTGGTTGGTGGTGACCACGCGCGGGTTGGAGATCACTTCGCCGCGCTCTTCCTGCTGCATCGCCGACAGTTCGACGTCCAGCAGGTAGCCCGCATTGAGGATGGACAGCGCCAGCGAACCGGGGTTGCTGGCCGCGGCCACGGCCGAGTTCCAGTTCAGCAGCCCGGTGCTGATCTTGTCCGGGGCACGCACCGGCACGGCACCGGTCCGGCCGCCGGCGATCCACTCGTTGACCGCCTTGTTGTAGTCGTAGTTGTTGGTGGCCTGATTGGTGATGTTCTCGTGATTGGTCTCGGTCTGGCCGCCGAAGAACACGTTGTCGCGGTTGCCGGTGATGCCGAACTTGGCGCCCAGCTCGCGCGCGAAGGTGTCGGTGGCGATCACGATGCGGCTTTCGATCAACACCTGGTCCACCGGGCGATCGATGACATTGATGAGCTCGCGCATGCGCGCGACCTTCTTCGGAATGTCGCTGATCATCAGCGTATTGGTGCGCTCGTCGGCCACGATACGGCCGCGCGAGGACAGGAAACCGCTGTCTTCCTGACCGCTGGTGCCGCTGCCACTACCACTACCACTGCCACCACCGCCGCCGATGCCCTTGGCTTCGGTCAGTGCTTTGAAGATCTGGGCGGCGTTGTGGTAGTTGATCTGGATGTAATCGGTGATCAGGTCTTCGCGGTTCTCGATCGCGATCCGCGCGTCTTCCTTGTCCTGTTCGAACTTGGCCAGCTCCGGCTGCGGCGCGACCCAGATCACCCCGCCATCACGGCGCTTGTCCAGCCCCTTGGCACGCAGCACGATGTCCAGCGCCTGGTCCCACGGCACGTTGATCAGGCGCAGGGTGACGTTGCCTTCGACGCTGTCGGAGGCAACCACATTGAGGTTGGACTCCTCGGCGATCAACTGCAGCACGGTGCGTACCGGCACGTCCTGGAAGTTGAAGGTCACCGGCTTGCCACTGTACCCGCGCTGGCCCACGGCCGCGGCGGCCTGGGTCACCGTGGTGGCAGTGATCGCACCGGTGGCCGGCAGTGCCTGGCGCGGGCTGATCTCGACCACGTACTCGTTGCCGCTCTGGTACGCCAGCGACTCGAAGGCGGTGTTGGTGTTGAGCACCAGCTGGGTGCCGCCACCGTAGGGTTTGGCATCGATGCGCTGCACCGGCGTGGCGAAGTCGGTCACATTGATCGGCTTCTGCAGGTTCTCAGGCAGGCGTGCGTTGCCAACGTCGATCACGACGCTGTTGCCCTGGCTGCGCAGGTCCGGATTCGCTCCCTGCCCGTCGAACTGCAGGATCAGGCGGCCGGCGCCATCGTCGCCGCGCTTGAAATCGATCTTGGATACCGACAGCGACGCCGGTGCGGTGGCCGCTGCGGGTGTTGCCGCTGCGACCGGGGCCGTGGTGCCGGCTGGCGTGGCCGCCATCAGCGTGCCATTGGCCACCATGAGCGCGACTCCCAGCGCGCACAGGTGGATACGCTTCTGGCGCCGGACCGGACGCAGCCGCATGGCATTGGAAAAGGTCATCGTGCTATCCCCGTAAGCAATCATTGATCTTCAAGTGCGAGCGTTGCCGGCCGTTCCAGCCAGCCGCCTGCACCATCGGGCACAAGTTCAATCAGTTCGATCCGGTCCTCGTAGACCCCGGTCACCCGTCCGTCGCTCTGCCCCAGATACACGCCCGGACGCACCCGATAGGTGACCTTGTCCGGGGCCATCACCAGCGCGACGAGCCCGCCATCGCGACCGATCGAACCGACCATGTCCAGGCTGTCCAGCGGGAACGCTTCCAGCGGCTCCTTGCGGCGGTTCGGATCCGGACGCAGGCCCGATCCGCCCTGTGGATTGGTCCAGGCATCGGTGAACGGATCGCGCATCCCCTGCGCGGAGTACTCGAACGTTTCAAACTGCTGCATCACCGGCAGCGGCTCCAGCGGCGGTGCCGGCCGGGCGCGCACATCGGCCACCCACTTTTCCAGGTTCGGCGCATCGCCCGGCGTGCTGGTCACGCCGCGTGCGCAGCCCCCCAGCAACACCGCCAGCAATACCACGCAGACCCGTGCGGTCGTCCCCAGGCTCATCGCTTGCCTCCGGCCTTGGCTGCCTTGTCTTTTTCGGTGGCGGCCTTTTCCTGGGCTTCCATCTCCACGTCATCCAGGTAACGGTAAGTCTTGACCGTACCGGACAGTTCCAGCGCACCGCTGCGGGCGGTGATGCCGGTCTTGGGGTCCTTGGGCTTCAGGTTGATGTCGTGCATGGTCAGGATGACCACGCGCGGCAACGAGGCCACGCCGCTGACGAAGGCGCCGAACTGGTGGTAGCTGCCCACCATGCGCAGTGCGATCGGCTTCTCGGCGTAGAACTCCTTGGGTGCCTCCGCTCCGGGCTGGAACAGCTCGTTGGACAGGCCGCTGGACAGCGCGGTCTGCGAGATGTCGATGATCAGGTCCGGCATCTCGGTCTTGCTCGGCAACTGGCGCAGCATCTGCTGCAGCACCTGCTCCATCTGGGTCAGCTGCTGCTTGAGCGGCTCCAGGTTCACCGCGCGGCCCTGCTCCTTCTCGAACTCGGCACGCAGCTCGGACTCGCGCTGCTCCAGCGTTCCCAGTTCCTCGCGCTTGCCGCTGATCAGGACGAACCACGCCATGATCACGATGAACAGCGCCAGCAGCGCGCAGAACACCACCTTGGCCTTCTGCGGCCAATTGCCGATGTTGTTGAAGTCCAGCTCTTTCAGATTGACTTTCTGGCTCATGCGGCCCCCTTCTGTGCCGGGGACGGCGCAGCCGGTTGTGCGTGTGGGGCGGGCGGCGCGATGCGGCTGCCGGACGGCTTGGCCGGGGGGGCGGCATCGGCCGGGGTCGATGCAGGCGCTGCCGGCGCGGCAGCAGGCGTCGGTGCCGGCGACAGCGGCGCAACCGGCGGCGCGGCCGGATCGACCGCCGGGTCAGGGGCGCCCGGGACCGCAGGCACCGCCGCGTTCGGATCGGTCTGCGCTGGCAGCGTGACCTTGACCACGAACATGTAGGGCAATGCCTTGATGTCCGCAACCGGGCCGACCGACGGTGCGCCTTCCTTTTCCTTGTCCGGCGCCTTGGCCTCGATGATCGACAGCTCCGGATTGGTCATCCAGCCCGAGCTTTCCAGATTGCGCATGTAGGCGCTGACACGCGCATTGGACTGCGTGCGGCCTTCCAGGGTGAGGATGTCGCCTTCCTGCTTCAGCGCGGTGAGCACCACGCCGTCGGGGATGGTCCGGACCAGCGCATCGAACAGGTGCACCATCTGCGAGCGCTTGGCCTGCAGCTCCTCGATCACCTTCTTCCGCGCCAGCAGGCGGTCCTTCTGGCGATCCAGGCGCTCGATCTCCTTGTTCTGTTCCTTGACCTTCTCGATCTCGGCCTGCAGGAAAGTATTGCGATCCCCCTGCCCGCTGACCTGACGGTCGTAGTAGAACCAGATCAGCAACGACAGCAGCATGCCGCCAATGGCGGCAAAACCCAGCATGGTGTAGAAGTCGCGCTGGCGTTGCTTGCGCCGTTCGGCGCGCCAGGGCAATAGATTGATGCGTGCCATCAGTCGAAGCTCCTCAGGGCCAGACCCGTGGCGATCATCAGCGCCGGGGCATCCTGGGCAAGCGCGTGCGCCTGCACCTTCGGGCCCAGCGTCATCTGTGCCAGCGGGTTGGCCACGATGGTGGCCACGCCCAGCTGTTCTTCCACCATCTCCGGCAGACCGGCCAGCGCCGCGCATCCGCCGGCCAGCACGATGTGGTCGACGCGGTTGAACTCGCTGCCGGCATAGAAGAACTGCAGCAGGCGGCTGATCTGCTGGACCGTGGCTTCCTTGAACGGCTCCAGCACTTCCATCTCGTAGCTTTCCGGCAACCCGCCCTGACGCTTGGCCAGGCCGGCTTCCTCGTAGGTGAGGCCGTAGCGGCGCATCACTTCGTCGGTGAGCTGCTTGCCGCCGAACACCTGTTCGCGGCTGTACAGGCTGCGCCCGCCGCGCAGGACATTGAGCGTGGTCATGGTGGCACCGATGTCCACCAGCGCCACGACGCCGTCACTGGCCACCGGCAGCTCGCTGGCGACCAGGGCGAAGGCGTTCTCGACCGCGAAGGCCTCCACGTCCATCACCCGCGCGGTCAGCCCGCCCAGCTCCAGCGCCGACTGGCGCAGCTCGACGTTCTCCGACCGCGACGCCGCCAACAGCACCTGGACCATTTCCGGGTTGTTGGGAATCGGGCCCAGCACTTCGAAATCGAGGTTCACTTCCTCGATCGGGTACGGGATGTAGTTGACCGCCTCGAGCTCGACCTGGGCTTCCATGTCGTTCTCATCCAGGTCGGCCGGCATCGGAATCAGCTTGGTGATCACCGCCGAGCCCGCCACGGCGGCGGCGGCATGCCGGGCCTTGGTCCCCGATCGGTTCACCGCGCGTCGAATGGCCTCCCCGACCGCTTCGACCTCGACGATGTTCTTTTCCACCACCGCATTCGGCGGAAGTGGTTCCACGGCGTAATGTTCCACGCGAAAACGATTGCCACTGCGTGAAAGCTGCAACAGCTTTACCGCAGTCGAACTGATGTCGACGCCAATAAGCGGCGACTGGCTCTTTGGGATAAGCCCCACGGTTTCTCCCCTGCCGACGGGCACTTGGACGCATAACCTGCGCCCGCGCATTAATAACGTTTTTTTTGCAAACCGCAACCGCCACGCTGTGAAACGAGCACTACGGCACGTTTCACGCATCCCCAGACGGTGAACGAATTGCGCTCCCCGGGAACAACCCCAGCCGTTCCCTTGCGTAATCTATACTCTGCGACCACGAAATTCGCAATCGGAATCTGTCCTGATGACACGCTTACGCCGTTGGCTGCGCTGGATGCTGGTGGCGTTCCTGGTTCTGGCATTGATTGGCGCGGCGGTTGCCGGCGGCCTCTACTACGCCGTGTCCTCCAAGCTCCCCGACGTGCAGACCCTGCGCGACATCGAGCTCCAGGAACCCATGTATGTGTATGCCAGCGATGGCAAATTGATGGCCGTGTTCGGCGAGACCCGCCGCCGCCCCGTCGAGATGAAGGACGTCCCGCTACGCTTGAAGCAGGCCTTCCTGGCCACCGAGGACGCCCGCTTCTACGAGCATGGCGGCGTGGACTACAAGGGCATCGCCCGCGCGGTGTGGCTGCTGGCCACCACCAACGACAAGCGCGTGCCCGGCGGGTCCACCATCACCCAGCAGGTCGCCCGCCAGTTCTTCCTCAGCTCGGAGTACAGCTACACCCGCAAGATCTCGGAGATCCTGCTGGCGCGCAAGATCGAGCAGGAGCTGAGCAAGGACGAGATCTTCGAGCTGTACCTGAACAAGAGTTTCTTCGGCAACCGCGCCTACGGCGTGGCCGCTGCGGCCGAGTTCTATTACGGCAAGACGCTGGCCGAGCTGGACCTGGATGAAATGGCCTCGCTGGCCGGCATCCCCAAGTTCCCCTCCAGCGGCAACCCGCTGAGCAACCCCGAGCGCGCCCGTGAGCGTCGCGACTATTACGTGCTGCAGCGCATGGCCACGCTGGGCTTCATCACCCAGGCCGAGGCCGATGCCGCCAAGGCGGTGCCGATGCACGCCAGCGCGCACGAGCCGCCGGTGCAGGTCGAGGCCCCCTATGTCGCCGAACTGGTGCGCCAGGAAATGATCGCCCGCTTCGGCGGCGACGCGGTCAACAAGGGCTACCACGTCACCACCACGATCAATTCCGACCTGCAGACCGCCGCCAACATCTCGGTGCGCGATGGGCTGTTCGCCTACGACCACCGTCACGGCTGGCGTGCGCCGGAGAAGCATATCGAGCTCGGTGCCGGCGACGATGCCGCAGCCCTGGCCGAACACGTGCGCAGGATCCCGGTGCAGTCGGTCCTGCTGCCGGCCATCGTGGCCGGCACGGCCGCCGATGGCAGCGCCACGGTGGTGCTGGCCAACCGCCGCGAGATCGTGCTGCCGGCCTCGGCCGCCAAGTGGACCGGCAAAACGCCGGCCAAGCTGGTCCAGCGCGGCGACATCGTGCGCGTGCGGCCTGGGGCGAAGGACGGCGAGTGGCTGCTGGACCAGGTCCCCCGCGGCCAGTCCGCGCTGGTCTCGCTGGATGCCGAAAGTGGTGCGCTGAAGGCACTGGTCGGCGGATTCAGCTTCTCCGGCAACAGCTTCAACCGCGCCACCCAGGCCCGTCGCCAGCCCGGGTCCAGCTTCAAGCCCTTCATCTATGCCGCCGCGTTCGACAAGGGCTTCAACCCGGCCTCGATCGTGCTCGACGCGCCGGTCGTGTTCCGTGACCGCCGCGGCAAGACCTGGTCGCCGCAGAACGACGGCGGCGGCTTCCGTGGCCCGATGCGCCTGCGCGAAGCGCTGGTGCAGTCGCGCAACCTGGTCTCGGTACGCCTGCTCGACGGCATGGGGGTGGATTACGCGCGCAAGTACATCAGCGAGTTCGGCTTTGCCGAAGCCGAGCTGCCGCCGAACCTGTCGATGTCGCTGGGTACCGCCTCGCTGACCCCGCTGTCGGTGGCCCGCGGCTATGCCGTGTTCGCCAACGGCGGCTCGCGCGTGGACACCTGGCTGATCGACCAGGTCACCGACCGCGACGGCAACGTGGTGTTCAAGGAAAACCCCGCCCTGGCCTGCCGCGACTGCGCCGGCACCAGCGGCGGTGCGCCGGCCAGCCAGATCGTGGACGGCTTCAACTTCGGCGCCGCGCCGGCCCCGAACGCCGCCCCGGCCAAGCCGCAGCAGGCCGTGGCCGAGGCACCGCGCCCGGCCAACCCGGATGCCAAGGTTGCCCCGCGCGCCATCGATGCGCGGACCGCTTACCAGCTGGTCTCGATGATGCGTGACGTGGTCCAGCGCGGCACCGGCACGGCGGCCAAGGTACTGGGCCGGGAGGATGTCGGTGGCAAGACCGGATCCACCAATGATCACCGCGATGCGTGGTTCTCCGGTTTCGGCGGCCCGTATGCGACCACCGTGTGGGTGGGCCGCGATGACTTCCGCTCGCTGGGCTACCGCGAGTACGGTGGCCGCGCCGCCCTGCCGATCTGGATCGAGTACATGCGCGCCGCGCTGAAGGACACCCCGATCGCACAGAACGAGCCGCCGTCCGGCATGGTCCAGGCCACGCTCAACGGCGCCACCGAGTGGGTCAAGGTCGAGGACATGGACAAGATCGAGGAATACAGCTTCGACACCCATGCACCGCAGGCCGACGACGCCGCGTTCGACATCTTCTGATCCACCGCGATGCCCGGGGCCGCAGCAGGCCCCGGGAGTCCCTGTTGCCGCTGCCTACCCCGTTGTCACATCGCGGGTGTACAGTCGCGTGCAGGTCGCCCAGGAGCACGGTCATGCATCGAGCCCGTCAGCATGCAGCCACCCAGACCCGCGAGCGCCGCCACCGGCTTGCCCATGAAGCCGCCCGCCTGATGGCCGAGGGCGGCATCCGCGACTACCATCAGGCCAAGCTCAAGGCCGCCGCACGGCTGGACATCCACGACGACGCGTCGTTGCCACGCAACGCCGAGATCGAGGATGCGCTGCGCCAATACCAGCGCCTGTTCGCCGGGGCCGACCACGGCACCCAGCTGCGCCAGCGCCGCGAAGCCGCGTTGCGCGCGATGGACTTCCTGCACGCGTTCGCGCCGCGTCTGTGCGGCCCGGTGTTGGATGGCACCGCCGACACCAACAGCCCCGTGCAGGTGCAGGTCCACAGCGACGATGCCGACGCGGTGCAACGCTTTCTGGAGGAACACGGCATCCCGGCCGAATCGCGCATGCGACGGCTGCGGCTGGACCGCGAGCGCAGCCTCGACGTGCCGGTGTGGGTGTTCAGCGCCGAAGACCTGACCTTCGACATCGCGGTGCTGCCCTACGACGCGCTGCGGCAGCCGCCGCTGTCGGCCATCGACGAGAAGCCGATGCGCCGCGCCTCGCAGGCCCAGCTGCGCGATCTGCTCAGCCAGGACGAGATCGACAGTTACCTCGGCGGCGCCTGAGCGCCCGCCGAGACCGGTGACGCGCAAACGAAAACGCCCCGTGCGGCGAACCGCACGGGGCGTTGATCAACCGGGCGGCCGGACGGCGCCGCCCCTGCTGCAGGACTTACCAACCCACGCCGAAGCCCACGCCCAGTGTGCGTTCACCGCTGTTGGTGAACGCACCGTTGAGGCTGAAGGTGGCCGAGCCGCGCTCGTTGAGCACGCGCTGGTAACCCACTGCCAGCGCCGACTCGCCTTCGGCATGGCCCACACCTGCACCCAGGCGGTTGTAGGTCTGCAGGCCGGCGGTGTTCATCGCCATCGCCGCCTGCGCGCTGCCCATCGCGGCCATCCGGTTCAGGCGCTTGTCCATCCGGTCCAGCCGGCGGTCCACGCTGGCCATCGCCTGATCGGTATACGCGTTGGCCTGGTTGACTGCCTCATCCACCGCACGCGAGTCCACCGCCGGCAGCGGATCATCGGCCTTCGGGCCCGGCTTGGGCACGTCGGCCGAGGCCACGGCCGGCGCATCCTTGGCCGGCGTCTGCGGTACCTGCGGATCGGCCGGTGCCTCGCCCGTCGCCGTGTCGTCCACCGATGCCTGCCGGTTGTCGGCCGCCGTCGGACCGTCGATCTGCGACTGCAGGCCGTCGATGCGGCCGTTGATCTGCTCCTGCACCGCATGCAGCTGCCCGCCGTTGACCGCATCACGGCTGCCCGGCGCGATCATGCCGTTGGCCACGTTGCCGAGCACCATGCCGTACTCGCCGCCCAGGCGCAGTTGGCCGGCGCCATCGTCACGCATGCCGGTGTCGTCGAACAGGCGATTGAAGCGCGCGTCGATGCTGGCCAGATCGCGGCGATTGTCGATGACCGCGCCGTCGAGCGACTTCAGCGCATCGCCCACCGTTGCCAGACGCTGGCCCTGGACATGGAACTCTGGCGCGATGATGTTGCCGTTGGCATCCATCGCCATGTTGCCACCGAGCGCGGCGAAGGCGCTGCGGAGCTGGGAGACGGTGGTGAGGTCGCTGGCATCGCGGCCGTTGGCGGCATTGGTTACGCGACGCTTGAGGTTGACATGGCCAAGTGAGACTTCGTACGCGCCGCTGGCAAGCGAACCATGTCCAAGTGCGACGCTGTTTTCGGCGTCCGGCAGAACCTGGCTGGCGCCGCCGAGCGCGACACCATTGCGAACATGTACTTGCGAACGCGCGCCTAGTGCAAATCCGTCCTCAGCCCCCACGTGCACCAACGCAGCGCGGCCCAACGAGACAGAGTTCTTTCCCCTCGCTTGCGCATAACTACCAATCGCAGTTGCCCCCTCCGCCAACGCCTTGGTGTCACTACCCAAAGCAGTGCCCAGGAGCGCCGCTTCCGCTGGCTTGCTCAGCTCGTCATAGCCCACGACCGCATACAGGTGCTTCTCCTCCAGACCAGCGATCCGCTGGTTGCTGGCATGAAGCTGGCCGCCCGTGACTACTTCGCGGCTGCCCGCATGGCTGATATCGCCTTCGCCGACGTTGATGAGGCGCGCGCCACCGAAATCGACGGCGGAACGGTCGGCGCCGAAACGCACGGCACTGGCATCCGCCATCGCCCGCGCCTGATCCAGCGTATCGAGGCGCGCGTCCATCGCATCCAATCCGCCGCGATTGCTGTCCACGCCCGCATCCAGCGCGGCCAGTGCATCGGCTACCGTGCGGTGTACAGCGCCCTGCACGCCATAGGAGGGAGCAATCACGCTATCATCCGTGGCAAAGCCCGCGCCGCCGCCGAGAGCGTTCACCACCCCGGAAAGCTGGTCGACGGTGGTGAGGTCATAAGCGTGGATACCGTTCATCGCATTGGTGACTCGCCTCCTGAGACCTTGACCGCCTAGCGATACCTCACCCGCCTCAGTAGCGACAGATCCGTAGCCTAGTGCGACACTGTTGGTTGCTCCTTCCCAAACCTGGGTAGAGCCACCGATCGCCAACCCGTTTTCGGCACTGACACGTGAACGTGCGCCCAGTGCGAATCCATCATCGGCACCCGCCAATACCTGAGCCGCACGTCCCAGCGCAACTGAATTGGTTGCTTGCGCATCGGCGAAGCTGCCAATTGCGGTAGATCCGGAGCCAAGAGCCTTTGTATCACTGCCCATCGAGGTAGCCAGATGGCCGGCGCGCGCCGCGAGGCTCTCTCCATCGGCACCAACGACCGCATACTTCTGCGCGTCCTCCAGCACCGATACCCGCTCATTCGTCACGAACAGCTGCCCGCCCGTGACCGCCTCCCGGCTGCCTGCCGCGATCTCGCCATCAGCCAGAGCGACCAGACGCGCAGCCTTCAGGTCCACCGTGCCGTCCTCGCCGAACTGCACGACGCTGCCCAGGTCAGGCGCGTAGTTGTCGAAGTCAACGCGCAACGCGTCCAGGTCTTCCCGGGCGGATGCGATCTGTGCGCCCTGCTCGGCCACCTTCGTGTTGGTGGCGAACAACTGTGCGCCATTGACCGCCTCGCGGCTGTCGGCACTGAGTTGCCCCTCGCCCACGGCGAGCAGGCGGCCACCCTCGAGATCGACATTGCCGTCGGCGTCGAAACGCACCACATCGGACAGGTCCGGATCGAAGTCCTGGAAGTCCTCGCGCAGGCGGTCGATGTCCGTGCGGTTGCGTGCGATCTGCGTGTTGCTGTCGAACAGCTGGCGACCGCTGACTGCATCGTCGCTGGTGGCCGACAGTTGACCGGCGGCAACGCCCTGCACACGACGTGCCTGGTTGCCCTGGTTGCGCACATCCAGCACGCCGCCGCTGTTGGCGGCACCCAGACGCATATCGCCATCGGCGGCTGCCTGGCTGAGCAGGCCGCCCAGCACAGTGGCCTTGGTCTGTGCTTCATTGGCCGTGGTCTGCGCGCTGTTGGCGACGGTGTGCGCGGTATTGGCCAGCGTGGTTGCCGCCGTGACATTCTGGTTGGTGGTGTTGAGCTGACGCCCGCTTACCGCGTCGGCACTGCTGGCACTCACCACACCATCGGCCACACCACTGATGCGCCGGTTGGCGTTGGCCTGGTTGCGCACGTCCAGCGTGGTGCCGGTGTTCTGCGCGCCCAGGCGTACATTGCCGTTGGCCGCGGCCTGGCCGACCAGCCCACCGAGCGTGGCGGCGGTGGCCGTCACTGTGGCGACATTCTGGTTGGTGGCATGCAGCTGCCGGCCGCTGACGGCATCGGTGCTGCCGGTGCCGAGTGCCGCATCGGCCACGCCGGTCACCCGCCGACTGGCGTTGGATTGGTTGCGCATGTCCACCGCACCGCCGGTGTTGCTGGCACCCACGCGGACATCGCCATTGCCGGCGCTCTGGCTGAGCAGCCCCCCCCAGCGCGTTGGCCTTGGTCTGTGCGTCGTTGGCGATGCTGTGCGCAGTGTTGGCCAGGGTCGTCACCGCGCTCACACTCTGATTGGTGGCATGCAGCTGCCGGCCGGTGACCGCTTCGCTGCTGGTGGTGCTCAAGGTACCGTCGCCCACGTTGACGATGCGGCGCTGGAGCGACGCGTTGCCGACCGACACCTGATTCGCGTCCTGGGTGGTTGAACCGTTGCCGAGCGCCACCGACCCTTCATGATTGGCGGCAGCGCGGTCGCCGATCGCGGTTGCGCTTCTGGCCGATGCGGTCGAGAGATTGCCAACGGCCGTTGTCAATTGCGCGCTGGCGACGCTCCCCCGCCCGAGTGCCGTCGATTGGGCTGCCGTTGCCTGTGCACCAAAGCCCAGTGCCGACGCGTGGGTGCTGTCCGCCACGGCGTCATTGCCGATCGCGATCGCGCGGTCGCCGACCGCTGCGGCGCGCAGACCGCTGGCGACGGCGCCGTTGCCACTGCGCGCCTTCGAGCCGATGGCCACGCCACCATTGAAGGTGGACACGCGTGCGCCGTTGGCGTCGACCCCGGCACGTGCATCGTCACCCAGTGCCACGCTGCCGGTGTTGAAGCTCTGCGCGCCGTTGCCGACAGCGAGGTTGCCGACGCCGCCTTCGGATCGCGCCTGCCTGCCCAGCGCCACGGCCCCATCGCCACTGGCAGCCGCATCGATGCCGAGCTTGAGGGTCGCCGCTGCCAGGCTGACCGCGAGCGCATCGGCCTGGGTCTTGGCAGCGTTGGCCGTGGTGGCAACACCGGCCACACTCTGGTTGGTGGCGTGCAGCTGCCTGCCCGTTACCGCTTCGGTACTGCTGGTGCTCAGAGCGCCATCGGCCACGCCGGTGATGCGGCGGTTGGCATTGGACTGGTTGCGCACATCGAGTGCGCTGCCGGTGTTGTTGCCGCCGAGGCGGACGTTGCCGTTGGCAGCGGTCTGGCTGATCAGGCCGCTGGCCGCATTGGCCTTGGCCAGTGCGTCGTTGGCGGTGGTACGCGCGCTGTTGGCGGTGTTGGTGGCCGTGGTGACGTTCTGGTTGGTGGCGTGCAGCTGCCTGCCCGTTACCGCTTCGGTACTGCCGGTGCTCAAGGCGCCATCGGCTACGCCGGTGATGCGCCGGTTGGCATTGGACTGGTTGCGCACGTCCAGCGCGGTGCCGGTGTTGCTGCCACCGAGGCGGAGGTTGCCGTTGGCGGCGGTCTGGCTGATCAGGCCGCTGGCCGCATTGGCCTTGGCCAGTGCATCGTTGGCGGTGGTACGCGCGCTGTTGGCGGTGTTGGTCGCCGTGGTGACGTTCTGGTTGGTGGCGTGCAGCTGCTTGCCCGTCACCGCGTCGGTACTGGTGGAGCCCAATGTGGCATCGGCCACGTTGACGATCTTTCGCTGGGTGGTGGCATCGCCCACCGAGATCTGGTGATTTGCGGTGGTGACCGATCCCGCACCCAACGCCACCGAATTGCTGTGACTGGCATTGGCGTTGGCGCCCAGTGCAACGGCCTTGCCGTGGCCGTCGGTCACTGCATTCTGGCCGATGGCGATGCCCGCATCGTAGCCGCCGGAGCGCGCACCGCTGCCGATCACGATGGCGTGGTGTGCGTTGGCGTTGGCGAGCTTGCTGCCGTCGCCGATGACGATGGACCCCTGCGCCTGTGCCTGTGCGTTGTTGCCCAGTGCCAGAGCCCGGACACCACTGGCCTGCGCGCCTGAGCCCACGGCGATCGCATGGGTACCGCCGGCCTGGGCACTCGCACCCACTGCCATGCCGTTGCTGCCATCCACACGTGCATTGGCACCAATAGCCACGGCGGTATTACCGGTCGTGGCAATGTAGCTGTTGTGACCGATCACCACCGCGCCGGACCCACCCAGGGCGTCGGAGCGTGCGTTCTTGCCGAGCGCCGTACCACCTGCCGCAATGCTGGTGGAAGCGCCGATGCCCAGCGCGACGCCTCCTGCATAGGCCTTGGCATTGTTGCCGATACCGATGCCGTCGAACGCCGTGACCGAACCCACGCCGATGGCCACGCCCTTGGTGCTGTTGCTGGTGGAACCGCCGCCGATGAGCACGTTCTGGTAGCTGGTGAGACCCGCGCCGCGCATGCTGGCATCAGGTGCGCTGAAGGCCCGCATCAACGCCTCGGGGTGATTCCAGACCGCTTCGCCCTCGACGGTGGATTCGGGTCCGGCCGGTGGATCAACCTGCGTGTCGTTGGCCAGCGCCGGACCGGCCAGCAGCACGCACAGTGCGGCCGCCAGTGGTCGGGCCGCCGAGGACGGCTTGCCGCGCGAGCGGGTGTGCTCGCTGGCCACCGCCCAGCATCGCAGCGTTGTGTTCCAGATCAAACGGTAGATACGGTTCATCAAAGACTCCGTGGTTGGAAAACGGGATGCAGGCGGCGCGGCGCGATGCCGCGGCGCTCAGGGCAACAGGGTCTGGTGGTGGTCGCGGTAGCCGGCATGGCTGAGCCGGTAGTCGATCTCCACGCGCCCACCGGGGCGCGGCACGAACGGCAGGGTCATTGCCGCGCCCGGGTAGAGGCTGCGTTTGACCTCGTGGGACGTGCAGACGCCGCTGGCATCGCAGTCCTGGACATGATTGACGCCCAGTCGCAACGTGCCGCGGTTGACCAGGCGGTCGCCTTCCAGCTGCATCTCCACGCGCCCATCTGCAGGCAGCACGTTGACCAGCACTCCCCAGACCAGGCTCACACCCAAGGTGGCGCCAGTGCCCTGGACCTGCACTGCCGGCTCGCTGTCGTCGGGACCGAGCACGCCTTCGAAATACACGCGGAACGCGGTTTCCTCCTGGACCGGCTGCAGCGGAATGATCCGCACCAGGCGGTTGCCGCCGCCGGCGAGGCCGAACTTGCCCGGGGTGACCGCCATCACCGTGGCGCTGCCGATGGCTTCGTCGACTTCCTGCTCGTCTTCGGTCGCCGGATGCAGGATGCGTTTCACCGTGGCCTGCACGTACTGCGGCTGCGGCGATTGCGAATGCACGCGCACGGTGGCGGTCTTGCCGGCTTCGGCATGCACGCGCATGGGATGGACGTTGAGATTGGCCAGCACCGGTGCCGCTGGCAGGAGGGCCAGCAGCAGCGCGCCGGCCAGGGGAATCTTGCTCATGGGATCGGGTTCCAGGGGAAGGTCAGAGGCGGTCGGTCGGCAGGCGCATTTCGAGCTTGAGACGGCCGTCGTAGTAGCCCTCGCGTTTCTCGGACGCCGGCACACGGGGGGTTTCCAGGGTCAGCGGCGTGGGCACGCAGTACACCCACTGGTTCATGTCGGGCAGCATCACCAGCCGCAGCTCGGCGGTATCGATGCCGCGCAGCAGCACTTCCTCGTTGTTGCGCAGGGCGATCTTCTGGCCGCTGTGGTCCAGGGTGAGCTGGTAGTCCAAGCGGTCCTGCGCCTCGCGCCCACCGTCGCGGTGCCAGACCGAGTACTGCGATGCCGGCCGCCCGGGCGCGGAGGGCCCCATGTCGCGCGCGGTGATGGCCAGATACTCGCTCTGCGAGCCCATGCCGTCGTACAGGCACATGTCCAGCACGGCGGTACCACCGATCGTGCCGGGTGAGGGAATCGGCCGGTAGTCCAGCTGCAGGCCCACCAGCGGCTCGGCCATGCCGAACTCGGGCAGGTAGATCATGGTGCGGTCGCGATCGGTGATGGTCAGATCGAACCGGAACACATGGGTGGCGATGATCGGGCCGTCAGGATCGACGCGCAGGTTGAGGCGGAGTTCTGCAGTCCAGCGGCCGGCAACGAGGTTCCCGACGTCTTCACTCTGAATGATGAGCCGCGCAGCTGTACCACCTGGAGGTATCTGGCAATCGCGAGTCGTGGAACTCCAGAGCGGATATCTGTTCTTATCCCAGAAATCATCGCTGCAAGTGCGCTGCCACTCGGCCCGCTCTACCCACCCTACAACGTCGATGCCGATGTCCTGACCGCTTCTCAGTTCGCGAAACTGAAGTGGGAAGGATGCGTGGGACACAGGCCCCTCCTGCGTATCACGCGTCGGACAACGCCCATACGCAGGGTCTTCATCACACGTCAGATGGATCCTCCCGTACCCCAGCTCCACCTCCCCATACCCGAGCACGGTCCTTGGCGCCCACAGCTCCAGCGCTTCGGGCGCGGAACGGTCGAAGGTGCGGACGATGTCCGTGGTGATCACGCCGGTTGCCGGGGTCGTCGCCGGTGGGCGCTGTGCCAGTGCCTGTGCACTGCCGAGCAGGCAGACCCCCGCCAGTACCAGCCGCCATGCGGTCCTCATCGCGCACCTCCACGCATCACGTTGCGTTCGTTGCGCCCCGCCACCGGGGCCAGTTCGTTCAACAGCCGCTGCACGCGGGCCTGGTAGCGGATCGGGGCCGGCAGGCGGTCCAGCGCCAGCGGTTCGCACCGCACCTGGCCGACCAGCAGCACCACGCTGCGGCGCTCACGCACGGTCAGCGGGCACTGCAGCAGGTCGCCCGCGCGCAGCAGGTAGAGCATCGGCTCGCGCTGCGGGAACTCGGCGATGAAGCCGCCATCGCGGCCCAGCGATGGCACCGGCGCATTGAGGATGCGGGCGCCTTCGAGCGGGGTACCGGCGATGTCGCGCGCGTTGCCGATGAAGGTGTAGGTCACGTCCAGCGTGATCGGCAGCGCGATCACCTTGCCGGGCAGCAGGAAGGCATGCTAGGCCGCACCCAGGCGCGCGACGCGCACCGCGGCGTCGCTGTCGTGCGCGCTGGCGTCCTGCACGTCCACGCGATGGCGCTGGTAGCCGCCCAGCGGCAGCAGGCGCCGCTCGCCGAAGTGCAGGATCCGGCGGCGGTTGCTCCCGGCGCGGATGTCCGCCGCGGCCCCGTCCAGTTCCAGATCGCGGGCGTCGTCCACGCTGACCACCACACCGGCATCGGCGCCGTGCGCGCCGCCCCAGTGCAGCCCTCCTGCGGACAGCGACAACCCCGAGGTGTGGCTGCCGCTGTAGGAAACCTCACCACCGCCGTCGTGCCGGTAGTACGACAGGGCCACGCCGCTCTGGCCGATCCGGTTGTCGATGCGGGCGCTGGCCAGCGCGCTGTAGCGGTCGTCGTTGTACGCGCCCAGCTCGGCGCCCAGGTCGCGTGCGTCGCCATCATGCTCCTGGCGCAGCGAGTGCGACAGCCCCAGGCGGGTATCGGGGCGGCGGTGCTGCGGCTGACGCATGTCCAGCGCTACACGCTGCTGCACGCTGCCGTGCTCGACGCGCCGCAGCCGCGATACCGCAATGTTGAGAGAGACACCGCGATCACGGACATGCGCCTGGCCGGTGCCGCTGTCGGTGTTCTGCTGCCACACGCCCAGCCGGCTGCCGATGCTCACGCCACGCCATTGCCGGGTGAAGCTGTAACTTGCCTGCAGGCTGCGCGCGGTCTGCGCCGGGCGCAACGTCGGCACATGCGATGGCGGCAGGCCCGGTGGCAGGCCAGTCCAGGCGCCGTCGTCATCGCCAGGCAGGCGCCATTCCGGGGTGAAGCTGCGCCGGCGCGTGTATCCCAGGTACAGGCTGCCGCCGAACAGCGGCGCCGACACCGAGGCGCTGAGCGCATCCACGCAGCCGAAGCGGTCGTGCCGGACCGGCGTGCCGGCCTGGCACGCGCCGCCACGCAGACGTTGCCGATAGACGTTCCAGGACGCGTAGTGGCGGTAGCTCAGCTGCTGTTGCAGACCGTGGCTGCCATCGCCGCCGCTCAGCACGCCGACCATTGCCTGCAGGTCATGACCGCCAACCTGCTGCCGGCCTTCCAGCCGCAGCTCGCCGTAGCCGGTGTCGGCGACCCGGGCCACGCCTGCCGTCAAGCCGTAATTGCGGGCAAACGGCACGCGCAACCCTGCCTGCACCGCGGTGCCGGAGACGTCACGGCTATCGCCGGTACGTGCGCCGTAGGCGCGGCGGCGACCGCCCTGCACGAACCACTGCAGGCTGCGGTCGGACCAGTCGCCACCGCGGCTGAAGGGGGCCTCCTCGCTGCGCACGAAGCGGCCATCCTCGTAGATGCGCAGGGTGACGGCGTAGCTGCCGAGCGGAAAGCGGCGGGTATCCAGCTCGTTGACGCCGGCCTGCAGATAGAAGGTCTGCAGCAGGCGCTCGCCGTCGAAGGCATCCACGCGCGCGTCGCGCCCCAGCAGCACGGTCAGCGGGGTGGAGGCGATGCTCGCCTCCGTATCGACGTAGGCCTGGGTGGTGCCCAGGCGCAGGCCCTCGAAGCGGTCCAGCGGCAGCATGCCGAAGCTGAAGGTGCCCCCCTGCTGGCTGGACAGGTTGCGCCGGTCCATACGGCCCAGCTGCAGGTAATGTCGCTGGGCGAAATCGTGGCGGTAGTAGAGATCGTCCAGCTGGAATCGATCGTGCGCGCGGTAGCCCTGCCGCGCCTGCCGGCTGTAGTTCCAGCCGCTGGCAACGTGGCCGTTGCGCAGCACGCCGAGCACGCTGCTGCCCTGCACGCTCAGCGCCTGGTAGCCGTCCCCACCGCTGACGTTGACGGTCTGCTGCTGCAGCAGCGCGTTCTGCGCCTGCTCGGATACCTGGTGGAAGGGGGAGCGCTCGGCGCTCTGCCGCGGCAGCCATTGGCGCGCCGGAAACAGCAGCAGTACGCCTTCGCTTTCATCGAAAATGGCATGCACCTGCGTGGGATCGTCGGGACTGTCGATCCAGCCGCACCCCGGATTGGGCTGGCCATAGGGACAGGCCAGATGACTGTTGCGCGGCAGTGGCGCGGCCAGTGCCGCCTGCAGCGCGTCGCGCGCATCGGCGGCCAGCCCCAGTGCATCCAGAATCCGCGCAGGCTGGTCCAGCTGCACCGTGTCCAGCGTGACCCACGCCGACCAGAGACCGGCGGAGTGCCCGAACAGGCGTACATCGACCCGTTCGGACTGCCCGCTGGCGAGATCTTCGAATCCGGCCGGCACCGGCCGTGCGTGAACGACCGGAACAGCCAATGTCAGGGCGAGCGCCATCGCCAGCCGGGTGAGGGCAGGTGCAGGTATCAACATAGGGGAGACAACCGATAGCCGGCCGGCCCGCGAACGGGCCGGCACGGTGGGGATTACGGCGCGGCGGTGTTCTGCGCGACGACCAGCGCGACGGTGCCGCTGTACAGGCCCGCGAAGTTGATTTCGCCGGACACGGTCTGCTGCACACGCAGCGGCATGGCGATCGAGGCCCCCGGGATCGCGCTGTCGAACAGATCATCCGCAGCGAAGTCGATCGCGGTGGTGTCCAGCTCGCGGCCGTTGAGGCTGACGGTCAGCGGCACGTTGATGGCACCCGGTGCAGCCAGGTCCGGACGCAGCACGGCCTCGGCGGCGAGGCGCACGCTGACGTCCTTCTCGATGTCATTGGTGAAGATGCGCACGTCTTCGCTCCACGACGACAGGCCAGCACCACCGGCGCGGTAGACCAGCTGCACCGCGTCGGGCAGCGCGGTGCCGTCGGCCTTGAGCAGGGACAGCGTCGGATCGACGTTGGCCCACACGGTGATGTTGGCTTCCACTGCAGCGTTTGCCGACAGCGAAGCGCCGACGAGTGCCACGGCCAGCGCGGCCTTCTTGAAGATATGCGACATGGTTTCTCTCTCTGATGGTTTAAGGAGCCTCCGTAGTGGAAGCACTGCGGTACGAACGGGGCGTACCAGCAGCGCGGTCACGTTAGTCAATGAAATGTGATTTGGACATGCAACGATTCTTAAAACGAATGGATAATCCGTGCATCTGCGACAGCGCGCACGCGACGCGCGAATCACGCCAATTCCTACGCGGGGTTTTCACCACAGCGTCGTCATGCATGACTATCATTCCTACGCAAAAAAGCCTGTTTTTCCAGACTGTCGAACACGACATCGCGCAGGCGCGATTGCCCCACCTGCGCAGGCGGAATCCGCCATGACCTGGGCGTTCGATGTTCTCTGCCATGACGCACGGCGATAATGTCGGGACGCATGCGACCCTTGGCGACGCGAATGCACGTCGACACCCGACATCAACGGGACGGAGCGGTGAAACGCCAGGGGTCTCGACACGTAAATCGCGATGCCCGTGTGGATGGAAACGAAGGCGGAGGTGACGGCCGCAGGCCGACGCGCGGAGCATGCGTCGGCACGGGCATCGCAGCCCAGCGCGTGACGCGCAAAAAAAAACGCCTCCTTGCGGAGGCGTTTTCTGCGTTGCAACGTCGGGGCGATCAGCCCTGGTAGTCGCGCACGTCGTGGCCGGTGTAGACCTGGCGCGGACGGCCGATCTTCATTTCCGGATCGACCTGCTGCTCCAGCCAATGTGCAACCCAGCCGGACGTGCGGCCGAGGGCGAACATGACGGTGAACATTTCGGTCGGGATCTGCAGCGCCTTGTAGATGATGCCGCTGTAGAAGTCGACGTTCGGGTACAGCTTGCGGGCGACAAAGTAGTCGTCCTGCAGCGCGGCCTGCTCCAGCTTGACGGCCACGTCGAGCAGCGGGTCCTGCACGCCAAGCTGCTTGAGCACCTTGCCGGTCATTTCACCGATGACCTTGGCGCGCGGGTCGAAGTTCTTGTAAACGCGGTGGCCGAAGCCCATCAGGCGGAAGCCGGAGGTCTTGTCCTTGGCCTTGAGCACAGCGCTTTCGACGTTGTCGGCCGAGCCGATCTCTTCCAGCATCTTCAGCACGGCTTCGTTGGCACCGCCGTGGGCCGGACCCCACAGCGCGGTGACGCCGGCAGCTACCGAAGCGTACGGGTTGGCACCGGTCGAACCGACCAGGCGCACGGTCGAGGTCGAGGCGTTCTGCTCGTGGTCGGCATGCAGGATGAACAGCAGGTCCAGCGCCTTGACCACGTCCGGGTTCAGGTCGTACTGGCCATCGGCGGACTCGAAGGTCTGCTTCAGGAAGCGGCTGACGTAATCCAGCGAGGTGTCCGGCGTGTTGGCCGGCAGGCCCTTGCCGTGGCGGTAGATCAGCGCGGACAGCGTCGGCACCTTGGCGATCAGGCGCACGGCGGCCTGGCGGCGCTGTGCTGCGTCGGACAGGTCCAGCGACGCGTGGTAGATGCCCGACAGCTGCGCGATCGCGGCCGCCAGGATGGCCATCGGGTGGGCATCCTTGGCGAAGCTGGCGATCAGCGTGTTGATCGACGCATCGACGTTGGCCTCGGCGGCCAGCTCATCGGTGAAGGCCTTCAGCTGCGCGGCGTCCGGACGCTCGCCGTTGATCAGCAGGTAGACCACTTCGACGTAGCTGGACTTTTCCGAGAGCTGCTCGATGGGGTAGCCGCGATACAGCAGCACGCCCTTGTCGCCGTCAATGTAGGTGATGGCGGACTTGCAGCTGGCGGTGGCGGTGTAGCCGGAGTCGTAGGTGAAGAGACCGGTTTCCTTGGTCAGCTTGGAGATATCGACGCAATCGTTGCCAAGCGTGGGTTTGATGACCGGCAGAACAACCGACGTATCGCCGGCGTTGAGCGTGACCTGATCAAGATCGGACACTGTGTGCGCTCCTCAGGGGAAGGCGCCCACCCAAGCGCATGGGGCAGGCACGTGAAGGAAGTCCACAGCCTCTGCTGTGGATCACGTCATTATCGCACAGCACCATTTGCCACGCCCTAGGACGGAAGTCGTAGACGCAGGGCGTGCGCGCCCCGCTCCAGCAGGCATTGGCGGCTGCCGGGCCGACCGGCATGGACACTGCGTTGCTGCTGCGGCAACAATTTATGAACTGCCGTTCATTCGCCAGCAGGGTTCAAACAGGCAAAAAAAAACAACGGCCGCCTGGCGACCGTTGTTTTCATGCAGCAGCGTGGACCGCTTATTCGGCAGCAGCAGCCGGAGCCGGCTTGCCGAAACGCTTCTGGAACTTGTCGATACGGCCGCTGGTGTCGATCACCTTGTGCTTGCCCGTGTAGAACGGGTGCGAAGCGGACGAGATTTCGATCTTGACGAGCGGGTACTCCTTGCCGTCTTCCCACTGCACGGTTTCTTTCGTCGCCATGGTGGAGCGGGTCAGGATCTTGAAATCAGAGGTAACGTCCTGAAAAACGACGTCACGGTAGTTCGGATGGATATCGGCCTTCATGGACACACCGTAGAGAATATGAAAAACGTAAGCGCGGCATTATAGTCCCGGCGCCCTTCCAGGGCAAGCCGGGACCTCCGCTACATGAACAGGCCCGCCGTGGCGGCCTTACCGGACCCCGAGGGCGGCCCGGACCTGGGCTTCAAAGCGCCCCTGGTCGTAGGCCATCAGCAGCTGGGTATTGTCCGGCTGCCCCGTCTGGCGGTTCCAGTCGACAATGGTAGCACCCCGACTGTGGACACCGGCCAGTTCCACGTTCAACGGACGCGATTCAACCCGGATCGCCCCCTCCGGCTGCAGCGCCCAGGCCATCGCCAGGGCGTCGGCCGCAAACCAGCGCTCGCCGCGGCTGTCTTCGGACCACAGGCGGGTCTGGCGCGAGATCAGTTCGTAGAAGCGCGCCTTGTCGCTGTCGGCGGCCAGCCATTGCTCGACGTCCTTGTGCAGCAGGCCGTGGGCCACGGTGGCTTCCCAGTCCGCCACTTCGATCTGCGGGAAGCCGGTGAACACCACGTGCGCCGCTTCCGGATCGAAGGCGATGTTGAACTCGGCAGCCGGGGTGATGTTGCCGTGGCAGGTCACCGCCCCGCCCATCACCAGGAAGCGCTTCACGCGCTGCGGCAAGGTGGGGTCGAGCTTCAGCGCCAGCGCCACGTTGGTCAGCGGGCCCAGCGCGACCAGGAACAGCTCACCGGCGTACTGGTGCGACAGACGCAGGATCGCCAGCGCGGCATGCTCGGCCTCGGCGGTGCGGGCAGCGGGCGGAAGGTTGACGTCGCCGAAGCCATCGGCGCCATGCACGTGGGCGGCATCCACCGAGGGGTGCAGCAGCGGGTCGGCGCAACCGGCGAACACCGGCACATCGTCGCGGCCAGCCACTTCGCACAGTTTCAGGGCGTTGCGGACCGTGTGGTCCAGGCCGACATTGCCGGCGGCGATGGTCAGGCCAACGATCGCGTGGCGTTCATCGGCGAAGGCCATCAACAGGGCGAGGGCGTCGTCGACACCCGGATCGGTGTCGATCAGCAGCGGAATCTTCTTGGTCATCTTTGCCGTCTTGATAATCGGCAAGGGACTTTCGCACCCTGTCATGACAAATACAAGGCGGGGGCTGACGCCCTGTCAGGCCGCCGCGTAGCGCACCGCCGAGCCGATCCAGCGCCGCACCACGGTGTCGGCCACCGCAGGCGCTTCGGCGAGCAGGCGCTCGGCCAGTGCGTGCACGCCGGGCAGCAGGTCGGCGTCTCGCGCCAGGTCGGCCATGCGGAATGCGGCCAGACCGGTCTGCCGGGTGCCGAGCAGTTCACCGGGACCGCGCAGCTCCAGGTCCTTCTCGGCGATCAGGAAGCCATCGTTGGTCTGGCGCATGGTCTCCAGCCGCGCACGCGCCATGTTCGACAGCGGCGCCTGGTACAGCAGCACGCAACGCGACACCGCCGATCCGCGCCCGACCCGCCCGCGCAGCTGGTGCAGCTGCGCCAGGCCGAGCCGCTCGGCGTTTTCGATGATCATCAACGATGCATTGGGAACGTCCACGCCGACCTCGATGACCGTGGTGGCCACCAGCAGGTCGATCTCACCGGCCTTGAACGCAACCATCGTGGCCAGTTTTTCGCTGGCCTTCAGCCGCCCGTGCACCAGCCCCACGCGCACGCCCGGCAGCAGCGCCTGCAGCGATTCGAACGTGGCCTGTGCAGGCGTGGCATCGAGCTCCTCGCTCTCTTCGATCAGCGTGCACACCCAGTACACCTGCTGCCCTTCGGCACAGGCCACCGCGATGCGCTGGATCAGGTCCGGGCGCCGGTCGTTGTTGAGCGCGACGGTCTGCACCGGCGTTCGCCCCGGCGGCAGCTCGTCGATCGCCGAGACATCCAGGTCCGCGTACTCGGACATCGCCAGCGTCCGCGGAATCGGCGTGGCGGTCATCACCAGCTGATGCGGCACGCTGCGCCCGTCGGCGCCCTTGTCGCGCAGTGCCAGCCGCTGATGCACGCCGAAGCGGTGCTGCTCGTCGACGATGGCCAGCGCCAGATCCTTGAACACCACGCTGTCCTGCATCAGCGCATGGGTGCCGACCACGACCTGCGCCTCGCCCGAGGCCACTTCGGCCAGCACCTTGGCGCGCGCCTTGCCCGTGACCTTGCCGGCCAGCCAGGCCGTGCGCACGCCCAGGGGGTCGAGCCAGCCGCGCAGGTTGTTCAGATGCTGCTCGGCGAGCAGTTCGGTCGGCGCAGCCAGCGCCACCTGCTTGCCCCGCTCCACCGCCAGCATCGCCGCCATCGCCGCGACCACGGTCTTGCCCGAGCCGACGTCGCCCTGCACCAGCCGCAGCATCGGATGCGCCTTGGCCAGGTCCTTGCGGATCTGCTCGTACACGCGCTGCTGCGCACCGGTCAGCCGGAACGGCAGGCTCTCGCGCAGCCGCTCGACCAGGGCACCCTGCCCGCGCAGCGAGGGGGCGTGGTGCGCCTGCAGCGCCATGCGCTGGCGGCGCAGACTGAGGTGGTGCGCCAGCAGTTCCTCGATGGCCAGTCGACGTTGCGCCGGGTGGCGGCCGGCGGCCAACGCAGCCAGGTCCGCATCCGGCGGGGGACGGTGCACGGTCAGCAGCGCGGCGCGCAGTGACGGCAGCCCCAGCCCGGACAACCAGTCGGGCGGGAGCAGTTCCAGCGCGGCCTCGTCGGGCAGGCGATCCAGTGCCAGCCCGATGAACCGGCGCATCGTGGCCGGCCCGACGCCCTCGACGGCCGGATAGACCGGGTCGAGGCGGTCACCCAGTTCGTCATCCTCGTGGCTGCCCAGCACGCGGTAACTGGGATGCACGATCTCCAGGCCAAGCTGGCCCGGTTTGGCCGTGCCATAGCAGCGCACCCGCGCGCCCACCGCGAACTGCGCCACCTGCTGGGCGCGGAAGTGGAAAAAGCGCAGCAGCAGCGTGCCGTACGAGTCGTCCTCGATGGCCACCTTCAGCATCGGTCGCCCGCGGAACCCGCGCTCCACCGCGCTGACCCGGCCCTCCACCTGCGCGGCCATGCCGGGCTGGAGCTGGGCGATGGTGGTCAGCCGGGTGCGGTCTTCATAGCGCAGCGGCAGATGCAGCCACAGGTCCTGCAGCGAGGACAGGCCGCGCGCCGCCAGCTTGGCGGCCACGGCCGGGCCGACACCGGCCAGCATCGCCAGAGAGGCGTCGCCGGAAGGCGTCAGGGCCGGGGTGACCGCCGACTTGCGTGCCACGTGGGGGTCAGTCGATGACCATCACCGCGTCGACCTCGAAGTTGGCGCCCTTCGGCAGGCCGGACACTTCGATGGTGGAACGGGCCGGGAACGGGGCCTTGAAGTAGTCCTGCATCACCGCATTGACCTTGGCGAACTCGGCCAGATCGGTCAGGTACAGGCCCAGGCGGACCACCTTGTCCAGCGAGCCGCCGGCTTCTTCGGCCACGGCCTTGAGGTTGTCGAAGGCGCGGCGCGCCTGTGCTTCGATGTCGCCCGCGCCGACGATGTCGCCGGTCGCCGGATCCAGCGGGATCTGGCCGGAGAAGTACACGGTGTTGCCGGCGCGCACGGCCTGCGAGTAAGGGCCGATGGCGGCAGGCGCCTTTTCGGTGTTGATGATCTGGCGGGACATGGTCGCTCCGGTACTTGGGAAAACAGAGCGGTGATTGTAGCAACCCGGTAGCGCCGGGCCATGCCCGGCGACGTTTGGTTCATGCCGCGCTGCGCGCTCGCCGGGCATGGCCCGGCGCTACCGGTGCACCATCCACTCATGGCCTCCGGGCCGGGCGCATCCGTAGACTGGCTGCTGATTCCTGTGGGACCAAGCCATGGCAAACGTGTTCGACTCCCCCTTCAAGGGCAAGCTGCTGACCGAAATGGTCACCAACCCCAACATCCTCGTCGGCCGCTACAGCTACTACTCCGGCTATTACCACGGGCACGGCTTCGACGACTGCGCGCGCTACCTGCTGCCTGATCGCGACGACGTGGACAAGCTGATCATCGGCAGCTTCTGCTCGATCGGAAGTGGCGTCAGCTTCATCATGGCTGGCAACCAAGGCCACCGGCACGATTGGGCATCGACGTTTCCGTTCTTCTACATGCAGGAAGAGTCGGCCTTTGCCGCGGCCAATGACGCCTTCAGGCCGGCCGGTGACACCGTGATCGGCAACGATGTGTGGATCGGCGCCGAGGCGATGATCCTGCCGGGACTGCGCATTGGCGATGGTGCCGTGATCGGTAGCCGGGCACTGGTGACCCGTGACGTAGCGCCCTACGCCATCGTGGGTGGCAACCCGGCCAAGGTGCTGCGCAGCCGGTTCGAAGCGGAGGACATCGCGCGGTTGCTGGAAATGGCCTGGTGGGAGTGGCCGCTGGCGCAGATCAAGGCGGCGATGCCGTTGCTGACCGCTGGGGATATCGGCGCGCTGCATGCCTACTGGCGCAAACACGTCGCGTGATGTTGCGGGGGTCAGAGCCCTCTCCGTTGGAGAGGCATCCGACCCCGGGTTCGCGTTACTGGCGGCGCACCGACTGCACGACCGACAGGCGGCGCAGGCGCCGCATCACTTCGGCCAGGTGGTTGCGGTCGCGCACCTGCACGTTGAAGCACAGCACGGCCGCGTTGAAGTCGCGGTCCAGGTAGTCCACCCGCTCGATGTTGGAATGGCTCTGGGCGATCGCGGCGGCCAGCTGCGCCAGCACGCCGGTCCCGTTCTCGACCTCGACCACCAGCGAGGTGTCGTAGTCGCCGGACACCGTGGTGTCCCAGCCGATCGGCACCCAGCGTTCGGGCGACTTGCGCAGCTCGGCCAGGTTCGGACAGTCCATGCGGTGGACCACGATGCCCTTGCCGGCGGTGTGGTAGCCCATGATGTCGTCGCCCGGGATCGGCTGGCAGCAGTTGGCGAAGGTGACCACACCGCGCTCGCTGCCGTTGATCAGGATCTTCTCCTGCGAATGCCGGGAATGCGCGCCGCCGCGCAGCTCGGCATAGGCCATCAGCGCCTGCGCGGCCTGGTTGGGCATCCAGTTGCCCAGCGCCACTTCGGCCAGCAATGCCTCCAGGCGCGGATAGCGGTGCTCGGCCAGGAAGGCATCGAGGCGGCCCTTGGGCAGCCGCTCCAGCGAGCTGTCCATCGCCTCCAGCGCGCGGTCCAGCATGCGATGGCCCAGCTGCACGGCGTCTTCGTGTTCGAGCTGTTTGAGCTGGTGGCGGATCGCGGTACGCGCCTTGGAACTGACCACGAACTCCAGCCACTGCGGCTTGGGCGTGGCCGAACGTGCGGTGATCACCTCCACGGTCTGGCCGCTGACCAGCTTGGTGCGCAGGGGAACCAGCTTCTTGTCCACGCGCGAGGCCACCGCCATGTTGCCCACGTCGGTGTGCACGGCATAGGCGAAATCGAGGGCGGTGGAGTTGCGCGGCAAGGCGAGGATCTTGCCCTTCGGGGTGAACAGGTACACCTCGTCCGGGAACAGGTCCACCTTCACGTTGTCGAGGAACTCCAGCGAGGAGCCGGCGGCCCGCTGCGAATCGATCAGCTCCACGATCCATGCATGCGCACGGCTCTGCGCGCTGTTGGGCGAGTCACCGCCGAACTTGTAGGTCCAGTGCGCGGCCACGCCGCGCTCGGCGATCAGATCCATTTCCTCGGTGCGGATCTGCACCTCGATCGGCGAACCATACGGCCCGAACAGCACCGTGTGCAGCGACTGATAGCCGTTGGCCTTGGGGATCGCGATGAAGTCGCGGAAGCGCCCGTCCAGCGGTTTGAAGGTGGCGTGCACCGCGCCCAGCGCGTGATAGCACTGCGGCACGCCGCGCACCACCAGGCGGAAGCCGAACACGTCCATCACCTGGTCGAAGGATTTGTTCTCGTCGCGCATCTTGTTGTAGATGCTCCACGGGGTCTTGATGCGGCTGACCAGGCGGTGCTCCAGCCCTTCCTTGGCCAGGCGCTGGCTCAGCTGCACTTCCACCTGCGCCATCGCCTCGCGGCGGACCACCGGCTGGCTGCGGATGTGCTTTTCCAGGATGGCATGGCGCCACGGATACAGCGCCTTGAAACCCAGGTTCTGCAGCTCGCTCTTGACCAGGCTCATGCCCAGGCGCTGTGCGATCGGGGCGTAGATCTCCAGTGTCTCGCGCGCGATGCGGCCACGCGCTTCGCGGCTCTGCGCGCCCAGTGTGCGCATGTTGTGCAGGCGGTCGGCCAGCTTGATCATGATCACGCGCAGGTCGCGCGACATCGCCAGCAGCATCTTGCGGAAGCTCTCGGCGGCCGCTTCCTGGCGGTCGCGGAACTTCAGCTTGTCCAGCTTGGTGACACCATCCACCAGTTCGGCCACGGCCTCGCCGAATTCGGCGGCCAGTTCTTCGCGGGTGAGCGGGGTGTCTTCGATGGTGTCATGCAGGATCGCGGCGATCAGCGCTTCCACGTCCAGGCCCAGCTCGGCCAGCACCTGCGCCACCGCCACCGGATGGGTGATGTAGGGCTCACCGGATTTACGGGTCTGGCCGGCGTGCGCCGAGGCCCCCACTTCCCAGGCACGGCGCAGCAACGGCAACTGCTCCGGCGGCAGGTAGTGCGCCGCGCGTTCGAGCTGGAGGACATAGTCGGGTACGGCCGCGCCGGGGGGCGAGGCGACCTTGGCAGTGGGGCCTGGATTCATGGTCAGAAGACTATTCCAGCCACGTGATAACGGCAAATTATTGCGTCATGGCCGAACCCTGCCCCTCACATGCAGACAGCCCGCCAAGGGCGGGCTGTCTGGGGCAACAACGATGCATCGCGCGGGCGATCAGTCGTCGTTCTTGGACATGTCTTCGTCGGCAACGACTTCGGCAGCAGCCCATTCCAGTGCTTCACGCTCGGCACGCTCGCGCTCGGCCTTCTCGACTTCGTCGATCAGGGCGTTGTCGATCTTGCGGGCGGCAATCTCGCGCAGCGCCAGCACGGTCGGCTTGTCGTCGGTTTCGCTGTTGTCCAGGGTGGCCTGGACGCCATTGGCCAGCTGACGGGCGCGCTTGGACGCCATCATGACCAGCTCGAAACGGTTGTTCACGACTTCCAGACAATCTTCTACGGTGATGCGGGCCATGCGGGCTCCCGGCAGCCGGCGAGGGCTGCTCAATCGAATGAGGGAAAGGGGACGGATTGTACCGGCGGGGGCTGGACAAAATCAAGCCAACCCGCTACCCGCCCCTTGTGAATCAGTCAGTTGTGGCCGCATCCTGGGTCAGGAGGGCCTGAATCAGGCCCGCATGGCGGACCTTCTGGGCCTCCCGCCGCAGCCGGCTGGCGGTGAAGATGGCACACAGCTCGTCCACGGCGGTCTCGAACACCTCGTTGACGATCACGTAGTCGAAGTCATTGAAATGCAGCATTTCCTCGCGTGCGGCCGCCAGGCGCTGGGCGATCACCGCCTCGCTGTCCTGCCCACGCTTGCGCATGCGGTCTTCCAGGGCCTGCCGGGACGGCGGCAGGATGAATACCGTGACCGTACCGGGCACCAGCTGGCGCACCTGCTGGGCGCCCTGCCAGTCGATCTCCAGCAGCACGTCCTGGCCGGCGGCCAGCTGCGGTTCCACCGACTGCCGGGCAGTGCCCTTCCAGTCGCCGTGCACCCAGGCATGTTCGAAGAAATCGCCGGCGGCGATCATGCGCTCGAACTCCGCGGCACTGACAAAGTGGTAGTGCTCGCCGTTGATCTCGCCGGGGCGGGTCGCACGCGAGGTGAACGAGATCGACAGGGCGATCTGCGGGTCGCGCGCCAGGGTGGCATTGACGATGCTGCTCTTGCCGGCCCCGGAGGGCGCGGCCACGATGTACAGGGTGCCGCGTGCGGGCTCGGCGGTCTGCGTGGGCTGGCTGCTCATTCGATGTTCTGCACCTGTTCGCGGATCTGGTCGATCAGCACCTTCAGTTCGACAGCCGCGTTGGACGTGCGGCTGTCCACGGACTTGGAGCCCAGCGTATTGGCTTCGCGGTTGAACTCCTGCAGCAGGAAGTCCAGGCGGCGGCCGACCGGCTCGCGCTGCGTCAGCACGCGGCGGATCTCCACGATATGGCTGCCGAGGCGGTCCAGCTCCTCGTCCACGTCCAGCTTCTGCAGCCACAGCACCAGTTCCTGCTCGGCGCGACCGGGATCGACCGGATGCGGCAGATCGGCCAGGCGGGCCGACAGCTTGGCGCGCTGGCCCTCGCGGATCAGCGGAATCAGCGTGGTGACCTCGGCGGCGATGCGCTCCACGCCGTCCACGCGCTCCTGGATGGCCGTGGCCAGCTTGTCGCCTTCACGCTCACGCGCGGCCACGAAGCCGTCCAGCGCGGTATCCAGCAGCGCCAGCGCCTCGGCCTGCAGGGCCGCGGCATCGACCGCTTCGCCCTGCATCACGCCCGGCACCTGCAGCAGTTCGGTGAAGCTGACCTGCAGGCTGGGGAACCCGGGCGCCAGGCGCCGGGACAGCTCGCCCAGCTGGGCCAGCAGCGCGTCGTTGACCACCAGCGCACCGGTGACCTCCGGGGCACGCAGGCGCACCATCAGGTCGATCTTGCCGCGGCTGCAACGGGAAGCGACGCGCTCGCGCAGCTGCGGTTCCAACGCACGCAGTTCTTCAGGCAGGCGCACGCCCACCTCCAGGAACCGGTGGTTGACCGAGCGCAGCTCACAGGCCAGCGTGCCCCAGCGGGTGGCGCGCTCGCCGCCGGCATAGGCGGTCATGCTTCGAATCATGCGGGTTTCCGGTGCTCTCAAAGTGCAAATGGTACCCTAGCGGTCTTCTCACGGCCTCCTCGCCCGCCGGTCTCCGGCCCGGGCGCGGTTCCGCATCCCCCGTCCTACCCGGAAGCCAAGCATGTCCGATCCCCGTCCCAGTGGCCGCCAGGCCGACCAGCTGCGCGAAGTGCGCATCGAGCGCGCCTTCACCCGCCATGCCGAAGGCTCGGTGCTGGTCAGCTTCGGTGAGACCCGCGTGCTGTGCACCGCCAGCGTGGAAAACCGCGTGCCGGGTTTCCTGCGCGGCAAGGGCGAGGGCTGGGTGACGGCCGAGTACGGCATGCTGCCGCGTTCGACCCACACCCGTAACGACCGCGAAGCCGCCCGTGGCAAGCAGGGCGGCCGCACGCTGGAGATCCAGCGCCTGATCGGCCGCACCCTGCGCGCCTGCATCGACCGCGGCGCGCTCGGCGAACGCACCATCACCCTGGACTGCGACGTGCTGCAGGCCGACGGCGGCACCCGTACCGCGGCCATCACCGGCGCCTACGTGGCCCTGGTGGACGCGGTGAACTTCCTGCTCAAGCGCGGCGACATCAAGCGCAACCCGATCGTCGGCGCGGTCGCGGCGGTCTCCGTCGGCGTCTACCGCGGCACCCCGGTGCTGGACCTGGACTACGCCGAGGACAGTGACTGCGATACCGACATGAACGTGGTGATGAACGACGGTGGCGGCTTCATCGAGCTGCAGGGCACCGCCGAAGGCCATGCCTTCCGCCGCGACGAACTGGACGCGCTGCTGGCACTGGCCGAGACGGGCATCCAGGCGCTGTTCGCGGCACAGCAGGCCGCCCTGGCGTCGGCATGAACCGGCGCATCGCCCTGACCACGCTGGTGGTGGCCGATTACGATGAGGCCATTGCCTGGTACACCGGCAAGCTCGGCTTCACCCTGATTGACGACATCGACCAGGGCGACAAGCGCTGGGTGGTGGTCGGCCCGACCGACGGCAGCGCCGCCGCCCTGCTGCTGGCCCGCGCCAGCAATGACGAGCAGCGCGCACGCATCGGCAACCAGACCGGGGGCCGCGTCGGTTTCTTCCTGAACACCGATGACTTCCACCGCGATCATGCCGCCATGACCGCGCAGGGCGTGGTGTTCCTCGAACCCCCGCGCGAAGAGGCCTACGCCACCGTCGCGGTGTTCGCCGACCTGTACGGCAACACCTGGGACCTGCTGGAGCCGAAATGAAGACACTGGTACTGGCCAGCGGCAACGCCGGCAAGCTGAAGGAACTGCAGGCCATGCTCGGCGACCTGCCGCTGCAGATCGTGGCGCAGGGCGAGCTGGGCGTGGAGGATGTGCCCGAAACCGGCCTGACCTTCGTCGAGAACGCGCTGATCAAGGCCCGCCATGCGTGCGCCAGCACCGGCCTGCCGGCCCTGGCCGACGACTCCGGCCTGATCGTGGACGCGCTGGATGGCGCGCCCGGCCTGTACAGCGCGCGCTATGCCGGCAGCCCGACCAACGATGCCGCCAACAACGCCAAGCTGCTCGAGGCGATGCGCGATGTACCGGCCGAACGCCGTACCGCGCGCTTCTACGCGGTGATCGTACTGCTGCGCCACGCCAACGACCCGCAACCCGTGATCTGCGAAGGCAGCTGGGAAGGAACCATCATCGATGCGCCACGCGGCAGCAACGGGTTTGGTTACAACCCGGTGTTCCTGGACCCGGTCCGCGGCCTGACCGCGGCGGAGATGGACCCGGCACAGAAGAACGCCATCAGCCATCGGGCCATCGCACTGGCCAGGCTGCGCGGATTCCTCGCCAGCGCATGAGCGACGGGGCGCGCCGCGAGTTCCATGCGAACGGACGCAGCTTCCAGGTGCTGCTCGCCCTGCTGATGCTGGGCGTCCTGGTCGTGATGGGCGGTACGTCCCTGCTCGGATCGGACAGCAGCGACCCGGCGCATCGGACCCCGTGGGGCTTCCTGTTCGGCCTGGTCGGCAGCATGTGGCTCCTGCTCGGCGTCCTGTTCGCGGTAATGAGCCGGCAACGCGTGGTCATCGGGACCGATGGCCATATCGAGGTCAAAAGCGTGCTCAATGGCTTCCGCACGCGGCGCTTCCATGTCCGTGAGGTGGCCGCGCTGCACTATGGCAACTGGCAACACAGCACCCAGTCGGTGGTCAGCGAACTGGGCGTGGCCCTGCGCCCCGCTCCACACCGGCAGTGGCAGCATGTGCGGGTGATGAACACGCACGTGGCCGACGGGGGTGCGCTGGCACTGTTCCGCGCCATCGCCGCTGCGGTGCACGCCGCCCAGCCCGAGCTCTCCCTTCCCCGCGAACTGGCGCCTGACAACGGCGCCCTCTCCCCGAGCCACGCCGCACGGCAACGTCCATGAACACCCCCTGCAATCACCTCCCCGGCGAAGCCTGCACCGACCACGACCACGATCACGATCATGAGGCGCGGCTGGTCCCGCCGCCGCTGTCGCTGTACGTGCACCTGCCCTGGTGCGTGCGCAAATGTCCGTACTGCGATTTCAACTCGCATGCGGCCAAGGGCGAACTGCCGTTCGACGCCTATATCGATGCGCTGATCCGCGACCTGGACCAGGACCTGCCACTGGTCTGGGGCCGGGTGGTCAACAGCGTGTTCTTCGGTGGCGGCACGCCCAGCCTGTTTCCACCGGACGCGATCGACCGCTTCCTGCAGGCAGCGGCTGCGCGGCTGCGCTTCGCACCGAATCTGGAAGTCACCCTGGAAACCAATCCGGGCACCGCCGAGCACGGCCGTTTCGACCGCTACCGCGCGGCCGGCGTGAACCGCATCAGCTTCGGCATCCAGACCTTCAACGACGAGGCGCTCAAGCGCCTGGGCCGCATCCACGACAGCGGCGAGGCCGAGCGCGCGGTCAAGCTGGCGCAGGACGCCGGCTACGACAACTTCAACATCGACCTGATGTACGCGTTGCCGCAGCAGACTCTGGGCCAGGCCGAGCACGACCTGGAACGCGCGTTCGCGCTGCAGCCCACGCATCTGTCGCATTACCAGCTCACCCTGGAGCCCAATACGGTGTTCTTCGCCCGGCCGCCGCAGGGCATCCCGGACGAGGATTCGGCGTGGGACATCCAGGAGCACTGTCAGCGTCTGCTGGCCGACGCCGGCTATGCGCAGTACGAGGTCAGCGCCTATGCGCGGCCGGGACGGCAGAGTGCGCACAACCTGAACTACTGGCGTTTCGGCGATTACCTGGGCATCGGCGCCGGCGCGCACGGCAAGATCAGCAGCGGCGCCGGGCAGAACGTGCTGCGCCGCTGGAAGCACAAGCATCCGCAGACGTTCATGGAGACCGCCGGCACGGCCGCATCGATCGGCGGCGACGACATCATCGATGCCGACCGCCTGCCCTTCGAATACATGCTCAACCTGTTGCGCCTGCACGAAGGGTTTGGCCTGCGCGATTTCGAATCGCGCACCGGGTTGGCGCGGGCACAGATAGCCGCACCGTTGCAGACTGCAGTGGCGCGCGGGTGGATGACCATGACAGGCGACCATGCGCAGCCCACCGAACTGGGCCGGCGCTTCACCAACGACGTCGTCGAACTGTTCCTCCCCTGACGCCGGGTTCTTCCCGGTTTGTTGCAGGTGGCATGGACCACACGGAACGCAGCCGGGCAGCACCCGGCTCCGTGGCGGCCCGCGGCCGGGGCGCCTTCACGCACCGTGTGGCGGCAAACCGGGGAAACCGTTAGATTCCGGGTACTCAGGGGAGCCGGAACCACCACGGATGTCTGCGTCCGCACCTTCATCGTTTCAGGCCGACAGCGCGCGCTTTGCCAGCGTCGATGCGCCGCCGCGCGTGCGCCGGCTGCTGGCCGCCCTGCACGCGCAGGCGGTACAGACGCTGAGCAACCCGCTCAAGCTGACCATCGTCGAGCTGGAGCGTGAGTTGTTCCGCGATGCGGAACGCGCACGCAACAGCCAGATCCAGGCCGACATCTACGCCCAGGCGCGGCAGCTGCACGAGGTGAACGCCCTGTTCGCGCCGCGCTTCCTGGCCGCCCTGGCCGACGCGCTGGCGCAGCTGCGCCAGCCGCGACAGGCACACCGCCCGGTGGCCGCCGCCACGCCGGTGTCGGCCAATACCCTCACCCTGGTCACCGATACCGACATCGACCGCGATATCGTGCTGGCCGACATCACCCGGCGCGAAGCCCAGCGGTCGGCCAGCGCGCTGCAGCTGCTGGGCCAGCGCTTCGGCGTCCTCGCGGCCGGCCCGGCGTTCGACGTGGAAGATCTGCCCTTCGGCCCGTACGTGCTGTGCCGGATCGCGCGCGAGCTGGGCGAACAGTTCTCGCTGGGGCTGGAGACCCAGCTGGCCTTGTTCCGTGTGTTCGACCGCCAGCTGATCGAGCGTCTCGGCGAGCTGCTGGAGCGCGCCAACATCCTGCTCGGCCACGAAGGCGTGCTCCCCGGCCTGGTCTATACCCCGTATCTGGCCCGTTCGGCGACCACCCGCCGCATTGTCACCGGCGCCGAGCGTGGGTCGCCCGCCCGTGCCGGCGGCGCCGGCGCGCGGCCGCTGACCGGCTGGGGCGGTGCCACGCCCGCCGGTGCCTGGGCGGCCATGACCAGCGAAGCGATGGCGGCCCTGCCACGTTCGCTGCAGAACGCCACGCTCGCACCGATGACCGCCGCAGGGGCCGGTGCAGCGGTACCGGCATCCGCTGGCACCGGTGCGGCCGGTCCGGATCTCACGGCACCGGCGATGGCGGCCCTGCACCAGTTGCTGGGCGCCGCGCGCCAGGCCAACGCCGGGGCAGCACCTGCGGACGGCGGCGGTGCCGCGACGCCGGGCGGACCGGCCACGGCGGGTGCGCCCGGTTCCGCCTCCCAGCTTCCCGCGCAACCGGCGCCAGCCAGCACCGCCGTTCCGATTCCGGACGAGGCCCTGCAGGCCACCCTGGCACGCCTGCAGGGCCAGACCGCACACGCGGCGGGCACCCGCCGCAGCATGGCCGACCTGCACAACGCGCTGCTGGCCCAGGTACGCGCCGACCACGGGCCGCAGGCAGCGCTGACCATCAAGGACAACGACACCTTCGACCTGCTGGACATGCTCTACGGGCAGATCCAGCGCGAAGTCCGCCATGACGCGGCCGCCGCCGACCTGCTGACCCGTCTGCAGGTGCCGGTGGCGCGCGCAGCGCTGTCCGACCCCGCCTTCTTCGTGCGCGACCAGCACCCGGCCCGCGAACTGCTCAATGCCGTGGCCGAAGCAGGGGCCACCTGGCTGGGCGAGGAGGATGTCGATCCGCAGCTGGTGGCCAAGCTCAGCCACGCCGTCGACCAGGTGGTACAGAACTACAAGGGCGACACGGCGGTATTCGACGCTGCCAACGACGACATCCAGCAGCATTTCCGCGCACTGGCGCACAAAGCCGAACTGGCCGAACGCCGGCACGTGGAGGCGGCACGCGGCAAAGAGCGCCTGGAATCGGCCAAGCAGCAGGCCAGCGCCAGCATCGAGCAGCTGTGCGCGCAGGCCGCGCCGCCGCGCTTCGTGCAGTCCCTGCTCAAGCAGGCCTGGTCGGACACCCTGACCCTGACCCTGCTGCGCCACGGCGAGGAGTCGCCACAGTGGCAGCAGCGCCAGGAGGAAACAGCCCGCATCGCCGCCATCACCTGCCAGCCGCCGGGCGCTGCGGACAGCGACACCGCGCTGGGTGAGCAGGTCGAAGCCGCGCTGCTGCAGGTGGGGTACCACCAGGACGAGGCCGCCGCGATCGCCCGCCGGCTGTCCACGCCCGGTGGCGAGGATGACAGCACGTCGCGGACCGAACTGACCGCGCGCCTGAAAGCGCGCACCCGCCTCGGCGAACAGGCCGACAGCGCCGACCCGCGCAAGGTCGCACCGCTGGCGCGCAGCACGGCCGAGGAAGACTGCTACCGCCAGCTGCGCACGCTGCCGTTCGGCACCTGGTTCGAGTTCACCACCAACCAGCAAGGTGACGTGCGCCGCCAGCGCCTGTCCTGGTACAGCCTGGTCACCGACAACGCATTGTTCGTCACGCCGCGTGGGCAGAAGGCCGGCGAGCACTCGCTCGACGCCCTTGCCCGCCTGATGGCGCACGGCCAGGCGCGCATCGTCACCGAAGACAAGGGCCGGCTTATCGACCGCGCCTGGCAGGCCACCCTGCGCACCCTGCGCTCGCTGGCAGGCGCCGGCACCCCGGAGGCATCGGCATGAATACCCCCGACACGCGACGCGCGCCCCGCCGCCAGGTGGCCGAGCTGGTGCCGGTCACCGACTGCATGGCCGAGACCATTATCGGCCGCCTCGGCAACGTCTCCGAAACCGGCATGCTGATGCTGGCCTCCGTGCCGATGCACGAGGATGCCCTGTACCAGCTGCAGTTCGCCATTCCCGGGCCGCACGGCCAGCCGCGCGTGCTCGATGTGGGCGCGCACCTGCTGTGGAGCGAACAGACCCATGCGCCCGGCCAGGCCTGGGTGGGCTTCCGCTTCCTGACACTGAGCCGCGAACACCGCGAACAGCTGCGCGACTGGATCGCGCAGGAATCTTCGGCAGTGTGAGTGCCGGTTCCGGCACAGCGCCGCCGGCGCGATTGCGGCAGAATCAGGGGCTGCACTCCGCACTGTCGAACGAGCCCCCGTGATGAACCAGCCAGACCTCGGCGCCCTGTATTCCCACCACATCGGCGTGCTGTGCCGGCGCGCGGATGAAGCGCTGGCGCGCGGCGGTTTCGACCACCTGGTGATTCCCAGCGGCACCCAGCACTACCAGGCGTTCGACGACCGCGACTATCCGTATGCGGTCAACCCGAACTTCAAAGCCTGGCTGCCGCTGACCAAGGTCCCCAACAGCTGGCTGGTGTACACCCCGGGCAAGCGCCCCACGGTGATTTTCCACCAGCCGTTCGACTACTGGCACGTGGTGCCCGACGCGCCCAACGGCTGGTGGGTGGAGCATGTGGACATCGCGATCATCCGCACCCCCGAGGAAGCGCTGACGCTGCTGCCCAGGGACATCGCGCGCTGCGCGATCCTCGGTGAGCCGCAGAGCGCGCTGGGTACCGTGGTGCCGAACAACCCCGAGCCGGTATTGAGCTACCTGGACTGGCACCGCGCCAGCAAGACGCCGTATGAAATCGCGTTGATGCGCCAGGCCCAGCGCCTCGGCGTGCGCGGCCACCGCGCTGCCGAAGCCGCCTTCCGCGCCGGCGCCAGCGAGTTCGAGATCCACATGGCGTACTGCCGTGCGGTAGGCCAGGACGCCAATGAACTGCCCTACGGCAACATCATCGGTCTCAACGAACACGCCGCGGTACTGCATTACACCGACCTGGGGCGCACCGCACCGCAGCCGCTGCGCAGCTTCCTGATCGATGCCGGCGCCAGCGCGCACGGTTATGCCAGCGACATCACCCGCACCTATGCGGCCGCCGGCCACGACGAGTTCCAGGCGATGATCGACGCGGTCGACACCGCGCAGCAGGTCATGTGCGCCGGGGTGCGTGCGGGCGTGGACTACAAGCAGCTGCACATCGACGCGCACCTGTCGCTGATGGGCATCCTCAAGGACGTCGGCGTGCTCAAGGTGTCTGCCGAGGCCGCCCTGGCCACCGGCGTCAGCGCCGCGTTCTTCCCGCACGGCCTGGGTCATCTGATCGGCCTGCAGGTGCACGATGTCGCCGGCTTCGCCGCCAGCGACCGCGGCGGCCGCGTCGAACGCCCGCAGGGCCACCCCTACCTGCGCCTGACCCGCGTGCTGGAGCCGGGCATGGTGGTCACCATCGAGCCGGGCCTCTACTTCATCGACATGCTGCTGGACGAAGTGAAGCAGGCCGGCAACGCCGACAGCATCGACTGGGGCCGCGTGGACTTCTTCCGCCCGTATGGCGGCATCCGTATCGAAGACGAGGTGCTGTGCACCGACGGCGACGCCGACAACCTCACCCGCCCTGCCTTCGCCGCCGCGGATTGACCAGCCGCGGGTAGAGCCGACCGCTGGTCGGCTATCGCGCGCAACGCGGGGTGTCGCGATGCCGGCGCGGAGAGCAGCCGACCAGAGGTCGGCTGTGCGGGGCGATGCGGCGTTGATCGGCAACGCCGCGCCCCGGGCCGGCTCAGCGCGCGGCCATCTCCGCTTCGATCTCGTCCGCGCTGCGCGCCAAGGCGGCGGTCAGCACCTGGTGGCCGTTGTCGGTGATCAGCACATCGTCCTCGGTGCGGATGCCGATGCCACGCCAGCGCGCCTCCACGGTGCGATCATCGACCGAGACATACAGACCCGGCTCGATGGTGAACACCATGCCCGGTTCCAGCATCCGCGAGTCGCCAGCCAGGCGGTAATCGCCGACATCATGTACATCCAGCCCCAGCCAATGGCCGGTCTTGTGCCGGTAAAAGCGCTGGTAATGACCCTCGGCGATGTTCTCTTCCAGGCTGCCCTTCAGCAGTCCCAGCCGCAGCAGGCCTTCGGTGAGCGTTTCCACCGCCGCCAGGTGCCCGGCCTCGTACGCCTGGCCCGGGCGCGCCTGGGCCAACGCGGCCGCCTGCGCCGCGCCCACCAGATCGTGCAGCGCACGCTGTTCGGGCGTGAAACGGCCGTTGACCGGGAAAGTCCGCGTGATGTCGCTGGCATACCCGCGGTACTCGGCGCCGGCGTCGATCAGGACCAGATCACCGTCGCGGCTGCAGGCAGTGTTGTCGCGGTAATGCAGGATGCAGGCGTTGGCGCCGGCCCCGACAATGCTGCCGTACGCGGCCCAGGCATCGTTGGCGCGGAACTGGCGTTCCAGGTCGGCCTGCAGCTCGTACTCGTGGATGCCTGGCCGCGCCACCCGCATCGCGACGCGATGCGCCTGCACGCTGATGTCCGCCGCGCGCTGCATCAAGGCGATCTCGGCCGCAGACTTGAACAGGCGCTGCTCATGCAGCAGGTGGCCCAGCTCCAGGAACTCGTGCGGCGGCTGGGCGCCATGACGGACCTGGGAGCGCACGCGGTTGACCCAGCCGATCAGCTTGAGGTCGAACTCCGCATCACGGCCGAAGTGGTAATACACCCGCGAACGGCCCTCGAGCAGGCCCGGCAGGATGTCGTCCAGATCGTCGATCGGGTACGCATCGTCCATGCCGTAGCGCGACACCGCGCCCTCCTGACCGGCGCGTGCGCCATCCCAGGCCTCGCGGTCGGCATCGCGCTCGCGGCAGAACAGGATCACCTCGCCGTGGCGGCGCCCGGGGATCAGCACCAGCACCGCCTCCGGCTCGGGAAAGCCGGACAGGTACCAGAAATCCGAGTCTTGGCGGAACGGATAGTGGGTATCCAGGCTGCGCACGCGCTCGGCGGCGGCCGGCAGCACCAGGATCGCGTCGTCGCCGGCCATTTCCATCAACTGGCGGCGGCGACGGGTGTATTCGGCGGCGGAGATGCCGGTCAGCTGCCGGATATCCATCTCAGTTCAGGCGCTGCCGATGGCGCGCGGCCATGACGCAGTCCCCGTGCAGCAGCAGCACCGCCACGCGGATGAACTCCTCGATTTCGGCCAGCGCATCGTCGTCATCGTCGTTGCCGCTTTCAAAATCCTCGCTCGACGCCTGGGCCAGCTTGGCCAGGTCGTTGAGCGCCTCTTCGCCTTCCTCGGACAGCGTCGGGCGGCGACCACCCGCGCCCAGCCCGAAGCCGCCCAGGAACGCGCGCGCCCAGGTGAACAGGGCGTCGGCCTGCGCGGCAGTGTCGCCGGCATCGGACAGCAGCAGCTCGAAGGCGAAATCACGGTCTTCCAGCTGGGCCACACTGGCCTCCAGCAGACGCGACAGCGCGTCGCCCTCTGCCGGCACCGGCAGGGCGTCGTCGGCCAGCACCCGCGCCGGCCATTCGCGCACCGGCGCACCACCGGCGGACAGCCAACCGCACAGGCCGCCGTGGAGTTCAGCGGCGCTGGCGCCCAGGCCCAGGGCCTGGCTGGCCTGGTTTACGTCGTCGACACTCGGAAGTTCGGTCATCTTGGGGCTCGATCAGAAAAAGGTGCCACCGCAGCCGATCACCACGGTTTGTGAGCGCGACAGTGTAGCAATCCGGCCGTCTTCCCCGGGTCGTTGCCGTGCGTCCGGGCTGCCCGCGACAGACCCCGGCCCGGACCGCCGCACGCCCCCGTCATTATTCGCTTGACCGCCCTGTACGCCCTTGCCTATCGTGCCGCTCATGGAACCCGCCGACGCCATCGCCCAGTTGCAGGCCTTCGCCGCACGCGTGGAGGCGTTGCTTGAGCGCAACCAGCGCCTGGCCGAGGAGAACCGCAGTCTCCGCCACCAGCAGGAACAGCTGGTGGCCGAGCGGTCCCAGCTTCTGGCCAAGAACGAGCAGGCCCGCTCCCGGGTCGAAGCGATGATCACCCGCCTCAAGTCCCTGGAGCAGCACACATGAGCCAGACCGAACCGGTCAGTGTCCGCATCCTGGACCGCGAGTACACGGTGGGCGTGGGCGCCGAGGAACGCGAAAGCCTCACGGCGGCGGCCAGGCTGCTGGACGCCAAGATGCGCGAGATCCGCGGCAGCAACCGCATGGCTGCGGTGGACCGGGTGGCGGTGCTGGCCGCGCTCAACCTCGCCCATGAGCTGCAGCAGCTGCGCGACGACCATGCCCGCCAGGCGGTGGCGCTGCAGCAGACGCTGGCCGACCTGAACCGGCGTCTGGACCGCGCCATCGACGGCGCCTGACCGCGCGTGGAACATCGCCACGCGTGCGGCGATGAACACGCGCCTGTCATCGATCTGAATTCTCCTGCAATCCAACCGACGAACGGCCTATCCCCCGGCGCGCGCTTGGCTATAATGGCGACGCGTTCTCTGCTGTGAACGACGGCGTGTGCAAACATTCGCCTTGTCCCTTAATTACGACCACGGGTGCGCGACGGCGCCGGGAGTGCAGGTCCGCCTTGTAGCGGGAAGCCCGAAGGAACCCCAGCGTACCCACTTGAACCCCGGGTTCAAGGTCGTTTCGCACGCATCGTCACCGCGGAGAATGCAATATTCCGGCAAGAGCGACGTTCCCCTGGAGCGTCGCTCTTGTTTTATCCGCCGCTCTCCTTCCATGACCTGGACCCCGGCATGACCGACCCGCGCCTGGCCCTGCGCCAGCAGTTGCGCCACGCCCGTCGAGACCTCCCCGCCGCGCACCGCCTGGCCGCTGCCGACACCCTGGCCGATGCGCTGCTGTCGTTGCCGTTCGCCCCCACCGCAGGCCATGTCGCCGGTTACTGGGCGATGGATGGCGAGATCGCCCTGCACCGCTGGCAGATGCAGTTGCCCGACAACGTGGTCTATTGCCTGCCGGTACTGCATGCGCAGACGCTGCGCTTCGCGCCTTGGCGTCCCGGGCAGCCGCTGACCGCCAACCGGTTCGGCATTCCCGAGCCGGACATGCCGATCGCGCAGACCCTGGCGCCCGAGGAGATGGCGCTGGTGGTGGCACCGCTGGTCGGATTCGACAGCCAGTGCCGGCGACTGGGCATGGGAGGCGGCTGGTATGATCGCAGCTTCGCATTCCGGCAGGCGCGCCAGGCCCCGCCGTGGCTGGTCGGCGTCGGATTCTCGATCCAGCAGGTGGACGCCCTTCCGGTCGCGCCCTGGGATGTCCCGGTCGATGCGATCTGCACCGAACTGTCCACCCTTGTTCCCGCGCCGGTCCACGATCGGCACCCACCGCGATAGAGATGGCATGACCGCACGCAAGCGCTACTGGCTGATGAAGTCCGAACCGGACGCCTTTTCCATCGACGATCTGCAGCGCGTCGGTCGCGAGCCTTGGAACGGCGTGCGCAACTACCAGGCGCGCAACTTCATGCGCGATGGCATGAAGGTCGGCGATGGCGTGCTGTTCTACCACTCCAACACCAAGGTCCCCGGCATCGTCGGGCTGGCCACCGTGGCCAGCGACGCCTACCCGGACGAGACCCAGTTCGACGCCGGGTCGGACTATTACGATCCCAAGGCCACCCGCGAAGAACCGCGCTGGCTGCTGGTGGACGTGGCCTTCGAGCGCAAACTGCGCAACACGATTTCGCTGGACGAGATCAAGCTGCATGCCGATGCGCTGGGCGAGGGGTTCCCGCTCATCGCGCGCGGCAACCGCCTGTCTATCCTGCCGGTGACAGCAGCGCAATGGAAAACGCTGCTGTCGCTGGAAAAGCACTGACCCTTTTCTTTCCTCCTCGTCACCAAGAGTTCTCCGCCATGTCCGAAGCCAAGCGCCTGGCCGCCGAAAAAGCCCTGGAATACGTCGAAGACGGCATGATCGTCGGTGTCGGCACCGGGTCCACCGTTGCCTACTTCATCGACGGTCTGGCCCGCATCAAGCACCGCATCAAGGGCACCGTGTCCAGCTCCGAGCAGAGCACCGCGCGCCTGCGCGAGCACGGCATCGAGGTGATGGAACTGAACCACACCGGCACGCTCTCGCTGTACGTGGACGGCGCCGACGAATGCGACGGCAACAAGTGCCTGATCAAGGGCGGTGGCGCTGCCCTGACCCGCGAAAAGATCATTGCCGAGGCCAGCGAGCGCTTCGTCTGCATCGTCGACCCGAGCAAGCAGGTCAAGGTGCTGGGCCGCTTCCCGCTGCCGGTGGAAGTCATCCCGATGGCGCGCAGCCTCGTGGCGCGCCGGATCCTGGAAATGACCGGCGGCCAGCCGGCGTGGCGCGAAGGCGTGATCACCGACAACGGCAACGTCATTCTGGACATCCACCATCTGGAAATCACCGACCCGGTGAAGCTGGAGCGCGAGCTCAACCAGCTGCCCGGCGTGGTCTGCGTGGGCCTGTTCGCGCGGCGCCCGGCCGACGTGGTGATCGTCGGTGGCGAACCGCCGCAGGTGTTCTGATCCCCTGGCCGGCGCCCGGCGCCGGCCCTACCGTCGAGGTGAACGATGATTCTCAAGCGTCTGCTGCCGCTGCTGTTGCTGCTCGCCCTGACCGGGTGCGCCAGCACCGGCGCCCGCCACTGGGTCGAACTGGGCGGTACGCGGTACAAGGTCGAACTGGCGACCAGCGATGAAACCCGCGCACGCGGGCTGATGTTCCGCGACCACATGCCCGACGACCACGGCATGCTGTTCATCCACGAACGCGAGGAGCTGCAGGCGTACTGGATGAAGAACACCAAGATCGCGCTGGACATCCTGTACTTCGATGCGCAGCGCCGGCTGGTCAGCCAGTCGCGCGACGTTCCGCCGTGCTCGGCCGGCGACCGTTGCCCGCCCTACCCCAGCAGCGGCCCGGCACGGTATGTGCTCGAGCTCAACGCCGGCCAGGCCGAAAAACTGGGCCTGGCCGATGGCACCGAGCTGGTGTTCGGCCCCGGCATCGACGACGCCCGATAAGGGAGTGACCGCCGGCCACGGCTGGCGGTCTTTCACATGGCCCCGCTTGAATCGCGAGGCATTTGTCGCCAGTCTTGTCCCATGCAGGGGCAGATGACATTACCGGAGTGGGATTCGCTGGCCGACCTGGACGACGAGGCGCTGCCCCTGTTGCCCACCGCGCTGCTGATCGCCCGCGATGAGTACCCCGACCTGGACCCGAAGGTCTACGACGCGCTCATCCAGAGCCATGTCGAGCACCTGCGCACGGAGGTCGGCACGATCGAGATGTGGCCGATGAAGATCGCGGCCGTCAACCGCCACCTGTTCGACGAACTGGGCTACAGCGGCGACCACGGCGAGTACTACGACCCGCGCAACAGCTACCTCAACCAGGTGTTCGAACGCCGCCTGGGCAACCCGATCTCGCTGGCCCTGGTGCAGATGGAAGTCTCGCGCCGGCTGGGCATTCCGCTGGACGGAGTGTCCTTCCCCGGCCATTTCCTGGTGCGCCTGCCGGTCAACGACGGCGTCCTGGTGATGGACCCCTTCAACGGCGGTCGCCCACTGGACGTGGAAGAACTGCGCGAGCGCGCCCGCTCGCACCTGGGCGGCGAGGTTCCCGATGACGACGTGCTGGCGCAGATCCTCGATCCGGCGCCGGCACGCGCGATCCTGATGCGCATGCTGCGCAATCTGCACGGGGTGTATGCCGAGCGCGGCGAATGGGACCGCGCCGCACGCTGTGCGGACCGCCTGCTGAAACTGGCCCCCGAGCAGGACGACGCATTGCGCGACCGCGGACTGGCCTACCTGCAGCTGGATTACCAGGCCGGCGCGCACCGCGACCTGGCCCAGTACCTGCAGCGCAATGGCCAGGCCAGCGACGCCCAGTGGGTGCGCGAGAAACTGGTGGCGCTGGGCGGACGCACGCCGCGGCTGCACTGAACACCGCAAGCCGCGATTGACCCGCCAGGCGGATCAGTCCACCTCGACCATCTCGAAATCGTCCTTGGTCACGCCGCAGTCCGGGCACGTCCAGGTATCGGGAATGTCTTCCCAGCGGGTGCCCGGCGCGATCCCCTCTTCCGGCAGACCGTCTTCTTCCTTGTACAGAAAGCCGCAGACAACGCACATCCAGGTGCGGAAAGTGGTGGCGGTGGCATCGGTCATTGGATAATCACGGCGGGACAGGAACGGGCAGCGCCCATTGTCCCACTCCCGTCGTGCTACCGGTAGCCACCGATGACTTCTGCGTCCCGCCTTTCCCCACGCCCCCGTGGCGTTTACCTGATCACCCCCGACGAGGCCGATACCGCCCGCCTGCTGGCGCGCACCGCGCCGCTGCTGGCTGGCGGCGCCACCTGGCTGCAGTACCGCAACAAGACCGCCGACGCCGCCCTGAAGGAGACGCAGGCCACCGGGCTGCAGGCACTGTGCGCGCAGCACGGGGTGCCGCTGATCATCAACGACGACCCGCACCTCGCCCACCGCGTGGGCGCCGCCGGCGTCCACCTGGGCGGCACCGATGGGGACATCGGCGCCGCGCGCGCCCTGCTGGGCGCGGCGGCCATCATCGGCGCGTCCTGCTACGACCAGCTGGCCAACGCCGAGCATGCGGTCGCCGCCGGCGCCAGCTATGTGGCCTTCGGTGCGTTCTTCCCCACCACCACCAAGGTCACCCGCAGCCGCGCCACCCCCGACCTGCTGCGGCAAAGCGCCGCACTGGGCGTGCCGCGGGTGGCGATCGGCGGGCTGACCCCGGACAATGTCGGTCCCGTCATCGCGGCCGGCGCCGATCTGGTGGCCGTGGTCAGCAGCGTATTCGCCGCCGACGATCCGGTCGCCATCCAGCGCGCCTTCCTCGCCCAGTTCCCGCCTCACCAGGACACCCCATGAACCACGACCAGTCCCACGCCCTGTTCACCCGCGCACAGGCGCTGCTGCCCGGCGGCGTCAACTCGCCGGTGCGCGCGTTCAAGTCGGTTGGCGGTGAACCGTTCTTCGTGCAGCGCGCCGATGGCCCGTACCTGTACGACGTGGACGGCAACCGCTACATCGACTACGTCGGGTCGTGGGGCCCGATGATCGTCGGCCACAACCACCCGGCCGTGCGCCAGGCGGTCAAGCGCGCCATCGACAACGGCCTGTCCTTCGGCGCACCGTGCGAGGCCGAAGTAGTGATGGCCGAGACGCTCACCCGGCTGGTGCCGTCGTGCGAGATGGTGCGCATGGTCAACTCCGGTACCGAAGCCACGCTGTCGGCGATCCGCCTGGCGCGGGGTGCCACCGGCCGAAGCCGCATCGTCAAGTTCGAAGGCTGCTACCACGGTCACGGCGATTCGTTCCTGGTCAAGGCCGGCAGCGGCATGCTGACGCTGGGCGTGCCCACCTCGCCGGGCGTGCCGGCGGGCCTGAGCGAACTGACACTGACCCTGCCCTACAACGATTTCGACGCGGCCACCGCGCTGTTCGCCGAACAGGGCGAGCACATCGCCGGCCTGATCATCGAACCGGTGGTGGGCAACGCCAACTGCATTCCGCCGCGCGAAGGCTACTTGCAGCACCTGCGTGCGCTGTGCACGCAGTACGGCACGCTGCTGATCTTCGACGAAGTGATGACCGGCTTCCGCGTCGCCCTCGGCGGCGCGCAGGCGCACTACGGCATCACCCCCGATCTGACCACGTTCGGCAAGATCATCGGAGGCGGCATGCCGGTAGGGGCCTACGGCGGGCGTCGCGAGCTGATGTCGCAGATCGCGCCCGCCGGCCCGATCTACCAGGCGGGCACCCTGAGCGGCAACCCGGTGGCGATGGCCGCTGGCCTGGCGATGCTCGAGCTGGTGCAGGAACCGGGCTTCCACGACCGCCTGAGCGCTGCGAGCGCCCGCCTGTGCGCCGGCCTCGAGGATGCGGCCGCGGCGGCCGGCGTGGCCGTTACCACCACGCAGGTGGGGGCGATGTTCGGCCTGTTCTTCACCGACCAGAAAGTGGACACCTATGCGCAGGCCGTTGCCTGCGACATCGGCGCGTTCAACCGCTTCTTCCACGCCATGCTCGAGCGCGGCGTGTTCCTGGCACCCTCGGCCTACGAGGCCGGCTTCCTGTCCAGCGCCCACGACGACAGCGTGATCGACGCAACGATCGCCGCAGCGCGCGACGCGTTCAAGGTCGTCAACGGTTGATCCAGCGGGAAGGGTACGGGGCTACCGACCCGCGGTCGGTAGCTGCCGGCCGGTTGGTGTTCGGGACTCACCCGAATACAAACCGGCCTTTCATCATCGCGAAGTGGCCCGGGAACGAGCAGAAGAAAGTGTAGTCGCCGCCCTTGGTGAGCCTGGCGGTGGAGAAGGTGACGCTGGTGCTCTGTCCCCCCCCGATCACCGGCGTGTGCGCCAGCACGCGCGCGTCGCCCTTCGGCAGATAGCTGTCGGCCAGCTTCATGCGCATGCCGGCCATCGCCACCGGCTGGTAGTCCGCACTGCGGGTCAGCACCCAGTTGTGGCCCATCGTGGTGGCGGCCAGCTTACCGGTGTGGCGCAGGGTCAGCTTGACCTGGCTGCAGTCCGCCGCGACCTTGATCTCCTTCTGGCTGAAGCTCATCTGATCGGTGCTGTCCAGAGCGACCGCGCAGACGCGGGCGTGGGCAGACGGGGCCAGCACCAGGCCGGCGAGCAACACGGGAACAAGCAGTTTCAAGACAATCTCCAGTCAACGGTCCCCGCGATTCTAGGGGCCGCGTACGCGCACGACCTGCGACGCGATGTCGCAGCGCGCCCCGTCGCTGGGGTACGGTCAGCATTGGACCTGGACGAGAGTGCCCGATGCCGATGGCCGTGGACTGCCTGCTGCTGGATGTCGATGGCGTGCTGGTGCGCTATGCGCGGCACCTGCGCGTACGCCACCTCGCCGCCGCCTGCGGTTGCAGCGCGGCGGCGGTGCACGCCGCCCTGTTCGACAGCGGACTCGACCGCGAGCATGACAGCGGGCTGGACAGCGCCGTGTATCTGGCACGCCTGGGCCAGGCGTTGGGCACGCCGGTCAGCGCGGCGCAGTGGCAGGCCGCGCGCATTGCCGCCTCCATGCCACAGGCCGGGGTGATCGAGCGCGTGCAGCGCATCGCGCGGCATCTGCCGATCGCGGTGCTGACCAACAACGGGGCCATGATGGCCGATACGATTCCGCGCCTGCTGCCGACCCTGGCCGACGCACTGCGCGGACGTATCCTGTGCAGCGGCGCATTGGGCGGGCGCAAACCCGATCCGGCGGTGTTCCTGCAGGCCACGGCGCTGCTCGGCCTGCGACCGGAACGGACGCTGTTCGTGGACGATCTGTTCACCAACGTGCGCGGCGCGCGCGTGGCCGGCCTGCAGGCCGAAACCGCGGCCGACAGCCGTACCTTCGGCAAGGTCATGAAGCGCTACGGGCTGAGCGGCTGAGCGGCTGAGCGGGACCGCGTACGCGCCCCCGGGCAGGCCGGGGGCACGAAGGATGGCGGCTCAGTGCGAGGCGATGTACGACTGGATGGCCGCCCGCAGGCGCTTGAGGCCTTCGGCGATTTCCTCATCGGTGATGTTCAGCGACGGCACGAAGCGCAGTACGTCCGGGCCGGCCTGCAGCGTCAGCAGCCCCTTGTCGGCGGCATGGTCCAGAATCGCGCCGGCCTGGCCGGCAAAGTCGCGGTCCAGCACCGCGCCCAGCATCAGGCCCCGGCCACGCACCTGGCTGAACACCTTGAACTCGTCGTTGATCCGGCCCAGGCCGTCGCGCAGCGCCTGCGACTGGCGGCTCACGTTGTGGCCGATCTCCGGCGAGGACAGCTTGCGCAACGCCACGCGTGCGACCGCCGCCGCCAGCGGGTTGCCGCCGAAGGTGGTGCCGTGCGCGCCGAACTGCATGACCTCGGCAACTTTCGGGCCGGCCAGCATCGCACCGATCGGGAACCCGCCGCCCAGCGCCTTGGCCAGGGTCACGATGTCCGGCTTGATGCCGTCCTGCCAGTGCGCGAACAGCGTCCCGGTGCGGCCCATGCCGACCTGGATCTCGTCCAGCACCATCAGCGCGCCATGCTGGTCGCAGAGATCACGGATGCGCTGCATGAAGCCCGGCTTGGCCGGCATCACACCGCCCTCGCCCTGGATCGGCTCCAGCATCACCGCCGCCACGTCACCGGCGGCCATCGCGGTCTCCAGCTGCACCTCGTCGTTGAAATCGACATAGCGGAAGCCACCCGGCAACGGCTCGTAGCCTTCCTGGTACTTCGGCTGGGCGGTGGCGGTCACCGCCGCCAGGGTGCGGCCGTGGAAGCTGCCGCGGAAAGTGACGATGACGCGCTGGTGAGCCGGGCGGCCCTGCGAGGACGCCCACTTGCGCACCAGCTTGATCGCCACTTCATTGGCTTCGGCGCCGGAATTGCACAGGAACACGCGCTCGGCGAAACGCGAGGCGGTGACCAGTTCCTCGGCCAGGCGCAGCGGCGGTTCGCTGTAGAACACGTTGCTGGTGTGCCAGAGCTTGCCGGCCTGCTCGATCAGCGCTGCGGTCAGGTCCGGGTCGTTGTGGCCCAGCCCGCACACGGCGATGCCGGCGGCCAGGTCGATGAACTCGCGCCCCTGGGTATCCCACACGCGCGCGCCCTGGCCGCGCTCGAGCACCACCTGGCGCGGCTTGTACACCGGCAGGTAGTAATGCGACAGGGACAACAGCGGATCGGGGGCGGCGGCGGTCATGGCAGTCAGGGGCATCGGGAAAGTCCCATTCTCGCGCTTCCGCCGGCTCAGGCACAATGCGGCCCATGCGACCGTTCAGCGCCCCCCAGCTCAATCCCGCCACCGAGACCGGCTGGCGCCGTCGCTGGTTCGACATCATCTACCGCCACGACACCCGGCCGTCGCGCAACTTCGACCTGCTGCTGGTCTACGCCATCATCGCCAGCGTACTGGTGGTGATGTTCGACAGCGTGCAGCGCTTCCACGTTGCCCACGCCGACTGGCTGTACGTGGTCGAATGGGGCTTCACCCTCCTGTTCACCGCCGAGTACGTACTGCGGCTGGTGGTGGTGAAACGACCGCTGCGCTATGCGGTGAGCGTCTGGGGCGTCATCGACCTGGCCTCGATCCTGCCCACCTATCTGTCGCTGTTCATCCCCGGCGCGCAGAGCCTGCTGGTGGTGCGCGCGCTGCGCATTCTGCGGGTGTTCCGCATCCTCAAGCTGACCCGCTACATCGAGGAAAGCGGCATCCTGATGCAGTCGCTGTGGCGCAGCCGGCGCAAGATCCTGCTGTTTCTGTTCACGGTGGTGACCATCACCATCATCGCCGGCACCCTGATGTACGTGATCGAAGGGCCCAACCACGGCTTCACCAGCATCCCCAGCAGCATGTACTGGGCGGTGGTGACGATGGCCACGGTGGGCTTTGGCGACATCGTGCCGCAGACCGTGCTCGGCCGCTTCGTCACCTCGGTACTGATCCTCATCGGCTACAGCATCATCGCCGTGCCCACCGGCATCTACACCGCCGAACTGGCCAGCACCATGCGCGACGCAGAGCTGGCCGCACGCCGTGACGCGCGTGGCTGCCCGCAGTGCGGGCTGGAAGGACACGAGCCCGATGCGCGGCATTGCCGGCGTTGCGGGCACGTGTTGCCGGAGACGTTCAACCAGTAGCGGTCAGTCCAGGAACAGGTCCGGCAGCAGCGGCCGTGAGGGGTCCACCGCGTAACGGCCCAGGTCGGTGATGCCGGCCTGGGCCAGCACCTCGTCATCGAGCAGGAACTGCCCGCTGAATCCGGCCGCCTGGCGGGTCAGCACGGCGTGCGCGGCGTCGGCCAGGATCTCCGGCGTGCGGCAGCCGGCACTGTCCACGCCGGGAATCATGTTGATCGCATCGGTGGCAATGATCGTGCGCGGCCACAGTGCATTCACCGCCACGCCCTGCGGCCCGAACTCGGCGGCCAGTCCCAGCGTGACGAAGCTCATGCCCATCTTGGCCAGCGTGTAACCGGTATGCGGTCCCCACCATTTCGGGTCGAGGCTGGGCGGCGGGGCCAGGGTCAGGATGTGCGGATTGGGTGCCTGCAGCAGGTGCGGCAGGCAGGCCTGCGCGCACAGGAAGCTGCCGCGCGAATTGACCTGCTGCATCAGGTCGAACCGCTTCATCGGTGTCTCCAGCGTGCCGCGCAGCCAGATCGCGCTGGCATTGTTGACGAGGATGTCGATGCCGCCGAACGTGTCGACGGTGGCGGCCACGGCTGCGCGCACCTGGTCTTCCTCGCGGATGTCGCACTGCAGGGCCAGGGCCTGGCCGCCGGCAGCGGTCACGGCGTCAGCGGCGCTGTGGATGGTGCCGGGCAGTTTCGGATTGGGCACCGCCGACTTGGCTGCGATGGCCACGTTGGCGCCGTCGCGCGCTGCGCGCAGGGCGATGGCCAGGCCGATGCCGCGCGAGGCGCCGGTGATGAACAGGGTCTTGCCTTGCAGACTGGCCATGCGGACGTCCTCGAAGCGGTTGCGTGGACCGGCATTATGCCGCGCGCGCCGCCTGGCGACGTGCGGAAGGCCGCGTCAGGGTTTGGGGCCCTGCCCTTCGTTGTCTTCCCAGTGCAGGATCCGGCGGGTGACGAAGCGGTACACCGGCTTGCCGGTGCGGAACCACAGATCGCGTACCCACGAGGGTCGCGCGAGCACGCGTCGTTCCACCGGCGTCAGCGACGTGCCGCAGTACATGCGCTTGTGCTTGAGCAGGTGGCGCAGGTCTTCGCGCGCCAGCAGCCGCATACAGCGCGAGCGCGGATTGCCGATCACCGCCAGCTGGAAGTCGATGACCGCCGGCGAGCCGTCCTCGCGCACCAGCCAGTTGGCTTCCTTGGCCAGGTCGTTGTGTGCGACGCCACGCCGATGGACCTGCTGCAGCAGCGCGCGCGCCGCACGGAAGTACGCCAGGTCGCCGCGCGGCGGACGCTGGTACATCGCCTGGCCCGGCATGTAGCTGCGGTCCAGCTGCTGGCGGTTGGACGCCAGCAGCTGCGGCGTCGCCGCCAGCCCGTCCAGCTGCCGCAGCGCGCGCGCTTCGCGCCGCGCCAGGCCGCGTGCGATCCCGCGCAGCCACCACGGGCCGGCACGCAGATCACGACGGATGAAACGGTGCCCGCCCTGCTCGACCAGCAGGATACGGCCGAAGGTGTCGGACTTGAGCGCCTGCTGGGAAGGGGACGTATTCACTGCGTCATTCTAGGCATGCCAGCGACCCATTCACCTCGATACGCGGCAGATCACGGCATTTCCCTGCTGCTGGCCGGCAATCAGTCACTTTCACAGCCCTATAATCCCCGCATGGACTCGTCATGGATCGATGCCACGCTTGCGTGGATCGCAGCTCACCCCGTGCTTGCCGGCGCGGTCATTTTCCTTATCGCCTTCTGCGATGCGGTCATCGTGCTGGGCGCGATCGTGCCCGCCCTCCCGCTGCTGTTCGCCGTGGGCGTCTTCATCGGCCTGGGGCAGATTTCCGGACCGTATGCGGTGGCGTGCGCGGCCCTCGGTGCGTTTGCCGGTGACGGGATCAGCTACTGGATCGGGCGTCGCTGGGGCGATCGCCTGCGCGGCTTCTGGCCGTTCAGCAAATACCCGCAGCTGCTGGACCGTGGCGAGACGATGTTCCGCCGCAATGCCTTCAAGAGCATCCTGGTGGCACGCTACGTCGGCGCGATCCGCCCGTTCGTGCCCGCCATCGCCGGCATGTTGAAGATGCCGCTGTCGCGCTACATCCAGGCCAGCGGCATTGCCAGTCTGTCCTGGGCGGTGCTGTTCCTGGCGCCGGGTTGGGTGCTTGGCGAAGCCTATGATGCCGTCGCTGCGGTCGCCGGGCGGCTGGTGATGGTGCTTGCCCTGCTGGGCGTGATCCTGGGCCTGGTATGGGCGATCGTGCTGTACGGCTACCGCTGGTCGGCCGCGCGCATGGACAGCTGGCTGGCCGCCCTGCTGCGCTGGTCGCAGCGCCACCCCACGCTGGGCCGCTATTCGGTGTCGGTGCTGGACCCGCAGCGCCGCGAATCGGTGCCGCTGGCGATGCTGGCACTGATGCTGCTGCTGCTGGGCTGGTGCTGGTTCGCGCTGCTGATGGCAGTGGTCGCGCATGGCGAGCCGCTCGCGCTGGACCTGGCCGTGCACCAGGCCATGCTGGCCCTGCGCAATCCGCTGGCCGACTACCCGATGGCCGCACTCGCCTCGCTGGGCGCCTGGCCGGTACTGGCACCGGCCACGGCCGCCGGCATGGGGTATCTGATCTGGCGCCGGCGCTGGATGGCCGCCGGCCACTGGCTGGCGGCACTGGCCTTCGGCCTGGCCCTGACCAAGCTGCTCGGCGCCACCGTGCACGTGGTACGCCCGCCCGATGCCAGCAGCGGGTTCGGCTTCCCGTCGGTGTCGGTGACGATGGCCACCATCACTTTCGGCTTCTTCGCGGTGCTGATCGCGCGCGAGCTGCCCGGTCGCACCCGCGTGTGGCCGTACCTGCTGTCCGGTGTCATCGTCAGCGTGATCGGCTTTGCCCGCCTGTACCTCGGCGCGCATTGGCTCAGCGACGTGATCGGCGGGATGCTGTTCGGCATTTTCTGGCTGCTGGTGCTGGGCATCGCCTACCGCCGCCGCTTCAACCGCTCGTTCTGGGTCAAGCCGGTGGCATGGCTGTTCTACGGCACCTTCGCGGTGGCCGCGCTGTGGTACGCGCCGCGCAACATCCCGGTGAAGCTGGCACGGTTCGAGCCGGCGCAGCCGGCACCGGTGGATATCGCCTCGGCCGCGTGGTGGCAGCAGGCGTGGCAGCAGCTGCCGGCGCGGCGCAACGAGTTCGACGACGACCAGCGCTGGCCGCTGGACGTGCAGGTGGCCGGGCCGCTGGCACCGTTGCAGAAGCGCCTGGAAAGCCAGGGCTGGCGCGTGCAGCCGCAGGCCGGCTGGGAACAGGCGCTGCTGATGCTGGACAAGTCGGCCGGCCAGGACGAAATCCCGGTGCTGCCGGCCACGCTGGACACCCAGGTGGAATCGCTGCTGATGCTGCGCGCGGGCAATGCGCCCGACGAGGTCTTCGCGCTCCGCCTGTGGCCGGCGCCGGCCCGCCTGCAGCCCGGCGACCAGCCGCTGTGGCTGGGCAGCGCGCAGACCCTGCACTACCAGCGGCATTTCAGCCTGATTGGCATGTGGCGGCCGATGCGCGGCATCGACCCGTCGCTGAACGCCGTGCGTGAGGCGCTGGACGGCCTGCCGCAGCAGGTCTCCACCCATCCGGACACACAGATGCCGGTACTGCGGGTCAAGACCACCCCGTAACGCCGGGCTCTACCCGGCGGCGGAGCCCACGCTCACGCGGGTATCCAGCGCAGCAGGTCCTGCAGCCGCTGGTGCGGATCATCCTGCTGCAGCAGCTGCAGCCGCTGCGGTTCCTCCAGCGGCAGCAGCTCGGCGAGCCGCCAGCCCACCCATGCGGCCTGGTCGAGCTGCCCCGGGTGCACCGGGGCGAATGCCGCGCCCGCCTGTTCGATGATGTGTTCCAGCACGGTGGCCAGCAGCGCGTGTTCGGGGCGCAGCTCGTCATCGTGATCGGGTGGACTCCACTGCACGTCGGCCAGCACCAGGCCATTGTCACGCACGCGCGTGCGCAGCACATGGAAGCGGCGCTGGCCGCGCAGGCGCAGCACCAGCACGCCATCGGCACCGACGTCGAAATCCTCGATGCGCGCTTCCACGCCGTAGGCCGCCGGCAGGGCCGGGCCACCGACCTCGTCGCCGTCCAGGATCAGGCACACGCCAAAGGTGGAATCCTGCCGGCCGCACTCGCGCAGCATGTCCAGGTAGCGGCGCTCGAACACCCGCAGGCCGAGCGCGGCGCCGGGCAGCAGCACGGCGTGCAGGGGAAACAGCGGCAGGGACGCAGTCTCGGTCATGGCCGTTACGATGCCTGCAACTGCGCCAGAAAGCGGCGCGGCGCGCCGTCGAAACCGCCGTTGGACATGAACACCACGTGGTCGCCCGGTGCCACCACACGACCCAGCTGGGCCAGCAGCGCATCGGTATCGGGCACTGCGTACGCATCGCCGCGTACCGCAGCGATCACCGCCGACGCATCCCAGGCCAGCTCGGGACGGTGCAGGAACACCACTGCATCGGCCAGGTCCAGCGACGGCGCCAGCGCCTGCGCGTGCGCGCCCAGGCGCATCGAATTGCTGCGCGGCTCCATCGCCACCACGATGCGGGCATCGCCCACCTTGGCGCGCAGGCCGTCGAGGGTGGTGTGGATGGCGGTGGGATGGTGCGCGAAATCATCGTAGATGGTCACGCCATCGGCGCTGCCGATGACTTCCATGCGGCGCTTGACGCTGCGGAAGCTCGCCAGCGCCGGGATCACCTGCGCCGGGTCGACGCCCACCGCATGCGCGGCGGCCAGTGCGGCCAGCCCGTTGAGCACGTTGTGGCGACCCAGCAGCGACCACTGCACCTCACCCACGTCCACGCCCCGATGGGAGACGCGGAAGCGGCTGCCGTCGGCGTGCACCAGCGCGGCGCTCCACTCCAGCGCCGGATCGAAGCCGAACCGCTCCACCGGCGTCCAGCAGCCCATCGCCAGCACCTCGGCCAGACGGGCGTCCTCGCCGTTGACGATCAGCCGCCCGCGCGCCGGCACCGTGCGCACCAGATGGTGGAACTGGCGCTGGATCGCGGCGACGTCGGGGAAGATGTCGGCATGGTCGAATTCAAGGTTGTTGAGGATCGCCACCAGCGGCCGGTAGTGGACGAATTTGCTGCGCTTGTCGAAAAAGGCGGTGTCGTATTCGTCGGCTTCCACCACGAACTCACGACCACTGCCCAGCCGCGCGGACACGCCGAAGTCTTCGGCCACGCCCCCGATCAGGAACCCCGGCTCACGGCCGGCGGCCTGCAGCAGCCAGGTCAGGATGGTGGTGGTGGTGGTCTTGCCGTGGGTACCGGCCACGGCCAGCGTGTCGCGGCCCGGCAGCACCTGCTCGGCCAGCCACTGCGCCCCGGAGATATAGCGCTGGCCGGCGTCGAGGACCGCTTCCACCGCCGGATTGCCGCGCGACAGGGCGTTGCCGACCACCACCGCGTCGCAGTCGGGGCCGACGCTGTCGGCGCGATAGCCGGGGTCGAGGGTGATACCCAGCTGTTCGAGCTGGGTGGACATCGGCGGATAGATCGCCTGGTCACTGCCACGGACCGTCAGGCCCTGTTCGCGTGCCAACGCGGCTACGCCGCCCATGAAAGTGCCTGCAATGCCCAGGATATGTATCGTGCTCATGCGCTCGATTGTCGCCGATCACTGTCGATGCGTGTGCGCGTCGTCAGACAAGTCCTACAAAGACTGTGAGAAAAATCCACACCCATGTCGGGGAATTCCCGATAGCCAACTAGTGTGAACACGGACACAATTCAGGTTGCCAGCCGTAGCACCCCATTGGTCCTACTCCCCAAGAGGCCATCCCCAGGGGGGCTCATGCTGCGGGGCCCTGAGCAAGCCCGCCAGCTGGCGCCTTAAGAACAGACACGCCTGGTCCCTTCGGGGACCGGGCGTGCCTGTTTTCGGGGCCGGCTGCACCGATCCCCGACCGCAGGCGCTGCCGAAGCAGCGCCCGGGAGGTCAGCGCTGGATCGCCGCGCGGATGCGCGCTTCCACGTCGTCCAGCTCACCCACGCCATCGACGCGGGCCAGCGTGCCGCGGCCGGCATAGAAATCCACCACCGGCGCGGTCTGGTCGTTGTAGACCTGCAGGCGCTGGCGCACCGACTCGGGATTGTCGTCGGCGCGGCCCTGTTCGGCGGCACGGCCGGCAATGCGCTCGACCAGCAGTTCGGTCGGCACGTCCAGCTGCACCACCGCGTCCAGCGGCTGGCCGATCTTGGCCAGCAGGGTATCCAGCGCGTTGGCCTGGGCCACATTGCGCGGGTAGCCGTCCAGGATGAATCCGTTGGCGACGTCGGCCTGGCCCAGGCGCGATTCCAGCATGCCCAGCAGGATGTCGTCGGACACCAGGTTGCCGGCGTCCATCACGGCCTTGGCCTGCCTGCCCAGCTCGGTACCGGCGGCCACTTCGGCACGCAGCAGATCGCCGGTGGAAATGTGCGCAATCGCCAGCTGTTCCTTCAGGCGCGTCGCCTGTGTCCCCTTGCCCGAACCGGGCGGTCCCAACAGAACCAATCGCATCAACCTGACTCCAACTTGGTAAGAAATAGGAAGGGCGCGCGCCCCGGGAATGTCCACAATCACGCTGCACCGCAATACGCGCACTTTACCCCATCCGGGTAATGTCCCTGCAATGTCCTTCCCCCAGACCAAGGTCGACCCATGTCAAAAGGTACCCTGCTGTATGCCCAGTCGGGCGGCGTCACCGCCGTCATCAACGCGACCGCCTCGGCGGTCATCAGCACCGCCCGGGCCAAGGGAATCAAGGTGTTGGCCGCGCGCAACGGCATCCTTGGCGCACTGCGCGAGGAACTGATCGACACCTCGAAGGAAACCGCCGCCGCCATCGCCGCGCTGGCCCATACCCCGGGCGGGGCCTTTGGCTCGTGCCGCTACAAGCTGAAGTCGCTGGAGGCCGACCGGGCCCGGTACGAACGCCTGCTCGAGGTCCTGCGCGCCCACGACGTGCGCTGGTTCCTCTACAACGGCGGCAACGATTCGGCCGACACCGCCTGGAAGGTGTCCCAGCTGGCCAAGGCATTCGACTACGACCTGACCTGCATCGGGGTGCCCAAGACCATCGACAACGATCTGGCGGTGACCGACACCTGCCCCGGCTTCGGGTCGGCCGCCAAGTACACCGCGGTGTCGGTGCGCGAGGCCGCGTTGGACGTCGCGGCGATGGCCGAGACCTCCACCAAGGTATTCGTCTACGAGGCGATGGGCCGTCATGCCGGCTGGCTTGCCGCCGCTGCGGGATTGGCCGGCGAGGGCCCCGACGATGCCCCGCACATCATCCTGCTGCCCGAGCGCGCCTATGACGAGGCCGCGTTCCTGGCCAAGGTCAAGGCGGTGGTCGAACGCGTGGGCCACTGCGTGGTGGTGGCCTCCGAAGGCATCCAGACCGCCGATGGCCGCTTCGTGGCCGATGCCGGCGGCGGCAAGGATTCCTTCGGGCACACTCAGCTCGGTGGCGTGGCCTCGCAGCTGGCCGGGCGGGTCAAGGATGCACTGGGCTACAAGGTGCACTGGACCCTGCCCGACTACCTGCAGCGTTCGGCCCGCCATATCGCCTCCAGAACCGACTGGGAACAGGCGCAGGCGGTCGGCAAGGCCGCCGTGCAGTTCGCACTGAAACGCCAGAACGCGGTGATGCCGGTGATCGTGCGCAGCAGTGACAGCCCCTACCGCTGGAAAATCGAGGCGGCCCCGCTGCACAAGGTGGCCAACCACGAGAAGAAGATGCCGGCCAGCTTCATCCGCAGGGACGGCTTCGGCATCACCGCCAAGGCGCGCGCCTACCTGTCGCCCCTGATCAGGGGCGAGGCCCCCCTGCCCTATGGTGCCGATGGCCTGCCGAAGTACGTGACGCTGAAAAACGTGGCGGTCCGGAAGAAGCTGGCGCGCTGGCAGGAAGGCTGATCCTGCCGCCCGGCGCCGACCGGGCATTTGCGACACCGGGGGGGCGGACCCTACAATCCGCCCCGCCAGCAAGGTCTGCTGGATCTCGCCCTAGCGACCCACCCTCCGCGCACCGCGGACGATGACAAGGACTGTACCGATGATGCGCCATCCCCTGTTTGCCGTACTGCTGCTCGCCGTGGCAGCCCCTGCGTTCGCCGACACCTGCGAAAGCAGCTTCCAGAAGAAGGGCAACCCGCTTTCCGGCACCACCTACACCGCCTCGGTGACCGTGCCCGACCTGACCGTCAAGAGCGCGATCGGTCAGATGAACGTGATCGCCAAGGGCAACAACATGGACGTGCTGAGCGCGGACGCAGAGAACGGCGCGATGCTGATCGAAGATCCGCAGTCGGCCATGCACAAGACCATTCCGATCATCATCAGCGCCACCAGCGAAGGCCGCACCGGCACGGTGGCGATGACGGTCAAGCTCAACCCGGGCGCCTTTGCCAAGGCCGACGCGATCCGCGCCGAGATGTGCAAGATGCTGACCCAGGTCAAGCCCGGCAAGGCCGGCGAACAGTTCGCCGCGTCCACCCCGAAGGCCTCGACGGTGAACATTTCCGCTTCCGATTTCGGCTTCCAGCTGCGTACCCAGCACAAGGACAACCCGGCCGCGATCGAACCGCGCTACCAGGGCAAGATCTATTCGATCACCGGCCGCGTCAACGGCGTGCTCAAGAGCGGTGGCACCTACAACACCGGCTTCGACATTCCCAGCAGCACCTCGGGCATCGACTTCGAAAGCGTGGCCATCACCTGCGCGTTTGCCCCGAGCCAGGCAGCCTTCGCGCTGGCGCTCCGCCCGCGGGAAAAGGTCACGCTGGTCGGCGTGGTCGACCGCTACGACCAGATCGGCCGCGTGCTGTGGCTGAAGGACTGCAAGGGCAACTGAGCCCGCGCAGCCCGGCGTGATACCCGAGCCCGGACCGGCCCTGCCGTCCGGGCTTTTTCATGGCCTGTAACCGGCACCCCGCCACGTCACGCCATCAACGGCAGGCGTTACCTTCCACCGTCATCTGCGCGGCGAACATCGGCACCGGCGCGATCCTGCCGGCCGCCGCCTGCTTCCTGGCCTCCTCCAAGTAGATCCGCGACTGCCCCTGGCCATCGAGTTCGGGCTTCTGCGCGACCGGCATGCGCCACACGCGTACCACCGCCTGCTGCGCCGGGCATGCCGCGCTCGGCACGCGGATGACGTCATTGAGTTTCCATCCCTTGGCCTCGCTCGGCTGCGCCTTGTCGAAATCGACGAAACGCGCGCGCGGCTGGCATTGCTCGCTGGTGCGCACCACGCTGAACCGGTAGGGCTGCGCGACGTCACCGGTGAACACGCCTTCCAGCCGCGCGCAGGCTTCGGGAATCTGGCGCAGCGTGTGGGCGGCATTCACCGCCTGTGGGGCACCGGCGGCGCGCTGCAGTTCCGGGGTCTCGGCGGCGGACGCAGCCACCGCAGGCAGCAGGGCCAGCCAGAACAGGTGACGGGGGGACATGGCGATGCCTCGTTGGGAATGGGAAGAGGGTCGCTTGGCGCAGATGAATGGTGTGGCAAGGCGGCACCGACCACGGGACCGGGCAGTGCCTGCCGTGATGGCCCTTCCGCGCCACCGGATGCGACCTGGAGCGCATACCGGCATCCACATCTGGCGGTTTCCGCGCTTTTCCCGGCATACTCGGGGGGCACCAGGATTGCTGAACAAAGCCACACGCTTGATGACCGGGCACGGTCTGAACGGGTTGGTCCTTAGCTTGCAGCCCGTTGTGCCCCGCGTGGTGAGGTTCATCCGTCGACTGGATGCCATCCATCACCCGGGAGGGGACATGCTGGAACGATACGGGCTTACCCTGGCGCTGATCTGCGCCATCCTCGCGATTCTCTACGGCATCGTGTCGGCACGCTGGATCCTCCGGCAACCGGCTGGCAATGCCCGCATGCAGGAGATCGCCGCCGCCATCCAGGAAGGCGCGCGCGCCTATCTCAACCGTCAGTACCTCACCATCGGTGTCGCCGGCATCGTGCTGTTCGTGCTGGTCGGGTTCTTCCTCAGCTGGTACACCGCGACCGGCTTCGCGATCGGTGCGGTGCTGTCCGGTGCGGCCGGCTACATCGGCATGAACGTGTCGGTGCGGGCCAATGTGCGCACCGCGGAAGCGGCACGCAAGGGTCTCGGCGCGGCGATGGACGTGGCGTTCCGCGGCGGCGCGATCACCGGCATGCTGGTGGTCGGACTGGGGCTGCTGGGCGTGGCCGGCTATTACGCCCTGCTGCTGCGGCTGGGGCTGGATACCGCGCAGGCGCTGCACGCACTGGTCGGGTTGGCGTTCGGCTCGTCGCTGATCTCGATCTTCGCGCGGCTCGGCGGCGGCATCTTCACCAAGGGCGCCGACGTCGGTGCCGACCTGGTCGGCAAGGTCGAAGCCGGCATCCCCGAAGACGATCCCCGCAACCCTGCGGTCATCGCCGACAACGTCGGCGACAACGTCGGCGACTGCGCGGGCATGGCCGCCGACCTGTTCGAGACCTACGCGGTGACGGTGATCGCCACCATGCTGCTGGGCAGCCTGATGATCGCCGAAGCCGGACGCAACGCGATCCTGTACCCGCTGGTGCTGGGCGGGGTCTCGATCATCGCCTCGATCATCGGCGCGCTGTTCGTCAAGGTGAAGCCGGGCGGTTCGATCATGGGCGCGCTGTACAAGGGCGTGATCGTCTCGGCGGTGCTGGCGGCGATCGCCTTCTATCCGATCACGCTGCAACTGATGCCGGACAACGCGCACGGTGCATTGAACCTGTACTTCTGCGCGTTGATCGGGCTGGTGCTGACCGGGCTGATCGTGTGGATCACAGAGTACTACACCGGCACCCAGTACACGCCGGTGCAGCATGTCGCGCAGGCCTCCACCACCGGCCACGGCACCAACATCATCGCCGGGCTCGGTGTGTCGATGAAATCGACCGCGCTGCCGGTGATCGCCGTGTGCGTGGCGATCTGGCTGGCGCACTACTTCGGTGGCCTGTACGGCATCGCCATCGCCGCCACCGCGATGCTGTCGATGGCCGGCATGATCGTGGCGCTGGATGCGTATGGGCCGATCACCGACAACGCCGGCGGCATCGCCGAGATGGCCGAGCTGCCACCGGAGATCCGCAGCATCACCGACCCGCTCGACGCGGTGGGCAACACCACCAAGGCGGTGACCAAGGGCTATGCGATCGGCTCGGCGGCGCTGGCCGCGCTGGTACTGTTTGCCGACTACACGCACAACCTGCAGGCGGCCCATCCCGGCGAGGTGTTCGCCTTCGACCTGTCCGACCACACCGTGATCATCGGCCTGCTGATCGGCGGCCTGATCCCCTACCTGTTCGGTGCGATGGCGATGGAGGCGGTCGGCCGTGCGGCCGGGGCGGTGGTGGAGGAAGTGCGCCGCCAGTTCCGCGACATCCCCGGCATCATGCAGGGCACCGGCAAGCCGCAGTACGACAAGGCAGTGGACATGCTGACCCGCTCGGCGATCCGCGAAATGATCGTTCCCTCGCTGTTGCCGGTCGCCGTGCCGGTGGTGGTCGGCCTGCTGCTGGGGCCGCGTGCGCTGGGCGGCCTGCTGATCGGCACGATCGTGACCGGCCTGTTCGTGGCGATCTCGATGACCACCGGCGGCGGCGCCTGGGACAACGCCAAGAAGTACATCGAGGATGGCCACTTCGGCGGCAAGGGCAGCGAAGCGCACAAGGCCGCGGTCACCGGCGATACCGTCGGCGATCCGTACAAGGACACCGCCGGCCCGGCGATCAATCCGCTGATCAAGATCATCAACATCGTCGCCCTGCTGCTCGTGCCCCTGCTGTAGTCAGCGCCCGCGCAGGGAAAACGCCACCGGCACCATGACCTCCACCGGATCGCCGGGGAGGTCCGCCGGTGGCGGCGGCATCGGGTTGCCACGGCGCACGGTGTCCAGCGTCTCGGCATCCAGCAGCGCGTGGCCGCTGCTGGTGCCCAGTCGGATGTTGCTCGCATGCCCCTGCCTGTCCACCGAGAAGCGCACGTAGGCCACGCCCTGCTGGCGCAGACGTTCGGCCTGGCGCGGATAGCGGCGGTGCTGCTCCAGGTGGCCCAGCAGCAGCCCCTGCCAGGTCACCTGCGCGGGACTGCGTTGACCGGACACGGTCTGCTGCCCGGCATAGCGCTGCGATGCCTGCGCCTGCACGTCCGGCGGGGCCAGCGTCTGGTCCACTTCGGCAAGGTCGGAGGGGTCCTCACGCTCGCGAGGTTTCTGCGGCTGCGGTGCCTGGCTGAGCGCGGCGTCCGGGTCGGACGGCAGTACCAGCCGTGGCGGCGGTGTCGGGGTGGGCTGCGGGCGGTGCTGCTCCTGCTGTGCCGGCCCCGGCGGAATCTCGGTGGCCGGCGCCGGCGGCGCTTCGGCGGTGGCTGCCAGCTCGATCGCGATCGCCTCCTGCGGCAGCGCAACGGGCGGCGCGGCGGTCCGCGCGTGCCACCACACCACCGCACCGATCACCGCCGCATACAGTGCCACCACGATGCCCAGGCTGGCCGCCCAGGGCACCTGCGCCTCGTTGCGCAGGCTCATGATGCCGTCTGTTCCAGGCCAACCAGCGCCACCTTGGTGTAACCGGCGCTGCGCAGCGCGTTGAGCGCCTGCATCACCGCGTCATACGGCACGCCCTTGTCGGCGCGCACGAAGATGCGCTGCGCTGGCGTGCCGTCGCCGGCCCGGTCCAGGACCGCCTTCAGCGCCCCGGCGTCCACCGCCGTGTCGTTGACGCTCCAGCGCAGGTCGGCCTGCACGGTCAGGTACACCGGCTCGCTGTCGCGTGGCTGCGGGCGTGCATTGCTGGCCGGCAGGTCCACTGGCAGATCCACCGTCGCCAGCGGTGCGGCCACCATGAAGATGATCAGCAGCACCAGCATGACGTCGATGAACGGGGTGACGTTGATCGCGTGGGTCTCCTCCAGCGCGTCCTCGTCGTGGCGGGCGGTACACAGGGCCATGCGGGCCGCCTCAGCGCGCCGCCACGGCGATGCCGCGGCGGTCGAGGTCGCGTGACACCAGCTGCTGCACGCCTGCGGAGACATCGCCGGCCAGCGCACGCAGCCCGGCCAGCACCCGCGCGAAGTGGTTGTAGATCACCACGGCGGGAATCGCCGCCACCAGACCGAGTGCGGTGGCCAGCAGCGCCTCGGCGATGCCCGGGGCGACCACCGCCAGATGGGTGGTGTTGGCATCAGCGATGCCGATGAAGCTGTTCATGATGCCCCACACGGTGCCGAACAGCCCCACGAACGGAGCGATCGCGCCAATGCTCGCGAGCACCCCCACGCCGCTGCGCATGTCCCGTGCATACGCCAGTTCGATACGTTCCAGCCGCGAGCCGATGCGCTCCTTGATGCCGGCAGCATCGGCGCCGTCGCCGGACAGGCGCAGCTCGGTGCGCGCGCCATCGAGCAGCGCATGCGCCACGCCCTGCCCCAGCACCGCGCCGGCAGCGCCGTCCGCGGCCGGCAGGTGTGCGGCGTCGAGCAGCAGGGCCCGCGCGGCACGCAGCGCGCGCGACTGCCGCGACAGGGCCCAGCCCTTGGCCAGCAGCACCGTCCAGGTGGCCACCGATGCGGCCGCCAGGGCCAGCATCACCGCCTTGACCACCGTATCGGCCGCCAGGTACATGCCCCACGGCGTGAGGTCGTGCGACAGCGCCGCGACAGCGGCGGGAACATCAACAGGAAGCGTCATCGTCTGGATCTTTGTAGGGAGAAGGTGCATCAGTGGCGCGCGCATCCTGCGCGACGGCGACCGGGGGAACCGACAGGGGGGCGGCATCCAGCCGAGGGGCCGGGCGCGACAGGACATAGGCCGCGCTCGCAGCGAAGAACAGTCCCACGCCGAGCAGCAGCCGCCACGACGGTTGCGCTCCCCAGCAGAACAGCGCAAAGCCCAGCGCCATGCCGCCGGCGGCGAACGCCTTGCCCTTGCCACTGACCGCGCCCTGCTCGCGCCACAGCCGCAGTGCCGGACCGTAGCGCGGGTGGTCGAGCAGGCGGCGCTCGAAACGTGGCGAACTGCGTGCGAAACAGCCGACCGCCAGGATCAGGAAAATGGTGGTGGGCATCACCGGCAGCAGCGCGCCGATCACCCCCAGCGCCACCATCAGCCATCCCAGGCAGAACCAGAGCCAGCGCATCAGGCCTGTCCGGCACGGCCCCGCACGGCGCGCGTGCGGCTCATGCGAATTCCAGCTCGACGTGGCCGTGCACGCTGCGGAAGGCAGCGTCGGCGGCGTCGATGACCTGCTGTTCCTGCGCATCGTCCAGGGTCACGCCATCCAGTGCAGCGGTGAACTCGCGCCAGTGGCGCGCAGCTCCGTCCGGATGGGCGGCCAGGTGACGCGCGCCGAAACCGGCGTCCAGCCCGAGTTTGGCGGCCATTTTGTACAGGATGGTGCCGCCGAGGTTGGAGCCTTCGGCCACGTACAGCCAGCCGAGCGCGGCCGGCAGCGGCAGGTCCGGGTCCAGGCGCATCGGTACCGGGCCCGGCAGGGTCTGTTCCAGGTCGCCGAGGTCACGCGCGATCAGCGGCAGACGGCGGCGGGTGTCCAGGTCGGGCAGCAGCGCGTCCAGCGCGATGTTGGCGTACAGCGCATCGATATCGCGGTGGAAGCGGTACTGCACACGCAGGAAGCGGGCGAACTGCGCACGGCTGGCGAAGATGTCGCCGGCCATGATGCGTTTGTCGAGGGCACCGTGGCTGTCGCGGGTGGCCGCTTTCAGGCGTTGGCTGCGGGTGGCGGGAAGAAGGTCGGTGGCGATCATGGGGCTCGGCGTGTACGGGGTCCCTGCTTGGACGACTGGCACGACCGCTTCCCCAACCCCGATTGTCGTGCGGGCCGCGATGACGGCTTCACCGGCCTGCGTCGATAATGCGGATCACGTACTTCGCCAAGGCTTTTCGATGATCACCACCGAACCCCGCATGACCAACCTGTTCCTGCAGCTGGGCCTGGACGCCAGCCCGGCGGCGATCGCCGCGTTCATCGCCAGCCATCAACTGCCCACCGAGGTGGCTCTGGTCGATGCGCCGTTCTGGAACGACGGCCAGCGCCAGTTCCTCGCCGAGCAGCTCAAGTCCGATGCCGACTGGGCCATCGTCGTCGACGAGTTGGGCGATGCCCTGCACGAACAGGCGGTCAAACGCGCTACCGGCCTCTGAGCCGGTGACGCGGTGGGGCCGGCCGTGGCCGGCCCCTGTCCTGCACGGACTCAGTAGCGGTAGGTCAGCGCCAGCCGCACGGTGCGGCCCGGGGCCGGCATGATGCCCAGCGCCAGCGGGTCCAGGTAGTAACGGTCGGTCAGGTTGTCCACGTTGACGTCCACCGCCAGCTGCTCGGTGGCACGCCAGCTGGCGAACAGATCCACCAGCGTGTTGGGACGGTACAGCTGCTGGATGGCCGACAGGCCCACGTTCCATTCCTTGTCCAGCTTGCTGATCGGGCCGGCGTTGTGGATCACGCGCGTACCGAAGGTCAGCCGTTCGTCGAACAGACGCGAACCCAGCGTCATGTTGACCGTATAGCGCGGCGGGTTCTGGGTATTGCTGTAGGAGCCTTCGAAGCCGCCATCAACGCAGTCCGGCGTGTTCTTCAGTTCCTCGATCCTGCGCTGCACACCGTAGGCACGACGCTCGGCAGCGATGTCCGGGGCGCAGGTCTTGGCCTGGAAGTAATAGTGCGCCGACAGATCGGCAAACACCTTGCCGGCATCGTAGTTGGACTGGAACTCCATGCCCGAGACCTTGAAGCGGTCGATGTTGCGGATGTAGCCGGCCGACAGGGTGCGGTAGTCGCGGGTGATCAGGTCGTCGATGCGGGTATCGAAGTAGGCCAGCTTGAACGCCGCACGGTCGCCGTCAACGAACAGGTCGTGCTGCACGGTGCTCGCGCCCACTTCCCAGGTGCCGGCACGCTCGGGCTTGAGCTCGCCGACCGGCTTGGCCGCAGTGAACAGGCCCAGCGTGGACTCGAACAGGCTCGGCAGCTTCACGCCTTCGGCATACTTCACGTACACCATCGTGTCTTCGGTGAAGCGGTAGGCCACGCTGGCCGACGGCATGAACGCGCTGTCGCGGCGACGGATCGGCTTGGACCAGGTCCAGCTGACCGGCACGCTCAGGTCCTCGGCATCGTCGGCGTCGTAGAAGTTCCAGCCGGCGATGTCCGCCACCGTGCCCTGCTTGTACGGCGATGCCAGCAGCGAGGCCTGGGTGAACTGGCCGTTGGCATCCGGATACCAGTTCAGCATCGCGATGCGCGTGGCCCGCCACGACGGCAGGTTCGGGTTGCCGTTGAGCAGCTGCGTGTAGCGGTACTGGCCGATCACGCCGTAGGTTTCCGGCGTGGCCAGGCGGTTGCGGTCATGCACGTCCACGCGGTTGTAGCGCCCGCCCAGCATCAGCTCCCAGTGCTCGTCAGGCTCCCACTTCACCGATGCGACGGCGCTGTATTCCTTGCGTCCGGCATTGCGCAGGAAACGGTTGTTGACCAGATCATCGTGCATGATCGGCGCGTTGCGACCCGGGCCGACGTCCTCATCGCTGTAGGACAGGCCATAGTTGAGCGTGAACAGGCCCGCATCGTTGGCCAGGAGCGTGGTGTTGCCCACGTCCAGGCCCAGCCGCGTCTGCTGCATGCTGTTGCGGTAGGCGCTCTTGTAGCCCGGGTCGGTGTTGAAGGTCGGGCCGTCATACCACTCGGTGCGGCGGTCGAAGTACCACGGCGTGATGCCGGTCAGGCCGTTGTACATCAGGCTGTGCGCGTCGGTGTACCAGAGGTTGGCCTTCAGATCGACCAGGTCGTTGTCCGGATTGAAACGGTACCGCAGGTTGTACGCGTCCAGGTCGATGCGGCCCGGTTCCCACTGCGGCACGCGGTCGCGGTCCACGCGGATGATCTGCGAGGCCATGATCTCGCCCTGCTCGCCTTCATAGCGGCGGTAGCCGCCTTCCAGCGTCTGGTTCTCGTCGATGCGCCAGGTGCCCTTGATCAGGAACGACTCGGACTCGGAGGACGTGTTGAACACCTCGGTGCGCGGCGGATTCAGCGGCGCCAGCGTGCGGCGGGTCTGCGGAAAGTCGTCGTAGCCGTGCTTGCCCGCGAAGTAGTTGCCCTGGTCGCGGCGCGCGTAGGCGGCCACCAGGTCCACGCTGTCCCAGTGCCTGGCTGCGGCGATGTTGAAGAACCGGCTGCCGGTGGCGTTGCGGTCGGTACGCGGCACGCCGCTGTAGGCCGGTACATTGTTGGCGCTGTTGTTGGCCAGGCCGCCGCGGATGCGTACACCGCTGTCGCGGCCGTCGCGCAGCACGTCGTCGACCTTCAGCGTCTCCATCTCCACCACGCCGCCGATGCCGCCGGACGCGTTCACGCCCAGACTGGGGCCCTTGGTGATGGTCAGGCTGGAAATCAGGTCCGGGTCCAGGTAGGTGCGCTGGGACTGGCCGGCATAGCCGCGGTAGGTGTCCATCGTCGACTGCCCGCCGTCGATGATCACCGGAATGCGGCTCTGCCCCTGGATGCCGCGGATGTTGAGGTCCAGTGCGTTGGCGGTGCGCGGGTCGCCTGCCGTGACACCGGCCACGCCCTTGACGATGTCCGCCGTGGACGTGCCGCGGAAGCGCTCGAGGGTCGCGCGCGGGACGTACACGCTGGACCCCGCGGTGCGGTAGGCATCCAGCGTGTGGTCGCCGCCGCTGCCGCCGGTGTCGGTGCGGTCGCCGGCCACGCGCAGGGCGTCGGTGACGATGACACCGTCTTCGCGTGCGGTGGTCGCGCTCCGCTCCAGCGTTACCGCGTCCGGGCCGACCCGGCGCATCACCAGGCCACTGCCCTGCAGCAGGCGTGCCAGTGCCGAGGACGCATCCAGTTCACCGCTCACTGCGGTAGAGGTGACGCCGTTGGCCAACGCGGCCGGATAGGCGACCTGCATGCCGGACTGGCGCATGAAGCTGCGCAGTGCCTCACCCAGCGGCTGGGCCGGAATGTCGAAGCGGTGCGTGGCGGCGGCCGCATCGCCAGCGGACTGGGCCAGGGCCGGCAGTGCGGTGAGGGATGCCAGGCCGGCGGCCAGCAGGGCGACGCACAGGCGGGACGGACGCGGGCGAAGACCCGGACGGGAGGGAGTACGCATGAAGGAACCTGTCGGAATGCAATGCCACGAAGGCGGATGACCCGCGCAAGGTGCGGGCACGGCGGACGTACGTGGCGGCGGCGGGTACGTTCGGGGTGTTAGACGCGCGGCGCGGCGCCAGCCCCAAGGGAAAATGCAGGACGGATCGGATCGGCCTGGCGCGGTGTGCGGTCAGTCCGGCGTTGGCGCCGCGCCGGCACGCACGATCGCCACGCCCAGCGGCAGGCGGGTCACGCGCAGACCGGCCGTGCCTGCCAGCGCATCCAGCGCCTGCTCGGGCCGATCGATGTGGAACGCCGCGCTCACCGCCGGCAGGTGCGATACATCGCCCCGCACAAAGGTCGGGCCGGACCGGTAACGCCCGATGCCGGCGACGGCGTCGCGCACGTTGACCGCGTCCAGCAGCAGTTCGCCCTGGCGCCACGGGGCAATGCGGTCCAGCGCGATGTCCGGCCCGCGCTCGACGCGACCGTCGCGCACGAACGTCGCGCGCTGCCCGGCCTGCAGATAGGTCCAGCCGCCGCCCTCGCGGGCTGCCACACGCACGCGTCCCTGTTCGACCCGGGCTTCCACGCGCGCGCGCGCGGTGTCGACCACGAACGCGGTGGAGATGTCTTCGACCACCCCACCCTGCGCGTTCACCAGAAAACGCCGCTGCGGATCCGGCGCCACCTCGAACCAGGCCCGCCCGCGCAACAGATCGATCGTGCGGGTGCTGCCATCGAAGTGGACCGCGATCGCCGAATCGGCGTCGAGTACCGCGCGGCTGCCATCGGGCAGCGCCACGGTTTCGGTGGCGATGCCGGTGCGGTGGTCCGAGCGCAGCTGCAACCAGGCTTCCGGCGCGCACCAGGCCAGCGCCAGCACGGCCGCTGCGGCCACGCCCAGACGCAGCCCACGGGAACGGCGCGGTGCGCGCGTTGTGATCGGTGCCGTTGCCACGGGACGTGGGCCAACGCTGCGCCAGAGCTGGCGCTCGTACTCGAACGCGTGGCGGTGGCCCGGCTCGGCCAGCCAATCCTCGAAGGCCTGCATGCGCACAGGGTCGTCAGCCGCCCCCGAGGCCAACCACGTGATCCAGGCGCGCGCCTGCTCCGCCACGGGCGCGGGCGGGGAAAACGGCGGGGTGGGCTGCTGCGGGCTCATGGCTGGCGGTCTGCGCGATCGGGGGCGGATGAAGCGACGACACCGTCGGGCATCATCAGGAACAAGACGAACGGGGGCGGCGCGTCCCCAAGACAGGGTACAGGTCCCGGTGTCAGCGCCCGGCGCGGGCCCAGGCAAGACGCTGGAGCGCCGTGCGCACATGGTTCTCCACGGTCGTCACCGAGACCCCCTGCCGGCGCGCCACATCGGCCTGGGTCATGCCCTGCAGCCGATGCAGGCGGAAGATGGTGCGGGTCGGCTCGGGCAGATGCTCGGCGGCCTGCAGCACCCGCTGCAGTTCGTCCTGGGCCATCGCCTGCTCTTCGGTGGACAGCACCTCATCGGGCCCCCACAGATAGTGCTCGGCCAGCAGCCGGGTACGGCGGGTCCGCTCGCGCCCGTGGTCGGTGGCCAGGTTGGTGGCCAATCGGTAGAGGTAGGCCCGGGGGTTGTCGATCTGCTGCGCGCTGTCCACACCGCGCGCCTTGAACCATACCGACTGGATCACGTCTTCGGCGGTCCCGTCGCTGCCCAGGATGCGTTGCACCAGGCGCAGCAGCGCCGGGCGTTCGCGGATCAGCAGCTCGGTGAGGGTGGAGGCGTTGGTGGACATGGCGGCGGACACGGCAACGATCGGACGGCAGGAACATGGCAGCCACCGGCCGCCATGAGGCGCGGCATGTTACCCCGCAAATGAGAATGCGTCACGTTTGTGGCGGGCCGCCCGATCGCTGCCCGCCCGCCCCGCCTCAGCTGCGGCCGGGGACCCGCACCGCGCGCACCACCCCGGTATTGCCGCCACCGCAGTAGAAGCGCCCGGCGCCGTCCCATTCCAGCCCGCTGACCTCCTTGCCAGCCGGCATGTCCAGACGCTCAAGCATCGCGCCGGTCGCCGGATCGACCCGCCGCAGATCGCTGCGGCCATCTTCCCAGGTGCCATGCCACAGCGCATCGTCCACCCAGGTGACCCCAGTAACGAAGCGGTCCGACGGGATCGTGCGCAGGATCGCCCCCGTGTGCGGGTCGATCTGGTGGATGCGACGTTCGCGGTACTGCCCCACCCACAGGCTGCCCTCGGCCCAGGCCATGCCCGAATCGGTGCCATCGCCGGGGGCGGGAATGGAGCCGAGCACGGTGCCGGTCGCCGGGTCGATGCGGTCGATACGCGCGCCGGCGATCTGGTACAGGTGGGTGCCGTCGAACGCGGTGCCGGCATCGCAGGTCAGCGGCCACTGCCGGACCGCCGCGCCGGTGTCAGGATCGAAGGCCACCAGCGCTTCGCCGGTGGCCGCCCAGACATGCCGCCCGTCGTGGCTCACGCCGTTGATGGTGGACGCGCCGGCAAATGGTCCGTATTCGGCCAGTACCTCGGCCACGGGAACGGTCTGCGTGTCAGAGGACAGCGTGGTGTGCGTGTTCATGGTGTTCTCCTGGCCCGCACGGGAGGGGGACCTGACCACGACCCTAGTCAATCGGCAGCGTGGCAGGGAGTAACAAGATCGTCGTGAATCCGGTCAGCGGCGGCGCCAGCCAGCGCTGGGTGCGGCCCTGCCCGACCGCCCGCACGCGTCCGGCGCCCTCCAGCTCCGCCAGGGCGCGCTGCACGCTGCGCTGGCTGGTGCCCAGCGCCAGCGCCAGCGCCGAACTGGCCCAACCCGCCCCGTCGGAGAGCAACGCCAGCAGGGCGTCCTGCGCATCGTCGCGCGGTGGTGCCAGCACCACCACCTCGCGCGCCGCCGCCGGCAGCAGCACGAAGCCGGCCGCCGTTGCATCCACGCGTGCCCACGGCTGCAACAGCGCGCGCAACCTGCCGATCTCCACGCGCAACCGCGCGCGGTGGGTGTCATCGGGATGGCGCATGCCGAACGCACGGCCGATGAGCGCGTCACGCCCGGCATCGCCCGGCCACGCCTCGGCCAGCGCCCGCAGCAGCGCGAACAGCACCGGCCGGCGTGCCAGCGAGCGGCCCGTCGCACCGGCATGCACCCCGCGCCGGCACGCATCCACCACCAGCGCATCGGCGTCCCACAGCGCTGCTACGCCGTCCAGGGTCAACGCCTGCCACTGGCCGCCGCGCCGGCAGCGCGCGGCCGGCGTGTCCGGGGTGTGCCACGCGCGTTCGACCTCGCCCTGCAAGGCCGCGATGCGCGCATGCGCGGCCGCTTCGCCGGCGCGCTGAAGGGCCGCGCGTGCCGCTGCGACCTGAAGCGTGCGCAGCGCCACTTCGGCGTGGGTCAGCTCGGCCATCGCGGCCAGGGGAGCCGGCAAGGGCTGCCCGTCCAGGTGGTCCAGCGCGGCACGTGCATCGGCCAACCGGCCGAGCAGCACCTCGCGCCGCGCGAGCACCAGCCAGGCCTGCAGTGCGTTGGTGCCGTCGCCGCGTGCCGCCAGCGTGGCGGCCGCCGCGCGCAGCGGCCGCGACGATCCGCCGAGCTCGCGCAGGGCCAGCGCCACCTCCGCATCGGCCACCACGCAACGGGCCTGCGCCAGCGCTTCCTGCGGACCGAACGCGCGAGCGGCCCGTTGCAGCAGCTCGCGCGCCCGAGGCCAGTCCTGCAGCTGCGCCAGCGCCACCCCGCGCAACGCCAGCGCAGGCGGGTCCTCCCGCAGGGCGACGTGCCTGAGGGCGGCAAGCGCGTCGCCGCTGGCAAGGGCACGCGCGGCGGCAGCAGTGAGCGAATCCATGACGACAGGCTACCTGCCCTGCAACCAGGACGCATGGGCGCTGCACCCCGGCACGGTCAGCGCAGGCAGTCACCCAGCGACTCGAAGATGGACATCTGCGCACCCGGCAGCCTGCGGAAGATCGCCCTCGGGCCTTCGAGTGCCGCAAAGAAGGTCTCCACCGTGGTACCCGGCGGAATGGGCAGGCTGCACAGCCAGGTGGGTTGATCGGCCAGGATGGCGCCGGTGGCGCCGTCCACCTCCAGTTGGCTGGCCGCGAAGGCCCAGCGGCAGTCACTGACGGTGCCGGTGCCGGCCGCCACGGAGCACCGCAGCTGGAAGGCTTCGTAATCGCTGTACGCTCCCTCGCAGAACGTGTCGGCGCAGACATCGTCGAAGCCGGCCATCAACCGCCGGCGCAGGTCGTGGAACGCGTCCCAATTCGCCTGGGAGTGTGGGTAGTCGACCAGGTCGACATGGGTTGGCGGTGCGGCAGCAGCGGCCGGCGCGACAGGGGCGGCCATCAGGACGGACAACAGCAGCAGGGGCTTGGCGATCATCGAACGACTCCGTGGATGGCGATGCCCGGGACGTGGCACCGCAGGACAGGCATCAAGGCAGGCAGTCCCGCAGGAACTCGAACATCGAGCGACCTGTGCCTGGCAGGGGGTTGAACAGGTGGCCGGAGCTGTCGGGTTGCCAGTCCATCGCGGCCAGGAAGGTCGCCACCGGCAGCCGCCGCGGCAGGGGGAGCGGACAGAGCCAGTGCAGTACCTCGGTCCGCAGCGCGCCGGTGTCCGGGTCGATGTGGTCGCGGCTGGCCGATACCGGGAAGCGGCACTGCGTCAGGGTGTCGTCGCGGGTATCCACCACGCAGGCCAGGCGCAACGGCCGGTAGTTGTCATGGGCGCCCTCGCAGAAGAAGTCCTCGCAGAGATCGTTGAACTCCAGCATCAGCCAGCGGTTGAGCTCGTGGTAGGCGGTGTCGTCGGCGGATTCATCCGGTCCGACCCGCGCGGCCAGGTCGATGAAGCGCGGGCCCGCGGCCTGCAGGGGCGCGGCCAGGCACAGCCCGAGCAGGACAACAAGGCAGAGGCGCGGCCAGCGGAGGCGGAAGCAGGCAATGACCATCGGGGTCTCCAGAGGGGGATGGCCCTACCCTGCGCCTTCAGCCTCATCCCGCCGATAAGCACGCTCCGCGCGCCAGCGTCGGAATGCCCCGCCACGTCCGGTGGGTACCGTCCGACCTGCACGCGGCCCGCCAAAGGCATAAAATGGGGGGCTGTACGCCAACATCCCCCTCTCGGAGCACACCTCAATGGGTCTGGAACTCGTCTCGCCCGGCAAGAACCCGCCGGAAGAAATCAACGTCATCATCGAGATCCCGAAGGACTCGGAGCCGGTGAAGTACGAAGTGGACAAGGAAACCGGCGCGATCTTCGTCGACCGCATCCTGTCCACCCCGATGCGCTACCCCTGCAACTACGGCTACGTGCCAAGCACCCTGTGCGGCGACGGCGATCCGGCCGACGTGCTGGTGGTGCTGCCGCTGCCGCTGGTGCCGGGTTCGGTGGTGCGTTGCCGTCCGGTCGGCGTGCTCAAGATGAGCGATGAGGCCGGCAGCGACGAAAAGATCCTGGCCGTGCCGATCGCCAAGATCTTCAGCGGCTACGCCCATGTCGAGGATATCGGGCAGGTGTCCAGCCACTGGCTGGAGCGCATCGGCCACTTCTTCGAGCACTACAAGGACCTGGAGAAGGGCAAGTGGGTCAAGCTGGATGGCTGGGGCGGCGCCGCCGAGGCCAAGCAGATCCTGATCGACGCCCATCAGCGTTACCTCAACGGCAACGCCTGAGGCTGAACGACATCGCTCCGGCGCTCGCCGCCGGAGCGATGTGCATCACGTTTTTTGAATGCGGCACATCACTATTTGTGCCGGATTGGGTACATTGCGTCTCTTCACACCGTCCACGGTGCGCTTCACCGTGGTCAGCCAGGGGACAGTGTCGTGCGCATTCTGCTTGTTGGGGACCAGGCCAGCCTGTCGGCTGAGCTGCTGGAGTTCATTGCCGATCTTGGGGAAGAATGGCAACCGTTGACCGCCGCCGATGGCCAGGGCGCGATGAGCATCGTGGCCGGCTCGCCCGTGGATGCGGTGATTGTCTGCCCGGTTCTGCCGGATCTCACCGCGACCACGCTGCTGGGGCAGATCCGTACGCTTCGTCCGGAAACCATCCGTATCGCGCTGGTGGAAGCCAGCGTGGGCACCCGTCCGCCGCCGGCCCGCCTGATCGGGGTGGCGCACCGCTTCCTGCCGATGCCGCTGGCGCCGGAAGTGCTGCTGGAAGCCCTGACCAGCCTGGAAGAACTGCGCGAGCTGCTTGACAGCGAACGCCTGCGCAGTGCCATCGGCCGGATCGAGAAGCTGCCTTCGCCGCCGCATCTGTACCTGAGCCTGACCCAGGCGCTGGAACACGATGACGACACCGACACCGCCGACGTCGCCAAGCTGGTCGCCGCCGACCCGGCAATCGCGGCCAAGGTGCTGCAGCTGTCCAACTCAGCCTTCTTCAACAGTGGCCGGATCATCTCCGACCTGCGTACCGCAGTGACCCGGCTGGGGTTGTCGACGCTGCGCGACCTGGTCCTGGCCAGCGAAGTTTTCTCGGCCCAGCCGCTGTCCGGTGCCGAGCGCAACTCGCTGCAGCAGCGCGCGCTGCTGGCCTCGCGCCTGGCCGCCAAGCTGCTGCCGGACTCCAGCGCCGAACTGGGCGCCACGGCCGCCCTGCTCGCCGACATCGGCCTGCTGCTGCCGGGCGTGCGCAACGAGCGGGTGGACGCGGCCGACGGCGACGACCGCCCGGGCCACGCCGAAGCCGGTGCATATCTGCTGGGCCTGTGGGGCCTGCCGATGCCGATCATCGAAGCGGTCGCCTTCCACCTGCAGCCGCAGCGCTCCAACACCCGGAGCTTCTGGGTGACCGGCGCGCTGCACGTCGCACTGGCGCTGATCAACGGCGATCCGGTCGACGAGGAATACCTGCAGCGCGCCGGCGTACTCAACAAGCTGCCGCAGTGGCGCGATCATGCCAACGCTCTGATGGGGCTGGTGGCCGCCGACGCCTGAGGCGCCGCCGCACGCAGGCACCCGAAGGCGCGTCCGCAGGGGCGCGCTTTTTTTGTCTGCGGCGCGCTCAGTGGGTCACCCTCAAGCGGATGAGGCGATCAAAAAGAAAGAGGGCGGACCTTGCGGTCCGCCCTCCCTGTGCTGCACCAGTGCGTCGATGGATCAGAAGCGCTGGGTGTACTTCAGGTAGTAGAAGCGACCGATATCGAAGCCGCCGTAGTAGGCGAAGCTCGAGTTCGGCTGGCTGTACATCAGCGGACCTTCGTGGTTGAACACGTTGTTCGCACCGGCCGAAACGGTGGCATTCCACGGGGTCGTGTAACGCACCTGCAGGTCGTGGAACGTGTTCGAACCGGTGTTGCGCACCGGGATGGCCAGCGTGTAATCCGACGAGTACGTCGGGTTGTTGCACTCCGGACCGCCATCGCGGTCATAGGAGCACTCTTCCTTCAGGCCGGAGTAGTAACGCACGCCCCAGTTGACGCCGAAGTTGCCGTAGCTCCAATCGACGTTCAGGTTCGAACGCACGCGGAAGTTGGCACCCCAGTCGCCGGTGCCCCAGCCGTTGTGCTGCTCGACGGCGGTTTCAGCTTCGTTGTCGCGCTTGTACTCGAGGTAGTCCACATAGGTGGTCTTCCAGTCGATGACGAAGTTGCCGATCGCCAGTTCCGGCAGACGGTAACGGACGCCCAGGTCGTAACCTGCGGTTTCCTGGTAGCCGGCGTTGATCAGGCTGCGGGTCACATCGACCACCTGGCCCGAATCCGCATCACGGGTGACGCGGCCACAGGCGTTGGCGTTGTTCAGCACGTAGCACTGGTTGAGGATCGAGGTGACCGACTCCGCCGCGATGACGTTGTCGATGCGGATCTTCCACCAGTCCAGGCTGACGTCCAGGCCCTGCACGAAGTTCGGGCTGTAGACCAGGCCGAGCGTCCAGGTCTTGGAGGTTTCCGGCAGCAGCGCGTCATTGGAACCGGACAGGTACGCGTAGTTCGACTGCGAGCCGGGGCCGGTCGCATCGATGCCGCCCGACGCTTCCTGACGGAAGTTGGCCGGTACTGCGCCGCCGCAGCGTGCAGCCACTTCCGGGTTGCGCACGGCCGCACCGAACAGGGTGTCGCACGGGTCGGTGTACTTGTCGAAGGTCTGCGAGGTACCGCCGTACAGGTCGGCCACGGTCGGCGCACGGAAGCCCGTGGCGTAGGTGCCGCGCACCAGCAGGTCGTCGGTCGGCTTCCACTTCAGGCCGAACTTGCTGTTCACGGTGTCGCCGAAGGTGTTGTAGTCCGAGTAACGGCCGGCCATGTCGACCGACAGTTCCTTGGCGAACGGCAGATCGGCGAGGATCGGCACGTTCAGTTCCAGGTAGAACTCGTCCAGCTTGTAGCCGCCGGCGGTCGGCGCACCCGACAGGTCGGTGCTCAGGCCCGACTGCAGCAGCGCGTCCGGGTTGTACTCGGCGTCTTCTTCGCGGTGCTCGTAACCGGCGGCGAAGGACAGGTCGCCGGCCGGCAGGGTCGCGATGGCGCCGCTCAGGTTGGCGCTGTAGACCTTGCTGGTGGTGACCGAGGTGTCGTGGGTCGGCAGGAACAGGTACTTCTGCAGATCCGGGTTCGACAGCGAGCCATCGGCGGTGGAGCCGTACGGCAGCAGCGGGTTCCACGGGGTGCAGCCGGCAATCGGGGCCGCCGCGGTGCCGCACTGGGCCACGCCGTTGGCATCGATGTACGACGCGCCGACGGCATTGCGCACGTTCGGGATGAACAGGTTGCCGGTGCCGGTCTTGACGCCCTTGTTGCGGTTGTAGACGTAGCCCACATCCCAGTCGAAGTACTTGTCGGCAAACTCGAACGAGCCTTCCAGACCGCCGCTGAAGCGGAAGGTGTTCAGCTCGGACTTGGTCTGACGCGGCACTTCCCAGGTACGACGCATGAAGTCGACGTCGGTATCCAGCGGGTTGAAGACGCTGTTGGCCGACATCGCGGTGTCGTACGCGCCGGAACGGTACGGGTAGCCGGCGATCTGCTGCAGCGCTTCGCGTTCGGTGTACAGGACGCTGGCGGTACCGCGGATGTTGTCGGTGAAATCGAACTGGCCGTTGGTGAACACCGAACGACGCTTGATGCCGGTCGACAGGAACATCTGCTGCGACGGGTTGGACAGGTCGTCGTTGGTCAGCGCGTGGTAGTCGCCGAAGTCGCTCGAGTCGCCACCCGGGTTGAGCACGTAGTTGCCACCCGGGGTGACCAGCACGCCCTTCTCGGTGATCGCGCTCCAGCCATTGCTGTCATCGGCGGTCGGGCTCGGATGACGGTAGCCGTTGGCGTAGGCGCTGAAGCGACGGTCCTTGGCAAGCACCGGCTCTTCTTCGCTGTACTCGGCGCCGAAGGTGACCGAACCGCGTTCACCGGTCTGGCCGTAGACGAAGTTGTAGGTGGTCTTGTCGCCGTCGCCCTGGCCGTACTGGCCCTTGTAGACGCTGGCTTCGAGGCCGTCGAAGTTCTTGCGGGTGATGATGTTGATCACGCCGGCGATGGCATCCGAACCGTAGATCGCCGAAGCGCCGTCGGTCAGGACTTCGATGCGCTCCACGACCGAGGTCGGGATCGAGGCGAGATCGGTGTAGCCGCCCGAGCTGACGCCCATGCGCTTGCCGTCCAGCAGCACCAGGGTGCGCTCCGGGCCGAGGTTGCGCAGATTGACGTACTGGCCGCCCACTTCTTCGCCCGAGGACAGCGCGTCGGCGCGGCTGATCGCCGGGGAGCCGGTGGCGGACAGGTTCTGGACGATGTCGGCAACGCTGGTGAAGCCCTGCTTCTCGATGTCGGCGCGCTGCAGCGCGATCACCGGCTGGGCGGTTTCCATGCTGGCCTGGCGGATACGCGAGCCGGTGACCGAGATGCGGTCAAGATCGGTCGTGCCACCCGCTTCCTGCGCCGATGCAAAGGTCGGCGTCAGGGCAAGCGCAATGCCGGCGGGCAGAAGGCCCAGCCGCACTGCGGGAGTACGAAAATTCATTAATCTCTCCAAGGTACGTTAGTAGCGTGTTAAAACGCCTCGGAAAGTTACGATTGCGTTGCAGCGAATTTTTTGCGTGAGACAACCGATGACTTTGCCGATTCTGGCGGCAAGGTCGCAATGGCTTCGCGGTAGCGCGACGCAGACTGGCCGTAACGCGCGCGGAAGGCCCGTGCGAAGCTGCAGCAGTTGTCGAATCCGCTGGCGGCCGCGACTTCACCCACCATCATGTCGGTATCGCGCAGCAGATCAGCGGCGCGCTCCAGACGCAGACGGGCCGACAGCGACTGCGGGCTTTCCTCGTAGAGGCTCTGGAAGGTCTTGGACAGGTACCAGCTGGAAAAATTGGTCAGCTCGGCCAGTTCACCGATGCGCACCACGCGGTGGCTGTTGCCCTCCAGATACAGCCGCGCGCGCTGCATGCGCCCGAACACCTGGCGTTTGCGCGAGCGCGAACGTCCCGGGCAGCGCTGCACCCCGGTGGCCATGCCGTGCTGAAGCGAGGCCAGGTGCAGCAGGACCGGGCGCAGCGCCTGCGCGGGCTGCCCGCTGGCCAGCGCATCGCGCCACAACCGCAACGCCACGCGCACTTCGCTGCGGCTCATGCTGCCGCGGCCGGCGTACAGGCCGCAGTCGGCCAGCTCGCCGAGCGCGCGCAGCGCTTCCGGCGCCAGGCTCAGGCCGATGCACAGGCCATCGCGACCGGCCTGCACCATCGGTCGCGATTCCTTCTCGAAGGCGATCCACTCGCGCTGGCGAAGACGGAACCGGCCTTCCTTGGATTCGACCCAGGCGCTGCCGCGCAGCTGCATCCATACGGTGAACGTGTTGCCCGCGGTCTGCAGGCTGCCCAGCCGCGCCACGCCGAGGCAGGTCGGGAGCGGGCCGTCGTCGACGATCTTGTCCAGGGAGAGCGATTGACCACGATCGGCCAAGGAGAGCTGACGCATGACTGCACCGGAGTTTGCCTTGATTGGCCACCAGTTTTGCCAAGTCGGGCGGCGTTCTCAGGAATTCCCGGCGAGATTCATCCGAATTCGCGACGACGTTGCCACGAAGAAATCACGAAGGGTCATTTCCCTTTAAAAACAGCAACCTGGAGAACCCCGGGAACAGCGACGGGGTCTGTCTGGGCAGGGGCATGACGCCGATATCGGCCCCATCGGCCACCGCCAACGCGACGTAAACGGCATCGCCCCCGGCATTGGCGCTGAAACCGTTGCCCGCGCTCAGGCGTGCACGGTCGAGACAGTGCTCGACCCCGGCACTTCCGGCACTCAACCGCGCGAACAGCGTGGCGCAGTCACGATGACTGGACAGGTAATCGATGCTGCCATTGCCGGCCACACTCCAGGTGCGGTAGCGCCAGCGCGTGGGCCGGTCTTCGCTGACCTGCCGGATGCTGCCGGCCGACAACCGCGCATCGGCCGACCAGAGTCCGCCGGCCGACAGGCGGGTGAACAGCACGCGCCGACCGCTGCGGTCGAAGCGCGCCTGCGACACGCCTTCAATGCTGCCCAGCAGGCGCCAGTCGGTGGTGCTGCGATCAAACAGCAGCAGGCGCATCCGCTCCTGGCCGTCGCGCTCGATCACCAGCACATGCTGATCGTCTTCGCCGTACAACGCCTGCAGCGGCTGCGTGACCGGCAACGGCAGGCGCAGTGCCTGTTCATCGCGCGGACTGACTTCATAGACCGAGGGATTGGCATGGTCGTCGCGCCCCAGCACCAGCAGGCGATGGCTGTCGCCGGACCAGTCCGGTGCCTGGCGTGCCTCGGGGCGCAGACCCTCGATCGGGCGCAGCGAATCGGGACGCTCCAGGTCTGCCCACCACAGCGCGAAGCTGCCGGAACGGTCCGAGGAGAACACCAGCTGGCGGCCATCCGGCGACACCATCGGCTGCGCATCCCGCCCACCGGAGGGGAACAGGCGCTCGGGCGTACCCGGGCCGTTGGCACCCACCGGCACGCGGAACACCCCGAACTGGGCGCGCCGGTGCACAAACGCGAGCATGCGATTGTTGCGCGACACCGCCGGCGTCTGCGCGTCATCCAGGCCGACATCCCGCAACAGCCGGCTCTCGGTATCCAGTTCGTACAGGCGCGCCTCGCTGTCCACGCGTCGGCCGAACACGATGTGGCGGCTGTCGCCGCGCCAGCTCCAGCCACGGATCTCGGCCGAATCGTCAGTAAGCTGCTCGGGCGTGCCGCCGCTGGCTGGCATCCGCCACAGGTCGCCTACCTGCGGATTGCGGACGAACGCGATCCAGCGGCCATCCGGCGAGTAACGCGGGGCATAGTCGAAGTCGTCTTCGCCGGTGTCGTAGGCCAGCGGGGTCCAGCGGCCGCTGGCAATGTCCAGCACCCGGATGCCACGGTGGGCGTGCGCGCCGGAGAGCGCGCCGAAGATCAGGCCGCGACCGTCCGGCGTCCAGTCGAAACTGAGCAGTTCGGTGCCGTCACAGCGGGTCACATGGCGCAGCGCACCACCGGTCGCGCTGGCGATGAGCACCTCGCAGCTGCCTTCCGCACCGAAGCGCGCAAAGGCGATGTCGCGCCCGTCCGGCGACCAGTTCGGGAAGCGGTCGGACTGGCCCGTCGGGGTCTCGACCAGCGCGCGCGCCGGCGTGTTGCCGGCGGTCTGTACCTTGATGGTGCTGCCCTCACGCACGCCCATGTCGGCTTCATACGCCACCTGGGAACCGTCCGGCGACAGCGTTGGATAGGTCTCAAACCCTGCGGTTGCAGTGATCAGGCGATAGGGGCGCTGTGGGCTGCCGGTAATGCGCGTGCCGTCCTCGACGGCGGCGTCCAGTGCCGAGGGGGGCTGCTCGCGCTGCACCAGCAGCGCGGCCATCACCAGCAGCGCCACCAGCATGGCGATACCGACGGCCAGCAGCACGTAGCGCCGTACGCGTCGGCTGCGGCGCGGTGGCAACGCAATGGGAGCCGGCGCGGCCAGCGTTCCCCCGGCGTCGGTCGCGGCGGCCGACGCCGGCATGGCCTGGCTGTCCTCGGCCTCTACGGGCGGGGGCGGCAACGGGGTCTCGACCACGCTCACCGGCACCAGCAGGCGATAGCCGGTCTTGGCGATGGTTTCGATGTAGGCGGTGCCGCTGTCGTCGTCGCTGGCAAAGGCCTTGCGCAGCTGTGTCACCGCCTGGGTGAGCACATCGTTGGTGGGCAGCGTATCGGGCCACACCTCGGCAAACAGTTCATCACGGGTGACCACCGCGCCCGGAGCGCGCATGAGCGCCTTGAGCACCCCCAGTGCCTTGGGAGTCAGGCGTCGTGGCCGACGTGCGCCTGCCACCATGACTTCCCGCGAAGAGAGAATGACGGTGCAGTCGCCGATCTTCATCACGTCGGCGGAAGGTGGCTCACTTTCGTTGTTGATCATTCCAGGCGACACAGGTGAATGCCGGCTCGACGGCAGCGTTGCATTCATCTCCACAGGAAAGATCGAACGAACCGCCAGATTCCGCACAAGGCATCAGCGCAAACAGCAAAAAAACCGAAGCGCGCGAATACTAGCCTATGCCGGTTAACCGCGCCTACGCGCGTGGCCGACAACAGGCTCTCTCTCGCCGACGAATTCCCATAAATTGATTCAGCATTCGCGCCTTCGGGCGCGATATTTTTAGGTGGGATTCAGTTTCGTGCATGCCTGAGCATGGTCAGTCCCACCAGCCGCGACACCACCAGCGCCACGTACATGACGCCTGAAAACTGCTCCAGCATGACCAGCGCGCGTGCCTGCGGGTGCACCGGCACGACATCGCTCAACCCTACCCCGGACAGCAAGCTGAAGCTGAGATAAAGCAGCTCCATCCACGTGCGCAGTTCGCTCTCGCTGGTGGCGAGAAAACTCCCCGGAAACCACTGCTGGCACACCGCGAAGGCGAACGCGAACGCCCACGCCAGCAATGTGAATGTCGCACCGGCCGCGAACAGTTCGTCGCGGGTCACCTTGTGATCCTGCAGCATGTAGGCGGTCAGGCTGCCGGCGGTATAGAAGTACAGCAGGCATTCGAGCAGCTGCGCTGTCGTAATCAGCCCGGGGCGCTCCAGCAGCGCGCCGGCGATGGAAAACACCACCGAGGGGATCGCCAGTACCAGCGCCAGCCACATGCCGAGCGGGCTGCGCCGCACCACCCACAGGGAAAGGCCGAGCACCGCAATGCCGAAGGCGCCGAACAGCGCGCGGCTGGCGCCGGCCTCGTCCATCGCCGGGTACAGCAGCACGCCGAGCAGCTGCACGCCCAGCAACCACGCCGAGGGGTGCCGGCGTGCCATCGCCAGCCATTTGGTCCTGCGCGCAATCGCCATCGTGTTTCCCGCCCCTGGCCGTCCGGCGCCGAGCTTAGCGCGGTTGCCGGGGCGAACGCATGAGGATGCCGGGGGGGCAGCTGCCCCCCCGGCCGCCGCGTCATTGCGGGCGGTAGACCTCGGCGCCCTGGTCGCGGAACTGCAGCGACTTCTCGGCCATGCCGGCGTCGAGCGCCGCCTGGGCGTCCAGCCCCTGCCCCGCCGCGTAGTCGCGTACGTCCTGGGTGATCTTCATCGAACAGAAGTGCGGGCCGCACATCGAGCAGAAATGGGCCAGCTTGTGCGCGTCCTTCGGCAGGGTTTCGTCATGGAATTCCTTGGCCTTCTCCGGATCCAGGCCCAGGTGGAACTGGTCTTCCCAGCGGAATTCGAAGCGCGCCTTGCTCAGCGCGTTGTCGCGCACCTGCGCACCCGGGTGGCCCTTGGCCAGGTCCGATGCATGCGCCGCGATCCGGTAGGCCATGATGCCGTCGCGCACATCCTGGCGGTTGGGCAGGCCCAGGTGCTCCTTGGGGGTGACGTAGCAGAGCATCGCAGTGCCGTACCAGCCGATCATCGCCGCACCGATCGCGCTGGTGATGTGGTCGTAACCGGGGGCGATGTCGGTGGTCAGCGGCCCCAGCGTGTAGAAAGGCGCCTCACCGCATTCGCGCAGCTGCTTGTCCATGTTCTCCTTGATCAGCTGCATCGGCACGTGGCCGGGGCCTTCGATCATGGTCTGCACGTCGTGTTTCCACGCGATCCTGGTCAACTCGCCCAGCGTCTCCAGCTCACCGAACTGTGCGGCATCGTTGGCATCGGCGATGCAGCCCGGGCGCAGTCCGTCGCCCAGCGAGAAGGTCACGTCGTAGGCCTTCATGATCTCGCAGATGTCGTCGAAATGCGTGTAGAGGAAGTTCTCCTTGTGATGGGCCAGACACCACTTGGCCATGATCGAGCCTCCCCGCGAGACAATGCCGGTGACGCGCCCGGCGGTCAGCGGCACGTAGCGCAGCAGGACGCCGGCATGGATGGTGAAATAGTCCACGCCCTGCTCTGCCTGCTCGATCAGCGTGTCACGGAAGATCTCCCAGGTGAGTTCCTCGGCGCGCCCGTCCACCTTCTCCAGCGCCTGGTAGATCGGCACGGTACCGATCGCCACGGGCGAGTTGCGGATGATCCACTCGCGCGTTTCATGGATGTGCTTGCCGGTAGACAGGTCCATCACGGTGTCACCGCCCCAGCGGATCGCCCACACCAGCTTCTCCACTTCCTCGGCGATGCCGGAGGACACCGCGCTGTTGCCGATGTTGGCGTTGATCTTGGTCAGGAAGTTGCGGCCGATGATCATCGGCTCGCTTTCCGGATGGTTGATGTTGTTGGGCAGCACGGCCCGGCCACGCGCGATCTCGTCGCGCACGAACTCGGGGGTGATGATGGCCGGGATCGACGCGCCGAACGATTGCCCAGGATGCTGCCGCCGCAGCGTCGCATCGGCGATCGCCTCCAGGCGCTGGTTTTCGCGGATCGCCACGAACTCCATCTCCGGGGTGATGATGCCGCGGCGCGCGTAGTGCATCTGAGTGACGTTGGCGCCGGCGACGGCGCGGCGCGGCAGCGTGCGCGACGGAAAGCGCACCGCATCCAGGCGCGCATCGGTGTCGCGCGACCGGCCGAACGCCGAACTCAGGGCTGCCAGCGTTTCGGTATCGCCCCGCTCGGCCACCCACGCCGCGCGCAGTGCCGGCAGGCCGGTCGACAGGTCGATGCTGGCGGCCGGATCGGTGTACGGGCCGGAGGTGTCGTAGACGGTGACCGGCGCGTTCTCTTCGCCGCCGAACAACGTCGGCGTGCGGGTCAGCACGATCTCGCGCATGGGAACCTGCAGGTCGCTGCGCGAGCCCTGCACGTGGATCTTGCGCGAACCGGGGATCGGTCGCGTAACCGAACCGGAAAGCTGCTGGGCCTGCTGCTGCAGGGTGGAAAGCGGTGCGTTCATCGGGCATCGTCCTGTTTGGACCCCGAGCGCGGACCGGCGGTCCGTGACGGGAAATCCGTGTTGAAAGGGACGAAACGGCGGCGCACGACGGGCGCACTGCGGGCGGTCTGCGGGCGTGGGGACCCTACGGCGCAATGCATCAGCGGATGCGAAGCTTCCCTACGCCGGTATCAACCGGATCAGGTTCGAAGGGACTGTCTCAACCTCGGCCACATGGCCTCGGTACCCCCGCTTCGAGGCGAATTAGACCACAAAGACCCGTGCATCGACACCGCCGTTGCCACCGCTGTGAACGGGTTCATTACGTCAGCGCGGTTAGTATCGCCCCGCGAGGATCTCCACCCCCGTGACGTGCTGCCTGGCGCCTGGCGCTGCGCCCACGCAGGGGACCATCGGGCTGAACCCGATGCCGTGGCATCCCGCCGACCGGCCTTCGTCCGGCTTCGCCCCAGTTGTCGCCGTCGTGCCGCTGGAGACTGCAAGCATCCGCTCGCGCCCTTTTCCTGGAGAAGCCCCTGCATGGTGTTTCGCATTTCCATCGCGCTGGTCGCGCTGCTCGTCCTGACTGCCGGCATCGCGCCCGGCCCGTTCAACGACGTGGTGCAGCTTGGCCTGTCCAACATCGTGCGCAGCACCGGCTGGCTGTACCTGCTGGTGGTGTTCATCACGCTATCGTTCCTGATGTATCTGGCGTTCGGCCGCTTCGGGTCGCTGCGCATCGGCGGCGAAGATGCCGAGCCGGACTTCTCCAATGCGAGCTGGATGTCGATGCTGTTCGCGGCCGGCATGGGCATCGGGCTGGTGTTCTGGGGCGCGGCCGAGCCGATCTCGCACTTCGTCAAGCCACCAGAGGGGCTGGCGCCGCAGAGCATGGAAGCGGCGCGTGCGTCGATGCGCTATGCGTTCTTCCATTGGGGCCTGCATCCGTGGGCGATCTATGCGCTGATCGGCCTGGCGATGGCCTGGTTCCAGTTCAACCGTAATGGACGTGGCCAGATCAGCGACCTGCTGCAACCGCTGATCGGCGCACGCCACCGTGGCTGGATGGGGACCGTGGTGAACGTGGCCGCCGTGGTCGCCACCGCGATCGGCGTGGCCACCACGCTGGGCTTCGGCACCATCCAGATCGCCGCCGGGATGGAACGCGTATTCGGTCTGCGCGCCTCGATTCCGCTGCAGTTGACCATCATCGCGGTGGCCTTCGTGATGTACATGGCCTCCACCACCAGCGGCGTGCACCGTGGCATCAAGTGGCTGTCCAACATCAACCTGGCCCTTGCGGCGCTGCTGCTGGCGCTGGTGCTGGTGCTGGGGCCGACCGGCTTCATCTTCGACACCTTCACCACCACGATCGGCTCCTACCTCAACCAGCTGGTGACGATGAGCCTGCGCATGTCGCCGTTCTCGGGCAGCACCTGGGTGGCCGACTGGACGATTTTCTACTGGGCGTGGTGGATCGCCTGGGCACCGTTCGTGGGCTCGTTCATCGCCCGCGTGTCGCGCGGACGCAGCATCCGCGAGTTCGTGCTGGGCGTGGTGATCGCGCCGAGCGTGCTGGGCTTCCTGTGGTTCTCGGTGTTCGGCGGCACCGCGCTGTGGTCGCAGATCTTCGGCCACGTCGATCTGGCGCAGGCGTTGGGCAATGGCTACGAGACCGTGCTGTTCACCATGTTCGACAGCCTGCCGCTGCCCACGGTGCTGTCGGTGATGGCACTGGTGCTGCTGATCATCTTCTTCGTGACCTCGGCCGATTCGGCGGTGCTGGTGCTGGCCAGCATGTCCACCGATGAGGCCGGCGACCCGCCGCTGTCGCGGCGCATGACCTGGGGCGTGGCCATCGCGCTGATTGCCGGGGTGCTGCTGCTGGCCGGCGGCCTGGAGGCGCTGCAGGGCATGATCACCATCGCCGCGTTGCCATTCGCGTTGTTGATGCTGCTGGTGATGTGGTCGCTCTACCGTGTGCTGGACATGGAGTACGCGTTGCAGCGCCGTCGTGCCCAACGGGCGCGACGGATGATGGACGCGTGGATCGAACGCGAGATCGCCGCGCAGGAAGAAACCCGCGACGAAGCTGTCCGCGCGCCGTAGAGCCGGGTTCTACCCGGCTGCATCGCCCGTAGAGCCGGGTTCTACCCGGCTGCAGAACGATGGCTGTATCAGCGCCGCGACCGGGAGCCGCCGACCAACAGTCGGCGCCACCTGCGGGGACTCAGTACCCCGCCGCCTGCCCGTCCTTTCGGCTTTCCGACGCGCCGTAATACACGCCCGTTTCCGGGTCGCGCAGGATCGCCTGGTAGCCACCGTAAGGGCCATCGGCGAACACCACACGGTGGCCCTTGCGCATCAGCGCGCGCACAGTCTCGTACGGGAAGCCCGTCTCCAGGTTGACCTCGCCGCCATCGCTCATCGCCGTGGCCTGGCCGGTCGGCTCGGTCGACCCGTCATGCTGGATGCGCGGCGCGTCGCCGGCTTCCTGCAGGTTCATGCCGAAATCAACCATGTTCATGACGATCTGTGCGTGGCCCTGCGGCTGCATCGCCCCGCCCATCACCCCGAAGCTCATCCACGGCTTGCCGTCCTTGGTGACGAACGCCGGAATGATGGTCTGGAAGGGGCGCTTGCCCGGCGCGTAGCCATTGGGGTGGTCCTTCTGCAGCACGAACATCTCGCCGCGGTCCTGCAGGATGAAGCCCAGTCCCGGCGGCGCCATGCCGCTGCCCATGCCACGGTAGTTGGACTGGATCAGCGACACCATCATGCCGTCGGCGTCGGCCACGGTCAGGTAGATCGTGTCGCCCTCCTCCAGTTGCTTCGGCGTGCCCGGTTGCACTTCACGCGACGCTTTGTCCATGGAGATGAGCGTGCGCCGCCCGGCCGCGTAGCCCTTGGAGATCAGCCGGTCCACCGGCGCGGGATGGAACGCCGGATCGGTATAGAAGCGCGCGCGATCGGCGAACGCCAGCTTCTTGGCCTCCACGAACAGGTGCACATGCTCGGGCGAGCCGAAGGCGATCTTCGAGAAATCGTAGCCTTCCAGCACATTGAGAATCTGCAGCGCCGCGATGCCCTGGCTGTTGGGCGGCAGCTCCCATACGTCGTAGCCCCGGTAATTGCTGCTGACCGGCTCTACCCACTCGCCGTGATGGCTGGCCAGGTCGTCGTAGCTGAGGTACCCACCGTTGGCCTTGAAGTAGTCGCCGACAGTCCGCGCGATCTCGCCCTTGTAGAAGGCATCGCGACCGCCCTGCGCGATCTTCTCCAGCGTGTTGGCCAGGTTCGGGTTCCGCCACATCTGACCCTTGCGCGGCGCGTGGCCGTCGATGGTGAACTGCTCGCTGAAGCCAGGATACCTGGACAGGCGGGGCACCGAGCGGTCCCAGTAGTAGGCGATCACCTCGGCCACCGGGTGGCCCTCACGCGCGTAGCGGATGGCCGGCGCCAGGTTCTCGGCCATCGGCTTGCGCCCGAAGCGCGCGTGCAGCGCGAACCAGCCGTCCACCGCCCCCGGGACCGACACCGGCAGCGGCCCGGTCGCCGGAATCTCCTTCAGTCCCCGGCGCTGGAACTCGGCCAGGGTCAGCGACTTCGGCGACCGTCCCGAGCCGTTGTAGCCGTACAGCTTCTGCGTCTTCGGGTCCCAGACGATGGCGAACAGGTCGCCGCCGATGCCGTTGCCCGTGGGCTCCATCAGCCCCAGCGCGGCATTGGCGGCGATGGCGGCATCCACCGCCGAACCACCGGACTTCATCACATCCAGCGCCACCTGGGTGGCCAGTGGCTGCGAGGTGGCCGCCATCGCGTGCGGGGCGATCACTTCCGAGCGGGTGGCAAAGGGATGGCCGGTGACACGGTCGGCCGCCGGGGACAGCGCCGGCAGGGCGCACAGGAGGGCGGCAGTGAGCACGCCGCGGGCAAGGGCTGAAGGCACGGGAGTTCCTGGTGGATGGCAGCGGCCTCGATACTCGCCGCAGATGCCCGGCGCGGACATCCGACAATGGTCATGCACGACAGTGGAAAGCGGGGCGAATCCGCGCAGATCCGCATCGCAAAATAGTGAATTCCGGTTCACCAGAACGCTTTCAACCGCAACCATCCTTGCGCGGCGGGGCTTTGCACTGGATACAGCCGAAACCGTTGGAAATGTTGCCGCAAAGGTTGACAGTGCCAAAACCGCTGTGGTTTTCTCGATCACATGTTGCAGCGCCACACGCCCATTCGCGAATCCATCCAGCACGCCGATCCCGGCGCGGCCTCGATCCGTTCGCTCCTTGTCCTCGTACTTATTACCCAGCCAACAGGTGCGGGACGGACCGGCGTGTAAGCAAGACTGCCAGGTATCCATCAAAAACCCGCACCCGCCCAGGTGCGGGTTTTTTCGTTTCAGAGCCCCTCGATTCCCTCCTCCTCCTCCTCCCCCTCCCCCTTCCGAGCCGCCTTCCGCCATGACCCGCCATCCCGCCGCCGCCCGATTCACGCCCACCGCCTGCGCGGCGGGCACGTGTGGGCGGTGCGATGCGCGTGCCGCCGCTTCCCCTGACCGGCCGGCGTGTCCCTGAGACCGCCGGCCGTCTTTTTTCTTACCTCCAAGGAACCTCTCCCATGAGCACCAACGACCTGCCCCAGATCAAGATCGCTGTTGTCGGCTACGGCAGCCAGGGCCGCGCGCACGCGCTGAACCTGCGCGAATCCGGTTTCGATGTCGTCATCGGGCTGCGTCCGGGTGGCCCGACCGAGGTCAAGGCACAGGCCGACGGCTTTACCGTGAAAGCGCCCGCCGATGCGGTGAAAGACGCCGACCTGGTGGCGGTGCTGACCCCGGACATGGTGCAGAAGAAGCTCTACGAGGACGTGCTCGCGCCGAACATGAAACAGGGCGCGGTGCTGTTGTTCGCGCACGGCCTGAACGTGCACTTCAACATGATCACCCCGCGCGAGGATCTGGATGTGGTGCTGGTCGCACCGAAGGGTCCTGGCGCGCTGGTGCGCCGCGAGTATGAAATCGGCCGTGGTGTGCCGTGCATCTGGGCGGTGTACCAGGACCGCAGCGGCAAGGCCGCCGAGTACGCGCTCGCCTATGCGGCCGGTCTGGGCGGTGCACGTGCCAACCTGATCCAGACCACGTTCAAGGAAGAGACCGAGACCGACCTGTTCGGCGAGCAGGCCGTGCTGTGCGGCGGTGCCTCGGCGCTGGTGCAGGCCGGCTTCGAAACACTGGTGGAAGCCGGCTACCAGCCGGAAATCGCCTACTACGAAGTGCTGCACGAACTGAAGCTGATCGTGGACCTGTTCTACGAAGGGGGCATCACCCGCATGCTGGAATTCATCTCCGAGACCGCGCAGTACGGCGACTACGTCAGCGGCCCGCGGGTGATCGATGCCGGCACCAAGGCGCGCATGAAGGACGTACTGACCGACATCCAGAACGGCACCTTCACCAAGAACTGGGTCGCCGAGTACGAAGCAGGCCTGCCGAACTACACCCGGTTCAAGCAGGCCGACCTGGAGCACCCGATTGAGAAGGTAGGCAAGGAACTGCGCGCCAAGATGGTCTGGCTGCAAAGTCAAGCCGCGTAACCGCGCGGCTCTCCCACCGCTTTCGCAAAGGTCACCGCATGAACACCTCCGCACACAGCACCGCGCCCCGCAACGGCGCACGCTGGTTGACGCAGGCCCTGGAAGCCGAGGGCGTGCACACGCTGTTCGGCTATCCGGGCGGCACCATCATGCCGTTCTACGACGCCCTGGTGGATTCCGGGCTGAAGCACATCCTGGTACGCCACGAGCAGGGCGCCGCCCTGGCGGCCAATGGCTACGCGCGCGCCAGCGGCCAGGTCGGCGTCTGCGTCGCCACGTCCGGCCCGGGCGCCTCCAATCTGGTTACCGGCATTGCCGATGCGATGCTGGACTCGGTACCAATGGTCTGCATCACCGGCCAGGTCGCCACGCCGCTGCTGGGCACCGACGCATTCCAGGAACTGGACGTGTTCGGGCTGACCCTGCCGATCGTCAAGCACAGCTGGCTGGTGCGCCGGGTCGAGGACCTGCCGCAGGTCGTCCGCGACGCGTTCCGGATCGCCCGTGAGGGGCGTCCCGGCCCGGTCCTGATCGACCTGCCGAAGGATGTCCAGGTCGCCGATGCATCGCACCTGCCCGCCCACGTGCCGGCCACCGTGCCGGCGCTGCCGGCACCGCAGGACGATGTGATCGCACAGGCCATCGCCGCCATCGCCTCGGCCGAAAAGCCGGTGATCTATGCCGGCGGTGGCGTGGCGCTGGGCGATGCCGTCGAGGACTTCCGTGCCTTTGTCGACGCCACCGCGATTCCCACCGTGCTGACCCTGCGCGGCCTGGGTGCCCTGCCGCCACAGCATCCACATTACCTGGGCATGCTGGGCATGCACGGTACCCGCGCCGCCAACATGGCGGTACAGGAGAGCGACCTGCTGGTGGTGGTGGGCGCGCGCTTCGATGACCGCGCCACCGGCAAGTTGAACGAGTTCGCGCCGTTCGCGCGGGTCGTCCACATCGATGCCGACGCCTACGAGATCTCCAAGCTGCGCACCGCCGATGTCGCCGTGCCCGGCAACGTCGGCACTGCCATGCGCGCCCTGACCGCCGCCCTGACTGCACCCGTGCCGGCCCAGGAGGCGTGGCGCCGGCGCTGTGCCGGCCATCGCGAACGCTTCGCGCCGCGCTATGACGCACCCGGCAGGCACATCTACGCACCGGCGCTGTTGAAGCGGTTGAGCGAGCTGGCCCCGGCGGACGCGATCATCGCCTGCGATGTCGGCCAGCACCAGATGTGGGTCGCCCAGCACTGCCGCTTCAATCACCCGCGCAACCATCTGACCAGCGGCGCGCTGGGCACGATGGGCTTCGGCCTGCCGGCCGCGATGGGCGCGCAGTTCGCCTGCCCCGACCGCACCGTCGTGCTGGTTTCAGGCGATGGCAGTTTCATGATGAACGTGCAGGAGCTGGCCACCATCGGGCGCTGCCGCCTGCCGGTGAAGATCGTGCTGCTGGACAACAGTTCGCTGGGCATGGTTCGCCAGTGGCAGGAACTGTTCTTCGCCGAGCGGTACAGCGAGATCGACCTGTCCGACAACCCCGATTTCGCGGCCCTGGCGCAGGTGTTCGGCATTCCGGCCACGCGCATCGATGCCCGCGATGACGTCGAGGGCGGCCTGGCCGCACTGCTGGCCCAGCCGGGCCCGGCGCTGCTGCACGTGGCCATCGACGCGCGCGCCAACGTATGGCCGCTGGTGCCGCCCAACAACGCCAACAGCACGATGCTGGAAAGCAACCCGGCCCACCAGACCCAGGAGACCCCCAATGCAATACCGGCTTGACCTGGTGCTGACGCCGGCCGAGGGCGCGCTGCTGCGCGTGATCGGCATGGCCGAACGGCGCGGCTTCGCGCCCCGCGCGATCGCCGGTGCGCCCAATGCCGCCGACGATGGCCGCTGGCACCTGCAGCTGGTGGTGGACAGCACCCGACCGCCGGAAACACTGCGTCGCCAGATCGAGAAGATCTACGACTGCGTGTCGGTGCGCATCAGCGCGCTGGACCCGACGCCGGGAGTATCCGCATGACTGCCCGCACCGCCATGCCGGTGCCGGTACGGAGGCGTCTTCTCGCAGGGTGCCTGCAGAGCCGCGCCGCCACGCCGGCAGCCCGCCACGCCCCGGCGGCAGGCGCTGCACGCCGGGCGATGCGTTCCCCCTGCGGGCGCCCGCCTGTCATGGGGCGCAGCCGGAGCCGGCATGCCCGCTAGCCGCGCCCCGCAGGAACCGGATGTAGGCGATGTAAGCGTCGCCGACGTGCTGGCCGCGCAGGCGCGGCTGCGCCGCTTCCTGCCGCCCACCCCGCTGCATTACGCCGAGCGCTTCGGCACCTGGCTGAAGCTGGAAAACCTGCAGCGCACCGGGTCCTACAAAGTGCGCGGCGCGTTGAATGCTCTGCTGGCCGGACGCGAGCGTGGCGACGAGCGCCCGGTGATCTGCGCGTCGGCCGGCAACCACGCCCAGGGCGTGGCGTGGTCCGCCTACCGCCTGAACATCCCGGCCATCACCGTGATGCCGCACGGTGCACCGGCCACCAAGATCGCCGGCGTCGCCCACTGGGGCGCCACCGTGCGCCAGCACGGCAGCAGCTACGACGAGGCCTACGCCTTTGCCCGCGCACTGGCCGACCAGCATGGCTACCGGTTCCTGTCCGCGTTCGACGATCCGGACGTGATCGCCGGCCAGGGCACGTTGGGCATCGAACTGGCCCCGCATGCACCGGATGTGGTGATCGTGCCGATCGGCGGCGGCGGCCTGGCCTCCGGCGTGGCGCTGGCGCTGAAGTCGCAGGGCGTGCGCATCGTCGGCGCGCAGGTGGAAGGCGTCGATTCGATGGCGCGTGCCATACGCGGCGACGTCCGCGAGATCACCCCGGTCGCCACGCTCGCCGACGGCGTCAAGGTCAAGATTCCCGGCCTGCTGACCCGGCGCCTGTGCGCTGCATTGCTCGACGATGTGGTGATCGTGCGCGAAGCCGAGCTGCGCGAAACCCTGGTGCGGCTGGCGCTGGAGGAACACGTGATCGCCGAAGGCGCCGGTGCGCTGGCCCTGGCGGCAGGCCGGCGCGTAGCCGGCAAGCGCAAGTGCGCGGTGGTCTCCGGCGGCAACATCGATGCGCTGGTCCTGGCCCAGCTGCTCGCCGACATCCGCCCGCGCCCGCCGCGCAAACCCCGCCGCCGCGCCAGCGAGCGCACGCGTCCACCGCTGCCGACCGTGCTCGCACCGTCCCCGACATCCCCCGCTTCCCCTTCCTTTGCCACCCCATCCGACCTTGTTGTCGAGGAGACCTCCTGGTGACCACGCCCGACTCCCCCCGCATCCGAATTTTCGACACCACCCTGCGTGACGGCGAGCAGTCGCCGGGCTGCAGCATGAGCCCGCAGCAGAAGCTGGTGATGGCCCGCGCACTCGACGAGCTGGGCGTGGACATCATCGAGACCGGCTTCCCGGCCAGCTCGCAGTCCGACCGTGAGGCGATGGCGATGATCGCCCGCGAAGTCCGCCGCCCGACCCTGGCGGTGCTGTCGCGCTGCCTGGCCGCCGATATCGAAACCTCCGCCAAGGCGCTGGACGCGGCCGCCAACGCGCGCCTGCACGTGTTCCTGTCGACCAGCCCGCTGCACCGCGAGCACAAGCTGCGGATGAGCCGCGAGCAGGTGCTGGAATCGGTCCACAGGCATGTCAGCCTGGCCCGCAGCTACGTGGATGATGTGGAGTTCTCCGCCGAGGACGCCACGCGCACCGAGGAAGACTTCCTGATCGAGGTGACGCGCGTGGCCGTAGCGGCTGGTGCGACCACCATCAACCTGCCCGACACCGTGGGCTTCACCACGCCCGAAGAAATCCGCGGCATGTTCCAGCGGGTCATCGCCGGTGTTCCCGACAGCGACCGCATCGTCTTCAGTACCCACTGCCACAACGACCTGGGCCTGGCCGTGGCCAACTCGCTGGCCGCCATCGAGGGCGGCGCGCGCCAGGTGGAGTGCACCATCAACGGCATCGGCGAACGCGCCGGCAACTGCTCGCTGGAGGAACTGGCGATGGTGCTGAAGGTACGCAACGCGTTCTACGAGGAAGACACCCGCATCAACACACCGCGCATCGTGGCCACCTCGCAGCTGCTGCAGCGCCTGGTCGGCATGCCGGTCCAGCGCAACAAGGCCATCGTGGGTGCCAATGCGTTCGCGCATGAGTCGGGCATCCACCAGCACGGCATGCTGCGCCATCGCGGCACCTACGAAATCATGCGTCCTGAAGACGTGGGCTGGGAGAACTCGCAGATGGTGCTGGGCCGCCACAGCGGTCGTGCTGCCGTCGAGGCCCGCCTGCGTGCGCTGGGCTTCTGGCTGGAGGAGGAAGAACTGAAGCTGGTATTCGAGCAGTTCAAGGCGCTGTGCGAGCAGCAGCGCGTGGTCACCGACGCCGACCTGCAGGTGCTGATGCAGGGCAGCTCCACCCAGAACGGCTACCGCCTGGCCTCGATGACCATCAGCGACGTCGGCAGCCGCGCCAACGCACTGGTCGAACTGTCCGACCCGGACGGCAACCGTGTGGCCGAGACCGCGCAGGGCGATGGTCCGGTCGACGCGCTGTTCGGCGCGCTGTCCTCGGCCACCGGCGTGCAGCTGATGCTGGACAGCTACCACGTCCACAGCGTGGGCATCGGCGCCGATGCCCGCGGCGAAGCCAACCTGAGCGTGCGCCACGACGGCGTGGAGTACGAAGGCACCGGCACCAGCCGCGACATCATCGAGGCGTCCGCACTGGCCTGGCTGGATGTGGCCAACCGCCTGCTGCGCCAGCGCAATGCCGTCACCGAACATCCCGCGGCCAGCGCCGCCGCCTGAAGGAGTTGCCATGAGTGCCTTCGACAGCTACGACATCCCCGCCGCCGGCCAGTGCTGGAACGCCCACGACTACGCCATCGACGCCGGCTTCGTACCGCTTCTCGGCGGCGCGGTGGCGCGGCTGCTTGATCCGCAACGCGGTGAGCGCATCCTCGATCTGGGCTGCGGCGACGGGGTGTTGAGCTTCGACCTGGCCCTGAGCGGTGCGCATGTCACCGGCGTGGATGCCGCGCCGGAGCTGGTCGGCGCCGCGCGCGCGCGCGGCGTCGCCGCGCAGATCATGGATGCCCATGCCCTGACCTTCGACCGCCAGTTCGATGCGGTGTTCAGCAATGCCGCCCTGCACTGGATGCGCGAGCCGGACCGCGTCATCGAGGGCGTGCGCCGCGCGCTGGCACCCGGCGGCCGCTTCGTCGCCGAGATGGGCGGACACGGCAATGTGGCCGCCATCACCAGCGCCCTGCAGGCCGCGCTGGCCAGCAACGGCCACGTCGTACCGGCGTTCCCCTGGTATTTCCCGACCGCCGATGCATACGCGGACCGCCTGCGCGCGCACGGCTTCAGGGTGCGCTACATCGAGTGCCTGCCACGCCCGACCGTCCTGCCGACCGGCATGCAGGGCTGGCTGCGCACCTTCGCCTCCCCCTTCCTGGTCGGGTTGGCAGCCGACCAGCGACAGCGCGTGCTCGACGATGCCGTGGCGCTGCTGGCGCCCACCCGGCGCGATGCACGCGGCCAGTGGAGCGCAGACTATGTGCGCCTGCGCTTCGACGCGCGCCTGCCGATCCGATGAATTTCCGTATCACGAACCACAGCAAGGCCATTCCATGACCCCAGCTCCCCGCACCCTGTACGACAAACTGTGGGACGCCCACGTCGTCGTACCCGAATCGGACAGCGCGCCTGCCGTGCTGTACATCGACCTGCACCTGATCCACGAAGTCACCTCGCCACAGGCGTTCACCGAACTGCGCGAGCGCGGCCTGTCGCCGCGCCGGCCGGACCGGACCAAGGCGACAATGGACCACTCCACCCCGACCCTGCCGGCCAGCCCGGATGGCAGGCTGCCCTACGCCAGCGCCGCCTCCGAAGCCCAGGTGGCGATGCTGGCGCGCAACTGCGGCGAGCACGGCATCGAACTGTTCGACATGCAGTCGGCCAACCGCGGCATCGTGCACGTGATCGCTCCGGAACAGGGGTTCACCCAGCCGGGCATGACCATCGTCTGCGGCGACAGCCACACCTCCACCCACGGTGCGTTCGGCGCGCTGGCCTTCGGCATCGGCACCAGCGAAGTCGGCCATGTGCTGGCGACCCAGTGCCTGCTGCAGCGCAAGGCCAGGACGATGGCGATCACCGTCGATGGCATCCTGCCGCAGGGCGTGGGCGCCAAGGACGTGGTGCTGCACATCATCGGCGTGATCGGGGTCAACGGTGGCACCGGCCATGTACTGGAATTCCGTGGCAGCGCCATCGAGGCAATGGACATGGAACAGCGCATGACGTTGTGCAACATGTCCATCGAGGCCGGCGCCCGCGCCGGCATGGTCGCGCCCGACCAGGTCACGTTCGACTGGGTCGCCAACACCCCGCGCGGCCCCAAGGGGGCGGCGTTCGATGCCGCCGTGGCCGCCTGGACGCAGCTGCGCAGCGATCCGGGCGCGCGCTTCGACGCGGAGGTGCATATCGATGCCGGCGACATCCGTCCGACCCTGACCTGGGGCACCCACCCTGGCACGGCCATCGCGGTGGACCGGCCCATCCCGGCCGCCAACGACGCCGCCGACCAGAAGGGACTGGACTACATGCAGTTCCAGGCAGGCCAGACGCTGGCCGGCACGCCGGTGGACGTGGTGTTCGTCGGCTCGTGCACCAACGGGCGGCTGAGCGACATGCGCGAGGTGGCGCACGTGCTGCGTGGCCGCCGTGTCGCGGCAGGCGTACGCATGCTGGTGGTGCCCGGTTCGGAGATCGTCAAGCGCCAGGCCGAGGCAGAAGGCATCCACGAGGTTGTGCGCGGCGCGGGTGCCGAGTGGCGCGAGCCGGGCTGCTCGATGTGCATCGCCATGAACGGCGATCTCGTCGCCCCCGGCCAGCTGGCGGTGAGCACCAGCAACCGCAACTTCGAAGGCCGCCAGGGCCCGGGCTCGCGCACGCTGCTGGCCTCGCCGATGACCGCGGCCTGGGCTGCGGTGAACGGACGGGTGTCCGACCCGCGCGACCTGTATGCCGCCCAGGAGGTGGCCTGATGAGCGGCTTCCGTACCCTGACCTCGACCAGCGTGGTGCTGCGCGAAACCAACATCGACACCGACCAGATCATCCCGGCGCGGTTCCTGTCCACCACCGAACGCGCCGGCCTGGGCAAGCATGCCTTCAACGACTGGCGCTGGCGGGCCGATGGCACACCCAATCCGGACTTTGCATTCAATCAGGCGCACAACGCCGGGCGCAGCCTCCTGCTGGCCGGCCGCAACTTCGGCTGCGGTTCCTCGCGCGAGCATGCGCCGTGGGCGCTGACCGACCTGGGCCTGCGCGCCATCGTCAGCAGCGAGATCGCCGACATCTTCCGCGGCAATGCGCTGAAGAACGGGCTGCTGCCGATCGTGCTGGACGAGGCCGACGTGCAGACGCTGATGCAGCGTCCTGACGACACCCTGACCATCGACATCGCCGCGCGCGAGCTGCGCACGCCCGATGGTCGCGTCTACCCCTTCCCGCTGGACGGCTTCTCGCAGACCTGCCTGCTGGAAGGCGTGGACCAGTTGGGGTATCTGTTGGGCCGTACCTCTGAAATCGAACGTTACGAGAGTGAACATGCACGCTGAGATTGTCGTACTGCCGGGTGACGGCATTGGTCCGGAAGTCGCCGCTGCCGCCCTGGCGGTGCTGGACACGGTAGCCGAACGCTTTGGCCACACCTTCCGTTTCACCGAACACGACATCGGCGGCATCGCCATCGACCGTCATGGCGAGCCGTTGCCGGCCGTCACGCTGGAGGCCTGCCGCACCGCCCACGCGATTCTGCTTGGCGCCGTGGGCGGCCCGAAGTGGTCCGACCCGAATGCCACGGTACGCCCGGAGCAGGGCCTGCTGGCGATCCGCAAGGCGCTGGGGCTGTACGCCAACCTGCGCCCGGTGCGCCCCCATCCGGCCGCGCTCGGTGCTTCGCCGATCAAGGCCGAGCTGCTCGAGGGGGTGGACGTCGTGGTGGTGCGCGAGCTGACCGGGGGCATCTACTTCGGCGAGAAGACCCGCACTGCCGACAGCGCCAGCGACCTGTGCAGCTACAGCGTGGGCGAGATCGAGCGCGTGCTGCGCACCGCCTTCCGGCTGGCGCGGACCCGTCGCGGCAAGGTCACCTCGGTGGACAAGGCCAACGTGCTGGAAACCTCACGTCTGTGGCGCGATGTAGCCGCGCGGATCGGCCGCGAGGAATTCCCGGACGTGGCGCTGGAACACCAGCTGGTCGATTCGATGGCCATGCACCTGCTGGCCAAGCCGCGCGAGTACGACGTGATCGTGACCGAGAACATGTTCGGCGACATCCTCACCGACGAAGCCTCGATGCTGGCCGGTTCACTCGGCCTGTTGCCGTCGGCGTCACTGGGTGAACCCGGCGCGGTAGGCATCTACGAGCCCATCCACGGCTCGGCCCCGGACATCGCCGGCAAGGGCATCGCCAATCCTTACGCCACGATCTTCAGCGCGGCGATGCTGCTGCGCCATTCACTGGGGCTGGAAGCGGAAGCAGCGGCCGTGGAAGCGGCCGTGCATGCGGCGCTGGACGCCGGCGTGTTCACCGCCGACCTGGCGGCCGGGGGCGCGGCGGTGAGCACCCCCCAGGCCACCGAGGCGGTGCTGGCGCACCTGCGCACCTGATTCCGTCCCCCTTCCTTGCCAGCCGTGTCTGGCAAGGTGCCGGTCCGGAGAGCAGCCGACCCACGGTCGGCTCTATTGATGCCGGTGAAGGCGTTCTGAGGCTCCCACCGGTTCGGTTGCGCGCCGCCGCCTGTTACTCCCCGGTGCTCTTCGCCTCATCCGGCTTCACCCGGAACCACGCGGCATACAGCGCCGGCAGGAACACCAGGGTCAGCACGGTGCCGACGATCAGGCCGCCCATGATCGAAATTGCCATCGAGCCGTAGAACGCGCTGCGCGACAGCGGAATCATCGCCAGCACCGCGGCCAGCGCGGTCAGGACGATCGGGCGGAAGCGGCGCACGGTGGCGTCGATGATGGCGTGCCAGCGATCGTGGCCGGCGTCGATGTCCTGCTGGATCTGGTCGATCAGGATCACCGAGTTGCGCATGATCATGCCGGCCAGGGCGATGGTGCCGAGCAGAGCGACAAAGCCGAACGGCGCGCGGAACAGCAGCAGGAACAAGGTAGCGCCGATGATGCCCAGCGGCGCGGTGACCAGCACCATCGCCGCACGCGAGAAGCTGCGCAGCTGCAGCATCAGCAATGTGGCCACCACGATCAGGAACAGCGGCATGCCGGCCTTGATCGAGTCCTGCCCACGTGCCGAGTCCTCCACGGTGCCGCCGGTTTCCAGCAGATAGCCGCTGGGCAGATCCGCACGGATGCCGTCCAGCGTCGGCAGGATCTGCTGCACCACGTCCAGTGCCTGCATGCCATCGCCGATGTCGGCGCGCACGGTCACCGTCGGCAGACGGTTGCGGTGCCAGATGATGCCGTCCTCGAAGGCGTACTCCAGGCGGGCCACCTGCGACAGCGTCACCGGCGTGCCGCTGCTGGTCGGAATGGCCAGGCTGGCCAGCAGGTCCAGCTGGGCGCGTTCATTGTCCGGCCCGCGCAGCAGCATCTCGATCTGGCGATTGCCTTCGCGATACGTGCTCACCCGCATGCCCGACAACGAGCTGCTCAGGAACTGGCCCACCTGGGCGCTGCTCACGCCCAGCGCGCGTGCGCGGTCCTGGTCGATCACCAGCCGCACCACCTTGCTCGGTTCGCTCCAGTCCAGATTGACATTGATCACGTGCGGGTTTTCGCGGACCTTGGCTTCGACCTGCCGTGCGATCGCCTGCACCTGTGCGATGTGCTCGCCCGAGACGCGCATCTGCACCGGGTAGCCGACCGGGGGGCCGTTCTCCAGGCGGGTCACGCGCATCTGCACGTCCGGGAACTGCTTGATCACGTCCTTGATCAACCAGTCACGGGTCGCCTCACGGGCCTTGGCATCGGCAGTGAGCACCACGAACTGCGAGAAGTTGGTGGCCGGCAACTGCTGATCCAGCGGCAGGTAGAAGCGCGGCGAACCGGTACCGACATAGGCGACGTAGTTGGTGATGCCATCGCGGCCCTTCAGCAGTTTCTCCAGCTTGGTCGCCTGTGCCTGGGTGGCGGCCAGCGACGCGCCTTCGGCCAGTTCGATGTCCACCATCAGTTCGGGCCGGGTCGAATCCGGGAAGAACTGCTGCGGCACGAAGCGGAACAGCATCAGCGAGGACACGAACAGCGCGATGGTCGCCGCAATCACCCACCAGCGATGACGCAGGCAGGCATCCAGGAAGCGGCGGAAGCGCGTGTAGAACGGGCGCTGGTACGGGTCGTGGTCGTGCGCGTGCTCTTTCGGCGCGATCCAGCGCGCGAAGGCAGGGTGGCGGTCCGCCCACTGCACGCGCCGCGCGCGCCAGCGTCCGGCCAGGCTGGTCGGCTTGGGCGGCTGCGGGTTGAACAGGTCCGGCAGCATCTTGTCGCCGAGATAGGGAATGAACAGCACCGCGGCGATCCACGACACCACCAGCGCGATGGTCACCACCTGGAACAGCGAGCGGGTGTACTCGCCGGTACTGGAGGCGGCCGTGGCGATCGGCAGGAAGCCGGCGGCGGTGATCAGCGTACCGGTCAGCATCGGGAAGGCGGTCGATTCCCAGGCGAAACTGGCCGCGCGCAGGCGGTCGTAGCCCTGCTCCATCTTGGTGGCCATCATCTCCACCGCGATGATCGCATCGTCCACCAGCAGGCCCAGCGCCAGCACCAGCGCGCCGAGCGAGATCTTGTGCAGGCCGATGCCGAAGTAATGCATGACGAAGAATGTCATCGCCAGCACCAGCGGGATGGTCACGCCGACCACCAGGCCGGTGCGCAGGCCCAGCGAGAAGAAGCTCACCAGCAGCACGATGACCACCGCTTCGGTGAGCACCTGCACGAACTCGCCGACCGATTCCTCCACCGCGTGCGGCTGGTCGGAGACCTTGCGCAGCTGCATGCCGGCCGGCAGCGTCTTCTGCAGGCGCTCGAACTCGGCATCGAGCGTACCGCCGAGCTTGAGGATGTCGCCGCCGTCCTTCATCGCCACCGCCAGGCCGATCGCATCCTCGCCCATGAAGCGCATTTTGGGCGACGCCGGGTCGGCGAAGCCGCGCTTGACCTCGGCGATGTCGCCCAGGTGCAGCGTGCGGTCGCCGGCCTGGATCGGGAACTGGCGGATGTCCTCGATGCTGTTGAACTGCCCGGTCACGCGCAGCTGCACGCGGTCGGTCGGGGTTTCGAAGAAGCTGGTCCCGGTCACCGCGTTCTGGTCGGCGAGCGCCTGCTGCACCTGCTGCAGCGACACGCCCAGCGTGGCCAGCTTGGTGTTGGACAGTTCGATCCAGACCTTCTCGTCCTGCAGGCCGACCAGATCGACCTTGCCCACGTCCGGTACCCGCTGCAGTTCCAGCTGGATGCGGTCGGCGTAATCGCGCATCACCGCATAGTCGAAGCCTTCGCCCGTCAGCGCGTAGATGTTGCCGAAGGTGTCGCCGAACTCATCGTTGTAGAACGGCCCGACGATCTCCTGCGGCAGCGTGGCGCGGACATCGCCCACGCGCTTGCGCACCTGGTACCACAGGTCCGGAATCTGCTTGGAGCGCAGGCTGTCGCGGGCCATGAAGATCACCTGCGATTCGCCCGGACGCGAGTACGACCGGATGAACTCGTACTCGCCGGTGTTCATCAGCGCCTTCTCGATCGGCTCGGTGACCTGGCGCGAGACCTGCTCGGCGGTGGCGCCGGGCCACAGCGTGCGCACCACCATTGCCTTGAAGGTGAACGGCGGGTCCTCGGACTGACCCAGATGCTTGTAGGACCAGGCACCGATGACGGCGAAGGCGAGCATGGCAAACAGCACCAGCGGGCGGTTGCCCAGCGCCCACTCGGAGAGATTGAAACGGCGCACGGGGTCAGTGCCCCTTGGCCGGGGCGGCCGGCGCGGCGGCCTTGGCCGGCGCCAGCACCGGTCGGTTCTGGCGATCCACCGCCGTCACCGCCTGGCCCTCGCGGAGCAGATGGCCGCCGGCGGCGACCACCCAGTCGTTCGGACCCACCCCCGACAGCACCGGCACCGACTCGGCACCGTAGGCGCCGACGGTCACCGGCACCGCCTTCAGCGTACCCTTGGCCGCATCCACCACCCACACGCTGCCCTTGCCGTCGGCACCGCGCTGCACGGCCGCCAGCGGCAACTGCAGGGCGCCGCTGCGACCGGCGCTGGCAAATACGCGCGCGCTCTGGCCCAGTTCCACTTCGCCCAGCGCTTCGGGCGCCAGGCTCACGCGGGTGGCATAGGTACGCGCCTGGGCATCGGCGGCCGGGGCGATTTCGCGAAGGGTGCCTGGCAGCAGTTGACCCGGGCGGTTCCACAGCTCGACCTGGACCGGCTGGCCGACCTTGTAGTCGCGGATGCTGCTTTCCGGCAGCGCGATCAGTACCTCACGGCCACCGTCAGCCGCCAGGGTGAACACAGTCTGCCCCGCGCTGACGACCTGCCCTGCCTCGGCCTGGCGGCTGGCGATCACGCCATCGGCCGGCGCGCGGAGCTGCGCGTAGCCGGCCTGATTGCGCGACACGGCGAGGTTGGCGCGGGCGGCGTTGACCTGGCCCTGCGCGGCCTTGAAAGCAGCGGTCTGCGCATCCAATGCGGAGCGGCTGACCAGTTGCTGCTCGGCCAGCGCCGCATAGCGCTTCTGATCGTCGCGGGCGCGCACCAGATCGGCCTCGGCGGCCGCGAGCTGGGCCTGCGAAGCGGCTGCCTGGGACGCGTAGTCGGCCGCGTCCAGCTCGGCCAGCACCTCGCCCTTGCGCACGCGCTGGCCGGCATCGACATGGCGCTTGATCAGATTGCCGCCGACCCGGAACGACAGCGGGCTTTCCTCGCGCGCACGCACCTCGCCCGGATAGGCCGCCACCCCCTGGCCATCGACCGTGCCCGGATGCACCACCAGCACCGGGATCGGTGCCACCGGCTCGGCATCCTGTTTGCCACACGCCGCCAGCATCACCGCCAGCAGCCCACCGCCCATCCATCGCAAGTTGTTCATGAGGTCCTGGACCTTGAATACCGGGGAAGCCGCACGGAAGAGACACTCTATTCCATGACGGCCAATAGTGAACCAGCCGGTATAGTATAAATATCGAACCGATTGGTCTAGTATTGTTTGCATGATCGATCCGACGTCCTCCGCCCCCCCGCCCAAGCTCCCTGCCAAGGCCGCCGGACCCGGCCGCCCGAAGGATCTGGGCAAGCGTGCGGCCATCCTGGATGCGGCCAAGGCATTGTTCGTCGAGCAGGGCTACGGCGGCGTCAGCATGGACAGCATCGCCAGTCAGGCAGGCGTTTCGAAGCTGACCGTTTACAGTCATTTCGGCGATAAAGAAACGCTTTTCGCCGAAGCTGTGAAGTCCACCTGCAACGAGATGCTGCCCGATGCACTGTTTGTCACCGATGCCGATGGCGCGCTGCGCGAGCAGCTGGTGGGCATCGGACGGGCCTTCTTCACCATGATCACCTCGCCGGCTGCCGTGGCCGTACAGCGGGTGATGATGGCGCCGGACACCGACGACCGGATCCGCGAGATGTTCTGGCTGGCCGGCCCGCAGCGCACCAGCGACGCGCTGGCCGAGTTCCTGCGCGCCCGCACCGAACGGGGCGAACTGGAGATCACCGACTTCCAGACGGCGGCGCTGCAGTTCTTCACCCTCATCAAAGGCGAGCTGCATACGCATATGATGTGCGGGCTGCGGCCGGCCCCGGCCGAGTGCGACGCCGACGCCCATGTGGACGCCAGTGTCGCCTTTTTCCTGAGGGCGTACGCCACCCGCCACGGGCGGTGACAACAACATGAATGGACCGGAGGTCGCGGTGACTTCCGGCACTGCGACCCCGGCGCGACGGCAGCGATGCTCTCAGCGCGCCGCCGGCTCCCGGCACCGGTAAAATGGCCGGCCCACTGCGCTGGATTAGAACCTCATGATGATCGATTACGCCCACGCCCGCGAACTGATGGTTGAACAACAGATCCGTCCCTGGGACGTACTGGACATTCGCGTGCTCGATGTACTGGCACGTCTGCCGCGGGAGGCGTTTGTCGCTGAATCGCACAAAGCCCTGGCCTATGCCGACATCGAGCTGCCGCTGGGTTTCGGGCAGAAGATGATGAAGCCGGTCATCGAAGGCCGTACCCTGCAGGCCCTGGATCTGCAGCCGGGCGATGAAGTGCTGGAAATCGGCACCGGCAGCGGCTACCTGAGCGCCTGCATGGGTGAACTGGCCCGCGAAGTGCTGAGCCTGGAAATCGAACCGGACCTGGCCGCCACCGCCCGTGCACGCCTGGATGCCGCCGGCCTGGGCAACAACGTCCGTATTGAAACCGCCGACGCCCTGGCGTGGGAGACCGAGCGCCGTTTCGACGCGATCTGCATCACCGCCGCGGTGGAGACCGTTCCGGCGCGCTTCACCCAGTGGCTGCGCCCCGGTGGCCGCCTGTTCGTGATCCGCGGCCATTCGCCGGTCATGGAAGCGGTGCTGGTCAAGTCCGATGGCAGCATTGATTCGCTGTTCGAAACCGATATCGACTACCTGCGCGGTGCCGCCCCGGCGCCCCAGTTCCAACTCTGAGTCCAAGGAAGCCGCAATGATCCGCCGATCCCTCGCTATTGCGCTGGCCGCCGCCCTGCTGCCGATGACCGCCTCTGCCGCCGACCTGCTGCAGGTCTACGAAATGGCGCGCAACGGCGATCCGCAGCTCTCCGCGGCTGAATCGACCCGTCTGTACGACAAGGAAGGCGCCGTGCAGGCGCGCGCGGCACTGCTGCCGCAGATCAATGGCGAGGCCGCGCTCAACCGCACCCGCACCGACGACCAGGGCTTCAATACCGGCAGCACCACCAGCAAGCGCCGCACTTACACCGTCACGGGCAGCCAGACGCTGTTCAACTGGTCGCAGTTCGCCAACCTGCGGTCGCAGCGCGAACTGAGCAAGGCGGCGGATTTCACCCTGGATTCGGCCAACGACGACCTGATCGTGCGCACCTCGGCGGCGTACTTCAACGTGCTGGTGGGCATCGAATCGCTGTCGGCTGCACAGACCAACGAAGCGGCCGCCAAGAAGCAGTTCGACTTCGCCGACAAGCGCCTGGAAGTGGGCCTGGCGCCCATCACCGACGTGCATGAAGCGCGCGCCCAGTACGACCAGGCCCGCGCCAACACGATCATCGCGCAGAACACCCTGGCCGACGCCTACCAGGCACTGACCGAACTGACCGGCCAGCCGGTCACCGACCTGCGCGCGCTGCCGGCCGACTTCCGTCCGGAACTGCCGGCCAAGTACGCCACCGTGGACCAGCTGGTGAGCGAAGCCGTCGCGCAGAACCCCGCGCTGAAGGCACAGGAGCTGAAGGTCAGCGCCGCCGAATCCGGCGTGTCGGCCGCACGCGGCGGTCACTACCCGACCCTGTCGCTGGGCGGCAACTACGGCAAGAGCGCCACCTGGGGCGATGCCGGCGTTGGCAGCGGCAGTTCCTATAACCCGGACCTGCGCACCAACAGCGTCGGCCTGACCCTGAGCGTGCCGATCTTCGCCGGCGGCGCCACCCAGTCCGGCGTGCGCCAGGCCCTGGCCCAGCGCGACATCGCCCAGGATGGCTACGAGCAGCAGAAGCGCGCCCTGGACCGCAACACCCGCAACGCGTACCAGACCCTGGTGGCCGGCATCAGCGAAGTGGAAGCACGCCGCCTGGCCGTGGTCTCGGCACAGAGCGCGTACGACGCCTCGCAGGTTGGCCTGGAAGTGGGTACGCGTACGGTGCTGGACGTGATCCAGAACCAGCGCATCCTGTTCTCGGCCCAGCTGGATTACGCCAACGCCCGCTACACCTTCCTGCAGAACCGCCTGCAGCTGGGCCAGGCGATCGGCACGCTGGACATCGCCGAACTGCAGGACATCAACCGCCTGCTGACGCTGAAGGCCGCCACGCCGAGCACCACCGTCAACTGATCGACGGCGGGCGCGGCTCCGGAATGGCCGCCCTGGCAATCCATCGCACGTCCCGAGCGCCGACGGTAACGTCGGCGCTTTTTCTTGGGAACACAGTGCCGACAGTCCGTGCTTCGGGCTGAAGCACGCCGGATCAACGCGCGAGCGGCAAACAACTGGCCGCTACATGTTAATCTTTCTCATTCGCACCAATTCCCCCATTCACCGTGCAATGAATCGTCCGTCGCTTCGTTTCTCTACGCTGGGCCTCGCCCTGACCCTGGCCAGCCTCCCGGCCCACGCCGCCCCCCCGTCCTCCGATGCGGTGCAGCTGGACACGGTGCAGGTGCTCGGCCGCGCCCAGACCCTTTACCGGGTGGATGACGCGGCGGTGGGGACGCGTACGGACACGCCGCTGGCACTGGTACCGCAGTCCATCCAGGTGGTACCGCGAGAGCTGATTGAAGACCAGGCCGCCCGCTATGTCACCGACCTGTATCGCAGCATCAGCGGCATCAGCTTCTTCAGCTATGCGGGCGTGACCATGCGCGGTTTCCGCCAGGAAAACGTGCTGTATGACGGTCTGCGCGGCGATCCTTATGCCGGCTTTTCGGTCCCGCAGCTGTTCAATATCGAGCGCGTGGAGGTCCTGAAGGGGCCGGCCGGCGCGCTCTACGGCGGCGGGGACGCCGGAGGCGTCATCAACTACGTGACACGCAAGCCCAAAGCCACGCCCGAGCGCCGCATCGAACTGCAGGCCGGCAACAACGATTTCAGCGCGGCATCGATCGACGCCACCGGGCCAATGAACGCTGCGGGCAGCGTGCGCTATCGCGCCGGGCTGTATAGCGACGCCGAACAGGGCGTGCGGTGGAATGCAGACAGCGAAAGCGTGATCGGTGACGCCTCGCTCGCCGTCGACGTGGGCGACACCGGCGAGCTGACCCTGCAGTTCACCGACATCACCCAGAACCTGGGCGGCAACCGCCTGCGCGGCGTGCCGGTGGACGATGCCGGGAATTTCCTCACCGACCGCCGCTGGAACCACAACGAGGCCAGCGACTTCCTCGACATGCGTGCCAGGGTGGCGCTGGCGCAGTACCGTTTCGCGCCGCGCGACAACCTGGACGTGGACGTCGCCGCACGCTGGTTCAGCAACAACGAACACCAGATGTACCACGAGCCGATGGGACTGATTGATCGTGACCGCGATGGTGTGGCCGCGTGGATGACGCGCCAGCTGCGCAACCAGATCCGCGACAACGAGGCGTTCACCGCCAACGCCAACGCGGTCTGGCGGATCAACACCGGCAGCATCGGACACACAATGCTGTTCGGTGCCGATGTGTATCAGCTCGACGCCGACTTCACCGCGCAGACCGCCAACAGCGCCGACCTTGCACGCGGTGCCGGGCCGGTACACGGCATCGATCTGTTCAATCCGGTCTATGGGGCCAGCACCTGGCATGACTACACCTTGGCCGCCCTGCCCTGGCGAAGCACATCGACCCGCAGTAAACGCTACGGCGCTTACCTGCAGGACGAACTGGCGCTCACCGCGCGCTGGCATGTGCTGGCCGGGTTGCGCTGGGATGGCTTCAAGGATGACGACCGCATTGGCGGCAGCCGTGTCGATGGCAACGACCTCAGCTGGCGGCTGGGCAGCACCGTTACCGTCCGCGAAGGTCTGAACTTCTACGCCAACGTGGCCAGCGGTTTCGTGCCCCAAAGCGCGGCCAACCAGAACCCCGCCGCGGGCGGCCCGTTCGACGCCGAGCGCAGCAGGCAGTGGGAGGTCGGCATGAAATCCCTGCTGGCCGATCGCGTGACCTTGAACATGGCCGCTTACCGCATCGACCGCAGCAACATCGTGCAGGCCACCGGTGACGTGGTGGACGGGGTGAACCAGCTGGCGGCACTTGGGCTGGTGCGCAGCACCGGCATGGAGCTGGACCTGCTGGCCGACGTCACCGAGCGCTGGGTGGTGAATCTGACCTATGCGTACAACGACGCGCGTGTGAAGGACATGGGCCCGACCGGCATCACCAATGCCTCCGGCGACCGCTTCGCCAACGCACCGCAGAACAAGCTGGGCCTGTGGACCCGCTACGACCTGCCGGCGATCAACTCCGCCATCGGCTTTGGTGCCGATCATGTGGGCGAGCGCGTCAGCCTGGATGGACAGGCGGTAAAGGCCTATACCGTGTTCGATATGAGCTGGAAGACCACGTGGAAGCAGTGGCAGTACCAGGCGAACGTCAAGAACCTCTTCGACAGGGTCTATGCCGCCAGCGGGTTCACCGAGCGCACCGGCCACTTCCCGGGTGAGCCTCGCCGCGTGTACGTGCAAGCCGCCTACGCCTTCTGAGACTGCCCATGCCTCCGCCTGCGCCAGCGCATCCCGATCGCCCTGCGCGCAGTGGCAGCGGGCGCCGACTGTGGTTCGACCTGCACAGCTGGCTCGGCCTGAAGCTCTGCCTGTTCATGGGATTTGTCTGCCTCACCGGCACGCTGGCGGTGTTCTCGCAGGAGATCGACTGGCTGCTGCACGCGCCCATCCGCGTGGCCGACAGCGGTGAGCAAGCTGGATGGGGGCCCATCATCCATGCCGCACAGACGGCACACCCGGACTGGGAACTGGAGAGCATCTCCGCCGGCCACACGCGCCTGTTCGCTGCGCGGGCGCAGATGCGCCTCCCCGATGGCAGGCGACGCTTTGTCTGGATCAACCCCTACACCGCGCAGGTAACCGGCGACACGGGCTGGCTCAATACACAACGGCTGCTGCGCAACACCCATCGCCACCTGATGCTGCCGGTGGCGTGGGGCGTGCCACTGGTGGCGGCGCTGTCCATCCCGTTGCTGCTCTCGCTGCTGAGCAGCCTGTACATCTACAAGAAGTGGTGGCGCGGGTTCTTCAAACGGCCCGACGCCTCGCGACCGCGCCGCCTGTGGGGCGATGTCCATCGATTGGCCGGGGTCTGGTCACTCTGGTTTCTGCTGCTGATCGGTCTGACCGGAGCGTGGTATCTGATCGAGTCACTCGGCGGCGATGCGCCGGCCGCGCCGACCGTGCGGCTGGCCAACGGCGTTGACCGCCTTGCCGCCGTCGACCCAACCGCCGTCGATGCCGCGATGGAGATCGTCCACCAGCACTGGCCCCGCCTTGAGATCCTCGGCGCCATCCCCGCGCGCGATGGCGGGAGCATCCTGTTCCTGGGGGAGGCCGATGCCTGGCTGGTGCGCGAGCGGGCCAACAACATCGCCGTGGACCTGCACACCGGGCAAGTGATCGGCAGGCATGACGGCCGGGCGCTGGGGGTCCATCAGCGCATCGCCGAAATGGCGGATCCCCTGCACTTCGGCAGCTTCGGTGGCTGGCCCATCCGGCTGCTCTGGTTGCTGGCCGGCACGCTGCTGACAGGGCTGTGCTTCACCGGCGTGTATCTCTACGGACTTCGCACCGTGGATTCTCTGCGATCAGCGGCCAGAAGGCGGCCGACATGAGCCCGGAAAAACTGCCCGGCGCCTGGCGCGCGGCGTGGCGCGGCATGGGTCGCTGGCGCTGGCTGTGGCTGGCACTGCTGCTCGTGTGGGTATCGCTGGTGCCGCTCGAAGCCATGAAGTAGCGGCAATGACCGGCCTGGAACAGCCGCCGCAGCGCCGCGTTCACTCCAGCGGCGGCGGCAGTGCCGGCCCGATCAGGGCCACCGTGCGCTTCAACGCGCCGCGGCCGTTGCTGACCAGCGCACACCCGGCCCGCGCCATGTCCTCGCGCGCATCCGGATCGCGCAGCAGCGTCAGCAGCGCATCGCCGACGCCCTGCGCATCCTCGGCGATCACCACCGCCCCGGCTTCACGCATGCGCCGGGAAATCTCGGCGAAGTTGTGCAGGTGCGGGCCGGTCACCGTGGCCGTGCCCATCGCAGCGGGCTCGAGCAGGTTGTGCCCGCCGATCGCCTGCAGGCTGCCACCGACGAAGGCCACCTGGGCACACCCGTAGAACGACATCAGCTCGCCCAGGGTATCGATCACGAACACATCGGTGTCGGCCTGCGGCCACTGCTGCTGGCGCCGCGTGGCGACCTTCCAGCCCTGCTCGCGGGCCAGCGCCTCCACCCGTGGAAAACGCTCCGGATGCCGCGGCGCCCACAACAGCAGCAGGCCCGGCACCGCCTCGCGCAGGCGGCGATGCAGGTCGATGGTGGCCTGTTCTTCGCCCTCATGGGTGCTGGCGGCAATCCATACCGGGCGTTCTGCCGGCACCAGGTCGTGGAAACGCGCGATGAAGTCCTGCACGTTCGGCGTGGCGATGTCGAATTTCAGGTTGCCCAGCGCCTGCACCTGCTCCGGCGTGGCCCCCAGCTGCAGGAAGCGCTCGGCGTCGTCGGCCGACTGCGCGGCCACGCAGGTCACGGTGCGCAGCGCGCGCCCGATCAACGGCCGCAGCAGGCGATAGCCGCGCAGCGAGCGCGCCGACAGGCGGGCATTGAGGATGTACACCGGAATGCGGCGGTCACGGCAGCCGAACAGCAGGTTCGGCCACAGCTCGGTTTCCAGGATCAGCGCCAGGCTGGGTTTGAAGTGGCCCAGAAAGCGCCCCACGCTGCCCGGCACGTCGTACGGCAGGTACACGTGGTCCACTGCATCACCCCACAGCGCGCGCACGCGCTCGGAGCCGGTCGGGGTGATGGTGGTGATGACCCAGCGGATGTCCGGGCGCTGCGCGCGCAGCGCATTGACCAGCGGCGCGGCGGCATTCACCTCGCCCACCGAGACCGCGTGCAGCCACACCCGCGGCTGGCCACTGGAGTGCGGGTAGGACGCGTAGCGCTCGTCCCAGCGCTGGAAATACTCACGCACCCGGAAGCCGCGCCACACCAGGTGGTACACAGTGATGGGCAGCAGCAGGTACAGCACGACCGAGTACAGGCCGCGCAGGATCCATTCGACAGGGCTTTTACGCATGCGCAGAGGATACGGGAGCCCCCCGCGAAAGACACGCGCAGCGGCCGCGTGGACGCACCCGCCAGGGCGTATCCATTAGAATCGGTGCATGTCCGATAACGCGTCCACCGCCACCCGCCCGTCCCTGCGCAATCCGCGCCACTGGCCGATGTTTGCCGTGATGCTGGGCGCCTTCGCCGTCGCGCGGCTGCCGTGGTGGCTGCAGCGCGCGTTGGGCCGCGGCGTCGGCACGGTGGCGTACCGGGTGGCTGGCAGCCGCCGCCGCGCGGCCGAGGTCAACCTGAAGCTGTGCTTCCCCGAAAAGGACGACGCCTGGCGCCAGCGCCTGCTGCGCGACAGCTTCGATGCGCTCGGCGTGGGCATCTTCGAGTTTGCCCGTGCCTGGTGGGGCAGCATCGACAGCATCCGGCCGCAGGTGCAGATCGAAGGCCTGGAGCACCTCCAGCGCATGCAGGCCGAGGGCCGTGGCGTGCTGCTGGTCTCGGGCCACTTCATGACCCTGGAGATGTGCGGGCGCCTGCTGTGCGACCACGTGGACCTGTCAGGCATGTACCGCAGGCACCGCAACCCGGTGTACGAATGGGCGGTGAAGTTCGGCCGCCTGCGCTACGCCAAGGCGATGTATGCCAACGAAGACATCCGTGCCACTGTGCGTCACCTGAAGAAGGGTGGCTTCCTGTGGTACGCGCCCGACCAGGACATGCGTGGCAAGGACACCGTGTTCGTGCCGTTCTTCGGCCACACCGCGTCCACCATCACCGCAACCCACCAGTTGGCGCGGATGACCGGCTGCGCGGTCATTCCGTATTTCCATCGCCGTGAAGGCGGAAAGTACTTCCTGAAGATCGGCGCACCGCTGGAGAACTTCCCCAGCGACGACGTGGAAGCCGATACCGCCCGCGTGAACCAGGCCATCGAGGCGATGGTGCGCGAGGCACCGGACCAGTACCTGTGGATCCACCGCCGCTTCAAGCGCCAGCCGGGCGGCCGCAGCGACTACTACCGGTAGAGCCGACCAACGGTCGTCTCTACCGTGATCCGGCGTCCGTCTCATCCCGCGCCAGCAGGCTTCCGGCGTACAGCGCCGCCAGCAGCAGCGTCAGGCCACCCCAGAAGGTGGAATAGAACGCCAGGTGGGTGTTGAACGGAAACACCGTGACCGCCAGCGCCAGCATGGCCGGGCGCGCGCGTTCGCGTGCGGCCTGCGGCGCGAAGCGCCAGGCACGCCAGGCCTGGGCGACCGCAGCGAGCCACAGCAGCAGGCCCAGCACGCCGGTTTCGGCGAGGATTTCCAGCACGATCTGGTGCGCGTGCAGCGCCGGGCCATCGCCCCACACTTCCGGTCGCTCCGGGGTGGGATTGCAGTCCGGATAGGCATCGCGGAACCCGCGCGCGCCCACGCCGTTGAAGGGATGCTGCTGGATCATGCAGCCGGCGGCGCTCCATATCTGTTCGCGGCCGGACAGCGCCTGGTTGATGCCATCGCCCTCGCCTTCCCAGGCCATCGCCGTGCGCGCGACCCGCTCGCGCACCTGGGTCGATCCCAGGCCCAGCGCCACCGCCGCCACCAGCCCGACCGCCAGGCATGCCACCAGCGCGCGGGCGCCGAGCAGGCGCCAACCGGAGAACACCAGCACCAGGCCGTAGGTCACCCAGGCCGCGCGCGAACCGGCCAGTACCAGCACCGCGCCAACGGCAGCGGCGGCCAGCGCCCAGCCCCACACCCCCGCTCGCCGGGCGGCGGAGAACAGCAGGAAGGGGGACAGGCTGGCCAGTACCTGGCCGAATTTCAGATTGCACGGACCCAGCACGCCACTGAGCCGGTCCGCCGCCGCCATTTCCTGCGGCGAGCACAGACCGTGCCCACTGACCGCCCACTTGAGCTGGTCCAGCGACCAGAACAGCGGACTGGTGCCGAGCGCGGCCTGCGCCAGCGCATCGACAGTCCACACCGCCGTGATGGTGGCGATGCCGCCCAGGGTCAGCGCACGGCGCTGCGGCGAGGCAACCGCGATCGCGACGAGCCACATGAACGGCAGATAGCGCAGCCCGGCTGCGGTTTTGCGCCAGGCCGTGCCCGGATCGATGGCATCGAATGCCGAAAAAGCCTGCGGCAGCCAGTACCCCAGGAACAGGATGCTGGTCAGCGCCCACGCCGGGCTGCTGAGCAGGCGCTGCTTGCCGGCCAGCCGCAGCTGCACCATGCGCACGGCTGCATACAGCGCGCCGAGCACCAGCACGCCTTCGGCGACGCCGGGCAGCGGCCACATCGCCACAAAGGCGATCACCCACCACGGCGCCCAACGGCCTGCGCGGGAGGCCGGCGAACCGGGCATCAGGGCCGGCTCAACCGGCGAGGGAGGCATAGAGCTGGAGCGTGTCACGCTGCATCGCCTGCAAGGTAAACGGAATGCGCGACGGCAGCGTGGGCGGTTGCGCCAACAGGTGGCGGGCCTGCGCCAGCAATGCGTCGCTGTCGTGCAAGGGTACCGCGCCGGACGGCTGCAGGTGCTGCAGCAGCTCGCCCACGCCGCCGTGGTTCCAGCCCAGTACAGGTCGGCCCACCGACAACGCCTCGACCACGGTGCGGCCGAACGCTTCGGGTTTGTCGGAGAGCTGCAGCACCAGGTCGCTGGCCGCATACGCCTGCGCGATCTTCGCGGTGGGCGCGGTGATCAGCACGGCGTCGGCCACGCCGAGGCTGCGCGCCTGCTGTTCCAGCTCGGCCACGTACGCCTCACGCCCCGGTTCGCGGGTGCCGGGCATCCACAGCCGCGCCGGTACGCCGCCGGCGTGCAGGCCCGCCAGCAGCTGCAGCGCATGGCGGTGCCCCTTGAGACGGGTACCACGCCCGGGCAGCAGCAGCAGCGGCGCCTCGCCCGCCAGGGCGGGATGTGCCTGCGCCACGGCCAGCCGCGCGCGGCGGTCCTGGCGCGGCACACGCGGGAACTGCGCCGGGTCCACGCCACGCGGGATCACCTGCAGGCGCTGCGGGTCCACGTCCGGGTAATGCTGGCGGACGAAGTCGCGGACGCACCGGGAAACGCAGATCACCCGTTCGCCGCTGGTCATCACCGCGCTGTAGCGGCCCGGTGAGTTGAGCCCATGCACCGTGGTGACCCAGTGCGGGCGGCGCGCGGCCGGCAGGTTGCGCACCGCATACAGGCCCAGCCAGGCAGGCAGGCGGGAGCGCGCGTGCACGATGTCCGCGCCGACCTCGTTGAACAGATTGCGCAGGGTCAGGACGTGTCGGAGGGTCAGCAGCGATTTGCGGCCGATGTCCAGCGTAAGGTGCTCGGCACCGCTGGCCAGCAGCGGCTCGACCAGACGCCCCCCCGCAGACACGACGATGGCCCGGTGGCCAGCGGCAACCAGGGCGGAGGCGATCTCAAGGGTGGAGCGTTCGACCCCGCCGGAGTGCAGCGCCGGCAGCAGCTGCACCACGGTCATGGGGCGCACGGATGCTGGCGCCGGTCAGTCGGCGAGCACGAACACCGAGCCGCAGTACGGGCACGCGGCCTCGCCCTTGGGCTCGTCTTCGATCGGCAGGTACACGCGCGGGTGCGAGTTCCACAGGGCCATTTCCGGCGTCGGGCAGCTCAGCGGCAGGTCGCTGCGGTGCACGGTGTAACGCTTCTCGGCGTTGGCGGGCGCGGTGGCGGTATGGCTCATGGCGTGGACACACAAAGGAATTGCGAGGCCCGCGATTCTAGCACCTGGAGCGCCGCGGGGCCGCTGCCGGTGACGCGGCGGTGATGTCGGCCCGACCCATCCGACCGACCTTTTTAAATCGATCCAAATCGACTGTCAACCAGGCACCGATTTCAGCCGAAATCCGGATTTAGATCGAACTAATTTCACTTGTCAGGGTGGGTCCGCCTGTTGCAGCATCGGACCGGTTCCGATCCACCACCCGATCGCATGGCCCGTCCCCCGCCGGACATGCATCGCCTCTTCGGCCGCCCCCGTGGCGGCCGGTGCGATGCTGTCTGACGTGGTCGCCGATGCGGGCCCTGCCTGCCGCCTGCCCTTTCGGGAGACCCTTGCATGACCCTGTCCGCCCCCCGCCACGCCCTCCTCCCCCTGGCCCTCGCCGTGGCCTGCGCCGCTGCGGCGTTCCCCGCCGCCGGCCAGGGCCTGCAGACCTCGTTCGAAGCCGGGCAGCCGTCGCCGACGGCCACTGCCGCTGCGGGCACGCTGCGGGTTGCGGTGGGCAACGGACCACGCGCGCCGTACGCGGCCAAGGCCGGGGTGGGCTACAGCGGCCTGCGGGCGCTGCACTACACCAGTGCGGGCGGTACCGCACGCACGCGGCTGTTCGCCACCGACCTGACCATCGATGCCGATACCACGCTGTCGTGGCTGGTGCTGCCGGAAATCGTCGCCAAGGACACCGTCGCCTCCACGTATGTGTCGTTGGACCTGGTGCTGGACAATGGCCAACGCGTCTCGGCGAGCGCCGCGCGCGACCAGCATGGCGTGGCGCTGGGCGCCCGCGCGCAGGGCGACTCGAAGACCCTGTATCCGCAGCAGTGGGCGCGCAAGGCGGTCCGGCTGGGCGATGTGGCCGGATTGCGCGGGCGCCGCGTGGTGGCACTGGAGCTGGAGGTGGCCGCCGCGGACGGCGCGCCGGTGTCGGGCTGGATCGATGACATCGTGCTGGACGCGCAGCCGCGCACAGTGCCGCAGCGACCGTCGGACTGGGTGCTGACCACCCGCGGGACGCAGGCCAACGGCACGTTCTCGCGCGGCAACAATTTCCCGGCCACGGCGGTACCGCACGGCTTCAACTTCTGGACCCCGGTGACCGACGCCGGCGCGTTGAACTGGCTGTACCGCTGGAACGAGCAGAACGATGCGTCCAACCGCCCGCAGTTGCAGGCGCTGGCCCTGAGCCATCAGCCCAGCCCGTGGATGGGCGACCGCCAGACCTTCCAGGTGATGCCCTCCACCGCGCGTGGCGTGCCCGTCGCCGACCGCGCCAAACGGGCGCTGACCTTCTCCCACGACAACGAGCGCGCGCGGCCGTACCGGTACGACGTGCGTTTCGACAACGGCCTGTCCGCTGCGATCGCGCCGACCGACCATGCCGCGCTGTTCCGCTTCGAGTTCCCGGCCGAGGGCGATGCCAACCTGCTGTTCGACAATGTCGACGCGCGTGGCGGTCTGACGCTGGACGCCGCCAGCCAGACCCTGTCCGGCTACACCGACACGCGCAGCGGGCTGTCCAACGGTGCCACCCGCATGTACGTGGTGGCCCGCTTCGACCGCCCGTGGCGCAGCAGCGGCCGCATCGAGACCGGGCGCCCCACCGGCTACATCAAGTTCGACGTCGACCACGACCGGCGCGTCACCATGCGCATCGCCACCTCGCTGATCTCGCTGGACCAGGCGCGCCACAATCTTGCGCTGGAGCTGGCCGCCGACGATGACCTGGAGCGGGTGGCCGCGCGCGCGCAGGACGCCTGGGACGCGCGCCTGGCACCTTTCGACATCGGCGATGCCAGCGACGACCAGAAGACCACGCTGTATTCCAGCCTCTATCGTCTGTATCTGTACCCCAACTCGGGGCATGAAAACGCCGGCACCGCCGCCGCGCCGGACTGGCGCTATGCCAGCCAGGCCAGCGCCGCCGACGACAACACCGACGGCAGCGCTGTGCGCAGCTTCGCGCCGGTGCGCGACGGCAAGGTGTACGTCAACAACGGCTTCTGGGACACCTTCCGCACCACCTGGCCGGCGTACGCGCTGTTCACCCCCGACGATGCCGGTGCGCTGGTGCAGGGCTTCCTGGAGCAGTACCGCGCCGGCGGCTGGGTCGCGCGCTGGTCTTCGCCCGGCTATGCCGACCTGATGGTGGGCACCAGTTCGGACGTGGCGTTTGCCGATGCGTGGCTGAAGGGCATCGGCGGCTTCGATCCCGAAGAGGCCTACGCGGCTGCGTTGAAGAACGCCACCGTGGTGCCACCGGACCGCCATGTCGGCCGCAAGGGCATGGACCGCTCCACGTTCCGCGGCTATGCCAGTGCCGACGTGCACGAGGGCATGTCGTGGACGATGGAAGGGGCGCTCAACGACTTCGGCATCGCCAACATGGCCGAGGCACTGTCCCGTCGCGCGGGCAGCGCTGCCGCGCGCGCACGCTACGCCACCGAAGCCGACTACTTCCGCCACCGGGCCGGCACCTACGCCACCCTGTTCGATCCGGCGGCGGGCTTCTTCCAGGGCCGCACCGCAGACGGTGCGTGGCGCGTGGACGCCAAGGACTACGACCCGCGCGTGTGGGGCCACGACTACACCGAATCCAATGGCTGGACCTTCGCCTTCACCGCCGCGCACGACGGCGAGGGCCTGGCCGCGCTGTACGGCGGACGCGACGGGCTCGCCGCCAAACTGGATGCCTTCTTCGCCACCCCCGAAACCGCCGACCCGGCCTTCGCCGGCTCCTACGGCGGGACCATCCACGAAATGACCGAGGCGCGCGATGTGCGCATGGGCATGTACGCACACAGCAACCAGCCGGCGCACCACATTCCGTGGATGTACCTGTACGCCGGACAGCCGTGGAAAACCCAGAAGCACGTGCGCGAGATCCTGTCGCGGCTGTACGTGGGCAGCGAGATCGGCCAGGGCTACCCGGGCGACGAGGACAACGGTGAAACCTCGGCGTGGTACGTGCTGGCCTCGCTGGGTCTGTACCCGCTGCGCATGGGCGCGCCGGAGTACGTGATCGGTTCGCCCCTGTTCCGCCACGCCAAGGTGACGCTGCAGGGCGGCGCGGTGCTGACCGTGAACGCGCCGGAGAATTCGCGCGACAACGTGTACGTGCAGTCACTGAAGATCAACGGTCGGCCGTGGGCGAAGACCTGGGTGCCGCACGAGGTGATCGCCAAGGGGGCCACCCTCGACTTCGTGATGGGCCCGGCGCCGTCGACATGGGGAACCGGCCCGGACGACGCGCCGCGCTCGCTCACCGCGCGTGGCCAGCGCCCTGCCCTGCTGCATGACCTGCTGGGCGCCGGCGCACAGGCGCAGACCGCCGATGGCGCGGCATTGCCGGCCCTGATCGATGACGATGCCGCCACCACCGTGCCGGTGGGCACCGGGACGATCGTGCTCACCGGACTGGCCGATGGCGCTGCCACGATGTACACGCTGACCAGCGGCACCGGCCCGGTCCGCGGCGGCGCATGGACGCTGGAAGCGCGTCGCAGCGGCGGCCGCTGGACCACGCTGGACGAGCGACGCGGCGAAGCCTTCGACTGGGCGCAGCAGACCCGGCCGTTCGCCATCGGCAGACCCGGCCGCTACGCCGAGTACCGCCTGCGCATCGCCGCGCCGGGACGGATGCAGCTGGCCGAGATCGAGCTTCTGGCACCGATGGGGGAGCACTGAGCATGGGCATGACCGGTTTTCTGAAGCACGCGGCCGGCACGACCCTGCTGCTGGGGGCGCTGGGGGCGTTCGATGCGGCCGCGTTCGACGCCACCGAGCACCGGGAGGGTGTGACCCTGACCTACAGCGATCCATCAGATGCGCTGGCCGCCCCGGTGCGGTCACGCATCATCGAGACGTTCTTCGCGGCCTACGTGCGCGAACGGGCCGACTTCCATCCCGGCGCACCGGCGCAGGTGCGCATCGTGATCGATCCGGGCTACGACGGCATCGCGTACGTTGGCGAGAAGGAAAAGGCGGCCACCATCACCATCAACCCGGCCTGGCTGGCCAAACACCCCGACGACATCGACCTGGTCACGCATGAGGCGATGCATATCGTGCAGGGCTATCCGGAGTACGCCAACGAACGCGTGCCGGGCTGGCTGGTGGAGGGCATCGCCGACTACGCGCGCGACCGCTATGGCAGCGACAATGCCGCCGCTGGCTGGGCGCTGCCGACGACGGTGAAGGATGGGCAGAACGTCGAGACCGGCTACCGGGTGACCGGCGCGTTTCTGAAGTGGGGCGAGGCGCGACACCCGGGCCTGGTGAAGGCCCTGGACGGCGCATTGCGCGACGGGCGGTATACACCGGCCCTGTGGGAGCAGCAGACCGGCCTGGCGTTGCCTGCGCTGTGGGCGCAGTACGCCCGGATCGACAGATGAGGCCGGGATGGCAGCGCCCACCGCCGGTCGACGGGGCGCATCCGCGCGCCAGGGCATCGGTGGCAGTGCGGAGGGCCGCCGACCAACGGCCGGCCCTGCCGGGTCAGCGTGCGCGGACCAGGCCGGCGTACAGCGCGAACAGCTGTTTGAAGTACCGCTTGGTTTCTCGATGACGCATGACACCGCTCCGCAGGCTGGCCAATGATGATCTGGTCGGGCCCAGGGTGGGGGCGGCCGCGTGGACCGTCCCCACGGCCGGGCCGCGTGGGGGTATTGGGCCCTTGGGAGGTTGCAGGCGGGTGACGCCTGTGCGGCGCGCGTATGGCAGAGGCACTGCGCGAAACCAGAACGCGCCCCGAAGGGCGCGCGCTGGCAACCGGTCGTGGGAAGAACGCCTTAGGCGTTCTTCTCCGCCTCCAGCTGCTTGCGGATCTGCGCATCCACGGCCGCGATGGCGGTCATGTTGAGCACACGGCGCGAGGTCGCGCTGGTGGTCAGGATGTGCACCGGCTTGGCCACGCCCATCAGGATCGGGCCGATCGCCACGCCATCGGTGAACACGCGCACCAGGTTGTAGGCGATGTTGGCCGCCTCCAGGTTGGGCAGCACGAACAGGTTGGCACGGCCCTTCAGCGTGCTGTCCGGCAGCAGCTTGTGGCGCAGCGCCTCGTCCCACGCGGTATCGCCCTGCATTTCGCCATCCACGTTCAGGCGCGGATTGCGCTTGAGCAGCAGCGAACGCACGGTGCGCATCTTCAGCGCATCCCTGGAATCGTGGCTGCCGAAGTTGGAGTGCGACAGCAGCGCCACCTTCGGTTCGATCCCGAACAGCTTCATGCGGTAGGCCGCCTGCAGGGTCGCTTCGCAGATCTGCTCGGCGGTCGGATCCTCCTGCACGTGGGTGTCCACGAAGAAGAACACGCCCTGCTGGTTGATCACACCGGTCATGGCCGAGGTCGACGTCACCTTCGACTCCAGCGGCAGCACGCTGCGCACATAGCCCAGCTTCTTGTGGAAGCGGCCGACCACGCCGGTCAGCATCGCGTCGGCTTCGCCGCGCGCGACCATCACCGCCGCGATCAGCGTCGGGCGCGACCGCATCAGGTTCTTGGCGGCCGCCACGGTCACACCGCGACGGCCGGTGAGGTTGTGGTAGTACTGCCAGTAATCGTTGAAGCGCGGGTCGTCGTTGATGTTGGTGATGTCAAAGTCGACACCGGCCTTCATGCGCAGGCCCATGCGCTCGATGCGCGATTCGATCACGTCGGGGCGGCCGATCAGGATCGGCTGCGCCAGGCCTTCGTCGACCACGTTCTGCACCGCACGCAGCACCACTTCCTCTTCGCCCTCGGCATACACCACGCGCTGCTTGTCCGAACGCGCGCGGTCGTACACCGGCTTCATCATCAGGCTGGTGCGGTAGACGAACTGGGCCAGCTTCTCGCGGTAGGCGCCCATGTCGGCCACCGGACGGGTCGCCACGCCCGAATCCATCGCGGCCTGTGCCACGGCGGCCGACAGCTCGACCAGCAGGCGGCGATCGAACGGGCGCGGAATCAGGTAGTCGCGGCCGAAACTCGGGGTCTCATCGCCATAGGCCGACCCCAGGTCGCTGGCCTCGCGGCGTGCCATCGCGGCGATCGCGTGCACGCAGGCGATCTTCATGTCTTCGTTGATCGCGGTGGCGCCCACGTCCAGCGCCCCGCGGAACAGGTACGGGAAGCACAGCACGTTGTTGATCTGGTTCGGGTAGTCCGAACGACCGGTGCCGATGATCGCGTCCGGGCGTACCGAACGGGCCACTTCCGGCATGATTTCCGGGGTCGGGTTGGCCAGCGCGAAGATCACCGGGTCCTTGGCCATCGTCCTGACCATGTCCGCGGTCAGGATGCCCGGGGCCGAAAGGCCCAGGAAGATGTCCGCACCGTCGACGATCTCGGCCAGCGTGCGCTTGTCGGTATCGCGCGCGTAGCGCGCCTTCTCCGGGTCCAGGTCGCTGCGGCCGGTGTGGATCACGCCGTCGCGGTCGAAGGCGAGGATGTTCTCCTTCTTCAGACCCAGCGACACCAGCATGTTGACGCAGGAAATACCCGCCGCGCCCATGCCGGTGGTGGCCAGCTTCACGTCTTCGATCTTCTTGCCGGTGACGACCATCGCGTTGAGCACTGCGGCGCCGACGATGATCGCGGTGCCGTGCTGGTCGTCATGGAACACCGGGATGTTCATCCGCTCGCGCAGCTTGCGCTCGACGATGAAGCACTCCGGGGCCTTGATGTCTTCCAGGTTGATGCCCCCGAAGGTCGGCTCGAGCGAGGCGATGATGTCAACCAGCTTGTCCGGGTCGTTCTCATCGATCTCGATGTCGAACACATCGATGCCGGCGAACTTCTGGAAGAGCACGCCCTTGCCTTCCATCACCGGCTTGCCGGCCAGCGGGCCGATGTTGCCCAGGCCCAGCACGGCGGTGCCGTTGGAGATCACCGCAACCAGGTTGCCGCGGGCGGTGAGTTCGCTGGCCTGCTGAGGGTCGGCCATGATGGCCTCGCAGGCGTGTGCCACGCCCGGCGAGTACGCCAACGACAGATCACGCTGGGTCAGCATCGGCTTGGTCGCTGCGACGCGGATTTTGCCCGGCGGCGACATGCGGTGGTAATCGAGGGCAGCCTGTTTGAAATCTTCGTTGGACATCGCTTTCTGCAGATGAATGGGCGAGAGGAACAGGGGATCATACCCCCGTTGGCGTGGCCGGACCTGTCGCTACGCTGTCGCGGTCATGCTGCAACCGCACATAATCCAGCGCAGCGCGGCGGCCGTTCGCCGGCGTATGCAGGCCAGCCTGCCGCGCGCAGATGACAGCGCGCATCCGACGTTGGGAACAAAACATGGCCGTGCCGCCCCGGCAGGAACGACACGACCATGCACCACACAATCAGATCACCGGGCTCAGTGGGCCGCGGCCGGCAGCGGCGCCGGCAGGTCGTCCACGACCAGCGGCGGCAGCTCCGACTCGCGGCCATCGAGCACCATCGCCAGACGGTCGCGGTCCAGCGCGTTCTCCCAGCGCGAGACCACCACAGTGGCCACGGCATTGCCGATGAAGTTGGTCAGCGAGCGGCATTCGCTCATGAAACGGTCCACGCCGAGAATCAGCGCCATGCCGGCCACCGGCACCTCCGGCACCACGGCCAGGGTGGCGGCCAGGGTGATGAAGCCGGCGCCGGTGACGCCGGCAGCGCCCTTGGAGCTGAGCATCGCCACCAGCAGCAGGGCGATCTGGTGGCCCAGGGTCAGTTCGGTGTTGGTGGCCTGGGCAATGAACAGCGCGGCCAGGGTCATGTAGATGTTGGTGCCGTCCAGGTTGAACGAGTAGCCGGTCGGGACCACCAGGCCCACCACGGACTTGCTGCAGCCGGCCTTCTCCATCTTCTCCATCAGCGAGGGCAGTGCCGATTCCGACGAAGACGTGCCCAGCACCAGCAGCAGCTCGGCCTTCAGGTAGCGGGCCAGCTTGAACACCGAGAACCCGCACAGGCGGCAGACCACGCCCAGGATCACGGCCACGAACAGGAAGGCGGTCAGGTAGAACGACCCCACCAGCCAGGCCAGGTTGACCAGCGACCCGACCCCGTACTTGCCGATGGTGAAGGCGATCGCGCCAAAGGCGCCGATCGGGGCGGCCTTCATCAGGATATGGACCAGGCGGAACACCGGGGCGGTCAGCGCCTCCAGGAAGGTCAGTACGGGGCGGCCCTTCTCGCCGGTCAGGGCCAGCGCGATGCCGAACAGTACGGCCACGAACAGTACCTGCAGGATGTTGCCCTCGACGAAGGCGCTGACCAGGGTGGACGGAATGATGTCCATCGCGAACCCGACCAGGGTCAGTTCGTGCGACTTCTCCACGTAGGTGTGGACCGCGGTCTGGTCCAGGTCGGCCGGGTTGATGTTCATGCCGGCACCGGGCTGCACCACGTGCGCCACCACCATGCCCACCACCAGCGCCAGGGTGGAGAAGAACAGGAAGTAGGCCATCGACTTGGCGAACACCCGGCCCACGGTGCGCAGGTGGGTCATGCCGGCGATGCCGGTGACGATGGTCAGGAAGATCACCGGGGCGATGATCATCTTGACCAGCTTGATGAAGGCATCGCCGAGCGGCTTGAGCGATTCGGCAAACGCCGGCTCGTAGTGGCCGAGGATGGCACCCAGCACGATCGCCACCACCACCTGGAAGTACAGCTGGCGGTAGAACGGCAACGGCTTGGCCGCGAGCGGCGTGGAAGTGGGAACGTGCATGGGAAGCTCCGGCTGTATCACGAAGGAGGCCGGCCGCAGCGGGCGGCATCGGGCGTGGCCTTTTTACGCCGCCGTCCGCGCCACGCAGATAACCTATTGGTACTAGCCCCCCGGTTCAGCTCCCGCCGCTGCCTACACTGCACCGGCACCGCGCCCCCACGGCGACGGGTGGCCGTACCGGCCGGGGCCCTCCCCCACAGTTTTCCGGTCTGCGGCCGTTGTTGTTCTGCCCCATTCCTTTCAGATTGCCGATGCCCATGCGCCCGACCCCCCTGTTCCTCGCCCTGACCTGCCTGACCGCCGCGCCCGTGGCCGCCACTGCGGCGGACTGGGACAACTGGCCGACCAAAGTGGCCTTCAGCGACGGCACCGAGCTGGCCGCCACCGCGAACATTGCCTACGACCTCAACGACTTCTCCAACGGCAGCGGCATCGAGGATGCCGATGCGGTGCGGCGCAAGGAGTTCGGCGCCACCCTGAAGAAGAAGGGCGTCTACGACGCGATGGTCTATTACGACTTCCAGGCCGATACCTGGCTGGACGTGTTCGTGCGCGTTGAGAGCAAGGCGTTCATCGGCCGCGACATCGGCCGTTTCCGCGTCGGCTACATGAAGACCCCGGTTGGCCTGGATGCGGGCACCTCCTCGCGCGCCGGCAGCTTCCTGGAGACCGCTCTGCCCGTGCAGGCGTTCTACGAAGGCCGCCGCACCGGTGCCGAATGGGTGCTGGAACGCCCGCAGTACCTGCTCCAGGCCGGCGCCTACGGCGGCAAGGACCTGCAGGGCGACAACCCCGGCACCACCCAGGCAGTGCGCGCGGTGTGGACCCCGTTCAAGGCGGCTGGCGACGTGGTCCACCTGGGCCTGGCGTATTCGCAGGAGAACCCGCGCGGCTACCGCGATGGCCGCGACGTGCACCATGCGGCCAGCGCACGCCTGCGCGCGCGCCCGGAAGCCGGCCTGACCGACATCCGCCTGGTCGACTCCGGCGCCCTGACCACCGCCGATCAGATCCGCCGCACCGGCCTGGAAGGCATCTGGATCCGGGGCCCGTTCTCGGTGCAGGGCGAAGCCCTGCAGACCACCGTTACCCGTGAGGGCAAGCCGGACTACACCGGCCACGGCCAGTATGCGATGGCCAGCTGGGTGCTCACCGGTGAATCCCGCCCGTACAGTGCCGGCGCCGTGGCCAACATCAAGCCGGCCCACAATTACGGCGCGGTCGAACTGGTGGCGCGCTACAGCCGCCTGGACCTGGACGACGCCGATGTCTTCGGTGGCCGCCAGCACGACTGGACGCTGGGCGCCAACTGGTACCTCACCAGCCACTTCAAGTTCCAGGCCAACTACGTGAAGGCCGACGCCAGCCGTCGCGGCGTGCGCACCCGGCCGGAGATCGTCGAGCTGCGCGCACAGATGCACTTCTGATCGACCTGCGCAGGGCGGACGTGCACGCCGCGCCCGCCCTGCGACCGTAGACTGCCGCCATGTACTGGCTCGGCCGCCACCGCACCCTGTTGCTGACCCTGCTGCTGATGATCGGCGGCACGTTGCTGTGCGCGGCCGCGGCCGGTCACTACGCCTGGCGGCGCGCGCTGAACGATGAAAGCGGCCAGGTGCAGCGCCAGCTCGCACTGTACGGCCAGGGCCTGCAGCAGCGCGTCGACCGTTTCGGCACCCTGCCGCAGGTGCTTGCGCTGGACCCGGACCTGCGCCGCGCACTGCTGCAACGCCCGGATGCCGCCGGCGCGCAGCGCCTCAACCTCAAGCTGCAGCAGGCCAACCAGGTCACCCGCGCTTCCACACTGACCCTGGTCGGGCACGACGGCGTGGCCGTGGCCGCCAGCAACTGGGACCAGGCCAGCAGCAACGTGGGCGAGGACTACAGCTACCGCCCCTACTACCGCCAGGCACTGGCCACCGGCCACGGCCGTTTCTACGGCATCGGCATGACCACCGGCGTACCCGGCTACTACCTGTCGCAGGCAATCGAGGACAACGGTCGTCGCATCGGCGTGGTGGTGATCAAGATCGAACTGGCGGCGCTGGAGCAGGAATGGCTGTCCAGCCCCGACGTGGTGCTGGTCAGCGACGAACACGACGTGGTGTTCCTGGCCAACCGCGATGCGTGGCGCTATCGCCTGCTGCGCCCGCTGGGCGCGGCCGAGCGGCGCGAGATGCTCGACAGCCGCCAGTACGCCGACCGCTCGCTGCAGCCACTGCGCGCGCGCACCGGCAGCGTGCTGGACGATGGCGGGCGGATGGTGCGCCTGCTCGACCCCGTGCTCCCCGGCGAGATGCTCTGGCAGACCCTGGCGCTGCCGGAAGAGCAGTGGAACCTGCACCTGCTGCACGATGCCGGCGCGGCCACCAGCGCCGGGCGCAGTGCCGCCATCGGCGGTGGCGCGGCGTGGCTGGCACTGGGCTTCCTTGTGCTGTTCGTGCAGCAACGGCGGCGCCTGGCCGCGCATCGCCAGCGCAGCCGGCGCGAGCTGGAGAGCGTGCTCAAGCAGCATGCACAGGAGCTGCGTACCGCGCAGGACGGGGTGCTGCAGGCCGCCCAGCAGGCCGACAGTGGTCTCAGCCGCAGCCTGGCGCACCTGCCGCAGGGCGTGGTGGTGATCGACAACGAACAGAAGCTGGTGGCATGGAATGCGCGCTATCTGGAGCTGTTCCGGTTTCCGTCCGGCCTGATCCAGGTGGGACGGCCGATCGAAGAGATTTTCCGCTTCAACGCACGCCGCGGCCTGCTCGGCCCGGGGCCGATCGAAGAAGCAATCGAGCGTCGCCTCAACCATCTGCGCAGCGGCCGCCCGCACATGCGCGAGAGCGAGAAGGACGACGGCACCGTGCTGGAGATCCGCGGCAATCCGCTGCCCGATGGTGGCTTCGTGACCAGCTATGCGGACATCACCAGCTACAAGAACACCGCGCGCGAGCTGCGCTCGCTCGCCGATGCGCTGGAGCATCGCGTGGCCGAGCGCACCCGCGATCTCGACGAGGCGCGGCGTGAGGCCGAGCGCGCCAACCGCTATAAATCGCGTTTCGTGGCCTCGGCCGTGCACGACCTGCTGCAGCCGCTCAACGCAGCGCGCATGTTCGTCTCGGTGCTGCGCGGCAAGCTGCAGGGCGATCCGCGCGCACTGAGCGAGCATGTCGATGCGGCACTGGCCGCGCAGGACGCCATCCTCAACAGCCTGCTGGACATTTCGCGGCTGGAATCGGGCACGCTGCAGACCCGCGTGCAGCCGTTCGCGCTGTCGCCGCTGCTGGAAACGCTGGCCCGCGAGTTCGGTATCGCCGCCGACGCGCGCGGGCTGCAGCTGCGCTGGGTGGATACACGCGCGGTGGTGGTCAGCGATGAGGCGCTGCTGCGGCGCATCCTGCAGAACTTCCTGTCCAATGCGCTGCGCTATACCCCGCGCGGCCGCGTGCTGCTCGGGTGCCGCAGGGGGGGCGAACAGCTGCGCATCGAGGTGCACGACCAGGGCCCGGGCATTCCGGAGAGCCTGCAGGGCGAGATCTTCGAGGAATTCCGCCGGTTGGATGACGGCGTGGACCAGGAGCGCGGGGCGGGCCTGGGACTGGCCATCGTGGAGCGCATCGGGCGCCTGCTCGGCCATCGCATCGCGCTGCGCTCCACGCTGGGACGCGGCAGCGTGTTCAGTGTGGAGGTACCGCTTGGCGAGGCCAGCGACGTGGCACCGGCGATGTCCGCCGCAGCATCGCCAGCGTCGCCCGACCCCGGCGACGACAGCCCGCTGCGCGGTTGCCGGGTCTGGAGCATCGACGACGACCCGCGCGTCTGCACCGCCACCCGCACGCTGCTGGAGCGATGGGGCTGCCGCGTTGATCTCGCCGACGGCCCGCAGGCTGCGCTGGACGCAGCCACGCCCGACAGCGTGCCGCAGCTGGTGCTGCTGGACGTACGCATGGGCGACTTCGCCGGCCCGGCACTGTACGAAGACCTTGCCGGGCGCTGGAAGAGCCGTCCCCCGGTGATCCTGGTAACCGCCGAGCGCGATGAGGCACTCAGGGCCAGCGCCGCTGACAAGGGCTGGGGGTTCCTCGCCAAGCCGGTCCGCCCGCCAGCGCTGCGCGCATTGATGACGCAGCTGCTGGTGCGCCACCGCGGATAGAACCATTGCTTCTGTAGAGCCGACGTCCAGTCGGCTATCGCGCGAAGCGCGGGGGTTCAAGGGGTCGGAAGCCGGCCCATCGCGCGCGGTGCAGAGTTGTCGGTGGCGGAGCGGAAAGCAGCCGGCCAGAGGCCGGCTCTACGGGGATCGGAGGCCGGCTGCCGCGCGCAACACCGGATGTTCGGGTATCGGACGCCGCCGTTGTAGAGCCGACGTCCAGTCGGCTATCGCGCGAAGCGCGGGGGTTTAAAGGTCGGAAGCCGCCCTGTCGCGCGCGGCGCAGGGTTGTCGATGGCGGAGCGGAAAGCAGCCGGCCAGAGGCCGGCGCTACAGGTCGGTGGCGCTGCCTTCCGGTTCCAGGGCTTTGACGAGCACGGCCGCCTGGGTGCGGCTGTGGCATTCGAGTTTCTTCAGGATCGCAGTGACGTGCACCTTGACGGTGTTCTCGGCCAGGCCGAGTTCGTAGGCGATCTGCTTGTTGAGCAGGCCGTCGGCCAGGTACAGCAGCACACGGAACTGCTGCGGCGTGAGCTGGGCCAGACGCGCGGCCAGCAGGGCATCGGATTCGGAACGTTCGGCGGCCATTGCCGGGAACCACACACCGCCCTCGAGCACGGCCGACACGGCCTGGCCGACGGTCTCGGCGGGCGCCGACTTGGGAATGAAACCGGCCGCGCCGAACTGCTGCGCACGGCGGATCACCCGCGGGTGGTCATTGGAGGAGACGATCACGACCGGGATGTCCGGGTGCGCACCGCGTACATGCAACAGCGAGGAAAACCCGCGTGCGCCGGGCATGGTGAGGTCCAGCAGCACCAGTTCGATCTCCGGGTGCTGGTCCAGCGCGGCTTCCAGCGTGGCGGCGCTGGCCACTTCGATCACCTGCGCCAGCGGCAGCGCCTGGCGCAGGGAATGAACGACCGCCGCGCGCAGCAGCGGGTGGTCGTCGGCGATCAGGACGGTCAATGCACTCATGCGGTCATTGTAGTGACGTTGGCGGTTCGCGGCGGTGGTCAGCGACGCATGCCGGCACTGCGGTGGCGCCCGGCGTTACCGGTCCTGCTGGAGCATGCTGCCACGCCAGGCGTCGAGGAACTGGCGGCGCTTGAGCCCGTCCAGGTACACCAGCAGCCCCGGCCCCAGCTGGATCGGCCGGTAACTACGCTCGGGCGAGCGCCCGCGCTGCTGCCCCTGCGCCGGCAGGATCGGCATCAACCGCGCCTCGCGCGACAGCACCTGCTGCCCACGCGGCGAGAGCAGGTAATCGAGGAAGCGGCGTGCCTCTTCGGCGTGGCGTGCGCTGCGCGGAATCACCGCCGTGCGCAGCACCACCAGCGTGTAGTCCTCCGGCTCGACAATGCCCAGCGGCGCGCCCGCATCGATGCGCGCCTGCGCATACGAGCCCAGCACGTTGTAGACGAGCGACAGTTCACCCCGGCTGACCTTGTCCAGCAGCACGCCGGTGCGCTCTTCCAGCTGCACCTGGTTGTCGCCCAGCGCGCCCAGCAGCGCGCCGGCCATGCTGCCGCGCTGCCCATCCTGGGTGGCAAGCAGGTAGCCCACGCTGCTGCGTTCCACGTCGTAAGTGCCGACCCGGCGCAACAGGGGCGCGTCCGGCGCGCGCAGCAGTTCCAGCAGCTGCCGGCGCGTGCGCGGAACCCGGGCCGCCGGCAGCGCGCGGGTGTTGTAGACGATCGCCACGGGCTCGTAGCTGATCCCGAAGGCCTCGTGCCGCCATTGCGCCCAGCCGGGCAGCGCATCGGTCTGCGGCGAGCGGTGCGCCAGCGCGTGGCCGTCATTGACCAGCTTGGTCTGCAGGTCCATGCCCGAACTGATCAACATGTCCGGGGCGGCCGGCCCCGTGCGGTCGCGCAGGTAGCGCGCATACATGTCCTGGGTGATCACGTCTTCGTAGACGATCTCCGTGCCCGGGTGCAGCCGCTGGTAATCGGCGATCACGGTGGCGAACACTTCAATGTCGGTCGAGCCGTGGATGCGCAGGTGGGCCGTGGGCACGCCCTGCGCGGGGAAGCGCTGGACATCGCCCGGCGCGGCAACGGCAGGACCGCAGGCCAGGCAAAGCAGGAGCAGCAGGCAGCGCAGCGTCATGGGTGCATCCTCGGCAGGCGGATGGTGGCGATGAGGCCACCGCCGCCCACGCGGTTGGACAGATCGATGTGTCCGCCGTGGCTGTCCACCACGCGCTTGACGATGGCCAGCCCCAGGCCGGCGCCCCCTGCGGGCGCGCCCTCGCCGCGGGCGAAACGCTCGAACACACGCTCGGCATCGGCCGCGGCGATGCCCGGGCCGTGGTCGGCCACGGTCAGCACGCAGAACCCGGCGGCTTCGGTGAGCGCGATCTGCAGCGGGCCGTCGCCACCGTACTTGAGCGCGTTGTCGATCAGGTTCTTGATCGCTTCGCGCAGCAGCAGGGCGTCGCCGTTGACCCAGGCCGGCGCCGGGCTTGCCGCCAGCTGCACGCGCGGGGCGGGCAACGCCTGCGGCAGCGCCTCGTGCAGCGCCTGGTGCACGATCTCGGCCAGGTCCACCGCAGCGAAGCGTTGCAGATTGGCGCGGTGGATCACGCTGGCGTCGCTCAGCAGCTGGTTGAGCAGCCGGCTCATGTGGGTGGCATTGCGCTCGATCGCCTGCAGGCTGCGCCGCATGTCGTCCGGGTCTTCATCGTCCAGCGCCAGCTGCGCCTGGGCGCGGAGTGCGGCCAGCGGCGTGCGCATCTGGTGCGCAGCCTCGGCCATGAAGGCGCGCAGGGTCTCGTTGCTGCTCGACAGCCGCCCCATGAAGTGATTCAACGCCCCCACCATCCTGTCCATTTCGCGCGGGACCACCGCATCCAGCGGCCGCAGGTCGGACGGTTCGCGGCGGGCCAGTTCACGCTCCACCCGCACCAGCGGACGCAGTGCGCGGTGCACGCCGATGCCCACCAGTGCCAGCGACATCAGCGACAGCACCACGATCGCCACCAGCGCGCGGGTCACCATGTCCTGGGCCAGCACTTCACGGGCGCGGCGGGTCTGCCCGACCTGCACGCGCACCTCGCCCTGCGCCGACGGCGAGGACACCCGCCGCGACACCACCACAAAGCGCACCGTCTCGCCGCTGTAGGGTGCATCGAACAACTGTGGCCGGTCGCTGGGCGTGCGCGGCGCGGCCGGCAGATCGTCGTAGCCGGTAACGGTGCGATCATGGGCATCGGACACCCGATAGAACACGCGGTCCTCCGGTGCCATCGCCAGCAGGTCCAGCGCCGCGTACGGCAGATCGACCTGCCATTGCGCCTCCACCAGCGCCACCGAATCGATGATCGACAGCGCCGAGGACACCAGCAGGTGATCGTAGGAGCGGTTGGCCGCGCGCTGGCCGTAGTCACGCGCGCCGAACAGCAGCGCCACCGCGAACAGCGCCATCAGCCCGCCCAGATACAGCCACAGGGTGTGCCGGATCGAGCGTGGCGTGGCGGCAGCCTCAGCGGCCATCGTCCGGCTCCGCAGTCCCGGGGTCCACCACTTCCAGCAGGTAGCCGCTGCCGCGCACGGTCACGATCCGCAGCGGCGCGCCGGCGAGCTTGCGGCGCAGGCGCCCCACATACAGCTCGATGGCGTTGGGGCCGGCGTCGTCATCGAAGCCGAACAGCCCGTTGCCGATCTCGTCCTTGCCCACCACCTGCCCCAGCCGCCCCATCAGGATCTCCAGCAGGCGGAACTCGCGGTTGGGCAGATCGATCGGCTGTCCGTCCAGGCTGACCCGGTGCGCGGCGTTGTCGAACTGGAAGCCACCGACCTGCACCACCTCGCTGGCCTGGCCGCGCGCGCGGCGCAGCAGCACACGGCAGCGGGCCTCCAACTCGCGGAAATCAAACGGCTTGCCCAGGTAGTCGTCGGCGCCTACGTCCAGCGCCTGCACCCGGTCTTCGATGCCGTCGCGCGCGGTGAGCATCAGCACCGGGGTGCTGTCGCCGCGCTCGCGCATGCCCGCCAGCACCCGCAGACCGTCCAGCTTGGGCAGGCCGATATCCAGCACCACCAGATCGAAACGCTGGTAGCGCAGCACGCTGGCAGCAGCCAGCCCGTCGTTCTGCCAGTCCACGGCATGGCCGCTGCGGCGCATACGACGGACGATCGCATCGGCCAGGTCCGGGTTGTCTTCCACCAGCAGGATGCGCATCGGTCGGGATCGGGAACGGTGCGCGAATGCTAGCGCGTACGGCCGCCGTCGTGCGATGCGCTGCGGTGCAGCAAGCGCTGACAGGTGGATGACAGCTTCCCGGCACTAGGCTGCGCGCTCGCATCGCCCCGTGCCGATGTGCTTGCCGTCACCCCATCGACAACGTGTACCTGGGAGGGTCCGTGGAACTGAATTCGCTGCGCTGGCGCGCGCCTGTTGCCTGCACCCTGCTGTTGCTGGGCGCCCCCGGTTGGGCCGCCGACGGCAGTGACGACGACCGCCCGGTCACCGCCAGCGTCGGCGGCCGCCTGCACCTGGACTTCGCCGACTTCGACAACGACAGCCGCGGCACCCCGAACAAGGACGACACCGAAATCCGCCGCGCGTGGATGGACGTGTCCGGTCGCTTCTTCGCTGTGGACTACAAACTGGAAGCGGATTTCTCCGGTGACCGTGTCGAGGCCAAGGACGTCTATGTCAGCCGCGACTTCAGCGGCGGCAAGCTGACCGTCGGCCAGTTCAAGCAGTTCTTCTCGCTGGATGACCGCACCAGTTCCAATTACGGCTCCTTCCTGGAGCGCGGCAACGCCGGCACCACCTTGGCCCCGCTGTACCGGCTGGGTGCTTCCTGGCAGGCCGCCAAAGGCGATATGACCTGGGCCGCCAGCGCCTACAGCCTGGAGAGCATCGACACTTGGCAGGCCAAGGGCCGCGCCGCCGGCGGCCGGGTCACGTGGGCGCCCGGCGCCACCGCCGGCGACGTGCTGCACCTGGGCCTGTCGCTGGCCCACGAGCGCTACGACAACCCCGGCGCGAACGGCGCGCCCGGGCTGAAGATCCGTCCGCGCCCGGCCGGCCACCTGTCCGACAACAGCCGCCTGACGCTGGTCGACTTCTCGGCCGGCCGCGATACCGACGTCAACAAGTGGTCGATGGAGTATGCGCAGGTGCGCGGGCCGCTGTCCTGGCAGGGCGAATTCAGCGGCGCCACCTTCGACGATGGCAGCCAGCGCGCCACGGTGATGGCCGGCTATGGCCTGGTGAGCTGGTTCGTCACCGGCGAATCGCGGGCGTATGACCGCAAGACCGGTCGCTTCGCACGGGTCAAGGACCTGCGCCACAAGGCAGGTGCCTTCGAGCTGGCGCTGCGCTACGACCAGATGCGCGGCGACCAGCACCTGATCGGCCAGCCGGACCTGATCGATGCGCGTACCGACGCCTGGACGCTCGGCGGCAACTGGTACATGCGCCCGAACCTGCGCTTCATGCTCAACCTGATCGAAAGCCGCAACCGTGACCGCCTCGCCGACGCCACCGTGGACCGCACCCGCGCGGTCACCGGCCGCCTGCAGTTCGATTTCTAACCCCACCCCCACGTTGCAAGGAGTCCGCAGATGATGCTGAGCATCCTCGGCTTTGGCATGGTCATTACGTTCATGTATCTGATCATGAGCAAACGACTGTCGCCGCTGGTCGCCCTGATCACCATCCCGATCGTGTTCGCCATCATCGGCGGCTTCGGGGCGGGCATCGACGAGATGATGCTGGAAGGCATCAAGAAGATCGCGCCCACCGGCGTGATGTTGATGTTCGCCATCCTGTACTTCGGGGTGATGATCGATGCCGGGCTGTTCGACCCGCTGGTGCGGGTGATCCTGCGCATGGTCAAGGGCGATCCGATGAAGATCGTGCTGGGCACCGCCGCGCTGGCGATGCTGATCTCGCTGGATGGCGATGGCTCCACCACCTACATGATCACCGTCTCGGCAATGTTGCCGCTGTACCAGCGGCTGGGCATGAACGCGTTGAACATGACCTGCGTGACCATCCTCGCCGGTGGCGTGATGAACCTGACCCCGTGGGGCGGCCCTACCGCGCGTGCCGCCACCGCGCTGCACGTGGACCCGGCCGATGTGTTCGTGCCGCTGATCCCGGCGATGGTGCTGGCGTGCGCGTCGGTGCTGCTGCTGGCCTGGTATCTGGGCCTGAAGGAGCGCCGCCGGCTCGGCGTGGTCAGCCTGCCTACGGGCGGCTCGTGGATGGACGCCAGCGTTTCCGACGATGGCGCCCTGCCCACTCTGGACGACGCCGAAGACACCAAGCGCCCCAAACTGCTGTGGGTGAATCTGGGGCTGACCCTGGCGCTGATGACCGCGCTGGTGCTGGGCGTGCTGCCGATGCCGGTACTGTTCATGGTCGGCTTCGCCATCGCGCTGGTGATCAACTACCCGAACCTGGCCGAGCAGCGCCGCCGCGTGGTCAACCATGCCGGCAACGTGCTGTCGGTGGTGTCGCTGATCTTCGCCGCCGGCATCTTCACCGGCATCCTCAACAACACCGGCATGGTCGAAGCGATGTCGCACAGCTTCCTGGCGGTCATCCCGGATGCCTGGGGTCCGTACCTGGCGGTGATCACCGCGCTGGCATCGATGCCGTTCACCTTCTTCATGTCCAACGACGCGTTCTATTTCGGCGTGCTGCCGATCCTTTCCGAGGCCGCCGGCAACTACGGCATCACCCCGGTGGAAATGGCGCGCGCCTCGCTCGCCGGCCAGCCGGTGCACCTGCTCAGTCCGCTGGTGCCGTCCACCTATCTGCTGGTGGGCCTGGCCAAGGTCGAGTTCGCCGACCACCAGAAGTTCACGCTCAAGTGGGCCGTGATGGTCTCGCTGGTGCTGATGGCCGGCAGCCTGCTGTGCGCCCTCTACCCCTTCGCCGCCTGACCCTCATCCAGGAGATTCGCCATGACCCTTCGCATCGCGTACGTGACCAGTGGCATGGGCAGCGTCGGCACCGCCATCTGCCAGAAGCTTGCCCGCAACGGCCACACCGTGGTGGCCGGCTGCGCCCCGAACTCGCCTCGCAAGTCGGCCTGGCTGCGCGAGCAGCGTGAGCTGGGCTTTGATTTCATCGCCTCCGAGGGCGACGCCACCGACTGGGCGTCGACCGTGGCCGCCTTCGCCAAGGTCAAGGCCGAAGTCGGCGAGATCGATGTTCTGGTCAACAACGCCGGCGGCAGCCGCGACGTCCTGTTCCGGCAGATGACCCAGGACGACTGGAACGCGGTGATGGGCTCCAACCTGCACGCGCTGTTCAACATCACCAAGCAGGTGATCGACGGCATGAGCACGCGGGGCTGGGGACGCATCGTCAACATCGGCTCGGTGAGCGCGCACAAGGGCCAGATCGGCCAGGTCAACTTCGCTACCGCCAAGGCCGCCATGCATGGCTTCAGCCGCGCGCTGGCCAACGAAGTGGCTACCCGCGGCGTCACCGTCAACACCATTTCGCCGGGCTACATCGCCAGCCAGGCCATCAGCAGCTTCCCGCCGGACGTGCTGGACCGGCTGGCGGCGTCCGTGCCGATCCGCCGCCTCGGCAAGCCGGAGGAAGTGGCCAGCCTGTGCGCTTGGCTGGCCTCGGATGACGCGGCGTATGTGACCGGCGCCGACTATGCCGTCAACGGCGGCCTGCACATGTTCTGAGTCCGCACGAACGTCACCGTGGGCGGCACGGTGACGTTGGTTGTCCCTGCGGCAGTGCATCACGCGGAATGATGCAAACCGCTGACGCTGACACGTGCGTTTCCCATCGGTGTTGATCGCACACACCTATCGGAATCTACGCCATCTTTTGAATCTCCCCTGCGTATCGACGCTATTGCCTCTGTCGGCGGCGGCGGTACGTTCATAGACTCGTTGCACGGCCTTCAACGGCGTAACAACGAGTCACCGATGTCGCAATGGAACGCACCGTCCGCGCAGTGGACGTCCCTGCATCGTCTGATTGATCTGCACTGGGGCACCGCAGGCGCACCGCTCCCTCTGCTCGCACAACGCATCGATTTCCGCGATGCGCTCAATACCGATTTCTCCCTCACCGTGCACGGCCTTGTGCCTGGTCCCGAGAGCGACATCAGCGCACTGCCCGGTCGGGTGGTGGGTGTGGGCGTCACCACGGCGGGTGGCGGACGGCGTTGGCTCAACGGCATCATCCATGCCGTCCGCCGCACCGGCATGCACGCGGGCCACACCCGCATGGTGCTGCAGATCGGCTCGGCGCTGGCGCTGCTCCAGCAACGTCGCGCCTGCCGGATCTTCCAGGACCTGAGCGTACCGGAGATCGTGACCACGCTGCTGGATGAGCATCGGCAGCGCAACGCCTGCCTGGCGACCGCCTTCGACTGCGTACAGCACCTGCTGCGGTCGCATCCGGTGCGTTCGTACTGCGTGCAGTTCAACGAGAGCGACCACGCCTTCATCGACCGGCTGCTGGCCGAGGAAGGCATCAGCTATCGCTTCCGGTTCGACATCGCAGACGGCCAGCCGCGCCACGTACTGTGCCTGACCGACACCCCCCTGTTCGACCCGGACCGCACCGTCGCCCTGCCCTACCGGGCCGGTCGCCACGATGACGACCGCGACACCCTGCAGCACTGGCAGGCCTGCCAGCGCCTGGCACCTGCCGCCGTGGCCCTGTCCAGCTACGACTATGCCCGCGCACAACCGCTGCACGGCAGTGACGACAACGCACAGCCGCTCCATGATCCGGCGCGCACCGCCACAGCTGGTCTGGAAGACCATCGTGCCGAGACGCTGTACTACGCCGGCAGCTCGCAGGAACTGGCGCGCTACAGCCAGTTGCGCATGCAGGCGCGCGAACTGCGCTCGCGCACCTGGCGTGGTGAAGGTGGACTGCGCGGCCTGGCCACCGGCGACGCAGTGGTCATCGAGGGCCATCCCGCGCATGCGACCCTGGACGTGAACGCGCGCAGCTTCCTGGTCAGCGGCGTGCACCTGCAGGCCTGCAACAACCTTCCCGCACGGGTGGAGGTTGATTCAGATGCATCGCCCGACGACCGTCTGCAGCCCGGCCAGTGCCGCACCCGCTTCCGGGCGCTGCCGCACGACCAGCCGCTGGTGCCCGAGTATGCCGACCGCCTGCACCGCCCGACGGCCAACGGGCCGCAGAGCGCCACCGTGGTGGGCCCGCCGGGCGAGACCGTGCATACCGATCCGCTCGGCCGCATCCGCATCCGCTTCCATTGGCAGCGGGCCGAGGATCGCGCCGATGGCGATGACGCCGATCTGGCGCATGCCTCCACCTGGATACGGGTCGCCCTACCGAGCGCGGGCGACGGGTTCGGCCACCAGTTCCTGCCGCGCATCGGCCAGGAAGTGCTGGTGGACTTTCTCCACGGCGACATGGACCGCCCGGTGGTCGTCGGCGTGCTGCACAACGGCCGGCATGCGCCGCCGCGGTTCTCCGGTGCCGGCCAGCTGCCGGGCAACCGTGCGCTGTCGGGTATCCAGTCGCGCGAGCATGGCGGCAACGCCCATGCCGAGCTCGTGTTCGACGACAGCCCTGGTGAGGTCGGTGCGCATCTGCGCGCCAGCCCGCATGACAGCGCGCTGCACCTGGGCCAGCTCACCACACCGCGCCGGGACGGCCAGGCGCAGCCGCGCGGCAGCGGTGCCGAACTGCGCACGGATGCCGCGCTGGCCCTGCGTTCGGCGCACGGCCTGCTGCTGAGCAGCCACGGCCGCACGCAGGCGCGCGGCCATCAGCTGGACCAGCAGGAGCTGCTGGGGCTGCTGGACGAGTGCCGCCAGGTGTTCGCGCAGCTGGCCACCCTGGCCACTGAACAGCAGGCCGGCACCGCCAGCGCAACGCCGCAGCACGCCCTCGCAGAAGCGCTGAAGGCGTGGACCGGCGAGGGAGACGGCGGCCACGCCCCGGTTGTTGCCGTGTCCGCCGCTGCCGGGCTGGTCACCGCCACGCCGGCATCGCAGCTGCATGTCAGCCGTGGCCAGCACGATGTCGTGGCCGGCACCCATCTGCAGCAGACCAGTGGCGAACGCATGCACCTGCAGGCCGGCCAGGGCCTGTCCCTGTATGCCGGCGACGGTGGCATCAGCGCTGTCGCCAACGCCGGCCCATTGCAGCTGCAGTCACGCGGCGACCAGATCCAGGCGCACGCATTGCAGGGCATGCAGCTCAGCGCCGAGAACGGTGAGATCGTCATTGCCGCGCCAGTCATCCGCCTGGTCGCCGCCGACGGCAGCTTCCTGCGCATCGGCGGCGGCGTCACCGGCGGCAGCGATGGGGCCATCCGCCTCCAAGGTGCCCGTCATGACTGGGACGGACCGCGGACCGAGCAATGGTCGCGCGCCCTGCCCCAGGCAACGCCCCCGATCTGCCTGCCTTGCCTGGCCCAGGCCGCACTGCTCGGCACCTACCGCGTCAACCTGACGGAGGCCGCATGAACCCGTTGCCCCCGGCCTGCCACGCGCTGGTCGTGAATCCCTCCCTGCACGCGTACGTCCTGATCGACGGCGCGGTGCAGCGCGGTCTTGCCGGGCGGCTGGCACGGGGCGCGCCGCAGGCCATCGCCCTGTTCGCCGACCTGTCGGCCGATGCACAGTCGATGGGCCCGTGGCTGTTGCCTGCCAGGGACGCCGGCGCGCACGGGATCGACGGCAGTGCGCCGGGCGTGAACTGGCTGGCCAGCGAGGCTGCCGCAGACGCGATTGCCGAGCACCTGTGCTACTGGATGCGTGATGGGGATCGCAGTGGCCTGCATTACACGCGGCTGGGCGACGGACGCGTGCTGCGGGCGGCGATGGACGTGTGGACGCCCGACCAGCGCGCAGCGTTCTGCGCCCCGTGGCGCGGCTGGTGGCTGGCCGACCGCGACGGCCGTGCGATGGCGTTGGACCTGCCTGCCGCATCGCCGCCACGGGCACCCGCCGTTGCCGGCCGCCCCGGCTGGAGCGTCACGCAGCATCACGCGATGCGGCAGCACGGCCTGGCCGACGCGCTGATCCAGCCGCTGAAAGGCGTGATCCGCCTCGCCCCAACCCTGCGCGGCCGGGAAGCCCGCCACGTGCTCGCCGCGCACACCCTGGCGCTGGCCGTCGCGCAGGGCTATACCGACGCAACCGACCAGAGCAGTTGGATCGCCTGGGCGCTACAGCGCGGCCATTGCTCCGGCGGGATCGCCGCACACCCGGTGCACGCGCAGGGACTGCGCGGAGCAGCGCTGTGGGAGGCGTTGACCGGCGACGCGGACGCCGCTGGCCCTCCGTCGCCGGATGGCGCTGGCCATGCTGCGGCAGCGACACCTGCCGAGGAGGCTCGCGATGACGCATGACGCCGGTCCGGATAGGCCGGGTGGAGCCGGGAACGGCAATCTGCGCGCGCTGCTGTGGTTCGTCGTCGACGGCGTGGTGACCGTGCTGTTCACTGCTGCGCTGTGGCAGGCAAGCTATGCGGAGGGGGACGACGGCATGGGACCATCCTGGTTCGTGGTGGTCATGCCCCCGATGCTGCTGCTCTTCGTCAATGGCTTCCGACGCGTCGTTTGCAACTACCATCGCATGACGTTCCAGGGCGTTCCCCTGGTCCAGTGCGTCGTTGCCCTCTGGGTCGCTGTGATGTTCTACCTGCTCGCCTGGAGTGTCGACTCGACGGGTTGGGGCGCCACGATCGTCCCCATTTTTGTCTATGTCGCTGCCTACCCGCTGGCGGTATGCACAGGCCTTCTCTATGCGTTGCTTGACGCACTGCTGCGGCGCGCCGTCAGGATGACACCCGTGATCGCTGTCGAGGCATCTGACGATCCACATGCCTCGGTAGCGCAGCGCGTATCGTCATCTATGACAGCCGGTCCATCCTTCCAGCGGTACTCGCTGACCCGACGCGCGAGACGTCGGGATTCGATCCAGCATATTCCCGCACAGCAGGAGACCGATCTGCACGCGCACGCGTCCGGGGAACCCGGTTCGTCGGCGGAGAAAACAACCAGTGCGAGCCAGTCAAACGGCCGTGGCGCATCCCTTCAAGGCTACCTCTGGACAGGTGCCGTACTGCTCCTTATCGCTGCAACTGCGATGTACGACCGTCCCAGTACCGTTGCTGTAGACGACAAGGTCGCATCAAGGCGGTTCAGCACCAGCCTGACATCGATGGACTACGAGCCCACGGACACCTTCGTGCAACCGGTGTATGTGGACGGGGGTGGGGGCGATAGCGCGGGCACCGGGGGCAGCACGGTACTGAGTGCCTTTGCCTTGCCGGTTCGCTGGCACCCGGGGCTGACCGTGCGGGTCAAGTGGCGGCGGTGCAACGCGTTCTATGCAGACAGGCCTCAGACAGAGGAACAGGCGTGCCGTTGGGTGGAGAAGGACGTTCCCGTCCATCCCTATACCGACGTCGGATCAACAATCGTCCACCTGTTTGCCGACGACCAGGTACTGGTGATTCCGGGGATGCTCGGTCCGCGTCACGAGGACTACCCCGGAGCTCCCCCCCCTTACAAGAACTTCTACAAAAAACGAGGTATTGGCCACGATGAGTGAATTCGCGTCGCGCACAGGGTCCCGATTCGCAATGCATCCTCTCAAGGCGGGTTTCTCGATGCCACTCACAGGATTGATCCGTGCAAAGCAATCAAGCAAAAGCCGACACAGGGGTGGCACCGGACCATGACCAACGAACCAAAGGCCGACAGCGAAAGTGCCTCCGCTGACGATGACCTGCGCACGTCCCAGCGCGCCCGCATCGGGTTTGGCGTCCTGCTTTTCGTCGTTACGGTAGTTGTACTGTCCAGCCGTGATCGACCCGCTGCTCTAGACGGCAAACACACGTCAGCACGATTCGTCACCAGCCTGACCGCGATGGACTACGAGCCCACAGACACCTTCGTGCAGCCGGTGTATGTCGACGGGGGTGGCGGCGATAGCGCGGGCACCGGTGGCAGCACGGTACTGAGTGCCCTCAGCCTGCCGGTGCGCTGGCACCCGGGGCTCACCGTACGTGTCAAGTGGCGCCGCTGCAAGGCTTTTTACGCGGACAACCCTCAGACAGAGGAACAGGCGTGCCGTTGGGTGGAGAAGGACGTACCCGTTCATCCCTATACCGACGTCAGCTCAACGAACGTTCACCTGTTTGCCGACGACCAGGTTCTGGTGATTCCCGCAATCATGAGTCCGCGCCACGAGGACTATGCAGGCGCTCCGCATCCTTACAAGAACTTCTACAAAAAACGAGGTATTGGCCACGATGAATGAGTTCGCCTGGCTTCCAGGATGCGCGCCTGCGACGCGCCTTTTCAATCCCTGCGCTTCTGGCGCGGGAAAGACTGGCGCGTCCTGTTCGCTCCCTGTTCGATTCTCGATCTTCTTCGACGGAACACGGAATCACAGCACGGAAGACCGTCCCTCTGGCTCTCACAGCAACGTTGCAAGGCTCTACGACGCATGCACGGAGCAGGTTGAGATCGGGGAGTTTCGCCTTTACATACAGGGCGTCGGAACGCCCTTCCCGGAAATTGGCGAACACGAGCCACACGAACATGGCGCGCGGGACGGCGAGTATGGCGATCGACGCTTGCGGTATGCATTCATGTTCATGGCCAACAAGATTTCCGAACTGCTTTGCGGCAAGCGTGTGGTTTCAGACAACGCAGATGCCATCATCAAGGCCGTTGAGAGCGACCATCAGATCAGACGCGTGCGCCGAACGCTTGACGAGGTGCTGGCCAACCCGAAAGCAGCTGCCCCCGTGATCTCGACGATCACGCTGGACCTGTTCGGCTTTTCGCGCGGCGCCACTGCAGCACGCGCGTTCCTCAACCACCTGATCGAGTGGGCGGGAGAGTATAGACCACAGGTCTGCGGCATCCCGTTGAGGGTACGCTTCATGGGGCTGTTCGATACGGTGGCATCGGTCGAGATTGCTGATTCCATGCCGCGCACAGGGGACGGCCATCTGTCATGGGCGAGTCCACGGTACATGGTAATTCCTTCATTTGTAGAGCAGTGCGTCCATATGGTTGCCGGGCATGAGGCACGCAACTCGTTCCCACTGACGAGTATTTCCGCTTCACGCGAGCAAGCTCCGCATCGTCTGGAAATCATCTACCCCGGTGTGCATGCCGACGTTGGCGGCGGCTACGGACCACATTCCCAAGGCAAGGGTACCCTGGAGGGCGGGCAGCGTATCCGCCAGCAACAGGGCGACCTTCTGTCGCAGGTCTCCCTCAATGATATGTATGCACGTGCCCGAGCCGCTGCAGTACCCCTCAGGCCGCTCACTGAACTCTACCAGACCAAAGTCGGCCCATTCTTCGCCATATCACCGGAGTTGCAGCGCAGCTACGACGCTTATCAGAAGACGCTTGAGCAGCACCGCGCCGGCGCCCCGCTGCTTCGCCTACTACACGCGCACTATCTCGCCTACCTGGGCTGGCGGCGACAAGTTCTGCCGCGCGAGACATTCATCGCACAGCCATTCATGACCCACTGCAAGCAGACACAGACGCAGGACCACATCAATCTCGACCAGGCAAATGCCGAATTGATGGTCTATCTCGCTGTGTTCAACGATCCGGCGCAGCGTGCCCGAGTGCATGGCAGGCGCGCGCTTGGCTTACCTGGCTTTGTTCACCGTGAGCACGCCTGCATGGAGATGTACGACCGCTACTGGGGAGCGTCTCCAGAGCCCGGCGACGCCTTGCGAAACATTCTCATGCAGTACGTCCATGACTCGCGTGCTGGCTTCGTACTGACAGACCCGCAATGCGAGCGTGACTACAGGAACATGCATGCCCACCTCGAAGCCTGTGACGCGCAGTATCGAGAGAGCCTTCGTATACATGCTGTGGACACCAAGGACCGACAAGAGGCATATCAGCGCGCTGTGGAGGCCCATACGCACTTTGTTCCCACCGGCTGGCGGGAAACCCGGCCGCCCATGCCAAAACCCCCTCTCGTCCGCGCGATCCCCGAAGATCCACTCAATGCGGAAGACCGCAAGGCGCTTGCCACTTTTCGGGCCGGCAGGACGCCCATTTTCACCGATGCCAAACCCGCGTCAGCAATGGATGGCAAGGAGAATGTGCTGGATTACATTGCCAAGGTCTCCCGCCGCGAAGTGCGCTGGAGTTATCTACGCCGGCGTCAGGTATTCCGACCATACGTCACCACTACCGGGCATCCACGGATCGGCATCAGGACAGTGGACCCCTCTGAACGCCTCCGCTACGAGGACGGTCTCACATGATCCCGCACGCGTTCCTGCGACCGGCCTTCTTCCTGCTGTGGGCACTCTGGTCGCTGCTGATGGGCTGGTACGCCGTCGATGATGACCAACTCGCTTCGCCTGCACAGGCCGTGGGCCCGTGGCTCGCGGGCAGCATCGCGCTGGGCGCGCTGTTCCTGCTGGTGGCCGCGCTGATCAAGGTGCTTCAGGAGATGCGCGCCGGCGCGCGCGGCATCACACCGCTGCGCGCTGCGGGTTCGCCGGTGCTGCCCCTGCCCGCCACGGGCGCGGCGGCTGCGCCCACCGCCCCGGTGCTTCAGATCCGCGCGTGCTACGCGCGCCTTGCGCGGCAGGCACCCGACGCTCTTGTGGCCCTGCTGGACAACCCGCAGGCCACCCGCCCGGTACTGGCTGCGCACGCCGAGGACCCGGCGGCGCGTCTGGCCGAGCGCGGCATGGCGATGCAGGTGCAGTTGGCGCAGGGAATGGAGATGCTGGTCGCCGCCCTGCCCGATGCCGCGCCGGTGGCGATGTTCACGCTGGCCCCCACGCTCACCCGCCACAGCCGTTACGCCGCAATGGAGTGGCCGGGCTTGATGGCCAGCCAGTCCGACGCGCCCGGCGCGCTGCTGCTGCGCGAGCTGGACCTCAACGGCCCGTCGCTGGCGCCGGTGCTGCAGGCGCTGTTCGCCCGCTTCACGGCGTCGCCACGGTTGTGCAGTGCCGTGCTGCTGAGCCTGGAGGGCCGGCTGATCCGAGGGCGGTACCAGCGCCCCTGGGATGACGAGCCCGAGGATCCGGTGGACGAGAGCATGGTGCTGATGTGGATCACCCGCACCGGGGTACCCGACGCGATACGGCGCGAGGCGGTGGAGGCGGACACCCCGGCGGCGCAGCATGCGCGGCAGCCGTACGCGTGGTTCCGCGAAGAACTGGCCGCTTACACGGCGCTGGCCCCGCACGAGCCCGAAGCGCAGGTGCACGCCGCGGCGTTCATCACATCGCTGTTGCCGGTACTCCGCGAAGAGGGGACCGCGCAGGCCCAGCGACTGGGCGACGATGCGTGGTATCCGGTGCCGTGGACCCGACAGCAGATCACCCTTCAGGAGGCCGCGCCCGTGCTGGGCACGCTGTATCCGCCCCGCTGTGTTGCCCTGCGCGGTGATGATGGCGAGGCGTTGTCGCCGCGCGCGCAGGAGGCCGCCATTTCCGAGGCGTGGCAGACGCTGCACATCGCGCTGCCCGAGGCCGCCCGCCCGCGCTGCGTCTGGTACGACAGCCGTGCCGATGTCGATGCGGCCATCGCGCTACGCATGGCATTGCGCGTGCTCGCGGATCCGCTCGATCTGGACGATCCACGCGTGGGCATCGACCTGGCCACGCGCGTGGGTGCATTGGGCGGTGGCAGCGGTGCCGCCGCCCTGGCGTTGGCGCTGGCCAGCGGCAAGGCCGGTACCGCCGTCATCGTCGACGATGACGGCCGTCTGCTGCTGCAGCCCATCGTGCCCGCGCCGCAGCCCGATGCCACGGACACCGCGTCCGCCCTGTCCCGCCAGCCCGATCTGGAGCACCCATGACCGCTCGCCTCGCCCTGCCCCTCCTGCTGTTCTCGGTGGCCGCACTGACAGCCTGCCAGGAACGCTACGCACTGACGAACGGGTGGGAGACCTGGCCCACCACGCCCGAACCGCCGCAGCCACTGCTGGGCACGGTGTGGAAGCTGCATGACCTGCCCGCCACCGCCGACAAGGCGGCGACCGTGGTGCCGCCGGATTCGCACGTGGGCTTCATCATTCTCGAAGCCGACGGCCGGCACCTCACCGGCTATGCCGGCTGCCAGCCGATGACCGCGCTGTACCGCCAGCAGGGCACGCGGTTGACGGTGGAGGGGCTGGCACGCATCGGCTCGCGCTGCCACAAAGAGCGGTTCGATGACATCGGCGACCGCTTCGCCGCTGCGCTGAGCGGGGCCACCGGCTACCGGATGGCCGAGGACGACGCCCTGCTGCACATCCTGCACGGGGACACGGTGACCGCGACACTGATCTATCGCACGCCGCCCAAGCACTCCTGGTGACACAGGCGATGGCGAGCATGAGGCCTCCTGTCTGCCTGGGGGATCCCACCAGCGGCGGCGGCGAAGTGGTGCAGTGCCAGGGCAGCGGCCGCATCGACGGCGCGACGATCGCAGTGATGGGCGACCTGGCCACCTGCATGCTGCACCCGGGCCGGCATGCCTTCGTGGAAGGCTGCGCGCGGGTGCGGCTGAACGGGGCGCCGGTGGTGCGCGACGGTGACCGGCTCGCCTGCGGCTGCCGCGGTGTGGCCCGCCATGCGCGGCACGTGCGGGCCTGAACGCAGCAGGGCCGCACGGCGGGATGCCGTGCGGCCCTGGGGTGCCCGCCGCCTTCGCGAGGTGGCGGCGGCTATCGTGGTGGCGCGGCGGTCAGAACTCGGCGCCGAGGGTCAGGAACACCTGGCGCGGCGCGCTGGCGTGGATCGCGTAGCGGGTGCCGTTCGGGTCGGCCGGGGCGAACGAACTGAGCTGCCCGGCGTAGCGCTTGTTGGTCAGGTTGGTCGCGTTGAGCGAGACCTTGACGTCGCGCAGGCCCATGCCCGGACCGAACGAATAGCCCATGCCGGCATCGAAGGTGGTTACGCCCGGCACCGACTGGTCGTTGGTGTAGGTGTAGTAGCGCTTGCCGGTGTACTTGGCGCGCAGGCTGGCGAAGAAGCCGTCGCGGTTCCAGCTGATCTCACTGGACGCCATGCGTTGCGGGGTATCGACGGTGATCTTGCCGGCCACCGGTACGATCGCGCCACCGGAGGTGTAGTTGTCTTCGTAGGTGGTCTTGTTCCAGGAGAGGGCGTTGTACCACTGCAGGCCATCGACCGGCTTGAGGATGAAGGTCAGCTCGGCGCCACGGCTCTTGACCGACCCGACGTTGATGAAGCGCGTGATGCACTCCGGACGCGTGCCCACTTCGATGCTGGTGCACGGGTTGAGCGAGAGCAGACGGTTGTCGAACATCACGTGGTAGGCGGCGATGGAGGCCTGGTACTTCTCGCCGAAGGTGCGGAAGCCGGCTTCCAGGGTCTTGGACTTCTCCGGATCCAGCCCGGCGCTGGCCGCGAAGGACTCCGGCGATACCTGCAGCGGGCCGCCGCTGCCACCGCCGACGAAGGCGGCGATGTTCTCCGAGTAGGACGCGAACAGCTCCTGGTTGGGCGTGAGCTTGAAGCCGATGCCGGCCTGCGGCAGCACCGATTCCTTGGCGGTCAGCGTACCGGAGGCATAGCTGGCCTCGGTGCCGGGCTTCGCATTGGCGGTCATGCGCGTGTTCGGGCTCTTGACGCCCACGTCCACGGTCAGGCGGTTGTCCAGGAAGCGCATGCGGTCCTGCACGTAGAACTGGCGCGTGCGGATGTCGAAATCCTGGTCGAACAGGCGACGGTCGGGATGGTTGAGGTAGCCGTCATCCAGGAACGGGCCGGTGATGTAGTAGAAGTTGCGCTCGACGTTGTGGTCGTTGCGTTCGTACCACAGGCCGGCTTCCAGTTCGTGCAGACCCCACTGCCAGCTCAGCGCGGCGGTGATGCCCTGGCGGTTGATGGTGTAGTTGGTGCTGCGGATGGAGATCGGCAGCGCCTGCGGTGTGCCCGGGTTGGACGGCTGGCCCGGTGCCCACCAGTGGCCCTGGCCACGGTTCTCATGGTGGTAGCCGAGCAGCTTCAGACGGGCTGTGTCTCCCAGCGCCAGGTCCGCATCAAGCGAGTAGAGATTGTCATCGCGCAGCGCACGGCTCTGGTAGTACGCGTCGTCGATGCTGTTGACGCCGCCGCTGAAGGCGCATTTCTGCGCGTTGTAGGTACCCGGCGCGCAGTACGCTGCGGCCACCGCGCGGTCCCAGTCCGGTGCGTAGATGTTCCAGTCCCAGCCCAGGCCGCGCGCGAGCATGCTCTTGGACAGGTAGGCGTAGTTGGCCTGGCTCGCCCGCGACGTGGCGACGAAGGCGCCGAAGCGGTTGTCGCCGACATTCCACACCGCCTTGGCATTGAACTGGCGGGTGGTCTGGTTCTGGTTCGGCTCGGCCCACATGTCCGCATCCTGGTGGACGCCGGACACGTAGGCGGAGAAGCCGTTGATGTCGCCGGTATCCACGCGCAGGTAGCCGCGTCGCTGGTTGTCGTCGCCGACCGTCACGCTGGCGCGGCCGCCGAATTCGGTGGACGGGTCCTGCGAGAAGTACTGGATGGTGCCGCCCAGGTTGCTGGTGGAGGCCACGCCCAGCGAGCCGATGCCCTGCGACAGCTCGGCACCGGCCAGGTTCTCGGCAATGAGCGCACGGGCGATGCTCAGGCCGTTGTAGTTGCCGTAGCTGTTGTCGCCCAGCGGAATGCCATCCAGCGTGTAGCCCAGGCGGCTCTTGTCGAAGCCGCGCAGGCTGATCGTCTGCGATTCCTCGTTGGCGCCGAAGGCATCGTTGGACTGCACGGATACGCCGGGCAGGCGGTCGAGGATCTTCTGGCCGCTGGTGCCCGGCGGCAGCACTTCCTTGTCGACGGCGGTGATGCGCTGCACCTGGCGGGTTTCGCCCTGGCCGATCACCGACACGGTGTCGAGGGTCTGCGCGCTGAGCGCAACGTTGGCGTCGGTGTTGGCGTCTACATCGGCGGCGTGGGCATTGGCAGCGCACAGCGCGATCGCAACCGCGATCGTCAGGGGTCGGGTAAGCATGGTGATCCGTAGCATGTGGGATGGTGACCTGCGCAGTGCAGGTGCGCGACCATCATGCGAGCGGAAGATGAAAGCATTCTTACGCGGCGCACCTCGGTTGACGACGTGCGACGAAATCCGGGAAATCGTGGCACGCGCTATTCGGTTGCCAATTGATCCATGCGGATGCGGTTGGCGAACAGCGAGAAAGCCAGCATGCCCGCCAGTCCGTTGGCGCGGCTGACCCAGTGCGGCAGCCAGCGCGGCGGGCGCAGGATGCCCTCTTCGAACAACGGCGCGAACGCGATGGCGTCGGTGAGCGACATCTTGCCGGCGAACAGCCAGCGGCACACCTGCAGGCGGTCTTCGGCCAGCATGTGGCGGAAGAAGGTATGCACCGACACCAGCCCGCGCAGGTACACGGTGTCCTTGGTGAAGGCCGCACCGCCGCTGGGCGGCACGCCGCGGAACACGCGCTGGGCCGAGGCGAAGCTCTCTTCGCTGTTCTGCCCGGCGTCGCAGAAGTAGCGGAATACCTGGATGAAATCGGCGCCCTCGCGCGCCATCGCGATCGCCTCGGTGCGCAGGCTGATGCGTTTGAGCCGTTCGATGTCGATGCTGCCGGTGATCTGCTCGGCGAACGTGGCCAGGCCTTCCTGGGTGGCGGTGACGCGCGGCGACGACAGCGCCAGACTGGGCAGGTGCGGTTGTTCGCGGCCGTTGAGCGCGGTGAGCGAGTGCACCAGGGCTTCGTGGTGGAACAGCTGTGCGCGGTCGTAGGCACTGAAGCGCGCACTGGTGCGCAGGCGGATGCGGGTGGGGCCGGCGGCCGCCTTGGAAATCAGCTCCGGATCGAGCTGCACGGTGATGATGCGCGATTCGAAGAAGGCATCCAGGTCGCTCTGCAGCTGCAGTTGCAGCGCGGTGGCCGAGACCGGCACCTGTTCTTCCGGGGCGAGCAGTTCGTGGTCCAGTTCCTGGGCGATCTGGATGAAGTGGCGGGCTGCCTCGCGGGTGCTGGGGCCGCGACCGGGCAGCGGCTGCTCGGGCGCGCCGAACAGTTCGACGGAGTAGCGGTCGACGCCTGCGGTTCCCAGTGACTCGAGCAGACCGGCGGCCTGGTCCCAGCTGTGCGCCGAGCGCTGCACGTACAGACCGATGGGGTGGCTGGGATCGCACTGGGCGCTGATCGCGGCGAGCGCGCGTCGAGTGTCGCCGAAATCCAGGCGGGGGTAGTCCACCTGCGGCAGCACCGGCTGCCCACGTGCCACGCTGGCCAGGAACGGCGCCTGCAGCGCCGCCGGCCAACTGGTCAGGCCGAGCAGCTTGATGCCGGCCACGGCCTCCACCAGCTGCGCGTCGAGCGCCGTGTGGTGGGCCACATCACGATCCACGGTCATGGGGGTGTCCATGAGGCGGACATTAGCAGGGTCCGGAACGGGGGGGGCCGGTTGGCTGGTCACGTGGAGCCGGCTGTCGCGCGCAGCGCGGGGGGTCGGTGGCCGCACGGAAAGCAGCCGACTGGAAGTCGGCTCTACGAGGATGCGACGCGCGGGGACTTTGTAGAGCCGGCTTCCAGCCGGCTGTCGCGCGCAGCGCGGGGGTTCGGTGGCCGCACGGAAAGCAGCCGACTGGAAGTCGGCTCTACGAGGATGCGACGCGCGGGGCCCTTGTAGAGCCGGCTTCCAGCCGGCTGTCGCGCGCAGCGCGGGGGGGCGGTGGCCGCACGGAAAGCAGCCGACTGGAAGTCGGCTCTACGGGATGCAACGCGCGGGGCCCTTGTAGAGCCGGCTTCCAGCCGGCTGACGCGCGCAGCGCGGGGGGGCGGTGGCCGCACGGAAAGCAGCCGACTGGAAGTCGGCTCTACGGGATGCAACGCGCGGGGCCTTTGTAGAGCCGGCTTCCAGCCGGCTGTCGCGCGCAGCGCGGGGGGTCGGTGGCCGCACGGAAAGCAGCCGACTGGAAGTCGGCTCTACGAGGATGCGACGCGCGGGGCCTTTGTAGAGCCGGCTTCCAGCCGGCTGTCGCGCGCAGCGCGGGGGGTTCGGTGGCCGCACGGAAAGCAGCCGACTGGAAGTCGGCTCTACGGGATGCAACGCGCGGGGCCCTTGTAGAGCCGGCTTCCAGCCGGCTGACGCGCGCAGCGCGGGGGGTTCGATGGCCGCACGGAAAGCAGCCGACTGGAAGTCGGCTCTACCGCTTCCTGCCGGGGGGGCGCCACTGCGCGCCCTTGCCGACGTGCTTGCGCTCGATCGCCTGCTGGGCCTGGCGTACGGCCAGCTTGGCGGCGGCAGCGGCGACTTCGTCCTTCAGTTTGAAGTAGTTGAGCAGGCGCTCTTCGTCCAGGTCACCCGCGTCGATGGCAGCACGCACGGCACACCCTGGTTCGCGCTGGTGCGCGCAATCGCGGAAGCGGCACTGTGCGGCCAGGGCTTCCACGTCGGCGAAACCGCTTTCGCTGAGTGCTTCTTCGCCGGTCGGCTTGAGCTCGCGCATGCCGGGGGTGTCGATCAGGCAGGCGCCGGCCGGCAGCGGGATGAGCGCGCGGTGGGTGGTGGTGTGGCGGCCGCGCGAATCGTTGACGCGCACATCGGCGGTCTTCATCCGCTCCTCGCCCAGCAGCGTGTTGGTCAGGGTGGACTTGCCGGCTCCCGAAGAACCCACCAGCACCACGGTGCGGCCCGCGCCAAGCCACGGCAGCAGCGCCGCCGCACTGGCCGGGTCCTTGCCGTTGATCGCCAGCAGCGGAATGTCCTGCGCCGCCAGTTCCTCCAGCACGGCCAGCGCATCGTCGCTGTACTCGGTCTGGTCGGCCTTGGTCAGCACCACCACCGGCTGCGCACCGCCACCGCCGACGAGCAGCAGATAGCGCTCGATCCGGCGTGGATTGAAGTCCGCGTCCAGGCCGCAGACGATGAAGACCGTATCGATGTTGGCGGCGATCACCTGCTGGTGGTAATGCTCGCCCGCCGCACCGCGCTTGATCGCAGTACGGCGCGGCAGCAGGGCGACGATCCTGATGCCCTCCAGCAGCACCCAGTCGCCGACGGCGGCACGCTCGTGGCTGGGGAAGCGTGGGCGCTGCCACTCGGCCGGAGATTCGGTGCGGATCGCCGCATCAGGCGCATCGGCAACGACGTAGCCGGTGCGGTGCTGCTCGATCACCCGGCCCGGGCGGGCCTGCGGATGCTGGTCGAACAGGGCCTGCCAGGCGGGCAGCTCGGGGGCGCCGGCCCAGGGCCAGCCCATCGTCTGCAGGGCGCGGTAATCGGTGGTGTGGGTCATCGGGCCCATTCTAGAGGGTGCGGCCCGCCGCCGTCGCCGCCGTGGCCCCGGGCGGCGCCGGCATGGCCGTCGCATGGGCCGGCAACTGCCTGCCAGCATTGGAAAACCGGCCCTGGAACGCCCGCCCTGCAACGCAACATTTCCGCTACCATGCGATTTCCAAGCCCGAACGACGGCCCAGTCATGTCCACACCTCCGCTGAAGCCGCTCGCCACCCGCGAGCGCCTGTCCGAAGTCCGCTACGAGATCCGGGGCGAACTGGCGCGGCGAGCGCGGGAGCTGGAGGCACAGGGCCGCAGGCTGATCAAGCTCAACATCGGCAACCCCGGCAACTTCGGTTTCCGCGCGCCCGAGCACCTGCAGCGGGCCATTGCCGACGACATGGGCCGTACCGATCCCTACACCCACCAGCAGGGGCTGCCCGAAGCCCGCGAGGCCATCGCCGCCGCGTACGCCCGGCGGGGCGCGCCCGATGCGCATCCGGACCGGGTGTTCGTCGGCAACGGGGTCAGCGAGCTGATCGACCTGTCGCTGCGCGCCCTGCTCAATCCCGGCGATGAAGTGCTGGTGCCCTCGCCCGACTACCCGCTGTGGTCGGCGGCCACCATCCTCAACGACGGCCGCCCGGTGTACTACCGCTGCGCGCCGGAGAACGGCTTCCAGCCGGACCCGGTGGAGATCGAATCGCTGGTGTCCTCGCGCACCCGCGCGATCGTGCTGATCAACCCCAACAATCCCAGCGGTGCCAGCTACTCCAAAGCGCTGCTGGAACGTATCGTGGCCATCGCGGCCAAACACAACCTGCTGCTGATGGTCGATGAGATCTACGACCAGATCCTGTACGACGGCGCCGAGTTCCACGCGGTGGCGCCGCTGGCCGGCGAGCATCCGTGCATCACCTTCAGTGGCCTGAGCAAGGTGCACCGCGCCTGCGGCTGGCGGGTGGGCTGGGCGATGCTGTCCGGCGCCGCCGAGCGGCTGGGCGAGTTCCGCGCGGCGATGGACCTGCTCAGTGCGCTGCGCCTGTGCGCCAATGTTCCCGGCCAGTACGCGATCGACGCGGCGGTCAACGGGCCGGACACCATCTCGGCGCTGTGCGCGCCGGGCGGCCGCCTGTATGAAACCCGCCGCGCGGTGATCGAGGCCTGCCACGCCAGCGAGCACCTGTCGCTGGTGGCCCCGGCCGGGGCGCTGTACGCCTTCCCGGCGGTGGTCGGGCCGGCCGCGCGCAGCTTCGACGACCACGATTTCGCATTGGAACTGATGAACGAGGAAGGCGTGCTGGTGGTGCCGGGCTCCAGCTTCAACGTGCCCTACCGCCACCACTTCCGCGTGACCCTGCTGCCCGAGCCGGAGGTCATGCGTGACGTCTTTGGCCGCATCGACCGTGCACTGGCGCGCCGCGCAGAGGCCAACACCAAAGTGGTGCCCCTCAAGCCACGCAGCGCGGTGGCCTGACACATGGCGATGCGTTACCTGGCGCTGGGCGATTCCTACACGATCGGCGAAGACGTTGCGGCCAGCGGCCGCTGGCCGGTACAGCTGGCCGCCGCACTGCGCGACAGCGGCATCGCGCTGGACGACCCACACATCATCGCCACCACCGGCTGGACCACCGACGAGCTTGATGCCGGCATCGATGCCGACGCGCCGCAGGGGCCGTTCGACCTGGTGAGCCTGCTGATCGGGGTCAACGACCAGTACCGCGGGCGCAGCGTGGACGACTATCGCCCGCGCTTCACCGCGCTGCTGGAGCGCGCGCTGGGCTTTGCCGGCGGCCGCCCGTCACGTGTGCTGGTGTTGTCGATCCCGGACTGGGGGGTGACCCCGTATGCCGTCGCATCCGGCCGCGACCGCGTGCAGATCGGGCAGGAACTGGACGCCTACAACACGGCGGCGGCGGCGATCTGCGCCGGGCATGGGGTGACCTTCATCGACATCACCGACCTCAGCCGCGACTTCGGTGGCGAAGCGGTGATGCTGGCCGCCGATGGCCTGCACCCGTCGGCGGCGATGTACGCGCTCTGGCACCAGCGTGCCTACCCGGTCGCACGGGTGCAGCTGGCCGACGAGGGCACCCACTGAGCACGGACGCCGCGCCACTGGCCAGGGAACAGGCCCGCCACATTGCCACCACCGCCCTGCCCGCCCCGCGCGCCGGCACCCGACCCGGGCGCTGCGCCTGCCGTCCGCCGAGCCCGGTCGTGGCCGCCAGCTGGCCGCTCGGCGCGCGCGCGCGCATACTCGCGCCCCTGACCTGTCCCGGCACGGAGCCGCCATGACCTCGCCTTCCCGGCATTCCGCGCTGGGCATCGTGGCGTTCATCACCAGCCTTTGCGGGGTGGCGTTGTTCTCCATCGCCCTTGGGCTGGGCTATCTGTTCGTGCAACGCCATGCCGAGGTCGAAGGGCTGGCGCTGGCACCCACGCTGGGCGTGCTGGGGCTGATCAGCATCGGCCTGAACGGCCTGGCTGGCCTGCTGGGCGTGGGCAGCGTGCTGCAGCACCGGCGCCGCCGCCTGTTCGGGGTGCTGGCGCTGATCCTCTCGCTGGCGGTGCTGTGCGTCTACCTCACGCTGGGCGTCTGGACCCACCACCGGTGGCAGCAACGCCCCCCGCCCGCCGTGCCGGCCGCGCATGTTCCGGCACTGCCCACCTGATACCCCTCCACCACTGAAAAGGACCTCATGGAACTCAAGCACTCCGGCCTCGGCATCGCCGCCTTCTGCCTCGCGCTGGGCTGCGCCCTGATCATGCTGCTGAGCGTGATCGGCGCCAGCGTGGCGGCAATCAACGGTGTCGAGATGAACGAGGACTCTCCGCTGTCGCTGATGGTCGGCCTGGTGATCATCTGCGCCGGTTTCGGCCAGTTGATCGCACTGGCACTGGGCGTGGCGGCGGCGTTCATGCCGGCCACCAAGAAGGTGTTCGGCATCCTGGCGATCGTGATCTCGATCGGCAGTGTGATCGGCATGGGGATGCTGGTCATTGCCGGCCTGATGATGGGCTGAGCCGGCCACCGGCAGGGGCGGCCCGCGCCAGGGCCGGCGGGGAATGCGATGCAACGTTTCCGGTACGGTCATGCCCCACGCTGCCATGCCGCGTAGAATAGGGGGTTCGCATATCCGGACCCGAACCCCATGTCCCTCGATCCCGCCCTGCGTTCGCGCATCGAATCCATTCTCAACGCCAACCGCGTCGTGCTGTTCATGAAGGGCCAGCCGACCATGCCGCAGTGCGGCTTCTCGGCCAAGGCCGTGGGCGCGCTGCAGGACCTGGGCGTGGAGTTCGCCCACGTCAACGTGCTGGCCGACGCCGAGATCCGTGAAGGGATCAAGGCCTACGGCGACTGGCCGACCATCCCGCAGCTGTACATCGACGGTGAACTGGTCGGCGGCAGCGACATCATCCTGCAGATGGCCGGCAGCGGCGAGCTGAGCAGCGTGCTCGGCCTGGCCGCCCCGGACCGCACCCCGCCGCGCATCACCGTCACCCCGGCGGCGGTGGAGATGCTGCGCGGTGCGCTGGCCGACGCCCCGGGTGCGTCCCTGCAGCTGGGCATCGACGCGCGCTTCCAGCCGAACTTCCAGCTGGCCCCGCACGATGACAACGCGATCGCCGCCGAGTCCAACGGCCTGCGCGTGCAGTTCGACCTGGCCAGCGCGCGCCGTGCCGACGGCATCACCATCGACTGGGTCGACGACATCCGGGGCCAGGGTCTGGCCATCGACAACCCCAATGCGCCCAAGCCGGTGCAGGAACTGGGCGTGCGCGACGCCGACGACCGGCTGCGTGCCGGCACTGTGACCGTGGTGGACGTGCGTCCGGCCGACGAGCGTGCGATCGCCGCGATCAACGGGCCGTTCGAAACCTTCGACGGCGACAACCGCGCCCGCCTGGAAGCCCTGCCCAAGGACACTGCGCTGGCCTTCCTGTGCCACCACGGCGGCCGCAGTGCCCAGGCCGCCGAGCAGTTCCGCGCCCTGGGGTTCACCACGGTGTACAACATCACCGGCGGCATCGACGCCTGGTCCAAGGACGTGGACAACAGCGTGCCGACCTACTGATCGGGTGCGGATCCACGCAGAAGAAAAACGCCGGCAATGCCGGCGTTTTTTTATCCGCGGCCGTGGCACCGACCGCGTCGTGAGCGGCCCCTCAGCCGGCGAAGCCGCCTTCGGCGAGGTAATCCAGCTCCGCGGCGGTCGGCATCCGGCCCAGCACGGCGTTGCGATGCGGGAACCGGCCGAAGCGGCGGATGATGTCGCGATGCAGCTCGGCGTACTGCAGGTACTCCTTGTCACCCAGCGCATCGAACATGGCCACCGAGCGCTCCTGGTCCTGCGGATCTTCGGAGTGCTCGAACGGCAGGTAGATGAAGGCACGCAGCTTGGGGACCAGCTGCAGGTCCAGGCCTTCCTCCACCGCGCGCATGGCGTAGTGGCGGGCCAGTCCGTCGGTGGCGTACGAGTGGGCAGTGTCGCGGAAGCAGTTCCGGGGGAACTGGTCGAGCAGGATCATCAGTGCCAGCGCGCCCTCGGCGGTACCCAGCCAGTGCTCGCGGGCGCGGCGGGCAGCGGCGAAGTGTTCCTCCAGGAATGCCTGGCGGAAACGCGCGTCGAACGCGTCATCGCGCGCGAACCACTGCTGCGGCCCCGCGTCGCGCCAGAATTCCACCACTTGTGCCGCCACGTCCATTTACTGCCCCTGTAGGCGGCGCGTCCGCCGGACGCCCGCCTGTGCCATTGCCATCACTCGTCAAAGCGCAGGTGGCGGACCGACTTGCCGTTGCGCCGTATAAGCTTAAGCGCCTCGATACCGATCTGGATATGGTTTTCGACGAACTGGGAGCTCACCTTGGCGTCGGAGGCCTCGGTTTTGACCCCGTCGGGGATCATCGGCTGGTCGGACACCAGCAGCAGCGCCCCGATCGGGATGTGGTTGGCGAAGCCGGCCGCGAACAGGGTGGCAGTCTCCATGTCGATGGCCATGCAGCGCATCAGGCGCAGTTTTTCCTTGAAGGCTTCATCGTGCTCCCAGACCCGGCGGTTGGTGGTGTACACCGTCCCGGTCCAGTAGTCGTGGCCCAGGTCGCGGATCATGGTGGATACCGCACGCTGCAGGGCGAAGGCCGGCAGCGCCGGCACTTCCGGTGGCAGGTAGTCGCTGGACGTGCCCTCGCCCCGGATCGCGGCGATCGGCAGGACCAGGTCGCCGAGCTGGTTCTTGCGTTTGAGCCCGCCGCATTTGCCCAGGAACAGCACCGCCTTGGGCATCACGGCTGACAGCAGATCCATGATGATCGCGGCATTGGGGCTGCCCATGCCGAAGTTGATCAGCGTGATGCCGTCGCTGGTGACGCTGGCCATCGGCCGGTCCAGGCCCTGCACCGGCGCGCCGGTGAGCTGGGAGAACGTGTGCAGGTAGCCGGCAAAATTGGTCAGCAGCACATGCGGGCCGAACTGCTCCAGCGGGACGCCGGTGTAGCGCGGCAGTCAGTTTTCCACGATTTCCTGCTTGTTCTTCATCGAGCGCGTCCGGTCGTGCATGAGGTGCACTCGGTAATTCTCGGTGAGATCGGCCAATAAGCAAGCAACATGCGTTTGGTCACTTGGCAACGCCCCCGCCCAACGGCTAGCGTCACCCCTACGTTCACGCCGCATCGGGGATCACATGCGCACACGATTGACCGCCGGGCTGGGCCTGGCGCTGTTCTCACTGGCCGCGCCGTCGGCGCCGGCCGCCTCGCGCTTCGTGCAGGACCCGTATCCCAGCACCTACGCCCCGATCGCCTCGGCCCCGGTGCTGATCCACAACGCCACCGTGCTGACCGGCACCGGCACGCGCCTGGACAATGCCGACGTGCTGCTGCGTGATGGCCGCATTGCCGCCGTCGGCCCCGCGCTGCCGGTGCCGGCCGACGCCGTGCGCGTGGACGGCCAGGGCAAGTGGGTGACGCCGGGCATCATCGACGTGCACTCGCACCTGGGCGTGTACCCCAGCCCGGGCGTGAGCGCGCACAGTGACGGCAACGAGATGACCGCACCGGTCACCGCCAATGTGTGGGCCGAACACTCGGTCTGGCCGCAGGACCCCGGATTCGCCGCAGCGCTGGCCGGTGGCGTGACCGCGATGCAGGTGCTGCCCGGCTCGGCCAACCTGGTCGGCGGGCGCGGCGTGACCCTGAAGAATGTTCCAGCCACCACCTACCAGGCGATGAAATTCCCGGGGGCACCGTGGGGACTGAAGATGGCCTGCGGCGAGAATCCCAAGCGGGTGTACGGCGGCGGCAAGGGCGTCGCCCCGGGCACGCGCATGGGCAATGTGGCCGGCTACCGCGCGGCGTTCATCGATGCCAGCGAGTACATCGCCAAGAACACCCCGAAGAAGCCGAAGAAGAAGCGCTGGTTCAGCGGAGGGGACAAAGGGGACAGCGCCGGCGATGCCGGCGGCAAGCGCGACCTGAAACTGGATACGCTGGCCGGCGCGATCCAGGGTGACATCCGCGTGCACATCCACTGCTACCGCGCCGACGAGATGGCGACGATGCTGGATCTGTCGCACGAGTTCGGCTTCAGGATCGCGGCATTCCACCACGCGGTGGAAGCCTACAAACTATCCGACCGGCTCGCCGCCGAAGGCGTGTGCGGCGCGCTGTGGGCCGACTGGTGGGGCTTCAAGATGGAGGCCTTCGACGGCATCCAGGACAACATCGCGCTGGTGGACCGCCCGGCCAACAGTTGCGCGATCGTGCACTCCGATTCTCCCGAGGGCATCCAGCGGCTCAACCAGGAAGCGGCCAAGGCGATCGCCAACGCGCGTCGCGCAGGCATCGAGATCGCGCCCGAGCGCGCGATGATGTGGCTCACCCTCAATGCCGCGCGCTCGCTGGGCGTGGAGAAGCAGACGGGCAGTCTGGAGCCGGGCAAGATGGGCGACGTGGTGATCTGGAACGGCAGCCCCTTCAGTTCCTACGCGCTTGCAGAAAAGGTGTACATCGACGGCCACGCCGTCTACGACCGCCAGGACACGCGCCGGCAGCCGCTGTCGGACTTCATGCTCGGCCAGGAGGCACGCCCGTGAGCGCCATGAACCGCGTTGCCGCCCAGCCCCTGGGATCGCGTTGCCGGGCATGGCTCGGCACCACCGCGCTGCTGATGCTGACAGCGTTGCCGCTGCAGGCGCAGGACCTGCTCATCCGCAACGCCACGGTGCACACCGCCACTGCGCGCGGCAGCCTGACCAACACCGACGTGCTGGTCCAGGGCGGCGTGATCCGTGCGGTCGGCACCGGGCTGTCGGCACCGGCCGGGGTGCCCGTTGTCGAGGCCGGCGGCAAGCCGCTGACCCCTGCGTTGTTCGGTGGCATCACCGACATCGGCATTGACGAGGTGTCCGGCGAGTCAACCACGGTCGACAGTGCGCTCAAGCTGCCCGACCAGCCGCTGCGGCCGGAGTTCGATGTCAGCCTGGCCTACAACCCGGCCTCGGTGCTGATCCCGGTGGCGCGCCTGGACGGCATCGGCTTCACCGCACTGGGCGCCAACAGCGGTGGCGGCTTCATCGCCGGCCAGGGAGGCGTGGTCCGGCTGGATGGCAGTGCCGATCCGATCGGCCCGCTGGCCCTGTATGTCCGCCTGGGCGCCCCCGGTGCCGAGCTGACCGGCAGTTCCCGCGCCGCGCAGTGGATGCTGCTGGAACAGATGGTCAGCGAGGCGCGCGGGCGGGTCCCGGCCGACTCGCCGCATGCCCTGCTCACCCCGGCTGGCCGCGCCACGCTGGCCCGCTACCTGGCCGGCCAGGGCCGGATCGTGGTGCAGGTGGACCGTGCCGCCGACATCCGCCAACTGCTGCGCTGGGCGGCCCGCGAGAAGGTCCGGATCGCCATCGCCGGCGGCGCCGAAGCCTGGCGCCTGGCACCGCAGCTTGCCCAGGCCCGGGTGCCGGTGTTCGTCGATGCGCTGGGCAACCTGCCGACCAGCTTCGACCAGCTCGGGGCGACCCTGGACAACGCCGCACGCCTGCACGCGGCCGGCGTCGCGGTGAGCTTTGCGCAGCGCGACGACGCCTCGCACAACGCCCGTAAAATGCGCCAGCTGGCCGGCAATGCGGTCGCCAACGGCCTGCCGTGGGCCGACGGGCTGGCCGGGCTGACCCGGGTGCCGGCCCAGGTGCTGGGCGTGGGCGACCGCATCGGCACCCTCGAGCCGGGCAAGCTGGCCGACCTGGTGCTGTGGGACGGCGACCCGCTGGATGTGGGCCACTACGCCGAACAGGTCTGGCTGGGCGGCCGCGCGATGCCGATGCGCTCGCGGCAGACCGAGCTGCGCGACCGCTATCTGGCCCCGCCCACCACCGAACCGCGCGCATACTCGCGCTGACCCTGCAAGGATGTTCCGATGACCCTGCGCTGGTACTTCGATTTCGTCTCGCCGTTCTCTTACCTGCACTGGCAGAAGCTGAAAGCCCTGCCGCAGTTCGAGAAGATCACCCCGGTACCGATCGCCTTCGGGGCGGTGCTGCACCACCTGGGCAATCTGGGCCCGGCGGAGATCCCGGCCAAGCGTCGTGCCATGTACCGGCACCTGCTCTGGCAGGCCCGGCGCGAGGGAGTGACGCTGCGCTTCCCGCCCGGCCACCCGTTCAATCCGCTGGCCGCGCTGCGCCTGTGCCTGGCCGCAGGCGCCACCCCGGCGTCGATCGACATCCTGTTCAACTGGATCTGGCGCGACGGGCATGCCGGTGACAGCGCCGCCGCGCTGGCCCTGCCCGGCGCGATGCTGGACGTGGCGGACGTGGCCGCCGCCATCGGCGCGCCGGACGTGAAGGAACAGCTGCGCCGCAACACTGACGCGGCCATCGCCGCCGGAGTGTTTGGCGTGCCGACCCTGTCCATCGATGGCGAGCTGTACTGGGGCAACGACGCCCACGACCTGATGCAGGCCGTGCTGGCCGACCCGGACACGGTCCGCGGCGGTGAATGGGACCGGCTGGCCTCGCTGCCGGTGGCGGTGGAACGCAGCCGCTGAGCGGCCCCCGCACGATGGACCGGGCAAACCGGCGAAAATTGAGATAGCTTTCACAGTTCCGAACCAATACCGGCCTTGAGGGGGGCACAGGATGCGCATCGGAATCGTGGTCGACTCGGCGTGCGACCTGCCACCAGACTTCATCCAGCAGCACAACATCGTGCTGCTGCCCATCACCGTACGTATCGGCGAAGCGGTGCTGGCCGACCACCGCGACGAACAGGCGACCCTGAGTTTCCTGCATGCGCATGTGGCCGAGAACGGCGCGGAAGCGGAAACCATTCCGTTCAGCGTCAACCAGATCCGCGACCTGTTCCTGGGCAAGCTGGTGATCGACTACGACCATGTCTTCTGCATGACGATCACCAAGACGCGCAGCCCGATCCACGACAACGCGATGCAGGCCAGCTTCGCGATCCTCAACGACTACAAACCGGTGCGCCAGGCAGCCGGCTACAACTCGCCGTTCGCGCTGCGCGTGCTGGACACCCAGAACCTGTTCGCCGCCCAGGGCGTAACCGCGGTGGAAGCAGTGCGCCTGCGCGACAGCGGTGCCGGCGTGCAGCAGATCCGCGAGCGGCTCGAGCTGCTGGCCCACAACGTGCACGGCTACATGGTCACCCGCGACCTGTACTACATGCGTGCCCGCGCACGCCACAAGGGCGACCGCAGCGTGGGCCTGCTGAGCGCTGCGCTGGGCAGCGCGCTGGACATCAAGCCGGTGCTGCACGGATACCGCGGCGAAACCGGCCCGGTCGCCAAGATCAAGGGCTTCGACAACGCGGTGCAGAAGCTGTTCGACTTCGTCGGCCAACGGGTCAGGGCCGGGCTGATGACCCCCACCGTCTGCGTCAGCTACGGCGGCGAGCTGGCCGACCTGCAGGCCCTGCCCGGCTACGCCACGCTGCGCCAGACCTGCGAGGCGCACGGGGTGCAGTTGTTCGAGGCGGTGATGAGCCTGACCGGGATGGTCAACGTCGGCAAGGGCGCGGTCACGGTCGGCTTTGCCGATGAACCGCATACCTTCCGCGCCTGAGTCCTGCACACCGAATCCACCGGCGATCTGCGAGCCTTGGATCATTCAATGGAGGCAATCATGTCAGCGCAGTACCACATCAGCCTGCCGGACCCGTCCAAGGCCCGCGGCAACGATCCCGATCTTTCCTTCCACTCGCAGAGCGCCGCCGGCTTCGCCGAGGAGCTTCAGGACGCTTTGCGCAGCACCACGCTGTTCGAGAAGTGGCGCGCCAAGCAGCCCGACCCGGACGCCGTCGAGTCGCAATGGGGCGCCACCGATCCGGCGGCAACCGTGACCGGCTCGCAGGACGACCTGCGGATCAACCTGGTCGCCACCACCCGCATCGACAGTGACGTGTTCAAACAGCGCCTGCGCCTGCTCGCCGGGCATCACTGGGAACTGCGCGACGTGCGATGAGTCCCGCGGCGGAGGCCCGCGTGTGACCGCACCCGGAGTGCCGGCCAGCGTCCGGCGCTACCGGTCCAGGTCCTCGTCCAGCCCCGCCGCCACCTGCCCCTCCACCACCCGGTTGCGGCCCTGTCGCTTGGCTTCGTACAGCGCCGCGTCGGTGGCAGCCACCAGCTCGCCCGGGGCCGCCGTGGTGACCTTGTCCAGCTGCGCCACCCCGATGCTGATGGTCACCCCGATCTGGCAGACCGAGGCCGGCGAGTTCAGCCGCAGCCGCTCGACCGCGATGCGCATGGTCTCGGCCAAGGCCAGCACGCCCTCGCGGGATGCCGCCGGCAGCACCACCGCGAACTCCTCGCCGCCGTAGCGCGCCACCACATCGGTCGCGCGCGTGGCGCAGCCGGCCAGTGCGGCCGCCACCGCGCGCAGGCAGGCATCGCCGAGCGGATGCCCGTAGCGGTCGTTGAACACCTTGAAGTGGTCGATGTCCACCATCAGCAGCGCTATGCCCTGCCCGCTGCGCCGCGACCGGTTCCATTCGGCCTGCAGCACCTGATCGAACTGGCGGCGGTTGGCCACGCCGGTCAGGCCATCGACCCGCGCCAGCACATCCAGCCGATCCTGCTGCTCCAGTGAGCGCACCTGCATCAGCACACTGCGCAGGCCCGAGCCGAGCGTGGCGAAGGCAAAGCCGGCTACCGCCAGCATCGGGTGCGCGCGCACCAGCAGGGCCGACATCACCAGCAGCGAGATCGCCAGAATCAATGGACTGCCCGCCCGCACGCCCAACGCCAGCCGCCGCGACACCTCGACCGGGCGGACCGGCGAACGCCGCCAGGCGACCACGGCCAGCACCAGGAACGGCACGTCGATCAGCAGGTCCACCAGGCTGCCGTAACTGGTCTCGGAACCGAAGTGGTTGATGTAGGCCGCCACCACCAGATAGACGCAGGCAAACAGACTCAACGCGCCGAAAAAGGCGCGGCGCGAACGGTCTTCACTGGCCAGCCAACGCAGCAGCGCGAAGCCGGCGATGAACAGGTTCTCGATATCGAACATCCGCCGCAGGCTGTCCACCCCGGCATCGGAAGCGTCGGTGATCGTGACAAAGGAGAAGGTGTAGACGAAGAACAGATAGCCCAGGAGCAGGGCCATCGCACCATCGATCACGCTGAGAAACCACGGCGCGTGCCGCGGATGGGCCATCGCGAAGGTCAACGGCACGCCGTACAGCACGTACAGCAGCATGCTGATGCCCGGGGTGGAGTCGGCATTGCCCAGCCCCACCTCCTGGTACATGTTCATCGCCATGCCGCCGGCCCACAGCACCATGCCCACGGCCAGCGCCACCCAGCCCACCACCGCCTCGCTGCCGAGACTGCGCCGCATGCAGGCCGCCGCCGCCAGCAGGGGGGCGCCGATCAGGAACGAATATGACAGGGTCTGGGCATGCGCGGGCAGGAGCACCAGCGCCACCCCGTGGGCAACCACATATGCCGCAGACAGCCACCATGCCATGCCTGTTTCTCCCTTTGCGGCGCGGCGACCGGCGCGCCCCGGCTGTTCCGGCCATCCCCGTTGGCCGCAGTATTGCCGATGCAAAGTGAAGACACCTCCTGCCGGCATCGGCAAGGAGGTGTCGGCAGGCAACGGACGGGAGAGACGCCCGCGCCGCCTACTTCACGGTGTAGGCGATGCGCCGGTTGGCTGCGCGACCCTCCCCGGTACGGTTGTCGGCAATCGGCTGGTTCGAGCCGTGCCCCCGCGCACTCAGGCGCCCGGCCGGCACCCCCAGGGCCACCAGCGCATCCACCACGGCCTGGGCACGTTGCCGGCTCAACGCCAGGTTGGCGACCGGATCACCCTGGCTGTCGGTGTGCCCGCCCACGACAACGTGCGTACCGTCCGGTGCGCCTGCAAGCGCCTTGGCCGCGATCCGCAGGATCTCCCGGCTGCTGGGCGAGAGGGTCGCCGAATTGGACTCGAAGGTCATGGTGGTCTGGTTGAGCGCCGCCGTCAGATCCGCGGCGCCGTAGCCGGAGGCCAGTCCATCGAGCGCCGCCACTCCCGGATCGAACAGACCCGACAGCTCGAAACGGCTCAGTTCCCCCTGCAACAGCCGGCTCACTTCGAACCGTTGCGCCTGCTGCATCGCCGAGGTGTCCAGATCGATTCTGTCACCGCTGAAGGCCATTCGCAGGCCGTTGGCCTTCAGCCGGGGCAGCAGCTTGATCAGCGTGTCCATCCATCCCGCCGGCTGGGCGGCCGGATCGACCTGGATGTCGCCGACAACATTGCCGGTGCCGAAGGTGGTGCCGAGCGCCTCCAGCAGCCGGTGCTTCTCACTTGCGCTGGGCAGCCGGCCGGACACGTTCACCTTGCCGTCGGCCGTGCGCAGATCCAGCTGCGGCTGGGCCCGCGATGGCGTCGCCGCCACTGGCGTGGCCGCAGCGTCCGGCGTGGCCGCCGGACGCTCCTGCATCCGGCCGTTCTTTGCCTGCCAGCCGCAGTACGCCAGCCCAAGCAGGGCCAGCAAGGGCAGCAGCCATTTCCACGGGCCGGCGCGACGGGGAGGCGAAGCGTGGTGGATGGCATCCACGCGATGGACCTGCCCCGCACCGGTCACGCCGTTGATGAGCTGCTGCAGGTCGCTGGGCAAAGCGGTGGGCAGCGTACCGCCGGGCGTCACCCTGCGTACCAGCATCGGCAGCACCGTGGCCAGCGTCGCGCCGATGGCCCCGCTGCCCACGCCGGCCTTGTCGGCAAGGGCGATCATGTCGCGGTTGCCGATCACATGCTGCACCTGGCCTGCACTGACACTGCGGGGATGCAGCGCATGACCCATCCAGGAATCGAACACCTCCCCCAGACCGGCCTTGGCGAACTTGTCGCGGAACCCCTTGAGCCCACCCGGCACGGTGAATATGTAGCCGGCCACGACCGCGACCAGTTTCCGCGCGTCGCCGCCCAGTCCGGTTGCACGCGCGGCTTCGTCGATCAGACCATCGAGTAGTGACATCAATACGCCCCATGAATATGCAGAGTGATGACCTGGTCGACAGTGGATTCAGGCCGTAAACCCACCATAGAAAGCACCGCCGTGGAGAGCGCATGAATTATCTCCACCCAAATCCATCAAATAATCAATTGAGTTTATATCTTCGATAGCCCACTTAATATAAACAGCCAAAAACGTCATTGAACGTCATATTCGACCGCCCTGCTGCACAGTGGCACGACGACCGCCCCGTCCTCACACCCTCGGCGCGTGGCTGAACGCCACGATGGCCGGCCCGGCCCGAAGATGCGAAAATCCCGGGCCCTCCCCGGCGGGCGCACTGGCGCCGGCCCCATCCGCGAGATTCCGTGAAGACCCCCCAAGGCTTGCAGGCGCTGATCGACGACGGCGTGATCGATGAAGTGCTGCGTCCGCTCAAGAGCGGCAAGGAAGCAGCCGTGTACGTGGTCCGCAGTGGCGACGATGTGCGCTGCGCGAAGGTCTACAAGGACATGGCGCAACGCAGTTTCCAGCAGCGCGTGCAGTACCAGGAAGGCCGCAAGGTGCGCGGCAGCCGCGAGGCCCGTGCGGTCGGCAAGGCCAGCAGGTACGGCCGCAAGCAGCAGGAAACCGCCTGGAAGAACACCGAGGTGGACGCGCTTTACCAGCTGCGCGATGCCGGCGTGCGCGTGCCCGAGCCGCATGGCTATTTCCACGGCGTGCTGGTAATGGAACTGGTCACCGATGCCGACGGCTTCTCCGCGGCCCGCCTGGGCGAGGTGGAGCTGGAAGCCGACCAGGCCCGCGAGTTCCATCGCGTGCTGGTACGCCAGGTGGTGCGGATGCTGTGCTGCGGCCTCATCCACGGCGATCTGTCGCCGTACAACGTGCTGGTCGGGCCGGATGGCCCGGTGGTGATCGACTTCCCGCAGGTGGTCAACGCCGGTGGCAACAATGCCGCGCGCAGCATGCTGCTGCGTGACGTCAACAACCTTACCGCGTACCTCGGCCGCTTCGCTCCGGAACTGCTCGATACCTGGTACGGCGAGGAGATGTGGGCGCTGTTCGAGGCCGGTGACCTGCTGCCGGACAGCGAACTGACCGGCACCTTCGTCCACGACGAATCCACCATCGACCTGGACAGCGTCCGCCACGCGATCAACGATGCGCGCGAGGAAGCCCTGATCCGCCAGCAGGGCCGCGAGGCGGCGGAAGAAGACGACCTGTGATCCTGCCGCCGATCCTCAGGCGTGCAGTGCCTGGGCGTGATGCGCGATGTGCTCGCCGATGAAACTGGCGATGAAGTAGTAGCTGTGGTCGTAGCCGGGCTGCAGGCGCAACTGCAGCGGATGGCCTGCCGCCGTGCAGGCCGCCTGCAGCCACTGCGGCTGCAACTGGGTGTCGAGGAACTCGTCGCCGCCGCCCTGGTCGACCAGCAGCGGCAGGCGTTCGCTGGCCGTGGCCACCAGTTCGCTGGCATCCCAGGCCGCCCAGCCCGCACGGTCTTCGCCCAGGTACGCGGCGAAGGCCTTCTGCCCCCACGGCACCCGTGTGGGCGCGACGATCGGCGAGAAGGCCGACACGCTGCGGTAGCGGCCCGGATTGCGCAGCGCGATCACCAGCGCGCCGTGGCCACCCATCGAATGCCCGCTGATCCCGCGCGCCGCCGTCGCTGGCAGGTGCGCCTCGACCAGCGCCGGCAGCTCGTCCACGATGTAGTCGTACATCCGGTAGTGCGTGGCCCACGGCTGCTCGGTGGCATTGAGGTAGAAACCGGCGCCCTTGCCCAGGTCGTAGCCGTCCGCATCGGGGACGTCATCGCCGCGCGGGCTCGTGTCCGGCGCCACCAGGATCACCCCGTGTTCGGCGGCATAGCGCTGCGCACCGGCCTTGGTGATGAAGTTCTGCTCGGTGCAGGTCAACCCGCTCAGCCAGTACAGCACCGGCAGCCGACGCGAGGCGGCCTGCGGCGGCAGATAGACCGCGAATGTCATCTCGCAGCCCAGCACCTGCGAGCGGTGCCGGTACACGTCCTGCCAACCGCCGGAAGCGGCGCGGTGTTCAATGCGTTCCATGATGTTTCCCCCGCGGGCGGCGCGCGGTTGCCACGCCGCCCGGCATGATCAGTAGTGGACCACCGAGCGGATCGACTTGCCTTCGTGCATCAGGTCGAATGCCTCGTTGATCTGCTCCAGGCCCATCGTGTGGGTAACGAACGGCGCCAGTTCGATGTCGCCCTTCATGGCATCTTCGACCATGCCCGGCAGCTGGCTGCGGCCCTTGACGCCGCCGAAGGCGGTGCCCTTCCAGGAACGGCCGGTGACCAGCTGGAACGGACGGGTGGAGATCTCCTGGCCCGACCCGGCCACGCCGATGATCACCGACTGGCCCCAGCCGCGGTGCGCGCATTCCAGCGCGGCGCGCATCACGTTGACGTTGCCGATGCACTCGAAGGTGTGGTCCACGCCCCACGTGGTCATCTCGACGATGACCTGCTGGATCGGCTTGTCGTGATCCTTCGGGTTGACGCAGTCGGTGGCACCAAACTGCCGCGCCAATGCGAACTTGGACGGGTTGGTGTCGATCGCGAAGATGCGACCGGCCTTGGCCTGGCGCGCCCCCTGGATCACCGCCAGGCCGATGCCGCCGAGGCCGAACACGGCCACGCTGTCGCCTTCCTGGACCTTGGCGGTGTTGTGCACCGCGCCGATGCCGGTGGTGACGCCGCACCCGAGCAGGCACACATGTTCCGGGTTGGCGTCCGGGTTGATCCTGGCCAGCGAGACTTCGGCCACCACGGTGTACTCGCTGAAGGTCGAGCAGCCCATGTAGTGATAGATCGGCTCGCCGTTGTACGAGAAGCGGGTGGTGCCGTCGGGCATCACGCCCTTGCCCTGGGTGGCGCGCACGGCGACGCACAGATTGGTCTTGCCCGACGTGCAGAACAGGCACTGGCCGCACTCGGCGGTGTACAGCGGAATCACGTGGTCGCCCGGCTTGACGCTGGTGACGCCCTCGCCCACTTCCACCACGATGCCGGCGCCTTCGTGGCCGAGCACGGCCGGGAACAGGCCTTCCGGATCATCACCGGACAGCGTGAAGGCGTCAGTGTGGCAGACGCCGGTGTGGGTGATCCGCACCAGCACTTCGCCCTTCTGCGGCGGAGCGACATCGATCTCGACGATCTTGAGCGGTTCGCCAACGGCGAAGGCAACGGCAGCACGGGATTTCATCGGGAACTCTCCAGGACGGGAAACGGATCGGGACAGCGCGCGGTCGCCCGCGCTTACTTCAGGTAGGACCGGATCAGCACGCTCATTTCGCGCACGCGTGCCTCGCGCTGCGCGTCGGACTGCGCCGGCTGACCAAACTCTTCACGCAGGTGCGCCTCCATCACTTCGGACATCAGCCCGTTGACGGCGCCGCGGATGGACGCGATCTGCTGCAGCACCGGGCTGCAGTCCGCGCCGCCCTCCAGCGCGCGCTCCAGCGCATCGCACTGGCCGCGGATGCGGCGCACGCGGGCCAGGACGCGCTTCTTCTCCTGTGGCGAATGCGGCATGGACGCGACCTCGGAACTATAGTGGGGGTGAGTATACACGAGCGATCTCCTCAGGTTTCGTCCGGGGCCCTTCCGTGCCGGCTGAACGGGGTTGTCCGGCCATCCCTGCCCAGCAGTTCCACCGTATAGCCGGGCACCGGCATGCCGGGCACCTCCATCCCGGGCGATCCGGCCGGCATGCCCGGCAGCAGCAGGCCACGCGCGAGCGGGCGTTCGCGCAGCAGGCGCTGGATATCGGTGGCGGGGATATGCCCCTCGACGATATAGGGCCCCACTTCCGCGGTGTGGCAGGCGGCCTTGTCCAGCGGCACGCCCAGGCGCTGCTTGACCGTCATCAGGTCGTCGGTATCGCGCACCTCCACGCTGAAGCCGGCGCGCCGCACATGGTCGACCCAGATGCCGCAGCACCCGCAACTGGGACTCTTGTGCACCACCATGTGCCCCGCCGGGGATACCGGCGCCGCAGCGGACTGCGCATCGGCAGCGGCGGGTGCTGCGGTGGTCGGCGCGGGCGGCTGCGCGCATGCGGCCAGGGCCAGGCTGGCGCCAGCGAAGGCAACAAGACGAAGAAGGCGGAGGTGCTGCATGCGAAGAGTCCTTGCGGTATCCGTGGGCCACGGCGGTTCCGCAATCTAGGAAGCGGCGCCCGTCGCGGCGATGACGCGCGCATTACATCCTCGTAATGCGCGGGTCATCCTGCCGTGCGGTCGCTGTCATACAGTAGCCGGCGCAGGTGTACACGACGCGGTCGTGCCCAGGAAGGATGCAGGCGGGCCAACGAATGAAACTGCTGGTGGTCGAGGACGAACCCAAGACCGGCGAGTACCTGCGCCAGGGGCTGAGCGAAGCGGGCTTCGTGGTGGACCACGCGCGCAACGGGCTGGATGGACATCATCTGGCGATGACCGGAGCGTACGATCTGATCGTGCTCGATGTGATGCTGCCGGACGTGAGCGGCTGGCACATCGTGCAGGCGCTGCGTGCTGCCGGGCGCACCACGCCGGTGCTGTTCCTGACCGCGCGCGACAGCGTCGGCGACCGGGTCAAGGGCCTGGAGCTGGGCGCGGACGACTACCTGGTCAAACCGTTCGCCTTCGTTGAACTGCTGGCGCGGCTGCGCACGCTGCTGCGCCGTGGCCACCTGCACCCGCAGCAGGACCGCCTGCAGGTTGCCGATCTGGTGCTCGACCTGCCGCGCCGTCGCGCCACCCGCGCCGGCCAGCGGCTGGTGCTCACCCACAAGGAATTCACCCTGCTGGAACTGCTGGTGCGCCGGCGCAACGAGGTACTGCCCCGCTCGCTGATCGCCTCGCAGGTATGGGACATGAATTTCGACAGCGACACCAACGTCATCGACGTGGCCATCCGCCGGTTGCGCGCCAAGATGGATGACGGTTTCGAACGCAAGCTGATCGTCACCGTGCGCGGCATGGGGTATGTGCTCGATGCCGGCGACGCCGACCCACCGGCATGAGGCCGCTATCGCTTACCGCGCGCCTGACCGTGCTGTTCGCCGCGGTCTCCACCGTGGTGCTGGCCGGCCTGGGCGCGCTGATCCTCTCCACCGTGCAGCAGCATTTCGTGCAGCAGGACGACCGTTACCTGGACAACAAGGTGCGGCTGATCGCGTCCATCGTCGCCGATGCCCCGCCCGACCAGGCCGGGGTGCGCCTGGCCGAGGCGCTGGACCACCAGGCCGGCTTCAGCGCCGAGGTGCTGCGCGGCGATGGCAGCCTGCTGTACCGCTCGGCCGGCGCCGCACTGCCGGCTCCCACCAGCGTCGCGCGGGCCTGGCACCGCGACGCGCAGGGACGCGACCACCGGCTGCGCCATGTGCGCACCACCGCCGATCCCGCACACGGCCCGCTGCAGATCACCGTGCTGCTGGACACCGCACCGCATACCCGCTTCCTGCAGGACTTCACCGGCCGCCTGGCGCTGTACGTGGCGGCCTCGGCGCTGCTGATCGGCCTGCTCGGCTGGCTTGCGGCACGGCGTGGCCTGGCGCCCCTGCGCGCGATGGCCGCGCGTGCCCGCGAGGTCACCGCCGAGCGCCTGGACCAGCGCATGCCGCTGCAGCCGGCGCCGCCGGAGATCGCCGAACTGGCTGCCCATCTCGATGCGATGCTGGCGCGTCTGCAGGCCGACTTCCAGCGCCTGAGCGAGCTGTCCTCGGACATCGCGCACGAACTGCGCACGCCGATCACCAACCTGCTCACCCAGACCGAAGTGGCGCTGGCGCGGCCACGCAGCGCGGCCGAGTACCAGGATGTGCTGCTGTCCAACGCGGAAGAACTGCAGCGCCTGAGCCGGATGATCGGCGACATGCTGTTCCTGGCGCGCACCGAGCACGGCGGCGGGCTGCCCGAGGCCGGCACGGTGGTGCTGGAGCGGGAGGTGACCGAACTGTTCGATTTCTACGACGCGCTCGCCGAGGAACGCGGCATCACGCTGGCGCTGCACGGCCAGGGCAAGGTGCGCGGCGACCGGCTGATGCTGCGCCGCGCGCTCGGCAACCTGCTGTCCAATGCACTGCGCCATACCCCGCGCGGCGCCACCATCGCGGTGACGGTGGCAGACACGGCGGGGGCCACCGAGGTGACCGTGCGCAATCCCGGCCCGCCCATTCCGGCCGATGCCCTGCCCCATCTGTTCGAACGCTTCTTCCGTGCCGAGCGTTCGCGCACCCGCGGCGACGCCGATGGCGCCGGGCTTGGGCTGGCGATCACACGCGCGATCATGCTGGCCCACGGCGGCACCCTGTGCGTGGCCTCCGGGCCGGCGGCGACCTGTTTCACGCTGCGCTTTGGCGCGTGACACAATCGATCCGGACCACCTCCGTCCAGGCCGGGCGCATCGCCCGCACTCGCCGCCAAGGACACCGCATGCGCTTTCTGGTCAACATCGACGTGGACAACCTCGAACACGGCATCGCCTTCTACACCCGCGCATTCGGCCTGCACCCGGGCCGCCGCTTCGGCGCCGATGGCGTGGAGCTGCTGGGCGGCCCCGCGCCGGTCTACCTGCTGGCCAAGCCCGCCGGCAGCGCGTCCACGCCGCAGGTGCGCGACCGCCGGGACTATCGCCGGCACTGGACGCCGCTGCACCTGGACTGGGTCGTGGATGACGTGGACGCCGCGCTCACACGCGCCGTACAGGCGGGCGCGCGCGTCGAGCAGGCACCGGCCACGCATGCATGGGGCCGGATCGCGCTGCTGGCCGATCCCTTCGGGCACGGCTTCTGCCTGCTGCAGTTCCTGGGCGACGGTTACGACGCGATCAGCACCGGCTGACGCCGCGCTGCGGTGATTACAGCCCGATGCGGTGAACGTGGAGCGCGGTGATCGCGCCGTTGCGGCTCTGCAGGCTGATCCGCAGCTGCACCTGCAGCGGCGTGCGCTCGCCACCGCGCTTGACCAGCAGGCCGTGCAGCGTGGCCTGGTAACGGCAGTCCAGTTGATGCTCGCCGCCGTTGCACTGGTGGAAGCCCAACCCACGCAGACAGGCGTCGGACGCCAGACAGGCGGTACTGTCCGGCCGGGTGTGAAGCCATTCCCGGAGATCCCCGGCCAGCGCGGCTTCTGGATTCATCCACTGCCGCGACAGGTGCCGCGCCAGGGGCGAGTCGCCCAGCGCCTTGACGTCCACGCTGATGCCCGGGCCATCGGAGCAGCCCGCAGCCGCCAGCAGACCGATGGTGATCAGCACGCCGGCCAGCACGCTGCCAGGCCGTTGCCGGAGGCGGCCCATCCGTGGCGCTGCACGCGTCTGTCGCATCACGTCCCTGCCCTGCTGTTGGCCCGGCCCCGGGCGCCCTGGCGGATCATGTCGAGTGCCCGCGGGAGACGTCAACACGGCCTGCCGCACGCGCATCGGCGCGCGGCAGGCCCGGACCGCACCGCTTATGGGGTCGCGGCGGGAGCAGCGGGCACGGGCGGTGCAGCCGGTGCTGCAGCGGTCGCGTCCGGGGTGATCCGCCAGATCGTGTTGGCCAGGTCATCGGCCACGATCAGCGCGCCGCGCGGGTCCAGTGTGACGCCGACGGGACGCCCGCGAGTCAGCCCATCGTCGCCGTGGAAGCCGGTCGCAACGTCGATCGGATCGCCTGCCGGACGACCCTCGCGGAACGGCACGAACACCACCTTGTAGCCGACCGGTGGGTTGCGGTTCCAGCTGCCGTGCTCGCCCACGAACACGCCGTCGGCGAAGCGCGCGCCCATTGCCGGCGACGAGAACGCCACGCCGAGCGCGGCCACATGCGAGCCCAGCGCGTAATCGGGCACCAGCGCCGAGGCAACCTTGGCCGGGTCCTGCGGCATCACCCGCCGATCCGGGTGTTTGCCCCAGTAACTGTAGGGCCACCCGTAGAAGCCGCCATCGCGCACCGAGGTAAGGTAGTCCGGCACCAGGTTCGGGCCGATCTCGTCGCGCTCGTTGACCACCGCCCACAGCGCACCGGTACCAGGCTGGATGGCCAACGCGGTTGGATTGCGCAGGCCGGTAGCGTAGTCGCGATGCGCGCCGGTGGCGACGTCCACCTGCCAGACGCGGGCACGGTCCACCTCCACTGCCATGCCGCGCTCGGTGATGTTGCTGTTGGAGCCGATGCCCACGTACAGGTAACGGCCGTCGGCACTGGCGGCCAGCGACTTGGTCCAGTGATGGTTGATCGCCGACGGCAGTGTGGTCAGCGTGACCGGCGCGCCGCTCGCGCGGGTCTGGCCCGGCTGGTAGTCGAAGCGCACCAGCGCATCCTGGTTGGCCACGTACAGCGCATTGCCGATCAGCGCCAACCCGTAGGGCGCATTGAGCGTGTCGGCAAACACGGTCTTCAGTTCATAGATGCCGTCGCCATCGGCATCGCGCAGCAGGGTCAGGCGGTTGCCGCCCTTGACCGCCGTGTTGCCCTTGGCCTTGATGCGGCCGGCGATCACGTCCTTGGGCTTGAGATTGGGTGCGCTGCCACCGCGTCCCTCGGCCACCAGAATGTCGCCGTTGGGCAGGACCAGGGTCTGCCGCGGGATCGCCAGGTCGGTGGCGATCGCGGTGATGCGATACCCGTCCGGCACGGCTGGCACCCGGTCGCCCCAGGTCGCCGGCTTGGCGATGGTCATGTCCGGCATCAGCCCCCGGTGCGGTGCCGGCAGCTCGGGCGCGTTGCCGTACTGGTGCATCTGCGGTGCCTGGCCGCAGGCGGCCAGCGTGGCGGCCAGGACCGATACCGCGATGACGCGGGCGACAGGACGGTTCATCGCACACCTCCCACGCGCAGGCTGGCAAACCCGATCCAGGCTGCCACCAGTGCCAGCACGGTCGCCACGGCCGACAGCAGCAGTGCGGTCGGCATGATGGCCCACGCGTCGCGTGCGTGATGCAGGGCGTTGATGAACCCCACGATCCACGTGGCGACCAGTACCAGCAGGTAACCCAGCCGGCGGCGGCCACGGGCCAGGCCGACAACCGCACACAACAGTGCGAGGGTGGCCATCACCATCGCGCCGATCAGCAGCCAGGACGCGAAGTTGCTCCACTGGATCTCGTAGGTGCTCCAGTAGGCGTAGTCGGCCAGCAGCGCACCGAGAAACAGCGGCAGCACGCCGCCGAGCACGGCGGCGTGGAGCGGATGGATGGACCAGACAGGGGTCCGGATGGCAGACGATGCCATGACACTCTCCTCAACGACGGGGGCAGGAATGTCGCCATGCTGCCACCCGCCTGTGTGGAGCTTGTGAGCGTCGGTGCGCTACTGCAGCTTGCCATACCTGGAGGTATCGCCGCCTTGCGTGATCACCCGCGTCGTGACCTGGTCGGCGGCCGCATCGCTGCGCGACAGCTCCAGGCGGCCTTCCTCGCCCTTGGAGAACAGGCCGGCAGAGAACTGCCCGGCGTTGGAGATGGTGACGATCATCGCCGACCCGTCCGGCCCCACTTTGATGCCCGCACGATCGCGCATCCTGTGGCCTACGCCATGCGGCGCATCCAGGGCAACGGCGGCACTGCCATCGGCCATCGTACCGATGCCGCCGCGCTCGTGACCGGTGATGTCGTAGATGGTCAGGCCCGCCGCGCGCGCATTGCGCTTGTGGTCGGCGGGGTCTTCGGCGATCTGCACGCGGGTGCGTCCCTCGCTGTCCACCACGGTGAGCTTGTGCGTGCGGATTTCCGGCACGATCGGCGCCTCCGGCTGCGCCACCGTGGTACCGATCAGCGCCAGTGATGCGCCCAGCGCGAACATGGTCGCGGCCATCATGCGTCCGCGGCGGGCGTTGCGTTCCAACGTCGCCACACGCTGGCGAAGGTCCTGGTCGGGGTTCTGGTTCTGCATCGTATCCTCCTTGTCATGGCGTGTTGCCGATCCATGCGGCGCACTGCGTCACGGCGACGCTGCACGGGGTTCGATCGCAGCGTAGTACCGCGCGCCGGGCACGGCCCAGTGACGTAAGTCGCCATGAAGAAGGTCACGCCGCCGCGCGGCGCGCGCCTCACACCGGCCCGCGCAGCATGTCCACGAACGCGCGCAACGCCGAGGACATCTGCCGCTGGCGCGGGTAATACAGCACGAAGCCGGGAAACGGCTCGCTCCAGTCTTCCAGTACGGCCACCAGCCGGCCGTCGTCCAGATACGGCCGGGCGGCGTCTTCTAGCACGTAGGCCAAGCCCAGTCCGTCCAGCACCGCCTGCAGCACCGTGTGCTGGTCACCGAGCGTGAGCCGGCCCGGCACGTCGATCTCCAGCGCCTGGCCATCGCGATCGAACTGCCACTTGTACAGATGGCCACTGGCGAAGCGGAAGCGCACGCATTCGTGGTTGGCCAGATCACGCGGATGCTGCGGCGTCGGGCGGTCCTGCAGATACGCGGGTGCGCCGACGATCAGGCCACGCAGCGGCGGCCCGAGCGGCACCGCCACCATGTCTTCGGGAACGAACTCGTGCAGCCGCACGCCGGCGTCGAAGCCGCTGGCGACGATATCGACCAGCCCGTCGTCCTGCGCCAGCTCGATGCGCACGTCCGGATGGCCAAGCAGGAAGCGGGCCAGACGCGGGCCCAGCTGGGTATGCACGGCAGCGCGGGTGGCGTTGATGCGCAGCAGGCCCGCCGGTGCGGCGCGGAAGTGGTTCATCTCCTCCAGCGCGTCATGAACCTGACCGAGCGCGGGCTGCAGGCGCTCGAGCAGGCGTTGGCCGGCCTCGGTGAGGGCCACGCTGCGGGTCGTGCGATGGAACAGACCGACCCCCAGGCGCTCTTCCAGCGCGCGGATCGCATAGCTGACCGCCGAGGTGGACAGGGCCAGTTCGGCCCCCGCACGGCGGAAGCTGCGGTGCCGCGCCACGGCGGCGAACGCGGCCAGGTGGGTGAGGTTGTCAGTGACCATGATTATCCAGTCTGACTTGATGAATCATGCCGATATCCTGACTGCCTGTGCACTGCGTCGGGGCGTATTGTAAAGCGCCTTTCTACAAACCTGCCAAGGATTCCCCATGTCCCTCGCCCACGGTTATGCCGTTCACGACCAGACTGCCCCGCTGGTCCCGTTCTCGTTCGAGCGCCGCGCGGTCGGCCCGGACGATGTCCGCATCCAGATCCTGTACAGCGGCATCTGCCACTCCGACCTGCACCAGGCGCGTGACGATTGGGGTGGCTCGATTTTCCCGATGGTGCCGGGCCACGAGATCATCGGCCGGGTCACCGAGGTCGGTGCCAACGTCACCCGCTTCAAGGTCGGCGACCACGCCGGCGTGGGCTGCATGGTCGATTCGTGCCGCCACTGCGATGCCTGCGACCAGGACCTGGAGCAGTACTGCCAGAAGGGTGCCACGTTCACCTACAACAGCACCGAGCGCGACAGCGGCCAGCCGACGTTCGGCGGCTACTCCGACCACATCGTGGTCGAGCAGCGCTTCGTGGTGAAGGTGTCCGACAGGCTGGACCTGAAGGCCGCCGCGCCGCTGCTGTGCGCCGGTATCACCACGTATTCGCCGCTGCGCCATTGGAAGGTCGGCCCCGGCCAGAAGGTCGGCGTGATCGGCCTGGGTGGGCTGGGCCACATGGGCGTGAAGTTCGCCAAGGCGATGGGCGCCACCGTGGTGATGATCACCACCACGCCGGAAAAGGGCGCCGACGCCAAGCGCCTCGGTGCCGATGAGGTGCTGGTGTCGCGCGATCCGGCGCAGATGAAGGCGCATGCCGGCAGCTTCGACTTCCTGCTCAACACCATTCCGGTGAGCCACGACACCAACCCGTACATGTCCCTGCTCAAGCGCGATGCGACCATGTGCCTGGTCGGCGTGCTGACCGAACTGGATCCGCCGCTGATGGGCGCGTCCATGATGTTCGGTCGCAAGCACATCACCGGCTCGGCGATCGGCGGCATGGCCGAGACGCAGGAAATGATGGACTTCTGCGCCGAGCACGGCATCGTCAGCGACGTGGAAGTGATCGACATCAAGACCGTCAACGAGGCGTGGGAGCGCATGGCGCGCAACGATGTGCGCTACCGCTTCGTGATCGACATGGCCACGCTTGGCGCACAGGCCGCCTGAACACGGTCTGCGCCGGACGCTCCTGCAGCGTCCGGCGCGGCACGGGCGCGCCCGTACAATGCGCGCATCGTCCAAGCGGTGCGCGCGCCATGAATGTGTATGTTCTGCTGGGCCTGGCGATTGTGTTCGAAGTGATCGCCACCAGCCTGCTCAAGGCCTCCGATGGCTTCACCCGGGTGTGGCCCTCGCTGGGCACCGTGGTCGGCTATGCCGCCGCGTTCTATCTGCTCGCACTCACGCTCAAATCCATTCCCACCGGGATCGCCTACGCGATCTGGTCCGGTGCGGGCATCGTGCTGATCTCGCTGATCGGCTGGGCGGTGTTCAAGCAGAAACTGGATGCACCGGCGCTGATCGGCATGGGTCTGATCGTGGCCGGCGTGGCGGTGATCAATCTGTTCTCGAAAGCGTCCGCCCATTGAGACAGGCGTACCGACCCACGGTCGGTACCCCTGCCCTGACGGTGGTCAGTAAGCGAACTGTTTGAAGACCGGGTCGATGCTGCCCTTCCACGCGCCGTGGAACAGCGCCAGCTTGCGGTCGGCCGGCGTCAGGCCGGTATCGACGATTTCCTGCAGTACGTCCAGGAAGTGGCTTTCGTCCTGGCCATCGGCGTTGCGTGCGGCACGGCGCTGCAGCCCGGCCACGGCGATCTTCACCGCTTCGCGCGCCAGGTCGCGCACGGTACCGCCGCGGAACGGCAGCTTCAACGCATGGCGCGGCACGCCGTCGCGCAGCGCGTGGCGCTCGGCCAGGCTGAAATCGCGCACCAGATCCCAGGCTGCATCCAGTGCGGCATCGTCGTAGAGCAGCCCGACCCAGAACGCCGGCAGCGCGCACAGGCGGTTCCACGGGCCGCCATCGGCACCCCGCATTTCCAGGTACTTCTTCAGGCGCACTTCCGGGAAAGCGGTGGTCATGTGATCGGACCAGTCGCGCAGCGTCGGCAGCTGGCCCGGCAGCACCGGCAGCTTGCCGACCATGAAATCGCGGAAGCTCTGGCCGCTGGCGTCGTGGTACGTGCCATCGCGGTAGGAGAAGTACATCGGCACGTCGAGCAGGTAGTCCACATACCGCTCGTAGCCGAAACCGTCTTCGAATACGAAGTCGAGCATGCCGGTGCGGTCGGCATCGGTATCGGTCCAGATGTGCGAGCGGTAGCTCTGGTAGCCGTTCGGCTGGCCTTCGGTAAACGGCGAGTCGGCGAACAGGGCGGTGGCGATCGGCTGCAGTGCCAGCGACACGCGGAACTTCTTCACCATGTCCGCTTCGGTGGCGTAGTCCAGATTGACCTGCACCGTGCAGGTGCGGGTCATCATGTCCAGGCCGAGCGAGCCGACCTTGGGCATGTAGTCGCGCATGATCCGGTAGCGCCCCTTGGGCATCCACGGCATCTCGTCACGCCGCCATTTCGGCTGGAAGCCCATGCCCAGGAAACCCAGCTGCAGCTCGCCGGCCACCTGGGCCACTTCGTTGAGGTGGGTGCCGGTTTCCACGCACGTCTGGTGGATGGTCTCCAGCGCCGCGCCGGACAACTCCAGCTGGCCGGCCGGTTCCAGCGTCACCGAGGCGTTGTCGCGCAGCAGTGCAATGGTGCGGCCGCCTTCCTGCACCGGTGCCCAGCCGAAGCGGGTCAAGCCGTTGAGCAGGGCCTCGATGCCGCGGTCGCCGTCAAAGGTCGGCGGGCGCAGGTCGTCCAGGCGGAAGCCGAACTTCTCGTGTTCGGTGCCGATGCGCCACTGCGCCTTGGGCTTCTCGCCGGAGGCCAGCGTGGCGACCAGTTCATTTCGGTCGGTAATCGGCGTCTCGGCGACGTGGCTGGGGCTCGACAAGGGGAGGCTCGCAGTATTCTGGTCAGGGCGGGGATGTGGGGACCACGCCCCGGCATCGCAAGGGCGCACTATATCGTGGCGTTCCCCACCGTCGTGTCACCGTGACGGTTTTCAGCATCCCACCGGGAAGGACTTGACGCTGCTGCGAGTCATTCCGCCATCCCCGTCCTGCCCGCCCTAGACTGTGGGCATGAACAGAGCCCGCCATCAGGAAGTTCACCGCTCCGACCGCGCCGGTTGGCTGCGCGCAGCCGTGCTGGGCGCCAACGACGGCATCGTCTCGGTGGCCGGGCTGGTGGTCGGTATCGCCGCCAGCGGCGCATCGGCCACCACCGTGCTGGCCACCGGCATCGCCGGCACCGTGGCCGGAGCGATGTCGATGGCGGCTGGCGAGTATGTGTCGGTGCAGTCCCAAGCCGATACCGAACAGGCCGACCTGCTGGTGGAGAAGCGCGAACTGCGTGACGACCCGCACAGCGAACTGCAGGAGCTGGCCGCGATCTACCGGCATCGTGGACTCACTGCCGAGCTGGCCCACGAGGTCGCGGTGCAGCTCACCGCGCACGACGCACTGGGTGCGCACGCGCGCGACGAGCTGGGCATCACCGAGGAACTGCGCGCCCGGCCGATACAGGCGGCACTGGCATCGGCCGGCGCGTTCGCCGTTGGCGCCGCGCTGCCGGTGGTGACCGCGCTGCTCGCCCCGCACGCGCTGGTGGCCCAGATCACCACCGCCGTCACCTTGGTCGGCCTGGGCCTGACCGGTGCCATCGCCGCACGCGTTGGTGGCGCACGCCCCCTGCGCGGCGCGCTGCGCGTGATGTTCTGGGGCGCGCTGGCAATGGCGGCGGCCGCAGCGATCGGCCAGTTGTTCGATACTGCACTGTAATGGACACCCGCACGCCCCCCGCTTCCCTGCTGGCCGAGATGGCAAGCCTGGCCGACTGCCAACGCGCCGGCGGCTATGCCTGCATCACCGCGCGCCGCGAACATGGGGCCTCGTCGGTGGACATTCCGCAGCCGCAGTTCGCGATTCTGCTGCAGGGGCGCAAACAGGTATCCACCGCGCAGCAGTCGCTGGTGCTGGCACCGGGCGATCTGTTCCTGATCACCCGGCGCTGCCGCATCGACGTGGTGAACATCCCCGATCCGGCGTCCGGCCTGTACCTCAGCGCGATCGTGCCGCTGTGCGGTGAAGCACTGTCGGCCGCGCGGGTGCTGTGGAACGAGCCGCTGCCGGAGGCCGGCGACGCGCTGGCGCGCCTGCCGCTCGACGCGCATGCCGACCACCTGCGGCAGTGGCGCCACGCGCTGGAACAGGGGCGGTACACCGAGGCGCGGCTGGCCCTGGCATCGCTGGTGGTGGCCTTCTGCCGCCGCGGACATGGCAGCCTGCTGGTGCCACCCGAGCCGAGCCTGGGCGAGCGCATCCGCGACCTGATTGCCGCACAGCCCGAACGCGACTGGCAATCACGCGATTTCGAGCAGCAGCTTGGACTGAGCGGCGCCACGCTGCGCCGGCGTCTGGCCAGCGAACGCGCCAGCGTGCGCGAGCTGATCACCGACGCACGCCTGGCCCACGCGATGAACCTGCTCTACACCACGCGCCTGCCATTGAAGACCGTGGCGGCACGCGTCGGCTACCGCTCGCTGGGCAGCTTCAGCAGGCGCTTCGCCGCGCGTTACGGCCTGGAGCCGGCCGCGATCGGCAACAGCTGAGCGATCGCGAGCGGATCGCGCCGCATTCTGAGCGGAACGCGGAGCGGCCGGCGCGCAGCATGGACGTCCCGCGGCGCTGCCGCTCTGTCTGGACACCTGCATGCCCTTCCTCCGCGTTCGCCCGCTCGTCGCCGCACTGGTGCTGGCCGCCGTTGCCGGTCCCGCCTTCGCCACCACATCCCACCTGCCGCGCACCCAGGTGCCGGGCGTCTATCACCAGCAGATCGGGACGCTGCAGGTCACCGCGCTGTTCGACGGCACTGTCGCACTGGGCCGCGAAGAACTGGTGGGCATCGCCCCCGGCGCGGTCACCCGCCTGCTCGACCATCGGTATGTGCCCGAGGATGGCAAGGGCCTGCAGACGGCGGTCAACGCCTACCTGGTCCAGCGCGGCAACCACCTCACTCTGGTCGACACCGGCACCGCGCAGTGCTTCGGCCCCGGGCTGGGCCAGGTGCTGGGCAACCTGCGCGCCGCCGGCTACGACCCGGCCGAGGTGGACGACGTCCTGCTCACCCACGCCCACCCGGACCATCTATGCGGCCTGCTGGATGCGCAGGGCGGCACTGCCTATCCCAACGCCACGGTCTGGCTGTCGGCCGCCGATGCCGGCTACTGGCTGGACCCGGCCAGCGAAGCCAGCGCACCGCAGGGCGTCCGCTTCGCCTTCGCACTGGCACGCAAGGCGGCAGCACCGTATGAGGCAGCGGGAAAACTGCGTCGTTTCCGGGCCGGGCAGGCGCTGCCGGCCGGGGTCAGCGCGCTGGACAGCCACGGCCATACCCCCGGACATGTGTCCTGGAAGATCGACGCCGCGCCCGGCCAGGCGTTGCTGGTCTGGGGCGACATCGTGCATTTCCATGCGGTGCAGTTCGCACAGCCAGCGGCCGCGTACGAAGCGGACAGCGACCGCGACGCCGCCATCGCCAGCCGCCGCCGCATGATGGCCGAGGCGGCCGACCAGGGCTGGTGGGTCGCCGGTGCGCACCTGCCGTTCCCGGGCCTGGGCCACGTACGCCGCGAAGGCGACGCATTCGCCTGGGTCCCGGGCGAGTTCACCCCCCTGCCCGCGCCCGGCGCGGAGTAACCCCGCGTCGGTGGCGCCGACCCGCGGTCGGGCCGGCACGCGCCGGTCAGGCGGTTTCCGGGGCCGGCTTGTTCAGGCCGAGCCAGCCGCCGATGATGCCGCGGGCCTCGTCCACGCCCTGGCGGGCGGGGCCGGAGAAGGTCTGCACGCTGACAGTGTCGCCGAACGAGGACTGCAGTTCCTTGCGCACCTTCTGCAGGGCGATGCCCTGCTGGCCCCGGCCGAGCTTGTCGGCCTTGGTCAGCAGCGCGTGCGCCGGCAGGCCGCGCTGGACCGCGTAGGCCAGCATCTGCCGGTCGTAGTCCTTCAGCGGGTGGCGGATGTCCATCACCACCACCAGGCCACGCAGGGCCTCGCGGGTGCGGAAATACTGGTCGATGAAGGCCTGCCAGTGCGCCTGGAGATCCAGCGGCACCTTGGCGTAGCCGTACCCGGGCAGATCGACCAGCTTGGCGTCCGGGGTGACCTCGAAGAACACCAGCTGCTGGGTGCGGCCGGGGGTCTTGGAGACCCGGGCCAGGCTGTTCTGGCGGGTCAAGGCGTTGAGGGCGCTGGATTTGCCGGCGTTGGAGCGCCCGGCAAAGGCGACTTCGGCCCCGACATCCTCCGGCAATTGCCGGGTGTTGTGGGCCGAAAGCAGGTAATGGGCACGTTCGAGGAGCAATGACATGGGCATAGGATCGCATGTCCGGGGCACCAACGCGCTGCCGCGGCCCGGTTTTGCTGCACTGCTGCGTTGACCGTGGCGTGAAACGGCATGGATAATCGGGCGATCCCCGCGACTGCACCCTGCAGCCGCCAGGCCGGTCCACACGGAGCTTCCGCATGCGCCACGCTCGCGTTCTTGCCGTTTCCGCTGTTGCTGTATCGCTGCTGGCCGCCGTTGCGGTCGCCCAGACCTCGTTGACCCCGTTGCCCGACAACGGGCCGATCAAGACCGCGTCGCTGGAGGTCGATTTCAGCAAGACCACCTGGGGCGATGCCAAGGCCGGGCAGACCAAGGCCGCCGCCTGCGCGGCCTGCCACTCCGCCGACGGCAATTCCACGGTGGAGATGTACCCCAGCATCGCCGGCCAGAGCGAGCGCTACGTCGCCCAGCAGATGGCCCTGATCGCCAACGGCCAGCGCACCTCCGGTGCCTCGGCGGCGATGGTGCCGTTCGTGCAGGACCTCACCCCGCAGGACATGCGCGACATCGGTGCGTATTTCGCAACGCAGAAAGCCAGTGCCGGGCTTGCCGACGACGGTCTCGTCAGCGAAGGTCCCTACGCCGGCAGAAAGTTCTACGAGATCGGCCAGCAGCTCTACCGCGGTGGCGATGCCGACCGCGGCATTCCGGCGTGCATGGCCTGCCACGGCCCCACCGGCGCCGGCAACCCGGGCCCGGCCTACCCGCACATCGGTGGCCAGCACGCGGCGTATGTCGCACGCCGGTTGCAGGAGTACCAGGCCGGGGTCACCCACGAAACCGACAAGGCGCATTTCCAGATCATGGCCACCATCGCCCGGCAGCTCACCGAACAGGAGATCCAGGCGCTGGGCAGTTATCTGCAGGGCCTGCACAACCGCGCCGACGATGTCGCGGCGGCCCCCACGCGCACCGGTGCCGCACAGGCACCCTGAGCCCTGTCGCCGGCAGGTCGCGGCCGCTCGAGGCTCCCGGGCGACCGCCGGGACCGATGGCGGATGCGCCGCGCGCACGCGGCACGGTATGTTCACCAGCACGCCGGCGATAGGGCCGGCGTCGTTTTTTCCCGATGGAGATGGATGTAGATGAGTGTGATGCCCCGCCTGATGCTGCTGCTGCTTGCCCTGAGCCCGTTGAGTGCCCTCGCCGCCCCGGCCGCGCCGCTGGAAGAAGGCCGGGACTATGAACTGATCGAGGACGCCGGTCCGTTCGCGCCGCTGGCCGGCAAGGTCGAAGTAGTGGAGATGTTCGGCTACACCTGCCCGCACTGCGCCCACTTCGAACCGCAACTGGAAGCCTGGGCCGCCAAGCTGCCCAAGGATGTGCGCTTCACCCCGGTGCCCGCCGCGTTCGGTGGCGTGTGGGATTCGTTCGCGCGCGCGTATTACGCCGCCGACCAGCTCGGCGTCGCCAAGCGCAGCCACCGCGCCATGTTCGATGCGCTGCACGAACAGCGTTCGCTGCCGATGCAGAACATCTCGGCCGATGAACTGGCTGGCTTCTACAAGGGCTACGGCGTGACCCCGGACCGTTACATCGCCGCGCTCAAGAGCGAGGCGGTGGATGCCAAGGTCAAAGGCGCGCGCGCCTTCGCCCTGCGCGCCAAGGTGACGGGCACCCCGACCCTGATCGTCAACGGCAAGTACCGCGTCAAGGGCGATTCGTTCGAATCGATGCTGCGCAATGCCGATGCCCTGATCGCCCGCGCCCGTAGCGAAAAAGCGCGCTGAGTCGACGCTCGCTGAACCGTCACGCACCGTGCACGCGGGGGCCTGGCCACCGCATGTCATCATGTTCCCCTGGCCGTCGCTGCGCGTCGGCCCACCCTGTTCATCCGCTGGAGATGCTTCGATGAAAACCCGTTTCGCTATGACGTTGATGGCCCTGCTGCCGATCCTGGCCGCGTGCAAGGCCCAGGATGGCACCGCCAACACCGCCGCCCCGACCGAGCCGGCCACCCCGGCGACGGCCCCGGCCAGCGAACCGGCCGCGCCGGCCACCCCGGCTGCCGCCGGCGAGACTGCGGCGGCGGCCGCGGCCACCGAGAACGCAGCGGCGCCGTCGCCGTCCGCCTCGGCACGCCCGACCGGCCCGGAACCGGTTGCCGGGACCGACTACGTGGTGATCGAGAACGGCCAGCCGTTCCAGCCGGCTACCGGCAAGATCGAAGTGGCCGAAGTGTTCGGCTACGTGTGCCCGGCCTGTGCCGCGTTCCAGCCGCTGATCGGGCCGTGGAAGGCCGGCCTGCCGAGCGACGTGAGCTTCGTCTACGTGCCGGCCATGTTCGGCAACACCTGGGATGACTACGGCCGTGCGTTCTACGCCGCGCAGAGCATGGGCCTGCAGGACAAGACCCACGAAGCGCTGTATGCCGCCATCCACGCCCAGCAGACCCTGAAGGGCGAGCGCGGCCGCGATTCGGTCGAGGACATCGCCAAGTTCTATTCCACCTTCGGCGCCGATCCGAAGCAGTTCGCCGCCACCATGAGCAGCTTCGCGGTCAACGCCAAGACCAATGCCGCCAAGCAGTTCGCGCAGCGCAGCGGCGTGACCGGCACCCCGTCGGTGATCGTCAACGGCAAGTACCTGGTCAAGGGCAAGAGCTTCCCGGACATGCTGCGCATCGCCGACCACCTGGTCGCGCGCGAACGCGCCGCCAAGGGCAACTGAGCACGGCTGCCAGCGAACCCGTCGTGACTTCCCCCGACACGCGGACCCTGCGCCTGCTCACGGCCAACATCCAGGCCGGCTCCAGCACCCGCCGCTACAGCGACTATGTGACCCGCAGCTGGTCGCATGCGCTGCCGGCGGGGCGCAAGCGGAGCAGCCTGGATGCCATCGCCCGGCTCGCCAGCGGCCATGACATCGTGGGCCTGCAGGAGGCCGATCCGGGCAGCCTGCGTTCGGGCTTCACCAACCAGACCCACTATCTGGCCGAGCGCGCCGGCTTCAACTACTGGAGCCACCAGCCGAACCGCCGCATGGGCGGGGTCGCCTCCAGCGCCAACGGCCTGCTCAGCCGGCTCGAGCCGGTGGAAGTCCAGGACCACGCCCTGCCCGGCCGCATCGGCGGGCGCGGCGTGCTGCTGGCCAAATTCGGTGATGGCCCTCACGGCCTCGCGGTGGCGGTGGCGCACCTGTCGCTGGGCACCAACTCGCGCATGGCGCAGTTGGCCTTCATCGCCGAACTGCTGTCCGACCATCCCAACGCGGTGCTGATGGGCGATTTCAACTGCGTGGCCGATCGACCGGAAATGCAGGCGCTCTACCGCCACACGCGACTGCAGCCGCCGGGCTGCGTGGTGCCGACTTTCCCGAGCTGGCGCCCCGAGCGTGCGATCGACCACATCCTGGTCAGCGATGGCCTGACCATCCAGCGTACCGAAGCAGTGGCGGCCGCGTTTTCCGACCACCTGGCAGTGGGCATGGACCTGCAGGTTCCGACCAGCGCCCTGCGCTGACGCTCATGCCCGGCCACGCGCCGGGCCGATGCGCTGACGCAGCATCCACACCCGGTGTGCGATAAATCGCCCCTCCGCCGTCCAGGCATCGGAGCGTCCCCCGCCTCATGAGTACCCTGGAGCCGCATCCGCCCGAGGTGCGCACGCTTCGTCCCGTTTTCCTGCTTGCCGCCACCCTCGTGGCGGCATTCGCCATTCTGGTTGCCGCATTTCCCATCGATGCAGGCGTGGCGCTGCTGGACGCGCAGACCTGGGCCTCGCGCAACGTCGGCTGGTACTACCTGCTGGCGATGACGGTGTACCTGGTGTTCGTGGTCGGCGTGGCCCTGTCCGGCTACGGCAACGTCAAACTCGGTGCCGATCACGACGAGCCGGAGTTCAGCTATCTGTCCTGGGCCGGCATGCTGTTCGCCGCCGGCATCAGCATCACCTTGTTCTTTTTCTGCGTGTCCGAGCCGCTCACCCACTACCTGGTCCCGCCGCAGGGCGGTGTGGGCAGCGGCGAGGCCAGCGCGCGCCAGGCCATGCAGCTGCTGTTCCTGCACTGGGGCCTGCACGGCTGGGGCGTATTCGCGCTCGCCGCGATGGCACTGGCCTACTTCGCCTACCGCCACAACCTGCCGCTGGCCTTGCGTTCGGCGCTGTATCCGCTGATCGGCAAGCGCATCAATGGCCCGATCGGCTACACCGTGGATGCGCTGGGCATCGTGGCCACCGTGTTCGGGCTCGGCGCGGACATGGGCTTCGGCGTACTGCACCTCAATGCCGGGCTCAACACGCTGCTGCCGGTGCCGCATGCCGCCTGGGTGCAGGTCGGGCTGATCGTGCTGATGATGGGCGCGGCGATCACCGTGGCAGTCTCCGGCGTGGAGAAGGGCGTGCGCTGGATGTCGGACATCAACATGCTGCTGGCGATCGGGCTGCTGCTGTTCATGCTGTTCGCCGGCCCCACCCAGTACCTGCTCAATGCGCTGATGCAGAATCTGGGCGACTACCTGGGCAACGTGGTCGGCAAGAGCTTCGATGTCTACGCCTACGGCGGCCGGCCGGACTGGCTGGGCAACTGGACGGTGTTCTACTGGGCGTGGTGGATCGGCTGGGCGCCGTTCGTGGGCCTGTTCATCGCCCGCATTTCGCGCGGCCGCACCATCCGCGAGTTCGTGTTCGGCGTGCTGCTGATTCCGCTTGGCTTCACCCTGGCGTGGCTGTCCATCTTCGGCAACAGCGCGCTGGACCAGATCCTGCACCACGACCAGTTACAGCTGGCGCAGATGGCCGTGGACACCCCACCGACCGTGCTCTACGCGCTGCTCGACAACTATCCCTGGAGCCGCACCGTCATCACCGTCACGGTGATCGTCAGCTTCATCTTCTTCGTCACCTCCGCCGATTCGGGCACGGTGGTGTTGTCCACCCTGTCCTCCCACGGCGGTGCCCCCGAAGACGATGGCCCGCGCTGGCTGCGGGTGTTCTGGGGGGAGATGACCGGTCTGGTCACCGCCGGGCTGCTGCTGGCCGGCAGCATGGACGCGCTCAAATCGGCAGTGGTGCTGGCCTCACTGCCGTTCTCGGTGGTGCTGCTGCTGATGCTGTGGGGCCTGACCCGCGCGCTGGGCGAGGAATCCCAGCGCAGGAAGGCCTCGCAGTACTCGCCCACCCCGCTGATCGGGCAGTCCCGGCACCAGCGCGGCTGGCGCCAGCGCCTGACCCAGGCCGTGCATTTCCCGGTGCGCGACGAGGTCTACCGGTTCATGGACACCGACGTGCGCCCGGCCATCGAAGCGGTGGCCGCGCAGTTGCGCGAGCAGGGCCTGAATGTGCAGACCAGCTTCGAGCCAGGCCAGATGGAACTGGTGGTGGACCACGGCGAACAGCAGGTGTTCCGCTACCAGGTGGTGATGCGCGGCTACCTCACCCCGTCCTTCGCCGCGCAGCGCTTCCGCAACCAGCGCTACTACCGCGCCGAAGTCCACCTCTATGAGGGGGGACAGGACTACGAGCTGGTCGGCTACAGCCGCCAGCAGATCATCAACGACATCATCGACCAGTACGAGCGCCATCTGCAGTTCCTGCACCTCACGCGCTGACCTCGGCTGGTCTCCCGCTGCAAAGGAGTCATCGACATGCCCACCTTCCCCGATCAACTGCTGTACATCGGCGGCCGCTACGTTCCGTCACAGGGCGGAACGACCTTCGAGGTCATCGACCCGGCCAACGGCGAGGTGCTCGCCAACGTGCACAGCGCCAACCGCGACGATCTCGACGCCGCCGTGGCGAGTGCACGGACCGGCCAGAAAGCATGGGCCGCACTGACCACCGTGGAGCGCTCGCGCATCCTGCTGCGCGCGGTGGCCCTGCTGCGCGAGCGCAACGATGCATTGGCCGCGCTGGAGAGCCGCAACACCGGCAAGCCACTGAGCGAAACCACCGCCGTGGACATCGTCACCGGCGCAGATGTACTGGAGTACTACGCCGGCGTGATGCACGGCCTGGAAGGCAGCCAGGTGCCGCTGCGCGACAGCAGCTTCTTCTACACCCGGCAGGAACCACTGGGCGTGGTCGGCGCGATCGGCGCGTGGAACTACCCGATCCAGATCGCTCTGTGGAAGGCCGCCCCGGCGCTGGCCGCCGGCAACGCGATGATCTTCAAGCCCAGCGAAGTCACGCCGCTGACCGCACTGAAGCTGGCCGAGATCTTCACTGAAGCCGGACTGCCCGACGGTGTGTTCAACGTACTGCCCGGCGATGGTGCCGGCGTGGGTTCGGCGCTGACCGAACATCCCGGCATCGAGAAGATCTCCTTCACCGGCGGCACCAGCACCGGCCGCAAGGTGATGGCCAGCGCCTCCAGCTCCACGCTCAAGGAAGTGACGATGGAGCTCGGCGGAAAGTCGCCGCTGATCGTCTGCGCCGACGCCGATCTGGACCTGGCTGCCGACGTGGCGATGATGGCGAACTTCTACAGCGCCGGTCAGGTGTGCACCAACGGCACCCGCGTGTTCGTGCCCAGGACCCGCCTTGCCGCTTTTGAAGGCAAGCTGCTGGACCGTGTCGCGCGCATCCGCATCGGCGATCCGCTGGCCAGCGACACCACCTTCGGCCCGCTCGTCAGCGCCGCACACATGCACCGCGTGCTCGAGCACATCGCCAGCGGCAGGGCCGAGGGCGCACGGCTGGTCTGCGGCGGCGAGCGCCTCACCGACGGCGCGCTGGCCAAGGGCTGCTATGTGGCGCCGACCATCTTCAGCGACTGCCGCGATGACATGCGCATCGTGCGCGAAGAGATCTTCGGCCCGGTCATGAGCCTGCTGGCCTACGACGATGAGGAGGAGGCCGTGCGCCGCGCCAACGACACCGATTACGGGCTGGCGGCCGGCGTGGTGACCCCCGACCTCGCGCGCGCCCATCGCCTCATCCACCAGCTCGAGGCCGGCATCTGCTGGATCAACTGCTGGGGCGAATCGCCGGCACAGATGCCGGTGGGCGGCTACAAGCAGTCCGGCGTCGGCCGCGAGAACGGGCTGGCGACGCTGCGCGCCTACACCCGCACCAAATCCATCCAGATCGAGCTGGACCGCTACGCGTCGGTGTTCTGAACCGACCCGACAAGGAGACGCTGCCATGAAGCGCGAGTACGACTACATCATCATCGGCGCCGGGTCGGCCGGCAACACACTGGCTGCGCGCCTGACCGAGGACGCCGGCATCAGCGTGCTGCTGCTGGAGGCCGGCGGTCCCGACTACCGGCTGGATTTCCGCACCCAGATGCCGGCTGCACTGGCCTATCCGCTGCAGGGCCGCCGCTACAACTGGGCCTATGAAACCGAGCCGGAGCCGCACATGGACAACCGGCGCATGGAATGCGGGCGCGGCAAGGGGCTGGGCGGCTCCTCGCTGATCAACGGCATGTGCTACATCCGCGGCAACGCGCTGGACTTCGACCAGTGGGCCTCGTTCGATGGCCTGGAGGACTGGAGCTACCACGACGTGCTGCCGTATTTCCGCAAGGCCGAAACCCGCGACATCGGCGCCAACGACTATCACGGCGGCGACGGCCCGGTCAGCGTGGCCACGCCGAAGAACGGCAACAACGTACTGTTCCATGCGATGGTCGAGGCCGGCGTACAGGCGGGCTATCCGCGCACCGACGACCTCAACGGCTACCAGCAGGAGGGCTTCGGCCCGATGGACCGGACCGTGACTCCGCGCGGCCGCCGTTCCAGCACCGCACGCGGCTACCTGGACATGGCCAAGGACCGCGATGGCCTGGAGATCGTGGTGCACGCCACCACCGACCGCATCCTGTTCGACGGCAAGCGCGCGGTGGGCGTGCGCTACCTGGCCGGCGGCAGCGCCACGCCGATCGATGCCCACGCACGACGTGAAGTGCTGCTGTGCGCCGGTGCGATCGCCTCGCCGCAGATCCTGCAGCGTTCCGGCGTGGGCGCGCCGGCGCTGCTGGCATCGCTCGGCGTGCCGGTGGTGCACGATCTGCCCGGGGTCGGCGAGAACCTGCAGGATCACCTGGAGGTGTACATGCAGTACGCCTGCAAAAAGCCGGTGTCGCTGTACCCCGCCCTTCAGTGGTGGAACCAGCCGGCGATCGGTGCGGAGTGGCTGTTTGCCGGGACCGGCATCGGTGCCAGCAACCAGTTCGAGGCGGGCGGCTTCATCCGCACGCGCGAGGACTTCGAGTGGCCCAACATCCAGTACCACTTCCTGCCGGTGGCGATCAATTACAACGGTACCAATGCCGTCAAGGAGCATGGCTTCCAGGCGCACGTAGGCTCGATGCGCACGCCCAGCCGTGGCCGCGTGCACGCGCGTTCGCTGGACCCGCACGCGCATCCGTCGATCCTGTTCAACTACCAGTCCACCGACCAGGACTGGCAGGAGTTCCGCGACGCGATCCGGATCACGCGCGAGATCATCGCCCAACCGGCCCTGGACGCGTACCGCGGGCGCGAGATCAGCCCCAGTGCCGACTGCAGGACCGACGCCGAGCTGGACGCCTTCGTGCGCGCCCGCGCCGAGACCGCATACCACCCGTCGTGCTCCTGCGCGATGGGCACCGACGCGATGAGTGTGGTGGATGGCCAGGGCCGCGTGCATGGCATGCAGGGCCTGCGCGTGGTGGACGCCTCGATCATGCCGCGCATCATCACCGGCAACCTCAATGCCACCACCATCATGATTGCCGAGAAGATCGCCGACCGCATCCGTGGCCGCGCCCCGCTGCCGCGCAGCACCGCCCCCTATCACGTCGCAGGTGACACCCCCGCACGACAGCGCTGACGCGCCGCTGCTACGCCGGGGCGCCCGGCACCTGCGGGGAGGGCCGCCGGGCGGTCACCGTGCTGCCCACCGACGCCACCACTGTGCAGCCGATCGCGGTCCACTGCAGCGGGGTCAGGTGTTCGGCCAGCAGTCCCATCGCCAGCAGCGCGGCTACCGCCGGCTCCATGCTGATCAGGATGCCGAAGGTCTCCTTCGGCAGCCGCTTGAGCGCCATCATCTCCAGCGACATCGGGATGGCGCTCGACACGATCGCCACGCCCAGCCCGAACAGCAGGATCGCCGGGTCCAGCAGCGCCATGCCGGCATGCGCCACGCCCACCGGCACCACCACAAGCGCGGCCACGCACAGCCCCAGCGACACGGTGTGCCCGGCATGCAGATGGCCCGCGCGCTTGCCGAAGATGATGTACATCGCCCAGCATGCCGCCGCCCCGAGCGCGAACAGCACGCCGACCGGGTCCAGCGGCGCGCCATGCCCCAGCGGCAGAAGCAGCAGCAGCCCGATCAGCGCGCATCCCACCCAGACGAAATCCACCGGCCGGCGCGACGACCACATCGCCACCGCCAGCGGTCCGCAGAACTCGATGGCCACTGCGATCCCGAACGGGATCGTGCGCAGCGCCATGTAGAACATCAGGTTCATCGCGCCCAGGGTGATCCCGTAGCGGACGATCGCGCCGGCATCGGCGCGCGTGGTGGTCCACCGCCACGGCCGGAACACCGCCAGCAGCACCAGCGCCGAGAAGCCCACGCGCAGCGCGCTGGTGCCCTGCGCGCCGATCAGCGGAAACAGCTGTTTGGCAAAGGAGGTGCCCACCGACAGGGCGGTGACCGAGCCGAGGACGGCCAGGACGGGAATCAGCGAAGCATGGCGTGAGGTCGACATCGCGCCATCATAGTGCGCGCGGCCCGAAGCAAGGACTCGATGGCAGACGCCTCCCTGCATGTTTCGCGCATCCATGACCGCCGCCCACCGCCCCGACGGCTTCGACCGCGCCATCCCGGCCATCCTGCAGCGCGACAACGCCACGCCGCCGCGCAGGACCACCGACGTCGTGCACCTGTCCGCCCCGGCCGCGCAGCGCCGCATCAAACGCCTGCAGGAGACCGGCATCCTCCGTGCCAGGCGAGGGCAGGACGTGCTGCTCCGGCGGCGTCGTCAGGGTACCCGCGTGAAGTGGATGGTCATCAGGATCGGCTTGCCATCCTGGCTGAAGAACGCCTTGGATTCGGTCATCCGGTCGCGATCCGCGGCCACAGTGTAGATGCGTGTCGAGGCCGGGGTACCGTGGTCGACCAGCTGCATCACCAGCACGTTTGGCGCCGGCATGCTCAGCGAGGCCACGTCCGCGCCGTAGTTGCCGGTGATCGGGCCGGGCGTGCCATCCAGCGGCAGCGTGCTGTCGGCCGTCATCGTGGCGCCCCTGGGGTCGACGATCTCGGCGCGGGTGGACCACCGGCCGTTGCCGGCGTCCTTGAATTCCAGCACCACGCGCCGGGGCCGCTGCGCCACCGGCATCGGCAGCGTGGCCACGTCGATCGCCCAGCGGCCGGCCAGCGGCGATACGGCCGGCGTGGCCGCCGTGACCGGCGCGGGACTGGCCTGCAACGCGATGGCGGCCAGGCACGCAATGAACATCCTCTTCATGGATTCTCCTTCTCGGGTGGGCAGGGTGGATCCGTTGCCGCAGTGCGGCCGCTGGGCCTAGCCGCGCACGGCGGCCTCGATGCGGGCCACATCGATTCTGCGCATGGTCATCATCGCCTCGAAGGCGCGCCTGGCCACTGCCGGGTCCTTGCTGGTGACGGCCTCGCTGAGCACGCGTGGCGTGATCTGCCAGGACAGCCCCCACTTGTCGCGGCACCAGCCGCAGGCGCTTTCCTCGCCGCCGTTGCCGACGATGGCCTCCCACAGGCGGTCGGTCTCGGCCTGGTCGTCGGTGGCGATCTGGAACGAGAAGGCCTCGCTGTGCCGGAATGCCGGCCCGCCGTTGAGGCCGATGCAGGGAATGCCGGCCACCGTGAAGTCCACCGTCAGCACGTCGCCCTGCCTGCCGGACGGAAAGTCCGCAGGGGCATGGTGGACAGCGGTGACCGCGCTGTCCGGAAAGGTCCGGGCGTAGAAGGTGGCAGCGTCCAGGGCGGTGCCGTCGAACCACAGGCAGATCGTGTTGCGCGCAATCATGGCGGTCATCCGGGAAGAACCGCGCCCACGCTACGGCGGACGATGTTAAGCCGATGCCGTGGCTGACCGCCCCCGGCGTACCTGAATTGGCAATAGTAATGCTTCCCATTACCATATCCTAACCCCGTCGGTGCCAGGGAGGCACGGCGATCATCGGTCGCGCAGCCACGGTCCTGCTCCGCAGGGCCTCGCCAGCGTCGCACCGTCCCCCACCCACTAGGCAGCGCCTGGCCCTCGAGGACATCGGCCGCGCGTGCCCGCGCCCTGGAACCGCCGATGCCCCGTACGTCCGTTGTGATGCCCCGCCCCCTGCCCCAGCGCCGCCTGTCGCAGGCCCTGTTCGCCGCGCTGTGCGCGCTGTCCACCGCACCCGCCCTGGCCCAGGTCGCCGCCGATGCCACCACGCTGGACAAGGTGGTGGTCAAGGGCGAGCGTGCCGAAGGCTATTCGGTCCGCAGGACCTCCGCCGGCACCCGCTTCGACCTGGCTCCCCGCGAGATTCCGCAGTCGATCAGCATCATCAGCCACCAGCGCATCGAGGACCAGAACCTCGATGACATCATCGACGTGCTGGCCAACACCACCGGCGTGAGCAGCACCCAGTCCGATACCGAGCGGACCGAGTTCTACGCGCGCGGCTTCTATATCGACAGCTACCAGTTCGACAACCTGCCCACGCAGATGGTGCAGAACTGGAGCTACGGTGATTCCGGCCTGGACCTGGCGCTGTATGACCGCGTGGAAGTGGTGCGCGGCGCGACCGGCCTGTTGAGCGGCGCAGGCAACCCGTCGGCCTCGGTCAACCTGATCCGCAAGCACGCCGACAGCGCCGAGCTGACCGGCAGCGTGTCGGTGAACGTAGGCAGCTGGGGGCGCACCCGCTCCACCGTGGACGTGACCACTCCGCTCAACGCCAGCGGCTCGGTGCGCGCGCGCGTCATCGGCAGTTACCTGGACACCGAATCGCAGATGGACCGCTACAACCAGCACAAGACGCTGGGCTATGCGGTGATCGATGCCGACCTGACCCCGGATACCCAGTTGAGCGTGGGCTACGATTACCAGCAGAAGCGCGCCAACGGGGCGACGTGGGGCGGGTTCCCGATGCTGTTCGCCGACGGCAGCCCCACCGGCTACGACGAGGCGTTCAATGCCGCCGCGAAGTGGACCTACTGGGACACCACCAGCAAACGCGCGTTCGCCACGCTGGAGCATGGCTTCGCCAACGACTGGAAGGTCCGCGTCGGCGCCACCCACGATGAGACCCGGGCCGACGACAAGCTGTTCTACCCGGCCTACAACGACTGGACCACGGGCGCGTCGCTGCTGGATCCGGTGACCGGTGCGGGGGTTTCGCCGTCGGCCGGGTTCTACAACACCGAGCGCAAGGTCGACGCGATCGACGGCTTCGTGGAGGGCCCGTTCCAGCTGTTCGGCCGCGAGCACCAGTTCATGGCCGGGCTGAGCTACAACAAGCGCAGGTACGCCAACTATGGCGATTACCAGGTCGGGGGCGAGGGCCGCCCCTGGGACCCGTTCCGCAGCTACCTGGACTGGACCGGCAACATCGCCGAACCCAACTGGAACGCGCTGGCGCTGGCCAGCAAAGGCACCATCACCCAGAAGGCCGGCTACGCCGCCACCCGTCTGTCGCTGGCCGATCCGCTGAAGCTGATTCTCGGCGCGCGCTACACCGACTGGAAGAGCGAAGGCGAAGACGCCGACCGTTCGCACACGGTCACGACCCCGTACGCCGGTCTGGTCTTTGACCTCAGCGACACCTGGAGCACCTACGCCGCCTACACCGAGATCTTCCAGCCACAGACGCTCAAGAAGCAGAACGGCAGCTACCTCGACCCGGTCGACGGCAAGAGCTACGAAGTCGGCGTCAAGGGGGCCTGGTTCGACAACCGTCTCAATGCGTCGCTGGCGGTGTTCCGCATCGAACAGGACAACGTGGGTCAGGCCACCACCCTTCCGGTGGACGGCAGCCTCAACGAGTTTGCCTACATCGCCGCGCGCGGCACGGTGAGCCGGGGTGTCGAACTGGAACTCAACGGCGAGCTGGCCCCGGGCTGGAATGCCACCGTTGGCGCGTCGCGCTACGTGGCCAAGGACATCAACGATGCGGACATCAACACCAACCTGCCGCAGACCACGATCAAGCTGTTCACCAGCTACACCCCGCAGTCGATGACCGATCTCACCGTCGGCGGCGGCGCGAACTGGCAGAACCGCATCTACTACCCGGTGCCGGCCTACGGTCGCATCGAGCAGGATGCCTACGCGCTGGTCAGTGCGTTCGTGCGCTACCGCATCTCGCCGGCGTTCAGTGTGCAGGCCAACCTCGACAACCTGCTGGACAGGAAATACCTGTCGCAGATCAACGGCTACGGCGCGTACGGCGACGGCCGCAACGGCTCGATCACGTTCACCTGGTCGTTCTGACCGGGCACGCAATGCGCCACGCAGCACACAGAGAGCCGGGCATTGCCCGGCTCTTTGCACAGGGGCATCACGCGTGCGTTGTGTGCACACGCGGCCTGCTAGTCTGTTCCCCGTTCCCGCCGGACACCGACGTCGATGCCCGTGGACCCGCACGCTCCGTCCTTCCCGCCGCCAGGCCCCCACCGCTCGGCCGCCTGGCGCGTGCGCCGCTGGCTGGTGCGGCTGCTGGTGCTGGCCGTCCTTGCCGTGCTGGCGGGTGTGCTGTGGAACAGTCCGTGGGCACAAGCCCCACGCGCGCTGTGGGCGCTGTCGCGGATGGCGCCACCGGAGGCGCTGCCGGTGCCGGTGGACGGTGTCGCGGCCCGGCGCATCGCCGACACCTTCGGCGCACCGCGCGGACGCGACCGCACCCATGCCGGGCTCGACATCTTCGCTCCCCGCGGTACCGCCGTGACCAGCGCCACGCCGGGCATCGTGGCGGACATCCGTGACGGGGGACTCGGCGGTCGCCAGGTCTGGATACTGGGACCGGCGCGCGAGCGCTACTACTACGCGCACCTGGACGGCTGGCGCGAGGGGCTGTCCCGCGGCGAGGTGGTGGAGGCCGGCACCGTGCTCGGCTACGTCGGCGACAGCGGCAACGCCAAAGGCACCCCGCCGCACCTGCACTGGGGCATCTACGGCAGCACGGGAGCCTACGATCCGCTGCCGTTGCTGCGGGCGTGGACCGCACCGGATCGATCCGGTCGTTGATCGACCCACGACATCGCCGTAATACCGGCCGCTGGCCGGCACCTGCTCAGGGCCGCGCGCGCAGCAGCGCCAGCCCGAACCCGATGAAGATCGTGCCGACCACGCGGTCGAACACCTTGCGCAGACCCGGACGGGCCAGGTAGCCGGCCAGGCTGTGGCCACCGGCGGCGTAGACGGCGTACCAGAACACTTCCATCACCGCGAAGGTACTCACCAGCACCACGAACTGCGGCAGCTGCGGCTGGCCGAGGTCGACGAACTGCGGCAGGAATGCCGAGGCGAACAGCAGCAGCTTGGGGTTGCTGATGCCAATGATGAAGCCGTCGCGGAACAGGATGCGGCGCGACGTGGGGGCGATCGCGGCCGGGTTGCCCACGTCCAGCGGCGCGTCGCCGCCGCGCCAGGCGTTGATGCCCAGGTAGACCAGATAGGCCACGCCGGCATAGCGCAGCACATCAAAGACCAGCGGCGAGGCCTTGAGGACCGCGCCCAGGCCCGCTGCGGAAATCGACAGCGCCAGCACCAGCGCGCTCAGGCAGCCGGCCATCGCGGCGATGCTGCGGCGGAAGCCGACGCGCACGCTGCGGGTCATCACGTGCAGCATGTTCGGCCCCGGCGTGCCGCACAGCACGAACACGGTAACGGCGAAGATCCACCAGGTATGCAGGCTCATGACGACCGTCGGTGACAAAGGGGTGCAGTGCGCGCGTGCACGGCACCGCCATGATAGGGCGATGGTCGTCCGCCTGCGCGGCGTGGCCGGAATACGCCATGCGCTTGGCCCGTGGCGGAAACGCACCGGGGCGCCCTGACGGCGCCCCGATGGGTCATTGCCGGGTACGGCTCTGGATCAGAACCGCAGGTCCGCGCGCAGGTACCAGTAGCGGCCACGCGGGATGTCGTAGGTGGACGCGTCGTAGCCGTTGAGCGAGCAGGACAGGCAGATCGGCGGGTCCTTGTCGAACGCATTGTTCAACCCGGCGCTCAGCTGCAGGCCCTTCAGCCAGTCCACTTTGTAGCCCAGCTGCAGGTCGTGGTAAGTGATCGCCGCCAGCTCGTTGGTGCCGGCCACCTGGTTGCTGCACACCGGGAACGCCGACGCATCGCCGCATTCCTCGGTCAGCTTGGAGATGTGGCGCACCGTCCACGACGCATTCCAGCGGCCCAGCGACCAGAGCAGGCTGGCGTTGCTGGTCCACTCGGGAATGGAGCTGTCCACCACTTCCACGCCCGGTTCCTGCGGCTGCCGTTGGCCGGCGGCGCCCAGTGCCTCGTAGCGGCCGACGAAGGTGTTCTTCCAGGCCAGCTTGAACTGGCCGATGTCGCTCTGCGGCAGCGTCCAGAACAGGTCCACGTCCCAGCCGTCGGTCTTGATCGAGCCCAGGTTGGTGAGGCGGTTGTTGAAGCCGCTCACCGCGCCGGTGGAAGCGCGGGTGATGCCATCGCAGTACAGCGGGTCCAGGGTGTCCACGCACAGGTCGAGCTGGGTCTGGGCGTTGATCGCCTGGATCGCCCCTTCGATGGTGTGGCGGTAGAACGTCACCTCCACATCGAAGCGTTCGGACCACGATGCATTGCTGCCGAACCACGGGCTCCACACGAAACCGGCACTGAAGCTGCGCGAAGTTTCCGGATCGAGCGCGGGATTGCCGCCGGTGGTCACCGAGATCTGCGAGTTGGCCTGCTGGAAGCCGGCCGGCACCCCCAGCGCGGCGCAGTTGGCGGCGCTGCCGCGCGGCGGCGTACCGCCCAGGCCAACCGAGCACGGGTCGAACAGCTGCAGGTCCGCTCGCGCTGCGGAGCCGTACAGCTCACCGATCGAGGGCGCACGGAAGCCTTCGGCATAGGTGGTACGCAGCACGAAGTCGTTGGTCACCTGCCAGCGCAGGCCGTACTTGGGCGTGAACTCGCCACCGAAGGTGGAGTAGTCCGAGTAGCGTCCGGCCAGGCTGAGGTCGAGCTTCTCGCCGATGGCGCTCTTGGCGAAGATCGGGATGCTCAGCTCCAGGTAGGCCTCGTTGACGTCATAGGAGCCGGACGTGGGCAGCGACGGGACGCCGTTGTAGTACCCGGCCACGGTCAGCGGATCGGGCTGGTACCAGCCTTCGTACTTGCGGTACTCCACGCCGGCCGCGAATGACACCGGGCCGGCCGGCAGGGTGAACAGGTCGCTGCTCAGGTTGGCGGTGAACAGGCTCAGTTCGTTCTGGCTGCGGTCGCGTACCACCGGCTGGATCCAGCGCAGCATGTCCGGCGTGATGGTGCCGGGACCGCCGAAGATGTTCAGCGGCACGCAGCCGGCGGTGGCTGCGCAGAGGGCCGGATCGCCCAGCGCCAGGTTGATGTTGTAGATGTTGTAGCTGCCGTAGTTGGTCTGCTCGGCCTTGTTCTTGCTGTACATGCCGTTGACGTCCCAGAACCAGCTGCGGTCGGCCGCCTCGAACTGGCCGACCAGGCCGGTGGCGAAGTACTGGGTCGTCACCTTCTGCTCGAACACGCGCGCGCCGCCCTCCACCGGGCGGCGGCCGATCACCAGCAGATTGTTGGACGAGTCCAGGTCGAACCCGAACGGGTTGTACGGGTTCTGCGCCGAGATCACGATGTTGTCGGCCAGCGGATTGCCGGTAGCGCCGTCGGGGCCGAAGAACAGCGGCTCGGGTGCGGCCTGGTTGGTCGATTCGCGGCGGTTGCCCAGCGCCTTGATGTACCACTGCACGTTGTCGGTGATGTCGAAGCGGAACTGGCCGAAGAGGCCTTTGCGCTCGGACGGCGTCAGCACCATGTTGTACTCGGCGAAGTTGAACCGGTCCGGCGTGCCGAAGCAGTGATAGTCGTCCGTACGATCACAGCCTCCGGCGCCATTGAAGACCGGAGACGTAACGCCGTTGTTGGGCGTGAGATTGTGTTCAATGCCCGTGTTTGGATCGATGAAACGGAAACGCCCGGTCGGCGTGGCCGAGCTGCCGAACGACAGGCCGGTGCCAGGAATCGGGAAGCGAGACTGCTCGCGGTCGATCGCATATACGGGGTCCTGCTTGGTCCAGCTGGCGCCGAGGAACAATGTGTAGCGGTCACCGCTGGTGCCCCAGGCCAGGTCCACGCCCTTCTGGGTGCCGTCGCCCTTGCTGTACTCGCCGTAGTTCATCGTCACCTGCGCGCCATCGAACTGGCGGCGCGTGATGATGTTGACCACGCCGGCGATGGCGTCGGACCCGTACAGCGACGATGCGCCATCCTCGAGCACTTCGATGCGCTCCACGATCGCCAGTGGAATGGTGTTGAGGTCGGTGGCCGCGCCCACGCCCGAGGCGGAGGATTCATTGACCCAGCGGATGCCGTCGACCAGCACCAGCACGCGCTTGGCGCCCAGGTGGCGCAGATCGACCTGCGCCGAGCCGGCACCGACACCGCTGCCGTCCGGCGGGAAGCCGAAGTTGCCCGAGGAGTTGAACTTGGCGTTGAGCGCCGAGCCCGAGCCGGTGAGCTGCTGCAGCACTTCGCCGATCGAGTTGAAGCCGGTGCGTTCGATGTCGTCGCGGGTCAGCGTCTGCACCGGCACCTGGCCTTCCACCTCGGCGCGTTTGATGCGCGTCCCGGTGACTTCGATCCGATCCAGATCCGTGGTGGCGCGGGGTGCATCCTGCGCGGCGACGAGCGCCGGAGCAGCCAACAACAGGCACAGCGATACAGCGACCGCCAACGGGCGGCGATGCAGGTCGTTCATTCGCTCTCTCTCCAAAGGAATGTTGGGCTGGACTGCCGTCGCCCCCTGCTGACGGCAGTGTCTCCTTTGTAAACAACCTGTAAATGTCGCGACGTGACGACGACCCCGCTTTCACGTCGTTTCGACAAATCCGAACAGGCGCCGTCGCGCAGCACCGTTCCCTGCAGGCCCACCGGACCGGTCCCGATGCGCAGCCTGTGCAGGTGGCCGGCATCCCCGCGCAGGTGGATCGGACGCGGCGCCGAAGGGCGGCGTTCGTTCATGTTCGAGTCGGCTGGCGCGCACCGCCCTTCACGCCGCGCCGTTATGCTTTGACGATGAATGCACTCCCCCTCTTTTTCCTCGGCACGCTTGCCATCGCCGCAGCCGCAGACGCCGGCGCGCAGTCGCTTGATGCCCAGCGCGCGCAGCTCAAGGCCGCCATCGACAACGCCGAGCGCGGTCAGTACGACCCGGCCCAGGCCGCCGCACTGAGCCGCCACCCGCTGTACGGCTGGCTCGAATACGCCAATCTGCGCCGCACCATCGATACGGTGGGCAATGCCCAGGCGCAGGACTTCCTCAAGCGGTACAACGGCCAGGCCGTGGCATCGAGTTTCCGCAGCGTATGGCTGCCCGCCGTGGCGCGGCGCCAGGACTGGCCGACCCTGCTGGCCAACTGGGTGCCCACCGAGAACGTCGGCCTGCGCTGTGCCCAGCTCAACGCGCGCCAGGCCACCGGCAAGGCCGACGCCCAGTGGACCAGTGAGGCCCAGGCGATCTGGCGCAGCACCGGCAAGTCCCTGCCCGACGCCTGCGATGCGGTGTTTGCCGTGCTCGATGCCAAGGGCGGGCTGAGCGCCGAACTGCGCTGGGCGCGCATCGACGCGGCCGCCGACGAGGGCCAGCCGGCGGTGATGCGCAGTGCCGCACGCGGGTTGCCGGCCGCCGATCTGGCGCTGGCCAACACCTACGCCGCGTTCGTCGACAAGCCCAATGCCAGCGCGTTGAACTGGCCGCGCACGGCGCGCAGCCAGCGCATCGCCACCGATGGCCTGGCCAAGCTGGCCAAGGCCGATCCGGGCGCCACCGAGCAGCAATTGCCGCAGTACGCCAGCGCGCTGCAGCTCAGCGCTGCCCAGCAGGCGCAGGTGCTGTACCAGATCGCGCTGTGGACCGTGGCGTCGTACGGGCCCGAGTCCGCCCGACGCCTGAATGCCGTGCCCGAATCGGCGTATGACGAACGGCTGCACGAATGGCGCGTGCGCGAAGCGCTGTCGCGCGGTGACTGGCCGCAGGCGCTCACCGCGATCCGCAAGATGGGCAGCACCCAGCGCAACGACTCGCGCTGGCGCTATTTCGAAGCGCGCATGCTGGAGAAGACCGGCAGACGCAGCGAGGCCCAGGCGGTGTACCGTGAGGCCGCACGCGCCGCCACCTTCCACGGCTTCCTCGCCGCCGACCAGCTCGGCCAGCCCTACACGCTGTGCCCGTGGGAGCCCAACGACAGCAGGCAGGCGCAGGCGGCGGTCGCACGCGACCCGGCCATCGTGCGCGCGATGGAGCTGTTCAAGATCGAACGCAGCGGCTGGGCCGTGGCCGAGTGGAACGATGCGCTGAGCCGCTACGACACCACCCAGCGCCGCATCGCGGTGGAGGTGGCGCGCGACAACGGCTGGTTCGACCGCGCGGTGTTCTCGCTCGGCAAGACCCCGGACGAGCAGCGCCTGTACGCGCTGCGCTTCCCGCTCCACCACGACGACACCATCCGCCGCGAGTCGCTGCGCAACGCCATCGACCCGGCCTGGGTGGCGGCGGAAATCCGCGCGGAGAGCATCTTCAACCCGAAGGCGCGCTCGCCGGCCAACGCGATGGGCCTGATGCAGGTCCTGCCCGCGACCGGCGCCAGCGTGGCCAAGTCGATCGGCCTGGCCAACTACGGCGGTGCGGCCAGCCTGTACGACCCGGACACCAACATCGCCATCGGCACCGCCTACCTGCGCCAGCTGATGGACAAGTATCAGGGCCTGCCCTACGTCACCATCGCCGCCTACAACGCCGGTCCCACGCCGACCGCGCGCTGGCAGACGCAGCGGCCGGGCTTTGATCCGGACATCTGGATCGAGACCATCAGCTACAAGGAAACCCGCGAGTACGTGGCGCGCATCCTGGCCTTCAGCGTGATCTACGACTGGCGCCTCAACGGCGACGCGCTGCCGGTCAGCGACCGCATGAACGGGCGTCTGCAGGCCAGGCGCAAGAGCTTCACGTGCGCGGCCAACGCCGACAAGGGCGGCGACTGATCCTCGCCGCGCAGGTGACGCCGACCGCGCGGGCGAGCCTGCCGAGCGCGGGTTGAGCCGCGGCGACCGCGTCCGGGAAGGCCGTGGCATCATTGCCCGCATGAAGATCTATCTTGTCGGCGGCGCGGTACGCGACCGCCTGCTGCAGCGTCCGCCCGGCGACCGCGACTGGGTGGTGGTCGGTGCTACCCAGCCGGACATGGAAGCGCTCGGTTACAAGGCCGTGGGCAAGGACTTTCCGGTATTCCTGCACCCGGACACAGGTGAGGAATATGCGCTGGCGCGTACCGAACGCAAGTCCGGTCGTGGTTATCGTGGCTTCGTGGTGGATGCCGATCCGTCGGTGACACTGGAAGACGACCTGCTGCGGCGCGATTTCACCATCAACGCGATCGCCTGCAACGAGGCGACCGGCGAGCTGGTCGATCCCTATGGCGGCCTGCGCGACATCGAGCAGCGCGTGCTGCGCCACGTCGGGCCCGCATTCGTCGAAGACCCTGTGCGTGTGCTGCGCGCGGCACGCTTCATGGCGCGTTTCGCCCCCCTGGGATTCACCGTGGCCGACGAGACGATGGCGCTGATGCGGCAGATCGCCGAGAGCGGCGAGCTCGACATGCTGGTGCCCGAGCGGGTCTGGCAGGAGCTGCGCCGGGTGCTGGCCTCGAACCGCCCCTCGGCGTTCCTGCGCACCCTGCACGATGCGCACGCACTCGGCCCGATCCTGCCCGAACTGGAGGCGCTGTACGGGGTTCCGCAACGCGCCGAGTTCCATCCCGAGGTGGATACCGGCGTGCACCAGGAGATGGTGAGCGACATGGCCGCACGGCTGGCGCCGGGAGATGATCTGGTCGGCTTTGCCGCGCTGACCCACGACCTCGGCAAAGGCCTGACGCCACCGGAGGAATGGCCGCGCCATATCATGCACGAGCAGCGCGGGCTGGCCCCGCTGCGGGCGCTGTGCGACCGGCTGAAGATCCCGCTGGAGCACCGCCAGCTCGCCGAAGCGGTATGCCGCGACCATCTCAACGTGCACCGCATCGACGAGCTGCGCGACGCCACCGTGCTCGAGCTGCTGGCGCGCTGCGACGCCTTCCGCCGCCCCGAGCGCATCGCGCGGATCGCGGTGTGCTGCGAGGCCGACAAGCGCGGGCGGCTGGGCTTCGAGGAGAGCGACTACCCGCAGGGCGCCACGCTCACGCGGCTGCACCAGGCTGCCCTGGCTGTGCAGGCGCGCGACCTGGATACACAGGGGCTCGCCGGCCCCGCCATTGGCGAGGCGCTGGCACGGGCCCGCATCAAGGCGATCAGCGCGGCACGCTGACCGCTCATCCGGCAGTCAGCCGTTTCACGCCGGGTGCGCAGCGCAGTGGGGCATGGTGAGACCCTGTTCCCGCTGGAGTTGCCGATGATCCGATGCCTGCCTGCCCTGCTTCCGATGGCGCTGTGCGCGGCGCTGGCGAGCGCCGCACCGGCCATCGCGCAGCCCCCCGCCCTGCCCACGCCGATTGCTGAAACCGCGTCGGTGCCGACCGGGCCGCGGTCGGACCTGCATGCGCAGGTGCTGCTCGACCGTGCGCACTTTTCCCCCGGCCAGATCGATGGCCTGCTCGGCTCCAACCAGAAGCGCGCAGTGTCCGGCTTTCAGGCCGCCCACGACCTGAAGGTGACCGGCGAGCTGGATGACGCCACGTGGCAGGCACTGCAGGCCGACCGCGTGGACGTGCTGGCGCGCTACACCTTGACCGCCGAGGATGTCGCCGGCCCCTTCCAGCCGGTACCGGACACCCCGGCCGCGCAGGCCAAGCTGAAAGCCCTGGGCTTCGCCTCCGTGGAAGAGGCCCTTGGCGAGCGCTTCCATGCCGATCCGGTGCTGTTGCGCACGCTCAATCCCGGTGTCGATTTCAGCAAGGCCGGCACGGCGATCCAGGTACCGAACATCGCGCCGTCCACCCTGCCCAAGGCGGCCAGGCTGGTGATCGACAAATCCGAGTCGACGCTGCGCCTGTTCGACGCGCAGGGCAAGGTGTACGCGCAGTTCCCGGTGTCGTCAGGCAGCCGGCACGATCCACTGCCGATCGGCACCTGGAAGATCCTCGGCATCTCGCGCGATCCGACCTTCCACTACAACCCCAAACTGTTCTGGGATGCGCGCAAGGGCGAAGGCAAGGCCACCCTGCCGCCGGGTCCGAACAATCCGGTCGGCCGCGTCTGGATCGACCTCTCCAAACCGCACTACGGCCTGCACGGCACGCCCGAGCCGGGCCACGTGGGCAAAACCGAATCACACGGCTGCGTGCGCATGACCAACTGGGATGCGCTGCAGGTTGCCGACGCGGTGGATGCGTCGGTGCCGGTGGTGATGCAGGAGTAGACGATGAAGACCGGACTGCTGCTGGCGGTGGGACTGGTGACCGGCGTGCTCGGCGTATGGGTGCTGGCGCCGCCGGCCGCCCCACGGGCATCGACTTCACCCGCAGAGGTGGCGCATTCCGCTTCCGCACCGGCCGTGGCGGCGGCAACGGCATCCGCTGCCGCGCCACCGATCGCGCCTGCCGCGCCTGCCGTCTCCGCGCCGGCAGCGTCCGCACCCGCCGGCAGCCTGCTGCTGCCGGTGCAGGGCATCGCCGCCACCCAACTGCAGGACACCTTCACCGATGCGCGCAGCGAAGGCCGCGTGCACGATGCCATCGACATCCTTGCCCCCGCCGGTACGCCGGTGCTGGCGGTGGCCGATGGCACGGTGGAAAAGCTGTTCGACAGCGAACGCGGCGGACTCACGCTGTACCAGTTCGAGCCGAGCGGACGCTACTGCTACTACTACGCGCACCTGCAGCGTTATGCCGATGGCATTGCGGAGAAAAAAGCGATCCGGCGCGGCGAGGTGATCGGCTATGTCGGCAGCACCGGCAATGCGTCACCTGACGCGCCGCACCTGCATTTCGAGATCCACCGTCTGGGCGCGGAACGGCAATGGTGGAAGGGCGAGTCGCTCAATCCCTATCCCGTGCTGCGCGGTGACGTCACGCTGGACTGAGCCGTGCGCTCAGGCCTGCGCGTCGAGTGCGGCCTGCAGTTCGAGCACATGCTGCGAGCGCGCCAGCCCTTCAGCCCCCGACGTTGCACAACCTGCGCACCATTGCGCCCGCGCGAGCGCGCTGCGCAGCATCAGCCGCGCCACCTCGGGAACCGCAGTGGGGGCGGCCGCCTGCAACGCCAGCGCCGCATAGTCGCGGTCACGCGGCCAATCCAGTGCATCGGCGTCGGTCTCCAACACCGCCAGCAGGCGCTGTGCCTCTGCGACGGAGGCAACGCCACACAGGTCGGCCACGTGCGCATCGATGGCGTCGGTGCGGCTGCCCCGCCGGCGCAGCGCCTCGGCGGTGTGCTGCAGCGGCGTCATGATCGGGCGTTCCGGTTCTGCATCCACGTGTTCCTTGTGTCGATCCGTGCCGAGCATAGCCGGCACGGCGTGCAGGCCGCCACGGATTCAGATCTTGAGGTAGATCCGCCGCCGGTCCAGCGCCCACATCACGCCCCACCACAGCGCCACGAAGGCCAGCGCGCAGCATAGCGATGCCAGCGATGCCGACGGCAGCCGGGCCGCCAGCCAGGCGTATGCCGTGGCCCACACGCCGCTGGCCACCAGCACCAGCGACATCGCCGACGACCCGAGGTAGGCCGCAATCGCGTTGACGCCGAAGCGCCGCCCCAGCGCCGGCGCGCCCCAGCGATCCACCAGCAGATGCGCGGCCAGCAGCGCGAGCACCGACAGGCCACCGGCCCACAGCACGAAGCTGGGCGTCCACAGGTGCTTGTTGAGCGGCAGCCACAGGGTCGCCAGCGCGCCAAGGGCCACGCACGCCAGGGCCAGGCCGCCCAGCCGGGCAAGCTGTCCGGTACGCAGCCACGCACCGGCGCGCAGGCCCAGCAGCGTGGTCGCAATGGCGCCGGCAGTGCTCAGCAGTCCTTCCGGATCGTGGCCCAGGCCGGTTTCGGTGGTGTACGTGTAGAGCATCGGGGCGAACAGTGCGGTATCCAGGCGGCTGGCCACATTCACCCACGGGTCGAGCGATGCGCCGCTCAGCAGCATGAGGCCGTAACCGGACAGCAGCACGCCCATCACCCCCCATTGCGTGCGCGCACGGGTGTGAATCGCCAACAGGCCCACTACCGCCACGCACACGGCGATCCGCTGCAGCACGCCCCACAGGCGATACGCCGGCAGCTCGAACAACCACCACGCCAGCAGTTGCAGCAATGCGCCAGCGACCAGAATGCGCAACGCGCGCTGCAGCAGCCCGCGACGCAGCGCCGGCCGCGCCGCCGGGTCGTGCGCACGCGGCACCAGGCTGAAGGCCATCGACACGCCGGCGATGAACAGGAACAGCGGGAAGATCAGGTCGGTCGGGGTGAAGCCATGCCAGTCCGCGTGCAGCAACGGGGCATATACATGGCCCCAGTCGCCCGGATTGTTGACCAGCAGCATCGCCGCAACGGTCAGCCCGCGCAGTGCATCGATCGAGCCCATGCGCGGGGATGAAGCGACGCTCATGCGTCTTCGCGCTGGCCACCGATCCACGTGCTGCGCACCTGCAACGCATCGTCCAGCAGCACCAGGTCGGCGCGATGGCCTTCGGCAATGTGGCCGTAGCGATCATCCAGGTTGAGGAACTCCGCCGGATAGGTCGACGCCATGCGCGCCGCCTCGGCCAGCGGCAGCCCCAGCAGCTGCACCGCGTTGCGGACGGCCGTGGCCATGTCCAGCGCTGAGCCGGCCAGCGAGCCGGCCGCGTTGCGCACCACACCATCCACCGCAGTGATGACCTCGCCATACAGCACGTAGCTGGGGTCCTCCGCACCCACCGGCGGCATCGCATCGGTGACCAGCATGACCTTGCCGCGCGGCTTGGCCGCCAGCGCCACGCGCAGACTGGCCGGATGCACGTGCACGCCATCGGCGATGATGCCCACCCAGCTGTCGCGGTCTTCCAGTGCCGCGCCGACCGCGCCCGGCTCGCGACCGGTCAGGGGCGACATCGCGTTGTACAGGTGGGTGAAACCGCGGATGCCCGCCTCCAGGCCGGCACGGGCCTCTTCGTAGCTGGCGGCGGTATGGCCGGCGGCCACCACCACGCCCCGCTCGACCAGCGCGCGGATGCTGTCCAGCGGCACCCGTTCCGGGGCCAGCGTCAGCAGCGTGACGCCGTTGTCCAGCGACGCCGCCAGCGCGATCTCGGCCGCATCGGGCACGCGGAACTTGCTGGCATCGTGCGTGCCCTTGCGCGCCGGCGCGATGTACGGCCCTTCCAGATGGATGCCGAGCACGCCCGGCACGCCATCGATGATGGCCTGGCGGGTGGCGGCGATGGCGCTGCGCATCACCTGCAGGTCATCGCTGATCAGCGTGGGCAGCAGGCCGGTGGTGCCAAAACGCCGGTGCGCCTGGGCCAGCGTGCGCAGCGTGGCCACATCCGGCGTGTTGTTGAACAGCACGCCGCCGCCGCCATTGACCTGCGCATCGATGAAGCCCGGCAGCAGCCAGCCGCCGCCAAGATCCACCTGTTCGTCGGCCTGGCCGAGCGTGGGCGCGGCATCGGACACCAGCGCGGTGATGCGGCCACTTTCGATCACGACGGCGAGGTCGTCGCGGAAGTCATCGCCAGCCAGGATGCGGGCATTGCGCAGCACGGTTTTCATCAGACGGTTTCCGTCACCTTGTTCAGATGCGGCGGCAGGTCAGGGTTGTGCCCACGACGCAGTGCCAGCGCGTTGATCGCGCGGTAAAAGGCCTGCACGGCCAGCAGCGGGGCGCACGCCGGATGCGGCGCAGCCGGCAGCGCCAGGTCGCCGCCCACAGCGGCCAGCCACACCTGCGCATCACGCGCGGCAAACTCCTCCACCACGGCACGGGTGCCTGCGCCGGTTTCGTCGGGCTGGGCAAAGGCCAGCACCGGGAAGCCCGGGCCGACCAGCGCCATCGGGCCGTGCTTGACCTCGGCCGAGCTGTAGGCCTCGGCATGCAGGCCGCAGGTTTCCTTGAACTTCAGTGCTGCTTCCTGCGCCGCGCCGAGGCCAAGACCGCGGCCGAGCACGAACAGGTTGTGCGCCGGCACCAGACCCTCGGTGAGCGACGACCAGTCGCTGTTCCAGGCCTGGCGGAGCGCGTCGGGCAGCATCCGCAGCGCGGCGATCAGTGCCGCGTCCTGGCTCCAGTACGCCACCAGCTGCAGGATCGCCGACAGCGAGGCGAGATAGCTTTTGGTCGCCGCCACGCTGCGCTCGGCACCTGCGCCAAGCGCAATCACGGTCTCGGCCAGCTGCGCCAGTGGCGAATCCTCCACGTTGACCAGTGCCACCACGCGCGCGCCGGCCGCCCGCGCGGCCTCCGCGTTGCGCAGCAGGTCAGGACTCCTGCCGGACTGCGAAATCACGATGTACAGCGCCCCGCGCAACTGCAGTGGTGCCTCATAGACCGAGCCCACCGACGGCGACGCCGACGCGGTCACCAGCCCGAGCCGGGTTTCCAGCAGGTACTTGGCATAGGTGGCGGCATGGTCCGAGCTGCCCCGCGCGCAGGTCACCACGAACGGCGGCGGCGCGGCGCGCAGGCTCGCCGCCAGCGTTTCCACCGCGACCTGATTGCGCGCGAACTGCGCGGCGATCACGTCGGCGGCTTCCGCAGCTTCGCGGTACATCAGGGTCTCGTGGGGAGCAGGCAGGGACATGGGGACTCAGGTCGTTTCAGGAGAGGGAGGGCGTGCACCCTGCGGGCGCATCGGGGCGGTGGAACCGCGCACCACCAGTTGCGGCACGAAGCCCTGGTTCTGCAGCTGCAGCGGCGCATCGTCGTAGGCATCGCTGCGCAGCTGCGCGATCAACAGGCGCGCGGCGTGCCGTGCGATGTCTTCGGTGGCCTGCTTGGCGGTGGTCAGCGGCGGCCACGACTGGCGCGAGAACGGGCTGTCCTCGAAGCCGGCAATGGACAGGTCGTAGGGCACGTTCATGCCGGCCGACTTGGCCGCCGCCAGCACGCCGGCAGCAATTTCGTCGTTGGAGCCGAAGATCGCGGTGGGCGGCTCGCGCAGCGCCAGCAGACGGCGGGCGCCGCGGAAGCCGTCATCGAAGGTGTAGTCGCCCTGCACCACCAGGTGCTTGTCGATGGTCATGCCGTAATCGCGCAGCGCCGCCTCGTAACCGGCATGGCGCTCGCCGCTGGAGCGGTGCGAGCTGCCGCCCCACAGGAAGCCGATGCGCTGGTGGCCAAGCTGGATCAGATGCTCGGTGATCTCGTAGGCGGCCTCGCGATCGTCGACGAACACGCAGGCACCGTCTTCCGGGTCGGCGGTGGCGGCAATGATGCGCACCAGCTTGATGCCGCGCGCGGTCAGCGCCGCGACCAGGTCGCGGCGTTCGGACATCGGCGCGGTCAGCACCAGCCCGGCCAGACGCGAACGCTGCACCCAGTCGGCCAGTTCCTCGGCCAGCATCGGCGAGCTGGAGTCGCACGGATGGATCTGCAGCCCGAAGCCGGTCTCGCGGCAAGCGGCCAGCACGCCGTTCTGCACGCCGATGATGTGGTACGGGTTGGGGTTGTCGTAGACCAGCCCGACCACCAGCGTGGTGCCGGTGCGCAGGTTGCGCGCGGCGGGATCGGGCTCGTAGTCCAGTTCGGCGATCGCGCGCAGCACGCGTGCCCGCGTGGCCTGCATCACCGAGGGCTCATTGTTGATGACGCGCGAAACGGTCTTCAACGACACCTTGGCCCGTTCGGCGACATCCTTGATGGTCGCTCTGCGCATGCTCTTGTCCTGCAGGTTCCGTGGAGCGTCCATGATCGCCGATCACTGGCCGTCGCGGGACAGGCCGACCCGGTGACCCCGGACCGAGTAGAACAGGATGTACAGGTAGCACGGGATCATCAGGCCGGCGAACACCCACTGGAAGTCGATATGCTGCTTCAGCACGGCGAACGCCTGCGGGATGATCGCGCCACCGGCGATGGCCATCACCAGCAGCGCCGAGCCGGTTTCGGTGAAGCGGCCCAGGCCCCGGATGGCCAGCGGGAAGATCGCCGGCCACATCATCGCGTTGGCAAAGCCGAGCGCGGCCACGAAGCCCACCGACACATAGCCGTGGGTGAGCAGCGCACCGGCGCAGAACACCACGCCCAGCACGGCCGAGATGCTCAGGTAGCGCGACTGCGAAACCAGGTGCGGAATCAGCGCCAAGCCGACCAGATAGCCCACCAGCATCGCGCCCAGGGTGATCGAGGTGAACATCTTGGTCTGGTCCAGCGGCAGGTCGAAGCCGTGGCCGTAGGTTCCGATCGCGTCGCCGGCCATCACTTCCACGCCGACATACACGAACAGGCACAGCACACCCAGCCACAGGTGCGGGAACTGGAAGATGCTGGTGCGCTCGGCCACGCCGGCCGCGCGTGCCGGGGTGGCGTTGGCCTCGGCGGTCTTCAGCTCCGGCAGCGGCGAGAACAGCACACCCACCGCCAGCACCACCAGCAGCCCGGCCATCGCCATGTACGGCAGCTGGATCTTGGCCGCGAAGTCATTGAGCAGCACCGTTTTGGCTGCCGCATCGGCCACTTTCACCTGCGCATCCAGGTCGCCGATACCGTGCAGCACCAGGGTGCCGATCAGTACCGGGGCCAGCATGCCGGCGATCTTGTTGCAGATGCCCATCAGGGCGATGCGCCGCGCGGCCGTCTCGATCGGGCCGAGGATGCTGATGTACGGGTTGACGGCCGTCTGCAGCAGGGCCAGGCCGCTGCCGATGACGAACAGGCCACTGAGCGCGCCGGGATACCAGCGCTGCTGCGCGTAGTGGGCAAACACCACCGCGCCGGCCGCCATCACCAGCAGGCTCAGGCTGAGGCCCTTTTTCATGCCGGTGCGCTTGAGGATCCACGATGCCGGCAGCGCAAGGAAGAAATAGGACAGGTAGAACACCATCAGCACCAGGAACGCGCCGACTTCGTCCAGCTCGAAGGCCAGTTTGACGAAGGTGATCAGCGGGCCGTTGAGCCAGGTGAAGAAGCCGATCAGGAAGAACAGCACGCCGATGATCAGGATCGAGGTGACCACGCTGGAACGCGCGGAAGCAGCAGGCACTGCAGACATCTGGAAGGCTCCTGCATCGACGGCGCGCAGAGCGGCGTCGGACAAATGGCTGGGAACAACGTTGTCACATTTATTCGACGTGCCCGCTGTCTTTGTCAACAACTTGCTGCGGCCCCGCGCTGCCATCCGGTCATGCTGCACCTGCGCAAACCGCTGCGCTGCGCCTGCAGCACCGGCGTGCAGCGCCGGTTTTCAGCGCGTTTGCGAAAACATGACGGCAGTGCGGTGAAAACGTTTTCGCGCGCAACCGCCCGTTGCAGCGCACCATCGAAAGTCGGAGGTTATCGTTGACATCGTTGTCAGAACGATTACAGACTCCGCCTCAATCGCCGGGCAGCAGCCTGGCCGTGCGCACCCAAGGGAGTCCGTGTGACCGCAGCTGCCCACTCTGTCCAGGCCCATGCCGCCTCCCCGGCGGTGCCGCCGTTCCTGGCCGCCGACGTGGGCGGGACGCATGTGCGGGTGGCCCGGGTCCAGGCCAGCCAGGATCCGGACCATCCGGTGCAGCTGCTGGAGTACCGCAAGTTCCGCAACGCCGATTACCCCGGGCTGAGCGCGATCCTGGCCGAGTTCCTGGCCGACAGCCCGCGCCCGGCCCACTGCGTGGTCGCCACGGCCGGCTATGCGCGCGACGACGGCACGGTCATCACCGCCAACGTGCCGTGGCCGCTGTCGGCCCGGCAGATCGAACGTGAGGTCGGCCTGGACCAGGTCTACATCGTCAACGACTTCGAAGCCGTGGCCTATGCCGCCGCACAGGTCGATGCCAGCGGTGTGCTGCAGCTGACCGGACCGGCCACGGCGCCGCGCGGCCCGACCCTGGTGGTCGGCCCCGGCACGGGACTCGGCGCGGCCGTGTGGATTCCCACCCCGCACGGGGCAGTGGTGCTGGCGACCGAAGCCGGCCAACCGACCCTGGCCACCACCACCGAACTGGAAATGGCGATCGTGCGGCAGATGCTGCGCGACCGGTCGCACGTGTCGGTCGAGCAGGCACTGTCCGGCCCGGGTCTGATGAATCTGTACCGCGCGCTGTGCGCGATCAACGGCCAGGCCCCCACGCTGGCCAGTCCGGATGCGATCACCGCTGCGGCGATGGCCGGCCAGGACGCGCAGGCGCGCCAGGCGCTGGAGGTGTTCTGCGGGCTGCTCGGCAGCACGATCGGCGACATGGCCCTGCAATACGGCGTCACCGGTGGGGTGTACCTGGCCGGCGGCATCCTGCCGCAGATCCGCGAATTCCTGTTGAACAGCAGTTTCGTCGAGCGCTACCTCAACAAGGGGCCGATGCGCGAAGCGCTGGAACGCATTCCCGTGAAGGTGGTCGAGCACGGGCAGCTGGGCGTCATAGGCGCTGCCAGCTGGTACCTGGGCCGTCAGGACGCCTGAGCGGGCGCACCGGACAACGCAACACGCAGTACGTGGCAGAGAAAGACGCGCACCGGCAACGGGCGCCCGGCAAGGTCGAACCAACCGCACGCCGTCGCTGGCGAACCATCGGATTGATGAGGAGAGACATCATGAACCACCGCAAGAGTCTGCTTTCGGCAGCCATTTTCAGCTGTCTTGCCTTCAGCGCCCACGCGCAGCAGACGCCCCAGGACCTGGACACCGTGCAGGTCGTGGGCATCCGCGCCAGCCTGGAGAAGTCGCTGGACACCAAGCGCAACAACGTCGGTGTCTCCGAAGCGATCACCGCCGAGGACATCGGCAAGTTCCCGAGCACCAACGTCGCCGAGGCGCTGTCGCAGATCCCCGGCGTCACCCTCGACCGTCGTTTCGGCCAGGGTGAGCGCGTCAGCATCGACGGCACCGATCCCAGCCTCAATCTGACCTTCCTGGACAACCACCCGGTCGCCCAGGCGATCTGGCTGTACGGCGAGCAGCCCAACCGTGGCTTCGACTACACCCTGCTCTCGCCGCAGATCCTGGGCCGTGCGGAAATCATCAAGTCGTCCGAAGCGCGCCTGACCGAAGGCAGCCTGGGCGGCACGGTGCTGATGCACAGCCGCAAGCCGCTGGACCTCAAGCAGAACGAAGTGGCTGCCTCGATCGGCTACAGCTACAGCCAGCAGGCCAGCGAAGGCAAGCCGAATGCGTCGGCGCTGTACAGCTGGAAGAACGATGAGGAAACCTTCGGCATCGCCGTGTCGGCCCAGCACTACGAAGAAGCCGTGGACCGCCAGGGCATCGAAGTGTTCGGTTATGCCAAGGCCTCCACTTTCACCAATGCCACCGGCGTGGCCGGTGACGTGGACGTGCCCAACTCGATCAACGCCGCGTGGTTCCAGCAGGAACGCAAGCGCGACAGCGCCGTGGTCAACCTGCAGTTCAAGCCGACCGATGCGCTCGAGTTCAATCTGAGCGGCCTGTACATCAAGGAGAGCTTCGACAACTACAACCAGTCGATGTACTCGTTCCTGACCTGGAATCCGGGCACCGTCGGTGCGGTGGACCAGCTTGGCGGCGTGCGCAACGGCGTGGCCACCAGCGGCCACTCCAACGCCAGCGCCACCGCCAACAGCGGCACGGTGATCTACGACAACAACGTGCGCGAATCGGAAGTCACCACCAAGGGCCTTGACCTGCGTGGCGCCTGGAAGGGCGAGCGCTGGGGCGTGAGTGGCCAGGCCGGCCAGAGCAAGTCGGAAAACAAGGATCTGGCACAGTACTTCATCGAGCCGTTCTACAACGGTGCGTACAGCTGGAACATCAACGACGGCCTGAAGTTCGACAACCCGACCGACGCGCGCGATCCGGCCAAGTGGAACTCCGCCGGTGGCTGGTTCGGCAACAACGGCGTCTTCTCCACCGAGAGCAAGGACAGCTACGCCCAGCTGGATTTCAACGTCCAGTTCGACAGCATCTTCAACCAGCTGCAGTTCGGCGTGCGTCACGGCAAGCATGACGAAGACTTCAAGCTCAACGTCTACGGCGGCGTCCGTCCGGGCAGCCTGGCCGACGTCGGCACCATCGGGCTGACCGACATCCAGGGCTTCGGCGACGACCAGTCGCGCCACATCCAGGCCGGCCGCAACAACGTGCTGAACTGGGTCAAGGGCAGCCCGCTGGACTTTGCCAACCCGGATCCGTCCAGCTACCTCAACAACAGCTGGGCCCTGCAGCAGACCAACAACGCCGCCTATGCACAGTTGAACTTCTCCAACGGCCCGCTGCGCGGCAACGTCGGCGTGCGCTACGTCGATTCCAAGACCAAGGGCAGCGGCTTCGTCTACGGCGGCACACCGACCCTGGACGACCTGGACAGCAAGTGGCAGACCCGGACCAAGTCCGAAGACTTCATCCTGCCGTCGCTGAGCCTGGCCTGGGATACCGACAGCGACTGGGTGTTCCGCTTCGCTGCCGCCAAGGTGATCGCCTGGGCGCCGTACAACCAGATGGTCAACAACACCTTCCTCAACGACACCCAGCTCACCGGCAGCGGCGGCAACGCCAATCTGTCGCCGTATGAGTCGTGGAACTACAACCTGTCGGCCGAGTATTACTTCGCCCCGCAGTCGGTGGTCGCATGGTCGGTGTTCTACAAGAAGATCGACAACTACATCGACACCTCGGCCACCATCGAGCGTCAGTACAACTCGATCCGCGATACCTCGCCGGCCAACTGGGCCAACATCGTGGGCACCAACGGCTGCGCGGCTGATGGCTACTGCGACTACAGCATCCAGCGTCCGCGCAACGCCGGCAGCGGCCACGTCAAGGGCTTCAATATCAGCTTCCAGCAGCCCTTCGGTGAAAGCGGCTTCGGCCTGACCGCCAATTACACCTACGCCAACGGTGAGAACAACACCGGTGATCCGCTGCCGTACCAGTCGCGCAATGCGGTGGCCTTCAGCCCGTACTACGAGAAGGGCCCGATCAACGCGCGCCTGACCTACAACTGGCGCTCGCATTACCTGGCCGGCGGCTACGTGGCCGGTGCCGCCCCCGCCAGCGTGGACGACTACGCCGAACTGGGTGCGAGCGTCGGCTACACCTTCAACGAGAACTGGTCGCTCAACATCGACGCACAGAACCTGCTGGATGAAACCTACTTCCAGTACCTGGGCGACAAGGAGCATCTGGCCGGCAAGTACAAGAGCGGCCGCCGCTACATGGCCACCCTGCACTTCAAGTTCTGATTCCCGACGCAGTACGCTGAACGCCTGAACGACGGGCCCGGACCTCCGGGCCCGTTTTTACAGGTGGACCCCGATTCGCTACAAAGGAATGACCCGATGCTCACCCGCACCCGTCGTACCTCGCTGTCGCTGCTGACGTTCGCGCTGGCTGCTTCCCTCGCACCGCTGGCCCAGGCCGCCGATGCCCTGGCACCCGATGGCCCGCGCGCTCTGCCCGGTTCGCTGCCGCTGATGCCCGTGCCAGCCAGGGTCGAACGCATCGACGGTGCCGGTTACACCGTCACCGCCACGACGCCGGTCCATGCCGAGGGCGATGCCGCGCGGCGCGTCGCGGGGCAGTTCACCACCCTGCTGCGCGACAGCGGTGGCCCGGCGCTGCAGGTGCAGGCGGGCCGCGGCAAGGAGGGCGTGCGCTTCGTGCTCGACAAGGCGCTCAAGACCGGCGCGGAAGGCTATCAGCTGCGCACCGGCAGCACCGGCGTGACCGTGCAGGCCGCCACCGAAGCAGGCCTGTTCTACGGTGCGGCGACCCTGTCACAGCTGGCTACCACGGGCGCGGGTGGCACTGTGCCGGCGCTGCGCATCGACGATGCCCCGCGCTTCAGCTGGCGCGGGCTGATGCTCGATTCGGCACGCCACTTCCAGAGCCTGGACGAGATCAAGCGCGTGCTCGACGCGATGGCCGAACAGAAGCTCAACACCTTCCACTGGCATCTCACCGACGACCAGGGCTGGCGCATGGAAATCAAGCGCTACCCGAAGCTGACCGGGGTCGGCAGTTGCCGCATTCCTGCCGGCGACGGCGGCCGCGATCCGGCCACCGGCGCGCCGCGCCCGTACTGCGGGTTCTACACCCAGGACCAGATCCGCGAGGTCATCGCCTATGCGGCCGCGCGCCACATCCAGGTGATTCCGGAAATCGACGTGCCCGGCCATGCCACCGCCGCGATTGCCGCGTACCCCGAACTGGGCACGCTGGATACCCCGCTCACGCCACTGAGCGAATGGGGCGTGTTCCCGAACCTGTTCAACACCGAGGAAAGCACGTTCCGATTCCTGGAGAACGTGCTGGAGGAAGTGATCGCGCTTTTCCCCGCCAAGTACGTGCATGTGGGCGGCGATGAAGCGGTCAAGGACCAGTGGAAAGCCTCGGCCCGGGTGCAGGCCCGCATGCGCGCGCTTGGCGTGGGCGACGAGATGGAGATGCAGAGCCATCTGATCAAGCGCCTGGAGAAGTACCTGGAACAGCACGACCGCCGCCTGATCGGCTGGGACGAGATCCTCGAAGGCGGCCTGCCGCCGGAGGCCACGGTGATGTCGTGGCGCGGCACCGAGGGGGGCCTGAAGGCCGCCAGCGAAGGGCATGACGTGATCATGTCGCCGGTCACCGACATGTACATGGACTACCTGCAGACCACCTCGGACAACGAACCGCCGGGCCGCCCGCTGACCACGCCGCTGGCGCGCGTGTACGGCTTCGAGCCGGTCCCCGACGCGCTGGCGCGCGACAAGCAGCAGCACATCCTCGGCCTGCAGGCCAACATGTTCACCGAGCACACGCGCAGCTACGCGCGCCTGCAGCACAACCTGTTCCCGCGGTTGGCCGCCGTGGCCGAAACCGGCTGGTCGCCGCGTGAACGCCGCGACTACGGCGACTTCCTCGCACGTCTGCCGACCCAGCTGCAACGCTGGCAGGCGATGGGGATCGCCTACGCGCAGACCCCGTTCGAGGTGGAACTGGACACCCGCGACGACCGCAAGGCCGGCACCGCCACACTCACGCTGCGCAATCCGCTGGGCTACGAGATCCGCTACAGCACCGATGGCAGCGCGGTCACGCCACAGTCGCCGCGCTACAGCACGCCCCTGCAGCAGCCGCTGCCGGTCGCGCTGCAGGCGGCCGCCTTCTTCGACGGCAAGGCGCTGGCCCGTGCGGCCAGCCGCTTCGATATCACCGCCGCCTCGCTGCTCAGCCGCACCGATGAGCACCTGGCGCTGTGCCCGGGCGAAGGCAAGCTGCTGCTGCGGCTGGAAGACGACGGCCCGGCCGACGGCGCGCGGGCGATCTTCAACGTCAACATCTTCAATCCCTGCTGGTTCTGGCAGGACGCGGACCTGGACGGCATCGCGCGCCTGCGCGTGCGTGCCGGCCAGATTCCGTACTACTTCCAGCTTGCCCACGACGAGCCGCAGCGCCGATTCAGCCCTGCACGCAGCGCGCACGGCGAGATGGACATCCTCAACGGCCAGTGCGATGGCGCCCCGCTGGCGACCGTGCCGCTGCCCGCCGTACCGGGCAAGGACGGCTTCATCACTCTGGAGGCCGCGCTGCCGCGTTCGCTCAAGGGCACGCAGAACCTGTGCGTGCGCTTCGCCGGCGACACCCGGCCGACGATGTGGGTACTGGACGAACTGACCCTGCTGCCGAAGTAGGGTTCACCCCAAAGGGGCCGTGCCGGCCGCTGGCCGGCACGACCTGCGATGGGTGCGGTGGCTTACCCGCGCAGGCGGACCAGCAGATCGCGCAGCGGGGTGAACGCGAGCGACATACCGGCCAACACGCCAAGACTGTTGGCCAGCGCATCCATCGGGTCGGCCATGCGGTCGCGGGTCAATGCACCCTGCGCGACTTCAATGCCGCTGCCCAGGCCAACCAGGCCCACCGCTGCCCATGCCAGTGGCGCACGTGGCCGGTAGATCTGGACCGCCGCCGAAGCCAGCAGGAAATACGCCAGGAAGTGCTCGACCTTGTCGCTGTTCTCCGGCAACGCCAACGGCGGTGGCGGGATCAGGCAGACAGTGACCGTGACCAGGATCGCCAGCCACCACAGCGCCAGCCACACCCGCGGCCAGCGCAATGGCTTCAACACGACGATGCCTGCCACCTCACAGGCGCCAGGTCAGGTCGCCGAGCAGGAATGCGGCCTCGAACGTCACATCGCGCTGGAAGCCCATCACCTGGAAGCGCTCACCCATTTCTGTGGGCAGGGTGAGTTTCTTGACCTGGTCGCGCAGGCGCACGCGCCCGATCTCGTCGGTGCGCGCCTCCGCCTTCTCCAGCAGCCCGTCCAGGCCGTTGCCGAGCAGGAAACTGGCCTGCGTGCAGTAGCCGGCAAGCTCGAACCCCGCCCCGGTGCCGGCCTCGGCCAGCGCGGTGAAATCCACCGACGCGGTCAGGTCCTGCAGGCCCGGCCAGCGGTAGACATCGTTGTGGACGTGGTGGCGGTAGAACGCGCGCATCGTGCCGTCGTCGCGCTCGTCCTGGTAGAACTCGTTGCGCGGATAGCCGTAATCCACGAACAGCATCGCGCCACGCTTGAGGCCGCCGGCCACCGCCTGGATCCAGTACGGCAGCTGCGGCAGCAGCTCGGACCGGTAACCGTCGGCGAAGGGCTTTTCGCGGTAGGCCTCCACGTGCCGCACGGCCGCACCGAGCAGCGCGTCGGCTGGCTGCGCACCGCGCACGAACGCGCCCTGCGCGTCCAGCTCCACGGTTTCCTCGTAAATCATGCCGTCCTTGGCCAGGAAACGCGGCGTGGGCAGCGCATCGATCACCTCGTTGGCGAACACCATGCCTTCCCAGTCGTCGTCGAACGGCCCGTCCAGCCATTCCACCAGCGCGAACAGCGGCGGTACCAGCGCCTTTTCCAGGCGTTCGCGCTGGCGCTCGCGCAGGTCCGCGCTGGGCTCCAGGATCGCGTAGCGGTCCGGCAGCGCATCCAGCTCCAGCATGCGCTTGAGCAGGATCTCGGCGAACGCGCCGCTGCCGCCGCCCAGTTCCAGGAACCGCGCCTGCGGGCCGAGCTGCTGCATCACCGGCGCGACCGCGTTGGCCACGGTGGCGGCGAACAACGAGCCGATTTCCGGCGAGGTGGTGAAATCGCCGGCGCTGCCGAACTTGCTGGCGCCGGCGCTGTAGTAGCCCCACCCGGGGGCGTACAGGCTCAGCTCCATGAAGCGCGCGAACGGCATGGCACCGCCATTGGCGAGGATTTCCTCACGCAGGGCGGCGGCCAGCGTCTCGCTGTGGGCCAGGGCGTCGGACTCGGGAAGGGGCAGTGGGGAATGCATGGCGCGGGCGATTGCGGTGACAATGCACAGCATAGCCGAGCAGGGAGTTACCCCCGATGACCGACACCGCGCCCGTGGCGCTGATCACCGGCAGTGCGCGCCGGATCGGCGCGGCTATCGCCCGCCAGTTCCATGCCTGCGGCTGGTCGGTGGTGCTGCACGCCCATACCTCCACCGCCGAGCTGCAGCAGATGGCCTTCGACCTTGACATGCTGCGCCCCGGCAGCGTGCTGGCCCTGCAGGCCGACCTGCGCGATGCCGACGCCCTGCCCGACCTGGTCGAGCAGACCGTGGCGCAGTTCGGGCGGCTCGACGCGCTGGTCAACAACGCCTCCAACTTCTACCCCACCCTGCTCGGCCAGATCACCGCCGAGCACTGGGACGACCTGTTCGCGGTCAACGCGCGCGCGCCGCTGCTGCTGGCCCAGGCCGCCGCGCCGCAGCTGCGCCGCCACCAGGGCAGCATCGTCAACCTGACCGATCTGCACGGTACCCAGCCGATGCGCGACCATCCGGTCTACAGCGCGGCCAAGGCGGCACTGGAAATGGTCACCCGGTCACTGGCGCTGGAACTGGCCCCCAAGGTCCGGGTCAACGCGGTGGCGCCCGGCGCGATCCTCTGGCCCGAGCAGGGCAAGGACGATTTCGCGCAGCAGGCGCTGCTGGCCCGCACGCCACTGGCCCGCACCGGCACCGTGGAGGAGATCGCCGAAGCCGTGTACTGGCTGGTCAGCGACGCCCCGTTCATCACCGGCCACACCCTGCGTGTGGATGGCGGCCGCCAGCTCACCTGACATGGGTGCCGGTCAGCGGCCGGCCCTACAGCGCCACTTCCTCGAAGCGGTCGTGGTGCTGCCCATGTGCCCGCCACAGCGTCGCCAGGTCCAGCCCGCTGACCGGGTCGATGAAGTCCGGGGCGATGTCGGCCAGCGGCTTGAGCACGAACGCGTGCTTGAGCTCGGGGCGCGGAATGCGCAGGTGGCCGGGCCCTTCCACGATCAGGTCGCCATAGAACACCACGTCGATGTCCAGGGTCCGGTCGCTGAAACGGGGGCCGCTGCGATCACGCCCGTGGGCGTCTTCCAGCGCGTGCAGCCAGGCATCCAGCGCGTCCAGCGGCAGGTCGGTCTCGATCACCACCGCGTTGTTGAGGAATGCCGGACCGTCGAAGCCGACGGCCGCCGTCCGGTAGGCCGGGGAGACGCGGATGTCGCCGAAGCGCGCGCGCAGGGCCTCCACCGCGGCGTGAAGATGCTGTTGCGGCTGCAGGTTGCTGCCCAGGCTCAGGAGCGCAGTGGTCATGGTATTCAGCGTGCGTGGGGCGAATCCACATGGTGCCGTCACGGCCACCGCATAGAATCGGGGTGCACATCATAGGACACCGACATGACCTATTGCGTCGGCATCGAGGTGAACGAAGGCCTGGTCTTCGCCGCCGATACCCGCACCAACGCCTCGCTGGATGATGTCCGCGTCCACCGCAAGCTGCATGAGTTCGAGTTTCCGGGCGAAGCGGCCCTGGTGATCATGGCCGCCGGCAACCTGGCCACCACCCAGCTGCTGATCTCGCGGCTGCGCCGGGACGTGGAGGAGCAGCGCGCGGAAAACCTGCGGGCGTACCGGCACCTGTTCGAGGTCGCCGAGTATGTTGGCCGCGTGCTGGTCGACAGCCAGGTCAATGCCACCTCGCAGGACGCCGGCCACGATGGCATCGTCACCCACGCCACCCTGATCCTGGGCGGACAGATCGCCGGCGAGCACCCGGGCCTGTACATGATCTACCCGCTGGGCAACGCCATCGCGGCCTCGCCAGAAACCCCGTTCCTGCAGATCGGCGAGTCCAAGTACGGCAAGCCGATTCTGGACCGCATCCTGCGCCCGCAGACCCGCCTGGAAGACGCGGCGCGCACCGCGATCGTGTCGCTGGATTCGACCATCCGCTCAAACCTGTCGGTGGGCCTGCCGATGGACCTGGTACTGATCCGCGACGGCGACCTGCGCATCAGCCAGCGCATGCGGCTGGCCGGCGATTCGCCGTTGTATGCCGAAATCCACGGCAGCTGGTCGCACAAACTCGAGCAGGCCGTTGCCAGCCTGCCGGCGTTTCCCTGGGAACACTGATGCAGGTACCGGCCGCTGGCCGGTACGCCCTTGCAGACGCCCTTACGCCGTCTCCAGCGCCTCGGCCACCGAGCGGAACACCTGCTGCATTTCCAGCGGCTTGCGCAGCACGTGCACGTTGATGGACGGCGGGAACACCGCCAGCGGCACGGTCACGTCGGCTTCTTCCAGCACCAGCGCCGGCCCTCGATAGCCAAGCGACGCCATCTCGCCGAGCAGATGGCTGGCCGAGAGCAGCTTGGAGCCGGCATCGGCGATCACCAGCGCCGGCATCGCCTCCTGCTGCATCCAGCGCAGCGCGGCCGCACCGTCGGAGGCCAACTGCAGGTGGTAGCCCTGGCTGGACAATGCGTTGCCGAGCAGGGACAGGCGCGTGGCCTCGCCGTCCACCACCAGAATCGACTGGCCGGCACCGGCAGCGATCGGCCCGTCGATGGCCTCGTGGGGGGCCGCCAGCTCCTGCATCGGCAGCAGCAGGTCGAAGCGGGTACCCACGCCGGGGACGCTGTCCACATGGATGCTGCCGTGCGCGCCTTCGACGATGCGCTTGCACGAAATCAGGCCCAGACCGGTGCCGTTGGCCTTGGTGGTGAAGAACGGATTGAACAGGTGCGACAGGGTGTCAGCGTCCATACCGGTGCCTTCGTCGGTCACCGAGATGCGCAGCCAGTCCTCGCCCTTCCCGTCCAGGTCCGCTGCCGCGCGCAGGGTCAGGCGTCCGCCGCCGGGCATGGCCTGGATCGCGTTCAACGACAGGTTCAACAGCACCTGCTGCAGTTCGGTGTAGTTGGCATCCACCGCCAGGCCTTCCTCGGCCACATCCAGCTGCAGGGTCACCTTGTCGGGGAGGTTGCTGCGCAGCAGCAGCTCGACCGCCTCGAACAGATGGGCGATGCAGATGTGCTCGCTCGGCTTGCGCGAGCCACGCACGAAGGAGAGCATCGACTCGGCCATCTCGTGGCCGCGCCGGCCGCACTCGGCGATCACGTCGGCCAGGTGGTGCAGCTGCGGGTCCTCGGTGCGGGCCTTGAGCAGGTCCGGCATGATCAGCAGCGGCTGCAGGATGTTGCGCAGGTCGTGGCTCAGCCCGGCCGCCAGCAGCGACAGGCTTTCCAGCCGCTGGGCGCGCATCAGCTCGGCTTCCACGCGCTGGCGTTCGATGCCGCTGCGCGCCTCGCGCACGGCGCGGGCCACCGCCGACGGCAGTCGCGCCGGATGGTGCTTGATGATGTAGTCGTTGGCGCCCTGGTGCAGGGCCGCCACCGCGTTTTCCTCACCCATCGTGCCGGACACGAAGATGAACGGTACATCCGGGCAGGTGGCGCGCACGATCTGCAGGGCCTCGTTGCCGGAGAAGCCGGGCATGCTCAGGTCCGAGAGCACGATGTCCGGCAGGAAGCGCTCCAGCGCCTCGCGCAGTTCATCGGCGCTCTCGACCCGCTCGAAACTGGCCTCAAGGCCGGCATCGAGCATCTGCTCGCACATCAGTTCAGCGTCTTCCGGCGAGTCTTCGATCAGCAGGACACGCAGTGCACCCAACGCAGGGCCGGTCAGCGGCATGGGATTACTCGAGTTCCGGAGCCTGGTTGATGACGGCCCAGAACTTGCCCAGGGTCTGCACTGCGCCGAAGAACTGATCCACGTCCACCGGCTTGACGACGTAGGCGTTCACGCCCATGTCCCAGCTGCGGGCCAGATCGCTCTCCTCGCGCGAGGAGGACAGGATCACCACCGGCAGGCGCTTGAGCTCGTCGGTGCTGCGGATTTCGCGCAGCACTTCCAGGCCGTCCATGCGCGGCATCTTGATGTCCAGCAGCAGCACCGCCGGCAGACCTTCCTCGCGGTTGGCGAAGGCGCCACGACGCAGCAGGTAGTCCATCGCTTCGACGCCGTCTTCGACGTGCACGATCGGATTGGCCAGGCGGGCTTCTTTCAGCGCGTCGACCGCCATCTCGGCGTCGGCAGGGCTGTCCTCGGCAAGGAGGATGGTACGGAGTGCGGTCATGCGGCAGAGCCCTTGTTGATTGCGTCGAGTGCAGGAGGAAGGAGGAAGTGGAACGTGGCGCCCTGGTCGACCACCGACTCGGCCCAGATGCGGCCACCGTGCCGGGTCAGCACGCGGCGCACGCTGGCCAGGCCGATGCCCGTGCCTGGGTAGTCGCTGGCCTTGTGGAGCCGCTGGAACACGCCAAACAGCTTGCCGGCGTAGGCCATGTCGAAGCCGGCGCCGTTGTCGCGTACCGAGAACAGGTGGCTGCCATCGGGCTGCAGCTTGTAGTCGATCTCGATCCGCGCCGGATCCCGGGTGGAAGAATACTTGATTGCGTTGCCCAACAGGTTCAGCCAGACCTGCCGCATCATGTTCTCGTCGGACACGATGATCGGCAGCGGGGCGATCGACCACTCAACCTGCCGCTGGACGCCGCTGGCCTCGGCTTCGCTCTGCAGGTTGGCGTCCAGCATCGAGCGGGTGTCGGCGACCAGCGACTGCATGTCCACCGCCTGCAGGCGCATCGCCGCCCGACCCAGGCGCGAGTAGACCAGCAGGTCGTCGATCAGCGCGGCCATGCGCCGCGCCGAGTTGGAAATCACCCCGAGGTAATGCTGGGTCTTCTCGTCGGCCTCCTCGCCCAGGTGGCGGGTGAGCTTGTCCGAGAAGCCGGCGACATGCCGCAACGGCGCGCGCAGATCATGCGAGACCGAATAGCTGAATGCTTCCAGTTCGCGATTGACCTCCGACACCTGCTCGACCTTGCCTTCCAGCTGGCGGTTCAGTTCCTCCACGCGCTGCTGTACCGCACGCTGCACGGTGACATCGCTGACGGTCATCAGGACGACTTCGTCGTCCTTGTCCGGCAGCGGCATGCGCCGCGCGTTGATCAGCATCGTGCGCGACACGTCGTCCGCCGTGCGCTGCTCGTGTTCGTAGTCCCACAGTTCGCGGCCACGCACCAGCACATCGGTCAGGCGCTGGCGCACCACCGCGTCCTTCCAGGCGCCATCGCCGACGGTGTCCAGCGCCATGCCGTCGGGCGAATCGGCCTCATCCAGACCGTACAGCTCGGCAAAGGCCGGGTTGTGCATCTGCACGCGCAGCTGGCGATCCAGCAGCACGATGGGTTCGCGCACCGTATGCAGCACCGAGGCCGCGCGTGCGGCCGAGCGCAGCGACTGCCGTTCGGCATTGAGGCGGTGGCCGATCTGCCGGTGCAGCAGCCACAGCACCAGGCCCAGCAGCAGCAGCTGCACGATCAGCGCGCTCCACGAGATAATGTCGCTCTGCCGCTGTTGCTTGACGAGGTTCGCGGTCCGCTGGGCGAGCAGATTCTCCTCGTGCTTCTGCAGGTCTTCGACCAGGTTGCGGATCGGGTAGCGGGTGGTCATGTCCTGAACCAGCTGGCGCTGGTCGGAGGTCGGCGAGGAGCGCGCCAACTGTTTGGCCAGCTCCATGCGCCGTTCCAGCATGGACTCGATGCGGCCGATGCGCACCAGCTGGTCGGGGTTGTCCTGGGTCAGCATCGCCAACTTGGACAACCGGGTGGGGATGTCGTTGGTCTGGGCCATGCGCTCGCGCAGCCCGGGCGCGTCGATGCCCTTGGACATCGTCAGCGCGGCCGATTCCACGTCGCGGACGTCGGCCTGCAGCTGGTACAGCGCAACGCCCACCTGCTGGGTATGACTCACCCACTCCATCGCATTGGCGTTTTCCTGTTGCAGCTTGCGCTGCGTCAGCCACGGCACCACGATGATGGCGATCGCCGCCAGTCCCAGTGCTGGCAAGCGCCAGCGATCCCAGATTTCATCACTGAAAACCAGTGCCATAGTCCCTCGTCAGCTCACTGTGCCGTGACTGGCCATGCGCACCCGCGGCAGGCCGTCAAGCGCGCCACACCTGCGGTGGCGGAATGGCCAATATACCGCAGCCCATGTGTGAATACGGTGGTGGACCGGGCTGATGAACGCATAAAAAAGGGCGCGCCGGATGGCGCGCCCCCTCGGGTGCGGGGATGTACCGGCCAATCAGCGGGCAGCGGCCACCTTCAGTGCGCTGGCATCGACGCGCTTGACGCCTTTGATGCCCTGGGTCACGCGGACGGCCTTGTCATGCTCGGCCTGGCTGGCCACGGTGCCACTGAGGGTGACAACACCGTTGACGGTCTCCACCTTCACTTCGGTGCCGGGGACGTTCTTGCTGGTCAGCAGGTCGGCCTTGACCTTGGTGGTGATCCAGCTGTCGGTCACCGGTTCGGCGGAGTCATGGGTGTCGGCATGGGTCATCGCCGCCGCGTCGGTGCTCTTGGGCGGGGTCTTGGCCATGACCGAGGACGTGCCCAGCACCATACCGAAGGCCAGCGAAGCAGCAAGCAGATTACGGGTAGTAAGGGTCATCTCGGATGTCTCCTGCGGGTTGGTGGGCCCAGTGTCGATGCAGCGCCGTGTGCAGCACGTCGCCGCGGCATAACGCTGCTGTGAACCGCTCAGCTTCCTGCACCGCCGTTCAGATTTCCGTGCGTCATGCGCAGCCGGTACGCTCTGCATTCCCCCTGCTTCGTGGAGTGCGACATGGCCACCGCGTTGAATATCGGGCTGATCGGCTACGGACTGGCCGGACGCGTGTTCCATGCGCCGTTGATCCGGCACACGCCCGGCCTGGTGCTGCACGGCATTGCCAGTTCGCGGCGCGACCAACTGCTGCGCGAGTTCACCGACGTGCGCATCTGCGCCGATCCGCAGCAGCTGTTCGATGATCCCGCGGTGGATGGCGTGGTGATCGCCACGCCGAACGACACCCACGCGCCGCTGGCCCATGCCGCGCTGGCCGCAGGCAAGCATGTACTGGTGGACAAGCCGTTCGCGCTGTCGGTGGCCGAGGCCGACGCCCTGCTGCAGGCGGGGCTCGCCGCCGAGCGCGTCATCACCGTATTCCACAACCGCCGCTACGACGCCGATTTCCTGACCCTGCGCCAGCAGGTGGCCGAAGGCTGTCTGGGCGAGATCGCCGAGTGCCACTCGCATTTCGACCGATACCGGCCGCAGGTACGCGACCGCTGGCGCGAAGGCGACGGCCCCGGTGCCGGGTTGTGGATGGACCTGGGCCCGCACCTGCTCGACCAGATGCTGCAGCTGTTCGGCTGGCCGCAGGCGATCAGCGTGGATCTGCTGGCGCAGCGCGCGCACGCGCGCAGCGACGACTACGTCCATGCCGTGCTGCATTACCCGCGACACCGCGCGATTCTGCACGCCGGCTCGCTGGTGGCCGCCGGCACGCCGCGCTTTGCCGTGCATGGCAGCGCCGGCAGCTGGGTCAAGGAAGGGCGCGATGTGCAGGAAGACCAGCTGCGCCGCGGCATCGCGCCCGGTGCCCCGGGCTGGGGCATCGACCCGGTGCATGGACACCGGGTGGTGGTCGATGCCGAAGGGCACGCGCACCGCAGCAGCGTGGACAACCTGCCGGGCGACTACCGCGCCTGCTACGCCGCCTTCCGCGACGCGATGCTGGGCCAGGGCGAACCGCCGGTCACCGCCGCGCAGGTGATGCAGGTGATGCGCCTGCTCGATGCCGGCCAGCGCAGCGCCGCGCACGGCGCGCGCATCGCCCTGGAGTGAACCGCCGGCTCACCCCTTCGGGTGGATGGCGTGGCCACCGAACTCGTTGCGCATCGCCGCCAGCAGGCGGTCGCTGAAGGAGTTCTTGTCACGCGAACGCAGGCGCTCCAGCAGCGACAGCGTGATCACCGGCGCCGGCACGTCCAGGTCGATCGCCTCGGCCACGGTCCAGCGGCCTTCACCGGAGTCCTCCACGTACGGCGCGATGCCGTCCAGCTGCGGGTTGCGGCCCAAGGCATCGGCGCTCAGGTCGAGCAGCCAGGAGCGCACCACGCTGCCGTGCTGCCAGGCCCTGGCGACCTCGGCCAGATCCAGGTTGAACTCGGACTTGTGCTGCATCAGCGCGAAGCCTTCGGCGTAGGCCTGCATCATGCCGTACTCGATGCCGTTGTGGACCATCTTGCAGAAGTGGCCGGCACCGCTGGGACCCACATGCGCCCAGCCGCGGTCGGCCGCCGGCGCGAGCGTGCGGAAGATCGCGCCGACGCGCTCCACGGCCGCCGCATCGCCGCCGATCATCAGGCTGTAGCCCTCCTGCAGGCCCCACACCCCCCCGCTGGTCCCGCAGTCCAGGTAGGTCACACCGTCGGCCAGCAGCTGCGTGGCGCGGCGCATGGAATCCTTGTAGTAAGAATTGCCGCCGTCGATGACTACATCGCCCTCGGCCAGGTGCGGGGCGAGCGACGCCAGCGTCTGGTCCACCACCTCGCCGGCCGGCACCATCAGCCACACCACGCGCGGCACCGGCAAGGCGGCCAGCGCATCGGCGACCGCCGCGGTGACCTCGATCCCGCGTGCGGCCGCGCTGGCACGCGCGCCTTCACCGGGGTCCACGCCGATCACGCGGTGCCCACCGCGCTGCAGCCGTTCGGCCATGTTGGCGCCCATGCGCCCCAGTCCAATCATTGCAATGTCCATCGATCACCTTTGCTCAGCTTGCGAATTCGTGTGGGGAGCCGGCACCCCGGCCGCGCACTGCCGCAGGCGTGCGTCGATCCAGCGCCGGTACAGCGTGGTATGCAGGTTGTGCAGCCCCAGCTCGATCGCGAACGGTGTGCGCGGATTGCGGTCGAGCAGGCGGGCCACGTGATACCCGATGGGACGTATACCGCGTGGGTGCACATAAATCAGGAACTCCCGGTAGAACGGATCGTCCAGCAGGGCGTCCAGTTCAGCCAGCAGCGCCCGCTTCTCCTCCGGCACCTCCCGCCGCGCGATCGGGTCACGCTCGATCAGCAGCCGCTCGAAGCGGCGTGGGCCAGGACCGGGCAACTGCGTGGCCAGCGTCCAGATGCGTCGGTTGACCGCGTCGTAGTGGGCAAAGCCGCCGTGCGTGCGCAGCGCGCGCGCCGCCGCATCGCCGACGTCCACCACCATGAAGTTCTCGGCCTGGTTGTTGATGTCGTCCAGATACTGGCGGTCGAACACGTGTTCGATGAATCCCGGTGCGCCAACGAATGCCTGCCGCCCGCGCTGCGCGGTCCGTCGCGCCTTGCCGTCGGCGAAGAACCGGCCGGCATGCCGGCCCAGCAGGATGCTGTCGGTCTGGTGCAGGGTCAGGAAGGTCCCGATCGACAGCTCACCCGGAGCGAACTCCGCATCGAAGGCGGCATCGCCGTACAGCTCGCGCTGGGTCGCCAATTGGGCAACCTGGCGCCCTACCCCGCATTCGGCGCGTACGCGGCCGGTGTAGAACGCGTCCAGCGCCGCGCTGTTGCCGGCCGCTGGCTGGTAGCCGCGGCCGAAGCTGCGGAAACCCGCCCATCCCTGCGCCTGCGCGCCACGCGCGCCGAAGCCGATCCAGCCGAGCTGCAGCGCGGAAAAGCGGAAGCCGTCGTTCGCCTCCAGGCGGGTGGCGGCACGTCTCGCGGCCTGGCCCAGCGGAAACGCATAGGCGCAGACCGTGGCCGGGTCCTCGAACAGGTCCTGCAGCACGCTGTCACGCTGGGCCTCGCTCCAGCGCGCGGGGATCTGCACGCGCAGGTCGCCGGCGGCCTGCGCCTGGGCGAGGTCGGCGCGCTCGCAGACCGGGCCACCGTGCACGACGGGCTCGGCAATATCGGCCACGTCGATGCGCCACCCCAGTTCGGTCAGGAGCGCCTGCGCGCACCCGCCAGACTGGCCCGAGGCCAAGGACGGCCCGAGCAGACCTGCCAGCAGCAGGGCCCGCAGCAGCGCGCACCTGGGCATCCGCACGTTCATCCGATGCGCCCGCTCAGCCCGCGTCCGCCGGACTCTCCGCTGCCGGCACCGGCGATGGCGCCGGTTCGGGGGTGGGGGGCGCCGCAGGGCGCGGTGCCGGCACCGGCTCGACCGGGGCCGGCGGGGGCGCGGCCGCTGCCGCAGGCAGGTACTGCTGCAGGCGGTCGAAGAAGCGCTTGTAGAAATCGGCGTCCTGCACGGTGCTGCTGGCCACCTTCACCAGCGAGTCGTCGTTGCTGCCGAACGGCAGCGACACCGAGCCGATGGCGCCGACGCCGACGCTCGCCGAGGTCGGGCTCTTTTTCAGCGCATAACGGTCCTGCACCGCGCTGACGAATACCAGCGCCTGGTCGTCGCGCGGCGCACAGGAAATGCGCAGCACCAGCTGCTCGTGTTCGTCTTCGCGCGGCTGGAAGTTCTTGTTGCCTTCCACGGCATCGCTGCCGGCGCGGGCAATGGCATAGCCCTGGCTCAGCAGCGTGCGCCGCGCCGCCTCACAGGCATGCGCCGCATCACCGGGTACGCTGCGCGAATAGGTATCCCCGGAATCGAAGGATTCGCGGAGCAGCGTGCTGTCGGCGGCGCGACCACCGCAGGCGGTCAGGACGGACGCGGCCAGCAGGCCGGCCGGAAGTGCGTGGTACAGCCGCATGGACGCTCCTGCAGGATAAGACCCGCCCAGCATAGTCCTGCCCGCGTAAGCGCCAGGTTTACACGGCACGCATCCCGTTCCCCGCGTTGCGCCCCCATTCACCGGCGCAGCCCGCAGTGGAGCCGACCGTTGGTCGGCTCGCGCGCGGTGTGTCTGTGACGGGACGGAGAGCAGCCGGCCACCGCCGGGCGCTCCCCTTCGTCGTCAATCGGCCCAGCGGCCCACGGCCGTGGACTGCGGCAGCACCTGCGCCGACAGCGGGCGGTCGGCTTCCAGCAGGTTCACCGCGTCGGCGAGGATCGAGGCCGATTCGCGCAGCAGCGGGTCCGGACGCTTCTCGGCAGCCTTCTCGCGCGCGGCATCCTTGACGATGTCGCGCTCGTTGCCGGTCAGACCGTCATCGTTGCTGTCGTCGGCCAGCGGGTCCAGATCCAGGCCCAGTTCCTTGCGGATGGCCTGGCGCTGCTTGCGCTGGGCGTCCTGCTTCTCGCGTTCGGCACGGCGCTCGCCTTCATTGAGCGACACGTACTTCTTGGCCGCCTCGGCGCGGAACTGTGCCACGTCTTCATTCCACCACTGGAATTCCTTGTCGGCGGCGATGCGCGCGGCATGGCGGGTTTCCAGTTTGGGCAGCAGCGGGCCGAAATTGCCGTATTGGGTGTGCGGCACGGCGGCGATGCGGGTCCACGGCAGGGCGTTGTCGTAGGTGCTCTCGCCGTACTCGCTGGCATCCACGCTGGCCGGGAAGGCCAGATCCGGGACCACGCCCTTGTGCTGGGTGCTGCTGCCGCTGACGCGGAAGAACTGCGCGATGGTCAGCTTGACCTGGCCGAAGCGCTGGGTTTCTCCGCTCGGCCAGCGGTCCAGGTCCACGATGTTCTGCACCGTGCCCTTGCCGAAGGTGGTTTCACCGATCACCAGGCCACGCCCATAGTCCTGGATGGCGCCGGCGAAGATCTCCGAGGCCGAGGCCGACCCGCGGTTGATCAGCACCGCCATCGGACCGTCCCAGGCCACCGCTGCGCTGCGGTCGCTGTTGACGGTGACGCGGCCGCCGGATTCGCGCACCTGCACCACCGGGCCCTGTTCGATGAACAGGCCGGTCAGTTCGATCGCCTCGTCCAGCGAACCGCCACCGTTGTTGCGCAGGTCCAGCACCACGCCGTCGAGCTTGTCGGCCTTGAAGCCGGCCAGCAGCTTGGCCACGTCGCGGGTCGCCGAGGCATAGTCGGCCGCGTTGCGGCGACGGCCTTCGAAGTCCTGGTAGAAGGTCGGCAGTTTGATCACGCCGACCTTGCGCGCGGGCTCGCCGTCCTTGCCGGGAATGGTCAGGGTCTCGCCCTTGGCGGCCTGTTCGGCCAGGCGCACCTTCTGGCGGGTCAGGACCAGCGTGTGATGCTTGCCGTCCACACCCTCTTCGGCCGGGATGAATTCCAGGCGTACCTGTGTGTCCTTCTTGCCACGGATCTTGGCCACCACGTCATCGATGCGCCAGCCGATCACATCTTCCAGCGGACCGGACTTGCCCTGGCCGACACCGACGATGCGGTCACCCGGCTTGAGCGTGCCGTTCACCGCAGCCGGACCGCCGGCAATGATCTCGCGGATCACCACCATGTCGTCCTGGCGCTGCAGCTGCGCGCCGATGCCTTCCAGCGACAGCGACATGGCCTGGTTGAAGTTCTCGGCCGTGCGCGGGGTGAAGTAATCGGTGTGCGGATCGACGGCACTGGTGTAGGAATTGAGGAAGAACTGGAACACGTCCTCGCCCTTCAACTCATTGACCGACTTTTCCAGCGTGGCGTAGCGCTTGTCCAGCGTCTTGCGGATCTCGGCGGCGGGCTTGCCGGCCAGCTTCAGGCGCAGCCAGTCGTTCTTGACCGACTTGCGCCACAGCTCGTCCAGTTCGGCATCGCTGGCCGCCCACGGCACGTCCTTGCGGTCGTACTCGAAGCGGTCCTGGGTGCTGAAGTCGAACTCCTGCTTGAGCAGCTTGCGCGCATACGCCACGCGTTCGCCGACGCGCTGCTTGTACACGGCAAACACCTGGAACGCCGGCTCCAGCTCGCCGCCGCGGATCGCCGTGGCGATGTTCGCTTCGAACGGCGCGAAGCGGGTGACGTCGGCCTGGGTGAAGAACTGCTTGCTGCCATCCAGCGCTTCCAGATAGCGCTTGAACACGTCCTTGGAGGTGGCCGTATCCAGTGCCCGCGGCCGATAGGCGTAACGGCTGTCCGACAACAGGCCATAGACCAGCTTGGAGGTGGTCGCCTGGTCGGCGGTGGCCGCCGACGGCAGCGCCGGCGAGTCGGCGTATGCGGCCAGCGCCAGCGGCGCGGTGAGCGCCAGGGCCAACAGGAATGCGGGGGCTTTGAATTTCATGGACGAGCTCGTGGCACCTTGCCAGGGAGAAGACTGCGTGCGGATCAGACCACACGACAGTGCCGAAAGTTGCGAGGTTTGTCATCCACCCGGCGCAACAGGGATTTCCAGCCTAAACCGGGCCCTGTAGCAAATTGTGAATGGCGCGGAGAAGACACATCGGGGCAGGACGCTGACGCGGTCGCGGCCGGTTCGGCCTGCAACGGCGCGCTCTGGACGCCGGGGGCGGCTGCCCCGGATCAGCACCGCTGGCGGCAGCGATGCCGCGATCGAGCCCCCGGGGATGGGGGTCACGGCGTGTCCTGGCCCGGGCCAGCCGTGCCCGGCCGGCCGATGGCCGCGAGGTGCCGTGGCGTCGGCGGTCAGGCGACGCCGGCGCCCTTGGCCTGCACGTCGGCGTGGTAGGACGAACGTACCATCGGGCCGGACGCCACATGGCTGAAGCCCAGCTCGTAGCCGTAGACCTCCAGCGCCTTGTAGTCCTCCGGCGTCCAGTAGCGCAGCACCGGGTGGTGGTGCGCGGTCGGCTGCAGGTACTGGCCGATCGTGATCATGTCCACGTCGTGGGCACGCAGATCGCGCATCGTCGCGCGCACCTGGTCCAGGTCCTCGCCCAGGCCCAGCATGATGCCGGACTTGGTGGCGATCGACGGATGCTGCGCCTTGAAGTTCTTCAGCAGCGTCAGCGACCACTGGTAATCCGCACCCGGGCGCACGTTGCGATACAGGTCCGGCACCGTTTCGATGTTGTGGTTGAACACATCCGGCGGATTGGTGGCCAGGATATCCAGCGCCCGCTCCATGCGGCCCTTGCCGCGGAAGTCCGGGGTCAGCACCTCGATGCGCGTGTTCGGCGACGTCGCCCGGATCGCCCCGATGCAGTCGGCGAAGTGCTGGGCACCGCCGTCGCGCAGGTCGTCGCGGTCCACGCTGGTCACCACCACGTACTTCAGGCCCATGTCGGCCACGGTCTGCGCCAGGCTGGCCGGCTCGTTGGCATCCGGCGGCTTGGGCCGGCCGTGGGCCACGTCGCAGAACGAGCAGCGGCGTGTGCAGACTTCGCCCAGGATCATGAACGTTGCCGTGCCGTGACTGAAGCACTCGTGGATGTTCGGGCAGCTGGCCTCCTCGCAGACCGTCACCAGACGGTTCTCGCGCAGCTTGGCCTTCAGCGTCTGCACGGCGTTGCCCGACGGAATCCGTACACGGATCCACGACGGCTTGCGCAGCACCGGCGCGTCGGCGAACTGCACCGGCGAGCGGCCGATCTTGTCACCGCCCAGCTGTTTGACCCCGGCCTGCAACGGCGCGGCGGACGGCGTGTCGCCCTGCACGACCTGCAGGGGAATGATGCGAGCGGTGGTTTCAGTCATGGCCTTGGTCGGCGGCGTTCAGGCCGCGTCTGTCAGATCGGGCAATTCGGTGGCGGGCTGGAGGTCCAGGCCGAACTGGCGGGCCAGATGGCCCAGCAGTACCGGCGTGACGGCCGCCATGCCGGACGGTCCCCCCAAGTCTAGCACCGAGGTCACCTGCAGCCCTTGATAGCCGCAGGGGTTGATGCGGCGGAACGGCTCCAGGTCCATCGCCACGTTGAAGGACAGCCCGTGGAAGGTGCAGCCACGGCGGACCCGGATGCCCAGCGCGGCCACCTTGGCCCCGCCCACATAGACGCCCGGCGCACCGTCCAGCCGTTCAGCGCCGATATTCCATTCGTCCAGCGTGTCGATGATCGCCTGCTCGATCCGGCAGACGTAGTCACGCACACCGATGCCCAGCCGCCGCAGCTGCAGCAGCGGGTACACCACCAGCTGCCCGGGACCGTGATAGGTCACCTGGCCGCCGCGGTCCACATGCAGCACCGGGATATCGCCGGGGGCCAGCACGTGCTCGTCCTTGCCGGCCTGGCCCAGGGTGAACACCGGGTCGTGCTCGACCACCCAGAGCTCGTCGGGCGTGTCGTCGGTACGGGCATCGGTGAAACGCTGCATTGCATGCCAGACCGGCGCGTAGGGCTGGCGGCCGAGGTCGCGCACCCATGCCGGCTGCGCCGCCCGGGTGCCCGGGGCAGATGCGGTGGAGCAGGCGCCTACAGCGTCCACTTCACTTCCGGGTGATCGCGCAGGGCGGTGTGGGCAGCGTCGTACTGTTCGCGGTTGTCGGCCTTGAACACCAGCCGCACCGACACATACTTGCCGTTGGACGAGTGTTTCCAGCTGACCCGCTCGGTCAGTACTTCAAGACCGGCCAGCTCAAGCAGGCGCGGCAGTTCGCGTTCCAGCTCCTTGCCAGCCGCGCCCATGGCGCTGAGTTCAAACTGGCCGGGGAACTGGAAGCCGTGGTCGGGGTTGTCAGACTTGATCTCCATGCGCCCATTATCGGGTCGCCGGGCACCAAACCCAAGAGGCTGCGTGAAGGTGACGGCCGGTCAGCCGCCACCTCCCTGCCGGATCAACGGGCCAGTTCCATCAGGGTGGAGTTGACCCAGCCCTTGTTGCCCATTTCGTCTTCCACTTCCCACATCGCGCCTTCCTTGACGCCGGTGGGATACAGCAGCATGCCCGGCTCCAGCGAGCGCACGGCCGCACCGGTGCCCTTGGCATTGGCCAGCAGGCGGCCCGGCTTGAGCATGGTCACGGCCTGGCTGACATTGGACGCGGCCCGGTTGCCGGACAGGCCGCCGAGCTCGGCCACCAGATTGGTGTAGGCCTGCAGATAGGCCAGCGTGATCACCTGGCCGATTTCGGTGTTGGCATAGCCGCCCACGCCCATGCCGCCCAAGCCGCCACCGCCGAACAGGCTGCCGCGAGCCCCCCAGGACAGGTCGGTCTTCTTGGAATTGCCCTCCACCACGGCCACCTGTTCGGAGGACCGCACATCGGTCAGGCTCAAGGTCACATCGGCGGTCTTGCTGCGCAGGTTGAGGCCACTGGCCACCGAACCCGCCTTGCTCCCCACCAGGCCACTGATCAGGCCGCCGATGGCACTGCCGCCGGCATCGCTGTTCTGCGAGATCAGGTCCGGAATCAGCACGTAGTCGGCGGCACGCATCTGACCCTTGCCGACATTGGAGCGGCCGCGCAGCTCACCGTCGGCGGCCAGGGCACGCTCGGCCTGGGAGGCAGCCAGACCCACGCCCCGGTCCACCAGCGTGAAGCACTTGGATTTGCTGACGAACACCTTGATCAGGCGCGACGGTGCCGGCAACTGCTGGCCTGTCCACCAGTTCACCACATCCTCCGGCTCGATCACCGCGATGGTGCCCAGCGGCTTGCTGCATACGGGAATCTCGGCCTGGCCGGCCTTGCTCTGCTCCTGCGCGGAGGCGCGGCTGCCAAAGGCGTCGCGCAGGCCGGCCGACGCCGGCGTGCTGACGGTCATCAGGCCCGCGCCCAACGTGGCGCACGCCAGCAGGTGGGCGAACGAATGCGATTTGATCATGTGTGTCATCCAGCGCTGCCATTGAAGGCCAAGCGCGATCCGTGGGTTGAGAAGGGCCTGCCTGCGCAGACTCGAATCCTTTTGCGGCGTCCCCTGACGCCACGGCGGAGGATATGGCAAAGGCCCTCCAACCACAACGGGAGCTGACTCGCCGGCGTCGGCACGGGAGTCCGCGCCGATGGCGGCGGGCCGCAGAAGCGGCCACGGCCGGAAAACCCTGCGTTTCGCAACAGACCGGTGACGATCGCGTAGTCGATCCGGTCCACCGCTGGCTGTACCGTATGTCCGCAAAAGACGACAGAAAAAGCAGCTTGCCCATGCCCGCACACCCCAAGCGCACCGCCGCAGCACGTACCTTGTCCGGCCTTCTGGCCTCCACCCTCTGCGTTGCCGCCCATGCCGCCCCCACGTGCGGCCCCGACGCGATGCGCGAGCATCCGCCCCAGGTCAATTTCCGCGTCGACAACGATCTGTTCGGCGGCAAGGACCAGGACCAGGGCTATACCAACGGCGCCCAGCTGACCCTGGTCTCGCCGAACCTGGTCGACTACACCGACGACCCCTGCCTGCCGCGCATGGCGCGCTGGGTGAACCAGCACCTCGAATCGCTGCATCCCGGTGAGTTCGAGCAGCAGAACATGATCTTCAGCCTCGCCCAGGGCATCTTTACTCCGACCGATTTCACCCGGAAGGATCTGATCGAAGACGACCGTCCCTATGCCGGTGTGCTGATCGCCAGCTTCGGCTACAACGCCCGCCGCGGCGACCGCCTGCAGACCACCCAGCTCTCGCTGGGCGTGGTCGGGCCGTGGGCGCAGGGCGAACAGGTGCAGAACGCGGTTCACGAGCTGCTCGGCGACGAGAAGTTCCAGGGCTGGGACAACCAGCTGCACAACGAACCGGTCTTCATGCTGACCCACGAGCGCATGCGCCGCTGGCCCGGTGATGCGGGCATGAACGCCGGCGGCTGGGGTTGGGATGCCATCAGCCACTACGGCGGCGCGGTGGGCAACCTCGCCACGCACCTCAACGGCGGTGCCGAAGTGCGCTTCGGCTGGAAGCTCCCCGACGACTTCGGCAGCACCCCGCTGCGCCCGGCCGGCGAGAACACCGCCCCCACCCGCGGCGGCAAGCCCGGCGGCTGGTCCTGGCACCTGTTCGGCACCAGCGATGTGGCCTGGGTGATCCGCGACATCACTCTGGACGGCAATACGTTCCGCAACAGCCACAGCGTGGACAAGCGCCACGTCGTGGGCCAGCTCGGCTACGGTCTGGCGGTCATGCGCGGCCGCTGGAAATTCGCCCTCGCCCGCTATCACAGCACCCGCGAGTTCGACGGCCAGAAGGAAGCGCCGGTGTTTGGCAGCTTCACCATCAGCCGCTCGCTCTGAGGCACGCCGCACCAGCCGATGCCGACCGCTGGCCGGCACAAAAAAAAGACCGGCATCGGCCGGTCTTTTTTTGCCTGTCGCCGGCGTTCATGCCGCCGGCACACCGGGCAGCCGACCCACGGTCGGCTCTACCGCGTCATTCCGATTCCCACCACATCCAGAAGCTGTCCCACAGGCGCTTGAAGAAGCCGGCCTCTTCCACTGCCGCCACGGCGACCAGCGGGGCCTGCGCGACCACCTTGCCGTCCAGCATCACCTTCAGCGTGCCGATCTGCTGGCCCGCGGTGAACGGCGCCTCCAGCGTCTTGGGCACGTCAATGCTCGGCTTCAGGTCGTTGTAGCGGCCGCGCGGCACGCTCACCAGCAGCGGCTGCGCCACGCCCAGCTGCACGTTGTCGGCCTTGCCCTTCCACACCTTGTGCTCGGCCACGACCTTGCCGGGCTCGTACATGCGGTGCGTTTCGAAGAAGCGGAAGCCCCAGTTCAACAGCGCCAGGCTGTCGTCGGCGCGCTGCTTCTCCGAGCTGCCGCCCAGCACCACGGCGATCAGACGCTGGTCGCCACGCTGCGCCGAACTCATCAGGCAGTAACCCGCTTCGGAGGTGTGGCCGGTCTTGATCCCGTCCACGCTCTGGTCGCGCCACAGCAGCAGGTTGCGGTTGGGCTGAGTGATGTTGCCGACGGTGAATTCCTTCACCTTGTTGTAGGCGTAGGTCTCCGGGTAGTCGCGCACCATCGCGCGGCCCAGCAGGGCCAGGTCGTAGGCGGTGCTGTGGTGGCCCGGCGCGCTCAGGCCGTGCGCGTTGACGAAGTGCGAGTCCTTCATCCCGATCTTGGCGGCGTAGCTGTTCATCAGCGATGCGAAGGCTTCTTCGCTGCCTGCCACGTGCTCGGCCAGCGCGATCGCGGCATCGTTGCCGGACTGGATCGCCATGCCCTTTTCCATGTCTTCCAGACGCGCGGTCTGGTTGACCGGGAAGCCGCTGTAGCTGCCGTCGGTGCCGGCGCCACCTTCGCGCCAGGCGCGCTCGGTCATCATCACCTGGTCGTCGGGACGGACCTTGCCGTTCTTGACCTCTGCGGCAATGACGTACGAGGTCATCACCTTGGTGATGCTGGCCGGGGCCAACTGCACGTTCGCGTTCTCACCGGCCAGCACCTGCCCGGTGGCGTAATCCATCAGCACCCAGGCCTTGGAAACGCTCGGCACGGGAGCCGGCGGCGTGGCTACCGTCGCCGGGGCGGCCGCAGGTGCGGGCGTCGGCGCCGGGGTCGGCAGGGGAGTCTGGGCGGAAACCAGGCCCACGAACAGGGTCGTGGTCATGGCAACGGCGGCAAAGCGGAATTTCATCGGACAGCAAGCTCCTGGAGGGCGCCAAGGGGAGAGGGAAGGAGAACGGCCATTGTAGGCCCACGGAGCGTTGGCACGCGGTGCAGACCGCATGCCGGCGTGAAGGTCAGTCCTTGACGATCTGCGGCGCCCCGAAGCCCAGACCGGCAATGCGGCCGGCAAGTTCCGAGGCACTGGCATGGTCGGGCGCCGGCACCCGCAGGCGCCACAGCGTGCGACCGCCGCTGACGATGTCGCTGAGGCTGGCCCCGGCGATGCCTGCCGAGGACAGCTGGCCCAGCGCGCGCGTGGCGTTGTCGCGGCTGGCGAAGCTGGCCACCTGCAACAGCACGCTGCCCAGCACCTGCTGTGGCAGGCTGGCGCCGGCGGCCGGACGTGCCGGCGCGGCAGCCACCGGCATCGGTGCCCGGGGCGCGGCGGCGGGCAACGCGGCCACGCTCACCGGCGCACTGTCGGTCGGTGCAGCCTGGGTCGCCGCCGGCTTGCCGGTCGCCACGCGCACGCCGTTGTCGCGCATCCAGGCATCGAAGTTGTCCGCGTTGCCCGGCTTGGCGCTGTCGGCGACGCGGTACCGGTAGGCCTCGGCCCCGGCCTTGGGGGGCGTGCGGGCGGTGGCCGCTGCCGCGGCCGGCAGCTTGCCGACCAGCGCGTCCATCTCGCTCGCCCTGGCCGCCGTGGCGGCCTCGCGGCGCTCACGCCGCGACGGCTTGTCGGCCGACGCCAGCAGCTTGTCCTGGCCCGGACTCAGCGCGCGCACCTCCACATTGCCGGTGCCGCGCTGGGTGATGCCCAGGCGCACGGCGGCGGCATAACTGAGGTCGATCACCCGGCCGTCGTGGAACGGGCCACGGTCGTTGACCCGCACGATCACCGACTCGCCGTTGTCCAGGTTGGTGACCCGCGCGAAGCTCGGCAGCGGCAGCGTCTTGTGCGCGGCGGTGAACGCGTACATGTCGTACACCTCGCGGTTGGAGGTCAGGCGCCCGTGGAACTTGGCACCGTAGTACGACGCGGTCCCCTTCTCGGCATAGCCAGCGGTTCTGTCCATCACCTCGTACTGCTTGCCCAGCACCACGTACGGCGACTTGTTGCCCACCGGCGAGCGCGGCAGGTCGACCACCTCCGGCTCGGGAATGCAGGCCACATTGGGAATATAGGTAGGCGTGCTGTCATTGACGCCGGGCTTGTACAGGCCGCCGGCGCGGTAATCGCCGCGCGTGGACGGGTCCTCGGCGGCGGCCGCGTACGGCGAGCCGTCGGGGCAATGCGCCGGACGCCCGCCCTTGCCCTTGCCCTGCACCACCGTCCCGGCGGGCTTGCTGCCCCCGATGCCGGCGGCCGGTTTCTTCGGCGCACTGCTGCAGGCGGCCAGCGCCAGTATCAACATCCCCGGGATCAGCCATCTGAAGCGTGCGGTTGCGTTCATGCCGGCGGCAGCTCCTGTCCGGCGATGGCCTGGGAAAGCTGGTACACGGCCATCGCATACATTTTCGAGAGGTTGTAACGGGTGATCGCGTAGTAGTTCTGGAAGCCCAGCCAGTACTGCTTGCCAGTGCTGGCTTCCAGCGTGATCGGCGTTGCGGTCAGGCCGGCGGCGACCGGCATGCCGGGCTGGTAGCCACGCTGGGCCAGATCGGACAGGGTCCAGGTGGGGGTCCAGTCGGTGGGATCGAACGGCTCGCGACCGGCCTGCAGGGTGGCCGGTACCGCGACCGGACCGCCGCGCACCCAGCCGCCCTTCCTGACGAAGTAATTGGCGATCGAGGAGAACACGTCGTCGTAGCTGGTGAACAGGTCGCGGCGGCCATCGCCGTTGCCGTCCACCGCGTAGTCCAGGTAGCTGGACGGCATGAACTGGCCCATGCCCATCGCGCCGGCGTAGCTGCCCTTGATCGAGAGAATGTCCAGCTTTTCATCGCGGGTCAGCGCGAACAGACGCGCCAGCTCATCGCGGAAGAACAGCTCGCGGCGCACCTCGCGCTCCAGCTTGGCCGGGTCGCCGCTGCGCGGATACTTGAAGGCCAGCGTGTACAGCGCGTCGAGCACGCGGTAGCTGCCGGTGTTGCGGCCATAGCTGGTTTCCACGCCGATGATCGCCACGATCACCTCGGCCGGCACGCCGGTGCGTTCCTGCACCCGCATCAGTTCGCCGCGGTGTTCGGCAAGGAAGGCCCGGCCGCCGTCGATACGCGCCTGGCTGATGAACATCGGCCGGTACTCGTTCCACGGCTTGACCCGTTCGGCCGGGCGCGACATCGCGGCGATGATCGGATCGCGGATCTGCGCCTGCGCCAGGGTGGCCTCGATGTGCGCGGCAGGAATGCCGTAGCGCGCGGCGGTATCACGGACGAAACGGGCGCGTGCGACCTCGAACGGCACCGGGGTCAGGTCGACCGGTGGCGCCGTGGCAGCCGCCGCTTCCGGCGCGGCTTCGGCCGGTCCCTTGTGCCCGTGGGCGGGCTTGTTCGGGGCATCCGAGGCCTGCGGCGACGGAGCGGGAGAAGGCGGCTGGGTCGCGCAGGCGACCAAACCGAGCGTGAGCATGCAGGCCAGAGTGCGTCGAATCATCGAGGCAGGTTAGCAGGTCATGGATGAATTAAAACCCCTAACACCATGAATCACAACGAATTGCGGCGTCAACTGGATTGCCGGTTCGAGGGTGCCCCATTCATCTGGACCGATGGCGGCCGTAAGGTCTTGCCGGTTGCGTCCCCATCCCCGCAGACGCAACCGGCCAAACCGACCAGGTCGGCACCGGCGCGGCGCGCATCTCCCCAGCGCGCGCCTCGCCCCATGTGCCCATGAGGTCAACTGCTCCCCGCCAAACTCCCCTGCGCATCGCTTGGCTCGACGCGTCGTTGCTGGCGGGCCGCCATTGTGCAGGCCGATTGCGACAAGTCCATTGATCAGGATCAAGTAGCATCGTATCTGTGCGCCACTTCTCACTTTTTGTGGGATTCGTTGACGATGCGTCCACTGGCGTCCCTCGCCATGCGCTGGCCGGTCGCCCGGCATCGCCTGCGCCACGGGTGTCGTCGGCCCGACCAATGCCCAGGTACGCCCGAAAACCGGTGACCTGTCGACAGGCGTGGAACCGCAGGAGAGCGGCCCGGCCAGCGGTGCGGCCGCCAGCAATGCCAGCAGATCGGCGGCGGTGGCGTTGGGGCTGCCGGTTTCGTTGAACCACACTGCGGTGATCGCCTGGTCGCGCAGGCCGCGCGCCCAGGCAACATCGGCTTTCACCCAGCGCACCAGCACGGGCAGGTGGGTGATGCGCAGCGCCGAGACCGCGTACCGGTAGCTGGTGCCCACTTCGAGCTGCAGGTCGGCATCGCTGCGCCCGGCGGTCTCTGCAGGGAAATCGCGCCGGGTTTCTGCCGCCAGCGGCGCCGCGAAGCCGCCCGCGTCGGGCAGGCACAACGCCGCGCACTGCTCAGCGCTCAGCTGCAGCATCGACGGCTTCCTGTGTTCGCTCCAGGTCGGCGCGGCTGACGCGCCAGAACTGGCCCTGCACGGTCACCTGCCATTCCTGTACCGGACCAAGCAGGGTCAGCCGCTGCAGCGTGGTCAGGACATCGCAGTAGCGCAACCACGCGCGGGGATCATAGAAGCGCATCAGGGCCAGGCTGCCATCGGGCAGCGCGATATCCAGCTGCGCCTGCAGATGCTGGAACAGCACCCCGAACGGAACGCTCGCGGTCAGCGTGGTGACGCCGGCCGCACTCTGTCCCAGGCTGTTCATCCAGTGGTGGACAGGACGTTGGATACTCCCTGCCGGCAACACGATCAGCCACGGCGCGGCCGCACTATCCACCAGCGCGAACGCTGCCGGGCTGCTCATGCGCGCGCCAGCAATGGCGAACCGTTGAAGGCGGCCGCCAACAGGCACGGCAGACAGACCGCAGGCTTGTCGAACGGGGCTGCCACTGGCGGTACCGCTGGCGCAGCCGACCTGGACTCGCCCAGGTCGTCCTCCACATACACCAGCGTTTGCCGGGTGGACAGGAGCTGGCATCCGCACGCGATGCGGTGACCGTGCAGCGCCACTGGCTGCCCGTCAATGAGGAGGGTCGGATCGCCTTGAACGATCGGGAAAATCCCATCGTGCAGCGGGCAGGTGGCGCGGTCGCCCACACGTGCGACGGCCAGGCCCTCGATGTCGGTGAACGGGGAACCGGTAATCACCCGTCCGCTGCTGCTGGTCAGGTCACCCATCACCATCCATTGCCTGCGCATCGCCATCCTGGAGGACTTCGTGGTGGCGGAGCCTGCGACAGCCGTTCACCGCGCAGCAACCCGCCACAGGCGTCAGCGCCGGAAAGATTGATACGAGCCGTGGCAACCCGCTGCGTGTGTCCCGGCAACGGCTCATTGCAGGACAGGGCTCTCCAGCCGGATCAGGGCAACAGGGCGTTCGCCAGGCGGACGCGAAAGGTGAAAAACGTCACCACCGTCATTCGTCGTGAAACGTGCACATGACGACCCCCCTGGCCGTGGCGGGCACAGGAAGCGATGGCGCGGACGCCGTCACGCTCAGCCGTAGCCGCCGTGCACCGGGTTGTAGGTGCGCGCGGCCATCACCAGACCAAAGCCGGCCAGCAGCGATACCGCCGAGGTGCCGCCGTAGCTGATCAGCGGCATCGGTACGCCGACCACGGGCAGCAGGCCGGAGATCATCCCGCCGTTGACCAGCACGTAGACAAAGAACGCCAGGCCGGTGGCACCGGCCAGCAGCCGCGAATAGGAGTCGCGTGACTGGCTGGCGATCCACAGGCAGCGCCCGATCACCACCAGGTAGAGCGCCAGCACGACGGCCACGCCGATCCAGCCGAATTCTTCGCTGAGCACGGAGAAGGCGAAGTCGGTCGTCTGCTCGGGAATGAAGTTCAGGTGCGACTGCGACCCCTGCCCCCAGCCTTTGCCATCGAAGCCCCCCGAGCCGATCGCGATCTTGGACTGGATGATGTTCCAGCCCGCGCCGAGCGCGTCCATCTCCGGGTCCAGGAACATCATGATGCGGTCCTTCTGATACGGCCGCAGCAGCCAGATCCAGGCCACCGGCGCGGCAGCGGCAACGCCGCCGACGGCTACGCCCACCCACCACCACGGCAGCCCGGCCAGCAGCAGCACGAACGCGCCGCTGGCGGCGATCAGCACGCCGGTACCGAAGTCCGGCTGCAGCATCACCAGCCCGGTGGGCACGCCGATGATGACCGCGCTGACCATCACCGTGGAGAAACGCGGCGGCAGCGGCATCTTGTGCAGGTACCAGGCCACCATCATCGGCAGGCTGACCTTGAGCAGTTCGGCCGGCTGCAGGTAGAACAGTTTCAGGTCGAGCCACTGGCGACCGTACTTGCCGGTGCCGAGCACGAACACCGCCAGCAGCGGGATCATCGACACGGCATAGATCAGCGGCGTGGCCGAGCGGATGCGCAGGATCGGCACCCGCGAGATCGCCCACATCGCCGCCAGACCCACCACGAAGCGCGCGCCCTGCGCGAACACCAGCCCATCGCCGCCGGCACTCTTGAGCACCGCCAGGCCGATCAGCATCAGCGCGCCCAAGGCCAGGCACAGCACCCAGTCCAGGGTGCTGACAAAGCGCACCGCCATGTCGGTGGCCCAGCGCAGGAACACGTTCATCGGCTGCGCTCCGGCGCGGTGGGCGGGGCGGCCGCAGGCGGAAGCGGTGCACCCGGCAGCGGCGTGGGCAGCGGCGCAGGCTCGGGCGCGGCAGGCACCCCCACCTGCACCGGCAGCAGCGCCAGCGCGGCCGCCGCCGCGTCGCCGGCCTGGCGCACGTTGACATCGCCGCCGTCAACGGCGGTGATGCCGATCGCGGTGGTGCCGCGCTCGCTGTCCAGCGGCTCCAGGCCGTCGGGCATCTTGCCGAGCAGCCAGGCGTCAAACAGCTTGCGGGCGATCGGCGCGGCCGCCGAGCCGCCGTAGCCGCCGCCTTCGACCGCGATCGCCAGCGCGATCACCGGGTTTTCCGCCGGCGCGAAGCCGACGAACAGAGAGCGGTGGCGCAGGTGCAGCGGCAGGCTCTTGGGATTGACGGCGGCGGTACCGCGGCGGCTGATCACCTGCGCGGTACCGGTCTTGCCGGCGATAGTGTACGGCGCGCCGGCCGCCGCGCGCGCACCGCTGCCGCCTGGGCGCATGGTGCCCATCATGCCTTCGCGCACTGCCTGCAGGTTGCTGGCGTTGGGGCTGATCGGCTTGGTCGGACCGGCTTCCACGGCGGTCCACTCGGCGTCGAATCCGGCGCGCTCCTGCATCACCAGGTGCGGCGTGCGCAGCTGGCCGTTGCCGATGCCCCCCACCCCATGCACCAGCTGCAGCGGGGTGACCTTCCAGTCGCCCTGTCCGATGCTGACGTTGACCGTGTCGCCCGGGTACCAGCGCTCCTTGCGCGCCTTGTACTTGTTCTGCGGCGAGGGCAGGATGCCGCCGATCTCGCCGGTCAGGTCGATACCGGTGGGCGCACCGAAGCCGTAGTAGCCCATGTACTGGTCGAAGCGCTCGATGCCCATGTCCAGCGCCAGCCTGTAGTAGTACGTGTTGACCGACTGGGTGATCGACTTGCGCAGGTCGGTCCAGCCATGCCCGCCACGGTTGGCGTCGCCCCAGCCGCGCGAGGTGCCGGGCAGGTAGAACATGCCGGTGGAGAGGATCTTGTCCTCGGGCTTGCGCACGCCGCTGTCCAGGCCGGCCAAACCGATCAGCGGCTTGATGGTCGAACCCGGCGCCACGCCACCCAGCACCAGACGGTTGAACTGCGGCCGCGAGGGGTTGTCGTTGAGCGCTTTGAAGTCGGCATGGGAGATGCCGTTGACGAACAGGTTGGGGTCGTAGGACGGCAGGCTGACCATCGCCAGGACTTCACCGGTCCGCGGGTCCATTGCCACCGCTGCGCCTTCGAAGTCGCCGAAGGCGGCCACCATCGCGCGCTGCAGATCGGCGTCGATCGACAGTCGCAGGTCGCTGCCGGACTGGGCGGCGACCCGGCCGATGGTGCGGATCGCACGACCCTGCACGTTGGTTTCGACCTGCTCGTAGCCCACCTTGCCGCGCAGCTGCGCCTCGTAATAGCGCTCCAGCCCGGACTTGCCGATGTGGGTCAGCGCGGCGTTGCCCTCGCCCAGCATTTCCAGATCCTTGTCGTCCACGCGGCCGACGTAGCCGATGATGTGCGCGAACAGGTCACCGTAGGGATAGCGCCGGGTCAGGTACGGCTCCAGCTCCACCCCCGGGAACCGCCAGCGGTCCACCGCGAAGCGCGCCATCTCCTCGTCGGTGACACGCAGCTTCAGCGTCACCGGCAGGAAGCTGCGGCGCGCCTTGCGCGACTTGTTGAAGGTTTCGATGTCTTCCGGGCTCAGGTCCAGGATCGTCGCCAGCCCGGCCAGGGTGGCGTCCATGTCCTTGACCTTGTCCGGGGTGATGTCGAGCCGGAACGCAGGCACGTTCTCGGCCAGCAGCCGGCCGTTGCGGTCGTAGATCATTCCGCGCCCCGGCACCACCGGTCGTGGCTTGATCCGGTTGGCTTCCGAGCGCGTGGCGTAGATGTCGTGGTCGAGCACCTGCAGCTTGAAGTACCAGGCCCCCAGCCCGATCAGGCACACCAGCACGCCGAGGAAGCCCAGCGCGGCGCGGCGCCGGAACTGCTCGGCCTCGGCATGGGGGTTCTTGGCCTGGCGACGCATGTGCATGTCAGCGCCCGCGACGTCCGAAACGCACGGCGTCCAGCAGCACGAACACCAGCGGCCACAGCCCCATGCCCAGCAGCGGTGCCCACCAGTACGACCACGGCAGGGTCGGCTCGCCCACCACGATGTGCACGACCGCGCTGACGATGCGGTCGTTGAACAGCAGCCCGCCGATGGCCAGCATCTGCTGGGACATCGGGAAGAAACGGATCCGCGCGCGGAAGCGCTGCAGGATGAAGGTCAGCATGACCAGGCGCAGCGACTGCTCGCCCAGCACCCCGCCGTACAGCAGGTCGGCCACCACGCCGCTGGCGAACGCGATACCCAGGCCGACCCGGTCGGGCGCCTCGATCACCCAGTAGGCGAGCACCAGCGCCAGCCAGTAGGGCCGCAGCGGCTGCAGCAGCGCCGGCAGCGGCAGCAGGCCCAGCAGCAGGGCCAGCACCAGGCTGACCGGCAGCACCCAGGGTTTGTCGCGCAGGCGGCTCATCGCTGTTCCTCCGGCGGCGTTGCGTCCGTTTCGCGGGGCGCGACGGCCGGCGATGCCGGGGCCGGGGCCGGGGCTGGGACAGAGGGCTGCGGTTGCCGGCCAGCGGCCGGCACGGCCGGGGTGGCGGCCGGCGGGGCCGAGGCCGGGACGGTGGCCGGTGCGGCCGCCGGGCCGCCGGCGGCTTCGGAGAGCGGCAGGTTCGGCGGAACGTGGATGGCAGCACCGGGCCTGAGCAGCAGCACGTCGCGGCCACGGTCGAGCTGGGCGGCCGGTTTGAGTTCGCCGACCAGGAAGGCATGGGTGTCGTCCGGGCGCAGCGCGGTAATGCTGCCCACCGGGAAACCGGCCGGGAACCGACCGCCGAGGCCCGAGGTGACGATCTCGTCGCCTACTTCGACACCGGCGCTGAGCGGGATGTCGCGCAGTTCCAGCGTATCGCCACGCCCGTAGACGATCAGGCGCACGCCATTGCGCGCGACGGTGACCGGCACGGCGTGGTCAGGATCGGTCAGCAGCAGCACCGTGGCGCTGTTGCCGGTGGTGGCGATCACCTGTCCCATCAGGCCCCCCGCGTCGATCACCGCCTGGCCCACGTGCACCCCGTCGCGGGTGCCTGCGGCCAGCACCAGGCGCTGGCGCACCGGATCCAGGTCGATGTCCAGAATCGGCGCCAGCTGCACGTCCAGGCCGCTTCGCTCGGCCACGTTCAGCAGCTCGCGCAGCTGGGCGTTGTCCAGCGCGGCGGTCTGCAGGCGGGTCAGGCGCGCATTGGCGATCAGCAGCTGGTTGCGCAGTTCGCGGTTCTCGGCCACCAGTTGGCCGTGGCTGGCCGCGTTGTCCTTGACCTGGGTGCCAAGCCTGCCCGGCAATCCGGCCAGGGCCCACACCGGCTGCACCAGCACATTGGCCTGCGCGCGCAGGCGCGCCAGCCAGCCGGCCTGGTCGTCGAGCACGATCAGGACAATGGCCAGGGCCAGGTAGGCAAGCAGCCGCAGGGGGCTGCTGGCATCACCCTGGCGGGAGGCTACGGGAGGACCGGCATAGGGCGGCACGACAGGCTTCGACTGGAAAAGGTGTTGGGGATGCGACAACGCCCCAGCGCTGCGATGCCCGGCGTGGCGCGCACGCCACCGGCATCACGCCGCAGGGGCGCGTCCTTGGAACAGGGCCGGTACGGCTTACTCCGGCGCAAAGAACTCGTTGCCGTGCATGTCCACCAGCTCCAGCGCACGGCCGCCACCCCGGGCCACGCAGGTCAGCGGGTCGTCGGCCACCTGCACGTGCAGGCCAGTTTCCTCGGAGATCAGACGGTCCAGGTCGCGCAGCAGGGCGCCACCACCGGTCAGCACGATGCCGCGCTCGGCGACGTCGGCGCACAGTTCCGGCGGGGTCTGCTCCAGCGCCAGCTTGACCGCGCTGACGATGCCCGAGAGCGGCTCGTGCAGGGCTTCGAGCACCTCGTTGGAGCTGATCTTGATCATCTTCGGCACACCCTCGGCGAGGTTGCGCCCGGAGATCTCCATTTCGATCACTTCGGCCTGCGGGTAGGCGCAGCCCAGCTCGACCTTGATGCGCTCGGCGGTGGCTTCACCGATCAGCATGCCGTGGTTGCGGCGCACGTAGTTGGTGATCGACTCGTCGAAACGGTCGCCGCCGATGCGCACCGACGCCGAATAGACGATGCCGTTCAGCGAGATCACGGCCACCTCGGTGGTGCCGCCGCCGATGTCGATGACCATCGAACCGCGCGCCTCGGTCACCGGCATGCCGGCACCGATCGCGGCGGCCATCGGCTCCTCGATCAGGAACACGTCGCGCGCCCCGGCCTCTTCAGCCGATTCCTTGATCGCGCGGCGCTCGACCTGGGTCGAACCGGCCGGGACACAGACCAGCACGCGCGGGCTCGGGCGCAGGAAGCGCGACTTGTGCACTTTCTTGATGAAGTGCTTGAGCATCGCCTCGGTGTAGGTGAAGTCGGCGATGACGCCGTCCTTCATCGGGCGGATGGTGGTGATATGGCCCGGGGTACGGCCCAGCATCTGCTTGGCCTCGGCGCCGACCGCGGCAACCGAACGGGTGCCACCGATGGCGCGGTCCTGGCGCACGGCCACGACCGACGGCTCGTTCAGCACGATCCCCTGCCCACGTACGTAAATGAGGGTGTTGGCCGTGCCCAGGTCGATGGACAGGTCATTGGAGAACATGCCACGCAGTTTCTTGAACATCTGGGAGTTGATCCTGAGGGGTGTCGCGCCCAACGCGGGATGGCGAAAAAATGGGCAGAATTCGAGGCCGACAAGCCTAGCAATCCCCCTGTGCGCGAGCAAGGACAAATCTGGTGCAAAGCCAGCCTTCACGGCCATTCAGCCCAATCCGGACAGCCCGGGTTCTGGCCCTGTGGCGTCTCACCCGTTAACCTTTGCGCCGCAGGGCGCCCGAGGGCGCCGTTTCGTTGCCCGCCCGACGGGCCTCAACACCCTTTCCGCATAGGCCTTAATCGATGTCCGCTTTGATCTGTGGTTCTCTTGCCTTCGACACCATCATGGTGTTCCCGGACCAGTTCAAGAATCACATCCTGCCGGACAAGGTCCACATCCTGAACGTGTCGTTCCTGGTCCCGCGCATGCGCCGCGAGTTCGGCGGCTGCGCCGGCAACATCGCCTACAACCTGCACCTGCTGGGCGGCGAGCCGATCCCGATGGGCACCGTGGGCTCGGACTTCGGCCCCTACCGCGAATATTTCCAGGGCCTGGGCATCGACCTGAGCCGGGTCAAGGTGATCGACGAGCTGTTCACCCCGCAGGCGTTCATCACCACCGACCACGACAACAACCAGATCACCGCCTTCCACCCGGGCGCGATGATGCGGTCCTACGAGAACCACGTGAAGGACGTGCCGGGCGTGACCCTGGGCCTGGTCGGCCCGGACGGCCGCGAAGGCATGATCCAGAATTCGCAGGAATTCTTCGACGGTGGCGTTCCGTTCATCTTCGACCCGGGCCAGGCCATGCCGCTGTTCAACGGCCCTGAACTGCGCACGTTCATCGAGCAGGCCGACTACGTGGTGGTCAACGACTACGAGTCCAACCTGCTGCAGGAGCGCACCGGCTGGGATGAAAAGCAGATCGTGAGCCGGGTCAAGGCCTACATCACCACCCGCGGCCCGAAGGGTGCGGTCATCCACACCCCGGAGAAGACCTACGACATCCCGCCGGCGCACGAGCGCCGCGTGGTCGACCCGACCGGTTGTGGCGACGCCTTCCGCGCCGGCCTGATCTACGGCATCGAGAAGGGCTACGACTGGCTGACCATCGGCCGCATGGGCAACCTGATGGGCGCGCTGAAGGTCGAACACCCGGGCACGCAGAACCAGCGTTTCACCTTCGATGAGTTCAACGAGCAGTTCAAGCAGCAGTTCGGCTACGCGCTGAACGCGTAACGGCAGACGCCGCATCCGCCCGATGGCCGTGCGCTGCGCGGCACCGGGTGGAGCGGCCATCGCACCGACGGCAGCCGGGTAAACCCCGGCTCTACGGGCGTTGCCAGGTTTCCAGTACCTGGCGGCAATCGGCCAGGTGCCAGCAGGCCATGCCTGGCCACGGGTTGTCGGGGGCATTGACCAGCAGGGTGCGGGTGCCCGCCGCGCGACCGCATTCGAGGTCGAAGCGGTAGTCACCCACCATCACCACCTGCGCGGGGTCCACCTGCCACCGCCGCACGAAGTGCAGCAGTCCGGCCGGCGACGGCTTCGGCTCGGCCTCGTCGCGGCCGATGATGTCGTCCACACCGAACGCGTCGCCCAGCCCGATCGCCTGCAGCGTCACCTCGGCCAGCGCGCGCGCATTGCGGGTCAGGATGCCGAGCCGGCAGCCCTGTGACTGCAGCGCACGCACCAGTGCCACCGCGCCCGGGGCGGGCTGCGCGACCTCGGCCAGCGCCCGCTCGTGCTCCAGCAGCCAGGCATGCCGGGCGGTGGCCTGCTCGGCCGGCAGCCCGGCCAGGTGGACCAGGATGTCCTCCTCGATCGGAATGCCCAGCGCGCGCTTGATCCGGTCGAAGTCGTGCATCGCCACGGTCAGAGTGCCGTCCATATCGAACACCCAATGGCGGATCGCCGACAGGGGCGCCGCTACCGGCCGCGTGGCATCGCCCACGGTCACTCCCACCATTTGGGCATGCGGGCGGTATCCAGCCCGCCGGTTTCGAACACCGCCGTGCGGGTGCCGCCGGCCTTGACCGGGAACTCGATGCTGATCACCTTGGCCTTGCGCGCCAGCTTCCACAGCGCCTTCTGATCGGTGATGAACATCGCAATGGCCTCGTCGGTCCGCGGGCGCCAGGCCGCCATCGCGATCGGCTTGCCGCCGTCCACGCTGACCTGCACCTTGCATTGCGGGCAGCGGAAGTCGCCGGCCTGCAGCACCAGGTAGGCATGCCGTTCCCACTTGGGGTGGTCGCGGAACACCAGCTGCACCGTCTTGGCGCCGCTGCCGTCCACGTCCACGCGCTCCTTGCTGTAGATCTGCGCCGAGAACTGCGTGCCCTTGCCCACCGGAATCTGGTTGTACTGCCACAGGGCCTGCATGCGGCGCAGCTCGCGCGCGGCCTCGGCCTTGGCCTTCACCTCGGCATAGCCCGGTTCGATCCGTGCCGCCACGTCGGTGTCCTTGTACTGGTCCAGCAGCGATCCGCCGTGGATGCGTGCCCGCTCCCAGTCCTGCGCGGCCACCGCCATGTCGTACTGCTTGGCCACGCCTTCGGCCTTCGCTTCCTGCTGCGCCTTGGCAGCGGCAGCGGCGGCGGCCTGTGCCTTGCGCTCTTCTTCGGGATTGCTGCAGGCAGCCAGGGCCAGCGTGCAGGTCGCGATGAGGATCAGTCGTTTCATTGCAGACGTCCGGTTCGGGAGTTTTCCCCGAGTTTACCGAGGTTGCGCCCACCGCTGCCGAACAAACGAAAACGACGGGTTTCCCCGTCGTTTTCAGGCATTGCATCGCGTGACGCCGATGGGCCGACCTCGCCGGCCGGCCATCGGGATTACTTGCCTGCCTTGTCCAGCATGTCCTGCACCGAGGCGGTGGTGATCGGGTGGTAGCCCGGCTTGGCCTTCTCGAAGGCGGCCTTGGCCAGCACCAGGCCTTCGGGGGTCTTCACCAGTTCGGCGTAGATCGGCAGGATCAGCTTGCGACGGCCGACGCGCTCGATGAACGCTGCGGCGGCCTCATTGGCCTCGGCATACCCGCTGCGGATCGCCAGCGGGTACCAGCGCATGGCGATTTCGCCATTGGCCGTGCCGGTGAAGTGGTAGGCCTTGTCCAGCGCGGCCAGCTTTTCCACCGGCAGGGTCTTGCCCAGGCCGTCGATGAAGTGGACCCATTCCTGGGTACCCCACTCGCCGGTGATCTGCTGGGTCGGCAGCGTGCCACTGCCATCCCAGGCAATGCGCGCGGTGTCGACGATGGAGAAGTTGCGCGAGCGGGCCTTGGTCGCGAACGACGGGATGCCCGGCTCGTCCAGCCACGCCTTCAGTTCGGCGTCGGTGACGGCGCCCGGCTTCTTCGGCAGCAGGTTCTTCTTCAGGTACGCAACGAACTGGTCCGTGTTCGCACTCTGGAAGGCATGGTCATCGAACCAGCCACGCAGGAACGGATCGAAGGTTTCGCGGCCGAAGCGCTGCTCCAGGAACTGCAGGAACCACGAGCCCTTGACGTAGGCCACGTTGCTCAGCGCTTCGTCCGGATCGCGTTCGGTCAGCGGCGGCAGCGCCAGCGCCTGGTCGGCCGGACTCATGTCCTTGACCTCGGCGAGCAGGTCGTTCTGGTCGATCTCACGCTCCATTTCGGCCATTTCCTGGCCATACAGCGCTTCGGTGATGCGGCCCTGCACGTAGGTGGTGAAACCTTCATTGAGCCAGATGTCCTTCCAGCTCGCATTGGTCACCAGGTTGCCGGACCAGCTGTGCGCCAGCTCATGGGCCACCAGCGACACCAGCGACTTGTCGCCCACGATCACCGTCGGGGTGGCGAAGGTCAGACGCGGGTTCTCCATGCCGCCGAACGGGAACGACGGCGGCAGCACGAGCATGTCGTAGCGGCCCCAACGGTACTCGCCGTACAGCTTCTCGGCGGCACCGATCATCTTCTCGGTGTCCTCGAACTCCTTGACCGCCTTGCCGACCATCGTCGGTTCGGCCCAGACGCCGGAGCGGCCGGAAATCGGCTCGAACACCAGGTCACCGGCGGCGATGGCCAGCAGGTAGGACGGGATCGGCTGCGGCATCTTGAAGGTGTAGTCACCGTCACGCGCGGCCTTGGGATCGTTGTCGGCGCTCATCAGCACCATCACGTCCGGGCGCGACACCACGTGCGCGGTGTAGGTGAAACGCACGCTCGGGGTGTCCTGCAGCGGCACCCACGAACGCGCGTGGATGGCCTGCGACTGGCTGAACATGAAGGGCAGCTGCTTGCCCTCGGTCATCGACGGCTCCAACCACTGCAGGCCCGAGGCGGTCGGCGCGGTGTGGTAGGTGATCTGCACCTTGGCCGGCTGCTCCGGCGCCTCGATGCTCAGCTTGCTGCCGAACACCTTGTCTGCCGGCGCCAGCACGAAGGCCAGCGGCGACGCCTTGCCGTCGGCACCCAGCGCCTCGACCTTTTCCACGGTCAGCTCGCGGGTATCCAGCACCAGCTGCTTGGCCGCCTTGTCTTTCCACTCCAGGGTGTAGGTGGCGGTGCCGCCAATCTGCCTGCTGTCGAAATCCAGCGTCAGATCCAGCGCCAGGTCCTTGATGACGACCTTGTCCGGCTCGGCGTAGGAGCTTTCGTCGTGGCTGCGGTTGTCGGCTTTCACGGCGGTGGCGCTCGGCGTCTGGGCGGCGGGGTCGGCGGTGGGCGCGGCAGGCTCTTTGGAACAGCCGGCGGCGAGCGCGACGGCCAGGGGAATCAGCAGGAACGGAGATCGCATGTACGGGACCGATCGGGGTGAAACCACCAGTTTACCCCCCACCTCCCCTATTCAGTCGCCCTCGCAGAGCAGCCGTGCTCCGCCTGCGTACTTGGCCCGGTACATTGCTGCATCGGCGCGCCGGTACAGCTCGCGCAGATCCTCGCCCGGCCGGTAGGCCGCTCCGCCCGCGCTGGCCCGCAGCGGCATCGCCGCGCCCTCGGCCGCCAGCCCGGCCAGCCACTGCCGCAGCCGTCCGCATGCCGCCTCGTGCTGGCCCTGCACCGCCAGCAGGAACTCGTCGCCGCCCCAGCGGCCGATACCTCGCCGGGCTGCAACCAGGCCCGCGCCGAGTCCACCAGCCGCACCAGCACCTGGTCGCCGGCCAGGTGGCCGTGCGCATCGTTGATCGGCTTGAGGTTGTCCAGATCGACCACGAACAGCGTCAACGGCTGCCTCCGCGACTGCGCCAACCGCGCCGCATCGGCCAGCGCCTGCTCGCAGCCGCGGCGGTTGAAGGCAAGGGTCAGCGGGTCCAGCAGCACGTTGCGGCGAAGATCGCGCAGGCCGGCATCGACGCCGTGCAGGTTGCGGTTGATGCTGCGCAGGAGGCGACCGATCTCATCGTGGCCCAGGTCGGGCAGGTGCGGCAGGCGCTGCTCGTCGTAGTAGGCCTCCAGCGCGTCCGCTGCCTGGCGCAGCGGCGCCATCAGCCGGTACAGCGCCAGCATCGCCATCGCCGTACCGACCACGGTGGCGCCCAGCACCACCCCCACCACCGGCCACAGGGTGGCGTGCGCGTCGTGGCCGCTGACGGCCATCCACAGCAGCAGCACCAGCAATGGCACGTGTACGCCAACGAACACCACCGCCATCAGCTTGGCGCTGAACGAACGGCGGAACACGCGGGTCAGCCCGCGGTAAAGACGCATGGCAGGCCCTCTCCGACAGCCTGCCCGCAGTGTCGCCGAGCTCCCTCAGCGGGAACCGGAACTGGGTCTCAAACCTTGTAGCCGGAGTGGATCGAGACGATGCCGCCGGTCAGGTTCTTGTAGTGGCAGCGTGCGAAACCCGCCTCGCCCATCATGGTCTTGAGCTGTTCCTGCGGCGGGTGCTTGCGGATGCTCTCGGCCAGGTACTGGTAGCTGTCGCCGTCGCGCGCGAACAGCTGGCCCAGCTTGGGCAGGATCTTGAACGAGTGGAAGTCGTAGATCGGCTTGAACCAGTCGGCAGTGACCTCGGAGAACTCCAGCACCCGCGCCTGACCGCCGACCTTGAGCACGCGGTACATCTCGCGCAGGCCGGCGTCCTTGTCGGTCACGTTGCGCAGCCCGAAGGCGATGGTGACCAGATCGAAGCTGGCATCCGGGAACGGCAGCGCCTCGGCGTTGCACTGGACGTACTGCAGGCCCGACACCAGGCCCCGGTTGGTCAGCCGGTCGCGGCCCACCGAGAGCATGCCGGCGTTGATGTCGCCGAGCACCACTTCACCGTCCTCACCCACGCGCTCCTTGATCAGCGCGGCGATGTCGCCGGTGCCCCCGGCCAGGTCGAGCACCCGGTCGCCCGGTTTCACCTGCGCGGTGGCCACGTAGTAGCGCTTCCAGGCCCGGTGGATGCCCAGGCTCATCAGGTCGTTCATCAGGTCGTAGCTGCGCGCGACCGAGGTGAACACTTCGCCCACCAGCTTCTGCTTGTCCTTGGCGGCGACATCGCGGAAGCCGAAATGGGTGGTACCGGTCTTGTAGGGGGATTCGCTCATGGCCCCGATTATCGCACCGCTGGCCACGCTGCGGCACCCACCGCCTATCATGGCCACTCCTGTTTACCGGACCGACCATGATCACCACCCCCGACTACGCCGCCCTGCTCGAAACCGCCATCGCCGAAGCCCGCCAGGGCCTGGCCGAAGGCGGCATCCCGATCGGCGCGGCCCTGTACCACAACGACGGCCGCCTGCTCGGCTGCGGCCACAACCGACGGGTGCAGGAAGGCGACCCCTCGGTTCACGGCGAAACCGACGCGTTCCGCAAGGCCGGCCGCCAGCGCCGCTACCAGGACACCATCATGGTTACCACCCTGGCCCCCTGCTGGTACTGCAGCGGCCTGGTGCGCCAGTTCAACATCGGCACCGTGGTGGTGGGCGAATCGGTCACCTTCCAGGGCGGCATCGAGTGGCTGCGCGAGAATGGCGTGAAGGTGATCGACATGCAGAGCCAGACCTGCATCGACCTGCTCGGCGGATTCATCTCGGCCCATCCCGAGGTCTGGAACGAAGACATCGGCGAGTAACAGCGTCCGATCCACGGCGCGCTGCGGCATTCGGGCGCGCCCGTGCTCCGTCGGCGCCCCGCCGCGGAACGGCGTTATGAACGCTTCAGTTGCCGGCGGCGGGGCAAACGCGTTGTGCCAGCAGCGTCTGCGCGGCAGAACGCGACACGGTGCGCACATGTGCCGCACCCCCTGAACACGCGGCAGTAACAAATGGGCATCGTTGACCGCCTATGGTGGATGCACAGGGGGCTGCATCGTCGAGGAGACGCCATGAACGCCCGAGTATCCCGCACCGCCGCCGTCGAACCGGACATGACACTCGCCTGGGAACAACTGCAGGCGTCCTACACCCGCCACCGCAACTCCGCGCCCTTCTGGAGTGCCTACCAGGCCATCCAGAACGAGCTGATGCTTTCCCACCCCAAGCGCTGCATCGACGTATGCAACCAGCTCGCCACGCTGGCCGAGCGCCTTGGCGTCGTTGCCCACGCGCAACTGCTCGGCAGCGCGTGCCCTGAATCTTTCAGCGATGGCCGCCACACCGGCTCGACATCGCCATGACGTCGCATGCACCCGGTATTACGCACTCTTGACTCCCTCCTTCCATATCGACGCAACCATGTCATCCGCCTCGCTTTCCATCCCCGCCGTGATCGACGTCGACGCCGAAGTCGGCCATTGGCGTCAGCGCCACGCCGACGGCACGCTGGGCTCCGGTTCCTTCGGGCACTACGTACCGTGGATCAAATTCGCCTGCGATTCGTTGATCACCCAGCCCCGGGCCAGCGACGAACAGCGCGACGAATCCTTCCAGACCCACTACGCACTGCAGATCATGCCGCGCCTTAGCGAAGACCAGGCCCGCGACTTCGTCGAGCAGTGCTGGGAACACGTCTACCGTGCAGGTCGCCAGGACCTGGCCTCGCGACCGCGCCTGGGCGCGCGCGCCTGATCCACGTCGCGCGAACACGTCGCGTGCGCTGCACGCCGCCTGCACAGCGCGCCTGGCCATGATGGGGCACCGCAACCACCCTGCCGTGCCGCATGACACTCCGACGCGTGTTCAACCTGGTCGCCAAAAAGGCGGCCTATGCCGCAGGAACGCCGTGGACGTTCCTCGGCGCGCTGGCCATTGTGGTGATCTGGGGCGCCAGCGGCCCGATCTTCAAGTTCAACGACACCTGGCAGCTGGTGATCAACACCGGCACCACGATCATCACCTTCCTGATGGTGTTCCTGATCCAGCACAGCCAGAACGCGGACACCGCCGCGATCCAGATCAAGCTCGATGAGCTGATCCGCGCCAACGCCGAGGCGAACAACGAACTTCTCGATCTGGAAGAACTGGACGAGGAACGGCTGGAAGAGATCCGCCGCGAATACGAGCGCATGGCGCGCGAAGCCGGCGATGCGCTGGAGCGCGTGCGCGCATCCGGCCATCCGATGCGGCGGGACGACGAGGCGGTGTAACCGCCCCGTCGTACCGGCGTGCTCAGCCGCGCTCGTGCCAGCCGCCGCCCAGCACCTTGTACAGCGCCACCTGATTGGACTGCTGCGCCAGCTGCGTGGTGACCAGCGACTGGCGCGCACTGTAGGCGGTGCGGCGCGCATCGAGCAGGGTCAGGAAGCTGTCCAGGCCGGCATCGTAGCGGGCCTGCGACAGCTGCTGCGCCTGATCGGCCGCTGCCACCAGTGCCTGCTGGGACTGCAGCTGCTCGGCCAGGCTGCGGTTCAACGCCAGTCCGTCGGCTGCCTCGCGGAAGCCGGACTGGATGGCCTTTTCATACTGCGCCAACGCGATATCGCGATCGGCAGTGGCCATGCCCAGGTTCGCGCGCAGCTTGCCCCCCTGGAAGATCGGCAGGTTCAGCTTCGGAATGAAGCTCCACACACGCGTACCACTGTCGAACAGGCCGGACAGTTCCGACGAGGCCGAACCGACACTGCCGGTCAGGCTGATCGACGGGAAGAACGCCGCGCGCGCCGCGCCGATGTTGGCATTGGCCGACATCAACGTGTGCTCGGCGGCCATCACATCCGGGCGCCGCAGCAGCACATCACCCGGTACGCCGGCCGGCAGCGGCTGCACGGCCGCGACCTCGGTGATTTCACCCTGCGGCAGCAGTGCCTCGTCGATCGGACCGCCTGCGAGCAGCACCAGCGCATTGCGGTCCTGCGCGACCTGTCCTCCGAAGCGCGCGACATCGGTGCGGGCGGTTTCCACCAGCGTGCGGGTCTGGCTCAGCTCCAGCGCCGAGGCACCGCCCAGACGGTGCCGCGCTTCGGTCAGGCGCAGCGAGTCTTCATAGGTGGCCAGCGTGGCCTGGGCGATGCGCAGCTGCTCGGCATCGGCGCCGAGTGTCAGCCAGGCATTGGCAACCTCGGCCACCAGCGACAACTGCGCGCTGCGGCGGTTGGCCGCCTCGGCGAAATACTGCTGCAGCGCCGCTTGGCTGAGATTGCGCACGCGGCCGAACAGATCCAGCTCGAACTCGACCACGCCCAGATTGGCGCTGAACTGCTCGGTCACCGGCGCGTCGCCGCCGCTGCGGGTCATCTGGCCCTGGGCGGCGATCGCCGGCACGCGGTCGGCGCGCTGGATGCGGTACTGCGCACGGGCGCGCTCGACGTTGAGCACGGCCACGCGCAGGTCGCGGTTGTTGTCCAGCGACTGGCCGATCACCGCCTGCAGGCGCGGGTCGACGAAGAAGTCGCGCCAGCCGATATCGGCGACCGGGGTGGCCGACGCATCGGCCACCGTGCTGACGGGCCACTGCGCGGGAATCGCAGGGGCGACCTCGGTGCTCCGTGGTTCAAGGGTGGCACAGCCGGCAAGCGAGAGCGCAACTGCGACGGAGAGAATCAAAGAAGCGTGTTTCATAACGATTTCCCGGGTAGTGCCGGCCGACGGCCGGCGCCAAGCAGAGCATGGATCGAGCGCATCAGGCATCGCCGGTCCTGCGCGTTTTGCGGTTGAACACGCGCTGCACCACCACGAAGAACAGCGGGATGAAGAACACGCCCAGCAGCGTGCCTACCACCATGCCGCCGAGCACGCCGGTACCGATCGCACGCTGCGCGCCGGAACCGGCACCGGAGGCGATCGCCAGCGGCAGCACGCCCAGGCCGAAGGCCAGCGAGGTCATGATGATCGGGCGCAGACGGTCGCGCACGGCATGCATGGTGGCTTCGATCAACCCGGCGCCCTTCTCAAGGTTCTCCTTGGCGAACTCCACGATCAGGATCGCGTTCTTGCTGGTCAGGCCAACGGTGGTCAGCATCGCGACCTGGAAGTAGATGTCGCGTTCCATGCCGCGCATGGTATTGGCCAGCACGGCACCGAGAATGCCCAGCGGCGCCACCAGCAGCACCGAGGTCGGCACGCTCCAGCTCTCGTACAGCGCGGCCAGGCACAGGAACACGATCAGCAGCGACAGCGTGTACAGCAGCGGCGTCTGCGAACCGGCCTGGCGTTCCTGGTAGGACAACGCGGTCCACTCGATCTCGAAGCCCGGCGGCAGGTCCTTGGCGATGCGCTCGATCTCGGCCATTGCATCGCCCGAGGCCACGCCCGGGGCGGGTTCGCCCTGGATCTCCATCGCCGATACGCCGTTGTAGCGTTCCAGGCGCGGCGAACCGTAGTCCCAGCGCTTGGTTGCGAAGGCACTGAACGGCACCATCTCGCCCTTGGCGTTCTTCACCGACCAGACGTTGAAGTCGTCCGGATTCATGCGGAAGTCCGCATCGGACTGCACGTACACGCGCTTGACCCGGCCACGGTCGATGAAGTCGTCGATGTAGCTGCTGCCCCACGCGGTGGCCAGCGTGTTGTTGATCGAGGCCACCGACAGGCCCAGCGCGTTGGCCTTCTCCACATCCACGTCGATGCGCAGCTGCGGGGTGTCTTCCTGCCCGTTCGGGCGCACGTTGGCCAGCAGCTTGCTCTCACCGGCACCGCCCAGCAGCTGGTTGCGCGCGTTGAGCAGGGCCTCGTGGCCCTGGCCGCTGTTGTCCTTCAGGAAGAAGGTGTAGCCCGAGCCGATGCCCAGCTCCGGCATCGCCGGCGGCGGGAAGGCGAAGATGAAGGCGTCCTTGATCTGGCCCAGCGCGCCCATCGCGCGGCCGGTGATCGGGCCGACGCCCTGGTCGGCATTCCGGTCCTTCCAGTCCTTGAGCTTGATGAAGGCCATGCCCGCGTTCTGGCCCATGCCGGCGAAGCTGAAGCCCTGCACCATGAACACCGATTCGACCGCCTCGGACTCGTTCTTCAGGAAGTGGTCTTCCAGCTTGTACATCGCCTCCAGGGTGCGCTCCTGGGTGGCGCCGACCGGGGTCTGCACCAGCGCCATCAAGATGCCCTGGTCTTCGTTGGGCAGGAACGAGCTGGGCAGGCGCGCGAACAGCAGGCCCATCACCACCGCCAGCGCGGCGAAGATGGACATGAAGCGCCACGGCCGCGCCAGGATGCCCTTGACGCCACGCTGGTAGGTTTCGCTGGAACGGTCGAAGCCACGGTTGAAGCCGTTGAAGAACCGACCGGCCAGGCCACGGTGCGCCACGTGGTGCTCGCCCTTCTTCAGCGGCTTGAGCATGGTGGCGCACAGCGCCGGGGTCAGCACGATGGCGACCAGCACCGACAGCGCCATCGCCGAGACGATCGTCGCCGAGAACTGCCGGTAGATCACGCCCGTGGAGCCGCTCATGAAGGCCATCGGCACGAACACCGCCGACAGCACCAGGCCGATGCCGACCAGCGCGCCGGTGATCTGGCCCATCGACTTGCGGGTGGCCTCCAGCGGTGACAGGCCCTCTTCGGACATGATGCGCTCGACGTTCTCCACCACCACGATGGCGTCATCGACCAGCAGGCCGATCGCCAGCACCATCGCGAACATGGTGAGCATGTTGATCGAGAAGCCCAGCGCGGCCAGGATGCCGAACGTACCCAGCAGCACCACCGGCACGGCGATGGTGGGGATCAGGGTGGCACGGAAGTTCTGCAGGAACAGATACATCACCACGAATACCAGCACGATCGCTTCGATAAGGGTCTTGATCACGCCCTTGATCGAGACCTGTACGAACGGCGTGGTGTCGTAGGGCACCACCGATTCCAGGCCCGCCGGGAAGTTGGCCTTCATGTCCTCCAGCGCCGCGCGGACGCCGTTGGCGGTGTCCAGCGCGTTGGCGCCGGTGGCCAGGGTGATGGCGATACCGGTAGAGGGCTTTCCGTTGTAGCGGGTGACGAAGTCGTAGCTTTCCGCACCGAGTTCGACCCGGGCCACATCGCCCAGGCGCAGCTCGCTGCCGTCGGTGCCACCGCGGACCAGGATGTTGCGGAACTGCTCCGGGGTCTGCAGGCGGTCCTGCGCGTTGATGGTGGCGTTGAGCTGCTGGCCCTTCACCGAGGGCGCACCGCCAAGCTGGCCGATGGCCACCTGTGCGTTCTGCGCGGTGATCGCCGCAGTGACTTCATCCACCGACAGCTTGTAGGTGTGCAGCTTGTTGGGGTCCAGCCAGATGCGCATGGCGTACTTGCCGCCGAACACCTGGATGTTGCCCACGCCCGGCACGCGGCTGAGCGGATCGACGACATTGGAGCCGACGTAGTCGGAGATGTCGTTGGCATCCATGCTGCCGTCGTTGGACACAAAGCCGATCACCTGCAGGAAGCCGCTGCTCGACTTGGCCACGTTGATGCCCTGCCGCTGCACTTCCTGCGGCAGCAGCGGCATGGCCAGCTGCAGCTTGTTCTGCACCTGCACCTGCGCGATGTCCGGGTTGGTCCCGCTCTCGAAGGTCAGGGTGATGGTCGCCTGGCCGTTGGCCGAGCTGTTGGACGAGAAGTAGATCAGGCCATCGATGCCTTTCATGTTCTGTTCGATGATCTGGGTCACCGAGTCCTCGACCACCTTGGCCGATGCACCCGGGTAGGTGGCGCTGATCTCGACGGCCGGCGGTGCCACTTCCGGGTACATCGAGACCGGCAGCTTCACCACGGCCAGCGCACCGGCAAGCATGATGATGATCGCGATCACCCATGCAAAGATGGGGCGATCAATGAAATAACGTGCCATTGGATTCTCCGCTTACTGCTTGTCGGCCGGAGCCGCCGGCGCAGCGGCCGGCTTGGCCGGCGCAGCGCCCATCTCGGTGGCCTGCACGGGCATGCCCGGCTGGATCTTCTGCAGCCCTTCGACAATGACCTTGTCGCCGGCCTTCAGGCCGTCCTCGACCAGCCACTTGCTGCCGACCGCACGGCTGACCTTGACCGGCCGCACTTCGACCTTGTTGTCCTTGCCGACCACCATCGCGGTGGTATCGCCCTTGGGATCGCGCGCCACGCCCTGCATCGGCACCAGCAGGCCGTTCTCGCGCACGCCGCTGCCGACCTGCGCACGCACGTACATGCCCGGCATCAGGATCTGGTCGGGGTTGTCGACCTTGACCCGCATCGCGTAGCTGCCGGTGGTGGGATCGACGCTGACTTCGGAGAATTCCAGCGTGCCCTTGTGGGCGAACTCGGTGCCGTCATCGAGCAGGATGGTCACCGGCAGGCTCTGGTTGTCCTGCAGGCGGCCGGTGGCCAGTTCGCGACGCATCTGAAGCAGTTCGCTGGCCGACTGGGTCAGGTCGACGTAGATCGGGTCGAGCTGCTGCACGGTGGCCAGCGCCTCGGCCTGGCCGGCGCTGACCAGCGCGCCTTGGGTGACCGAGGACTTGCCGATGCGGCCGCTGATCGGCGCGGTGATGCGCGCATAGCCGAGGGTGACATTGGCCGCATCCAGCGCGGCGCGGGCGGCGCCGACGTCGGCCTCGGCCTGCTTCAGCGCCGCGATCGCATTTTCGTTGTCCTGGGTGCTGACCGCATCGACCTTGGCCAGCTCGGCAATGCGCCGCGCGCTCAGGCGGGCCGCATTGGCGGTGGCTTCGGCGCGGGCCAGCTGGGCGCGGGCGCTGTTGGCCTGGGCGCGGTAGCTGGCGTCGTCGATCTGGTACAGCGCCTGCCCGGCGTTGACCAGCCCACCTTCGGTGAACAGGCGCTTGGCCACGATGCCGCTGACCTGCGGGCGCACTTCGGCCACCAGGAAGGCAGTGGTGCGGCCCGGCAGTTCACGGGTCAGCCCGACCTGCTCGGCCTTCAGGGTGGCCACGGTGACCTGGCCGGGACCGCCCTGCGGCCCCTCCGGGGCACCGCCGCCGCAGGCGGACACGGTCAGGGCGATCGCGAGGGACAGCGCGAGGAAGCGATAGGGGGATCGGGACATGGCAGCGTGGGCTCACAGGTACGAATAAGGGGCACCCCGCCACGAACTCCACCAATAAAGCAGCGAATCACGGCCAACAGGGCGACAAATGCAGACAAAACCTGGCTGAGTGCCTGCCGGCGCAAGGCAGGCGGTGCTTGGCGAGGATCAGTGGGGCGCAAATATACATACATGCAGGTTTGTTTGTAAAGCGGTACAATTCAGGCCGGTTTCATCCAGCACCTGCGTAGCGCAATGGCCAGAAAAACCAAAGAAGAGGCGCAGGCCACCCGCGAAGGCATCCTTGATGCCGCCCAGGCCTGTTTCCATGAATACGGGGTCGCCGGCACCAGCCTGGCGATGATCGGCGCGCGGGCGGGCTTTACCCGCGGTGCGGTGTACTGGCACTTCAAGAACAAGACCGAAGTACTGACGGCCATGATCGACCGCGAGCGCATCCCGTTCATCGAACGCCTGCGCCGCACGACCTCCTCCAAGCGCTCCACACCCGTACTGGACCTGCGCTCGGCGCTGCTGGTGTCCTTCCAGGAACTGGCCGACGACGAACGCCTGCGCAACATGATGGAGATCATGCTGCGCAACGATCTGTCGGTGGAGAGCCAGGCAATGCAGCAGCTGCAGCTGGAGGCCTCGCGCGAGGAGCTGGCCATCTTCGCGGCCGCCTTCCAGCGCGCACGCGACCTCGGGCAGCTGCGTGACGGCGTGGACGTGGACACGGTGGCCCGCATCGTCAGCACCAGCCTGACCGGCGTGCTGTACAGCGCGATGCTGGAACCGGAGCTGTTCGAGATCAAACGCGACGGGGCGGAGACCCTGGACGCGATCCTCAGCGCGTTCGTGAAGCCGGGTGTGTTCACCCCGGGTGCCGCGCCGACGGCGCTGCCGACCGACGACGAGGCGTAGTGCCGGCCGCTGGCCGGCTCCTCGGATTGCATGGGTTCCCTGGGTGCCGGCTCCGCCGGGCGGCCTCATGCAGTCAGGCGGACAGCCGGTGGGCATCGGTTCCGTGGGTTTGGCCGTCCGGGGCGGGTTTGCGGGACACCCCGTGAATCCGTCCCTGGAGGCTCGTCAAACACACCCCTGATCTAGACGGTCCCACAAACCCGCCCCGGCCGGCCTTCGGCAGGTGGCCGATGACCACCGAAGATCAAAGGCACCGCATTGCAGCGGTAGCGGATGCTGGCGTAGTTGTGCCAAACAGCGTTCTCAGTCTGCTGCACATCGGTTTGCTGCTACTGAGCTTCATGTTCCAGGCGAGCTTGGAGGAAGTCATCTTCCGCGGCTGGATGCTGTCGGCGGTGGCGCGCAAGACCAATGTCGCGGTGGCCGTGCTGCTGGTGTCGCTCGTTTTCTGCTTCCTGCATTTCAGTCCGCACCAGCCGCCCCTGGTCATACTCAGCACGTTCCTGTTCTCGCTGCTCGCCTGCGCCTGGACGTTGCGGACCGGTAGTATCTGGGGCGTGATGGGCTGGCACACGGGGTGGAACTGGTTGCTCGCGACCGGCTTCGAACTGCCCGTCACCGGCATCGATGCGCACTTGCCGGCGCTGCTGGTGGCGCTGCGCCCGCAAGGCCTCGACACCCTGACCGGTGGCGCGCAAGGGCCGGAAGGCAGTTACCTGTGCAGCGTCTTCTTCGCTGCCGCGATCGCGTGCATCCAGTGGCGAAAGACGCGCGGGGCTCAGAACTTCTCGCCGACCAACAGGTAACGTCACTGCCCGGGCGGCATGTGTCCACTCTGGGCGCTCGTCTCCAGGCCTGCGCCGGATGGGTTCAACATCCGCACCCCGTCATCGCTGGACATTGTGTCGATCCATGCTCACTGGGAGCATAGAACCCGGGGAGAGATTGCCAGTGCGTTGGGCCTGGATTTGAACGCTGTGCGCTCCCCACCGTTCTCCGACATGCGCCGTATGCGAAACAGTCTTCTACACGCGTGTGGCTGGGCGGAGAGCTCCAAGCACTTTGACGTCCTGCAATGGTTCAACAAAGGCGATGTGGTCGTGCTGAACCCTGACCGCTTCCGCGAAAGCATGGATCGCCCAAGGGGCTTTCCAGATGCTTTCCATACTCCCGGATTCGATCCGCTCCCGGGCCTCAAGCGGTAACACTCGGAAGTACCGCGCTGTAGTTGTGAAGGCCTCTCACGACACTTCCCTCTACTGCACAGGACAGGTCGAGCGCGCACGTGCCTCGATTATGCTTGTGCATTCAGATGGTGATCCTCCACAGCTGTCAGCGTGCAACAGCTTTCCATCTTCGCGCAAAAGTACGTAGTAGACACGCGTGCGCACACGCTCTCCAGTGCCGATGTCATATCCACTTACGGCCGAAACAACTCGAGCGCTGCAGTTCAGCTTTGAAAGCGGCGAAAGGCGGCCCTCGGCCACTCCAGCTATCGCCGACATGTATTCAGCAGCTAAAGAACTGTCTGGTTGATCGTTGATGGATTTCTCCGAAACGGCCTCCCCGCTTCCGCATCCCTGCATCAAGCCGCCAATCAACGTGAGCGCCAACGCGCGGTATGCCACTACGTTCATTTTACATGGCACGCGGCGCGTGCTGCATCAATCATCATCTTGCTGCATTCCTGCAGGCCAAGTGCGCAAGTCCCAGACGACAAATAGCGCCCCCCAGAATCGGTCAGCGCGTAGAATACTCTCCACGCTCTTGTGCTCGGCTTCGGAAACTCTACCTGTACAGTTATCAGCTGTAGTTCAATGGCTGGTCCTTCAGGGACGCTATCCTTTGCCAATGCACCTTGCACATTAACTTCGTAGTGCTGTGCGAGACTGCTATGGGATTCGTGGTTGATCACGGAATAGTTGCAGCCTTGCGGGCTGCTGCATGACGTTGCGCTCAAAGCTGCAACGACAACCACAGTGATGCCTGAAATTCGTAGCGAGTTGTGCGCGGTCACGTTTGGTGCTCCTGCCATCACTTTCAGGAGAATTGTCGATCCAATCGTTTTGCGTCCAGCCTTCCTTCCGCTCGGAACACGCCCTTGAAGTCGCTGAGCTTAAGCTTCTGTGTAGTGTCGTTGCGAGTGATTCCATTTTCACCGGAAGCTCGAAGCCTAGTGCCCGAGCGATTCGCCATGACGTGATCGTCAGTGTAGCCGTCCTTGTAGGTTGCTGCCCTGAGAAGTGGCCGGGGGCGGCAGTGCCACATTGACCGTGGCAAACCCCGACCAAGCCCCACAATTGACGAAGTTGCAAGCCTGCACCCGGTAGGCATAGCTGCCATTGCCTCGGCTGACCCCGACCGACGTGCGGCCATCAGACAACAGCGTGACCCAGCCCGCACCGTTGGCGCTTTCCTGCAGGGTGTAGCGGGTCGCGCCGGCGACGGGGTTCCAGCCAATGCCGATGCTGCCCGGACCCACACGGGTGGGGGCACTTGGACTGGGGGCGGCCGTCAGCGGGTATGTCACGGCGGTGGTGGCGGTGGCGCTGTAGCCGGTGCAGCCGGCCGAACTGCTGACCGGCGCGCGGTAGTCGAGCTACGGGTACGTTGTTGGCTCGTGCTCCCCGAGCGAATATTGGAGTACTGGATCAGAGTCGCGTGGCTGCCGTTTGTGCCCGGTCTGCAATCGACCCCGATCAAGACACCTACCTCGAGGCCGCGGATTCGTCAGTTCCAAATCCTCGCCCATCTACAGACCAGTACACCTCGGAGATAGGCTGGTTGATGAACCTGAACATCACGAGCCCACGTTCAGGGCTGTAGAAGTACTCGGTCCCATGACGTGAAATCACGAAGGTGTGGATCTCGTCGCCGAGTATGCGCAACGTGCGCTCGCCCTCTAGCTTGAAAATGAGATCCCCATCTCCACATTCCCATTCCTTCGCGCGCATCTCCGGATCGGTCGGTGCGCAGAAGCTCATCCGCGTTGTCTTGAAGCACCGGCTGCGATTGGCAGGGCACGCTTCAATTTCGGTCACTGTTGCAGGGTAAACAAGCGTCTTCTTGTCCAGATCAATTGTGATCGCGGAGGTTTCGAAGGATAGATCTGAGACGCTTTCATAGCGATACTGTCCTGCGTCCCCACCATACTGTGGAAGAGCGGACTGGGCGTTAGCCACCGCGAAGAGGGTTGCGAGCACTGTAGGAAATGTCATCTTTCAATCCTGGGCTTGACCAGCAGTTCTTTGCCTTTGGAAAGTATCTCTACGGCACGATCACTTGCCATGTTCTCGGCACCTGCGGCGGAGTCCATCCTAAGGTCTTCTGCGTTTCCATGACCAGCGAATTCATGGACGCCAAATGCGGCCTTGGCAGTGTCTCCGCCCTGGGCAACCAAGCCACCGTTCATTTTCAGTTCGCCCGGTGACTCTAGAGCCTGAATCATATTGCTTAGCGTAGTCTGAACTTGATCCACTTTACCGTCTACGAGTCTAGCTGTCGTTTCACCTGCGGCACCCGTGGATGGAGCTGCGGCGGCCGTAGTGTCTATTTTTACCTTCCAGTTCTTCAGATTTGCAATTTCAGCGGGGCTTCCGCCTGCTCTTACGCCTCGCGCTGTGAGATTGCTGGGCTAGTTTGGGCGCGCAGCGGCTGGGCGGTGTTGCCGTCGAACTCGGTACGCGACTGCTCGATGCCGTTGACGATGCCGCGGGCGGTCTGCCCGCGCACCCACAGCTGCGCATTGTCGTAGTACTCCGTGCTGCTGCTGCGGCTGAAGCCGGCGTTGTTGGATTCCACCACGGCGACTTCGCGGATGGACGCATCAAACGTCTGCACCTGACGGGTGAACAACACGCCGTCCTGCTGCACGGTGGTGCTCTGTACCGGGCGATTGAGGTGCTCGCCCAGTTCGGTGGCTCCATACTTCAGGTTGCGGCCGGCGGCCTGCGGGAACGGCGCGCTGGGCAACTGCGCGTTGGGGTAGTAGCTGTTCCGGTCCACGCGAACCACGTTGCCGCCGCTGGTGGTGGTAGTGCCCAGCAGCAGGCCGTCGTTGTAGGCGACTTCCTTGCCGAACTCGTAGGTCTTGATCACGCCATCGGGTAAGGGTTCGATCGTTATCTTGGGTTCCGACTGACCTGCAGGAATCATGGGCCACCCTTGCTGAGTCAGGTTCCGGTCGTATTCCCACCCCAGGTTGGTGTACTGGTATGTCCATTGCGCGGTGGGCATGCCCGGGCCACTGATGGTCTTGGTGACCAGCGACATGGCATCCCGGTAGATGGGCGTCATGTTCCAGCCGTCGGCGATCAGCTGCTCATCGCCGGAGGTAATGAAACGTGAGAGGCGCGCCAATGGGTTGGAGTTGCCAAATTTGGCAAAATGGCAAACCGGGAGCGCGACGCGCGGTTTCCCTGCACCGATGTCAGAGTTTTCTGATCGCCGTGGCGCATGGTGCGCAGCGCATGGATCCGCCGAGACGGGTCGCATGAAGGGCACGGGGCGATTCCGTGGATGCCGGACGAACGTAGGTAGCGTCGGTCGCGCGACGACTGCCGATTACCCCAATCGCCCGTTCAACGCATGGCCCCCAATCGAATACGCCGTTGACCTTGCCCCCGCAAACCCGCACCGTCCCGCCAAAGCCGAGCCAACGAAAAAAAGGCGGCACCGAAGTGCCGCCCTTTCAATTCATGCCACCCTCCCCTTACAGGATGTAGCGGCTCAGATCCGGATCCTGCACCAGCTCGCCAAGATGGGCGTCCACGTAGGCGTGGTCGATGCTGATCGTCTCGCCGTCGCGGTCCGGGGCCTCGTAGCTGAGCGAATCGAGCAGTCGCTCGAGCACCGTGTGGAGGCGGCGGGCACCGATGTTTTCCTGCCGCTCGTTGACCTGGAACGCGATCTCGGCCAAGCGGTCGACCGCATCGGCGGTGAACGCCACCGACACGCCCTCGGTGAGCAGCAGCGCTTCGTACTGCTTGGTCAGCGCGGCCTTCGGCTCGGTGAGGATGCGCACGAAATCATTCTTGCTGAGCGCGCCCAGTTCCACCCGGATCGGGAAGCGGCCCTGCAGCTCGGGGATCAGGTCGCTGGGCTTGGCCAGGTGGAACGCACCGGAGGCGATGAACAGGATGTGGTCGGTCTTGACCGTGCCGTACTTGGTGGACACGTTGGAGCCTTCCACCAGCGGCAGCAGGTCGCGCTGCACGCCTTCGCGCGACACGTCGCCACCGGACGCACCGGCTTCGCCGCGCTTGGCGACTTTGTCGATCTCGTCGATGAACACGATGCCGTGCTGCTCGCACGCTTCGATCGCCGCGCTGCGGATGTCGTCTTCGTTGACCAGCTTGCCGGCCTCTTCCTCGATCAGCAGCGGGCGCGCGGCCTTGATGCTCAGCGTGCGCTTCTGCGCCTTGGCGCCGCCCATGCTGGAGAACATCTGGCGCAGCTGCTGGCCCATTTCCTCCATGCCCGGCGGGGTCATGATGTCCACGCCAACATTGGCCGAGACTTCCAGCTCGATCTCGCGCTCGTCCAGTTCGCCATTGCGCAGCATGCGGCGGAACTTGATCCGCGTTTCATTGTCCTGCGCGGACGGCTCATTGCGTGCGGCCTCGGCATCGAAGCCGATACCGGTGCTGCGGCGCGGCAGCAGCGCATCGAGGATGCGGTCCTCGGCGCGCTCTTCGGCCTGATTGCGCACGCGCACCTTGGCCTGCTCGCGATACAGCTTGACCGCCGTGTCGGCGAGGTCGCGGATGATCTGCTCCACATCCTTGCCGACGTAGCCGACCTCGGTGAAGCGGGTCGCTTCGACCTTTACGAACGGCGCATTGGCCAGCGTGGCCAGGCGGCGCGCGATTTCGGTCTTGCCGACGCCGGTCGGGCCGATCATCAGGATGTTCTTGGGCATGACTTCGTTGCGCAGCTCGGCCGGCAACTGCATCCGGCGCCAGCGGTTGCGCAGCGCGATGGCGACCGCGCGCTTGGCATCATGCTGGCCGACGATGTGCCGATCCAGTTCCTGCACGATCTCGCGCGGGGTCATGGTGGCGGAAGAAACTTCAATCTTGTGCGGCATGGGTGTGCTCACGAGTGAATGTGGTTGATCGAGATTGCCGGCCAGCGGCCGGCACTACGCCATGTATCGGGTCGGCGCCGTGGCAGTGCCGGCCGCTGGCCGGCGCTCCGTTACAGCTCTTCAACCACCACATTGCGATTGGTGTAGATACAGATGTCGCCGGCGATGTTGATCGATTCGGTGGCGATGGTGCGGGCGTCCAGTTCGGTGTGCGCCAGCAGCGCGCGCGCGGCCGACAACGCGTAGGAGCCGCCCGAGCCGATGGCGATGATGCCGTCCTCCGGCTCGATCACGTCACCGGTGCCGCTGATGATCAGCGAGGTGTCCTTGTCGGCTACCGCGAGCAGGGCCTCCAGCTTGCCAAGGCGGCGCTCGGTGCGCCAATCCTTGGCCAGCTCGACGGCGGCGCGCTGCAGCTGCCCGTGTTTTTCCAGCTTGGCTTCGAACAGCTCGAACAGGGTGAAGGCATCGGCGGCGGCACCGGCGAAACCGGCCAGTACCTGGCCCTCACGGCCCAGACGGCGCACCTTGCGGGCGTTGCCCTTCATCACCGTGTGGCCGAGCGTGACCTGGCCATCGCCGGCGACGGCGACGTGACCGTTGCGGCGCACCGAAATGATGGTGGTGGCGTGAAAAACGTTGGGGTTCTGACTGGGGTCCATGTGGCCTCCGGGGTGACAGAGACTGAGGTGGGGTCGTTGCCCCGGGCTTCAAGCCACCCTGCCCTGCGCCCCGCTGACGCACCGGATCGATTCAGCTTTCGTTGCTGCTTCGCCGCCGTTTCGCGCGCGGGTGGGCCGCGTCATAGACCTTGGCCAGGTGCTGGAAATCCAGATGGGTGTAGATCTGCGTCGTGGCGATATCGGCATGGCCAAGCAGCTCCTGCACGCCGCGCAGGTCACCGGACGATTCCAGAATGTGGCTGGCAAAGCTGTGCCGCAGCATGTGCGGATGCACGTGCTTGAACAGGCCTTGGCGCTGGGCGAGCTGGCGGATGCGGATCTGCACCGCACGCTGGGTGATCGGACCGCCGTTGCGCCCCGGAAACACCGGTGCGTCGGCAGCGCCACCACATTCGGCGTGCCACGCCTGCAGGGCAGCGCGTGCGTGCGAACCGAACGGGACGCGTCGCTGGCGGTTGCCCTTGCCCAGCACGTTGACCAGGCCGGTCGCGAAATCCAGGTCGCGCCAGATCAGCGCGCACAGCTCGCTCAGGCGCAGGCCCGAGGAATAGAACAATTCCAGCAGTGCGCGATCGCGCATGCCGAGGGGCGCATCGGTCGGCAGTTCGACCAGACGCACCGCTTCGTCGGCGTCCAGCACCTGTGGCAGTTTGCGTGGCGCCTTGGGCGCCTTCAGGGTGGCGGCAGGGCTGACCTCGATGCGACGGTGCCGCAGCAGCCAGCCATAGAAACTGCGGCAAGCCGACAGCCGGCGCTGCAGTGAGGTCGGCGACAGGCCGCGACGGTGCTCGGCAGCGATGAACTGGCGCAGCTGCTCGCTGTCCAGGGTCTCGATCGCCGCGCCCTGCGCCTGCGCCCATGCCGATACCGCCTCCAGGTCACGGCGGTAGGCATCCAGCGTGTGCGCCGACATGCGGCGCTCCACCTGCAGGTGGGCGAGAAACGCGGCGACGGCGGTCATGGGCACGGCGCCGTGGCGGGTCAGGCCGGGTCGAAGCGCGCCAGCGCGACCACCAGCGCTTCCCCCATCATGCGCAGGAACAGCGTGCCCATGCCGGGATAGAAGCGGTTGCCGTCGCGGCTGCCGACCGCGATCAGGCCCACGCCCGGCAGCGGCAGCAGCGCGCTGGACTGCACATCATCCACGCGGTCGCCGTACAGCAGCGCGTTCTTTTCCGGCTGCAGCCGCCCGCAGATGGGCTCGCCGTCGCCAAGGCAATCGCGGAACGACGACAGCGCCGGGCTGTCGGCGGCCACCACCTGCAACCACGGCGCCTGTTCCAGTCCGGCGACCGGCTTCAGCAGCACCAGGCGGACCAGGTCGCCGGCGAAATCCTCTTCCAGCGAGGCCGCCATCGCGCGCAGCGTGTCACCGGCGCTGGACTGCTTCATCAGCGCCAAGGTGAGCTGGTGCGTGCGCACGGCCAGGCGCTCGTTGATCTGCGCGTTGGCGGCCAGGTCGGCCAGCCGACGCTGCAGCTCGCGGTTCTTGTCGCGCAGCACCTCCAGCTGGTAGCTGGCCAGCGACGCGGTCGGGCCGTCATCGCGCGGCACCACCAGGGTCAGGGCCAGGTCCGGGAACTGCTTCAGGAAGGTCGGGTGACGCCGCAGCCAGGCGGCGACTTCGTGCGCTCCGATTTTCTCGACGGTCTCGCTCATGCGTTCCATTCCCCCTCGAAGACGAAGGCAGCCGGCCCGGACATCACGATCTGGGCGGTCGGGTCCGGCCAGCGGATGCGCAGGTCGCCACCGGGCAGCGACATGATGGCGTCACGTTCCAGCCGGCCGCGGTGCATCATCACCACCGCCGCCGCACAGGCACCGCTACCGCACGCCAGGGTCTCGCCAACGCCGCGCTCGTAGACGCGCAGGCGGGCGTGGCGTGGGTCCATGACCTGCACGAAGCCGACGTTCACCGACTGCGGGAAGGTGGCGTGCTGCTGCAGCAGCGGGCCGAGGCGCTCGACCGGTGCTGCATCCACCAGCCCGACTTCAATCACGGCGTGCGGATTGCCCATCGAGACCGCGCCGAAGCGCACGGTGTCCCCCTGCAGCGGCAGCAGATACTCCTCGCGGGCGTGTGCGAAACCGATCAACGGGACCTGGTCGGGCTCGAAGCGCGGCACGCCCATTGCCACGGCGTACTCATGCTCGCCCAGGCGCTCCACCGCGTGGGTGGTGACCGGGCTGTCGATCGCAAAGGCATCGCCGCTGGCGGCACCGTCGCGGACCAGCCAGGCCGCCACGCAGCGCGCGCCGTTGCCGCACTGCTGTGAACTGGAGCCGTCGGCGTTCCAGATCCGGTACGAGGCGACCGATCCGTCGGCCCTGGGCGGCTCGATGGTCAGGATCTGGTCGCAACCGACGCCGGTATGGCGATCGGCCAGGCGGGCCGCCAGCGCCGGATCCGGCGGCGGGCTGCCGTCGCGCAGATCCAGCACGATGAAGTCGTTGCCGGCACCGTGCATCTTGCTGAAGCGCAGTGCCCGGGGTGCCGCCTTATTCATTCCCGTCATCGGCCTTGAGTGCCGGCGCGTCGACCGGATCGGGCGCGACCGGGGTGGCACCGACGTCGGCATCGGACGCCGGCGGGGTGGCGGCCGGTTCGGCGGCCGGCTCGACCACTTCTTCGACCGGAACAGGCTTCTGCGGCATGACCAGAGGGCCCTTGTTGCCACAGGCCGACAGCACCAGCAGCGCCGAGGCGGCCAGCGTCAGGGAGATGAGGGTACGGGGGGATGTCTTCATGCCCCAAGTATAGCCATGCCCTCCACGGTAGTGCCGACCGCTGGCCGGCCACCTCAGCAACGCCTCAGGATGACCGCGGCGGCAGCGGCCGGCTCCACAGCCACAGCGCGACGGCGGTCATGCAGCCGATCGACAGCCATTTGACCCAGGCGATGGGCACGCACCACAGCATGATCCCGGCGCAGACCGTCATGGTCAGCGTGGCCATCCACTTCGCGTAACGGCTGACCGCGCCGTGCGCCTGCCAGTTGCGTATGGCCGGACCGAACCGCGGATGCTGCATCAACCGGTTGTGCAGGCGCTCGGAGCCGCGCGAGGCGGCCCAGGCCGAAATGAGGATGAACACGGTGGTCGGCAGGCCCGGCACGAAGATGCCGACGATGCCGGTACCCAGGCTGACATACGCCAGCAGCCACCACGCCCAGCGGAAACGTACCGGCCGCCGCACGGGTGCGGGTGCGGCATCGGCAACGTCAGGGCGTTCTGGCAGGCTCATGCAGCCAGCATAACGAGCCGGGAAGGCGACCGCGATGGTCGCCTTCCGCCTGGCCGTGGATCAGTTCGTTGCGGGCGTGACGCCGAGCTGATCCAGCACGAAGGCGTAGGACTCGGCCAGCTCGTGGTAGCGCTGGAAGCGCCCGGACTTGCCACCGTGGCCGGCTTCCATGTTGGTACGGAACACGATCGGATGGGTGCCGGTGTTGTCGTCGCGCAGCTTGGCCACCCACTTGGCCGGCTCCCAGTACTGCACCTGCGAATCCCACAGCCCGGTGCCGACAAACAACGCCGGGTACGCCTGCCGGCGCACGTTGTCATACGGCGAGTAGGTGAGCATGTAGTCGTAGTACTCGCGCTGCTCGGGATTGCCCCACTCGTCGTACTCGTTGGTGGTCAATGGGATGCTGGCATCGAGCATGGTGGTGACCACGTCCACGAACGGCACCTGCGCCACCATCACGCGGTAGTCCTGCGGTGCCTGGTTGGCCACCGCCCCCATCAGCAGACCACCGGCGCTGCCGCCGGACGCGGCCACGCGGTCCTTGGCGGCGTAGCCCTGGCGGACCAGCTCGCGGGTGACATCGACGAAGTCGTTGAAGGTGTTCTGCTTGTGCAGCAGCTTGCCGTTCTCGTACCAGGCCCGGCCCATTTCCTGGCCACCGCGGATGTGCGCGATGGCATAGACCACGCCGCGGTCGAGCAGGCTGACCACGGTCTGATTGAAGCCCGGGTCCATCGACATGCCGTAGCTGCCGTACGCGTACTGGTACAGCGCACCGGTGCCGTCCTTCCTGAAGCCATTGCGGTACACCAGCGAGACCGGCACCTTGACGCCATCGCGGGCGGTGACCCACACCCGCTCGGTGGTGTAGTTGGCCGGGTCGTAGCCGATCACCGGCTGCTGCTTGAGCTGGCGGCGTTCGCCGGTGACGGTGTTCAGTTCATAGGTGGTGGTGGGCGTGGTCAGCGAGGTGTAGGCGTAGCGCAGCCACGGGGTGTCGTGTTCCGGATTGGCGGCCAGACCCATTGAGTAGGCCGGTTCATCGGCCTTGACGTACTCCTGGCGACCGTCGGCGAACAGCAGGCGGATGCGCTCCAGCCCGTTGGAGCGCTCGGCGATGGCGCTGTATCCGTCGAACAGCTCGACGCCTTCGATCAGCACCGCCTCGTCGTGCGCCACCCAGTCCTTCCACTGGCTGCGTGTGGTGGCATCCGAGGGCGCGGTGACGATCTTGAAGTTGGTCGCACCGGCGTCATTGGTACGGATCACCCAGCGGCCATTGAAGTGGTCGGCGTCGTACTCGACGTCGCGCGCCCGCGGGGCGAGCACGGTGAAGGCCTGCGGATCGGCGGCCGGCGCGTAGCGCGTTTCCGAACTGACCGTGCTGTGCAGGTCGATGGTCAGGAACCGGTCGTCGCGGCTGCGGCCGACGCCCATGTAGAAGCTGTCGTCCTTCTCTTCGTAGACCAGCACGTCGCTGGCGACCGGCGTGCCCAGCACGTGCTTCTTCACCCGCACCGTGAGCAGCGTTTCCGGATCGTTCTCGACGTAGAACAGGGTGCGGTTGTCATCGGCCCAGACCACGTTCGGCGACACGTTCTCGATCCGGTCCGGCAGCACCTCACCGGTGCGCAGGTCCTTGAAGCGGATCACGTACTGGCGGCGGCCGACGTCGTCCTCGGCCCAGGCCAGCAGGTGGTTGTCCTGGCTGACATCCATATCGCCGACGCTGAAGTAGCCCTTGCCGGCAGCCATCGCGTTGATGTCCAGCAGGATCTCTTCGGGCGATTCCATGCTGCCCTTGCGCCGGGCCTGGATCGGGTAATCCTTGCCGGTCTCGAAGCGGGTGTAGTACCAGTAGCCGCGCTCGCGCGCGGGCACGCTGGCATCGTCCTGCTTGATGCGCGCCACGATCTCCTTGTAGAGGGTGTCCTCCAGCGGCTTGAGCGGCGCCATCACCGTATCGGTGTACGCATTTTCCGCGTTCAGGTACGCCAGCATCGCCGGGTTCTCGCGCTTGTCGTCGCGCAGCCAGTAGTAATCGTCGCTGCGGGTGGCGCCGAACGGGGCCTTGACCGTATGCGGGTGCTTTTCGGCATCAGGCGCGGTGGGCGCGGGAGCGGCATGCGCGGAAGTGGTCATCAGGCTGGCAACCAGTAAACAAAGGACGGGTTTCACGAGATAAGGCTCCTGGCGGGGGAATGCAATGGCGTCCGTGTCCATGCAGTCTGCGGCGGTCGTTGGGCCGGCGGCAAGCGTGTCGTTGGTCACTGCGCCTATCATCGGGACATGATCACGCCCCCCACTCCCTCCGCGGCCGGCTACAGCCGCCGCAGCCAGGACATCGCCCCCTTCCACGTCATGTCGCTGCTGGCCCGCGCGCAGGCGCTGGAACAGGCCGGCCACGACGTCATCCACCTGGAGATCGGCGAGCCGGACTTCACTACCGCCGCCCCGATCGTGCAGGCCGGCCAGGCGGCCCTGGCGGCCGGGCATACCCGGTACACCGCCGCGCGCGGCCTGCCGGCCCTGCGCCAGGCCATCGCCGGTTTCTACCGGGACCGCTACCAGGTGCAGGTCGATCCCGAGCGGATCCTGATCACCCCCGGCGGTTCCGGCGCGCTGCTGCTGGCCAGCAGCCTGCTGGTCGATCCAGGCCGGCATTGGCTGCTGGCCGACCCGGGCTATCCGTGCAACCGGCATTTCCTGCGCCTGGTCGAAGGGGCCGCGCAGCTGGTGCCGGTCGGGCCGGAGACCGCCTACCAGCTGACGCCGTCCCTGGTGGAACAGCACTGGAACGCGGACAGCGTCGGCGCGCTGGTGGCCTCGCCGGCCAATCCCACCGGCACGGTGCTGTCGGCCGCGGACCTGGCGGCGCTGTCGCAGGCGCTGAAGGCGCGTGGCGGTCACCTGGTGGTCGATGAGATCTACCACGGCCTGACCTACGGCATGGACGCGCAGAGCGTGCTGCAGGTGGACGACGATGCGTTCGTGCTGAACAGCTTCTCCAAGTATTTCGGCATGACCGGCTGGCGTCTCGGCTGGCTGGTGGCCCCCCCGAAGGCCGTACCCGACCTGGAAAAGCTGGCGCAGAACCTGTACATCAGCGCGTCCAGCATCGCCCAGCACGCCGCGCTGGCCTGCTTCGAACCGGAGGCCCTGGCCATCTTCGAACAGCGCCGCGCCGCCTTCCGCGAACGCCGCGACTACCTGCTGCCGGCGCTGCGCGCGCTCGGCTTCCGCATCGACGTCGAGCCGGAAGGCGCGTTCTACCTGTACTGCGATGTGAGCGCCTTCACCGATGACGCGCAGGCGTTCTGCGCGCATTTCCTGGAGACCCAGCACGTAGCGTTCACCCCGGGTCTGGATTTCGGTCACCACCGGGCCAGCCAGCACGTGCGGCTGGCGTACACCCAGCAGGTGCCGCGGCTGGAAGAAGCCGTGGCGCGTATCCGCCGCGGCCTGGAAACGTGGGTGCGTTGACCCCGCCGCGCGGCGCGGAACGACTCCAAAAAAAACGCCACGCATCGCTGCGTGGCGCTGAAGCTGGGGTGGAGCCAACCTGACGCCCCACCACCCGGAGTTCACGGGGCGATGGGTCCGCATCGGGCCGATGCCCCGCGGGATGCTCGACCGCCCCTGGCCGTCGAGCATACCCGACCTTACTTGCTCAGCTGCTCCCAGAGGAAGCTGTAGGCCAGTGCCGACATGTGCGCGGCCTGCGCGTTGTTGGCCGCACCGCCGTGTCCGCCCTCGATGTTCTCGTAGTAGGTCACGTCCTTGCCGGCCTCGATCATCTTGGCCGCCATCTTGCGGGCATGGGCCGGATGGACGCGGTCGTCGCGGGTGGAGGTGGTGAACAGCACCGGCGGGTAGGTCTTGCTGGCGTCGAACAGGTGGTACGGCGAGAAGGTCTTGATGAACGACCAGTCGGCCGTGTCCGGGTTGCCGTATTCAGCCATCCAGGACGCACCGGCCAGCAGGTGGTTGTAGCGCTTCATGTCCAGCAGCGGAACCTGCACGACCACGGCACCGAACAGCTCGGGGTACTGGGTCAGCATGTTGCCGGTGAGCAGGCCACCGTTGCTGCCGCCCTGCACGCCCAGGTGCTTGGCCGAGGTGATCTTGCGGCTGACCAGGTCGCGGGCGACCGCGGCCATGTCTTCGTATGCCTTGTGACGGTTCTGCTTGAGCGCCGCCTGGTGCCAGCGCGGGCCATACTCGCCACCGCCGCGGATGTTGGCGACCACGTACACGCCGCCCTTGTCCAGCCATGCACGGCCCATCGCACCGGAGTACGACGGGGTCAGCGAGATTTCAAAGCCGCCGTAGCCGTACAGCAGCGTCGGGTTGGACCCGTCCAGCTTCATGTCCTTGCCATGCACGACGAAGTACGGCACACGGGTACCGTCCTTGCTGGTGGCGAAGTGCTGCTCGATCACCTTGCCGTCGGCATTGAAGAACGCCGGCATGGTCTTGAGCACTTCCGGCTGCTTGCCGATCTCGGCCAGGGCCAGCGTGGTCGGGGTCAGGTAGTCGGTGACGGTCATCCACACCGCGTCGCTTTCGTCGGCATCGACCGCACTCACGGCCACGGTGCCGAATGAAGGCGCCCCGGTGAACGCGCTCTTCTTCCAGCCGCTGTCGGTCGGGGTCAGCACGCTCAGGCGGCTCTTCACGTCGTCGAGCACGTTGAGGACCAGGTGCGAGCGGGTCCAGCTGGCGCCTGCCAGCGAGGTGGTCTCGGTCGGCGCGAACAGCACCTCGAACTCACGCTTGCCGGCCAGGTAATCGTCCAGCTTGGTGGCCAGCAGCGAACCGGCTGCGTAGGTCTTGCCGCCTACGGTCCACGGCTCGCGCAGTTCCAGGGTCAGCCACTGCTTGCGCAGGCCCTTCTCGGCCGAGTTGGGCGCGTCGATCCGGGTCAGCGTGCCGTCGTTGGCGCGCAGGTAGAGCTCGTTGTTGTAGAAGGCCAGCGTACGGCTGACCAGGTTGCGCTCGTATCCCGGGGTGTCGTCGTGCATCGCCGAAATGTACATGTCATCCGGCTTGCCTTCGTACACCACGCTGGCCGAGGTCATCGGCGTACCGCGCTTCCACAGCTTGGCCACGCGCGGATAACCCGAGGTGGTCATCGTGCCGGCGCCGAAGTCGGTGTAGACGAACACGGTGTCACGATCGATCCAGTTCAGGCCGCCCTTGGACTCGGGACGGAAGAAACCGTCCTTGATCCAGGTCTTGTTGGCTAGGTCGAACTCACGGGTGACGTCGGCATCGGCGCCACCGCGCGAGAGCGCGACAAGGCAGCGGGCGTAGTCCGGGCGCAGGCAGTCGGCGCCGTGCCAGACCCAGTTCTCGCCTTCGGCCTTGTTCAGTGCATCCAGATCCAACACGGTTTCCCAGCGCGGCGAGGCCTTGCGGTACTCCTCCAGCGTAGTGCGGCGCCACACGCCGCGCTCGTGCTGCTTGTCCTTCCAGAAGTTGTAGTAGTAGTCGCCGATCTTCTGCACGCCGGGAATCTTGGCGTCCGAATCGAGCACCTCGCGGATGCTCGCTTCCATCGCCTTGAAGGCCGGGGTCTGCGCCAGGCGTCCCTCGGACTTGGCGTTCTGTTCCTTGACCCAGGACAGCGGCTTGTCGCCGGTCACGTCCTCCAGCCACGCGTACGGATCGGCCGGCGTTTCAGCGGCCACGGCGGTGGCGGCCGTGGCGGCGGACATCAAGCCTGCCATCAGGCAGGCGGAAGCGATTCGGGACATTGCAGCTCCAGGCAGTCATAGACCCCGGACGCTACCACAGGCGACCGCTGCCCCTCCCGTGTCGAAGGTCAGGCCGCGCGCAGGCGCCGCGCCGGCCGACGCCGGCGGGCCTGCGGTGCGCGCCGGCGGGCGCCGGCCCGGCGCTGGGCCCACCAGCGCAACGGCAGCCGGAAGCGGTACAGCGCCCACCAGGCCAGCCAGGGCATCCCGACCAGCCACAACGGCCCCCATCCCAACCAGCTGCTGTAACCGCGTGCCGCCGGCCAGACCAGCACCAGCGCCAGCCCGGCAAGGGCCGCCTGCCTGACGCAACGCAACACCCGCGGGTCGGGTAGCTCGGCGGAACGGGACGAACGATGCGAAGAAGACAGGGACATGACACCGCTCCATGCGAAAGTGAGGCGTCACCTTGCCGTGCCACCATCTCACCGGCTGCGACCTCGTGCCGCAGCGTGAACCGGTCACGCCGCCGGTGCGCCACCATTGACGTTCTTCGCCGTCCCACCCACCATGCCCCTGCCAGCCCCTGGAGCCACCCGCCGCATGTCTGTGAACCGCCCGCTTCGCGCTGTCCTGTTGCTGTCCACGCTGTCGCTGTTGCCGGCCTGCGCCTTCCGCCATGAGGCCAAGCCGTCGCCGGCGCCGACGACGGCCGAGCGTGCAGGTCCGGCGATCGATCTGCAGCGTTTCATGGGCACCTGGTATGTGATCGGACGCGTTCCGAATCCGGTCGAGCGCGGCCATGTGGCCAGCGTCAACGAGTACCGCCTGCGCGGCGACCAGAAGGTCGCCATCACCTATCGCTACCGCAACGGTTTCTCCGAACCGCAGGAAGAACTCACGGTGCGCGCGTCGGTGGACGAGGACAGCGGCAACCACAATTGGCGTACCTGGTTCTACAAGATCGTGCCCACCCACACCCGCGTGCTGGAAGTGGCACCGGACTATTCGTGGGCGCTGGTGGGCTATCCAGGCCGTGAAATGGCGTGGATCTTCGCGCGCCAGCCGGACATGGACAAGGACCTGTACAAAGAGCTGGCCACGCGCCTGCGTGACGAGTACGGCGTCAACACCGACAAGCTTAAGCGCGTGCCGCAGCACCGCGAACAGGTGGACCGCCTGGGCTACGAAGTCCCGAACGTCCGCTGAGCGTGAACCCGTATCGCCGACCGCTGGTCGGCTGTCGCGCGCAACGCGGGGTATCGGCATCGCACCCGTAGAGCCGACCTCTGGTCGGCTGTAGCGCACAGCGCGGGGTATCGGCATCGCACCGTAGAGCCGACCTCTGGTCGGCTGTAGCGCACAGCGCGGGGTATCGGCATCGCACCCGTAGAGCCGACCTCTGGTCGGCTATCGCGCGCAGCGCGGGGGTATCGGCATCGGATCGGAGAGCAGCCGACCAGAGGGCGGCTCTACGTCGGCTGTCGCGCACAGCGCGGGGGTATCGGCATCGGATCGGAAAGCAGCCGACCAGAGGGCGGCTCTACATCGGCTGTCGCGCGCAGCGCGGGGATATCTGCACCGCACCCGTAGAGCCGACCTCTGGTCGGCTATCGCGCGCAGCGCGGGGTATCGGCATCGGAACGGAGAGCAGCCGACCAGGGGGCGGCTCTACATCGGCTGTCGCGCGCAGCGCGGGAGTATCGGCACCGGATCGGAGAGCAGCCGACCAGAGGGCGGCTCTACGTCGGCTGTCGCGCACAGCGCGGGAGTATCGGCATCGGATCGGAGAGCAGCCGACCAGAGGGCGGCTCTACGTCGGCTGTCGCGCGCAGCGCGGGGATATCGGCACCGGATCGGAGAGCAGCCGACCAGAGGGCGGCTCTACGTACGCATGACCGCGACGGGTCTATGGCGCCGGGATGGCGTTATCGGCGGCTGTAATGCGCGACGAGGCGATCGCCGAGCATCTGCAGCACCTGGACCAGGATCAGCAGCAGCACCACGGTGACCAGGGCCACATCGGTGTGCGAGCGCTGGTAGCCGTCGCGGAAGGCGAGGTCGCCCAGGCCGCCGGAACCGATCGCACCGCCCATCGCGGTGAAGCCGATCAGGGCGATGACGGTGACCGTCGCACCGGCAATCAGACCGGGCCGTGCTTCGGGCAACAACACCCGCGTCACCAGCTGCCACGTGGTCGCACCCATCGCCTGGGTGGCTTCGATCACGCCGCGATCCACTTCACGCAGCGCGGTTTCGACCAGACGCGCGTAGAACGGCGCCGCGCCGATCACCAGCGGCACGATGGCACCGCGCACCCCCAGCGATGTGCCCATCATCCACAGCGTGAGCGGAATCAGCACGATCATCAGGATGATGAAGGGCACCGAGCGCAGCAGGTTCACCAGCAGCGCCAGCGCGCCATACACCACCGGCTTGCGGTGCAGCTGCGGCGAGCCGGTCAGGAACAGGAGGACACCCAGAGGCAGGCCGATCGCCAGCGTCAGCGGCAGCGAGCCGCCCAGCATCAGCAGGGTATCGACGGTCGCCTGGCCGATGTCGGCCCACTTTCCGGCATCGAGATGGCGGAAGAATCCGCCGGCGGTGGCGAACATCATCGGCGCAGCTCCTCAAGGTGGACACCGGCAGCGACAAAGCCCGCCTGCGCGGCCTGTACGTCGCCTCCGACCAGCGACACCGTCAGCTGGCCATAAGGGGTGTCCTTGATCCGGTCGATGCGGCCGGACAGGATGTTGTAGTCCACGCCGGTGTCGCGCGCGATGCGCCCGAGCAATGGCTCGTAAGTGTCCGCGCCGAGGAAGGTCAGGCGGACGATGCGCCCGGCGACCGCGTCGAAATCCTTGTGCAGCTCGCCCTCGTCCACCTGCTCCGATTCGGTCACGAAGCGGCGTGTGGTCGGGTGCTGCGGGTGCAGGAAGACCTCGGTGACCGGCCCGGTTTCAACCAGTGCGCCGGCATCGAGCACGGCCACGCGGTCGCAGACGCGGCGGATCACATCCATCTCGTGCGTGATCAGTACGATGGTCAGGCCCAGTTCGCGGTTGATCCTGCCCAGCAGCTTCAGCACGGACGCGGTGGTCTGCGGGTCCAGCGCACTGGTGGCCTCGTCGCACAGCAGGATCTGCGGGCGCGTGGCGAGCGCGCGGGCGATGCCGACGCGCTGCTTCTGGCCGCCGGACAACTGCGCCGGGTACTTGGTGGCGTGCGCCTCCAGGCCCACCGTGTGCAGCAGCTCATCAACCCGCGCATCGATCTCCGCCCGCGGCGTGCCGGCCAGCTCCAGCGGGAAGGCGACATTGGCCGCCACCGTGCGCGAGGACAGCAGGTTGAAGTGCTGGAAGATCATGCCGATGCGCCGGCGCAGCGTGCGCAGGCCATCGGCGTCCAGCGCGGTGACGTCTTCACCATTGATCAGCAGGCGCCCACCGGTGGGCTCCTCCAGGCGGTTGATCAGCCGGATCAGGGTCGATTTGCCCGCACCGGAGTGCCCGATGATGCCGAACACCTCGCCGGCCTCGATGGTCAGGTCCAGCGGCTGCAGCGCGGCGATCGCGCGGCCGCCGACGGCATAGGATTTGTGCAGGCGCTGGAACTCGATCACGTTCGCGGTCAACCGGGGCATCGACGGGAGGGGGCGTGCAGCCTACCAGCGCGGGACGGCCCTCGCCCGTGCGGATGCGCGGAATGATATTCCGTTTGGTTCTAAGCCGGCGTGATCGGGCGCCACAGGCGCCCGGGCCGGTCAGGGGTGGTCCAGCGGCGCCGGCGGCTGGACCTGGCGGACCCGCTCGCGGTGCAGCAGGTACAGGCCCGAGGCGACGATGATCGCCGCGCCCAGCCAGGTCACCTGGTCGGGCAGCACGCTCCAGAACAGCAGATCCCAGCCGATCACCCAGACCAGTCCGGTGTACTCCAGCGGGGCGATCAGCGACGCTTCGCCGAGCTGGAAAGCGCGGGTCAGCGCAACCTGCCCGGCGGCCCCGGCCAGGCCCATGCCGCCGATCAGGGCCGCATGCCCCCACTGCAGCGGCTGCCAGTCCGGCAGCGCCAGCAGGCCGGCGCCCACCGCCATGATCACCAGGAACCAGACCACCATCGATTGCGGGGTGTCGGTGCGGGTCAGCATGCTGACCGTGATCGCGGCCACGGCGTAGGCGGTCGCTGCCAGCAGCACCATCAACCCGGGGATCGAGATGAAGCCATCCCCGCCCGGCCGCAGTACCACCAGCACGCCGACCAGGCCGATGCCGATGGCGATCCAGCGGCGCGGGCCAACGTGCTCGCCCAACAGCGGCACCGACAGCGCGGCAATCAGCAGCGGCGCGACGAAATAGATGGTGTAGGCGGTGGACAGCGGCAGGCTGCGCAGGGCGAACACGAAGCAGCCGATCATGGCCATGCCCAGCAGGCCGCGCAGCAGGTGCAGGCCCCAGCGCACCGGCACCAGAGAGCGCGGACCGGCCGTGACCAGCACCCAGACCAGCACGAACGGCAGCGAGGCGGCACCGCGCAGGAAAGTCACCTGCAGGGTCGGATAGCTGGCCGAGAGCTGCTTCATGCCCGCATCCATCAGCGAGAAACAGGCGACCGCCAGGAGCATCCAGGCGACCGCGCGGGAGGGAGAGCGTTGCATGTTCATGGCCCATTATCGCCGCCACGGCCGGGCCGTCCACGTCCGGTTGGTTAGAATGGGGGCTTCACCTGCTGGAGTATTCCCATGCCCTCCTTCGACGTTGTGTCCGAAGTCAACACCCACGAGCTGACCAACGCGGTCGACCAGGCCAACCGCGAGCTGTCCACCCGCTTCGATTTCAAGGGCGTGGACGCGAAGTTCGTGCTCGAAGACAGCGTGATCAGCCAGTCGGCTCCCAGCGACTTCCAGCTCCAGCAGATGACCGACATCCTGCGCGCACGCCTGATCGCCCGCAGCATCGACACCCGCTGCCTGGAGTTCGGCGACATCGAAACCAACCTGGCCGGCGCGCGCCAGAAGATCACCGTCAAGCAGGGCATCGAGCAGAAGGTGGCCAAGCAGATCGCGGCCAAGCTCAAGGAAGCCAAGCTCAAGGTCGACAGCCAGATCAATGGCGACAAGCTGCGCGTCAACGGCAAGAAGCGCGACGACCTGCAGGACGCCATCGCGCTGCTGAAGAAGGAAACCTTCGAAGTGCCGCTGCAGTTCGACAACTTCCGCGACTGATCCCCGGCCGCCGGGCGCGCCCCTGACACCCGCCCGGCAGAGCCCGGCGCTGCCAGGCTGCAACGCCCATGCGCGCCGGGCGCCCCGTAGAGCCGGGTTCTACCCGGCTGCCGTTCGCCCGGATGCATGCACCCTGACACCCGCCCGGGCAGAGGCCGGCGCTGCCAAGCTGCAACGCCCGTGCGCGCCGGCAGACCCGTAGAGCCGGGTTCTACCCGGCTGCCGTTCGCCCGGATGCATGCACCCTGACACCCGCCCGGGCAGAGGCCGGCGCTGCCAAGCTGCAACGCCCGTGCGCGCCGGGAGCCTCGTAGAGCCGGGTTCTACCCGGCTGCCGTTCGCCCGGATGCATGCGCCCTGCCCCCCGCCCGGGCAGACCCCGGCGCTGCCAAGCTGCAACGCCCATGCGCGCCGGGCCAAGCTGCAACGCCCGTGCGCGCCGGGAGCCCCGTAGAGCCGGGTTCTACCCGGCTGCCGTTCGCCCGGATGCATGCACCCTGCCCCCCGCCCGGGCAGACCCCGGCGCTACGGTCGCAGGTGTTTGTAGAGGGTGGTGCGCGATACGCCCAACTGGCGCGCGGCCGCGCTGACGTTGCCGTGGTGGGTCGCCACCGCCTCGCGCATGGCCTGGATGCTGTGGGCGCGCAGCGTGCGGTCGCCCGCCGGATGGATATCTGCCTCCACGCGCAGGCTGGCGCGTGCCGCCAGCGGCGCGCGCAGGTACTGCACATGCACCGCAGTGTCCTCGTCCAGGCGTACCCGGTACGGCGCGCCCGCCTGCAGCAGACGACGCCGCTGGTGCACGCTGGCGCCGGCAAACAGACCCTCCAGCGTCAGCAGCGGCAACGGGCCGCGCCGGGGCAGCCCGAACAGACGCCGTGCCACGCGGTTGGCGGCCCGGATCCGTCCATCCTCCTGTACGGCCAACAGCCCCTGCAGCGGCGAATGCAACCAGCGTGCGTCGTGCTGCACGGCCAGCAGATGGCAGGCGCGCTGTGCCTGCATCAGCCGGTTCTCGGCCGACAACGCTGCCTGGCGGAAGTAACCATGCAGCAGCTCCGCGTCGCGCTCGCCGGTCCCGGTGATGTCCAGCGCGCCCAGCACTTCGCCGTCGAGTCCGTGCAACGGCACGCTCAGACAGAACACGGCGGCAAAGCGGTCCAGATAGTGTTCATTGCCGCGCACCAGCGCCGGCGCATCCTCGGCCAGGCTGCATGACGGCGCGGTGGTGCCGATGTCGCACTCGCGAAGCTGGCGCCCCACCTGGATGGGCCGCAGGACCGGCACGTCGGCCAGGCCATGCTCGCGCTGGGCGATCACCCTGCCCTCGGCATTGACGCAGAACAGTGTCCACTGCCGTCCGCCGAACGCGGCCCAGAGACGATCCAGCTCCTCGCGCACGCAGCGCGCCAGGCGGCGATCGGCCGGGGCATCCAGGCGCCCGGCGTGGCGGGCCAGCGGCGCGTAATGCGGTTCCTGCCGCGGCTGTACGCCTGCCAGCCGCGAGCGCTCCCAGGAACGCTGGAGCGGCGGTGCCAGCAGGGCGCCGGCCAGTGCACCGCCGTCTGCGAAGCGCTGGCGCGCCGCCGCCAATGCCTGCTGCTGTTCCCGCTGCATGCCGCCCATCGGTCGATCTCCTACCCGGACCGTGAGCGTACACCCGCCACGCTGACTGACACCGCCGTCGCGGCCCCTGGCGGCCGCGACGGACCGTTTCATCCACCGAGGGTCAGGATCGGCTTGAGCGTGATGCCGCGGGTGCTGTCTTCGGCGGCCTGATTGATCTGATCCAGGGGATAGAACCTCACCAGCCTGTCGAACGGAAACCGCCCCTGCTGGTACAGCTGCACCAGTTGCGGGATGAACACTTTCGGCACGCTGTCGCCCTCCACGATGCCGCGGATGCTGCGGCCGCCGAGCAGCAGATTGTTGACGTCGAACTCGGCCTTGGTGCCCAGCTTGGGCGCGCCCACCACCCCGATCACGCCGAGGCTGCCGAGTGCCTCGATGCCCTGCGCGAGCACCTCGGGACGGCCGGTGGATTCGAGCGCGAAGTCGGCGCCACCGCCGGTGATCGCACGCACGGCCTCGACCACGTCCACCTCGCGGCTGTTGATGACATGGGTGGCGCCCAGTTCCGTGGCCAGCGCCAGCCGCGAAGGCACCACATCGATGGCGATGATGGTGGTCGCGCCGGCAACGCGCGCGGCCATCACCGCACTCAGGCCCACCGCCCCGGCACCGAAGCTGGCGAAGCTGCTGCCCGCGCCGACCCGGAGCGAATTGATCACCGCGCCGGCACCGGTCTGGATGCCGCAGCCCAGCGGCCCGAGCAGTTCGATCGGTGCATCGTCGGGCACCTTGATCGCATTGTTCTCGCGGCTCAATGCATAGGTGGCAAACGAGGACTGCGCGAAGAAGTGGTCGTGCAGCGGGTTGCCGTCGGGATCCTGGATCGCGGTGCTGCCATCCAGCGCACCGCCGCCGAAGTTCAGGCCGAAGAAGTCGCGGCAGTACGCGCCGTGGCCGCCACTGCACGGATTGCAGTGGCCACACGCGCCGTAGGTCAGCACCACGTGGTCGCCAACCTTGAGCTCCTTGACCCCGGGGCCCAGCGCTTCGACCACGCCCGCTCCTTCATGGCCGAGCACGGCCGGCAGCGGTACCGGGTAGTACTGGTCACGCACGATCAGGTCGGTATGACACAGGCCGGTGGCGACCACGCGGACCAGCACCTCGTCGTCCTGCGGCCCGCGGATGCGCGCCTTCTCGATCGTGAAAGGCTGTTCTTTTTCGCGCACCACGGCCACGGTGATGTCGCGCAGTTCTGCTGTTGCGGTCATGACATTGTCCTCGTTCAGATCGGATAGGCGGGCGCTTCGCCCTTGACGGTCAGCCACTGCCACTGGGTGAACTCGTCGATGTTGGACGGCCCGCCGATGCTGGTGCCGTTGCCGGACGCACCGACGCCACCGAACGGATTGATCACCTCATCGTTCACGGTCTGGTCGTTGATGTGCAGCAGGCCGGTACGCAGCCGTTCGCCCAGCTTCAGCGCGCGGCCGACGTTGCTCGACAGAACCGCCATCGACAGGCCGTACTCGCTGTCGTTGGCCAGCTCCACCGCTTCCTCGTCGGTATCGAACGGCACCACCACCGCCACCGGCGCGAAGATCTCCTCGTGGAACGCCGGGTTGTCGCGGCCCACATCGCTGAGGACAGTCGGTTCGAAGAACAGGTCGCGGTAACCGCCACCGGTGGCCAGCGTGGCGCCGGCCGCCTGCGCCTCGGCGACCACGCGCGCGGCATGGTCGCGCTGCTGCGCGCTGATCAGCGGCCCGATCGCCACGTCGCCGGTGGCCGGATCGCCCACCTTCAGCGAGCGTGCCTTGGCCACCAGCTTATCCAGGAACCGGGCATGGATGCTGCGCTGGACCAGCACCCGTCCGGTGGCCATGCAGATCTGTCCCTGGTGCAGGTACACGCCCCAGGCGGTGTTGGCGATGGCCAGGTCGATGTCGGCATCGTCGAGCACGATCAGCGAGTTCTTGCCGCCCAGCTCCAGCGACACTTTCTTCAGATGCCGGCCGGCCGCTTCGCCGACCTTGCGCCCGGCGCCGGTGGACCCGGTGAACTGGATCATGGCGATGTTGGGATCGCGGGTCAGCGCCGCACCGGCCGCACCATCCCCGGGCAGTACATGCAGCAGGCCCGCCGGCAATCCGGCCAGTTCGAACAGCCGCGCAATCACGAAGCCGCCGCAGACCGCCGTGCGCGGGTCGGGTTTGAGGACCACCGCATTGCCCAGCGCGAGGGCCGGCGCCACCGCGCGCATCGCCAGGTACAACGGAAAATTGAACGGCGCGATCACGCCCACCACGCCGAGCGGGCGGCGGCGGGCCAGGTTCAGCCGGCCCGGTTCGGACGGCAGCACCTCGCCGATGCTGCGCGAGGGCAGCGCGGCCGCTTCGTGCAGCGCCTTGACGTTGACCTTGGCCTCGAAGCCGGCTTTCAGCCGGGTCGATCCGCTTTCGCGGACCAGCCAGTCCACAATCGCGTCGGTGTGCTGCTCGGCCAGCTGCGCGGCGCGCCGCAGGACCTGCGCACGCGTCTCATACGGGGCGCTGGCCCAGTCACGCTGCGCCTGGGCCGCGGTGGCGGCGGCGGCGGCAATGCCGGCCGGGTCGGTCATTCCGATCGATCCCAGGGGGGCTCCGGTGGCCGGTTCGATCACGTCCTGGGTGCTGGCACCGGCACGCCAGGTGCCGTCGAACAGCGTGCCGGACCACAGGGAGGTGGGCAGGAACTGCGGTGTATCGCTCATCTGTTGACTCCTTTTGACGAAGAACGACCCCAGGGCCGCCTTCTGCACATGGTTCACCCAGGCATTGGATACCCGCCATCGCGTACTGCCTATCGGCCATCGGCGGGAAATCGGCAACCCACTGCCTGCAAAGGGATTTCCAGCATGCACACTGTCCAGTCAATGGACAGTGGTGTCGTTGCCGACGCGCGCACCACACGCCCCCCGCCGGGCCGGGGCCGTACAATCGCCTGCCCAGCCAGCGACACCGCCCGCCATGAACGATGACTCCTTCACCGACGCCACCGCCCCGGACGGCCCCGACGTCATCGCCGAAACCCGCACCTGGCTGGAGCAGATCGTCATCGGCCTGAACCTGTGCCCCTTCGCCAAGGCCGTGTACGTGAAGAACCAGGTGCGCTTCGTGCTCAGCGACGCAACCACGCCCGAGGCGCTGGTCGAGCAGCTGGCCGAGGAACTGGTGCTGCTGCGCGATACGCCCGCCGAGCAGATCGACACCACGCTGATCGTGCACCCGGACGTCCTCACCGACTTCCTGGACTACAACGACTTCCTCGACAACGCCGATGCGGCCATCGAGGCGCTCGATCTGCAGGGCATCCTGCAGGTGGCCAGTTTCCATCCGCAGTACCAGTTCGCCGGTGTCGCCCCGGATGATGTGAGCAACTACACCAACCGCGCGCCCTACCCGACCCTGCACCTGCTCCGCGAGGACAGCGTGGAGCGTGCAGTGGCGGCGTTCCCCGATCCGGACGTGATCGTCGAGCGCAACATCGAGACCCTCGACAAGCTCGGCGTGGAAGGCTGGACCCGCCTGCTCGGGCGCAAGGACACTCCGCCGTGCCACTGACCCCGGCAATTGCCGATTGGCCTGCACTGCCGCTGCGCGACCGCGTGGTGGTGGTGACCGGTGGCGCGCAGGGGGTAGGCCGCGGCATCGCGCAGGCCGTGCTCGGGGCTGGCGGCAGCGTGATGATCGCCGACCTCGACGCCGACGCCGGCAAGGCCTGCCTGAAGGAATGGGCGCTGCCCGGACGCGCCGCGTTCCAACGCACCGACGTTGCCCGCGAGCGCAGCGTGCAGGCGCTGATCAACGCCACGCTCAAACGCTTCGGCCGCCTCGACGGGCTGGTCAACAATGCCGGCATCGCCAGCGCGCATGGCACGCCGTTGGACGCGATGACGCTCACCGAGTGGCAGCGCCGGCTGTCCAGCCTGCATGGCGCGTTCCTGTGCAGCAAGCATGCGCTGCCCGCGCTGCGCGCGTCGTCGACGGATACGCAGACCGGCGCCATCATCAACATTGCGTCCACCCGCGCCTGGCAGTCCGAGGCGGACAGCGAGGCCTATGCGGCCGCCAAAGGTGGGCTGGTCGCCTTCACCCATGCGCTGGCCATCAGTGAAGGCCCGCAGGTGCGCGTGAACAGCATCAGCCCCGGCTGGATCACCACCGAAGCGTGGCAGGCACCGGCCCGACGCCGTGCGCCCAAGCTGTCGCGCCGGGACCATGCCCAGCACGCGGTCGGCCGCGTCGGCCAACCCGACGACATCGGTGCGTTGGCCGTGTTTCTGCTGTCATCACTGTCCGGCTTCATCACCGGACAGGACCACATCGTCGATGGCGGCATGACCCGGACCATGCTTTACACGTAAGGCCCGGCACATCACGGTTACGCCATGCCGTTGTGCCGCAGCAACGCCGCCACATCCGGCGCGCGCCCGCGGAAGGCGGCGAAATTCTCCGCCGCGCTGCGGCTGCCACCGCGCGACAGCACTTCCTCAAGGAACCGCCGGCCGGTTTCGGCGGTCCGGTCCGGCGCTTCCTCGAAGGCGGCATACGCATCGGCGCTGAGCACTTCGGCCCACTTGTAACTGTAATAGCCGGCCGCATACCCGCCGGCGAAGATGTGGCTGAACTGATGCGGGAAGCGGCTCCATGCGGGCGGCCGGTTGACGGCCACTTCGTCGCGCACCCGCTCCAGCAGCGCGATGACGCTGTCCTGGGTGGGATCGAACTCGCTGTGCAGCTGCATGTCGAACAGCGCGAATTCCAACTGGCGCACAGTGAACATGCCGCTCTGGAAATTGCGCGCGGCCAGCATGCGGTCGAACAACGCGCGCGGCAGCGGCTCGCCCGTGTCGACGTGCGCGGTCATCGCCTGCACCCGGTTCCATTCCCAGCAGAAGTTCTCCATGAACTGGCTGGGCAGTTCCACCGCATCCCACTCCACGCCGTTGATGCCGGCCACGGCAAGCTCATCGACGCGGGTCAGCAACTGGTGCAGCCCGTGGCCCATTTCGTGGAACAGCGTGGTGACATCGCTGTGGGTGAAGGTCGCCGGGCGGCCATCACTGCCACGGCCGAAGTTGCAGACCAGGTACACCAGCGGTGTCTGCACCCCGGCCGCGGTCGCGCGCCGGTTGCGGCAGTCGTCCATCCACGCCCCACCCCGCTTGCCTTCGCGGGCGTACAGGTCCAGGTAGAACTGCCCGACGAGTGCGCCCTGCGCATCCACCAGGCGGAAGAAGCGCACATCCGGGTGCCATACCGGCGCGCTGTCGGGCAGCACCTGCAGGCCATACAGCTCGTGGATGAGGTTGAACAACCCCTCCAGCACGGTCGGCTCGGTGAAGTACGGTTTCACCTCCTGCTCGGAGTAGCTGTAGCGCGCCTGTTTGAGCTTCTCGCCGACGTAGGCGAGGTCCCACGCCTGCAGCGTGTCCAGCTGCAGTTCGTCGCGTGCAAAGGCCTCCAGCTCGGCGCGGTCGCGCTGCGCGTAGGGCTTGGCACGGGCAGCCAGGTCACGCAGGAAGCCCAGTACCTGCGGGGCATCCTGCGCCATCTTGGTGGCGATGGAGTACTCGGCGTAATTGGGGAAGCCAAGCAGCGCGGCCAGCTCGGCGCGAAGCGCCAGGATGCGTGCGATGTTGGCGCTGTTGTCGAGCGCGGCATCGCCGAATTCGGAGGCCCGTTCGGCATTGGCGCGGTACAGCGTTTCACGCAGTGGACGATGATCGGCGTAGGTCTGCACCGGCAGGTAGCACGGCATCTGCAGCGTCAACTTCCACCCGGACAGCCCGACCTTCTCCGCCGCTTCGCGCGCGGCGGACACCACGTCGGCGGGCAGACCCGCCAGTGCGATGCGGTCTTCCACGTGCAGCGACCACGCGTCGGTGGCATCCAGCACATTCTGCGAGAAGGTCGCCGACAAGGCCGCCAGTTCCTCCTGGATCGCGCTGAAACGCGACTTGCCGGCGTCGTCCAGCTCTGCGCCACCGAGGCGGAAATCACGCAGCGCGTTGTCCAGCACCTTGCGCCGGGCCGGCGCGTACTGCGCCGCTTCCGGTGCCTCGGCCAACGCGCGGTACTGCGCATACAGCGCCAGGTTCTGGCTCATCGCGCTGCCAAAACGCGTCACCTTGGGCAGGTTGGCGTTGTAGGCCTCACGCAGCGCCGGGGTATTGACCACCCCCTGCAGGTGGGTCACCTGGCCCCAGGCGCGCCACAGCCGATCGGTGGCGTCGTCAAGCGGCTCCACGAACGTTGCCCAGGTCACGGGGGTGACGGTCTCGGCCACCTTCACGGCAGCCTCGGCCTCGGCCAGCAGCGCCTCGACGGCCGGACCGACATGGTCGGGCTGGATCGCGTCGAAGCGCGGCAGGCCGGAAAAATCGAGCAGGGGATTGGTGGGGGTCACGGGCATCTCCAGACAACAGGGCCGCACGCGCGGCATCACCCTCGATATGGCACTGCTCCGCTCCGCGCACAAGGGGCGCTAGCCAACGTTCCTGCCTGGCCGGCGCTGCCGCCCGGTGGCTGGATCAGTACAGCGTTTCCAGCGCGGCGTGCGGCAGGGGCGCCAACCCCTGGCCGTTCACGGCGGCCGCAACCCACGCATCGGGCTCATCCACCTCGATGCCCTGACGCGGATACCACTCGGGGTTGTAGTAGCTGTGCGCATAACGTTCGCCGCTGTCGCACAGAATGGTCACGATCGATCCGCTGCGGCCAGCCTGGCGCATCCATTCGGCAGCCTGCAGAACGCCGATGAAGTTGGTGCCGGTCGAGCCGCCGACACGGCGGCCCAACTGCCGGCTGACATGCCGCATCGCGGCCAGGCTCAGCGCATCGGGCACCTTCACCATCGCATCCACGCTGGTCGGAATGAAGCTGGACTCCACCCGTGGCCGGCCGATCCCCTCCACCCGCGAGCCCCCGCTGCAGGTCAGCTCGCGCCACGGCTGCCCGGCCAGAGCCGCGCAGTAGCCGTCGTAGAACACCGACACTTCCGGGTCCGCACAGAGGATGCGGGTGTCATGGCGACGGTAGCTCACGTAGCGTCCCAGCGTGGCGGCGGTGCCGCCCGTACCGGGGCTGCACACGATCCACTCCGGAACCGGATGCGGCTCTTCGGCCATCTGCTTGAAAATGGATTCGGCGATGTTGTTGTTGGCGCGCCAGTCGGTGGCGCGCTCGGCGTAGGTGAACTGGTCCATGAAATGGCCGCCGGTGTCGCGGGCGAGCTTTTCCGAATCGCAGTTCAGGTCGCAGGCGCGTTCCACCAGGTGGCAGCTGCCACCCTGGAACTCGATCGCGGCAATCTTCTCCGGCGAGGTCGTGGCCGGAATCACCGCGATGAAGGGCAGACCCAGCAGACGGGCAAAGTAGGCCTCGGACACAGCGGTGGAGCCGCTGGACGCCTCGATCACCGGGCGGCCCTCGCGCAGCCAGCCGTTGGTCAGCGCGTACAGGAACAGCGAGCGTGCCAGCCGGTGCTTCAGGCTGCCGGTGGGGTGGCTGGATTCGTCCTTGAAGTACAGGTCGATGCCGGCGTACCCGGGCAGGTCCATCGGAATCAGATGGGTATCGGCCGACCGGTTGAAATCGGCTTCGATCTTGCGGATGGCGGCGGCCACCCATTCACGCTGCGACATGACGAAAGCTGCACAAGGAGACGCCCCATTCTACCGTCGCGGCCCGACCACGCGGGCGCCGTTAGAATGGGGGGTCTCGCCGCCGCGCGCGGCCTCCCCCAGAGGAAACCCCATGACCCTTGCCCCGTTGCCGTCCCCGCCCGGCGTTGCCGCCCAGCCGCCGGTCGAAACCAGCGGTTTCGTGTTCAACCACACCATGCTGCGCGTGAAGGACATCACCGCGTCGCTGGACTTCTACACCCGCGTGCTCGGCTTCCGCCTGATCGACCAGCGCGACTTCGCCGAGGCCGCGTTCAGCCTGTACTTCCTGGCCCTGCTGCCGGAGGGCACGCAGATTCCCGAAGGTGACGCTGCCCGCCGCCTGTGGATGGCCGGCATTCCCGGCGTGCTGGAACTGACCCACAACCACGGCACGGAAATCCAGGACGGCCCGGTCTACCACGACGGCAACAGCGACCCGCGCGGCTTCGGCCACATCTGCGTGTCGGTGCCGGACATCCAGGCCGCGTGCAAGCGCTTCGACGACCTGCAGGTGCCGTACCAGAAGCGCCTGGAGGACGGCCGCATGAAGCACCTGGCCTTCATCAAGGACCCGGACGGCTACTGGGTGGAGATCATCTCCAACACCCCGGTCGCCTGATCCAGCCGCGATTCACGCACGCGCCGGCCACCCCGGCGCGTGCGTGGCACCGCCTAGGGCTGGCCCTGGAATTCAAAGGCCGCGTGGAACGGCGCCTTGGGCGGCACGAAGACGGTGGTGCCGGCGAATCCGGCCTCGATGCAGCGCGCGACTGCACCGTCGCCCTCGCGCCAGGTCCGCACCACCCTGCCCTGCGCGTCCAACTGCAGCACCACGGTGAATGCAGCCAGCGTCTCCGGTGCGGGCGTAGGCAGGCAGCGTGCGAAGCCATCGCCCCCCACCCGGCTCATGCCATCGATCATGGCGGCATAGGCCACCGGCTCCAGACTGCCCTCATCGCTGTGCGCCAACGCGCGCACCTGGTCGTATCCGGTTCCCACGGCCGACTGGGCCAGCAGCATCCACCACAGCATCGTCATTTCTCCCCGCCATGCCACGATGGCGCCAGTGCGCAGCCTAGGGCAGCGCGGGCGCGGGCGGAAGCGTGCGCGCCACGGTAGTGCAGCCAGCCGCCCCCGGTGGTATATCTGCCGGCCTGTCCATCCAAAGGGAGTCGGCATGGAAACCATGCAACTGCATCGCGGCCGCCTGATCGATCATCTACAGCTCGTGGTCCGCGACCTCGCCGCCAGCCGTCGCTTCTACCAGGCGGTGTTCGACACGATCGGCATTCCCATCGCCGGCGAAGGCGACACGTATTTCTGGGCCGACGAACTGTTCATCTCCACCGCCGACAGCGAAGCCGCGGCCGGTGAACTGACCGGCCGCCACCACCTGGCCTTCCAGGCACGCGATCGCGCCACCGTGGATGCCTTCCACGTCGCCGCGCTGGCGGCCGGCGGCAAGGACAACGGCGCGCCCGGCGAACGGCCGTACCACCCGGGCTACTACGGCGCGTTCGTGATCGATCCGGATGGCAACAACATCGAAGTCGTGTACCACGGCGAAGCGACCTACAGCGCCGATTCGGTGAAAGTCACCTTCTGACCTGCGCGCCCGCTGCCGCGCTGAACGCTTCAGCGTCGGAGCGGCCGCGTCTCATGGGATGAGACCGCTGCTGCCTACCGTGTCGGCATGGAAACGATACGCAAGCTGGCGATCCTGGCCGATGCCGCCAAGTACGACGCCTCCTGTGCCTCCAGTGGCGCAGGCAGGCGCGACTCGCGCACGTCCGGCGGCATCGGCAGCACCGAAGGTGCCGGCATCTGCCACAGCTACACGCCGGATGGCCGCTGCGTCTCGCTGCTGAAGATCCTGCTCACCAACTTCTGCATCTACGACTGCGCGTACTGCGTGAACCGTGTGTCCAGCAACGTGCCGCGCGCACGCTTCAGCGTGGCTGAAGTGGTGGCGTTGACGATGGACTTCTACAAGCGCAACTACATCGAAGGCCTGTTCCTCTCCAGCGGCATCATCCGCAATGCCGACTACACGATGGAACAGATGGTGGAGGTGGCACGCGTGCTGCGCGAGGAGCACCGCTTTGCCGGCTACATCCACCTCAAGACCATTCCCGAGGCGTCGCCGGAACTGCTGGCCGCGGCCGGCCGGCATGCCGACCGCCTGTCGATCAACATCGAGCTGCCGACCGAAACCGGACTGGCCAGTTTCGCCCCGGAAAAATCACTCCCGTCCATCCGCGGGGCAATGGGCGAACTGCGCTGGCGCATCGACGAAGCCAAGCAGGCCAAGGCCGACAGCGATGCCGGCAGCGCCACGGTGTCGTCGCCGCTTGCGGCCACGCCGCTCAAGCGTGCCGGGGCCAGGCGCGCCCGCCCACCGCGCTTCGCCCCGGCCGGGCAGAGCACGCAGATGATCGTCGGTGCCGACGGTGCCAGCGACCAGCAGATTCTCAGCGCTGCCGACAACCTGTATGGCAACTACCGGATGCGCCGGGTGTACTACTCCGCCTTCAGCCCGATTCCCGATGCCAGCCGCCTGCTGCCGCTGCAGGCACCACCACTGGCCCGCGAACACCGCCTGTACCAGGCCGACTGGCTGCTGCGCTTCTACGGCTACGCGGTGGAGGAGATCACCGACACCACCCAGGGCGGCATGCTGGATCTGGATATCGACCCCAAGATGGCCTGGGCGATCCGCCACCCCGAGCGCTTCCCGGTCGATCTCAACGTGGCCTCCAAGGACATGCTGCTGCGCGTGCCCGGGCTGGGCGTACGCAACGTGAAACGGGTGCTGATGGCACGGCGTCACGGCCGCCTGCGTGTGGCCGACGTGGCGCGTCTGCGCGCGCCGATGCGCACGCTGCTGCCGTTCGTTCAACTGGCCGACCATCACCCGCGACGCGCACTGGACAACCCGGCCGCCCTGCGCGCGCGCCTGGCACCGCCGCCGCGGCAGGCGTCGCTGTTCCCCGACGCGGCCACGCAGTGAGATGACGCGCTGGAGTGCGCGGGTGGATCCGGTGTGGTCGCTGCCGGCCTGGCGCGACACCGCGCGGCGGGCACTGCAGCACCGCGTTGCACCGGCACAGCTCGACTGGCTGGAGGCCGGCGAGGCCTCGCTGCTGGATGCGCCGGCGGTGGCCAGCCTGCCCGCGCCGGCCGCCGACAGCGCCGCCATTGCCGTGCCGCAGGCGTTCGTCGACCTGGCGTCCACCTGCCTGTGCCACCGCGACCCGCAGCGGCTCCCGCTGCTGTACCGCATGCTGTGGCGCATCGTGCACGGCGAGCGCGGGCTGCTCACCAACCCGGCCGACCCGGATGTGCTCCGCGCGATGGCGCTGGCCCAGGCGGTGCGCCGCGACAGCCACAAGATGAAGGCCTTCGTGCGCTTTCGCGAAGTGCCGGGCGAAGACAATGCGTTCATTGCCTGGTTCGAACCGGAGCACCACATCGTGGACCGCGTTGCGCCGTTTTTCGCGCGACGCTTCGCCGGTATGCGCTGGGCGATCCTGACCCCGGCACGCAGCGTGCAGTGGGATGGCCACGTACTCGCCTTCGGCCCCGGCGCACGGCAGCAGGATGCACCGCGCGAGGATGCGCGCGAAGCGCTGTGGCGTACCTACTACGCCAACATCTTCAACCCGGCCCGGCTCAACACGCGGATGATGCAGCAGGAGATGCCGGCGCGGTACTGGAAGCATCTGCCCGAAGCGGCGCTGCTGCCCGGCCTGGTGCGCGACGCCGGCGACCGGGTGCAGGAAATGCATGACCGCCAGGCGCAGGCGCCGACACGCCGCATCCCGCAGCGGGCCCCGGCGGCACCCTCCGCGCCAACCGGCCTGGAGGGGCTGCGCGAGGCGGCCACGCATTGTCGACGCTGCCCGCTATGGGAGCCGGCCACCCGGACCGTGTTCGGTCAGGGCCCCGCGAACGCCCGGATCATGCTGGTGGGCGAGCAGCCCGGGGACGCCGAAGACCTGAGCGGGCATCCGTTCGTGGGGCCGGCCGGTCAGCTGCTCGACCGCGCGCTGCGCGAGGTGGGCATCGACCGCCGCACGCTGTACCTGACCAACGCGGTCAAGCATTTCCGTTTCGAGCGGCGCGGCAAGCGGCGCATCCACACCCCTCCGCAGGTCACGCACATCACCGCCTGCCGCGACTGGCTGATGGGCGAGATCGAGAACGTCCGCCCCCAGGTGATCGTGTGCCTGGGCGCGACCGCAGCAAGCGCCGTATTCGATGCCGGCTTCACACTGAAGGAGCACCGCGGCCGCTGGCATTCATTGGACGATGGCACGCGCGCCTTCGCCACGGTGCACCCGGCGTGGGTGCTGCGACAGGGCGAGGGAGAGGCGCGGGAGGCGGCCTATCGGCTGTTGCTGGAGGACCTGCAAGGGTTGGTCGACGACCATCCCGCCCGGTGACGCGCCCGGAGCGATGCCGGCCAGCGGTCGGCACCTTCCCGCGTGGCTGCCCGCTGGCGTCAGTGCGCCGCCATGTAGATGTCCTGCAGCACCGCCTTCTCCAGCTCCAGTTCGCTGAGCAGGTTCTTGACGATGTCGCCCAGGCTCAGGATGCCGACCAGCCTGGCGTCTTCGGTCACCATCAGATGGCGGTGCCGCGAGTAGGTCATCAACGCCATCGCCTGCTTCAGCGTTGCATCCGGCGCGATGCCTTCCAGACCTGCCGACGGCAACGTCGCGATGACCCGGCGCCCCGCCTGCGGGCCGTCATCGGCCAGGCAGCGCACGATGTCCTTCTCGGAAATGATCCTTACCGGTGCATCGTCCTTCATCACCACCAGGGCGGCGATCTTGTGCGCGCTCATCTTGTGTGCGGCGGCACCGATGGTGTCGTCCACGTCGATGGTGACGATGGTCTGTTTCTTGGACTGCAGGAGTTCGCGGACGTTCATTCTTGTTTCCTGTTGCAGGTTACTGAAGTCGAGAGATGCGCCTGGTTGCAGCGAGGGAGGCGGCGTGTGCGCCCGGTCCTCGGTCATTCGATTCTACGGCCGCACGTTGGCCCGGGAGTTTGCATATCCGGGACAGTTCGTCGCTGAAAACGACTGACGACCCGAGAATGGCACCGCCGGGAAAACCGTCGCTGAATGCCATCGTCGGCCACCGCTAAAGTTCACCCCACCGCGACCGGGGGGATGGGTGGGCCGGCGGACAAAGTGACTTCCGGCATGTCGATCCGGTGACCGCCGGCACCTGCCCCGGTTGGGCCCGCTTTCTACAGTGGCGCTGTCTTCTTCAGATGGATGCCCGGCATGACCCGCTCCCTGTTCTTCCGCGGCCTGATCGCCGCCCTGCTGTCACTGACGTGCCTGGCCAGCGCCTCGGCGGCTCCTTCCGCCACACTGCCGTTGCAGGTGTCCGCCGAGCGCGCCACCACGATGGATGTCTGGGTCCCGGCAGAGGTCCGCGGCGTGGTGCTGTTCTCCAGCGGCCACGGCGCATGGCCGGCACGCTATGACGCGTTGCTGCAATCCTGGTCGGACGCAGGCTTTGCCGTGGTGGCACCGCTGCACGTCGATTCGGTCAGGCACCCGGACCGGGCGCAGTTCTCCCTGCAGCAGGGCTTCAGCGAACGCCTCGTGGACATGCATGCGGCCAGCGCCTATGCCGCGGCGCGCTGGCCGCAGGTGCCGGTGGTGGCTGCCGGCCACAGCCTGGGGACGTTGATTTCGGCGATACTCGGGGGCGCGCTCGCCGACCTTGGCCCCCTGCGCGATCCCACCGTGGTGGCGGTGCTGGGCTACTCCTCGCCGGGCCGTATTCCGGGCCTGATCGGCCCGGATGCCTATGCCACACTGGCGGTGCCACTGCTGCTGATCACCGGCGACCAGGACCGGGTGCCGGGCTTCGTCACCGATCCGGTGGATCACCTGTATCCGGTGCAGACCGCACCGGCGGGCGACAAGACCGCGCTGGTGCTGTCAGGCGGCGACCACAATCTGATCGGCGCACAGGACGGCGCCCAGGTGCTTCGTGCCCGCGCCCTCGGCACCGCGTTCCTGCAGTCCCGGGTACTGGCCGACGATCAGGCGACGCAGCTGCTGGCGGCGCCGCCGCGCGACGGCGAGCAGTGGCTGCGCCGCTGAGTCGCGTCGTCGGCGGGCCACCACAGTCGACCGCTTATTCCACCGTTACGCTCTTGGCCAGATTGCGCGGCTTGTCCACGTCGGTGCCGCGCGCCAGCGCGGTGTGGTACGCCAGCAACTGCACCGGCAGGGTATGCACGATCGGGCTGAGCACACCGGCATGGCGCGGCGTGCGGATCACGTGCACGCCTTCGGACTCGACGAAGTTGCTGTCCTGGTCGGCGAACACGAACAGCTCGCCACCGCGGGCGCGCACTTCCTGCATGTTGGATTTGACCTTCTCCAGCAGGCTGTCGTTCGGCGCGATCACCACCACCGGCATATCTTCGTCCACCAGCGCCAGCGGCCCGTGCTTGAGCTCGCCCGCCGGATAGGCCTCGGCGTGGATGTAGGAGATTTCCTTGAGCTTGAGCGCGCCTTCGAGCGCGATCGGATAGTGCAGGCCACGGCCCAGGAACAGCGCATTGGGCTTGCGCGCGAAGCGCTCGGCCCAGGCCGCGATCTGCGGCTCCAGGTTCAACGCATGCTGCACGCTGCCCGGCAGGAAACGCAGCTGTTCGAGGTAGTCCGCTTCCTGCGCGGCATCCACGCGACCGTGCAGCTTGCCCAGCACCACGGTCAGCTGGAACAGCGCCGCCAACTGGGTGGTGAAGGCCTTGGTCGAGGCCACGCCGATCTCGGCGCCGGCGCGGGTATAGCAGACCAGTTCGCTGGCACGCGGAATCGCGCTTTCCGGCACGTTGCAGATCGACAGCGTATGCAGGTGCCCCAGCGACTTGGCGTACTTGAGCGCCTCCATCGTGTCCAGCGTTTCGCCGGACTGGGAAATGGTGACGATCAGGTGCTTGGGATTGGCGTACGCGGCGCGGTAACGGTACTCACTGGCGATCTCCACGCTGCACGGCAGGCCGGAGATGGCCTCGATCCAGTAGCGCGCCGTCAGGCCGGCGTAGTAGCTGGTGCCGCAGGCAATGATCTGCACGCCTTCGATGCCCGACAGCACGGCCTCGGCGTTCTTGCCGAACAGCTCGGCCGGGAAACCACCGGCGTCGATCGCCGCCTCGATGGTGTCGCCCAATGCACGCGGCTGCTCGTGGATTTCCTTCTGCATGAAGTGACGGTACGGGCCGAGTTCCAGCGAGGCCAGCGACACGTCCGACAGGTGCACCTCGCGCACGACCGGCTGGTCGCGGTCGTCGTACACCTGCACGCCATCGCGGCGGATATCGGCGGTGTCACCTTCTTCCAGGAAGATCACCCGGCGCGTGGCCGAGATGACCGCCGACACGTCGGAGGCGACGAAGTTCTCGTCCTCCCCCAGGCCAACCAGCAGCGGGCAGCCCATGCGTGCACATACGAAGTGCTCCGGCTCGGCGCGGCTCATCACCGCCAGCGCGTAGGCACCGGTCAGTTCCTTGACCGTGCGCTGCAACGCCGACAGCAGGGTGTCGCCGTCCTTGAGGTGATGGTGCATCAGGTGTGCGATGACTTCGGTATCGGTCTGCGACTCGAAGGTGTAACCCAGCGCGATCAGTTTCTCGCGCTGTGCTTCATGATTTTCGATGATGCCGTTGTGGACCAGCGCCACCCCGTGGCTGATGTGCGGATGCGCGTTGGCTTCGGTCACCCCGCCGTGCGTGGCCCACCGGGTGTGGCCGATGCCCAGCATGGCATCGAAGCCCTCGCTGGCTGCGGCCTTCTCCATCTCCGCCACGCGCCCGGTGCGGCGCACGCGGCGTACGTCCGGCTGGGCGCCGCGACCGTCGATGACGGCAATGCCGGAGGAATCGTAGCCGCGGTACTCCAGCCGCTTCAGTCCCTCGATGAGTACCGGTACCACGTCGCGATTGGCGATCGCTCCCACAATGCCGCACATATGATTCTGATCCCTGCCGTTGAGCCTCGCATTCTAGCGTGGCGTCCGCGTCCGCCACGCCGCTGTCCGCTTAACGAAAGTGTCCGCGCCGGTGTCCGCGGACAGGCGGACAGCCCGACCAGAAGTTCAAGCCATTGTTTTTATTGGGTTAAAAGTTGGCACGGAGTCTGCTCTCTCTTGGGCAACCCAACCGCGAACGAGCCCGATGATCCGCGACACTTCCGCCCAGGACCAGACTCTCTCCGTTGCCGGCACCCCTGCCCCCTGGAAGCGCTGGCTGTGGCCGGGGCTGGCCGCACTGGTGGTGCTGCTGGCCATCGGCTTTGCCGCACGGGCCTGGCTGGGTGCCAGCCGCTCCTTCGACAGCGCGCGGGTGCGCATCGCCGAGGTCAAGCGCGGCGACCTGGTCCGTGACATCGCCGCCGACGGCCGTGTGATCGCCGCCAACAGCCCGGTGCTGTACGCGATCTCGGCCGGTACGGTGAACCTGAAGGTGGTCGCCGGCGACGTGGTCAAGAAGGGCCAGGAACTGGCCGTGATCGACAGCCCCGAACTGCGCAGCAAACTGGCCCAGGAACAGGCCACGCTGGCCGGCCTGGAAGCCGAAGCCAGCCGCGCCACGCTCGACGCCACCCTGGCCCGCGCCAAGGCCCGCAAGGAAACCGACCAGGCCGCCATCGAGCGCCAGGCCGCCGACCGCGACCTGCAGCGCTACCAGCGCGGTTTTGACGGCGGCGCGGTGCCGCAGATCGACCTGGCCAAGGCCAACGACACCCTCAAGAAGGCCGACATCCAGCTGGCCAACGCGCAGACCGATGCGCGCCTGCAGAGCCAGGGCGCCGACCTCGACGCCCGCAACAAGCACCTGCTGGCCGAACGCCAGAAGGCGGTGGTGGCCGAAGTCCAGCGGCAGGTCGATGCCCTGACCCTCCGCGCACCGTTCGATGGCCAGGTCGGCCAGGTCCAGGCGACCCAGCACACCAATGTGATTGCCAATGCCCCGATCCTGGGCGTGGTCGACCTGTCGCGCTTCGAGATCGAGATCAAGGTGCCGGAGAGCTTCGCCCGCGACCTGGCGATCGGCATCCCGGCGCAGCTGACCAGCGGCAACGGCCAGCCGTTCCCGGGCGAGATCAGCGCGGTGTCGCCGGAGGTGGTGGCCGGCGAAGTCAACGCCCGCATCCGTTTCTCCGACAAGCAGCCGCAGGGTCTGCGCCAGAGCCAGCGGATGCAGGCGCGGGTGATGCTCGATACCCGCCGCAACGTGGTCAAGGTGGAACGCGGCCCGTTCGTCGAACAGGGCAACGGCAATGCCTACGTCATGGACGGCAGCACCGCCGTCCGCCGCCCGGTCAAGCTCGGTGTGAGCAGCCTGGGTGAAGTGGAAGTCCTCTCTGGCCTGCAGCCCGGCGATCGCGTCGTGGTGTCCGGCAGCGATCTGTTCGGCGATGCCGAAAAGGTCTCCATCAACTGATTCCCCAACACACGCCATCCTCAACGAACCGCAAAGGAAAACAGTCATGCTCGAGATGCGCTCGGTCGCCAAAGTGTTCCGCACCGAACAGGTGGAAACCCATGCCCTGCGGTCGCTGGACCTGCACGTCCGCGAAGGCGAGTTTGTCGCCGTGACCGGGCCCTCTGGGTCGGGCAAGACCACGTTCCTCAACATCGCTGGCCTGCTGGAGACCTTCACCAGCGGCACCTACCTGCTCGACGGCCAGGACGTGAGCACGCTGGGCGATGACGCGCGCAGCCGCCTGCGCAACCAGAAGATCGGCTTCATCTTCCAGGGCTTCAACCTGATCTCCGACCTCAACCTGTTCGACAACGTGGACGTGCCGCTGCGCTACCGCGGCATGCCGGCCGCCGAGCGCAGGCAGCGCATCGAGCATGCCCTGACGCAGGTGGGTCTGGGCTCGCGCATGAAGCACTACCCGGCCGAACTGTCCGGCGGCCAGCAGCAGCGTGCGGCCATCGCGCGCGCGCTGGCCGGCAGCCCCCGCCTGCTGCTGGCCGACGAACCGACCGGCAACCTCGACAGCCAGATGGCACGCGGCGTGATGGAGCTGCTGGAAGAGATCAATGCAGCCGGCACCACCATCGTCATGGTGACCCACGACCCCGAGCTGGCCGCGCGCGCGCAGCGCAACGTGCACATCGTGGACGGCCAGGCCACCGATCTGCTGCGGGATCCGGTGCTGGCCACCCCGCGCGTCGCCGTCGCTACCGCCAACGACTGAGGCCACCATGCTCGCCTACTACTTCCGACTGGCACTGCGCAGCTTCCGGCGCAACCGCGTGCTGACCGCGCTCATGGTGCTCGCCATCGCGCTCGGCATCGGCGCCTCGATGACCACGTTGACGGTGTTCCATGTCCTGTCCGGCGACCCGATTCCGCACAAGAGCGACCGCCTGTTCTCGGTGCAGGTCGATCCGCGGACGATGCTGGGCTACCAGCCCGGCGAAGAGCCCGAAGACCAGATGACGCGCTTCGATGCCGAAGCACTGCTGCGCGAACGCCAGGCCAAGCACCAGGCGGTGATGACCGGCGGCGGGGTCACGATCGAACCGGACAAGGCCGCGCTGCGTCCCTTCGATACCGATGCGCGCTACACCTCCAACGACTTCTTTGCGATGTTTGACACGCCCTTCCTGTATGGCCGCGCATGGTCGGCCAATGAGGATGAGGGCCGTGGCCGCGTGGCGGTGATTTCCCGCACGCTCAACCAGAAGCTGTTCGACGGGGCCGACAGCATCGGCAGGACAATCCGCATGGATGCCACGGCCTTCACCGTGGTCGGCGTGCTCGACGAATGGAATCCGAACCCGCATTTCTACGATCTGGAGACCGGCCGGTATGGCGGCAGCGAAGACGTCTATCTGCCGTTCTCCACGGCGATGGATCTCAAGCTCGGTCGCAACGGCAACATGAACTGCTGGGGCAACTCCAATGGCGATGAGACCGGGATCAATGCGCCGTGCACGTGGCTGCAGTACTGGGTCGAGCTGCCCTCGGCCGGTGATGCCGATGACTACCGGGCCTACCTGAACAACTATTCCGCGCAGCAGAAGGCCGCCGGTCGCTTCCAGCGCCCGCCGAACGTCCGCCTGCGCAACGTCATGGAATGGCTGGACTACAAGCAGGTGGTCCCCAGCGATGTGCGGCTGCAGCTTTGGCTTGCGATGGGCTTCCTGCTGGTCTGCCTGATCAATACCGTCGGCCTGCTGCTGGCCAAGTTCCTGCGTCGCAGCGGCGAGATCGGCGTGCGCCGTGCTCTGGGTGCCAGCCGCGCGCAGATCTTCCTGCAGTCGCTGGTCGAAGCCGGCACGGTTGGCCTGGCCGGCGGTGTGCTCGGCCTCGGGCTGGCCGCGCTCGGCCTATATGCGGTACGCCAGCAGCCGGTGGAGTACGCCAAGCTGGCCACGCTGGATGGACAGATGCTGCTGCTGACCTTCGCGCTGACCCTGGTGGCCAGCCTGCTGGCCGGCTTCCTGCCTGCGCTGCGCGCCATGCAGGTCGCCCCCGCCATCCAACTCAAAACGCAGTAAGGATCCGGAGCACATGATGGATATCCGCCCCATTCTCACCACACTGCGCCGGCACAAGACCGCCGCCGCCCTGATCGTGCTGGAGATCGCGCTGACCTGCGCGATTGTCTGCAACGCGCTGTTCCTGATCGGGCAACGCATCGAGACCATCAACCAACCCAGCGGCATCGCCGAGGATGAACTGGTGGAAGTGCGCCTCGGCGGCATCGGCAAGCAGGTCAACGTCGAGGCGCGTACCCGCGAAGACCTGGCCGCGCTGCAGAGCGTGCCGGGCGTCAAGAGCGTAGTGGCCATCAACCAGCTGCCGTTCCGGAACAACTCCTGGAACACCAGCCTGTCGCGCGTTCCCGACCAGGAGCGCCCCACGCTCAACGCGTCGCAGTACTTTGCCCGGGAAGGGACGGTCGACACGCTCGGCCTGGAACTGATCGCCGGCACCGATTTCCAGCCCGGCGAGTATCGCGAGTACCAGGACGTGGTCAGCGATCCGACCACAGAAACCACGGGCAGCTCGGTGATTCTGACCAAGTCTGCCGCCGACAAGCTGTATCCGGATGGCGATGCGCTCGGCAAGACGATCTACAGCGGCCGCTCCCCGCTGCGCGTTACCGGCGTGGTCAAGGAGCTGGGCCGCCCGACCCGGGTCAACGGCGATACGCATGACTCGATGCTGCTGCCGGTGCGCATGTCCTACGACATGGGCTTCTACCTGATCCGCGTCACCGACCCGGCACGACGCGACGAAGTGATCAAGGCTGCCGTCGCCGCACTGGAACGGGTCGATTCAAGCCGACTGGTGCGGGCCAAGGTCACCTATCAGGAGCAGCGCGAAAAGTATTTCGCCAACGACCGTGCGATGGTGGGCCTGCTCATCACCGTGTGCGTCGCGCTGCTGGTGGTGACCGCCCTGGGCATCGTCGGTCTGGCCAGCTTCTGGGTGCAGCAGCGCACCAAGCAGATCGGCATCCGTCGTGCCCTGGGCGCGACCCGCAGCCAGATCCTGCGCTACTTCCAGACGGAGAACTTCCTGCTGGCCACGGTGGGCATCGTGCTCGGCATGCTGATGGCCTACACGATCAATCTGTACCTGATGAACAACTACGAGCTGCCGCGCATGCCCCTCAGCTACCTGCCGATCGGCGCGGTGCTGCTGTGGCTGCTGGGCCAGATCGCCGTCTTCGGCCCGGCACGCCGCGCCGCCGCCGTTCCTCCTGCCGTTGCCACCCGGAGTGCCTGAGATGCGCCAGACCCGAATCGCGCCCCTGCTGCTGAGCCTTCTGCTGGCCAGCGCCCCGGCGGTGGCCGCCGCCCAGACCGAGACCGCGCGCCTGGAGTGGCGCGATACCGACCACCATCTGGTGGTGGATGCCAGCAACGGCATCGTGCGCGTCACCACCACCGAACCGGATGGCTACTTCGGCGTCCGCAGCGGCGACCGGATTCTGCGTGTGGACGGCAGGCCGGTGCGGCGGATCGACGATGTGAGCGAGGTGCTGGCCCGCAGCAGCCGCACCCGGTTGCCGGTGACGGTGCTGCGCCGCGGCAGCGAGGCCACCGTGGAGGTCAATACCGCCGCGTGGCGCAACGTGGTGCCTGTCGATGCGCCGGCACCGCCGGCACCGCCTCCGCCGCCCAGCCCGCGCGGCTGAGGTGGCCCGCGCCGGGCCGTCTGCACGTTGGCCCGGCGCTCCGGTACTCTTGATCCCACTTACCGGCCCCCGATGACGCATGCCTTCGATTCTGATCATTGACGACAACGCCAGCGTCGGCACCGCGCTGGAGGTGCTGTTCTCCCTGCACGACATCGATGCGCTGCATGCGCTGTCGCCCGAGGCCGGGTTGGCCCTGCTGGAACAGCAGCCGGTCGACCTGGTGATCCAGGACATGAACTTCACCGAGGACACCACCTCCGGTGAGGAAGGCGAAGCGCTGTTCGAGCAGATACGCGCCCGCCATCCGGATCTGCCGGTGATCCTGCTCACTGCCTGGACGCACCTCAGCAGTGCGGTGGACCTGGTCAAGGCCGGCGCGGCCGACTACCTGGCCAAGCCGTGGGACGACCGCAAGCTGCTGACCACGGTCAACAATCTGCTGGAGCTGTCCGAGACCCGGCGCGAGCTGGACCGCCGCCGCGAGCGTGAACTGCGCGACCGCTCGGCGCTGGAAGCCCGTTATGACCTGCGCGGAGCGGTGGTAGCCGACCCGGCCAGCGAGCGCGTGGTCAATCTGGCCTGCCAGGTGGCCCGCTCGGCACTGCCGGTGCTGATCACCGGCCCGAACGGCGCCGGCAAAGAGAAGATTGCCGAGATCATCCAGGCCAATTCGCTGGTCGCCAAGGGCCCGTTCGTCGCGCTCAACTGCGGCGCGATTCCGTCCGAGCTGATCGAGGCCGAACTGTTCGGTGCCGAAGCGGGTGCCTACACCGGCGCCAACAAAGCGCGTGAAGGCAAGTTCGAGGCCGCCGACGGCGGCACGTTGTTCCTGGACGAGATCGGCAACCTGTCACTGGGCGGGCAGATGAAGCTGCTGCGCGTGCTTGAGACCGGGCGCTTCGAGCGACTGGGCTCCAACCGCGAACGCCAGGTCAAGGTGCGTGTGATCAGCGCCACCAACGCCGACCTGCCGGCCATGATCCGCGACGGCCAGTTCCGCGAGGATCTGTACTACCGCCTCAATACCGTCGAGCTGGCGCTGCCGCCGTTGGCCGAGCGACCCGGCGACATCCTGCCCCTGGCCGAGCGTTTCCTGGACAGTGGCAAGCCGTTGTCCACGGCGGCAGCCACCGCGCTGCAGCGGCACGGCTGGCCGGGCAACGTGCGTGAGCTGCGCAACGTGCTGCAACGCGCCGGCCTGCTGGCAATGGGCCCACGTATCGAGGTGGGTGATCTCAATCTGCCACGCGCCGCAGCGCCCCGCGCCGCCAGTCCAACGGTGGATCCGGATCGCAGCCGGATCGAAGCGGCATTGGCCCACAACCACGGCATCATCGCCCAGACCGCTGCCGAACTCGGGCTCAGCCGCCAGGCGCTGTACCGGCGCATGGACCGTTACGGCATCCCGCGCGAATGAAGCGGCGCTCATTCACCTTACGGCTGTTCCTGCGCCTGCTGCCGGTGCTTGCCCTGGCTGCCGCATTCCCGTGGTACCTGGCGTTCTGGCTGGACCACGGCTGGGCGGTCACCGCGATTTCCATCGTGGTGCTGTTGTCGCTGATGTGGTGGAGCCTGCGCCGCGCGACCGCACCGGTGCGTTCGCTGCTGCGCGCGCTGTCCGGCACCACCAGCAGCTACCGCGACGGCGAGTACAACTTCAGCGTGTACTGGCCCGGCAACGACGAGCTGGGGGACCTGGTGCAGGCGCACCGCGACCTGGGCGACGTGCTGCGTGAGCAGCGCCAGGGCCTGGTCCAGCGCGAGCTGCTGCTGGACACGATGGTGCAGAACACCCCCGTATCGATGCTGCTGCTGGCCAATGGCGGCGACGGCGTGCAGCGCGTGGTGTTCTCCAACCTGGCCGCACGCAAGCTGCTGCACCACGGCTGGAAACTGGAAGGCCAGCGCATGCAGGACGTGCTGGAGACCATGCCGGTGGAACTGCGCGACGCCATCCAGCGTGGCGGCGACAGCCTGTTTGCGGTCCGCGAAGAGGAAGGCGACGAGGACGACGAGCAGGTCTATCACCTGTCGCGGCGCAACTTCCATCTCAACGGCCGTCCGCACGATCTTCTGCTGATCCGCCTGCTCACCGCCGAGCTGCGCCGGCAGGAGGTGCAGACCTGGAAGAAGGTGATCCGCGTCATCAGCCACGAGCTCAACAACTCGCTGGCACCGATCGCCTCGTTGGCGCACTCCGGCGGCGAACTGGTCCGGCGTGGCAAGACCGAACGGCTGGAAGAAGTGTTCGCCACCATCGAAGAGCGCGCCCGGCATCTGGAGGGGTTCATCCGGGGCTACGCACGCTTCGCCAAGCTGCCGCAACCGCAGTTGCAGAACGTGCAGTGGCTGCAGTTCCTGACCAGCCTCCAGCACCAGATTCCGTTCCGCATGGAGGCCATTGCCGACGATCTGCACAGCCGGGTGGACATCGCCCAGTTGGGCCAGGCACTGCTCAACCTGCTCAAGAACGCGCACGAAGCCTGCAGCGAAGCCGAACCGCCCAACGACGATGTCGAGCTGCGGCTGACCCGCCTGCCGCAGTGGGTGCGGCTGGAAGTCCTGGACCGCGGCAAGGGCATGAACGAGGCGGTGCTGCAGAACGCGCTGATGCCGTTCTACTCGACCAAGCGCAACGGCACCGGCCTGGGCCTGGCGCTCACGCGCGAGATCGTCGAGGCACACGGCGGCCGCATCTCGCTGCAGAACCGCCGCGAAGGCGGTCTGTGCGTGGCGGTTTTCCTGCCGGTGTAATCGCCGGCAGGGGGAGACGCGCGTTGGGCGTCGCGCCTTACCGCTTCACGGGCCGCTTCCATCCATCAATGGTCTCCTGGCGCGCACGCGCCACGGTCAGCTTGCCCTCGGGCGCGGTCCGGGTGATCACCGAACCGGCCGCGATGGTCGCGCCCTGTCCGATCTCCACCGGCGCCACCAGCGAACTGTTGGAGCCGATGAAGGCGTGGTCGCCGATGGTGGTCTGCGACTTGTTCACCCCATCGTAGTTGCAGGTGATGGTGCCGGCACCGATGTTGACCTTGCTGCCGATCACCGCATCGCCCAGATAGGTGAGGTGGTTGGCCTTGCTGCCCGCGCCCAGCACCACCTTCTTGGTCTCCACGAAATTGCCCACGTGCGTGCCTTCGGCGAGCACCGTGCCGGGACGCAGGCGCGCGAACGGGCCGATGTCGGCCGCGCCCTCGCTGACCACCCCGTCCAGGTCGCAATGCGGTTTGACCACGGTGCCGGCTGCGAGCGTGACGTCCTTGAGCCGGGTGAACGCGCCGATGCTGACGCCGTCACCCAGCACCACGTCGCCTTCCAGGATCACGTTGACGTCGATCTGCACATCGCTGCCCACGCGCACCGTGCCACGGATGTCCAGGCGCGCCGGGTCCAGCACGCGTGCGCCCTGCGCGCACAGCGCACGCACCGCGCGCAGCTGCCAGGCACGTTCGAGCTGGGACAGCTGCCACGGGTCGTTGGCGCCTTCGGCCTCCTGCGCGTCGTGCACGAACGCCATCTCCGCCGGGGTGTAGTCGCCGGCGGCCGCTGCGAACACGTCGGTGAGGTAGTACTCGCCCTGCGCGTTGGCGTTGGAGAGCTGGGACAGCCACCGACGCAGCGCGGTCGACTCGGCGGTGATGATGCCGGTATTGATGGTGCGGATGGCGCGCTGCTCGTCGTTGGCGTCCTTCTGTTCGACGATCGCGGCGACCTTGCCTTCGGCGTTGCGCACGATGCGGCCATACCCGGTGGGATTGGCGACTTCAGCCACCAGCACCGCCAGCCGTCCAGGCTGGGACAGCAGATGGCGCAGGGTGTCGGCACGGATCAGCGGCACGTCGCCGTACAGCACCAGCACCGTGGCGGCGTCGGGCACGTCGGGCATCGCCTGCAACACCGCATGTCCGGTACCGAGTTGTCGGGACTGCTCGGCCCAGCGCAGGTCGGGCTGGTCGGCGAATGCACGCTGCACGGCCTCACCGCCGTGCCCGTAGACGACATGGATGGCGGCCGGCTGCAGGTCACGCGCCGCCTCGATCACGTGGGCGAGCATCGGTTGCCCGGCAATCGGCTGCAGCACTTTGGGCAGCGCCGACTTCATGCGCTTGCCGGCACCGGCGGCCAGGATGATCACGTGCAGGGGCTGGGTCATGGTCGATCGCGTTCCAGGGAATCGTAGAAGCGAATTCTAGTGCCACGCTCGTTAACATGTGGACTCCTTCCGCGCGGAACACTCCGTGAGCCTGATCCGCCAGGGCAGCAGCTATCTCGCCATCGGCCTGCTCCAGCTGGCACTGGACTGGGCGCTGTTCGTGGGCGCCACCGCGCTGGGCGTGCCCGCGGTACCGGGCAATCTGATCGGCCGCGTCGGCGGGATGCTGCTCGGCTTCTGGCTCAATGGCCGCTACACCTTTGCCGAGCAGGGTCGCCAGCGGCTCGGCTGGCGCCGCTTCGCGCGCTTCCTGGCCGTCTGGCTGCTGCTGACGGCGATCAGTACGGTGCTGGTGGCGCTGGTGGCCACCCACCTGGGCCTGCACAACGCGTGGCTGGCCAAGCCGCTGGTCGAAGCGGCACTGGCGGCGGTGTCCTTCGTGCTGCTGCGGCACGTGGTCTACCGCTGACAAAAAAAAACGCCGGCAAGCCGGCGTTCTCCCTTCGCAGCGGGCGCCGTCGCGCCCTACCGCTTAGTGCTTCAGATTCTTGCGCAGGCGCTCGAGGGCCTGCAGCTGGGCGGTGACTTCGGCCAGACGCTGCTGGGCTTCGGCCACTTCCATCGCTTCGCCACGGTTGGCCAGGATGCGCTCGGCTTCTTCCTTGGCCTTGCGGACCGAGGCTTCGTCGATGTCCTGTGCGCGGATCGCGGTGTCGGCCAGCACGGTCACCACCTGCGGCTGCACTTCGAGGATGCCGCCGGAGATGGCGAAATCCAACTGCTCGCCGCTCGGCGTGGTCACCACCACCTTGCCCGGCTTGAGGCGCGTGATCAGCGGGGCGTGCTTGGGCGCGATGCCCAGTTCGCCCAGCTCACCGGTGGCCACGACCAGGGTAGCCTCGCCACGGAAGATTTCCTGCTCGGCGCTGACGATGTCGCAACGGATGGTGCTCATGAAACTCTCTTCGCTAGGGGGCGGGTTGAACCCACCGCAGGTTTTCCGCAGCGGTGGGCCTGGGCCCACCCCGTGTCACGGTCGGAACGGGCCATGCCCGTTCCTGCCGCATCAGGCCTTCTCGGCCATCTTCTTGGCCTTCTCGACCGCTTCTTCGATGCTGCCGACCATGTAGAACGCCTGTTCCGGCAGGTGGTCGTATTCGCCATCGACGATGGCCTTGAAGCCACGGATGGTGTCCTTCAGCGACACGTACTTGCCCGGCGAACCGGTGAACACTTCGGCCACGTGGAACGGCTGGCTGAAGAAGCGCTCGATCTTGCGGGCGCGCGACACGGCCTGCTTGTCTTCTTCGGACAGTTCGTCCATGCCCAGGATCGCGATGATGTCCTTCAGTTCCTTGTACTTCTGCAGGGTCTGCTGGACGCGCTGGGCGGTGTCGTAGTGCTCGTGGCCGATGACCAGCGGGTCCATCTGGCGGCTGGTGGAGTCCAGCGGATCGACGGCCGGGTAGATACCCAGCGAGGCGATCGAACGCGACAGGGTCACGGTCGAGTCCAGGTGGGCGAAGGTGGTCGCCGGCGACGGGTCGGTCAAGTCATCCGCGGGCACGTACACGGCCTGGATCGAGGTGATCGAACCGTTCTTGGTCGAGGTGATGCGCTCCTGCAGGACGCCCATTTCCTCGGCCAGGGTCGGCTGGTAGCCCACGGCCGACGGCATACGACCCAGCAGTGCCGACACTTCGGTACCGGCCAGGGTGTAGCGGTAGATGTTGTCGACGAACAGCAGCACGTCCTTGCCCTTGCCGTTTTCGTCCTTCTCGTCGCGGAAGTACTCGGCCATCGTCAGGCCGGTCAGCGCAACGCGCAGACGGTTGCCCGGCGGCTCGTTCATCTGGCCGTACACCATCGCGACCTTGTCCAGGACGTTGGAGTCCTTCATCTCGTGGTAGAAGTCGTTGCCCTCACGGGTACGCTCGCCCACGCCGGCAAACACGGACAGACCGCTGTGCGCCTTGGCGATGTTGTTGATCAGTTCCATCATGTTGACGGTCTTGCCGACGCCGGCGCCGCCGAACAGGCCGACCTTGCCGCCCTTGGCGAACGGGCACATCAGGTCGATGACCTTGATGCCGGTTTCCAGCAGCTCGGTGGCCGGGGACTGGTCTTCGTACGACGGGGCCTCGCGGTGGATTTCCCAGCTGTCGCTGGCGGCCACCGGGCCGGCTTCGTCGATCGGACGGCCCAGCACGTCCATGATGCGGCCCAGGGTGCCTGCACCGACCGGCACCGAGATGGCGCGTTCGGTGTTGGTGGCCACCAGGTTGCGCTTCAGGCCGTCGGTGGAGCCCAGCGCGATGCAGCGGACCACGCCGTCACCCAGCTGCTGCTGCACTTCCAGCGTGATTTCGGTGTTGTCCACCTTCAGCGCGTGGTACACCTTCGGCACCGACTCGCGGGGGAATTCCACGTCGACGACGGCGCCGATGATCTGAACGATCTTGCCCTGACTCATTGCTGCATCCTCTAAATTAAATGCTTTGACTGCGCGCGTCAGACTGCTGCCGCGCCGCCGACGATTTCCGAAATTTCCTGGGTGATCGCTGCCTGGCGCGCCTTGTTGTAGACGAGCTGCAGGGTTCCGATCAGCTTGTTCGCGTTGTCGCTGGCCGACTTCATCGCGACCATGCGTGCCGCATGCTCGGAGGCCACGTTTTCCAGTACAGCCTGGTACACCAGCGATTCGACGTAACGCGTCATCACGTGCTCCAGCACGGTCGCGGCGTCGGGTTCGTACAGGTAGTCCCAGTCGTGGTGCGCGACCTGCTTTTCAGCGGCCGGCAACGGCAGCAGCTGGTCGAAGCTGGCCTTCTGGGTCATCGTGTTGATGAAGCGGTTGTAGACCAGGTACACGCGGTCGACCTTGCCCTCGGTGAATGCATCAAGCATCACCTTGATCACGCCGATCAGCTGTTCCAGGTGCGGCACGTCGCCCATGTGGGTGACGGTACCCACCATGTTGACCTTGACCCGGCGGAAGAAGGTGGATGCCTTCTGGCCGATGGTCACCACGTCGATCTCGGCGCCCTTGTCCTGCCACTCGCGGACTTCGCCGAGCATTTTGCGGAACAGGTTGTTGTTCAGGCCGCCGGCCAGGCCGCGGTCGGAAGAGACCACGATGTAGCCAACGCGCTTCACGTCATCGCGCTGGACCAGGAACGGATGCTGGTAGTCGGTGCTGGCCTGCGCCAGGTGGCCGATCACCTGCTTCATCGCCTGCGCGTACGGACGCGACGTCTTCATCCGCTCCTGCGCCTTGCGGATTTTGGAAGCCGAGACCATTTCGAGCGCGCGCGTCACCTTGCGGGTGTTCTGCACGCTCTTGATCTTGGTTTTGATTTCGCGTCCGCTTGCCATCTTTGATTCCCGTAGAGCGGGGCTCAGCCCCGCTGCATTCAACGGTGAGGCGGGGTTGAGCCCCGCCGCACGTGCGTCTTACCAGCTGCCGGTGGTCTTGAACTCGGCGATGCCCTTCTTGAAGGCCGCTTCGATGTCATTGTCCCAACCGCCGGTGGCGTTGACCTTGCCGACCAGCTCGCCCTGGGTGTTGGCGAAGTGCGCGTGCAGGCCTTCTTCGAACGCCAGCAGCTTGTTGACCGGCACGTCGTCGAGGTAACCCTCGTTGACGGCGTAGATCGACAGCGCCTGGTTGGCGATCGACATCGGGGCGTACTGCTTCTGCTTCATCAGCTCGGTGACGCGCTGACCGCGCTCCAGCTGCTTGCGGGTGGCTTCATCCAGGTCCGAGGCGAACTGCGCGAAGGCTGCGAGCTCACGGTACTGGGCCAGCGAGATACGGATGCCGCCGGACAGCTTCTTGATGATCTTGGTCTGGGCCGCACCACCGACGCGCGACACCGAGATACCGGCGTTCACGGCCGGGCGGATGCCCGAGTTGAACAGATCGGTTTCCAGGAAGATCTGGCCGTCGGTGATCGAGATCACGTTGGTCGGCACGAACGCCGACACGTCACCCGCCTGGGTTTCAATGATCGGCAGCGCGGTCAGCGAGCCGGTCTTGCCCTTGACGGCACCGTTGGTGAACTTCTCCACGTACTCTTCGGAGACGCGGGCGGCGCGCTCGAGCAGGCGGGAGTGCAGGTAGAACACGTCGCCCGGGTAGGCTTCACGGCCCGGCGGACGCTTCAGCAGCAGCGAGATCTGGCGGTAGGCCACGGCCTGCTTGGACAGATCGTCGTACACGATCAGCGCATCTTCGCCGCGGTCCATGAAGTACTCACCCATGGTGCAGCCCGAGTAGGCGCTGATGTACTGCATGGCGGCCGATTCGGACGCGGTGGCGGCCACGACCACGGTGTGGGCCAGGGCGCCGTTCTCTTCCAGCTTGCGCACGATGTTGGCCACGGTCGAGGCCTTCTGGCCGATCGCGACGTACACGCACTTGATGCCGGTGTCCTTCTGGTTGATCACCGCATCGATGGCCAGGGCGGTCTTGCCGGTCTGGCGGTCACCGATGACCAGCTCGCGCTGGCCGCGGCCGATCGGAATCATCGAGTCGACGGACTTGTAACCGGTCTGCACCGGCTGGTCGACCGACTTGCGCCAGATCACGCCCGGGGCGACGCGTTCCACCGGTGCGGTGGCCTGCGCGGCGATCGGACCCTTGCCGTCGATCGGCTCACCGAGCGCGTTCACGACGCGGCCCAGCAGTTCCGGACCGACCGGCACTTCCAGGATGCGGCCGGTGGTCTTGGCGACATCGCCTTCGCGCAGATGCTCGTAGCCGCCCAGCACCACGGCGCCGACCGAGTCGCGCTCCAGGTTCAGGGCCAGGGCGAAGGTGTTGTTCGGCAGTTCGATCATTTCGCCCTGCATCACGTCGGCCAGACCGAAGATGCGCACGATGCCGTCGGACACGCTGGTCACGGTGCCTTCGTTGCGCGATTCCGCGGCCAGCTTGACCTTCTCGATGCGGTTCTTGATCAGTTCGCTGATTTCGGAGGGGTTGAGCGTGGTTGCCATCGTCAAGTCCTAGTGCCGGCGGTCACGCCGGACGTTAAATGAATTCAGTTAGCGAGCGCGGTCTGCAGGCGCGACAGCTTGCCCTTGAGCGAGCCATCGATCACCACGTCGCCGGCATCGATCACGGCACCACCGATCAGCGACGCATCGACGGCGGTCGACACCTCCACTTCGCGGCCGAAGCGCTTGCGCAGCGCGGCCTTGATGGCGTCCAGTTCCGATGCGGACAGTTCAGTGGCGGACGTCACCGTGGCCTTGACCACGTGTTCCGCTTCGGCGCGCAGCTGGTCGTACATGCCGGCGATTTCCGGCAGCAGCGGCAGGCGATGCGCCTCGGCCAGGATGGCGAGGAAGCGACCGAAGGTCTCGCCGGCCGATTCCGGCGCCAGCAACGCGACGGCGTCGTCGCGCTCCAGCTCCGGGTTCGACAGCAGGGCCGCCACGCGCGGGTCGGCAGCTACGTGGGCGGAGAACGCAAGCGCGTCCGACCACGGCGCGAACGTGCCTTCGTCGCGCGCGGTCGCGAACGCGGCGCGGGCATACGGGCGTGCAAGCGTGAGGGCCTGGCTCATCGATCAGATCTCCGATGCCAGCTCGTCGAGCAGCGCCTTGTGGGCGTTGGCGTCGATTTCGCGCTTGAGCAGCTTTTCGGCACCGCTCACGGCCAGCGCGGACACCTGCTTGCGCAGATCTTCACGGGCACGGTTGGCGGCAGCTTCGATCTCGGCGTGGGCCAGTTCTTTCTGGCGGTTGGCTTCGACGATGGCTTCGTTCTTGGCAGCATCAACGATCTGGTTGGCGCGGGCATGGGCCTGATCGATGATCTCGTTGGCCTTGGTGCGCGCATCCTTCAGGGCATCGTTGACCTTTTCCTGCGCCTGGGCCAGATCTTTCTGGCTGCGGTCGGCAGCGGCGAGGCCTTCAGCGATCTTCTGCTGACGCTCTTCGATGGCGTTCATCAACGGCGGCCAGATCTTGGTCGCGATGATCCAGATCAGACCGGCAAACGCCAGTCCCTGGGCAACGAGGGTAAAACCGATATCCATGGGGTTCGCTCAATCGGGGGTGACGGGGTGGATGGGCCGCCTGGGCGGCGCATCCGATCCTTCATCCGCGATCAGGCGCACAAGGCGCCTGATCGTTTCGCTGTTGCTGGATTAACCAGCAACCTGCGGCAGGCGTGCAACGAACTCGCCGATCATCGGGTTGGCGAAGGCCAGCAGCAGGCCGACGGCGACCGAGATGATGAACGCGGCGTCGATCAGGCCGGCGGTGATGAACATGCGGACCTGCAGAACCGGAATCAGTTCCGGCTGACGGGCAGCCGATTCCAGGAACTTACCGGCCATGATGGCCAGACCGAGACCGGCACCCAGCGCGGCCAGGCCGATCATGATGCCGACGGCGAGGACGGTGGAGCTCTGGACTTGGGCGAGGTTGGTCAGGACGGCGAAGTACATGGTTTTCTCCTGGAACTTTGAATAGCTAAGGGTTTAGAAACAAACGGATGAAGGGTGAAGCGGAACTCAGTGAGCGTCTTCCGACAGGCTCAGGTACACGATGGACAACATCATGAAGATGAACGCCTGCAGCGGAATCACCAGCAGGTGGAACAGCATCCAGCCCAGGCCGAATGCACCGCCCGCGATTGCACCGGCGATACCGGCACCGCCCAGCACCCAGATCAGCAGGAAGACGATCTCGCCGCCGAACATGTTGCCGAACAGTCGCATCGCCAGCGAAATCGGCTTGCTCAGCCACTCGACGATGTTGAGGATCAGGTTGAACGGCAGCATCCACTTGCCGAACGGCGCGGTCAGGAATTCCTTGGTGAAGCCGCCCAGACCCTTGGAGCGCAGGCCGAAGAACAGCATCAGGAAGAACACGCTGATCGACATGCCGAGGGTGGCATTGACGTCGGCGGTCGGGACCGGCTTCCAGAACGCGTAATCATGCGGATGGGCAGCGCCCATCTGGCCTGCCGCCCACTCGGTGAAGGCGTTCATCGGGAAACCGATGAAGTCGGCCGGGATCATCTTGATGAGGTTCATCAGGAGGATCCAGAAGAAGATCGTGATCGCGATCGGGGTCACCAGCTTGCTGGTGCCGTGGTAGGTGTCCTTGGCCTGGCGGTCAACGAACTCCAGGCAGATCTCGACGAACGCCTGCCACTTGCCCGGAACGCCGGCGGTCGCCTTGCGCGTGGCCAGCCAGAAGCCGAACACCATGACCAGGCCCATCAGGAGCGAGGTGGCGAGAGTATCCAGATGCAACGCCCACGGGCTGTCACGCATCACCACAAGATTCTGCAGGTGATGTTGGATGTAGGAGGTGGGAGTTAGCGCCTCGCCTGCCATGTGTCCGGAACCTTGAGTTAAATAAATTGGATCAGCGCCTGGCCAGAGCCAGGACCTGGAACATCAACCCGACGGCGATACCGGCCAACAGCGCCAATGCAGGCAGCTTGAAGACCAGGAACCCCACCATCAGGACGCCGAATACGAGCACCCACTTTGCCACGACTGCCAGGATCAGGCGGGTCATCGCCGAGCCTGCCGCCTGCACGCCGCCACCCAGCGCCATCCGCGCCGCCACCCAACCGGCCGCCGAGACCGCCACGCCGGAGACCAGCGCCCCCAGGGCTGCCTTCGGGCCACCCCACAGAAGCAGGGCCAGAGCCAGGACAGCCACTGCAGCGAGCGGGTAAACCGCTGCGCGCAGCATCAGTCGCCGACCCGCGTCAACGGAGTTCAGCACGTGAATGTCCTGCATGGTTGTGAGTAGGAAAGGCCGAGGCCGCAAGCAACCGCCTCGTCGAGCCGCCAAATTATAGCAATGGGACAATTTGAGAGACAACCGGTCCCTGTTCATCCCGGATGTGAGCAACCCGTTGGACGCGCCCAGAGGCCTGTTCCACCGACGGTCCAATCCCGTCAGGACAGGGGTGGACGATGATGCGATGCAGCATATTGAACTTTGGTCGCACCCCACGGTCTGATCGATCAGCCTGCTCCTGAATCCTCGTCGGCGTCCCGCGAGCAGGCCAGTACCGGGTGACCCCGAAGCCCTCTCGGGGTCACCCTTTTTTTTGCGGCGGTGGCGCCGGCGCCCGCCTCTTGTCCTGCCCTGACCCGCGCCATAACGCCATTGGACCACGGTACCGGCCACCGCGCCGGACCGGGGGTCATTCCGCGCGCATGAACGGTACACACAGCGTCCACCATACGTTCACGAATGGTGGACGCCGGTCTGGGCAGAGTGATGTCACATCAATGAATCACTGCAAGGACACACACCGATGCGCCTGATGCTTTCCCTCCTCGCCCTGCCACTGGCCGTGGCTGCGATCACCCATGCCGAGACCGCCAGTGCCGCCGAGGGCGACGACCGCTTCGCGCTGCGCCTGGGCGCGATGAACATCGATTCGGACAACACGCTCCGCGGCAGTACCACGGTGGCGGGCCAGGACGTGGGCTTCGATGAGGACTTCAAGCTTGGCGGCAAGGAATGGGAACCGCGCGTGGACGGGATGTTCCGCATCAGCGACCGCCAGCGCCTGCTGTTCAACTACTTCAAGTACGACAAGGATCGCCGCGAAACGCTGGATGACGGCATCAGCTTCGGCGGCGTCAATGTCCCGGCAGGCAGCTTCGTCAAGGGCGAGCTGAAGTATCAGGTGGCCAGCCTGGTGTACGACTATTCGGTCGTGGACACCGACACGTTCGACCTGGGCCTGCAGATCGGTGCCGAATACGCCAAGGTCAGCACCAAGGCCTACGCCGACGTGGGCGATCTGTACCAGGGCCGCTTCCTGGATGAGAAGACCGACGGCGTGGCCCCGGTGGTCGGCGCACGCCTGAGCTTCACCCCGTCGGAAAAGTGGATGATCACCTTCCAGGGCCAGTACCTGAACACCGACTGGGGCAACTTCGACGACTACAAGGGCGACCTGAGCCGCGCCAATGCCATCGTCGATTACCGCCTCACCCAGAACTTCGGCCTCTTCGCCGGCTACGACTGGTTCAAGCTCGACGCCGACAAGAAGGGCAGCGACGGCACCATCGGCCTGAAGCAGGAATTCAAGGGCCCGGTGGCCGGTATCAGCGTCACCTTCTGACCTGCAACAACGGCTCTCCAAACGCGGCAACAGGGTGACCTGTTGTCGCGTTTTCGTTTGGGCGCGGCAAAAGCGCGCGACGTCAAAGGCACGGCGCCCACGGCGTACGGGGGGAGTGCACCGGGCAGCCCATGCCAGGACACGCCGTAAACCCGTCCGTGGGGGCTCGATGGCGGCATCCATGCCGCCAACGGTCCTGGCATGGGCCGCCCGGCGCGCGTCCACGTGACAACGGAGGCGCCACGCAGTTGAAGTTGACGTTGCTGTTGAACAGAAAAACCCGGCTTTCGCCGGGTTTTTCCATTGAACACGCATCACCACCAACAGATGGCGGGCGCTTACTTCTTCTTGGGCATGTACAGATCGGTGATCGTGCCGTCGTAGATTTCCGCGGCCATCGCCACCGATTCGCTCAGCGTCGGATGCGCGTGGATGGTGTGGCCGATGTCTTCGGCCTCCGCACCCATCTCGATCGCCAGACCGATTTCGGCCAGCAGGTCACCGGCGTGCACACCGACGATCGCGCCGCCGATGATGCGGTGGGTCTCTTCGTCGAAGATCAGCTTGGTGAAGCCTTCGGTACGGCCGATGCCGATCGCGCGGCCGCTGGCGGCCCACGGGAACTTGGCCACGCCGACCTTCAACCCCTTGGCCTTCGCCTCGGTCTCGGTCACGCCGACCCACGCGATTTCCGGATTGGTGTAGGCCACCGACGGAATCACCCGCGCCACCCACTCCTTCTTCTCGCCTGCGGCCACTTCCGCCGCCAGCTTGCCTTCGTGCGTGGCCTTGTGGGCCAGCATCGGGTTGCCCACGATGTCGCCGATGGCGAAGATGTGCGGCACGTTGGTGCGCATCTGACGGTCGGCGGGAATGAAACCGCGCTCGGTCACCTGCACGCCGGCCTTCTCGGCATCGATCTTCTTTCCGTTCGGGGAGCGGCCCACCGCCACCAGCACGCGGTCGAAGGTGGTGGCCTCCAGGCCCGGCTTTTCGCCTTCCACGGCGGCCTCGAAGGACACGGTGATGCCGGCCTTGTCCGCCTTGACGTCGGTCGCCTTGGTCTTCAGGTGCACCATGATGCCCTGCTTCTTCAGGCGGTCGGCCAGCGGCTTGACCAGGTCCTTGTCGGCGCCCGGCATCAGCTGGTCCATGAACTCGACCACGGTCACTTCGCTGCCCAGCGCACCGTATACGGTGGCCATTTCCAGGCCGATGATGCCGCCACCGACCACCAGCAGCTTGCCCGGCACCTCGGCCAGTTCCAGCGCATCGGTGGAGTCCATGACGCGCTTGTCGTCCCACGGGAAGTTCGGCAGCTTCACTGCCTGCGAGCCGGCGGCGATGATGCACTGCTCGAAGAGCAGCAGCTGGGTCTTGCCGTCGTCGCCGACGATCTCCAGCTCATTGGCCGACACGAACTTCGCCAGGCCCTGCACCGTGCGCACCTTGCGCTGCTTGGCCATGCCGGCCAGGCCCTTGGTCAGCTGCGTGACCACTTTTTCCTTGTAGCCGCGCAGCTTGTCCAGGGTGATGGTCGGCTTGCCGAATTCAACGCCGAAATCACCGGCATGGGCGACTTCATCGATCACTGCGGCGGCATGCAGCAGCGCCTTGGAGGGAATGCAGCCCACGTTGAGGCAGACGCCACCGAGGCTGGCGTAACGCTCGACCAGCACGGTGTCCACACCCAGGTCGGCCGAACGGAAGGCTGCGGTGTAACCGCCCGGGCCTGCGCCCAGCACCACCATCCTGCACTCGATGTCGGCCGGCTTGCCCGAGGACAGCGCCGGCTGCGGCGCGGCCGGTTCGGCCGGGGCGCGGTGCGAGGGGGTCACCGGCGGCTTGCTGGCCGGTGCAGCCGGGGCGGGTGCCGCAGCGGCAGCCGGGGCAGCCGGGGCAGCCGCGCCTTGGGCCTCCAGCACGACCACCACGTCGCCTTCGGACAGCGAGTCACCCAGCTTGACCTTGATTTCCTTGACCACGCCAGCGGCCGAGGACGGCACTTCCAGCGTGGCCTTGTCCGATTCCAGCGTGACCAGGCCCTGGTCCTTCTTCACTGTGTCGCCCACCGCGACCAGCAGTTCGATTACCGGCACATCGCTGTAATCGCCGATGTCGGGAACCTTGATTTCAATAGCGGCCATTCGTGTTCTCCTGGTGCTCAGCCGGCGTTGCCGCCGAGCAGTTGCTGCAGTTCGTCGAGCGACTCGTCCAGATCCTGCCAGCGACGGTCGAGCTTCTTTTCCTTGGTGTCGCTGGCTTCGATCAGCAGCGCCACCTGTTTCATGATCACTTTGCCGGCGCCGCACTCCGGCCGCGTGCCGCTGTAACGTTCGCCATCGACCATGAAGGACAGCACTTCGCCATCCAGCACGGGCGCCTTGCGGTCGGCGGGGACGCCGGCGTTGAGCGCGGCCTTCCAGCTGCGCATCAGGCGCTGCGCCAGCGCCGCCGGGATCCGCACCTGGTACTGGTCCGGCTCCTGGTCCACGCGCAGCTCCAGGCCCCCCTGGCGCGCACTGTTGTTCCAGTTGTACACGCGCTTGTCGGCGCGGCTGAAGCGCAGGGTCCATTCCTGCTCATCGGTGCCGGGCAGCAGCGCCACGCCAGTCTCGACACCGCTCTTGGGCAGGGTCACCAGCGACAGCGCGGGCTGCGCCTTGCCATCGAACAGGGTTTCCACCGCCTGGCCGTAGTTGCCTACGGCCGGCGGCCAGCCACGACCGAGGTCGATGCTGCAGCCGGCAGCGCCTGCCTGTGCCGCCGGCAGGAGCGCCAGCAGCGCCATCGCATGGAGCCGGACTCTGCCCGGCTGCGATGCCAGGCCTTGCCTCACAGCAGCACGCGCCGCATGTCGGCCAGCACCTGCGACAGGTAGGTGGTGAAGCGTGCGGCCAGCGCACCGTCGATGACGCGGTGGTCATAGCTCAGCGACAGCGGCAGCATCAGCTTCGGCGCGAATTCCTTGCCGTTCCAGACCGGCTGGATCGACGACTTGGACACGCCCAGGATGGCCACTTCCGGCGCATTGACGATCGGGGTGAACGCCGTGCCGCCGATACCGCCCAGCGAGCTGATCGAGAAGCAGCCACCGCTCATGTCGGCCGGGCCCAGCTTGCCGTCGCGAGCCTTCTTGGCCAGTTCGCCGGATTCCTGCGCGATCTGCACCACACCCTTCTTGTCCACATCGCGGATCACCGGCACCACCAACCCGCTCGGGGTGTCGGCGGCGAAACCGATGTTGAAGTACTTCTTCAGGGTCAGATTCTCGCCGCTCGCATCCAGCGAGGCGTTGAACTCGGGGAACTTCTTCAGTGCCGCGGCGCTGGCCTTGACCAGGAAGGCGAGCATGGTCAGCTTGATGCCGGCCTTCTCGTTTTCCTTGTTCAGCGCCACGCGCAGGGCTTCCAGCTCGGTGATGTCGGCCTGCTCGAACTGGGTGACGTGCGGAATCATCGCCCAGTTGCGCGCCAGGTTGGCGCCGGAAATCTTCTTGATGCGCGACAGCGGCTGGACCTCGACCTCACCAAACTTGGCAAAGTCGACCTTCGGCCAGGGCAGCAGGTTCAGCCCGCCGCCGGCGGCAACGGTGCCGCCGGCCGCCGGCACGCCGCCGGTCAGCGCGGACTTGACGAACTTCTGCACGTCGCCCTTGGTGATGCGGCCACCCTTCTCGGTACCGGTCAGCTGGTTCAGATCGACGCCCAGCTCACGGGCGAACACGCGCACCGCCGGGGAGGCGTACGGGACCTTCTGCGGCAGCACGCTGTCGGCGCTGAACTGCACCGGCGGGCTGCTCGGGGCGCCGGCCGACGGCGCGGCGGCGGCCGGGGCGGGCTGGGTCGGCTTGGACGCGGCCTGCTCGATCTCGCGCGCGGCCAGCTTGTCCGGCTGCGCCGGGGCGGCGACCGGCTCGACCTTGGTCGCGGTCTCGGCAGCGGCCGGTGCGGCAGCGGCAGCAGCAGCGGCCGGCTTGGCCTCGGCCTCGCCTTCGGCCACTTCGATCAGGGCCACGACCTTGCCCTCGGAGAGGTTGTCGCCGACCTTGACCTTGATTTCCTTGACCACGCCAGCCACCGAGGACGGCACTTCCATCGTGGCCTTGTCCGACTCCAGCGTCACCAGACCCTGGTCCTTCTTGACGGTATCACCAACGGCGACAAGCACCTCGATTACCGGGATATCGCTGTAGTCACCGATATCGGGGACAAGTGCTTCCTTGATTTCGGCCATGGGGATAACTCCGGCAATCTGGTGTAGGGAATCCTCTATTGTGGGGGCAGGAGGCGCTAGCGCCAACCTGCTTGTGCCAATTTCAATGCCCCTGTCCCGGGACAGGCTGTTTCAGCGCGCGTTACATGCACGGCCGCCGCCCGTGGCCGCGTGACCAGTCGGTGCCGTATTGTCCGCCTTGTCCCCCGCGTCCCTGCCGGCAGAGGCCGCCCTCAACCGGTCAACGCCGCGGCCAACGGCGCCCACGCCACCTGCAGGCGCGGCAGCGGCCAGGCCGCGTTGGCCGGGCTGGTCGACGGCAGCGACCACACCGGCAATGCCTGCGCCCGCGCCGACAGCGACGGGGCGATATGCCGCAGGAACGCACGGTGCGCCGTGCCACCGTTGCAGCAGATCGCGCGCAGGGCCGGCAGCGTGTCAATCAGGTCCGGCAGTGCATTGGCCTCTTCACTGCCGCGCACGATCGACGCATCCAGGCTGCCGGCGCGCTCGCAGCGGCCGATCACGTCCCACACGCCCACGCCTGCGGCCAGCAGCGCCTCCATGCGCGCGGCGTAGGGCAGCGTCGCATCGACATCGCACAACGCCGCCATCAGCGGCCAGAACCGGTTGCGCGGATGCGCGTAGTACTGCGCCGCCTGCAACGAGGCGATGCCGGGCATGGAACCGAGCACCAGCACGCGCGCATGCGCATCGACCTGCGCAGGAAGCCCTTGGCACTGCATGGTGTTCATCACTCCACGTCCAACTGCATGAATGTCCAGCGTCGCATGATCACCCGTCTGCGCAGCGGTTCCGCGCTGTTCGCTGAACGGAACAAACCAATTTTTAACGCGCGTCGGATGCGATTCATGTTTCGGGGACTACGTTTGGCCCACCCCGGAACAAGGGGTCCAGAACAAAAAAACACCGAGGAGATTCCCCCATGCGCTCCATCCGCACCCTGACCCTGGCAACCCTGACCGCGCTGGCCTTCGCACCGGCCGCATTCGCGCAGGACACCACCACCACTGACACCGCTTCGGGCAAGCATTTTGCCGTGGTCGGCGGCGTCTCGCTGCTGCAGCCGAAGAACGACCCGCTCGACGGTGTGCGCAAGGTGGATGGCGGCCCGGCCCCCACGCTGAGCTTCAGCTACTACATCAACGACAACTGGGCCGTGGAACTGTGGGGCGCCGCCGACAAGTTCGACCACCGCGTGCGCGGTACCGATGGCGCGCGTCTGGGCACCGTCGAGCAGCAGCCGATCGCGCTGAGCGGCCAGTATCACTTCGGCCAGGCCGACAACGTGTTCCGTCCGTTCGTGGGCGTGGGCTACTACGAGTCCAATTTCAGCAATGAGAAGCTGGCCAGCGATGTCGGCCACATCGGCCTGGAAACCGCCAAGGGCGCCATTGGCACCGTCGGCGTGGACATGAACATCAACAGCACCTGGTTTGCCCGCGCCGATGCCCGCTACATGCATTCGCGTCCGGAACTGACCGTCAACGGCGACGGCACCGGCGACAAGGCCAAGCTGGACCCGTGGACCGTGGGCTTCGGCATCGGCGCCCGCTTCTAAGCGCCACCCCGCATCCAGGTACGTTCGCGACGGGCCCCTCAACGGGGCCCGTTGTCGTTTCCGGACCGTGCACTTTCATCGGGTCTTGTCCGCGCGTGATCGACACTGCCGGCACGGACCCATCCGGGTCCACCCCGGGGAAGCGATGAGCGATACCTTCGACGTACTGGTGGTGGGCGGCGGCATCAACGGCGCCGGTATCGCCCGCGATGCCGCCGGGCGCGGGCTGTCGGTCTGCCTGTGCGAGCAGGACGATCTCGCCGCGCATACCTCCAGCGCCAGTACCAAGCTCGTCCACGGCGGCCTGCGCTACCTGCGCAACGGCGAGTTCGCCCTGGTGCGCAAGGCGCTCAACGAACGCGAAACCGTCCGCCGGCTGGCGCCGCATCTGGTCCGCCCCACCACGTTCGTGCTGCCGCATGCCTCGCTGCTGCGACCGGCCTGGGTACTGCGCGCCGGCTTGTGGCTCTACGACCACCTTGGCCAGGCCAACGCCCATTTCCCGCCGTCGCGACGCCTGCGGCTGGCCACCGATCCGGCCGGCGCAGCGCTGCAGCCGCAGTACCGTACCGGTTTCAGCTACGCCGATGCGCGCGTGGACGATGCGCGATTGGTGGTCCTCAATGCGGTGGATGCGCACGAACGCGGCGCCCGGATCCGGGTACGCACGCGTTGCGAGCAGCTGATCCGCCACCGTGACCACTGGTGGGCAGTGCTGCGCGACGCCAACGGCGATGTGCAGCGCGTGCGCACGCAGTGCGTGGTCAATGCCGCCGGGCCGTGGGCAGGCCAGCTGCTGGAGCGTGCCGGCCTGGATGCACCGATCGGCCTGCGCCTGGTGCAGGGCAGCCACCTGGTCGTGCCACGCCTGTTCGCGCATGACAGCGCCTATGTGTTCCAGCAACCGGATCAGCGCATCGTGTTCGCCATCCCGTACGAGGACGACTTCACGCTGATCGGCACCACCGACACCGACTACGACGACGACCCCGCCCAGGTGCGTCCACGCGATGACGAACAGGCCTATCTGCTGGCGGCGGTCAACCGTTACCTGCGCGTCCCGGTGCGGGACGCGGACATCGTGTGGCGCTTCAGCGGGGTGCGCCCGCTGCTGGCGGACCATCACCGCGATGCGTCCAAGGTGACCCGCGACTATCGGCTGGACCTGGATACCGGCGGGGCGCCGCTGCTCAGCGTCCTGGGCGGCAAGCTCACCACCTATCGCGCCCTGGCCGAGGAAGCGCTGGACCGGCTCGGCCCCCACCTGCCCCACGCCGGGCCGGCGTGGACCGCACACGGCGCGGTCTTGCCCGGCGGCGATGGCGGTGATGGCGCGGCGGTCGCCGCATGCCTGCAGCAGTCCCATCCGCAGCTGCCGGCGGCCCTGCTGCAGCGTCTGGCCAGCAGTTATGGCACCCGCGCCACACGCCTGCTGGGCGGTGCGCAGTCGCTGGATGCGCTGGGCCACGACCACGGCGGCGGGCTGTATCAGCGCGAGCTGGACTATCTGGTCGCGCACGAGTGGGCGCGGACCGCCGATGATGTGTTGTGGCGACGCACGCACCTCGGGCTCCGCATGCAGCCAGCCCAGTGCGAGGCATTGGCCGCGCACCTGCAGGCCCGCGCGGCGATGGCGTAGGCTGGGCGGGTCGCTGCGACATGCGCAGGGTTGCCAGGGAGTCAGTGATGGACAAGCAGTACGTGCTCGCGATCGACCAGGGCACCACCAGTTCGCGCGCGATCCTGTTCGACCGCGACGGCCGCATGGCCGGGAGCGCCCAACGCGAGTTCACCCAGCTGTTCCCCGAACCGGGCTGGGTGGAGCACGATCCACGCGAGATCCTCACCAGCGTCTACACCACGATCACCGAGCTGTTGAACCGCCAGCAGGTCGAGCCGCGCCACATCACCGCCATCGGCATCACCAACCAGCGCGAAACCACCGTGGTGTGGGACAAGGCCACCGGGCAACCGATCCACAATGCGGTCGTGTGGCAGTCGCGGCAGAGCCACCCGCTGTGCGAACGACTCAAAGCCGACGGCCATGAGCCGTTGATCCGGCAGCGCACCGGTCTGGTGATCGACGCGTACTTCTCGGCCACCAAGATCCGCTGGATCCTCGACCATGTTCCCGGTGCGCAGGCGCGGGCCGAGCGCGGCGAACTGCTGTTCGGCACCATCGACACCTGGCTGGTCTGGAACCTCAGCGGCGGTCAGGCGCATGTCACTGATCCGAGCAATGCCGCACGCACCCTGCTGTTCGATATCCACGCGCGGCGCTGGGATGATGCACTGCTGGCGCTGTTCAACATTCCACGCGCGATGCTGCCCGAGGTCCGCAGCTCCAGCGAGGTCTACGCGACCACGCGGTCGCAGTTCTTCTTCGATCAGCACATTCCCATTGCCGGCATCGCCGGCGACCAGCAGGCCGCGCTGTTCGGCCAGGCATGCTTCGAGCCGGGCATGGCCAAGAACACCTATGGCACCGGCTGTTTCATGCTGATGAACACCGGCGACAAGGCCGTGGAATCGCACAATGGCCTGCTGACCACGTTGGCCTGGGGCATCGACGGCCGGGTGGAGTACGCCCTGGAAGGCTCGATCTTCGTCGCCGGGTCGGTGGTGCAGTGGCTGCGCGACGGATTGCGCATGTTCGGCAAGTCCAGCGACTGCCAGGCGTATGCAGAGCGCGCCGAGGACAACGGCGGCGTGTACCTGGTGCCGGCCTTTGTCGGGCTGGGCGCGCCGTACTGGCGCAGCGATGTGCGCGGGGCGATGTTCGGGCTGACCCGTGGCACCACCAAGGAACATTTCATCCGCGCGGCGGTGGAGTCGATGGCCTACCAGACCCGCGACGTGCTGGCCGCGATGCAGGCCGATGCCGGCATCGAGCTGAAGGAGCTGCGCGCCGACGGCGGTGCGATCGCCAACGACTTCATGGCGCAGTTCCAGAGCGACCTGCTTGGCGTGCCGGTGCTTCGCCCGCAGGTGGCCGAAACCACCGCGCTGGGCGCGGCCTATCTGGCCGGGCTGGCGACCGGCTTCTGGACCAGCCGCGCGCAGATCGCCGAACAATGGGCCGTGGACCGCCGTTTCCAACCGCAGATGGCGGCGGCGCGCCGCGAGGCGCTGTATGCCGGCTGGCAGCAGGCCGTGGAAGCGACGATGGGCTTCCGGGTCACATCACCGGCGTAATGCCGGCCGCCGGCCGGCATTGCGTCCCCATCGCCATCAGAACGCCGGCAGCACCGCGCCCTTGTATTTCTCGGCGATGAAGGCCTTCACGTCGGGGCTGGTCAGCGCCTTGGCCAGCTGCTGCACGCGGGCATCGTCCTTGTTGTCCGGGCGCGCGACCAGGAAGTTCACGTACGGCGAATCCCGGCTCTCGATCGCCAGCGCGTCCTCGGTCGGATTGAGCCCGGCATCCAGCGCGTAATTGGTGTTGATCAGGGCCAGATCGACCTGGTCGAGCACGCGCGGCAGCATCGCCGAATCCAGCTCGCGGAACTTGAGCTGCTTGGGGTTGGCGATGATGTCACGCTGGGTGGCCAGCGCATTGGTCGGGTCCTTGAGGGTGATCAGGCCGGCCTTGTGCAGCAGGATGAGCGCGCGGCTGTTGTTGCTTGGGTCATTGGGAATCACCACGTCCGCACCGGTGGGCACCTCATTGAGCGTCTTGAAGCGGCGCGAGTAGGCGCCGAACGGCTCGATGTGCACGCCGATCACTTTGACCAGATCGGTCTTGCGGTCGCGGTTGTAGGCATCCAGATACGGCTCGGTCTGGAAGTAGTTGACGTCCACCTGCTTCTGCACGAGCTGGTCGTTGGGCTGCACGTAATCGTTGAACACGCGCACGTCCAGTTCCAGCCCTTCCTTGGCCAGGATCGGCTTGACCTGGGCCAGGATCTCGGCATGCGGAACGGCCGTGGCGGCGACCACCAGCTTCTTCGTGTCGTTGCCGGACTTACCGCAGGCGGCCAGGGCCAGCGACGCGGCCAGCAGCGGGAGCAACAGGTACTTTTTCATGGGGGGACAATCCGGGGGGGGGCTGCGACAGCCTTCAACGATACCGCAGGCACCGCCCCCCCGGGTACCGGGGCCACATGACGGTGGGGCATGAGCGGCGGCCGCAGCAGGCGGGTGCGGCGACCGCAGGCGTTGCTACTCGTAGTTGCTCAGCGCCAGCGCCAGCAGCGCCTTGGCCTGTTCGCGCAGCACGGTCGGCTCGATGATCTCGGCATCCGACCCGTAGTGGAGCACGTCCATCAGCAGCTCGCGGGAAACGCTGTACGGCACCTTCAGTTCATAGCGGCCGTCCGGCAGGAACCGGCCCTGCTGCCTGGAATGCCAGTGTTCGTCGGCCACCCAGCGCGCCGCCTTGGCGCTGAACACGATGGTGGCCCAGCCCTTGGGCGCGCCGGAAAAGATGCCGTAGCTCGCGCCGAGCTGTTCGTCCAGCTCGCTGTCGTCCACGTCGCGGGCCACGGTGTCGACCACCCGCGCCTTGTAGATGCGGTCCACCGCAAAACTGCGCAGTCCCTCGCGCCCGTGGTCCCAGGCATCCAGGTACCAGTTGTCGCGATAGTGGGTCATGCGCTGCGGGGAGACGGTGCGCTTGGTGGCCTCGTCAGTGGAGCGGGCACGGTACTCGAACGCCAGCTGCTTGCGCTCCAGCACCGCCGACGCCACCGCACGGAAGCTGGCCTCGTCGAATTTACGGCCGCGGTGCGGAATTACCCGCACCCGGTCCACCGGCCAGGTCGAGACCCCGGCCTGGGCAGCCAGCAGGCCTTCGATGCGTTGCTGCAGCGGCGCAAGCACGGAGGACAACACGCCACCGCCAGTACGCGCCAACAAGTGCTGGGAGGCCAGCAGCGCGTGCAGCTCCTCCGAGCTGAGCCACAGCCCCGGCAGCTCGAAGCGGTCGCTTTCATCGGCCTGGTAGCGGAAGCCGGCCTCGCCGTCGCCCTCCACCGGGGCCATCAGCGCGTCGCGCAGGAAGGCCAGGTCGCGATACACCGTGGCGCGGGAACACGCCAGTTTCTCCTGCAGCGTCGCCACCGTCACCGGGTAGCGGGCGGACTTGAGCAGGCGATGCAGGGCATTGATGCGTTCATATCGGTCCATGAGCCGATTATGTCCGAGTCGCCGTCGTTGTGGCGGCATCGGCGGCATCTTCGGCTATCGTGGTGCCCCCTGCCCGGCCGTCCCCGCCATGTCCTCGCCCCTCGTGCGCCTGTTCCCCGCCGCCCTGCTCGTCATGCTGCTGGGGGCATGCGAGCGCAGCGCCGAGCCGGCCACCCCTGGCCCATCACTGGCCGCGCCGGTGCCGGCCGCCGATCCGGCCGGTGAGGTGCTTGCCGCCAGCCGCCGGTTCGGCCAGCTGCGCAGCTTCCAGGCCCACATGCAGATGCAGGGGCCGCGTCCGCTCGAGGCGCGGATGGACTTCGTCGCACCGGACCGTTACCGGCTGACCACCGGGGAGGGCGCGCAGACCATCATTGGCGACACCTTCTTCCTGCAGCGCGATGGCGAGGTCCGCCAGGTTCCGGTGCCGCCGGGGCTGCTGGCACAGTGGCGCAATCCGCTGCCGCCCGATCTGGCACCGGCGCAACTGCAGGTGGAAGCGCTGGGCAGCGACCGCATCGACGGTCAGGTCGCGCGCAGGTTCCGCGTCCGCCATGCCACCGCGGCGCCGGACGGCATGCTGTACTGGATCAACGCGCAGGGGCTGCCCGTGCGCATCCGTCGGCAGGGACAGACCCAGGGACAGGCCTTCGACATCACGGTGTCGTACGCGCGCTTCGACGATCCGACGCTGCGCGTCGATCTACCCTGAACAGGCGGAAAGGCCGAACGTCTGCTAAAGCCGGGGCACAGGCGCGGATGTCGCGCTGAACGCTTCAAGTATCATCACCGGCCTGTCCCTCCCCCCTGTCCGATCCGGAGAACCGTTGATGTCCCTGCGCGTCTCGTTGCTTGTTCCCCTGCTGCTCTGCGCCCCGGTGGCCTGGGCGGAAGACGTTTCCGAGCTGGCCGCGATGACCTCGCCCTGGAGCGGCAGCGGCGGCGAACTGGGCTTTGCCTCGGCCCGCGGCAACAGCAACACCGAGAGCGCCAACGGTCGCCTGCGCCTGCGTTACACCGATGACGACTGGGTGCACAGCATGGACCTGTTCGGCCTGCGCTCGCGCTCGGAGTACACCGAAACCAACGATGACGGCAGCACCGTGCGCCGCCGCAACACCACCGCGAACCGCTATACCGGCAGCGCCGGCAGCGCGCTGCAGCTGGGCGAACACCGCCAGCTCACCGCCACTGTGCGTTACGAGCGCGACGATTTCGCCACCTACGACCGCCAGAGCTCGTTCGGTCTCGGTTACGGTACCCGCGTGGTGGACAGCGACCGCTTCTACATCGACGCGCAGATCGGCCCCGGTGTGCGCCGCACGCACAATACCGAGGACGATGAGACCCGCACCGGCCTGATCGGCCGCGGCCTGTTCGACGTCAAGTACACGCTGACCCCCAATACCGACCTGGTCAACACGCTGCTGGTCGAATCGGGCTCGTACAACACCTTCGGCCAGAACGATTTCGGCGTGTCGGTCAGCATGAACGAGCACCTGGCGTTGAAAGCCGGCTGGCAGGCCCGTTACAACAGCGACGTCGCCGAAGACAAGCGCAAGACCGACACGTTGACCACCATGAACGTGGTCTACAAGTTCAAGTAAGGGTACGCGCCGTCGCATTCGCGCTGACGCTCCACGGTTCGCTGCGCGAATCGTGGGCCCCTTCCCCCCCGGACCCCCACGGCTTCGCGGCCGCCCCCTGAGTCAGGGGGCTCCACACCGGAGGAGTGGTCGGCCTTGCACCTCAGACGGCGAGCAATTCGCCGGCGCCCCCGTCGAGCAGCCCCTGCGCCACTGCTTTTCCCAAGGCATCCGGGTCCGCTCCGGACCCCCGCGCCTCGGCGCGGATCAGGCGGCCGTCGGCCACGCCACCGACCAGCCCCTGCAGGAACAGGTCTTCTCCCTCCCACTGCGCGAAGCCGGCCACCGGCACATGGCAGCTGCCGTGCAGCGCACGGTTCATCGCGCGCTCGGCCTCCACGCAGGCGCGGGTGCGGGCATCATCCAGTGCGGCGAACAGCGCCATCACCTGCGCATCCTCGCCATTGCATTCCACCGTGACCGCGCCCTGCGCCGGGGCCGGCAGCCATGCCGGCGCGGCCAGCCGGGACACGATCCGCTCGCCCAGGCCCAACCGCTCCAGCCCGGCCACGGCCAGCACGATCGCGTCGTAACCGCCGTTGTCGAGCTTGGCCAGCCGGGTATTGACGTTGCCGCGCAGGTCCAGCAGCTCCAGGTCCGGACGCAGCGCGCGCAGCTGCGCCTGGCGGCGCAGCGAGGAGGTCCCCACGCGCGCGCCGATCGGCAGCGCATCGAGCGAGGCGTACAGATTGGAAATGAAGCCGTCGGCCGGATCGTGGCGGGTCAGCATCGCCGGCAGCGCGAACGGTGCGTCCAGCTCCATCGGTACGTCCTTGAGCGAATGCACCGCGCAGTCGGCCTCACCGCGCAGCATCGCCAGTTCCAGCTCCTTGAGGAACAGGCCCTTGCCGCCGATGGCGGCCAGCGAGCGGTCGAGCACCTCGTCGCCACGCGTGCTCATCGGCACCAGCACCACGTCCAGGCCAGGATGCGCCTGGCGCAGGCGATCGGCGACATGTTCGCTCTGCCACAGGGCAAGCGGGCTCTTTCGGGTGGCGATGCGCAGGGTCTTCATGCCGCCATTATGTCAAAGCCGGCCACGCGTACCGACCCACGGCTGGTACGCCGCTGCTCCCTCACAGGTGCTTGAGGTCCTGCTTGATGCTGGCCACGCAGCGCCGGCTCACCTCCAGCGGCTGCTTGCCGTGGCGAAGCACGGCCTGCACCTGGCCGGCGCTGTTGCGCCGCAGCTCCATCAGTTCGTGCCGGGCAACCAGGCAGTTGCGGTGGATGCGCACGAACCGCGTGGTGAACTCCTCCTCCAGCGACTTCAGCGACTCCTCGATCAGGTCCTCGCCGCGTGCGTGGTGGACCACCACGTACTTTTCCTCGGCCTGCAGGTAGTGAATGTCGTCGATCGGGATCAGCCGCAGGCTGCCGCGCAGGCGCGCGCACAGCAGGGTGCGTGCCTGCTGGCTGGCGGCAACGGGTTGGCCACCGCGGCCCGCCAGGAAGGTCCGCGCGCGCTCCAGCGCGGCGGCCAGCCGCTCGGGACGCACCGGCTTCATCAGGTAATCAATGGCGGCCGCCTCGAACGCGGACAACGCGTGCGCGTCGTAGGCGGTGCAAAAGACTACCGCCGGACGCGGATCGAAGGTGGCCAGGTGACGGGCGGCCTCCAGCCCGTCCAGGCCCGGCATGGCGATGTCCAGCAGCACCAGGTCCGGTTGCAGATCGGCGCAGGCGTGCAGCGCCTGTTCGCCGTTCTCCGCCTCGGCCACGACCTCGACCCCGGCCTGGTCGGCCAGCAGTGACCGCAGCCGATCGCGGGCCAGCGGTTCGTCGTCGGCGATGACCACTTTCAAGACAGCATCCTCATGGAATCGGGACCGTGATGTCGCAAGCATAGTAGCCGTCGCTCCATCCTCCCGTCATCCGCGCGCCCGGCCCGAAACGCCAGGCCAGGCGGTGCGCGATGCTGCGCTGGGCGTGGCCGGCACCGTGCGCCAGCGGCAGGCTGCGCGCGCTGGGATCGGGAGCCGGGTTGTGCACGCGGATGTGCAGCTGCTGGTCCTTTACGCCCAGCCCGATGACGATCGTGCCCCCCGCCGGCAGCCGCGAGATGCCGTGCAGCACCGCGTTCTCCACCAGAGGCTGCAGCACCAGGCGCGGCATCGGCAGGTCCCACGGCAGCGGTTCCTCGCGCTGCCATTGCACCTGCAGGCGCTCGCCAAGGCGCAGCGATTCAATCGAGAGATAGCGCTCGGCCAGCTCGCATTCCTCGCGCAGGGTGGCATCGCCCTCGCCCGCCCCAAGCGCGGCCCGGAACAGATCGGACAGATCCAGCACCGCGCGTTCGGCCACCGCCGGATCGCGGCGCAGCAGGCCGGCGATGAGGTTCATGCTGTTGAAGAGAAAGTGCGGACGGATCCGCGCCTGCAACGCATCGGCCTGCGCGCGTGCGTTGGCCATCACCTGCGCGCTCCAGCGGTCGCTGACATAGAAATAGCGCAGGGCCAGCGCCACCATCAGCGCGGTGATCGCCGCGCTGCCCAGGGTGAAGCGCCAGAAGCCGACGCCGCTGGCAAAACTGCTTCCGCCCAGCGCGCTGTAAAGCCCATGCACGATGCCGGCGCAGGCACTGGCGATCACCGCAGTCATCGCCACCGCCAGCAGCGTGCCGGGTAACTCGGGAAGCCGCGACAACTGCTGCCGGGCGCTGCACAGGCAGACCGTGGTGGCCAACGCCAGCCACAGGGCAAAGCCACTGGCGCTGAGAAAGTCCGACACCAACCATTGCCGGCTGCCATCCGGCGCCAGGGCCACCACCAGCACCACCAGCTCGGCCAGCCCGAGCATCGCCGCCAGCCGCGGCAGGCGGCACAGGTCGGGCAGCCACGGCAGCTGGCGCGGGTCGCTCATCGGCTCAGGCGGCCTGGAACCGCGCGTCCAGCCAATCGCCCAGCGCCTGCAGCTCGTCGCCACAGACCTGGTGGGCCATCGGATAGGAATGCCATTCCAGCGGGAAGCCCAGCGCGGTGAGCGTCTGTGCGGTATGCGCGGCGATGGGCTGCGGAATGACCGGGTCCTGCGCGCCGTGCGCCATGAACACCGGGGGCCGGATGCCGTCCGGCGCACGCTGCGCGGCGGCCGTCTCCGGATCCGGCAGGTAGGTCGACAGCGCGATCAGGCCGGCCAGCGGGCGGGTCCGGCGCAAGGCGGCGCTGAGGATGATGGCGCCGCCCTGCGAGAAGCCGGCCAGCAGGATCCGTTCGGCCGGAATGCCGCGGGCGATTTCGTCCTCGATCAGGCCGTCCAGGGCCAGCACCGAGGTGTCCACGCCGGCGGCGTCGGCACGCGAGCGGAAGTCCATGCTGACGATGTCGTACCAGGCGCGCATCGGCACGCCGTTGTTGATCGTGATCGGCTGCACCGGTGCATGCGGAAACACGAAGCGGATCGCCGGCCAGTGCGGACGCAGCAGTTCGGGGACGATCGGCGCGAAATCATGGCCGTCAGCGCCCAGTCCATGCAGCCACAGCACCGCCCACTGCGGGTCGGTGCCGGTTTCGTTGATGACGGTTTCCAAGCGGTGCTGCATGCGGTGACTCCAGAACAGGGGCGCCGCATTATGCGCACAACTCACTGCGGCGCAGCGTTCTCCAGCGCGGCCCGACGCAGTTGCGCGGCGCGCACCAGCACCGGCGGCGGGGCCAGTTCCTCGGGAATGTCCATCAGGCCCCAGCGGTGCAGCAGGTCGCCGGCGCGGCGCCCAGAGGTCAGGGCCACTACCGGCACGGCCAGCACCATGCCGACCACCACCGGCGCCATCCATGCCGCCAGTGACGGCGACACCGCGTAGGCGAGCGCGCCCATGAACAGCCCGAAAACGCTCAGGCCACCGTAGCCGCGGATCAGCGCCGGCCAGGAGATCCCACCGTCGTCACGCTGCTGTGCATCCCAGCCCGAGTCCTTGCCGGCCAGTACTTCGGCCACGCCACGCGACTGCACGTACATCACCACCGGTGCCATCAGCGCGGCCAGCACGGTTTCCAGCAGCATCGAGATCAGCGCACGGAAGGCACCGCCGCATCCGCGCCGCTCCACCGGGTCCAGCAGCATGGCCAGGTACCCCAGCACCTTGGGCGACAGCAGCACGACCATCGTGAGGGCGAACATGCGCACCACTTTTTCTTCGTCCTGGTGCCGCCAGTACTGGCCGGGCGACAGATGCAGCAGCGCATTGAAATCGATGCCGCCCTGGAACAGCGGGATCGCGATGCCGATCAGCATCAGCATCGCCCACATCGGCGCGGTGAAATAGTGGCCGATGCCGATCATCATGTGCATGCGGCTGACCCAGTGCAGGCCCTTGGAGCCGACCACCTTGGCGTGCTGCAGGTTGCCCTGGCACCAGCGACGGTCGCGCACCAGCATGTCGGTCAGCGTGGGCGGGCCTTCCTCGTAGCTGCCCTTGAGGTAGGGCACCATGTGGGTGGCCCAGCCGCCACGGCGCATCAGCGCGGCCTCGACGAAATCGTGGCTGAGCACGTGCCCGCCGAACGGCTGGCGTCCCGGCAGCGGCGGCAGGCCGGCGTTCTCGGCAAAGGCCTCGGTGCGGATGATCGCGTTGTGGCCCCAGTAGTTGCTTTCCGCACCATGCCACCAGGCCACGCCGCGCCCGATCACCGGCCCGTACACGCGCCCGCCGAACTGCTGCATGCGTGCGAACAGGGTGCGCCCGCCGATCACCGCCGGCAGTGTCTGGATCAGGCCGACGTCCGGATTGTGTTCCATGCCGGCCACCAGGCGCACGATGGTGTCGCCGGTCATCAGGCTGTCGGCATCCAGGATCAGCATCTGCGGGTAGCCGCCACCGAAGCGGCGCACCCAGTCGGCGATGTTGCCGGCCTTGCGTCCGCTGTTGTCGCCGCGGCGACGGTAGAACAGCCGGTCGTGCCCCTGCACGGCATCGCGCAGTGCTTCAAACGCCTGTTCTTCGGCCGCACCGATGTCGTCGCGGCGGGTGTCGCTGAGCACGTAGAAATCGAACTGCGCCAGTTGCCCGGTCGCGGCAACCGACTCGTAGATCGCCTGCAGGCCAGCCAGCAGGCGGCGCGGATCTTCGTTGTAGGTGGGCATCAGCAGCGCGGTGCGGGTATGCACCTGCGGCAGCGGCTCATCCGGATCGATGCCCAGCTTGTAGCCGCGATCGAACACGGCGGTCAGAAAGCCGGCGACGGCCCCGGCAAAGGACAGCGCGATCCAGGCGAACAGGGCCACGAACAGGCACAGCAGGCAGGCCTCCAGCACGCTGACGCCGTTCACCGCGAGCACCTTCCACATCATGGTGGTGGCGGCGATGGTCATCGCTGCGGTGCCGCCGAGGATGTAGAAGCGGCGCAGCGCCATCAACCGCGGCGCGGTACGCTGGCGCGGCACCTGCAGGCGCCCTTCGCGGAACGACTGTTCGGGCATGGCCATCGGCGTTTCGACCGGCAGCACTGCCCGCCCGGCGTCCACAACGGCGTTGAGGGTCTGCGTGGTCATGCGCGGCGTCCCGTGGTGGGGCGTGCCAAGCCGGGCGAACCCGGTACCAGGTGGATCATCCCGATCCCGGCGCGCCCAGCGGCACGATTGCGTCCTGCCTGCGTGGACCGGCAACCGGTACGCAGCTGATGTCTGTCACTACCGGAACCCACGAACTCTCCAACAGGCTTGAGGCGAAAAATGCGGCTCAGTCTATGGGGCCAAATGTAAGCCGGGTGCGAAGGCCAATCCCCGTGATTTCTCCCCATTCAGCCAGCCGGCCCCGACACCGGGGTGGCTGATCGCGACATGAGGTCGCAGCCCTTGTGCCACGGGGTTTTCCCCATTCATCTTGTACACGGGCGTCATTCGCATCACCCGAACGGTCGATGACCATCGCAGCGCCATCCACCGGGGCCGTGTCGTTCCGTGCGCAGCCCGCGCGCGCCTCGTCTGCCCCGGCCAAGCGCGGGACCGGGCGCCGTGGCATGTCCAAGCGCTTCCTGACGGCCACGCCCGACGTGCGCTGTCCCGATCGGGCAGCGCGTGGGCAGCGGGGGGTATCAGCGCAGCTCGGGCTCGGGCGTGACCAGCGCGGCAGCGGCGATCGCCAGCGCGCGCGAGGCGGCCTGGGTCAACTGCTGCTGGGCCAGCAACTGCTGGGCCTGGGTCGCGACCGGGCACGGTGCGATCGGGCGATTGGCGGGGCCCGCGCCGTGGCGCGAGGAAGTACTCGACATGGTCTCCGTGTCCTGTGTCCTGCGGTCGTTCCCAACGGCATCCGCCGTGGGGAGTGCGCACCCTATCTGAAAATTCACCGCAATGTGTGACGGCCCGGTTGCGCCGGTTTTTCGACACGTCCGCGTCGATACACTGGCGTACTGGCATATACGAAAGCTATGATGAAATCGTTTACAACCTAGAAAATGGATATGGACTCCTTCAACACCTCGCAGTACAGCCCCAAGTGGCAGTTCCGTTTCAACTTCTTCGAGAAGCATGGCGCGCCCAACGCCCCGGGCTTCAAGGAAGCCCTGCAGAAGCTGCCGTTCGGCGAAAAAGTGAAGGTCAACTTCAACTTCTTCGCCCTGTTCTTCACCTGGATCTACCTGTTCATCCTCGGCCTGTGGCGCAAGGCGATCGTGGTCCTCGCCGTGACCGTGGCGCTGTATGTGGTGGCGATGATCCTGCCGGGCTTCATCGGCCGTACGTTGCTGGTGGTGTGGTCGCTGCTGGTCGCGATCACGACCAACTACGCGTATTACCTGGATCGCGTGAAGGGCAACACCAGCTGGAACCCCTTTGAAGGTCTGCGCTGGTAATCGGCGCCCTGCACTCCCCTTCGGGCCCGGTCATCGACCGGGCTTTTTTTTTGCGGCTCACCTCCCGCATCGCGGCCCGGCGCGCGCCGAACAGGATGCGGCTTTCCGGCACGCCGGGTCTGCAGGCGATCAGCGCGGCGGTCGGGTGACATCGCCGTCGGCCGAATCGGCCACGGACAGGGCCGGCACCACCTGGCCGTCTTCCTTGGTGAAATCGGTGCGCAGCGGCGGCAACAGCGCCAGGACCGCTTCGGATGGCCGCGCCAGGCAGACACCACGCTCCGTCTCGACGAAGGGACGGTTGATCAGGATCGGGTGCGCCAGCATCGCATCGAGCAGGTGGTCGTCATCCAGCCGCAGGTCATCCAGACCCAGCGCGGCGTAGGGCGGCACGTTCTGCCGCAGCGCCTGGCGCACCTCCAGGCCCGCGCGCCGGATCAGCGAGACCAGCCGCTCGCGCGTCGGCGGCGTCACCAGGTACTCGATCACCTCCGGCTCGATGCCGACATGGCGGATCAAGGCAAGAACGTTGCGCGAGGTGGCGCACGCAGGGTTGTGGAGAATTGTTGCCTTCATGGCGCGCTCCCGGCCGTCGGCGATGGTGCTGCAACGGCACCGGCGGCCACCGCCAGCGCGTGCATCGCCGCGACGTCCTTGCGTTCGCTGTAACGGCTGGTGAGGTACTCGGTGCGCCCCCGCACGAGCAGTGTGAACTTGACCAGCTCCTCCACCACATCGACCACGCGGTCGTAGTACGGCGAGGCACGCATCCGGCCCGCGTCGTCGAATTCCTGCCAGACCTTGGGCACCGACGACTGGTTCGGGATGGTGACCATGCGCATCCAGCGGCCCAGCACGCGCAGCGCGTTGACCACATTGAACGACTGCGAGCCGCCACAGACCTGCATGACCGCCAGCGTGCGACCCTGCGTCGGGCGCACGCTGCCCTCGGACAGCGGCAGCCAGTCGATCTGGTTCTTGAACACCGCGCTCATGCTGCCGTGGCGCTCCGGGCTGATCCAGACCTGCCCTTCGGACCACTGTGACCAGGCACGCAGCTGCTGCACCTGCGGATGGTCGGCCCCGACGGCATCGCACATCGGCAGCGCGTGCGGATCGAAGACCCGTACCTCGGCGCCGAAGTGCTGCAGCAGGTGCTCTACTTCGCGTGCGAGCAGCCGGCTGTAGGACTGTGGGCGCAGCGATCCGTACAGAATCAGGATCCGCGGCGGGTGGTCGCCGCCCTCCTGGCGCAATGCGTCCAGATCGGGCGACGGGGCCGCCGCCGGGGTCAGGTGGGGAAGGCGGGACATGAGGGCGTTGCTCCGGCGCTATTGTTCCACTATTCTAGAAACATGGAACACAAAACCGCAACCACCGCCCTAGCCGCGCTGGGCCACGCCACCCGCCTGAGCGTATTCCGCCTGCTGGTCCAGGCGGGCCACAGCGGCCGCCTCGCCGGCGAGATCGCCGCTGAACTGTCGTTGCCCGGGGCCACCCTCTCCTTCCACCTCAAGGAACTGGCGGCTGCCGGGCTGGTGACGGCCGAAGCGCGGGGCCGCAGCATCTGCTACCGCGCCGAGTTCGACGCGATGAACGGACTGATCGGCTACCTGACCGAGAACTGCTGCGCCGGCGACGCCGCCTGCGGACCGGATGCCCGCTGCATGCCGACGCCATGACGTCTCCCGCCGCCCCCCGCCTGTCCTTCCTGGACCGTTGGCTGACGCTGTGGATCTTCGCGGCGATGGCGCTCGGCATTGCCTTGGGCGCCTGGTTCGAGGACCTGCCCGCCGCCCTGGATGCCCTCAGTATCGGCAGCACCAACATCCCCATCGCGATCGGCCTGATCCTGATGATGTATCCCCCGCTGGCGAAAGTGCGCATGGATACCCTGCCCACCGTGTTTGCCGACAAGCGCGTGCTGCTGCTGTCGCTGGTGCAGAACTGGGTGGTCGGGCCGGTGCTGATGTTCGCGCTGGCCGCCCTGCTGCTGCGCGACCATCCCGATTACATGACCGGCCTGATCCTGATCGGGCTGGCGCGCTGTATCGCAATGGTGCTGGTCTGGAATCAGCTCGCGCGTGGCGACAACCGGTATGTCGCCGGCCTGGTCGCGTTCAATTCGCTGTTCCAGATCGCGTTCTTCAGCCTGTACGCCTGGCTGTTCCTGTCGGTGCTGCCACCGCTGTTCGGCCTGGAGCGCAGCGTGATCGACGTCAGTCCCTGGACCATCGCCAGCGCCGTGCTGGTGTATCTGGGCATTCCGTTTGCAGCCGCATGGCTGGGGCGGGTGCTGCTGACCCGCATGCGCGGTGCGGACTGGTACGAAACGCGCTTCCTGCCCGCAATCAGCCCGCTGACGCTGGCCGCGCTGTTGTTCACCATCGTGCTGATGTTCAGCCTCAAAGGCAGTGATGTGCTGCGCCTGCCCCTGGATGCGATCCGCATCGCGCTCCCCCTGACGCTCTACTTCCTGCTGCAGTTCCTGATCAGCTTCTTCATGGGCCGGTGGATCGCCAAGGACTACCCACGCACCACGGCCATCGCCTTCACCGCCACCGGGAACAACTTCGAACTGGCGATCGCGGTGGCCATCGCCTCGTTCGGCCTGGCCTCGCCGGTGGCGTTCGCGGCGGTGATCGGGCCGCTGGTGGAGGTACCGGTGCTGATCCTGCTGGTCCACCTGGCGCTGTGGCTGGGGCGCCGTGGATTCGCCCCTGCCGGCAGCCGCGTCGACAGCGCGGCATGAACGGGACGACCGGACCGGGCCGGCAACCGCTGCCGCAGCTCAGGCCAGCGTCAGGCTGCCGTGCCACAGCCCCCATACCCCGCACAGCGCCACGCCCAGCACGCCCCCGGCGATCCCCCACTCCACCGGAGTGAACACCGGCTGCCCGTGCTGCCGCTTGGCCAAAGCGAACATGAGCATGCCCGGTGCGTACAGCAGCGCCGACAGCATCACCTGCGCCACGCCGCCGGCATACACCAGCCACACCGCATACACGGTGGCCAGCAACGCCACGAACAGGTCGCGCCGGCGCGGCGCGGCGGGGTCGGTGTAGCCTTCGCCACGCCACGCGATCAGCACCCCGTAACCGGCCGAGAACAGGTACGGCACCAGCGCCATCGAGGCGCCCAGCAACACCAGACTGGTGTAAGTGCCGGCATTGAACAGGGTGATCACCAGGAACAGCTGGATCAATCCGTTGGTGAGCCACAGCGCGTTGGCGGGCACGTCGTTGGCGTTCTGGCGGGCCAGGAAAGCGGGCATCGTGCCGTCCCCGGCCGCGGCGTACAGCACTTCGGCACACAGCAGCACCCAGGCCAGCAGCGCGCCCAGCACCGACACGATCATGCCGATGATGATCAGGGTGGCTCCCCACGGGCCAACAATGGCCTCCAGCACGAACGCCATCGAGGGGTTGTGCAGGTGCGCCAGCTTCTCGTGGCCGAGCACGCCCATCGACAGCAGATTCACCAGCATCAGCAACGCCAGCACGCACAGGAAGCCGATCACGGTGGCGCGCCCCACGTCGGCGCGCTTTCCTGCACGCCGCGAGTAGATACTGGCGCCCTCGATGCCGATGAACACCCAGACGGTGATCAGCATCATCCCGCGCAGCTGCTCGCCCAGGCTGCCCAGCGTGGCGGTACCCCAGAAATCGCCAGTGAAGATGTCGGCCCTGAAACCGATCGCGGCGATGATCAGAAACACCACGATCGGCACGATCTTGGCCACCGTCACCACCGCGTTGACCAGCGCCGCCTCGCGGATGCCGCGCAGGATCATCGCGTGCATCGACCACAGCAGCACCGATGCACATGCCACCGCCTGCCAGGTGTTGCCTTCGCCGAAGGCAGGCACAAAGTAGCCCAGGCCGCTGAAGATCAGCACGAAGTAGCTGACATTGCCCAGCAGCGAGCAGACCCAGTAGCCCCAGGCCGATGAGAACCCGATGTAGTCGCCGAATCCAGCCTTGGCGTAGGCGTAGATGCCGGTGTCCAACCCGGGCTTGCGGTTGGCCAGGTTCTGGAACACGAACGCCAGCATCAGCATGCCCAGCCCGCTGATCGCCCAGCCGATCAACGCGGCCCCGGGGCCGGCGCTGCGCGCGATGTTCTGCGGCAGCGAGAAGATGCCGGCCCCGATCATCGAGCCGACCACCAATGCGGTCAGTGCGGAAAGACCGAGGCGGTCGGAGGACGCTGTCATGACGGTGCCTGCGCGGTCAGGGGAACGCCCGCAAGTCTAGGACCGCCCGATGATTCCAGGGTGAAGCGCGCCGGTGCCGGCATGCACCGACGCGCATGCCGGACGCCTGGCTCACACCGTTGCCGGTGCGCGTCCGCTCGCACGCTGCACCGGTGCGGCCGGCGCCTGCAGGCGGAAGATCGACACTGCGGTGCCCAGCTGCTGTGCCTGCTCTTCCATCGCACGTGCCGCTGCCGTCGCTTCTTCGACCAGCGCTGCGTTCTGCTGCGTGGTTTCGTCCATCTGGGTGATGGTCTGGTTGACCTGCTCGATGCCGGCCGACTGTTCCTTCGAGGCCGCCGAGATCTCGGCCATGATGTCGTTGACCCGGCGCACGCCGCTGACGATGTCCTCCATCGTTCGGCCGGCGGTCTGCACCAGCGCCGAGCCCTGGCTGACCTGCTCGACCGAATCGTCGATCAGCGTCTTGATCTCCTTGGCCGCGCCGGCTGAGCGCTGCGCCAAGGCGCGCACTTCAGAGGCGACCACCGCGAAACCACGGCCCTGCTCACCCGCGCGCGCCGCTTCCACCGCTGCGTTCAGGGCCAGGATGTTGGTCTGGAAGGCGATCCCGTCGATGACCGTGATGATCTCGGCGATGCGCTTGGACGACGCTTCGATACCGGCCATCGTCGTCACCACCTGGCCCACCACCAGGCCACCCTGCGACGCTACCTCGGCAGCGCCGGCGGCCAGCTGGTTGGCCTGCACCGCATGGTCGGCATTCTGACGCACGGTGGAGGTCAGCTCTTCCATCGATGCCGCGGTTTCCTCCAGACTGGCGGCCTGCTGCTCGGTGCGGCGCGACAGATCGCTGTTGCCCGAGGCGATCTCGCCGGCGGCCAGGTTGATGCTGTCGGTGGCCTGCTGGATACGGCCGACGATGTCGGTGAGCTGGCTCACGGTGGTATCGGCATCGTCGCGCATGCGGGCGAACACGCCGTGGAACTCACCGTGCATGCGCGCGGTCAGGTCGCCCGCCGCGATCGCCTGCAGCAGGTCGGAAATCTGCTGCAGGTTGTCGTCGCTCACCTGCATCATGGTGTTGAGGTTCTCCACCATCAGGCGGAAGTCGTGGTCGAACCGCACCACGTCGCCGCGCTGGCTGAAGTCGCCGATGGCCGCCGCGCCGGCCAGATCCTGGATCTGGGTGTTGATCGCGCGCAGGTTGCCCTTGGTGGTATCCATCGCCGCGGTGAACGCGGCCTGCTCACCGGGCAGGCGGTCCATGTCCGGGGTGAGGTCGCCGACCGCATAGCGCTGCATCACCTCAACCAGGCGCCGGGTCACGCCGATGTTGGCACCCACCAGGTGGTTGGTGTCGTGCACCATGCGGCCGTATGCGCCGGGGAACCCCTCGGCATCCATGCGGTAGCTCAGCTCGCCGGCTTCGTGGCGCCGTGCCATCTCGGCCTGGGCGGTCATCACCGCCTGCAGCTGGTCACGCATGCGCTGCATCGACTGCAGCAGGCGGCCCACTTCGTCATCGCGCACCGCCGGCAACGGCGTATCCAGGCGACCGTCGGCGACCTCGGCCGACAGCCGCACCGCATCGGCCAGCGGACGGATCGCCTGGCGGCGCAGCAGCACATAGACGCTGCCGCTGAGCACCAGCGCCGCGCCCAGGCCCACGGCCAGGATGATCCAGAGCAGCGCGCGGGCCTGCGCGGTGATCAGGTCGTGCGGCACGATCACGCCGAGCGCGAAGCGCTCCTGGCTGCCGCCGATGCGCAGCGGCACGTACGCCTTGACGTTGCCGGCGGCGTCTTCGTGGAAATCCTCGTACGGCTTGTCCGCCGCGATCTGCGCCAGCAGGCGGCGGGTCGCCGCGTCCTCGCGGCGCGTGCCGATCTCCTTGGCGTCGGCGGCGGCCAGCACGATGCCGGCCGGCGAAATCAGCTCCACATGGCCCTCGCCCATCGGACGCAGCGCGGCCAGGCGCTCCTGCAGTGCGGCCAGGCCGAAGTCCACGGTCACCGCACCGAGGAAGGTGCCGTTGTCCAGCACCGGCGTGGACAGCGTGGTCATCAGCACCGGCTTGCCGCCGATCTCATAGCGGTACGGCTCGGCCACGGTGGGGCGCTTGAGCTCGCGCGGGCGCAGGTACCAGTCGCCGTCGCCAGGCACGTCGTAGCCCTTGAGCACGTCCTGCACCGGGTTGCCGTCCTGCCAGGCCCAGTAGCTCATGAAGCGGCCGGTGGCATCGTGGGCCTCGGCATCGACGAAATCGGCATCCTTGCCGTCGAACGCCTGCGGTTCCCACAGCGTGCCCAGGCCCACCCACTCCGGGTGCGAGCGCAGCTGCTGCTGCAGGATCTGTGCGGCGGTGCCGCGCGACAGCGTGCCGGCGGCATGCTGCACCACCAGGCTGTCGGCCAGTGCCTGGCTGGTGGCGAACGCAGCGGACAGGTCGGTATTGACCCGGCGCGCCTCGGCCTCGGCCTGGCTCTGCATGGTCCGCCGCGAGGACTCCACCAGCGCCTGGCTGGCTTCGCGGTAGCTGATGGCCGCGGTGACGCCGAAGCAGAGCATGGCAATCAGTGCGGTACCGAGCATCAGCCGGTTGGCGATGCTGCCGGGGCGCTTGGAAGCGGTCGAGCGGGACGCAGGCATGGGGGCGGTTCCGGAAATAGGGTACAGGGTCAGCGGACGCCATCGAGCGCCACTACGGCATCGCGCAGTCCATTGCGGTCCAGCCCGGGACGGTGACACTCACGCACCGGGCATTGAGCTGGATAACGGCCTTGCCGCGCCGATGTTTAGCCGCGTTTCCTGACCGGGTTCAGTGTCCGCCCGGTGGCAGCCCATCCACGCCCGGTGTCCGCGCCAGGCGCTCGACCAGGGTCTGGCTGGCCGCATTGAGCCCGCGGACCTCGACCTGCGCGCCATGCGCACGCAGCCTGGCCACCACCCGTTCCAGCGCAGCCACCGCGCTGAGGTCCCAGAAGTGCGCGTTCGACAGGTCGATCACCACGCGCGCGGGAACATGCTGCAGATCAAAGCTGGCAGCGAACTGCCCGGCCGACGCGAAGAACACCTGCCCGGCGACGGTGCAGGTGCAGCTGCCATCGGCCTGCGCGACGGCGTGGACATCGAGCATGCGGCCCACCTTGCGGGCGAAGAACAGCGCCGACAGCAGCACCCCGGTCAACACGCCCTTGGCCAGGTCGTGGGTGATCACGGTGACCACCACGGTGGCCACCATCACCAGCGACGAGCTCTTCGGGTGCAGCCGCAGTTCCTGGAACGAGCGCCAATGGAAGGTGCCGATGCTGACCATGATCATCACCGCCACCAGCGCGGCCATCGGAATCTGCCGCACCCAGTGGGCGCCATAGACCACCAGCAGCAGCAACAGCACACCGGCGACCAGGCACGACAGCCGCCCGCGCCCGCCCGAGGACACGTTGATCACCGACTGCCCGATCATCGCGCAGCCGCCCATGCCGCCGAACAGCCCGGCGGTGATGTTGGCCAGGCCCTGTCCGGCGCATTCGCGGTTGCGCTGGCTGGGGGTGTCGGTCATGTCCTCGACGATCTGCGCGGTCATCATCGACTCCAGCAGACCCACGACCGCCAGCGTCGCCGACACCGGCAGCAGCAGGCGCAGCGTGTCCCAGGTCAACGGAGCATCCGGGAACAGGAACGTCGGCAGGCTGTCCGGCAGTGCGCCCATGTCGCCGACCGTGCGCACCTCCCAGCCAAATCCGATCGACAGCACGGTCAGCACCACGATCGCCACCAGCGGCGACGGCACCGCACGGGTCAGCCGCGGCAGCAGGTAGATGATCGCCAGCCCGGCCGCGCACACCGCCCATACCTGCCAGGACCGTCCGATCAGCTCGGGCATCTGCGCCAGGAAGATCAGGATGGCCAGGGCGTTGACGAAACCGGTGATCACCGAACGCGACACGAAGCGCATGAGGGCCCCCAGCTTCAATGCGCCGGCCACCACCTGCAGCAGGCCGGCCAGGATCGTCGCAGCCAGCAGGTACTGCAGGCCGTGGTCGCGGACGAGGTCGACCATCACCAGGGCCATCGCGCCGGTGGCCGCCGAAATCATGCCGGGGCGGCCGCCGGCGATGGCGGTGACCACCGCGATGCAGAACGACGCGTACAAACCGACCTTGGGGTCGACGCCGGCGATGATCGAGAAGGCGATCGCTTCGGGGATCAGCGCCAGTGCCACGACGGCGCCGGACAGCAGGTCGCCACGGATATTGCCGAGCCATTGCTGGCGCAGCGGATAGGAAACGGACATGAAAAAACTCCACGCACCGGCGCGGCGCGCGGCGCGTTGTGTGATGGAAACAAGGCACTCCCTGGACCCGGCACTGGCACGGGCGCGTCGTCAGCGCGTTGTCAGGGTGGCGTCATCACAGCAGGTCCGGCCCGGAGGCGAAAGCGGCGCGCAGGATACCGCAGCGCTGCCAGCCCCTCAATGCGGCGGGCGTTGACCTGTGCCGCCCGCATGCCCAGCATGGGCGCCGGACCTGTTCAGGAGTGCACCATGTACGGATTGATCGGCAAGATGAAGACTGCGGCCGGCGAGCGCGATCGGGTGATCGCGATTCTTCTCGACGGTACCGGCGCCATGCCCGGCTGCCTGAGCTACGTGGTTGCCACCGACCCGGCCGATCCGGACGCGATCTGGATCACCGAGGCATGGGAGAGCGCCGACCTGCACCGCGCCTCCCTCGCCCTGCCGGCCGTACAGGCGGCCATCGCCCAGGCGCGCCCGATGATCACCGGCTTCGGCGAGCGCTTCGAGACCGCCCCGGTGGGCGGGCACGGCCTGGTCAGCGGCTGACGCCTCAGCGTGCGAACCGCCGGGCGCCCGCCACGCAGGCCACCGCGCACAGCGTGACCACCAGCATCATCGGGCTCACCGTTTCGTGCAGCAGCAGCGCGGCCAGGGCCAGGCCGAAGAACGGCTGCAGCAACTGCAGCTGGCCGACGGCGGCGATCCCGCCCTGGGCCAGGCCGCGGTACCAGAACATGAAACCGATCAACATGCTGAACACCGACACGTAGCCCAGCCCCCACCAGGCGGGCGCGCCCACCTGTGCCCAGGATGCCGGCCAGCGCAGCAGCATCAGCGGCAGCATCACCGGCAGCGACACCACCAGCGCCCAGCTGATCACCTGCCAGCCACCCAGCGTGCGCGCCAACCGCGCCCCTTCGGCGTACCCCAGCCCGCATACCACCACCGCTGCCAGCATCAGCAGATCGCCCTGCAGCGAAGCCTCGATACCGTTGCCGAGCGCGTAGCCAACCACCACCACGCTGCCGAGCAGCGAGAACCCCCAGAACGCGGGGCGCAGCCGCTCGCCGCCGCGCAGCACGCCGAATACCGCCGTGCTCAGGGGCAGCAGCCCGAGGAACACGATCGAGTGCGCCGACGAGACATGCTGCAGCGCCAAGGCGGTGAGCAGCGGAAACCCGACCACCACCCCCAACGCTACGACCGCCAGTGCAGGCAACACCGCTGCGGCCGGTCGCCGCTGGCCCAGCGCGTGCAGCAGCGCCCACCCGAGCACGGCGGCGACGCTGGCGCGCGCGGCGGTCAGGAACAGCGGGTCCAGATCCGCCACTGCCACACGGGTGGCCGGCAGCGAGCCGGCAAAGATCACCACGCCAATCAACCCGTTCATCCAGCCGCGTGTCGCGTTGTCCATCGTCCAATCCTTGTAGGGGACGGCCAGTGGATCACGCCGACCCGGCCTTCCCCCAGAGACAGTCCAGTACACTTCGACGTAACTGTTATGCCCTGACCTCCCCTACGGAATGCACACACCGATGACGCCGCCCGCCACCCGCATCGATGCGGTGATGACCGCCGTGCGCGCGAAGATCACCGCGCGCACCTATCTGCCCGGCATGCGCCTGCCCTCGGTGCGTGCCCAGGCCCGGGCACTGCAGTTGTCGGTGTCCACCATCGTGGAGGCCTACGAGCGGTTGGCGGCCGAAGGGCTCATCGTGGCCCGGCCCGGCTCGGGCTTCTACGTCATCGGGCCGGTGGCACCGCTGGCGCTGGCCGAGATGGGGCCGCCGCGCGATCGCCAGGTGGACCCGCTGTGGTTGGCGCGGCAGTCGCTGGAGCAGGACGCCAGCGTGCTCAAACCGGGCTGCGGCTGGCTGCCCGACGACTGGATGTACGTGGACGGGATCCGCCGTGGCCTGCGCCATGCCGCGCGCAGCAGCGCATCGGCACTGGCCGGTTACGCCACCCCGCTTGGGCTGCCGCCGTTGCGGCAACTGCTGGCGCGGCGCCTGGCCGGCCACGGCATCGATGCCGCACCCGAGCAGATCATGCTGACCGAATCGGGATCGCACGCGATCGACCTGATCTGCCGTTTCCTGCTGGAACCCGGCGACACCGTGCTCATCGATGACCCGTGCTATTTCAACTTCCTGGCACTGCTCAAGGCGCACCGGGTGCAGGTGGTGGGCGTGCCCTATACCGCCAACGGGCCGGACGTGGCTGCCTTCGCCGCCGCACTGGAAGCACATTCGCCACGGCTGTACATCACCAATTCGGGCATCCACAACCCGACCGGTGCGGTGTTGTCGCCGGCCACCGCGCACCGCCTGCTGTCGTTGGCCGAGCACAGCGACCTGGTGATCGTCGAGGACGATCTGTTCGCGGACTTCGAGCACACGCCCGCACCGCGCCTGGCCGCATTTGATGGGCTGTCACGGGTGATCCAGGTGGGAAGCTTCTCCAAGACGCTGTCGGCGGCGGTGCGCTGCGGCTTCATCGCCGCACGCGGCGACTGGATCGAGCGGCTGGCCGACCTGAAGATCGCCACCAGCTTCGGCGGCGGGCGCCTGGCCGCCGACATCCTGCACACCGCGCTGACCGACAGCGGCTACCGCCGCCATGTGGAGTCCATCCGTACCCGCCTGGCCGTAGCACGCGAGCACACCCTGGCGCGGCTGGCCGCGCTGGGCATCCGCCCCTGGCTGGTGCCGCAGGCGGGGATGCTGCTGTGGTGCCACCTGCCCGACGGCCGTGATGCGGCCACCCTGGCGCGCACCTGCCTGGCCGACGGCGTGGTGCTTGCGCCGGGCAATGCGTTCAGTCCATCGCTGAGCGCGGGTGGGCTGCTGCGCTTCAATGCCGCCCAGGCGCAGGATCCGCGCATCTTCGACGTGCTGCGCCGGGCGCTGCGGGAGCGGCCCGCCGACGCGCGCGCCGTCGCCGGGGACTAACCCACCAGCCAGTCCACGATCAGGCGCGGCAGAAAGACCATCGCGGCGACAACGGCCACGAAGATCATCAGTACCTTCAGCGTCAGCGGCCGGCGCCGGGGATGGCTGAAATGCAGGTGCAGGTCGCGCAGCTCCGATTCCAGCGCGTAGTGTCCGGTCGCCGAGCGCCTTCCGGGCGCCGACGTGAGCCGCTCCAGTTCGCGGCAGCGGGCCATCAATTCGCGCGCGGGCGTCTTCAGCAGAATCTGATGGCGGATCTCGACCAGTCGCGACGTGAGCGGCATCAAGGCCTCCGCGCAACGGTCGGCCGGTGTCTGCTGCGCCGCCAACCGCGCCGCCTCCACATCGATCGCGTACTGAAGCGCATCGCGGTCTGCACGCAACTGCGTCAATGAACGTCTGCCCACACGCATCGCACGCTCCCTATGCGGCTGATCCCGCCACCGGGCGGTTCGTCCATTCTAGAGCGTCGCCACGACCAAGGAATCTGAATACGCATAACGGGTACATGGCACCGGTCCGCTGGAAACAGTCGCTCCCACGTGCATCCGCTTGCCTGCCCGCTGCGTACCTTCAGTACCCCTCATCCCGAGGGCACACCAGATCAGGAGAAGCACCATGCACGCTCTTCTTCAACGCATCGCCGTCGCCGCCAGCTTCGCCGTACTCGGCACCACCCCTCTGCTCAGCATTGCCGCCGACACCGTCATGGTCGGCGGCGCGGCGATGTACCCGACGAAGACCATCGTTGAGAACGCCATCAACTCCAAGGATCACACCACCCTGGTCGCCGCCGTGAAGGCCGCCGGTCTGGTCGACACCCTCAACGGTAAAGGCCCCTTCACCGTCTTTGCGCCCACCAACGCTGCCTTCGACAAACTGCCGGCGGGCACCGTCGATACCCTGATCAAACCCGAGCACAAGGCCGACCTGACCAGGATCCTCACCTATCACGTCGTCCCCGGCACCTACACCTCCATGCAGCTCACCGCCGACGCCAGAAAGCACGGCGGCACGGCAACGCTCAAGACCGTTCAAGGCGAGCCGCTGACCATCAAGCTGCATGATGGCAAGCTCTGGGTTGTGGATGCCAAGGGCGGCAAGGCGGCGATCAGCATCGCCGACGTTACCCAGTCCAACGGCGTCATCCACGTCGTGGACAGCGTGCTGATGCCCAAGTAACCGCACGGCCGGGCGGGCATTCACGGGAATGCCCGCTGCGGGTCGGCGTTACCGGGGCCGACGTGTAAACCTTCTCACCGCCTTCTGCATCCAACCTTGGATATCACCACAAGGCGACCGATATGAAGGCATGGATGTGGATGCTCGTGGCTCTTTTGGCTGCAGGCACGGTGCCGGCAGCCACGGCCGCCGCGCCGCAGGTGGAGACACGCGACATCGCGAATTTCTGGATCGCGTACGACGCCATCCGTGCCGAAACCGATCCGGTGCGCAGGAAGGCGCTGATCAACACGCTCTACATCGGCAAGGGCACGCCCGGCCTGCATGCCCTGATGCGGGCGCGCGGCTACACCGACGACCAGTACGTCGCAGCGATTGATGCTTGGCCGCGTTACTGGGCGTCGGTACGCCCGCTGACCGGTCGCGCCTTCGCCGCCACCGCCCCACTCGAGGCCGATCTGGCCACACTCAGCCGCCTGTACCCCGCCCTGCGCCCAGCGGGCATCACCTACGCCATCGGCGTGCTGCGCACCGGCGGCACTACGCTTGACGACAAGGTGCTGATTGGCGCCGAACTCGCCCTGGGCGACGACAGCGTCGATGTCTCGGAGCTTCCCGAGCCTCTGCAGACCCGGCTGCGCACCTTCTATGCATCTCAGCCGTTCCACAACAACGGGCAGAACAACATCCACGAGTACATCCACACCCAGCAGGCCGAGGCCGGCGATACCCTCGCCCAGTACGCACTGCGCGAAGGCGTGGCGGAGCTGGTGGCCGAGCTGGTCACCGGGAAGAAGCCCGATCTGCCGCTGTACGTGTACGGGCCGGCACACGAGGCCGAGTTGAAGGCACGGTTCCAGGCCGACCGGCGCGGGAACGACTACCGCGACTGGCTGTACAACAGCAGCAACAACCGGTTCGGGGTGAGCGACCTGGGGTACTACGTGGGATACCGCATCGCGAGCGCGTACTACGCCGCGCAGCCGGACAAGGCCACAGCGATCGCGACGTTGCTGGAGCTGCGCTATGACGATGTGCAGGCAGTGGACGCAGTGATCGAACGATCCGGCTACCTGCGCTGATCCGAACGACGTCCACGGCGGTGCGCGCCCTGTCGACAGGTACGCGTTCGACGTCCCCTCAGCGGCAGGGTCCGGCGACGCTTGGCAACCCTGCGCCGATCCCGCACAGTTCCCCTCTGCCCCAGGATGCCGATGCCCCATGACACGCCTGCTCATCATCGAGGACAACCCCGAGCTGGTGGCCAACCTGTACGGCTTCCTGGAGCCACTGGGCTATGTGCTGGACGATGCACGGGATGGCGCCACCGGCCTGCGCCTGGCCACGCAGAATGACTACGATGCCATCCTGCTGGACCTGATGCTGCCACGACTGGACGGCATGACGCTGTGCCAGAAGCTTCGCGAGGAATTCCAGAATCCCGTGCCGGTGATCATGCTGACCGCCCGCGACCCGGTGGACGACCGGGTGCAGGGCCTGGCGCAGGGTGCGGACGACTACCTGGTCAAGCCCTTCTCATTGAAGGAGCTCGATGCGCGCATCCAGGCGCTCGTCCGCCGTGCCCAGGGCCGCAACGTCCAAGGCACGCTCACCTGGCAGGACCTGCGCGTGGACACCCGGGCGCCTCAGGCGTGGCGGCAGGGCCAGACCATCACGCTGACTCCGAGCACCCACAAGCTGTTGCTGTGCCTGATGCGTGCCGCGCCTGACGTGGTGAGAAAGCAGGAGATGGAATACCTGCTCTGGGGCGACCATCCGCCGGAAAGCGGTGCGTTGCGGACGCACATCCACGAGCTCCGCCAGCACACCGACAAGCAGTTTGCGAATCCGCTCATCGAAACGGTGCATGGCATCGGCTGGCGTCTGAACGCGCCCCGGACGCCCGCCCCGGAATGACCATGCAGGGAGGCCCGTTGCCACCATGAAAGCGATCTACCGCCAGATGACGCTCAGAGTGCGCATCATCGTGTCGTTCGTGCTGCTGATGGTCGCCGTCATGGGGTTTGTGGTCGCCGCCGAGCAGCTGGACTATGACGAACTGCGCGCATACGTCATCTCCAGAAGCCTGCACGACGAGATGCATCGGCTGCAGTCGGAGCTCGCCAACGGCACGACGCCAACCCTCTCCCCCGGCAGCCAGCTCTATGACAGCCGCAGCGTACCCGATGACCTGCGCAGGTTTGCACCGGGCTACTACAGCGCCGACCCGCCCGACGTCTGGCACCTGCTGGTGTTCGACGGCGATGGCCAGCGCTACTACCTCCGCCAGGATGCAGAGCGCTACCAGTACCTGGAGCACGTGATTGACGGCTATGCGCTGGTGGTCATTCTGCTGTGCATCCTGTGCGCGTTCTGGATCGGACGGCTGACCGCGGCGCGGGTCATCGCCCCGATCACCCTTCTGGCCGATGCGGTGCAACGCAAGCAGACCCCCTTCCCGTTCCAGGATGCGCGCGATGAGATCGGGGTGCTGGCACGCGCCTTTGCCCAGCACAGCGACGAGGCGGAGCAGTTTCTGCAGCGCGAACGCTGCTTCGTGGGCGATGCGAGCCATGAACTGCGCACCCCACTGGCCGTCATCTCCGGGGCAGCGGAGACCATCGTTCACCAGCTGCCCGACGACAGCCACCTGAAAGCGAGTGGCGAGCGCATCGTGCGCACCACGCAGGAGATGCAGCGCCAGCTCACCTGCCTGCTGCTGCTCTCGCGCGACCCGCAGCGCCTTGCCAAGGAAGACGTGCCACTACGCCCGCTGATCGAAGAATGCATGACGCGCTGCCACCCCTGGCTGGCGGGAAAGCCGGTGACCGTGCGGCTGGATGCGCCACAGGCGCCGTCCATCCATACCAATGCCGAACTGGCGCGCAGCGTGGTCTGGAACCTGCTGCGCAATGCATGCCAGTACACCGATCAGGGCGAAATACGCATCGCCGTCGAGGGTGCCACACTGGCCATTGCCGACACCGGCCCGGGCCTGCCACCCAGCATCGACCCGCAGCAGTTCCAGCGTTTCGCGCCCAGCCTGCGCGAGAGTGGCGAAGGGCTTGGCCTGTCGATCGTGCAGCGGATCGTGGACCACCTGGGATGGCACATGGCGGTCGAAAGCTCGCAGACCGGCTGTCGATTTACCGTGGACATGTCCGGCACCGGGCACGGAGCAGCGCAGAGCCGATAGCCGCGCGTCCACGCGCGGCCAGGAAAGCGCGCCATGCCGCGCCGGTCCTGACAGCTTCCTGACGCCGCCTTCTCAATGATCTGCCTCGATCACGCCCTTGATGAGAAGCAGATGCAAGCGCCAGACCCCGTCGGAACCGGCAAGTATCGCCACGGCAGAACCGGATTCAACCGGATTCTCCACACGTTGATTCATTCGCGGGATGGCTTCCTGGCAACCGTGCGCGGCGAGGCCGCCTTTCGGCAGCTCCTGGCTCTGCATGGCGCACTGATGGCAGGCACGCTGCTGCTTGATGTCACCCCGGTGGAGCGTGCGCTGATGCTGGCCGCCAGCTTCATCAGCCTGATCGTGGAGCTTCTCAACTCGGCCATCGAAGCCGTCGTTGACCGCATCTCGCTTGAGCGCCACCCCTTGTCCAAGAATGCCAAGGACATGGGCAGTGCAGCACAAACCGTCGCACTGATGATGGTGGGTGCCGTGTGGATGGCCATCCTGCTGGGACAGGACGCCACGGCGCTTTGATCCACACGGACCACCGGGACGCACCGCGTCATTCCTGACAACTTCCTGATACGAGCATTTTGATACTGCGCGCACTCTTCATTCATTGGACGAATGCGCGTGCTTCAACGCCTGACCTCTGTGCGGCTCAACCCGGTACAACTGACATGGGTAGCCGCACTGTTCTTCACCACCCTCGGCAACATCGCACTGTGGCAGACGCTATGGACCCACCTGGAGCTGGATGGCCTGCGCGGCGTGCTGTTCGCCCTGAGCCTGCCGGTGTTCTTCTTCTGCCTGTTCAACCTGCTGCTCATGCCGGTGCTCGCGCTTCCGTATCTGCGCAAGCCCCTGCTGGCGCTGCTGGTGATCATCAGCGCCGCCTGCACGTACTTCATGCTGCACTATAACGTGCTGATCGACCGCAGCATGGTGCAGAACGTCTTCGAGACCAACCAGGCCGAGCTCGGGTCCTACTTCTCCGTTCCCCTGCTGCTCACCATCGTGGTGCTCGGTGTCCTTCCGGCTGCGGCAATGGTGTCGCTGCGCATCGGCAGCGCATCGGCGGGAAAGACCGCCGGCTGGATGCTGATCAATGCAGTGGCAACACTGGTGATCCTGACCGTAGTGTCCATGTTGTTCTACAAGGACTACGCCTCCCTGCTGCGCAACAATCGTGAGCTCAGGGACCAGGTGTTGCCGGTCAACGTCGTACGCAATGCCAATGGTTACCTCAAACGCAGACATCTCACGGTGTCACGACCGCTGCAGGCCGTTGCCGAGGACGCTACCCGGCCAGCGATGGTCGCCGGCAGGCGGCCGAGACTGGTGATTGCCGTCGTGGGCGAGACCGCGCGCGCACAGAACGTCCAGCTCACTGGCTACCCGCGCGAAACCAATCCGGTGCTGTCGGAGCGAGGGGATATCATCGCCTTCAGGAACGTCTCATCCTGCGGCACCGCCACCGCCATTTCCGTGCCCTGCATGTTTTCCCGGATGGCACGCAGCCAGTACGACGACGTGCGCGCCGCAACCGAGGAGAATCTGCTGGATATCCTGCAGCGCACCGGCGTGAACATCCTCTGGCGCAACAACAACAACGGTGGCTGCAAAGGGGTGTGCGCACGCGTGCCCACCGATGACATGCCCACGCTCAAGGTGGCCGAACACTGTGTCAACAGGGACGGCACCTGCTACGACGAGGTGCTGCTGCATCAACTCAATGCGCGCATCGATGCCATGCAGGGCGATGCCCTGATCGTGCTTCACCAGCTGGGCAGCCACGGCCCCACCTACTTTGAACGCTACCCGCCGGACGCGGCCGTCTTCACCCCGACCTGCAACAGCAATCAGATCCAGAAGTGCACCAACGAGGCGCTGATCAACACGTACGACAATACGCTGCGCTACACCGACCGCATGCTGGGCAGGACCATCGAGATGCTCGAAAGCTATTCGGACCAGCGGGACGTGGCCATGATCTACGTTTCCGATCATGGCGAGTCGCTCGGCGAGCGCGGCATGTATCTGCACGGCACGCCGTACGTCATTGCGCCGCCGGAGCAGACGCGCGTGCCCATGTTGATGTGGTTCTCGCCGGCATTCGCACTTCACGCCAACCTCAACCTGGCCTGCCTTCGTTACCATGCCGAGGGAACCCCGTACAGCCATGACAACATCTACCACGCCGTCCTGGGCCTGTTCGATGTCAGGAGCAGTGTCTACCAGCGCGATCTTGATCTGTTTGCCGGCTGCCGCTCCGGGGCGTGACCGCCCTTGCCACCTGCGCCGTCACGTTCGCCGCAGGCGGATAACCGCCTGGGCGTGCTCGAGCAGCAGGATCGTTTCCCCCTGCACGGATTGAAGCATCGCGGCGTCACAGCTGCCGTCGGGAACGGGGGCGACAAGCAGGACGCCGCCGGCCATCAATCGCCGGCGACGACCGGGCATTGCCATCCCGATCTGCCCGCCGTGAAACCGCCGCGAGGGCGCTGATTGTTCCGGCCAGTGTTCCGCAAGCTCTTATCAGGTACTTCGGGGATACTCCAGGTGCGTGATTTTCTTGGTGGGGACCGGCAGTTGAAGCGGCAGGAGCAGGCGCTCAATGATATGAGTGTTGATGAGTACCTTGAGGCGCGGAAGGCATTTGATCCGAAGAATCGGGATAGAACGGTCGCCGAAGCGGCTGGAAGGCAGTACAAGCTCTTTTTTTGGAACAGAAGGAGAACGAGCGAAAAGATCTTGGGATCGATAGAGAGACGCGCAGGAGAATGGGAGCCGAGCACGCAGATGAAACAATGAAGGTCATGCACGCGCTTCACAATCCAGACTTCGTGGCTGGGGGCAACGACAAGATTACCGACGTCGGCGATGGCCAGGTCACCTCGACCAGTGGCGGCAGTGGAAGCGTGCAAAGAAAGGGCGAACATCGCGTATCGATGAGTTGGACGAGGCCGCAGCCAACGTTCCTTTGAGCGAAAGAAGCAAGACAAAAATGAAGGGCGGACTGGAGCGTTGCAAATGACCCGCATGATTGATGAAGATTTTAAGTACTTCTATCGAAACTCGGGATTTGGACCTGCAGTGGATACCCGACCCGCAGGGGAATCTACGCTGACGCTCTATCGCGGGAAGCTACCTGAAAAGCTGCTTGAGTACTGGAAGGCCTATGGCTTTTCCGGCTACGGAGGCGGCTTGTTTTGGATGACTGATCCAAGTGAGTATTCTGAAGTCCTCAATGCCTGGATCTACGGCACGCCGCTGTACGGGACCGACGATTTCCACGTTATCGGTCGGACGGCATTCGGGCGACTGATGGTGTGGGGAACCCGAACGGGCCCGTGCATGACCATCCTGTCGATGACGTCAATGATCTTCCCAAAAGACAATTCGAAGTGGATGAGCCAAGGCAAAGGCGACGCTTTAGCGTCCAGCTGGGTGGAGCGCCTTGATAAGGTCGATCTAGATGAGGAAGACGAAGCTGGACAGCCTCTGTTTGAAAGAGCAGTGAACCAGCTCGGGCACTTGGCTCCCGATGAGATGTATGCCTTCACTCCGGCTTTGAGGGCGGGCGGGCCGTGTCGCCTCGATCATTTGAAGAAGGTCAAGGCCGTCGAACACCTCATGCTCCTGGCCCAGCTTGGAGAGCCAGAAATCATGCTGGACATCGTGAAAGAAGCGAAAGACCGTGGTGTCTGGAAGTAGCCCATGCCCGGTCATCCTGTCGGACTGTCATCGGCCCCCAAAGCGACTGCCTCAAGGCCAAAACCCCTATTTTTTTTGAGAGTTCAGCCTTTGCTGGACTACATGGGATCATCAAGTGGTGGGCCCACCAGGATTCGAACCTGGAACCAAAGGATTATGAGTCCTCTGCTCTAACCGTTGAGCTATAGGCCCTTGCGGCCGCACAGTGTAGTAGAGCCGCGCCCGGCCCTGCCACTGCCTGCGGGCATGCCACGCACCCCTCATCCGAACCGGTGGCGCATCGCATCGACCTGCCGTGCATTGTCCGCCGCCAACGCGCGCAAGGCGGGCGAGCGCAGCAGGGACGAGCCCGCCACCCGCTGCCAGTAGTCGAGCGCCACCGGCGCGGCCCATTGCAGGTGGGCGAGCTGGCCGCTGCGCTCTGGCGCAACCGGCCCGAGCGGCGCTGCCGCGCGCAGCACCCCGGTGCGCGAGGGGGCCAGCGACATCGGCAGCATGTCGTAAACCGGCGCCAGCGGCAGCGGGCCGCGGTCGACCAGATGGAAGCCGAGATTGCCGTGGTGCATGTCGCTGTTGCCGATGAGGCGGCCGAAGGCATGCAGCCGGGCCATGTGCGTGGCGGTGGCGGCCGTCAGCCAGCCCTGCGCGTGCAGCTGCTCGCCCGCGCGCGCCCAGTCCAGCGTGACGTCTCCCACGAACGCCGCAGTCAGCGACATCAGTGACACGAAGCCGCGGCGGCCAAGCACGTCCGGCGTGCGGTCGAAGCGCTGCACCTCGAGGAAGGCATGCGTGCTGGTCTGGAGCAGCTCGGAAACGGCCGCATCCACGCCTGCATCGCGCAGGCACTGCAGCGCGAGGTGCTCGCACACGAGCAGGTCGGCCCAGCGCTCGGCAGCCTCACCGGCGGTGGGCTGCGCGAACTTCACCAGCACTGCCTGGCGATGACCGTTGTGCGTCACGGTGGCGGTGAACTTGGGCTGCTCCCCGCCGGGTGATGAACCGACATCCTCGCCCTCCAGGACGGCCGCAGCGCGCGCAGGATAGTCGCGGACACGCTGGTCGGCCTGGACACCGTCCGGCGGCGCATCCAGTTCGGCCAGGGCTGCGGCGACGGCGTCGCCCCCCAGCAGCAGGTCGCCGATGCCGGTACCTCCGGCGCGCACCAGCGCCTGCAGAATGTCGCCCTGGTGCCAGCGGTTGAGATCGTCCGGCACGCCGAGATCGCGTGCGCGGCGATGGGCGAAGGTGCGGCCGAGAAACCCCTGCGGGCGCAGGTCATCCAGGAACCACGGGATATCGGGGAACCAGCCGTCGATGGCACCGTCCGGGGCGCGGTTGAGGTTGGGCCGGGCGGTGCCGACGTCCAGGTGGAAGGCATCACCGCTGAGGGCGATGAGCATGCCCAGCTCTTCCAGGCTGGCATCGGGGCGGAGGCGGAACAGCGGCCATTCGCTGCCTGCGGCAGTGGCTCGGCGGGCGGCGTAGGCAGTAGCGCGGCCCCGGCCCAGGCGGGCCACGCGGTCGCCGGCGTCGGCCACCAGTCGGCTCAACGTCATCCGGGTGGCGCCGAGACGCTCGGCGAGCGCGGCGGCCGCTACCACCTCACCGGCCGGAAGGCGGTCGAGCAGATCCTGCACGGTGTGGCGGGTGGGACGGGCCATGCTGGCGGACATCCGGACTGATTATGTTACGAATATATAGACGTAAACACGGAGCTTCGCAAGGACGTGCACGTCTATCTTACTGATAACAGAGCTACTTTCATCGGGTTGTCCGGCCATCGATCCGTTTTTATGTTACGAATCATGTTACATAAATGGGAGGCTGCAACGGTACCATGCGAGGAGCGTCCGGGTCGCGTGCGTACGCCCCCCCCCCGACTGCCGCGCTGCACGCGGGCAGCCGACCGACGGTCGGCTCCACCGTCGGGGCACCCGCTCCCGCCACCCCATAAAAAAACCCCGCCGAAGCGGGGTTTTTTCATCAACGCACCAACGCGGAGATCAATCGATATCCAGGAAGCTGCGCAGCTGCTCGGAGCGGCTCGGGTGACGCAGCTTGCGCAGCGCCTTGGCTTCGATCTGGCGGATGCGCTCGCGGGTGACGTCGAACTGCTTGCCGACTTCCTCAAGGGTGTGGTCGGTGTTCATGTCGATGCCGAAGCGCATGCGCAGCACCTTGGCTTCCCTCGGGGTGAGGCCGGCCAGCACGTCGCGCACGGTTTCAGACAGATTGATGTTGGTGGTGTTCTCGATCGGGGACTCCACGTTGGTGTCCTCGATGAAGTCGCCCAGATGGGAATCCTCGTCGTCGCCGATCGGGGTTTCCATCGAGATCGGCTCCTTGGCGATCTTCATCACCTTGCGGATCTTGTCTTCCGGCATGTCCATTTCCTTGGCCAGCTCCTCCGGCGTGGCCTCGCGGCCGTACTGCTGGAGCATCTGGCGGGAAATGCGGTTCAACTTGTTGATCGTTTCGATCATGTGCACCGGAATACGGATGGTGCGGGCCTGATCGGCGATCGAACGGGTGATGGCCTGGCGGATCCACCAGGTCGCATACGTGGAGAACTTGTAGCCGCGGCGGTACTCGAACTTGTCCACGGCCTTCATCAGGCCGATGTTGCCTTCCTGGATCAGGTCGAGGAACTGCAGGCCGCGGTTGGTGTACTTCTTGGCGATGGAGATCACCAGGCGCAGGTTGGCCTCGACCATTTCCTTCTTGGCCTTGCGCGCCTTGGCTTCACCGTAGGCCATCGCCCGGCTGATTTCCTTCAGCTCTTCCAGTTCCAGCCAGGTGGTCTTCTCGATGTCGATCGTGGCCTGCTGCTCGGCGATGATCTGGTCCTTCACATCACGCAGGGCCGAGGACCACTTCTGCTTGCGCTTGAGGGCGTCTTCCACCCATTCCAGGTTGGTCTGGTTGCCTTCCCAGGAACGGATGAAGTCCTTGCGCGGCATGCGCGCGGTCACGGTCGCCAGGTTCAGCACGCGGCGCTCGTGGGACTTGATGTCGGCCATGACGTCGCGCAGCTGCTTGACCAGCACGTCGGTCAGCGGCAGCGGCAGCTTCAGGGTCACGAACACGGCGGCCATGTCGTCGCGCAGCTTGGCCAGCGGCTTGCGGTCGCCCTTGGCGGCCGCCTTCTTGAACGCGGCATAGGCGTCGGTCAGCGCCTGCATGCGGCGCGCGACTTCTTCCGGGTCCGGGCCGGTCGGGCCGGCGTCTTCCTCGGCGTCGACGTCGTCGTCTTCGTCCTCGTCGGCATCAGCGTCGGCGTCGTCGCTGGTGTCTTCGGCCACGGCCGGGGCCGGGACTTCCTCGACCAGGTCGTTGAAGCCGACGATCACTTCGGCCAGGCGCTTCTTGCCTTCCTTGTGCGCGTCGTAATCGGCGAGCAGGGTTTCGACCGACACCGGGAAGGTGCCGAGCGCAGCCTGGACCTGGCCCAGGCCTTCTTCGATACGCTTGGCGATGGCGATTTCGCCTTCGCGGGTCAGCAGTTCGACGGTACCCATTTCGCGCATGTACATGCGCACCGGGTCGGTGGTGCGGCCACCTTCGGTGTCGAGCGCGCTCAGCGCGGCGGCGGCTTCTTCGGCCGCGGTGTCATCGACTTCGCGGTTGCCGGTGTTGCCATCGTTGAGCAACAGGGTTTCGGCATCGGGTGCAACTTCATGGACATCGATGCCCATGCCGTTGATCATGCCGATGATATCTTCGATCTGCTCCGGGTCGACGATGTCGTCGGGCAGGTGGTCATTGACTTCGGCGTAGGTCAGGTAGCCCTGTTCCAGGCCCTTGCTGATCAGAAGCTTGATGTCGTTTTGCTGGGCAGGACGTTCGTTGGCCATGTAGTGCTCGCGCCACCGGCTGGGAGAGGGAATAGAACCTAGCATTATACCAGCCCGGCGCCCCGCCTTCCCGGGCGGTGGTCCCGGGGCTAGGGTCTGAGCAGGAAGGTCACGGGACCATCATTGACCAGGCTGACAACCATATGGGCACCAAACCGCCCGGTTTCCACCCCTGGGGCGTGCTTTTGACGGCATGTTTCGACCAGTTGGTTGAATCCACGTTCAGCCTCCGCAGGCGCGGCGGCGGTACTGAAGCCCGGCCGCATGCCGCTGGCGGTGTCCGCCGCCAGGGTGAACTGGCTGACCAGCAGCAGGCCACCCCCGGTATCGAGCAGCGATCGGTTCATTTTTCCGCCCTCGTCGCCAAAGACACGGTAACCAAGCAGGCGATCGGCCATCCGCCGGATCTGCGCGTCGGTGTCGCCCGGCTCCATGCCGACCAGGGCCAGCAGCCCTGGCCCGATCTGCCCGACCACGGCATCGTCGACGCGGACACTGGCTTGGCTGACGCGCTGGATGAGAACAAGCATGGCAGGGCTTCCGTGGCAGAGGGCGGACCACCTTAGAGCCTGGGGGTGCGGTTGGCGATCCGGACCGTGGGCGGGCTGCGGATGCCCCCGCACCGCCCAGCGGCTAGACTTCCACGTGATGAAACCGCATACCACCGCCCGCCTGGCCTATCGCGCCGCTGCCCTGTTCACCCGCCTGCCCTGGGCCTGGCTGCGTGGGTTCGCCGCCGCCCTGGCCTGGTTGTGGATCCGCCTCAATGCCCGCGAGAGCCGGGTGACCCGACGCAATCTGGAGCTGGCCTACCCCGAGCTGGCCCCGGCCGACCGCGCGGCGCTGCACAAGGCGGTGCTGCGCTCGACCGCGATGCAGGCCATCGAAACGCTGCGGCTGTGGACCCAGCCCCGCGAGCGCAACCTGGCCTGCCTGACCGAGCGTCACGGCGAGGCCCTGTACGACGCCGCGCTGGCCTCGGGCAGGGGCGTGATCGTGGCCGCCCCGCATTACGGCAACTGGGAGCTGCTGAACCAGTGGCTGGCCTCGCGCGGGCCCATCGCCATCGTCTACAAGGCGCCCGATGAAGCGGTGGGCGACGCCTTCCTGCAGCTGGTGCGTGGCGGCGACAACGTGCAGCAGGTGCGCGCCGAGGGCCCGGCCGTGCGCCAGCTGTTCAAGGTACTCAAGGACGGCGGGGCCACCGGCATCCTGCCCGACCAGCAGCCGAAGGCCGGCGACGGCGTGTTCGCGCCCTTCTTCGGCATCGAGGCGCTGACCATGACCCTGGTCAACCGGCTCGCCGAGCGTACCGGGGCGACCGTGCTGTACGGCTGGTGCGAGCGGATCGGCCCGGACATGCAGTTCGCCCTGCACATCGAGCCGGCGCCGCCGACGGTGGCCGACCCGGACCCGCGCACCGCCGCCAGCGCGCTCAATGCCGGGATTGAACGGATCGCGCGCCGCGATCCGAGCCAGTACCAGTGGACCTACAAGCGCTACACGCTGCGCCCGCCGGAAAGCGGCGAAGTGGACCCTTACGCCACCGAGGAACACCCGCACTGAATGCGACGCTGTGTCGCGCCCGGGCGCGATTGGAATCGTCGCCCCTCGTCCCCACTGTGAACCCACGATGTCCCCCACGGCCCCTGCCATGTCTGATGCTGCTTCTTCCCTGTTCGGCGATCCGGCCGCGATCCGCTGCGAGCGCGCGGTCGCCGAGCTGCGTGCCGGCCGCCCGGTGGTGATCGATGACAGCCACGGCCAGCGCCTGGCGTTCATCGCCCTGGACAGCAGCACCCGCAGCAGCTTCGGTGCCTTCGCCGAGGCCGCGGCCGGCCAGCACTACCTGTTCCTCACCGCCACCCGCGCGCGGGTGCTGGGCGTGGCGGCCGAACATGGCGCGCGCGTGCCGCTGGCCGGGATCGATTTCGATGCACTGCCATCGTTGGGCTACCTGCGCGAACCGGAGGCGATGCCGCCAGGTTGGAGCGCCGGCCAGGCGCTGGACGACGGCGCGATCGAAGTGGCGCGGCTGGGCCTGTTGCTGCCAGCCACGGTCGGGGTGCTGCTGGACCCGGCCGATACCCGCTTCGACAGCTGCGCGCAGGTCTCTCTGTGCGACCTGCACCAGGGCGCCGAGCAGGCCGCCCATGCCTACGAGCTGGTGGCGCGCTCGCCGGTGCCGTTGCGCGACGTCGGCATGACCGAGTTCGCGGTATTCCGCGGCGGTGTCGCCCAGCGCGACCAGGTGGCGATCATCGTGGGCACCCCGGATCTGTCCGGCGTGGTGCCGGTACGCGTGCACTCGTCCTGCCTGACCGGGGATCTGTTCGGCTCGCTCAAGTGCGACTGCGGCGATCAGCTGCGCCGCGGCCTGCGCAAGCTCAAGGATCTTGGCGGTGGCGTGCTGCTGTATCTGGACCAGGAAGGGCGCGGTACCGGTATCGCCGCCAAGATGCGCGCGTACGGTTATCAACATGACGGCCTGGACACCATCGACGCCGATGCACAGCTCGGCTTCGGCGCCGACGAACGCCGCTACGGCAGCGCGGCGGCGATGCTGCAGGGCCTGGGCGTGTCGCGGGTGCAGCTGCTCAGCAACAACCCCACCAAGGCCCAGCGCCTGCGCCATGCCGGTATCGAGGTGGTGGAGTGCGTGCCGGTCACCGGCGACATCACCGTCGAGAACGAGCACTACCTGCGCACCAAGGCCGAGCGCGCGGGGCACCTGCTCGATGTCGACGCGCTGATCCAGGCCGCGCAGTAACCGGGCAACCTGCTACCGTCTGCGCCACGGGCGCCGGTTGCTGACGCGGGCGTCCGGCCCTGTCCACGCCGAGCGCCCTGCCTTGACCGAGTCCATCGATCCCGTCGTGCCGCCCGCGCTGCCGCTTCCGGCAGCCTGGCAGCCGTTGCCGCTGCGTGCGGCCTCCATTGCCGCAGCCAGCGGCGCGCTGACCGGCGCGCTGCTGCCCGGCGGCGCGCTCGGTGCCGGCTGGTTCCTGCTGGCGCTGCCCGGGCGCTGGTGGGGCGTGGCCGCGATGGTGGTGCTCGGCGCACTGATCGGCGCGGTGATTGGCTTCCGCCGTCAGCGCCGCACGTCGTGGCGCCTGGATGCGCGCGGGCTGGGCCTGCGCCGCGAGCTGCTGTGGCAGCAGGAAACCCATGTCCCGATCTCGCGCGTACAGCACCTGGACCTGCGTCGCGGGCCGATCGAGCGTAGTGCAGGGCTGGCCACGCTGGTGGTGCACACCGCCGGCAGCCGCATGAGTGCGGTCTCGATCAGTGGCCTGGACCAGGCCGATGCCGAGCGCCTGCGCGACACCCTGGCCCACCAGCTCGACCAGGACGACGACGCCCTGTGAGCACCCCGGCCCCCGAAACTCCGGCACCCGAGCAACGCCTGCATCCGTGGTCGTGGCTGTTCGTGCTGCTGATGCAGCTGCGCCAATCCCTGCTGCCGCTGGTGGCGCTGGTGGTGTTCGGCAACCGCGGCGACCGCGACCAGCTGTGGCTCACACTGGGCCCGCTGATCGCCGTGGTGGGGCTGGTAGCGTACGCCCTGCTGCAGTACCTGACCTACCGCTACCAGATCGGGCGCGATGCGATCACCGTGCGCAGCGGGGTGGTGTCGCGCAACCGCCGCGAGATTCCGTTCGCGCGCATCCACAACGTGGTGGTGCACCAGAATCCGCTGCACCGGCTGTTCGGCGTGGCCGAGCTGAAGCTGGAATCGGCCGGCGGCAACCGGCCGGAAGCGGAGATGCGCGTGCTCAAGCTGGACCAGGCACTCGCACTGGAAGCACTGGTCCGCCAGCGTGGGCAACCGACGGTGGCCGTCGCCGCGCCCGGCGCGACCGAACCGCCACCACTTCCCACCGACCCCGTGCTGCTGCGGCTGGGCGCACGCGACGTGCTGCGCATCGGGCTGCTGTCCGACCGTGGCTGGGTGGTGGTGCTGGCGGCCGTGGGCGCGGTGATGCAGTTTGTGCCGAGCGGGACGGTCTCCGACGTACTCGACAACGGCAGCCGGCAGGCGTTCGGCTACGCCAGCCACCTGCATCCCAGCACTTGGATGTGGGTCGTGGCCGGTGCCTCCGCGCTGCTGGTGTTCTGGCTGCTGCTGCGGGCGCTGTCGGTGACGCTGGCCTTCCTGCGCTACCACGGTTTCCAGCTCAGCGAGCACGAGCGACGCCTCACCGTGTCCAGTGGCCTGCTGACCCGGTTGCGCACCAGCGTGGCGCGGCGTCGGATCCAGGCCTGGACCCTGCGCGAGAGTCCCCTGCAGCGCCTGTTCGGGCGTCGCCATCTGGGCATCGACATCGCCGCCAGCACCCCGGGCGATGGCGAACGGCGCGACCTGCGCGAGCTGGCCCCCTTGGCCACGCCGGCCGCGTGCGATGCGCTGGTGCAGCACCTGCTGCCGCATGCGCAGTGGCCGCCGGCCACGTGGCAGCCGGTGGATCGGCGCGGCTGGTGGCGGCTGTGCCTGCCGGCGCTGGTGATCGCTCTGCTGCTGGCTGCCGGTGCCGTGTGGGAAGACCAGCGCTGGGGCCTGCTGGTGCTGCTGTGGCTGCCGTGGTCGGCGTTCAGCGCGCGGCGGCGTATGGCGCGCATGGGCTACTACGTGGACGACGCACTGGTGGCCGTCCGCGGCGGCTGGTGGCACCGCTGGTGGCGGTTCGCCGAGGTGGACAAGGTGCAGGCGCTGCGCCTGTCACGCTCGCCGCTGGACCGTTGGCTGGGCACTGCCAGCCTCTGGCTGGATACGGCCGGTGCCGGCGGCAGCCTCCCGCTGTGCCTGCGCTACCTGCCCGACGCCGAGGCCCGCGCGTTGCAGGCGCAGCTGGGCGATGCGCTGGCCAGGCGCCGGCTGCACTGGTAGACGCGCGGCCGGGGGCCCACCCTCAGCGCCTGGACGGCCCCCAGTATCCCAGGTCGCGGCGGATCTGCAGGCCCCGCGTCCAGGCGCCGAACGGTTTGCGTTTGAGGCGGCCCAGTTCCCCGGCCAGGAAGTCCTCGGTGGCCGCGATCACCCGTTCGCTGGAACAGCCGTCGCGATAGGGATGGATCGCATCGGCATAGCGGCGGATCTCGGCCATCAAGGCCGGCTCCGGCGCCAGTGCGCGCGCCAGCATCGCCGGCAGCTGCGCCGCATCGTCGAAGTCGATCATGTGCGGCTGCGGCACCCGGTTGCGGAAGGTCACCACCGGTTTGTGCTGCACCACGAACTCGGACACGATCGACGAGGTGTCCGACACCAGCACATCCGCCGCCCGCTGCGCGGCCATCACCTGCTCGGGCTCGATAAAGGCGGCGTTGGCGCCGGCCAGCGCGCGGTAGCGGTCAAACAGCGCGGGGGGACATTTGGGATGCAGGGTCAACAGCCAGTAGCGGTCGCCGCGGGCGATGTCGGCGGCGATCGGGTCATACAGGTGCGGCGCCGCACTCAGCCGCTCGGTGAAGGTGGAGCCGAACAGGATCACCGGGCGCGCCTGGGCAGGGGCGCGCAGGGCGGCCGACAGGCCACCGTCATCGCGGAACAGCGGGTCCAGCTTGGGCCAACCGGTTTCGGCGACGGCGAAATGGCCATCGCGCATGGCGAGGTCACGGAACGGCGTGGTGGTCGCCGGACCCTGCGTGCAGTACAGGTCGAACAGACCGCGCACCCGGAAGTGGCCGCGCGCGCTGTCGCGCTTCTGCACGTTGAAGCCGTGGAAGACCTGTACTTTGGCCCCGGCAATGAACGGCGGCACCCAGTTGGCGGCGCTGAACACCGCGCGCGGACGCAGCGCCAGCGCCTGCTTGAGGTCTATTCCGGGCACCCCCGGCAGCGTTGCGCCGGCCGCGCCGTCGACGAACCAGGTCGACACCGATTGCCCGGATGCGTGCAACGCCTCGGCCAGTGGGGCGAGAATAGGCAACGCATAGCGTTCCGTCGCAAACAGCAGGTACTCGGCCATCATGTCCTCCACGACCGCTCCCGTTGAACGGCCTCGCATCTCGGCCTGCATTATCGCGTTCAATGAAGCCGACCGCATCGGCGACTGCCTGGCCTCACTGGCCTTCTGCGACGAGATCATCGTCGTGGACTCCCATTCCACCGATGCCACCGTGGCCATCGCCAGCGCCGCCGGTGCCCGCGTGCTGCAGCGCGCGTTCGACGGCTTCCGCAGCCAGAAGGCCTTCTGCGTCGCGCAGGCCAGCCACGACTGGGTGCTGTGCCTGGACGCGGACGAGCGCGTCGACGACACCCTGCGCGCCTCGATCCAGAGCGCCCAAGCTGGCGGCTTCGCCGGCCATCACGGCTACCGGTTCGCGCGGCTGTCGGCCTACTTCGGCAAGTTCCTGCGTCACGGCAACGCCTATCCGGACCGGGTGATGCGGCTGTTTGACCGCCGCCACGGCGGCTGGCGCGGCAAGCGGGAGATCCATGAAGCGGCCAGCGTCGACGGTACCGTCGGCACCCTGCGCGGCGACCTGATCCATTACCCCTACCGTTCGCTGGAGCAGCAGCTGGCCAAGACCCAGCGCTATGCGCGGATGATGGCCGAACACGAGTTCGCCCGCGGCAAGCGCGCCACGCTGGGCAAGCTGGTGCTGGCCCCGGCGTGGCGCTTCTGGCGCGGCTGGCTGTTCCGCGGCGGGTTCCGCGATGGCTGGCACGGACTGGTGTACGCCTACGTGCGCGCCAACTACGTGCGCCAGAAGACCATCATGTTGTGGATGCTGCAGATCGGCCAGCCGGTGGCAGACCCGCCCCGGGATCAGCCGCCGGCCTGAGCCGGGCGCTGGCGGTGGGCGTGTCCCTGCAGGACCGACAGGCCGGTCAGCAGGGCAACGATGGTGACGTAGAAGCTCGCGGTGATCTGGTGGGCGAACATCGACTGGGTCAGGCCGCACAGGACGTAGGCCACCACCACCATGATCCCGGCTGCGGCCGGGCCGCGGAAGCCGATCTGGCCACTGCGCCGGTGCAGCCTGGCAAACACCAGCAGCGGCACGCCGTACACGGCCAGCAGCAGCAACAGCCCGGGCACCCCCTGGGTGGCCGACCACTCGGCCAGGTCATTGTGCGCGTGGCCCAGGTGGCAGCGCGGCTCGTCCGGGTCTTCGCGGCACACCGGCAGGCGCAGCATCGCGCTGTCGAAGTGGCCGATCCCCACCCCGATCAGCGGGTGGTCGAAGAACGTCTCATAGGCCACCTGCAGGCGTTCGACACGGGCGCCGGCCGAGGAATCGCTGTCGCCGCGCTCCATCCGCACCACATCGTGCTGCAGTTCGGTCAGGCGCACCTGCTCGCGCAGGCCGGGGACGGTCAACGCCAGCGTGCCGGCGATCGCCAGCAGCGCCAGCAGCACCGACAGCCGCGCCCGCCCGGTCCGCCAACGCAGGCTCATCGCCATCACCACCAGCAGGGCCACCAGCGCCGGCCATACGCCGCGGCTGCCACTGAGCACGATCGTGACGCAGCCGGCGATCATGCCCACGATCACCCACGGCCAGCGGTGGTGCGGGCGACAGAACACGAGCAGCACCATCAGCATCAGCACGATGTCGGCCAGCACGATCGCATTGGTGCTCAGTTCGGCGCGGGGCGCCCCCCCCATCACCTGCACCACCGACAACACCATCACCGCCAGCAGGCCGACCAGCGAACCAGCCCACAGCCAGTGCAGCGCCGGGCGCAGCGCGCAGACCCACAGAATGATCCACGGGATCACGACGAAGCGGGAGCGGTTGTCGATATCGCGCAGGCCCTGCTCGAACAGCAGCATCGACACCAGCGACAGTGCGATCACCGCCAGCATCAGCCAGCCCAGCACCACCAGCGGACGACCGGCGATGACCCGCGCGCGCCACAGCTCCAGCGGTGCCAGCAGGCTGCCCAGCAACAGCAGCAGGCCGTACGGCAGCAGGTTCTGCGGCACGCTGAGGATCAGCGCCGGCAGGCAGAACAGGCCAATGTTGGCGACCCAATGCGCCACGCCGAGACGGCCCTGCAAGGGCGGGAATGACGCCACGTCGGTCGTGCTGGACGCGCCTTGCTGCTTCATTGCCAACCTCGATTACCACGCCCAGGCCGCAAGGCCCATTGACACGAACGGCGCGACCGGCGCCCACGGAGCGGCCTGCGGACCTGGATGGCCCGATGACCCCGGCTATCTTTACTCATCGCCATCGATTCTGTGCAACTCGCGTTCGCGCTTCTGTTCAGCCGCCGTGGCCGTACAGGGACTGCGGATATCACTGGCCCGCACCAACCACCAACGACGCCGGTTGGCGACCCCGGCCAGCGTGGCGCTGTCGCGATCCACGCAGCCCAGCAGCGCGTCTTCCTGCACCAGCAGCCAGCGCTGCGCGGGGGCCTGCACCTGCCACTCCACGCCGTCGCGCAGCTGGTTGTCCCAGCGTCGGTTGAATCCGAAGGTGGTGGCCGCGCGGTCGGCCATCAGCAGGTTCTGCTCCTTCCAGGCCACCAGGCCCAGCTCCGCATCCGGGCCGATCCGCTGGCCGACCTGCTGCATCAGCCCGCGCGCGGAACTGGAATCGTTGAACAGCGGGTAGCCGATCAGCCCGTAGGCCACCCAGGCCATCGCCAGCGTGGCGATCGCCGCCACGTGGAAGCGCCGGCGCCCGCTGAACACCAGGCTCATCACCGCGCCGCAGCCCAGTGCGATGCCGATCCAGGCCAGGCCGCTGGTCACCGCGGTGTCGATGCCGCGCTTGATGATCAGGCTGCGTTCGAAGCCGGGCTCGCCCCCGAGCATGGCGATGCCCACGCCCAGCAGCGCCAGTGCCAGCACGGCAGTGAAGGCGCCCATCAGCCATTGCACGTCGCGCCGCCGCAGCAGCCCGGGCAGCAGCGGGGCCAACGCCAGGCAGAACATCGGCAGCGCCGGCAGGATATAGACATCGCGCTTGCCGTGCGGGATCGAGAAAAACAGCACGATCAGCAGCCACCAGCCCAGCAGCATCAGGTAGCGTGGATCGCGCCGCCGCAGCCGCCGCCACCAGGCCGGAACCGCCCACGGCAGGACCAGGAAGGCGGGAAGCCACATCGACGGCATGGTGGCCAGGAAGTACCACCACGGCTGGTGGTGATCCCAGGACTGGGCGTAGCGCTTGGCGGTCTGGCGGAACAGGATGTCGTCCAGGTAGGCCCGGTACTCGGCCGAACCGCTGCCCAGCGCGGTCAGCACCATCGGCACGAACCACATCGCGATGGCCAGCACGAATGCCAGCGGCGCCAGCCAGAAGCGGGCATCGCGGATGTGCAGCCTGACCCGCGGCCATCCGAGCAGCGACGCCGTGGCCGCGGGCACAATCATCAGCAGCGCGAGCACACCCACGCCCTTGGTGATCACGCCCAGCCCGGCCGCGAACCAGCCCAGCCACCACCATCGCCACGCCGGCCCACACAGCAGGTGGCGCAGCAGGCCGTAATTGGCCAGGGTGATGAAGAACACCACCAGCGGATCGATCTGCGCCTTTTTCGACTGGAAGGTGAAATGCACCGCAAACAGCAGCGCCCAAGCGGCATACAGCCCCACCCGCCGCGTCCACAGGCGTCGTCCCAGGTCGTAGACGCAGGCCAGCGTACCCAGCGCCGCCAGCAGCGACGGCAGCAGGAACGCCACGCGCCAGTCGCCGATCAGGCGATACAGGATCGCCTGCGACCACATCAGCATCGGCGGCTTGTCCGAGTAAAGCTCGGTGCCGCGATGCGGGAACAGCCAATCGCCACTGGTCACCATCTGTTTGGCGACCAATGCGAAGCGGGGTTCATCGGAGGGCCACGGGTCGCGCAGGCCAAGACCGGCCCCCAGCACAAGCAGGGCCATCAGGGCGAGCAACCAGAACTCTCGGGACGCGCGGGTGTTGAGCATGGGGCGCGATTCTAGCGGTGTTGGCCTAACCCTTCTTTAGCAGACGCGCATAGAAGAAGCCGTCAGCGCCGTTTTCACCCGGCAGGCGCTGTCGCCCGGCCCAGGAATCGTGGCCGAATGCGTCACCCAGCGGCAGGAAACCGGCGTTGCGCGTGCGCTGCAGGAAGGCCTCCACCTGGAACTGGTTTTCCTCGCGCAGGATCGAGCAGGTGGCATACAGCAACGTGCCGCCAGGCGCGAGCATCGTCCAGCAGGCATCCAGCAGGCGGGCCTGCAGCGCGACCAGCGCCTCGATATCGGTCTCGCGCCGATGCAGCAGCACATCGGGCTGGCGGCGGATGATGCCGGTGGCCGAACACGGCGCGTCCAGCAGAATCGCGTCGAACGGCTGGCCATCCCACCACGCGGCCGGATCGCTCGCATCGCCGGCACGCACCTGCGCGTGTTCGCCGACGCCGGTGCGCGCGAAGGTCTCGCCGATGCGCTTGAGCCGGCGTGGATCGATGTCCAGCGCGAGCAGGTGCAGGCTGGGGTCGCGTTCGAGCAGGTGGGCGGACTTGCCGCCCGGCGCGGCGCAGGCGTCCAGCACCCGGATTCCCGGGCGCAGCGACATGGCGTCGGCGACCTGCTGGGCCGACAGGTCCTGGACCGACAGCGCGCCTTCGGCAAAGCCCGGCAGGGCCGATACGGCCACCGGCGTCGGCAGGCGGATCGCGTCCGGCGCGATCGGCGACGCCTCGGCGGCGATGCCGGCCGCCTCCAGCCGCTGCAGCATCGTGTCGCGATCGCCGTGCTGGCGGTTGACCCGCAGCCACAGCGGTGCCGGCTGCAGGCTGGCCTCGAATACAGCGTCGGCCTGGTCCGGCCAGTCCTGTTCGATCCTGTCGGCCATCCACAGCGGGAACGCCGCGCGCGCCGGCTGCGGGGGGATGCCCTCGCGCTGGGCGCGGCGCAGCAGCGCGTTGACCATGCCGGCCTGGCGTTCGCGGCCCAGCGCGCGCGCGGCATCGACCGTGGCCGACAGCGCGGCGTGCGCCGGCAGTTCCAGCGCATCCAGCTGGGCGAAGCCGACCAGCAGCAATGCGCGCAGTTCGTCTTCGCGCACGCTCAGCGGGCGCTGCATCCACTGCGCCAGTGCCGCGTCGTACGCATTGCGCCGGCGCAGCACCGCAAAGCACAGCGCTTCGAGCAGCGCGCGGTCGCGGCTGTCATCGAGCGTGGGCAAAGCGGTGGAGAGCTCGGCCTTGAGCGACCGGCCGCGGCCGATCACCTGGGCCAGCACCTTGGCGGCCAGCACGCGGGTGGGCACGCCGGGCGCCATCGCAGCGCGCGGCGCGGCCTGTTTTTCCTGCCGGGGATGGGCCATCTCAGGCGCCCACGGCCAGGTCGCGGCGGGCATTGAGGTAGTCCGCTGCGGTGATCGCCTTGCCGCCTTCGCGCTGCAGCACGCGCAGGCGCAGCGCGCCCTGGCCGCAGGCGATGTCGATGCCTTCGCGGGCCGCCGCCAGCAGGGTGCCGGGCGCCTTGCCCTTGTTGTCGGGCAGCGCCACTGCACCGTGAATGCGCACGCGCTCACCGGCCAGCTGCGCTTCGGCAATCGGCCAGGGATTGAAGGCCCGCACGGTCCGTTCGAGCTGCTGGGCGTCCTGCGCCCAGTCCAGCCTAGCCTCGGCCTTGTCCAGCTTGTGCGCGTAGGTCACGCCGGCCTCGGGCTGCGGCTGGGCGATCGGCTTGATGCCGGCACGCAGCAGACCCAGGCCATCGGACAGCACCTGCGCACCAAGCTCGGCCAGGCGGTCGTGCAGCTGGCCGCCCAGCTCGCCCGCCGCAATCGGGGTGTGCTGGCGCAGCAGCACCGGGCCGGTATCCAGGCCGGCCTCCATCTGCATCAGGCACACGCCGGTTTCGGCGTCGCCGGCCTGGATCGCGCGCTGGATCGGCGCGGCACCGCGCCAGCGCGGCAGCAGCGAGGCGTGCACGTTCCAGCACCCGTGGGTGGGAATGGCGAGCACGGCCTTGGGCAGGATCAGGCCGTAGGCCACCACCACCATCAGGTCCGGCTGCAGGTCGTGAAGCTGCTGCTGCGCTTCGGGGGTCTTCAGGCTTTCCGGCTGGAACACCGGGATGCCGCGCGCGATCGCCTCCAGCTTGACCGGCGAGGGCATCAGCCCGCGCCCGCGACCGGCCGGGCGGTCGGGCTGGGTGTACACCGCAACCACCTCATGGTGGCGGGCGGCGGCCCGCAGCGACGAGACGGCGAACTCCGGCGTACCGGCAAAGACAATCCTCATGGCGACCCCACTTGCAGAAAGAAAAACGGCGCCGGTGGCCGGCGCCGCGACACCGGAAGCGGCACGCGGTCCTGCCGCGTGGCCGTTTCCGCGACCATCTCAGGCAACGTGCTTGCGCTGCTTGGCCAGCTTCTTGCGGACCATCTCGCGCTTGAGCGGCGAGAGGTAATCGATGAACAGCTTGCCGTCCAGGTGGTCCATCTCGTGCTGGATGCACACCGCCAGCACGCCGTCGGTGGTCAGTTCCTGGGCCACGCCCTGGCGGTCCAGGAAGCGCACCGTGATCTGGTTGGCGCGGGTGACGTCGGCAAAGATGCCCGGGACCGACAGGCAGCCTTCCTGGTACACCTGGCCGCCTTCATTGGCGACGATCTCGGGATTGATGAACACCCGCGGGGTGTCCTTCTCTTCGCTGACGTCGATCACCATGAAGCGCTTGTGCACGTCCACCTGGCTGGCGGCCAGGCCGATGCCCGGCGCCTCGTACATGGTGTGGAACATGTTGTCGATCAGCTCCTGGAAGGCAGGCGTGGTCACTTCGGCAGCGTCGATCAACGCGGCCTTGGTGCGCAGGCGCGGATCGGGAAACTCAAGAATGGGCAGGATGGCCATGACAATTACCGGTAGGGGGCGCCGCTGGGAACGGCGTATGGGGCGATTCTATCGCCAACGCTTGCCCTGCGCCCCGGTTTCTGGACTATAGTGCGGGCACCTGTTGGGGAATCAGGCACCACACTCATGTTTGAACGTACTCGTACGGTCGTCGCCGTGGCGCTGCTGACCGTCGCTACCTATGCTACCGCCGTTGAAATGAATGGCGGGCACCCGGATACCTATGTCGTGCGCAAAGGCGACACGTTGTGGGACATTTCCGCGCGTTTTCTGAAAAAACCGTGGCTCTGGCCGGAAATCTGGCAGGCCAACCCGCAGGTCAGCAACCCGCACCTGATCTACCCGGGCGACGTGCTGAGCCTGGCCTATCTGGATCGCGTCGTCGGCCAGCAGCCCGGCCCGCGCCAGGAAGCCCCGATCAACGCGATTCCGCTGGAGCAGGTGGAGCCGTTCCTGAAGCAGCTGAGCGTGGTCGACGAGATCGATTCGCTGCCCTACGTGGTCAGCCTGGAAGACAACCGTCTGCGTGCCACCACCGGCCAGATCGCCTACGTGCGCGGTCTGGACCAGGCCCAGGTGGGCCAGCGCTGGGCCGTGGTCCGCCCGACCGTGCGCTACGCCCTGCCCAAGCCGACCGAAGACCTGAACGCCAACGGCGACGTCATGCCCGGCAGCGGCAACCTCTGGAAGGACTTCACCGTCCCGACCAAGCGCCAGGCAACGCTGGGCTATGAGCTGGCCCAGCTCAATGTGGGCACCGTGACGCGCGTGGCCAGCGGCAACGTGGAAGTGACCACGCTGACGCTTCAGGGCCGGGTTGACGGCCGCGAAGTGCGTGCCGGTGACCGCCTGGTGCCGGTGGAAGCCAATCCGTACGACCTGCAGTTCTACCCGCACGTGCCCGCTGCCCAGACCGAGGGCCTGGACATCCGCATCCTGGCCGTGACCGACATGTTCTCGGCCGGTGGCCCGCGCGATGTGATCGCCCTGTCCGCCGGCCGCGCCGATGGTGTGGACAACGGCACGGTGGTCTCACTGTGGCGGCAGGGTCGCCATGTCGCGCACCGCATGCAGTACCCCAACTCCTCGCGGATGGACGACGCGCTGAGCACGGGCGCCGGGCGCGTCACCCTGCCCGACGAGTATGCCGCCCATGCGATGGTGTTCCGCACCTTCGACAAGGTCAGCTACGCGCTGGTGATGCAGGGCGTCAAACCGGTCCATGTGGGCTACGCAGCCAAGCATCCGGACGCCCAGTAGGGACAGACCGCTGGTCGGTACGCGGAACATCCCTACGCAAGACTCCGACGGCGCCCCAGGGCGCCGTCGGCGCATCCGGCCTACGGTGGGGGGATGACCACCCTTGCCCCCTCCCCGCTGCTCACGTTGTTGCTGGCGGGCGGCCCGACCCGCCCCCGCCGCCGCCTGCTTCATGAGCATGGTGATGCCGAGCGCGCCTTGGCCGCCGGCCCCTCGGCCTGGCGCGCAGCCGGGTGCGACGCCGCGCAATGCGGGCGACTGCAGACGCCTGATTCCGCCGCGCTGGCACGGTCCCTGCGCTGGCTGGAGCACGACAACCACCATCTGCTGGCCTGCACCCACACCGACTATCCGCCCCTGCTGCGGCAGATGCCCCAGGTGCCGCTGGCGCTGTTCGTCCAGGGTCAGCCGGCGCGGCTATGGCACCCCGGCGTGGCGGTGGTGGGCAGCCGCACGCCCAGCCCTGCCGGCGGAGAGCTGGCCGCCGAATTTGCCGGGGGTCTGGCGCGGCAGGGACTGTCGGTGATCAGCGGGCTGGCCGCCGGCGTCGATGCCCGGGCGCACGCGGCGGCGCTGGACCAGCCCGGCGGTTGCACCGTGGCGGTGGTTGCCACCGGCCTGGACCGGACCTACCCGCCACGACATGCCGCCCTGCAGGCGCGGATCGCGAGGGAGGGCGCGGTGGTCAGCGAGTACCCGCCGGGCACCACCGCCCACGCGGGCCAGTTCCCCGCCCGCAACCGCATCATCGCCGGGCTGGCGCTGGGCACCCTGGTGATCGAGGCGGCCGAGCGCTCCGGGGCGCTGATCACCGCGCGGCTGGCGGCCGAGGCCGGGCGCGAGGTGTTTGCCCTGCCCGGCTCGGTGCGCAACCCGCGCGCGCGGGGCTGCCACCGCCTGATCCGCCAGGGGGCGGCGCTGGTGGAAGACGTGGCTGAGGTGATCGCGGGCCTGGATCCCCTGGCCCAGACCCTCGCCCAGGCCTTGCGAACGCGCCTGGGCACCCCCACTGAACAGGCACGGGCAGGCCGTGTGAGCGCCGCCCCCTCCTCCGACCCGGACTACCAGTGCTTGTGGCAGGCACTGGACCACGACCCAACAGGTATGGATTCCCTGATCCAACGCAGCGGATTGACGGCGGCCCGGCTGTCGGCCATGCTGCTGGTCATGGAACTGGACGGAAAGGTAATGGCCATGCATGGCCGCTACTGTCGAAAACCCTAGTTTCTTCACCTCCACAGCGTCATGGACGCAGGCCGAGGGGCAATGAAAGAGAGCATTCTGGATGTCCTGCTGTACCTGTTCGAACACTACTTCAGCGAAGACGCGGATCTTGTGCGTGATCGCGACACCCTCCAGAACAGCCTGATACAGGCCGGCTTCAGCCCCGCAGAGATCAACAAAGCCTTCGATTGGCTCGATGCCCTGGCCGAACAGCGCCCGGCCGTGGCCCAGCCGCGCGTGGACGGTCCGGTCCGGATCTACCACGGCCCGGAACTGGACAAGCTGGACGTGGAATGCCGCGGTTTCGTGCTGTTTCTGGAGCAGCACGGCATCCTTGACGCCGGCCAGCGCGAGCTGGTGCTCGACCGTGCGATGGCCCTGGACCAGGACGAACTGGACCTGGACGACCTCAAGTGGGTGGTGCTGATGGTGCTGTTCAACCAGCCTGGTGCCGAAGCCGCCTACGCCTGGATGGAAACCCAGATGTTCATTGACGAACCCGAACCGCTCCACTGACCGTACACTGAGCGCCTTGCGCATTCAGGAGCGGGCCGTGAGCGAGTGGTTCTATGCAGAAGGAAATCGTCAGCAGCGTGGGCCGCTGACGTCTGATGAGTTGATCGCGCTGTTCCAGTCCAGCCGCATCGCGCTGGATACGCTGGTATGGCGCGACGGCATGCCGCAGTGGCAGGCCCTGCGCACCGTGGCCGACGAGATCGGCCTGGTGCAGGCCCCGAGCGACCCGCCGGCCGGAGTCGACGCCGACAGCCCTGCCGCCCAGCTTCCCCCGCAGATTCCGGCCGGCCCCTATGCCAGCCAGCCGCCGCCGGCACAGCCGGTGGCCGTGCCGCAGAAGAGTCTGTCCGGCTGTGCCATCGCCGGCATCGTCGCGGCCGTCCTCGGCGTGGGTGGCCTGGCGCTCATCGGCATTCTGGCCGCGATCGCCCTGCCCGCATACCAGGACTACACCCACCGCGCAAAGGCCAGCGCGGCCTACGTCGCGCTGGCGCCGATCAAGACCCAGGTCGAGGAGTTCGTCGCCACCAACGGGCATTGCCCGGTCAATGACGATGAAGGCTTCCTGCCGGCCGATGGCTACGCGCTGGACGGCATCTCCGCGCTGCGCATCGGCCGTTTCGACAACAACCATTGCGGCATCGAGGCCGAGCTGTCGATTCCCGGCAGCACCGGCCTGGACGGCACGCTGCTGTGGCTGGACTACGATGGCGACGCCCGGCACTGGGAATGCACCGGCGGCGCGGACGACAAGTACCTGCCGACGGTCTGCCGCGGCTGAGCAACGCCTTACTTCTTCCACGGACGAGAGCAACAGGGGACACATGCAATGACCGAGTGGTACTTCGCCGACGGCGCACAACGCCAGGGGCCACTGCCCGCCGACGATCTGCGCCTGCGCTTCCAGCGCGGCGAGATCACCCTCACCACGCTGGTCTGGCGTGAGGGCTTCGACCAGTGGAAGGCGCTGGGCGATGTGGTTGAAGAACTGCAGCTGCAGAATCTGACCAACGCCACCGGGAACCTCGGCAGCGGGTTCGACCTGCGGGGCGATTACATCGCCATCGAGAACGGTACCGCCCCGCTGCCGGGCACCGGCGGCGGCACCTACTCGCCGTACAGCGCCCCGGCCAGTACCGGCAGCTATGCCGGTGCAGGCGTGGTGCAGGGCGGCGAGGTGGTCTATGCCGGCTTCTGGAAGCGGTATGCGGCCTACTTCATCGACTATGTGGTGCTGACCCTCTGCGGCGCGGTGATCGGCGGCATCGTCGGCGCCATCTTCGGCCTGGCCGTCGGTGCGATGGCGGGGTCGGACGCCGGGTCGAGCACCTCGGACATCGTCGGCGGTCTGCTCGGCATCGTGATCTCACTGGTGTACTACGCCGAGTTCCACGCCTCGGCCGGCGGCGCCACGCTGGGCAAGATGGCGGTGGGCATCAAGGTGGTGCGCAGCGATGGCCAGCGCTTGACCCGCGGCCGTGCGGTGGGCCGCTACTTTGCGACCTTCGTCAGCACCCTGACCCTGATGATCGGCTATCTGATGGCCGCCTTCACCGAGCGCAAGCAGGCGCTGCACGACCTGATGTGCGACACGGTGGTGGTCGACAAGTGGGCGTTCACCGAGAACGCGCACCTGCAAAACCGTGAACTGGGTACCGTCACGATCGTGATTCTGGTGCTGGCTGGCCTGTCCACGCTGGCCCTGATCATCGCCGCCGTGGCGATGGTGGGCGTGCTGGCCGCGATGGCCTGACGGGCGCACCCTCACACCGGGCCGCTTGACACGGGCAGCTCCGGCGTGATTCCTCTAATAGGCAGGAAAGCTGAACGCCCGGCGCATACCCGGGCGTTCAGTTTATGGATATCGCCCGCTGCCCTTCACTAATGCGGCCATTTGCTCCACCCTAGCGCCCTCCCCGGGCTGCTGCCCATAGAAATAGACGCCATGCCCAAGCACCTGCTCATCGTCGAATCGCCTGCCAAGGCCAAGACGATCAACAAATACCTCGGCAAGGACTTCACCGTCCTGGCCTCGTATGGGCATGTGCGCGATCTGGTCCCGAAGGAAGGCGCGGTCGATCCCGACAACAACTTCGCGATGCGCTATGACCTGATCGAGAAGAACGAGAAGCATGTCGATGCGATTGCCAAGGCCGCCAAAGGGGCCGACGACATTTTCCTGGCGACCGATCCGGATCGCGAGGGTGAAGCGATCAGCTGGCACATCGCCGAGATCCTGAAAGAACGCGGGCTGGTCAAGGACAAGCCGATGCAGCGCGTGGTCTTCACCGAGATCACGCCGCGCGCCATCAAGGAAGCCATGAGCCAGCCGCGCGCGATCGCCGGCGACCTGGTCGATGCCCAGCAGGCGCGCCGCGCGCTTGACTACCTGGTGGGCTTCAATCTCTCTCCGGTGCTGTGGCGCAAGGTGCAGCGCGGCCTGTCCGCCGGCCGCGTGCAGAGCCCGGCGCTGCGCATGATCGTCGAGCGCGAGGAAGAGATCGAAGCCTTCATCGCCCGCGAGTACTGGAGCATCGATGCCGAGTGCGCGCACCCGTCGCAGCACTTCAATGCACGCCTGATCAAGCTCGACGGCAAGAAGTTCGAACAGTTCACGGTGACCGACGGCGACACCGCCGAGGACGCGCGGATGCGCATCCAGCAGGCCGCGCAGGGCGCGCTGCACGTCACCGATGTGGCCAGCAAGGAGCGCAAGCGCCGTCCGGCGCCGCCGTTCACCACCTCCACGCTGCAGCAGGAAGCCTCGCGCAAGCTTGGTTTCACCACGCGCAAGACCATGCAGGTGGCGCAGAAGCTGTACGAAGGCGTGGCGATCGGCGATGAGGGCACGGTTGGCCTGATCTCGTACATGCGTACCGACTCGGTGAATCTGTCGCAGGATGCGCTGGCCGAAATCCGCGACGTGATCGCGCGCGATTACGGCATTGCCGCGCTGCCGGACAAGCCCAACACCTACCAGACCAAGTCCAAAAACGCCCAGGAAGCGCACGAAGCGGTGCGCCCGACCTCGGCACTGCGGACCCCGGCCCAGGTCTCGCGCTACCTCACCGACGACGAGCGCAAGCTCTACGAGCTGATCTGGAAGCGTGCAGTGGCCTGCCAGATGATCCCGGCGACGCTCAACACGGTCAGCGTGGATCTGTCGGCCGGCAGCGAACACGTGTTCCGCGCCAGCGGCACCACCGTGGTCGTGCCCGGCTTCCTGGCCGTGTACGAGGAAGGCAAGGACAACAAGAGCGCCGAGGACGACGATGAAGGCCGCAAGCTGCCGGCGATGAAGCCCGGCGACCGCGTGCCGCTCGAACGCATCCTGGCCGAACAGCACTTCACCCAGCCGCCGCCGCGCTTCACCGAAGCGGCGCTGGTGAAGGCGCTGGAAGAGTACGGCATCGGCCGTCCGTCGACCTACGCCTCGATCATCCAGACGCTGCTGTTCCGCAAGTACGTGGAAATGGAAGGCCGCAGCTTCCGTCCGTCGGACGTGGGCCGCGCCGTGTCAAAGTTCCTGTCCAGCCACTTCACCCAGTATGTGGACTACGACTTCACCGCCAAGCTCGAGGACGAGCTCGATGCGGTGTCGCGTGGCGAAGAGGACTGGATTCCGTTGATGGCCCGCTTCTGGGAACCGTTCAACAAGCTGGTCGAAGAGAAGAAGGAATCGGTGGACCGGGCCGAGGCCAGCGGTGCCCGCGAGCTGGGAACCGATCCCAAGACCGGCAAGCCGGTCAGCGTGCGCCTGGGCCGTTTCGGACCATACGCGGCAATCGGCAGCACCGCCGAAGATGCCGAAGACAAGCCGAAGTTCGCCTCGCTGCGTCCCGGCCAGTCGATGCACACCATTTCGCTGGAAGACGCGCTGGAACTGTTCCTGATGCCGCGTGCGCTGGGCCAGGACAACGGCGAAGACGTCAGCGTCGGCATCGGTCGCTTCGGGCCGTTCGCCAAGCGTGGCAGCACTTACGCCTCGCTGAAGAAGGAAGATGACCCCTATACGATCGATCTCGCCCGAGCGGTGTTCCTGATCGAAGAGAAGGAAGAGATCGCACGCAACCGGATCATCAAGGAGTTCGAAGGCAGCGAGATCCAGGTGCTGAACGGTCGCTTCGGCCCGTACCTCAGCGACGGCAAAATGAACGGCAAGATCCCCAAGGATCGCGAGCCCGCCTCGCTGACCCTGGCCGACGTCCAGCAGTTGATGGAAGAAACCGGCAAGCCGGTGCGCAAGGGCTTCGGCAAGAAGGCCGCCAAGAAGGTCGTGGCCAAGAAGGCCGCGGTCAAGAAGGAGGCTGCGCCGAAGAGGGCGGCGGTGAAGAAGACGGCGACCAAGAAGGCCGCCACGAAGAAGGCCTTCCCCCGCAAAACGGCCGCCAAGAAGGCCGTGAAGAAGACGGTGGCCAAGAAGGCCGTCGCCAAGAAGGCCTGACCCCCGGTAGCACCCGATGAACGTACTCACCCCGGACACCGCCCTGCCTGCGCTGCGCGCTGGCGGGGTGATCGCCTACCCCACCGAAGCGGTGTGGGGCCTGGGCTGCGATCCCGGCCACGAAGCGGCGGTGATGACGCTGCTGACGATCAAGCAGCGCCCGATCGAGAAAGGCATGATCCTGGTCGCCGCCGATACCGCCCAGCTCGACGGCTGGGTGGACCTGGAGGCGCTGCCCGCCGCGCGCCTGGCCGAGGTACGGGCCAGTTGGCCCGGCGCCAACACCTGGATCGTACCGGCCGGCCCACGCGCCCCGCGCTGGATCACGGGCGAGCACACCGGCATCGCCGTGCGGATCAGCGCCCACCCGCTGGTGGCCGCGCTGTGTCGCGCCTGGGGCGGGCCGCTGGTATCCACCAGCGCCAACCTCGCCGGCCAGCCGCCGGCACGCCAGCGCGGCGAACTGGACCCGGCCCTGCTGCCCCTGCTGGCGGGCATCGTCGACGGCGCCACCGGCGGCCTGGCCCAGCCGACCCCGATCCGCGACGCACTCAGCGGCCAGGTGCTGCGCAGCTGAGCCGGCCGCCTGCGCCGGGTTTTGCGCGGGCCGCGGCAAAGCCGCACACTGTGGACATGCGCCCCCGCCCTGCCCTGTGGTTGCCGTTGTTCCTGCTGCTCGGTCCCGGCCCGGCCGGTGCCCAGCAGGATGCCAGCGTGCGCATCTACCGCTGCGTGGGCAGCACGGGCGCGGTGTCGCTGCAGGATGCCCCGTGCAGCACCGGCAAGCAGGAAGTGCGCGACATGCAGCGCCCGCGCGACCCGGCCCCGCGCGTGGTCCGCAGCGATGCCGATCCGGCCACGCCCGCGGCCACCCGCGCGCCCGAGCGTGAGGTTCGCCACGTGTACGTGCAGCCACCACAGCCGATGTACGAATGCGTCACCAGCGACGGCGACCGCTACGTCAGCGACAGCAATGAGGGCAACCCGCGCTGGGTGCCGGTGTGGACCGGTGTGTATCTGCCCTATCCGCCCGGTCGGCCGGGTCCGCGTCCGCCGGGTGGCGGCCGGCCACCACCGCGCCCGCTGCCACCGGTGGTGCCGATGGACAGCGGCTCGGTGACCTCAAGCGGCGGATCGGTGTCGATCTCGGGGCAGGGTTCGCATGTCGGCGGCCGTCTGGCGTTCGGCGGCGGCAGTTCGCAGTGGGAGGGCAACGGCTATCCGCGGCCCGGCTACGGCGGGCTGGAGATGCCGGCCGGCAACGTGCTGGTCCGCGATGCCTGCCACCCGTTGCCCCAGCAGGACGTATGCTCTCGCCTCAACGACCGGCGCTGGGAACTGCAGCGGCGTTACAACAGCGCCCTGCAGAGCGAACGCGATGCGATCAACCGCGAACAGCGCAGCATCGATGCGCGGCTGGACCGCGACTGCAATTGACGCGTTTCGGCGCAAGGAGGCACACATGCAAGAAGCCGATGAAACCACGACCGGCCCGGCCAGCATCATGCTGGAAGATCCCGACGGCAATCCGATCCTGCTCGACCAGCACGTATGAATCCCACCGCATGATGTCTTTCTTTCCGCGCGCCTGCGCGCTGGCCGGGCTGGCACTGACGCTGCCGGCCACGGCCGAGGACGCGGTGTTCTACCGCTGCACGGCCGCCGACGGCGGCCTGACCATCCAGAACGCCGCCTGCCCGCCCGGCAGCCAGCAACGCATCCAGCGCATTGCGATGCCCGCCCGTACGGCCCCCGCCGCCACGCCGGCACCCGCACCAGCGGCGTCACCGGCGCCCCGCGATGCCGCCGTGCCGGTACCGCGTCCAGGGGTGCCGGCACCGGGCGCGCTGCCGGTGCTGCAGGCCGGGCCCGCCGACGACAGCGGCAACGGCATCCTCGACAGCGACACACTGCGCCGCGACGCCGCCACGGCATCGGCCGACGACGCGGCGGCGCCCAAGGCGCCACTGCCGCCGATCTTCCGCTGCGAGTCCACCGAGCGGGGCACCTACCTGCATGAGCTGGAGCCGGCCCCGCCGATCTGCCTGCTGATGTCGGTGACCGGCCTCGGCGGCGGCAACACACCGGTCAACGCGGCCGGTTGCGAAGTGGTACGCGATACCTGCGAGGCAGTGCCGGAACCGCAACGCTGTGCCAGCTGGCAGCAGCGCTTCCGCGACGCCCGCGGGCGCGAACGCTTCGCCACGGCGGACAATCATGCCGCCGCCACGGCCGAGCGCGAGCGCCTGCATGCGGTCCTGGCCGCCAGCGATTGCGCCGTGCCGGACTGACGCGGGCGCGCTAGAACCCGTAGCGCAGGAAGCCGCCATCCACGGCGATGCACTCGCCTGTGATGTAGCTGGCGGCGGGCAGGCACAGGAACCCCACTGCGGCGGCCACTTCATCGGGCTCGCCGATCCGGCGCATCGGCGTGCGCTCGATCACCTGGTCGTAATAGTCCGGATCGGACAGCGGACCGGAGGTGCGGCGGGTGCGGATGTACCACGGCGCCACCGCGTTGACGCGGATGCCGTCCTCGGCCCATTCCACCGCGAGGTTGCGGGTCAACTGGTGCATCGCCGCCTTGGTCATGCCGTACACCGCGCCGCTGCGGACGTGGGTCAGGCCGGAAACGCTGCCGACATTGACGATCGCCGAGGACGCATGCCGGGTCAGCAGCGGATGGGCGTAGCGCGACAATTCAAACGCCGAGAACAGGTTGGTCTCGAAGATGCCCCGCCATTCGTCCTCGGTGTACTCGATGGCCGGCTTGGTGATGTTGCCGCCGGCGTTGTTGACCAGCAGGTGCAGGCCATCGGTGTGGTCTTCCACCCAGTCGAGGATCTCGCGGCGGTCCTCGTCGTCGGAGACATCGGCGGCCAGGCCGTGGATCTCGCGATCGGGGAAGGCATCGGCCAGTTCATCGCGCGCCATCTCCAGCGCATCGGCGTCGCGACCCACGATCAGCAGGTCGGCACCGAACCCGAGCAGCTCCCGCGCGATCGCCAGGCCGATGCCGGCACTGGCGCCGGTGATCAATGCGGTCTGTCCATCCAATCGCCAACGTTGCGTGCTCACGGTGTTCTCCTGCCGATGGGCCGCGCGGCGGCCGTGGAATCGTCTGTGCGGGCACCACACGGCGCCCCGGGCGACAGGATAACGCGCATGCGCATCCTCACACAGGCCGCGCCGGGCGGTGCGACACTGCCGTCTCCGCCCGTGTGTGTTGCGAGGTTGCCATGTCCCTGCGAACCCTCCCGTTACTTCCGACGCTGCTCCTGCTGGGCGCGTGCAACCGTCCAGCGCCAGCGCCCCCGGACACCCCGCCCGAACCGCAGGCCACGCAGATGCGCGATGCGATCCAGCGGCCGCTGGATCGCGCCAAGGCCGCACGCGACATGCTGGAAAAAGCACCGGACCTGGATGCCGCCGAGCGCGCCGCCACCGACACCCCGGCAACGCCGGCTCCGCCGGTATCGCGCTGACTGCGGGGTCGAGCGTCGCGCCCTGTCCGGATGGCCGGCGCCGAGCGGACCCCTGAAAAAAAAGCCCGGCGTTTGCCGGGCTTTTTGATTTCACGCTGAAGCGGTCAGAAGCCGCAGAAGCAGTACGCCAGCGCCTTGACCGGTGCGCTGCCGCGCGAATCGCGCGCCGCGTCTTCGACGAAGCGCAGCTGGGTATCCAGTTCCGGCATCGACCGGGCCAGCATCATGCGTGCCATGCCCGATTCGCTGAGCATGTAACCGCCCATGCGGCTGCCGGCAAACCCGCTGACGAACTGCGCAAACGGCGTGGCACCCTTCTCGATGTAGCGCACGCGGTACGCATCGCTCTTGCCGAGCTTGGCACGCCCTGCCGCGTCGACGACCGCCTCCTTCAGCCCGCCGAACGCGTCGACCAGCCCGCGCTCCTTGGCCTGGGCGCCGCTCCACACGCGACCACGGGCCACCTCATCGACGGCCTCGACCGGCTTGCCGCGGGCCTCGGCGACCTTGCCGGTGAAGTCGGCGTAGCCCTTGTTGATCACCGACTGGATGACCTGGCCCACGGCCGGGTCCATCGGGCGGGTGATGTCGTAGGCACCGGCGAAGCGCGTGGTGCCCACACCGTCGGTGTGCACGCCGATCTTGTCCAGCGAACGGCTGACATTGGGGATCATCCCGAAGATGCCGATCGAACCGGTGATGGTCGAGGCGTCGGCATAGATGCGATCGGCGTTCATGCTGATCCAGTACCCACCCGAGGCGGCCAGGTCACCCATCGACACCACCACCGGCTTGCCGGCGGCCTTCAGCGCGACCACTTCGCGACGGATCTGCTCGGAGGCGAACACTTCACCGCCGGGCGAATCCACGCGCAGCACCACGGCCTTCACATCCTTGTCGTCGCGCGCTTCGCGCAGCAGCGCGGCGGTGGACTCGCCACCGATGCGGCCGGCCGGCAGGTCGCCGCCGGAGATCTCGCCGGCAGCCACCACCACTGCCACCTGCGGACGCGCATCCACCGGCGAACGGCGGGTGTCGAGCAGCGCCAGGTAGGCGTCCATGTTGACGTTGCGGTAGCCACCGTCGGCGTCGCCATCGGCCACACCACGGTCGGCCAGCAGGTCCTCCACTTCCTCGCGGGTCTTCAGGCCATCGACCAGCTTCTGCTGCAGGGCGAACTTGGCCAGGTCGCCACCGGCGGCGGCCACGCCTTCGGGCATGGTGTCGATACCGGCTGCCAGCTGCGCGGCATCCAGCTTGCGGGCCTTGGCGATGTCGCCGAGGTAGCGCTGCCACACGTCGTTCATCCAGAACAGGTCCGCTTCCTTGGCCTGCGGCGACGCGGCGTCGAGCACGTACGGCTCCGCGGCGGACTTGAACTCGCCCACCTTGAACAGGTGCACGTCCACGCCCAGCTTGTCCTGCAGGCCGGTGCGGAAGTACTGCCGGTAACGGCCGAGGCCTTCCAGCACCACCGAGCCCATCGGATCGAGATAGACCTCATCGGCCTGCGAGGCCAGCAGGTACTGCGACTGGCTCATGTTCTCGCTGAAGGCCACGACCTGCTTCTTGGCCGCGCGCAGGTCCTGCAGCGCCGCGACCACTTCGCGCATCGAGGCGAAACCGCTCGGCTGCAGTTTGTCCAGCTGCAGCACCACGCGCTCGATCTTCTTGTCGTCGCGGGCCGCTTCGATGGCACGGATCAGGTCGCGCAGCTGCACTTCCTCGGCGCTGTTGTCGCCCACGGCGCGGGCCAGCGCGCGGCTGACCGGATCGGCGCTGAACTGCTCCACCAGGCGGCCTTCCGGCGCGATCACCAGCGTGGTCCGGTCCTGCAGCGGCTTGCTGGCCCCGGCGCCCTTGCCCATCGCGACGATGAACACAATCAGCAGCAGGAACAACAGACCGAAGAACAGCAGGTTGAGGATCAGCCTGCGGGTAAAGTTCATCACATCCCACAGCCCGATGAAGAAGCTGGCGACGGGATTGCGACGCGCGGGTTGGTTCATGGAAAACTCCAGGTTGGCTTCTTGCCGTATTGCCAGAATAGCCGGTGCCGGCGGATCCGGCATCGGACACAAGTCAGGGTGACGCCTGGGCGAGCCCGATGCGGCGGCTGCTGACGCGAAGACGCCAGGCCATCAGGATCGCCGCCGCGGTCAGGCCCAGGATCAGGCCCAGCCACATGCCCTGCGGCCCCATGCCCAGCCCCAGGCCCAGCCCGGCGCCGAGCGGCATGCCCAGCCCCCAGTACGAGAACATGGCGATGAACATCGGCACCCGGGTGTCCTTGAGACCGCGCAGCGCGCCGGCCGAGAGCACCTGGATGCCGTCCGGGAACTGGAACGCGGCCGCGTACAGCAGTAGCGTGGAGGCCAGGGCGGCCACGCCCAGGTCGGCGGTGTAGACGCCGACGATGGCGTCGTGGCCGAACAGCAGCACCAGCGCCGACAGCGTCTGCGTGCCCAGAATGATCACCAGACCGGCATTGGCCGCGCGCCGCACGCCCAGCCCGTTGCCGCTGCCGACCGCATGGCCCACGCGCACGGTGGTGGCCTCGGCTACGCCCATCGGGATCATGAAGCACAGCTGGGCCACGTTGATTGCGATCTGGTGCGAGGCTGCTTCGGTGGCGCCGAGGCGGCCGATCAGCAGAGCGGTGACGATGAACAGACCGCCTTCCATCAGAACGGTGATGCCGATCGGCAGGCCGGTACGCAGCAGGTCCCAGATTGCCGCCCAGCGCGGCAGCTCAACGTGCGAGAACAGCTGCAGGTGGGCGAAGCGCCTGGTTTTCCACAGGTAGCCGGCAAAGCACAGCGCCTGGAGCCACATCATCGTCGCCGAGGCGATGCCCAGCCCTTCGGCGCCCATTTCCGGGAAACCGAGCTTGCCGTAGCAGAGCACATAGCCCAGCGGCGCCAGCACCAGCAGGCCGCCGAAGCCCAGGATCATGGTTGGCAGCGTCCAGTGCATGCCCTCGCTGAGATAGCGCATGCAGAAGTACAGCGTCAGTGCCGGGCCGCCCCAGCGCACCGCATGCAGGAACGCGGTCGCACCGGGCACGATGTCCGGCGCGATGCCGAATGCCGGCAACAGCGGCGGTACCACCGTGAGGAAGGCGAACATGATCAGGCCCAGGCCAAGCGCCAACCACAGCGCCTGGCGGAACAACGGACCGATCTCACGCTCGCGTCCGGCACCGTGCAGCTGCGACACCGACGCGGTCAGCGAGATCAGGGTGCCGATCGGAATCAGCATCGGCAGCCACAGCAGCGCGGTACCGATGGTGACCGCGGCGAGCGTCTGCGTGCCGTGGTGGCCGGCGATGACGTTGTCGACGAACGAGATCAGGCCGGTGGAAACGTGGCCGAGCACCAGCGGCAACGCAAGCAGACCGGTGGCGCGCACTTCCCGGGAAAGGCGCGGCGTGGGGGTAGCGATGGACATGGGGATCACAGACGGCAACTACGGTCGCGCGCGGAGGGCACAGGCACCGGGTTGCGGCCCGCCATCTTACGCGTGCGGCATGACAAAACCCACGATGCCAAGTGAATGGGCGCGCGGTGTCAGTGGCCGACGTGCTGCTTCAGCCACGCATCGCGGGCGCCCGGCGCCAGCGCCAGGAACTGGCTGCGCACCTGCTCCCGTTCCTGCGGCGGCGTGCGCTGGGCGATCAGGCTGAGCTGGGCGAGCTGGTCCACGCTGAGCTGGCGCAGGACCGCCAGCGCCGGTTCGCGCTGCTCGGCCGGCAGGTAGCCGAACAGGCCCTGCAGCTTCGGGAACGATTGGCCGAGGTGCGGCCCGAGCAGCCAGCCATCACGGAAGCGCTGGTCCTGCTGGGCGAAACGCTCGCGCAGGGTCTGCTGCTGGGCCGGCGTGAGCGCGGCAATGCGGCGTGCCCCGTCGCGGACACGGGCGCGCTCGGACTCGGGCAGCGACTGCCAGATGGCATAGCGGGCGCGCAGCTCGGCCAGTTGGGCCGGGTCCAGCGCGCTGGCGGTGGTCGGAATGGCGGTGCGGGTGGCCGGCACCGGCGTGGCCTCCGACGGCAGCGGCAATGGCACCGACGTCGCCGCCGCAGGGACCGACAGGGTCGCGGCCAGGCAGGCCATCAGCAGGATCGGCTTATTCATCGGCGCCTGCCGTCTCCAGGCCGGCGGTAGCGGGTTCAGGGCGGCTGGGTTGCGGCTGTGACTCGTCCACCGGCACCGGGCCGCCCGCGGCGAACCAGGCGTACAGATCGGCATCGCGGGCCACCGCCAGGTCCGGATCGGCGAGCATTGCCGCATCGCTGGCCGCATGGGCGGCGGCGGCGGGCGCGATGGTCGGCGGATCGGCCTCGGGCAGGGCTTCGGTGCTGACCGGATTGTCCACGGCCACCGCGCCGTCGGGCACGCTGGCGGCCGGATCGACCGCGGAACGACTGTGCTTCCACCACGTGGCCCCGCCCAGCAGCGCGGCCACCGTCCCCGCCACGATCACCAGGCCGCGCCACGGCACACGGCGCCCCTGGCGGCGGGCCCGGACGCGGGGTGCCGGTGCGGCGTCGGTCTTGACCGGGGTGCGCCACGACGCCGCATCGCTGGGCGCGGCGGGCGCCGCCACCGGCTGCTGCAGGCGCTGCAGGCGCGTGGCCGGCACCTCGCGCAGGCGCTGCTGGACCTGCTCGGCCAGCGCGCGCCAGCCGGCTGCGTCGGGATGGCCCTGGGCATCGCGCGGGCACGCCTCGGCCAGCGCCTGCTGGTAATCGGCGACCGGCAGATCCAGGATCTGTGCCGCAGCGGCCTCGTCCAGGCCCCCGCCGACACGCAGCAGCAGCGCCAGCCGGGCCGGCGGTGCCAGCGTCGGCAGATGGGCCAGCCCGGGCGGCCACTGTCCCCCCGCAGCGGGCACGCGGATCGGGTGGCGGTGCGCCAGCAGGATCCAGAACCGGTCCGGCCATTGGGCCATCGGCACATCGCTGGCGATGCCGGCAAAGGCGCGCATCACCGCCACCAGTGCCTGCTCGGCCACGGTGGGGTCGCCACACTGCAGTTCGGCCACCACCAGGGCACGGCGTTCAACGCCGCGGAGAAACGCCGACAGCGCACCGGCTGCAGTAGAAGAAACGGGGGCGGTCGCAGCCGTCATAGCAACTCCATCAAGTGGGGAAATGATAGCGATTGCGCCGGCCCGTCGGGCATGCCGATGTAGTTGACATGTGAAGGCCCATGCCGACCTTGATGTCGCAATCAGCCGCAGGTTGTGCACAGCACCAACGAAATCGGCAGGAAGTGGCAGCGCCTCACGGGACCGGGGGATGTTTCAACTTTGTTTCACAGATATCTTGTTGTTTTTATTGACTATTGTTATGTGGCTATTTTTTGACCAATCCGACACGAAGGTCGGAAGTTCCTTACCCATCGTCCCAAGATCGGCAGTCGCACACAGACTTATCCACAGAAGATGTGGATAAGCCTGAATCTCCAATCCACACCGATATTTAGGTGCGATTTATTCTTCTCGCCGCATGGCGAGACTGTCTCGATGCACGGCCGACGGGTCCGGTCGGGCCGCTACACTGCACCGATGTCCAGCCCCGTTCTGCCCCGGTCGGCGTCTGCCCGACCCGATCCGACCCCGTCCTTCCCGACCCTGCGCGTGGCCCTGCCGGTGCCGCTGCCGCAGCTGTTCGACTACGCGCCGCCGCCCGGGACCGCCGCCGTACCGGGCCAGGTCGGTTGCCGGGTACGGGTGCCGTTCGGGGCGCGCGAGCTGATCGGCATGGTGGCCGCGGTCGGCGCGGTGGACAGCCCGGACAGCCTGCGGGAGGCGCAGGCGTGGATCGATCCGCAGCCGCTGCTGGGCGGCGAACTGTGGGCCTCGTTGCAGTGGCTGGCGCGTTACACCCACGCCCCGCTCGGTGAGGTGGTGAGTACGGCGCTGCCGGCGCCATTGCGGCGGGGCGATCCGGTGCCGGACACCCATCCGTGGGGCTGGCAGCTCACCGCCGAGGGCACGCAGCAGCGTGAGCGGCTGCGCGCGGGTACCCGCCCGCAGCGCCTGGCAACCTGGCTGGCCGACGGGCCGGTGGACGAGGACCGGCTGGATGGCCTCATGGACGACTGGCGCAGCGCCGCACGGTCGCTGGCCAAGCGCGGACTGGTGGAGCGGGTGGCGCTGGCCCATTCGGCGCCGGCGGTCAGCGTGCGCGCCGCGCCTGCGCCCAATCCCGAACAGGCCGACGCGATCGCCGCGATCAGCGCCGCCAGCGGTTTCGCCCCGTTCCTGCTCGACGGCGTGACCGGCAGTGGCAAGACAGAGGTGTATCTGCAGGCCATCGCCACCTGCCTGGCGCAGGGCCGGCAGGCACTGGTGCTGGTGCCGGAGATCGGCCTCACACCGCAGACACTGTCGCGCTTCCGCACCCGCTTCGGCATTCCGGTGCATGCGCTGCATTCGGGCCTGAACGACAACGAGCGCGCCCGCGTATGGGCCGCCGCCGCCCGTGGCGAGGCGCAGATCATCGTCGGCACGCGCTCGGCGGTGTTCACCCCGCTGCCCAACGCCGGGTTGATCGTGGTCGATGAAGAGCACGACGGCAGCTACAAGCAGCAGGACGGCATCCGCTATCACGCCCGTGATTTCGCGCTGGTGCGCGCCAAGGCGCTGGATGTGCCGGTGGTGCTGGGCAGTGCGACGCCGTCGCTGGAATCGCTGCACAACGCGCAGGCGGGGCGTTACATGCACCTGCGCCTGAAACAGCGGGCCGGCGAGGCACGGCCGCCGCGCGTGCGGGTGCTGGACGTGCGCAAGCGGCCGCTGCGCGATGGGCTGTCACCGGACGTACTGGACGGCATCGCCCAACACGTGCAGGCCGGGCACCAGGTGCTGGTGTTCAAGAACCGCCGCGGCTACGCGCCGGTACTGCTGTGCCATGACTGCGGCTGGACCGCGCCCTGCCAGCGCTGCGATGCACCGATGACCGTGCATGCCGGCGGGCGCCGACTGCAATGCCATCACTGCGGTGCGCGCCAGGCGGCGCCGTTGGCCTGCCCGGACTGCGGCAGCCTCGCTCTGCAGCCGCAGGGGATCGGCACCGAACGACTGGAGGAGCATCTGGTCGAGGCATTCCCCGAGGTGCCGGTGATCCGCATCGACCGTGGCACCACCGGCAAACGCGATGCACTGGAGACCCAGCTGGCCACGCTCGGCGACCAGGCCGGCATCCTGGTCGGCACGCAGATCCTGGCCAAGGGTCACGACCTGCCCAAGCTCACGCTGGTGGTGGTGGTGGGCATCGACGAAGGGCTGTTCTCGGCCGACTTCCGCGCCAGCGAGAAGCTGGCCCAGCAGCTGATCCAGGTGGCCGGTCGGGCAGGACGCGCCGAGCATCCCGGTGAGGTCTGGTTGCAGACCCATCATCCGGGACATCCCCTGCTGGACACCCTGGTCAATGGCGGCTACCACGCGTTTGCCGCGGCAGAGCTGCAGCAGCGCGAAGCGGCCGGGTTCCCGCCGTTCGCGCATCTGGCTCTGCTGCGTGCCGAAGCGCAGCAGGTGGAGCATGCCAACGCCATGCTGATGGCGGTGCGCGCACTGGTACCGGATGACGCGGTGATCGAACGCTACGGCCCGATGCCGGCCCCGATGCCGCGCCGCGCCGGCTATCAACGCGTGCAGCTGCTGCTGTCGGCCCCCGCGCGCGGACCGTTGCATCGGGCGCTGGACCAGGTCACCCCGCAGATCTCCGCACTACCGCAGGCGCGGCGCGTGCGCTGGTCGCTGGATGTGGACCCGACTGACCTGTACTGAACGCTGCGCGCGTCGGCCCGCGCCCTCTCCGATACGCGATGTCAGTGCTGCAGCAAGGCCAACGGTCGCGCGTCGGCGTTGGCGCGTCCCTCTGCGAAACCCTCGACCACATCCGGCACGACACCGCTGACCAGCAACACCAGCGCGGCCGCCACCAGCATGGTGCGGCGGTTGCGGCGATAGCCCACCACCAGCAACACCGCGCCGACCACCAACAGCCCCAGTTCCAAGACGTACATCCCCATCCGTTTCGCTCCTTGAAGGTGACCGTGACGCGGCCGATCGGCGTATCGTAGCCGCACCGCGCGGCCATGTGGCGCGCATTCCATTCGAACGGGAAGCCTGACCATGCTGAAGATCTGGGGCCGCCGCAATTCCAGCAACGTGCGCAAGGTGCTGTGGTGCGCCGAAGAAATCGGAGCGCCGTACGAGTCGATCGAGGTTGGCGGCGCGTTTGGCGGCACACAGTCGCCGGAGTACCGTGCGATGAATCCCAACGGCCTGGTGCCGGTGATCGAAGACCACGGCCTGCCGCTGTGGGAATCCAACACCATCGTGCGCTATCTGGCCGCGCGTTATTCGCTCGGCACGCTGTATCCGGAAGATGTGGTCGAGCGTGCGCAGTCGGAGAAGTGGATGGACTGGACCACCTCCACCTTTTCCGGCGCCTTCCGCGATCTGTTCTGGGGCACGCTGCGTACCGCCCCGGCCGACCGCGACGACGCGCGCATTGCGGCCGCGCTGGTGCGCTCGGGTGAGCTGCTGGCGATGGCCGACGATGCATTGTCGCGCCAGCCCTGGTTGTCCGGCGAGCGCTTCGCGATGGGCGACATTCCGCTGGGCGCCTTTGCCTACGCGTGGTTCGAAATGCCCATCCAGCGCCCCGCGCTGCCGCACCTGGCCGACTGGTACGAGCGACTGAAGCAGCGGCCCGCGTACCAGCGCGGTGTCATGACGGCGTTGACCTGAGCCGGGGACCTCGCCGGTAGCGACGACCGCTGGTCGGCTCAGGCGCGCAGCGCAGCCGACCAACGGTCGGCGCTACCGGGCGCTTTTCCTGGGGAGCGCGCGGACGTAGGTCGACTTGCCGTCCTTCTTCATTTCGAACAGGCCCGTCGCGGCCAGCAGCTCGCTCAGCTTGGCGTAGCCGTAGTTGCGCGAGTCGAACGAGGCCTGATTGCCGATCTGGCTTCCGACCGGGCCCAGGTGCGACCAGCCATCCTCGGCTTCGGCCGACGCCACCGCGCGGCGCAGCATCTGTACCAGGCGGGTGTCGCTGCGCAGCTCCGGGCCGGTCTTGCGCGGCCGCGCTTCCTCGTTGTCCTGCTCCACTTCCGGGTCGGCAGCGTGGCCCTGTCCCAGCGCCTCGAGGTAGGTGAACTTCGAGCAGGCGTTGACGAACGGCTCCGGCGTTTTCTTCTCGCCGAAGCCATACACCTTCACCCCGTCGGTCAGCAGGCGCATCACCAGCGGGGTGAAATCCGCATCGCTGGAGACGATGGCGAAGCCGTCCAGGTTGCGCGCATACAGCATGTCCATCGCATCGATCACCATCGCCATGTCCGACGCATTCTTGCCCCGGCTGTACGCGAACTGCTGGATGGGGCGGATCGCGTAGGCGTGCAGCACCGATTCCCAGCCTTTCAACCGCGGGCTCTTCCAGTTCCCGTAGGCGCGGCGCACGTTGGCCACGCCATAGCGCGCCACCTCGGCCAGTACCACGTCGATCTTCGACGACGGCGCATTGTCGGCATCGATCAACAGGGCGATGCGCTTTTCCGGTTCGGACATCTCGACCTCCAGTGCGGATGGACACAGGCCGCCGGCAAGCGCGACCGCTGCTGAACCCAGTATCGACCATCCACGTGAACATCGCGCGTCACGTGCGACGATACGACGCGTCGACAACGTTCCCACGGTGCCGGATGGCCGGCCCCAGCCCAGGAGTGACTGCATGACCCGCGCCCCCCTGCCCCACCTGGTCGTCATCGGTGGCGGTTTCGCCGGCCTCTGGGCCACCCGCGCATTGGCCAGGGCGCACGTCCGCATCACCCTGGTGGACCGCCGCAACCACCACCTGTTCCAGCCGCTGCTCTACCAGGTGGCCACCGCCGGCCTGTCGGCACCCGATATCGCCGCACCCCTGCGGCATATCCTCGGCAACCAGCGCAACGTCGAGGTGCGACTGGGCGAAGTCACCGCGATCGACAAGCACGCCCGCAGCATCACCCTCGCCGACGGCAGCCAGCTCGGCTACGACATGCTGATGCTCTGCACCGGGGCCACGCATGCCTACTTCGGCCACGACGAATGGGCCGCCGACGCGCCAGGCCTGAAAACCCTGGACGATGCGATCGCACTGCGCCGCAAGCTGCTGCTTGCCTTCGAGCGCGCCGAGGCCGAACCGGACCCGGCGCGCAAGGCCGCCTGGCTCAGTTTCGCCGTGGTCGGCGGCGGCCCGACCGGTGTGGAACTGGCCGGCACGCTGGCCGAGATCGCGCGCCACACATTGCGCAACGAGTTCCGTCATATCGACCCGGCCAGCGCCAAGGTCCGCTTGGTGGAGGCCGGTCCGCGCGTGCTGTCCAGCTTCCCCGAGGTGCTGTCGCTGAAGGCGCGTCGCCAGTTGGAGAAGCTCGGCGTGGATGTCCTGACCGGCACGCCGGTGACCCACATCGATGGCGAGGGCTTCCAGCTGGGCGACCGGTTCTTTGCCGCCCGCACCGTGGTCTGGGCCGCTGGCGTGGCGGCCTCGCCGCTGGCCCGCACGCTCGACGTCCCGCTGGACCGCGCCGGCCGCGTGCCGGTGCAACCCGACCTCACGCTGGACGGTCACCCGGAGATCTTCGTGGCCGGCGATCTGGCTGCCATCAGCCAGGCCGACGGCAAACCGGTACCGGGCGTTGCGCCCGCCGCCAAACAGATGGGCAAGCACGTCGCCGCGACCATTCGCGCGCGGCTGGAGGGCAAGCCCACGCCGGGCCCCTTCGCGTACCAGGACGTCGGCAACCTGGCCACGATCGGGCGCATGGCGGCGATCGTGCACCTGGGCAGGCTGCAGCTGTCCGGCGTGCTCGCCTGGTGGTTCTGGCTGGCCGCGCACGTGTTCTTCCTGATCGGCTTCCGCAACCGCATCGTGGTGCTGCTCAACTGGGCCGTGGCGTACTGGAGCTACCAGCGCAGCGCGCGGATCATCTTCGGCGACGACCGCGACGACCGACGGCCCCGTCCCCCGTCACCCTGAGCCCGGCGGCACTCAGCCGGGCGGGCGACGGGCGACGTCGATGCGTGGCGTGCGCAGGTGCCTTACGCTGGCGGTGACGGCCTCCGGTGCGGTGTCGTCCCGCTTCGCCGGCCACACGTCGCGGACTGTCCCGCAGGCAGCGTGCAGGCGTTGCGCATGGTCGTGCGCGTCGCCATCGCGGATCACCACGTTGCGACCACGCGGACCCGGATTCGACGACCGCCGGGATCGGCGGTAGAGTCGCGGCAGTTTCTTCAGGGGGAGAAGCCGCATGACGCATCACCGTCAGGTACGAGGCTGGCCGCTGGCCCTGTCGGCCCTGCTGGCCGGTTGCAGCGCGACCACCGGCATCGGCGTGAAGGACGTCCCGTACCCGACGGTGCGCAGCAGTTGGGCGCAGGCCGGCATCACCGATGCACGCCAGCCGTTCTCCGCCGTGTTCTGCCGGCACCTGCAGGCCACGCCCGCCACGGCGATGCAGGACTGCGCGCGGTGGTGGTGGCCGATCGAGGCCGGGGCCACCGACGTCGCTGACCGGCCCCTGTCCGACCCGCTGCCCGCCACACGCGATCTGGTGATCATCCCCGGCATCTTCGGCGAGTGCGTGGCACCGTGGGTAACGCCCTTCTCGCACGACCATGCGGCGCTGGCAGCGCTGGGCTACCGGGTCAGCGTGGCGGACGTGGAGGGGCGCGCGTCCGCGGCGCGCAACGCCGACCACCTGCATACCCACCTGGCCCGGCTGCCGGAGGATGCCAACGCCGTGATCATCGCCTATTCCAAGGGCGCCACCGACGTGATGCTGGCGGTCAGCCAGCCACAGGCTGCTGCGTGGCGGCACAAGGTATCGGCCCTGATCGCCGTGGCCGGCGCGGTGCAGGGCTCGCCGCTCGCCGATGACGGGCACACGCTGTATCGCGACCTGGCGCGGTTCGATCTGCCCACCTGCGACCGCAGCGATGCCGGGGGCGTCCGCAGCCTGACGCATGCGGAGGCCATGCGCGTCGCCGACGCCTTTGCGGCATCGCGTCCGCCGTTTCCCACCTACAGCGTCGTCGCCGTTGCCGAACGTGGCAACGTCAATTCCCTGCTCGCCGGCACGCACGCGTGGCTGTCGCTGATCGACGCGCGCAACGACGGACAGGTGCTGCTGGAAGACGCCGTGATTCCCGGCAGCACGGTGCTGGGTGTGTTCCGTGCCGACCACTGGTCGATCGCGCTGCCGTTCGAGGACAGCCCCGCCCCGCTGATGCGCCCGTTCCGGCGCAACAACCACTTCCCCCGCGGCCCATTGGTCCGGGCAATGCTGGAGTTCACTGCCCCAGTGGCCGCGTCACGTGTCACCACCAAGGAGGAGTAGTGCATGCACAAGGTGCTGGTTGCCGCCGCGTTGGCGGCGTGTTCGGCGTCGGCGTTGGGCGCGGAGGAAACGACATCGCCCACGCAGGTGTTCTTCCTGGCGGATCCGCAGATCCACAACGTGTACGGCGCCGCGCTGAAGCAGATGTTTCCGGTGTCCAACTGGGTGTCGGGCGTGGCGATCCGGCCGCCGGAGGTCAACCTGTTGGCGCCGCTTGTGCTGAGGCACTCACTGACCCGTGGGATGGAACAGCTGCCAGCGGACAATCGCCTGGTCGTCGTATTGGGAGATGGAACCAACATTGGCTGTAGCGGCGAGGCCGAGGTATTCGATGCGGAGTTTCGACGTTCCGATACCACGATCCGCCTGATGGCACACGGCAATCACGACAGTTACCTGATGGGCACCGTGAACTCGTATGGGCCCCGCCCAGAGGATACCCGCCCGCTTGATCACATGAGCAGGGCGCCGCTGCCGGTGGACGAAACCTGGTACACCGCGACGCCGTCTCCTGTGGTCACCGGCACCAGTATGGCCAACCGCAACTGGGCCGACGGCTGCTATCAGCCTGTCGGGAACGGGGGGCAACCCGGCACCCCGATGAACAAGGTGCGCTGGATGGCACGCTATGCAGCGAGCCTTGAGGCGCAGGGGTTGGTCCAGACACCGGGCGGCACGGCAAAGCACGGGGGACTGCGATTCACGGGCAGCGCCGTGCCTGGGACACCGCTGGCTGCACTGAACTATCGCTCCGAAGGCATCTGGTACCGCCCGAAGCAGTCCACGACGCCTGGACACTCGGACTACGCCCGCAGCTGGAACTCGTACATGGTGCAGGCCGTCGACCTGGATGCGCGACACACGCTGGTGCTGATCGATACGTCCGTGTGCCAGAACGCCCGCGGCGGTCCCTCGTATGTGCTCAGCAATGCCGGACAGAATGCCTGTCTCGGCTGGGAGCAGTACGCAACGCTGACAAGGATGCTGGATGGCATGGCGGATGAGAGGAGCCTGATTGTCGGCGGTCATTTCCCGCTCAACGATCTCAAGGGAGATCGCAGGAAACTCATCGCGCTGTTCAACAAGGTGCGCCCCGCAGGGTGGACCTACGTCTCGGGGCACACCCACCACGCAATCACCAGCAGGAAATACGGCAACGGTGTGGATGTGAACATCGGCTCCACAACCGACTGGCCGATGGAAAGCCACGTCCTGGCCTTCGCCGCTGATGCGCCTACGGTGGTGGACACGAAGTCGCTGGTGATCGGGACCACCATTGCCCAGCCGATGACGTATCGGGCAGGAACGCAGATGGGCGGAAAGTACTCCGAGCTGTGCCGCCATCTCCCCGTGGCCAGGGCCCTCGCCGACGCCTCCCCGGAAACAGCGGGCACGCTGTGGGTGTCCCCCTCACTGACGACGACACAGTGCGACGCCATCCAGGCCGACTGGGCGAAGCATGCCCAGGTTTTGATGGACGACCAGGAGCGGATCTCCAAGCGCTTCGACGACGAGCCGCGATACCGGGACTTCGTGCTGTCGGTTGCGGCAAGCGCCAGCCTGCACGAGCACAGGTCCTTCAGCCTCGGCAACTACCTCCCCTGAGCGCTCCCTGCAGCGCCCGGTGCCTGCCGGGCGCTGCATCCGCGCCCCACGTCAGTCGTCGATGGCGTCGATCACGCCGGTGCCGTGGCGGACGCACACGGTGAGGATCGGCCCTGGTCCGATTCGCGGCTCCGGTCTCACGCATTGGCGGAATCGGCGTCCAGCGGCACGCCCACCGCGCACAGCCACATTGACGCCGCCACGCGCGGGGCGGCACCCGACGCGCCGCCCATTGCAGCCGCGCCGGCTCTGCCTCGCCAGCGGTCCCCGCCCGCCCCTTCTTCCATCGTCGTCATGACACGCTGCTCCTTGTGTCGGGTCGTGCGGGACGGACCCGGTCAGCTTTCCATCGAAATGCCGTCGATCACGCCTGCGTCGTCGAAATGGACCGACAGCACGTACTGGGTGACGTCGCCCGGCAGGGTGAAATCGATGTACTCCATTTCATCTTCCCCCCATGCCGAGGCGAACTGGAGCAGGCCGATGATGCTGGCGGTATCCGGTTCGGTCTGGCCAAGGTATTGGCGCCAGTAGCTGGCCGGCAGTTCCTCGCGATGATGGCTGGCGAACAGGTCGACCCCGTCCTCTGCGGCCTCGGTACCGATGGCCTGTTTTATCGCGGCCAGGGCATCGGCCTGCCGCTGCGTTGCAATGTCGGTCATGTGCGTTCCTTGTTCATGCGTGCGTGCGGTCAACTGGCCTGCGACATGCAGCCCCAGCCGTCGACCTTGCCACTGTAGGACACCGCCTCGCTGACCAGCAGGCCTTCGAAGCCGGCGATGTTCTGGTAGGTCGGGATCATCAGCGGATGCACCACCACCTGCCACGGGAAGTCCTCGTTCTCTTCATAGGCGGAGAACGACACCTTCTGCTCGTTGCGCAGCAGGTGCACCGCAAACGCGATGGCGACGTCTTCGGTCGGGAAGATCAGCGCGAAGTCCACTTCGCGGGGAATGGTCAGGTCGTCGCCGTCCTGCAGCATGTTCCACAGCACATCGCCGTTTTCGTCTTCCGGGTACAACGCAACATCGCGGGTCATGGCAATCCAGGGTGGGTGGTCTGCAGGGATTGTCGGCCAGGATCGCGTGGGCGACCAGTGGGTCTGCTCAGGGCGCCTGCAGCCACGCCAGCTTGCGTGCGCGCGGCTGGCGCTTGAGCGCCCATTCGGCCTTCGAGGCTGCCGCGCGGTCGGGGTAGGCGCGCATGGCCAGCACTTTCACCGGCGGATTGGCGCGGGTGTAGCGGGCCCCCTTGCCGGCCAGGTGGGCCTGGAAGCGAGCCGCCACGTCGGTGCTGATGCCCGCGTAGAAGCTGCCGTTGCGGCATTCGAGCAGGTACAGATACCAGCAGGCGGACGCGGTGGGCGGTTCAGCGGACATACCGGGATTATCCCCCGGACCGGTGCCGCTGGCTGCTAGAATCCGCCCCGGATGCAGGAGAGAGGCGCCGCGCTGGCGCCCGCCGAAGGCGCAGGCTCCCATAATCGCTCAGGCCGGTGGCCCGATACGCCACCAACCATGCATCCGACACGCCGATCTGGAGAGAGGTCTTCAATGACCCGCCGAAGGGGCACGTGGCCTGGCCACCGAACTCTCAGGCAAAAGGACAGCGGGAGCGGCAACGGTATCCCCCTCTCACGACAGTGCACCGCGCTGGCGTGCGTCGTGCGTGGTTCCGTCCCCGTTTGTCGTGTCCGGAGCCCCCCATGCTGCTCTCCCTGATCTACCTCATCGCCATCTCCGCCGAAGCCATGACCGGCGCACTGTCTGCCGGGCGACGGCGCATGGACCTGTTCGGCGTGGTCATCATTGCCTGTGTCACTGCGCTCGGTGGCGGCTCGCTGCGCGACATCGTGCTGGGCCACTACCCGCTGGGCTGGGTGAAGCACCCGGAGTACCTCGGCTTCACCATCTGCGCGGCGCTGATCGCCACCTGGGTGGCGCGCTGGATGCACCACTTCCGCCGTACCTTCCTGGTGCTGGACGGGCTGGGCCTGATTGCGTTCACCCTGATCGGCTGCGCGGTGGCGCGCGAAGGTGGGCATACCGCGCCGATCGTGCTGATCGCCGGCATGTTGACCGGTGCATTCGGTGGCGTGCTGCGTGACGTGCTGTGCAACGAAGTGCCGCTGATCTTCCAGAAGGAACTGTATGCGGTGATCACCCTGCTGACCGGCGCGGCCTGGCTGGTGCTGCTGGAACTGGGGATGTCGCTCAATGCAGCCACGCTGTGGTGCCTCGGCGGCGGTTTCCTGTTCCGCCTGCTGGCGATCCACTTCAAATGGGAAATGCCCAAGTTCGTGTACCGCGACGAGGTGCATTGAGCCGCTGACGCACACATGACCAAGGTCATGTGAGCGCAGGGGGCCGCGCGCGTTACCATAGCGGTCCCGTCCTCGCCGACGGCATCCAGCCACGCCGCGGCATTCGACTGCGGCCCCGCCAGACATCCCCACTTCGTCCCGCCTGCCCCCACGGGCCGGTATCTCATGGACGCGCCAACCGCTGGTCGGCGCGCAGGATGCCCCATGTCTGCCCCGCTACCCCCGTCGTCGCGTACCCGCCGTCTGTTCAAACCGCTGTTGCTGCTGGCCGTGCTGGCCGTCGCCGCGATCGCCTGGCGTGTGTTCGCGCCGGCACCGGCGGACAAGGCCGCCCCTGCCGCCGCTGCCACCCCGGTCCGCGTGGCCACGGTAGTGCGCGAGGACCTGGTGGTGCGGTTGAAAGCGCTCGGCACGGTGACCCCGCTGCACACCGTGAGCCTGCGCAGTCGCGTCGAGGGTGAACTGCTGCGGCTGACGTTCCGCGAGGGCCAGCACGTCAACGCAGGCGATCTGATCGCCGAGATCGACCCGCGCCCCTACCAGGTGCAGTTGGCGCGTGCATTGGGCACCCAGCAGCAGAACCTGGCCGAGCTGGACAACGCCCAGACCCAGCTCAGACGCTTTGTCGAACTGCAGAGCAAACACTTCGTCTCGGCGCAGGAACTGAGCGACCAGCAGAGCCGAGTGCGCCAGCTGCAGGGCCGACGTCAGACCGACCAGGCCGCCGTGGACGAAGCACGTCTGCAACTGCAGTACACCCGCATCACCGCGCCGGTGGCCGGGCGCATGGGGCTGCGCAACGTGGATGTGGGCAACCTGGTGCGCAGCGGCGACACCGAGCCGCTGGCCACCATCACCCAGACCATGCCGATCAGCGTGCTGTTCACCGTGCCCGAGCCGGACCTGCCGGCAGTGGTCGCCGCGGTGCGCACCACCCCCCAGCTCACCGTGGAAGCGTGGGACCGCGAAGAACGCCAGGCGCTCGGTGACGGTGTGCTGTCCAGCCTGGACAACCGCATCGACACCGCCACCGGCACGCTGAAGCTGCGCGCGCAGTTCGCCAATGCCGACGAAACCCTGTTCCCCAACCAGTTCGTCAACATCCGCCTGCAGGTCAGCAGCAGCGACGCGGTGGTGATCCCCAATGCGGCCGTGCAGTTCGGCAGCAAGGGCACCTATGTGTATGTGATTGCCGCCGATGACACCTCGCACCTGCGCAACGTGGTGCTCGGCCCCGCCGACGGCGAGCGCGTCTCGGTCCGCGAGGGGCTCAGGGCCGGCGAGCGGGTGGTGGTCGAAGGCATCGACGGTCTGCGCGAAGGCGCCAAGGTGGAGGTGGTCGCGCAGGACCCGGCACGGACCGGCGCATGAACCTGTCGCGTCCCTTCATCGAGCGCCCGGTAGCCACCACGCTGCTGATGGTGGCGCTGCTGCTGTCCGGGATCATGGCCTACCGGCTGCTGCCGGTGGCCGCACTGCCACAGGTGGACTACCCGATCATCCAGGTGACCACGCTGTACCCGGGCGCAAGTCCGGGGGTGACCACCCGCGCGGTCACCGCCCCGCTGGAACGCCAGCTCGGGCAGATTCCCGGCCTGAAACAGATGTCGTCCACCAGCTCCGGTGGGGCCTCGGTGATCACCCTGCAGTTCTCGTTGGAGGTGGTGCTGGGCGTGGCCGAGCAGGAAGTGCAGGCCGCCATCAACGCCGCCGACAGCGTCCTGCCCGATGACCTGCCGGTGCCGCCGGTGTACCGCAAGGTCAATCCGGCCGACACGCCGATCCTGACCCTCGCGGTGACCTCGCAGGGCCTGTCGCTGCCGCAGGTGCACGACCTGGTGGATACGCGCATGGCGCAGCGGCTGTCGCAGCTGCCCGGGGTGGGCCTGGTCAGCCTGGCCGGCGGCCAGCGTCCGGCGGTGCGGATCCAGGCCAATCCGTCCGCACTGGCCGCCAACGGCCTGAGCATGGCGCACATCCGCCAGGCGATCGGCGCAGCCAACGTGAATGTGCCCAAGGGCAGCTTCGACGGCCCGACCCGCGCGATCATGCTCGATGCCAACGACCAGATGCGCTCGGTGGCCGAGTACCGTGCGCTGATCCTGGCCTACAAGGACGGCGCGCCGCTGCGGCTGGGCGATGTGGCGACCATCGAGGACGGCGCCGAGAACCGCCAGCTCGCCGCGTGGTCGGGCACCACCCCGGCGGTACTGGTCACGATCCAGCGCCAGCCCGGCGCCAACGTGATCGCCGTGGTCGACCAGGTGCGCGCGCTGCTGCCGCAGTTGCAGGCCTCGCTACCCAAGGGCGTGGATGTGACGGTGATGAGCGACCGCACCGAGTCGATCCGCGCCTCGATCCGCGGGGTGCAGCACGAGCTGCTGATCGCGATCGCGCTGGTGGTGATGGTCACCTTCGTGTTCCTGCGCAACATCCCGGCCACGATCATCCCGTCCATCGCGGTGCCGCTGTCGCTGGTGGGCACGTTCGGGGTGATGCTGCTGGCCGGGTTCTCGCTCAACAATCTCACCCTGATGGCGCTGACCATCGCCACCGGCTTCGTGGTCGACGATGCGATCGTGATGCTGGAGAACATCGCCCGGCATCTGGAGCGCGGCGAGACGCCCCTGCAGGCCGCGCTCAAAGGCGCGCGACAGATCGGCTTCACGCTGATCTCGCTCACCCTGTCGTTGATCGCGGTGCTGATCCCGCTGCTGTTCATGGCCGACGTGGTGGGCAGACTGTTCCATGAGTTCGCCATCACCCTGGCGGTGGCCATCGGCATCTCGCTGCTGGTCTCGCTGACGCTGACCCCGATGATGTGCGCACGTCTGCTCAAGGCCGGCCACGCCACGCGCCGCGACAGCGACGGCCGCGAATCGGCGCAGCAGGGCGATCCGTTCGACCGCGTGGTCGCCCTCTACGACCGCCAGCTGCGCTGGGTGCTGCAGCGCCAGCCGCTGATGCTGGCCGCCACGGTGGCGACCCTGCTGCTGACGGCGGTGCTGTACCTGTGGGTGCCCAAGGGCTTCTTCCCGGTGCAGGACGCCGGGCTGATCCAGGGCATCAGCGAAGCCCCGCAGTCGATCTCGTTCCAGGCGATGGCGCAGCGGCAGCAGGCGCTGTCCTCGGCGCTGCTGGCCGACGAAGACGTGGCCAGCCTGTCCTCGTTCATCGGCGTGGACGGCAACAACGCCACGCTCAACAGCGGGCGGCTGCTGATCGAACTCAAACCGCATGCGCAGCGCGATGCCGATGCGCAGGCGATCATCGCGCGGCTGCAGCAGCGCGTGGCGCATGTTCCGGGCATCCGCCTGTACCTGCAGCCGGTGCAGGAGCTGGGCATCGAAGACCGGATCAGCCGTACCCAGTACCAGTTCACCCTGACCAGCCCGGACAGCGATGCGCTGGCCGTGTGGACGCCCCGCCTGCTCGCCCATCTGCAGCAGGCGCCTGCACTGGCCGACGTGGCCAGCGACCTGCAGGACCAGGGCCTGCAGGCGCACGTGCTGATCGACCGCGTGGCCGCCGCGCGCCTGGGCATCGGTGTGGATGCGGTGGCCGATGCGCTGTACGACGCGTTCGGCCAGCGCCAGATCTCCACCATCTTCACCCAGGCCAACCAGTATCGCGTGGTGCTGGAAGCGCGGCAGGACGCCGCGTTCGGGCCCGACGCGATCGCGCGCCTGCATGTGACCGGCCCGGACGGACGGCAGGTGCCGCTGGCCGGCATCGCCCGCATCGAGCAGCGCCCGGCGCACCTGCTGATCAACCACGTCGGCCAGTTTCCGGCGGTGACGTTCTCGTTCAACCTGGCCGAGGATGCCTCGCTTGGCGAAGCGGTCGCGGCGATCGACGGCGCACGCGCGGCGATCGGCCTGCCCAACAGCGTGGAGCTGCGCCTGCAGGGCGCCGCCGATGCGTTCCGCGCGTCGCTGTCGAGCACGCTGTGGCTGGTCCTGGCGGCCGTGGTGGTGATGTATCTGGTGCTGGGCGTGCTCTATGAGAGCTTCATCCACCCCATCACGATTCTCTCCACCCTGCCCTCGGCCACGGTGGGCGCGCTGCTGGCGCTGCTGCTGAGCGGCCGCAGCCTGGACCTGATCGCGGTGATCGGCATCGTGCTGCTGATCGGGCTGGTGAAGAAGAACGCGATCATGATGATCGACTTCGCGCTGGAGGCCGAGCGCGAAGCCGGCCTGCGCCCGCGTGAGGCCATCCACCAGGCGGCGCTGCTGCGCTTCCGCCCGATCCTGATGACCACCCTGGCTGCGCTGTTCGGCGCGATCCCGCTGATGTTCGCCAGCGGCTCCGGCGCGGAACTGCGCCAGCCGCTGGGCGTGGTGATGGTGGGCGGGTTGATCGTCAGCCAGGTGCTCACGCTGTTCACCACGCCGGTGATCTACCTGTTCTTCGACCGCTTCCGCCGTCGCCCCGCCAGCGCTGCCGATACCGCCGAGGCGCAGGCGTGACACCGCTGTCGCGCGCGATCGGCTGGTTCGTGCAGCACCCCGTCGCCACGGTGCTGCTGTCGGTGGCGGTGGTGCTGGCCGGTCTGCTCGGGCTGCGCCTGCTGCCGGTCGCGCCGCTGCCACAGGTGGACTACCCGGCCATCAATGTCAGCGCCAGCCTGCCCGGGGCCAGCCCCGAGTCGATGGCCGCCAACGTGGCCACGCCGCTGGAGCGCGCGCTCGGCACGATTCCCGGGTTGACCGGGATCGATTCGGCCAGCACGCAGGGCTCCACCCAGGTGGAGCTGACGTTCGCGCTGGGCCGCAACGTGGACGATGCCGCGCGCGATGTGCAGGCCGCGATCAACGCCGCACGCGCGCAGTTGCCGAGCGGCATGCCGGGCATGCCGCAGTACCGCAAGGTGAATCCCTCGCAGGCGCCGATCCTGGCGTTGGCGCTGAGCTCGGACAGTCTCTCGCCAGGCCAGATCTACGATGTGGCCTCGACCGTGATCGCGCAGAAGCTGGCGCAGATCCCCGGCGTGGGCGAGGTACAGGTGGGCGGCAGTTCGCTGCCGGCGGTACGCGTGTCTCTGGACCCCAACGCGCTGAACCAGTACCGCATCGCGCTGGACGATGTAGCCGCGGCGATCCGCAATGCCAATGCGCTCAAACCGCTCGGCATGATCGCCAGCCGGTCGCGGCAATGGCAGCTGGAGGCAACCCTGCAGCTGCGCACGGCTGCCGAGTACCGGTCGCTGGTGGTCGCCATGCGTGACGGCAGGCCGGTCCATCTGGGGGACGTGGCGGCGGTCAGCGAAGGGGTCGAGGACCGTTACGCCAGCGGCTTCCACAACGCACGTCCGGCGGTGCTGCTGATTGTGAGCCGCCAGCCGGATGCCAACATCATCGAGACCGTCGATGCTATCACCGCGCAGATGGATACCCTGCAGGCACTGCTGCCGGCCAGCATCGACATGCAACTGGTGATGGACCGCTCGCCGGTGATCCGCGCCACCCTGCGCGAGGCCGAGCTGACCCTGCTGCTGGCGGTCGCGCTGGTGGTGCTGGTGGTACTGGCCTTCCTCGGCCACTGGCGCGCGGCGCTGGTGCCGGCGCTGGCGATCCCCGTGTCGCTGCTGGGCGCGCTGGCAATCATCGCGCTGCTGGGGTTCTCGCTCAACACACTGTCGCTGATGGCGTTGATCGTCGCCGCAGTGCTGGTGGTCGATGACGCCATCGTCGTGCTCGAGAACATCGCCCGCCATCGTGAGCTCGGCGCGTCACCGCTGCAGGCCGCTTTGCGCGGTGCCGGCGAGGTGGGCGCCACGCTGCTGTCGATGAACATCGCGCTGGCCGTGGTGTTCGTCTCGATTCTGTTCCTGGACGACTTCGTCGAGAAACTGTTCCGCGAGTTCTCGTTGACCCTGGTCGCCGCGATGGGCGTATCGCTGCTGGTGTCGCTGAGCCTGACCCCGATGCTGTGCGCGCGCCTGCCCGGGCAGGCGCGGCCTGGCCCCGGCATCGGACTGCAGCGTGCGGGCACCGCGCTGTTCGAGCGCCTGCGCAACGCCTACGTGGGCAGCCTGCAGGCGATGCTCCGCTGGCTCGCGCTGCCGCTGCTGCTGTTTGCCGGTGTGATCGCGCTGAACGTGTGGCTGTTCCAGCAGGTGCCCAAGGGCATCGTGCCCAAGCAGGACACCGCGCAGCTGCGCGGCTTCGCGCGTGGCGACGACGGGCTGTCCTTCCAGGTGATGCAGCCCAAGATCGAGGCCTATCGCCAGCTGCTGCTGGCCGATCCGGCGATCAGCGACATCATCGGGTACATCGGCGGGCGCAGCGGGGTCAACAACGCCTTCATCATGATCAAGATGAAGCCGCTGGCCGAGCGCAGGGTGTCCAGCCAGCAGGTGATCGACCGCCTGCGCGCCAACATGCCGAAGATTCCCGGCGGCGGGATGTTCCTCTGGGTGGACCAGGACCTCAAGCTCGAGGGCAGCGGTGACAGCGGCCAGTACGAGCTCCAGCTCCTGTCCGGCGACCTGGCCGCGCTGCGCCAGTGGACGCCGCGGGTCGGCGATGCGCTGCGCGCCCTGCCCGAACTGGTGGACGTGGCGTCCAAAGGTGACGAGGGCATGCGCCAGGTGGTGCTGGACATCGACCGCGATGCGGCCGCCCGGCTGGGCGTGGACATGCGCATGATCGCCTCGGTGCTCAACAACGCCTTCAGCCAGCGCCAGGTGGCCACCCTGTACGACACGCTCAATCAGTATCGGGTGGTGATGGAACTGGACCCGCGCTACACGCAGGACCCCTCGACGCTGGAGCAGATCCACGTGATCGGCAAGGATGGCCAGCGCCTGCCGCTGTCGTCCATCGCCCGCTGGGACTACGGCATGGCACCGGACCGGATCTACCACAGCCAGCAGTTCGCCTCGGTCTGGATCGAGTTCGCGCTGGCCCCCGGCGTGAGCCTGGAGCAGGCGGTGAAGGCGGTGGACCGCGCGATGGCCGGGATCATGCTGCCTACCCAGGTGCAGGCGCGGCTCAGTGGCGAGGCCGGCGGCTTCGAGAAACTGCGCGCACGCCAGCTGTGGCTGATCCTTGGCGCGATGCTGGCGGTATACCTGGTGCTCGGCGTGCTGTACGAGAGCGTCGTGCAGCCGCTGGCGATCCTCTCCACCCTGCCCTCGGCCGGCGTCGGCGCGCTGCTGGCGTTGATGGCGTTCGGCAACGAATTGAATCTGATCTCGCTGCTCGGATTGTTCCTGCTGGTCGGGGTGGTGATGAAGAACACCATCCTGATCATCGACTTCGCGCTGTCGGCCGAGCGCGAGCGCGGCCTGTCGCCCTGCGATGCGATCTGCGAGGCCGCACGGCTGCGCTTCCGCCCGATCCTGATGACCAGTGTGGCCGCCCTGCTCGGTACCCTGCCGTTGATGCTGGCCACCGGCGAAGGCTGGGAGATGCGCCAGCCGCTGGGCATCGCCATCGTCGGCGGGCTGCTGGTCAGCCAGTGGCTGACCCTGTACACCACCCCGGCCATCTACCTGGCGTTGGCCCGGCTGCGACGCCCCGCGTAGCGCCGGGTTCTGCCCGGCGGCGTTCTGCCGTGACACACGCGCCACCACCGCCGTCGCATCGTCGTCGGACGATGCGACGATGCGGCGATGCCATGCTTCAGCGGGATCACCGTTGCCGGCGTCGCCCCACTTTCAGGCCGCTTCGCTGACCCGCGCGGCACGCCGGGCGCGGACCGCCTGCGCCAGCGACTCGAGCACGGCCAGGGAGCTGTCCCAGCCGATGCAGCCATCGGTGATGCTCTGCCCGTAGACCAGCGGCTGGCCCTCGACCAGATCCTGCCGGCCCGCTACAAGGTGGCTCTCGACCATCACACCGACGATGCGCTCTTCGCCGTTGGCCAGCTGCGCGTTGATGTCGGCGATGACCTTGGGCTGGTTTTCCGGATTCTTGCTGCTGTTGGCGTGGCTGGCGTCGATCATGATGCGCGCGGGCAGGTGCGACTTCGCCAGCGTCTGGCTGGTTGCCTCGACATGGGTGGCGTCGTAGTTGGGGGTCTTGCCGCCGCGCAGGATCACATGGCAATCGGGGTTGCCGGCGGTGGCAACAATGGCGGTGCCGCCTTCCTTGGTCACCGAGAGGAAGTGGTGCGGGTTGGAGGCCGCGCCGATCGCATCGGCGGCGATCTTGATGTTGCCGTCGGTGCCGTTCTTGAACCCGACCGGGCACGACAGCCCAGACGCCAGCTCGCGGTGCACCTGGCTTTCGGTGGTCCGCGCACCGATCGCGCCCCAGGCCACCAGGTCGGCGATGTACTGCGGCGAGATCACGTCCAGGAACTCCACGCCGGCCGGCAGGCCCAGCTTGTTGATGTCGCGCAGCAGTCCACGCGCCACGCGCAGGCCCTTGTTGATGTTGAAGCTGCCGTCCAGGTCGGGATCGTTGATCAGGCCTTTCCAGCCCACCGTGGTGCGCGGCTTCTCGAAGTACACGCGCATGACGATCTCCAGCGCATCGGCATACGCATCGCGCAGCGGCTTGAGGCGCTGGGCGTACTCGATGGCGGCCACCGGATCGTGGATCGAGCACGGGCCGATCACCACCGCCAGACGGTCGTCGCGGCCATGCAGGATCTCGTGCAGCGCGGCGCGCGAGGCGCTTACCGTGTCGGAGGCTTCATCGTCACAGGGCAGCATCGCCAGCAGCTGGGCCGGCGGGGTCAACGGTTCGATCTTGCGGATGCGCAGGTCGTCGGTGTGCGGGGGCATGGGGGAACTCCTTGGAAGGTGGGGGTCCCCAGCGCGGCGGCAACAAAAAAGCCGCCAGGTGCGCTGGCGGCTTTCGGGAATGCGTCTGAAGCTTTCTTCAGGGTGAGCGCATGCCTTCCTCCGCCGGTGGCTTCGGAAAGTAATACCAAAAGTAGGCATTGGCGGGGCGTGCGTTCATTGGGGACTAGTGATAACACAGGGTTTCAGGGCTGCCAACTGTTTCAAACGCAACTGGCGCGCCGCGTTCAGGCGTGGACGCGGTCGCATCGCGGCGGCTTACCCGGCCTTGTCCAGCAGGCGCAGCGCGCGCTTGCGCACGTATGCATTGGCCGCGCCGTCATGGCGTTCGGCCCAGGCCGCGCACAGCGATCGCACCCACGCCGGCTGGCTCTTGCCGGCGTCGTTCAACCAGTTGCCCACCGAGTCCTGCACGTAACGCGATTCATCGCAGCACAGCGCTTCCAGCAGCGGCTGCGCGTGCTGCGGTTCCTGCTTGAACAACGCGATGTGCGCGGCCCACACCCCGCGCGGACGCAGCGCTTCGCAGGCGAAACGGCGCACGTTGGGGGACGCATCGGCGGTCCAGCCGTGCACATGCGCCAGCACCCGCAGCGGCTCGGCGGCGATGTGCGGGCGCAGTGCGAGCCACGCCCATTCGCGCACGCCGAAATGCGGATCGTCGGCCAGCGCGCGCATCGCATCGAGCTTGTGCTCCAGTGTCAGGCGCGGGTCGCTGCCGATCAGATAGCAGGCCCAGCCACGCACGGTGTCGCTGGTATGGCGCTGCCAGTGCTGCGGATCGCCGAGCGCATGCGCGCGCAGCAGCGTCGCCGCGCCCTGCATGCGCAGGGTGATGCCGCTGTTGGCGGCCTTGCGCATGCTGTCCACGGCCGAGGCCGGCAGGGATGGGGCGACAGCGGCAAGCAGGCGGGCGAAATCCAGCGAGAGGATCTCGGCCAGATGCGCCGCTTCGACCCGGCCCGCATCCAGCTGGGCACGGCGCTCGCGTGACAACGGCGGCTTCTTCGTCATGCGATCTTCCCCGCATCGGTGCGTGCCCAGATGCGGCACAGCATGCCACTGAGCAGGCTGCGTTCCTGATCGCTGAGATCGGCGAACAGGCCGCCGATCCACTGCGTGTGCTGGTCGAACAGCTGCACCGCGAGCGCCTCGCCCGCAGCGGTGAGACGCACGTTGACCCGGCGCCTGTCGTCCGGATCGGGGTGGCGCTCCAGCAGCGCATCCCGCGCCAGGCCGTCGAGCAGCCCGGTGATGGTGGCGCGGGTCACGCCGGCGCGCTCGGCGAGCTGGTGTGGCGACAGGGGCTGCTCGGCCCCCTGGAGCAGGAACAGCAGCACGAAGCGGCCTTCGCTCAGCCCCAGCGGGGCCAGGCGGTGCGCGCAGTCCTGGTCGATCGCGCGGGACAGCGACAGCAGTTGGAAGCACTGGGTCAGACCCTCGTGCTCGGCGTGGCCACGGCGCTGCAGTTCGCTGAGAAAGGCCTGGTGTTTGGGTTCCAGCATGCGGGCACGGATCAAGTAATACGGCGGCTAACTATATCGGAAAGCACAGACGAACGATCAACCCGCCTCCCGGCCGGTCTACCAGCTGCAGTTGGCCACCGTGCTGACGCACCGCGCCCTGCACCACCGCCAGGCCCAGGCCGGTGCCGCCGGTGCTGCGGTTGCGCGAGGTTTCATGGCGCTGGAAGGGTTGCAGCAACCGCGCCTTCTCCGCCTCGGGAATGCCCGGGCCACGATCGGCAACGTCCACCCACAGCGCCTCCGCCGTGCGCTGGACGGCCACCTCCACCGCGCCGGCATAGCGCGCGGCGTTGTCGATCAGGTTGTCCAGCGCGCGCCGCAGGAGCAGCGCGTCGCCGTGCCAGGGTAGGTGCGCGGGCAGATCGGCATGGATCTGCACGCCCCGCAGGCGCGCGGACTGTACGCAGTCGTCCAGCAGCGCGCCCATCTCCACGGGCCGCATCGAGGCCGGCTCCAGTTCGCCGCGGGCGTAGTCGAGCACCTGTTCGATCATGGCGTTCATGCGCTCGATGTCGGCCACCATCCGCGCGGCCTGCGCAGGCGGTGCGGATTCCGCGCGCAGGCGCAGGCCGGTCAAGGGAGTACGCAGGTCGTGCGCCACGGCGGCGAGCATGCGCGTCATGTCCTGCGCCTGGTCGCGCAGGCGCTCGCGGCCGGCGTTGATCGCACTGGCCAGCACCTGGACCTCGCGCGGGCCATCATCGGGCAGCCGCGTCATCGCGTGCAGGGTCACCTCAGCGCTGGCATCGGCCAGCCGCCGCAGCGGACGCCCGATCCGACGTGCGGCCCAGGTCGCCAACGGGGCCAGCAGCAAGGTGCCGCCGAGCAACGCCAGCAGCACCTGCCGACGCCACGCGGCAACGTCGCTGACGTCGCTGCCCAGCACCTGCCAACGGCCGTCGGCGCCGCGCACGCCCAGTTCGAACGCCGGCCACTGCAGCGCTGCCAGCAGCGCGCCCTGCGTCCGTACCACGTCGGGGTCGGCGCTTGCGCTGACCGATGCACCGCGGGCGAACACCTTGATGTCCGGGGCTTTGTCGGCCCCTTTCCAGACCAGCCTGACGTGCTCGACCGGCTGGCCCAGCTGCTGGGCGGCCAACTGCGTCAGCCAGGGACTGGCATACCCGCCAGGCGGCACCTCGCGCAGGGTCACGCGCATCCCTTCCGGCCCTGGCGCGCGTGCGCCGCGCAGCACCTCCACGGCACGATCCAGCCGCATCTGCGGTGGCGCGGGCCGTGGCATCCAGCCGATCACGACCAGGCTCACCAGAGTGGCGAGCAGCAGGCTGCTCACCGCCAGCATCGCGATCCAGGCAGCCGTAGACCAGCGCCGGGTCACAGCGTCTCCACGGTGGCGTCGAACCGGTAGCCTTCGCCCCGCAGCGTGTGGACGAGCGCCTCGCCGCCGACAGCCGCCTGCGCTAGCTTGCGACGCAGCCGGCTGATGGCCAGATCCACGGCGCGGTCCACGCTGTCATGCGCGTCGCCGCGGGTGAGCTGCATCAGCCGCTCGCGATCGAGCACGCGGCCGGGACGCTCGGCCAGCGCCTGCAGCAACGCGAACTCGCCACGGCTCAGCAGCACTTCGGCGCCATCGGGCGCCCACAGACGACGCTGCTCCGGCAGCAGGCGCCAGCCGGCAAAGCGCAGCTCGACCACGGCCTGCCCCCGCAGTTTGTCCTGCCGGCGCAGCAGCGCGCGCACGCGCGCGATCAGCTCGCGCGGATCGAAGGGTTTGGCCAGATAATCGTCGGCCCCCATTTCCAGACCGATGACGCGGTCCGGCGTGGCCCCCATCGCCGACAGCATCAGGATCGGGATGGCACGGGCCTGCAGCCGTCGGCAGACCGACAGGCCATCCTCACCCGGCATCATCCAGTCCAGGATGATCGCGTCGGGGCGCTGGACCGCCAGCAACCGGTCCAGCGCCTGCGCATCGGCGGCCACGCGCACGCGGAATCCGTGCCCTTCCAGGCACTCGGCAAGGGCGTCGCGGATGCTGGTGTCATCGTCGACCACGATGATGTCGGCGGTTGCGTTCATGCGTGCAGTATCGGGCAGCTCTGTATCGGCACGGTATCAACGCGGACATTCCCGCGATACGGCAATGCGGGTCAATGACGCCTCCTTTCCACGGCGATTTCCCATGCACCCTGCCCTGCTCCCGCTGTTTGCCGCCACGGCCGCGGCCGTCCCCACCGCCCCGATCGCCCCCGCCGCGACAGCACCGGAACATGTGCTGCCGATGTGGATGCAGGCGATGCACCCTGCCATCGCCGTGCGCCTGGATGGACGCGCAGAGCCGCTGCGGTTCGTGGTGGACAGCGCCGCAGGAGCCACCCTGCTCGACAGCCGGATCGCCCGCCGCTATGGCCTGGAAGACGTCGGCAACCCGACCACCGGGCAGATCCGCGGCGCGTCCGACAGCAGCGCCACGGCGAACCGCATGCGGCAGGCCGACTGGGCGATCGGCAGCATGACGCTAAAGATCGTGGGCATGCACTCGGACCTGTCACGCCTGTCCGCGCCGGAAAAGGCGGTCACCGTTGACGGCATTCTCGGCAACGACCTCACGCGGCGCTGGGATACCCGCTGGGATTTTGCCGCGAAGGAACTGCAGTTGTGGACGGCCGGCCAGCTCGCCGGGGGGCCCCATTGCCAGACCAATGCGATGCCGGAACGACGTCGGGGTCTGGAGGGCTTCGGCTTCATCACCACCCGCCTGGGCGACGCCGGCATCGAGGCGATTGCAGTGGTGGATACCGGGGCCGCGCAGACCGTGCTCAACGCCGCCGCCGCGCAGGCCCTGGGGCTGCGCACTGATGGCAGTGATCCGCGGGTGGTCCCTCGCGAGAAAGGCACCGAGGGGCTGGGCGGGCAACCTCAGCCAAGCTGGCTGTACACCCTGCCCGCGCTGCGCAGTGGCGCGTGGCAGCATCCGGCCTTCGAGGTACGGATCAGCGCGCTGCCGGTGTTCAAGGCGATTGGACTGGAGGATCGGCCGGCGTTGATCCTGGGTGCCGACGCGATGCTCGACAGCCAGGTGGACATCACCGCCGGTGCGGCGCGCATCTGCCTGCAGCGCCCCACCGCCGGCTGAGGGCTGGCGATGGGGCCTGCGTGTTACCAGCGCACGGGCGCTGCGGGTGGCCCGTCATGCGAGGGGAACAGCGGCAGCACGTACTCGGCCAGCTCCTGCAGCACCTCTGCGGCGGGCCGCTGCGAGAACTGGATGCCGAGCGCGGCGTGGTTGACGCCGGCCCGTTGCCACTCGCCGAGCAGCTCGATCAGCCCGTTGCGGCCGGTCCGCAGCGTGTAGCCGCCATTGAGCGGGGTGCGTGGATGGTTCGGGTCCTCCACCAGATCCAGCCATTCATTGGTGACATGCGGCCGGAAACCACCGTCGGGAATGAGACGGCGCCACGCCCGGATCTTCTCCGCCAGACGCTGCGGCCCACCGGCATGGTGGGTCGCATCGGGATAGGTGAGCCAGCCATCGGCGTGCTGCCCCACCCAGTCGAGCGTCTGCCGGGAGGTACCGGTCACCAGCAGCGGAATCGCGCCGGCCACCGGTTTGGGCAGCAGTTCCACGCCCTGCAGCACGCCCAGCGGCGAGTCGATCTGCAGCGGGCCGGACTGCATCAACTGGCGTACGTAGGCGACCGACGCGGCGAAGCGCTCGCCGCGCGTGGCGTGATCCAGCCCATACGCGGGGAACTCGACCGGTCGATCCCCGGAGGCGATACCCAGCACCAGGCGCCCGCCGGACAGCTGGTCGAGGGTGGCCGCCGCCTTGGCCAGGTCGATCGGGTGCCGCAGCGTGAAAATCGCGCTGCCCGTGGCCAACGCCAGCCGCTCGGTACGCGCGGCAAGGAAGGCGAGATAGGTGAAGAGATCGAACACCTGCCCGGCGTCGCCGAACAGCGGATCGAACAGCGGCACGTCGCGCACCCAGGTCGCGGCGAAACCATCGCGGTCCAGTTGGCGCACCAGATCCGCCTGCCCGGCCAGCACCTGCATGTCGCCCTGGTAGACGCGCAGCGGCAGGAAGATGCCGAGGGTGAGGGCGCCCTCGCGGAACATGCGCTGGTAGCCGGCGTGGTGGACGAACGCAGGGGCGGAGGCGCCGGTCAGGGGCGCCGGCATCGCGGCGATATCGGTCAACAGCGTCATCGTTGGAACTCCTGGATCAAGGGCCGGTTGCCGGTTCGGGACGCTGTACGCCACGCTGCACCGCCGGCCGCTGCGACATGCGGTCATGCCACGCGCTCAGGTGCGGGTAGGCACTGAAATCCATGTCGATGATCCGCGCGATGTGGGTCCAGCCGTAGCCGGCGATATCGGCGATGGAGTACGTCTCGCCGGCCAGCCAGACATTGCCCGCAAGGCGTTGATCCAGCGTCGCGAAGAAGGCCGCGCTCAGGTTGCGGTAGCGCGCGATGGCAGCGGCGTTGGGCTGCGCGTCGAACATCTCGAAGTGCACGCGCTGGCCAAGGATCGGCCCGACGCTGGCGGACTGGAACATCAGCCAGGTGATGGCCGCCCAGCGCGCGGCGGGCGTGGGCGGCAGCAGGCGTCCGCTCTGCTCGGCCAGGTACAACAGGATGGCGGCGGACTCGAACACGGTGATGCCGGCCGCCTCGTCCACCAGCACGGGGATGCGGCCGTGTGGATGCAGTGCCAGGTAGTCGGGATGGCGATGCTCGCCCTCGGCAATGCGCACGTGGTGCAGCGTGTAGGGAATGCCGAGTTCTTCCAGCGCGATGGTGATCTTGAAGCCGTTGGGCGAACTGTCGGTGTACAGGTGCAGCGAAGCGGGGGACACGGCGGTCTCCTGTGGGGGAATGGACGGGGGCGGCGGCGTGCCGGGAAACGCAGCTGGACTAACTTCCCGCGTTTCAACATGATCGCGATGCTACGCAGCCCAATGCCTGCTGTAGAACGATTTATCCTGCCCACAAAAGAGAGAAAATCTAACGTCATGGGCGCTGTACTTCCGTTGCTGGCGCTGCGCGCCTTCGTCGAAACCGGCCGTCATGGCAGCCTCAAGGCGGCCGCCGCCGTCATGGGCGTCACCCCCGGTGCCATCAGCCAGCAGCTCAAGCTGCTGCAGGCGCGCACCGGCGTGGCGCTGTTCACGCGCACGCGCCAGGGAGTCGCGTTGACCCCGGCCGGCGCGCAGGTACATCCGGCGCTGCTGCGGGCGTTCGATCAGATCCAGGACAGCATGGCCGCGCTGGAGGCCATCCATGCGCGGCAGACACTGACCATCAGCACGGTGCCCGGTTTCGCTGCGTCGTGGCTGGTGCCGCGACTGGGGCGCTTCACCGAACGGCATCCGGACATCGAAGTGCGGGTGGAAGCCTCCTCGACCCTGGTGGACCTGCGTCGCGACCGCATCGACATTGCGATCCGTCACGGCCTTGGCGAGTATCCCGGGTTGGTCTCGCGACACCTGGCGGCCCCGGTGCTGCTGCCGGTGGCGTGCCCGACCCTGCTCGCCGCCGGGCCACCGATCCGCGCGGCAGTGGACTGCCTGCAGTACCCGCTGCTGCAGGACTCGGACCGCAGCGACTGGTCGCTCTGGTTCAGCGCGCTGGGGCTCCCGCCGGACCCACGCATCACGCGCGGGCCGGCCTTCGATGATGATGTGCTGCTGATCCGTGCCGCTGAAGCGGGCCAGGGCATCGCGCTGGTGCGCGACCTGTACGTGCAGGCCGACGTAGCCAGCGGGCGGCTGGCGATCGCGCTGGACCAGCCGTGGCCCACGCGGTTTGCGTACTACGCGGTCACCCTGCCCGGGGCCGAGGAGAACCCGGCCATCGCCGCGTTCCTGGGATGGCTGCAGGAGGAAGTCGAGGCGCCGGCGAGCGCGCGCTGAACGCCGCCCCGCGCGCAAAAAAAAACCCCGCCTTGCGGCGGGGTTTTTCCTGTTTCGTGGCGGATACGTGCCGACCGAGGGTCGGCACCTATCGGACCGATGCGGGCCAGCCAGCGGCCGGCCGTTGCATCAGAAGTCCATGCCGCCCATGCCACCCATGCCGCCCATGCCGCCGCCAGCTGCGCCAGCGCCGTCATCCTTCTTCGGGGCTTCGGCAACCATTGCTTCGGTGGTGATCATCAGGCCGGCGATCGAGGCAGCGTTCTGCAGCGCCGAACGGGTCACCTTGGTCGGGTCCAGGATGCCGAATTCCAGCATGTCGCCGAATTCGCCGGTGGCGGCGTTGTAGCCGTAGCTGCCGGTGCCTTCCTTGACCTTGTTGACGATCACGGACGGCTCTTCGCCGGCGTTGGCGACGATTTCACGCAGCGGGGCTTCCATCGCGCGCAGGGCGATCTGGATGCCGTGGTTCTGGTCTTCGTTGGCACCCTTCAGGCCAGCCAGCGCGGTGACCGCACGGACCAGGGCGACGCCGCCGCCCGGGACCACGCCTTCTTCAACGGCTGCACGGGTGGCGTGCAGGGCGTCGTCGACGCGATCCTTCTTTTCCTTCATTTCGATTTCGGTCGAGGCGCCGACCTTGATCACGGCCACGCCGCCGGCCAGCTTGGCCACGCGTTCCTGCAGCTTTTCGCGGTCGTAATCCGACGAGGTGTCTTCGATCTGGGTCTTGATCTGGGTCACGCGCGCTTCGATGTTGGCCTTCTCGCCGGCGCCATCGATGATCGTGGTGTTTTCCTTGGAGACCTGCACCTTCTTGGCGCGGCCCAGGTCCTTGATCGTCGCCTTTTCCAGCGACAGACCAATTTCCTCGGAGATCACGGTACCGCCGGTCAGCACGGCCATGTCTTCCAGCATCGCCTTGCGACGGTCGCCGAAGCCCGGTGCCTTGACGGCCACGACCTTGACGATGCCACGGATGGTGTTGACCACCAGGGTGGCCAGCGCTTCGCCTTCGATGTCTTCGGCGATGATCAGCAGCGGCTTGCCGGCCTTGGCGACGCCTTCCAGCACGGGCAGCAGGTCGCGCACGTTGGAGATCTTCTTGTCGTGCAGCAGCACGTACGGATCGTCCAGGTCAGCGGTCTGCGACTGCTGGTTGTTGATGAAGTACGGCGACAGGTAGCCGCGGTCGAACTGCATGCCTTCGACGACGTCCAGCTCGTTGTCCAGGCCCGAGCCTTCTTCAACGGTGATGACGCCTTCCTTGGTCACGCGGCGCATCGCTTCGGCGATGATGTTGCCGATCGACTCGTCCGAGTTGGCCGAGATCGTACCGACCTGGGCAATGGCCTTGTCGTCGGCGGTCGGCTTGGAGATGTTCTTCAGCTCGGCGACGGCGGCGATCACGGCCTTGTCGATACCGCGCTTGAGGTCCATCGGGTTCATGCCGGCAGCAACAGCCTTGGCGCCTTCGCGGATCAGGGCCTGGGCCAGCACGGTGGCGGTGGTGGTGCCGTCGCCGGCGTCGTCGTTGGTACGCGACGCGACTTCCTTCACCATCTGCGCGCCCATGTTCTCGAACTTGTCAGCCAGTTCGATTTCCTTGGCGACGGAGACGCCGTCCTTGGTGATGGTCGGGGCGCCGAAGCTCTTCTCGAGCACGACGTTGCGGCCCTTCGGGCCCAGGGTGGCCTTGACGGCATTGGCGAGCACGTTGACGCCGCGCACCATGCGCGAACGGGCGTCTTCACCGAAACGGATATCTTTGGCAGCCATTAGCTCTTACCTCGAATGATTGGGTTGGATCAGAAGGAACGGGCGCGACGCACTCAGCCAACGATGGCGAGGATGTCGTCTTCGCGCAGGACCTTGAATTCGACGCCTTCGGACTTGTAGCTGCTGCCGGCGTACTGGCCGTAGATGACCTTGTCGCCGACCTTCAGCGACGGCGCGCGGACGCTGCCGTTGTCCAGCGGCTTGCCCGGGCCCACGGCCACGACTTCACCCTTGGTGGACTTTTCCTTGGCGGAATCGGGAATCACAATGCCGCCGGCGGAGATTTCGTCGGCTTCGATCGGCTTGACCACAACGCGGTCGTGAAGCGGCTTGATGCTCATATGAGACCTCTTAAGTTATTGATTGGTCTGGAAAAGTCTGGCGATGTTAGCACTCGCACAGGGCGACTGCCAGCACCGCTCACGAAAAAACCCGACAGTGCGGGACAGGGCAGAGATGGTGCTGCCCACCGCCCTTTCAAGGGGGGTCGCGCGTAAATTTCGATTCTTGACGCACGTCCCATAAGTGGGGGCCGAATGCGACACATTAGATAAATGTGTCATTTGGATTGGTTAGATTCGGCCAGCAATTCCCAATCACAAGGAGCCGTAGATGAGGTTGCTCACCCCGCTGTCCCTGGGCTGTCTGCTGGCGCTCGCCGCCGGCACCGCCCGGGCCGATGTGTTCATCAATGAACTGCATTACGACGACAGTACCCCCGCCGGCGATGTCGGCGAGGCCATCGAAGTCGTTGCCACCGCCGGGGAGAACCTGGCCGACTACCGGCTGTACCTGTACAACGGCAGCACCCCGTCGGCAGCCACGGTCTACGCCAACAATCCGGTACCGGCAGGCACCGCCGCCGGCTGCGGCAGCGCCACCCTGGCCACGGTCACCTACCCCAGCAACGGCCTGCAGAACGGTGCCAACGACGGGATCGCGCTGGTGGACGCCAGCGGCAAGGTGGTGCAGTTCATCAGCTACGAGGGCACCATCACCGCCTCCGGCGGCCCGGCGGCCGGCCTGACCAGTCAGAACATTCCGGTCAGCGAGACCAACAGCACCGCCCCCGGCACCTCCCTGCAGCTCACCGGCAGCGGCAGCCAGTACGCCCACTTCACCTGGGCCGCCTCGGCGACGCAGACCTTTGGCGCCTGCAACAACGGCCAGACCTTCAGCGGCGGCGGCAGCACCGGGCCGAACACCCCGCCGTCGGTACGCGCCACCACGCCGGAACAGGGCGCCAGCACCTTCCCGGCGGCCGCCGACCTCAGCGTGACGTTCAGCGAGCCGGTCACCCTGGCCAGCGGCGCGTTCGTGCTCAGCTGCGGCCAGTCCGGCACCGTGCCGTTGAGCCACGCCAGCAGCGGCTCGCGCTTCACGCTGTCCACCAACACGGCACTGGTGGCCGGCGAGGCGTGCCGCTTCGACATCCGCGCCACCCGCATCACCGATGCCCAGGGCGCCCGCCCGGCAGCGGACACCCGCATCGCGTTCACCGTTGCCACCACGACCGGCAACCCCGACCCGGGCAATCCGGACCCTGGCACGCCGGGCACGTACTACTCGCGGGTGAACACCTCCACCCCGAGCCAGCTGCGCTGCTCGCTGCATGAAACCATCAAGGGCCATACCGCCTATCCGTACAGCGGTTCAGGCACCAGCACCTGGACCATCCTGGAAATCGCCGACGAAGATCCCAACAACAGCGGCAGGATCCTGGACGCCTACCGCAATCGCAGCTACACCAAGGTCAGCGGCCGCGCGGGCACGGGCAGCGGGCTGACCTACAACCGCGAGCACACCTGGCCCAACTCGCTCGGCTTTGCCAGCACCACCGGTGACAAGGGGCTGCCGTATGCGCCCTACACCGACACCCACATGCTGTACCTGACCGATGCGCAGTGGAACGCCGACCGCGGCAACAAGCCGTTCGGCAAGTGCGACAGCAGCTGCGGCGAGCGCGCGACCGAGTCCAACAACGGCTTTGGCGGCGGCAGCGGCGGCTACCCGGGCAACTCCAACTGGGTGCGCACACCCGACGGCAATGGCGGCACCTTCGAGGTGTGGGGCCACCGCAAGGGCGACATGGCGCGGGCGGTGATGTACATGGCGATCCGCTATGAGGGTGGCAAGGACGCCAAGACCGGCCAGTCCGAGCCGGACCTGGAGCTGACCGACGACCGCAGCAGGATCGTCAAGACCTCCGCTTCGCCGGCGTACATGGGCCTGCTCTCGACCCTGATCGACTGGCACCTGTCCGACCCGCCGGATGCGGCCGAACGCGCCCGCAACGAGGTGATCTACAGCTTCCAGGGCAACCGCAACCCCTTCATCGACCACCCCGAGTGGGCCACCCCGGCCCTGTTCACCTCGGCCAGGCCGGCGACCTGCCAGCTGGCGAATTGACGTATCCGGCATTGCCGGCCAGCGGCCGGCACGACCGGGTTTGAGCGCTGCCGGCCGGTCCCGCCGGGACCGGCCGGTCACGGCCCTATACTTGCGGGTCATGTCGACCGCCGATCCCATCTTTCTGTTGTTCACCACCTGCCCCGACGTGGCCTGCGCCACGCGGCTGGCACACGCGTTGGTGGAGGAACGGCTGGCCGCCTGCGTGACCCGCCTGGAAGGCGCGCACTCGACGTACCGCTGGCAGGGCCGGATCAACGAGGACCCCGAGGTCCAGCTGCTGATCAAAACCACCGGCGCCCGCCTGGACGCGACCATCGCCCGCGTGCAGGCCCTGCACCCGTATGAACTCCCCGAGTGCATTGCGGTCGAAACCCGCGCCGGTCTACCGGCGTACCTGGATTGGATTCGGGCGCAGACCCGTGAGGAAAGTGATTGATGACGCTGCTTTGTCGTGTTGCCGCGCTGTGTGCGCTGCTGGTGCTGTCCCTGCCCGCCTGGGCCGTCAGTGAGAAAGACCTGCTTCCGGTGGATGAGGCGTTCGGGCTGACCGCGCAGGCGCGTGACCGCGACCGCATCGAAGTGCGCTGGTCCATCGCCCCGGGCTACTACCTGTACCGCCACCGCACCACGGTCAAGCCGGAGGCCGGCTTCGTCGCCGATGCACTGCAGATGCCGGCCGGCAAGAAGCACCACGATGACTTCTTCGGTGAAGTGGAAACCTACCGCGAACGTCTGATCGCGGTGCTGCCCGGCAAGGCCGCCGATGGCGCCGATACCGTCACCCTGGAAGTGCGTTATCAGGGCTGCGCCGACGCCGGCGTCTGCTATCCGCCCCAGAAGCGCACGCTGCAGGTGAAGCTGCCGGGCGCCACAGCGACCCGCACCGATGCTCCGGCCGCGCTGCCTGCCGCCGCGCCAGCGGCGTCCTTCAACACCCCACTGTCCGGCGGCCTGCGCCTGCCCGGCATGGCCGCCAGCCAGGCGCTGCCGCTGCCCTCGGAAAAGGCCTTCGGCTTCGATGCGATCGTTGGCGACGGCAACACCGTGCTGCTGCGCTTCAGCCCCGCGCCGGGCTACTACCTGTATCGCGACCGCACCTCGCTGAAGCTCGAAGGCGCCGCCGGCATCCGTGCCGACAAGCCCCGGTGGCCGGCCGCCCGCTCGCACCGTGACGAGCATTTCGGCGACGTGGCGGTGTATTTCGACCAGATCGACGTGCCGCTGCCGCTGCACCGCAGCCGTCCCGACGCGGCCGATGCCACCCTGGTGATCACCTTCCAGGGCTGCCAGACCGACGGTATCTGCTACCCGCCGATGACGCGGCGGGTAAAGCTGTCGCTGCCGGCAGGCAAGGTCAACGGCACCAGCAGCGATGCCAGCGTCAAGCAGGAGGTGATCGCACCGCTGCCCAGCCGTGACAAGCGTGCGCAGGCGCGCGACCGTGCCGACAGCGGCATCGCCACCCAGCCGATGCTGATCCGCCCCAACGAACCGGTGCTGCCGGTGGCCGAGCAGGCCGCCCCCGACGCCAGTGCCGACAACGCGCTGCGCACGCCGCCGCCGGGCAGCAACGACACCACACCGACCAGCCTGGTGGTGGCGCTGCTGCTGTCCCTGCTGGGCGGACTGATCCTCAACCTGATGCCGTGTGTCCTGCCGATCCTGTCGTTGAAGGTGCTGGGCGTGGCGCAGAGCGGGGAAAGCCGCCAGCGCGCGCGCAGCCATGCGCTGTGGTACACCGCCGGCGTACTGGTCGCCTTCGCCGCGATCGGCGGACTGGTGCTGGCCCTGCGCGCGGCAGGCCAGGCCGCAGGCTGGGGCTTCCAGCTGCAGCATCCGTGGTTCATCGCCGCACTGGTCTACCTGATGTTCGCCGTTGGCCTGAGTCTGTCCGGGGTGTTCACCCTGGGCGGCAGCCTGGGCGGGATCGGCCAGTCGCTGGCCTCGCGCAGCGGGCCGGTGGGCGATTTCTTCACCGGCGTGCTGGCCTGCGTGGTCGCCAGCCCGTGCGTGGCCCCGTTCATGGGCCCGGCTCTGGGATTTGCCTTCACCGCGCCGGCACCGCAGGCGATGCTGGTGTTCCTGGCACTGGGCCTGGGTCTGGCGCTGCCGTTCCTGCTGATCGGCTTCGTGCCGTCGCTGGCACGTCGCCTGCCGCGCCCGGGGGCGTGGATGGAAACGCTCAAGCACGTGCTGGCCTTCCCGATGTACGGCACCGCGATCTGGCTGCTGTGGGTACTGGGCCAGCAGCGCGGCGTGGATGCGATGACCCTGGTGCTGGGCGGCCTGGTGGTACTGGCGTTGGCGCTGTGGTGGTTCGAGCGCAGCCGCTGGCGCAGCCAGCGCGTGGCCGGCCTGCTGGCCACGCTGCTGATCGTCGCCGCGCTCTATCCGGTGTGGGGCGTCACCCGCCTGGCGCCGCCGGCCAAGGCCGCGCAGGTGGCCAGCGACAACGTGGTGGCCTACTCCCCGCAGATGCTCGACCGCCTGCGCCAGGACAACCGCGTGGTGTTCGTCAACATCACCGCCGACTGGTGCGTCACCTGCAAGGCCAACGAGCGCACGGTGCTGGCCACCCATGCGTTCGAGGACACCCTGCGCCGCACCAACGCGGTGTACATGCGCGGCGACTACACCAACGTGGACGAGCAGCTCACCGCCTTCCTCAACGAACACAAGGCCGTGGGCGTGCCGTTGTATGTGGTCTACGGCCCCGGCGCTCCGCCGACCGTGCTGCCGACCGTGCTGACCCAGGCCATCGTCGAAGAAGCCCTGCTGCGCACCGCGCGATGAGCATGCGGCTGCCACGCCGGTACCTGGTGGTGGCGGCCGTAGCCGCCGCGGCCGGCATTGCCGCCGGTACCTGGCTGCATGGCACGCCGCCGGACGTTGTTCCGGCCCCATCGCCGCCGGCGCCGGTGGCCGGCCCCGGCGATCGCCTGCCGGCGATCACCCTGCCGGATCTGGACGGACGCCCGGTGGACCTGTCGCAGTTTGCCGGGCGACCGCTGCTGATCAACGTATGGGCCAGCTGGTGCGGCCCCTGTGTGGAGGAAATGCCGGCGCTGGCGGCCTTTGCCGCCAGCCAACCCGCCGACGGCGTGCAGGTGCTGGGGCTGGCGCTGGATACCGTCGAGGGTGTGCGCGGGTTCCTGGCGCAGGTGCCGGTGGACTACCCGATCGTGCTAGATACCCCCGGCCCGGCCGACGCCAGCGTGCAGCTCGGCAATGCCAAGGGGCTGCTGCCCTACACGGTGCTGGTGGATGCACGCGGACGCATCGTCAAACAGAAGCTCGGACCCTTCGCCCCCGGCGAGATCGAGGGATGGGCCCAGCCTTGACCGGGCTGGCTGTTCATGGCCCTCCAGTCCGGTTGCATGGCCGCGGCGGCGGGCGGTGTGCCCGGATCACTCGAACCAGCGGCGCAGGTAGCGCGCGGTCGCACCGTGGCGGGCGCGACTGACCTGCGCGGGCGTGCCCTCGGCCACGATCGTGCCGCCCGCCTCGCCCGCCCCCGGGCCGATGTCGATCACCCAGTCGGCACCAGCGACCACGCGCAGGTCGTGTTCAACCACCACCACGGTGTTGCCTGCATCCACCAACCCGTGCAGTTGCGCCATCAGCTTGTCCACATCGGCCGGATGCAGGCCGGTGGTCGGCTCATCGAGCACGTACAGCGTGCTGCCGCGCTGGCTGCGCTGCAGCTCGGTGGCCAGCTTGATGCGCTGCGCCTCGCCCCCGGACAGCTCGGTGGCGGGCTGGCCCAGGCGCAGGTAGCCCAACCCGATATCGCGCAGCAGCTGCAGCGGGCGCTGCACGGCTGGCTCATCGGCAAAGAACGCGAGCGCTTCCGCCACGGTCATCGCCAGTACCTGCGCGATGTTGCGGCCGTTCCACTGCACCTCCAGCGTGCGGGCGTTGTAACGCTGCCCGTGGCAGGTCGGGCACGGCGCATACACGCTGGGCATGAACAGCAGTTCCACATGCACGAACCCCTCGCCCTCGCAGGTGTCGCAGCGGCCCTGGGCGACGTTGAACGAGAAGCGCCCGGCACCGTAGCGGCGCGCCTTGGCCATGCGCGTCCCCGCGAACAGGCGGCGCACGTGGTCGAACAGGCCGGTGTAGGTGGCCAGGTTGGAGCGGGGCGTGCGCCCGATCGGCTTCTGGTCCACGTTGACCAGCCGGGTGACCGCATCGGTGTCACCCTGCAGCCGCCCGCGCGTGCGCACGAGCGCGCTCGGCTGGGGCAGATCGCCGTCGCTCTCCTCCACCGCCGGCTCATGGCCGAGGTGCTCGCCAACCAGCTCCACCAGCGCCTGGCTGACCAGGCTGGACTTGCCGGAACCGGACACGCCGGTCACTGCGGTGAACGCACCCAGCGGGAAACGCGCGTCCAGCCCATGCAGATTGTTGCGATGCAGCCCGCGCAGCGCCAGCCAGCCCGATGGTGGTCGCGGCGTGCGGCGTGGCGCCGCGCGATCCTCGAACAGGTACGCCGCCGTCACCGACGCGGCGACCGTGCGCAGCCCGTCCGGCGGCCCGCTGTACAGCACCTGCCCGCCCTGCTCGCCCGCGCCGGGGCCGACATCGACCAGCCAGTCGGCACGGCGCAGCATCTCCAGGTCGTGTTCCACCACGAACAACGTGTTGCCGGCGGCCTTGAGCTGGTCCAGCGCACGATGCAGCGCTTCCCCGTCCGCAGGGTGCAGGCCGGCGGTGGGCTCGTCGAGCACGTAGACCACGCCGAACAGGCTGGAGCGGATCTGCGTGGCCAGGCGCAGCCGCTGCAGCTCGCCCGGCGACAGCGTGGGCGTGGCGCGATCCATCGACAGATAGCCCAGGCCGAGATCCTCCAGGGTACCGATGCGATCGACCAGATCACGCGCGATGCGCTGGGCGGCGATGCGCTTTTCTTCCGACAGGTCAGGGGTGCGCCGCACATCGCTGCCGCCGGCATGTGCGTTGCCACCGGCAGCCACCCGCCGTGCCGTGGCCTTGCGGCCTGCCGCGCGGCTGCGCGTGGCGCTCGCCACCGGCACGTCGAAACGCCCCTCGGCGGCCGGACGCAGCACCTGCGCCATCGCCGCGAGCGACAGCTGCGACAGCGCGCCGATGTCCAGACCGGCGAAAGTGACCGACAGCGCCTCGCGTTTGAGGCGCTTGCCTTCGCACACCGGACAGGTCGCGCCGATCATGTAACGTGCCACGCGCTTCTTCATCATCGCGCTCTGCGTGGTGGCGAAGGTATGCAGCACGTAGCGGCGGGCACCGGTGAAAGTGCCCATGTAACTGGGCTCTTCCTTCCGGCGCAGCGCAGCGCGGGTTTCGGCCGGCGTGAAGCCCGCGTAGACCGGCGCCACCGGTTGCTCCTCAGTGAACAGAATCCAGTCGCGCTGCTTCTTCGGCAGCTCACGCCAGGGGATGTCCACGTCGTAGCCGAGCGTGACCAGGATGTCGCGCTGGTTCTGTCCGTGCCACGCAGGCGGCCACGCAGCTATCGCGCGCTCACGGATGCTCAGCGACGGATCGGGCACCATCGACTGCTCGGTCACTTCGTACACATACCCCAGCCCGTGGCAGTTCGGGCAGGCGCCCTGCGGTGTATTGGGCGAAAAGTCCTCGGCATACAGCATCGGCTGCGCGGCCGGATAGGTGCCGGCGCGCGAGTACAGCATGCGCAGCAGGCTGGACAGCGTGGTGACGCTGCCCACGCTGGACCGCACGCTGGCAGTGCCGCGCTGCTGCTGCAGCGCCACCGCCGGCGGCAGGCCGTCGATCGCATCCACGTCCGGTACGCCGACCTGGTCGATCAGTCGCCGTGCGTAAGGTGACAACGACTCCAGGTAGCGCCGCTGCGCCTCGGCGTACAGCGTGCCGAAGGCCAGCGAGGACTTGCCCGAGCCGGAGATGCCCGAGAACACCACCAGCGCGTCGCGCGGCATGTCCACGTCGACATTCCTGAGATTGTGCTCGCGCGCGCCGCGTACACGGACGAATGCGCCGGGCTGCGCCGGTGCTGCCGGCTTCTTTCGTGTGCTCATGCCAGCAGGATAGAGACCACCCCCGCACGCGGCCAGTGAAGGCGCGTGCGGGAACGATCGGCCCGTGTCAGGCGTGCGCCAGACGGGCGCTGCGCGGGGCCTGCGGCGGCTCCACCTCGAAGGCGGCCACCGCCTGGGAGAGATGCCTGGCCTGGCGCTGCAGCGCCTGCGCCGACGCCGAGGCTTCTTCCACCAGTGTGGCGTTCTGCTGGGTGCTGCCGTCCATCTGCAGCAGCGTCCTGCCCACCAGCGCGATGCCCACGCTCTGCTGCTGCGACGCGGCCGAGATGCCCGCCATGATCGCGGTCACCTGCTGCACGCTGCCGACGATCTGCTGCATGGTCGCGCCGGCCTGATCCACCTGGCGCGTGCCCGCGGCGACGGTGTCCACCGAGGCCTCGATCAGACCCTTGATCTGGCGCGCGGCATCGGCACTGCGCTGGGCCAGCAGCCGCACCTCGCTGGCGACCACGGCGAAGCTGCGTCCCTGCTCGCCGGCACGCGCGGCCTCCACGGCGGCATTCAGCGCCAGGATGCTGGTCTGGAAGGCGATGCCGTCGATCACGCTGGTGATGTCGGCGATGCGATGCGATGCCTGGGCGATGTCGCGCATGCTCGCCACCACCTGCCCCACCGAATCGCCACCGCGGACGGCGATGTCGGCTGCCTCGATCGCCAGGCGGTTGGCCTCCTGGGCGGACTCGGCGTTCTGGTGCACCGTGGCGGTGAGTTCCTCCATCGACGATGCGGTCTCCTCCAGGTGCGCGGCCTGGCGCTCGGTACGATCGGCCAGGTCATGGTTGCCGCTGACGATCTCGCCGGCGGCGCCGTTGATCGCCACCGACGCCTGCTGGATCCGCGCGACGATGTCGGTGAGCTGCTGCACGGTGGCATTGGCGTCGTCGCGCATCTGCGCGAATACGCCCTGGAAGTCACCGCGCATGCGCACCCGCAGGTCGCCCTGGGCCAGCGCCGACAGCAGCGCCTGCAGACCGGAGAGATTGCCCTGGAAGGTATCCAGCAGGCGGTTGATGCTCACCGCCAGGGTCAGGACGAAGCCCTCTTTGCCGGCCACGTCGATGCGACCATTCAGGTCGCCCTGCGCGGCGGCATCGACCAGCGCGGCGACTTCGGTTTCCACCGTGGTCTCCAGCGCGCGGCTGCGCCACTCCACCGCCGCGCCCAGCAGTTGGCCGTGATCGGTGATCGGGTTGACCACCAGCTGGTATCGGGTACCGGCGTGCACGATCTCGTGGCAGGCGCTGTCGGGGCCGTGCAACGTCTGCACGACGGTGGCGAACACCGGGTGCAGCTCCTGCGCGGAACGTCCGCGCCAGGCCAGCTCGTCGGTGCCGAGTTCGGCCTGCAGCGCGCGGTTGAGCAGGCTCACCCCGCCATGCGGGTCCAGCACCATCAGGCCGGTCTGTGCGCTGTCCAGCGCCTGCCGCGCACGCGCATTGTCGCGCGCGGCTGCGCGTTCGGCCTCGATCCGTTCACGCAACCGCTGCTGCATGTGCACCAGGCGCTGCGCGAGCTGGCCGATCTCGTCGTACGGGTTGTGCACGGCCAGCACCGTGTCCAGGCGATCCTCGGCGATGTCCTCGGCAAAGCGCAGCGTATCGGCAATGGGCCGGCGCACGGCGCGCAGCACCAGCAGCAGCGTGGCGATCAGCACCAGTGCCACGAGCGCCAGCGTCAGCGCAAACCCCACCGTCATCGCGCGGTCCTGCGCCTGCTGACGCTGGCGGGCGGCATCCAGCGCCGCCCCCTGTGCCTGCTCCAGCTGCTGCAGCGCCGGCGCGATCTGCTCAGCGGTGTCGGCCAGCGACTGCGCTTCCACGTCCAGCCCGACCCGTGCGGCGGTGTAGGCCAGCAGCGCGCCCTGATAGGCGTCCATGCGTGCGCGCAGCGCATCCTGCGTGGCGCCGGGCAGGCCCGCGCCCGGCAGCGCCAGCTCGAACGGCAGGCGCGCTTCGCTGGCGCGGTCGGTATGGGTGGCATCGCCGCTGAGCAGCAGCAGCGCTTCTTCGCGGCGCATGCCCTGCCACTGCGCCTGCAGCAGCGGCGCCGCGGTGGTGTCCAGCACGGTGGCCACGGCCGCGGCCGCCGCTTCCAGCTGCGCGCGCAGGCCCGCGTCGCCGCGGCCCATTTCATCGGCACGGGCATTGAGTGCGGCAATGCCCTCGGCAAACTCGCCGGCGCGTGCGGCCAACGCATGCAGCGCCTCGGCCGTGCCCGGGTCGTGCGGGTCGCGCTGCAGTTGCGCCAGCGTTGCCTGCAGACGGTGCTGTGCCTGCTGCAGCGCGCTGCGGTCGGTGTCGTCGAACGTGAACGCGTAACGGGTCTGCAGCCGCCGTGCGTCGGCCACCTGCGCAGCCAGCGCGGCGGCCAGCGCGGCATCCTGCTGGTGCGCGGCGAACGTCGCCGCCGCCCGTTCGCTGCTGTAGCGGGTGCCGGCGTAGACCAGGGCCACCACCAGCAGGCCGATGCCGCAGACCACCAGGCTGGCCTTCAGTTTGCGTGCGACACTGAGCCGCTGCAGCAGCCCGCGGGCGTGGCCGATGGGAAAGAGGGGCGATGCGCGTCCGCCGGAACGGGCGAACGAGGGAAACAGGCGGCGGGGGATGGCCGACATCACGTACTCCAAGCGGAATGACGCATCGGTATCGGCCGCACGCCGGTAGACTGTAGGCTTTTTTTCATCCCGATCGGCCAGCGCTCGCCGCTGCGCCCGTTGTACCCGGCGCAGGCGACGCCAAGATGACGGCCGCACGCCGCCCACCACCGCGCGACGCAGCGTTCCAGGCGCGCCCGTACCGCCGGCTTGACCTCAACCACGGTTGAGCCGCGACAGTGGCGTCACCTTCCCCGGTGGTGGGCTGCCCATGACCCCGCACGACCTTCACGCGTACCTGCAACGACTCGGCGAACCCACGCCACCACCTCCCACGCTGGCGACACTGGCCCGGCTGCAGCAGCGGCACAACGCCATGTTCCCGTTCGAGACGCTCACCTGCCTGCTGCGCGATGCCGTCGCCATCGACCTCCCCAGCGTGGCGCACAAGCTGCTGCACGAAGGGCGCGGCGGGTACTGCTATGAGCTCAATGGCCTGTTCCTGGCGCTGCTGCAGCACCTCGGCTTCCAGGCCCGCGCGCTGGCCGCGCGGGTGGTGATGGACGCCAGCGACGATTCACCCACCGCGCGTACCCACATGCTGGTGCTGGTGGTCATTGACGGGGTGGCCTACAGCGTGGATGTCGGTTTCGGTGGCAATACGCCGACCGGGCCGCTGCGGCTGGACCAGCGCTTCCCGCAGGCAACGCCCCACGAGCGCTACCGGATGGACCGGTACGAGGATGCGTATCTACTGCGGGTGGACGTGGGGGGCGAGTGGCGGCCGCTGTACCGCTTCGACCTGCAGGTGCAGGAAGCCGTGGATCACATCGTCGGCAACTGGTATGTCTGCACGCATCCGGCGTCGTCCTTCCCCGGCCAGCTGCGTGCGGCACTGAGCGGCCCCGGCTGGCGGCGCACCCTCGGCGCCGGCCGTTATGCAGTGCATCGCCACGGGCAGCCGAGTGAGCGGCGCGCGCTGGTCGATGTGGAGGATGTGCTGCAGGTGCTGCGCGAGGACTTCGGCATCACCCCACCCACGCACCCACGCCTGCGCGACGCAATCGCCGCGTGGCTGCGCGGCGCGGCCTGACGATGCGGCACCGTCGACGTCAACGTTGTACCGGCAGGGCCAGCACGGCGGCGGTGGACAGGACGCTGCCGAACGCGTCGGCGATTCCGGTCAGCGCGGCGCGGTGCAGCGCGTCGGCGCCCACCACCCCGTTGCCGTCGTACGCCTGCACGCTGCGGGTGGCGACTGCATCGGACGGCACGATCACCTCATAGCCCAGCGGCACCGCATCGCGGGCAGTGGTGGCCACGCAGACATGCGTCATCAGCCCTGCGATGATCAGCGTGCGGATGCCACGGGCCTTCAACTGCGCGTCCAGGTCGGTGCTGGCGAACGAACTCACCGTGGTCTTCCTGACGAGCGCGTGGTGGGCCGCCGGCTGCATGCCGGGAACCAGCTGCACGCCCACGCTGCCCTCGGCAAACACGGGTGCAGCAGCCGGGTTGACGTGCTGTACGTGGAACACGGCGATGCCGTTGGCGTCGGCCATGCGTACCAGCCGCTGGCTGTTGGCCAGCGCGGCGTCGCCGTCGGGGATCGGCAGCCGGCCGGTGTAATACTCATTCTGGAAATCGATCACCAGCAGCGCGGTGCTGTCGGCGTGCAGCTGCTGCGGTGCAGTGGCGCCGCCGAGGGTGCGCAGCGTGGGTGCATCGGCGGCCGTCGCAGCGCCGCTGGCAGCGGCCAGGGTGATACCGGCGACGAGGGGAAGAATGAGAGCTTTCATGTGGGGAACTCCGGGGCAGTGACGGGGGGTGGGCGGCGGTGCGCCGACGGCCACCATTGTTCCGCCCCCCCTGTTCGCGCCAACAGTGGCCCGGATGCCATTCACTGCTAGGATCGGGCCATGTTGACCGACCCCGCTCCGCACCACGTCGCCGTGGTGGCCTACCAGCAGATCAGCCCTTTCCATCTCGCCGTGCCGTGCATGGTGTTCGGTGAGGACCTGCTCCGCCTCGGCGCGCCCCGCTACCGGTTGAGCGTGTGCGCCGCCGAGCCCGGGCCACTGCGGACCCCGGCCGGCTTCAGCATCGACGTTGCGCAGGGGCTGGAGGCGCTGGCCGACGCCGATACCATCGTGGTGCCGGCCTGGCGCGACCCGGCCGAGCCGGCACCGCCCGCGCTGCTGGACGCCCTGCGCGCGGCCCACGCGCGCGGCGCGCGCCTGGTCGGGCTGTGCCTGGGCGCGGTGGTGCTCGCCCAGGCCGGACTGCTCGACGGGCGCCGCGCCTCGACCCACTGGGTGTTCATGGACGATGTGGCCGCACTGCACCCGCAGGTGCAGCTGCAGCGCGATGTGCTCTACGTGCAGGACGGCACCCTGCTGACCTCGGCCGGTACCGCGGCGGCCATCGACTGCTGCCTGCATCTGTTGCGCCAGGACCACGGCGCAGAGATCGCCAGCCGCGTCGCAAGACGCATGGTGGTCGCCCCGCACCGCCAGGGCGGCCAGGCGCAGTACATCGAACAGCCGCTGCCGGCCACGTTCGGCGACGACCGTCTGGCCGGGGTGCTGGAATGGGCGCTGTTCCACCTCGCCGAGCCGATCGGGATCGATGCCCTGGCCGCGCGCGCCAGCATGAGCCGGCGCACCTTCACCCGGCACTTCCGCAGTCTGACCGGCACCACCTTCAACCAGTGGCTGCTCGACCAGCGCCTGGCGCGCGCACAGCGCCTGCTGGAAACCAGTGACACCGCGCTGGAGCGCATCGCCGGCCAGGCCGGCTTCGGCTCGACGGCGTCCCTGCGCAGCCACTTCAGTACCGCCTACGGCGTGTCGCCTGGCGCCTACCGGCGCACCTTCCTGGGCGCCAGTTCCTGATTGCTACGCGCTAGCGTTTGAGGTCGCGCTCCGGTGCCATCACGTGAACGACCTTGCCCGCCGCATCCAGAAACTCGATCGCACCGTAGCCTTCCGGGGTCACGGTCATCCGCACCCGCGGCTGATTGCCGGCATCGGCCAGCGCCACCATCGGCGTGCCGTCGGCGGCAACACTGAGCTTCACCCGCGTGGGCGCTTCCACACCGGGGACCAGGCGATTGCCGAGCCCGGCCTCGCGGATCAACGGTGGCGCCTGGTTGATCACGAACATCACCGAGCCGTCCGGCGACACCCGCCAGCCCGCCGCATCCATCGCCGGATGATCCAGCGCGAGCACCGCCGCGGTGCCGGCGGGCGTGTCGGCCACGCCGAATCCCCCGCGCTCGCTGCCCGTGTCGTCGTACAGGATCATCCCTGCCACATCGAAGGCCCGCTTGTACTGGATGCCATCGATGATCGGCGGCGGGGTGTTCGCCGACAGCGTCATGCGGATGGTGCCGTCCTCACCCACGATGTCGATGCGCCTGGCCGTGATCCGCTCGTGATCGACCGCCTCCACCCGCGTCTGTGGCGCGCGGTCGGCGATGATGCGCTGCAGGGTCTCCAGCGACGGCCGTTTCGGCGGGGAACCGGCCTCGGCGGCGGCCAGCGGGGCGACCGGTACCAGCGCGAGCGACAGAACGGCACGATGCAACGACGTCATCCGGGTCATCGACAACATCCATCAGAGGGGTGAACCCGCATGCTGTGCGCTGGGGGGCGCAACCTCAAGTGTCGGCGCAGCAAGAACGGCGAAACGCCGGGGATGCCCGTGCGCTACCCTCCGCACCGGACCATCACAAGGAGCCGTGCAGGCATGGGGGCGACCGCCAGGGCGCTGTGGTACATCGAAAGCCATTACGCCACCCCGCTGGCGCTGGCCGACATCGCGCACGCGGTGGGACTCTCGCCGTTCCACCTGTCGCGGCTGTTCCAGGCCGGCACCGGCACATCCATCGTGCGCTACCTGCGCGGACGTCGGCTGAGCGAGGCGGCGCGACAGCTCGCCCAAGGCGCCGGCGACATCCTCGCCGTCGCGCTGGCGGCCGGCTACGCCTCGCACGGCAGCTTCACCCGCGCCTTTGCCGAGCAGTTCGGGCAGACCCCGGAGCGGGTCCGTGCGTGTGGGCTGGACGGCATCGCGCTGGTGGACGCCATCAAGCTCGACGACACCGCTCTGCCCTGCGCGGTGCCGCCCCGGGTGATGCGGGCCGGTCCCCTGCGGGTCGCAGGCATCAACGCGCGCTACAGCACAGCGACCGTGGCCGGCATTCCGGCGCAGTGGCAGCGCCTGGCGCTGGCGCACCCTGTGCCGTCGGCGGTGAGCTTCGGCATCTGCCACAACGGCGACGCAGACGGCCACTTCGACTATCTGGCGGGCATCCCGTGCCAGCCCGGCCACCCGACGCCGCAGGGCTGGCACACGCTGGACATCGCCCCGCGCGATTATCTGGTCGCCTGGCACGCCGGGCACATCTCGACCATCCGCGCCACGTGGCGCTGGCTGCTGGACGTGCACCTGCCGGCCTCCGGCCTGCAGCTGGCCGACGCGCCCGACCTGGAACGCTACGATGCCCGCTTCAACGACCACACCGGCCACGGCGGCGTGGAAATCTGGCTGCCCCTGGACACGCTGAAGGAACGCCCCCCATGCGCATGATGCCCCTGCTCCTGTCACTGGCCCTGTGGTCGACGCCCGCGCTTGCCGAGGGTCCCGTCACGGCAGTCGGCGAGCGCCACGGCCAGGCCTTGCGCCCCGGCGCCGGCGTGCGCGACGCCGAGCAGCGCGAGCACGTGCGCTACACCGTGTGGTACCCGGCACAGGCCGGCAGCCACGAACGCGCCCTTCAGATCGGCCCTCCGCAGGCACCGCTGTTCGAGGTGGGCCGCGCCGCCGACGATGCCGTGCCGGCGGCGGGGACGTGGCCGGTGCTGCTGCTGTCGCACGGCAACGGTGGCAGCGCGCGGATGATGGGCTGGTTCGGCACCGCGATGGCACGTGCCGGCTTCCTGGTGATCGCCGTGGACCATCCCGGCAACAATGGCGTGGACGCCATGACCGTGGCCGGCAGCACGCTGACCTGGGAGCGCGCGGGCGACCTCAAGGCCGCGCTGGCCGCCGTGCACGCCGATCCGGCGCTGTCGGCACACCTGGACATGGCGCGCCTGGGCGTGGCCGGCTACTCCGCGGGCGGGTTCACCGCGCTGCTTGCCGCCGGCGCGCGCATGGATCTGCAACGCCTGCTCGACTTCTGCCGTGCCCAGCCGCAGGACGGCGTCTGCCAGCCGCAGGCCGAGTTCCCCACGCTCACTCTGCAGGCGCGCCTGGACGCCGCCGCCACCCCGGCCCTGCAGCCATACGTGCGCCAGGCCGGCGACGATCACGCCATCCCCGGCGTGCGCGCGGTGTTCCTGATGGCCCCCGCCATCGTGCAGGCATTTGCACCGGCCGAGCTGGAGCAGGTAGTGCAGCCGGTGGGCATCGTGGCCGGCGAGCGCGATACCGTTGCCGCGCCGCCCACCAATGCCGATGTCGCCGCCGCGTCGATCCCGCACGCGACGCGGCTGACGCTGCCCGGCGTGGGCCATTACGACTTCCTGTCCGACTGCACCCCGCTGGGCCGGCAGCGCCTCGGGCCGCTGTGCGAAGTGGCCGTGCCCAGGACGCAGACCCATGCGACCACCATCGACGCGGCCACGCGCTTCTTCCGCGACACACTGTGACCGGAGCTTTGCCGCGCCTCACCTGACCCTGCGATGCACCGCGCGCGCGGTCAGATCACCCGCAGCGTGATCGCCTTGAGCACGGCGCGGGTGCGGTCGCGCGTGCCCAGCTTGTCCAGAATGGTGGAGACGTAATTTTTCACCGTGCCCTCGGCCAGGAACAGGCTGCGCGCGATTTCCTTGTTCGAGTAGCCACCGGCCAGCAGGCGCAGAATCGCCACTTCCTTCTCGCCGAAGGTGTCGCTGGGCGGCGCCTCATCGTGGAAGCGGTAGCGTGCGCGCACAGGATCGGTGCTGACCGGCAGCAGCAGGGTGTCGCCCCGCGCTACCCGCGTGATCGCCTCGTACAGATCGTCGGGCGCGGCATCCTTGAGCATGAATCCCTGCGCGCCGGCCTCGCTGGCGCGCAGCAGCAGGTCGCTCTCATCGAAGGTGGTCAGCAGCAGCCACGGCGTACGGTCGCCACGTGCGCGCAGGTGCTGCAGCGCCTGGATGCCGTCCATGCCGGGCATGCGGATATCGCTGAGCACCACGTCCACCGGCTGGGTCTGCAGTCCGTCCAGCAACGCCTGGCCGTCCGCGGCTTCGAGCACCACCTGCACCCCCAGGCCCTGCAGCAGCGCACGCAGCCCGGCGCGGACCAGCGCCTGGTCGTCAGCCAGGGCCACACGCACCGCGATCGCGGCGCTCATGCCGGCAACCGCGCGGTGAGGTGCATGCCGCCGGCATCTGTCCGGGCCAGCTCCAGCTGCCCCTGCAGGTCCGCCAGACGCTCACGCATGCCGGTGATGCCATTGCCCTCGCGGATGCGCTCGGGGCGCTGGCCGTCGTCGCGGATGTCGATACGCACGCAGTGGTCTTCCTTGTTGATGTCCAGCCAGACGGTCGAGGCATCGCCGTGACGGGCCGCATTGGTGAGCGCTTCCTGGGCCAACCGCACCACGGCGTCGGCCACCAGCGGGTTGGTGATGCGCACCTGCTCGGCGATGCGCAGGCGCAGGCCTGGGCGCGGGAACGGTGCCGCCAGCGCCTGCAACGCCGTGGCCAGATCCAGGCCACGATCATCGCGCATGGACTGCACCACCTGACGGATGTCGCCGAGCAGCTCGCCGGACAGGCGTTCGGCCAGCAGCAGCGGTTCGCGATGGGCCAGCATCGGCTCGGTGGCCAGCGCGCGCAGGTTCAGCCGCATCGCCGTGAGCTTGTGTCCGGCGACATCGTGCAGCTCGCGGGCCAGCCGCAGCCGCTCGGCATCGCGGGCGCCATCGGCCAGCAGCGCACGCGTGGCGAGCAGGTCTGCGTTGACCCGGGCCAGCGCATCACGCGCCTGCCCGGCGCTGCGCGCGTAGTGCGCGGTCAGTGCGGCGAACGCCTGGAAACCAGCGTAGATCGTCACAATCAGCAGCGGGTGGCTGAAACCACTGTGGCGCAGCACCGCATACAGGCTGATGTTGAGCAGCAGCGTGGCGGCGAGCACCGGGCGCGGCGGCCAATGCTCGGCCAGGTGCGCCACCAGGACCACCAGCAGCACCGGCACGGTCCCCACGCGCGGCTCCAACCAGGCCAGCCAGAGTGCCAGCAGCGCCTGCAGCACATCGCTGGCCAGGCGCAGCGGCGAGCGCGCCGGCAGGTGGTCGTAGGCCAGGAACAGCGCGATGAACGCACCCAGCACACCCCAGCGCAGCGCGCCGTTGGCGTCGGACGGGAGGCCCAGCGACAGCCCCACCCCCAGGAGGGTGAGCAGGCCGGCCAGAGACAGCGGGCTGACGAGGGTGCGCAGGAAAGCAGGCATGCCGCATGCTGCCGCCCAGCGCCCCGAACGGCAATGGGCCGCGCGCAGAAAGTGACTTCCGGCACTGCGGATCGATGACCACTGGGCATGGGGCGGCCGCCGTCCGCCCGGCAGACTGGCTCCACACCCACCGGAGCTGCCGCCATGATCCGCACCGCCCTGTTCTGCCTTCCGTTCGCCGCCCTGCTGCTGGCTACCTCCGCCTCGGCCGGCGACCTGCAGATCGACCTGCAGGGTATCCGTACCCACACCGGCACCGTCCGCCTGGCGCTGGTGGACAGCGCCGCCGGGTGGGGCGGCAAGGCCGCCCCGGTACAGGGGCAGACTCTGGTGCCCATCGCCGATGCTGCGCACGTGGTGTTCAGGAACCTGCCCGCAGGCGACTACGCGGTGCTGGTCACCCACGACGAGAACGACAACGGCAAGCTCGACACCAACGTGGTCGGCATTCCGGTGGAAGGCTATGGCTTCAGCAACAATCCCCAGGTGCAGCGCAAGCCCACCTTCGATGAGGCCCGCGTGCATGTGCCAGCCAACGGTGCATCCATCACCATCGCGCTGCGCTGATCCTTGACCCCGCCCTCGCCCGCCTACTGAACCTGAGGCCCCCGCATGGACCGCCGCCGCTTCCTCCGCTCGCTGCTCTCGGCCACCACCACTGCCGTGATCGGCGCCAGTGCACTGCGCAGCCTGCCCGCCTTCGCCGGCGATGCCGCGCAGTTCGCCGCCGCCCGCGACCAGCACCCGTGGCTGACCGGCTGGCGCAGTGTCACTACCGAAACGCTGGGTCCGGCCACGGTGCCGTTGCAGGGCCGCCTGCCGCAGGGGCTGGCCGGCACGCTGTACCGCAACGGCCCGGCCTGGACCGAGCGCGACGGCTTCCGCTACGACCACTGGTTCGACGGCGATGGCATGGTTCACGGCTGGCAGTTCAACGGCGACGGCACACTGACCCACCGTGCGCGCATGGTGGCCACACCCAAGTTCACCCGCGAGCAGAAGGCCGGGCGCTTCCTGTATCCGGCCGCCGGCACCGTGGTGCCGGACGTGCAGCCGGTACGCAACAACGACGATGCCAACGCCGCCAACACCTCGGTGATCCGCATCAACGGCCGTCTGTTCGCGCTGTGCGAAGCCGGCTCGGCGTTCGAGCTGGACCCGGATGATCTCACCACACTCGGCCCGACCACCTGGCGCGCCGATCTGGCCACCGTGCCGTTCTCGGCACATCCGCTGGTGGACCGCGACGGCACCGTGTGGAATTTCGGCTCGCTGTCGCTGCTGGGCGGCACCGGCCTGCTGATCTGGATGATCGGCGCGGACGGCCAGCTGCGCTCGGCCAGTGTGGTCGACACGCCGTTCATGGGCTACCTGCACGCCTTCGCCATGACCGACACGCATCTGGTGTTCATGCTGATGCCGTTCGACTACAAGGAAGACGGCGGCGCATTCTTCGAGCGCCTCCGCTTCGCCCCGGACCGCGCGTGCCGCATCGCGGTAGTGCCCAAGGCCGCACCGGACACCGCGCAGTGGTTCGAGGCAGCGTTCACGGCCGCCTATCACTTCGGCGATGCCTTCCAGCGCAACGGCCGCATCGTGATGCGTACCGTGCGCCACGACAACATCGACGAAGCGCGTTCGCCCATGCGTGAAGCAATGGCCGGCGATGCCGCGCACGCCGTCAACTCCAACGCGTCGCTGCGCGAGCTGCACCTGGACCTGCGCACCGGCAAAGCGCATTGGGAAGACACCGGCATCCAGGGCATCGAGTTCCCGCTGTTCGACACCCGCAGTGCCGGCAACCGCGGCGCACGGCTGTACGCCCCGGCCATGCAGGGCGAGACGACTGCGCCGTACTTCAATGCGGTGGCCGGCTACGACGTGGCGCGGGGGCGCCGCGAGATACACCGCTATGGCCGCGATATCCTCGCCGAAGAACACGTGTTCGTGCCGCGCCCGGGCAGCCGCAACGCCGACGACGGCTGGCTGGTCGGCACGCTGCTCGACGCGGCCAACCAGCGCAGCGGCATCGCCGTGCTGGACGCCCAACGCATCGACGAGGGCCCGGTGGCGCAGGCGTGGCTGCCGTACGCAGTGCCGCTTGGCTTCCACGGCACGTTCGCCGCGCGGGGGTGAGCGCGTCGCTCAGCCGCCCGACGCCACCACCCACCGTGTGCCCTGGCGATCAAAGCGGATCACGCGCATGCCACCGCTGCGGTCGCAGTAGCGATCCAGCACCATCGCCAGCGCCGGGCCGTCTGGCGCCTGGACGACGCCGCGGCTGATGCGGATCAGGTGCCCCATGCGCGCAGAGAGCAGCGCGCACGCGTCGGCGAATGCACTGCCGGCCGTCGCGTCCAGGCGGGTGACGCCCGGGACATGCGGATCGCGGTTGTACGTGCGCTGTCGCGTCTGGCGATCGAGTGCCTGCTGCAGCGCCAGTGGCAGGCGAGGGTCGGCAGCATCCACCAGTGCGCCCTCCCGCTCCACGGCCAGATACTCCTGCGCATCGCACGGCCCGCCAGCGTCGATGGCGCAGAATGCGGCTGACAGAGTGTCGAAGTAGATCACCTCATCGACCGGGCGGCCGGCAATCGCCTGCGGCGTGCGACGCAGGACGTGCGCCAGATAAGTGCGGACCAGGTCGGCCTGCATCGCATCGTCAACCCCCCGCACCGACTGCCCCGCATCGTGATCGGGGATGCGCCCGGCAAGCAGCGGCCATGCCATTGCCACCGCACACGCCAGTGCCAGCGCGCAGACAGCCACGAGTACCCGTGCTGGCGCCACGCCTGCCAACCGCGCGCTATCGGCCGAGGGCTTCGGACGCGGGATCATAGCCACCGCCGCACCCGCCGGCAGTAGGACGCATAGTCCGGGAAGCGCTGCGCCAGCGCACGCTCCTCCGGCTGGATCTGGAAACGGGTCACGAACAGCACAAAGGCCGGCAGGGCGATCATGGCGAGCGCATTGCCGAGATGGAGCGTCCACCCGGCCAGGATCAATGCATGCCCCAGATACATCGGGTTGCGTGTGTAGCGGTAGATGCCCGAGGTCACCAGCTGCGTGGATGCGGCAGGACGCAGCGGGTTGACCGTGGTGCCAGCGCGCCGGAACGCGCGCTTGGGCAGCAGGTTCAGGACAAGGCCGAGCATGGCAACCCCGACGGCAAGCGCGGTCTGCAGCGGAACATCGACGGCGAATGCCGGCGCGCAGCGCGCCACACCCAACGCGGCCAGCCCGAGCAGCAGCATCACGATGGGCGGCGGGATACGGGTCTCAAGCCAGTGCATACCGCGCCCTATCGTCCGCACATCGGCTGTCCCTGTCCATTCGGTTGGCGCCCATCATGCGCATCGCACGGTGCCGGCGCCACTGTCCGGCCGCCGTCACGGCCGAACGGCACCACGGCACCGAACCCATCGGGTCCGGTGCCGTGGCAAGCCTCACGGTGTTGCGCCCGGCTTACCGGCGGCGCGGATCGACCATGTCGGCCGCGCTCCGGGCGAACGTCAGTGGCGTGGCGTCCACCACCGCATCGCCCACGGGGCGGCCCGCCAGGAAGTCGACGATGCTGCGGGCGATGGCCGGGTTGCCCACCCACATCTCATTGTCGTGCGCGGCGTTGCGCACCAGCAGCGAGCGGTGGTTGGACAGCCCGGGGCGCAGGGCCTCGGCATTGGCCGGCGGGGTGCGCCCGTCCAGCGTGCCGCTGATCAGCAGGACCGGCACGTCACTGCGCACCGGTGCGCGAAACCCCTCGCCCAGATCGACCAGGCCCAGCCCATCGCCCAGCGACGGGAACGGAACGTTCATGGCATCGCCGAACAGACTCTGGCGCGCCTGTGCCTCGGCCAGTGCGCGGCGCTGCGGACTCTGCCCGGACGCCACGTCCATCGCCAGCGACATCGCGTTGGACGCGCCGTACTGGCTGCGCAGCAGCAGCACCAGGTCGGCCAGCGGATCGTAGTTGCCCTGCTCGGCCTCGCGCAGCACCATCGGCAACCATTGCTGGGTCATGCGCTGGCCCAGCGACAGAGCGATGGCCAGCTGGCCATCGAACGCGCCGATCATGACGGTGCGTCCGCCCTGCATGCGGCTGGTCCCCTGGCGCGGCTGTTCGCGCAGCGCCGCCAGCACGCGCACCGCCGATCCCTGCAGATCCTCGACGCCGGCCGGCCTGGCCACCGTTGCCAGCTCACCGAGCAGTGCGTCGGCCGCCAGCGGCAGCTTCAACGTATCGTCCGGCCCTTCGACGCCCATCAGCACCACGCGCTCCAGTCCGTCGCCGTGCAGGCGCATCGTGGCCAACGCCAGATGGGTGCCATAGCTCATCCCCCACAGGCTGATCCGGGGTACGCCGAGTGCCTGGCGAAGCGCGTCCAGGTCGCCCGCGCTCTCCACGGTGGTGTACGCGGCCAGATCCACGCCGGCCTCGCGCCAGTACGCAACACAACGGGCGGTGGTGGCATGCAGCGTGGCCAGCATGGCCTCGCGCTGCAACGGCCTGGCATCGTCGAAGCGGTCCTGGTACGGGCACTCCGGCGGCGGCTCTGACGCCCCCGCGCCGCGCTGGTCGAGCAGCAGTACGTCGGCTTCGCGCCGCATCTGGTCGAACACCGGCCAGCGCGGCCCACGCGCGGTGCCGATCCCCGAGCCGCCGGGACCGCCGGCCAGGTACACCACCGGTGCGGCGCTGCCGTCGCCGCCGGTCGCGCGCAGCCGCACCACGCGCAGCCGCATGCGCGGTCCCTGCGGCTGATCGTGATGACGCGGCACCTCCAGGTAGGTGGCTTCGGCGGCGATGGTGCCATGCCCCTGGGTGACCAGTTCGTAGGGCTCGAACACCAGCGACGTCGGCGCATCTGCGGCCATTGCGGGCAGTGCGGCAGCGAGGGCCAGGCACAGCGCCGCCAGGCGGGCGGCCGGTGCCGCGGTGGCCGCGAACGGGGCACGGCGACGCAGGCAGGACAGGAACATCGGAACAGTACGCATGGCGGACTCCGGGATGGGTGGATGGGTTCGACGCCAGCATCGCGTCCCGGGTGCCGGTCCGGGCGGCACCGTCGGTCGAACGTCTCCAAACGGGGGCCCAGTGTCTCCACGCACCCGATACGATGGACGCATGCACATCGCCCGCACCCTGACCGCCTTCGTCGTCCTGCTCGCTGCCGTCGCCGCATGGTTGTCGGCCGCGGGCCCGCCGCCGCAGACCGTGTTCCTGCCGCCCGCCGCGATGGCACCGGCGACGGTGGCCGCGTCGGGACACATGCCGGCATCACCGCCGGATGGTCTGGACTGGCGCCCGCTCGATCAACGCGTACTGGCCGGCTGGCGCGGTCCGTACTGGCTGCGCTGGGACGTGCCGGCCACTGCGGCGAACGCCCCCGACCGGGCGCTGCGCCTGTCCCTGCGCGCCGCCAGCCAGCCGTACTGGAACGGACGGCCCCTGGCCGCCAATGGCGTGGTCGGGCGCACCGCCGCAGAAGAGCGGCCCGGCCGCGTCGACGTTCTGCGCGTGCTGCCGCCCGCCTCGGGCACCGGAGGCGACACGCTGGTGGTGCTCGCCTCCAGCCAGCGTCCCGGGTGGCGGCTGCACAGCGCCGATGCCTTCATTGCCGTGGGACCGGTCGCGTCGCTGTACGGCCATCCTGTTGCCCCGTGGCTGATCGCAGCACTGGCCACCGGCGCGCTCGCTGCGTCGTGCCTGTATTTTCTGGCGGCGCAGCGCGGACGGCCGCGCGTTCCCGGCGCCCGCCTGCTGCTCGCGCTTGGCTTGGTGGGACTGGCCTTGCCGGTGATCGAAGCCTGGCGCCCCCTGTTCGGTTACCCCTACCCGTGGCACGCGCCGCGTCTGCTGGCGCTGCAGGCGCTGCACCTGGCCGGCGCGGTCCTGCTGCCCGCCTACCTCGCACGGCGCTTCGCTGTGGCGGTACCGGTCGGCGTACGCCTCGCCTACCTGGCCACACTGGTGGCCGTGATCGCATTCGTGCCCGGCTTCGATGGCCGTGGAGCGGCGCTGTTGCTGCTGAGCCTGCTCAGCGCGACCGCCCTGCTGCTGCGCGCCCGTGGCGAGCCCGACGAACGCGGGCCGATCCTGACCCTGGTGCTGGCCGGCGCGCTGGCCATTCCGCTGCTGGGCGGCGCCTTCCTCGACGGGCCCTACTTCCTGTTCCTGGCGGTGCTGATGGGCTTCCTGCTGCTGCGCCATGCCGCCCAGCTGCGGACGCTGGACCAGCACAACGCACAGCTGCGCGAAGAGCGCGCGCGTCTGTCGCTGCAGCTGCTGCAGCGGGGCATCCAGCCGCACTGGCTGATGAACACCCTGACCTGCCTGCAGGAGTTGATCGAGCAGGCGCCGATGCGCGCCAGCCGGCTGGTCGAGTCGCTGGCCGAACAGTTCGATCGCCTGCGCGAGAGCAGCACCCGACAGACCGTGCCGCTGGAGGAGGAACTGGCGCTGTGCCGCAACCACCTGGACATCGTGGGGCAGGCGATGGACCGCCACATCCGCTTCGAGGTGGATGCCGGTCCGGGCACGCCGTGGCTCCCGCCGGGCGTGCTGCATGCGCAGGTCGAGAACGCGCTGACCCATGCCGGTGCGGTTGCATGCGCGCAGCATCCGTTCCGCCTGCGCGTGCAGCGCGATGGCCAGCGCTGGACGCTGGATCTGCGCAGCGCGCGCGGTTCGGCCCCGCATCGCGGCCACGGCACCGGCACGCGCTACATCGAAGCCAGCCTCGCGGCCGCCTGCCCGGGCGGATGGCGCTTCGTGCAGGGTGCCGAGGGTGACGAGTGGTACGGCCGGATGGAGCTGACATGCGCATCCTGATCGTCGAGGACGAACTGCTGGTGCGCCAGCGCCTGCTGCGCCTGTGCACCGAGCTGGCCGGCGCACGGGCGCGGTTCGACGCGGTGGCCGATCTGGACGCGGCCGGCGACCGCCTCGCGCGCAGCGTCTACGACGGCCTGCTCCTGGACCTCAACCTCGGCGGCGAGGACGGCTTCGACCTGCTGCGCCGCGCGGTCGCCGGGCGATACCACTGCGTGGTGGTGTCGGCCCACCGCGACCGTGCGCTGCAGGCGTTCGAGCACGGTGTACTGGATTTCGTGCCCAAGCCGTTTTCACGCGAGCGCCTGGGCCAGGCGCTGGAACGCCTGCTGGACGTTGGCCGCTACCGCGCCGGCGGCGCCCGCTATCTCGGCATCTGGCGCGCACAGGGCACCGCACTGGTCGAGCTGGCCGAGGTGCAGTGGATCCGTGCCGATGGCGATTACAGCGAACTGCGCCTGGCCAACGGCCGCAGCGAACTGCACGACAAATCCCTGGCCAGCCTGACCGCCGTGCTGCCGCCGGATTTCGTGCGCTGCCACCGCTCCTATCTGGTCAATCTGCGTCACGTGCGCACGCTGCATGCCGGCACGGGCAGCCGCTACTGGCTGGTGCTCAACGATGGTGCGGAACTCCCGGTAGGGCGCGCGCACGTGGCCACCCTGCGCGGAGAACTCGCGCTGGCGTGAGCGCCATCGCTCATGCCCGCCCGGTCAACGCCGCGCGGGCGTTGTCCGGCCCAGGCCGATGCGCACCCCCAGCCAGGCGCCGGCCAGCGCGCTGAAGATCGAACAGGCCACCGGGGCAGCATTCCAGCGCACCAGCTCGCCCAGGGTCACTTCGGGCGACACGCGATGCAGGAAACCGAACGCTCCCCCCAGTAGACGGCGTGGAGCGCCACCGCCACGCCCACGAACGCGTATCGGCGTGCGACTGCACCGCCGCACAGGCACAACGCGAACCCCAGCAGCCCCGCCCACAGATCGGCCATCTGCAGCGGCCCTCCGGTTCTGGCCTGCACGGAGATCCCAAGAAACTGCGCTGCCAGCAGCGTGGGCAACAGCACGATGCAGATCGCAATCATCAGTCGCATGTCATTCTCCGTCGCGTCCTTGCGTACCGCAGGGCAGTGCGGCCCCGGGCGTCAGCTGCCACCCCACCGCCTGCCGCTCCAGTCGCCAGCCTTCGTTGAGGGTGAGCGTCCAGCCCGGCCCCTTCCATGCGGTGCCACAGCCTTCCACCGCGCCGCCCTGCACCCTGGCCAGCGACCACTCTTTCAACAGCAGTGCGCCGGCAGGCGCAGTCAGTTCACCCCACGCATCGCGCACGGTGATCGGCAGGTAGACCGTGCCGATGTCGTCCAGCGGGAACAGCGTGCGCGGATCGAACGACACCGACGGTGCACGCAGCGGCAGACGGACCGCATCGTCGGCCAGGAAGCGTGCGCGGTAGTCGGCGCTGCGCTGCTCACGCTGCAGCGCACGTACCCGCTCTTCTGCGCGCACGTCAACCAATCCATACGTGCGCCCGGCCTGCTCGACACCCGACGGCGGCGCGCCGATCCGCCCGGCGAGCAACGTGGGCAGATCCGCATCGGCCGACAGCCTGCCGCGCCACTGTGGCGACCAGCGGTCCAGCAGCAGCCCGTACGCCGGCCCCGTTGCATACGCGGCGGAGCGGACGAAGCTCGCGGTTGCATCGGCCTTGCGCAATGCCGCCACCACGTCAGGAGCGGCATTGCCCTTGCCTGCCGCCGCAGCCAGCACGCGACCGGTGTACTCGGCCAGGCCCTCGTTGCGTTCCACGCGCGCCTCTTCAGCCCGCGCATCGCCGCCGGGCGCGGCCGCGCCCGAACGCTGGTCCCGGAATGCCACGGCAGCGGCCGCATGGCGCCGCGCATCCGCGTCGTCGGTCGTAGCGATCGCCTGTGCCAGCGCGCGCAGTTCCAGACGCAGCCAGGTGCGGCCAGCCTCACTGTCCAGATGCGCCGTATCACCTTCGGACGACGGCAGTCCCAGCGCGGCCTGCACGCAATGCCACTGCTCGTGCCAGTAGAGCGTCGCCAGGCCGTCGCCGTCCGCCGGCAGCGGCAGAAGCAGCAGCACGGTCGGTGTGCCCTCGATCTCGATGCAGGTATTGGCCGGGGGTTGATCCCGGCGCAGCGCGATGGGCACGAGCGCGCCTGTCGCCGGGTCGCGACGCCAGCTCGTGGCCGAGGTCCGGTCATGCACGATCACCGGCGCATCCAGCGGCACGCCCCACAGCCGCCGGGCGGCGCGCGCCGCTGCCGGTGCATCCGCGATCGCCGCGATACGTTGCACGGCCACCTCGATCCCGCTGGGTGGAACCTGTGCGCGGGCCGGGAACGCAGGCACGCCCAGCCCGGCAAGGACGGCGGCAGCGCATACCATGCCCGCATACCGATGACGCGCGCCCTTTCCTGACCGGCCTACGCTCGACATCCTTGCCATGATCCGCGCGCATCTCCCTGAAAACGTGATGGATGGTGCTGCGGCTCAGGGTAGTTCAGCGCGCGCGGGGGTGCCACACCGGCACAACGCGGCGCTAGCGCCCGCGTCGCACCGTGGCGACGATCAGATGCTCCAGCTCTGCTTCGGCGGCCGGCTGCGCCACCCGCCCGGCCACAACCGCGTCGGACAGCGACTCGGCGGCGCCCAGGATGGCCCAGAAACCGGCTTCCGGCACGCTCCCCTCGGGTGCGAAGCCGCCGAGCCATCCCGCGCACTTGGCAATGAAGTCCTGCTGATAGCGCCGCTTCACCTGCAGCAGTTCCGGCGAGCCGGCCAGCGCGGCGAGAATGCCCTGGATTTCGCTGCCCTGTGACAGCACGCAATCGATGTAGCCACCCGCAATGGCATGCGCGCGGTCCTTCAACTGCACCTTCGCCGCGCCGATGCGCTCGTCGAAAACGGCGGTCTGGCGCACGTCGTAGTCCTGGTAGAGCGCGGCCAGCAGACCGTTGCGCGTCACGAAGTGGTCGTACGCCACCGGCTTGGTGACGCCCGCCGCCTCGGCCAACCGCCCCAGCGAGAGCGCATCGGTGCCTTCGGCGCCAACCAGTGCCCACGCCACGTCGAGCAGCTGGCGGGCGCGTTGTTCACGCGGCAGGCGGCGGCGGCGGGGCTCAGGGCGTGCAGGCATCGCGGTGGGGGTTCAGGCGGCGGCGGACACCCCAATGGTACGTCCGATGTCGGCCGCAGTACGCAGGTGCGCCTCGGCGGCGCCGCTGTCGGACTCGAGCAGCAGCGTGGACGACAGCACCTGCGCGCCGCAGTAGTCGAAGATGCCCATGTCGATCTGCGTCTTCATGGCCGCCCCGTAACCGCGTCGCTCGATCATCTCCGCACCGGCACCGCCCAGCCCCACCAGATGCACCTGCAGACGCTGCAGCTTCTTGGTCACCTTGCCATCGGGGGTGTCGGCGTAAGCCCAGCCCTGGGTGAACACACGGTCGACCCAGCCCTTCAGCAGCGCCGGGAACGACCACCAGTACAGCGGATAGACCAGCACCAGCACGTCGGCGCGATCAAGGCGCGCATGTTCGGCGGCCACATCGGCCGGCGCGGCCGCCGTCTGATGGAAGAGCGCGTTGTCGGCCGGATTGAAGCGGGGGTCGAAACCCTCCGCGGCGAGATCGGCGATTTCCACGGTATGGCCGGTACCGGCTGCAAGAACGGCATCGCCGATGCGGCTGGCCACGGCATGGGTGAGTGAATGAGGGTTGGGGTGGGCGACGACGATAAGGCTGTGCATGGGAGTAATCCTTGGATGACGTTACCTACCAAACGTAACATCGGACCTGCACGGGACCAGTGCTGTCAGCGGAACGCTGTTTCCGTCGCGCGGCTTCATCCCCGCCACACATGCTCCCCATCGTGGCCTCATGCGCCGGGTGCAGTCTGGGCGCCTGCATCTCGGAGGGGTTTCTGTGTCTTCCATCGCGGGCCACGCGGCCGCCGGCATCACCGCCTATCTGTGCTGCAACCGCTGGGCGTGCGCGCCGTCGCGCTGGGCAGTGGTCCCGTTCGCTTTTCTGGCCGTCTGCCCCGATCTGGACTACCTGGCGGTGTGGCTCCTCGGCTACGCCGCCTCGCCACGGATCACGCACAGCCTGCTCTTCGCGCTGGTGGCCAGCCTGCTGGTGCACCGGCTCACGCGCCGGCCGGCCTCCGCGCGCCTGCCCACCGCCTGGCTGCTGGCCGCCAGTCTGTCCCATCCGCTCATGGACCTGCTGGTAGGGGCGCATCCGGTGCCCCTGCTCTGGCCCATTGCCGCGGAGATCGCCGTGCCGGTTGGCCTGCTCCCCAGCGCAGGCGCACTGTCCGCGGGCAACTACTACCTGTGGCGCAACCTGATCATTGAACTGGGCGTGCTGCTGCCGCCATTCGCACTGGCGGTGGCGGCAAGCCGGCATGCCACGCCACGCCGGGTGCTGGCCTGGGCAGTCGGCATCGCCCCGGTCTGGGCGGCGTTCCTGATCGGCTCGCTGGCACTGGCCCGTTGAGCCGGCCGTTGCCGTTTACCGCCTGCGGCCTGTCACGCGTTTCAAAAGGTTCAGGTGTGTGCGGCTCAGCATAGTTGGTGGGAGACCGGCCACCATAGATGGTGGCCAGTCTTTACCTAGGACCAACTCGAAGGGCCTCGAAGGCGCCGGGCGCCTAAGTCAGAGCACCTGTGAGCATCCCAACGGGTTCTGCCCCGAAATCACGGACGGTTCTAAAAGAGCTGCAACCTTCTGATCCTGCCTGGCGACCCTTCGCCGCATCCTTGGGTTGTGGCGTCGCTCGATGTAGTCAAACACATCCGCTCGTGCTGCATCCAGT